>NZ_JABAGQ010000001.1 GCF_012844225.1 Rhodococcus sp. 105337
GATCGGCACATAGGCGCCGCCCGCCCGCACGATCGCATACATCCCCACCAGCAGATCCAACGACCGGCGCACCGCCAACCCCACCGTCGTCTCCGGACCCACACCCCGCGAGATCAGATACCGCGCAAGCTGATTGACCCGCGCATCGAACTGCGCATACGTCAACGACTCGCCCTCGAATACCACCGCGACCGCGTCCGGCGACGCAGCGACCTGCGCATCGAACCGATCCAGCAACGTCGACTCCGGCACCGGATGCGACGTATCGTTCCACCGCTCGAGCACCCTCACCCGCTCATCGGCGCCCAGCAGATCGATATCGCCCACCCGCCGCGCCGGATCAGCCACCACCGCCTCGAGGATCCGCACGAACCGCTCCGCAAAGCCCTCGACCGTCGAAGCATCGAAGAGCTCGGTCGCATAGGTGAACTCCGCACGGAGACCGTCCGGCGAACCGTCCTCCGCGAAGCCCTCCGACAACGTCAATTGCAGATCGAACTTGGCGACCGCGGTGTTGATCTCGAGCAGGTCGAGGGTCAGACCGCGAAGTTCGACGTGCGCTGCACCTAGATTCTCGAACGAGAGCATGACCTGGAACAGCGGGTGCCGAGCCGTGGACCGAGTGGGGTTGAGAACCTCGACCAGACGCTCGAAGGGGACATCCGCGTGCCCGAAGGCACCCAGTGCTGCTTCGCGTGCCCGTGCGAGATGGTCGGTGAACTGCGCGTCCGGATCGACGTCGGTGCGGAGCACCAGAGTGTTGACGAACATACCGATAAGGTCGTCGAGCGACTGCTCGCCACGTCCGGCCACCGGCGTACCGATCGTGATGTCGCGCTGACCGGACAATCGTGCCAGCAATATGCTCAAGGCCGCGTGCACGACCATGAACAGGGAAGCGTTGCGCGTGCGAGCGAACGCCACGAGGTCTCGATGCAAGCTCGGATCGATCGAGAAATCCACGGTCGCGCCGGCGAACGACTGCGTCGCCGGGCGGGGACGATCAGCCGGAAGATCCAACTGGTCGGGAACGTCGGCGAGCGCGCGACGCCAGTAGTCGAGCTGACCGGAGATCAGCGACTGCGCATCGTCCTCGGAACCGAGGACTTCCCGCTGCCACAGGGTGTAGTCGGCGTACTGAACGGGAAGCGGTGCCCACGAGGGCTCTTCCCACTCGGTGCGTGCGGCGTACGCGACCATGATGTCGCGTGCCATCGGTCCGGTGGACCATCCGTCTGCGGCAATGTGGTGGACCACGAGCGCGAGAATGTGCTCGTTGCGGTCGAGTTCGTAGAGTTCGGCGTGGATCGGCACCTCGGAGGTGACGTCGAACCCGGTGGACGCGAGTCGGCGCATCGCACCGGCCAACCCGTCCCGGTCGATCCGGAGCGGGGTCAGATTGGGCACGACTTCCGCGGCCGCCCGTACGACCTGGTGGGGTCCCTCCGGCGAATCGGGGAAGACGGTGCGCAGCGACTCGTGACGGTCGATCACATCCATGATCGACACCTGAAGTGCCGCTACGTCGAGGGCTCCGGTCAGCCGCAACGCCATCGGGAGGTTGTACGTCGCCGAGCGGGAATCGAAGCGGTTGAGGAACCACATGCGCTGTTGCGCCAAGGACAGCGGAACACGCTCGGGCCGCGGCATTTTCGCCAGTGCCGCTCGGGCACCGCGCCCGGCCTCCTGCTCGACGCGAACTGCCAGGGCGGCGACGGTGCTCGATTCGAACAGCGCACGCACGGGAACCTGTGCGTCGAGTGCCACACCCAGCCGGGACACCACCTGGGTGGCGAGGAGCGAGTTTCCGCCCAGTTCGAAGAAGTCGTCGTCGAGTCCGACACGTTGCACGCCGAGCACCTCGGCGAAGACGGCAGCGACGGTTCCCTCGATGGGCGTCGTCGGCGCGCGGAATTCGCGGTAGCTGATCCCTAGTTCGGGCTCCGGCAGGGCTCGGCGGTCGAGCTTTCCGACGGGCGTCAGCGGGATCTCGTCGAGCACGACGATCTGCGAGGGCACCATGTACGACGGCAACGACCGGGCCACGTGGTCGGACAACGCCGACGGGTCGATACCCGGAGCGCCGTGCACGTACGACACGAGTGCGGTCTGTCCCGAAGGCATGTCGTGGCCCACGGTGGTTGCGAAGTCGACGAGCGAATGCGTCTGCAACGCAGCGTCGATCTCGCCCAGTTCGATCCGGAATCCGCGGACCTTGACCTGAAAGTCGGATCGGCCGGCGAACACGAGGCGGCGCTGATCGTCCCAGCGCACCACGTCACCGGTCCGGTACATGCGGGTACCCGGCGCTCCGAAGGGGTTCGCG
Source organism: Rhodococcus sp. 105337 (assembly GCF_012844225.1). Taxonomy (GTDB): domain Bacteria; phylum Actinomycetota; class Actinomycetes; order Mycobacteriales; family Mycobacteriaceae; genus Rhodococcus. The sequence goes on from NZ_JABAGQ010000001.1 coordinate 2,327, forward strand.
ACGAACCGATCCGAGGTGAGCGCAGCACGTCGGTGATAGCCCCGCGCGAGAGCGTCGCCGGCGAGATACAGCTCTCCCGACACTCCTGCGGGGACCGGACGAAGACGGCCGTCGAGCACGAGTGCCTGGACGCCCGCGGTCGGGCCGCCGATGGTGATCGGCCCCGAGGCATCGAGCAGAGCGCGGGTCGACACGATCGTGGTCTCGGTCGGTCCGTACGCGTTGAAGAATCGGCGGCCGGGCGCCCACCGGGCCACGAGTTCCGTCGTGGAGACGTCTCCACCGACGTTGAGGCTCTGGAGCGAGTCGAGGCCCGCGGGATCCACGGAGCCCAGCACCGCAGGCGTGATGGTCGCGTGGGTGACACCGGTCTGCTGGATCAGCGCCCGCAGTTCGGCACCGCCGTAGATCGTCGGCGGAGTGATCACCAGTTCGGCACCGGTGTAGCCGGCCATAGCCCAGTCGAGAACCGAGGGGTCGAAACTCGGCGAACAGATCTGCAGAATCCGCGACTCGGAAGTCACCCCGTAGAGGTCGACACAGTCGCGGACGAGGCCGGCGAGACCACGGTGGGTGACCGCGACGCCCTTCGGGCGCCCGGTGGACCCGGAGGTGTAGATGACGTATGCGAGGTGATCGACCCGGAGCGGAGCGCACCGCTCCTCGTCGGTGACCGGAGCTCCCGAGTGGGCCAAGCACGCGGCCACGAACGCCGGGTCGTCGAAGCGAACCCATTCGACGGCGGGCGACAGACCGGCGGCGTGTTCCTCCGTCGTCAGGCCCAGCAGAGCCGACGAGTCCTCGAGCATGTGGGTGACTCGGTCGACCGGGTATTCCGGGTCGACCGGGACGTAGGCTGCTCCCGTCTTCGCAACGGACCACACACCGAGCACCATCTCCCACGAGCGAGGGAAGGCAAGCGCGACAATGCCGCCGGGCCCTACGCCACGCTCGATCAGGTAACGCGCGATCCAGCTCGACCACGCGTCGAGATCGCGATACGTCAGCACGATGTCACCGTCGCGAACGGCGGGCCGCTCGGGGTGGGCGGCGACACCCGCGGTGAGCAGGTCCACGAGCGTGGCCGGTTCACCCGCATCGGGACCCGTCGTGGTGAGTAGCAGCTCGGCTTCGCCGGGAGAAAGGATGGACAGGTCGCCCACACATGCCGACGTGTCCGCGACGATGCCGTCGAGGATCCGCACGAAACGTTCTGCGAAGACGGCGACCGTACCGGCGTCGAAGAGATCCGTCGCGTACTCGAAGGTGGCACCCAGGCCGGCGGGTTCATCGTCGCTGCCGGTCTTTTCGGTCAGCCACAGCTGGATGTCGAACTTCGAGATCGGCATCTCCAGTTCGGTGCCCACGGCGCGGACTCCGGCGAAGGACACCTCACGTGCTGAACCGGGCTCGAGCGACAGCGCCGCCTGGAACAGCGGATGACGCGCTGTCGATCGAGCCGGGTTGAGCACCTCGACGAGACGCTCGAACGGCACGTCCGCGTTCGAGAATGCGGTCAGGTCGACTTCACGGACCACGTCGAGGAATTCACCGAACGAGAGGCCGGGATCGACCCGCGTGCGCAGCACCAGCGTGTTCACGAACATGCCGATGAGATCGTCGAGTTCCTTTTCGCCGCGTCCCGCGACGGCGGTGCCGACGGCGATATCGTTCGATCCGCTCAGTCGTGACAGGAGGACCGCGTAGGCGGCGTGGACGACCATGAACAGCGAGGCGCTGTGTCCGCGAGCAAGTTCGACGAGTCCACGGTGTGTCTCGGCGCCGATCTCGAATCGGTGCTTGGCACCGTGGTAGCTTGCGACGGCAGGGCGCATCCGGTCCGCCGGCAGGTCCAGCTGATCCGGGAGGCCGTCGAGCTCCCGAACCCAGAAAGAGATTTGTTGCGCAGCAGCCGAACCCGGATCGGACTCACTTCCGAGAGCCTGTCGTTGCCACAGGGCGTAGTCGGCGTACTGGATCGGCAGGGGCGACCAGCGCGGTTCGTGTCCCTCGGCGCGCGCCGTGTAGGCGGTGACGACATCCTGCGCGAACGGTCCGAACGAGGATCCGTCGGCTGCGATGTGGTGCAGCACCATCGCGAGCACATAGGTGTCGGGAGCGAGCCGGAACAGCGCGACTCGGAACGGAACCTCGATCGCGACGTCGAAACCGCGTCCTGCTAGTTCGACGACCGCTGCCCGCAGACCGACCTCGTCCACATCGATCGGTTCGAGCGGGGAGACGGCCTGCTCGAGCGGCAGGATCACCTGATGGGGGTCGCCGTCCACTTCGGGATAGACGGTGCGCAAGCTCTCGTGCCGAGCCACCACGTCCGAGAACGCATCGGACACGACACGCGGATCCACCGCACCTGTCATCCGCACGGTGAAGGGCAGGTTGTACGCCGCAGTGGTGACGTCGAACCGATTGAGGAACCAGATCCGTTGTTGCGCAGTGGAAAGCGGCAGCACATCGGGTCGGACGGTTGCGGTGAGCGGAGCTCGGGCACCGGAACCGACCTGCTTCGCGATGCGTGTGGCGAGTCCCCCTACGGTGGATGCCTCGAACAGCGCGCGTACAGGAACCTGGGTATCGAGGGCCGCGCCGATGCGTGAGACGACCTGGGTCGCGACCAGCGAATTGCCGCCGAGCTCGAAAAAGTCGTCGTCGAGACCGACCCGCTCCGCGCCGAGTACGTCGCCGAAGGCTGCGGCCACCACGCGTTCGGCAGGGCTGCAGGGCTCGCGAAAGGTACGGGTGCTGCTGAAGACAGGTTCCGGCAGGGCTTTCCGATCGAGCTTTCCGCTGGTGTTGAGCGGGAGCGCGTCGAGCACCATGAGCGATGCGGGCACCATGTACGACGGAAGCGAGCGACCCGCGTGATCTGCAAGGTCGGTGACGTCGATCGTCTGCGCGGGCGCGGCCACCAGGTAACCGACGAGCTGGTCGCCCGTGGGGGTGGAGACCACTAGAACGACTGCCTGCGAGACGGCGGGATGAGCGAGCAGCACCGCTTCGATTTCACCGAGTTCGATGCGCTGTCCGCGGAACTTGATCTGGAAGTCGGTTCGGCCGATGTACTCGAGGATTCCGGTGCCGTCGGGCCCGGCTTCCCAGCGCACGAGGTCGCCCGTGCGGTACATCCGTTCGCCGGGTGCACCGAACGGGTCCGCGAGGAAGCGATCGGAGGTCAGGTCAGGACGATCGAGGTAGCCACGTGCGAGTTGAACGCCCGCCAAGTAGAGCTCGCCCGGTCGCCCGACCGGCACCGGGCGAAGCCGCCGGTCGAGAACGTACGCGCGGCTGTTCCATTGGGGGACACCGATCGGGACGCTGTGCACGTCGGCAGGGCCCGCGCGGTGGTAGGTGATGGACACCGCCGCCTCGGTGGGTCCGTACAGGTTGTGCAAGCCCGCCGGACACAGCCGGGCAAACTCGGCTGCCGTCTCGGACGGCAGTGCCTCGCCGATGACGAAGACGTGCCGCAGGGAGTCGCAGCTCCCGTCGGCGGCGTTGGCCACGAAGACGGTGAGCATCGACGGCACGAAATCGGTGATCGTCACACGGTGTTCGGCGATCTTGTTCGCCACGTAGACCGGGTCGCGGTGCCCGTCGGGCGTCGCGATCACGAGGGTCGCGCCGACACGCAGCGGCATGAAGAATCCCCACAGCGACACGTCGAACGTCGTTGCGGTCTTCTGCAGGTACACATCCTGGGACGTCACGCCGTATTGGTCGTTCATCCACTGGATCTGGTTGTCGATGGCGGCATGGCTCACAGCCACGCCCTTGGGCCGACCGGTCGAACCCGAGGTGAAGATGACGTACGCGGTGGTATCGGGCAGGATCGGACCATGCCGCTCCGCGTCGGAGATCGGACGTGCGTCACCGCGCGAGTAGTCGAAGGTGTCGATCTCGAGCGTGACGGTGCCGTCCGGCAGGTCCACGTCGTCGCGCGCCGTGGTCAGTACTGCGGCCGGTTTCGCCGTGTCGAGGATGTAGCCGGTCCGGTCGGCCGGATGGTCGGGATCGATCGGCACCCACGCACCGCCGGCCTCGACGATGGCGTACATGCCGACGACGAGGTCGAGCGAGCGCCGGATGCACAGCCCGACAAGCGATTCGGGTCCGACTCCGAGACCGATCAGTGTGCGCGCGAGAGTGTTGACACGGGAAGTGAATTCGCCGTAGGTCAGCGACTCGCCTTCGAAGATCAGCGCCGTGGCGTCAGGGGTTTCGGCAGCCTGTTCACGGAACTGGGCGAGCATATCGCGCTGCCGGACGGGATGGTCGGTGCGGTTCCACTCGATGACCGCATCGTCGAGTTCGGCGCGTCCCGCAAGAGGGATATCCCACACGCACCGTTCCGGATCCGATCCGACGAACCGGTCGAAGAACTCGATGAAACGAGCGTGGTCGGCGCGGGACTGCTCCGAGCGGTACAGATTGGGATTGGACTCGAAGTCGATGTGCGTGTGAGCGCCGCCGCTGCGGTAGACATTGACACCGAGATCCTCGATCAGGCCGGTCGACAGAATGTTGATTCCGCCGACCATGTCCCCGAGACGGACCTCGTTGTCGAACAGCATGATGTTGACCCACGGGCCGAAGAACGTCGCCTGTCCCGCCGATCCGGCGTCGCGGTCGCGGACGATGTCCTCGTGCCGGTAACGCTGATGGCGAAGTGCACCCGAGACGGCCGCGCCCGACGCGGCGATCAGATCGCGGACGGTCGTCTCGTCGGTGACGCTCAGGCGCAGCGGCACCACATTCGAGACCATGCTGCCCGAGCGTCGGAGCACCGCAGTGGTGCGCGCCGCGACGGGCAAGCTCAGCACGACGTCGGTTCGGCCGGTCATCTGTGCGAGATACGCGGCGAAGGCAGCGACGACGGCGGTGGCCAGACTCGCACCCTCGCGCTCGGCGAGTTCGTCGACTCGCCGTTCGGTCTCCTCGGACAGCGCGGCGGTGTCGATGCGGCTGACCGGCGCGGGCGCGGCGGTCCGGCCGGAGAGGCTGGTGGGTTCCTCGATCCCGTCGATCTGCCGGGCCCAGTATTCACGGTCGTCGAGGAATCGCTTCGAACCGCGGTACTCCATCTCGACGTCGTAGACCTTGTGCAGATCCGACGCGCGGTTCGGGGACGGCTCGACGCCCTCGACCGCTGCCGTGTACAACTCGGCGATGCGGGTCATGAACGTGGCGGCGGCGAAACCGTCGAGTGCCAGATGGTGCACGCGGTTGTACCAGAAGTAGCGGTGTTCGCCGATCCGGAGCACGGTTGCGGCGATGAGACGGTCGCGCAGTACATCGACGGGACGGCTGCGGTCGTCGCGCATCCAGTCGAGCGCAGCCTGGCGGGGGTCGTCGACACCGCTCAGATCGACGAAACCGAGCGGCGCTTCGAGCGAGGGATCGACGAGTTGGTAGGGCTGTGCCCCGACCTCGATGAACCGGAGGAACCCGGATCCCATTTCGAGCGCAGCGCGGGCACTGGATTCGCGGAGGAGATCGACGTCGAGGTCACCCTCGAGCTCGACGTATTGAGCGATGTTGGCGGGCACTGTCGGGTCGACGTGCTGGGCGAACCACATGCCCAACTGCGCAGGCGAGAGCGGGAACGCTCCGGGCGGTACCGCGCCCCCCGCGTTCTGCGCCTGCGATCCGCCTTTCCCGAGCGAGTCCAAATCCCCCAACCTTCCTCTCAGCACCGGGCAGTTGCCCGCGCTCCCGACACGAACATGCACGCAACCTCTAGGGGTATCTGCGCATCAGGGGGAGATCGTTACGGCGTGGCCGGGCGGTGAGACATTCCGCAGGACCGGACGCAGTAGCGGACCCCCGCCTGACGGGCCGAGGCGCCCGAAGCAGCTTACTTACCGGTCGGTACCGGAGCCCATGTCGTACACACCCGGAACAATCTACAGGGTTCCGACACAGGCCCCGGCTCACCGAGGGAACGAGCCGTCGAAGGTCACCAGGACACGGCGATGATCACGTTCACGATGGCGAGGATGCCGGCCGTGTGCGCCAGAACTGCGGTCGAACCCGGGTTCTTCTTCTCCTTCTTCAGGCCGATGATCGCGACGACGAGAATGACCAGGGCGATCAGCAGCTTGATGCCGATCTTCATGTGGTTCACCTCGACGACGTCCTGAGCTTCGCGGAGACCCACGAGCGCGATACCGGTCACCACCTGAAGGATCGCGCCGTGCAGCATGCCGACGACGACGCGCGGCTGCTTGAGCACCGTGAGCCAAGAGCCGATGATGCTGGCGAGACCGATGAAGTGCAGGATGAGAAAAATCTTGATGGCGATGTCCATACCGGCAATCCGACCATTCCGGACCTGCAGAGTCCAGTTAGGTCACGCTTATAAGTGGTGTGCATCACCGCTGGTCGTGGTACCAGTCGATCAGTTCCGGTGCGTCGATTGCGGCGCGATCCACGGCAGTTGACGGGTCGGCTCCCTGCAGAATTCGTTTGAGCGGCACCTCGAGTTTCTTCCCGGTGCGGGTGTGCGGGACCCCCGGCGCGGCGACGATCTCGTCGGGCACGTGCCGCGGGGACAGTTGCGCGCGAATCGCCGAACGGATCCGTTCCGCCACGCGGTCGTCGAGTTCCGTGCCGTCTGCAAGCACGACGAACAGCGGCATCCGGTACGAGCCGTCGGGCTGTTCGATTCCCAGGACCAGCGATTCGGTGACTTCGGGCAGACTCTCCACGACCTGATAGATGTCGGCGCTGCCCATCCGGACTCCCTGACGGTTCAGGGTGGAGTCGGAGCGTCCGTGCATGAGGAACGTGCCCCGGTCGGTGACGGTGATCCAGTCACCGTGACGCCAGACGCCCGGGTAGACCGAGAAGTACGACTCGCGGTACCGGCTGCCGTCCGGGTCATCCCAGAACCGGACGGGCATCGACGGCATGGGAGCGGTCACCACCAGTTCTCCGACACGGCCGCGCACGGGACGGCCGTGCTCGTCGTACGCGTCCACGGCGACGCCGAGGCACGGCGCAGAGATTTCGCCCGGCCACACGGGCACTGTCGGCGCGGCTCCGACGAACGCCGACACCACGTCGGTGCCACCGGAGATCGACATGACCTGCACATCGGAGCCGACGTTCTCCGACAGCCACAGCGACCCCGACGCGGACAGCGTCGAGCCCGTGACGCCCACGGCGCGCAGGGCGGACAGATCGTGGTCGACGCGGGGCACCACCCCCGCCTCGGCGCAGGCCGCGATGTAGGCGGGACTGGTCCCGAGAACCGTGACGTGTTCGTCGGCAGCGGTCCGCCAGAGGCGGTCGATCTCGGGATGCGACGGCGCACCGTCGTAACAGACGATGGTCGCGCCCACGAGAAGTCCGGAGACGAGGAAGTTCCACATCATCCAGCTCGGACTCGTGTACCAGAAGTAGCGGTCGTGCGGACCGAGGTCGAGGTGGAGTGACAGTGCTTTGAGATGCTCGAGCAGGACCCCGCCGTGACCGTGGACGATGCCCTTGGGTGGTCCTGTCGTACCCGAGGAGAACACCACCCACAACGGGTGGTCGAAGGGAACCGCGACGGTGTCGAGGGTTGCGTCCTGCCTCAGGGCCGCCTCTTCCCAGTTCAGCACCGACGGGGACGTCGCGGTGGGTGGGGAGATCTCTCGGGCCGGCGCGCTGGGGACGACGACTGTCAGGCCGAGACCGGGTAGTCGGTCGCGCAGCCATGTCATTTCGTTCGTCCGGTCGTGCCACGTGCCCGCGTAGGCGTATCCGGTCGCTGTGACGAGGACTTTCGGCTCGAGTCGACCCAGCCGGTCGAGCGCAGCCGGAGCGGCATAGTCCTGCCCGCACGCGGCCCAGACAGCCCCGATACTCGCGGTCGCGAGCAGTGCGACGACGGCCTCCGGGATGTTGGGAAGGTAGCCGACGACCCGGTCCCCCGGTCCGACTCCGTGCTCCCGGAGCGTGGCGGCGAACGCGGCTGTCCGGCTACGGAGTTCCGACCACGTCATCTCGCTGCGGTGCCCGGCCTCGTCGAGGTGGACGACGGCTGGCCCTTGCGGCGGCCGATCACGGAAGACGTGCTCGACGAGGTTCAGCCGCGCACCGGGAAACCACACGGCTCCGGGCATGGCCGTGTCGGCGAGAGCCGGTCCGGGGTCGGTGTGCGACACCACCTCGAACCGGTCCCACACCGCTTTCCAGAAGTCTCCCGGGGCGTCGACCGACCATCGCCACAGCGACCCGTAATCGGGCAGGCTCAGTCCGTGACGCCGTTCGGCGAACCGCGCGAACTCCGTGATGTTCGCTCGCGCAACGGCGGCGTCGTGGGGAATCCACTGCGGCTGCACGGCAACTCACTTTCGGGGCCGAGGCGGAGACACGTCTGGCCCCGCCCGGTGTGGCCGGGCGGGGCACCTCGAACGGGTTACCGACTCCGCTCGCGGGTAGCGCCGGTGTAGATCAGGGTGAGGACCACGGCCACGATGATGCTGATGATCCATCGGATCCAGTCGATGCCGCTGGTGTTCTCGTTGCCCTCGGAGGAGATCAGGCCCCACAGCCAGTAGCCGATCAGCGCGCCGATGATGCCGATGACGATCGTGATGATCATGCCCATGGCCTGCTTGCCCGGGATCACCAATCTGGCCAGGATCCCGATGACCGCACCGAAAATGATCGTGCCGATGATTTGTCCCATGGTGAGCCCCTCTGCTGCGGCGCCGCCCGGTGGCTGCGCATCGTCGACGACTCTTTACCCCTTCAGTGTCTGCCTTGAAACCGACGAAAGTGACCGGTTCGGGGCGGGTACGGCCGAATTACTCGCCCATGCGTGCCGAAGGGCCGTCAGTTGTGCTCGGTCACGGTGGCCTCGATGATCGCCCGAGCCTGTTCACGCATCTCGACCTTTCGCACTTTGCCGGTGACCGTCATCGGGAACTCGTCGACCACGTGCACATAGCGCGGGATCTTGTAGTGGGCGAGCTTCCCGTCGCAGAACGCCCTGAGGCTCGCCGCGTCGAGGGGCCGCTCCGAGCCTTCGCGCATCCGGACCCAGGCCATGAGTTCCTCCCCGTATTTCACGTCGGGTACCCCCACCACCTGAGCGTCGAGAATGTCCGGGTGGGTGTAGAGGAACTCTTCGATCTCGCGGGGGTAGATGTTCTCTCCCCCGCGGATCACCATGTCCTTGATACGGCCCGTGATGGATACGTAGCCGTCCTCGTCCATGACTCCGATGTCCCCGGTGTGCATCCACCGGGCCACGTCGATCGCCTCGGCCGTCTTCTCCGGCTGGTCCCAGTACCCCAGCATCACCGAGTATCCGCGGGTGCACAGTTCGCCCGGCACGCCGCGCGGGACCGTCAGACCTGTACCGGGATCGACGATCTTCACCTCGAGGTGAGGACCCACCCGACCGACCGTGGCCACCCGCCGCTCGATGCTGTCGTCGCTGCGGGTCTGCGTCGACACCGGCGAAGTTTCGGTCATGCCGTAGCAGATCGACACCTCGTTCATCCCCATCCGATCGATGACCTGTTTCATCACCTCGACCGGGCACGGCGAGCCCGCCATGATTCCGGTGCGCAGGCTCGCCAGGTCGTACCGTGCGAAATCGGGTTCCGCCAGCGCGGCGATGAACATCGTCGGCACGCCGTAGAGCGAGGTGCATCGCTCCTCCGCCACTGCGGTGAGTGTGGCCGCGGGATCGAAGGCCGGAGACGGCAGCACCATGGTCGCGCCGTGGCTGGTGCACGCGAGATTGCCCATCGTCATACCGAAACAGTGGTACAGCGGAACGGGGATACATACCCGATCCAATTCCGTGTAGTGGCAGAGTTCGCCGACGAAGAACCCGTTGTTGAGCACATTGTGGTGACTGAGCGTGGCGCCTTTGGGGAACCCGGTGGTCCCCGAGGTGTACTGGATGTTGATGGGATCGTCGGGAGAGAGCTGAGACTGCGCCTCGGTGAGCACCCGACGGTCGTCGGCGAGTGCGGCCCGTCCCACCTCGACGAGCTCGTCCCACCGCGGGGAGCCGAGCAGAACGACATCCTCGAGGTCGGGGCAGTTCGCCCGTACGGTCGCGATCATCTGCGCATAGTCGGATGTTTTGAATGCGGACGCGGACACCAGCATCCGGACGCCCGCCTGCTCGAGGACGTACTGCAATTCGTGCGAGCGGTACGCGGGATTGATATTGACGAGAATCGCGCCGATCTTCGCGGTTGCATACTGGACGAGAACCCATTCCCAGCAGTTCGGGGCCCAGATCCCCACCCGGTCACCCTTCGCGATGCCCGACCGGAGCATGCCGACAGCGACTGCGTCGACATCCGCTACGAATTCGGTGTAGTTCCAACGTTTCCCCGCGGCGCGGTCGACGAGCGCCTCACGGTCACCGAAACGCGCGGCGGTGCGGTCGAGGTTGTCGCCGACGGTGTCGCCGAGAAGTGGAACGTTCCAGGCGCCCTGGGAGTAGCTCGGCAGAGGATCGACGTTGGTGCCGGACATCATGGTCTCCTTCGTGGCAGTGGATACGAAGGAAACGGTAGTGACACCGGTCACTCACGACCACCCCCGAAAAGGGGGAAATGATGACTGCGGTCACACCCTCACAACGAGTGCCAGGTCAGCGACCCGCGGCGCCCCTGAGTTCCTCCCGCATCTCGTCCCACACCGCGGAGTAGGAATCGATGTTGCCCGCGGTGGCCCATGCCAGCGCGCCCCCCTTGACCTTCTCGAGAGCTTCCGCGAAAAGGTCCTGGTATCGCGACAGGCGGGGAACGAACGCGGACACGTCGTCGAACAGCGCCTGCGCACGCCGGTCGAAATCGAGCAGTGCGTCGATGAACCCGTCCGCCTCCGGCTCGGCGAGTAGCTCCGCGAGTTCATCGTCCAGCGGCAGGAATTGATCGTGCAGGTCCGCGATCGAATCCTCGTCGATCGATACGCGTTCCGCCTCGAGTTGGCCGGTCAGCTCGTGAACCCCCTCGTCGGTGAGCTCGATGCCCTCGCCGGCCGCTCGGGCCTTGCCCTGCCGGACGAGCGCATCCACTGCGGCCTGGCCGGCCGACACCGTCACTCCCAGGTGCGCAGCAACCACTTCCGCGGTGACCTGGTTCTTCAGGCGCACCGTCTGCAGCAGGGCCAGCTCATCCACGTTGCCCGCGAAGGCCATCGTCCACTCCTCACCGCCCGACGGGCGCCGAACATGGGGGGCCGATGCCCCGCGTACCGCGGAATCCGGACGGATCCCGGTCCGATTCTGGCGTACCGGGGACGCGCGTGGGCGCGTGGGCATCGGTGGGAATTCGGCACCGGGTGACAAGGGGCCGTCAGGCCAGCGAATCGATATGCGCGGCGAGCGCCGCCTCGGCGGACCTCGGGGTGTCACCGGCACCGACGAGCAGGTGCATTGCAAGACCGTCGACGACGGCATGCAGACGCTCGGCTTCCAACCCGAGATCACGGTCCGGCGCGACGAGCCCCTCCGCGGCCAGACCTGCCAGTACGAGCTCACACCCTTCCCGCAGTGCGCGCTGCGCGCCGACCGCGATCTGCCGCAGTTCGTCATGTCCGGGAGATTCCGCGATCAGCGCGAGATTGACCAGCATTTCGCAACGTCGGACCTCGTCGAGCGGAAGGAGTTCACCGAGCACGGCCCGCGCGCGTTCCTTGACATCGGCAATGCCGAGTTGGGCGGACACGCGCTCTGCGGCGCGGTCGTGAACCAAACGCATCGAATAGCCGAGCAGTTCCGACTTGCTGCCGAAGACGTGCCGCACGGAACCCGTAGACAGGCCCGCCTCGGCCGCGACCTCCCGTATCGAGACAGCGCCGACCCCTTCGCGCAGGATCAGCCGCCAGACGGCCTCTGCTATTTCCTGCTGTCTCGCATCGTGATCGATCAGTTTCGGCACTGGACCATGCTAACACGGTCGTGCTAGCATCACTTTTTGTAAGCACGACCGTGCTACTTACGCTCTGCGTCCCCCGGAAGGGATCACCGTGAGCACCACACCTCGATACGCCGCACTCGACGTACTACGAGGGGTCGCGATTCTCGGCACCCTCGGTACCAACATCTGGATCTTCACCAACGTGGAAGGATTGGTCGGCTATATCAACGGCACCGGACGAGCGACCGGAAGCTGGTCTTTCGTCCAAGACGTGCTCCAACAGGTGACGCAGGGAAAGTTCCTCGGGCTCCTCACGATCATGTTCGGCATCGGACTCGCCATCCAGCAGCGTTCGGCGACCGGACGGGGACTTCCGTGGCCGGGTAAATACCCTTGGCGGGCAGGACTTCTCATGATCGACGGGATACTGCACTACTTCCTGTTCACCGAGTTCGACGTGCTCACCGGATACGCCGTCACCGGACTCGTCGTCGCGTTCGTCCTGGCTACCGGCATCCGCTCCCAGCGGATCTGGATCGCCTGCGCACTCGCTCTGCACGCCGCGATGCTCGCCGTCGTGGTAGCCGCACTCGCTGCGCTGCCTGCGAATCCGGGCAACCGGACGCTGTCCCCCAATCCTTATGCGGACGGCTCATTCTGGGATCTGGTGGTCTTCCGTGCCGAGAACATCGCGCTGTTCCGGCTGGAAACAATCTTCATCCTGCCGCTGTCGATAGCTCTTTTCCTCATCGGCGCACGGCTGTACCTCCGCGGCATCCTCGACCCGGAACAGGCCCGGCTCCGACGCATTCTCATGATCGTCGGGTTCGGTGCCGCGCTCCCGATCGACTTCGCGCTGGGCCTGTCCGGGACGGACGCGGGTCTCGTCCTGGGCCGCTACGGCACAGCCCCGATCGTGGCTTTCGCACTCCTCGCAGCCGTCGCACACCGCTATGCCGACGGCCGTGCACCCGGCGCAGTCGGCACCGCTCTCAGCCCTGTGGGGCGAATGGCATTGAGCTGCTACATATTGCAGAACATCCTGTGTTCGACAGTGTGCTACGGCTGGGGATTCGGCATGGCCGCTCGCCTGGACGGGGACACGATCGTGCCGGCCACCGTAGCGCTGTTCGCCGCCGTCTGCGCGACACTCATGATCGTCGCGCGCCTGTGGCTGGCCCGATTCGAGCGGGGTCCCGTCGAATGGCTGTGGAACGTGAGCTACCAGGCACTCGCGGGTGGACCGACCTCTCCGGCGACAGCATCCGGGCCGGCACCGGTCTCGTCGTCACGGTCTGGCCACTGAGGCACGGCGCATCCGGCCTCGGCATCGGCCACCACGAGTGGCACCCGCGAGGCGCCCGGCCTGACGCCGCTCTCCCACTCCTTCCCGAGCACGACCGCGGATTTCGCAAGTGCGGCGTTCTCCTGCTCTGTGAATACACGTCCCCGAGCGAGGAATCGGACGCCCTCGGGCGTTTCGAGACTGAAACCCGCTCCCCTACCCGGAACCACGTCGAGCACCAGACAGGTGTGCTTCCAGACCTCGAACTGCGACCCCGAGATCCACACGGGAACGGAGTGGGCACCGGAAGGCGGATCGGGGAGCGTGCGCCCCACGTCGAGACGGAGGTCGAGCACACCGAGGAGCACATCCCGATCGCCCACCAGAAACTCGCCTTCGGGAAAGCACATCGGCGACGACCCGTCGCAACATCCTCCCGACTGGTGGATCATCAGCGATCCGTTGCGATCAGCCAAGCGGCGCAGAAGATCCACGGCCGCGACCGTGGCCGAAACCCTGGCAGGGACTGACACGGCATACCTCTCTTTCACACAAACCTGTCGGCGCCCGCACCTCCCGGTACGAAAGGTGCGGGCGCCGAGAGTGACTCAGAAGAATCCCTGGGCCTTCGGAGCGTAGGAGACAAGCAGGTTCTTCGTCTGCTGGTAGTGGTCGAGCATCATGTGGTGGTTCTCGCGGCCGATGCCCGACTGCTTGTAGCCGCCGAAAGCCGCGTGGGCGGGGTACTGGTGGTACGTGTTGGTCCATACCCTGCCGGCCTGGATCGCGCGGCCGGCGCGATATGCGACTCCGCCGTCGCGCGACCACACACCGGCGCCGAGACCGTACAGTGTGTCGTTGGCGGTCGCGATCGCGTCGTCGAAGTCCCGGAACGACGTCACCGACACGACGGGCCCGAAGATCTCCTCCTGGAAGATCCGCATCTTGTTGTGGCCCTCGAAGATCGTCGGCTGCACGTAGTAGCCGCCGGACAGGTCACCGCCGAGGTCCGCGCGTTCACCGCCGGTGACGATCTTGGCGCCCTCGCCCTTCCCGATCTCGATGTAGGACAAGATCTTCTCGAGCTGGTCGTTGGATGCCTGCGCGCCGATCATCGTGTCGGTGTCGAGCGGGTTTCCCTGCCGTACGGCCTTGGTACGAACCGCAGCGAGGGACAGGAAGTCGTCGAAGATGTCCTGCTGGATGAGTGCGCGGGACGGGCAGGTGCAGACTTCGCCCTGGTTGAGGGCGAACATGGTGAATCCCTCGAGTGCCTTGTCCTGGAAGTCGTCGGGAGCGGACATCACGTCGGAGAAGAAGATGTTGGGGCTCTTGCCGCCGAGTTCGAGGGTGACGGGGATGAGGTTCTGCGAGGCGTACTGCATGATGAGCCGCCCGGTCGTGGTCTCCCCGGTGAAGGCGATCTTGCGGATGCGCGGACTCGACGCGAGCGGTTTGCCGGCTTCGGTTCCGAAACCGTTGACGATGTTGACCACACCGTCGGGAAGCAGGTCCCCGATCAGCTCGACGAGATACAGAATCGACGCGGGCGTCTGCTCGGCGGGCTTGAGCACCACGGCATTTCCGGCTGCGAGCGCCGGGGCAAGCTTCCACACCGCCATCAGGATCGGGAAGTTCCACGGGATGATCTGGCCCACGACGCCGAGAGGCTCCTGGAAGTGGTAGGCCACGGTATCGGCGTCTATCTCGGAGATCGAGCCTTCCTGCGCGCGGATCGCGCCCGCGAAGTACCGGAAGTGGTCGATCGCCAGCGGGATGTCCGCGTTGAGAGTTTCCCGGATGGGCTTGCCGTTGTCCCACGTTTCGGCGACCGCGACGGCCTCGAGGTTCTCTTCGATCCGGTCGGCGATCCGGTTCAGGATCAGCGCCCGTTCCGCCGGTGACGTCTTGCCCCACGCCGAGGCGGCGGCGTGCGCGGCGTCGAGAGCGAGTTCGATGTCCTTGTCGGTCGAACGCGCGACCTCGGTGAACGGTTGTCCGGTCACAGGAGTGATGTCCTCGAAGTACTCGCCCGAAACGGGAGCCACCCATCGACCGCCGATCCAGTTGTCGTAACGGGACCGGAAGGACATCAGGGCATCGGGCGAACCGGGGCGGGCGTACTCGGGCATCGTGTTCTCCTGCGCGTCGGGGTGATCACCCGTCGAGGGTGTGACCCCGGACACTACAAACGCCGGGGTTGCAACTAGGTTGCGAAGTTCCGGTCGAGTATCCGGATCTTCGCCTCGACCTGTGCGAACACGGTGGAGTCCGGGTCCAGGCATCCGAGATACGCACTCCACGCCGGCAGGTCTTCGCGGCCGTGAATCGATGCCGTCCAGCGGGCGAGCAGCGGCGCCGCACCCCGGCGCAGGAGCGCACCCCGGATTCCGGCATCCAACTCGTCGCCCACGTCGATCACTCCCGGCGCGCCCGAGCCGGGAAGCACCCTGCCGGTGTAGAGGCGCACCGCGGTGTCGAGGTCCCCGCGATCCAGCGCCGCACGTACGTTCGCAACATCGGTGCGCAGCGCGCTCTGCACTCGATACGGCCGGGACGCGATCGTGTCCGGCCCGAGTACCCTACGCAGACGGGATATCTCGGCGCGCACCGTCACGGCATCGAGTTCGTTCTCGTCGAGCAGGACCGCAAGCCTCCGAGCGCCGACCCCTTCCGGATGCTCGCTGAGAATGAGCAGAATCTCGGCATGCCGTTGCGACAGCGCGAGCCGGTCGCGTCCGCGAACGAGCGTCGCACGTCCCGGGCCGAACGTTTCGAGCATGCAGGCGGCAGAAGACTGGGCACTCGCACCCTCGAGCATGGACAGGCGCAGTTCGGCTTCGGCAGCGGCAGCCGTCGCCCGCACCAGTTGTAAAACCTCCGGCACCGCGACGCGCGGTCCGCCGGTGATGTCGAGTGCTCCGAGGATGCGGCCGCTGATGGGGTCGTGGACGGGGGCCGCCGAGCAACTCCACTCGTGCACGGCACGGTTGTAGTGCTCGGCACCGAAGATCTGCACGCACCGATCGAGTGTGAGAGCCGTGCCGGGAGCGTTGGTCCCGACGTGCTCCTCACTCCAATCCGCGCCCTCGGCGAAGTTCATCGCCAGCGCCCGGTCGCGGGCGTCGTGGTCTCCCTCGATCCACAGCAGTCGTCCCCGCTCGTCGCTGATCGCGATCAGCAGTCCGCTGTCGGCCGCATCTTCCACGAGAAGCTTGCGCACGACCGGACGGATCATCGCCATCGGGTGTCCCGCGCGGTAGTCCTCGAGATCCTTGCCGGTCAGCAACAGGGGTTGCTCGATGACGTCGGGATCGATCGCCCTGCCGAGGCTACGGAGCCACGAGTCGCGCACTACGGGGCGTACCGCCGCGGGGGACGCAAGCGCAGCAGACCGCTCTCTGCTCGACGCCGATCCCACCACAGCCGTATGGACTTCCGACAGTCGACGGGCGTGCGCTTCCGCGTCGTCCCCAGGATGCAGCGCCATCCACGAAAGGGCTTTCGCTCCCGCACGGTCGATCATCTACCGATGTCCTCCTCGCGTTCCGCCGGGGGCCACTGTAGTGCAGATCACAGCGGGTCGGTGTCATCGCACTCGGGGGCACCCTGGCGGACGCCTGCCGGATTCAGAGGGCGTCCGCGACACGCCTCGCCAGCATCACGACCGTGGCATGCGGGCCCCGGCTGGGCACCTGCGGGAACACGGAGGTGTCGGCGACGAAGAGACGCTCGGCGCCGTGCACCCGGCACCGGTCGTCGACGACCGCCGAATCGTCCGAACCCATCCTGCACGAGCCCGACAAGTGCTGGGACGTACCGAGATGCGCCGCGAGCCACTCGTCGTCCACGTCCGCTGCGCCCGTCGGAACACTGTGCGGGTCCACGACCTCGTCCATCGCCGCGAGCAGGTGGACCGCCGATGCGACCCCGTGCCGGAGCGCTGCACGATCGCGAGGGTCGTCCAGGTATCCGTAGTCCAGGAGAGGCGCGGCGTACGGGTCGCGTGCGTCGAAGATCAGGCGCCCGCGACTGCGCGGCCGGGTGAGGACGACGCCCAGCACAGGTACGGCAGCGCCACTGCCCGGTACGGAGTCGGCGAACGGAGCCGTGTAGGGACGCAGTTCGAGTTCGTCTGTGTGCAGGACAGTTTCGAGTACAGCCGTACCGAGAGGCAGATCGCTGCGGTACCGGTACGGAACGGCAACTTCCGGATGGTCGGTAAATCCCGTACCGACCCCGGGAAGGTCGACGACGGGCGCGACGCCGAGCGTGGCGAGTTCGTCCGCGGGCCCGATGCCGGAGAGCAGGAGAAGGCGGGGACTCTCGACCGCACCGGCGCACAGCACGACACTTCCCGCCTCGATGAACGTGACGCCGTCACCGCCGTCCACCTCCACCCCTACCGCCTCGGCACCGGACATCACCACCCTCCGCGCCCGCGTACCGGAGCACACGGTCAGATTCGGGGAGGCGAGCGCGGGCATCAACGACGAGAGTGCCGGTCCCATGCGTACCCCGTTCGCGATGTTGAGGGGAACGCGTCCCACCCCGACCGGACCGGGCGCGTTGAGGTCCTCCACCGGAAGATGGCCCGCCGCCACAGCGGCATCGTGGAACGCGCGCGCCACGGGGTGCAGACGGGACCACGGGGTTCGCGACACCGGTACCGGTCCGGCGGCGCCGTGCCACTCGTCGCCGAAGTCCGAGTCGTGCTCGATGAGCCGGAAGTACGGCAGCACGTGGTCGAACGACCACGACGGGGGCCAGGCGTCGAAATCTCCCGGGCGCCCGCGGACGAAGTAGCCGCCGTTGACCGCGCCGGATCCTCCGAGCACCCGGCCCCGGGCAATCGTGCCGGGCCTCCCGGCCAGGAGCACCGGATATTGCGCAGTCCAACGACTTTCAGGCCCGACGGGAAGCCTCGAGGCGTCCAGCAGTTCCGGTGGCGCGGTACCGGTGCTCGCGTAGCCGGGACCGCTCTCGAGCAGCACGACGGTGCGGCCCGGGCGTCCGGCGAGGGTGGCGGCAAGTGTGCATCCGGCGCTCCCACCCCCGACCACCACGATGTCGGCGCGCGCCGGAATCACGTCAGGACCGGATATCGGGCATCAGCGCCGCGGGATCGCGGGCGTCGACGACCCCTTTCCAGAGCCCGGCGCCGTAGGCGAGGTCGTCGAGGCGCTTGAAGAAGACGTACCGCACCGGGTCGAGGCCACCGCCCTCGCGGTGCGAATACCAGTCCCACATGCCTTCTGCCACAGCGAAAGCCACCACCGCGCGCCGCACTTTCGACGACAGCACCGCCGCAACGAATGTGAGCGGCCAGTAGTGCCGGCAGACGGCGGACGCGACCTGCCACATACCGCCCGCGAAGCTCTGACCGGTCAGCACCGCTGCGATGCGCGTCGGCCGGTCGAGTTCGGCGAACATGCGGCGCAACCGCACGAGCGTGACGAATTGGGTCAGTACCGCGACGACGACGCCGAACCGGGTCATCGTGGCGACGGCCGAGCACGCGAGAAGGGTCCAGACGGACATCGCCATCGGGGGCACGGTGCCGGGATGTCTCGCTTCCAGCGGCGCCGCCCCGGTTCCGTAGAAGACCTTGCGGGAGAACCATTCCGGGAAACTCACACGATGATCGTGGGCAACCCGCGCAACCGGTTCGTACCGGAGTCGCCATCCCTCGCTCCGGAGGCGGCGGCACACGTCGACATCCTCCGCGACGTGCATCGACTCGTCGAAACCCCCGCACCCGGCAAGTGCCTCGCGGCGGACCACCATGGCGGCGCTGGGGACGTAGGACACCGGGCTACCTGCCACAACGGGGGCTTCCCGGCGGCCGAGGTCCAACGACGAGCGGGCGTGCTCGTAGCGTGCCAGCGCTCCGTTGTCGGGATCGAGAGCCACGATGCGGGGCGCGACGAGCGCCACGGCCGGATCGCTGAAATGGCCGAGCGACGCCTCGAGCCACCCGATGCGCGGAACGACATCGGAGTCGAGGAATGCCACGAATTCTGTTTGTGCTTCCCGCAATCCGATGTTTCGTGCTGCGGAGGGTCCGCGCGATGCCTCGAATCGGACCACGCGGACCCGCGGGTTGTCCGGCCAGTCGATCGGCATGTCGGAGCCGTCGTCGACCACGATGACCTCGAGGCCGGGAAGCGCTTGCAGCAACCGCCGCACTCCCGCCGCATTGTTCCGGACGGGAACGACCACCGTGACGTCCGCGGTGGAGGGCAGTCGCGTGGGACGCGGATTACCGACACCGGAGTCGAGCAGCCGCCGGGCGACCACCGCGGTTCGGGAGTCGACGACCTCGAGGTGATCGCCGTCGATCATCGCCGCGGCGGCGGGCGCCAGTTTGAGCATCCGGGTGGGCGAGCCTCCGATGAGTACGCGCCCGCCGGCGAACCGCCGGACCCGCGGATCGATGCGCACCCCGAATCCGTCGGGTAGCCGTCCACCGGGAGTCTGCGCCAGTTCGGGTGTTGTCGCCTGACTCACCGAAGTCCCCCCTCCGTGCCCGGTTCCCACCGAGCGACCTGCGATGCTGCACGTTCCGTCAGGTGTGCGAACAAGCGGGCCCCCTGCGCTGCAGTTGCGGTGGTGGGATCGCCGAGAACCCCGTTCGCCGACACCGAAACCATACCGGCTTCACGCAGTTGTGGCATCAAAGTGGAGATCGGATCTGTGTTCCCGGCAACCGCGCTCGCCATCTCCACCGCGTTCGGGAACAGGTGCAACATCAGACTCGTTTCAGTCACCCCCGCGTGGGCGTCGGCGCCCGGCACCGCGCACGGGAGCCAGGCCACGTCGCGCCCCTCGTAGCGCAGCAGCGACACGGCTTCGGCCAGGGCATATGCGTTTCCGCCGTGCCCGTTGACGAACAGCACCCGGGAAGCCCAGCGGCAGATAGAGCGCCCGTACTCCACGAACACGGTGCGCAGCGCCTCTGCTCCGATGGACACTGTTCCCGGAAAGTCCTCGTGCTCGCCGCTCGCGCCGTACGCGAGCGGCGGAGCCACGAGGACGTCGGGAAGTGCCTCGGCAACGGCCGTGGCGATCCGGGTATCGGTATCGAGGGGCAGATGCGGGCCGTGTTGTTCGAGCGATCCCACCGGTACCGCGACGGTCCACCGCTCCGGTTCGACGTGGGTCCAATAGGCGCCGGCAAGATCCCGTATCACCGGTCCGATGCTAGTGCGTCGGACAGCCCGCACCGCGAGCGCGTGGTGTCACACCAGCAAGCGAGGTATTTCCCGATTCCAGTTCTCGGAGTAGACGCGCCGCTTGCCGTGGATCTCGTCGGACTCGTACGCATCCAACTGTGCTGTGATCACGAACTCGTCCGGTGTCGATGTCAGCACCGTCCGGGTCCGCACCTCCGTCTGCCAGTCCCCTCGACCGAGATAGCGCACGGTCTGGGTCTCGCCGCGCGCCGACTCCACGTCGTTCCCCTGGAAGCTGAACCACTCGGTCGTTGCGCTCCGCATCGTGGTGCCGGTGTCTTCGACGAAGAGTTCTCCCTGGTCGTCCTTGATCTCGAGTGTGGTCACGCCGGTTTCGAGATCGCGCGAAGTCCGCCAGTGGTGTTCGCCCGGCTCGACCCGTGTGACGGCGGAGGATTCCGCACCTTCGGGCTCACCGAATGCGGGTAGCGCCGAGTCCTCGGCGTCGCGTCGCGGACGCACGGGCAGGCTCAGACGACTTTCGCCGGTGGTCACCGTGAGGGTCGCGAGTTCGGGCGCCGGCCACACCAGCGGAAAGTACGAGGTGGACAACGACAAGCGGATGCGATGGCCTGCCGGGAACTCCTGCGCCATCCCGTTGAGCTTGACGCGCACGCGATACTTTCGCCCCGGTTCGAGCGGCTGCGGGTCCGCGCTGCCGTCACGATGCGTGAGGTTCAGCAGACCGTAGGTCACTCGCGTCGCCTGGCCGTCCGGAGCGACATCGCTGAGCCTGGCCGCGACCATCGCCACCGGCTTGTCGGCACTGATCTCGAGATCGAGCTTCGGCAGGCCGACCACGTCGAGCGGTTCGTCGAGGGCTTCGGTTTCGAAAACGAGTGCGCCGCCGTCCTCTTCCCGCTGATCGGAGGGCAGGTCGGGAGTGGCCGCGTACGAGGCCCACTTGCCACCCGCCATCCCCAGGCTCAGCGGTGAACACACCGCCAGGTCCCGGCGCTCCACGGCGTCCGGATCGGCGTCCTGGTCCAGTCCGAAGCGCGTGAGCGAGTACTCGCGGCTCTCGATGCCCGGCGCGGGCCACGACGGCTCGGAGATCCATGTACCCGGCCGCTCGGGGTAGCGCGGGTGCGGCGGGACGCTGCCCTGCTTCCACATGCGGAGCATGGGTTCGTCCATGATGCCGTTGTCGATCCCCTTGAGCCAGTAGTCCCACCACCGGACGACCTCCTGCAGGAACCCGATCTCCGGACCGGGCACTCCCTGGTGCGGGTACTTGTGACCCCACGGTCCGATGAGTCCCTTACGAGGGACGTCGAGGTTCTCCATCAGCCGGAAGATCGCGTTGGTGTAACCGTCGGCCCAGCCGCCCACCGCGAACACGGGACATTGCACGTCCGCGTAGTTCTCGTTGACGGAGGCACGCTTCCAGTAGTCGTCCCGATGTTGATGCTCGAGCCACTTCTCGACCCACAGTCCGCTGCCCTGCAATCGTTCGTGCCACATCTCGCGCCACCGGTCGCCGACGATCGCCGGGTCCGGCGCCATGCTGTTGAAGGCGAACATCACGGTGGCTTCGGACAGGTTGTCCGACAGCAGGCATCCACCCATGTAGTGCATGTTGTCGACGTACAGATCGTCGGTGGCGGACGCGCTGATGATCGCTTTGAGTGCCGGTGGCCGCTTCGCGGCAACATGGAGGCTGTTGAAGCCTCCCCACGAGATACCCATCATGCCGACGTTGCCGTCGCACCAGGGTTGCTGCGCAGCCCACTCGATCACGGCGCACGCATCGTCCTGCTCGGTAGGGAGGTACTCGTCCTCGAGTACCCCGTCGGAGTTGCCGCTGCCGCGCAGGTCCACCCGGATACAGGCGTATCCGTGGCCGGCGATGTACGGGTGGTTGAGCTCGTCTCGCGCTCGGGTGGTATCCCGGTGCCGATACGGAATATATTCCAGCACAGCGGGAACCGGGTTGCTCTCGGCTCCGTCCGGAAGCCAGATGCGAGCCGACAGCCGACAGCCGTCGGGCATCGTGATGAAGGTGTTCTCGATGACGCGAACACTGTGGGGAAAGGATGTCACTGTCTGCACGAGTACCTTCCTGTCGATCGGTTGAACAAGTCGCAGGCAGGAAGGCCCTAGTCGGAGATTTCGTCGATCCCGAACGGCAGCAACTCGGTCGCACGATCGAAGTACTTCTCGAGCCCGCCCACGTCGTCGGCACCGATGTACAGGGTCGCGAGGACCGTCCGGTAGCCGTCCTGGTTGGGCAGTTCGGAGAGCCGGTCGCCTACCCGAACCTTGATGTCCACCACCGTATCCGGGATCTCCTCGCAGACTCGGGCGAGATCGTCGGCGCTGGGGACGCTGCGCACGATACCGTCGGAGTAGTAACCGACGTGGCACTGAGCCGCGTGGCGGAACTTGCCCTTGCGCGGTTCGATGCGCGGTTCCACGCCGAGCGCGATATCGATCGCCACCTCGTGGTTCGACGTTCCGTCGACCTTGACGAAAAGGTCACTGTGCGACTGCGAGATGCGGGTGTTGACCTCGATGAGCGACAGCTTTCCCGTCTTCTCGTCCCACATGAACTCCGTGTTGAAGCAACCGTTGTCGAAACCGACGTGACGCAGGTACCGCTCCGTCAGATCGATCATGCTTTGCTGCACATCCTCGGGGACCGACTGTGCCGGGTAGTCGAGCCTGTCGAAGCTGTGCCCTGCCGCATCCTTACGCATGTCGAAGAAGCCGTGAATGCGGTACTCGCCGTTGAACATCGTGCCTTCGGGCGCGACCTGGATACCCGTGATGATGTCTTCGGCGAGGCACATGTTGCCGCCGACTCCTTCGAGTTCGGGCGGCAGTTCCACCAGGGACAGCACTTCGTCGAACGCGTCCCCGACCCGGCCGATCTCGGCACGGATCTGCTCGAGTGCAGCGGCGAACTCCTCGGCGCTGTTGATCTCGAATCCGAGTTGCGACGAGTGGGACTTGATCGGCTTGACCCAGAACGGGAAGGAAAGGTCGATCGAATCGAGCGCGTTGTCGTCGAAAGGATCGAAAACCGCGAAGCCCGGGACACATTCGGGAATGCTCTTCCGCTGCTCGATTCGGCTCCACGCCTTGTGCTCGCACTGGAGAATACTGCGGAGTGTCGGCGCGGGCAGGCCCCGTTCGGCGGCGAGAATCGGAGCGAGCACGCTCGTCGGGAAATCCCAGTGCGCGACGATCCCGTCCACGCTGCCGTCGAACTCGTCGAGTTCGCGGCGTGCCCGGTCGAGCAGGTCTCGGAACACATAGGTCTCGGGCTCGACCAGTGACTCGTAATCCAGAAGGCCGTGGAACCGGAGTTCGTCGGCGTTCGAAAGAGTGTCGAGCTTGTCACGCTGCTGATCGGTCAGGGCCGGGATGAATATGTTCTTGTGCATCACCAGTGGGTGCCCATGCAACGATTCGATAAACATCTCCCGCAAATGCCCAGCAATACCGCCGAGTGTGTTTATCCGGTTGTCCGCCGGGCGAGTCCCGTCGGAGGATCGTGGGCCCGAGGGACAGGCGGGAGGATCGGCGCCGGTCGCGCCACGGCCGGCACGTACTCTCGTCTGGTGCAGATCGAACCTCGTCCCTTGGACGACCCGGACGTGCAGGCCCTCATCGACGAGGTTCAACTCGAGTACGTGCGTCGCTACGGCGGGCCCGACCACACCGAACTTCATCCGGAACAGTTCGCACCCCCACGCGGGCTGTTCCTGCTCGCACATTCCGGAACTGCGCCGCTGGGCATCGGGGGCTGGCGCGCGTACGACGCGGGGCATCCCGGTCTGCGCGACGGCGACGCGGAGATCAAGAGGATGTACGTGCGTGCGGATTCGCGGCGACGCGGAATCGCGCGGCGCCTGCTCGACGCGCTGGAGCGAACCGCAGCGGACGCGGGACGTCGCCGGATGGTGCTCGAAACCGGCACTGCGCAACCGGAAGCCATCGCGATGTACACCGCAGCCGGGTACGCCCCGATGCACGAGCGGTTCGGCGTCTGGGCCGACTCGGAGTCTTCGCTGTACTTCGCCAAGGGATTGCCTCGCATCCGGCTCGCGGCGGAGGCAGAACTACCGTTGCTCCAGGACATCGAACGGGCGGCGGGCGAACAGTTCGCCGAACTGGGCATGACCTTCGTCGCGGACGACGCCCCGCCGACGGTCGCGGAATTGCACCGTTATCTCGCCGCGGGCCGGAACTGGGTGGCGTTCGACGAAGGCGGTGCGCCGGTGGCGTACCTGATCGCCGAACCGGTCGACGACGCGCTCCACATCGAGCAGGTCTCGGTGCATCCCGGTCACGCTCGGCGCGGCGTCGGTCGCGACCTGCTCGCCCACGCCGCCGGGTGGGCTCGCGATCACGGGTACAACGCCGTGACGCTCACGACCTACCGCGACGTTCCCTGGAACGCGCCCTATTACGAACGCCTCGGCTTCCGCATTCTCGGCGACGGAGAACTCACCCCGGGGCTGCGCCGGATTCGCGCACACGAAACGGAGCTGGGACTCGACTACCGTCCACGCGTTGCGATGCGACGCGAACTCGGTTCGTAGGCACCGCACACTCGGACGCGGTGTCACACCGCGATCGCTGCGGCATCCCCCTCGAGGATCGCGTTGTGCGCACGGCGCGGGGTCACCGCGTCGCCGACGCGGAACACAGGAATGCTGCTGTCGCACAGTTGTTTCCAGAGTTCGTCCACGGGTTCCTGATGGGCGACGACCACCACGGCGTCGGCCACGAAGGGCCGGGCCGTGCCGGTCCGGTGATCGACGAGCGACACGACCGTCGCGTCGTCGGCGTCCACGACTCCCGTGACCATCACGTCGGTGATCTGCATGATCCCCGCAGCATGGGCGCGACGCGTCCATCCGTCCATATCGAGGGTGAGGCCGAGATCCTGTCCGACGATCATGCCGCCGGTGCACACCGTCACGGTGCAGCCACGTCCGGCGAGAAGTTCGGCCACCGACGTCGCCTGATGAAAACCCAGATCGTCGACCACGAGCACCCTCCCCTCCGGATCGCCGCGACCCTCGAGCACGTCGCGGACGTCCACGACCTTCGCGGAGTCTCCGGCCCAGACCGGCCGCTGAGGCCGGGCACCTGTCGCCACGATCACGGCGTCGGGCCGGTAGGCGCGGACGAAGTCGGCATCGACCTCGAATCCGGTCCTGATCTCGACACCGGCCCGAGCGCATTCCGCCTCGAGGCTCGTCACCATCCCTGCCAGTTCGCCGCGGTGCGGTGCGGTCGCCGCGGCGCGAATCTGCCCACCCGTCCACGGCTCTCGCTCACACAGCGTCACGGAGTGCCCGCGACGAGCGGACGTAGCGGCAGCCTGTAGTCCGGCCGGTCCACCACCGACCACGAGCACCCGGCGGCCCGGCATCCGCGGCGCAGGCAGGGGCGTGGATTCGCGGCCCGCGCGCGGGTTCACCGTGCACCCGATCCACCGGCCCAGACCGACCCGCCCGATGCATTCCTGGTTGCAACCGATACACGGCCGCACCTCCGCGTCGCGTCCACCGAGAGTCTTCCCCGCGAAGTCGGGGTCGGCGATCTGTGCCCGCACCGCACCGACGAGGTCGCAGACCCCCTCTGCCAGCGCGGAGCGGACCTGGCCGGGTGTCGTGAACCGTCCGACGCCCACAACGGGTAGCGACACAACCGCGCGGAACGCAGCGGGCACGAACAAGGAGTATCCGTGCGGCGTGGACATCGGCGCTTCGACGAGATGGAGCGTTTCGGTGGCCACACCGACCGACGTGCTGAGGTAGTCGACGGCATCCGTCGCATCCAGCATGCGCGCGACCTGCACCGCATCGTCGATGCCGATCCCGCCGGCGGTGCCGTCGTGGCCGCTCAGACGCACCCCCACGATGTACTCGTGCCCCAGCACGGACCTGACCGCGGCCACGACCTCGAGGAGCAACCGGGCACGACCGGTCGGATCGCCACCGTAGCGGTCGGTGCGGCGGTTGGTCCCCGGTGCGAGGAAGGCGCGCAGGATCGACGCCTGCGAGCACTGGATCTCGACACCGTCGAATCCGCCGTCGGCACACCGCCGCGCGACCGCCGCGTAGCCGGCGATCAGTTCGGCGATCTCGTCGCCACCGATCGCCACGGGCACTTCCCGGAACAACGCGTCGGGTTCCGGTCCCGGTGCCCACAGCGGCCGGCCCGTGTACATGGAGCTTCCTTGTGCACCGTTGTGGTTGAGCTGAGCCAGGATTCGTGTGCCGTGCGCGTGCACTGCGTCGGTGAGGCGGCGGTACCCGGGTAGCACCGCGGGATCCCAGCCCCGTATCAGCTTCTCGTACGGCCGATCCGAGCGATGCACCGTGTGTTCCTCGGTGACGATCATCGCTGCCCCGCCGCGTGCCCGCGCCGTGTAATACGCGATGTGCTGGTCGGTGATCTCCCCGTCCACCGCGAAGTTCGTCAGGTGGGCCGGGAAAATGATCCGGTTGCGCAACGTGGCCGGACCGATCCTGAGGCTGTCCGCGGGATCGGGACCGGCCGTGTTGCGCGGCACCGGCTAGACCTTGGAGTTGCCCTGGTCGAGGGCCATCTGGCTGCCCGTGATCGTCTTCGCACGATCGCTCGCGAGGAACAGCACCGCGTCGGACGTGTCGTCGGGATCGGCGATCGGCTTCTCGGTGAGGATGGGTGCGAAGTTGGGCAGCCAGGCCGGGAAGCGCTCGAACATCTTCAGCGATCCCTGATCGGTGCCCATCGGGGTCTTCACGCCGTAGGGGTGGATCGAATTGACGCGGATGTTGAACTCGCCCAGTTCTTTCGCAGCAGCCTGGGTGATGCCGACGAGACCGAACTTGGCAGCGCCGTAATGTGCCTGTCCGGGCATCGCCTTCAGTCCGGCGACGGAACTGACGACGATGATCGAACCGCCGTTCCCGGCTTCGATCATGGCGGGCGCCGCCGCCTTCAACGTCTTGAACACGCCCGTGAGGTTGATGTCGACGAGTTCTTCGAACTGCTCGTCGGGCATTTCCCAGAATCGGTTCCAACTGCAGATGCCGGCGTTCGCGACAACGACATCGAGCCGTCCGAACTGCGCGACACCCTCGTCCACCGCAGCCCGCAGGGCGGCACTGTCGCGGACGTCGGCGATGCGAGCGACGATCTTGCCCCCGGCCTCCTCGACGAGTCGGACGGTCTCGCGGAAGTCGTCTTCGGTCGCCTGCTCGTAGGTGATGTACTCCGATACCGGCTTCGCGACGTCGATACCGATGATCGACGCTCCCTCCCGGGCGAACCTCAGGGCGTGGTTACGTCCTTGGCCTCGCGCGATACCGGTGATGAAGACAACCTTGCCGTCGAACTCGCCCATGGAGATCCTTCCAGATCGGTCTATGCAACAGGTTACAGTTCCGAGGCGAGACGGTGCCCCTCCCGGATCGCGTCCCGCACCGTCCGAGGAGCGATGCAGTCACCGATCTCATCCAGCCCCGGACGGCGCGATCTGTCATCCGGCAGTCCCACTGAGCAGTCCACGAGTGCGGCCGCACGCACGGTGACCTCGGATTCCGTTACTCGATGGACGAGACGCACCCCCGACGAGTCGACCGCGCGCACCCCGACGCCGAGGTGCCGCCGCACGCCCGCACGCTGCAACCGGACGTTCGCCGCGACCAGATCGCCGGTGGGCGCCAGCCTCGATCCCGGTATGGGGTCCGGCGTGGCGTAGTGGACCGCGCGCCCCGGCGCAACGAGGTGCTCCGCGACCGCGACACCGAGCCGGCCGCCTGCCGGATCCCAGACGACGACATCATCGGGGACCGTGTCCGGGTGGTCGAGGGCATACGCGGCCGTGACGTAGCGGCCACCCCGGTGGACCGGGAATCCGGGTGGGCGGGGGCGGCTGCCGGTGGCCAGCACCACCGTGGTGCCGGCCCCCATCGCGGCGTCGAGGTCGTCCGAGGTGACGGTGACGCCGGTGCGGACGACGACACCGAGGTCCCGGCAGCGGTCCTCGAGCCAGTGCGCAAGCAGTCCGAAGTCGGGAGCACCCGTGCCGCGTGCCGCGGTGTGCAGCATCCCTCCGACGCGATCGGTGCGCTCCGCGACGGTCACACGGTGGCCACGTCCCGCGAGACCGCGTGCCGCTTCCAGCCCGGCAGGCCCCCCGCCGACGACGAGCACGTCACGCGCAGCGGTCGCCGCAGGGGCTGCCGGACGATCTTCCTGACCCGCCTCCGGGTTGGCGATACATCCGACTTCCGGATTGCGGAAGTCGCGCACGGGGCACGCCTGGTTGCAGCGCACACACGGCCGCGGATCGCGGTGGTCGCGGATCGAGTCGACGAGGTCGGGGTCGGCGATCTGCGCACGGGTCATCTCCACCGCATCGCACACCCCCCGATCGAGAGCGTGCCGCGCGGACGAAGGGTGGACGACGCTGCCCTGCAACACCACCGGCACGGTGCCCGTGACGGCCGCGCGGACCTGGTTGCACAGGTCTCGGTTGAAGTCCGCCGGCGTGTGCGCGTCGGGCCGGTACGTTTCCGGCGTGAACAAGCCCCCACGGACGACGGTGAGCAAGTCGAGCGAGGGTGCGAATTCCCGCGCGTAGCCGACGGCGACGTCCGGCGTGAGGCCGGCCCACGGGGCGTTCTCGTCGCAACTCAGGCGCAGCGCCACGACCCGGCCGGGTCCGAGTTCGGCGCGCACGGCGGCGATCACCTCCCGGAGGAGACGTGTCCGGTCGGAGCCGAATCGGTCGGTGCGGTGGTTCGTCAGGGCGGACAGGAACTGCCGGAGCAGGGCGGTCGGTCCGGCATCGAGTTCGACGCCGTCGGCGTCGGCATCGACCGCGACGGCCGCCGCAGCACGGAATCCGGCGATCACGGATTCGATGTCGCCGGGAGTCATCTCTGCCGGGAGTTCACGGGTCGCGGGGTCGGGTACGCGCGACGGGGCCCACAGCGGCGCTCGGGTCCAGGCGCTGGAGCCCTGGAGTCCGCAGTGCCCGAGTCCGGCCAGGACGAGTGCGCCGTGCGGTCGGCACGCCGAGACGATATCCGCCCAGCCTTCCCCTGATTCGGCTGCGAGAGGGGCCCGTTCGTAGGGACGGTCGCCGGCGAGAACCGACGCCACTTCGGTGATCACGATGCCCGCACCGCCGCGGGCCCGACGCTCGTAGTACGCGCGGTGGCGACCCGAGAAACGCCGGCCCGCAGCGAGATTGGTCTCGTGCGGACCGAAGATCACCCTCGACGGCGCAGTGCGGCCGGCGAGGGTGATCGGATCGGTGAGGGCAAAGCTCATACCGGTAGGAGCTACTCGACTCCCAGATCGCGACGGAATCCGGGCGGGACGACGACGTCACCGGGTGTGAGGTCGTGGATCGAATCACGGCCGAGGCCCAAGAGGGCGGAACCTATTCCGCCGCCGAGGATGTCGAGGACGTTCTCGACACCCGCCTGGCCGTTGGCCGCGAGACCCCACAGGTAGGCGCGGCCGATCATGACGGCGTCGGCACCGAGCGCAACGGCCTTGACGACGTCGCTGCCGCGCCGGATGCCACCGTCGAGCAGCACCTCGATGTCGTTGCCGACCGCCTCCGCGATAGCCGGGAGCGCGCGGATGGGGGCCGGGGTGCCGTCGAGGTTGTTGCCGCCGTGGTTCGACACCGAGATCGCCGTGACGCCGGCGTCGACGGCGCGCTTGGCGTCGTCGACGCGCATGACGCCCTTGAGCATGAACGGGGCGTCGCCCCACTGTTCACGCAGCCACGCCACGTCTTCCCAGGTGGGCAGCGGGGTGCTCATCCACTCGCCGTACGCGCCGAAGAACGTCGGCGTGTCACCGCCGGGCGGGGTGAGATTCGGGGTGGTGAGGTCCGGGACGCCGCCGGTGCGGGCCCAGTCCAGAAGCCACTTGGGCCGGATGATGCCCTCGGGTGCGAACTTCACCATCGCGTCCAGGCTCATCCGCTCGGGGATAGCGGGACTCCCCCAGTCGCGGCCGTTGGAGAAGGACCAGTCCAGGGTCATGATGAGACCCTTGGCACCGGCCGCGCGGGCGCGTTCCATGCGCTGGACGAGCACGTCGCGGCTGCCGACCCAGTACATCTGGAAGAAGGTCTTGTCGTTGGCCGCGGCCACATCCTCGATGGATTTGCTCGCGAACGAGCTGAGACCCATCGCGATTCCCCGTGCGGCGGCCGCGCGGGCGACGGCTACCTCGCCGTCCGGGTGGACGGCCTGGACACCGGTCGGCGAGATGAGGACGGGCATGGCCACGTCCTGTCCCATGACCCTGGTGCCCATGTCGCGCTTCTCCGACAGTCCTGCGACGTGCGGGGCGAAACCGAGCTCGCGGAACGCCGCGAGATTGTCGTCGACGGTGATGCCGGCTTCGGACCCCGCCACGAGCGCGCCGTACACCGACTTCGGCAGCCGCTTGCGTGCACGCTCCTGCGCCACGGCGACCGTTTCGAACCAGTCGCTCTGCTTCCAGGGATTCTTCAGCCACGAGAACTTGGCCATCGTGAACTTCTCTCCTCGAGATCTACAGGCCTGCGAGAGGGTTCTCGTCGCAGAATTTGGCAGGCGGCTTGGCGAGCAGCGTGAGTGGCACCGGTGCTGCCGGGGTGCGACGCTCGGCCCGCTTGCCGGTACGCGAGTGGTCCACGCTCGACTGCGGCACCGTCCGTTCGGCCTCGAGGGCCGACTGTCCGTATCCCTGAACACATTCCGGGTCGGGTCCGTCCATCGGAAGGCCGGTGAAGAACTTCGCCGCCATGCAGCCGCCGCGGCACGAGTCGTAGAAGTTGCACGAGGCGCACGCGCCGGCGGACTGCGGTTCGCGCAGTTCCCGGAACAGGTCGGAGTTCTTCCACACCTCGGCGAAACCGCCGTCGGTGAGGATGTTCCCGGCGTGGAAGTTCTCGTGGATCGCGAACGGGCACGCGTAGACGTCACCGATCGGATCGATCAGGCACACGACACGGCCCGCACCACAGAGGTTCAGGCCGGGCAGAGCCCCGCCGCCGCTGTCGCCGCCGAAGGCGGACAGGTGGAAGAACGAGTCGCCGGTCAGGACGCCTTCGCCGTGTGCGACGAGCCAGTCGTAGAGTTGCCGCTGCTGGTCGTGGGTGGGGTGCAGGTCGTCCCAGACGTCCACGGCGCGGCCCGACGGACGCAGCCGGGTGATGCGCAGTGTCGCGTCGTAACGGTCGGCGAGCGCCTTGAAGTCGTCGAGCTGACCGACGTTGTGGCGCGTGACCACGACGGAGATCTTCGCGTCGCGGAAGCCCGCCTCGGACAGGTTCTCGAGAGCGCGCACAGCCATCGCGAAGGAACCGGGGCCGCGTACGGCATCGTTGACCTCGGCGGTCGCGCCGTCGAGGGAGATCTGCACGTCCACGTAGTCGGACGCTGCCAGCCGCGCCGCGACCTTCTTGTCGATGCGCACGCCGTTGGTGGAGAACTTCACGCCGACCTGGTGCTCGGTGGCGTAGTCGACGAGTTCCCAGAAGTCCGAGCGCACGGTGGGCTCACCGCCACCGATGTTGACGTAGAACACCTGCATGCGTTGCAGTTCGTCGATGATGGCCTTGCACTGTTCCGTGGACAGCTCACGCGGGTCGCGCTTGCCCGACGAGGACAGGCAGTGCACACACGAGAGGTTGCAGGCGTAGGTCAGTTCCCACGTCAGGCAGATCGGAGCGTCGAGGCCCTTCTCGAACTGGTCGACGAGTCGACCGACCGCGGGCGGGAGGGAGGGAGCCGGTGCAGCCGGCGTGCTGGTGACGGGGGGTTCGAGCAGAGACGTCATAGCGGGTCCTTGCTGGGTCGGGGCGTCAGGCGGGCACGATCATGTGCGAGTCGGCCAGCGTGCCGAGGGCACGCACATAGGGCCGCTCGGCGCTCTCGTCGATTCCATGGGCGCGCAAGGCCTCCCGCACCGACGCGTGGTGGTCGAGGGACCGGACGACGTCGACGATGACGGTGTTCTTCAGGAACGACAGTTTGCGGGTGCCGAAGTGGTAGAGCAACGCCCCGAAAGGCTCGGGGCGAAGCGCTACCTGCGGGTGGAGCCGCCACGTGGCGCCCGGGTCGAACTGTGTGGTCGCCACGGCGGTGGCTCCGGGGGCGGACATGATCAGTAGACGCCGCACATGCCGTCGATCGAGACCTCTTCCACGAGGGACTCCTCGATCAGCTCGGACTCGATCA
Organism: Rhodococcus sp. 105337; assembly: GCF_012844225.1. GTDB lineage: Bacteria > Actinomycetota > Actinomycetes > Mycobacteriales > Mycobacteriaceae > Rhodococcus. The sequence continues at coordinate 34,947 of NZ_JABAGQ010000001.1, forward strand.
CCGCGTTGTCGCGATCGGACATGATTCCTCCTCGAATTTTCACTCCACATGTGGAGTCCACGTCACAACAGGGCTAGCGTTGTGACTCGGTTCACCACTGTAATGGCATCGAGTGCAGAATGTCATCCATGGATCGAGGGAAATATGCCTGACCGCCGAGAGCCGTCCACCCGGACCGGCCGGCGCCCCTCCACCACGAGAGAATCGCTGGCGGCGGTCGGCATCGAACTCTTCCGCACCCGCGGCTTCGACGAGACCAGCGTCGACGACATCGCCGAGGCGGCGGGCATCGCGCGGCGCACCTTCTTCCGGTACTTCCCCTCGAAGAATGCGGTCGCGTGGGGTGACTTCGACGGCCAGCTCGAACAGATGCGCCGACGACTCGCAGAGGTCCCGCCGGACGATTCGCTCGCGGACGCGCTCACCGCCGCACTACTCGACTTCAACACCTTTCCGGCATCCGAGAACGAGCGGCATCGCGCCCGCATGGAACTGATCCTGCGCACTCCCGCCCTCCAGGGGTACTCGTCGGTGATGTACCAGGGGTGGCGCGCGGCAATCGCCGAGTTCGTCGCGCGCCACACCGGTGCCCGCGCCGACGACCACATCCCGAGGACCGTCGCCTACCTCGTGCTGGGCGTCGCGGTCGCGTCCTACGAGCAGTGGCTCACCGACGCCGACTCGGACCTGCGTGACCTGCTCGGAACAGGAATGCTCACACTCTCCGAAGGACTCGGCCCGAGCACTCCCCCACTCGAAAGAGGTTGACAGACAATGGCTGTGCTGGATTCTCTCGCGCCATGTCCACCGGGCCGGTGGACACACGACCACGTGACCGTCGAGCGGGTGCCCTCCGGCCCGATCAGGTTGCGCCGCACCATCGACGGACTGCACGTGACGCACGCGCTCACTCCCGACCTGCTCAGTGAACGCCTCGTCGCCGACGTGACCGCATCTGTCCAGGACGCCGAGTTCGGGCAGAACGAGTTCGAGTTGACGATGGTCGGCCTCGTCCGCTCGACGGTCCCCGGAGCTCTCGAGTCGTGGGTCACCTATTACCGCAACTCGTTGAACGAACTGCTCGACGGCACAGCAGCGTTCGCCCCGATCCACGACAAGGCCGCCACGTTGGCACGAGGCCGCGTGCTCGATCTCGGGTCGTGTTTCGGGTTCCTGCCGTTGCGGCTCGCAGGAGCGGGCTTCGACGTGGTCGCCACCGACATCCTCCCCGGCACGATGCGACTGCTCGACGCGGTCGCACCCCGTTTGGGCCTGGCTGTGGACACCCTCGTCTGCAACGCGGCCGGAGTGCCCGTTCCCGACGACAGCGCGGACACCGTCACGGCGATCCACCTGCTCGAGCACGTCGACCACGAGACGGGAGCCGCCGTTCTCGCCGAAGCGCTGCGCATCGCGCGTGCACGCGTGGTGGTCGCGGTGCCGTTCGAGGACGAGGCAACCGCGTGTCACGGGCACATCCGGACATTCGATCTCGCGTCGCTCGACGCGCTCGGACGCACGACAGGTTTTCGGTACGAGGTATTCGAACACCACGGCGGGTGGCTGATCGTCGATCTCGTGTGACTGTCGATCTCGTGTGACTTACGAGCGCTCCGCGACGAGAAACGTCGTCATCGCCTGTGCGATCGTCTCGGGCCGGTCGAGCATCGACAGCACATAGGCGTCGTCGACCTCGACGAGTGTCCCGTTCGGCAGCAGATTTGCGAGCCGTCGCCCGTGGCCGCGCGGCATGACCTTGCCGGCCGACGACCACAGCACCAGCGCCGGACCGGCGAAATGCTGCAGCGCTTCGGTATCGGCGACGAGTTCGGTTGCGGTGAAGCGGGTCGCGACGTACTTGCGCAGATCACGGCGTATGTCCTTGCTGCGGAGTCCGGGTTCGGTCCAGGTACGGACGAGGTCGTCGGGCAGGGGCGTGCGGGCCATCCAGCCGAGCAACGGCGGCGTGTTGCGCAGCCACGAAACCCTGAGTTGCCGCAGCGCGAGTGCCAGGCCACCCGGGATACGCGTGGCAAGGACCGCCATCTTGCCCGGCAGGCCCGGCGGGAAGTTGTCGAAGGCCTCGCACGGCAGCAGGATCAGACGGCCGAGGCGGTCGTCCAGTCCGTACGCGGTGAGGAACAGAGCCCCGCCCCAATCACTGTGCACCAGCGTGACGTCGTTCAGGTCGAGCGCGTCGAGAAAGTCCGCCACGATCCGGTTCAGACCGCGCAAGCTCAGATCCGCGTCGGGACGCATCGGTTCGGGGTGCGCACCGAGCGGTAGATCCGGTCGCACATAACGGAACCCGGCGGGTAACCGGTCGATCACCTCGTCCCACACCGTGTGGTTCATGAGCAGGCCGTGCAAGAAGACCACGGCCGGTCCGTCACCGTGTTCGACGTAGTGAATCGGCCCTGCAGCGAGATCGACGGTGGGCATGGACGCACCTTTCGGTGGGTGAACACTCCGGAGCGTTGGCTCCAGCGTGGCGGCGAGGACCGAAGGGTGTCAACCGTGGCGCGGGTCCGGGTGGCGCCCGACGGCCGGTTTCGCGCCGGTCTGCCGTACTCGGCGTACCGCCTCGACGTATTCCGTCACTGCCGGCCACGTCCGCGCTGCACCAGCCAGGTCGCGAGCGCTACGAAGATCACCGCCCACACCGACAGGTTCAGGATCGGAACCCACAGCGGCTCGGACGGCAGCGGGTTTCCGCTGCGGTCGATCAGCACACCTTCGGTCACGGGGTAGCGCGCCAGCGACACATAGCCGTAGAGCGGAGTGAACTTGGCGATGGTGAGCAGCGTGCCCGACAGCGGAATGAAGATGTTGCCGAGGAACGCGAGGATTACCAGGCTGCCGCCGGCAGCGCCGACGGCGGCTTCCGATCGGAAGGCCAGACCGAAGACCAAACCGTAGACGGAAAACACTGCGGCACCGACGAGCACGGCCACCGCGCTGAGGATCCACGCACTCGAGTCGCCGGACGCACCGGTGAAGACTCCGAGGACGAAGATCAGCCCGATCGGAATGGCCGCGACCACGAGGGCCACCGTTGCTTTCATCGCCACATACGAGGCGTCGGTGAGCGGGGTCAGCCCCAACTGTCTGCCCCAGCCCTGCATCCGCTCGACCGCTGCCGTGCCGCCCACGCCGGTGGTAGCGGTCACCGCGCCGTACGCAGCCATCGAAATCATGATGTACATCGCCACGTTGCCGTTGCCGGCCGACTCGGTCGCGAACGACTGGGACGCACCGAAGATCAGGTAGAAGAACGCGGGCAGCACCGCGATGAAGAAGACATTGACGTAGTCGCGGAAGGTCCTCCGCAATTCCAGCCCGACGAAAGTGGTGTTCATGCCGTTGCTTTCTGTGTCAGCGCGAGGAAGGCGGTTTCGAGCGAGCCACTGACGATGTCGAGGTCGCGGGCGTCGAAGCGTACGAGGAGAATACGGGCCACCGAATCGGAATCCGTTGTCCGGACCTCGATTCTCGGTCCGACCCAGGAGATATCGGCGACACCCGGGGTCGACGCGAGGACCGCCTGCGCGTCGTCTCGGGACTCCGGTGGTAGTTCTGCGGAGACCAGCCTTCCGGTGGCCCGAGCCCGTATCTCGGCAGTGGGCCCGTCGGCCACGACCCGCCCTCCGGCCATCATGACGATCCGACCGGCGAAGGCGTCCGCTTCTTCGAGATAGTGGGTTGCGAACACGATCGTGCGGCCCCGGTCGGCCTCGGCATGCATGGTGGCCCAGAACTCGCGGCGGGCGGCCACATCCATTCCCGCGGTCGGTTCGTCGAGAACGAGCAGGTCGGGGTCCGGGAGCAGCGCGAGTGCGAAACGAAGCCGCTGTTGTTCTCCGCCCGAGCACTTCGACACCATCCGGCGGGAGAGTGCCGAGAGCCCGGCGCTGTCGAGAACGTCGTCGATGTCGCGGTGGGTGTCGAAAGTCGAAGCGATGATGCGCACGGTTTCACGCACCGTGAGATCGCGTAGCAGTCCGCCGGTCTGCAGGACGGCGGAGACTCGGCCATCGCGGACGGCCTGCCGCGGAGGTGCACCGAACACGGCAACCGATCCCGAGGTCGGAGTCGTCAGCCCGAGAACCATGTCGAGCGTCGTCGTCTTCCCTGCGCCGTTGGGTCCGAGCAGAGCCATGACCTCACCGCGCCGGACGGTGAGGTCGAGGCCCGACACCGCATGCGCCTCCTCCCCTCCCCGCGCACGGAAGGTCTTGACGACGTCGCGCAGTTCGAGTGCCGGGGCACCTGTGTGTTCCATGGTCGAAGTGTGCACGCAACCGGGCCCGAGCGACATACCCGCTCTCACGAGTCCGAGACGACGGATGTCATGTTCTCGGGGCTCGCTCCTGGTGGACGAGCGCAGTCACGGTGCCGGATCGCCCATCACCGCCCCCTCGCGCCGAGGATCGGCTCCTCCGATCCAACCCGTCTCTTCGCGCTGCAGCGCGCTCAACCCGCTCGACTGCGGCGCGACGGAGACCTCGTGCCCCTTGTCCCGAAGCTGTTGCACGAGCGGGTCCTTCGCGCCGTCGTCGGACGCGTCGACGGCGGGATGTTCACCCCCGACGCCGGTGGCCGGGGTGTTTGCCGCGCCGAACGACACGGCCGAGATCGCTTGCTGCGGGTCGAGCCCCCAGTCCAGCATCCCGACCAGCGTTTTGACGACGAACTGGATGATCACCGATCCACCGGGCGACCCCACAACCATCTGCAGGTCGCCTCGTCGGCCGTCGGATGTCCTGTCGAACACCAGCGTCGGCGCCATCGAACTGCGCGGACGCTTTCCCGGCTCGACCCGATTGGCGGTCGGCAACCCGTCCTTGCCCGTGGGTTCCGCCGAGAAGTCGGTGAGCTGGTTGTTGAGGAGAAAGCCGTCGACCATGTGGAACGACCCGAACGCCGATTCGATGGTCGTCGTCATGGCGGCCACGTTGCCGTAACTGTCGGCGACCGAGATGTGGCTGGTGCCGTGCTCGGGACTCTGCGGCGGCACCCCGAGCGGTACCGGTCCGAAATCGCCCGGCTGCGCGGTGCCCATGCTCTTGCCCGGGTCGATCAGTGCCGCCCGCTGAGAGAGGTACTCGGGGTCGACCAAGGTGTCGAGCGATCCCCCGGGCAGCGGAACGAAGTCCGAATCCGCGACGTACTTGTCGCGGTCGGCGTACGCGAGACGCTCGGCCTCGGAAATCAGGTGCACCGCTTCGGCATTCGGCACTCCCCCGTTCGCGTCGACCTCGGACGGTCCCAGTGCGGCGAGGTCGAAGTTCTCCAGGATGCCCAGAGTGGCCGCGACGGCGGTGCCGCCGGACGACGGGTTCGGCATCCCGCAAATCTCGTGGTCACGGTAGGGCGTGCACAGCGGCGTGCGCTCCTTCGCCTCGTACGAGGCGAGGTCGTCGAGCGTGAGCATTCCCGGTGTTCGCCCACCGGATGTACTTCCGGTCGCCTCGACGATCGACTGTGCGATGCCACCGGTATAGAACGCGTCGGCGCCGTCGGTGGCAATTGCGCCGAGGGTCTTCGCCATCGCCGGATTGGTCAGCGTCGAGCCTACGGCCTTGGGGCTGCCGTCCGGCTCGAGGAAGTACGCGCGAGCCTCGTCGTCGACCGCGAGTTGCTGGGCGGAATCGGCAATGGATTGCGCCATCCGGTCGCTGACGGTCACGCCTCTGTCGGCCAGATCGATGGCGGGAGCGAACAGACTCCGCCACTCCCGGTCTCCGTACTCGGCATGCACCGACTCGAGCATGCGCAGGACACCGGGTACGCCGATCGACCGTCCGCTCGCGCGAGCGTCGGGTTTGGGCTCGGTGCGGTCGGTGTCGCTGATCCAGCGAAGATAGTTCTCGTCGGCCGCACTCGGGGCGGTTTCCCTCCCGTCGAACGCCTGCACCGCACCGGATTCGGCGTCGTAGTACATCAGGAACGCTCCGCCGCCGATACCGGACGACTGCGGTTCGACGAGTCCGAGCACCATCTGTGCCGCGACGAGCGCATCGGCCGCCGTCCCGCCGTCGCGGAGGACCTCGCACGCCACCTCGGTGGAGACCGGGTTGGCGGTGGAGACCGCGAACGATTCGGTACTCACAGCGGTCATGTCGCTGCGGTAGCCGGTGGCGATTTCCGGGTTGGTGGAAATGTCGCCACCCCCGGTCTCCGGCGGCGCTCCACCGGTCAACGGCGTGCCGTTGGGCGTCGCTCCACACACCGCCCCGGGCGCGGCGGTGTTCTCCGAATCACCGTCCGTGCTCGACGCACATCCGCCCACGAGTACGAGTGCCGCCGTCGCAGCCACAGCGGCACGTATTCCCGACCGATTTCTCCCCACCGAGATCATCTTGACGACGGTAGCCGGGGGTCGCGGGATTCACCGGGCAAACGCGACATCCATTTGTCGGCACCGGGAGTCTGCCCGGAAGGGTCTTGACAGGGCTGTTCCCTGCGGAGGATGGTGTATTCAACCGAAAGGTTGAATAAGGATGGTGGCAGGTGAACGGTGCCGACGCGGACGACGAACTACTCGACCGGGCCTTCATGGCCCTTTCCGATCCGATCCGCCGACGCATCGTCGCCCGGCTCAGCCGGGGTCCCGCCACTGTCAACGAACTCGCGGAACCCTTCGCGATCACCACCCAGGCGATCTCGAAGCACATTCAGGTACTCGAGCAAGCCGGGCTCGTCACGCGCACCCGCGATGCCCAGCGCCGCCCCGTTCACCTGAATCCCGCACAGTTGGAGGCGCTGACTTCCTGGATCGACCGGTATCGGTTGACCAAGGAACAGCAGTTCCGCAGCCTCGACTCTGTGCTGGCCGGGGACACGGCCGACACCACAGACCCCCCACCGGGGTGATCCCGCTCCCTGCGAGAGGCATCGTCATGAGCAACCCACTGCACATCAACGTTCCGGACGGCGTTCCGTTCATCGACTACGAGCGCGAGTTCGACTATCCCGTCTCCGAAATCTTCCGGGCGCATCAGGATCCGGCTCTCGTCGCCCAGTGGCTGGGGCCGCGCGGGGTGTCCATGGACATCGACCACTACGACTTCCGTAGCGGTGGCTCGTATCGGTACACCCACAGCGACGACAGCGGTTCGTACACCTTCTCGGGCGTGTTCCACACCGTGCGGGAGAACGAATTCGCCATCCAGACCTTCGAATTCGATCAATTCCGCGACATCGTGAGCATCGAGTTCATGACCTTCGAGGATCTCGGCAACGGCCGCAGCAAGCTCAGCGGCCACAGCGTGTATCCGAGCCTCGAAGCACGCGACGGGATGGCGTCCTCCGGATGGGAGGAGGGCACGCGCGACTGTTACGACCGGATCGAAGAGCTTCTCGCGAAGGCCAGCGCCTGATCATCCGCCCGATGCGGCCGCACTCGCCGCCGGGTGCGGCCGCATCGGGCCGGATCGAGAGCCGTGCACGACGCGCAGGACCAACGCGGCAGCGGAAGGCCTCGGGACACCCGGTCGAGGCAGAAGTGCCCACTGTGCGGGACAGGCGGGGGTGCCCTCGGGCGCACCCGGTACCGTTTCTGGGGCTACAACAGGCTGCTACCCTTAACTAGAACGGGTTCTAGATTTCGGGGTGTTCCAGAACATCCCGGAACGGGAACACCCGGGGTGGCGCCACTGCTCCCGCACGGTATGCACGAGAGGACGACACACGCCATGACGACTGTCGAGGTGCCCCACGGCTCGCGATCGGTGGTACTCACCGTCTCCGCCGTCGTCGAGGAAACCGCCGACGCGAAGTCGATCGTCTTCGCCGTCCCCGACGAACTCCGCGACAAGTTCGCGTACAAGCCGGGCCAGTTCCTCACCCTGCGGATTCCCAGCGAGCGCACCGGCTCGGTGGCGCGCTGCTACTCCCTCGCGAGTTCACCGCACACCGACGATGCCCCCAAGGTCACCGTCAAGCGCACGTCCGACGGCTACGGGTCGAACTGGCTCTGCGACACCGTCGCGGTGGGCGACACCCTCGAGGTTCTGCCGCCCGCCGGGGTGTTCACCCCCAAGTCCTTCGACCACGACTTCGTGCTGTTCGGGGCAGGCAGCGGTATCACCCCCGTCATCGCGATCCTCAAGTCCGCGCTGACGCAGGGATCGGGCAAGGTCGCGCTGATCTACGCCAACCGTGACGAAGCATCGGTCATCTTCGCCGAGGAACTGCGGATGCTCGCCGAGAAGTACCCGACCCGATTGACCGTCGTCCACTGGCTCGAATCCGTGCAGGGTCTTCCCAGCGCCGACCAGCTCGCAACACTCGCAGCGCCGTACTCCGATCGTGAGGCGTTCATGTGCGGGCCGGGACCGTTCATGGACACCGTGCATCAGGCGCTCTCGAGCATCGGGATGGCGCGGACTCAGGTCCACGCCGAAGTGTTCAACTCGTTGTCCGGCGATCCCTTCGCCGACCACGCGCCCGTCGAGGTCAGCGACGAAGAAGCCGCGGACGCGGCGACCGTCGAGGTCGAACTCGACGGTGAGGTCCACAACCTGACCTGGCCCCGCAAGCAGACGCTCGTCGACATCATGCTCGCCAAGGGCATCGACGTTCCCTACTCCTGCCAGGAGGGCGAGTGCGGATCGTGCGCGTGCACCGTCCTCGAAGGCAAGGTCGAGATGGAGAACTGCGACGTGCTCGACCCGGAGGACATCGAGGCGGGCTACATCCTGGGATGCCAGGCACGTCCGGTCACCGACCACCTCAAGATCGAGTTCTGAGCCGCACGTCGAGGCGTGGCCGGCATCGCCGGGTGCCGCTCACGTCTCGTCAGCGCAACCCGCGGAGCCGGGCGCGTTCCTCCGCGTCGAGATGCTCGGTGGCGTAACTCAGTGCCGTCCGGCCCATCGCGGCCGCGTGACGCTCGAGAAAGTCGAGCAGGGCGTCCCGATCCACGCGTTTGCCGACCTCACGCAGCATCCAGCCTGCCGCCTTCTGGATCAGATCCCGGCGGTCGTCGAGGACACGCTCGGCCATCATGAGCGTCGGGCCGGCCTCTCCCCTCTTGACGAAGGCGAACGTGGCGAGCAGCCCGGCACGTCGCCGCCACAGGTCGGGGTCGTCGACCAGCGTCGTGAGCAACCCGGCATCGGCCGGATTCGCGTGGATCCATTCACCCACGATGTGATCGGACGAGGCGTCGACGAGATCCCAGTTGTTCACCCGTCCGCAGCGGAGAGCGTCGAGGTATACCTCGACCACCCGGCGACGTGAGACCGGGTCGCGCGTATACCTGTCCACGAGGATCAGCAGGCCGGCGAGACGGTGTTCGTGGACAGCGCTGTCCAGAAGAAGACGCGACTCCTCGATCGGCAGGTCGCGGAACTTCCGGACCACGGCACGGGTCTGCGGCACCCGCAGTCCCAGAAAGACGTCGCCCTCGCCGTACTCGCCGGGCCCGGTCTTGAAGAAGCGTCCCATCCCGGCGGCTCCGTCAGGATCGCCGAGGGCGTCGAGCGCCGCGCGAACGTCCTTTGCGGACAGGTCGTCGGTCACGGCCCGAGCCTACGGTCTCGCCGGCGCCGCACGTGTCCGGACGGCCCACGTAGTGCGGAACCTGATGCTTCTACCTCGCAGTCGCGGCAGCGAGCAGTTCCCGTCCAGCGGCGAACGCCTCCGCTCCGGGCGGGAGCGCTCCGCGCTTACCGCTGAGGTACACCTCGACGCGCCCGGAGGCTCCGGAACGGTCGCCGAACTCGCGGGTGCCCGGCTCGTCCGCATCGAGGTCGGCGATACGACGCAGCGTCTGCCTGGCGACCGCTTCGGCGCTGTCGAACAAGCGCACACCCTCCGGAAACCGGGCGAGGATCGAGTCCGCCACCAGGGGGTAGTGGGTGCAGCCGAGGACGATGCCCTCGACGTCGTCCGGAGTGCGCGCCGCGGCATCGGCGATCGCCCGGTCGGCGCCTTCCCGGTCACCCCGGTCGATGGCGTCGGCGAGTCCGTGACATGCGACGCCCACGACCTCGCTGCCGTTCCCGAACTTCTCGATGAGGTCGGCCTGGTAACGACTCGCGGTCGTCGCGGCCGTCGCCCAGATCGCCACCGACGTGCACACGGCCGCGGCAGGCTTGATCGCGGGCACGGTTCCGATCACGGGAACATCGTCACCGAGCGCGGCGCGCACGTCGTCCAGCGCGGTCACCGACGCCGTGTTGCACGGCAGCACCACCGCGTCGGCGCCGCGGTCGACGGCGCGCCGGGCGGTGGTCACCACCCGGTCGGACACCCAGTCGGCCGGTTTCGGCCCCCAGGGAGCGCACTCCGGGTCCATCGACAGCAGCAAGTCGAGATCCGGACGCATCCGGCGCAGCCACGCAGCAGTCGGCAGCAGACCGAATCCCGAGTCGATGAGCGCAACGATCACCCTACGAATCTAGCCCTTCCCGGTCGCGGCGGTGTTCAGGCATACGGCTTCGAGTGCTCACACGGCCGCGAGCAACTCCTCGATGGGCGCGCCGGCGGCGATCTTCATCCGGGTCTTCATCACCTGCGCGGGCAGCCCGCCACCGACGACACCGACGAGGCGGCCCTCACGCTCGTAGTACGCGAGGAACTTCCGTCCGTCGTCGCGCACCACGTGCACGGTGTCGTCGGCGCGAACCGCACCCAGGCCCTGGATCTTGATGTCGTACTGGTCGCTCCAGAAGTAGGGCACCTGGCGGGCGCCCCCGGACTCCCCCGTGACGATCTTCTTCGCGAGCACGGTGGCCTGCTCGCCCGCACTGGTCCAGTGCTCGACACGTTTGCGGGCACCACCGGGAACCTGCCACGACGCGACGTCGCCGACGGCCCAGACGTGCGGCGCGGACGCCTTGCCCGTGTCGTCGCACACGACCCCGTTGTCCAGTTCGATCCCCGAGCCCTCGAGCCACTCGGTGACAGGCACCGATCCGATACCCAGCACGACGAGATCCACGTCGATCTCGGTGCCGTCCCCGAGCACGGCAGAGGTGACGTGGCCGTCGCCGCGCAGTTCGGCGAGCCCGACTCCTGCACGCAGGTCGACTCCGGCGTCGGTATGCAGTCGTGCCACGAGGGAACCGACCTCGGTGCCGAGCACCGACGCGAGCGGCGTCGGCTGCGGCTCGAGCAGGACGACGTCGACGCCCAGTGCCCGCAGGCTGGCGGTGACCTCGCATCCGATGAATCCGGCGCCGACGACCAATGCCCGCACGCCGGGGACGATCGCGGCCCGCAAGGCGCGGCTGTCGTCCACCGACCGCAGGACGTGGACGCCGTCGAGATCGGGCAGGCCCGGGATGCGCCGTGCTCGCAGACCCGTGGCGACGACCAGCTCGTCGTAGGCGAGTTCGGTGCCGTCGGCGAGTGTCACGGTGCGGGCGTCGGTGTCGACCGAGCGTGCGGCGGCGCCGAGCCGCAGGTCGATGCGCTGCTCGTCGAAGAACTCGGCCGGGCGCAGCGTGGTGTCCTCCCGCTCGCCGCGGATGACATCCTTCGACAGCGGGGGCCGGTCGTAGGGCAGGTGGCCCTCGTCGTCGAGCAGAACGATCTCGCCCTCGTACCCCGCGCGTCGCAACTCCTCCGCGGTTCGCACACCCGCGAGTCCGGCTCCTGCTATTACGATCCGTTCGACTGCCACCTGGTACATCCTCCTCATCGCGGCGTGACCTCTGCCACCCGTGTGCGTGCACTCTTCATACCAAACGCACGTACAGGGCTGAACAGCGCGCCGATCCCGGCAACACCGAAATACCCCGCAGCACAACACGGTGGCGGTCCTGCCCGGCATATCACCCTCACCGGGCGGATAATGATGGACAACGCACGGCCCGCACGTTCCCCACGACCCACACGGCACGAGGAGCACTCATGACCAGCGACAGCGGCGCAGGAATCAGCCGCATCCAGTTCGGTACCGGTTCGTTCTCCGGTCCCCTCGACAGCCAGGGTCGGACGATCATCGCCGACGCGGTGGTCGCCAAGATCGCAGGCATCGCGACACGCGAGGTCAGCGGCGTGTTCGACGTCGGGGCAGGGACCGCCCGGGTGGTGGGCGCCTTGCGCGACCGCATCCCGGGAGCACGAATCAACCACGGGCAGGGCGTCGCGGTCGAGGTCGGCGAGAAACAGGCGGCGATCGACATCGGCATCGTCGCGGAATACGGCGTGGCGCTCCACGAGCTGGCGATCGCGATCCGGCACAACGTGATCACGGCCGTCGAACGGATGACCGGTCTCGAGGTCACGGAAGTCAACATCACCGTCTTCGACGTGGTGCTGTACGACGAGGCGGCAGCAGCCGACGAGCTCAAGCCTCGAGTGCAGTGACCTCGTCTCCCGGCGCGGACCCCCGTACGCATCCCGACCCCGAGGTCGCAGACCTCGTCGCCGAGATCGTCAGGGGTGTCGCAGGCGTCGCCGGGCTCAACAGCGGCCCGTTCGGATCGGTCGCGACCTACCTGCCGGGACGCCGGATCCCCGGGATCCGGCTAGCACCCGAGGGGTGCGCCGTGCACATCACCGCGGAATACCCCGCCGATCTGCCGGCCCTCGCCGACACCGTGCGAGCGCTCGTCGAAGCGGTCGTCGGCCCTCCGGTGCATGTGACGATCGAAGACGTCCACCTCGAACAGAAACAGGTGTCCCCGTGAACCACACTCCCACCGGCAACACCGCGGTCGGCCTGATCGCCGGTCTCCTCCTCGCTCTTGCCGGGATATTCGGGGGCGTCAGCGGACTGCTGTTCGCGGTCCTTCTCGGCGCGCTCGGTGCCGCAATCGGTGCACACCGGGACGGTCTGCTCGACCTCGGTGCGATTCTGCGGAGCCGCGGCCGTGGCTGATGGCGTCCCCACGGAGACCGGGCCACTGCCGGGCTCCACGCTCGACGACATCGACACGGTCGGGAACCGCGGCACCCTCGTCATCAAGGACCGCGCAGTCGAACGCATCGCCGCGTCGGCCGCACTCCAGGTTCCCGGCGTGGTCCGGCACACCGGCAACCTGAGTCTGCTCACGGGCCGGGAACTTCCTCGTGCCGATGTGACCACCGGCGGACGGGCGGTCGCGGTGAATCTCTTCATCGCCGCCGAATGGCCTTACGACGCAGCGGCACTGACGCGGAGGGTGCACGACGCCGTCGCGCGTCACCTGCACGACTACACGGGCCTGCACGTCACCGAACTGAACGTCCTCGTCGCCGCGACGCCCCAGGCACACGACGACGAACCGGCCGAGCAATCCGTGCCTGTCGAGTACCTCGAATCGGACATCGTCGCTCACACCGAATCCCGCGCACGGATACCGGTCGTGCAACCGCTGCCCCCGCTCGCGACCCCGGCGGCGGCGCCGGCCGCGGCGCTCATCGCGATCGGTGCGCTCGGACTCTCGTTCGTCGCCGCCCGCGAGCTTCTCATCGTGCGCGGCACCTACGCCGGAGCGCCGTGGCTCCGCAACGCGTTCGAGTGGTTCGGCAGGCTGCACTGGGAACCGTGGATCGGTCCGGTGGCCGCGGTGCTCGTGCTGCTCGGTGCCGCGCTGCTGTTCGCGGCGATCAAGCCACGGCGACGCACCCACCTGCCGCTCCGAGTCTCCGGTCCCGTCGACACGGTGTGGATGCGGCGTACCGACGTCGCCCGCATGTGCAGTGCCCGGGCGTCGGCGCTCCCCGGTGTACGCACCGCGCGGACTGTGGTCGATCGCCGGCGCGCGGTGGTACGGATAGTCGCCGACCCCGAAGTACCGGTCGCCGAACTCACCGCGACCGTGCGTGCCGAGGTCGAACCGAATCTCTCGCTGCTCGCCGATCCCCTTCCACTGATCGTGAAGATCACCCCCGCAGAGACGCGGGCGAACGCCGTGGGAGGAACGCGCCGATGAAACTCCGTACGGTGCTGGCCAACCGTTTCTTCGCGCTTGTGACGGGCTTCGCCCTGCTCGGAATCGGCGCCTTCGCGCTCGCCTGGCTGTGGGAAGTGCCCCTCGCGCGGGACCGGCTCTCGCAACTCGACCGGCCACGCGTCATCGACGTTCCCGATCAGGACTGGTGGACGCCCGCACTGTGGACCGTGTTCGCCGTGGGAGCCGCGATCGGCATCGTCCTGCTCGTGGTGAATCTGTCGCGCCGTCGCACCTCGACGGTGCAACTGTTCGACGAGGTGACGGACGCGACGCTCGGTGTGGAACTGGGCCCGGTCGCGGAGGGCGTGGCACGCGAACTCGCCGGGCTTCCGGGCGTGCGGTCGGCGCGCGGCCGCGCGGTGGTGGAACGTCACCTGCCCACGCTGTCGGTGGTCGTGCATGCCGAGCCGGGAATCGACGTCGCCGAGTTCACCGCGCACGCCGAGGACACCGCGGAACGCGCCGCGTGCGCACTCGGCGGTGCCAGGGTGGCGACGCAGGTGCTGCTGCATCTCGATCCGCCGCATTCCGAACACGACTGACGGCACCCGCCGGCCGCATCGCCCACCGGTCCTGAAACGCCGAACGGCGTCCACCCCGAAGGGTGGACGCCGTTGGCGTCAGTGAGAACTAGCTCACTTGATGATCTTCGTGACGCGACCGGCGCCGACGGTACGACCACCCTCGCGGATAGCGAAGCGAAGGCCCTCGTCCATGGCGATCGGCTGGATCAGCTTGACGGACATCTCGGTGTTGTCACCGGGCATAACCATCTCGGTGCCCTCGGGAAGGGTAACAACGCCCGTCACGTCCGTGGTACGGAAGTAGAACTGCGGACGGTAGTTGTTGAAGAACGGCGTGTGGCGGCCGCCCTCTTCCTTGTTGAGGATGTAAGCCTGGCCCTCGAACTCCGTGTGGGGAGTCGTGGTGCCGGGCTTGACGACGACCTGGCCACGCTCGACGTCCTCGCGCTTGATGCCGCGGACGAGGAGGCCGACGTTGTCGCCCGCCTGGCCCTGATCGAGCAGCTTGCGGAACATCTCGATACCGGTGACCGTGGTCTTGGTCGAGGTCTCCTTGATGCCGACGATCTCGACCTCTTCGTTGACGTTGACAACGCCACGCTCGATACGGCCGGTGACGACCGTGCCGCGGCCGGTGATCGTGAAGACGTCCTCGACGGGCATGAGGAACGGCTTGTCGGTCTCGCGGACCGGGTCCGGGATGGAGTCGTCGACGGCCTGCATGAGGTCGACGATCGACTGAACCCACTTCTCGTCACCCTCGAGTGCCTTGAGAGCAGAGATCGGGACGACGGGAGCGTTCTCGTCGAACTCCTGCGAAGCGAGGAGCTCGCGGACCTCCATCTCGACGAGCTCGAGGATTTCCTCGTCGTCGACCATGTCGGCCTTGTTCAGCGCGACGAGGATGTACGGCACGCCGACCTGGCGAGCGAGCAGCACGTGCTCACGCGTCTGGGGCATCGGGCCGTCGGTTGCAGCCACGACCAGGATTGCGCCGTCCATCTGGGCGGCACCCGTGATCATGTTCTTGATGTAGTCCGCGTGACCCGGGGCGTCGACGTGCGCGTAGTGACGCTTCTCGGTCTGGTACTCCACGTGGGAGATGTTGATCGTGATGCCACGAGCCTTCTCCTCGGGAGCCTTGTCGATCTGGTCGAACGCGAAGCTCTCGTTCAGGTCCGGGAATTTGTCTGCCAGCACCTTGGTGATGGCGGCCGTCGTGGTGGTCTTGCCATGGTCGACGTGACCGATGGTGCCGATGTTCACGTGCGGCTTGGTCCGCTCGAACTTCGCCTTAGCCACTGGAATGTCCTCCTGGACTGTTGTTGCTTGCAGTATGCAGCAGTGCGGTTTGTATTACTTGGTCGTGCAGGTGACCGAGGGGATAACCCGAAGGCTACTCGCCGGTCGCCTTGGCGATGATTTCCTTCGAGACGTTCGACGGAACCTCTGCGTAGGAATCGAACACCATGGAGAAGTTCGCGCGGCCCTGGGTCTTCGACCGAAGGTCACCGATGTAACCGAACATCTCCGAGAGCGGAACCAGCGCCTTCACGACACGGGCACCACTGCGTTCCTCCATGGCCTGAATCTGGCCACGGCGGGAGTTGAGGTCGCCGATCACTTCACCCATGTAATCCTCGGGGGTGGTGACCTCGACAGCCATGAGCGGTTCGAGGATGACCGGAGCAGCCTTGCGAGCCGCTTCCTTCAGGGCCTGCGAGCCGGCGATCTTGAACGCCATTTCGGACGAGTCGACGTCGTGGTACGCACCGTCGAGGAGCGTGACCTTGACGTTCACCAGCGGGTAGCCGGCGAGCACGCCGTACTGCATCGCGTCCTGTGCACCCGCGTCGACCGACGGGATGTACTCGCGGGGCACACGACCGCCGGAGACCTTGTTCTCGAACTCGTAGGTCGCGCCGTCTTCGCCGCGGAACGGCGCGAGGGCGATGATGACCTTCGCGAACTGGCCCGAGCCACCGGTCTGCTTCTTGTGCGTGAACTCGAGCTTCTCGACCGGCTTGGTGATCGTCTCGCGGTACGCGACCTGCGGCTTGCCGACGTTCGCCTCGACCTTGAACTCGCGACGCATGCGGTCGACGAGGATGTCGAGGTGGAGCTCGCCCATACCGCCGATGACGGTCTGGCCGGTCTCCTCGTCGAGCTCGACCGAGAAGGTCGGGTCCTCTTCGGCGAGCTTCTGGATCGCGGTGCCCAGCTTCTCCTGGTCGGACTTGGTCTTCGGCTCGATCGAGACCTGGATGACCGGGTCCGGGAACGTCATCGACTCGAGGACGATCGGGTTCGCCTGGTCGCACAGGGTGTCACCGGTCGTGGTGTCCTTCAGGCCGATCATCGCGTAGATGTGGCCGGCCACGGCCTCGTCGACCGGGTTCTCCTTGTTGGCGTGCATCTGGAAGAGCTTGCCGATGCGCTCCTTCTTGCCCTTGGTGGCGTTGAGCACCTGGGCACCCGGATCGATACGACCCGAGTAGACGCGCACGAAGGTGAGCTTGCCGAAGAACGGGTGCGCCGCGATCTTGAACGCGAGAGCCGAGAACGGCTCGTCCTTGCTCGGCTTACGAGTGAGGATGGTCTCCTCGTCGTTCAGCTTGTGACCCTCGACCTCGCCGATGTCCAGCGGAGTCGGCAGGTAGTCGATGACAGCGTCGAGCATGGGCTGGATGCCCTTGTTCTTGAACGCGGTGCCACAGATGACCGGGTACAGCTCGGAGGCCACGGTGAGCTTGCGGATGGCGCCCTTGATCTCGTCGACCGTGAGCTCTTCACCGCCGAAGTACTTCTCCATGAGCTCTTCGTCGGACTCGGCAACCGTCTCGAGAAGCTTCTCGCGGTATTCCGCAGCCAGCTCGACGAGATCGGCGGGGATCTCCTCGATCGTCGGCGGAGTGCCGATCTCGGTGACGCCACGCCAGGTCAGCGCACGCATCTCGACCAGGTCGACGACGCCGTCGAAGGCATCCTCGGCACCGATCGGGAGCTGCAGGACCAGCGGCTTCGCGCCGAGACGGTCGATGATGGTCTGCACGGTGAAGAAGAAGTCCGCGCCCATCTTGTCCATCTTGTTGACGAAGCAGATGCGCGGAACGTCGTACTTGGCAGCCTGGCGCCAGACCTGCTCGGACTGGGGCTCGACGCCTTCCTTGCCGTCGAAGACGGCAACGGCGCCGTCGAGGACGCGCAGGGACCGCTCGACCTCGACCGTGAAGTCGACGTGGCCGGGCGTATCGATGATGTTGATCTGGTTGTTGTTCCAGAAACAGGTGACGGCGGCGGAGGTGATGGTGATACCACGCTCCTTCTCCTGCTCCATCCAGTCGGTGGTCGAAGCACCGTCGTGGGTTTCACCGATCTTGTAGTTCACACCGGTGTAGAAGAGGATGCGCTCTGTCGTGGTGGTCTTGCCGGCATCGATGTGCGCCATGATGCCGATGTTGCGGACCTTGTTCAGGTCGGTCAGCACTTCCTGTGCCACAGGTAACCCCGCTCGTAGCTAGTGTCGGTCCTTTTGTGCGGACCCATGTTCTTGTGTTGTCAGCCGGCCTTTACGGGACCGACACAGTTGTGCGAGCAGCCGATCGGGAGGTCCGGATCACGGTGCCTCCCGATCGGCCTCGACTCACCAGCGGTAGTGCGCGAACGCCTTGTTGGCTTCAGCCATCTTGTGCGTGTCTTCGCGACGCTTCACAGCGGCACCGAGGCCGTTGCTCGCATCGAGGAGCTCGTTGGCGAGGCGCTCCACCATGGTCTTTTCACGACGCTGACGTGCGAACGTGACCAGCCACCGAAGTGCGAGGGTGGTGGAACGGCCGGGGCGAACCTCGACCGGCACCTGGTAGGTGGCACCACCGACGCGGCGGCTACGAACCTCGAGGGCGGGCTTGACGTTGTCGAGCGCGCGCTTGAGGGTGACGACCGGATCGGTACCGGTCTTCTCACGTGCCTGCTCGAGCGCCTGGTAGACGATGCGCTCTGCAGTGGACTTCTTGCCGTCCATCAGGATCTTGTTGACCAGCTGGGTGACCAGCGGGGACCCGTAAACCGGGTCGGCGATCAGTGGACGCTTGGGAGCGGGACCCTTACGTGGCATCAGGCCTTCTCCTTCTTCGCTCCGTAGCGGCTACGGGCCTGCTTGCGGTTCTTGACACCCTGGGTGTCGAGCGAGCCGCGGATGATCTTGTAGCGGACACCGGGAAGGTCCTTCACACGACCGCCACGCACGAGCACCATCGAGTGCTCCTGGAGGTTGTGGCCTTCACCCGGGATGTACGCGGTGACCTCGACAGAGCTGGTGAGGCGCACGCGGGCGACCTTACGAAGAGCCGAGTTCGGCTTCTTCGGGGTGGTGGTGTACACGCGAGTGCACACGCCGCGACGCTGCGGGCTGCCCTTGAGGGCCGCGCTCTTGACCTTGACGGTCTTGTCGCGGCGGCCCTTACGGACCAGCTGATTGATGGTTGGCATTAACCGGCTTTCTTCGTTGTCTGGAGCTGCTCACACGAGCAACACTGGCTGTTCTGAAATTAGGGATCCATCGGTTGGGACAAGAGAGCTAGCTGCCCCTCACTCGCCCCTCGTGTGCACACGAGGTCGGGTGTGTCGCGTACCCCCACACAGGCAGCCGGGAACTCGTAACTGCAGACTTCTACAGACGACGCGCACGGCACTACCTCGCATAGGCACACAGACCGGTCCGGGCTTGCCGGACACGACCCACAACGATACCCGGCTGGCGAGCATCAGGTCAAAGTGAGGTAGGCAACCGAGGACCCGCTCGACCCTGGTCGGCCCCAGCCACGGTCAGCTGCTGAGGTTCAAGGTGAGCCGTGCCAAGGTAGCAGCGGCCTCGCAGGGGTCCGGCCCACCGCCCTGGTACTGCACCCACCAGCCGAAGATACCGGTCGTCGAGGCACCCGAACTCACCCCGCACGACGACGGGTCGTCGGGCCGGCGCATCTGCAGGGCCCGTCGTCCCTCCACCGTGGTGTTCTCCACCGTGTACCCGAGGTGTTCGGCAGCGGAGCGCTCGTGGTCGAGCGAGCCCGTCTCGAACCAGTTGAAGGTGACCTTCACGACGCCGCCGGGCCCGTCGCCCTCCCACCGGCAGATCGCTCCGAAGAACCCCCGGTACACCGCTTCGGCTCCGACCGCCTCGGCGATCTGCGGGTCCGCGACCGCGTCGCACTCGGTGAGCAGCCGGGTGAATTCCTCGGTGTTTCCGCCGCCACCCGCACCTTCCTGCACCGCGCGGCCCTCGATCGTCCGGGAGCATCCGGTGAGCACCGTGGCGCATACCGCCAGCGCTGCCATGCCGGCGCCGAGACGACGACCGGCCGGCCGGAGCGGGACCCGGCGCATCACTGCTGCGCCCTGTCGACGCTGGTCTCCGCGAGGCTGCGAGCGACGGCACATGCGTCGGCCGCGGGCGGGAAGTTCCCGTAGGAGACGGACCAATGGATGAAGTCGCCGCCGAACTGCACCCCGATCTCGCACAGGGTCGTCTGCCCGTCCAGCGACTGGGACGAACCCAGGAAGCCGGGATTGCCCCCGACCTCGACATCCGTTGCAGGACGGCCGATCAGATCGGACCCGGCCCGTTCCCTGCCGATCGGGCTTCCCCGGTACCAGCTGAAACTCACGCTCGGCCCACCCACGAAGAGTTCCCACTCACAGCCGACGGAGTTGCGTGTGACGGACGAGAACGGACCGAGCGCGAACGCATTCGCCACCTCGTCGTCGGTCAGCGACCCGCACTCCCCGAAAAGCGGGCCCGGCTCGGTCACAGCCGATGTCGTCGAGGTCTGCCCCTGGTCTGCGGCATCGTCGCCGGAGCCGCATCCGGCCGCGACGAGCATCGCCAGGAATGCCAGGGCCGCCGTCGCCGCTCTGCTACCGGTCCGCTCGAAGGACATGGCCGAGACACTACCGAGCCGCAGGGCCTGCTGCGCGCCGACGCCGGGCGTCTTCCAGCACGGTGTCGAGCTGGGCCGCCCAGTGCCTGACGATCTCGCGGCGTCGCACCGAGTCGTCGGTGAGGACGTCGGCCAGGCCGAGGCCACGGGCGAGGTCCAGAGTCGCCTGCACCATGCGGTGCACCACCGGATCGGAGTCGTCCGCGCCGAGTTGTTCGACAGCCACCTTGTGCGCGACCCGGCCGAAACGCTCCTCGAGCGGGAGAAGGCGTTCGCGCAGCGCGGGATCCGCCGCCGCGGCGGTCCAGACCTGCAACGCCGCGTTGAACAGATTGCCGGTGTACTGCTCGACGAGACGCGACACGACCGCCTCGGTGCGAGCGCTGCCGGGCGGCACGTCGGGCGTCTCGTTCCGGGCGCGTTCCATCCGGCTGTCGAACATGAAATCGAGAGCAGCCGTGATGAGATCCTCACGGGTGGGGAAATGGTGCTGGGTCGCCCCGCGCGACACTCCGGCGCGTTCCGCGACGACGCCGACGGTGGTCGCCGCCCAGCCGAACTCGGCCAGGCAATCTATCGTGGATTCGAGCAGGCGCAGACGCGTCGCTCGACTGCGGTCCTGCTTGGGTTCGCGCGTCACCCGTCCTCCTCGATCCTCGCCCCGCAGGGATGCCCGCCGGAGAGCATTCGGCGCCCGGAACGCCGCCTCGATGTCCCACGACCCGACGGAATGAGATCACGTCGAGACCGTACGAACGTAGCCTGCCCGAACAGCGGGACGACGCACCGGACGAAAGGGGAACCCACGTGGCGACGATTGTCAGGCGCGAAGACTATTTCACCGCCGCCCTCGACATTCTTGCGACGCACGCCCACGCGGGACTCAAGCAGGCACGCCTGTGCGCACACCTCGAGGTCACCACCGGGTCGTTCTACAACTACTTCGCGAGCTGGGCCGACTTCGAGAAAGAGTTCCTTCAGAACTGGCTCGACAGGCAGACCCTGCAACTGGCCGAGACCGCACGGCTCGAAGGTTCTCCCCGGCGCCGGCTCGAGATGCTCATCGACTTCGCGTGCAAGCTTCCGCATCCCGCCGAATCGGCGATCCGGGGCTGGGCGTACAGCGATCACGCCGTGCGCGACATCCAGGCCCTCGTGGACCGGCAGCGATTCGACGTGGTGGCCGAGTCCACCGCCGCGATCCTCGGCCCGGGGGACGACGCGCACAGATTCGCGCATCTCGCGATGTTCGCCCTGATCGGTTATCAGCAAACTCTTCCCGCTCAGGACGTCTCCGTCCTGCGATGGTCGCTGAACCGGGTGTTGTCGCAGGTACTCGAGGATGTCGTCGACACCCGGTGACGGATCACCGCCGCAGAAGATCCTCGAACTGTTCACGCCACACCACGAGATTCGGGTCCGCGTCCGGATCGCGGGGATCGATCGCATAACCGAGGGCGATCCCCCGCATGCTGCTGTAGACGAGATCGCGCACCACGCGGTAGCGCGGGAGCCCGATGAAGTCGCTGCCGAAGAACCGATCGGTCTGCGCCTTGATCATCCCGCCGAGAGTCCGTTCGAGCGGTATCAATTCGCGGCGGAGTTCTTCGTGGGAGCGGGCCGCGAGCCACAGTTCCATCGAGGCCCAGAAATACGGCTGCCGGAAGTGCAGCCACATCAGGTCCACCGCCAGCGCGACCCGCGCGACCGGGTCGTCGGGCCACTCCTGGTCGTGCCCGAGATCCTGGACGCGCTGCGCCGCAAGGTGATGCACCGACGCGACCAGAAGCGAATCGCGACTGGGGAAATGGTGCAGGAGCCGACCGCGCGAGACACCCGCCGCGGCCTGGATACGGACGGTGGTGGCGTTCGAGTATCCGTGCTCGACCAGCACGGACACAGCGGCATCCAGGATGGTGACACGGGTGGCACGGCCGCGTTGCTGCTCCGCGCGTCGACGGGGCTCGCTCGGCGCACTCATCATGCCGACCAGCGTAGGGGCCGGCATCCCTCACCGTCCCGGGGACCACGACGGGGGCCGTTTCTGCAGAAAGGCGGTGACGCCCTCCACCGCTTCGGCCGATCCGAACAACCGCGCGGACTGCGCGGCCAGTCCCTCGGCGTATCGATCGAAATCGTCGAGCATCCGCATGGTGAGCAAGTGCTTCGACTCCGCGAGGCCCTGCGGGGAGCACCCCCGCAGATCCGCGATCACGTCTGCTGCCCGCGTCGCCGGATCCTCGGACACGAGCGTGACGAGTCCGTGTGCCGCCGCGTCCTCCGGCCCGAAGCGTTCTCCGGTGAGGAAGTAACGGCCCGCGGCGCGCGGCGTCATTTTCGGCAGAACGGTGAGCGAGACGATCGACGCCGCCAGGCCGAGCCGGGCCTCGGTGAGTGCGAACGTCGCGCGGGACCCCGCGACGACGATGTCGCATGCTGCAACAAGACCCATTCCGCCGGCACGGACATGGCCGTCGATCACACCGACCACCGGCTTGGGCAGTTCGAGGATGCCGCGCAGCAGACCCACCATGTCGTGGGTCCGCTGCGCGGCCGCCTCGTCCGGACTCCCCGAGGACTCGCCGAGATCGGCGCCGGCACAGAAGGTTCCACCCGTATGGGTGAGAACCACCGCCCGCACGGCGGTGTCACTCGCGGCCGCATCGAGGCCGGCGCGTAGCTGGTGCACCATCGCGGACGAGATCGCGTTGCGGTTGTGCGGCGAATCGAGCGTGAGCGTCGCTGCGCCCTCCGCCACCGAGTACCGCACGACCGGGGCCGACGCGTGCCCGGCGATATCGGGGTCCGGCATCTCGCCTCCTAGTACGACCGCGGCAGCCCGAGCGAATGCTGGGACACGAAGTTGAGGATCATCTCCCGGCTCACCGGCGCGATCCGCGCGATGCGTGCCGCCCCGAGCATGGCGGACAGTCCGTACTCGCGGGTCAGGCCGGCACCACCGTGCGTCTGGATCGCCTGGTCGAGCGAGCCGATCGCCGCTTCCGCCGCGGCGTACTTGGCCATGTTCGCGGCTTCGGCAGCACCGAAATCGTCACCGTTGTCGTAGAGCACGGCGGCCTTCTGCATCATCAGTTTGGCGAGTTCGATCTCGATCTTGCGCTGCGCCAGCGGATGCGCGATGCCCTGGTGCGCACCGATCGGAGCCTTCCAGACGGTGCGTTCCTTCGCGTACCGCACCGCCGAGTCGATCGCGAAGCGGCCCATTCCCACAGCCATCGCCGCACCCATGATGCGTTCGGGGTTCAGGCCCGCGAACAACTGCATCAGTGCCGCTTCCGGCTCGCCGACCAGTGCCGTCGACGGCAGCCGCACCTGGTCGAAGAACAGGCTGAACTGGTAGTCCGGCTCGATGATGTCCATCTCCATCGGGGTCTTGACGAACCCCGGAGTATCGGTCGGCACGATGAACAGTGCGGGCCGCAGTTTGCCGGTCTTGGCGTCCTCGGTGCGGGCGACCACCAGCACCGCGTCGGCCTGGTCGACGCCCGAGATGTAGACCTTGCTGCCCGAGAGAATCCAGTCGT
Source organism: Rhodococcus sp. 105337 (assembly GCF_012844225.1). Lineage (GTDB taxonomy): Bacteria > Actinomycetota > Actinomycetes > Mycobacteriales > Mycobacteriaceae > Rhodococcus. The sequence goes on from NZ_JABAGQ010000001.1 coordinate 58,847, forward strand.
CCCCGTCGCGCGCCGCGACGGTGGTGATCTTGTGCGAGTTCGATCCGGCGTCGGCTTCGGTGATACCGAATGCCATGATCCTCGAGCCGTCGGCGAGACCCGGTAGCCACTCCTGCTTCTGGTCGTCGGTGCCGTACTTGGAGATGATCGTGCCGCAGATGGCGGGCGAAACCACGACCAGCAACAGACCGGCGCCCTTCGCCGACAGTTCTTCCTGCACGAGCGCCAACTCGTAGATCCCGGCACCGCCGCCGCCGTATTCCTCGGGAAGGTTGACGCCGAGGAACCCGAGCTTGGCCGCTTCGTTCCACAGTTCGGTGAGCGGCTCGTGCCGGCGCGACTTGGGCAGCACGTAGTCGACGTAGTTGTAACGCTCGGCGAGTGCGGCGACGGAGGCGCGCAGTTCCTTCTGTTCTTCGGTTTCGATGACGCTCATGAGATCTCTCCGGGGGTACGAGGGTGTTCGGACGGGGCTGGAATTGTGGATATTTCGGACGGGTCTGTGGCGGGTCGCGCGGGTGCGTCGCCGGTCGTGACGACGGCGAGGACCGATCCCATCGCCACCTGGGTGCCGATGTCGACCTCCAGGACGGTGAGGGTTCCCGCGACGGGGGCAGTGACGGTGTGTTCCATCTTCATGGCTTCGAGCCACAGCACCGGCTGTCCGGCGGTGACGGTGTCGCCCACGGCAGCGCCGAGCCGTATCACCGAGCCGGGCATCGGTGCCAGCAACGATCCGGTCGGCACCACGGCCGCAGCGTCGGTGAATCGCGGAATCGCGCGCAGGCAGACCGGGCCCAGCGACGAGTCGACGTGCACGACGTCGCCGTACCGCGCGACCTCGAACTCGCGACGGAGTCCGTCGATGTCGAGGACCACGCGGTGCGGGTCGTATGCGAGAACCCGGACGTCGTCGACGGCATCGGTCACGAGTCCGTCGCGACCGAACCGGTAGCGGATCTCGTGCTCGTCCCGGTCGCCCGCGTACGTCTTCACCTGGAACGACGACGCGAGATTACGCCACCCTCCGGGCAACGTCCTTGCGACGGTAGCAGATTCGCGATTGGCCGCTGCGTCGGCGAGGGCGGCGACGAGGGCCCCGACCCGTTCGGACCCGGCATCGGCCAGCGGCGCGGCGAGCACCGCCAGATCATGGGTATCGAAGAATGCGGTGTCGGTGTCTCCGGCGAGGAATGCGGGGTGCCTGAGCACGCGTACCAGGAGATCACGGTTCGTCCTCGGTCCGTGCAGCCGCGCATCGGCCACGGCGCGCGCGAGCATGCGTGCCGCGGCAGCCCGCGTCGGCGCCCAGGAGATCACTTTCGCGAGCATCGGGTCGTAGTGCACTCCGATATCGGAGCCGTCGACCACGCCCGCATCGACCCGAATCCCCGGTGTACGCAGCGGTGCGAACTCCTCGGTCGCGGCCGGCACGGCGAACCGGTGCAACACGCCGGACTGGGGTTGCCAGTCGTGGGCGGGGTCCTCCGCGTAGAGACGGACCTCGATCGAATGACCCGAGGGCAGAGGCGGTTCGGATGCGAGTTCCCCACCGGATGCGACATCGATCTGCAGCCCCACCAGATCCACACCGGTCGTGCATTCGGTGACCGGATGTTCGACTTGCAGGCGGGTGTTCATCTCGAGGAAGTAGAACTCTCCCGTGTCGGATCCCTGTGCGGGACCGGACGCAAGGAATTCGACGGTTCCGGCACCTTCGTACCCGATCGCCGTGGCCGCGCGCCGGGCTGCGTCGAACACTGCGTCGCGCATGCCCTCGGTCGCCTCGACCAGTGGCGACGGTGCCTCTTCGACGACCTTCTGATGGCGTCGCTGTACCGAGCATTCGCGTTCGCCGAGCGTCCATACGGTGCCGTGCCGGTCGGCGAGAATTTGCACTTCGATGTGGCGGCCGTGTTCCAGATACCGTTCGCAGAACACTGTGGGATCACCGAAGGCCGCACCCGCCTCGCGACTCGCCGCGGCGAGTTGGGCGGGCAGTTCGTCGAGCGTACGCACGACACGCATGCCCCGTCCGCCGCCTCCCGACGAGGCTTTCACGAGCACCGGCAGGTCGTCGGTGGTGACCGCGCCGGGCTCGAGTTCGGGAAGGACCGGCACGCCGGCCGCGGCCATGATCTTCTTCGCCTCGATCTTCGAACCCATCCGGGCGATCGAGTCGGGCGACGGACCGACCCAGATGAGACCCGCCTCGATCACCTGCCTCGCGAACTCGGCGTTCTCGGAGAGGAATCCGTACCCGGGATGCACAGCATCCGCACCTGCGGCGAGCGCGGCGGCGACGATCGCGTCACCGCGCAGATAGGTGTCGGACGGGCTCGTGCCGGGCAACCGGACCGCGACGTCGGCTTCGCGGACGTGGGGGCTGTGTGCGTCCGCGTCGGAATAGACCGCCACCGTGCCGAGTCCGGCACGACGGCACGTCGCGAACACTCTTCGGGCGATCTCTCCGCGGTTGGCGACCAATACGGTCGTCACGGTGGCGCCGGGGTTGTCGGTCACGGTGTCCTCACATCCGGAAGACGCCGAAGTCACCGGCGCCCTCGATCGGTCCCGATGCGGCTGCGGACAGGCAGAATCCGACCACGTCGCGAGTGTCACGCGGGTCGATGACACCGTCGTCGTAGAGCCTGCCGGACAGGAACATCGGCAGGGACTCGGCCTCGATCTGGTTCTCCACGGCGGCACGCATCGCCTCGTCCGCGGCCTCGTCGACCCCTTGGCCGCGCGCCTGCGCCGCAGCGCGCCCGACAATCGAGATGACCCCCGCGAGCTGGGCACCGCCCATCACCGCGGATTTCGCACTGGGCCAGGCGAACAGGAAACGCGGATCGAATGCGCGGCCGCACATCCCGTAGTGCCCGGCACCGTACGAGGCACCGAGGAGAACAGAGATGTGGGGGACACGAGAATTCGATACGGCGTTGATCATCATCGAGCCGTGCTTGATCATGCCGCGTTCCTCGTACTCGCGCCCCACCATGTATCCGGTCGTGTTGTGCAGGAACAACAACGGCGTGTTCGATCGATTTGCGAGCTGGATGAACTGCGCGGCCTTCTGGGATTCCTCGTTGAACAGCACGCCCCGCGCGTTGGCGAGTATGCCCACGGGATACCCGTGTATCTGTGCCCACCCCGTCACGAGTGACGATCCGTAGAGCGGCTTGAACTCGTCGAAGTCGGAATCGTCGACCACGCGTGCGATCACCTCACGGGGATCGAACGGGATCCGCAGATCGCCGGGAACGATGCCGATCAGGTCCTCCGGCCCGTAGCGGGGATCTCTCACATCAGGTTTCGGGTCCGGTCCGAGCCGCGCCCACTCGAGCCGCCGGACGATGTCGCGGCCCAGTCGGATGGCGTCTTCCTCGTCGACCGCCAGGTAGTCGGCCAGGCCGCTGACGCGGGCATGCATCTCGGCGCCACCGAGCGTCTCGTCGTCGGATTCCTCGCCGGTGGCCATCTTCACCAGTGGGGGTCCGGCGAGGAAGACCTTGGATCGTTCCTTGATCATCACGACGTGGTCGGACATGCCCGGCACGTACGCACCCCCGGCGGTGGAGTTGCCGAATACCAGCGCGATCGTGGGGATGCCCGCCGCGGACAGGCGCGTGAGGTCGCGGAACAACCGCCCGCCGGGAATGAAAACCTCCTTCTGCGTCGGCAGGTCCGCACCCCCCGACTCGACGAGGTTGATCATGGGAAGTCGATTCTGGAGCGCGATATCGTTGGCGCGCAGAGTTTTCCGCAGCGTCCAGGGGTTGCTCGTACCGCCGCGGACGGTGGGGTCGTTCGCCACGATCACGCACTGCACGCCGTGGACGACACCGATGCCGGTCACCGTACTGGCGCCGACGGGGAACTCGGTGCCCCAGGCAGCGAGCGGTGAGAGCTCGAGGAAGGGCGAGTCGGGGTCGATCAGCAGTTCGATGCGCTCACGCGGCAGCAGTTTGCCGCGCTCGTGGTGGCGGCGCACGTACTTCTCCCCGCCCCCGCCGAGTGCTTTTGTGTGCTCGGCGTCGAGTTCGGCGAGCTTGGTGCGCATCGCCTCCGCTGCCGCGCCGTACTGCGACGACGCCACGTCGAGAGTCGACTTCAGGATGCTCACGCGCCGTACCCCAGACGCTTCGCGGCGAGTTCGGTGAGGATTTCGGTGGTGCCTCCCCCGATGCCCAGAATGCGCATGTCGCGGTACTGGCGCTCGACCTCCGATTCGGCCATGTATCCGAGGCCGCCGAACAGTTGCACGGCCTGGTGTGCGACCCACTCCCCCGCCTCGACCGCGGTGTTCTTGGCGAAACACACCTCGGCGATGAGATCGGTGTCGCCCGCCACGGACCGTTCGACGACGTGCCGCGAGTACACCCGCGCGACGTCGATCCGGCGGGCCATCTCGGCAAGGGTGCGCTGCACGGCTTGACGCGTGATGAGCGCACGGCCGAAGGTCTCCCGGTCACGGCACCACGCGACGGTCAGGTCGAGGCAGCGCTGCGCGCTCGCGTACGCCTGCACTGCCAAGCCGATGCGCTCGGACACGAAAGCCTGTGCGATCTGCATGAACCCGGAGTTCTCGGCGCCGACGAGGTTGGCCACCGGAACCCGGGCGTCGACGAAGGACAACTCGGCGGTGTCGGAGGCGCGCCAGCCCATCTTGTCGAGTTTGCGGGAGACGGTGAACCCGGGGGTGTCCTTCTCGATCACCAGGAGCGACACGCCGCCGGCACCGGGACCTCCTGTGCGGACGGCGGTGACGACGAAGTCTGCGCGGCACCCGGACGTGATGTAGGTCTTCGCGCCGTTGACTACGAAATCGTCGCCGTCGCGCACTGCGGTGGTGGTGAGGTGCCCGACGTCGGACCCGCCTCCCGGTTCGGTGATCGCGAGCGAACCGATCATCTCGCCCGCGAGGGTGGGACGCACCCACCGGTCGATCTGCTCCGGGTCTCCGGCAGCGATCAGGTGCGGCAGTGCGATTCCGCACGTGAACAAGGAGGAGAACGCGCCACCGGACGCACCGGCCTCGTGGAACGCTTCGCACACGGTCACCACGTCGGCACCGTCACCACCGGACCCGCCGACGGATTCCGGGAAACCGATACCGAGCAGCCCGACGTCGGCCGCCTTCTTGTGAAGGTCGCGCGGGAGTTCGCCGTCGCGTTCCCAGTCGTCGAGATTCGGCAGGATCTCGCGGCGCACGAAACCGGCCACGGTGGCGCGCAGCGACGTGCGCTCGTCGGTTGTCCAGATGCTCACGCCGAGTCCTCCAGGAGAGTGAGTGGGATGTCCAGGTGTCGGGAGCGCAGCCATTCGGCGAGTCCTTTGGCCTGGGGATCGAATCGGGCCTGGGAGGCGACGCCGCGCCCGAGGATTCCCTCGACCACGAAGTTCACCGCCCGGAGATTCGGCAGCACGTGCCGGGTGACATCGTGCGCTGCCGTCTCGGGAAGCAGGGAGGTGAGCGCGTCGACCGTGAGGGTGTGGACGAGCCAGCGATAGGCGTCGTCGCTCCGTGCCCAGACCCCGATGTTGGCGTCACCGCCCTTGTCTCCGCTGCGCGCGCCCAGAACGGTGCCGAGCGCGGCGCGGCGCGTCGGGCCGGGCGGAAGGGGCTCGGGCAGTGGCGGTTCGGGAACGGGTTCGAGCGTCCGGGTGGTGGCGCTCGGGGAGATGTCGACGCCGCTGCCGTCCGGCAGTACCGCGATGTGCGGCACCTGCTCGGCGGCGACCAGACCTGCCGTGTAGACGCCGAAGGCGCTGCCCGTTCCCGGCGGTGCGGTGACATGGAATCCGGGGTAACTCGCAAGACCGAATTCTACTGCTGTGGACGTGAATCCGCGGCCGACAACGTCGGGGTCCGGATCGCGGACGACGCACCGGAGCACCGCGCTCGCGGTTTCCTCGGTGGTTGCGTCGGGGTGGTCGGTGCGGGCGAGGGTCCATTCGAGTTCGGCCGGGCGTGCCGGAAGGTTCGCCTCGATCTGGCGGCGCACGAGCGCGGCCTTCGCCTCGATGTCGAGTCCGGTGAGCACGAACTCCACGGTGTTGCGGAACCCCGCGAGCGCGTTGAGACAGACCTTGAGCGTGGGCGGCGGCGCCTCTCCGCGTACGCCGGAGATACGCACCCGGTCGGGCCCGCCGTCTTCGAGAACCGCGGTGTCGAGGCGGGTGGTCACGTCGGGACCGGCGTACCGGGCGCCGCCGACCTCGTAGAGCAGTTGCGCCGTCACGGTGCCCACGGTGACCGCGCCACCGGTTCCCGGATGCTTCGTGATGGTCGACGAACCGTCGGCTTCGATCTCGGCGATCGGGAAACCGGGCCGGTCGAGGTTGCCGAGTTCGGTGAAGAATGCGTAGTTGCCGCCGGTCGCCTGGGTGCCGCATTCGAGGACGTGGCCCGCGGCAACCGCACCCGCGAGCGCGTCGAAATCGCCCGGTCCCCAGCCGAAGTGGGCTGCGGCGGGGCCGACGGTGACGGACGCGTCGGTCACCCGTCCGGTGACGACGATGTCGGCGCCCGAACGAAGGCACTCCACGATGCCCCACGCGCCGAGATATGCGTTGGCGGTCAACGGCGCGGGCGTGCCGCCGAGGCCCAGTTCGTCGATCCGCGGGAGCAGATCGTCGCCCTCGACGTGAGCCACCGTGACGTCCAGGCCGAGCCGTTCGGCGATGTCACGCAACCGGGTCGCGAGTCCGGCCGGATTGAGACCGCCGGCGTTCGCGACGATGCGGACGCCGTGGTCGAGAGCAAGGCCCATGCATTCCTCGAGCTGTCGTACGAAGGTCTTCGCGTAGCCGAGATCAGGATTCTTCATCCGGTCGCGGCCGAGGATGAGCATGGTGAGCTCGGCGAGATAGTCGCCGGTGAGGTAGTCGAGTTCGCCGCCGTCGAGCATCTCGCGCATCGCGGAGACACGGTCACCGTAGAAACCCGAGCAGTTGCCGATGCGCACGGCGCGGTGACCGTCGCGCACCGGCACGGAGATCACGGAACCGCCTCGCCGGGAGCGCGACCCGGCCCGGGCGGGCCGGCGAACGCCTGCGCGAAGCCGAGCCACTCGTCGGCGTCGGAACCGGTCGCGACGAGCGCGGTGTCGTCGCGGTGGACTCGTTGCGTGACCAGCGAGCAGAAGTCGAGGGCGGGTCCGGTGACGGACTGCTGCGCATCCTCGGGGCCCCAGGTCCATTCGCTCCCGTCGGGCGCTGTGAGTGCGACGCGGAACGGTTCGGCCGGTGGCGTGGCGTCCCGAATGATGTACGCGAAGTCGCGAGTACGCACGCCGAGGTGCGCGATGTGGCGCAGCCGGGCCGTGGGTGCCCGCACGACTCCGAGAGCGTCGGCGACGTCGCCGCCGTGTGCCCAGGTCTCCATCAGTCGCGCCGTTGCCATGGACGCTGCGGACATGGGCGGTCCGTACCAGATGATCTTCGTACCCTGCGGAACCTCGGCGAGGGCGAGCGCGAGTTCGTGCCGTGCCGCTCGCCAGTCCGCGAGCAGGTCCGCGGCCGGCAACTGCGCCAGTTCCGCGGCTCCGGCGTCGACGAAGCCGAGCGGGTCGGTGAACGCTTCGAGGACCCCGGCGCGAAACGCCTCGGGATCACGGATGGCCGTGAGCGCAGCACGATCGGTCCACAGCAGATGGCCGATCTGATGCGCGATCGTCCAGCCCTTCGCGGGCGTCGCGACGGTCCACCGGTCTGCGGGCAGGTCCGCGACGAGATCGTCGAGGGCGTCCCCTTCGGCCCGAAGGTCGTCGAGCAAGGTCTGCAGATCCGCAGCGCGATTGTGCAACTCCACCATGCGACAAGGGTCACACGTACGCGCGCAGGAATCAAGCAGGCGTGATTGTTTTCTGTCGCGCGGCTGGCAGTACGGTCGGCGAGACTGAGCGCATCGACAACGACGACAGCGGAGGACGGATGGCCGACAAGGATCACGGGGGCACTGCGCTGCCCGTCGCGGCGGTGCTGGGGGCCGTGCTGTCGATGCAGTTCGGAGCCGCTTTTGCGACGACCCTGTTCGATCAGGCGGGCGCGGCGGGCACGGTGACCGTACGACTGCTCTTCGCCGCCCTGGTGTTGTGTGCGATCGCGCGCCCACCGGTCCATCGGTGGTCGCGTATCGAGTGGCAGGCAGTCCTCGCACTCGGCGCGAGTCTCGCGCTGATGAACTCGTTCTTCTACGCCGCCCTCACACGACTCCCCCTCGCCACCACCGTCACGATCGAGTTCCTCGGTCCCCTCACCGTGGCGGCCGTGCTGTCGCGGCGGGCCCGGGACGGCGTGTGGGTTCTTCTCGCGCTGGGCGGGATCGTGTGCCTCGGCGCGGGCCACGGCGACGGCCTCACCGAGGGCCTCGACCCGCTGGGCGTCGCACTGGCGCTCGTCGCGGCGGCGGGGTGGGCGGGATACATCGTGGCGGGATCACATGTCGCGACCAGGCTTGCGGGCTCGGCGCTCTCCGGCACCGCCGGGCTGGCCGGCGCCACCGCGATCGCCGCCGTGGCCGTGTTGCCGTTCGGCGTCGTCTCCGCCGGGACAGAGATGCTCTCACCCACGTTTCTCGCAGCGGGCTTCGCCGTGGCGCTGCTGTCGTCGGTGATCCCGTACAGCCTCGAGATCCGCGCCCTTCGTGACCTGTCCAAGAACGTCTTCGCCATCCTGATCGCTCTCGAACCTGCGGCGGCGGCCCTTGCCGGCGTGCTCGTGCTCGGCCAGTTCGTCGACGCTCTGTCCGCCATCGGTATCGCACTCGTCGTCGCAGCCGGGATCGGGGCTCTGCGCAACTCTCGCCCGCGCGCGCCTGTCACCTAGTTCCGCGTCAACGTGGCCGGGTGATCATCCGGACGAGTTCACCGGCCGGTCCGGCGAGCGCGCGCGGCGGGCGCCATACCGCCCGCAGAACCCGGGAAAGGTCGAGTCCCTCCACGTCCACTGCGCGCAACTTGCCGGATTCGAGGTCCTCGGCCACCGCGAGCGTACTGAGAACCGCAGGACCTGCCCCGCCGAGCACGCTCGTCCGGACCGCTGCACTGCTCCCGAGTTCGAGCAGCGGCGCGGGACGGGCGTACTCCTCCAGCGCGAGGTCGAGGGTTCGGCGGGTACCCGACCCCACCTCGCGGACGACCAGCGGAGTGGACGCCAGTTCCGCCACGGTCAGCGGTCGGCGTCTGCGCGCCCACGGGTGGTCCGGCGGCACGACCACCACGAGCCGGTCCCGCGCTACCGGCACGCTGTAGAGCCCGCGCGGCACCGACGGACCCTCGACGAAGCCCACGTCGCACTCCCCGGCGGCAGCGGCGTCGCACACCTGCACCGAGTTGTGTACGTGCAACTGGATCTGCACGTCGCTGCGGATCGCCCGGAACTCTCCGAGCCACCGTGGGATGAGGTGTTCGGCCACCGTCATGGATGCCGCGACCACGAGTTCGGGAGGATGGTCGACACGCAGCGACGCCGCCGCGTCGAGCATGCGAGCGGTGTCGGCAAGGACCTCACGGGCCCAGTGCGCGACGACGGTGCCTTCCGGAGTGAGCACCGATCCCGTGCGGCCCCGGCGGACGAGCACCGCGCCGAGTTGCTTCTCGAGCCGTCTCAGCATGCGGGTCGCGTTGGGCTGGGCGATCCCTGCCTTCCGCGCTGCTGCCCCCAGACCGCCGTGGTCGTCGATGCCGACGAGCAGGTCGAGCGCCGCCAGATCGGGCCAGTCCGTCATGCCGATACGATATGCCTACCGGACCGGGCATATCTATTCGATATGAGCACATACCGAATCGACGGCTAGTCGCGCGGAGGCGGGCGCGACACGCTGGAGACATGGTCGCCGTCCTCTCTCCGCTCCGCCCCGAGCCGCTGCTCCGGCGCATGCGTCCCGCCGTTCCCGGCCTGCTCGTGGGAGCAGCGGGCGCAGCAGTCGCGCTCGCCGCAGCCGGACTGTTCCCCGGCGCCAGCCCACTGCTGATCGCGATCGTGCTCGGAGTCGTCGTCGCCAACGTGGGGCCACACCTGGCAGTGCTCGAACCGGGACTGACGCTGGCGTCGAAACACCTCCTCCGAATCGGTGTCGCGCTACTCGGACTGCAACTGGCGATATCGGATGTCGTCGGACTCGGCTGGGGCGCAATGGGAGTCGCGGCCGCGGTGGTCGCGGCAGGCATCGGCGGCGCGCTGCTGTTCGGAAAGTGGCTCGGCGTCGGATGGACGGAGCGAATGCTCATCGCGTGCGGATTCTCGATCTGCGGTGCCGCCGCAGCCGCCGCGGTCGACGGTGTGATCGACGCTCGGAAACGCGAACTCGTCACGACCGTCGCACTCGTCGTGGTGTTCGGTACCGCCATGATCCCGCTCCTTCCCGCCCTGTCCGGCGCCCTGGGACTCGACTCGACCGAAGCGGGCATGTGGGCGGGCGCAGCGGTGCACGAGGTTGCCCAGGTGGTGGCGGCGGGAACCGCCCTCGACGCCACGGCGGCCGGCGCGGCCGCCGCCGGCGGTGCGCTCGCCGTCGCGGTCACCGTCAAACTCGCGCGCGTCGCGTTGCTGGCCCCGGTGGTCGCTGTCGTCGCCGCCGTGGCGCGGCGCAGTGGGAACGCACGGCGCGACGGGCACACTCCTCCGCTCGTACCCGCGTTTCTCGTCGCATTTCTGGTGCTCGTCGCCGTACGCGCGACCGGCCTGATCGGGCCGCAGGCACTCGATGTGGCTCACTGGGTTCAGGTCGCGCTGCTCACCATCGCGATGTTCGCACTGGGAACGGGCGTGCGGCGCGACATCATTCGCGGACTGGGATGGCGCCCGCTGGTGCTGGCCGCCGCAGCGACGGTGTGGGTTGCAGCGATCGCACTGGCCGGCGTCCTGGTGATCGCCTGAGCGCGGAAACTCCTACGTCCGCACTACGGGTTCGAATCCGCGCGCATCACCCGAGTCCGTCGACAGCGATGAGCACGGTCGTCGCTGTCGCGAGCACCACGACGGCCGCTGCGACGGCGATGTTGCGCCACCAGAGACGGCCCACGTCCCCCGCGACGAATCCGCGCACGCGGGCACGGTGACCGATCCGGGCGGAGAGCAACACGACCACCGACGGCACGAGGCACAGCAGTCCCACGGCCGCGACGACCGGACCCGGCCCAGGAACGAACCGCATGAAGAGCAGGACGACGGCACCGAGGGCGGCCCCGGTGCGCATCCAGGCGAGGCTCGTACGTTCGGGCTGGAGTCCGGGATCGTCGTGCCTCATCCGCAGGTCACACCGCGATCGCGACGGCGAGCCCGACGCCCGCCGTCGCGAGCAGACCCGCGAGCAGGAAGGACGCCCACGGCAGCGGGAGCGGACGTTGCGTGCGCATGGCGCGCTCGACGCTCAGCCAGCGGGCCACCGCCACGACCACGAGAATTGCGGAACAGACCAGCAGCGCACACGAGAACGCGGTGCGAAGGGCGGAGCCGATGACGTCACCGGCAAAAGCCTCGAGCCCCACCGCGGCGGCGATCAGGCCCAGCGCCGTCCGGATCCACGCGAGGAAGGTGCGCTCGTTGGCGAGGGTGAATCGCGGGTCGGGGTCGGTACCGACCCGCAGTGCCTTCGGGCGCCAACGCTGCTCTCCGGACGGATCCACGAGTGGGACACTATCCCGCCGGCCGGTCCGGCGGGCCGGGTCAGCCGACGACGAGATCGGTGCCGCGTGCCTCGACGGGTTGCGACTTGAGGGGACGCTTGGCCGGGCCCTGCACAACCGAGCCGTCGAGAGCGAACTTGCTGCCGTGGCATGCGCACACGATGGTGTCGCCTTCGACGGAGGTGATGTTGCAGCCCTGATGCGTGCACAAGGCGAGGAATGCGCAGAAGTCGCCTTCGGTGGGCTGGGTGAGAACCAGGCGCTTGCCTTCGATGAGCACTCCGCCTCCGACCGGTACATCCGCCACGGCCGCGACCACCTGTGCGTCGGGCCCGGGCGGCGCCGTCGTCGTCGGGGGCTGTGCCTGTGGAGGATCCCCCGCCGTATCGGTCGACGCGCCGCACGCTGCGAGCGCAGCGACGGCCGCTGCCGCTCCGGCTCCGCCGAGCAATGCGCGCCGGGGTACGGAGGTCCGGTCGGAAGAATCGAAGCTCATGCACGTGTCCGTTCGGGTCGCGGTTTCTGCTCCGACCGAGCCTATCGGGGAACGCGAACGGGGGCCGCGACCTGCGTCACGGCCCCCGCGCACGGGATTGTTCCTTACGCCACGGCGTCCGGCTGCCCGGCTAGTGCATCACGACCGGGGCCGCTGCGCCCTCTGTCTTCTCGGCACGTTTCCGGGGAAGGAAGGCTGCCGGGATCAGCGCGAAGATCATGATGATCGTCGCGATGAGGAAGGTGAACGCGAACGCCTCGGCGAGTGAACTCAGCACCGACTGCTGCATCTCGGCCGGCAGCTGGGCGAGCATCTCGGCATCCGGCTGACCGGACGACCCCTCGGGCGCACCCTGCGGTGCGATCACGCGGCTGGTGAGGATCACCGACATCGCCGCGGTGCCGATGGATCCGGCGGCCTGCTGGACGATGTTCATCAACGTCGAACCCCGCGCGATGCTGTTGTCGGTGAGAGTCTGCAGCGCGGCGGTCATGGTGGGCATCATCGTGCAGCCCATACCCATACCCATCACGAACAGGGCACCGAGGAGCAGCGGGTAGCCGGTATCCACGCCGACCTGGGTGAACACGCTCATCCCGGCGGCGATGAGAGCCAGGCCGGTCAGCACGATCTTTCCCGGCCCGATACGGTCGACCAGTTGTCCGGCGATCGGCATCGTGAGCATCGCACCGATTCCCTGTGGTGCGAGCAGGAGTCCGGCCGCCAAGGTGCTCTCGCCTCGCACCTGGAGGAAGTAGCTCGGGAACAGCAGACCGGCACCGAAGAACCCGATCGCGAACACCGACATCGTCAGGACGGCGAAGGTGAGCTGACGGTTGCGGAACAGGGTCAGGTCGATCAGCGGATGGTCGGTGCGCAACGCGTGCACGACGAACGCCGCGATGAGCGCGAGACCGGCGAGGCCGCTGACCACGACCCGGGCGGACGCGACGGTGCCGGTCTCCGGCAGCGACGAGACGCCGAACAGGAACAACGCGAGCCCGGGCGAAAGCAGCAGCATCCCCTTGAAGTCGAACGCCTCCGACGCTTTCGGTGCGTCCTTGGGCAGCACGACGACAGCGACGATCAGCGCGACGATCCCGATCGGCAGGTTGATCAGGAAGATCCAGTGCCAGGTCGCGACGTCGATGAGCCAGCCACCGAGGATCGGACCGCCGATGGGGCCGAGCAGCATCGGGATACCGAGCACCGCCATGACGCGACCCACGCGGTGCGGGCCGGCCGCACGGGTCATGATCGTCATGCCGAGCGGCATCAGCATGCCGCCGCCGAAGCCCTGGACGACGCGGAACGCGATCAGCGACGTGACATCCCACGCGACACTGCACAGCACGGAACCGGCGACGAACAAGACGAGTGCCGTCAGATACAGCCGCTTGGTGCCGAAACGGTCCGCAGCCCAGCCGGTGAGCGGGATCACGCTGGCGAGCGCGAGGGTGTAGGCCGTCATGGTCCACGCGACGGTCGCGTAGGACGCCTGGAAGTCCGACATGAATGTCGGCAGTGCCACCGACACCACCGTGACGTCGAGAATCGACATGATGGCGCCGAGCACGACGACCGAGGCGATCTTCAGTACCGCGGCATCGAGCTTGTCACTGGGTTGAGCTGGGGATTTGTCGGGCGGCGCAGTCATGCGGTTACTCCAGGGTCGGCGCAGGCGAGTACCCGCGCGGTAGGAAACGAGCGTCGCGCGAAGATCCGGTCACCAGATCGGAAGTCGGCATCGATGGCGACTGCGAAACGCCGGATGATCTTAACGACCACGTCCGCCCGGCCCAACCGATTTACCGGCGCACGGCTCCGATCAGCGGCAGCAGTCGGCGGCGCCGGCGCCCGAGTTCCGCGAGCGCCTCGCGATCGGTGATCTTCACCCGCGGACGGCCCTGGGCGATGCCCGCCTTGCGTTCGGCGGCGTCGATCGCGCGCCACCCCTCGAGGTCGACGCGCTCCGGCCGCCGCCGCGCGAGCAACTTGTGCAGCGCGCGCCGGTCACCCCGCGGCTCCCGCAGGACGCCCGCGTCGAAGTCGGCGAGCAACGCGTTCACGGTCTCGCGTGCACAGGCCTTGTTGGTGCCGATGACTCCGCTCGGACCCCGCTTGATCCACCCGGTCACGTACACGCCGTTGTCGACGCGTCCCTCCGAATGGGGCACGACGCCGCGCACCTCGTCGAACGGGATGCCCGGTACCGCGACACCCCGGTATCCGATCGACCGGAGCACCAGAGGTGCGGCTACGTCGTCGAAGTCGTCCGTCGGGCGAACAGCAACCGCACCGTCGGTGCCGGTGAGTTCGGTGCGGGCGACCCGCACACCCGTGACACGCTCGTCGCCGAGCAGTTCGTGCGGAGCGGCGAAGAAGCGGAACACGATGCGCCGGTGGCCGGGGCGGAGCGGTCGCTGCGCGTATTCGCGCGCGAGGCGAACCTTCAGGGCCGTCGCCGGATCCTCTTCGACCGCACGGGCACTGACCGGATCGAGGTCGAGGTCTGCGTCGTCGATGACGACGTCGACGCCGCGGAGATCACCGAGGGCGACGAACTCCGGGTTGCTGTACGCCGCCTGGGCGGGCCCACGCCGGCCCAGCAGCACGACCTCACGGATGTTGCTGTTCCGCAACGCCGTCAGCGCGTGGTCGGCGATATCGGTGCGGGCGAGTTCGTCGACGTCCATCGTGAGGATGCGGGCGACATCGAGCGCGACGTTTCCGTTCCCGACGATCACGGCGCGGTCACCGGAGAGGTCGAACGTGCGGTCGGCGTAGTCGGGGTGCCCGTTGTACCAGGCGACGAACTCGGTGGCGGCGTGACTTCCCGGAAGGTCCTCGCCCGGGATACCGAGCCGCCGGTCGGCGGAAGCGCCCACCGCGTAGACGACGGCGTGATGGTGGTCGAGGAGTTCGGCATGCGTCAGGTCGCGGCCGATCTCCGTGTTCAGGTGGAGCGCGAATGCGTCACGCCGGAACGACCATTCGAAGGAGTCGGTCACGCTCTTCGTTCCCGGGTGATCCGGCGCGACACCGGCACGCACCAGTCCGAAAGGCGTGGGAAGACGATCGAACATCTCCACTTCGACGTCGGAGCGCTCGAGCAGTGCCTGCGTGGCGTAACACGCCGCGGGACCGGCGCCGACGACGGCGACCCGGAGGGTCCCCTGCCCGCGGGGCGGGGCATGGGTGGGAGTGAGGGGAAGCCAGCCGTCGGGCGTCCGGTGATCTACGTAGTACTCGGCATTGATCTCGGCGAAACGCGACTGTGAGGGGTCGAGTTTGTCGTCCGGAAGGATCGCCTCGACGGGGCAGGCGTCGGCGCACGCACCGCAGTCGATGCAGACCTGCGGGTCGATGTGGAGCATCTCCGCGGTCGCGAACCCCGGCTCGTCGGGCGAGGGGTGGATGCAGTTCACGGGGCACACCGCGACACAACTCGCGTCGTTGCAGCACGTCTGAGTGATCACATAGGCCATGGCGGGGTCCTCGGAAGGGCGGGGCGGCACGACCGCCGAGTTCATGTAACAGTGCGTAACAGTTAATACGACTGTAGTCCCCGCCACACCCGGTTCGCAAGACGCGCTGCGCACGAGCCGGGTAGCTGCGAGAATCGGCCGATCGGGCATCCGACACAGGGGGACACACGCAGTGGCCATAGCGACATCCACCGACGACCCGCCCTGGGCGCGACCTCTCGCGGCACTCCCCGCCGAGGCGACGCCCTTCCGCACCGAACGCTCCGTGCGTACCGGCGATGTCGACACCTCGCAGCGTCTCCGACTCGACGGCGTCGCCCGGTACCTCCAGGACATCGGCATCGACAACCTCGAGGCCGTCGACGCCGCGCACACCGATCCCCTGTGGATCGTCCGGCGCACCGTGATCGACGTCCACCGGCCGGCGCGGTTCCCGCAGCATCTCCGGCTGCGCCGCTGGTGCGATGCTCTCTCCACCCGGTGGGCCAACGTACGAGTCCGTCTGGACGACCCGCACGACGACGAGGGCGGACCCCTCATCGACACGGCAGGATTCTGGATCGACATCGGTCCCACGACGGGTGCCCCGACCCGCATCAGTGACGGGCTCTTCGAGCACATGTCGCGATATGCGCTCGACACCCGGCTCCGGTGGCGCGCGTGGCTGCCTGCCTCACCGGAGGGCGAGATCACCGACAGTCGCGAATTCCCGCTCCGCGTCACCGATTTCGACCCGTTCGGGCACGTCAACAACGCCGTGTACTGGCACGGGGTGGAGGAACTGCTCGCGTCCCGTCCCGATCTGCAGAGCTCACCGTATCGAGCGGTGATCGAACATCTGCGACCCATCGGAACCGACGAGACCCTGGTCCTCCGCGCCGGCGACGACCGGCACGGCCTGACGCTGTGGTTCACAGTGGACGATCGCGCCCGCGCGGTCGCCCGGGTCGTTCGCCTCTGAACGCTCTACGGTGGAGCCCATGACCCGCACTCTGATCTTGCTGCGCCACGGCAAGTCCGCGTACCCGGACGACGTGGACGATCACGACCGTCCGCTGTCCCCGCGCGGTCGCCGCGAGGCGGGGCTCGCCGGGCGGTGGATCAGGGCCACAGTGCCTCCGATCGACAAGGTGCTGTGCTCGACCGCGGTCCGAACCCGCAAGACCCTCACCGAAGCGGGTATCGAAGCACCCGTCGACTACCGCGACAGCCTCTACCTCGCAGATCCCGCCACGCTGCTCGAGGAGATCCACTCGGTGCCGAAGGATGTCCGGACCCTCCTTGTCGTGGGCCACGAGCCGACACTGTCCACGACGGTCCTGAATCTCGTCACCGACCACAGCACCGACGAGGCGCAGCAGGTCACGGAGAAGTTCCCCACGTCGTCGGTCGCCGTCCTGGCGGTCCGGGGGCGCTGGGACGAACTCGAACCCGGCCGGGCCGAACTCACCGATTTCCACATCCCGCGATAAACGTCCGGACAGCGAAGAGGTCCCGCCCCCGAAGAGAAAGGGGCGGGACCTCTGTCGTTCTACTGCAGCATCACTGTCCTAGGACAGTCGGCTGCTAGCGGTAGTCGTTGGAGTAACCGTAATCGTCCAGCGGAACCGCAGCGCCGGTGTTCTGGCCGAAGCCGTCCGGCGAGTAGTACTGGTCGTCGTACGCCGGGATGGCGTAGGCGGCAGCACGTGCTTCCTCGGTGGGCTGCACCTGGATGTTCCGGTACTTGTTGATGCCTGTACCGGCCGGGATCAGCTTGCCGATGATCACGTTCTCCTTGAGACCGATGAGCTTGTCCGAGCGGCAGTTGATCGCCGCGTCGGTGAGCACACGAGTGGTCTCCTGGAACGACGCTGCCGACAGCCACGAATCGGTGGCCAGCGAGGCCTTCGTGATGCCCATGAGGACCGGACGTCCGGCAGCCGGCTCGCCGCCTTCCTGGACCACACGACGGTTCGCAGCCTCGAACTCGCTGCGCTCGACGAGCGAACCGGGCAGGAACTCCGTCGCACCCGAGTCGATGATCGTCACGCGACGCAGCATCTGGCGCACGATGACCTCGATGTGCTTGTCGTGGATCGACACACCCTGGCTCCGGTACACCTCCTGGACCTCGTGGACCAGGTGGACCTGGACCTGACGGGGACCCATCACGCGCAGCACCTCGTGCGGATCGGCAGCACCTTCGAGCAGCTGCTGGCCGACTTCCACGTGGTCGCCGTCCGCGAGGACACCCTCGGTGCCGTTGGCCTTACGGATGACGTGCAGACGCTGACGCTTGGACAGCTTGTCGTACACGACCTCCTCGCCACCGTCGTCGGGGATGATCGTGATCTTGTAGAAACGATCGTCGTCCTCGAGGCGGACACGGCCGGACACGTCGGCGATCGGAGCCTTGCCCTTGGGGACACGGGCCTCGAACAGTTCCTGGACGCGGGGCAGACCGCCGGTGATGTCCTCACCGACGCCACCCTGGTGGAACGTACGCATGGTCAGCTGCGTACCGGGCTCACCGATCGACTGTGCGGCGACGATACCGACGGCCTCGCCGATGTCGACGAGCTTGCCGGTGGCCATCGAACGGCCGTAGCACGTGGCACACACGCCGGTGCCGGTGTCGCAGGTCAGGACCGAGCGGACCTTCACCTTGCGGATACCGGCCTCGAGCAGTGCCTCGATGGCGGGGTCGCCGAGATCGGAACCACGCTCGACGACGACGTTGCCGTCCTTGTCGACCGCATCGGTGGCGAGCGTACGGGCGTACGTGCTCGTCTCGATGTGGGCATCGCGGACCAGCTTGCCGGTCTCGTTGCCCTCGGCGTCGCGCTCGGGCTCGGCGATGACCATCTCGATGCCACGCGGCGTGCCACAGTCGACCTCGCGGACGATGACGTCCTGCGACACGTCCACCAGACGACGGGTCAGGTAACCCGAGTCGGCGGTACGCAGAGCGGTATCGGCCAGACCCTTACGCGCACCGTGCGTGTTGATGAAGTACTCGGCGACGGTCAGGCCCTCACGGAAGGAGGACTTGATCGGGCGAGGAATGAACTCGCCCTTCGGGTTCGTCACCAGGCCCTTCATACCCGCCAGCGAGCGGATCTGGGTCATGTTGCCCGCAGCACCGGACTTGACGATCGTGGGGATCGGGTTGTCGTCCGGGTAGTGCGCCTCCATGGCCTGACCGACCTCTTCGGTCGCTTCCTGCCACAGCTTGACGAGCGAATCGCGACGCTCGTCCTCGGAGAGCTTTCCTCGGTCGTACTGCCGCTGGATCGCGTCGGCCTGACCCTCGTAACGCTCGAGGATGTCCTTCTTCTCCGGCGGAACGAGCACGTCCGCCATCGAGATGGTGACACCCGAACGAGTGGCCCAGTAGAAGCCCGCGTCCTTGAGCTTGTCGACGGTCTGTGCGACGACGATCATCGGGTAGCGCTCGGCGAGATCGTTGATGATCGCGGCCTGACGCTTCTTCGGCATGATGTCGTTGACGAAGCCGTAGTTGACCGGCAGGAGTTCGTTGAACAGCACACGACCGAGGGTCGTGTCCGCCGTCCATGCCTGCCCGTACTTCCAGCCCTCGGGGAACAGCTCGGACTCGAGTTCACGCGGCGGACGCTGATGCGTGAGCCGCACCTTGATCGGAGCCTGAACCGAGAGCACGCCACGGTCGACAGCCATCTGAGCCTCGGCCGGGGACGAGTACACGCCCTGCTCCGGCTGATCTTCGGCGGCCGGCTGGTACGCACCGGGAGCGTCTTCACGCAGACGGGTCAGGTGGTACAGACCGGTCACCATGTCCAGACGCGGCATGGCGAGCGGACGACCCGACGCCGGCGACAGGATGTTGTTCGAGGACAGCATCAGGATGCGGGCCTCGGCCTGCGCCTCCGCGGAGAGCGGGAGGTGCACGGCCATCTGGTCACCGTCGAAGTCGGCGTTGAAGGCCTCACACACCAGCGGGTGGAGCTGAATGGCCTTGCCCTCGACGAGCTGCGGCTCGAACGCCTGGATGCCCAGACGGTGCAGCGTGGGAGCACGGTTCAGCAGAACCGGATGCTCGCTGATGACCTCTTCGAGGACATCCCACACCTGAGCGCGCTGACGCTCGACCATGCGCTTGGCGGACTTGATGTTCTGCGCGTGGTTGAGGTCGACGAGACGCTTCATGACGAACGGCTTGAACAGCTCGAGCGCCATCAGCTTCGGCAGACCACACTGGTGCAGCTTGAGCTGAGGACCGACGACGATGACCGAACGGCCCGAGTAGTCGACGCGCTTACCGAGCAGGTTCTGACGGAAACGACCCTGCTTGCCCTTGAGCAGATCGGACAGCGACTTGAGCGGACGGTTGCCCGGGCCCGTGACAGGCCGGCCACGACGACCGTTGTCGAACAGCGCGTCCACGGACTCCTGCAGCATCCGCTTCTCGTTGTTGACGATGATCTCGGGAGCACCGAGGTCGATCAGTCGCTTGAGGCGGTTGTTGCGGTTGATCACGCGGCGGTACAGATCGTTGAGGTCGGACGTCGCGAAACGGCCACCGTCGAGCTGAACCATCGGGCGGAGCTCCGGCGGGATCACCGGAACAGCGTCGAGCACCATGCCCATGGGCGAGTTGCCGGACTGCTGGAACGCCGCGACGACCTTGAGCCGCTTGAGCGCACGCAGCTTCTTCTGGCCCTTGCCGCTGCGGATGGTCTCGCGCAGCGACTCTGCCTCGGCGTTGATGTCGAAGTTCTCGATGAGCTTCTGGATCGCCTCGGCGCCCATGGCACCGGTGAAGTACTCCCCGTAGCGATCCTGCAGCTCGCGGTAGAGCATCTCGTCGACGATGAGATCCTTCGGCTTCAGCTTCGTGAAGGTGCTCCAGATCTCGTCCAGGCGATCGAGTTCGCGCTGCGAGCGATCGCGCAGCTGACGCATCTCGCGCTCGCCGCCGTCCTTCACCTTGCGGCGGACGTCGGACTTGGCACCCTCGGCTTCGAGCTCGGCCAGGTCTGCTTCGAGCTTCTGCGCACGGGCCTCGAGGTCGGCGTCGCGCTGATCGGCGACAGCCTTCTTCTCGACCTCCATCTCGGCCTCGAGGGTCGAGAGTTCGTTGTGACGCAGGTCGTCGTCGACCGCGGTGATGACGTACGCAGCGAAGTAGATGATCTTTTCGAGATCCTTCGGAGCGAGGTCGAGCAGGTAACCGAGACGGCTCGGCACACCCTTGAAGTACCAGATGTGGGTGACGGGTGCGGCCAGTTCGATGTGGCCCATCCGCTCACGACGCACCTTGGCGCGAGTCACCTCGACGCCGCAGCGCTCACAGATGATGCCCTTGAAGCGGACGCGCTTGTACTTACCGCAGTAGCACTCCCAGTCCCGGGTGGGGCCGAAGATCTTCTCGCAGAAGAGGCCGTCCTTCTCGGGCTTGAGCGTGCGGTAGTTGATGGTCTCCGGCTTTTTGACCTCGCCGTACGACCAGTTACGGATGTCCTCGGCGGTGGCCAGGCCGATCCGGAGTTCATCGAAGAAGTTGACGTCGAGCACGTAACTTCCTTTCCCCTGTGCGGGCTTTGTTGCTGCTAGTTGTCGCTATCGCTGCCGGGGCCCGATGCGGTACGTGTCCGGTTGTCCGGTTGCGTACCGCATCGGCTCGGCTCCTAGTTCGCGAGGTCGTCGACGGTGGCCGACTCGTTGCGGGAAAGGTTGATGCCCAGGTTGGCGGCAGCCCGTTCGAGATCCTCGTCGTCGCCGTCGGCCATCGTGATGGCCGCGCCGTCGCTGGAGAGCACCTCGACGTTCAGGCACAGCGACTGGAGTTCCTTGAGGAGCACCTTGAAGGACTCCGGGATACCCGGCTCCGGGATGTTCTCGCCCTTGACGATCGCCTCGTAGACCTTCACGCGGCCCACGACGTCGTCGGACTTGATGGTGAGAAGTTCCTGGAGCGTGTACGCGGCACCGTAGGCCTGCATGGCCCAGCACTCCATCTCACCGAAGCGCTGGCCACCGAACTGGGCCTTACCGCCGAGCGGCTGCTGGGTGATCATCGAGTACGGACCGGTCGAACGAGCGTGGATCTTGTCGTCGACCAAGTGGTGCAGCTTGATGATGTACATGTAGCCGACCGACACGGGGTACGGGAACGGCTCGCCGGAACGACCGTCGAACAAGGTTGCCTTGCCGTCCGGTCCGACCATGACTTCACCGTCACGGTTCGGCAGCGTCGACGCGAGCAGACCGGTCAGTTCCTCTTCACGGGCACCGTCGAACACCGGGGTGGCGATATTGGTGTCGGGCTCCGCCGACACCATCTCCTCGGCGAGGTTCTGTGCCCACTCGGGACGGCTGCCGTCATCGGCGATCTGGATGTTCCAGCCCGCCTTGCCGATCCAGCCGAGATGCGTCTCGAGGATCTGGCCGATGTTCATACGACGCGGAACACCGTGCGTGTTGAGGATGATGTCGACCGGCGTGCCGTCGGACAGGAACGGCATGTCTTCCTGCGGAAGGATCTTGCCGATGACGCCCTTGTTGCCGTGGCGGCCGGCGAGCTTGTCGCCGTCCTGGATCTTGCGCTTCTGTGCCACGTACACGCGGACGAGCTCGTTGACGCCGGGAGGAAGATCGTCGTCGTCCTCGCGCGAGAACACGCGGACGCCGATGACCTTGCCGGTCTCGCCGTGCGGAACCTTCAGCGACGTGTCGCGAACCTCGCGCGCCTTCTCACCGAAGATCGCGCGGAGCAGGCGCTCCTCGGGGGTCAGCTCGGTCTCGCCCTTCGGCGTGACCTTGCCGACGAGGATGTCGCCGTCGCGAACTTCGGCACCGATGCGGACGATGCCGCGCTCGTCGAGGTCCGCGAGGACCTCGTCGGAGACGTTCGGGATGTCCCGGGTGATCTCTTCGGCACCGAGCTTGGTGTCGCGGGCGTCGATCTCGTGCTCCTCGATGTGGATCGAGGTGAGCACGTCCTCCTCCACGAGGCGCTGCGACAGGATGATCGCGTCCTCGTAGTTGTGGCCTTCCCACGGCATGATCGCCACGAGCAGGTTCTTGCCGAGCGCCATCTCACCGTTCTGGGTGCAGGGGCCGTCGGCGAGGACCTGGCCGGACTCCACGCGCTGACCCTCGTCCACGATCGGACGCTGGTTGGAGCAGGTGCCCTGGTTGGAGCGATCGAACTTGCGCAGACGGTACGTCTTGCGCGTTCCGTCGTCGGCCATGACGGTGATGAAGTCGGCGGAAACCTCCTCGACGACACCACCCTTCTCGGTGACGATGACGTCGCCGGCGTCGACGGCGGCACGGAGTTCCATGCCGGTACCGACGATCGGCGATTCGCTGCGCACGAGCGGGACAGCCTGACGCTGCATGTTCGCGCCCATGAGGGCACGGTTGGCATCGTCGTGCTCGAGGAACGGAATCATCGCGGTGGCGACCGAGACCATCTGCCGGGGCGACACGTCCATGTACTCGACGGTGTCGGCGGCGACGTACTCGATCTCCGCGCCCTTCTTACGGACGAGCACGCGCTCTTCGGCGAATGTTCCGTCTGCTGCGATCGGCGAGTTCGCCTGCGCGATGAGGTAACGGTCCTCTTCGTCCGCGGTCAGGTAGGCAACCTCATCGGTGACGACGCCACCCTCGACCTTGCGGTACGGGGTCTCGATGAAACCGAACGGGTTGACCCGTGCGTACACCGACAGCGAACCGATCAGGCCGATGTTCGGGCCCTCAGGGGTCTCGATGGGGCACATGCGGCCGTAGTGCGACGGGTGGACGTCGCGGACCTCGAGGCCGGCGCGCTCACGCGAAAGACCACCGGGGCCCAGAGCGGACAGACGACGCTTGTGCGTCAGGCCCGACAGCGGGTTGTTCTGGTCCATGAACTGCGACAGCTGGGAGGTTCCGAAGAACTCCTTGATCGCGGCCACGACGGGACGGATGTTGATCAGGGACTGCGGGGTGATGGCCTCGACGTCCTGAGTGGTCATCCGCTCGCGAACCACACGCTCCATGCGGGACAGGCCCACGCGGATCTGGTTCTGGATGAGCTCACCGACGGTGCGCAGGCGACGGTTACCGAAGTGGTCGATGTCGTCGACCTCGACGGGAACCTCGACGCCGCCGGGGACGGTCATCTTGTTCTCACCCGCGTGCAGACGCACGAGGTACTCGATCGTGGCGACGATGTCTTCCTCGGTGAGGGTGGACGCCTCGATCGGCTGGCCGGTGTTCAGGCCCAGCTTCTTGTTGATCTTGTAGCGACCCACGCGAGCGAGGTCGTAGCGCTTGTCCTTGAAGAAGAGGTTTTCCAGCAGGGTCTGCGCGCTCTCCTTGGTCGGCGGCTCACCCGGGCGGAGCTTGCGGTAGATATCGAGCAGCGCCTCATCGGTGCCGGCCGTGTTGTCCTTCTCGAGCGTCGACATCATGATCTCGGAGAACCCGAAACGCTCGACGATCTGCTCGGTGGACCAGCCGAGCGCCTTGAGCAGCACCGTGACGGGCTGACGGCGCTTGCGGTCGATGCGGACACCGACGGTGTCGCGCTTGTCGACGTCGAACTCGAGCCACGCACCGCGACCCGGGATGACCTTGACGCTGTGCAGGTCCTTCTCGGTGCTCTTGTCGACGGACTTGTCGAAGTACACGCCCGGAGAACGTACGAGCTGCGACACGACGACGCGCTCAGTGCCGTTGATGACGAACGTGCCCTTGTCGGTCATCATCGGGAAATCACCCATGAAGACCGTCTGGCTCTTGATTTCGCCGGTGTTGTTGTTGATGAACTCCGCCGTGACGAACAGCGGAGCGGCGTACGTCATGTCCTTGTCCTTGCACTCCTCGACAGAGGCCTTGACCTCGTCGAAGCGCGGATCGGAGAAGGAGAGAGACATCGAGCCCGAGAAGTCCTCGATGGGCGAGAGCTCGTGGAGGATCTCTTCGAGACCGCCGACGGCACTGCCGTTGAGGCGTTCGGCAGCCTTTGCGCGCCAGCGCTCGGATCCGATCAACCATTCGAAGGAATCTGTTTGTATATCGAGGAGTCCTGGGACTTCGAGAGGCTCGCGAATTTTCGCGAACGACACCCTCTTCGGGGCTCCGGGGATTCCGGCTACTGCCTTGGTCTGGCTAGAGACTGCCAAGATGCGTCCTTCCAGCACCTCACGCGGGACGCTCCAACCGGTGCGACCGCCGCTGTACCTGCTTCTTCATGTGGGGCGTTTTCGCTGGTTACAACCCGAACGAGAACTCCACCGAAGAACCGGGACGATCTCACCCTCGGGGTGAAATCCAACTCGGCAAACGAGGAGTGGACAGGAGGCAGCCAGCGCAAAGAACGAGCCTACACCAAGAAAATGCAGATGTCCACAGGGGTGCCTCAAAGAAACCTGGCAAGCGGCTGGAAGGAACGAACCGCACAGGCGTACCGATAGAGTGACCGTTCACGCGCTCCGCGTCAAGCCTTGCGCGGGACCGAGATCGTGCGAATCCTTGCCGTCACCCCGCGGGTCGTCACCGGTCCCGAATCTCCGACACCAGCCACTGCCCGTCGGTCTTCTCCATCCGCACCAGCACGGGTGCCTGCGCACTCCCCTGCGCGATACCGTCGCCGGTCGCGCTGACGTTGATGTAGGCGGCGACCTCGGCCTGTGTCTCGTCGAGCACAGATGTACCGATGTGCAGAACGTTCACCTCCGTCACAGTGCGCGTCTGGATCGCAGCCTGCTTGGTCACCTCTGCCGTCGCATCGAACTCCTCGAGGCGCTCCTGGGTCAGCAACCCACGGATCTCCGCGAAGTCCTCGTCGATGGTCTCGTAGTTGTACCCGTGCATGGCCTCGATCGCGTGCTTGGCGGCGTCGGTGACCTCGCGGGTGGCCGCGGCATCGACCCACGCCTCGTTCGACACGCTCGTCCCCGGACGGAAGGCGGCAACGACGGCCACCGCGGCGAGTACGAGCGCGACCACGCCGATCGCCAGCACAGAACGCATGCTCCGGTTTCTGTGTGCCGGCTTCGCTGCTGACGCGGTGCCGGACACGCGGGCGAGCGGCGTCACGCCGTCCGTCTTCGCGTCGTCGGTCTTCGCGTCGTCCGTCTTCCCATCGTCGGGTGTCGCGTCGTCTGATGCGGCGTCGCCAGATGTCGCGTCGGCGCGCGCGCCGGGTTCGACCGTCGACACCGCGCCGGTGTCGAAGGGCTCGGCCACAGGCGACTCCGACGCGGACTTCTCGACGACGGGCGCCTCACGGGCCGGCCCGTCTCCCGCAGACGAGTCGTGGGCAGGTGTCTCGGCAGCAGGTGTCTCCACCCCCGGTGTCTCGACCGCAGGTGTTTCGGCCGCAGGGTTCTCGGTGGCAGGGTTCTCGGTGGCAGGGTTCTCCGCGGCAGCACCCTCGTCGATGGGGCGGTCGTTCGAGGCGTCGGACGACCGCGCACGAGTGGACCCCGCGATCTTCGGGCGCCGACGCGGCGGTCCGAACTGTCCGGGATTCCGTCGCTGCGGTGGCACTACACACACTCCTTCATCGGTTCGAGCAGACTCGTGCGCGGGAAACGCTCGCCGGCTCTCACGGTCCCTCGGTCCCCTCCGGGGCGGGCTCGACCGGGGCAGGTTCGGCCGGAGCGGGTTCGGCCGGAGCGCCGTCGCCGGCTTCCGGCGGTGCCGCACCCGGGGCGGGTCCGGCCTCCATCTGCACCGAGCCGAGAGGCTCGATCGTCTCGGCCTTCCACACGCCGCCGTCCTCCCGGAGAGAGACGTTGACCGACACCTTGTTGGTCACGAAGTTCTGCGGCGTCGTGGTGCGTACCGCGAGCACCACCAGCGCCTTCGCGACATCGTCGTCGGTGTTCAGCTCGGTGAGCGTTCCGAACAGCACTTCGCCGGACATGCTCGTCCCGGTCTGGGCTACCTGATCGCGGATCTGCTGCTCGGTGGCGGCCAGATCGTTTTCGAGCGCCTCACCCGTGATGGACGACCGCATGTTCTCGATCGACGCATCGACGTTCTCCGCATCGACGCTGTTGAGGTTGATCGCCGCCTGGTACGCACCCGAGAGGGCGGCGTCCCGCGCATCGGCGACCGGCCTATCGACGAAAAGCGCCCTGCCCCAGCCGTACCCGAACCACACTGCGGCGCCGAGTGCGACCACGGCCAGCACGCTCACGATTGCCAGTGCCCACGTGCGCGACGAACTGCGGCCGGTCCGGTGCGGCTCCTTCTCCGAAGACGTCCGCTCGTCGGGGCCGACGACGGATGTTCCTGATGCACTCACTCCAACAACCTACTCACTGCTCACTTGGGGGTGACTCCGAGCAACGGCGCCAGCTGCGTCGCCACGGGGTTCAGATTCAGACGGTCCGGGTCCTTCTTCGGCGTGAAGTCCCAGGGCTGGATCGTCGCCGGATCGGCGAACACGATCCGGTTGGCGCTGCGCACACCGGTGACGCTCCCCTGCGGCACCTCGCACGACGCTTCGGTGTTGAACGGGAAGTCCTGCTGGGTGTCGTCGAAGTTCGGATCCTCGGCTCTCATCCGGGCAAGGATCTCCTGCGTTCCTTCGTACCCGATGGTGCACGACGGCGGGTTGTTCGTCTCCAGGATGATCCCCTGCTTGACCGTGCCGTCGCCGGGCGCGACGGTACCCGCACTGCCCGCGACCGCGGGCAGGAACGCAAGCAGCGGCTGCAGAGCGATCGCCTGCGGGGCGAGGGCTTCCCCGAGCGAGGCGAGATTGGTGAGATTCGCGGTGAGGCCCGGTCCGGAACCGGCGATGAGCTGCGACAGCTGGTCGCTCGCGTCGGTTCCGGTCTCGATCAACCGCCGGATATCCGGGTCGCTGTCGCGCAACTGCGCCGTGACGAGTTCCAGGTCGGAACTGAACTGCCGGATCGACGACGACTGCTCGGACTGGGTGTCGAGCACCGTCTGGCTGTCACGAATCAATGCGAGCGTCTGCGGGAGGTACTGCACCCCGGACTCACTGAGTCCCGCGAGCGAATCGACCAGCAACTGCAGGTCGCCTCCTCGCCCGTCGAGAGCGGCACCGAGTTCGGTCACGACGGTGCGCAACGGCTCGACAGGCACCGAGTTCACGAGTTCGCTCGTGCTGACGAGCAGATCTTCGACCGGTGTCGGCAGATCCTCGGCGGTGGACTCCACCACCGAGCCTTCGACGAGATACGGGCCGTCGGCGCTCGTGGGCCGGAGGTCCACGTACTGCTCGCCGATCGCCGAACGGTTCGCCACCACGGCACGCGTTGCCGCGGGAATCGAAGGGCCACCGTTGTCGAGGCGCAACTCGACGTCGATGCCGTCGGCGGTGAGGGTCATCGGTCCGACCCGGCCGACAGGCACACCCAGGTAGGTGACCTCGGCGTTCTCGAAGACACCGCCAGAGTCGGGGAACCGTGCGCTCACGGTGTACTGCCCGAAACCCAACAGGTTGTCGAGCCGCACATACCGGGCACCGACGTACAGGAGGCCGAGGACGGCGATCACCACGAACGCCACCAACTGGAACCGCACGAGACGTGATCTCACTGTCCACCCCCGAATCCGAGACCGTTCAACAATCCCTCCAGCGGGTTCGAGGGTGCGGGTGCTGCCCCTTCGTTACCGGGCGGAGCTCCCCCGGTCCCTGCCGCGGCCTCACCGAGGCCCGGGATGTCGATACCTTCCGGCAGCGACACCCCTTCCGGCAGTTCCAGCCCGAGCAGCGTCGGCAGGGGAAGTTCGGGGACCAGCGAGACGGTCGGCCAGCCGACTGCAGGACCGTTTCCGTTGTAGTACGGGTTCGAAGGATCGACGACCGGCTTCGGGTTGCCGAATTTGGGCTGCCGGTATTCCGGCTCGCCCTGACCCACGCCGAGCGCGGCCAGCGCATCACCGATCTGCAGATCCACGGCGAGGAACAGGTTCACCGAACCACCGAGCGCGATCCGTTCCACGCCGTCCGGGAAGGGCACCGTGGGAATGAACGGCAGAGCCTCGACGAGGTCGTCTCCCGACGCGGCGAGTTGCTGCAAGGTCGGGCGCAGTGCCAGCAGATCCGCGATGAGGTCTTCCTTCGACTGTTCGAGCACGCCGACACCGGCGACGCCCAGCCTGTCCAGTTGGGCGAGCAGTTCGGTCAGCTCGGGACGCTGTTGTTCGAGCACTTCCGTGGCCACGGGCAGCTCGTCGAGTACCGCGGCGATCTTGTCGTTCTGCTCGGCGACCCGCACGGTGAGCGCATCGAGTCCGTCCAGCGCACGCGTGATGTCGTTGCGTTGCTCGTCGAGTCCGGTGATGAGGGTTTCGGCCTGTTCGAGCAGGCTCCTCGTCGTGCCTTCCCTGCCGTCGAACGCGCTGGAGAGTTCCTTCACCACCGGTGCGATCTGACCGACGCCACCACCGTTGAGCAACAGCGACAGAGCACCCAGAACAGGTTCGATCTCGGTGGCGTGGCGGGTGCGATCGAGCGGAATGACGTCTCCGTCGGAGAGCCTGCCGACCGGGGGCTCGTCCTCGGGCCTGGTGAGCTGGACGAACTTCTCACCGAGCAAACTGGTCTGCTCGACGGAGGCGAACGAGTTCTGCGGCAGATCCACCGCGGAATCGAGCACGATCGCCACGTCCGCGGTCCAGCCGTCGTTCGGTGCCACCCCGATCGACTCCACGCGGCCCACGGGGACGCCGTCGACCTTCACCGTCGATTGGGGGACGAGGTCGAGGACGTCCTCGAACTGGATCGCAACCCGGATCGGCGAACTACCGACATCCGCGCCGCCGGGGAGCGGAACGCCGGAGAGTCCGCCACAGCCCGACACCGCGAGCGCGACCACACATGCGCCTGCGCCGAGAACGGTGGCCCGCGCCGACCTGACCGTGCCGCTCACCGGGTACCCCCTTGACCTTCGAGATCGAGCCGGGGTGATTCGACACCCGGCACCGTGCCCGGAACGACCTGACGCTGAATGTTCTCGCCGCTGAGAATTCCGAACGGGAGGATCAGGTCCGGGGTTTTCTGGGCCGCGGTGACCTGCCCCGCGATGACGTCGCACCGGTCGATGAGCGGTTGCATCTGCCTGCCGAGTTGCTCGAAGCGCGGGTCGCCCGGAACGAGCCGGCCCACGTCGATGAGATTGCACACCGCACCGGCAGGGTCCTGCAGGTCGGTCAGGACGAGACGCGACGCCAGAACGCCGGCTTCCGCGTCGTACGAATTGACGAGGTTGCTCACGGCGAGCGGCAGCAGGGTGAGCGAGTTCACCAGCGACTCCCGGCGCTCCGCGAGCGTGGTGGTGATCGGCACGAGGGCGTCGACGTTGTCCTTGAGTGCGGTCTGGTTGTCGCGCACGAAGGTCGCGACCTCCCCGAGCGTCACCGAGAGCTGGTTCACCGCCTGTCCGAGATTCTCGCGTTCGCCGGCGAGGAACCCCGACAGGTCCGCGAGCTGGGTGTTGAATTGGCGGACCTGCTGGTCGTTGGCGGCCAGTGCGCTGACGAAGACCTGCAGGTTCTCGATCGTGCCGAACAGATCGCCGCGCGATTCGTTGAGGGTCCGTGCGGCCGAGGACAGCTGATCGATGCTCTGTCCGAGTGCGGCACCGTTGCCCGCCAGGTTTTCTGCACCCACCTCGACGAACTCGGTCAGAGCCCCGTCGCGGTTGGCGCCTTCGGGCCCGAGAGCGCGCGACAGGTCGTCGATGCTCGCATAGAGCTGATCGACTTCCACCGGAGTGGCGGTGCGCTCCCGTTCGATCACCGCGCCGTTCTCCATCTTGTCGCCGCCGGAGTAGGCGGGAGTGAGCTGGACGTAGCGGTCGGCCACCACGGAGGGGCTGATCTGCACGGCCTGCGCGTCGGCGGGGATGTCCACACCCCGGTCGACACGGATACCGACTTTCACCACGTCGCCCTGCGGTTCGACGGAGGTCACCGTGCCGACCTCGACGCCCAGGACACGCACACCGGAACCTTGGTAGATACCGACACTGTTGTCGAAATAGGCCGTGATGTTCGTCGTTCCGGCCCGAGTCCACAGCCACCAGCCGCCTGCACCGGCCGCGACCACCACCGCCACCACGAGGGCGATGATCGCGATGCGGTTGCGACCCGAGCGGGTGTCACGGTCTTCGGAGTGCGCCATCAGTTCACTCCTTCCAGCTGGCGGACGGAATCGCGGTAGCCCGGAATCTCGGGCAGCCCCGGCGGCGTGAGGTTGACGATGACCTGGTCGAACCAGCGACCGTTACCGACGACGTTGGAGTAGACGCGAACGAACGGTTCGTACAACTCCACCGCTCGGGCGAGGTTGTCGTTGTTCTCCTGCAGGGTCTGCACGACTCCGCGTAGCTGCTGCAATGCCGGGCCGATGGATTCCTCGTTCTCCTGCACCAGACCGGACAGCTCGGTGGAGAGCCGTTTGGTTCCGTCGAGGAGCTGGGATATCGCCTGCTGACGGTTGTTCAGTTCGGCGACGAGCAAGGCGCCGTCGCTCAGAAGCCGGTTGAATTCGACGTTCCGGTCCGCGAGCACCTTCGAGACGTTGCTCGTCGCGCCGAGCAGTTTCTTCAGCTCCTGGTCGCGGCTGGCGACGGTCTCCGAAAGCCGGCTCACCCCGTCGAGCGACGCCCGGAAGTCGTCGGGAGTTTCGGAGAACGCCTCGGAAAGTGCCTCGAAACCGGTAGCGAGCTGGTCGGTATCGATCTCGCCGATAGTCGTGGCTGCCGACGAGAACGCCTCGATCACGTCGTACGGCGCGACCGTGCGTTCCATCGGGATGCGTGTGTCGGCGTTGAGGACCTCGGTGCCACGCGGGTCCAGGGCGAGATATTTCTGGCCCAGGATCGTCTTGATCTGGATCGAGGCGGACGTGTCGTTGCCGACCCACGCGTCCTGCACCTTGAAGGAGACGACGACGCGGTCGCCCTCGAGTTCGACACCGGTGACCTGGCCGACCTTGACCCCGGCAATGCGTACTTCGTTGCTGGGCTTGAGACCGGCGGCTTCGCTGAATTCGGCTTCGTAGGTGACGCCCGCTCCGATGATCGGCAGCGAACCGAGAAAGAAGGCGGACACTGTGGCCAGCAGAATTACGACGATGCCCAGGGCACCGGCTGCGGCCGGACTGCGGCGTTTACTCATCGTCCCTGCAACTCCTGCATCCCGTCCTGCGTGCATCGCTGCGCCGCATTCGTGTAGATGGGTTGGTTCACGGTGGGGAGACCCGTCGGCAGGTTCAGGTAGGGAATCGATCCGGGGCCGGCCACGATGTCGATACCGCACAGATAGAACTGGAACCACGAACCGTAGCTCGCGACCCTGCCGAGCTTTTCCAACTTGACCGGAAGGGTCTCGAGCACCTTGTCGAGATCGTCACGGTTCGCGTTGAGCGTGGCGGAGACCTGTTCGAGGGCAGTGATCGACTGCGAGATCGACGGGCGTGTCGGTTCGAGTACGTCCGAGACCGCGTCGGTCAGACCTGCGAGCGACTGGACCGCCGAACCGACCGTGTCGCGGTCGGCGGCGAGACCGCTGACCAGTGCCTGCGTGTTGACGAGCAGCGAGTCGAGTTGCCGATCGCGCTCGTCGACCGTCGCCAGGACGGTGTTGAGATTGTCGATCACGGCACCGATCACCCTGTCCTTGTCCGCGATGGTGTTGGTGAGGCTCGCGGTGCTGCGCACGAGGTCGCTGACGGTACCGGCCTCCCCTTGGAAGACCTGGATGATCTGGTACGACAACTTGTTCACGTCATCGGCGCTGAGTGTCTGGAACAGCGGCCTGAAGCCGTCGAACAGCGTGGTGAGGTTGACGGCCGGCCGGGTCCGTTCGAGCGGGATGGTCTCGCCCGCCGTCATTTTCATTCCCTGTTTGCTCTCGCCCTCGGCGAGCGCGATGTAGCGCTGACCCACCAGGTTGCGGAACCTGATCGTCGCTGTCGCACCGGCGGGGATCCAGTCGCGCTGTTCGAGCGAGAAGGTGACGCGGGCTTCGCGGTCGTTGACGATCGCGATCTTGTCCACCTGCCCGACCCGCACGCCTGCGATGCGCACGTCGTCGCCCTCGTTGAGCGACGTGACGTCGGAGAAGATCGCGTGGAACTTCGTGCCGCCGCCACCGCCGACACTGGCGATCGTGGCCGCGAGGATTCCTGTCGCGACGATCGTGACGAGGGCGAAGACGATGAGCTTGGTCAAAGGAGCGACAAGGCTTTTCATCCGATGCTCACCTCCGTCCCTCGCATCGCCGGCGCACCCAGCCGGGTGGTCCAGGTGGGTACGTCTTCCGGTGCCATACCGGCGGCCTGGCCGTAGATCACGTCGAGTGTGTCCTGCTCCGCGTTCGAACCGGTGTAGGACACCGTCGACGCCGTGTCGGGCGAGGTACCGATGATCTCGCTCACCGCGTCCGGCACACCCGAGCCCTCGGGTGCCGGGAACATCGGAATGTTCGCGGGCCCGGGATTACGCGAGGGGACCTGGTAGGACCCGTCGTTGACCGAGCCGCCCGGGTACTGCGGGAACTTCCGTCCGGGCGCGGTGACGTCGAGATAGCAGGCCGGACCACGGTCGTCGAGCAGCCGGGGTTCGTCCTGATTGGGAAGGTACCGCCCCTTGGGATTGGTGAACTGGATATTGGCGCGCACACCGGGGAACGGGTCGTCCGCCGCGAGCACTCCGGCCGCCGCGGGCAGCGCATCGGCGAAGCCTTTGAACGTGCACGGGAACGACGGGGAGTATCGGGCGAGCAGTTGCAGCGCCTCCTTCGAATCGGCCGACAGGCTGATGATCGAGTTCGCGTTCGTGTCGACGAAATCCGCGGTGACCGACGACGCGCCGGTGGCGCTCGCGAGCAGCGTCCGGATCTGGTTCTGCTGCTCGACCACCGTGCCGCCCGTGGTCCGCAGGTTGTCCAGTGCGTCGACGAGGTCCGGGGCCGCGTCCGCGTAGGTCTGGGAGAAGTCGGCGAGTCCTCGCAGGTCCTCCTGCAGCGTCGGCAGTTCGACGTTGACTTCACGGAACACCTGCTCGAGCTGGTCGACCGTACGGCCGAGTGTTTCGCCGCGTCCGCTCAGGCCCTGCGCGAGGGCGCCGAGAGTGTTCGCGAGATCCTGCGGGGGAATCGCCTGGAGCAGCGGAAGAAGCCCGTCGAGCACTTCGCTCAGTTCCGCGGTGCGCCGGCCGGTGTCCTGCATCAGCACGTCACCGGGCTGCACGGGGTCGGCCGGCTCGTCCGGGATGATCAGCGAGATGTACCGCTCGCCGAAAAGCGTCTTGGGAAGCAACTGGGCCGTGGCGTTGGACGGGATCTTGTCCACCATGTCCGGATTCAGTGCCAGATGCGCCGTGACCCGGCCTTCTTCCGCACTCGTGCCGCGGACCTCGCCCACGTTCACGCCTCGAACCTTGACGTCGGCGTTCTGGGGAAGCGCGTTTCCGATGCTGTCGGTGAGCACGTCGACTTCCACGATCTTGGTGAACGTCTTGTTGTAGACCGCCACGGCGAAATACAGGAACAAGCCCACGACGAGGAAGAACACCAGGCCGAGCACGCGCCGTCGCAGCACCGAAGTGGGTTCGCTCATCCGGCAATCCTCACCGTCGTCGTCGTGCCCCAGATCGCGAGGCTCAGGAAGAAGTCGAGCACGGCGATCGTGACGATGGCGGTGCGGACCGCCCGCCCTACCGCTACGCCGACGCCTGCCGGGCCACCGCTGGCGTGGAAGCCGTAGTAGCAGTGGATCAGAATGAGCACGAACGCGAAGACCAGCACTTTTCCGAACGAATAGAGTACGTCCGCGGGTGGCAGGAACAAGTAGAAATAGTGGTCGTACGACCCGCTGGACTGGCCGTTGAACAGAGTGCTGATCACGCGCGTCGCAAGGTATGCCGCGAGCAGGCCGATGATGTAGAGCGGGATGACCGCCACGAAACCGGCGATCATGCGCGACGTCACGAGGAACGGGACGGACGGCACGGCCATCACTTCGAGTGCATCGATCTCTTCGCTGATGCGCATCGCGCCCAGTTGGGCGGTGAAACCGCAGCCGACGGTGGCAGACAACGCGAGCGCCGCGACCACCGGTGCGAGTTCGCGGGTGTTGACGTACGCCGACAAGAAGCCTGTGAGCACCGAGGAGCCGAGCTGCTCGAGCGCCGCGAAGCCCTGGAGCCCCACCACGACGCCGGTGAATCCCGACATCATGGCGATGACGCCGATCGTGCCGCCGATGACTGCGAGCGCGCCGCTTCCGAAGGTGACCTCGGCGAGCAGCCGGAGCACTTCCTTGCGGTAGTGGGTGATGGTTCGCGGTGTCCATGCGACGGCACGCGCGTAGAAGGACATCTGTTCGCCGGCGCGATCGAGCACGTTCAGCGGAGCGCGCAGCACTTTGCGACCCCGGAGAAGGACGAGATCTCCGCGGCCTTTCGAGATTGTCATGGCGTCAAGATCCCTTCGCAGGTACAACCTGCAGATACACCATCGTCAAGATCAGGTTGGCGAAGAAGAGCAACAGGAACGTGATGACCACGGTCTGGTTCACTGCCTCCCCCACGCCCTTCGGCCCGGGGCCTGGGTGCAAGCCCTTGTAGCACGCGACCACGCCGGCGATGAGACCGAAGATCGCTGCCTTGAGTTCGGCGACGTACAGATCGGGTAGCTGGGCGAGCGCCGAGAAGGACGCGAGATACGCACCGGGTGTACCGCCCTGCAGGACGACGTTGAAGAAGTAACCACCTGCGATGCCCACGACGGAGACGAGACCGTTGAGCAGCAGCGCCACGAGCACCATGGCCAGTACGCGAGGCACGACGAGACGTTGCACCGGGTTGATACCCAGCACTTCCATCGCGTCGATCTCCTCCCGGATGGTCCGTGATCCGAGGTCGGCGGTGACCGCCGAGCCCGCTGCCCCGGCGATCAGCAGAGCTGTCACGATCGGACTGCCCTGCTGGATCACCGCGAGCACACTGGCCGCGCCGGTGAACGACTCGGCACCGAGCTGCTTGATCAGCGAACCGGTCTGGAGCGAGACGACCGCGCCGAACGGGATCGCCACGAGCGCGGTGGGCAGGATCGTCACACTGGCGATGAACCACGCCTGCTCGATGAATTCGCGGAACTGGAACGGTCGGCGGAACGTGTTCCTCACGACGTCGACGAAAAGCTCGACGATATTTCCGGCTTGGGTGAGTGCGCCGTGCGCGGGACGCAACAGCGAGCTACCAGCCCCCATCTAATCTCCTACTTCTGGCCCTCCGGCTGACCGTGCTGCTCTGGGGAGTACACGGGAATTACCTGCGTGTCCGCATCGAGATCATCGTGGTATCCCGATGCCTGACCGTGCTGTCCCGGTGCGGCCATCGGCGTGTCGTCTTCGTCGAGCGATTCGAGGATCGCGCTCTGGGCGACGGACGGAAGCGTGTGCAGGATCTGCCGCACACGGTCCTTCCGGCGCGCGACGGCCTGACGGAACGGCATACCGGGAGTGGCTTTCATCTGCGGCACGATGCCTTCGACATCCTCGACACCGCCGGCGTGGTGACCTGCGTCGACGAGCGCCTGCTCGTGAGCCATCTGCGCCTCGTCCTTCTCCTCCGACATGCCGATCGGGCCGATCATCGTGCCGTTGAGGAACTGCTTGACCACCGGCTCGTCCGAGGTCAGCAGCACCTCACGCGGACCGAACATCACCAACTGGCGGCGGAACAGCATGCCGATGTTGTCGGGCACCGTGCGAGCGAGGTTGATGTTGTGCGACACGATGAGGATAGTCGCGTCGATCTCGGCATTGATGTCGATCAGAGTCTGCGAGATGTATGTGGTCCGGACCGGGTCGAGGCCGGAGTCCGGCTCGTCGACCAGGATGATCTCGGGGTCGAGCACCAGCGCACGGGCCAGGCCCGCGCGCTTGCGCATACCGCCGGAGATCTCACCGGGCAGTTTGTCTTCCGCGCCGAGCAGACCGACCAGTTCGAGCTTGCTCATCACGATCTTGCGAACGTCGGACTCGGACTTCTTGGTGTGCTCCCGCAGGGGGAAGGCAACGTTGTCGTACAGGTTCATCGAGCCGAACAGCGCGCCGTCCTGGAACAGCACGCCGAACAGTTTGCGGATCTCGTAGAGTTCCTTGCTCGAGCACTGCAGGATGTCGGTGCCATCGATGATGATCGAGCCCTGCTCCGGGCGCAGCAGGCCGATCAGCGACTTCAGGAATACCGATTTACCCGTACCGGAAGGTCCGAGCAGCACGCTCACCTCACCGGGAGGGAGGGTCAGAGTCACGTCCTGCCAGATTCGCTGCGAGCCGAAGGACTTGGTCAGTCCCTCGACGGACACCTCGACGCCCACGATTACCTCCGCGCTCTTCGATCCCGTTCCCGATGTGGGTTGCGCCACTCTATCGCATCGACGTGGTGCCCGTGACAAGTGACCCTACTCCAAAGTAAGTAAAGGAATC
The DNA here is from genome assembly GCF_012844225.1 of Rhodococcus sp. 105337. Taxonomy (GTDB): domain Bacteria; phylum Actinomycetota; class Actinomycetes; order Mycobacteriales; family Mycobacteriaceae; genus Rhodococcus. The sequence continues at coordinate 95,915 of NZ_JABAGQ010000001.1, forward strand.
ACCAAGGGCCAACATAGGTGAACTTATGCCCTGACCTGCGCCGATGCCGTCCCGCACCCGAAGTGTCCGGACGCAGGGGGCCGTTCGGGGTCGGCGACGGCCCCGCAAGCCCCGAAATACCGAAAAGACCGCCCCCACGGAACACATCCGTGGGGGCGGCCTTCGGAGTAACGCCGCACGAGAGGGACGGAGACCGTCCCGCCCGCGCAAGGGAAACCGTCTTACTTGACGGAAACCTTGGCGCCGGCATCCTCGAGCTTCGCCTTGGCAGCCTCTGCAGCGTCCTTGGCAACCTTCTCCAGGATCGGCTTCGGAGCACCCTCGACGAGGTCCTTGGCTTCCTTCAGGCCCAGGCCGGAGACGATCTCGCGAACGACCTTGATGACCTGGATCTTCTTCTCGCCGGCACCTTCGAGGATGACGTCGAACTCGTCCTGCTCTTCAGCAGCCTCGGCAGCAGCGGCCGGAGCGCCGGCAGCGGCAACGGCGACCGGAGCAGCAGCGGTGACCTCGAAGGTCTCCTCGAATGCCTTCACGAACTCCGAGAGCTCGAGCAGGGTCAGTTCCTTGAACGCGTCGAGCAGCTCTTCGGTGGTGAGCTTCGCCATGATGGCGGTCCTTCCTGTAAGTCCCATGTCGCTGATCCGCGACCGGATGGGATGGTGCACGCCGGAGCGTGCGTGGATTTGTTCAGCGATACGCGGTGATGCGGATCAGCGTCAGGCTGCCTCTTCGGCTTCCTTCTTCTCCTGCAGGGCGGCCGCAAGGCGAGCCACCTGCGAAGCGGGAGCATTGAACAGACTCGCGGCCTTTGCCAAGTTGCCCTTCATCGCGCCGGCGAGCTTGGCCAACAGCACCTCGCGGGACTCGAGGTCCGCGATCTGGTTGACCTGGTCCACGGACAGCATGCCGCCGTCCATGTACCCGCCCTTGATGACGAGTGCCTTGTTGTCCTTAGCGAAGGCCTTGAGAGCCTTCGCTGCGTCCACCGGCTCGCCCTTGACGAACGCGATGGCGGTCGGACCGACGAACAGATCGTCGAGACCCTCGACGCCCGCCTCTGCGGCGGCACGCTTGACCAGGGTGTTCTTGGCGACGGAGTAGGTAGCACCCTCTCCGAGAGCGCGACGCAGCTCAGTCAGACTTCCCACCGAAAGACCACGGTATTCCGTGATCACGGCGGCCGTCGAGCTCTTGAACTGCTCGGTGATCTCCGCAACTGCGGAAACCTTCTCGGGCTTTGCCATACTTCGCCTCCTCTCAGTAACAGTCGTTTTCCCGGTGTCCCGAATGGGACGTCCCACCGGGAACCGTCGGGCCGGGAACGACAAACGCCCCGGCGCAGGGCACACGGGGCGTGAGAGAGGGATCAGAACCGCACGGAGGCGATCGTTTCGCAACTCCCCTAACCTCGTCCTCCTGCGTGGGCCGCCGGATGAATCCGGACCTTCAACCGATGCTGCAAGCAACCTCGGTGACCAACGGTCTTTGGTAGAACATGATCGGGGTGGAGATCGGCACAATGCCGAACTACCCAGCTACTGTAGCGGAACACGCCGGTAGAACGCAAAACGGCCGGCACAGGGATCCTGTGCCGGCCGTTCGGAGTGCGTACTCGCGTGAACGAGCGATCTACTCTGCAGTCTCGAGAAGGTTACGCGTGCGCTGCGGATCCACCGGGATGCCCGGTCCGGTGGTCGTAGCGATCGTGATCTTCTTGATGTAGCGGCCCTTCGCGCTCGAGGGCTTCACACGGAGCACCTCGTCGAGGGCAGCCGCGTAGTTCTCGACCAGCTTGGTGTCGCCGAAGGATGCCTTACCGATCACGAAGTGAAGGTTGGCGTTCTTGTCGACGCGGAAGTTGATCTTGCCGCCCTTGATGTCCGTGACAGCCTTCGCGACGTCCGGCGTGACCGTGCCGGTCTTCGGGTTCGGCATGAGGCCACGCGGGCCGAGGACACGCGCGATACGACCGACCTTGGCCATCTGGTCCGGCGTCGCGATCGCGGCGTCGAAGTCCAGCCAGCCACCCTGAATCCGCTCGATCAGGTCCTCTGCACCGACGACGTCGGCGCCTGCGGCCTCTGCCTCGGCAGCCTTCTCGCCGACGGCGAAGACGATGACGCGAGCGGTCTTACCCGTGCCGTGGGGCAGGTTGACCGTGCCGCGGACCATCTGATCGGCCTTGCGGGGGTCGACGCCGAGGCGCATTGCGACCTCGACCGTGCTGTCGCTGTTCTTCGAGCCTGTCTCCTGCGCGAGCTTTGCGGCTGCGAGGGGGCTGTAGAGCTTGTCGGAATCGATCTTCTCGGCGGCGGCGAGGTATGCCTTGCTGCGCTTTGCCATGTTCTTTCCTAACTTCTCACCCTGCGGTGAATGGTTCGGGAGTGGTTGCGGACCTGGCCGGCCCTCCCACGTGGTGGTGCTGCAGCCGGACGGGAACGTGTCCCTTCCGACCGGTGAGGGATTCTCAGCCCTCGACCGTGATGCCCATCGAACGCGCGGTGCCGGCGATGATCTTCGCGGCGGCCTCGACGTCGTTGGCGTTCAGGTCTTCCTGCTTGGTCTTGGCGATCTCGCGCACCTGATCCATGGTCACCGTGGCGACCTTGGTCTTGTGCGGCTCGCCGGAGCCCTTCTGCACGCCCGCTGCCTTGAGCAGCAGCTTGGCAGCCGGAGGCGTCTTCAGCTTGAAGTCGAACGAGCGGTCTTCGTAGACCGTGATCTCGACCGGCACGACGTTGCCGCGCTGCGACTCGGTCGCTGCGTTGTACGCCTTGCAGAACTCCATGATGTTGACGCCGTGCTGACCCAGCGCGGGGCCGACCGGAGGCGCCGGATTGGCCGCGCCGGCCTGGATCTGGAGCTTGATGAGCCCGGCGATCTTCTTCTTCTTGGGGGGCATCTCTATTCCTAAGTTTCTTGCTCGGTGTGGTTCTTGCGTATTGCTACTGCAAGCTTTCGTGCGTCAGATCTTCGAAACCTGCGTGAAGGACAACTCCACGGGAGTCTCACGACCGAAGATCGACACCAGGACCTTGAGCTTCTGCTGCTCGGCATTTACTTCGCTGATGGACGCGGGCAGCGTAGCGAACGGACCGTCCATCACGGTCACGGACTCCCCGACCTCGAAGTCCACCTCGATGGTGGGCTTCGACGACGCGGCGGCCGACTGCTCGCCGGCGGCCGACGTTCCGGCCGCAGGCTTCTTCTTCGCCTGCTGCGGGAGGAGGAACTTCACGACCTCCTTGATCGTCAGCGGCGACGGACGGGAGGTCGCACCGACGAAGCCGGTCACGCCGGGCGTGTTGCGCACGGCGCCCCACGACTCGTCGTTCAGCTCCATGCGAACCAGGATGTAACCGGGCAGCACCTTGCGGTTGACCAGCTTGCGCTGCCCGTTCTTGATCTCGGTGACCTCTTCCGTGGGCACCTCGACCTGGAAGATGTACTCGCCCAGATCCAGGTTCTGCACGCGGGTCTCGAGGTTGGCCTTCACCTTGTTCTCGTAACCGGCGTACGAGTGGATCACATACCAGTCACCGGCTTCGAGGCGAAGCTGCTTCTCCAGAGCCTCGGCGGGATCGATCTCGACCTCGGCTTCGGGCTCGCCACCTTCTGCAGATGCGTCGGCATCCTCACCGGCAGGGGCAAGGTCATCGACGTTCTCGGGCGTCGCGTCGGCATCGACGGCCTCGGCGGTCGCCGCGTCGTCAACGAAAACCTCGTCCGAAACGTGCTCTTCGGCCGAAGCCTCGTAGGAGTCGTTCTCGGGGGTGCTCACCGGCACTTTTCCTCTCGTCGATCAAATTTGCAGGCGCGCGAGCGCTAGCCGAACAACCAGCTGACGCCCTGCACGAACGCCAGATCCAAGCCGAAGATGAACGCCGTCATCACAGCCACGAACACCACCACGACGATCGTGTAGGTGGTCAGCTGCTTGCGATTCGGCCAGATCACCTTGCGGAGCTCGGCGATGACCTCACGGAAGTAGCGACGCAGGCGCTTGAAGATGTTCTCGGGCTTCTTGTCCCCGGAGACGTCACCGGTCGCGACGGCAGACCTGGCACGGCGCGAACCTGCCGGATCGGAATCCTTGGCGACGGAAACTCGTCCACCATCGGACGAGCGGGCGACACGCTTGCCGCTCGGCCTCGCTACCGCAGAGGAATCGTCGGGGGTTGCGCCGGTTGCCGGTCCAGCGTCGCGGGGGGTGAACCCTCCGGTGTCGCTGAGGCGCTTACCGCGCTCCTCGCTCACATCGTTCCTCTCGGTCGCTGGCAGTCCGGGGGCAGGGGCGACAGGACTTGAACCTGCAACCTGCGGTTTTGGAGACCGCTGCTCTGCCAATTGAGCTACGCCCCTTTGGTCGATCATCGGTGTCTCGAACGAGCACCTTGTCGATCGACCCGTCTGCGATCACATGACACGCGCGCTACCCCATCGGCTTTGAACGAGCACCGAAGAGCAGCGCGCTGCGCTATACGATCCCAGAAGCTTTAGTGTACTGCATTGCCCCGGGACAAACCCAATCCGCCCGGCCGTCAGGCCAAGCGAACCGTTGCCGTGGCCCGGCCGAAGATCTTACGACCTTCCGACTTCGCCACGATCGCGACCACTGCTGTCTTGCTTTCCGGGTCCAACGACTTGATCTTGCCGTTGAACTCGATTGCGGCGGCCTCATCGGCCTCCACGTATACCGGGCTGGTGAAACGAACGTTGTATTCCTTCACCGCACCGGGGTCTCCCAGCCACTCCGTGACATAGCCGGCCCCGATGCCCATGGAGAGCATGCCGTGACCGACGACGCCGCGCAAGCCGGCAAGTTCGGCGACCTTGTCGCTCCAGTGAATCGGGTTGGGATCACCCGACACACCGGCATAGTTGACGAGATTTCCGCGCGTGAGCGTCACCGTCTTGGTGGGAAGCTCGTCCCCGACCACGACGTCTTCGAAGCTACGAAGGCTCATGCATCATCACATCCTTGACCGCGTGCGCGATGTTGGCGTCGACCTCGCCGCCGGTACGGCCCACCAATGTGGTCCACGAGGTCAGCACGAGATTGTCGAACTGATCCGTGATGAGGTTCTTCGTGGTGATGATGTCGCTGCCGGCTGCCTGACGGAATTCCTCCAGGTACACGTCACAGAACAGACGATCGCCTGCCTGGATCGGCCGGTGGAACACGAGACGTTGATCGGTCTGCATGATCTGACTCAGGTCGTAACCCGTGACGACTTCCTCGAACAGCTTGCGCTGCGCGATCATGCCGACGATCGAGATGAACGTGAGCGGAGCGATCAGGCCGTCGTATCCGAGGCCTTTGGCTGCGTCCTCGTCGTGGTGCGCGGGATGTCCGTCGAGCACCGCACGGGCGTACTCACGAATCTTCTCGCGGCCGACTTCGTAGAAGTCGTCCACACGGTAATGGTGTCCGACCATGGACTTCGCATGCGCGGCGACATCGAACTGGATCCCGGCCTGTTCGGTCACGTCCACAGAGTCTTCGGATACGAGTGCGTCTGTCATACGCAAAAACCTCCGCAATTCCGCCCAGGACGCCAACAGGCGCGGTCGGTATTGCGGAGACCTTACGCGTCGACGTCGATCAGATAGGCTACTTCGACTCGCGGTGCGACTGGTGCGTACCGCAGTTCGGGCAGAACTTCTTCAGTTCGAGCCGATCGGGGTCGTTGCGACGGTTCTTCTTGGTGATGTAGTTGCGGTGCTTGCACACCTCGCAGGCCAAGGTGATCTTCGGCCGGACGTCTGTAGAGGAGGCCACGGGATGCCTTCTTTCGGTTAAATCTGATCATGATCGATCAGGTGGTTCATTCAACTCTGGTAGCGATGGCCGGACTTGAACCGGCGACACAACGATTATGAGTCGTTTGCTCTACCAACTGAGCTACACCGCCTCGGTGTCATGTGCCGCGCGGAATCAAGGCACACAATCCAGCGAGCCCCCTGACGGAATCGAACCGTCGACCTTTTCCTTACCATGGAAACGCTCTGCCGACTGAGCTAAGGGGGCGCGGCCACGTGGAGCATCTCTGCTCGCTGCGGCCTCCAAAAGATTACACACACTCGCCGTCAGCACAAAATCAGCAGGTAGTGGCACCAAAAGCGACGCTCGAGCGTCGCGCAGGACCTGCCGGCCACCGCACGCTCCGGTCGGCCCGACAGGGTTGCCGACAGCTGCCGGACCGTGTGCCGCGGCACCCCCCGGGAAACTACCCCGGAGAACACGACAGCCCCGGTTCCGAAGAACCGGGGCTGTGTGGTGGCAGGTGTAGGATTCGAACCTACGTAGGCATAAGCCGACGGATTTACAGTCCGCTCCCATTGGCCGCTCGGGCAACCTGCCGGGTGCTCTCGGGACCGTGTCCCTGATGCGTTGGAAGAATACAACGCATACCCCCCCGAAATGCAAACCGGGTGGTTACGGGCGCCGATCGACCGGATAGCGTCGGCATGACAACCCCGTACAGACCGACCGAAGTGGAGACAGACGTGGCTGATTCGTCGTTCGATGTGGTGAGCAAGGTCGACCGTCAGGAAGTGGACAACGCCCTGAACCAGGCGGCGAAGGAGATCGCGAACCGCTTCGACTTCCGCAATACCGGCGCGAGCATCGAATGGTCCGGCGAAGAAAGCATCGTGATCACCGCCGACACCGAGGACCGCGTCAAGGCGGCGCTCGACGTGTTCAAGGAGAAGCTGATCCGGCGGGACCTGTCCCTCAAGTCGCTCGAGACCGGAGAACCGACCCAGTCGGGCAAGGTCTACAAGCTCACCGGCACTCTCGTCCAAGGCATCAGCCAGGAGAATGCGAAGAAGATCACGAAGCTCATCCGTGACGAAGGCCCCAAGGGCGTGAAGGCACAGATCCAGGGCGAAGAGCTGCGTGTGAGCAGCAAGAAGCGTGACGACCTTCAGGCCATCATCGCGCTGCTCAAGAACGCCGACCTCGACGTGGCGCTGCAGTTCGTCAACTACCGCTAGAGCGACGCGGCCACACCGACACCCGTCCCGCGCTTCCCTGCGCGGGCGGTGTCGCTCCCGCGGTTTCCGGGCCCTGAGGCCTCTGCGGGCACTTCCCCGGAACTACGCGGGGTCGCCTACCGCAGGCCGGCCATGCGCTCCAGCCGCGCGATGCGCTCCTCCATCGGCGGATGGGTGGAGAACAGCCTGCTCATCTTGTCGCCGGCCCGGAACGGATTGGCGATCATCAGGTGCGACTGAGCCGCGAGTTGCGGCTCCGGCGGCAACGGTGCGGCCTGGGTGCCGCGCTCGAGCTTGCGTAGCGCCGACGCCAGCGCCAGAGGATCGCCCGTCAGCTCGGCGCCGGACTGGTCTGCCTGGTACTCACGTGAGCGCGAGACCGCCAGCCTGACCACCGACGCGGCAATGGGGCCGAGCAACGAGACGAGCAACAGCGCGATCGGATTGGCGCCGCCCTCCCGGCCGCCACCGAACGCGCCCGCGAAGAACGCGAAGTTGGCAAGGCCGGAGATGACTGCGGCCATGGCGCCGGCGACGGACGAGATCAGGATGTCGCGGTTGTAGACGTGCGACAACTCGTGACCGAGGACCGCGCGTAGTTCGCGCTCGTCGAGAATGTCGAGGATCCCGCTGGTGCAGCACACCGCGGCATTACGTGGATTCCTGCCGGTGGCGAACGCGTTGGGCGCGTTGGTGGGACTGACATACAACCGCGGCATCGGTTGATGCGCCGCCGTCGCCAGCTCACGCACGATGCGGTAGATCACCGGTGCCTGGACCTCGGTGATCGGCTGCGCGTGCATCGACCGCAACGCGAGCTTGTCGCTGTTGAAGTACGCGTACCCGTTCACACCGACCGCCAGCACCACCGAGATCACCAGGATCGTCGAGTTCTGGAACAAGGCGCCGACGAAGACGATCAGCGCCGACATTCCCACCAGTAACCCGGCCGTCTTGAGACGGTTCGCATACCCGTGCACGTCACGCTCCTCCCCCACCCCGCGTCTGTGGTTCGCACGGTGGTGGTCCATTCGCCCGATCAACGAACGGCAGAGCTTCCCGGTTCCCCCGGGACAGGTCGGAGGAGGTCAGCCCACCCGGGCGATCGTGAAGTCGACGAGGTGCCGCAGCGCCTCGTTGGCGGGACCCTGAGGCAGCGCCTCGAGCTCGGCGTGCGCCCGCCGCGCATACGTGTCGAGGGTGTGCTTGGCCGCCTCCATGCCGGGCGACCGGACGAGAAGTTCGAGGGCCTCCTCGACGTGTGCCTCGTCGTCGATCGGGCCGACGAGCAGCTCCCGCAACCGGTCCGCGTCGGGTCCGGTCTCGCGCAGCGCGTAGAGCACCGGCAACGTGTGTACGCCCTCACGAAGATCGGTTCCGGGTGTCTTGCCCGATTCGGACGTGACCGACGCGATGTCGATGATGTCGTCGACGATCTGGAAGGCGGTACCGACGGCGTCGCCGAGCCTCTCGAGCCGTGCGACGTGTTCTTCGTCGCCCCCGGAGAAGGTGCCGCCGAATCGGCCGCTCGCCGCGATCAGCGAACCGGTCTTCTCCCACACCACCCGCAGGTAGTGCTCGACCGGGTCCTGCTGCTCACGGGCACCGATGGTTTCGCGCATCTGCCCGGTGACGAGTTCGGCGAACGTCTCGGCGATGATCTGCACCGCGGACGGGCCGAGTGTGGACACCAGCCGGGACGCGTGGGCGAACAGGTAGTCGCCGGCGAGGATGGCGACGCTGTTGTTCCAGCGCACGTTCGCGCTCGGAGCGCCCCGCCGCATCGTCGCCTCGTCCATCACGTCGTCGTGGTAGAGGGTCGCGAGGTGGACGAGTTCGACCACCGTCGCTGCCGTCACGACCGACGGATCGGCGGGGTTGGGGCCGAGTTGCGCGGTCAGGATCGTGAACAGCGGCCGGAATCGCTTGCCGCCCGCCTTCGCGAGGTGCAGTGCCGCCTCCGTCAGGAAGTCTTCACCGTCCGACAACTCCTGGACGAGCAGTGCCTCGACGCTCGCGAGTCCGTCGCGCACGCTGGTCGCGAGACCCGGGTCGCCGAGTTCCACACCAGCAACGACGGTGCTCGATACCGCGTCGGCCGGACCGGCGGTCCGAGCCGCCCCCTCAGTGCTCACGATGACGTACCCATCCTCTTCTGTCGCCTCGGCCTCACGGTAGTGAACCTAGCCGCTCCACCACCACACCACCTCGTCGAGGCGAGAAAGTCGTGCCTGAGAGGATGGACACGTGGTGGGCGAAAACTCCGCGACAGAGCCGCGGCAATCCCGGTCCTGCGTTCCCGACAGTACCGATGTTCTCGTCGTCGGTGCCGGTCCCGCCGGTTCGTCGGCTGCGGCATGGGCAGCCCGCGCCGGGCACGACGTGCTGTTGGTCGACGCCGCGAGGTTCCCGCGAGACAAGACCTGCGGCGACGGGCTCACCCCGCGCGCGGTCGCGGAACTGGACCGTCTCGGCCTGGGCGACTGGTTGCGCACCCACACCGTCAACCGCGGCTTGCGCCTGGAAGGGTTCGGCGGCCGGTTCGAGTTGCCGTGGCCGGACTCCTCGTTCCCCTCGATGGGTAGCGCCGTGCCCCGCACCGAGTTGGACGACCGGATCCGCCGGGTCGCCCTCGACTCCGGTGCCCGGATGGTCGAAGGTGCCAAGGCCGTCGACGTCGAGCGTGACGGCGACCGGGTGACCTCCGTTCTCCTCCGCACCGAGGACGGTCCGCGCACCGTGTCGTGCCGGCGGCTCGTCGTCGCCGACGGCGTGCGCTCGCCGCTCGGCAAGGTCCTCGGGCGCCGCTGGCACCGCGACACCGCGTACGGCGTGGCCGCGCGCGCCTATGCGACATCGACCCGGAGCGACGATCCGTGGATCACCTCGCACCTCGAGTTGCGTGACGATGCGGGAACCCTGCAACCGGGTTACGGCTGGGTGTTCCCACTCGGAACCGGCGAGGTCAACATCGGCGTGGGCACGCTCGCCACGGCCGCGCGCCCCGCACAGGGATCGTTGCGGCCGTTGATCGACCTGTACGCGGACAAGCGTCGTGCGGAGTGGGGACTGGGCCCCGTGACCAGGGTCGCGTCGGCCCTACTTCCCATGGGTGGTGCGGTGTCCGGAGTGGCCGGCGTCAACTGGGCGCTCGTCGGCGACGCAGCCGCCTGCGTCAATCCCCTCAACGGAGAAGGCATCGACTACGGACTCGAGGGCGGGCGCCTGCTCGCAGAGATCCTCGACCGGGACGATCTGACAGGCGAGTGGCCCGCATTGCTGCGCGCGCACTACGGAGCCGCGTTCTCGACCGCACGAAGGCTCGCCGGGCTGCTCACCGTGCCGAAGTTCCTGCCGACGACCGGACCGGTCGCGATGCGATCACGGGCGATGATGAATGTCGCGGTGCGTGTGATGGGAAATCTGGTGACCGACGAGGACACCGATGTCGTGGCACGGGCGTGGCGGGCGAGCGGACGTGCGTCCATGCGCTGGGACCGCCGGCCGTTGTTCGCCTGACACACCGCGCTGTACCGATCCAGCGCACCGCGCTGTGCCGACCTAGCGCACCGCGCTGTGCAGCGCCGCGATCCCGCCCGTCAGATTCCGCCACTTCACGTCGCGCCAGCCTGCCTCTCCGATACGCACGGCGAGTTGTTCCTGCGTCGGCCATGCCCGGATCGACTCGGCCAGGTACACGTACGCGTCGGGGTTGCTGCTCACGGCGCGCGCGACCCGCGGAAGCGCACGCATCAGGTATTCCATGTAGACCGTGCGCAGCGGTTCCCGCACGGGAGTGGAGAATTCGCACACCACCAACCGCCCGCCGGGCTTGACGACCCGCGCGATCTCGCGGAGGCCGGCATCGGGATCGGCGACGTTGCGCAGGCCGAAGGAAATCGTCGCGGCGTCGAAGACGGCGTCGGCGAACGGCAACCGCATCGCGTCGCCCGCGACCATGGGTACCTGGCGGAACGCACCGGCGTTCAGCATGCCGGTGGAGAAGTCGGTGGCCACCACCCACGCTCCGGAGCGGCCGAGTTCGACCGTCGAGACGCCGGTGCCGGCCGCGAGATCGAGAACCCGCTCGCCGGGCTTCAGGTCCAGCGCGGCACGCGTCGCACGGCGCCATCCGCGGTCCTGGCCGAACGACAGAACGGTATTGGTCAGGTCGTAGCGCGCCGCGACACCGTCGAACATGGACGCGACCTCGCGCGGATCCTTGTCGAGGGACGCGCGCGATCCGTGAGTTTTTGCCACGGCCGAAACGTTACCCGGCGACGGGCCCGCGAACCCTGAGGAGGACCTCGTCGTCAGGACATCGCGCGTGCCGCGCCCTCGGCCACGGAGGGATCGGTGTCCGCGGCCTCACGGCGCCGCAGGTAGACGAGGACCGGCACCGCGATCAGCCACGTGACCACAATCACCGAACCGGTGGGGATCAGTGCCACCCGGGCATCGCGTCCGGTGACCCTCACCAGGTCGGGATCACTGCGCGCGTACTCGACGGCGATGCGCTGGCCGGTGGCAAGACCCGTCGGGTACAGCACGCCGAGTTCGGGGTTGTGTGTGACGCCGTCGGGCGTGACGAAAGCGACCGCGGACCGGAGCGACCCGGCCGACAACACCTCGGCGGTTGCGGTGCCCATGTCGCTCTCGATGGTCCGGTCGTTGCGCAGAGCACCGAGAAACAGGGCGACCGCCAATGCGGACAGCGCGATGGCGACGATGAGGACGATGCGTCGCGCGCGTTCGGTTCCGGTCACAGCTGAGCCCGCACCGCCGCATGGAGTTCACGCAGTCCCGCCCGGTCGGTGGTCACCTCGACGACCCGGATCCCCCCGGACGGCGGAGCGGTGTCGGCGAGGGCGGCCGCCAGGCCCTGCAGGTCCACACTCTCGTGCGGAACGCGGTACGCGGCGCACAACGCCCCGAGGTCCATTCCGTGCGGCGTGCCGAAGACTCGCTCGAAGACGCCTGCATACTGCGGGTCGCCCTGTTCGAGCAGTTCGAAGATGCCGCCGCCGTCGTCGTTCGCGACGACGATCGTGAGGTTGCGCGGGCGCGGCTCCGAAGGTCCGATGAGCAGTCCGGCCGCGTCGTGCAGGAACGTGAGGTCGCCGAGCAGCGCGACGGTGCGGCCGGCGGTATAGGCGAGCGCGGCGCCGACCGCCGTCGAGACCGTCCCGTCGATACCGGCGACGCCCCGGTTGGACAACACACTCACGCCGGGTTTCGGGTAACTGACCAGCGCCGCGTCGCGCACGGGGTTGGAAGCCCCGAGCAGCAACTGGTCTCCGTCGCGCATCGCGTCGGTGACGACTGCGGCGACGTGCAGTCCGGTGGCTTTCGGGTGGGAATCCAACTGCGCACGCACGGCTTTGTCGGTGTGCGCGGAAAGCTGCCGGCCCCGCTCGAGCCATGCCTCGTCCGGCTGTCCGGAGATCACCGCGCGGGTGCCGGTCGCGAGAACGTTGCCGGACACATCGGGCCAGCGCGGACCGGTGGTGAGGGCGTAGACCGCCACCGCCGGGTCTGCCAGCAGGTTCGACACGGGACGGTGCAGGGTCGGCCGGCCCGTGATGATTGCCTGCCGCGGCTTCAGATGTGGCAGCGCCATCGGGTGCAGCGGTACGCCGTGCAGCGGCGCGGTCGGTTCGGCGACGGTGGGCAGGCCCGCGAGTTCGGGCCGCAGCGCGGAGCCGTGCCCGGAGATGACGACCGTGTCCGGCGTGAGGTCGATCTCGACCGGTACGTCCAGTGTCGCGTTGGCGGTGGTGGTCCACGCTGCCCCGTCCGGACGACCTTCGGGGGCGGATCCCTTCTGGTCCGCCGCGGGAACGAGGGGTTCACGCAGCGGAATGTCGAAGTGCACGGGACCGGCGTTCCCCGACCGGGTGCCGCGCGCTGCCGCCAGCACACGGCTGACCGCCGATCGCCACGCGCTGTTCTGGTCGGCGCTCTCCGCCAATCCCAGGCTGATGGTCGCGCGGACCTGCGTACCGAACAGGCCGAGTTGCTCGACGGTCTGGTTCGCACCCGATCCGAGCAGTTCGTAGGGGCGATTGGCGCTCAGAACGACGAGCGGCACGCGCGCATAGTTCGCCTCGAGGACCGCCGGGGCAAGGTTCGCCACCGCTGTCCCGGATGTCATCACCACGGGCACGGGCCGCTTCGACGACAGGGCCAGGCCGATCGCGAGAAAGCCGGCGGTCCGTTCGTCGATGCGCATGTGCAGACGAAGCCGCCCGGCAGCATCTGCCGCCTGCAACGCGAACGCGAGCGGGGCATTGCGCGAGCCCGGGCACAGCACGACATCCCGCACCCCACCTCGAGCGAGTTCGTCGACGACTGCGGTGGCCTGGGCTGTGGACGGGTTCACGACGTCCAGGGTAGTGCGGGGCGGCAGGTGCCCGGGTTCTCCCCCGCGCCGCGCCGGGTTGCGGCAGGGCAGCGATCCGCCGCCCGGCAACCACCACAATGGGGGGATGCGCACCGTCTTCGATCCCGCCGATCTGAGTCCCGGACGTTTCTACGGGCTGCTCACCGCCACGATCGTGCCCCGTCCCATCGCGTGGGTCTCGACCGTGTCGGGCGACGGGGTCGCCAACGTGGCTCCCTACAGCTTCTTCACGGTCGCGAGCACGGCGCCACCGGTCGTGCAGTTCACGTCGGTGGGCCGCAAGGACAGTCTTCGCAACATCGAGGAGACGGGCGAATTCGTGGTGAACGTCGCGACGGTTCCGCTGATGGAGCAGGTCAACGCCTCCTCTGCGAATTTTCCGCACGAGGTCGACGAGTTCACGGAAGTCGGGCTGCAGGCGGAGCCGAGCGAGCGGGTGCGCCCTCCCCGCGTCGCGCAATCGCCCGCGTCGATCGAGTGCACGTTGCGCCGGGTGATCGAGGTGGGCGATTCGTTCGTGGTCATGGGCGATGTGGTCGCGGTGACGGTTCGGCGCGACGTGCTGGCCGAAGACGGAGCGCCGGACTTCGCGGCGCTCGCGCCCGCGAGCAGGCTGGGACGCACCGAGTGGGGATTGACGCCGCAGGTTCGGTCCCTCGAGCGCCCTACCTGCTGAGCCCTGCGTCACCGGACACCGCCCCCGCAGGTTAGGGTCGGCTCAGTAGGGGGCGGCTCCGGAAGGGTGGTCATGGCCGAACGCACCAGGGCAGCGCGCAAGGCGCCGAAGTTCGTCAAACCCGCGACACGCGAGATCGTGCGCGCTCGCGTGCTCGCCACCGCACGGATCAGTCCGACGTTCGTCCGCGTCACCATCGGCGGCGATGCGGTGTCGACCATCGGTCCGATGGGCTTCGACCACTGGTTCCGGATGTTCTTTCCCGTCCCCGGCCGGCGCGGATTCACGCTGCCCTCGGCGACGGACGACCGGTGGTGGCCCGAATACCAGGTGATCCCGGACGACGAGCGGCCCGTGCTGCGGAACTACACCTTCCGCCGGTTCCGCGCGGCCGGCGCCGGATCGTACGGCGACACGGCGGAAATCGACATCGACTTCGCGTCGCACGGAGACCTCGGACCGGCGTCGGCGTGGGCGAACACCGTCTCGGCCGGTGAAGAAATCGGTGTGCTCGACGAAGGAATCGGCTACGTCCCCGACGCGAGCGCGCACTGGCAGTTGCTCGTGGCCGACGAGAGCGCTCTGCCGGCGGTCGCGGGCATCCTCGAGTCCGTCCTCTCGGCTGATCCGGCGGCGGTCGCGGAAGTGTTCGTGGAGGTTCCACATCCGGAGGATCTCGCGGCGCAGCACCTGGCGACCGGCCCGAACGTGAGGGTCCATCCCCTCATCCGCACCGACAGAGCGGCGCGTCCGGGGGTTCTCGCCGTCGAAGCGGTGCGAGCCGCGACCCTCCCGTCGGCACGCGGTTGTGCGTTCGTCGCCGGTGAATCCGATCTCGCGACCGGGGTGCGACGTCACCTCGTGCGCGAGCGCGGCTGGGACAGGTCGGCAGTGACGTTCACGGGTTATTGGAAGTACGGCGAGCCCGTCTACTGAGGTCTCCCTCGGGAGAACCCTGCGACGAAAGCAGAACGTCGCGGTGCCGACCGGCCGGAGCCGGTGGTCACCGCGACGTTCGTCGGATCGATCCGCAGTATCGGATCAGCCCGCGTGCTTCTGGACGAGGTCGCCCAGACGGGGCAGAGCCTCGATGACGTGCTTCTTGGCCGACGGACGCAGCGAGTCGTAGACCCTCTTCACAGCGGTCTTGTCCGAGCCGGCAATCTTGTCGTCGGTCACTCCGAGCAGCGCGTCCGCGACCGCGTCACCGCGAGCAACGAGGAAGTCGGCGAACGAACCGGCACCGGCGTACTCGATCCAGAACGGCTGGAGCCGCTCGACGAAGTCGGGGAGCAGGCTCTCGATCGCGCCGGGCACGACCGACGGTCCGACCTTCTTCACTGCGGCGTAGCCGCCCTTGAGGGCGAGGCCCGATGCACCCTTCTTGTCCGACACCTCGGCATCGATCAGAGCTTCGACGTCGGCCTTGACCGCCGGGAACTTGTCGGGTCCGAGCAGAGCATCGTGCAGAGCTGCAACCACTTTCACTGCCTCCGTAAATGTGACACTTGTGACTGTTGGGACTGGGGGAACGATATACGACTCTGTAGCAGGTACATACTCGGCGTTCAGCCCAACAGGGCGCGGCACCGTCGCAGCCGGTCGAACCACCACTGGGCACGGTCCGGTGCGGCCCGAACCGCGTCGAGCATCCCGGCTTCCGGGACCACCGCTCCGACCGGAAGCACGCCGCCGGACATGCGTCGCGCGGTCGCGACGTCAGCGGTGAAGAAGCCACCGGTACCGAGTCCGCACGCGAACGGCAGCTGCGGCAACGCGCCCGCCGCGGCGAGTCCGGCGCTCATTCCGACAGCGGAATCGAGCGCGCTCGAGACGACCACCTCGACGCCGTGAGCTGCGAGTTCGTCGGCCAGGGCCAGCAGCCTGCGCACCCCGCCGAGCGGAGCAACCTTGACGACCGCGACATCGGCGCCACCGGCACGCACGACGCGCATCGGGTCCTCGGCTCTGCGGATGCTCTCGTCCGCCGCGACACGCACGTCGGGCAACCGCTTCCGGACGGCGACCAGTTCGGGCACGGTCGCGCAGGGCTGTTCCGCGTATTCGAGCGGCGCATCGACGGTGAGCGCGGTCAGCGCGGTGACGGCCTCGTCGACCGTCCAGCCGCCGTTGGCGTCCACGCGAACGCGCGGCACCAGTTCACGGACCGCCCGGACCCGAGCAAGATCCTGCGCGAGATCCTGGCCCGGTTCGGCGACTTTCACCTTCGCCGTGTCGGCGCCGGGGAACCGCGCGAGCACCTCGGGAACGCGGTCCGGATCGACGGCCGGCACTGTCGCGTTGACCGGGACCACGGACCGGACCGCCGGAGGATGACCGACCCATGCGGATTCGATCGCCGAACGGAGCCAGTGCGCGGCCTCGTCGTCTTCGTATTCCGGGAACGCCCCGAACTCACCCCAGCCGACGGGTCCGCGCACCAGCAGCACCTCACGCCGGGTGATGCCCCGGAAGCGGACCCGCATGGGCAGCGACACGACGACGGCGCTCGCGAGGAGCTCGTCGGCGGACGGCAGGGCCGGATCGATCACTGCTGGCCGGGCAGAAGCTGGATCATCAGGGCCTCGGAATCGGCGAGGAGATTGCCGTCGAGGTCGCGCAGCTCGGCCTTGCAGAATGCCTTTCGGCCCTCTACCCGGTCGACCCATCCGTCGACCACGAGTTCCGTCTCGATCGGCGTGATCTTGCGGTAGTTGACGTGGAGATATCCGGTGCGTGCGATGGGCCGTCCGTTGGCGTGGATGACCATGCCGAACAGGTCGTCGAACAGCAGCGGCAGCGTCCCGCCGTGGGCGGCACCGTTTCCTCCGAGGTGAAAACGGCGGAACATGCCGCGCTCGCGGACGCCGTCCTCGCCGAACTTCTCGATCTTCCACGGCAGCAGCAGGGCACTGCCGCGGCCGGGAAGCTCGACGTTGAAGCCGGCCGGTGACCGCCCCTCGGGAACCTCGTAGGGCTCGAGGAGGTCGATGAGCGCTTCGGTCTGTGCGATCGCCCGGTCGATCACGTCGTCCGGGGCGTGGGTCGAGACCATGAGGTCCTGCAGGCGCCGGAACGTGTCGATGAAGGTGCCGTAGTTCGGGCCCGCCTTCACCGGCTCGTAGACGGGGAAACCTCCGTGGTGCTCGTAGTCGTCGGCTACGTCGTTGCCGTCGACCTCTTCGGTACCTGCGCCGGTCTGCTCGCTCATGTGATGCACGTTATCCGGCCCACGGTCGCGTCGTACGACGGCCCGGGGCTCTAAGGTGACGACGTGACCTTCGATTCCCAGTTGTGGCGCCCGGTTCCCGGGTTCGAGAACCTCACCGACATCACCTACCACCGTCATGTCACGCAGGGCACGGTCCGTGTCGCGTTCGACAGGCCGGAGGTGCGCAACGCCTTCCGGCCGCACACCGTCGACGAGCTCTACCGCGCACTCGATCACGCGCGGATGACGTCGGATGTGGGCGTCGTGCTGCTGACCGGCAACGGCCCGAGCCCCAAGGACGGTGGATGGGCGTTCTGCTCCGGCGGGGACCAGCGCATCCGTGGGCGCAGCGGATACCAGTACGCGAGCGGCGACACCGCGGACACGGTGGACAAGGCCCGCGCGGGCCGGCTCCACATCCTCGAGGTGCAGCGCCTGATCCGGTTCATGCCCAAGGTCGTGATCGCGCTCGTCAACGGCTGGGCCGCGGGCGGTGGCCACAGCCTGCACGTGACGTGCGACCTGACCCTGGCATCGCGCGAGCACGCCCGCTTCAAGCAGACGGACGCCGACGTCGGCAGCTTCGACGGCGGCTACGGCAGCGCGTATCTCGCGAAGATGGTGGGACAGAAGTTCGCCCGCGAGATCTTCTTCCTCGGCGACACCTACTCCGCCGACGACATGCATCACATGGGCGCGGTGAACCGGGTCGTCGCGCACGACGAACTCGAAAACGTCGCGCTGGAATGGGCCGAGAAGATCAACGGCAAGTCGCCGCAGGCACAGCGCATGCTCAAGTACGCGTTCAACCTCTCCGACGACGGCCTGGTCGGCCAGCAACTGTTCGCGGGGGAGGCCACCCGCCTGGCGTACATGACGGACGAGGCCGTCGAAGGCCGGGACAGCTTCCTCGAGAAGCGGGACCCGGACTGGTCCCCGTACCCCTGGTACTACTAGATCACTCGGGCGCGGCGCAGTGCTTGCCGGGCATCCAGCGGAACGGCGATACTGTCCGAGTGGAGTCCAGGGAGCACACGGAGCTCATCGAGATGGTCCGCGCCTGGGACGAATCGATGGTCGACAACGACAGCCAGGCGATCGGCAGCTTCATGACCGACGACTGGATCATCGTCGGGCCTGACGGCAGCATCGACGGCCGCGAGCGGTTCCTGGAGCTCATAGCCTCGGGCGATCTGACGCACGACACAATGACCACTGAGGATCCCATCATCCGTGTCCTCGGGGACAGCGCGATCGTCGTGGCTCGGGGCGTCTCTGCCGGGGCGTACCGAGGCCGGCCGTTCCGCGAGCACGAGCGCTCCTCCAGCGTCTTCGTCCGCCGCGATGGGCGATGGGCGTGCGCCCTGACTCACCTGTCGAGCATCGCGCCGGAACCCTCGAGAACGACGCCGACTGAGCTCGCCCTTCGGCGAAAGCGGTTCCGAGCGGGAAGCCGCAAGGACGGCCGGACCAGGTAGCAAGACGCGAGGCGGGCACTCCCTGTTCGGGAAGTGCCCGCCTCGCGTTCGTTGCCGGGGAGCGTTACGCGGTCAAGCGCAATCGCGGCAGTACTCGCCGGAGCCGGAAGCCTTCCGGCTGTAGTGCTGGACGAGGAAGCAGCTCATGCAGGTGAACTCGTCGGACTGCTTGGGCAGGACGCGGACGGTCAGTTCCTCGCCCGACAGGTCGGCTCCGGGCAGATCCAGCGACTCGAGGATCTCGGCCTCGTCCGCGTCGGCCTTCTGGGTCGGCGTCAGCGCAAGTTCGTCCAGAGCAGTTTCGGCACCGAGGACGTCGGTGGTGCGGGGGGCGTCGTAATCGGTCTTCATGGCTGTTCTCCTGGGGTCGTCCCGGTAACGGTCGTGGCGTGCGGCTTGCTCTGCCGAGCCGTGTAGGCACTGCGCTGCACCTGCCGGACATGATGTCCCGTTTGTCGGTTCGCCAAACACGCCCCCCGCGTTACCGCCGAAAGGTGTGCCGTCGGGCACACTCCGGGCCGCGGCCGACAGTTGGTCCCGGCGGGCCGGCCGTACGATCGGCGGAGGCGGTCGCGCACGATCCCGATCGGCGAAGACGAAGCACCATCACCGGAAGGCCTCGACGTGGAGATACTGAGCAGTCGCACGATCCTGCGGCCTCGCGACTACGAGGCGGCGCTGGAGTTCTACGGCGGGAAACTCCGTCTCGCGATCGCGCGGGAGTACCCCGCCGGCACTGTCTACTTCGCCGGTCAGTCGCTGATCGAGATCGCCGCCCACGGACGCGGAGATGCGGACCAGACGTTCCAGGGTGCGCTGTGGCTCCAGGTCCGCGACGTGTACGAGTGCGAGGCCGAACTCGCCCTCGCCGGGGTGCCGATCGTGCGTGAAGCGCGGCAGGAGCCGTGGGGCCTGCACGAGTTGTGGGTCGCGGATCCGGACGGAGTCCCCATCGTGCTCGTGCAGATCCCTGACGATCATCCGCTCCGGCGCGACAGCCGGACCCCCTCAACCGGCCGGTCAAACCCCTCCGGCAAGTGATCTTCACCACACCGGGGAACCGGCGGCGCCGCTCCCTGCACGTGGAGGCTTGCAGGGTGTCCGCGTTCACCTGAGCGTCGCTGTACTTTCCCCTGTCCGCTACCCCAGAATGGGAAGACGTGACCGCAGAGTTCGTTGTCCTACTGGTAGTGGTCGTCACTGCCCTCGCATTCGATTTCACGAACGGCTTCCACGACACCGGCAACGCAATGGCCACGTCCATCGCCACCGGAGCGTTGAAGCCGAAGGCGGCCGTCGCACTGTCGGCGGTCCTCAATCTGATCGGTGCGTTCCTCTCCGTCGAAGTCGCGGCCACCGTCGCCAAAGGCGTCGTCGACCTCGGTACCGTCGGCGGTGAGGACCTTCTGCTGATCGTCTTCGCCGGCCTTGTCGGCGGCATCCTGTGGAACATCGCGACGTGGCTGTTCGGCCTTCCGTCCAGTTCCTCGCACGCCCTGTTCGGCGGCCTGGTGGGTGCGGCGCTCGCCTCCATCGGCGTCAACGGCGTGGTGTGGGACGGCGTTCTCGGCAAGGTGCTCCTGCCCGCTCTGCTCGCTCCCGTCATCGCAGCCCTCGTCGCCACCGTCGGCACGTGGTCGATGCGCCGCCTGACCCGCGACATCTCCGAAGAGCGTCGCGACCGCGGATTCCGGCTGGGTCAGATCGGCACCGCGTCGCTCCTCTCGCTGGCGCACGGCACCAACGACGCCCAGAAGACGATGGGCGTGATCTTCCTGGCCCTCGTCGCTCACGGCAGCATCACCGCGGACACCGAGATGCCGTTCTGGGTGAAGTTCGCCTGCGCGGTCGCCATCGCACTGGGCACCTACCTCGGCGGCTGGCGCATCATCCGGACCCTCGGCAAGGGCCTCGTCGAGATCGCGCCGACCCAGGGACTTGCCGCGGAGTCGTCGTCTGCGGCAATCATTCTGACCTCGAGCCACTTCGGGCTTCCACTGTCCACCACGCACGTCGCGACCGGCTCGATCCTCGGCACCGGACTCGGCACCAAGGGCGCCGAAGTGCGCTGGGGTGTCGCCGGCCGCATGGTCGTCGCATGGCTGATCACGCTTCCGAGCGCCGCGCTCGTCGGTGCACTGTGCTGGGCGCTCGCACACATGATCGGGGGCCTGGGAGGCGTCCTGTTCGTCTTCACCCTCCTGTGCGGACTGTCGCTCTTCATGTGGCTGCGGTCGCGCAAGGAGCCGGTCGATGCCTCCAACGTGACGGCAGAATGGGACGGGTCGCTGGTCCCCGCCGCAACCACCCCTGAACCCGTCGTCCAGGAAGGCCGCCCGTGAATCTGCTGACCCACACCTTGGATTCCCTGTGGCAGGTCGTGCTCGTCGGCTTGTTCCTCGGAGCCGGTCTGCCCTCGCTCTTCGCACTCGGCGTCCGCTCCCTGCACGCGGGTCGTTCGTCGAGCGAGAGCGCACTGCAGCCCCTCGGCGTCGCCGGAGCGGTCGTGTGTTTCGCTGTCGTCGCCATCGCGGTACTCTGCGGAATCCTGCTCCTGACCGCAGACTTCTTGTCGGGCACCTTCGGTATCCACGTTTTCTGACATCGCGTTTTCCCGACATCGCGTTTTCCGACACCGAGTTTCCGACATCGCGTTCCCGCATCGCAGGTTTCGGCTGGAAGGAGTGCAGTGACCTCGAACCCGGTCCTCACACATCGTGTCCGGTCCCGTGTGCTGTGCGGCCGCGTGCCGAGCAGGTCCAGATGATTCTTCCGCCGATCCTCACCTCCATCGTGGAGTGGCTCCGTGCGGGCTACCCGGACGGGGTTCCCGAGCAGGACTACGTGCCGCTTTTCGCGCTGCTGTCCCGCCGGCTGTCCGAGGAAGAGGTCGATCAGGTGGCCGGCAGGCTCGTCGACGACGGGGATCTCCCGATCGACAAGACGGACATCGCCGTTCTCATCACCAAGATCACGAACGAGATGCCGTCCGACCGCGACATCGATCGGGTGCACCGGCACCTGGGCACCGGCAACTGGGACCGGACGGACCACGACCTGTGACCGCCTCCCGCGCATGACCGCCCTGCTGACCACGCTCGCCGTCCCCTCGGGGGATGCCGTCCGCGCTCTTGTCCCGACTCTGCAACGGCTTCTCGACGGAAGCGCTCCCCCGCTGCTGCCGGTTCCCGCCGGAGACGCACGCGAGACCCGGCGGCTCACCGACGCGCTCCGGCCCGGCGATCCGATCGACGAGCGGATCGGTCTCGTGGTGGCCACGTCGGGCACGACGGGAGTGCCGAAGGGCGCTCAACTCACCGCGGCCGCATTGCGTGCGAGCGGCGAGGCGACCTACGACCGCCTCGGTGGTCCCGGCTCGTGGTTGCTGGCCCTACCCGCGCATCACATCGCGGGCATGCAGGTACTGCTCCGCAGCGTGCTGTCGGAAACCGAGCCGTCCGTCGTCGACGTCTCGCACGGGTTCGATCCGGGGCGGCTTCCCGAGGCGGTCGCGGCGATGTCCGGTCCGCGGCGCTACACCTCACTCGTTCCGACCCAGCTGATCAAGGCTCTCGACCATCCCGGTGCGCGGGCAGCCCTCGCGGAACTCGACTCGATCCTGCTCGGCGGCGCCGCCGCCCCCGCCTCGGTGCTGCGGCGTGCAGCCGACGCCGGACTGAAGGTCGTGCGGACGTACGGGATGAGTGAGACGT
The DNA here is from genome assembly GCF_012844225.1 of Rhodococcus sp. 105337. Taxonomy (GTDB): domain Bacteria; phylum Actinomycetota; class Actinomycetes; order Mycobacteriales; family Mycobacteriaceae; genus Rhodococcus. Next base: position 118,401 of record NZ_JABAGQ010000001.1, read on the forward strand.
GCGGCGGCTGCGTGTACGACGGTGTCGCTCTCCCCGGCGTGCGGGTGCGTGTCGGTGAGGATTCGCGGGTCTGGCTCGGCGGCGCGACCCTCGCGTCCGGCTATCGCGGGCTGCCCGACCATCCCGCCTTCGCGGAGGCGGGATGGTTCCGGACGGACGACGCGGGAGTGCTCGACGGCGGAGTGCTCCGGGTGCTCGGCCGGCTCGACGAGGCCATCTCGACCGGTGGGCTCACCGTCGTGCCGCAGGTCGTCGAAGCCGTGCTGACCGAACATCCTTCGGTGCGGGAGGTTGCGGTCATCGGTCTCCCCGACGAGCGGCTCGGACAGCGGGTGACCGCGATCGTCGTCGCCGCGGACGGTGCGGTTCCCACCCTGGACGCACTGCGCGCACACACCGCGGCGTCACTCGACATCACCGCGGCGCCGCGGGAACTGCACGTCGTCGAGTCGCTGCCCGTGCGGGGTCCGGGCAAGGTCGATCGTCGCGCGCTCGTCGCCCGGTTTTCGTAGCGCCCTTCGCAGCCGCGCGACGGGGCGTGAGAACCGGCGTCGCGAAGGTGCGAAGATCGAAGCATGGCAACCGCTGGTCACTGGATCGAAGGCGCACGTCCGCGCACACTCCCCAACGCGATCGCTCCCGTCCTTGCAGGCACGGGGGCGGCCGCAGCGCTCGGTGAGGCGGTGTGGTGGAAGGCCCTCCTCGCGCTCGTCGTGGCACTCGCATTCGTGATCGGCGTCAACTTCGCGAACGACTACTCCGACGGTGTGCGCGGGACGGACGACGACCGTGTCGGCCCGGTGCGACTCGTCGGGTCGGGGCTCGTCGCCCCCGCGCTGGTCAAACGTGCGGCGTTCGTCTGCTTCGGAATCGGCGCGGTAGCCGGCATCGCACTGGCGCTGACGAGTGCATGGTGGCTGATCGTCGTCGGGGCGCTGTGCATCGCGGGCGCGTGGTTCTACACCGGCGGCCGCACCCCGTACGGCTACAACGGTCTCGGCGAAGTTGCCGTGTTCGTGTTCTTCGGTCTCGTTGCGGTGCTGGGTACGCAATTCGTGCAGGCGGGCCGCGTCGACTGGGCAGGACTCGCGTGCGCGGTGGCCGTCGGATCGTTCTCGAGCGCCGTCCTGGTGTCGAACAATCTCCGCGACATCCCGACCGATACCGTCACCGGAAAACGCACCCTCGCGGTCCGTCTGGGCGACCGCCGGACCCGAATCCTGCACCTCGTTCTCGTCACGGTGCCGTTCGTGTTGTCGGTGGCGCTCGTCGCGGCGACGCCGTGGGCGGCGGCCGGGTTGCTCGCGGCCCCGTTCGCCGTGCGCGCGAACGCGCCGGTCCGGTCCGGAGCCTCGGGGCTCGCTCTCGTTCCGGCACTGCGCGACTCGGGGCTGGCGATGCTGGTGTGGGCGGCCGCGACAGGTCTGGCACTGGCCTTCGGCTGAGTCGTCGTTCCGGGCGGCAGAACTGCCGCCCGGAACGGGCACCGTCAGTCGCGGTCGGGTACGGCCAGGCCGAGAACGAAGTTGACGAGCGAGATGATGATCGCGCCCCAGAAGGCGGACCAGAATCCGGCGATGGTCAGTCCGTAGTCGGTGAATCCGCTGAGCCATGCGGTCAGCCAGAGCATCAGCGCGTTGACGACGAGGGTGAACAGCCCGAGGGTCAGGATGACCAAGGGCAGCGACAGCATCTTCACGATCGGCTTGACCAGTGCGTTCACCGCGGTGAAGATCACCGCGAGCACGACCAGCGTGATGATCGTCCCGAGGTCGGTCTGGGACGCGCCTCCGGGTTCCGTGACACTGATGCCGGACACCAATTGAGCGGCAAGCCACAGGCCGATGGCGTTGATGATCAACCGCAGTACAAGTGAAATCATGCAGTCACTGTGGCACATCGCCTGCCACGGAGTCGCAGAGGTTTCAGGCGGCCTCGTCGAGGTGCTCGACGAGGCGTCGTCGCAGTTCGTCGCGGTGTACGTGCGCCTCGACCAGCGCGGTGGCCGACGGGTCGCCGCACCGGAGCACACCGAGCAGGAGGTGTTCGGCACGAATGACCCGTTCGTGCCGGGCGATCGCCTCTCGGAGAGACAGTTCGAGCACCTTCTTGGCCCCCCTGTCGAATGGGATGTGGCCGAACCGCCCCCACAGATTCCCGCGTCCTGCATCGCCCGTTCCAGAAGGATCGCGGTCGAGAACACCTTCGCCGAACGTCTCCTCGAGCCGCGATTTCACCGCGTCCAGGTCGATGCCGATCGCGTCGAGTGCGGCAGCGTCGTCGGCACCGAGCGCATCGCCGGGTGCCTGTGCGGCGCAGTCGTCGCGGAGACCGTCGACCGTGAGATCCGCGTCGGCGAGCAGGTCGCGCAGAGGCTCGTCCGCGCTGACGAGGACTCCGAGCAGCAGGTGCGACGGGTGAATCCGTTGAGCCTCGAGTCGTTTCGCCTCGGATTGCGCGGCGACCACCGCGGACCGGGCACTGTCTGCGAACTTTTCGAACACGACGATCACCTGCGCTTCCGGTTGTGCTTCTGGTGGACGGCCTGTCTGCTCACTTCGAGTTCGTCGGCGATGGCCTGCCAGGACCAGCCCTGATTCCTCGCGTTCTCCACCTGGACCGTCTCGAGTCGCTCGAGCAGTCGCCGGAGCGCGCGGACCGCGCGAAGGCCCACTGCCGGGTCGGGGCTCGCGGCAGATGCCGCCAGGTCGGTGGTGTCGGTCATACTGTCAATGTAGGTTGACAACTGTGGCGACGTCAATAGATGTTGACAAACTGAGACCCTCGACAGTGGGTCAGTCGGGTATGCCGGGACTCCACAGTCCGGTGGCTGCGAACTTCTCGAGCACAGCCGTCGACTCCGCCAGGTCGATCGACTCGGCCACGAGCCAGTCGTCGGAGAAGTACGTGTCGCTGTACCGCTCGCCGCCGTCGCACAGCAGCGTCACCACGCTCCCCCGGCGGCCGTCGGCGAGCATGTCCGCGACCAGCCCGAAGGCACCCCACAGATTGGTCCCCGTCGACCCGCCGACGCGCCGGCCGAGCGCCTCGCCCGCATGCCGCATCGCGGCGATCGACGCCGCGTCCGGAACCCGGATCATGCGGTCCACGACCTCCGGGACGAACGACGGTTCCACCCGCGGCCGGCCGATCCCCTCGATACGGGACGGCATTCCGGTGGTGTAGTCGGCCGAACCGCTCTCGTAGCCGCCGAAGAACGCCGAGTTCTCCGGGTCGACCACCGCGAGACGGGTCCGGTGACGGCGATACCGGATGAAGCGACCCAGCGTCGCGCTCGTTCCTCCGGTGCCGGCGCCGACCACGATCCAGTCCGGCACCGGGTGCTGCTCGAGCCGCATCTGGGAGTAGATGCTCTCGGCGATGTTGTTGTTCCCGCGCCAGTCGGTCACCCGCTCGGCGTTCGTGAACTGGTCCATGAAGCACCCACCGAGTTCGTCGGCGAGACGTCGTGCCTCGCTGTACATCTCGGACGGCCGGTCGGTGTAGTGGCAGCGGCCACCGTGCGCCTCGATCAGCGCGACCTTGGCCGGGGACGTCGTGCGCGGCACGACCGCGACGAAAGTGAGACCGAGAAGCTTCGCGAAATACGCCTCGCTGACCGCGGTGGACCCGGACGACGCCTCGACGATCGGGGTGTCCCGGGTGATCCACCCGTTGCACAGGCCGTACAGGAACAGCGACCGTGCGAGACGGTGCTTGAGACTGCCGGTGATGTGCGTCGACTCGTCCTTGAGATACAGCTGCACGCCCCATTCGGGGGGAAGAGGGTAGCGGAGCAGATGGGTGTCGGCACTCCGCTGCGCGTCCGCTTCGATCAGCCGGACGGCATTGTCGACCCAGTCACGCGGCTCGCTGCGGTCGACGACCGCGGCACCCACGTCGGTCACCGGCGGCCTTCACCGCGCAGCCGGTTCTCCAGATCTGCGCGATCGGTCCGGCGGCGCTCGTCGACGGCAGCGATGCCCTCGTTGACGCGACGGCGGAGCGTTTTGAACAGCACCAGCGAGACCGGGAGCGCGATGAGCACTGCGAACAGCGCGGCCACCAGCAGCGGGATCTCCACACCGAAGACACGCGGCACGTAGATGATCAGCAGCGCGAGCACGACGACGAGTCCGAGCCGCGCGAGGGAGTACAGCGCCACATCGCGAACGAGGGTGCCCGTGCTGCCGGAAGCACGCACGGCGCCCTTCGCGGGCGTTGTGTGTGAAATGCCCTCGGAGCGGCTATCCGAGGAGGAGTCTTGTTCCGGGGAGTCGTTCCGGCGTTCGTCGTTCACCCTTCCAGGGTAACTGTCGGCGCGGTACGGGCACGGGACACCGACCCCTGAGGCTTGGCCGCTCGTCCGTTTTGTCTATTACTTCCGCTTTACCAACGGCTGACCGTTCGAGCAACCAGGGGTTCCGGTGCAACCATGTCACTGGACAACACGATCGAATACCTCGATCAAGGCAATCCAACCGGGAGGATTTCAAGATGAGTGCACCCACTTTCAACGGCGCCAAAGAATCCCTGCTCACTCCGGGCCAGGTGGCAGCCCTGTTCCATGTGGACCCGAAGACGGTCACCCGGTGGGCTCACGCAGGTCGACTGGGGTCACTCCGGACACCAGGCGGCCACCGTCGATTCCGCGAGTCCGAAGTGCTCACGCTCCTTCGGTCCCTGACGACCGAAGCCACACGCTGATCACGCGCCGCTGAAACTCCGCAGGGCTTGCTCCGCAGCGGACCCGACCGCTGCCCGCGCCTGCGGTGAACGCACCACCACCCGGACCCGACCCGTTACCGGTCACACCCGTCCCAACGGGCACAACTCCGGGGCGCATAGACTGTGGGAACGTAGGACGCCGGCACCGGATCCCCCCGACGGTGCCGTCCACGGCTAGGAGGTGCGTAGTGCTCTACCTGTTGGCCCTCATCGGCGCGGTGACACTGGCCGTTTTGCTGTGGAAGGCATACGGGCCCAATTCCGGAAAGCCGCCCGCCCGGGTCGTCGGTCCCGACGACGACCCCGAGTTCCTCTGGAAGGTCGACCGCGAAGTACGACGCCGTCCGCCTGACGACACGGCGCGACCCGACCCGGACAGTGGCGATACCGGGAAGTGAGGTTCCCGGTCGCCGGAACACCGGACGCACCGACGATCCTGCGAGATAGACCCCACGTCACGAACAACGACGTCACGAAGACACGCATTCACGGCTTTCGGCTGCGGCCGGAACCCGTGCCCGACTCGGCGAAACCGGCCGCGACGTCCGCGGCCAGGCCCAGCAATGCCCGCCGCGTGCCTTCCTGCAACCGGCCGAGATCGATCTCCGCGCCCTCTTCCAGATGCGGATCGAACGGCAGGACGTGCACCGCGCGGCAACGCTGCGCGAAATGTCCCACGAGCCGGTCGAGATCGACCTTTCCCGAGCGCGGCCGTACCGCATTGACCACCGCGAGGGATTGCGAGACGAGATCCCGGTATCCGTGCGCCTCGAGCCAGTCGAGCGTCGCCGATGCGCTCTGCGCGCCGTCCACCGACCCCGAACTGATGACGATCAGCGTGTCCGCGTTTCCCAGGATCGAGCGCATCGCCGAATGCATGAGTCCGGTTCCGCAATCCGTGAGAACGATGCTGTAGAAACGCTCGAGCACGGCGAGAGTGCGCTCGTAATCCTCCCCGCTGAACGCTTCCGAGACCGCCGGGTCGGTGTCCGACGCGAGCACTTCGAGGCGATGCGAGTTCTGCGACATGTACTCCCGGACGTCCGCGTAGGTATCGAGCCGCTGCTCGTCACGCAGGAGAGTCCGGACCGTTGCGGTGGTCTCGGCGGCGATCTTCTGGCTGAGGGTTCCCCGGTCCGGGTTCGCGTCGACAGCGACGACCCGGTCACCGCGAAGCGCCGCGAAGGTCGACCCGAGAGTGACCGTCGTGGTCGTTTTGCCGACCCCGCCCTTGAGACTCAGCAGCGCGATCCGGGAGCACCCGTGCGACGGCGTGCGCACTCTGTCGACGAGGTCGCGACGGCGTTGCTCCCGTGCGCTGTCACCGATGGTCAGCAGGCCACCGCTCGCGTGGAACACCGCACGACGCCATCCCCGGCGCGGCGGCGAGGCCACCGGGCGAACCAGGAGCGACGCGTCGAGGTCTCGCGCGGTCGGCTGTCCGGCCCCCGGTAGCTGCGTTCCGTCCCCCTGCGTTCCGTCCCCCTGCGTTCCGTCCCCCATCGCCTACTCCCCCCGCTGTTCGCCTGCGACGGCGCGACGATAGCAGGGGTCAGTTCAGTCCGGCGTACGAGTGCAGGCCCGAGACGACCATGTTGATGATGAACAGGTTGAACAGCATCGCGACGAAGCCCGCGACGTTGATCCAGGCCGCGCGGGTGTTGCGCCAGCCCGACGTGGCGCGTGCGTGGAGGTACGCGGCGTAGATGACCCAGGTGATGAACGAGACGGTTTCCTTCGGGTCCCAGCCCCAGAACCGGCCCCACGCCGCTTCGGCCCAGATCGCGCCGAGAATGATGCCGGCGCCGAACAACGGGAAACCGATGATCGTGGTGCGGTACGCGAGCCGGTCGAGGATCTGGGCATCGGGAAGACGCTGTGCCATCGCAGCGAAGAACCCGCTCGACGCTTCGCCCTTGGGGTAACGGATGCGCAGCAGGAACAGCAGGCTCGCGACACCCGAGACGAGGAAGATGCCGCTGCCGACACTGATGATCGTGACGTGGATGGGGAGCCAGAACGACCGCAGCGCGGGCACGACGGGCGCGGCGTCTGCGTAGAGCACGGTGGCCGCGAGGAACATGAGGATGAGCACCGGAACCAGCACGTACACCCACATGATGCGGTAGGACGGCTTGCGGAGCATCACCAGGCCGAAGACGATCGCCGCGGCGCACGCCATCGCCACGAACTCGTACATGTTGCCGAGTGGGAACCGTTCCGTGGCGAATCCGCGCAACACGATGGACGCGATCTGGAGAGCGGCGACGACCACGACCAGCGCGCGCCCCATGTTGCCCAGGCGCTGCGACAGCGTCCGGCCGTTCGTCTCGGTGACCCGGCCCGGTCCGTCGGCCGGAACGCTGCTGCCCGACGCGACGAGCACCCGCTCGCGCTCGGCGACAGCGTCGGCGCGGTGCGTCGCATATTCGGCGACCAGCAGGATCAGTGCCAGTACCAGCACCGCGAACGCCGACTCGAAGGCCCAGTCGCTGTACTGCGCGAGGGTGTCGTTGAGTGTCATGCCTTTTTCTCCTGTGCCGCCGGGGCGGAGGCGATGTCGTCGTGTGAAGTGCCGACGTGCGTGGGGGACTGTCCGAGAAGTCGCTCGACCAGATGGTCGAACTCGTCGCCCCACCCGGCCTGATCGGTGCGCGCGAGCCCACCGACCTCTACTACGGTTCGTCGTTTACCGTCTGTCACTGTACCGGCCGGATACACCCGAACCCATACCCTGCGTCGTTTCACGACGAGGGAGACCAGCAGACCCGCCATCATCGTGATCGCCGCGACCAGCACCCACTGCTGTGCCGGGTCGTGCGAGACCTGCAGGTTCACGAAGTCGACGGCACCGTCGAAACGCACCTGCGTGCCGTCCGCCAGCGTCACGCTCTCCCCCGGCATGAGGTTCACGCGGTCCTGCTTGACGAGGCGGCCCTGGTTGATCAGTTCCTTGTTGAGCGAGAACAACGACTGGGGACTGCCCGTGTCGAGGCCGGCTTCACCCTTGTAGACGTCGATCGCGACCGCGGGGTCGAGCATCGCGGGAAACACCGACGACAACAGCGTCCCGTGGAAGGAGGCCGTCGGGGCGAACAGACCCTCGATCGCGATCTGGTTCTTCCGGCGCTCGTCCTGCTCGGTGAACATGTCGCCGGGCGGGTCGAATCGCATCGCGCCACTGCTGAGGAAGGTCGTCGCGTCCTCGGGCGCCCACTGCAGCGTCTCGGTGCGGGTCTCGCCGTTCGGCCAGGTGACGGTGAACGTGGGCGCGTAACCGTGTCCCTGCAGGTACACGCGGTCGCTGCCGACGCGCAGTGGGTGGTTGACCTTCAGTTGGGCGTCGCGCCAGGTGTCGGTCGCGAGGTCGTCGCCGTACTGGTACTCGATGTTCGACGTGAACATCTCGGCCTGGCCGGTGTCGAGGTAGTCGGCCGAGAAATCGTTGACGCGCAGGCACATCGGGTTCAGGCCCGTGCCGTCGAGGTTCACGCCGGCGATGAACGAGTCGAACGCCGCGGGTGACGTCGTGCAGAATTCTTCGCCGTTCGCGACCACGATGCGCTGCCCCTCGTAACCGAGCAACTTGCCGATCGCGACGGCAGCGAGCAACGCGACGAGCGAGATGTGGAAGACCAGGTTTCCCACTTCCCGCAGGTAGCCCTTCTCCGCCGAGAGGGTCAGCTCGCCGTCGTGAGCGCGAGGTCCGCCCTCCCGACGCTCGACCTTCCACCCACGCAACTGCCCGCGTACCCGGTCGAGCACCGCGTCGGGCGCGTCGTCCACGGTGGTCTCGACGTGGTGCGGCAGGCGCGCGAAGTTTCGGGGCGCGGGTACCGGCGGGGTGCGCAGCGCGCGGTAGTGCGCGACGCAGCGCGGCAGAATGCAGCCGACGAGAGAGACGAACAGCAGGACGTAGATCGCGGTGAACCAGAAGCTGCCGAACACGTCGAAGAGTTCGAGCCTGTCCATGAGCGGACCGAGGGTCGGACGGGCGCTGATGTACTCGTCGACCTTGCCCGCATTGAGACTGCGCTGCGGCAGCAGGGCGCCCGGGATCGCGGCGAGCGCGAGCAGGAACAACAGCACCAGCGCCGTGCGCATGGAGGTCAGGCCACGCCAGGTGTTGCGTACGAGAGCGAACGCCCTCCCGGCGGGGGTCTGCCGCGGCGGTCGCTGCGGGGCAGGAGCGGGCGTGTCTGTGGCGGTCATACTGGCAAGATCACTTCCGAGATGAAGGCGTCCCGAACCCAGGACACGAACAGGTCCCATGCCCCGGTGACGAGAGCGATTCCGACGACCATGAGCAGGACGCCGCCGACGATTTGCACGGTACGCGCGTGCGTACGCAACCAGCCCACGCCGCGCAGCGCTTTGGCGGAGCCGAGCGCGAGCACGATGAACGGCAGGCCGAGTCCGAGGCAGTAGGCCACGATGAGGGTCACTCCGCGCGCAGCGGTGGTGCCTTCGGTGCCGGCCGCGAGCGAGATGACGCCGGCCAGCGTGGGGCCGAGGCACGGGGTCCAGCCGAGTGCGAAGACCGCGCCCAGCAGCGGAGCACCGGCCAGGCTCGAGATGCGCCGGGGCTCGGGACGCGTATCGCGTTGCAGGGCCGGAATGAGCCCGATGAACACCAGTCCCATGACGATCGTGACGACGCCGCCGATGCGCATGAGCAGTTCTCTGTTGACGGCGAGCGCCGAGATCGCCCCGAAGACCGACGCTGTCGCGAGCACGAAGACGACGGTGAATCCCGCGACGAACAGCGCGGCCGCACCGGCGACGCGCAGACGGCCGTCGTCACGGACCTTGGTGGTGCGCGCTCCGGCCTGATCCGCGGTGACGGCCGGTGCCTCGGCGCCGACGACGCCCGCGAGATACGACAGGTATCCGGGGACGAGGGGAACAACGCACGGGGAGGCGAACGAGACGAGGCCCGCAAGCATGCACGCGCCGACGGCGAGCAGCAGCGGACCGGAGAGCGCCGTGTTCTGGAAGGTGTCGCCGACTCCGGAGGCAAGCACCGCCTCCGCAGTCCCCGACATCAGCATTCCCGCGCCTGCTGCCCCGCTCACGATCTACCCCTCGTCCGCTTCGGCTGCGACGCGTTCCACGACCGGTTGCAGGTCGCTTGCGAGCAGTTCGGTGAGGAAGACGGCGGCGACCCGGTGGTCGCGGTCGAGGACCACGGTGGTGGGCACGACCGACGTCGGATAGTTGCGTCCGAGCGCCAGGAGCGACCGCATCGACGGGTCGTAGATCGACGGGTAGCCGACCTGCTGCGACACGACGAAGTCCTGCGCCTTGTCGCGCTGGTTGTCGCGGACGTTGATGCCCAGGAACTCGACTCCCAGATCCTTGGTCTGCTCGTAGACCTCTTCGAGATCGTCGGCCTCGCTACGGCAGGGTGCACACCACTGGCCCCAGACGTTGAGCACGACGACCTGTCCCGCGAAGTCCTCGAGGGAAATCGTGGCGCCCTCGTTCATGAGGTCGTCACCGGTCAGCTCACCGAGGGTGCCGCGCTCGGAAGGCGGATCGTAGAAGATGCGGGTCTGCCCACCGGGCGACACGAAGTCGAACGTACCGCCGGTCGCGACGGCATCGTCTCCGGTCGCACACGAGGTGAGCAGCCCGGCACTCAGCAGTACCGCGCACACCACCCCGAACACTTTTCTCATGCGCCGTGCACGTTCGGGTCGGAGGCACCGGCCGGCTCGGAGTAGACGAGGTCGACCAGGGTGTCGCCTTCGTAGACGAGCGAGGTGAGCGATGCGAGGCTGCATTGACGGTGGCGCGGGTCGTGCCACAGCCGCTCGCCCTCGAGGAAGCGGCGCAGCGTCCACACCGGGAGCTGGTGGCTCACGCAGACGGCCTCGTGACCGGCTGCGGCGACGCGCGCGGCGTTGACCGCGGCGAGCATGCGGTGCGCGATCTGCAGGTACGGCTCGCCCCACGACGGGGTGAACGGGTCGCGGAGTTTCCACCAGTGCCGGGGCCGGCCCAGCGCACCGTCGCCCACCGACACCTTGAGGCCCTCGAAGTCGTTGGCGGCTTCGATCAGGTTCTCGTCTGTGCGGATGGTGAGGCCGTGCTTCTCCGCGATGGGCGCGGCGGTCTGCTGTGCACGCTCGAGCGGCGAGGCGACGACGTGCGCGATGTCGTGGTCGGCGAGGGAAGCCGCAACGGCCCGGGCTTGCGCTTCACCGGTCGCCGACAGCTGGAATCCGGGGAGGCGGCCGTACAGGATGCCGTCGGGATTGTGCACCTCACCGTGCCGGAGCACGTGCACGATGGTGCGGGTCTCGGACGGGGCGGCTTCGGTCACGTGAGTATTCCTCGGGGTGATGGGCGGAGCGAACGGATCAGGACGGGCAGGTCGTCTACGGGGCAGGTCAGGGCGCGGTCGCGGCGGCGGCTGCGCGGGCCGCGTGCGGAAGGGCATCGGCGATCCGCGAGAACGCGGCGTCGTCGAGGGCGGCGGACACGAACCAGGTCTCGAATGCACTCGGCGGCGCGTACACGCCATGGTCGAGCAACGCGTGGAAGAAGGCGGGGAAACGCCAGGTCTGGGCAGCCTTGGCCTGGTCGTAATTCGTGACCGGGTCCTCGGTGAAGAAGACGCTGAGCATGGTGCCGGCGTTCTGGATCCGGTGCGGCACGCCCTCGGCGCTCAGGGACTCGCCGAGAAGGCGGCCGAGCGTCGCGGCATTGCGGTCGAGCGCGGCGTAGACCTCGGCGTCGGCGGCGCGCAGGCTCGCGAGCCCGGCGGCGACTGCCACGGGGTTACCGGACAGGGTGCCGGCCTGGTACACCGCACCCGCGGGGGCGAGGTGCGCCATCACGTCGGCGCGACCGCCGAACGCGGCGGCGGGCAACCCGCCGCTCATCACCTTGCCGAACGTCATCAGGTCACCGGCGACCCCGTCGATGCCGTACCAGCCCGTGGCACTCGCACGGAATCCGGTCATGACCTCGTCCATGATCAGCAGCGCGCCGTGCTCACGGGTGAGCGCCTTCAGTCCCTCGTTGAATCCGGGCACCGGCGGCACCGTGCCCATGTTTCCGGCGGCAGCCTCGGTGATGACCGCGGCGATCTCGCCGGGATTCGCCTCGAACGCCGCGCGTACGGCGTCGAGGTCGTTGTAGGGCACCACCAGCGTGTCGCCCGCCTGCGCCCCGGTCACACCCGGGGAGGTGGGCAGCCCGAACGTGGCGAGCCCCGATCCGGCATCCGCGAGCAACGCGTCCACGTGACCGTGATAACAGCCGGAGAACTTCACAATCTTGGACCGTCCGGTGAATCCACGCGCAAGACGTACCGCGCTCATGGTCGCTTCGGTGCCGGAGTTGACGAGCCGTACCTGCTCGACGGGAGCAATTCGAGCGACGATTTCTTCGGCGAGTTCGACCTCGCCGTCCGTGGGCGCGCCGAACGACAGGCCCGACGTAGCGGCCGTGCGGACCGCGTCGACGACGGCGGGATGCGCGTGCCCCAGAATCATCGGACCCCAGGAACACACCAGGTCGACGTAGGTATTTCCGTCCACATCGGTGAGCGTGCATCCCGAGCCTGAAGCGATGAAGCGGGGCGTGCCGCCGACCGATCCGAACGCCCGGACCGGAGAGTTCACACCCCCGGGAGTGACCTTCGATGCCCGTCGGAAGAGTGCGGCGGATCGGGTGTCGCGGTCGGGCGCAGCATCGGGAGTCGCAGTCACGACTTCCAGTGTCCCAGTTTCGCCGGATTTGCCAAAAAAGCAGTGCGCCAAACCTGGTGTGTTTCTTCTCCCGGACGGTAGGGAAAGGCTGCCTTTTCCGGGGCGGATCACCTTATGGTCGAGCCATGCCGACCACAGCCGAACACCTCCGCACCGCACTCGACGGCGCGTGGCACGACGCCCGCCACCGCGCCCGCACCGATCTGGCCGACCCCGCGTTCGCGCCGCATTACACGCCGGACCTCGAGGAGGCCCGCGCGATCACCCTGAAGCAGATGAAGATCCTCGCGGAGCGCGGCTACGCGGCGTCCGGTTTCTCCGTCGAGTCGGGCGGGACCGGCGACCCCGGCGGGGCGGTGGCGTCGATCGAGATGCTCGCGATGTCTGATCTGTCGCTGATGGTCAAAGCCGGGGTGCAGTGGGGACTGTTCGGCGGCGCGATCGAGAACCTCGGGACCGAGCGTCACCACAAGGAGTACATCCGGCCGCTCATCGACCTCGATCTGCTCGGATGCTTCGCGATGACGGAAACCGGGCACGGCAGCGATGTCCAGGCGCTGGAGACCACCGCCACGTACGACCCGGCAACCCAGGAATTCGTCGTCCACTCGCCCACTCCGTCGTCCCGGAAGGACTACATCGGCGGTGCGGCGCAGCACGCAAAGGTCGCGGCGGTGTTCGCACAGTTGGTCACCGGCGGCGAGTCGCACGGCGTGCACTGCTTCGTCGTTCCCATCCGCGACGAGGACGGCAACGACCTGCCCGGGGTGACCACCTCGGACTGCGGTCACAAGGGCGGACTGCCCGGCGTCGACAACGGCCGGATCATGTTCGACTCGGTGCGGATCCCCCGCGAGAACCTGCTCAACAAGTACTCGGATGTCGAACCGGACGGCACGTACGTGTCCGACATCGACAATCCGAGCCGCCGGTTCTTCACGATGGTCGGCACGCTGGTGCGCGGCCGCATCACGGTCGGTGGGTCCGCGGGCGCCGCGGCGCGGGTCGCACTGACCATCGCCACGCAGTACGCGGAGAAGCGCCGGCAGTTCGACGCGCCGGGCCGCGAGGCGGAGGTGCCGATCATGGACTACCTCGTCCACCAGCGCCGTCTGCTCCCGCTCATCGCGCGGTCATATGCACTGGGATTCGCGCAGAACGAGTTGCTCAGCACCATGAACCGTCTCCAGTCCATGTCGCTGGAGGACCTCGATCCCCAGGAGCAGCGCGAACTCGAGGGTCGTGCCGCAGGCCTGAAGGTGGCCCACACCTGGCACGCGTCACGAGCCATCCAGGAGTGCCGGGAAGCGTGCGGCGGCGCGGGCTACATGGCGGAGAACCGGCTCACCGCTCTGCGCGCCGACGTGGACGTGTTCACGACGTTCGAGGGTGACAACCATGTGCTCACCCAGCTCGTGGCGAAGGAACTGCTCACCTCCTACGCCGACGAGGTGCAGGGCATGAGCCCGGTGGATTGGATGCGCTTCGCCGCGACGACGATCTCCGATGTCGTGAAGAAGCGGACCGCTGCGCAGCAGATCATCCAGACCTTCCTCGACACCCGGCAGGACAACGAGGAGGACGGCAGCCTCTTCAACCGCGGTACGCAGCTGACGATGTTCGAGGACCGCGAGCAGTATCTGATCTCGACGGCGGCGCGACGCCTCCAAGCGGCCATGAACCGCGAGGAGAACGCGTTCGACGCGTTCAACTTCGTGCAGGACCATGTGCTGCACGCCGCCGAAGCGCATATCGACCGCGTGGTGCTGGAAGCGTTCGTCGCGGCGATCGACGACTGCAAGGACGAAACGGCGTGCGGCCTGCTCTCGGAGCTGTGCGACCTCTACGCGCTCACCGTGATCGACGGCGACAAGGCCTGGTTCATGGAGCATCGGCAGCTGTCGGTGGAGCGCGCCAAGGCCGTGGGGCGCGGCATCAACGAGCGTTGCCGCACCCTGCGTCCGTATGCCCTGACGCTCGCCGAAGGTCTCGGCGTGCCGGAGTACCTGCTCGGCTCGGCGATGCTCGACCGGGAAGGCGCGGTCGCTCCGCTTCAGGGCGCGAGCGCGTAACCCGCTTCGTCGACGGCGGCGGCGACCGCAGCTCTATCCGGTTCGCTGCCGCTGTCGACGACGAGCTGTCCGGTCTCGAGGTCGGCCTTCGCGGCGGTCACTCCGTCGAGCGCGCCGACTTCTTCTTCCACGGCGGCGACGCAGTGCCCGCAGGTCATGCCCTCGACGCGGTACGTGGTCTGCATGGTGGTGTGTTCCTTTCTCGGGGGGACGCCCGCAAATATACCCCTAGGGGGTACCTGCGGCACGAACGAGTTCCTCGAGTCGCGCCCGCAGTCCGTCCGCGTCCTTCGCCCAGGCCCGGACAAGTGCGCCGCCGCGCAGGCGCAGCCCGACCGCGGTGCGGCCCCGGGGCACGCCCGAGAGTTCGCCGAGGGTGCGGGCCGATTCCCACCGATCCGGCTTCCACGGGTCGGCCGACGGCGGCAGCACCGCCTCGATGTCGTCCACCGGCAGTTCTTCGGTGCCCTGGCGCAGCACGCTCGGAGTGAGCTCGACACTCACGTGCCGCCGGGCAGCGACGACCATCGGATAGACGAATCCGGCAAGCAGGAGCGCGATCACCGGCAGCGCGATCCAGTGGACGACCGGCCCGGTCGCGATCTCGACGACGAGCCCCACCGCGCACAGCACCGGACCGTAGGCCACCGTGCGCCGGCGGCCACCCGGTTCGTGGAACAGCGGCACGGTGATATCGCCGGTGGGAGATGTGCCGCTCAAGCGGTGAGTGCTCCGGGTATCACGATCAGCAGCGTGGTCACCAGGCCGAGCACGGCGATAAGGGCGATCAGGACCAGTTCGCGACGACGCCCATAGGGCCTCGGTTCCACCTGCATGACGTCCTCGAGGTCGACGGGAACGGCCGTCTCCGGCCGTGGATGCCAGCGCTCACCGTACTATCCCCGCACGCGGATCTGAACCCGGTGACGCGCTCTAATCCTGTGGAAGCCGGAGGAAGTACCGGTTCGAGTCCTTCCGGTGCATCAGAACGATGGCACCCACCGTGAGCACCGCTTGCACGATGCCCACGAAACCGAGTATCCAGCCGAGGGTGCCGCCGCCGACCCCCACACCGAACACTGTCGGCAGGGTCGACAGGGACATGAACACCCCGAGCAGGGTCAGCAGCATTCGGGCCCAGTTCTTGCCACGCCGCAACTGCCTGACCACGAGGTACAGGACACCGATGAGTGCCAGACCGAGCGCGGCGGTGAGCCCGACCACCACCGGCACCGCGGACTCCAACTGCTCGCTCGTGACGCCCTCGAACGCCGGATCCTGGGCCATCTCGGTCATGAGATCGACCAGTTCGGTACGCCTGGCCACCATGTCGACCAGGCTCGCGACGAGTGTCACGACAGCGAGGCCGAGTACCCCACACCACAGTTGGTACGCCGTTGTGACATCCGCGGGTACGGGCCGCTCGGACGGCGCGGCGGACACCGGCGGGGGTACGGGAAAGCTCACGACAGCCGGCCCGCGACCTCTGCGGCCCAGTAGGTGAGCACGATGTCCGCACCCGCCCGCCGGATGCCGATCAACGATTCGAGGATCGCGGCGTCGCGGTCGATCCAGCCGTTCGCGGCCGCCGCGGAGATCATCGAATACTCACCCGAGATCTGGTAGGCGGCCACCGGCACCGGCGACCGGTCCGCGACTTCCCGGAGCACGTCGAGGTACGACATCGCCGGCTTGACCATGACCATGTCGGCGCCTTCGGCGAGGTCGAGATCCACCTCGTGCAGCGACTCGCGACGATTCGCCGGGTCCTGCTGGTAGGTCCGGCGATCGCCGTCGAGGGACGAGCCGACGGCCTCGCGGAACGGGCCGTAGAACGCGGACGCGTACTTCGCGGCGTAGGCGAGCTGGCCCACGTCCGTGTAGCCCGCGTCGTCGAGCGCCGCGCGGATCGCCGCGACCTGGCCGTCCATCATCCCGCTCGGCCCGAGCAGATGAGCGCCCGACTCCGCCTGGATCACGGCCATGTCGGCGTACCGCTCGAGCGTCGCGTCGTTGTCGACGACACCCGAGTCGGTGAGCACTCCGCAATGCCCGTGGTCGGTGAACTCGTCGAGGCACGTGTCGGCCATCAGCACCGTCGAGTCGCCGAGTTCGCTGCGCAGCGACCTGAGAGCGCGATTGAGGACGCCGTTCTCGTCGGTCGCACCCGAACCTCGGGCGTCCTTGTCTTCGGCGCGAGGCACGCCGAAGATCATCAGCCCGCCGACACCCGCCTCGACCGCGGCGGACGCCGCGGCGATCAGCGACTCGCCGGTGTGCTGGTACACACCCGGCATCGACGTGATCTCGCGTGGCTCCGATATTCCGTCGGCAACGAACATCGGCAACACGAGATGCCGCGGTTCGAGGGCGGTTTCGGCAACCAGCCGACGCATCGCCGGCGTACTGCGCAACCGGCGCGGACGAATCTCGGGAAACATTCGGACTACATCACCTTCCAGGAGAGACACCACGCCGTACGGGGATCAGCGGCGGGCGCGGGACTTCTTCCGCGGCGGAGGCAGCGCACCTTCGGCGCGCAAGCGGGCCGCGTGCTCGGCCAGGGCCTCGACGAGCGGTCCCACCTGAGCGGTCTCGGGCTGCACGTCCACGCGCAGGCCGAACTCGATCGCGGTCTCGGCCGTCTTCGGTCCGATGCACGCGACGATGGTGCGCGCGTGCGGCTTTCCGGCAATACCCACGAGGTTGCGGACCGTGGACGACGAGGTGAAGCACACCGCGTCGAACCCGCCGGTCTTGATCATCTCGCGGGTCGACGCCGGCGGCGGCGCCGCCCGGACGGTCCGGTAGGCCGTGACGTCGTCGATCTCCCAGCCGCGTTCACGCAGACCCTCGGCGAGTGTCTCGGTCGCGATGTCGGCCCGGGGCAACAGAACCCGGTTGACGGGATCGAACACGTCGTCGTACGGCGCGAACTCCGCGAGCAGGCCTTCGCTGGACTGCTCTCCGCTCGGAACCAGTTCGGGGATGATGCCGAACGAGCGCACCTTGTCGGCGGTGGCCTGACCGACACATGCGATCTTCACGCCCGAGAACGCACGAGCGTCGAGACCGAACGCCTCGAACTTCTCCCACACGGCGCGCACCGCGTTGGTGGAGGTGAACACCACCCACTGGTAGCGGCCGTCGACGAGACCCTTGACCGCGCGTTCCATCTGCGCCGGGCTGCGCGGCGGCTCGACCGCGATCGTCGGCACCTCCATCGGAATGGCGCCGTGGGTGACGAGACGATCGCTCATCTCCCCGGCCTGTTCCTTGGTGCGGGGCACCAGCACGGTCCAGCCGTACAGGGCGCGCGACTCCCACCACGACATCTTGTTGCGCTGAGCGACCACCTTGCCGACCGTCACGACGAGCGAGCCGACGAGTTCGGAACCCGCGTCGTTGAGCGTCGCGAGGGTCGCTTCGACGGTGCGCTGCTGACGCGTGGTGCCGCGCACCGTGATCGCAGCGGGAGTCTGGGGCGCGAGTCCGTGCTCGACGAGTGCGCTCGCGGTCTCGGCCAGATGCCCCGACGTGGCGTGCAGGACGAGCGGGCCCGGAGCCGCGGCCAGCGCGGCCCAGTCGACCTCGCCGCGCACGTCGACCTCGGTGTGACACGAGCCGAGGGCCATGCCCGCGTAGCTCGGCACCGACGATCCGGCGGGCAGGCCCGGCAGAACCTCGAAGACGACCTGCGTGCGGGCGACGGCATTGACCTCGGCGATTACCGAGTCGGTCGTGAGCGGATCGCCTGCGACCAGGCGCACGACGTCGCGTCCGGCCTTGGCTTCCGCGACGAGCGTCTTCGCCACCTCGGCGGGCTCGCCCAGGGCGGGCCGGACCTCGGCGACGGGCTCCCCCGTCTCGGGGTCGGTGCCGTGATCGGTCCCGACGAGCGCAACGACGCCCTTGTCGACATCGGGGTCGGTGAAAGCGATGGTGGCACCCGTGAGCACGTCGTGCGCGCGCACGGTGAGCAGTGCCGGATCGCCCGGTCCAGATCCCACGAACAGGATCCGTCCGGGAGTGTTCTTACGGACTCGGCTCATCGGTCATTCTCCAGTGCGGTCAAATCTGCGGTAAGGGAAAAAAGGGGGAACAACTCGGCCACGTCAATCATCCGCCGTGGCCTGTTCGGGCAGTATGCCGTCGGCGGTCATCAGGCCCCGGGCACCGAGTTCGAGCAGTTCGCGGGCCACCGCACGGCCGAGTTCCTCGGCACGCTCGGGGGCGCCGACCGCGCTCGCGCGCAGCACGTCCGAACCGTCGAGCGCGGCGGCACAGCCTCGCACCGACAGCTCCTCGAAGACGCGCCCGTCCTCGTCGATCGACTCGACGACCTCGGCGAGCGCCCCGACGGGAGCCGTGCAGCCGGCTTCCAGTTCGGCGAGCAACGACCGCTCCGCGACCACAGCGGCGCGACTGGCGGCGTCGTCGAGAGGCGCGACCAGCGCGATCGTCTCGGCATCGTCGGAGCGGCACTCCACCGCGAGAGCCCCCTGCGACGGTGCAGGCAGCATCTGTACCGGTTCGAGCGCCTCGGTGACCCGGTCGAGCCGGCCGATGCGCGACAGTCCGGCGCGCGCGATCACGATCGCGTCGAGTTCGCCGGAGTCGACCTTGCCGATGCGGGTGTCGATGTTGCCGCGCAGCGGCTCGAGCTCGAGGCCCAGTCCCAGCGCGGCGAGCTGGGCGCGACGGCGGGGCGCGGAGGTCCCGACCTTCGAGCCCCACGGCAGCTCACCGAGCACGAGACCGTCGCGGGCGACGAGCGCGTCGCGCGGATCTTCCCGCGGCGGCACTGCCGCGACGACGAGTTTCGGGTCCTGGAAGGTGGGCAGGTCCTTGTACGAGTGGACTGCGATGTCGACCTCGCCGTTGAGCAGCGCCTCACGGAGTTCGGCGGTGAACACGCCGACGCCGATCCGCTGGACGGGGCCCGGCGTGACGTCACCCTTCGTCGTGATGATGACGAGTTCCGCGGGATGCCCGGCGGCTACCAGCGCGTCGCGCACCGTTCCGGCTTGGGTGGTGGCGAGCACACTGCCGCGGGTGCCGATCCGCAAGGTGCGGCGCTGCCCGGGTGCGTCGATCCGGGTTGCCGAAGCGGCTTCGGTGCTCATGCCTTGCCGTCCTTTCGTGGGGCCTGCAGCTCAGTGGTGACCGCAGGGTCGAGTGCGGCGGACAGGTCCGTCGCCATGGTCGGGTCGGTCAGCGACCCAAGTTCTTTGGTCGGGGTGGCGACCGCGTCGACCGCGCCCGGACGCAGCTCGAACAGCTCGCGCAGAGCTTCCGCGTACTGGTCGCCGCCGGGGGTCGAGGCGAGTTGCTTCACCCGCACGGTCGGCGCGTGCAGCAGTTTGTCCACCACTCGCCGGACGGTGCGTGCGACCTCGTCACGCTGCGTGTCCTCGAGATCGGGCAGGCGTGACTCCAGACGCATCAGTTCGCCTTCGACGACCTCGGCCGCGCGCTGACGCAGTGCCGTGACCGTGGGGGTGACCTCGGCGAGCCGCTGCGCGGTGAGGTACTGCGACAGTTCCGACGCGACGATCGCGCGCGCGGCCTCCGCGTCGGAGGACGCGGCACCGGCGGCAGGATCGCGTTGCAGCGACTCCATGTCGAACACCGTCACGCCGGGCAGGCCGGCCACAGCCGGTTCCACGTCGCGCGGCAGACCGAGATCGCAGATCGCCAGGGGACGCTCGCCGCGTCCTGGCTGTGCGAGCGCACGGTGCGCGTCGGCGAGGGTGACCACCGTTCCGACTGCGCCGGTGCAGGTCACGGCGACATCGACGCGCGACAGTGCGGAGGCGAGATCGTCGAACGCAACGACGTCGGCCTCGACGCCGTTGGCACGGGCGGTCTCGGCAAGTCGCTCGGCGCGCTCACGCGTGCGGTTGGCCAGCACGATCGTGCCGACGCCGGAACGGGTGAGGTGCGCGACGGCGAGGCCGCCCATCGCACCGGCACCGATCACCGCGGCGGTGCGGCCGCGCAGCCCGTCACCTCCGAGGAATGCCGAGGCCTTGTCGAGAGCCACCGACACCACCGAGGCGCCGGCGGAATCGATCCCGGTCTCGGAGTGCACCCGCTTGCCGACACGCAGCGCCTGCTGCGCGAGTTCGTGCAGGGTCCGGCCGGCGGCCTGCTGGGCATCGGCCGACGCGTATGCCGTGCGGATCTGCCCGAGGATCTGCTGTTCGCCGACCACCATCGAGTCGAGTCCGCTGGCCACGGAGAACAGGTGCTCGGCTGCGGCTTCGCTGTACCGGACGTAGGCGTGCTTCTGGAGTTCGGCCAGGTCGAGCCCCGAATGTTCGGCAAGCAACTCACCGACCGTCGACAGGGCGCCGTGGAACGCATCGACGACCGTGTACACCTCGACCCTGTTGCAGGTCGAGACGATCATGGCCTCGGAGATGCGGCCGGACGCCATCATCTTGTCGGTGAGCTTGGGGCGGTCGGTATCTGCGACCGCCACCTTCTCGAGAATCGAGACCGGAGCACTCCGGTGCGAAATCCCGACGAGGAGAACACTCACGGCGCGATCACCGATCCGTTTCTGGTCACGGCCGGACCCAGTGGGCCCGCCTTACCTGTTTGGGTTCGCCGAGCGGAACTCTGCGTGGACACTCGCGCGAGACCGGACGCCCGGGCGCCGTCTGCGGTTCTGACGAGTTCGTCGTGGCGGGTGCTGTTGAACGACAGCACCTGCATCTCCACGGCGAGGTCGACCCGGCGCACCTCGACGTGGTCGGGCACATCCAGTTCGATCGGGGCGAAGCTCAGCACGCTCCGGACGCCCGACCGCACCAGCAGGTCGCACACGTGCTGGGCGACGTCTTCGGGAGTCGCGACGACTGCGATGGTGGCACCGAGTTCGCGGGCGTCCTCTTCGAGCGCGTCGACATGCCGGACGATCAGATCGCCGACGCGGGTTCCGACGACCGCGGGATCGGCGTCGAACAGGCCCGCCATGGTGAACCCGCGGCGATCGAACCCCGGGTACCGGGCGAGCGCACGGCCCAGGTTGCCCACTCCGACCAGCACGACGCGGTGTCCGCGGTCGAGGCCGAGAGCGTTTTCGATACGCGATTGCAGGCGCAGGACGTCGTATCCGACTCCCCGCACGCCGTTCGGTCCGAGGAACGACAGATCCTTGCGCAGTTTGGCCGAACCGACCCCGGCGGCGGACGCGAGTTCCTCGCTCGACACGATCAGAGTGCCCGCTTCGACGAGCGCTCCGAGGACCCGCAGATAGGTCGCGAGACGCGTCACAGTAGCCTGGGGGATATCCCTCACCGGGACAACGGGAGCGGCACCCCCGCCGGAGTCGGCGGTACCGCGGGCGTCCTCGCCCTGCGGTGGGTGCAACTGCGTCACGTTGTGGCTCCTCGTCCGGCCTGTGGACACACGTCTGGCCTCACGGTGATCCGGGGATTTCGTTCACCCCACGGTAACCGCTTGTGAAGCCATGCACAAAGTTGCTCGAAGGCCCCCGAATGTGCTTCTCACCTGCGTCACGGCCGACGAGGGTCCGCTCAGCGGGCCAGATCGGCACGCAGTCGCGCCTCGTCCACCTCCCAATAACTGTGCTCCCGCCCGTCCAGCAGGACGACGGGCAGACGGTCGCCGAATTCGGCACGCAATTCGGGATCCCTTGCGGCAGCTTCGTCCACATCGATGCAGGTGACCTGCAGCCCGAACTCTTCACAGAGCTGCTCGAGCTGCCGGTGCGCCGGCTCGCACGCGGCGCACCCGGCACGGACCAGAAGCGTGACGTCGTGACGGAGTGCGGACGCGTCGGGGGCGCGGAAACGATCATCGGTCATGCATCCACTCTGCGCCATCGCCCGTCGAGATGAAGGTCACACCCTCACGACCGCGTTGTTCCTCCTCGGGTGCGCATCCTCGGGTGCGCGTCGCGTACGGGCTACGCTGGGCGCGGGTCACCCGTGATCAGGGACGGGTGGGAGGGCCCGGCCGTCGCGACACCGGAGGTGCGAGTGCCAGCAGGTTCGTTTCCCTACGTGTGGGGCATGGGCGAAACATGGGCGCGGATCATCAGGCCCGGCCGGCGGCTGCTGTCCCGAAAGTTCGGCCCGAGCGAAGAAGAGGTGCGCGCCAACCTCGCGGGCGCGGCGAGTGCCGATGCCGCTCTCGCGATGCAGGAGTCACGGACCGAGCCCGAACCCGATCTCGACGCCGCACCACCGGCTCGCGATCTCACCGCGGCCGCGTTCTTCGACGTCGACAACACCATGGTGCAGGGCGCGTCGATCATCCACTTCGCGCGCGGACTGGTCGCGCGCGACTACTTCCGGAAGTCGGACCTGTTCGAGTTCGCGTGGCAGCAGGTGAAGTTCCGCGTCACCGGCAAGGAGAATGCCCACGACGTCGCCATCGGCCGCGACAAGGCGTTGTCGTTCGTGCAGGGCCGCTCCACCGAGGAACTTCGGCAACTCGGCGAAGAGATCTACGACGAGATCATCGCCGACAAGATCTGGGCCGGCACCCGCGCGCTCGCGCAGATGCACCTCGACGCAGGTCAGCAGGTCTGGCTGGTCACCGCGACACCGGTCCAGCTCGCGGATGTCATCGCGAAACGGCTCGGTCTGACCGGTGCGCTCGGCACCGTCGCGGAAGCCGAGGACGGCAGGTTCACCGGCCGGCTCGTCGGCGACATCCTGCACGGTCTCGGCAAGGCGCACGCCGTGCGTGCGCTCGCCATCGGTGAAGGCCTCAACCTCAAACGGTGCACCGCGTACTCCGACAGCCACAACGACCTGCCGATGCTGTCGGTGGTGGGTACCGCTGTGGCGATCAACCCCGACCCCGATCTCCGGCAGGTCGCGCGGACGCGGGGATGGGAGATCCGGGATTTCCGGACGGGCCGCAAAGCCGCGAAGGTCGGGGTGCCCACCGCGCTGGGCCTCGGAGCGGCCGGCGGTGCGGTCGCCGTGATGGTCGGGCGTCGCCGCGACCGCAACTGACAGTCGCACGACCGCGACGGGCCGGAGGAAGCTCTAACCGAGGAAGACGTTGCGGCGGCGCGTGAGCAGTTTGTAGAGCGTCTGCTGGATGGTTTCCCGAACGTGGTCGGTGACCTCGAACAGCACCATCGGGTCGTCGGCTGCCACTTCGTCGTACACATCGGTGTTGATCGGTGTGCCGAATTCGATGTACCACTTGGACGGCAGCGGAATGATCCCGAGCGGGCCGAGCGCCGGGAACAGCGGCGTGACGGGAAAATACGGCAGGCCCAGCAACCGCGCGAGGGACGACAGGTCTGCCAGGTTCGGGTAGATCTCCTCCGAACCCACGATCGAGCACGGCACGATCGGGGCGTGGGTCTTGAGCGCCGCCGACACGAATCCGCCGCGGCCGAACCGTTGCAGCTTGTAGCGCTCCTTGAACGGTTTCCCGAGACCCTTGTAGCCCTCCGGGAACACCGCGACCACCTGGTCCTCGCGCAGCAGCCGTTCGGCGTCGGGGTGGCACGCGAGGGTGTGGCCGGCTTTGCGTGCGACCGTCCCGACCAACGGCATGTCGAACGCGAGATCGGCGGCGAGCATCCGCAGCGGCCGTCCCGCGCGTTCCCGCACCGCGACCGAGGTCATGAGCGCGTCGAGAGGCAACGTCCCGGCGTGGTTGGCGACGACGAGCGCGCGCCCGTCGGTGGGGATGTTCTCGGCACCGCGCACCTCGACCCGGAACCACTTCTCGAACAGCGGACGCAGGACGGGCTGGACCACGTTGTCGGCGAAATGCGGGTCGAAGCCGAAATCGTCGACCTCGTAATCGCCGGTCATGCGCCGCCGCACGAATTCGGCCGTGCCGATGACCTGGGCGATGAGGGCATCGCGGAAGTCGTCGAGCAGTCCACCGGTATCGACGGACTGCTTCGCCTCGCTCTCCTTCCGCTCGGGAGGACCCGGCGTCACGGTGCGGTGCGTGCCTCCGCCCGCCGGACGACGCGAACCGGCGTGCAGCGGGATCACCTTGGCAACCTGTGTCATCGAACCTCCGTTCGCTCTCCCAGGGCGGACAGCACCATCGACTCGGCTTTGTCCACCCATTCGGTCTTCATCACCCGGGTGAGGCCGATGCCCCGCGCGAAGTCGTCGAGCGCGTCCCGCGTCGTCCATCGCGGCTCGAAGCCCAGTTCGGTACGCATGCGCGTGGTGTCGAGGCCACAACCGAAGTGGAAATAGTCGAGTTCTTCCTTCGTGAACGACTTCATCACCGAACCCATGAGCGCGTGCCCCGCGGTGCGGAACAGCGCGTAGGGCATCGGCACCGTCACGCCACCCGCCCGGCGGACGGCCTGCGACATCATGACGATGCCGTCGCCGGCGATGTTGTAGGTTCCGGACGGCCCCCTGCCGACGACGGCATGTTCGAGGGCGCCGAGGGCGTCTTCCTCGTGGAGAAGTTGCAGCCGCGCGTCGCGGCCGAGCACGCTGGGGACCAGCGGCGAGGTCAGATAGGTCGACACGGAACCGGGCAACCGGCTCCCGACGGTCGGGGCAAGTCGCAGGATCGTCGTCGCGATGTCGCTGCGGCGGCGGGCCAAGCCGCGCAGGTAGCCCTCGATTTCGATCATGTCCCGGGCGAAGGGCCCGGTGGGCCGGCGGCGGGCGCTCATCTCTTCCGTGAACTTCGCCGGGTCCTTGGCGCTCGAGCCGTAGACGACCGAGGACGACCGCAGCACGACCTTGCGCACCGACGGCGCTTTCTGGCACACGGCGAAGAGTTGCATGGCGCCGAGGATGTTCATGTCCTTCATCGCTGCGCGACTGCCGGACTTGGGAGCTTTGGCGACGGCCGACGCATGCACGACCGTGTCGACGTCCATGTTGCGGATAACTTTGCCGAGGAGCGGGTTCCGGATGTCGGCGAGGACGAATTCGGCGCGGCCCATCCGCCGGTGCATGTCTTTGGTGGGGGATTGCGTATCGACGGCGATCACGCGCTCGATTTCGGGATTCTGCGCCAGTCGTGTGACGAGGTAGCCGCCCAGGAACCTGCTCGCACCGGTGACGAGCACCACACGAGATTGTTCTGCTTCCCGCCCCTGCGAACTCACATCCACCCCTGCCTGTGACACCAGCGAGCTCTTACGCTGTCGCGGTCCTCACGGTATGCGGCCACAATACGGCGCGTTCGGCATGCGCGCATTACACCCGGGGCGATGCCGCCATCCGCGGCCCGGCGACCGGACGCGGATACAAGCGATGCCCGCCACCGTGAAGGGGGCGGGCATCGGCAAGCTCAGAGACTTACTTGCCGAGTTTGCGACGCTGCACGCGAGTGCGACGGAGCAACTTGCGGTGCTTCTTCTTGGACATGCGCTTGCGGCGCTTCTTGATCACAGAACCCATGTGGGCATCCCTCACGTTTCTTATAGCGTTCCTACGCACGCCGGTGACGTACGCCTGATGTATGTCGACGCTGGCCCTCGTTGAGTTCAGCGCCTCACGACACCGGCCGCCGGTACGACGAAAAGCAATCGTACCGGGGCGGGTACGCCTTGGTGAAACCGAGGTCCGCTCCGTGACGCGACTGCCTTCGACGATCCGTCACCCGACGTCGAAATACGATGTCTCCAGGTAGTCGTGAACCGCCTTCGCATGCACTCGGAACGAGCGTCCGACGCGCACCGCGGGTAGTTCACCACTGTGGACCAGCCTGTAGACGGTCATCTTCGACACCCGCATCAACGCCGCCACTTCGGCGACCGTCAGGAATTGGGTACCGGCGAGAACCGATTGTCCGTCTTGGGGTTGTTGCCCCTTCGACGGCGTGTTTCCTGTAGCCATTACACACCTCCGGCACGTCCGCGCCGCCGGCTTCCCCTCCGGCGGAACAGACACGCACGTGCTGTTTCGAGCTTAGCGTGACGAATGGTTCCTGTGCGACGATGACGACCGGTATTTTCCGGACTCCCGATCCGGTACACCCCATAATGAGGGGTTTACGCGGTGCCCGGCCCCGGTTCGGGCGCACTGCCGATCTGCTGCGAGCGGGCACGCGCGGCGTCGATCGCCTCGTAGAAGGCGTTGCGGACGCCCCCGCGTTCGAGTTCCCGGACAGCGGCCGCGGTGGTCCCGCCCGGTGAAGTGACCGCGGCACGCAGGTCCGCGGCGTTCTCCCCCGACTGCGCGAGCATGGCCGCCGAGCCCGTCATCGTCTGGACGACGAGTTCGGTGGCGACCGCGCGGGTGAGCCCGACCGCGACGCCCGCGTCGATCATGGCTTCGGCCACCAGGAAGAAGTAGGCGGGGCCCGAACCCGAGACAGCGGTGACGGCGTCGATCTGCGCTTCCGGCACCACCGACACGGTGCCCACCGTGGAGAGGAGTTCCCGGACGGTGTCGAGGTGCTGTGACCGAGCGTGCCGGCCCGCGGCCAGAACGCTCGCGCCCTGCCCGACGAGCATCGGCGTATTCGGCATCACCCGGACGACGGGGAAGCCCGCCGGAAGCTTCTTCTCGTAGCGCGCCGTGGTGACACCGGCAGCGAGGGAGACCAGAATCTGTTCGTTCTCGCTGTCGAGGTCGGCCGACGACAACGCCGTGACCACCGCGTCGACGTCGTTGGGTTTGACGGCCACCACCACGACGTCCGCACCCTCGGCTGCGTCGGATGTGCTGTCGGTGACGCGGATCGAGTACTCCGCGGCCAGTTCCTGTGCACGTTCCGGGTACTTCTCGGCCACGACGAGATCCTTCGTCGCGAAGCCGTTGTGCAGCAGTCCGGAGATCAGGGCCTCGCCGATCTTTCCGCCACCGATCACAGCAATTCTCGTCATAGGTGACAGCCTGCCACGACGCGCTGCCCGTCCGGTATCGCAGGTCGTGTGTCGGCAACCACCGCCTTGCGGCGCTGCCTCAGCGCGGGATCATCGCCAGCTGACGCGACTGCACGACGACTGCGCCCGTGGAGTCGACCACGGTGTGGTCTTCCTCGAACCACTTGTTGCCCAGCACGCTGCTCTCCGCCGTCACCCGCAGCCATCCGGGGGCGGGCACGCGGCGCAGGTATGCGGTGAGCTGCACGGTGGGTGCCCAGCCGAACATGCCGCGGTTCATCGTGACGGGTGCGGAGATGTCGCCCGCCATGAGTGCGAACAGCACGGCGGTGTCGATATCGGTCTCGTCGTCCGGGCGGGGGCGCGTCCACATCGACACCGACGGCTCCCCCTCCGTCCCGGACAGAAAATGTGCGGTCGAGCCGTCGATATGCAGATTCGCGAGCCCGGCGAACTTGACGATCCGACCCATCGGATGGTCGGGGGTCACGGCCACCGCGTCCGCGACCGGCTCCACGGGCAGCGAACTCGTGCGGTGCGGCACGGTGTGGAGCGGCTCGCCGCCGTCCGGGACACCGAGGGTCACGCTCGCACGGACCGCCACCCGGCCTCCCTGCGCGAGTTCGACGTCGACGACCCCGACCTGCCGGCCGTTCTTGCGCAGGGTCGTGGTGAGGTCCACCTCGCCCGGATCGGGCGCGGAGACGAACGAGGCGCTGACGGCGAGCGGTTGCACGGCCGCATCCGCACCGGCAGCGAGAATTTCCCGGCGTGCAGCGGCGGCACACACCGCGAGCATGCAGCCACCGTGCACCTTCGGCCCGATGGTCCACAGGGGGTCGATATGCGCCTGCCAGGCGTTCTGGCCCGTCGCGGTGACGGTGACGAGGTCGCGGAAAGGATGGGAATGGGCCGTGCTCACGGGTTCTCCTCGGTGTTCGACTTGCCGGTGGTTCTACTCGGGGTCTCGTGCGGGGGCACGAAGAGTCCCGCCGCAAGGTGCTGATGGGCGAGACGGCGCATCGCCGTGAGGACCGGCTCGTACAGTGCGGTGCCGAGCACCGCGGCCTCGACGGTCTCGTGCGGGGAGCCCGTGGGCAGGGCTCCGACCTCGAAACGCGCGATCTCCCGGATGTGCTCGCCGTACGCGTCGATGCGGCGCCCGGACATCGGGAGCCCGGCGGCGTCGAGCGCCGCGAGCGCGTGTTCGAGCTGCGCGACGGCCGCGAACCGGGGGTCGTAGAGCTGACCGAGATGCTCGAGCACGCGCCTGGCGCGCGGATATTCGGGATCCTCGCCACGGGTAGGGCCGCCGGTGTTTCCGGGTTCTTCGTGGACGTACGGCGGGAGCGTGGCGATCGCCTTGCCGAGCGCCTCGAACAGGTCGTCTCCCGGATGGTCCGCGAGCGCGACGATCATCTTGATCCTGTCGAGCGGAAGACCCTGGGCGGCGAGGGCGCGGACGAGACCGAGTCGCCGGACGTGCCGGTCGTCGTACTGCGCCTGCGTCGCGCTGGTCACCCGGCCGGGCATGAGCAGCCCTTCGCGCAGGTAGTACTTCACCGTGGGGAGCGGCACGCGAGCGCGCGAGGCGAGTTCGGAGATGCGCACGGATGACCCCTTTCACCCTCGGTCGATAATGGATACTACAGCTATCCAATCTCGGCAGACAGCAGTACCCGACAGCGGGTGGGATGTCGTGTCAGGCGTCGCCCTGCTGGTCGCCGGCGTCGGCGTCGTCCGACTGCGCGGGTATCCGGGCAACCTCCGTGGGGCGCGGATGCTCCGGACCCGAGGTCAGTGCGCGACGTGCCGGCCGGGCAAGGTGCCGGCGCGCGAACTCGAGGGACCGCGCGAGCATGGCCGAGCGTTCCGCCCGGGTGCGCGCACTCTGTGTGCTCACCTCGAGCACGACCTGTCCGGCGAAGTCGCTGTCCGCGAGTCGACGGCACATGTCCGCGCACGGCTGGGTGCCGTCCCCCGGGACGAGATGCTCGTCCACCGGCGATCCGCGGCCGTCCGCGAGGTGCAGGTGGGTCAGCCCGTCCCCCATCCGGTCGGCCAATGCCATCGGATCCATTCCGGCCGTCGCGGTGTGCGACAGATCGAGCGTGTAGTGCGGGAATCCGGTGTCCGTCGGATCGAGCGAAGGCCGGAAAGTGGACACCGCCCGGCCCGGTCCGCGGCGCCGGAGGCGTTCGGCTCCACGCTCACGACCGCCGAGCAGGACGTCGGCACGCATCGGGAACATGTTCTCTACCGCGACGGATACGTCACTGGTGTCCTCGAGCGCCGCGACCTGGTCCGGGAAACCGTCCGCGTATCGACGCTGCCAGCGGAACGGCGGATGGATCACCACCGTGGCCGCGCCGAGGATCTCCGCGGCCCGCACCGATCGCTCGAGCTTCGCAACCGGGTCGGCGCCCCAGACTCGCTGGGAGATGAGCAGGCACGGCGCATGCACCGCCAGGACCGGCACTCCGTACTTGCGCACCAGTCGCTCGACCGCACCGAGGTCCTGGCTGACGGGGTCGGCCCACACCATGAGTTCGACACCGTCGTATCCGAGGTCCGCCGCGAATCGGAAGGCCGCTTCCGTGTTCTCGGGGTACACGGAAGCGGTCGACAGCCCTACCCGTATGCCGTTCGCCGTCATCATCGGATCATCACCCGTTGGGCATCAAGAACAGGAGGGGTCCGAACGCAACGAACACGCCGACCGCCAGAGCGATGAGCTGGCTGGCGATGTCGTCGGTGCGGCGCAGAATCCGCACCAGCGCGACGAGACCCACGATCACCAGCAACGCCAGGCCGAATGCCACCCACGGCATCATGTCCCAGAGCTTCTCGAAACCCTTGAACAACAGTGCCCCTGCGGCGACCGCGGCAACGCTTTCGGTGATCAGCAGGGCCCATTGCTTGAGGCTGCTGCCGCCGGGCTCGTCGTCTGCACCGTCCTGTGGGGCGTCGTCCGTCCGGTCTTCCCGGGAGGTGCGGCCGCTCGTCTGCTCGTCCACGTCGGACGGGTTCGCCGGGGCGACCTTCCGGGGGGAGGCCTTTTCGGGGACGTCCTCGGTGTTCTTCCGGCGACGCTTGCCCCGTGCGGGAGTGTCGGCACCGTCGCCGGCCGCGGAGCCAGGCGCGCCCTTCCGCGCATCCCCGACCGGCTCGGCGAAGCCGTAGGTGTCGGTCGGGTCGTTCTCGTCCTCGGTGCCGGTGCCTTGCAGGTCGCTGGCGGGACCGGAGAGCAGTCGCGGCTCGGCGACGTCCCCGCCCCGCGGGGTAGGCACGGGCGCACTCTGGGTGTCCGGTGCCGAAATGCCCAGGTGTGCGCGGGCACGTCGAGGAAGTGCGGCAGGCCGGATCACTTCGGTGGGCGACTCGACCTTCGGTGCTTCCCGCACCGCGGCTGCCGACGGCGCCGAGCCGCGGGAGCCGGACGTCGCGCCTCGCGGAGCGGAGGTCGAACGGGAAGCGATGGTGGGCTTGGCTCCGAGGCCACTTTTGGGTGTTGCTGTCGGCGAGCCGAATTCGGGGCGCGCGGTCACGGTGGTCAGCTCCGTCGCCGACGGCGGTGCCGGGGTGACGAGTTCGGGGACCTCGACCTGGGGAGTGACCGGCACGACGGGCTCGACGCGCGGAGTTTCGGGAACGACGAATTCCACCCGGGGGACGGACGGCGCCACCGGCTCGACCTTCGGCACCTGTGGTGCCGCGTCGGCCGATCGTGTCCCGGCGGACGCGGAGTCGTCGGCCCGCGTGATGGGGATTTCGCCGGTCAGCTCGGCGACGGAGATTCCGCCGCTCGTGCCACGCCGACGGCGTCCACCACTGCGCGAGTTCACCTTCTGGCCGTTACGGGCCAGCAGTTCGGCAACGGAGACCTGCCCCGTGTCGTTTCTCCGATTCTCGGTCATCCGGCAGTCACCACCAGTTCGCCCCCCATGTCGGTATCGAGCTTCCGCAGAATCAGGCCTTCGCGCAATGCCCACGGGCAGATCTGCAATGTTTCCACGCCGAGTGCGCGCATGCTCGCCTCGGCGACCAGCGCTCCCGCGACGAGTTGCTGGGACCGGTCCGAGCTCACACCCTCGAGTTCGGCGCGGTCGGCCGTGGTCATCCGGGAGATGAATGCGATGAGCTGCCGGAGGCCGCTCGCGGTCAGTGTGCGCTGCACCCGCATACCCGCCGACGACGGCGCGGCCCCGGTGAGCCGCGCGAGCGTCCGGAAGGTCTTCGAGGTGCCGACGCACAGGTCGGGATCGCCGGCGTGGCGCAGGTGCTTGGTGGGCTGGACGAGTTCGGCGTCGAGCCAGTCACGGAGCGCGGCGATCCGCCGCTTGCCGGGCGGATCCTCGGGGAACCAGTCACGGGTGAGACGCCCGGCGCCCATCTGGAGCGAATACGCGACGTCCGGGTCCTCGTCCCCACCGAACGACAACTCGAGCGAACCGCCGCCGATGTCGAGGTTCAGGATGCGGCCGGCACTCCACCCGTACCAGCGCCGCACCGCGAGAAACGTCAGCCGCGCTTCTTGTTCGCCCGACAGCACGTCGAGAGAAACCCCGGCTTCGCGGCGCACGCGGTCCAGCACGTCGTCGGAGTTTCCGGCGTCGCGCACCGCCGAGGTGGCGAACGCCATGAGCTCGCCGCACCCCGAGGTCCGGGCGATGCTTGCGAATTCGGCGACCGTCTCCACCAGCCGATCGGCGCCCCGAGTGGTGATGTCGCCTGCGTCGTCCATGTTCTCCGACAACTGCAGTGTCGCCTTGGTAGAACTCATAGGTGTGGGATGGCCGCCACGATGGGCGTCCACCACAAGTAGGTGAACGGTATTGCTTCCGACGTCGAGTACCCCTAAGCGCACATCAACACGTTACTGGGTCTACCGTCGAGACCTGTGACAGCAGGTATGCCCGGCGCCCCACGCAATCTCGATCCGGCCCCGGAGGTTCCCCTCGATTTCCCGCGGGAGTGGGTCGAGTTCTACGACCCCGACAACGACGAGCACCTCATCGCAGCAGACATGACCTGGCTGCTGTCCCGGTGGACGTGCGTCTTCGGCACACCTGCCTGCCAGGGCATCATCGCCGAGCGCCCGGACGACGGGTGCTGCTCGCACGGCGCGTTCATGTCCGACGAGGACGACCGCGTCAAGCTGGAGAAGGCAGTGAAACATCTCACGCCCGACGACTGGCAGTTCATGGACAAAGGGCTCGGCAAGAAGGGCTTCCTCGAAGAGGACGAACTCGAGGACGAACCCGCGCTCCGGACTCGCCGGTACAAGGGCGCGTGCATCTTCCTCAACCGGCCCGGGTTCGAGGGCGGGGTCGGCTGCGCGTTGCACAAGATGGCCCTGCGGCGCGGTATCGAACCGCTCGAGATGAAGCCGGACGTGTGCTGGCAGCTCCCGATCCGGCGCACCCAGGACTGGATCGAGCGTCCCGACGGAACCGACGTCCTGCGGACGGTCATCACCGAGTACGACCGGCGAGGCTGGGGCGAGGGTGGGCACGACCTCGACTGGTACTGCTCCGGCTCCCCCGACGCCCACGTCGGCGAACGTCCGGTGTGGCAGTCCTATGCGCCCGAGCTCACCGAACTCCTCGGTGCGGCCGTCTACGACGAGCTGGCACGTCTGTGCCGGCGACGTCAGGGTCTGGGACTCGTCGCGGTCCACCCCGCGACGACAGCCGCGCACAACCACTCCTGACGGTGTGCGGGGTGCTCGTCACTCCTCGAGCTTGTAGCCGAGTCCGCGAACCGTGAGCAGATGCTGGGGTCGCGCAGGGTCGGCTTCGATCTTCGACCGCAGACGTTTGACGTGGACGTCGAGTGTCTTGGTGTCGCCCACGTAGTCGGCGCCCCACACGCGGTCGATGAGCTGCCCTCGGGTGAGCACTCTGCCCGAGTTCCGCAACAGGTATTCGAGGAGGTCGAATTCCTTGAGCGGCAACGATATCGGCTCGCCGTTGACCTGCACGACGTGGCGGTCGACGTCCATGCGCACCGGTCCCGCCTCGAGCACCCCGTCGGGTTGTCCACTCTCGACCTCGGCCTCGGCGCCCCGCCGCAGGACCGCTCTGATCCGGGCGATCAACTCGCGGGCCGAGTACGGCTTGGTGACGTAGTCGTCGGCTCCGAGTTCGAGACCGACGACCTTGTCGATTTCGCTGTCGCGAGCGGTCACCATGATCACCGGGACACCGGAGCGACTGCGCAATTGCTTGCACACGTCCGTGCCGCTCATGCCGGGCAGCATCAGATCCAGCAGGACGATGTCCGCCCCCGCGCGATCGAACTCCGCGAGCGCGGAGGGCCCGTCGCCCACGATCGTCGCCTCGAATCCTTCCTTGCGCAGCAGGAAGGCGAGTGGATCCGCCAGCGATTCCTCGTCCTCGACGATCAGCACACGCGTCACTGCCTGGTCCTCCGTACGTTCCGTGGGAGCCACCCGGGTCTCCGGGTCGCGTTGTCCGTCACCGGCCGACTCCGCTTTCACGGTCCGCCATCGAATTGTCGTCGACGTCCCCCTCCACGTGGGCGGGGATGAGCAGGGTGAAGGTCGATCCCGTTCCGGGCTTGCTCCACAGGGTGATCTCGCCGTTGTGGTTCGCGGCGACGTGCTTGACGATCGCGAGACCCAGACCGGTGCCGCCTGTCGCGCGCGACCGGGCCTTGTCGACGCGGAAGAATCGTTCGAACACGCGCTCCTGGTAGTCCTTCTCGATGCCGATTCCGCGGTCGGTGACCGCGATGGCGACCTTCCCGTCGCGCAGTGAACGGCTCACCGACACGGGTGAGCCCGGCGGCGAGTAGGCGATCGCGTTCGCGATGAGATTGGTCAGCGCGGTGACGAGGAGCGTCCGGTCGCCGAGCACCTCGAATCCGGAGGGCTTGTCGGTGGTGATCTCGATGTCGGCGTTCTCCGCGGTCAGACGGGTGCGCGCGAGGGACTCCTCGATGACCGTGTCGACGTCGACGACTTCGAGATCCGGGAGTTTCTCGGCGCCCTGGAGCTTGGAGAGGGCGATCAATTCGGTGACCAGGTTGCCGAGGCGGACAGCCTCGCTCTGCACCCGCCGACCGAAATGCCGGACGCTGTCCGGGTCGTCGGCAGATTCGAGCAGAGCCTCGGCCAGCAGTCCCATCGCCCCGACCGGCGTCTTCAACTCGTGGCTCACGTTGGCGACGAAGTCTCGGCGGGTTGCTTCCATACGCACGTGCTCGGAGTCGTCGTATGCGTAGAGGACGACGAACCTGGGGTCGTCGTCGAGGAGTATTCGTGCCACGCAGCGCACTGCGATGTGGTCGCGGCCGTGGGGCGTCTTGGGACCGAGGTCGAGTTCGAGAGGCTCACCCGTCTGGAGGACCCGGGTGGCGACCACCCATGCGCGATCTTCGACGAGACGGTTGCGCACGAGCCCGAGCTCTTCTGCGCGGGGGTTGAACAGGATCACGTCATGGAATTTGTCCACGACGGCGATACCGGTCGCGGACCCGTAGACCACGCGATCGAGAACATCC
Organism: Rhodococcus sp. 105337; assembly: GCF_012844225.1. Taxonomy (GTDB): domain Bacteria; phylum Actinomycetota; class Actinomycetes; order Mycobacteriales; family Mycobacteriaceae; genus Rhodococcus. The sequence goes on from NZ_JABAGQ010000001.1 coordinate 153,269, forward strand.
GCCATGGTGGGACCCGCGTCGTCGCGCTCGGCGGCGCGGCGTCGCCGGGTCGATTGCGACACCGCCAGCGCGAGAACGGCGCCGAGGACCGCGGCAACGATTGCCAGCAGGACCGCCTGCGTAACACTCACGATGAGAATCGTAGTAACACCGGCACGGCGGACGACACCGGGTCGATGACGTTCACTGCACGTCACGCCCTTTTTTGCGGGCATTGTCCGGTTGTTCATCCACCGTTTGCCGTGCCCGCACGAGACGTGTCGCGCGCGGGCACGGCGGCGGCACTACTTCTTCGCGCCCTGGTTGGCGACTGCCGCGGCGCCGGCAGCGGCAGCCTCGGGGTCGAGGTAGGTTCCGCCCGGGTTGAGGGGGCGGAGGTTCTCGTCCAGGTCGTAACGGAGCGGGATGCCGGTGGGGATGTTCAGGCCCGCGATGTCCTGATCGGAAATACCGTCGAGGTGCTTGACGAGCGCACGCAGCGAGTTGCCGTGCGCGGTGACCAGCACCGTCTTTCCGGCGAGCAGGTCCTGCGAGATCGTCGACTCCCAGTACGGGATGAACCGCTCGACGACGTCCTTCAGGCACTCGGTCAGCGGAACCTCGTCGAGATTCGCGTACCGGACATCGGTGTCCTGGCTGTACTTCGAGCCCGGCTCGATCGGCGGCGGCGGCGTGTCGTAGCTGCGGCGCCACAGCATGAACTGCTCTTCACCGAACTCGTCCTTGATCTCGGACTTGTTCTTGCCCTGCAGCGCGCCGTAGTGACGCTCGTTGAGTCGCCAGTCCCGGACGACGGGGATCCAGTGCCGGTCGGCGGCGTCGAGGGCGAAGTTCGCGGTGCTGATCGCACGGCGCAGCAGCGACGTGTAGACGATGTCGGGCAGGACACCCTGTTCCGCGAGCAGCGCGCCGGCGCGCTTGCCCTCGGCGACGCCCTTGTCGGTGAGGTGCACGTCCACCCAGCCGGTGAAGAGGTTCATCGCGTTCCATTCGCTCTCGCCGTGGCGGAGCAGAACCAGTGTTCCGATACTCATGGTCCAATCCTGACACGGTGCGACGTCGATTTCGCCCACGGGAGGGCCAATCATCGGCCATATTTGACAACGTGCGTTGCCAATGTTGTCACGGGAACGCACCGCACGGCTGTCGCCGTCGTCGCCGAACTGGGGGGTTCCATGTCCGACGCACGCCTGTCCCGTCGCTCCGTCCTCACCGCCTTGGGTGCGCTCGGCGCCGCCGCCGCGCTGCCACCCGCTGCCGGGGCCGGTCCGCCGGGGGCGGGGGCGCCCCACCCGGTGCGGAGGGCGCCCGCGGTCCATTCGACCGGCCGTCGCGTCGCGATCCTCGGCGGCGGAATGGCCGGACTCACGGCCGCCCACGAACTCGTCGAGCGCGGATTCGACGTCACCGTCTACGAGCCGACGGCACTCGGCGGCAAGGCACGCAGCATCCCGTCCCCCGGCACCGGCAGTGGCGGCCGCCTCGACTTACCGGGAGAGCACGGGTTCCGGTTCTTCCCCGGCTTCTATCAGCACATCCCGGAGACGATGCGGCGAATCCCGTTTCCCGGCAACCCGAACGGAGTGTTCGACAACCTGGTGTCGGGCCCGGCCTTCCGGATGTCGATGCCCGGAGGCCCGGACCTCACCGCACCGGCTTCGATCAGCCCGCTGCGACTCGACGTCTACGATCTCGACTCACTGCAGCAGTCGCTCGGTGCCGCGTTCTCCCTCGGCGGTGCCATCCCCCCACACGAACTCGCGGTGTTCGCACGCAAACTGGTGATGTTCCTGACCAGTTGCCTCGAACGCCGCAACGACGAGTGGGAACACCAGACGTGGTCGCAGACCCTGGAAGCAGACGGCAAGTCGCAGGGCTACCGCGACATCCTCGTCTCCGCGCTGACGCGGCAACTCGTCGCGGCCCGTCCGCAGACGGTGTCGACCCGCACGATCGGCATCATGGGCCAGGCGTTCGTCTGGAACGCGCTGGGGACCGTACCGTCTTACGGGCACCTCGACCGCCTGCTCTCTGCACCGACGAACGAAGCCTGGATCGACCCGTGGGCAGCGCTCCTGCGCGAGCGCGGGGTGAAATTCGAAATGGGCTGGCGTGCAGAGCAGTTCGACCTCGCGGGCGGCAGGGTCACCGCGGCCCGGGTTGCGCACTCCTCGGGGAATCGTGCCGTTGCCGACGCCGACTGGTTCGTCGCGGCGATGCCCGTCGAGCGCGCGGTGCCGCTGTGGTCTCCGGCCGTCCTCGACGCCGATCCCCGGCTCGAACTCATGCGCCACCTCACGACGGACTGGATGGTCGGTATCCAGTACTTCCTGCGTGCACCCACCCGGATCGCGCAGGGACACGTGGCCTATCTCGGCACCCCGTGGGCACTCACCTCGATCAGCCAGGCACAGTTCTGGCGAGGGGATTTCGCCGCGCGGTACGGCGACGGGAGCGCCCACGACTGCCTGTCCGTCGACATCTCCGACTGGGACACTCCCGGAATCCTCTACGGGAAAACCGCCAAGGAGTGCACCCCCGACGAGATCGCCCGCGAGACGTGGGTGCAGATGCAGCGCTGCCTCAACGATGTCGGCGAACCCGTGCTGCGCGACGACGACCTCGTCTCGTGGTTCCTCGATCCGGGGGTCCGCTGGAACGCCGCGAGCGGACACAACACCAACGACACGCCGTTGCTCATCAACACCGCCGGCTCGTGGAAGAACAGGCCGGACGCCCACACGGCGATTCCCAACCTGTTCCTCGCCGGCGACTACGTGCGGACGGACATCGACCTGGCCACCATGGAATCAGCGAACGAGTCCGCGCGTGCCGCCGTCTCGGCCCTGCTCGTCGCCTCGGGATCCACGGCGCAACCGCCCGCCATGCACCGCCTGCACGAACCTCCGGAACTCGAGCCGTTCCGTCGCGTCGATGCGGACCGCTTTCACGCCGGGTTGCCGCACATCCTCGCAGGGTGACGAACGTCCCCGGACAGGGCCCGGACGCAGCGACGAGGGGTCGCACGCGCGTCCGGACCCTGTCCCGTTCCGGTTCCTACGCGGACGGGACGCGCAGATCCTTACGGAGAATCTTGCCCGCGGCAGATTTCGGCACCACGTCGATGAACTGCACCTGCCGGACCTTCTTGTGCGGAGACACGCGCTCGGCGACGAACTCGATCACGTCCTGCTCCGTGAGAGACGAATCGGGCTGCCGCACAACGAACGCCTTCGGAATCTCTTCGCCCTCGTCGTCGGTGACACCGATCACGGCAGCATCCGCGATCTGCGGATGGGTCAGCAGCAACGCCTCGAGTTCGGCGGGCGGCACCTGATAGCCCTTGTACTTGATGAGTTCTTTCAGCCGATCGACGATCCTGACGGCCCCCTGCGCATCCACGGTCGCGATGTCCCCGGTGTGCAGGTACCCGTCCGCATCGAGAGTCTCGGCGGTCGCCTCGTCGTTCTTCAGGTATCCGGCCATGATGTTGGGGCCCTTGCACCACAGTTCGCCAGGCTCGGAGACTCCTTCGCCGGTGGGGTACTCGACTTCCTCACCGGTCACGGGATCGACGATCTTGCATTCCATGTTGGCGACCGCCGGCCCGACAGAATCCAGTTCGGTCTCGTTGTCCGAGAACGGGATTGCGTGCGACACCGGACTCATCTCGGACATTCCGTAACCCTGCCGGACGTTGCAGCCGAGCCGCGCCGCGACCGCACCGCCCAGCGCCTTGTCGAGCGGCGCCGCGCCGGAGAACACGGTGTGGATACTCGAGAGGTCGTACTGGTCCACCAGCGGATGCTTCGCGAGCGCCACCGCGACCGGCGGGGCGATGAACACGTAGGTGCATTTGCGGTCGGCGATGAGACCGAGGAACTCGACCAGGTCGAATTTCGGCATCGTCACCAGCGCTGCCCGATTCGACAAGGCCGCATTGAGGAGCACAGTCATGCCGTAGATATGGAAGAACGGCAGCACCGCCAGCACCCTGTCCTGCGGTCCGATCCCCATGCGCGGATTGATCTGGCACACATTGGCGACCAGGTTGCGGTGTGTCAGCATGACGCCCTTGGGGCGGCCGGTGGTGCCGGAGGAATACGGCAGCACAGCAAGATGCGTCGCCGGATCGAAGCTCACGTCGGGAGCCGCAGCGCGCTCGGCGAGCAGGTCCCTGAGCGACGGATGACCCTCTGCGCCATCGAGAACGATGAGCATGTCGTCGGGGATTCCCACAGCCTTCGCCGCTTCCGCTGCCTGCGGCAGGAGCGGCGAGACCGTCACGAGAGCCTTGGCCTCGGAGTCTTCGAGTTGCTTGACGATGTCCGCGGCGGTGTACAGCGCGTTGATCGTAGTGGCGGTGGCACCGGCACGCAGGATGCCGTGGAATACGGAGGCAAACGCCGGAACGTTGGGTGAGAGCAGGCCCACGACGTCTCCGACCGCGATACCCCGGGCGGCGAGCGCACCGGCGATCCCGTCGACCTGACCGATGAGGGTGCGATAGTCGGTCACGTCCCCGGACGGGCCGTCGATCAGCGCGGGCCGATCGAGATCGGCCTCGTCGATGGACCCGAAGAGGAAGTCGTAGACGCTGAGGTCGGGTATCTCGACGTCGGGAAAAGGGCTGCGGAAACTCATGTGTTCTCCTCCGAGCGGATCTCGAGGGCACGCAGGTGCCGTACCGTCGGGGCAACGATACCGCACGACTGTGAGAGACCTCACAGCAGAATCGTGCCCCTGATCACCGGAAGAGACCGAGCCTGAAAAAGGACGAAAAGCCCTGCACGCGAACTATTTCGCGTGCAGGGCTCGTCACAAGCTGGGTTGTGCGCTCTCGATCCGAGGATCAGAGGTACTGGCCGCAGACCGGCCATGCGCCCGGACCCTGGCCCGCGAGCACGTTCTCCGCGATCCGGATCTGCTCCTCACGAGACGCGTTGTGCGCGTAGCCCGTACCGCCGTAGGCCTCCCAGGTGCTCTGCGAGAACTGCAGACCGCCGTAGTAGCCGTTTCCGGTGTTGATCGCCCAGTTTCCGCCGCTCTCGCACTGCGCGACGGCATCCCAGTTACCGGAGGCTGCGTTCGCCGTTCCGGTACCCAAGGCGAAGGGGGTGGCGACGAGTGCTGCGGTGGCGGCAACGGTACCGAGGGTGCGCTTGATGTCGAACTTTGCCATGTGAAATGAATCCTCTCGTGGCGTTGCTCGCGAGACGGCATATGCCGGGCAATCCGGTCGGTCGGTGCCGCTCCGGTGATCGCGTGTCTCGCTCTGCCCTGAGCTTGTGAATCCGAACAACCCGCGGGGCAGAAAGCTGCGGCGGGGCCGGTGCGTAACGCCCGTTGATTTCGGGCCTACAACGACGGTAAGCGCTCATCACGGAGCGGTCACGTCGCAGTTTTCTTGCACGGACGTTCAGGAAATTCGGACACAGGAAGGTAACTTCCCAGGTCGAGCGGAAAATGCGCGGCCCGAGGAATCGGGTTCACGCCGCCGTTATGTGAGCAGCGTCACATAAAGGACCACCGCATGCCTCGCAAATCGGGCGCGGATCACGGCTCGGTGGAGTCGGTTCAGGCCTCGTTGTTGCGCGATGCGGGGTCGAAAGGAGTACCGGTCTGCTCCTCGATCAGGTGCCGGAACGGCTCCAGATTGCGCAACGGTTCACCGCGCGAGACGCGCCACTCCCACTCCCGCTTGATCGACGAGACGAAACCGAGACCCACGATGATGTTGAAGTCGTAATCCGCGGCTTCGAGGACCTGGCCGAGTACCGCGTCGAGTTCCTCGGGGGTCACGGCGTGCTCGGCGATCCGCCCGACGAGGTAGATGTCGCCCGCTTTGTCGAGCGTGTACGCCACCCCGTAGAGGCGGCGGTTCCGGCGCAGCAGATACCGGAAGACTTCTTCGAAGTTCTCGTCGGGCTTGCGGCAGACGAACGCCTCGACGCGCACACCGTGGTTGCCCGCCGACAGCAGAACCGTGGTCTTGAGTTTGTTCTCGCCCGGCAGGTCGACGACGACGTGACCACCTTCTTTCCGGGAGAACTCGATTTCCCGGTCCCGCAAGGTGGATTCGATGCGTTCGATCAACTGCTCGGTCATGCCTTGACTCCCCCGGTGCGCCGCAACTTCCACAGCCCGCGCTGCCGTCGCAGTGCGTGCTCGCTCGTCCCGAACGCCCGGTTTCGTCTCATGCCTGCCTTCCGGTAGCTGTCGATCAATCCTTCTGCCGTGTGTTCCCAGGAAAAGCCCTCGGCATGCTTCGGCGCTGCGGCCGCGAGAGTTCGCAACCGCCCGGGGTCGCTCACGAGCGACCGTAGGGCCGCCGCCCAGTCGTCGGTGCGGTGCCCGTCGACGAGCACACCGGTCTGCCCGTCGCGGACCGCGACGCCGAGTCCGCCCACGTTCGCCGCGAGCACCGGAACGCCGCATGCCTGCGCTTCGATGGCCACGAGACCGAAAGATTCCGAATAGCTCGGCACCGCAACGAGATCGGAAGCGCGATATACCTGCGCGAGGCGGTCGGCCGGCTGGGGTGGCAGAAAGGTGACACGCGAGGCGATGCCCAGTTCGGAGGCCAGCTCGATCAGCGCATCAGGACGTTCCAGCCCGGTACCGGACGGTCCGCCGACGACGAGCACCCTCAGCGGAAGATCCGGGGCGTCGGCGACGGCACGCGCGGCCGCCCGAAGAAGCACATCCGGCGCCTTGAGCGGCTGGATGCGTCCGACGAAGGTCACGACGGTCTCACGGGGATCGAGCCCGAGTTCCGCGCGCGCCGCGTCGCGGTCGCCGGGGCGGTAGCGCGACAGGTCGGCCCCCGGAGCCACCACGTCGATGCGCGACGGGTCGGCCCCGTAGATCCGCACGAGCTGGGCCGCTTCGTCGGCGGTGTTCGCGACCATGCGGTCGGCTTCGGCGACGACCTGTTGTTCGCCGATCTGGCGGGCGGCGGGCTCCGGGGTGTCGCCGGCGGCGAGCGACGCATTCTTGACCGCTGCCAGGGTGTGCGCGGTGTGGACCAGTGGCACGCCCCACCGGTCGCGCGCGAGCCAGCCCACCTGACCGGAGAGCCAGTAGTGAGAGTGGACCAGGTCGTAGTACCCCTGCGGGTGACGCGCTTCCTCGCGGAGCACTCCCGCCGCGAACGCGCACAGCTGGGTGGGCAGGTCGTGTTTGTCGAGGCCCTCGAACGGCCCCGCCGCGATGTTGCGGACCAGGACGCCGGGCGCGGCCTGCTGCACGGCAGGATCCGACGACGACGTGGCCCGGGTGAAGATCTCCACCTCGATACCGCGACGTGCGAGCTGGATCGCGGTCTGCAAGACGTATACGTTCATGCCTCCCGCGTCCCCTGTGCCGGGCTGCGCCAGCGGGGAGGTGTGAACCGAGATCACGGCCACACGTTGCGGACGGCTGGGCTGGGAGGTCACCCCTCCATACTGCCCTGCGGCGGATCGAGGCGAGCAGCGACCTCGTGCACGAGCGCCGTCGGCGCCCCTCCGGGCACTGCCGCTATCGGGACTGTGCGAACCGCGTCACCTCGTCGACGAACCGGTCCGGATCCTCGACGAACGGTCCGTGGCCGACTCCGTCCCAGATGGAGGTGGTCCCGCGCGGCACCAGCGAGACGACGTGGTGCGCGGCCGAGACGTCGACCACCGAGTCGTCCGAACCGTGGAGCACGAGCACCGGCACCTCGAGCTCCGACAGCAGGTCGTCGTTGCTCACGGTCCGGGCGAACAGTGCGGAGCGAACGCGCGGCGGGGTACTCAGACTCGCGCCGAGCAGGGCTTGCGACGTGACTCCCGTGCCTTCGGCCGCACCGGTCAGGGCGTTCCCGAACGAGCCCAGCGCGCTCACTGCGTCGCGCGGGTCCTCCGACATCGCACCGGGGATCGCGGCACGCATCGAGGGGCCGACCCGCCCGCCCTTCTCGCCGCGGCCGAGGCTCGTGACCGCGCCGACCAGGATGACGGCGGCGACGGCGGCGGAACCGTGCGCAGCGAGATAGTCGCAGATCACGAGGCCGCCGTAGGACCAGCCGAGCAGGACGGCGGGGGTGTGCTCGGACACGCCCTCCGCAGCGAACACAGCATCGACGTCTCCGGCCCAGGCCTTGCTGTCGTCGTAGCCGCGCTCGGGTGCCCCCGAGTATCCGTGGCCGCGAAGGTCCACGGCGATCACCCGGAAGTTCCGGGCGAGCGCGTCGAGGACGCCGTCCCCCCAGCATGTCGAGGACTGCGCCCAGCCGTGCAGGAGCACGAGCGGTGGCGCATCGGCGGGGCCGAACGCGCGGTACACGAGTGGGGTGCCGTCGGCGCTGACGACTTCGCGGACTGTCATGCGCGTCACTGTATCCGGGACCGCAGATGGATCCCCGTGGCGCAGGCCACAGCGATCAGACCTGCGGCGATACCGACTCCGAACCCCGCGGTGACACCGACGTGATCGATGACCTGGCCGACTGCCGCCGACCCCAGGGCCACACCGACGCCGAGGCCCGCCACGGTCCACGTGATGCTCTCCGTGAGCTGACGCGCGGGCACGATCTGCTGAGTGAGGGAGGTGGCGACGATCATGGCCGGCGAGATCGCGCAGCCGGCCATCAGATAGAGCACCGCGAGGACGGGGACCGTGCCGGCGAGCAGCAGCGGCCACAGCAGGACCGACAGTGCCGCCGTCGCGATGAGCAACTGCCGTGCCGGCGCGGAATGCGCCACCCGAGACCCGAAGACCAGGCCGCTCAGGGCCGAGCCCGTCGCGAACAGCGCGATCACGAAGGTCGCGGCGCCGGGCGCGTCCCGCTCGGCGGTGAACGCGACCGCAACGACGTCGATCACAGCGAAGACCACACCGATCGCGACCATCATCGCGATGATCGCCAGCAACGCGGGCAAGCGGAGCAGCTTGACGCCGGGCGAGTCCGAGCGGTGCCGATGCACGGGCGGTTCGGTCTTTCGCAGCCCCGCGAGGGTGAAGGTTCCGACGAGCAGCAGGATCGCGGCGAGCAGCGGGCCGGCTTCGGGAAACACCGCCACTCCGAGCCCCACCGACAGCACCGGGCCGACGATGAAACACACCTCGTCGATCACCGCTTCGAGCGCGAACGCCGTCCGGAGCCGGGCCGTACCGCCGTACAACTCGGTCCATCGTGCGCGGACCATCGCGCCGATCGTAGGCATCAGACCGGCGGGGAGCGCACACACGAACAGCAACGCGACGGGAGCCTCGAGGCGCACGCCCGCGAGCATTGCGACGATCGCCGTGGCGCTGACGACCGCGGCAGCGGGCAGTACCCGGCGTTGCCCGTGCCGGTCCACGGCCCGCGACACCAGCGGTGTGAACAACGCGTACGACAAGGCGAACACCGCGGACAACGCGCCGCCGAGTCCGTAGTTGCCTCGCAGCTGCGAGAACATGGTGACGATTCCGATTCCGACCATTGCGATCGGCAACCGCGCCACGAATCCGGCCGCGCAGAACGCCACCGATCCCGGCGCGGTGAACAACTCGCGGTACGAGCCGCCCAGCCTCTGTGACACGTGTGCTCTCGTTCTCTTCTCTGATGGGATGTCGATATGCCCGACCCTCGCCGTCCCGGGTCGCTTCCGGCCCGGGTAACCCCACGGAACAGTTATCCGTGCCAGCATTCACGGTATGGGCGTCCTCTTATGCTTTCACGCGCACCCCGACGACGAGGTGTTCACCACAGGCGGTGCGATGCGGCTGGCGGCCGACGCGGGGCACCGGGTCGTACTCGTCGTTGCCACCGACGGTGCACAAGGCGAGCACCCGGACGGGCTGCTCGCCCCGGGAGAGAGCCTCGCCTACCGACGGATCCGCGAAGTCGAACGTTCCGCCGAGGCCCTCGGAGTGTCGCGGCTGGTCACTTTCGGGTACGCGGACTCGGGGATGGCGGGCACACCGGCCAACGATGCCCCTGGCGCGTTCGCTCGCGTCGACGTCGAGGAGGCGGCTGCGCGCCTCGCAGCCGTGATCGAGGAGGAGCATGCCGACGTGGTGACGATCTACGACCCGAACGGTGGGTACGGGCACCCCGATCACATTCAGGTACACCGCGTCGGTGTGCGAGCGGAGGCACAGACCGGGCATCACGCCGTGTACGAGTCCTCCATGAACCGTGACCACCTGAAGCGGCTGTTCGCGGCGATCCCCGACATGGCGGAGGGCGCGCGGCCGCCGGACCTCGACGCATTCGGCCTGCCGGAGAGTGAACTGACCACCGCGGTCGACGTGTCCGCAGCGATCGCCGCCAAACGTGCGGCGATGCACGCACACGAGTCGCAGATCGGCGATTTCGGCCCCATGCTGGGTATGAGCGACGAAGAGTTGAGGGCCGCGTTCGGCACCGAATGGTTCCGGCTGCGGGGGGCTCCGCCCGGTCTCCACGAAACTTCGCTTCCACTCTAGAGATACGACGTGCCGTACCGACGAGAAGGAGAACCGATGGAACATCGAGGACGCCGAGCGACGCGTGAGAGCAACAACAGGTCGCTGCTCGAGCGCTATCGTGCGACCGGCGCAGATCTTCCGTTCGGCAACCCGCTCGTCGCGCACGGCGTCGCGATGGAGGGCTACTTCTGGCGGTTCACACAGCCCGACACCGGGCGGGTGATCATCGCACTGTGCGGCGTCAACCGCTCCGACGACGGGCATTGGGCAACTCTGGGTCTCGCCGCGCATCCCAACGGATTCCTGCGTACGACTACGCATCCCGAAGCAGCAGCGGACGTGGCGCAACTGGGAGCGACAGCAGGATCGGCATTCCGTGGTGACCCCGACCGTGTCCTGATGGACCTCGGTGAGGACGGTCGACTCGACGTCCGGATCGTCCCCACCCTCCCCTGGCCCCGGCGCCGATTCGGCGGGTCGAGCGTGTTCCAGACGGTTCCGGCATTGAATCAGTATTGGCATCCGTGGCTTCTCGGGGCCCGCGCCGAAGGGTACGCGGTACTCAGGGACGAGAAGTGGGACCTCGACGGCGCACAGGTCTACGGCGAAAAGAACTGGGGTAAAGGCGGTTTCCCCGAATCGTGGTGGTGGGGACAGGCGCAGGGATTCACCGATCCCGAGGCGTGTGTGGCGTTCGCCGGCGGCCAGGTGCACTCCGGCCCCCTGCGTACCGAGGTGACCGCCGTCGTCGTGGCGCTGCCGGGCGGACCGGTGGTGCGACTGGGCAATCCCGTGACCTCGCCCGTGCGGGCCACCGTCACGGACGAGACCTGGTCGCTACAGGGACGGAACCGCCGGTGGAGTATCGAGATCGAGGCGACCTCACCCATCGGATCGGCCCACGTACTCCCGGTTCCGCTGCCCGCCGAGCGGCGCAACGTACCCGGGGCGATCGAACATCTCGCGGGATCGATGAGTGTCACCGTGCGTGAGCGCGGGAAGACGGTATGGTCCGGCGAGTCTCGGCTTGCCGCACTCGAGCACGGCGGTCTCGACCGGGCCCGAGCCGAACTGGACCGGCGGGGAGCGGACTCCGCCGCCACGGACGGACCCCCCTTGCTCTGACGGGCCGTGTGCGAACCGGGTTCGGGTTACCCCGCCGCTCGTCGCATGGCGGCGAGCGGGTCGGAGTACAGCGAACTCAGCGACACCACCCCGGCTGCGTGCGCCTGCACCCGGTTTCCGAACCCCGTGATGCGGATGTCCTTGCGGGGCAGGGTCGACGACCGAGCGAATGCATCGGCGACGTGCGGCACCGCGGCCGGGTACTCGGTGAACGCCTGACCACCGAGGATCACGCGGTCCGGGTTGAACAGATCCCGGAGCATCCCGACGGTGCGCCCGAGGACGGTGGCCCGCTCGACGAGCAGATCGTGGGCGGGCGCCGACCCTGCCCGCGCGAGGCGATACACGGCCTGGACGGTCGTCTCGTCGCCGTCGCCGAGAATCCCGTCGGCGCGCGCCCGTTGTGCGACCGCGTGGTCGCTCACCGTCGCCTCGAGGCAGCCGGTGGCACCGCAGGCGCACGACGCGGACGAGCCGGTGGGCAAGTGCGATATCGACCCGGGCCCACCGGCCGGCGTGTGCACCTTGCCGTCGAAAGTGAGGGCGACGCCGGCCGTTTCCCGTGCGTAGAAGTACAGGCTCGTGCCCTTGAGGTCGGCGGCGTCGCGGTCGCGGGTCAGAAGAAGTTCCGAGGCCGCCATCGCCTCGACGTGTGCGGCGACGGACACCGGCAGACCGAACCCACCCCCGACAACCGCACCGACCCGCGCACCGGACCATCCCAGGCGAGGGTGGTCGGCGAGCCCGGTCACCGAATCGACGCGGCCTCCCAGCGCGACGCCGACCCACAGGGGCGTCCGACGGTGCCAGCGGGCCGCAAAAGCTCTGGCGCTGGCGGTGATCGACGCGAGCGCGAGGTTCTGGTCAACGGTCGGGGTCGGCACCTCGACGGCCCCGATGATGCGCCCGCGCAGATCGCTCGCGACGATGCCCGTGGTCACGGCACCGATGTGGATGCCGACGGTGAGATACCGCTCGTGATCGACCTCGACCGGCACCCGGGGGCGGCCGATCGCACCGGACTCGACGAGGTCGGCGCGTTCGCGCAGCAGGCCCGCGGCGAGGAGCGCCGAGACCTGGCGGTTGACGGTGGCGATGCTCGACCCGGTGACCTTCGCGATGATGTCGCGGGAGATCGGGCCGCGCTGGGCGGCGACCCGGAAGACCGAGGCGCCCGTACCGTCGGCGATCTTGAGATCGGGTGGAACGATCCTGACCTGCTGCGAGGTGCGAATCGTAGTGCGGCTGCGGGCCGGTGCGACGGTGCGCGAACCGCTACGTGGTGCGGACGGGCGCGGAGAGAGAAGTGCGGACGGGGAGAGAGTGGGAGCGCTCACTGCTGTTCCTTGCTGCTGGCCCCGGGCGTGATCGGCATCCGGGAAGGGCGAAAGACGAAGGTCGACGCACCGAATACCGACGACGTGTGGCCACGTCCGGTGAAGAGATCCGTGAGAACGGGATCAGGATCGGCGCGGAGTTACTTTCCGCAGCAGCGACAACAGAGTTCGCGCGCCAGAGGCAGCCGTGATCCCAACGCGGCGGTCACGTATGTGACGCGCGGAGTGGAGCTAGGGCCGACCGACATGGGCCCAAACTTATAACCAGAACGAACCTGTGTCCAGTTGCGCGGCAGGCCAGGGGGTCGGTGCCACCCTCCAGCAGCTCGAGGGCATGATGGTTTCGTGAACTTGCGCTGCGTCGTCCTGGCCGATGAACCTTCGCTGGAGGAGGCCATGTGGGCGATGCCGAGTTCGTGGCCCGAGTTCATGCTCCACGACCCGATCGGCAACGGCTACTACGCGGCGCTCGACCTGTTCGCCGAGCACGTGCTCGTCTGCTTCGACGAGACCGGCGATGTCGTCGCCAAGGCGTTCTCAGTGCCCTTCCACCTCGACGGTGGTGATCTCCCGGCCGACGGCTGGGATGGGGTGGTCCGCCGCGGCCTGGCGGGCCGGCTGCCCGGCGGCCGTGAGCCGAACGCCGTCTCCGCTGTCGAGATCGCGGTCCGGCCGGACATGCAGGGCCACGGCCTCTCCTCCCAGGTGCTGGCAGCGCTGCGCGACAACGCCCGCCGCCTCGGGTACGCCGAGCTGGTGGCACCGGTACGGCCCAGCGGCAAGACCGACCCGCACCAGCCGATGACCGAGCACGCCGCGGCCGTACGCGCCGACGGACTGCCCGCCGACCCGTGGCTACGGGTGCACGTGCGCGCCGGAGGCAGGATCGACCAAGTGGCGTCGCGCTCGATGGTGATCCCAGGGACGCTCGAGGAGTGGCGTGCCTGGACGGGCCTCGCCTTCGACCGGACCTGCCCGGTGGAGGTGCCGGGCGCGCTCACGCCCGTCTACTGCGACGTCGAGAACGGCACGGCGGTCTACGTCGAGCCGAACGTCTGGGTGCGGCACCGCACGGGTGCCTGAGCGGTCGGTTCAGGTCGTTGCCGAGGCGGCGTCCCCGTCCGGGGACCCTGCGGGGTGCACAACATTACGATCGGAGCCATGACCATCTCCCCCGATTCCCGCATCGCCGTCGTCACCGGAGCATCGTCCGGCATCGGCGAGGCCACCGCCCGCACCCTCGCCGCCCAGGGGTTCCACGTCGTGGTCGGAGCACGCCGACTCGACCGGCTCGAGCGACTCGCCGACGAAATCGGTGGCACCGCACTCGAACTGGACGTCACCGACGAGGATTCCGTCGATGCCTTCACGACCGTCATTCCCCGTGTCGACGTCCTGATCAACAACGCGGGCGGCGCGAAGGGACTCGCGACGGTCGCCGAAGCCGACGAGGACGACTGGCGCTGGATGTGGGAGACCAACGTCCTCGGCACGCTGCGGGTCACCAAGGCGCTCATCCCCAAGCTCATCGCCTCCGGCGACGGGCTCATCGTCACCATCACCTCGGTTGCGGCGCTGGAGGCGTACGACAACGGCTCGGGGTACACCACCGCGAAACACGCCCAGGCCGTACTGCACCGGACGCTGCGCGGCGAACTGCTCGGCTTGCCCGTGCGCCTGACCGAGATCGCGCCCGGCGCCGTCGAGACGGAGTTCTCCTTGGTGCGCTTCGAGGGCGACCAGGAGCGTGCCGACAAGGTGTACGAGGGGATCACCCCCCTCGTCGCTCAGGACATCGCCGAGATCATCGGCTTCGTGGCGTCACGGCCGTCGCACGTCAATCTCGATCAGATCGTCGTCAAGCCACGTGACCAGGCGAGCGCAGGACGTTTTCACCGCACCACGGAGTAGTCCGGCGGACCGAGTCCGCTTCAGATCTCACAGCCGACGGTGACGGGTTCGGGGTGCAGGCGCACTCCGAACACGTCCTCGACGCGATCCCGGATCTGCCGCGCGAGCGCCAGGAGATCCGCGGTCGTCGCGTCACCCCGATTGGTCAGTGCGAGAGTGTGTTTCGTGGACAAGCTCGCGGGCGCCTCCGGCCCGGGAAATCCCTTCGCGAATCCCGCGCGCTCGATGAGCCACGCCGCCGACAGCTTCGTGCCCCCGTCCGCGGGGTACTGCGGAATACGAACGTCCGGTCCGACGCGAGAAGCGATTGCCTCGAGCACTCCGCCGAGGCGCTCGTCCGGCACGACCGGATTGGTGAAGAACGACCCGGCACTCCACGTGTCGTGGTCGGCCGGATCGAGCACCATGCCCTTGCCGCGCCGCAACCCCAGCACGTGGTCGCGGACCTGTGCCGTGGGTCTGCGTTCACCTTGCTCCGCGCCGAGCGCGACCGAGAGTTCGCGGTACCCGAGCGGTGCACTCATCCCGTCGGCGCGCACATCGAGTTCGATTTCCAGGACGACGGCGTGGTCCGAGTGCTTGAGAATGCTCGTCCGGTAGCCGAGTCCCAGAGCGGCGGGCTCGACCCACCCGGTCTCACCCGTGCGACGGTCGAGCAGCCGCACCCGGCGCAGGAGCGACCCGACCTCCACGCCGTAGGCACCGACGTTCTGCACCGGTGTCGCACCGGCGGATCCGGGAATCCCCGACAGGCACTCGAGCCCGCCCACTCCGGCGGTCACGGCCGCCTCGACCACGGCGTCCCATACAGCCCCGGCCTCCGCGCGCACCACCGACTCGGTCACGGTGATCTCGCTGGTCGCGATGCGCACCACGACACCGTCGAAGCCGTCGTCACCGATCACCAGGTTGGAGCCGCCGGCAAGCAGCAGAACAGGCACCTTCTGCTCGTCGAGGAGGCGGATCACCTCCACCAGCACGTCGGTGGAGGTGCATTCGACGAGGTATTCTGCGGGCCCTCCGAGACGCAGCGTCGTCAGGGTGGACAGCGGTACATGTTCGGAAATCACGGCCCCCGCGTCGGCGAGCCGTGCCCTGAGTCGTGGATCGAGCACCTGCAAACGGTAGCGTGCCCCGCATGGGCAGCCCTATCGACCACTCTGTGACCTACTCGTTTTCGCCGGCAGCGGTGCACGCGGCGTTCGTCGACCCGCAGTACTGGCACACCCGATTGACGGAGGTGGGCGGGCCCGGCGCAGCAGTGGAGTCGGTCGAGACCGGCGACGGCACCATCGACCTCACGCTGCAGCAGGCCATTCCGGCCGAGCAACTGCCGAGCGTCGTGACGAGCATCCGGCCGGGCGACCTCGTGATCCACCGCCAGGAGTCGTGGGGTCCGCTCACCGGTGACCGCGCGCAGGGCACGTTCTCCGCACGGGTCGACGGCATGCCCGGACACGTGGAGGGCACCTTCACCCTCCAGGGCGACGGCAACGAGTCGATGGTCGTGATCGAGGGCCGGGTCGAGGTGAAGATCCCTTTCCTGGGCTCCAAGATCGAAGGTCTCATCGTCGACGAACTCGTCGGCCTGTTCACCGCGGAACAGACCTTCACCGCGTCGTGGCTCGAAGGCGACCGCTCTGCCTGACGGTCCGACCACGATTTCGTCGTAGCCTGGGCCGGGCGGTACCCTGACCTGCCGTGTCCCGGCGTATCGACTACTCTGCCCGCTTCCCGTATCCACCGGAGCGGGTCTACGGGGCGCTCGCCGACCGCGACCACTGGGAAGCGCGCACCCGCGAGATGCGCAAATACTCCGAGAATCACGTCGAGGAATTCACGGTTTCCGAGAGCGGCATCCACGTCGTGCTGCACCATGTCATCCCGCGTGCCGATCTTCCCGATCTTGCCCGGACCGTCATGAAAAAAGACATGGTGATCACCCGGACGGAAAGCTACGGCCCGTTCGGCGAGCGCTCTTCGGGACGCTACGAAGCGTCCGTGCCGGCCGGCCCCGGGCGGCTGACCGGCACGATGGACCTCTTCGGTCACGAGGACGGGACCACCCTGCGCACCACGTCCGAAGCAAAAGTCCATCTGCCGCTCGTCGGCGGAAAACTCGAAGACCTGATCTTGACCAATCTCGTCGAGGTGTTCGCCGTCGAAGCGGCGATCACCACCGACTGGCTCGGCCGGCAGTAGCCCGGGGGTGCGCGGACAGCGCCCGGTCGGTGTCGTCACTCGCGGCACCACCGGGATCAACAGATTGCGGCGCAGCGACCGCTGGGCGATGCACGACCCCACCGTTGTGGGCGCGCTCGCGGAGGCAGCCCATCCCCTGGTGGTCGATCTGGGTTACGGCGCGATGCCGGTCACCACGCTGGAGTTCGCGGCCCGTCTCCGGACGGTGCGCCCCGATGTGCGCATGGTGGGCCTCGAAATCGATCCCGACCGGGTGGTACCGGGGCGCGACGGGGTGGAGTTCGCGCGTGGCGGGTTCGAACTCGCGGGACTACGCCCGAACCTCGTGCGCGCATTCAACGTGCTTCGGCAGTATCCGGAAGATGCGGTGGATTCGGCCTGGGCACAGTTACGAGCCGGACTTGCCCCCGGCGGGCTGCTCATCGACGGAACCTGCGACGAACTCGGCCGCCGTTGCGCGTGGGTCCTGCTCGACGAGGACGGTCCGCTCTCGCTGACCCTGGCATGGAGTCCCTTCCATGTGTCCACGCCGTCGGATGTCGCCGAACGACTCCCGAAGGCCTTGATCCACAGGAACATCCAGGGTGAAGGCATCCACGAGTTGTTGCAGGCAGCGGATCGGGCATGGGCCACGGCCGCTCCGTACGCATCCTTCGGTCCTCGGGTTCGGTGGCGCGCGACGCTCGAGCATCTCCGCGAGCAGGGGGTGCCGGTGCAGGCGCAGCGCCGTCGCATGCGCGATTGTGTGCTGTCGGTGCCGTGGAGTGTCGTCGCCCCCGCGATGGCCCCGGTGTAAGCGAGACTGCTGCCGGTCAGCCGGCGGACAGCAATGCGAGTGCGATGCGATCGGCCACGGTGGCGGGCTCCCCTGCGACCGCGGCGTGCAGTTCGTCGGAGTCGACACGCCCGAGTGTGATCGCGTCTCCCACGAGTTCGTCGAGCACCTCCTGCGACACGCCACCGGCAGCGAGGTCCACAGCGGTCCGCGCGGGTGTCGTGACGCGGAAACATCCGACGACTTCGCAGTCCCGGTCCGACAGCACCCGATGGTGCAGCGCCAGCCGATTGCTCGGGACCGTGCGCTGATCCAGCGTGGACAGGTGCAGGAAGCGTGGCTGCAGGTGCCCCATGCCGTGCAGGTCGGCGGCGCTCTGGTGTGAGACGACCGCGGCGCCTTCGTACCAGGCACACCACCGTGCGAATTCGTCGAACTTCGTCTGCGGACTGTCGCTCATCCGAAACAGGTCGGTGTCGATCCGGATCCACAGACCCGCTTCGATGCGGGGCCGGAAGCCGTCGGTACCGATACCGTTCCCGGTAGCCTGACGCGCGGTGAAATACCCGGCCTGAGCCACGGCGAGCTGCCGCAACAGGCTGTCGGGATCGACCTGCCCGGATGCGCCGCTCTCTGAATCCGCCCACCCTGTCATGGCCGCCAGCCTACCGAACTCCTGTGGTGTAGCTCACAGATTCGGGCCAACGAGTGTGCGTGTGCTCATAGCTTCCTCAGACTTGTGCTGAACAATCTCGACCATGACGCAAAGGAACCGCACCCGACTCGTCACGATCGCCGTCGTTCTCGTCGCCGCCCTCGTCGCGGTACTCGTGGGCGCCGAGGTCTATGTCCGCAATCGCGCAACGACCTGCCTGGCTCAGTCGTTCGAGAGTGAACTCGGTACCGGTGTGGACGTGGACCTGAGCTGGAAACCTGTCCTGTTGCAGCTCGTCGACAAGCAGGTTCCGTCCGTCACCCTCGACAGCGACGACACCGCGTTCGGCCCCGCCGAGGAGATGCAGGTGCACGCGGTCGTCCGGAACGTGGACCTGCGAGAATCCGCGGAGGGTGCCGGCACCATCGGAAGCTCCAGCGCCGAGGTCACGTGGCCCACCAGCGGCATCCTCGCGACCGTGCAAGCGCAGTCGGTGGGCGGACTGGTCAGCGATGTCACCGCCGATCCCGCCGCCGGGACGCTGACGTTCGTCGTCGGCGGGGACGGTCTCGCGGAATTCACGGTGCGGCCCACCGTGACCGACGGAGCGGTCGCCGTCCAGACGGTCGACGCCTCGGTTCTCGGCTTCGGGTTGCCGACCTCGCTCGTGGACGGGATCGTGGAGATCCTGACCTCGGGGCTGCAGCAGTACCCGCTCGGGATGAAGGCGACCGCCGTGTCCGTCACCGACGCCGGCGTCGAACTCACCCTCGAGGGCGGCAGTTACGTGCTCCCGGAGAACCCGGAAGGAGCACAGCAGCAGCAGGACCAGGGTTCGTGCGGCGTGCTCGTGTGACAGGCGGTCAGTCGGGCAAGCCGTCGAGGACGGCCCGGCTCCCCGAGAGCCCCAGGCGCGTCGCGCCCGCTTCGATCATGCGGACGGCGGCGTCCGCCGTGCGGATTCCGCCGCTCGCCTTGACACCGAGACGGCCACCGACCGTCTCCGCCATCAGCCGCACGGCGTGCTCGGTGGCACCACCGGCGGGGTGGAAACCCGTCGAGGTCTTCACGAAGTTCGCCCCGGCATTCGCGGCCGCGCGGCACACCTCGACGATCGCCTCGTCCGACAACGCAGCGGATTCGATGATCACCTTGAGCACTGGATCGAACCCGATCGCCTCGCGCACGGTGAGAATGTCCGCGAGAACCGCGTTGTAGTCCCCTGCCACAGCCGCGCCGATGTCGATCACCATGTCGACCTCGCGGGCCCCTTCCTCCACCGCGAGGCGGGCTTCCGCCCCTTTGATCAGCGAGTGGTGCTTGCCCGAGGGGAAACCGGCGACGGTCGCGATCACCAGGCCCTCGGCGCGGAGCGGAAGCATCGAGGGCGACACGCACACCGCGTACACGCCGAGTTCCCGGGCTTCGTCGACGAGGGCGCGCACCGCCTGCGACGACGCCTCCGGAGCCAGCAGGGTGTGGTCGATCATCGCGGCGACCCGCGAGCGGGTGAGCGTGGTGTCGGACATGACGCCAGCTTTCCACACCGCGAAAGCGGTTGCCGGTCACGCGCGGTGCGGCCAGACTTGCGGGGTGATCATTCGCCGGGAACTGCCGTCGGACTCGGGTGCTGTGTACGAGGTTCATCGCCGGGCCTTCGCCGCCGTCACCCCGCCCGGCCTCGTCCCGGTCGAGCCCGGCCTCGTCGACACCCTCCGCACCGGGCCCCACTGGCTGCCCCCGTTCTCACTGGTGTGCGAGCACGCGACGAACGGCATCGTCGGTCACGTCTGTGCGACCCGCGGCGATGTCGGCGGGTATCCGGCCCTCGCGCTGGGGCCGATCGGGGTACTCCCCGACATGGCAAGGTTCGGGATCGGTTCGGCTCTGATGCACGCTGTGCTCGGTGCTGCCGACGCGCTCGACGAGTCGATCGTCGTGTTGCTCGGCCACCTCGACTACTACCCGCGGTTCGGGTTCGTGCCCGCGGCGGATCTCGGGATCACCCCCGACGTTCCGGAATGGGCGTCGCACCTGCAGGCGCGCCCGCTCACCGGCTACCGGCCGGAGATGACGGGCGAGTTCCGGTATCCGTCCGCGTTCTACGAACTCGGCGGGGCAGGGTCGTGAACACCGAGGAGAATCGTCCACCCGATACCGGGGCGAACCACCCGGATGGCAGCGGAGTCGCCGAGACCGCGCGCACGTTCGATGCCGCGAGCACCGACTTCGAGATACTCACGCCCACCTTGTGGGGACCGGCCGGCCAGGCGCTCGTCTTCCAGCTCGGAGTCGGTGCCGGGGACACCGTCCTCGACGCCTGTTGCGGCGCCGGCGCGTCGGCTGTTCCCGCCGCGATGGCGGTCGGGCCCACCGGGCGGGTACACGGTGTCGACCTCTCCGACGACCTGCTCGAGCGCGGCCGCCTGGTCGCCGAGACCCGCGCCCTGACCAACATCGATTTCGTGTGCGCCGACGTCACCCTGTGGGAAGCGCCCTCCGACGTACCGGAAGCCGGTTACGACGCCCTCGCGATCTCCTACGGAGTGTTCTTCCTCCCGGATATGGACGCCGCGTTCTCACGGCTCGTGGGCCTGGTTCGGCCCGGTGGACGCGTGGGGGTCACGGTATGGCGGGCGGACGCGATGAGCGACCTGCGGGACGCGGTCTTCGAGGTCGCCGCCCGGCACTCCCCCGAGTTCGCCGAGCGCGCGCCGCAATACGACCGCTCACCGCTGCGCCGCATCGACACCTCGACCGCACTCGAGACGTGGCTCGCCGCCGCCGGTACCCACTCGGTCGAGGTCCGGACGTTGTCCAACCTGATCCCGGCGACCGAGGACCTGTGCTGGGCGCTCGTCGCGGGCACCGGATGGCGGATGGCATTGTCCGGATTGGATGCGGGGCAGGTGGACTCGGTGAAGCAGGACCTGGCCGAGACGATCACCGCGCGGGGTATACACACCGTCGACGCCACTACTCTCTTCGGCACCGCGACCGTCCGGCGCCCTCCGCCGCCGATGTGAGGCCGAAGGACCCCGTCCGCGGAAAACGGATTCGGGGCACCTGAGAGAATCGGATCCATGACGCTTGCTTCCTCGACCGACAACCGCCGCTACGTCCTGACCTTGGGCTGCCCGGACACAACCGGGATCGTCGCCCGGATTTCGACCTTCCTCGCGGACGTCGGCGGTTCGATCATGGAAGCGGCGTACCACGCCGACCAGGACAGTGGCTGGTTCTTCACACGCCAGGCTGTGCGCGCCTCGTCGATCCCGTTCTCGATCGAGGAACTGCGCGCCCAATTCGCCGCGGTCGCCGAGGCCATCGGCCCGGAAACCGAATGGACACTCTCGGACACCGGCAAGCGCAAGCGTGTCGTGCTTCTCGTCAGCAAGGAAGCGCACTGTCTGCACGACATCCTGGGCAGGGTCGCGGCCGGCGAACTCGAAGCCGATGTGTGCGCGGTCATCGGGAATCATCCGGAACTCGAGTCCGTCGCGCGTCGGCACGGCATCGATTTCCATTACGTGTCGTTCCCGAAGGACCCCGCCGAGCGGGGACCGGCGTTCGAACAGGTACGCAAACTCGTCGACGCCCACGATCCGCACGCGGTGGTGCTCGCTCGCTTCATGCAGGTGCTGCCGCAGTCGCTGTGCGAGCACTGGGCGGGTCGCGCGATCAACATCCACCACAGCTTTCTTCCGTCGTTCATCGGCGCTCGCCCGTACCACCAGGCGTTCACTCGCGGCGTGAAGCTGATCGGGGCGACCTGCCACTACGTGACCGCCGAACTCGACGCCGGGCCGATCATCGAGCAGGACGTCATCCGGGTCAGCCACAGCGACAGCGTCAACGACATGGTGCGCCAGGGCCGCGACGTCGAGAAGCTCGTGCTCGCCCGCGGATTGCGCTGGCACCTCGAGGATCGAGTTCTGGTGCACGACAGCAAGACCGTGGTCTTCAGCTGATTCCGGCCGTCCCGGCGCTCGCTTCCGCCCCTCGGCGCCGGCCGCTCAGCCGACGAGCGCCTGCGCCTTCCCCACGAGATGCAGCAGTTCGTCGTTGACGCGGTCGATCGCCTCGACCGAACTCATGTGGCCCACACCGTCGAGCACGACCAGCCGCTCGAGGTTGCCTGCTTCTTCGAGTACGGCGGCGAGTCGCCGGGCATGGACGGGCGGGGTGAGGCGATCGGCGGTGCCCACGAGGACGGTGGTCGGCACCGTGAGGTTCTGCAGGCCCTCGTGGATGTCGAGTGCACTGAGTGCGTGTCCCCAGCCGCCGCGGGTGCGCGGCGGGCAGCCGAGCACGATCTGCTGGCAGAAGGCCACTTCCGCGCCACTCGCGTTCGGCGACAGCGCGATGTAGCGCAGCGCCCGGGTGGTCACGGACGATTCGACGAGCGGAACGGTCGCACCCATCACGCGCCGGGCGACCGGCACGGGCACCTTGGGAAAGCGCTGGGGTAGCGGCACGATCGCCGAATCCGCGACGAGATTGTCGGTGCCGGTGCTTGCCAGCAGTACACCGGCGACGCGACGGTCGACCTGGTCGGGATACTTCTCGGCCCACGCGATGATGCTCATGCCGCCCATGCTGTGGCCCGCGAGGATCGCTGTGCGCCCGGCCGGCACGGTGGCGTCGAGCACCGAGTTGAGGTCGTCAGCGAGCACGTCCGCTCCGAGAGGCCGTGCGCCCGCGTCGCTGTTGCCGTGGCCTCGCTGATCGTAGACAACCACCCGGTAGTTCTCCGCGAACGCGTTGATCTGCGGAGTCCAGTACGCCGCGTTGCACGTCCAGCCGTGGCAGAAGACCAGGGTCTGCGCCTCGGGATCCCCGTAGGCCAGTACATTCAGGCGTGCCCCGTCGTCGGTCTGGACCTCGATCGTGTCCGGCTCGAGGGACGGGGGCGAGAGAAGCGCGTGCGGCGAGACGTCTTCCGCGCGGACGACGGTGCGTCGCCGCCGCCGTGAGGCGGCCGCCCCTGCCGCGACTCCGACGGCGAGTGCCACTCCGGCTGCAATCGGCCACGTCGTACGGGACGGCTTCTTCACTGATCGTTCTCCTGTTGTGTTGTCGTGCGGGTGCGGTGGTGTACCGGGCGCCAGAGGGCCGGGCCTCAGAGGACTGTGTCTCAGAGGACTGTGTCTCAGAGGACGTGGGCCTTGCGCAGCAGAAGTGTCGACGGGCCGCCGACCAAGCCCACCTCGTCGAGGAACTCGATCGTGCGGCGGGTCCCGAGCCTCAGTCTGTCCTGGTAGTGGGTGTTCGCCCGCGCTGCGGCTTTCGCCTCGGCGACGTCCAGTCCTGCTGCGGCGTACACGCGGTCGTTCACCAGGCTGGTGACGACGAAGTAGGCGCTCACACCGAGATGGAGACGGATCCACGCGCGCTCGAGCCGTGTGGCACGCCCCGCTCGGCGCCGTGTCTCCTCGCGGGCGTAACGGATGTGCCGTGACTCCTCGACGACGTGGATGTGGCTGACCGTGCGGGTGAGTGGCTGAACCCGTTCGTCCCGCATGAAGTCGCGCTGCATCATGTCGAGGATTTCCTCGGCGAACAGGGTGCCACCGTAGGCGAGGGCGCCGTTGGCCACCGCTTTGAAGATGCGCCCGCCTTCCCGGATCCAGCGCTTGGGCCGGTACGAGGGCACGCCGAACCGCTGTGCCGACCGCGCGAACATCACGGAGTGCCGGCATTCGTCGGCGATCTCGGTGAGCCCGAACTGGACGTACGGCGTCGACGGGTCGCGGCGGTAGAGATCGCGTACGAGCATCTGCATGAGGATCATCTCGAACCAGATGCCCGTACCGGCGATGCTCGCCGCTTCGTGGTTGGTGAGGGTGATGCGCTGTTCCTCGGTCATGCGTTCCCACAGGTCGGTGCCGTAGAGGCTGCACCATTCGGGGGTCATGCCGTATCTGCCCTCGAGCATGGGGGCGTCCCAGTCGATCTCGAGCGCCGGATCGTAGGACAGTCGCGCGGACGACTCGAGAAGCCGCTGCGCGGTCTCCTGCCGTTCGGCGTCGTGCGTGTTGTCGCTCGTCGCGGCAGCGGCGTGGGTGTCGCGTGCTCGGTTCGTGCGGGTGAGAGTCATGGCCGACCGCCTCGTCTCGGAGATTTACCCGTTACTCGAAGTGTCATTATCTGGATCACACTTGTCAAGGCACGAGCGGTCCTGAGCGACCGGGAGCGGTGACCGAGCGGGCTACCAGCGGCGGCGCTGAACCTCTTCGACGCGCGGCCGTACATCCACGAGGTACACGCACACCGCGACGACCGCGATGATGCCGAGCAGGCCGACAGCGCCGAACAGGATCAGCACCAGCAATGCTGCGACCAGGATGCCGAGCCATACGGGCTTGGTGAGCTTGTCGACGGCGGGAAATGCTTCCTTGGGCTGGCGAACAGCATGGAAGAGCGCGAACCCGGCTCCCGCGATCGCGATGACCTGCAGTACGAGGATGATCAAACCGGCGAGAGAATCGACATTCGTCACTCCCCCAGTCTACGAGAACCGGCTCCCGCGCGGTGAGGCGCGGGAGCCGGTCGGAACGGGCCGGCCGTCAGGAGCCGCTGGACTTGCGCGGCGCGGCCTTCTTGGCGGGCGTCTTGCCTGCGGGACGAGCAGGAGCCTTGGCCGCCGGCTTCGCCGGAGCCTTCGCGGCCGGCTGTGCCGGGGCCTTCGCGGCCGGCTGCGTGGGAGCCTTCGCGGCCGGCTTTGCCGGAGCCTTCTTCGCGGGCGTCGTGGTGACGGGCGTTACCGGCTCGGGCGCCACCGCATCCTCGACCGACTCGGTGATCTCATCGGCGGTCTTGCCCACTTCGGACTTCGCCGAGTCGACGCGGTTCGCGGCGTCGGATCCGGCCTCTCGCGCCTGATCTCCGAGTTCGAGCACCCGGAGCGCGGCTTCGTCACCGGCGTCGGAGATGGCTTCGCCGACGCCTTCGCTGGTGTCGGAGATCCGGCCGGCCGCCAGACCCGCGAGCTTGGCAGCCTGTTCGCCGACCGCACGCGTCTGGCGCGCCACTGTTCCCAGCGTTTCTTCGGTGAGCTCGACGGCATCTCCGAACGCTGCCTCGGCCCGCTCGAGACCTTCTTCGACGGCGGGTTGCTTGCGGAGGCGCTCGATGGTCTGCTCGCCACGCTCCGCGAGAGCGGTGTAGAGGTCGGACGCCACCTTGAGGTACGCCTCGGCCACGCTGCGCAGCTCGTCGGCGGTGAATCGCTCTCGCAGCTCTGCGATGTCTTCGGGGAGTTCGGAGGGCAGACCCGCGAGGCGTTCCCGGAGGGACTCGACGGTCTCGGTCAGGTCGGCCGGAAGGGTGTTGAGCTTCTCGCGCGCGGTCCCGACGCGGTCGTTCACGTCGACCTGTGCGTTTTCGGCGCGCTCGCGAACCTGCGCGACGACGTCGGCCACCGCGTGCACGACGGCATCGCCTGCGCCGACGGCCGCGAAGAGTGAGGTACGGATTGCTGCGTTCGGATCGGTCATGTCAGTTCTCCTCGTCGAAGTCTGTCTGGTGCCGGATGTCGCTCCCGGCTTCTGGTGCCGTCTCGGTGAGAGCCGCCTGGTTCTCACGGCAGAACGAGTCGTAGATGTCGAACAGAACTTGCCGCTGCCGCTCGGTCAGGAGCGGATCTCCCAGAAGCGCATCCCGAAAGGCACTCTGGGGCCGGTCTTCGAGAATTCCGGCCCGCACGTAGAGCACCTCGGCCGACAACCGGAGCCCCTTCGCGATCTGCGCGAGCACTTCGGCCGAAGGCTTGCGCAAGCCACGCTCGATCTGACTCAGGTACGGGTTGCTGACGCCGGCCAGCTTCGACAGCTGCCGAAGCGAAACCTGCGCTCCTTCTCGCTGCGCCCGTATGAAGCTTCCGATGTCCTGCGCAGCAGAATTCACCACGCGTGCCGCAATATCCCCCGGCCCGGCGCTGCTTCCGTCCGCGACACCGTCGCCGGTGTCGGGGCGGTCGCTCGGGCTCCCGGTACTGCTCGGGTTTCCGGTACTGCTCGGGCTCACTGCACTGCTCGCACTCTTGCCGGTGCCCGGGCGGGGGTCGTCTCGACTGTCATCGGTGGACACGACTCTCACGGTACGCACGGGTGCTAGCTGTAGCAAGCACTCCGCTAGCAAGTGACCGGGATCACGCGAACAGCAGCTCCGAGATCGTGTAGATGGCGAGACCCGCCAAGGAACCGACCACGGTGCCGTTGATGCGGATGAACTGCAGGTCCCGGCCCACCGCGAGTTCGATCTTGCGACTCGCTTCTTCCGCGTCCCACCGCTCGACGGTCTCGCGGATCACCGAGGTGATCTCGTCGGCGTAGTTGGACGCGACGAAGCGCACCGCGTCGAGCAACCAGCCGTCGACCTTCGTGCGCAACTCGTGATCCTCCCGCAGCCGGACACCGAGAGCCATGACGTTCTCGGCAACCTTCGTGCGCAGCGTGCTGTTCGGATCGTCGACCGAATCGAGAATCATCCGCTTCGCGGTACGCCACGTAGCCCCCGCCAGCTGGGTCACTTCGTCGCGGCCCATGATCTCGGCCTTGACCTTTTCGGCTTTGGCGATCGTCGCCGGGTCGCTCTGCAGATCACGTGCGTAGTCGGCGAGGAACTTGTTGACCGCCAGGCGCACTTCGTGGTCCGGGTTGGATCGGACCTTCCATGTGAACTCCACGAGTTCACGGTGGATCCTCTCTCCGAGCAGCAGGTCGACGAACTTCGGCGACCACGACGGGGAATCCCGGCTGATGACCCGGTCGATTGTTTCCTGGCTGCCCATAGCCCACTGGTGTGCGCGTTCGGCCAGCATCTCCACCAGGGGCAGATGCCGATTTTCTTCGACGAGTTCGGAGAGCACGCGCCCGAGCGGCGGTCCCCATTCCGGTTCCGCGATCCGCTTGACGATCGTGTTGTCGATGATCTGCTGGATGTCGTCCTCGCGCAGCACACCGACCACTCCACGCAGGACCGTGGAGGTTTCCTTCGCGACGCGCTCCGCGTGCGCCGGTTCGGCCATCCATGTCCCGACACGCAGGGGAATCTGCGCCGATTCGACTTTCGCCGAGACCACCTCGGGCGCCAGGAAATTGGTGCCGACGAACGAACTCAGGCTCGCGCCGAGCTGATCCTTCTTCTTCTTGATGATCGCGGTGTGCGGGACGGGAATGCGCATCGGATGCCGGAACAGCGCGGTGACGGCGAACCAGTCGGCGAGCGCGCCGACCATCCCGGCCTCCGACGCGGCGCGCACATACCCCACCCACGGACCCGCCCCGCGGGTCTCCTGCCATCGACAGAACAGGTAGATGACGGCAGCCACGACCAGGAACCCGGTTGCGACCGTCTTCATCCGGCGGAGGTCGCGGCGTTTGACGTCATCATCGATATTCATGAACTGCACCCCTCGATTGTGCCCAAGTTCTGCCCTGCGGGCGCGAATGCGCGACGCATGACCGGTGCGGGCGAGGCGCTCACCGTAGACTGAGCCGACGATCGAACCGAACGGATGTGCCGCACAGTGTCAAGCAACCTGCCCCAGACGCCTTCGTCCTCCCGCACCACCGAGGACCTACCGACGAAGCAGGACGGCCGTAAACGCCGGTGGCACGAACACAAGATCGCCCGGCGCGAGGAGCTCGTGGACGGCACCATCAACGCCATCCGGGCGCGCGGGCACGACATCGGCATGGACGAGATCGCGACCGAGATCGGTGTCTCCAAAACCGTTCTGTACCGGTACTTCACCGACAAGAACGACCTGACGAGCGCGACGATGATGCGGTACGTCGAGACGATTCTCGCCCCGCGCATCTATGCCGCTGTCGCCGAGGATCTCGACGAATACGCACTGACCCGAGTGGCGATCTCGGCGTACGTCGAAACGGTCGGCACCGATCCCGAGGTCTACCTGTACGTCATGTCGAACAGTTCGTCTGCGAGCCGTGACGTGGTCGCCGACTCCGAACGGATGATCGCCGAACTGGTGGCGACCGTCCTCGGTGAGCGGCTTCGTCTGCTCGAAATGGACTCGGGCGGGTCGGTGCCCTGGGCGTACGGCATCGTCGGTTCGATCCAGCTCGCCACGCACTGGTGGATTTCGAACAAATCGATGACA
Organism: Rhodococcus sp. 105337; assembly: GCF_012844225.1. Lineage (GTDB taxonomy): Bacteria > Actinomycetota > Actinomycetes > Mycobacteriales > Mycobacteriaceae > Rhodococcus. Next base: position 181,825 of record NZ_JABAGQ010000001.1, read on the forward strand.
GCCGAGGACCTGATCGACTACCTCACGATGATGGTGTGGGGCGGCATCACGGGAATTGCCGCAGTGGCGGGTTCGCCGAAGCGGTTCAAATCCCAGCCCCATCCGCTGCTGCCCGAGGATCCGGCGCGCTGAACGGACATCCCCCGAACCGCTTTACTGTTACCAAGAGTTGCACGTATAGTCCGGGGCATGTCAGAGCCTGATACCGACCACGACGACGCCGCCGGCTACCGAGGGCCCGCCGACGTCGTGGTGGCCGACGAGCGTGCGACGATCGACGTGCAACTGTCGGGCCGCTTCGATCCCCTGCTCGGCCGCCATGTGTGGCGCGGCAGGCTACGACGCCTCGCGGAGTCGCTCCCGCCCGGAACCGAACTCCGTCCCGGAACCGAGGTGACCATCACGGTGCCCGGATCCGACGGGCCGGCAGTCGCCCGCATCACCGAAACGGACCTGTGGGGCAGTCACATGGTCGACGGCATCTCCAGGCCGCCCTACGGAGACCATCCCGCCTGATGCCCCGCCGTATGGCAGGCTCGTCGCATGGGAACGAAAAACGAAGCGCCCTGGCACACTCCGGTGGTCAAGGCGTTGCGAGCAGGTCCCGGAACCCGCGTCGCCGAACTCGACACGAACAGCACACCGGGATTCGACGGTGACAAGGCCCTCGGGGAACGCCTCCTCGAGGAACGCGGCGCGGTCCTGTCCGACCTGCAAGGAAAGCTGTTCGCCAACGGACGCAGCGGAGACCCCCGGTCGGTGCTGCTGATCCTGCAGGGGATGGACACCGCAGGCAAAGGCGGCATGGTGCGCCACGTCATCGGCCACGTCGATCCCCAGGGAGTCGACCACACCGCGTTCGGAGTCCCCACCCCCGAAGAGAAGCGCCACCATTTCCTGTGGCGCATCAACAAAGCCCTTCCCCGAGGTGGCCAGCTCGGCGTGTTCGACCGGTCGCATTACGAAGACGTACTCGTCGCACGGGTGCGATCCCTCGTTCCCGAGAATGTCTGGCGCAGGCGGTACGACGAGATCAACCAGTTCGAGCGGGAGATCACCGACACCGGAACCACCATCGTGAAGGTGGCCTTGTTCGTCTCGCTCGACGAGCAGAAGAAGCGGCTCACGGAACGGCTCGAGCGACCCGACAAGTACTGGAAATACGACCCGTCGGACGTGACCGAACGAGCCGTCTGGCCGCAGTACCAAGAGGCCTACCAGGACATGCTCGACAAGACGAACACCGACCTCGCGCCGTGGTACGTCATTCCGTGCGACCGCAAGTGGTACAGCCGTATTGCCGTCACAGAGTTGCTGATCGACGCGTTCGAGCGGCTCGACCTGGACTGGCCCGAACCGACATTCGATATCGAGGTCGAGAAACGGCGACTCGCGGAGGCCTGACCGGCCACCGCGAGTTGTGATTGCACGTCAGAAGAGGTGAGGCGTGTCGAGGTGTTTCCTGCGGTCTCGCCGGACGGTTCCGGCCATCATTCCGACTGCCAGCGCCAAGGCCACGAACACCGCGACGGTGCTGGCCAGAGCCCCTGCCTCGTGGCCGCTGCCCGCGGCGAACAGCGCCAGGGCGATCATCAGTACTGCGATCAGCACCAATCCGTATCCGACCCACGCGACAAAAAGGTTGAGCTTCATGGCCGAACTCCCTCCCAGCGGGTGGTGTCATCCGTCCCCGCCGACGCTACCCGCGCGTGAGCGAGGTCACAAGGTGGCACCATACGATCGTATGTACGCTCCGCGCTCTGCGCTCCCCCCGGTCGCCCCGTGACCACCCCGGACGACACGGGTGACCCCGGTTCCAGGTTCGGTCGCGAGGCGGTAGGCCCGGACGGGCGCAACGAGACGCCCATCGAACGCCTCGACCGGAACTGGTCGAACCTCCTCCAGGAACTGCGGGTCGTGCAGACCGGCGTCCAGGTGCTCACCGGCCTGCTGCTCACCCTGCCGTTCCAGGCCCGATTCGACGACCTGTCCACATATCAGTACGGCGTCTACCTCGTGACGTTGCTCGCCTCCGTCTTCGCTACGGTGTTCCTCGTCGCGCCCGTCGTGATGCATCGCATTCTGTTTCGCCGCGGACAACTTCCGCGACTCGTTGCCACCGCGCACGTGTTCACGCTCGCCGGCATCGTCTTTCTCGGTGTTGCCCTCACCGGCGCAGTCGTCCTCGTGGTCGGAATCCTTCTCGGTGACATCGTCGCCCTCATCATCGGAGGAGTGACCACCCTGCTGTTCGTATGGGCGTGGTTGCTGTACCCGTGGCGGTTCCGCGTCCGTCCCCGGGCACACAGCCCGATCGACGGGTCCTGAGCCTCCCGTCGTCGGCGCGCCGGTTCCCGGTGAATGCGTCAGTGCGCGTCGCGCAGCACGTCGTAGCGGAGCACCGCGAACTCTCCGTTGCGATCGAGTTCTCTCAGCCGCATCTCGACATGCCGGGGCAGCAAGGGTTTACCCGCACCGATGGTCACCGGAGCAATGGAGACGATCACTTCGTCCAGCAGACCGTGCTCGGCGAACTGGCCCGCCAGATCTCCGCCACCGACCATCCACAGGTCCCGTCCACCGGCCGCGTCGGCCATCTCGGCGTAGACCTCGCGTACGTCGCTTTGCGTGAAGCGGATGTCCCCCGGCCCGTTCGGTCCGCTCGCGACCGGAAGGTCGCTTCGGTGCGTGAAAACCCAGCACGGAATGTCGTACTGCCATTTATCGATTCCCTCATGGTCGAGCACCCAGCGATAGGTCGTGGATCCCGTCACCATCGCTCCGATCCCCGCGATGAACTCCTGATACCCGGCAGGGCCTCCCTCGTCGATCTCTCGCGAAAGCAGCCAGTCGAGCGAATCATCGGCTGTCGCAAGGAAACCGTCGAGAGTACTTGCGGTGAAATAGCTCATGCGGGTCATGGCGTGGTCCTTTCCGGTCCGGGTGCGAATGCGGCAGAAGTGAAGTGCCAGTCGAGGGGATCGCCGTGGTCGACGCTGCGGCCGGCGGCTCGAAGCATGTGACGGACGAGTTGCCTCCGATGCGCCGAGAACGTGAGCACGTGTGCGACGACTCCACCGAGGACGAAGCTCTGCGGCGGCTCACAGAGTGCGTCGATCAGCCGGTCGCCCCATGCTCCGCGGCGGTCGATGTCCCGCACGGCGTCGGCCCATCTCGTCGCGACCTCGTCGAACCGGCGGAGGAGGGATTCCGGGTCGTGCCCACCACGGTCGGGTTGGTCGTCTCCCGCCATCGATGCGAGCCAGATCTCCTTGGTCCACACGAGATTCCCGAGCACGCGGCCGATCGACTCCTCCGGCCCGTCCCATTCGAGCACCACGAGTCCGGGAAAACGACAGCGCTCGTATTCCGTCTCGTCCAGTTCGCGGGCGAATTCGAGCAGCGCGCGCGTGTCGTCGAGGTCGTGATGCACGAGGTGCGCCACGACCTCCGAGCCGGAATGCCTCTCGGCGGAGACGGTCCCGTCCTCGAGCCACAGGTTCATGGGCGGGTGGAAATGCACTCCGTTCGGTGCCGTGAGCCAATGAGCACGACCGTCCTGCGACGACGTCCTCGTCGTCGCACTGGGCGGATATCCGTACGCGCGTGCATACGCGCGCCCGAACCCTTCGACGCTGCTGTAACCGGCCCCGAACGCGGCATCGGTGACACCGGCGCCGTTGGCCAGTTGCCAGGCCGCGCGTTCGAGCATCACTCTCCGCCGCAGGGCCACCGGGGACTCCCCGGTACCGACACCGAACTGGCGTGTGAAGTGCCAGGGGGACGCGTACGCCCCCTGCGCCATCTGTTCGAGGTTGACGTTGTTCTCGTCGAGCACCGCGTCGAGGAGTTCACGTAAGCGGTCGCGCCGGGGCTCGGACAGCCGGGTTTCGGACATAGGACAAGTCTGACGACCTTCGTGCGGTCGCGCTTGACCGTTCTTGCCGAATCCGGCCGACAGTCACCCGGGCAGCGTCTCACCGCCGATAGGAGCCAGCACTTCCCCGCTGTAATAGGAGGACATCGTCGCCGAGGCGAAGAAGACGTACGACGGCGCGATCTCGTCGGGTTGCGCGGCCCTGCCGTACGGTGCCTGCTGACCGAACTCGGACACCTTCTCCGCGTCCATCGTCGCGGGAATCAGCGGGGTCCACACCGGTCCCGGCGCGACACAGTTGACCCTGATCCCCCGGTCGCTCAGTGCCTGCGCGAGCGAATAGGTCAACGCGATCACGGCGCCCTTGGTCGCCGAGTAGTCGATCAGTGTCTTGTTCCCGCGCAACCCGTTGATCGAGGCGGTGTTGATGACGGCGCCGCCCCGGGGAAGGTGCGGCAGCGCCGCCTTGGTGACATGGAAGAAGCTGTCGATATTGACGGCGAAGGTCCTTCGCCACTGTTCGTCGTCGAGTTCCGCGAAGTCGTCGACCGGCTGCTGGGTACCGACATTGTTGACGACGATCTCCAGACCGCCCATGGCGGCCGCGGCCTCGGCGACAACCGTGCGGCAGTGAGCCGGGTCCGCGAGATCTCCCGGGTACAGGTGACATGCGCGTCCTTCCGCCTCCACGAGAGCAGCGGTGTGCTCGGCATCCTCCTGTTCCTCCAGGTAGGCGATCGCCACGTCGGCACCTTCCTTCGCGAAGGCCACCGCGACCGCCCGGCCGATCCCGGAATCACCACCGGTGATCAACGCTCGCCGGCCGGCGAGCAGGTCCCTGCCGCGATAGTCGCGCATCTCGTCGCGGGGGCGTTCCGCCATGTCGGTCGTATCGCCCGGATAGTCGATGGTCTGCGGTTTCCGTTCCTTGTCGTCTGCCATAGCGAGCGGTTACCCCCTGCGCCGGTGGGCACACGTACCCGTTTCCGCCGAGCCCGTCAGGGGTAACCGGCACGTATGTCTGATGTGATCCGGCCGTGTGACCTGTCCGCCGCTTCTCTGCCGACCCCGCGGGGGCCGATCTCCGCCGCCGTCGTCGAACGGCTGGCCCATCCCGCCGATGCCGCGGCCTGGCAGATCGCAGTCGGTGAGCCCGACCCGTACGGCGACGACGTGCAACTGGCCCTGACCGTGCTCTACGAGTTGCACTACCGCGGTTTCGACGGTGTCGACGCGTCGTGGGAGTGGGCGCCGGGACCCCTGGGACTGCGCGCCGACCTCGAGCGTCTGTTCCTCGCACAGTTGCGCGCCGACGTTCCGGTCGGCGACGACACGGACGCGACGTTCGACGCGCTCTACCGCGAGCCGAAGGACGCCTGGGGAGTGTCGCACGAACTGGCGGAACGCGGTACCTGGGACCAGATCCGCGAGTTCTTCGTACACCGCTCGATCTACCACCTGAAGGAAGCGGATCCGCACGCGTTCGCCATTCCTCGCCTGCGGGGACGTGCGAAAGCGGCACTCGTCGCGGTCGAGTTCGACGAATACGGCGGTGGTCGCGCCGACAGGATGCACTCCCGCCTGTACGCCGATCTGCTGAAAGCGGCCGACCTCGACGAGAGCTACCTCGGCTATCTCGACGCCGTGCCGGCCGTCACCCTCGCGACCGTCAATTTCATGTCGCTCTGCGGGCTGCACCGGGCGCACATGCCGATGCTCGTGGGGATGTTCACCGCTGCGGAGATCACCACGGCTCCGAGTGCCCGGCGGATGGCGTCGGCCCTGGAACGTCTCGGCGCAGACCCCGCGTGCGTCACGTTCTACACCGAGCACATCGAAGCGGATGCCGTGCACGAACTGGTGCTTCGGCACGACGTGGTGGGTGACATGATCGCGGCCGACCCCCGCTGCGCGAGCGACATCGTGTTCGGCGCGGAGGCGGCGGAGTTCCTCGAAGGCCGCCTCGCACACCACCTGCTGGACAACTGGTCGAAGGGTTCGACGACGCTTCGTGCGTCCCTCGACGAAATCGCTCCGGTGGACCAGCCCGTGAGCTGATCCACCGGAGCGGTCCGACGGGTACGCCGCGTCAGTCGAGGACGCCCGGCTCGTGGGTCGGGGTTCCACCCGAACCGTGGAGCCGGCGGTGACGGAAATTGATCGTGATCAACGCCGCGCCGGCCGAGAGGAGCGCCGCAGCGATGACGACGGCAACCACCGTCCAGCCGGCGAACCCGTCTCCTGCAGCGAAGAGCGCCATGGCGACGACAGCAATGCTCGCAAGAACGCACGCGTAGCCGATCCATCCCGCTACCCGGGAGCCGGTGGTCGGCGGCTCGTGCCTCGATGTGTTGGTCATAGTGGTTTGTACCCCTTCGTGCGGCCCGACAAAACTCGGGCGATCGAGAAACAAGCTCCCCCACAGTGTGATCCGGTCAAGGCGGAATCCGGCGCCCGATCGGGCCGCGCCCGACAAGCACAGCGAGAAGTTCCCGCGCGGTGCGCGCACGCAACACCGGACTGCAGGTTCCGCCCCGCGCACGCATGCCGGCGATCGTCTCCGCCCAGACGGCGGGACCGGAATGCCGCGGCGCCCAGCCGAGCACTGCGGACGCCCGCTCGCATCCGAGCATGGGAGTGGCGTATGCCAGGTCGACCCACCCGCCCTGAACCGGCTGAAGTCGCGCGTGCCAACCGGCGTCGGCCACCGCGGAGAGCAGTCGTGCGGGAACGTGGACGGTGGAGCAACCGAACGGTGCGGCGAAGTCTTCGGCGCCGACGGGCACCGGCGAGGCCAGGTTGACCGCGCCCACCGCACGACGTCGGAGTGCCGAGTCGATTGCCGCGGCCACGTCGTCGGCATGCACCGCGGGGATCGTGAGTCTCCGGTCGACGGGCAGCACCGGGACGTGGCGGGTGATCGCGGACGGCACCGCGTCCGGCAGCACGTATCGGGCGAGGCCCGACCCCGCTGCGTATTGCCCGATGAACCCCGGGCGTAACCGCAGCAGATCCGGCGCACCCGGCACACCCGACAATTCGTCGAGCACCCTTTCGGCCGCCACCTTGTCCACGCTGTAGGCACAGCCGGGTATTCCCGTCGTCGGCCAGGACTCGTCGACGGGCCGGCCGTACGATCCCGGCGAGTACGCCGCGCCGGAGGACATGTGCAGCACGTGCGGTACGCCGGCGTCCGCTGCCGCCGAATACACGGCGCGTGTTCCCTCGACTGCGGTGCGCCGCAAGTATTCTCGCCGGTGCGACGGCTGGAATCCCCAGGCAAGGTGGACGACGGCATCGGCGCCGGACATCAGCCGCCGCAGCACCCCGTACGACTCGGGCTCCGCGAGGTCGACGCGACACCAGCGCGCAGAAGAATAGGGGCCGCGCGCCGGAGGTATCCGGCGCGCGACCCCTGTGATCTCGGGAGGTTCGGGCCACTGCGCGAGACGACGCAGCAGCGCGGATCCCACATTGCCGCTGGCCCCGGTCACGATGATTTTTGCGACCGCGGCATCCGGCACGAGAGAATCCTGTCTCCGGTCAGCGGACCTTGTCGGCCGCTTCCTTCTCGGTCGAGGCGTTTCCGTGGGCCAGGGCCCCGGCAGCGTTCTCCAGGTGCGCACGCACGAACCACTGGAACTTCTCGAGCTGACCGGTGTGCCCGATAAGGACGTCTTCGGTGATCGGATCGAGTTCGCCGACTTCCTCGATGGCCTTACGGTTGTCGGTGATCACCCCGTCGTAGACGAGGTCGAGCGCGGCGAGGTGAGCCTGAGCAGTGTCGCGGCCCACCGAGTAGTCGTCCCATGTGCGGTTCTTCTCGATAGCTCCCGGCGTGCCCTTCGGCGATTCACCGAGCGTCGCGATGCGTTCTGCTACTTCGTCCGCGTATCCACGCACGAGTTCAACCTGGGGATCGATCATCTCGTGGACGCCGATGAAGTTGGGTCCGACAACGTTCCAGTGAATGTGCTTGAGAGTGAGATGCAGGTCGTTGTACGCGCTCAGGCGCTGCTGCAGGACACCGGCAACTTTCGTGCCGTTCTTGCCGCTCAAACCGGGCACCGTGTATTTCGACATGATTGCGATCCTCCAAGTGCTTTTGTTTGGGTGGCAATCGCATACCCCGGAAACGGCACTGCTCAAACCCTTCGCACGAGTAACCGCTCACTGTCAGGTCGTGCGGAGAAGGTCCGGCGCGGACATCTCGGGCCGGCGACGAGCACGTGCCGCCCACCGATGACACAGCAGCACGACCAGAGCCAGTTCGAAGGGCAATCCCCCGTAGTACATGATCTGGCTGCCCATTTCGGCCTGCTCTGCGGAGACGCCGGGAGGCGCGTCCGCGTACAGCGTCTTCGCGAGGATGTTGTGGGCGGCAATGGACACCACCAGCACTGCGGCCCGTAAGCCGAACGATGTGCGGTGAGGAGAAGGGTCCACTCCCACCAGCGAATAGGTGTACAGGTACCCGGCTGCGACGATGTGGAACTCGATCAGCCACATCACCCACGTTCCGCCGTGCATGTAGTCGAACAACCATGTCCGATAGAGAAGCCACAGCCCGCCGACGTTGAGTGTCGCCGCGACGAGCGGGTGGGTGAGCACTTCACAGGGCCGGGAGCGCAGCACCCGGGAGACGCGTCGAGCCTCGCGCAGAGGGAGCACGCGCAGCGCGAGGGTGACCGGTGCGGCGAGCACCAGCAGCAGCGGTACCGCCATGCCGGCTACCACGTGGGACACCATGTGACCCGCGAAGTCGAAGGATTCGTTGGCCGCACCGTGGCCGTGCTGCGCGCCGTGGCCCTGCGCCGGGCTGTCCGCGGATGCGGAGTTACCCCACACCGCGGCGAGCGCGAGCCAGCCCACCGTCCAACCGGCGGTGCGCGCGAGCGACCACGACTTCGCCGCCGCGGCTGCCGCCCAGTAGGCCAGCACCGCGCAGATCGCCACGCCCCAGACGACGAACGGCATCATCGCGATGCCGTCCTCACCGGCTCCTGCCGGTACGTGGACGCGATGATCGCGGCACCGCACACGAGCAGCACCGCGGCAAGGATGTTCCACGTCAGGTCGTACGGGAGAAGATCGACTTCGTATCGGATCTGGTGAAGGCCCATCAGCTTGTGCTGCACCAGGCCGTCGTACAACTGGAACGCACCCACCGCTGTCACGAAGCCGCCCACCAGGGCTCGCACCCACAACGTCCGGTCACGGATCGCCATGACCACCAGGTAGAAGCCGGCGACGGTGGCGAACCAGCTGAACGCGTGGAACAAGCCGTCCGACACCAGACCCGCCGACGTGGTGGACCGGTCGTAGAAGTGATGCCAATGGAGTATCTGGTGAAAGATCACCTCGTCGGTCATCGCGACCGCGCCCAACCCGAGGAACGCGCCCGCCAGCAGACTCCTGCCTCTTTCGGGCCGACGCTCCACCGTCGCACCCTCGACTTCGCTTTTGGTCATGACCAGGGGACTACCCCCGGTTCGGGCGGTCAATCCCTGCGGGAGACCATTGGCGCGACGCCCTCCGGTGCACCCCGCTCGGCCCGCACACAGAATTTTTTGGGGCGTGTGTTTCGATGCGGACAATCCGGGTATTCAGGACTTGGATCCGGAGCCGCTCGGCATCGGACAAGACAGCGAGGTGGACGCAATGATTGTTCTGGGCCTGATTCTTCTCGTGGTCGGATTCTTCACCGGGATCTCGATCCTGACGACACTGGGTGTCATCCTCCTGGTGATCGGCGTCATCATGGCAATCCTGGGAGCCTCCGGCAAGGCCGTCGGTGGTCGCGCCCACTGGTATTGATCCTTGGAACAGTCGAAGTCCGGACGCTACGGCGTCCGGGCTTCGGCTGTTGTGCGGTATCGGCAAGACACAAAAAGAAAGCCCGTTCGCCGGCACCCGATCACATGTTCGGGAATCCCGCGTTCGGGCTTTCTGCGGTTATCGGTCCCGGGACCGTATCGGCCGGCGATGACTGGTATCGCACAGCGGATACAACTCGCTACGCCGACATCGGCACACTGCCACGACGAACCGGTCCGATTCCGTCACGGACCCGTCCTCGGTCTCGATCCGAACCGGACCGTTCACGAGCATCGGTCCGCCTTTGACTTTGCGGACGACCGTGACGTCCTCTGCGCTACCGGTGGTCGCGTTCACCACGTGGCGGCCACCCTCGCTCTCAGTGCCTGCCTGCACGGATCACCACCACCTCTTCGGTATCGATGCCCTGTTGTGCCAGCTCCACTTCCTGGAGATAGCTCAGGCGACTCTGCAGGACCGGTCCGAACGGGATGCGTTCGCGGGCCACGACCGAGCCCGAAAGGCCGGCGGCGCGCACACGCTCGAGTGTTTCGTCTACCCCGGTGAATTCCGAGTGCACGAGCAACGCGAACCCGCGCGGAGACAAGAGCCGGGGCAAGGAGTCGCACAACGGGTCGAGCACCGATCGCCCGTCCGGACCGGCATCCCAGCGCGGATCCTCACTGCCCCGGCCGTCGTCCGGCACATAGGGCGGGTTGGAGAGAACCACGTCGAACGGACCGTGTTCCACGGCCACATCCAGACTTCCTCGAAGTACCGAGATCGGCAGCCTCCGCGACAGGGCATTTGCCCGCGCGGTGAGAACCGCCCTGCGTGAAATATCGAGCGCAGTCACCGCCCCGGCCCCCGCCCTGGCGGCTGTGATTGCGAGAAACCCACTCCCGGTACAGAAATCGAGGACTTTGGCGTCCTGTGCACCTCCGGCGTCGCGGAGCGCCCGCGCAAGAAGAAACGAATCCTCTTGGGGGCGGTACACACCGGGCAGACGCCACACTCGAGGGGAATCCGGACGGTCGAGGACTGGAGAAGTGGTCACAGCTACATCACCCCGGGGTTCGATGTGCGGAGTCGACGACTACGCACCAGCCAATGCCTGAGCCGACCGTGCGGAGAGCGCATCTTCCCGTCGACGACGCCCACAACGCGCCATCGAGCGGGTATTCGGTCATGGCCGCGAATACCCGTACCCCAGATCCGCGAAACCTGCCGTTTACGACCACGACTTCTCGGTCAGGACATCACCCGGCGCCCCAGGGCGTGCAGGCCGCGTCGCAGCGGCCCCGTCGCTCGCTGATCCTGCAGTGCGGCATCGGCGGCGTTCCAGCCGCACATTCCGTGTACGCCGCCGCCGGGGTGTGCTCCCGCACTGGCCAGATACAGCTTGCCCACCGGGGTCCGCGACCCGCCGAGTCCTGGCGCGGGACGAAGGAACAACTGCTGGTGGATCTGCGCGGTACCACCGTTGACCGCTCCACCGACCAGGTTGGCGTCAGCCGCTTCGAGATCGGCGGGACGCTGCACGGTCCGGCCCAGAATCGTGTCCCGGAATCCGGGCGCGTACGCCTCGAGCTGGGCGTCGACCCTCTCGGCGAGAAGGTCGGCGGACTCGTCGTCGGTGACGCCGCGGGGCAGGTGCGTGTACGCCCACGCACTTTCGGTCCCGGCGGGCGACCGGGTGGGATCCGTCGTCGTCATCTGCCCGAAGAGCAGGAACGGAGACTCCGGAACCACCCCTGTCGACAGATCCGCCGACCAGCGGACCATCGCGTTCGAATCGGCACCGACATGCACGGTGCCCGTCCGGGACAACGACTCCGACCGCCACGGCACAGGACTGTCGAGCGCGTAGTTCACCTTGACCACGGGCGTGTCCCATTCGAATCCCTGCAGGTCGGCACGGGCACGCTCGGTGACGGAGGAACTCGCGAGCAACTTTTCGTACAGCGCGGGCGCCGACACGTCCGCGAGTATCGCCCGGCGGACCTTCACCCGTCGTCCGCCCGCAGTACGCACCGCTACGGCGGTTCCGTCTTCGACGTCGATATCGGTGACGCGATCGCCACATCGGATCTGCACACCGGCATGTTCACCGCGGCGGACCAGAGCGTCGGTGAGGGCACCCGCACCGCCGACCGGACACGGGAAACCCACGTCCTGGGCGAGCATGGTCAAGAGGTAACCCATCACGCCGCTGCCCGGGGCGTCGGGAGGGATATCGGAGTGCATGGCATTGCCGAGCAGGAGCAGGCGGGCTGCATCTCCGCCGAACAATTCCTCGCTCAGGCGACGGACGGGAAGCGCCAGCATCCTGGCGAAGCGCAGAGATTCCGCAGGCCCGAGTGCGCGCAGCAGTGACGTCGAACCCCGAACCGGCGGGAACGGGGAAAGAAGCAGCTTCAGCAGTGAACTGCGCACCGTGTTCCACTGCTCGACGAGTGCCATCCAGGCTTCCCCGTCACCGGCGCACCGGCGCTCGAGATCGGCGGCGGTGTCTTCGGCACGGCGCGAGACCACCACCGCGTCCTCGTCCTCGGGACCGAGCGGATGACCGAACGAGTTGGGAGACCGGCTCCAGCTCAAACCGTGGGACTCGAGGTCGAGTGCGGCAAAGGCGGGCGACACCGCTCCGAGCGGATAGAACGCGCTGAACAGGTCGGTCCGGAAACCCGGATGGAGTTCGGCGCTGCGTACGGCACCGCCGGGTTGCGGTTGTTCCTCGAGCACCAGTACGTCCCAGCCGGCATCCGCGAGTGCCGCCGCTGCGGTGAGTCCGTTGGGACCGGCACCGATGACGACGGCATCGACAGTTTCGGTGCTCATCGCGCGGGCCCCGAGGGAGTCGCACGTTGCGCGAGGAGCGTCAACCGGGACAGGCACTCCCGATTCCGCGGCCATACCGCGGATTCCTGTACGAACTCGGGCAGCATGCTGGGGAGCCCGCTCACGACGTGCTCGGACATGGTGATCGTCGACCCGCCTCCGGACGCGGGTTCGATCGTCAACCTGATCTCGGCCTGGCCGAAAGCCCAGGCGCGTGCACGCAAGACGAGTTCTCGTTCGGGGGTCGCCGAGAGAACCTCGGTGCGGTCGTCGAGCAGCACGGGCCAGAGTCCGACCGAATGATGGATGCGGCTGCCGACGGCCGGCCAGGTCGCGTCGACCTTCCGAATGCGGGAGGCTCCGACGACCCACGTCGCATAGCTCCACCCGTCCGCCAGGACATCCCACACCCGGCTCGGCGAAGCAGTGGTCTCCTTGCGCGCGACTTTGGTCATCCCCGATTTCCCTCCTCGTCCGCGGTCCGTGCCGGGGGCATACCCGCGACCGCTCCGGCCCACACCGGCGCCTCGCGCGCGGGTGTGAGACGAGAAGCGGAGGGGTACCTGAGCGACATGCCCGCAGACAGAGAAGAACCCACACAGTCCGACGACGCAAGACAGGGAGCATCTGCATTCGTGTTCGCTCCCTCACCCCTGCTGACGGTCACGATCGAAAAAGCGCCGAGCGGGAGCACAGAACTGCACGTGCATCCCGGTGGACAGGGTTTCTGGATCGGCCGGATGGCATCCATCCTGGGCATGGACGTACACCTGTGCGGCCCCTTCGGCGGTGAGTCCGGCGGCATTCTCGTCGACCTCATCGGCCGCGAAGGCATCACGGTCCATCCGGTGTCTTCCGCCTCCGACAACGGCTCGTACGTCCACGACCGTCGCGGCGGCGAACGCGAAGTGGTCGTGGAGGTCGAGCCACCCACGCTCACCCGCCACGAGACGGACGACCTCTTCAGCGCCTCGCTCGGCGCAGGCATGTCCGCCGATGTTGCGATCATCGGCGGGCCGCACTGCGACGACGCCGTACCCACCGAGCTCTACACCCGCCTCTGCGCCGACCTGTCCGCCCTGAAGATCCCGGTCGTGGCAGATCTCTCGGGCCCGACCCTGACCGCCGCGCTGGAAGGCGGGGTGTCGCTGCTGAAGGTGAGCCACGAGGACCTCATCGAAGACGGCCGCGCGGCCTCGGAGGACCTCGACGACCTCATCGCCGCCATGCACTCGCTGCACAAGGAAGGTGCCGGAAGCGTCGTGATCTCACGTGCGGCCGACCCGGCGATCGCACTGCACGACGGGGTGGTCTGGGAGGTCGAGGCGCCCCCGGTGCAGTCGGTGGACCACCGTGGCGCCGGCGACTCGATGACCGCGGGCCTCGCCGTCGGCTATGCCGACGGACTCCCGTTCGAGCAAGCTCTCCGGCTCGGTGCCGCCGCCGGCGCAGTGAACGTCACGCGACGAGGACTCGCCACCGGTCAGCGGCACTCGATCGAGAAGATGACCGAGAACGTGCAGGTGCGACGGCTGGAGAAGGACCACACATGAAGGCGCTGATCGTCAACGACGACGGAATCGACAGTCCCGGGCTGGCCGCGCTGGCCCGGGTCGCCGTCGCGGCGGGCCTCGACGTGCAGGTGGCAGCACCCCACATCGAACGAAGCGGCGCCAGCGCAGCGCTGAGCGCCCTCGAGGACGACGGAAAGCTGAAGGTGTCGCGGCGGTCCATGCCGGAGCTTCCCGACGTGGACGTTCTCGCGGTCCACGCGTCCCCGGCATTGATCACGTTCGTCGCGTCGTACGGCGCCTTCGGTGACACCCCCGACCTCGTTCTATCGGGGATCAACCTCGGGCCCAACACCGGTCGCGCGATCCTTCATTCCGGAACCGTGGGCGCCGCTCTCACCGCGGCGGCTCACGGGGCCCGCGCGGTCGCGTTGTCGCTCAACGCATCCGATCCCTCGTCGTGGGAGACCGCGGAATACATCGCCGAACGTGCCGTGCGATGGTCGATGGAGCACGGGGAACCCGGCGAGGTCCTCAACGTGAACATCCCCGATGTTCCGGTCGAGGAACTGCACGGGCTGCGCGAGGCCCAGCTGGCCGAATTCGGTGCGGTTCAGGCGGAGATCTCCGACTCGGACGAGGACTACGACGATCAATACGATGACGACGACACCCGCACCGTGACCATGTCCTTCAAGGCCATCGACATCCACGGGCCGGACGACACCGACGCCGTGTTGCTCAGCCGCGGGTGGGCCACCGCGACCGTCCTGCAGATGCCGTTCGAGATGGCGGGGTCCGATCTAGGCGACCTCGGATTCTCCCGGGACGGTGTGTCCCCTTCCTGAGCCCGCGTCTCCCGGCACTCGAGCACAACACCGACGGCACCGCGCCCCACGTGGATATCCACGTGGGGCGCGGTGCCGAGTGCGGACGATCGATTACGGATGCAGGGCGATCTTGATCGCGCCGTCTTCCTTGCGCTGGAAGATCTCGTACGCGTGCGGTGCCTCCGCCAGGGACAGCCTGTGCGTCGCGAAGGTGTCCACTCCGAGCGGATCGTCGTCCGTCAGCAGCGGAAGAATCTCCGGCACCCAGTGGAGGACGTTGGCCTGACCCATGCGCAGCCGGATCTGCTTGTCGAACATCGTCATCATGGGCATGGGATCGGTCATCCCGCCGTACACGCCGCTGAGCGAGATGGTGCCGCCGCGTCGCACGATATCGATGGCCGTGTACAGCGCGTGAAGCCTGTCCACTCCTGCTTTCTCCATCAGCGGTTCCGCGATCGCCGAGGGCAGGAATCCTGTCGCCGTCTGGGCAAGCTTGGCCACCGGCGACCCGTGCGCTTCCATCCCCACCGCGTCGATCACCGAGTCGGTGCCGCGACCGTCGGTGCGGTCGCGGATGATGTCGCCGAGATCGCTGCCCGCCTCACGGAGGTCGATCGTCTCCATACCGCGGGAAGCGGCACGAGCGAGCCGTTCCGGCACCAGATCGACCGCGATCACGCGCGCACCCCGGTGCATGGCGATACGTCCTGCCATCTCGCCGATCGGCCCCAGCCCCAGCACCGCCACCGTGCCGCCGTCCGGAATGTTCGCGTATTCCACCGCCTGCCAGGCGGTGGGCAACACGTCCGAGAGGTAGGAGAAGCGGTCGTCGGCCGGCCCGTCGGGAACCTTGATGTGAGTCGAGTCGGCCAGGGGAACACGGAGATACTCCGCCTGTGCACCCGGCACGCTGCCGTACAACTTCGAGTATCCGAAAAGTGCTGCGCCACTCCCCTCTTCGCGAACCTGAGTGGTTTCACACTGCGACTGGAGCCCGTGGTCGCACATGAAGCAGCTGCCGCACGATATCTGGAACGGGATGACCACTCGGTCTCCCGGAGTCAGGCTGGTGACACCGGCGCCGACTTCTTCCACGATCCCCATCGGTTCGTGCCCGAGAATATCGCCGGGCGTCATGAAGGCGCCGAGCACCTCGTACAGGTGCAGATCCGACCCGCAGATGTTGGTGGTCGTGACTCGAATGACGGCGTCGGTCGGCTTCTCGATCTTCGCGTCGGGGACATTGTCGACGCTGACCTTTCGACGGCCTTGCCATGTCACTGCCTTCATCGGGAACTCCTCCGCTGTGGATTGCACGTGTTTTCCGGGCTACCCGGCCCCCGCCGGGGTTAACCGCGCCGATCGGGGTATCCGCCGGGCACGAGATCCCGGATCGACCGGCGCACCCGCCCGACCCCACCACGAAGGAGATCGCACGTGACGTCATTGTGGCTCGCACGAGACGCCGAGGCCGGCACCCACACCAGCGACGAGTGGACGCAGCGACGCGAGGTGTACGACACCGTCGTCGTCGGCGCGGGGCTGACAGGCGTCGTCACCGCCTTGCTGCTCGCCCGGTCCGGGCAGCGCGTCGCCATCCTCGAAGCACGTGATATCGGGGCGGTGACCACCGGCAACACCACCGCCAAGGTGAGCCTCCTCCAGGGGACCGCCCTGTCACAGATCTCGCGCCGGCATTCCCGCCCGGTCGTGCAGGCGTACGTGGACGGCAATCTCGGCGCCCAGCGGTGGATCGCCGAGTTCTGCAAGCACAACGACGTGGCAACGGAGACCGCCGACGCGTACACGTACGCCGTGAGCGGCGAGAGCGTGGGCTCGGTCGAGGCAGAACACCGCAGTTGCCGCGCGGCGGGCCTGCCGACGCGAACCGTGACCGACACCGAGTTGCCCTATCCCGTCGCCTCGGCGGTCGTGCTGCCGAATCAGATCCAGTTCGACCCCATGCCGATGCTGCGCGCTGCTGTGCGCGAACTCCGGGCGAACGACGGCGAGGTCTTCACCGGGATCCGCGCCGTGTCGGCCTCGGCGGACAGCGGCGGCTGCACGGTCGAGACCGAGTCCGGAAGCGTGCGCGGCGCGCACGTCGTACTGGCCACAGGCATGCCGATCCTGGATCGAGGCGGGTTCTTCGCGCGACTCGAACCGGAACGCTCGTACGCCTGCGCGTTCGAGGTGGCAGAGACACCGCCCAGCGGCATGTACCTGTCGGTGGACTCGCCCACCCGCTCGATCCGGACCGCCCCCGCGGCGAATCCTCGGAGCGCCTCCTCGTCCGGCAACGACCACCCTCTGCTGCTCGTCGGCGGCAACGGCCACGTGGTGGGCCGGCACAAGGGATCCACCCGTGCCGCTGTCGCGGACCTCATCGCGTGGACGCAGCGGCATTTCCCGGGAGCGAAGCCCGTCGCGCGATGGTCCGCGCAGGACTACAGCACGCTCGATTCGCTGCCGTACGTCGGTCCACTGCTCCCGACAACGGACCGCCTCTGGGTCGCGACCGGCTACGGCAAGTGGGGTATGACCAACGCGGTCACCGCCGCGCACCTGTTGAGCACCCGGATCACCGGTGAACGCGATCCCGAGATCGAGGCGTGGGCTCCCGGGTATTCGGCGTGGAGCCCGTCCCAGCTGTTCGACGTCCCGAGCGCGGTGAAGCTCAACGCGGGCGTGGGCATCAACCTCGCCCGCGGATGGTGGAACGCGGAGACCAGCTCGGACTCCTCGACCGCACCCGGCGAGGGCGAAGGACGCGTCGCGCGCGACTGCGGCCTTCCCGTCGGCATATCCACGATCGACGGCCGGACCCAGCGGGTGTCGGCGGTGTGCCCGCATCTCGGAGGGGTACTGCGATGGAACGACGAAGAGGCCTCCTGGGACTGTCCCCTGCACGGATCTCGCTTCGCCGCCGACGGCACCCGGCTCGAAGGACCGGCGACGAGTGACCTGAATCGCCGCTGACCGCGACGTTTCCTGACACACGGCCCGGGGTATCCGGGTCCGGATCGAGAAAGGCACGATAGATATGACTACAGCGGAACAAGGCCGTCTCGCGGGACGCAGGATTGCGGTCCTCGCCACCGACGGTGTCGAAGAGGTAGAGCTCGTCGAGCCATGGAAGGCCGTCGAAAAAGAAGGCGCGACACTCGAACTGTTGTCGCTCCGGACCGGCGAGATCCAGGCGATGCAGCAGGATGTGAACGAAGCCGGCAAGTACCCCGTGGACCGGGCGGTAGCCGACGCGAACGTCTCCGATTTCGACGCACTGCTGCTTCCGGGCGGCACCACCAACCCGGATCATCTGCGCCAGGATCCCGACGCTGTCGCCTTCGTGCGGGACTTCGTGCAATCGGACAAGCCCGTCGGCGTGATCTGCCACGGCCCGTGGACGTTGGTGGAAGCCGGAGTCGTGGACGGCCGCACGTTGACCTCGTATCCGAGCGTGCGCACCGACATCCGGAATGCCGGTGGAACCGTCGTCGACAAAGAGGTGGTCATCGACCGGAACCTGGTGTCCAGCCGGAACCCGGACGACCTCCCCGCATTCTGCGCAGCCGTCATCGACGTGGTCGCCGACGCGGGTTCGGGTAGCTCCTGACCGAGACGGATGACGGAGAAACCCGTCCGACAGCGCACGTGCCCAGTTGTGAGAAGTACTTGTTGTGAGAAGAAAGGACCCCTCGACGATGGTTGAGGTCCACGCACTGCCCGACCCCGCTGCGGCGACGCCCTCGCCCGCCGCGGTCGGGGCACGTTTCAGCACCGCCGAAATCAAGCGCCGCATCGACGCGATGTTCGACGAAGTGCAGGCCGTCGAAGTGGAGCGGCTGGAGGCGTGACTTCCCAGCTCACGCAGCCTGCCGCCCGCATACCGATGCGAAAGTTGAACAACGATGAGTGAGACGTCCTCCAACCGATTCGTGGTCGTGGCCAACCGGCTTCCGGTGGACCTGGAGACCCCGCCGGACGGTGGGCCAGGGGTGTGGCGTCGGAGCCCCGGCGGGCTCGTGACGGCGCTCGAGCCGGTCCTCCGTTCCGCCGACGGCGCGTGGGTCGGCTGGCCCGGCACCCCCGACGTGGACCTCGACCCGTTCGTCGAGGAGGGCTTGACCCTTCATCCGGTGCGACTGAGCGAAGCGGAAGTCACGGAGTACTACGAGGGTTTCTCCAACGAGACGCTCTGGCCGCTCTACCACGATGCGGTGATCGCGCCGACGTTCGACCGCGCCTGGTGGCGCACCTACGAGAAGGTCAACCGCCGGTTCGCCGAGGAGGCCGCTCGGGCGGCAGCGCCCGGCGCCACCGTGTGGGTTCACGACTACCAGCTTCAGCTGGTCCCCCGGATGCTTCGCGACCTGCGCCCCGATCTGAGGATCGGGTTCTTCCTGCATATCCCGTTCCCTCCCACCGAATTGTTCCTCCAGCTGCCGTGGCGGAAGGAGATCCTCGAGGGACTCATGGGTGCCGACCTTGTCGGTTTCCACCTGCCCGGCGGCGCCGAGAACTTCCTGTACCTCGCCCGACGGCTGCTCGACCTCCCGAGTTCTCCTCGTGGGACCACCGGAGGCGGCACCATCGATCTCGGGGATCGACGCGTGCGGGTCGGCGCGTATCCGATCTCGATCGATTCCGCACAGCTGCGCGACCAGTCGGTCACGGCCGCAACGAAACTGCGCGCCAAGGAGATACGTGCGGAGCTGGGCGACCCGGAGACGATTCTCCTGGGTGTCGATCGGCTCGACTACACCAAGGGGATCAGCGTTCGGCTCGAGGCATTGCGCGAGTTGCTCGTCGAGGGCACGCTCGACCCCGAAAAGGTCGTCATGGTCCAGCTCGCGACCCCCAGCCGCGAACGGCTCTCCGCGTACGCGTCCTTGCGCGACGACATCGAACGGCAGGTCGGAAACATCAACGGCGAGTTCGGGCAGCTCGGACGGCCCGTGGTGCATTACCTGCACCGGCCCGTCGATCGCGACGAACTGGTCGCGATGTACGCCGGGGCCGACGTCATGGTTGTCACCCCGTTCCGCGACGGTATGAATCTCGTCGCCAAGGAGTACGTGGCGTGTCACGGCGACGGGAGCGGAGCGCTCGTGCTGAGCGAGTTCGCGGGGGCCGCCGCAGAGTTGAGGCGTGCGCACGTGGTGAACCCGCACGATCTCGAGGACGTCAAACGTGCCGTGGTGAACGCCGTGGGAGAAGACCGGGCGAGCGCCGCGCGGCGAATGCGCTCCATGCACAAACACGTGATGGCACACGACGTCGACCGCTGGGCGAATTCGTTCCTGTCCCACCTCACCGAGGATCACTGACCGGTCCGGACAATTTGTGACGCGGGTCGCATTATCAGCTGTGACCGACGTGCCCCATAGATGCCGTTTGGTTCGCCACCGCCTCACTCGAGGCGGTGGCGACGACGCTCGGTGTGTGCCGCATAATCGGACATATGACGGACCGCAGCATCCCGGAGGAGCCCGCACTGGCCGGGCACGCCGGAGACGGTGCCACCCAGCATGTGGGTAGCTTCAGGTACTTGCTCGCAAACGACGCATGGGAATGGTCGGATGCCGTCGCGAGGATGCACGGCTACGAGCCCGGAACCGTCACGCCGACCACCGACCTGCTTCTTCAACACAAACACCCGGACGACAAAGAACACATCGCGATGCTTCTCGACGCGGTGCGTTCGGCGGGTGAACCGTTCAGTAGCCGGCACCGGATCATCGACACCGCTGGGAACGTGAAGCGTGTCGCCGTGATCGGGGACCGGCTCGTCGACGAGGACGGCACCCTGCTCGGCACCTCGGGCTTCTATCTGGACTTGTCCGATGCATTCGAGGAAGAGGTCCGCGAGGGTGTCGACCTGGCGGTGAACGCACTCGCCGAATCCCGCGCCGTGATCGAACAGGCCAAAGGCGTCCTCATGCTCGTGTACTGCATTTCGCCCCAGCACGCTTTCGAGGTGCTGGCCTGGCGGTCGCAGGAAACGAACGTCAAACTCCGGGTACTCGCCGAGCAACTCGTCGCCGACATCACTGCGGGCCCCGGGACCGAAGCGATGAGCCGGACGGAGTTCGACCACCTGCTCATGACGCTGCACGAGCGCGTCGGGAACGAATAGCGGGAGCCGCCCTCCGTACGGCTCCTTCGTCCCCGACCGCCGGCAGACAGCGCAGAGCGGCCGGACTTCAGCGCCGGGGAATCAGAGCAACACCGCGACGATGACCGCCACGAAGATCGCCACGATCACAGCGATGGAAACGAGTGCGACCCACCCACTGACGGGGAAGTGGTTTCTCGTTTCCGGTTCCGGTGCGGACAACCCGGAGGTCTGACCGGATTCGGGAGGGGTGGAACCGGGGCTGACCCCGCCGCCCTGCTCGAGATCGGGTGTCGACGCCGGATCGGGATCGGTATTGCGGTGTGGTTCGGGATCGGAGACAGTCACACATCCTCCTCGGATCGTCGCTTCGGTTCGTGATCGGCAGGGAACACCGACAGCGGGATCGCCGCCCTGCCCGACCGTTCCTCCGGAGTACCCGGGACCCGCTGTTCGAACCGCACCGACAGCATCCGGCTCGATGCGAGTGCTCTGCGCCGGGGATTACTTACCCGCGTGTGGGGTAGTCGTTGGGTAGTGCCCCACCACGGACGAACCGGCTCGGGGAGGCCGCGTCACGGCGGTGTGGCGCACTGGAACGCGATCGAAACTACCTACAACACAGGATATTCCATGACACCTGAGGTCAAGAACCCCCGGAACGACTCACGGCTCGCACGGACAGCGATGTGGTACGCCGCAGGCGTGATTGCGCTTGCCGCCGTCGTCGCGGCCGGTGTGATCGTGTGGGCAAGCCTGAATACAGGCGATACCTGCGCCGACGCGGACTTCGCGGTCTGTACCGACCCCGCGCGCGCGATCCTCGCATTCGGCCCGGTTCTGATCTTGCTCCTCGGTGGGCTGGGCGCTTTCGTGCAGACCTTCCGGGTCTGGCAGGCGGCCGGCCGGTGGCAGATTTGGCATGGCACCGGATGGGCGCTGTTTGTACTGATGGTGCTCTACGCGGGCTTTGCCGCAGGTATAGCAGTGTGATCCCGCTCGACCTCCCCCCGGAGTCGCCGGGCTCAGGACGCCCGGTCGAGCCCGAGCGTCGCGAGAGCATTGTCGAGCGACGGGTGCGCGACGACGGGGATGGTGGCCCCGAGCACGCGGAACAAGCGGTGCACGGGCCTGCTCCCTACCAGTGCCCAGTGATACCCGCCCTGCTCGCAGCGTGTCTCCAGGTGTTCGAAGACCCTGAGGCCGGCAGCACCGAAGAAGTCGACGTCGGAGAGGTCGAGGACGATGCGGGACGTTTCCAGGTGTCGGGCGGCGAAATCACGCAACGCGTGCGCATTACGGATGTCGATCTCTCCACGCACCCTGATCTGGATGACGTCGGAGCCGATCGGGAGGGCACTGAATTCTGCTCCGAACCACTGCTCGACCACGACGTCGGAGGGTGCAGGGCATACCGACCACGTAGCCGCGGTCGACCATCGATGAGGCGATGCGATTCGCTGAGAAACTGTCATGACACTTCCCAACACAGACGATGTTGTTAAGCGCGACGACAGCGGTGGCACTCCGGCTACCTACCGAAAAACCTCGCGGCCGCGTGGCGCTTCCGAGTTCCCGGCTGTGTGCTCAACCTTCCCAAACACTAGTGCAACCGGCGCCAGCTCTCAACCGCCGTCCGCTGTCCCGAGTGGCCCTGACCTCACATAGATCGGCGGTCTCGCCCCTCGATCCACGACCGGCCGACGGCGTGGCCTTCGCGCGCGGCGAGAATCTGCGCGCGGGTGTCGACCCGGGGCGCGCCGGAGCCGCTGTCGAGATGTGCAGCGCCGGAAGCCTCTTGGTGTGATCCTGACGACCGGCTTCGTGGTGTGGACCGCGTGCTCGTCACGTTGTTAGGGTCGCGGCGTGCCCTTCCGATTGCCGTTGAGGACCGACCGGTTGCGCCTGCGACTTCATCGCCCCGATGATCTCGATTGGATGGTAGCGGTCCACTCCCGGCCGGACGTCGCACGCTTTCTGCTGGACGATCCGTGGACCGAGGCTCGCGGGGCAGAGGTTCTGGACAAGCGTCTGGCGCGCACCGACCTCGACGGCGAGGAGGGGGCCGTAGCGCTGATCCTGGAGCACGACGGCGCGCCGGTCGGCGATATCTCGCTCTGGCTCACCGATCGCGAGCACCGGTCGGCCGAGATCGGCTGGGTACTCGATCCGGCCCACACCGGTCGCGGATTCGCTCGCGAGGCGGTCCGGACCGTCCTCACAACCGGGTTCGACCATGGCCGGCTGCACCGCGTCGCCGCTCAGATGGACGCTCGCAATACGCCTTCGGCTCGACTGGCAGCTGCCGTCGGGATGCGACGGGAGGCTCATTTCCGGCAGGACTTCTGGAGCAAGGGCGAGTGGACGGACAGCTTCGTGTACGCCGTACTGGCGTCGGACCCCAGGCCGTGACTCGGCGGGGGAACCCGCCGTGTAAGTGACTTTCGCTGCTCATGAGGTAGGCGGGAGGTTGAACACGGGGCGGTGTGGGTAGCCTTGCCGGGACACCTCAAGGAAACGACCCCCTGACCTGCTTCGACCCCCTCATGGAGATCAAAACCTCATGGCCAATTCCGCGTCGATCGAATCGGCACGAGACCACACCACCCCGGTAGTCGAACTGCGAGTTCAGGCCGACCCCGCCCAGCTGTCCGTACTTCGCGCGGTCGCTGCCGCAATCGCGCTGCAACACGACTTCGATCTCGATACGGTGGCCGACGTGAAACTCGCCGTGGACGAGGCCGCGACCCGTCTCATCATGGGCGCGCCGGATGGCGCGACCCTGTCGTGCAGCTTTCAACTGGTGCCCGGCCGGCTCCGTATCGCCTTGACCGCCCCCACCGCGAACGCCAACGCGGTCGGGCAACCCCGTTCGTTCGGGTGGCACGTGCTCAACTCGCTGACCGACTCCATCTCGGTGTCGTCGGAGGATCACGGGGACGGCACCCTCTCCACCATCGACATGTCCATCGCAGAAGGTAGTGCCGCTCGGTGAGCCGAAATCCAGCACGATCGAGCGACGAGTACGCCGACGTAACCGAAACCTTGAGCAAGCTCCTGACGCTGAGTCAGGACGACCCGGAACGGTCGGCGATCCGTGATGCGGTCGTCGAGCGCTGCCTGCCCCTCGCCGAGCACATCGCGCGCCGATTCGACGGGCGAGGCGAAGCGTTCGAGGACCTGCTTCAGGTCGCGCGCCTCGGCCTCGTCAATGCCGTCGACCGCTTCGACACCGAACGCGGGTCCGACTTCGTGTCGTTCGCAGTGCCGACGATCATGGGTGAGGTCCGGCGTCATTTCCGCGACACCGGATGGGCCGTGCGCGTTCCGCGCCGCATGAAGGAACTCCACCTCTCCTTGAGCAAGGCGACCTCCGAACTCTCGCAGCACCTGGGCAGGGCCCCAACAGCAGCGGAACTCGCGGCGGAACTGGGGATCGACCAAGAAGAGGTCATGCAGGGCCTGGTCGCCGGCAACGCATACCAGACCGTGTCCGTGGATCGTTCGTCCCCGTCGGGTGACGACGGCCTGACCCTGGCCGACACACTCGGTGACTACGACGCGGCGCTCGACGAGGTGGAGAACCACGAGGCACTGCGTCCACTGCTCGAGGCGCTTCCCGCCCGCGAACGCACGGTGGTTCTGCTCCGGTTCTTCGGCAACATGACCCAGACGCAGATCGCCGAGCGTGTCGGGGTGTCGCAGATGCACGTGTCTCGCCTGCTCACCAAGACGCTCGCGCAACTGCGCGAGCAACTCGGCGACAACTTCTGATCACAGATACCCCTCGACACCACACCGCCCCCGACCGGAATTCCGGTCGGGGGCGGTGCGGTGTCGGGCGAGTTGGCGACTACCCGGCGTTCGAGGACGCCCGGCGCCGGAGCCTGCGTGCCGCGGCCACGAGATTCCGCAGCGACGGCTCGAGCTGCCAGTAGTGACGCGTCTTGAGCCCACCGTCCGGGTTTGCCCACAATCGGTCGAGCTCCACGGATTCCGCTGCCTCCGAGAGCAGTTCGTCGAGCTCGTCGATGTCGGGGATCCGGGCGGACCGGGATTCGTACACACCCGGTCCGACACCGTGGGACAGTGCCCTGTCCTTGATCGCTTCGAGCACCCAGCCGATGGACCGCGTTGCCACGATGGCGGTGACGTCCGCGTCCAGCCGTTCGATCGCGTCGACCACCGACTCCTGACCCGAGTAGGTCAGGTGCGTATGGATCTGCGTCTCGGGCTTGGCGCCACCGGTCGCGAGCCGGAACGCGTCGACCGCCCAGTCCAGGTACTCGGCCCGGCCGTCCTGCCGCAGCGGAAGCAACTCGCGGATAGCGGGTTCGTCGACCTGGATGATCGCGATGCCCGCTCGCTCGAGATCTGCGATCTCGTCGCGGATCGCGAGAGCGAGCTGATCGGCCGTTTCGTGCAGAGGCTGGTCCTGCCGCACGTACGAACGAGCCAGCATGGTGACCGGGCCGGTGAGCATTCCCTTGACCGGCTTGTCCGTCAACGACTGAGCGAACGAAATCCACTCCACCGTCATCGGCTTCGGCCGCACGATGTCGCCGTACAGAACCGGCGGACGAGTACAGCGCGAACCGTAGGCCTGCACCCACCCGTAGTGGGTGGTCGCGAAACCCTCCAGCAGTTCGGCGAAGTACTGCACCATGTCGTTGCGTTCGTGCTCACCGTGCACGAGCACATCGAGTCCGATGTCCTCCTGGAGACGGATGGTGGATTCGATCGTCTCCTGGATGCGCTTGACGTACTCCTCCCACGACAGCCGTCCCTGCCCCAGCTCGTACCGAGCCTTGCGGGTGTCGTCCGTCTGCGGGAACGACCCCAGCGTCGTGGTCGGCACGGGCGGAAGATTCAGCCGTGCCTGTTGCGCAGCTCGGCGCTCCTCGTACGGTGCGCGATGGCGATGCTCGGGTGTGAGCGCGTTCATCCGGGCCCGGACGGTGTGCTTCTGCTTGAAGTGCACCGACACCGGCGGCCTCCGCCACCGTTCCTCGGCGCCGGTGGTCAGCGCCTTCGCGAGCGAGACCACCTCACCGACCTTCTGCTTCGCGAATGCGAGGCGGTCGGCCACATCGCCGGGGATGTCGTACTCGACGAGCAGGTCGTACGGAACGTGCAGCAACGAGCACGACGTCGAGACGACGAGGTCCGGCGCAATCGCCGCGATCGACTGGATGTATTCGAGAGTGCGACGCCGATCCGTCTTCCAGACGTTGCGGCCGTCGACGACACCCGCGTAGATCCGCTTCCGCTTGAGACCGGGCACAGCCGCGAACTCGTCGGCGCTCATCCTGCCGTTGACGAGATCGAGACCGATCGCCTCGACCTTCGACGACGCCAGGATGGGGAGCGCTTCACCGAACGAGCCGTACGGTCCTGTGACCAGGATGCGCGGACGGAGCGGGGCATGCGCCAGCACGTCGTATGCCCGGCGCAGCGCGGCCAGTTCGTCGTCGCTGCGATCCTCGGTGAACGACGGCTCGTCGAGCTGGACGCACGTGGCGCCGGCGCGCGCGAGCTGCTCGAACAGCTTCTCGTACTGCGGGAGCAGCGAATCGAGAAGGTCGAGGGTCCGGAAACCTTCTCGAGCGGAGGTCGGCGCGACCTTGGACAGCAGCAACAGCGACACCGGGCCGAGCACGACGGGCCGGAGTTCGATGCCGTCGGCCTTCGCCCGTTCGAACTCGTCGAGAACCGCTGCCGAATTCAGCTCGAAGACCGTGTTCTCGTCGAGTTCCGGCTGGCGGTAGTGATAGTTGCTGCCGAACCAGCGCACGAGCTCGAGGGGCGGGAAATCCTCACGCCCGCGGCACATCGTGAAGTAGAAATCGAGCGGGTCGAGTTCACCCAGCAGTGGGCGGAACCGCTCGGGGACCGCGCCGAACAACAGGGCGTTGTCGAGCACATGGTCGTAGTAGGAGAACGTGTTTCCGGGGACCTGGGTCAGGCCGGTCGCCGCGAGCTCGCGCCAGGTGTCTTCCTGGATGTCGCGAGCGACGGCGACGAGTTCGTCGCGCGTGCTCGTGCCGTGCCAGTAGGACTCGAGAGCACGCTTGAGTTCACGGCGGGGCCCGATACGCGGATACCCGAGGATGCTTGACCCGTATCCGTCGGCAGGAGTTGCCATGTCGGAGTCGACCTTTCCCTCATGCACTTCGCGCCCGTGCACCGGCAGCCGGTGCGTGAAGCACTGCTGTCGGAGCACGGGCGCCGAAGTACGGTGGTGCTGACTGGCTAGCTGGCCTTCTTGATCGCGCGGCCCTTGTCGGCGTATTCATAGAAGCCGGCGCCCGACTTCTTTCCGACGAGCCCTGCCTCGACCATCCGCTGCAGCAGCGGCGGTGCGGAGTACAGGGGCTCCTTGAACTCCTCGTACATCGAGTCGGCAATCGCCTTCACCGTGTCGAGTCCGACAAGGTCGGTCAGTGCGAGGGGGCCCATCGGGTGAGCACAGCCCAGCACCATCGTCTTGTCGATATCGTCCTTGGTTGCGAATCCGGATTCGACCATCCGGATCGCCGACAGCAGGTACGGCACGAGCAGCGCGTTCGCGATGAAGCCGGCACGATCCGACGAACGGACGACCTGCTTGCCGAGTACATCCGCAGCGAACGCCTCCGCGCGCCGAGCGACGGTGGAACCGGTCTTCAGCGTGGTGACCAGCTCGACGAGCGGGAGCACGGGCACCGGGTTGAAGAAGTGCATCCCGATGACTCGCTCGGGAGCCGCGGTCGCGATGCCGAGCTTCATGATCGGGATCGACGACGTGTTGGATGCCAGCACCGCGTGGGGATCGGTGACGATCTTGTCGAGTTCGGCGAAGATTTCACTCTTCACCTTCTCGTCCTCGACGACGGCCTCCACGACGAGCTGACGGTCGGCGAAGTCACCGAGGTCGGAGGTGAAGCGCAACCGCCATGCAGCCTGCTCCCGCTCGCGCTCGGTGATCTTGCCGGTGCTCACCCCACGGTCGAGCGACCGGAGGATGCGGGCGCGTCCGGCTGCCGCGAGTTCGCGGGTCTGCTCGAACACGAGTACGTCGACATGAGCGCGTGCGCACACCTCGGCGATACCTGCGCCCATGATGCCGGCGCCGATCACGCCGACGCGCTGAATCTTTTCGCTGGTCACGTCAGCTCCTTCTCGTTTGTGGGGTCGTGAGAGGTCGTCGCTGGATGCGCGCGCACCCCGCGGCGGGATATCGGGGACCTGAGGGATCCCGCCGCGGGGTGGACCTGGGTGGCGCTGTTCCTAGTGGAACTGGCCTTCCTCGGTGGAGCCCTTCAGGGCAGCCGTGGAGGTGTTGGGATCGACGGTGGTGGCGATCGAATCGAAGTAGCCGGCGCCGACCTCACGCTGGTGCTTGATGGCGGTGAAGCCACGCTCTGCAGCAGCCTTGAACTCGCGCTCCTGCAGGTCGACGAAGGCGGTCATGCCCTCGCGGGCGTAGCCGTGCGCCAGGTCGAACATGCCGTAGTTGAGCGAGTGGAAGCCTGCCAGCGTGATGAACTGGAACTTGAAGCCCATCGCGCCGAGCTCCTTCTGGAACTTCGCGATGGTCGCGTCGTCCAGGTGTGCCTTCCAGTTGAAGGACGGGGAGCAGTTGTAGGCGAGCAGCTGGTCCGGGAACTCGCTGCGGACTGCCTCGGCGAACTTCTTCGCAACCTCGAGGTCCGGCACGCCGGTCTCCATCCAGATGAGGTCGGAGTACGGGGCGTAGGCCTTGGCGCGAGCGATGCAGGGCTCGATGCCGTTCTTGATGCCGTAGAAGCCTTCGGCGGTACGGGTGCCGTCGAGGAACTCACGGTCGCGCTCGTCCACATCGGAGGTGATCAGCGTGGCTGCCTCCGCGTCGGTACGGGCGATGACGACCGTCGGGACGTCGGCGACGTCGGCTGCGAGGCGAGCCGAGGTCAGGGTGCGGATGTGCTGCTGGGTGGGGATGAGCACCTTGCCACCGAGGTGGCCGCACTTCTTCTCGGAAGCGAGCTGGTCCTCCCAGTGGGAACCGGCAACGCCGGCCGCGATCATGGCCTTCTGCAGCTCGTACACGTTGAGTGCGCCACCGAAGCCGGCTTCGCCGTCGGCGACGATCGGTGCCAGCCAGTTCTCGACCGAGGTGTCACCCTCGACCTTGGCGATCTCGTCGGCGCGCAGCAGTGCGTTGTTGATACGGCGCACGACCTGCGGGACCGAGTTCGCCGGGTACAGCGACTGGTCCGGGTAGGTGTGACCCGACAGGTTCGCGTCGCCGGCAACCTGCCAGCCGGACAGGTAGATGGCCTTGAGGCCGGCGCGGACCTGCTGCACAGCCTGGTTGCCGGTGAGGGCGCCCAGGGAGTTGATGTAGTCCTCGTTGTTGACGAGATCCCAGAGGATCTCGGAGCCGCGACGCGCGAGGGTGGCCTCTTCGACGACGGTGCCCTGCAGCTTCGCGACCTGCTCGGCCGTGTAGTTACGGGTAACCCCGTTCCAGCGGGGGTTGGTGTCCCAGTCCTTCTGAATTTCCTCAGCGGTCCTCGGGGTGCCGGTAGTCGACATCAAAAAGCTCCACTCTCTCGATCTGAATCCGCTATGAACGCTCAGCAGTACATACGTACGGCTTCACATCCTTTGCGTTCCTTTCGGATGTACTCCATGACAATGACACAGCCGAAAAACCCCGTCTACCTGTTGCTAATGCCAATCTTGGCTAGGTTCGAACGGGCCCTTGCAAAGGTTGCTAATAAGTGGCCCCGCCAACGACCGGGTTTTTTACCCTTTGGTTACCCGCCGGTAGGTTCCTACCTCGGCTTATGCCGGAAAAGTAATGTGGCGACGACCGGAGCCGGAGGACGCGCCACCGAGCCCGGCACTCACCACCGAACCCGCGCCTCTGTGAGCGCACTCACAGGACCGGCACCGGCCGGATCCGGCTCCCCGGCGCTCAACGGACGCCTTCTCTTAACAACCTGCGAACAACACATTGCGAAGCACCCCGACCGGGCTTTACCCTGGGCGAATGGCCAAGACCTTCGTCGGCGCCCGCTTGCGCCAGCTACGCACCGAGCGGGGACTGAGCCAGGCCGCGCTTGCCAAGACACTCGAGATCTCCGCCAGCTACCTGAACCAGATCGAACACGACGTCCGGCCTCTCACCGTGCCGGTACTCCTGCGCATCAGCGAAGTGTTCGGGGTCGACACGACGTTCTTCTCCTCCCAGGACGACACCCGGCTCATCGCAGAGATGCGTGAGGTCGCGCTCGACCAGGAGATGGGCATCGACACCGACGCCCAGGAGATCGCGGAGATGGTCGCGGCGCATCCCAACCTGGCGCGCGCCATGGTCAACATGCACCGCCGGTTCCGGAACACCACCGCGCAACTCGCCGCGGCCACCGAAGACCGCTACAGCGACGGCAGCGGCAGCGGCGCCATCACCATGCCGCACGAAGAAGTGCGCGACTACTTCTATCAGCGCCACAACTACCTGCACGATCTCGACACGGCAGCGGAGGAACTCGCCAACCGGATCCGATTCCACCGTGGCGACGTGGGCGGGGAGATCGCCAAGCGCATGCAGACCGCGCACGACGTCCAGATCGTCAAGCGCATCGACCTCGGCGAGAACATCCTCCACCGCTACGACCCGGAGACCCGGATCCTCGAGGTAGCGCCCCAGTTGTCGGGTGGCCAGCAGGTGTTCAAACTCGCCATCGAGCTGGCGTACCTCGAATGCGGAGACCTCATCGACCGCCTCGTCGACGAAGGTGCGTTCACGAGCGACGCGTCGCGCACTCTCGCCCGCTTGGGCCTGGCCAACTACTGGGCAGCCGCACTGCTCCTGCCGTACACGCAGTTCCACGAGATCTCCGAGAACTTCCGGTACGACATCGAGCGGCTCTCCGCCTTCTACGGCGTGAGCTACGAGACGATCACGCACCGCCTCTCCACACTGCAGCGGCCCAAGCTGCGTGGCGTCCCGTTCTCCTTCGTCCGGGTCGACCGCGCCGGCAACATGTCGAAACGACAGTCGGCGACCGGATTCCACTTCTCGACGAGCGGTGGCACCTGTCCGCTCTGGAACGTGTACGAGACGTTCGCCTACCCCGGCAAGATCATGACGCAGATCGCGCAGATGCCCGACGGCCGGCGCTACCTCTGGGTTGCCCGCACCGTCGAGCGCCGCGCGGCTCGCTACGGGCAGCCGTCCAAGACCTTCGCGATCGGGCTGGGCTGCGAACTGCGCCACGCCCACCGTCTCGTCTACGCCGACGGTCTCGACCTCGACGAAAGCAATCCCGGCACCCCGATCGGGTCGGGCTGCCGCGTGTGCGAGCGCGTGAACTGCCCGCAGCGGGCGTTCCCGCCCCTCGGCAAGGAGATCGACATCAACGAGCACCGCAGTTCGGTGTCTCCGTATCTCGTCCGCTGACGACGCGTCACCGACTCGCACACAGCGCTGTAAGGACGATGTAACACACTCGTCACCCGCGTCACACAACTGTGACCGGGAGATATTCTGGCGCAACAACGCCCTTCTAGTGTTTGGCCTCGCGGATACAGAGTTGTATACGCCGCCGGATACACCGGTCCTCTCCGGTCCCACCTTCGAAGGAAGGGCACCTTCATGTCAGTTGCCAGGTCCAAGTTCGCCACTCGCGCCATCGCGGCGCCTGCAGCGCTGGTCGCCGTCGGTCTCGTCCTGACCGCCTGTGGAAGCCGCGCGGGAGACACGCCCGACTCGTCGGCGGGCGCCTCCGGTGGCACGTCCTGTGTCGACACCTCGGGCGACACCATCAAGGTCGGTTCGCTGAACTCGCTCTCGGGCACGATGGCGATCTCCGAGGTCACCGTGCGTGACTCGATCGCCCTCGCCGTGGAAGAGATCAACGCGGACGGCGGCGTCCTCGGAAAGCAGATCCAGGTCGTCGCGGAAGACGGTGCGTCGGAGCCGACGGTCTTCGCCGAGAAGGCCGAGAAGCTCATCAGCTCCGATTGTGTCGCAGCGGTATTCGGAGGATGGACATCGTCCAGCCGCAAGGCGATGCTCCCGGTGTTCGAGGATCGCAACGCATTGCTGTACTACCCGGTCCAGTACGAGGGCCTCGAATCGTCGTCGAACATCTTCTACACCGGTGCGACCACCAACCAGCAGATCGTGCCGGCGCTGGACTACCTCAAGGAACAGGGCGTGAAGTCCTTGTACCTGGTGGGCAGCGACTACGTGTTCCCGCAGACCGCGAACCGGATCATCAAGGCCTACGCCGAGGCGAACGGCATCGAGATCAAGGGCGAGGACTACACCCCGCTCGGGTCGACCGACTTCTCCACCATCGTCAACAAGGTCCGCACCGCCGACGCGGACGCCGTATTCAACACGCTGAACGGCGATTCCAACGTCGCGTTCTTCCGTGAGTACACCAACGCGGGTCTCGACGCGAAGGACATGCCGGTCGTCTCGGTGTCCATCGCCGAGGAAGAGGTCGTGGGTATCGGCGCGCAGAACATCGAAGGCCAGCTCACCGCGTGGAACTACTACCAGACCGTCGAGTCCCCCGAGAACGCGTCGTTCGTCGAGGCGTACAAGGCGAAGTACGGCGCGAACAAGCCGACGTCCGACCCGATGGAAGCTGCTTACACCTCGGTCTACCTGTGGAAGAACAGCGTCGAGAAGGCCGAGTCGTTTGCGGTCGAGGACGTCGTGAAAGCTTCCGACGGAGTCTCTTTCGACGCTCCTGAAGGCACCGTGACGATCGACGGCGACAACCACCACATCACCAAGACCGCCCGTATCGGTGAAATCCGCGGCGACGGCCTGATCTACACCGTGTGGGAGTCGGACGGCGCCGTCGATCCCGATCCGTACCTCGAGTCCTACGACTGGGCTGCCGGACTCTCCGGAAACTGACGCTCACGACCGGGAAGCCGACCAGGGAGGCACCATGGATGTCCTTGTAGGACAGTTGTTCACAGGATTGAGTATCGGTTCGATCCTGCTGCTGGCGGCACTGGGCCTGTCGCTGACCTTCGGGCAGATGGGCGTGATCAACATGGCCCACGGCGAATTCATCATGGCCGGCAGCTACACCGCCTTCGTGGTCCAGCAGGTGATCTCGTCCGCGGGTGTGTCCCTGTTCGTCTCGCTGCTCGTCGGCTTCCTGGTCGGTGGGGCGATGGGTGTCCTGCTCGAGGTCACCCTCATCCGCCGCATGTACCACCGGCCCCTCGACACCCTGCTCGTCACGTTCGGTGTGGGCCTGCTGCTCCAGCAGGCCGCCCGCGACATCTTCGGCGCACCCGCCGTCAACGTCGTGGCCCCGGCCTGGCTGTCGGGCGGTGTCGAGATCCTGGGCGCGGTGGTACCGAAAACCCGCCTGTTCATCTTGGCGCTGTCGGTGATCTGCGTGATCGCACTCATCGCCTCGATGAAGTACACCCCGATGGGCCGCCGGATCCGCGCGGTCGTGCAGAACCGCGACCTCGCGGAAACCGTCGGGATCTCCTCGCGCCGCACCGATATCACCACGTTCTTCCTCGGTTCGGGCCTCGCGGGCCTTGCCGGCGTGGCGCTGACGCTGATCGGCTCGACCAGCCCGACCATCGGGCAGGCGTACCTGATCGACGCGTTCCTCGTCGTCGTCATCGGCGGCCTCGGCAGGATCGAAGGCGCCGTGCTCGCCGCCGTCGCCCTGGGTCTGCTCAATTCGTTCATCGAATACTCCACCACCGCTTCGATCGCGAAGGTGATCGTCTTCGTGATCATCGTGATCTTCCTGCAGGTCCGTCCCCAAGGCCTGTTCGCCGTCAAGACGAGGAGCCTGGTCTGATGTCTGTGACGTTCTCCCCCCGGTCCCTGACACAACCCGGACCCGTCCGCACCGCAGCAGGATTCGCGCTCGCCGCGCTCGTGTTGTTCGGCATCGCGCCGGCGTTCCTGTCCGACTTCCGGCTGGGCCTGCTCGGCAAGTTCCTGTGCTTCGCGATCGTCGCCGTCGGAATCGGGCTCGCATGGGGGCGCGGCGGCATGCTGACCCTCGGGCAGGGCGTGTTCTTCGGGCTCGGCGCATACATCATGGCAATGCATCTCAAAATTGCCGACGCACAGTTGCGTGAGGACTCCGTCCCCGACTTCATGCAGATCGCGGGAATCCGTGAGCTACCGGCATATTGGGTGCCGTTCACCTCACCGTTCGTCGCGATCCTGTCGATCCTCATCGTCCCGGCGCTCGTCGCGGCACTGCTCGGGCTCGGTGTGTTCAAGCGACGTGTGAAAGGCGCCTACTTCGCGATCCTGTCCCAGGCCCTCGCCGCCGCCTTCGCCATCCTGCTCGTCGGTCAGCAGTCCACCGGCGGTTCCAACGGCCTCAACCGGTTCCGCACCTTCTTCGGCTTCGAACTCTCCGATCCCGTCAACAAGCGGATGCTGTTCTTCATCGTGGCGGCCATCCTGCTGCTCGTCGTCGCCGCAACCCGGCAGTTGATGCAGTCCCGCTACGGTGAACTGCTCGTCGCGGTGCGCGACCAGGAGGAACGCGTCCGGTTCCTCGGCTACGACCCCGCCAACATCAAGGTGGTGGCCTACACCGTCGCCGCGTTCTTCGCCGGCATCGCCGGAGCGATGTTCGTTCCCATCGTCGGCATCATCTCCCCCGCCGACATCGGCATCGTTCCGTCCATCGCCTTCCTCATCGGCGTCGCCATCGGAGGCCGCAGCACCCTGCTCGGGCCGGTCCTCGGCGCGATCGGAGTCGCGTGGGCCCAGACCGCGCTGTCGGAGAACTTCCCCTCGGCCTGGACCTACGCTCAGGGACTGCTGTTCATCGTGGTGGTCGGCTTCTTCCCCGCCGGCCTGGCCGGACTCGCCACCGTATGGCGCCGGCGCCGCCGGTCCCGGCCCGCACCACCCGCCGACGACGTACCCGCAGCGACGACCGAATTGGAGCCGGCACGATGAACGCACCCGTCTACGGCGGCAACGCCGGCATGGCCAGCGACTACCTCGAAATCCGCGATCTGCGAGTCACCTTCGACGGCTTCCACGCCGTCGACGGAGTGAACCTCACACTCCTGCAGGGAGACCTGCGCTTCCTGATCGGACCCAACGGCGCGGGCAAGACCACCCTCGTCGACGCGGTCACGGGCCTGGTCCCCGCAACCGGTTCCATCACCAAGTCCGGAATCGAACTCGTCGGCAAGAAGACGCACAAGATCGCCCGCCTCGGCGTCGGCCGGACGTTCCAGACCGCGTCGGTGTTCGAGGAACTGTCGGTGCTCCAGAATCTCGATATCGCCGCAGGTGCCGGGCGCTCCCCGTGGCAACTACTGCGCCGACGTAAAGATGTGCTGCCCGAAATCGAGGAAGCCCTCGAGACGATCGGCTTGTCCGCCCACCGCGACACGCCGGCAGGCATCCTCGCGCACGGCCAGAAGCAGTGGCTCGAGATCGGAATGCTCCTCGTCCAGAACGCCGACGTGTTGCTGCTCGACGAACCGGTCGCGGGCATGAGCGGCGACGAACGCGAGGAAACCGGCCGGCTGCTGCGCCGTATCGGCGCGCAGCGCACCGTCGTGGTGGTCGAACACGACATGGACTTCATGCGTGCGTTCGCGACCTCCGTGACCGTGCTGGCCCGCGGCAAGGTCATCGCGGACGGCACCGTCGAAGAGGTGCAGAACGATCCGCAGGTCCAAGAGGTCTACCTCGGCACCGCAGCTGCGGTCGGTTCCGACGGCACCGACACGTTCCAGGAGGCATGATGCTCGAACTCGTCGACGTGCGAGCCGGTTACGGCCGCACCGAAGTCATCCACGGTGTCTCGGTCACCGTTCCCTCCGACGGAGTCGCCGCCGTGATGGGCCACAACGGCGCCGGCAAGACCACGCTGCTGCGCGCCGCCGTCGGCCTGCTTCCGATCTCCTCGGGCAAGATCCTGTTCGACGGGCACGACATCAGCGGGCTCCGGCCGGCAGCACGCGTGGCCCGGGGACTCGCCTACGTGCCGCAGGGCCAGCAGTCGTTCGGGCAGCTCACCTGTAGCGAAAACCTGCAGGTCGTCGCGGACGGCCGCAAGAACGGCAAGAAGCTCGTCGCCGATATGCTCGACCTGTTCCCCGCGCTCGTCCCACTGCTCGACCGTCGCGCGGGGCTGCTCTCCGGCGGCCAGCGTCAGCAACTCGCGATCGCGCGCGCTCTGATCACCGAGCCGCGCATGCTCATCCTCGACGAACCGACCGAAGGCATCCAGCCCTCGGTGGTCGCCGAGATCGAGAACACCATCGTCGAACTCAGTCGCGGCGGAAACCTCGGTGTCCTGCTCGTCGAACAGCACATCGGCTTCGCCCTCGACAACGCGCGCCACTACTACGTGCTCGAATCCGGGCGCGTGACCTCCACCGGAGAGGGTGGCGCGGACGCCGCGACAACCGTCCGCGCGGCGATGGCGATCTGATGCGTCCCGGCGTCACCCGGCGGGAGCAGGTCTACCGGGCCTTGCGCACCGACCTGATGTCGGGCGACCTCACCCCCGACGAACGCCTCAGTGAGGAACGGCTCGCCGAGCACTACGGGGTGTCGCGCACCCCGGTGCGCGAGGCGCTGGCTCGGCTCGTGTCCGACGGTCTCGTCGAACGTCGCGAGTACGGGTTGTTTCCGTATCGGCCGCGCCTCGAAGATCTCGCGGGCCTCTACGAACTCCGGATCACCCTGGAACTTCGCGGAATTCGGCGCGCGCGGGACGACGACTCCATCCGGCACGACCCCGACATTCTCGGTCCCGAACTCGACCGCTGGTACGGCATCCGCCTGAATCTTCCGGAACCCGACGCAGGATTTGTGACGCTCGACGAGCAATTCCATCTCACGATGCTGGCGGCGTCCGGAAACCGTGCGCTGTGCGACGCACTTGCCGTGGTCAATCAGAAAGTGCGGCCGGTGCGCATGTTCGACTACCTCACCCCGGACCGGATCTCCGACACGGTCGACGAGCACATCGCCGTCGCGGAACTCGTCCTGGACAACAGACTCGACGACGCGCACCGCATGCTCCTCGAGCACATCGGCACCTCCCGGACCGTTGTCGTACGGCGCTCGGAGGAAGCCCTGAACGTGGCGCGGCTTGCCCGGGCGGTCCGTGAGTGATCGTGCGACACTGGCGGGTATGACGCCCCGCATCCGGCCCGGACGTTTCAGGGAACTCGGTCCTCTCAACTGGGCCGCATGGAAAGCGCTCTCCGCGGCGGCGGGGACCACCGACGCCCATCTGTTCAGCACGCTCGGACGGACGGGCCGGTTGTTCCGGGGATGGCTGCACTATTCCGGCATGTTGATGCCCTTCGGCAGGCTCGGCCGCTTCGAGGGCGAGATGATCATCCTGCGGGTCGCGCACTTGCGGGGCAGCGCATACGAGACCGACCATCACACCCGGCTGGGCCGGCGCGCCGGCATCACCGACGACCTCCGTACGCGCATCGTCGCCGGGCCGGACGCCGAGGGCTGGAGCCCCCGTCACCGCGCGATCCTCGGCGCCGTCGACGAACTGGTCGCGACGAAAGATCTCTCGGACGAGACGTGGTCGACGCTCGCGGATCACCTCGACGATCGAAAGCTCATCGAATTCTGCTTGCTGGTCACCCAATACGACGGTCTGGCCACGACGATCGGCACTCTCCGCCTCGAACGCGACTTCGGTTAGTCACCGGCACCTGCTCACACGGTGAACGTGAGCATCCTCTAACCCGGCCGTAACACGGCGTCACAACGGTGTCATCGCAGGTCAATAGCGTATACAGCTATGTCGACAGAAACGGACACAGGGACACCGGAGCCGCTGCGACTCCAGGTCTACCGCCAGTTGCGTGACGATGTGATGAACGGGTCGGTCCGTGTCGGCGACCGTATGACGGAGCCGAAACTCGCTGCACGGTTCGGTATCTCACGCACTCCGGTACGCGAAGCACTCGCGATGCTCGTCTCCGACGGTCTGATTCGCAGAGAAGACTACGGATTCTCACCCCAGCCGCCGAGCATTCCGCGCATCCGGAATCTGTACGAACTGCGAATCACCCTGGAATTGCAGGGCATCACCCGCGCACTCGACGATCCGGCCGTGCGGCACGACCGGACGGCACTCGAATCCGAACGTACGCGGTGGCGGGCACTTGCCGACGACCCGCCCGCGCAGGAACCGGGCTTCGTCGTCGCCGACGAGGAGTTCCATGTGGCGCTGTTGGCGTCGTCCGGGAACACCGAACTCGTGTCCGCGCTCGAATCCGTCAACTCCCGGATTCGCCATGTACGGATGTACGACTTCATGGTCAACAGCCGCATCGAAACGTCGATCGCAGAGCATCTCGGCATCCTCGACGCCGTCCTCGACGACGACCTTCCTACCGCTCGCACCCTGCTCCACCGCCATATCGGCGAATCTCTCTCCGTTGTTCTCGACAGGGTGACCCGCGCGGTCACCGCGATGTCGCTGGCCGACTGACAGCGCTGCCGTCCCGCCCCTATCCGAGGAGCTCGCCTTGACCTACGCCTTCGATACCCTGCTCGTCGCCAACCGCGGCGAGATCGCCTGTCGCATCATGCGTTCGGCTCATCTGCTCGGCCTCAAGACCGTCGCCGTGTACTCCGATGCCGACGCCTCTGCCGCACACGTCGAACTCGCCGACGTGGCCGTGCGACTCGGCCCGGCCCCCGCAGCCGAGTCGTATCTGCGCGCCGATCTGGTGATCGAGGCCGCCCAGGCGACCGGCGCCGGTGCGATCCATCCGGGCTACGGATTCCTCTCCGAGAACGCCGATTTCGCTGCCGCGTGCGAGGCGGCGGGTATCGCGTTCGTCGGGCCGACTCCCGAGCAGTTACGCGTGTTCGGTGACAAACACACCGCGCGAGAGGCCGCGCGCGCCGTGGGAGTTCCGCTCGTGGCGGGCAGCGGACTACTCGGCTCGCTCGACGACGCCCTCGTCGCGGCCGAGGACATCGGGTATCCGGTCATGCTCAAAGCAGTCGGTGGCGGTGGGGGCATCGGCATGCAGGCGTGCTTCGGTCCCGACGATCTCCGCTCCGCCTACGAACGGGTGCTGCGCCTCGCGTCGGCCAATTTCTCCTCGTCCGGTGTGTTCCTCGAACGATTCGTGGCACATGCGCGACACATCGAAGTGCAGGTGTTCGGCGACGGGCACGGCCGCACTCTCAGTCTCGGCACCCGCGACTGCTCCCTGCAGCGCCGCAACCAGAAGGTCGTCGAGGAAGCACCCGCTCCGAACCTGCCCGACGAGATCGTCGAACAGTTGCTGTCGTCTTCCCGCGCGCTCGCGGACTCCGTGCACTATCGGTCTGCGGGAACGGTGGAGTTCGTCTACGACATCGACCGAGGTGAGGCATCCTTCCTCGAAATGAACACCCGGCTCCAGGTGGAACATCCTGTGACCGAAGAGGTCACAGGCGTCGACCTCGTCGAATGGATGCTCCGGCTCGCGCGCGGTGAGACCGACATGCTCGACGCGCTGCCCGACACCGGACCCGCGATCAGCGGCCACGCAGTGGAAGCGCGGGTGTACGCCGAGGACCCCGGACACGACTACCGGCCGAGCGCGGGCCTGCTCACCCAGGTGGAGTTCCCCGCACACACCCGGATCGAGACGTGGGTGGACACCGGGACCGAGGTCAGCTCGTTCTACGACCCGATGCTCGCCAAGGTGATCGTGCACGGCGAGTCCCGCCGCACCGCCTTCGCGGCATTGGCCGACGCGCTCGACGACACCCATCTCTACGGCGTCCAGACGAACCTGCCCCAGCTTCGCCGTATCTGCACTGCCCCTCCGGTTCTGGCCGCCGAGCACGCCACCTCCACCCTGGCGGGACTGCGCGCGACCGGGCACCGTATCGACGTGGTGCGGGCGGGCACGATGACCACCGTCCAGGACTTTCCCGGCCGTACCGGGTTGTGGGAGGTGGGAATCCCGCCGTCCGGGCCGATGGACGACCTGTCGTTGCGTGCGGCGAACGTGGCCGTCGGAAATCCCGAGGGCGCTCCCGGACTCGAATGCACGCTGCAGGGCCCGCGCCTCGAGTTCTCCGACGCCACGTTCGTGTGTGTCACCGGCGCCCCGGCCGAGGTGACGCTGGACGGCGAGCCGGTACCGATGTGGGAGCCGATCGAGGTTCCCGCCGGTGCGGTGCTCGACGTGGGTGCCCCCGCCAACACCGGCCTGCGCACCTACGTCGCCGTGCGCGGTGGCCTGGACGTACCGCTGTACCACGGCAGCGCGTCGACCTTCACGCTCGGCGGCTTCGGTGGCGTCACCGGGCGGGCCGTGGCCACCGGCGATGTCCTGGGCGTCGCCGACACCGCCACCGACCGCGAGCCCGCTCCCGTGCCGGCCGAGGGGCGGCCGGAGTTCACGCACACCTGGCACCTCGCGGTCACCGAAGGTCCGCAACCGGCACCCGACTACTTCACCCCCGAAGACATCAGCCAGTTCTACGACACCACCTGGACGGTGCAGAGCCACGCCAACCGGACCGGTATCCGGCTCGACGGCCCGAAACCCACCTGGTCTCGCACCGATGGTGGCGACGCCGGTCTTCACCCGTCGAACCTGCACGACAATCCGTACAGCGTCGGCGCTCTCAACGTCTCGGGTGACACCCCGATCCTGCTCGGTCCCGACGGCCCCAGCCTCGGCGGGTTCGCGTGCCCGCTCACCGTCGTGTCCGGTCACCGCTGGAAGCTGGGACAGATCCGGCCGGGTGACTCGTTGCGGTTCGTCCCGGTGACCGACGCCGGTGCGGCCGCCTTGCGCACCGCCACCGTCCGCGGAGCGGACCTTCCGCCGGTGGAACGGCAGACCACGTCCGACGGCGGCCGACTGGGCCGGACGGAGGCCGTCCTCGACCGTC
The DNA here is from genome assembly GCF_012844225.1 of Rhodococcus sp. 105337. Classification (GTDB taxonomy): domain Bacteria; phylum Actinomycetota; class Actinomycetes; order Mycobacteriales; family Mycobacteriaceae; genus Rhodococcus. Next base: position 222,725 of record NZ_JABAGQ010000001.1, read on the forward strand.
CCGAGGCCGTCTATCTGCGCGGCGGCGACGACAACATCCTCGTCGAGTACGGGGACATGGTGCTCGACCTGGGGTTGCGCATGCGCGTGCACGCACTCTCCGAGGCTCTCGCAGCGACAGGTCTTCCGGGAATCGTGGACGTGACGCCCGGCGTGCGGTCGCTGCACATCCATTTCGATCCTGATGTGCTGCCGGCCTACCGCCTGCTCGGTGTGCTGCAGGATCTCGAGACCGAACTCCCCGCGACACGCGACCTCGTGGTTCCGAGTCGCACCGTGCGTCTTCCGCTCTCGTTCGACGACCCGTCGATCTCCGAGGCGATCTCCCGGTACCGGAGCGGTGTCCGCGACGAGGCGCCCTGGCTGCCGTCGAACATCGAATTCATCCGCCGCATCAACGGATTGGAGTCCGTCGACCAGGTGCGTGACGCCGTCTTCGACGCCGAGTATCTCGTCCTCGGACTCGGCGACGTGTATCTCGGTGCTCCCCTTGCGGTTCCCCTCGATCCCCGGCACCGCCTCGTGACCACCAAGTACAACCCGGCGCGCACCTGGACCCCGTCCGACGCCGTCGGTATCGGTGGCAAATATCTGTGTGTCTACGGCATGGAGTCGCCGGGCGGGTACCAGTTGGTGGGCCGGACCGTCCCCATCTGGTCCGGCTACCGGCAGACCGGGCCGTTCGAACAGGGCAAGCCGTGGCTGTTCCGCTTCTTCGACCGCATCGTCTGGGAGCCGGTGACACCGGAGCAGTTGCTCGAGTACCGGGCCGCGTCGAAGGCCGGCCGGTTCGACGCCGACGTCTCGGACGGCACGTTCGTTCTCGCCGACCATCTCCGATTCCTCGAAGACAACGCCGAGTCGATCGCAGCGTTCGACGAGAAACAATCCGTGGCGTTCGAAGTCGAGAAGCGCGCGTGGCACGCCGCCGGTGAGTTCGACCGCGTCGATGCCGAACCCGTCGAGGTGTCCGCACCCGTCGACCCCCTCGCCGGAATGCCTGCGGGCGCGACGGTCGTGGAGGCACCGATGGTCGGCAACGTCTGGCGGGTCGAGGTGACCGAAGGGGACCACGTGGCCGCCGGTACCACCGCAGTTATTCTCGAAGCGATGAAGCTCGAGATGCCCGTCCTCACCGACGCGGCGGGAACAGTTCTGAAAGTCCTCGTGGAACCCGGTAGCAAAGTGGCGCCCGGTACCCCACTCCTCGTGATCGGAGCAGCAGCATGACCGTGAGTACCGGCAGCGCAACGAACGACAGTGCGGCCCTCGCCCCGGGCAGCGCGATCACCGCTACCGAGCGAGCCCGGAATGCGTTGCGCCGCATCGAGGAAGTGGATCGGCCCGAGGTGTGGATCGCCCTCCGCGACGCCACCGGCATTCTCGCCGACGCCGCAGCGGTCGACGCACGCGTCGCCGCGGGTGAAAGCCTGCCCCTCGCGGGGCTGCTCGTGGCCGTGAAGGACAACGTGGACGTCGCGGGGATACCCACGACCTCGGGGTGCCCCGAATTCGCCTACACCCCCGAGACCACCGCCACCGGCGTCGCGCGACTCGTCGAGGCCGGTGCCGTGGTGCTCGGCAAGACGAACCTCGACCAGTTCGCGACCGGGCTGGTGGGTTCCCGCAGTCCGTACGGTGCCGTGCGGAGTGCGTGGGACCCGGAGCGCGTCTCGGGCGGATCCAGTTCGGGTTCGGCCGTCGCGGTGGGCCTGGGCATTGCCGACATCGGGATCGGCACGGACACAGCCGGATCCGGAAGGGTGCCCGCAGCGTTGAACGGCATCGTCGGCATCAAAGCCACGCTCGGTGTCATCCCGACGTACGGAGTCGTTCCTGCCTGTATCGATTACGACTGCTTGACCGTGCTCGCGCGAGACCTCGACCTCGCCACAGCCGCGGCAGCGGTGATGGCGGGCCCGGACCCTCGCGATGCACGCAGCCGGTCCTGGCCCGCCGACGTCCGACTGGCCGCGTCGTCGGCGATTCGCCTGGCCGTGCCGCGGCCGGAGGACCTCGACGCACTGTGCGACGAGTACCGCGAAGCGTTCGCCCTCACGGTGGTCGCGGCCCAGCAGCGCGGAATCGACGTCGACGAGGTGGACATCTCCCCTCTCCTCGACGCGGCAACTCTGCTCTACGACGGCGCGGTGGTCGCCGAGCGCTACGCCGCGGTGGGCGAGTTCCTCTCCGCCGCGCCGGCCGGTGCGGACCCGACGGTCGCCGAGATCGTCGCCGGGGCGAGAAAGCCTGCCGCGCACGAACTCGTCGCGGACCTCGACACCCTCACCCGCACGAAGGCTCAGGCGGTGCGTCTCCTCGACGGGTTCGACGGGCTGCTACTGCCCACGACGACCGAACATCCGACTATCGCTGCGGTACAGGCGGATCCACTCGGAATCAACCGCCGCATGGGGACGTACACGAATTTCTGCAACCTGCTGGATATGGCGGCGGTGGCGGTGCCCGGACAACCCACGGCCGCGGGCAACCCGTTCGGCGTCATGGTGGTCGTACCGGCGTTCCACGACCAGATCGCGATCGACGTCGCGGCGGCACTGACGGGCGGCACGGCTCCGCTCTTCGTGGATTCCGGCGTGGACCTCGCCGTGTTCGGAGCACACCTGCGTGGGCAACCGCTCCACTTCCAGCTCGAGAATCTCGGAGCGCGCTTCACGGAAGAGATCCGCACGTCCGATGCGTATCGCCTGATGGCACTGGACACCACACCGCCGAAGCCCGGCCTGGTGCGCCACGGTGCCGGAGCAGGGGCCTCGATCGCGGGCGAACTGTTCCGCATCTCCGAAGCGGGACTGGGCCGTTTTCTGGCGGCCCTGCCCGCCCCGATGACGCTGACGAGTGTGGAACTGTCGGACGGTCGCGCCGTCGTCGGGTTCGGGTGCACGCACGACGCAGCCGCCGACGCGGTGGACATCACCGAGTTCGGCGGCTGGGTCGCCTACCGCCAGTCGGGGCGGTAGAAGACGGACGGGTCAGCGGGGCGGCGGATCGACGGCGACGCCGCCGCCCTCGTGCTCCGGGCCTGCGGCGGGGTGGTCCGACGGCATCCGCCGACGGAAACGGGCCGCCTCGCTCGGGGCGGCTTCTCCCGTCGGATCAGCGGAACTGCGGTAGGGGCCGGGCTTCGGGCGTGCCTTGCCGCCGGGGAACGCGAGACGTGCGATGGTGCGGTGCACCATCCACCACTGCTGCCCGAACCGCCCGGTGTTGTACGGCAGGTCGTAGCGCTCACAGATGTCCTTGATCTTGGGCGCCACCTCGGAGTACCGGGTGCTCGGCATGTCGGGGAACAGGTGATGTTCCACCTGATAGCCGAGGTTGCCGCTGATGACGTGGAACAGCGGACTTCCCTCGATGTTCGCCGAACCCACGAGCTGGCGGACATACCAGCCGCCGCGCGACTCGTTCTCGACTTCCTTCTTGGAGAACGTGTACGTCTGGTCCGGGAAATGGCCGCAGAAGATGATGGCATGCGCCCACACGTTGCGGATGATGTTGGCGGTGACGTCCGCGGCCAGGGTCGACAGGAACGTCTTCTCGACGCCGGGCAGCCACCGGTCGGCGATGTCGGCGCCGGCGCCCCACCTACCGGATCGGCGTAGCCATCCGCCCACGCGGGACGTCTTCGGCTGCGGCAGCTTTCCGCGCATCGCGACCTGCGCCAGACCGAACACCGCGGCGCTGACGAGCGGCCACCCCACATAGTCCTTCACGAATTGGGCCTTCGCCTTTCCGGCGATGCCCTTGAGCTCTTCGAGTACCTGCGTGGGCGACTTCTCGCCCGCCCAGAGCGCCTCGAGATCCAGGTCGTGCAGGGCGACGCCCCATTCGAACAGCACGGTGAGCAGGGCGTTGTAGAACGGTTGGGCGAGGTAGACCGGTTGCCACCGCTGTTTCGGGTCGATCCGCATGATCTCGTATCCGAGATCCTTGTCCAGGCCCCGAATGTTGGTGTACGTGTGATGGACGTAGTTGTGCGAGTGCTTCCACGCTTCAGCCGTGGACGCGGTGTCCCAGTCCCACACGGAGGAGTGGATGTCCGGGTCGTTCATCCAGTCCCACTGGCCGTGCATGACGTTGTGTCCGATTTCCATGTTCTCGAGGATCTTCGCCATCCCGAGGCATGCCGTCCCGGCCACCCAGGCGGGCTTCGACGAGGACGCGAACAAAATGACTCTGCCGGCCACGACGAGCTGGCGCTGCGCTGCGATGACGGACTTGATGTACTTGCGGTCCTTCTCGCCGAGGCTTGCGTACACCTCGTCGTGGATCGCATCGAATTCTTCGGCCAGACGATCGAGTGTCTCTGCGCTCAGATGGCCGAGCGGGCTATCCACTTCCGGAGACGCGGGTGCGGTCGCCTCTTCGGTGTTCGTCATACGTGCCCCATTCGTCGGGAGCTGTCGCAGCCCTCGCCGCTCACACCTCTATTTCGATGTCACCCTCCACGGTGTGGATGCAGGTACGCACCGAAGCCCCGGTGGGTTCGCTCACCTCGTCGGTTCGCAGGTCCCGGAGTTGCCCGGAACGCAACGTGCCCACGCAGGTGTGGCAGATACCGATACGGCAGCCGTACGGCAACTTGAGGCCGGCGTTCTCGCCCGCGACCAGGATCGGGGTTCCCCCGTCGCACTCGACGTCCTGTTCGCTGTCGAGGAAGTGGATGGTGCCGCCCTCGCCGCTTCCCGCATTCCCCCCGATAACGGGCTGGAAACGTTCGAGGTGGAATCTTTGCGAGTCGGCCTGGTCGTTCCAATGTTCCTCGAGCACGTCGAGCAGCTCGCGCGGCCCGGAGACGAACGTTTCCCGTGCGCGCCAGTCCGGGCACACGTCGTCCAGGTCACCGGGTGTGATCCGTCCCCGCTCGCCACTGATCCAGACCTCCAGGCACAGACCCGGATGGCGGGCGTCGAGGTCGCGCAGTTCCGAGGAGAAGATCACGTCGTCGGGGGCTGACGCAGAATGCACCACCACGACGTCGCGGAGCAGGTTCCGGTGGGCGAGGCTGCGCAGCATGCTCATGATGGGCGTGATGCCGCTGCCCGCGCTGATGAACAGCAGCTGGGCAGGGACCGGATCGGGCAGGGTGAAGACACCTTCCACCTCGCCGAGGCGCACGATCTCGCCCGGGGCGATCTTCCGTACGAGGTAGGGCGACACGACCCCGCCCTCGACGACTTTCGGCGTGACGCTGATGAGTCCGTCCCGGGGGTCCGGATCGGACGTCAGGGAGTAGGCCCGCCAGTGGTAGACGCCGTCGATGATGACTCCGAGCCGGACGTACTGGCCCGGTTCGTGCCCGGGCCACTCGTACGCGGGCCGGATGAGGACCGAGGCGGTGTCCTCGCTCTCCGGCACCACCCGCTCCACCCGTCCGCGGAGCTCACGGGTGGACCAAAGTGGGTTGATCATCTCGAGGTAGTGGTCCGGTTCGAGAGGTGTGAACAGTCGCCGCACCGCGTGCAACAGCCACTTGCGAACCGGGTGTACATGGGGCCGAGCTCCGCGTTCCGCCATTTCGTCACCTTAACGCGCGGTGCCGCCGGCTCTGCGACAAACCGGACGGCTCCGCCGCGTCGTCACCCCGAAATCGCCGACATCACCGCGGGATCGTCGACATCACCGCAAGATCGTCAGCATCACTACCGAGTCGATATTCGCGTAGAGACGGTGCACGATGCCCGCGTCGACGTGAACGGCGGTGCCGGGCACCAGCGAGACGGTCTGCTCCTCGGTCCCGAAGGAAATGTCGCCGACGACCGTCTGCACCACGATGGGAAACATCGCCTGATGATCCGCCATCGTCTGCCCCGCGGTGAAGCTGATACGGATCACCGTGGCGCCCGTCCCCGACGCCAGTTTCTCGATGCGCGGGGTGTCGCCGGTCTGAGGGTTGAGGGTCGCGAGACCTTCGATGACGGTGAGCTTGCCGTCCTTACCGTTCGTTGTCGTCATGCCGCCTTCTTTCGTGCGATGACCTCGATCGCCACGAGGTTCTTCGTGTACTTCGTGAACGTGGAGCGTATCTGCAGCACCCGGGCGCGGGCATCCCTCGAAACGACGTCAGCCCGGGACGACGGTCGAGTCGCCCCGGGCTGAGCCGGTACATCCGAACGGGTCCGCCCGACCGGAAGGTTTCGAAAGATCAGAAGTTGATCATGTGCCCTGCGAGACCGTGAATGGCCTCCTGCAGCGCCTCGCTGAGCGTCGGGTGCGTGTGGACGTTGCGCGCCAGTTCGTTGACGGTCAGATCCCACTTCTGGGCGAGGGTCAGCTCGGGGAGCAGCTCCGAGACGTCGGGGCCGATGAGGTGGCCGCCGAGAAGTTCACCGTGGGTCTTGTCGGCGATGAGCTTGACGAAACCGGTGGGGTCGGCGAGTCCGTGCGCCTTGCCGTTCGCGGTGAACGGGAAGGTCGCGACCTTGACGTCGTAGCCTTCGTCCTTCGCCTGCTGCTCGGTGAGTCCGAAGGACGCGACCTGCGGCTGGCAGAACGTCGCGCGGGGCATCATCCGGTAATCGCCGAGCTCGAGGGTCTCGGCACCACCGATGGTCTCGGCAGCGACGACGGCCTGAGCCTCGGCGACGTGGGCGAGCTGGAGCTTTGCGGTGACGTCGCCGATGGCGTAGATGCCGTCGACGTTGGTGCGCATCCGTTCGTCGATGGCGATGGCGCCGCGATCGGTGAGCTCGACTCCGGTCTTCTCGAGGCCGTAGCCTTCGACGCGCGGGGCGAATCCCACCGACTGCATGACCTTGTCGACGGTCATCGTCTCGACGTTGCCGGACTTGTTGTCCTTGATCTCGACGGTGACGTCCGAGCCGTTGTCGGAGATCTTCTGGACCGCGGCACCGGTCTTGATGGTGATGCCGAGCTTCTTGTAGGCCTTGGCAATCTCCTTGGAGACGTCCGCGTCCTCGTTGGGCAGTGCCCGGTCGAGGAACTCGACGATGGTGACGTCGACCCCGTAGTTCTTCAGGACGTAGCCGAACTCCATGCCGATGGCACCGGCACCGACGATGACGATCGATCCGGGAAGGTCGCGGGTGAGGATCTGCTCCTCGTACGTGACGACGTTCTCGCTGAGTTCGGTTCCCGGCAGGAGCTTGGTGACCGAACCCGTCGCAATGATGACGTTGTCGAAGGTCACCTGCTCGGTTCCGCCCTTGCTGAGCGAAACCTCGATGGTCTTGGCGTCGACGAACGAGCCCTTACCGTCGTACTCGGTGATCTTGTTCTTCTTCATCAGGAAGTGCACGCCCTTGACGCGACCGTCGGCTACCTTGCGGCTGCGGTCGTAGGCGGCACCGAAGTCGAAGGACACGTCTCCCGACATACCGAAGGTCTTGGCCTCTTTGGTGAAGAGATGTGCCAGTTCGGCATTTCGGAGAAGTGCCTTCGAGGGGATGCAGCCGACGTTCAGGCAGACACCGCCCCAGTACTTCTGCTCGATGATGGCGGTGCTCAATCCCAGCTGTGCCGCGCGGATAGCAGCGACGTACCCACCGGGACCGGCTCCGAGGACAACGACGTCATAGTGTGAGGTCACAGCCATACAGGGTAGTCCTGCCCCATTCGGCTGTCTGCCGATGGTCCGGTTACCCACCGGTAGGTACGAAGCGGGCGCTTCAGCCCAGGATGCCGCGGTCGTACGCGGTCGCCACCGCCGCGGCGCGATCCGCCACCTCGAGCTTCCCGAAGATGTGGGTCAGATGCGTCTTGACCGTCGCCTCGCTGATGAACAGTTCCTGCGCGATCGCGCGGTTCGACGTGCCCTTCGCCACCAGGGTCAGTACCTCACGCTCCCGCGCGCTGAGCGTCCTCGATGCGGCCGGGGCGCGCACGCGCGACAGCAGTCGCGACGCCACCACCGGCGAGAGGACGGTGCGTCCCTCCGCGACAGCGCGCACCGCCGCGAACAGTTCGTCACGGGGCGTGTCCTTGAGCAGGTAGCCGATCGCTCCGGCCTCGATAGCCGAGAAAGCGTCGGCGTCGGTGTCGTATGTCGTGAGGACGAGTACGCGGCTCCGGACCTTGCGGGCGGTGAGTTCGGCGATCGCCTCGACTCCCCCGCCCCTCGGCATCCGTAGGTCCATCAGCACCACATCCGGATCCAGCGCCACAGTCACCACCACAGCCTCCGGTCCGGACGACGCCTCTCCTACGACCGCGAATTCGGTTGACGCGGCGAACATCCCACGCAGGCCGTCGCGGACGACCGGATGATCGTCGGCGATCAGCACTGTGATCGCGTCGGCGCTCATTCCGCTGCTCCCACCCGCACCAGCGGAACCCGCACCGAGACCGCCGTCCCGGCACCGCGCTCCGACTCGACAGTCACTTCGCCGGCAACGCGGGCCGCCCGGGACTGCATGCCCCTCAAGCCGAACCCGCGAACCGATCCTGCGGACGGATCGAAACCGCATCCGTCGTCTCGCACATCCACGCTCACCTCGTCCTCCATATACGAGACCGTGACACCGACACGTCCCGCCCCCGCATGCCTGCTCACGTTGGCGAGTGCCTCCTCGGTGATGCGCAGGAGCGTCGCGCCGATGTCGTCGTGCAACGGCTCGACTGTGCCGGTCACGGTGAATACGGCGGCTACCCCGGAGTCCGCCTCCCACATCTTCACCACTCGGCCCAGCACCTCGTCGAGTGTGCCGTGCTCGAGCGCCTGCGGGAGCAGATTCTGCACGGAGCGACGGGCTTCGGACAGGCTACGGCGAGCAAGTGCCGCGGCCCGCTCCACATGCCCCCCGGCCACGACCGGGTCGACGGTGTTCTGCGCCGCCTGCAATTGCGTGACGATCCCCGTGAGACCCTGCGCCAGGGTGTCGTGGATCTCGGCGGCGAGACGTCGCCGCTCGTCGTCGATGCCGGCCTCCCGCGCGCGCAGCACGAGCTGCGCGTGGAGTGCCTCGTTTTCGGAGAGAGCCTGTTCCAGACGGTGATTCGTGCGTTCGAGTTCCGCGATCGCGTCGATCCGTTCCTGCGTCAGCGTCTCCTCTCGCGCACTGATTCGGAGCATCATCATCACGATCGAGGAGTTGATGACGAACAACGCACCGAACGCGATCCACATGGTGAGGCCCGACGGCGGGAGACCCCCGCTCTGGGATCCCGCCATCGTCACCGCTGTCGAGAGCAGCCCCACTCGCATCCAACGCTCGGGGAGCAACCGCTCTGCGTCGAAGTACCCGATGAAGGCGTAAAACGCGAAAAACGGATTGAGCCAGGTCAGGACGAACGCAAGAACAGTGCGCCCGGTGAAGTACACAGCGTCCTTGTCGCGACGCCACCACCAGCGCTCCCAGCACACTGCGGCGCCAACCAGCACCAGAGCCGAAACACGTTCTGCCGGCGTCATGAGCAGGTTCGCGGAGGCCAGGGACAGGATCGTCCCGACCGCGAGCAGCACCCACGGTCCCCACCTGTAGATACGCTCCCAGTACTCGTCTGTCGGGGGCGCTGCCATCGCGGTGTCCGTCGCCACGTTGTTCAGCATGACGGGTGCCGCCGTCGTTGCCAACGGAATGTCGTCGTTGCCAACGGAATGTCACTGCCGACCGGTGTCACTGCCGCGGACCGATCTCTACTGCCAGCGAAACCAGCGTGCTGCTGCGGCCGTCAATGCCACCGCCCACAACGCCACCACCATCAGACCACCCGCACTGGGCCACTCCCCTCGGGCCGCCTGGTCGAGGATCTGCGAGGCCGCACCGAAGGGCGTCACCTCGACGATCCGCTGCAGCAGATCCGGCATGGTCTGGACCGGGAGCCACACCCCGGCACAGAACATCATCGGAAAGAAGACGATGGTGCCGATCGTCTGCGCGATCCGTGTGGTCCCCGAGACGGCGGCAATCGCAGCGCCCATGCTCAGCGCCGCCGCAAGCGTGAGGAGCACCGCCAGCGCGTAGCCCCACGGCTGCTCCGGGAATGCCACTCCGAACACACCACGGCCGACGAGCAGGGCGAGCACGACCGACCCGGCCACGGCCACGGCGTGAACCACGATCTGCGCCAGCAGAAGTGTCACCGGCCGGGCCGGGGTCACCGACAGCCGGCGCAGGATTCCGCGTTCGCGGTACGACGACAGCACAGCAGGCATCGTCTGGATACCCGCGACGATCATCGACAGCAACACCACGGTCGGAACGTAGAGATCGATCACCCGGCGTCCCCCGAGACTCGCGTCCGCCTCCCGGAAGGCAGGGATGAGGCCGAGAATCGTCAGCAGGACGACAGGGAAGGCGAGGATCCAGAACATCGCGCCGGGTTCGCGGACGAACAGGCGCGCTTCGGTGCGCACTACCGCGGTCACGGGATTCGTATCGGTCGTCGTCATGGCCGTTTCTCCGGGGTCGTGATATCGAGGAATGCGTCGTCGAGCGTGGCTTCCGTGATGCGGAGCCGTCGAGCGGAGATGCCGTCGCGGGCGAGGAGCGCGAGCACCGCATCGACCGAGTCGTCGTTGCCTTCCACGACCAGCCGGTCGTGGTCGTGACGCACTGCCAGGACTCCGGGCAATGCCGTCAGGGCGTCCGGATCGAGCGGAGCCGACGGGCGGAACGAGACGACGACCGCTGTCGAGGTGCGGGCGATGAGTTCCGAGGGCGTGCCCAGCGCCTTGATCCTGCCGGTATCGAATACCGCGACCCGGTCGCACAGCCGCTGCGCCTCTTCCATGAAATGGGTGACCAGCAGCACCGTGACCCCCGAGTCCCGGATCTCTTCGATCAGCGACCATGTCTCGCGGCGGCCACGCGGATCCAAGCCCGTGGTGAGTTCGTCCAGCACTACCACCCGCGGCGATCCGATCAGCGCGAGCGCGATGAAGAGGCGCTGTTGCTGTCCCCCCGACAACTTCGCGAACCGGGTGTCGAGCACGTGCTCGAGGCCGAGCCGTTCGGCCAGCGCCGTCCCGTCCGCGGGACGCGGGTAGAACGATGCGTAGAGGTCGAGAGCCTCCTGCACGGTCAGCTTCGGCTGGAGTTCGCTCTGCTGTAGCTGAGCCCCGAGCAGTTCCGTCAGCACGCGGCGGTCGGCGACCGGGTCGAGCCCGGCGACGCGTACGGTCCCTTCGTCCGGTGCCCGCAAGCCGGAAACGCATTCGGCCGTGGTGGTCTTCCCGGCCCCGTTGGAGCCGAGAATGCCGAATATCTCTCCTTCTCGGACATCGAAACTCACGCCGTCGACGGCGGCGCGGTCGCCGTACCGTTTGTACAGGCCTTTCACTTCTACGATGGGCATGGTCCGAGCTTGCCCGGCGGGGGCGGGCCGCCACATCGCCCGACGGTCTCAGACGGCATCAACCGATCGGGGGATGCGGGTCAGTCGCCCGAGGTGCCGGTTCTGCGAGCGAAAGAGCGCATCCGGCGCAGGTATCCGGGTATCGACCGGAACGGCACGCGAACCGGCCAGTCGTCCGGCCGGAAGTATGCCTCGGTGCCACCGTCGACAACCACCACGCTGCCGGCCATGAAGTCGGCGGCCGGGGACACCATGAACTCGACCCACTGCGCAATCTGTTCGGCGTCGCCGAATCCGCCGAGCGGAACAGGGAAGCTCTCGACCGCCCTCTTCAACGGACTGTCGAGTTGTGCGTCGAGCAGTGGTGTGGAGATCGCGCCCGGCGCGAGCACGTTGAGGCGGATGCCGGAACCCGACCATTCCGGCGTCACCGCTGTGCGGCGAACCCAGCGCGTCACCGCGATCTTGGACGCTGCGTAGGTGAACGGCGGCCCCGATTTGGCGATCCTGGTGGCCCGCGCGACGCCCTTGTCCATGTCGCCCGCGAGAAACGCCTTCACCGCGGAATTCGGTACGCCCGGCGTGGTCGTCGTGGAGTTGGAGCCGAAGACCACCACCTTGCTGTTTCCGGCCGCGGCGAGCGCCGGGCGCCAGCCCACGAGCAGATCGATCACGCCTCGCACGTTGACCTGGGCGATGAGCGGTTCCCTGCCGGGAGTGGGGCCGAGGCCGGCGGCGAGAACCGCACCGTCGAGCGTGGCTCCGGCCCGGTCGAGGGTGCCGCGGATGGCGTCGGACCGCCCCTGCGGAGTCGAGAGGTCGGCCACCACATCGGCGTCCCGGATGTCCACACCGATCACGGTGTGGCCTGCGGCGCGCAGTCTTTCCGCGCTCGCCCTGCCCATACCCGACGCTGATCCCGTTACTACGTATACGCCCATGACCGTGCTGCCCCCGCCTCGCCGATTCGATTGCTCCCCGCACGGTACATGCGCGGGACCACAGTGGCCGGTGCTATTCCACCGGCGCTCATCTCGCCGGGGAGAGCGCCGCGCCGACCTCGGCGACGGCGTCGCGCACCATCTCCTCGTACGCATCGAGATCGGGAATCACCCGACTGCCCGCGGCCACGCCGATCGTGACCGTCTCTCCGAGTCCGTAGACACCGTGGGTCAACGCCATGGCCGGCGACAGGGCCGGGAATCCGGCGCTGAACACCACCGGCCCACCGGCGAGCGCGAGGTCGGCAGAACCACGGAAGACGCTCGACACCACGGTGTTTCCCGTGACGGTGACGGGACGCGACGACCCGGACCGAACGATCCCGAACCGCGACAGGGGGGCCGGAACATGTTCGGCTGCCGCGTCGCGCTGCGCGAGCAGCGGATCGGTCACCCTCTCACGACGCGCACCCAGATCGGCAGCGATGCGGGCAGCCCGGACACCCAGGTCGGATTCGGTGACGAACAGGTCGACGCCGACATTGCGATAGTTGTTGTTCGCGGAACCCACGGTCCCGACCGCCACGGTGACCTCCGCACCCAGCCGGTCCGGCACGCTCTCGCCGCGCGTCTCGAGAAACCTGGACAGCGCCACCGAGATCGCCGTCAATGCGACGACGGTGACGGTATGTCCACCACCGCGGAAGGCAGCGGACCGGAACACCACGGCGCGGACGCTGCGCTCGGTGCCCGGATCGCAGTTGACGCCGACGAGTGGCCGCCCGGCGGCCGGTGCCGGTATCTCACCTGCCGCGGTCGCGGCGTCGAGAGCGCGTGCCGCAGCGGCCGCACGTCGACCCGACCGCGCCAAGCGAACGGCCTGCGCGGGAAACCGGGCGGCGGCACGAGCGACCATCTCCCACGCGATGGGCCCTGGCTCCGGACGCGGCGACGCTGGTGGCTCGTCCGCACCGAACAGCGCCCTGGCCAGGGCGGTGGCCCCACGGCCGTCCGCGAACGCGTGCGAGACCTGCCAGACGACCACCAGGGCCGCATCGTCACACAGGGGCGCGCCGCGCACTCCGGTGAATACGTGCAGGCGCCACGGGCTCACCCGAGCATCGAGCACCGTCGCAACGAGGTCCCCCAGTGCGTTCTGCACGTTCTCCCACGACGGATCGTCGAGCCGGTGCTCGGCGACGAGGTCGTCGCTGAAAGTTCTCGGACACCAATACGGGTAGTCCAGCTGCCGGGGAACGTCCCGGACGCGGCACAGCAACTTCCCCATGACGTCGGTACGCCTGCGCACCGCCTCGCGCACCTCGTCCACACCGGCGTCGGTGGCGAAGCAGAAGAGCAGGAACTGATCGTTCGGCATTCGATCGGAGAGCCAGTACATCTGCGCGTCCGCGGGGGTGAGCTGCACCTCGGCAGCGTAATGCCGGGTAGAAATGAAGTCATGAGCGACACCACCACCGACCCGTACCTCTGGCTCGAGGACGTCACGGGCGAGAAGCAGCTCGACTGGGTCCGCGCCCACAACGACCGCACGATCGACGCCTATACCCGCAGCACCGGTTTCGGCACACTCGAAAGCCGGATCCGCGAAGTTCTCGACACCGACGCTCGCATTCCGTATGCCCGGCGCCGCGGCGAGTACCTCTACAACTACTGGCGTGACGCCACCCATGTGCGCGGGCTGTGGCGACGCACCAAGATGGACCAGTACGTACGCGACAACCCGGAGTGGGACGTCCTGGTCGACCTCGATGCCGTGGCCGAAGAGGAAGGCGAGAACTGGGTGTGGTCGGGTGCCCAGGTCCTGCGTCCGGACCAGACGCGCGCGCTCATCAGCCTCTCGCGCGGCGGTGCCGACGCCACGGTCGTTCGCGAGTTCGACCTCGTCACGCGGCAGTTCGTCTCCGGACCGGACAGCTTCGAAGTGCCGGAGGCGAAGACCGACATCGGGTGGATCGATTCCGATACCGTCTATGTGGGAACAGATTTCGGCGAGGGATCACTGACCGACTCCGGATATCCCCGCATCGCCGCGCGCTGGCGGCGCGGAACGCCGCTGGCCGACGTGGACACGGTCTTCGAGGGCGAAGCGGGCGATGTCGCGGTGTCCGCGTGGTACGACGACACCCCCGGTTACGAGCGCAGTTTCGTCGATCGTGCTCTCGACTTCTACCGGGCCCGGCGGTTCGAACTGACGGCGACCGGCGAACTCGTCGAACTCGAAGTTCCACACGACGCGCGGGTGAGTGTGTACCGCGATCACCTGCTGATCCGTACCCGCTCCGAATGGCTGGGGCACCCCGCCGGCGCGTTGCTCGCTGCCGACTATCCCTCGTTCCTGTCGGGCTCGCGGGACCTGACGGTGTTGTTCACTCCCGACGAGCACACATCGCTCGAACAGTACGCGTGGACGCAGAACCATCTGCTCGTCGTCACGTTGCGCGATGTGCAGACCCAGATGCGGGTCCTCACCCCCGGCGCCGACGGCTGGTCGGACGAGGAATTGCCCGGGGTGCCGGACGCGACGTCGACATCGATCATCGACGTGGACCCGCTCACCGGCGACGACTTCTTCCTCAATTCGAGCGGTTTCACGATCCCGGCGACACTGCTGTCCGGCACGGTGGGTGGCCGGATCGAACCGATCAAGTCCGCGCCGTCCTTCTTCGACGCCACCGGCATTTCGGTGGTGCAGCATTTCGCGACATCCGACGACGGCACACAGATTCCGTACTTCGTGGTGGGACGCAATACCGCGAGCCCGTCACCCACCCTGCTGTACGGCTACGGCGGATTCGAGAACTCGATGGTGCCCGCCTACAGCGGAGGTATCGGCCGCGCGTGGCTCGAGAAGGGCTACACGTACGTGATCGCCAACATCCGCGGCGGCGGCGAGTACGGTCCGGGCTGGCACACCCAAGCGCTCAAGGAGAACCGGCACAAAGTCTTCGAGGACTTCGCCGCCGTTGCGAAAGACCTTGTGGCGCGGGACATCACCACGGCAGAGCAGCTCGGCGCGCAGGGAGGCAGCAACGGCGGACTCCTGATGGGCGTGATGCTCACCCGGTACCCGCAGTTGTTCGGCGCGATCGTGTGCCAGGTGCCGTTGCTCGACATGAAGCGCTACCACCTGCTGCTCGCCGGTGCTTCCTGGATGGCCGAGTACGGCGACCCCGACAAGCCCGAAGAATGGGAGTTCCTCAGCGGATACTCGCCGTACCAGAACACCGACCCGGATGCGACGTACCCGCCGATCCTCGTGACGACCTCCACTCGCGACGATCGCGTCCACCCCGGCCATGCCCGCAAGATGGTCGCCCGCCTCGAGGAGGAGGGTCACGAAGTCTGGTACTACGAGAACATCGAAGGTGGACACGGCGGTGCAGCCGACAATGCGCAGGCGGCATTCAAGTCGGCGCTGACCTTCACATTCCTGGCGGACAAACTCACGTGACCTAGCGGTCGCGTAACCACGCGGCGACCTTCGCCGCCGTGTCGGCGTTGTCGCGGATCCAGCCGTTGTGCCCGAGCTTCCGGGGGTTGTGCCACGTCGTGATGTCCGCGGCGGGCAGTTTGCCCAGCAGGTGGCGGGCCGACTCCACCGGCGTCAGCTCGTCGCCCTCGATGGTGATCGACAGGACCGGCAGGGTGAGGCGGGCAAGCCGCTCCTCGTAGTCGATGTCGGCGCCGGCCGGATCGAACCGGCCTCCGCGCGCGAGCCGCGCCCAGTCGGAAATCAGGACGCGGGACTGCCGGCCGAATCCTGCCACGTCGATCCGGTCGCCCGGCCAGAAACCCGCGACGCTCGATGTCAACGACATCGCCGCCGAGCCCAGCAGGAGTCCGGGGCGGCGGGCACCGCGGTAGTGCCGGTAATACGGGGTGCCCGCAGCGACGAGAATCAGCCCGCCGAGCCGGCCACGGATCCGCGACGCGTAGAGCACGCCGAGTTGGCCTCCCATCGAATGCCCGAGCAGATAGGGCGTCGAATCCGGAAAGCGCTCCCGCACCACCTCGAACACAGCGGGCAGATGCACGGCGACGATGTCGTGGTAGCCGTAGGTGCTCTCCGGTCCGGGCCGGGGGCGGCTGTCCCCCTGCCCCGCCAGTTCGCAGATCGCCGCATCGAACCCGTACCCGGTCAGCGCCTCGGCGAACGATTCGTAGTATCCGGCGGGAACGCCGAGTCCCGGCACGATCACGACCACTGCGCGTGACGAATCGCGACGGGATTCGTGCTCGTGGTCGGGGCCCGCGAACAACCGCACCGGTGTCGTGGTGCCGTCGGGTAACTGGATCGGTACGGTCTGCACCGGCTCAGACTAGGCCGATCCGGGCTCGTCGTTCGCCGGTTCGGGCGCGACCTCCCGCGTGGCGGGGTCCGGGATGCCGGCGTCGTCGAGCGCCGCCGCGGTGAGCGCTCTTCCCAGAGCGATCATGTCCGCGGCCCTGTGGAAATCGAGACTCCGGCACGCGGTTCGCGGGACCTCGACGAACACGTCCGGCGGATAGGCGGCGAGCTGGAACCGCGACAGGGCCGACTGCATGATGTCGAGCGACCGGTTCATCACCGCAACGCGTCCGAACTTCGGCGTCGGCGCGTCGTGCGTTCCGGTATCCGCCTCGGGGACCGTCGTGTCCGCGAACGAGTCGTCGTTGTCTACGCTGCTCGCGGAGAACCGGTTGACCACCGATCGCACGATGTCGGTTTCGAGCACCGAGGCAGCGCTACGACGGAAACGTCCCATCCATTCCTCGGCAGGCCGCGGTTCCGAACTCGCGTTCTCGGGTGAGTGCGGCCGACCGCCGTCCTCTCCGGCGAGACTGACGCCGATCGTGAGATCAGCGTGCATTCCGACGGTCGGGGCGATCGGCAACGGCGACAGTGTGCCTCCGTCGGTGAGGACCCTGCCGTTGAGCACCACGGGAGTGATGACGCCGGGAATTGCGATCGACGCTCGGATCGCCGCGTCGACGGGACCCCGCTGGAACCACACCGCGCGTCCCGCCGCGAGGTCGGTGGCAACGGCCGTGAACGGGATCGGCAGATCCTCGATCGAGACCTCTCCGAGTATGTCGCGCATCTTCGACAGGATCCGCTCGGCGTGGATGGCGCCGGGAGCCGACACCGACACGTCGAGCAGCCGCACGACATCCATCTGGGACAGGCTCAGCGCCCACTGCGTGTACGGCTCGAGTTTGCCCGCCGCGTAGACACCCCCGACCAGCGCACCCATCGAAGCGCCTGCCACGCCGACGATTTCGAGGCCGCGTTCCTCGATCACCTGGATCGCGCCGATATGCGCATACCCCCTGGCGCCCCCGCTCCCCAGCGCAAGCGCCACCCGTGTCCGTCCCGCCATGGACCCGATCGTACGCAGACCCACCCGCATCGCACCCCGGATTCCGCTCGACCCCGAGGTCGAGTTCAGGGTCGAGATGGGGGACGTGCCCGGATGTGTTCGGGTGCATGTCCGGCGCACGATAGACGTGTTCGTTTTCGCGGGTCACTCACCATCGGGAGAATTCATGCGCACCAGGGTCATTGCAGCACTCTTCGCCGGCGCGGCGGCCGTCGCTCTCGGAACAGGCACTGCCACAGCACAAACCGTTCCCGTCGTCGTCGGCATGAGCCAGCAGTCGGCGGTCGAGCTTCTCACCGAACGCAACATTCCTCATTCGATCACGAACCGGTCGGGCAATCTGTCGGGTCATTGCGTCGTCACCGAGCAACGCGACAAGGGAAACCGCGTCGAGGTCGACTACGAATACGACCACGAGGACGGGGCCTTCGAGCGCGTCGAAACCGAGGTCTGGCGCGGAATCGGACTCACCGTCGTCTGCCGTTGAGCACTGCCCACGGACGAGTCCTCACTCGAATCCGAACCCTCGCTGCAACAACGCTTGCCGCAGACCTTCCCTGTGCCCCAGCGCACCCGGTGCGGCAAAACGACCGAGGACGCGCTCGCTCCAACTGTCCGGTAAGCCCTGGCTCCGGTAGAACTGCGCAATGGCGTCCTCGTACGCGGCTACCCCTTCGTCCTCCGCATCCTGCGCGCCGGACCCGTACTGCTCTCGGTGCAGCACGACGTCCTGACCGAGCCGCGGCTTGACCTCCGGATACTCGGCCGGGTCGGGACGGCCCACCACCAGCCCGACCACGGCGAAACTGTGGTCGGGCAAGGCCAGTTCGGAAGCAAGGTCGGTCGGGTGGTCACGGAGCGCCCCGATGAATACCGTGCCGAGCCCGAGTGATTCCGCGGCGAGTGCGGCGTTCTGCGCAGCCAGGGTCGTGTCGACGATCCCGAGCACTGCCGATTCGAGATAGCCCGCGTTGACGAGCTCTCTGCCACGCCTCGTCGCCAACCGAGCCGCACGCGCCAGATCCGCGACCCACACCAGGAGAAGAGGCGCGCTGCGCACCGACTCCTGGTTGCCGGCGAGTTCCGCTATGCGGCCGAGGCGCTCACTATCGGTCACCGCGATCACACTCCACAACTGCAGGTTGCTGGAACTGGCAGCCGACGAAGCCGCCGCGACGATCGCACGGAGGTGGTCTTCGGACACCTTCTCGGGCAGGAACTTCCGTACCGACCGGTGCGCGAGCTGAACCGCAAGAACGTCGTTCCACAGTAATGGGTCGATGCGGGCGCCTACACGTTCGGCTTCATCGGCGCCGTAGCGGCGAAGCAAGGCGACGAGACGACGATCGCTGACGGTGTCCATGGTCGGGAACTCCTTTCTCGAAAACATGACGAACACCGAGTCTGCTCTTCCCGATCACGACCGGCGATACTTGGCCTCATCCTGATCCTGGGTCTCGCTCGCACCCCCGAGAGAAAGATCAGGGTAGAGATCCGGGTTCGTCCCCGATGTGCGGAAGGCTCACAACCGGCACGATCGAATCATGACATTCGAGAACAACACCCCCCGTCCCTTCGCCCGCTCCTCGTCGCAGCGCATGCTCGGTGGCGTCTGCGGAGGCCTCGCCGAATACTTCGGCCTGGACGTCAATCTCGTCCGCGCGGGCGCGGTGCTCGCAGCGTTCGTCACCGGTGGCACGGCAGTGCTTCTCTACCTCGCCCTGTGGATGCTGCTGCCGGAATGAGGGTCGGTGTCGTGGGTATCGCGCACCAGCCGGTCGGCGTTGGCCAGAATCGCTGCACGGAGCGCACGCTCCGGCTCACTGAGCACGCTTCGGCGGGCGACGAGCACGAAATCGAGATGACCGGCATCGGGTAACCGGCGGGTTGCGGACCGAACAGGAACGAGACCCGCCGGTGGGAGCCGGCTCGCATGCAGAACGACACCCAGCCCCGCCAGTGCTGCAGCGCTCAACCCGATGAGACTGTCGGCGACGCATGTCACCCGCGCTCCGTATCCGCACCGCTGGAGCACGTCGAGCGCGATCTCCCGGGTCAGCGACGGGTGGGGATAGGTGACGAGCGGTATCGGTCCCTCCGGGTCCGGCACGAAGCCGGGTGCGCCGAGGAACTCGAGCTTGTCACGGAAGATCAGTTCGCCGTGACGCTCGCCGGGCCGGCGCTTTCCGAACATGAGATCGAGATCGCCGTCCTCCAGGCTGCGGTGCAGGTTCTCACTGAGTCCGACGGTGAGTTCGAAATCCACACGCGGATGCCCCCGCCGGAACTCGGCGAGGATCGCGGGGAGTTCGTGGAGCACCAGATCGTCGGACGCGCCGAACCGCACGCGCCCACTGACGGTGGATTCGGTGAAGTAACGCTGGGCGGCGTGGTGACGCTCGAGGATCTCGCGGGCGAATCCGAGCATCGCGCTCCCGTCGGCGGTCGGCTCGACGGTGTGGGTGTCGCGCACGAACAGCCGACGACCCGCAGTCGCCTCGAGTTTGGCGACGTGCTGACTCACGGTGGATTGCCGCAGGCCCAGGCGCCGCGCCGCCGCCGTGAAACTGCGTTCGCTTTCGACGGCCAGGAAACTACGGAGGTGGACGGGATCGAACACCCCTGCATTCAATCACAATCTGTGATCACAGTGATCGCGGTAATCGGCTTCTCGAATCAGCCCACCATGGCCTAGCGTCGAACCATGCTGGCGAAGATCCCGTTTCTCAATCGACTCGACCCGTTCCTTGTCGGAATCGTGCTGACAGTTGCCGTCGCCGCGGCCCTGCCCGCACACGGCGTCGGGCTCGATGTCTTCACATGGGCATCGAAGATCGCGATCGGCCTTCTCTTCTTCCTGTACGGCGCGCGCCTGTCTACCGCCGAAGCCGTGGCGGGCCTGAGACATTGGCGGCTGCACGCGACCATTCTCGCGGTCACCTTCGTGATCTTCCCGCTCCTCGGCCTTGCTGCCAAGGTCTTCGTTCCGTGGCTGCTCACCGAGCCGCTCTATCTGGGTGTGTTGTACCTGTGCCTGCTGCCCTCGACAGTGCAGTCCTCGATCGCACTGGTCTCCGTTGCTCGCGGCAATATCCCCGGCGCGGTCGTCTCGGCATCTGCCTCGAGCCTGCTCGGAATCCTGTTCACCCCGGCACTCGTCGCAGTGACGATGAGTACGCAAGGAGTGACCTTCAGTTCCGCGGCAGTGCTGGACATCGTGCTCATGTTGCTGGTCCCCTTCGTCGCGGGCCAGGTCATGCGCCGCTGGATCGGGGGCTGGGTCACGGCACACGGCAAGCCCCTCAAGCTCGTCGACCGCGGTTCCATTCTGCTCGTCGTCTATGTCGCGTTCAGTCGCGGCATGAACGAGGGCATCTGGACCCAGTTGTCTGTTCTGCGTCTGCTTGCACTCGCCGGAGTGTGCCTACTCCTGCTGGCGATCGTGCTGGCGCTCACCTGGTACGCGCCCGCCAAACTCGGATTCTCGTACGAGGACCGGACGGCCATCCTCTTCTGCGGTTCCACCAAGTCGCTCGCCACCGGCCTGCCGATGGCCACGGTTCTGTTTCCCGGAGAGCCCATCGGACTGATCATTCTTCCCCTCATGCTGTTTCACCAGATTCAGCTGCTGGTGTGTGCAGCGATCGCCGCCCGACTCGCGAAGCAATCGGCCGAGCCGGCGCTGCAAAGCTGATCAGGCCGGAGGGAACCGGCGGTCCGGCGCTGACGAACGCGCCCACGAACGGAAGAGGCCGTGAGCCCCGAACCTCGGGACTCACGGCCTCATAATCCACTCTTTACAGCGAGCCGGTCAGCAGTACCGGCGCGATCACCAGGATCAGTTCGACGAACTGGCTGATGGCTTCGAAACCACTCGAGATGCTACCCATGTTTCCTCCAGATTCCTGCCGGAGACGTCATGCCCCCGGGCGTCGGATAGAGCGACGATCGACGGTCAGGTACAACCAGCGATCGGGTACAGCGGCGATCGGGTTATGCGGCGATCAGCTGATGAACTGCGCGGTCTGCAGGAGCAGCGAGAAGAAGAAGTTGATGATCTCGGTGATCGTTGTGCTACCCATGTGTCCTCCTGGAGACGATGAAACAGATCGGGTGCGGCACAGTAAATTTCGGATCCGAGCGGGTGCCGTGGGGCCAACCATACTGTCCGGTACTTAAAGCGTCAATGGTTTTTGTGGAGAAGTCGTGAGCGCTGATGATTCGCTAATCCGCTGCGCATCAACATAATTCGCACAGTAGATCGCGGTGCGCCCATAACAGGTGAGCGCACCCGACTGTGCAAATATCAGCGCGTCTCCATAGCCCTCGCAAGCATGGGCCACGAGTTGTGCAAGTCGTCTTCCCAGTAGCCCCAGGAATGCGTTCCGGTCGGGCGGAACTCGAAAACAGCGGGTATATCCAGCTCTTCGAGCCTGGCTGCGAGACGCCGTGTGCAGTCGTCGACCGCAGCCTCGATCACGCCGCCCATCACCACCTGGTTCAACAGCAGAGCCGGGTCGTTCCCGACCGAACGGGCGCCGAGGTGCTCATGCTTGCCCGGGAGTCCGGTAGCCGAGGAGACATAGAGGTCGATACCTCGCAACTTCTCGGCGTTGACGTACGGGTCGTTCTCGACCCATCCGGGACCGTCGAGCGGGCCCCACATGTTTTCCACATCGGCTCCTCCGCGGCTTTCGACCACGGTCCGGATATAGAGTTGCCCGAGTTCTGTACTCGTTTCGGCACATCCGCTGTAGGCGCCCACCGCCCGGTACAACGTCGGCTTCGCGATGGCGAGGCCCAACACCGACGTCCCCGACATCGACAGCCCCGCGATGGCATTCACACCCGTCGTACCGAAGGCGGCATCGATGACCGGAGGAAGCTCACGCGTGAGGAAGGTGGTCCACTTGTTGCGGCCGAGTACCGGATCGTCCCGTCGCCAGTCGGTGTAGTAGCTGAATGATCCGTCCAGCGGAGTCACGACGTTGACGTTCTTGTCGGCGAAGAATTCGTCGATGTCCGTCTGCTCGTCCCAGGTGGCCACCCCCTGCCCTCCGCCGGCCCCGTTCAGCAGATAGAGCGTGGGGGCGGCGCGACTCGTGTCGGCCGGTGTGCGCACACGAAGCGGCACGACCCGGTCCATCGCCGCGGAGTACACGTGGGCCACCACCGCGCGTTCGTTCTCGACAACGATGTGGGACAGATACGAAACATTCTGTGCGGACGCAATATTCGGCAGCGCGACGAGAACCGTCGCCGCTACCCCCACCACCGCAAGTATCCGCTGGAACAACGCCGAGATCACTCGACCCTCCCTGATGCTTCGTCGACGCACGCGGCGACGCCCGATGACCGCCTCCGAATAGTCCGGAGACGCATCAATAGATACACCACGAGAAGGAGGAATAGTGCGAAACGGACATTCCGGTGGGAGTCAGCCCAGTTTCCCAGGCGTGCACCTGGGGTCCGGCCACATCGGACCCACCCGGTCATCCGTCGACAGCGACGCCAACGACGGATTTTGTCCGCTGCCGCGAACCGCCGTATACGACGAACCGGTCATCACCATCGAAGGTGATGACCGGTTCGTCAAGTGCGCGCACCGGGTCGGTGTCGTCTCAGCTCACCTCGAGTGCGTTCGCAAGCATGGGCCACGAGTTGTGCAGATCGTCTTGCCAATAACCCCAGGAATGCGTTCCCGCCGGACGGAAGTCGAACACAGCGGGAATTTCCAGCTCCTCCAGGCGCGCAGCCAACCGGCGCGTGCAGTTGTCGACCGCCGCCTCGATCACGCCTCCGACAACCACCTGGTTCGCCAGCAGGCCCGGATCGTCGCCGACCCAGGTAGAGCCGAGACGATCATGCTCACCCGGCAGCCCGGTGGCCGAGGAGATGTAGAGATCGATGCCCCGCAACTTCTCGGCGTTGACGAAGGGATCGTTCTGGACCCAACCGGGGCCGCCGTACGGGCCCCACATGTTCTCCGCGTTCGCTTCTCCGCGACTCTCCACCACTGCCCGGACATAAAGTTGCCCGAGTTCGGTGCTCGTTTCGGCACAGCCGCTGTAGGCACCCACCGCTTTGTACAGTGTCGGCTCCGCGATCGCGAGACTCAGAACCGAAGTCCCCGACATCGACAATCCCGCGATCGCATTCGTGCCGGTCGTGCCGAATTCGGCATCGATGATCGGCGGCAGTTCACGAGTGAGGAACGTCGTCCACTTGTTCCGGCCCAGAATCGGGTCGTCCTCGAGCCAATCGGTGTAATAGGTGAACGAGCCGTCCAACGGAGTGACCACGTTGACGTTCTTGTCGGCGAAGAACTCGTCCATGTTCGTCCGCGCATCCCAGGTGGCTACCCCTTGCCCGCCACTGGCGCCGTTGAGCAGATAGAGCGTCGGACTCGGCACGCTCGTGTCCGCCGGCGTGTACACGCGCAGCGCCACTTCACGATCCATCGCTGCGGAGTACACGTGGGCCACCACGACGCGATCGCTCTTGACCTCGACGCGGGACAGATGCGAAACAGGCTCGGCGGAAGCAATGCCCGGTGCTCCGAGGAGAACCAGCACCCCTATCCCTACAGTGGCGATCGCTCGCCGGAACAACGCCGAGATCACTCGACCGACCTCCCGTGTGCTTTCGTCAGCCAAACGGCGACGCTGAGTTACCGCCCCGAATAATCGAGGGCTCTGTCAATTGATACACCATAGACCACCCAATGGGAATGGATCGGACATCGGGTTCGGCGGTGGGATTTCGGGTCTCGAAGGTCAGGGTCGCGGCCGGAAGGACGGGGCCGGGCCGTGTACGCACCCCGGGCACTCAGCGGCCGCGAGTTACGCAGGTCGTCCGCTCGGTAATCCCGGGAATGCGTTCCTGCCGAACGCATCAGGAACAACGAGGCTCCCCGGACATGCCGCGAGGCCCGAACCCATCGAGATGGGTTCGGGCCTCGCGGAGGACTACCTGGCGTATGCCGGGGGCTGGATCAGAAGTCCATGCCGCCCATGCCGCCGGTCGGATCGCCGGCCGGAGCAGAAGACTTCTCCGGCTTGTCGGCGACAACGGCCTCGGTGGTCAGGAACAGAGCCGCGATGGACGCTGCGTTCTGCAGCGCCGAGCGGGTGACCTTGACCGGGTCGTTGATGCCTGCAGCGAGCAGGTCGCCGTACTCGTTGGTCGCGGCGTTGAGGCCGTGGCCCGCGGGCAGGTTGCGAACCTTCTCGGCAACGACGCCGGGCTCGAGGCCGGCGTTGAAGGCGATCTGCTTCAGCGGTGCTTCGAGAGCAACGCGGACGATGTTCGCACCGGTCGCCTCGTCGCCCTCGAGCTTGAGCTCGTCCAGAGCCGGAGCGGCCTGCAGAAGTGCAACGCCACCGCCGGCGACGATGCCCTCTTCGACTGCTGCCTTGGCGTTACGCACGGCATCTTCGATGCGGTGCTTGCGCTCCTTGAGCTCGACCTCGGTCGCAGCGCCGGCCTTGATGACGGCGACGCCACCGGCCAGCTTGGCCAGGCGCTCCTGCAGCTTCTCGCGGTCGTAATCCGAATCCGACGCCTCGATCTCGGCGCGGATCTGGTTGACGCGACCGGCGATGGAGTCGGGATCGCCCGCACCCTCGACGATGGTGGTCTCGTCCTTGGTGACGACGACCTTGCGCGCCTGGCCGAGGAGCTCGACGCCGGCGGTCTCGAGCGAGAGGCCGACCTCTTCGCTGATGACCTCGCCACCGGTGAGGATGGCGATGTCGGCGAGCTGAGCCTTACGGCGATCGCCGAAGCCCGGAGCCTTGACGGCGACGGACTTGAAGGTGCCGCGGATCTTGTTCAGCACCAGGGTCGACAGGGCTTCGCCCTCGACATCCTCGGCGATGATCAGCAGCGGCTTGCCCGACTGGATGACCTTCTCGAGCAGCGGCAGCAGGTCCTTGACCGTGGAGATCTTGGAGCTGACGAGCAGGATGTAGGGATCCTCGAGCACTGCCTCCTGACGCTCTGCGTCAGTGGCGAAGTAGAGGGAGATGTAGCCCTTGTCGAAGCGCATGCCCTCGGTCAGCTCGAGCTGAAGGCCGAAGGTGTTCGACTCCTCGACGGTGATGACGCCTTCTTTGCCCACCTTGTCGATGGCCTCGGCGATGAGCTCACCGATCGCGGGGTCACCGGCGGAGATGCCGGCGGTAGCAGCGATCTGCTCCTTGGTCTCGACTTCCTTGGCGGTGTCGAGCAGCCGGGCCGTGACAGCCTCGACGGCCTTCTCGATGCCGCGCTTGAGGCCGAGCGGGTTCGCTCCTGCTGCAACATTGCGCAGACCCTCGCGCACCAGCGCCTGGGCGAGAACGGTGGCGGTGGTGGTGCCGTCACCCGCAACGTCGTCGGTCTTCTTGGCGACTTCCTTGACCAGCTCGGCGCCGATCTTCTCGTACGGGTCCTCGAGCTCGATCTCCTTGGCGATGGACACACCATCGTTGGTGATCGTGGGAGCGCCCCACTTCTTCTCGAGAACGACGTTGCGACCCTTGGGGCCCAACGTCACCTTGACTGCGTCGGCGAGGCTGTTGAGGCCCCGTTCGAGGCCGCGACGAGCCTCTTCGTCGAACGCGATGATCTTGGCCATTGCGAAGTGATCCTCCGGGTATGGGGGTGACACGCTTGCCGGCCGGGTTCAGTGCCCGCGACGGACGACCAGGGAGTGTCGTTATTCCCGGTCTCACCGTCCCGACCTGGCACTCACGTGTTGCGAGTGCTAAGTGCATTCTTAGCACTCGGGGGTGGTGAGTGCAAGATTACAGGCACTCACCACCCCCGTCACAGTGCAGCGGAAAAACGCGGAAGAAAGTTATCGGCGCGTAGAACCGACACCCACGGCGCACCACTGACCGGTCGCCGTGTTGACCGCGAACGACTGGGCACCCACGCAGGTCACGCCGGTCGTATCGGCGGTCGCGCCCGAGCCCCAGCCCGCGACCGACACCGTCATGGCCGGTCCCTCGGCCCACGAATGACTCAGCCCGCCGCCGAGCGCGTACGCGTAGGAGCGGCCGCCGTCGGCGGCCCCGCTGAGAGCGGTGCCGAATCCGGTTGCGTGGGACTCGGCAGCTCCCCCTCGCTCCGCGACGGACACCGCGGTGCCGCTGTCGGCAGCCGACGCGCGCGCCGTCGCGCCCGGAGCGGCGGTCGCGCCGCAGCTCGCGGCGTCCGAGACGAGGATCTGGTTTGCGGACGGCGGAGACAGACACGTCACCGGAGCGGCTGCCGCGGTCCCGGTCCCCATGAAAGCGGCCGACGCCACGCCGAGGGCGACGAGCACACCGGCGCGTGCGACACGGCGGCCGGAGAGAACGGAACGGAAGGATCGAATGGACAAAGAGCACTCCTCTGCGCTGGATTGCCTCTACAGGAGACGGTGAGGGCTGATCCCCCGGCGGTAGGGTACCGATCACACCGGACGGGCGCGAGGAACCACCTCACAGGTGGACGGGCCTCCTCAGAGGGCGTCGAGCAGTGCCGGCAGATCGGCCACCGAGTCGATCACATGGTCGGGCTCGTCCACCGAGAGATCGAGCACCGACTGGCGAAACTTCCCGGTACGTACCAGAACTCCGGTCATACCGAGTCGCTGACCGGGAACCACCTCACCCGCGAGGTCGTCACCGACCACGACGATGGAGTCGGGTTCCGCGCCCATCAGGTCCGCCGCGACGAGGAACCCGCGCATCGAGGGCTTGCCTACCGTCACCGCGGTCCGGCCGGTCAACTCCTCGAGCCCGGCGAGGTACGACCCGGTGTCGAGGCGCAACCCGTCGTCCGTCTGCCACGACATCGCCCGGTGCATCGCAACGACAGGCACTCCGCCGAGCATCAGGTCCGCGACCCTGCTCAGCGAGCGGTGGTCGTAATGACGACCTGCTCCACCCAGGACGACGACCTCGGGATCGACGTCGTCCTGCACGATGCCCTCGAGATCGTCCTCGATATCACCGTCGTTCAGTACCCAGCAGCGGCGACCCGGGTAGGTCTGCCGGACGTATTCCGCGGTGAGTCCCGCGGCCGTCACTATTTCGTCCGGATCGACCGGCATTCCCAGATCGGTGAGCGAGCGCGCGATCGCGGAGCGCGTGCGCGAAGTGGTGTTGGTGAGAAATGCCCGGGTCACGCCGTCCTCGCGCAACCGGGCCAGCACGTCGGCGGCCCCCGGCACCGGCTTCCACGAGGTGACGATCACGCCCTCGATGTCGAACAGAACTCCACCCACGTCACTCATGAACCGACCCTATCGATGACGTGGCGGGCAGAGCCAGGGGGGCGGAAGCGGACGTCGGTTCCGCACCGCCCCCCGGGCCCGATCACACCGCCCCCCGGGCCCGATCACACCGCCCCCCTGGGCCCGACTACACCGTGCGGGCGAGGCGGTCGGCGAGGAGCCGGGTGAAGCGCGCCGGGTCCTCGACCTCACCGCCTTCGGCGATCAGCGCCATCCCGTACAGCAGTTCCGCGGTCTCGGCGAGCGCGGGATCGTCGTTGCGTTCCGCGTGCGCCGTGCGAAGACCCGAGACGAGCGGATGTCCGGCGTTGAGTTCGAGGATGCGCTTGGTTCGCGGGATCGGCTGGCCCGATGCCCGGTACATGCGCTCGAGCGCCGGCGACATGCTGAAGGTGTCGCCCACGATGCAGGCGGGCGATGTCGTGAGGCGCGACGAGAGCCGCACCTCCTTGACGTGTTCGTCGAGGGTGTCCTTCATCCACGTCAGGAGGTCGCCGAACTCTTTCTCCTGCTCCTCGCGTTCGGCTTCGGCTGCCTTCTTCTCGTCGTCGGTGTCGAGATCGACCTCGCCCTTGGCGACGGAGCGGAACGGCTTGCCGTCGTACTCGGGAACCGACGTCACCCACATCTCGTCGACCGGGTCGGTCAGCAACAGCACCTCGATGCCCTTCGCCGCGAACGCCTCCATGTGCGGGGAGCTTTCGAGCAGCTGCCGGGACTCGCCGGTGATGTAGTAGATCTCGTCCTGGCCGTCCTTCATCCGTTCGACGTATCCGGCGAGCGTCGTCTGCTCGTCGTCACTCGCCGTCGAGTCGAAGGACGCGATCTCGAGAAGCGTGTCGCGGTTGTCGGTATCGGAGATCAGGCCTTCCTTGAGGACGCGGCCGAACTCGTTCCAGAAGGTCCGGTACTTCTCGGCGTCCTGCGTCGCCATGTCCTTGACCGTCGACAGGACCTTCTTCGTGAGCCGGCGGCGGATCGCGCGGATCTGCCGGTCCTGCTGCAGGATCTCGCGGGAGACGTTGAGCGAGAGGTCCTGCGCGTCGACGACACCCTTGACGAACCGCAGGTACTCGGGAACGAGATCCTCGCAGTCGTCCATGATGAAGACGCGCTTGACGTAGAGCTGGATGCCTGTCGTCCGCTCCCGGGCGAACAGGTCGAACGGTGCATGGCTCGGAATGAAGAGCAGCGCCTGGTACTCGAAGGTCCCCTCCGCGCGCATGGGAATGATCTCGAGGGGTTCGTCCCATGCGTGCGCGACGTGCTTGTAGAACTCGGTGTACTCCTCGTCGGACACCTCGTCCCGCGAGCGCGCCCACAGTGCCTTCTGCGAATTGAGCGTCTTGGTCTCGACGCCGACCTCGTCGGTACCGTCCTCACCCTTGGTGGTGCGCGTGACCTCCATACGGATCGGCCAGGCGATGAAGTCGGAGTACTTCTTGACGATCTCCTCGAGCTTCCACTGCGAGGTGTAGTCGAAGAGGTGGTCGTCGGCATCCTCCGGCTTGAGGTGGAGGGTGACGGACGTGCCCTGCGGGGCGTCGTCGACGGTCTCGATCGTGTAGGTGGATTCTCCGCTCGATTCCCACCTGGTTCCCGAGGGTTCGCCCGCCTTGCGGGTGACCAGCGTGACCTTGTCGGCGACCATGAACGAGGCGTAGAAACCGATGCCGAACTGGCCGATCAGTTCCTGGGATGCGGCGGCGTCCTTGGCTTCGCGCAACTTCTGCCGCAGTTCACCGGTGCCCGAACGCGCGAGCGTGCCGATCAGATCGACGACTTCGTCGCGCGTCATGCCGATGCCGTTGTCCCGGACCGTGAGGGTGCGGGCCTCCTTGTCGACCGCGAGTTCGATGTGCAGGTCGGACGTGTCGACCTGCAGATCCTTGTCGCGGAAGGACTCGAGCCGGAGCTTGTCCAGCGCATCGGAGGCGTTGGAGATCAACTCACGAAGGAACGTGTCCTTGTTGGAGTAGATCGAGTGGATCATCAGATCGAGCAGTTGGCGCGTTTCGGCCTGGAACTCACGCTGTTCGACGTGTGTGCTCATTCTTGTCCCCTTCGGCAGCAGAACTTTCGAACGGGATCTTAGGACGTGTTTACGCCGGTGAGCGGGGCGCCCCCGCACCGGGATCGATCCGGAACGGGCCGTCGACGCTCGGGGAGACCGGGAAGTCGAAGATCGAGGTCGGGATGTAGACGGTCGCGCACGAGTTCGGGATGTCGACGACTCCCGACAATCTGCCTTCGATGGGCGCGGCGCCGAGCAGAAGATAGGCCTGTTCCGGGGTGTAACCGAACTTGGTGAGGTAGTCGATGGCGTGCAGACACGCGCGCTGGTACGCCAGTTGCGAATCCAGGTACCGCTGTTCACCGTCGAGCGTCACCGACGTTCCGGAGAACGCCAGCCACTCCGAGAACTGCGGGTCGGTGTTGCCCGGCATGAAGATCGCGTTCTCGCTCACGCCGTAGGTCGTCATCCCGCCGGGAATGATGTCGACGCGAAGATCGATGAACCCGCCCATCTCGATGGCGCCGCAGAACGTGATCTCGCCGTCGCCCTGGGAGAAGTGCAGGTCACCGACCGACAGATTCGCGCCGTCGACGAACACGGGATAGAAGATGCGGCTGCCCTTGGTGAGGTTCTTGATGTCCTGGTTGCCGCCGTTCTCGCGCGGCGGTGCGGTACGAGCGCCCTCCCCCGCGACCCGATCGAACTCGGGGCCTGTCAGAGCACCGAGAATCGCCCCGTTCGGTTCCGGCGGAAGCGCCAGTGGCGGAACACGCTCCGGGTCGGTCGCGATGAGTGCGGCCTCGCGCGTGTTCCACGTCGAGAGCAGGTCGTGCGACGGGGCCGTGCCCATCAGTCCCGGATGCACGATGCCCGTGAAAGACACGTGCGGAATATGCCGGCTCGTTGCCGTCTGACCGGAGAAATCCCAGACCGCCTTGTACGCGTCGGGGAACTGGTCGGTGAGGAACCCGCCGCCGTTCGGCTTGGCGAAGATGCCGGTGTACCCCCAGCCCTGTCCCGCGAGCGGCCCGGAATCCTCCTGCGGGATGGGCCCGAGGTCGAGAATGTCGACGATCAGCAGATCCCCGGGTTTCGCACCTTCCACCGCGAACGGCCCGGACAACGCGTGCACGGTGTGCAGCGGAGCATTGCGGATGTCGTCGGCGCTGTCGTCGTTGTGGATCTCGCCGTCGAACCACTCGCGGCAGTGCACCCGGAACGAGTCTCCCGGCTTGACCGTCGCGACGGGCGGAATGTCGGGGTGCCACCGGTTGTGGCCGATCTTCTCCTGCTCGGTGAACTTGCGAGTGGAGTCGAGCGGGAAGATGACGTCGGGCAAGGGAACCTCCTGGAGTGAGCACCGGGGGCTGAGCGACCGGGGGTGCGAGCCGTATTCCGGCCAGGTCAGGGCCGGGGAAGCATTCGATGACGAGGATCGGTGGTGACCGGACGCGGTGGCGTGCGCGGACTACCGGGTATCGCACCCGACACCACAGCGGGTTCGGACGCGGTGCGCGCGGTGGAATCGAGCACGCGCATCGCCGCCGTGCGGCCGCGCCCGAGTCGTGGCGCGGTCACCGCGCGCAGTGACTCGGCGGCACACGCGGGGCATGCGGTGGTGGGGCGGACGTCGCTCATCGGAGCGGATACGTCGAACGGACCGCAGTCGACGCAGCGGTATTCGTAGAGCGGCATCGGCAACAACCCTTCGCGCATGGGACTGCGCCGACCGTAACCGACAATCCCCCGCGACACCGGTCTCCGGCGAAACTCGTTACCCGGCAGTAACACTCCCGTTGCTCACCGCGATTCGCGGCGCGCGCCGCCGGGGTCCATCATGGTGGCGGGGTCACTCGAACGACGGGAGTGCGTCATGGCAGTTCGTCGGGTGGTGGTTGTCGGCGCGGGCATGGTCGGGCTGTCGACGGCGTGGTTCCTCCAGGAACACGACCTCGAGGTGACGGTGCTGGACCGTACCGGCGTGGCAGCCGACGCCTCGTGGGGCAATGCCGGTTGGCTCGCCCCGGCACTGACATTGCCGCTGCCGGAACCGTCCGTGCTGAGGTACGGGCTTCGTTCGGTGCTCACGCCGTCGTCGCCGGTATACGTGCCTTTCACCACCGACCTGCGGCTTCTGCGGTTCCTCGCGGATTTCGCCCGGCACTGCACCACGCGGCGCTGGAAGCGCTCGGCGGAGATCTTCGCCCGCACCGACCGGATCGCACCCGAGGCGTACGACGTCCTCGCAGCCGGCGGCGTGGCCGAACGGACACGGCAGGCAGACCCGTTCCTCGCCGCGTTCACGAGCGAATCCGACCGCGACCACCTGATAACGGAGTTGGACCACTCACGGGCAGCAGGCGGAGAGGTCGACTTCGATCTGCTGGATGCGGACAGCCTGCACGCGCTGGCCCCGGCGCTCGGCGACCCGGTGTGCGCGGGGTTGCGCATCCGGGGGCAGCGGTTCCTCGATCCGCCCCGCTTCATGTCGGCGCTCGCCGAGTCCGTTCGCGTCCGGGGCGGAGAGGTGGTGGCGGGCTACGAGGTGACGGCGGTACGCGACTCGGGTGGCACGGTCGAGGTCGTCTCGGCGGACGGGCGGCGGGCGGGCGCCGATGCCGTCGTGCTCGCAACCGGAGCGCGGCTCGATGCGCTTGCGCGTCCGTTCGGTGTCCGCACGCGGGTGCAGGCCGGGCGCGGTTACAGCTTCACCGTTCGTCCGGAGGAGCCAGTCGACCATCCCGTCTACTTCCCTGCCCAGCGCGTGGCGTGCACGCCGCTGCACGACCGGCTCCGCATCGCCGGAATGATGGAGTTCCGCAGTCCCGACGCCCCGCTCGATCCGCGGCGGATCACGGCGATCGTCGACGCGACCCGTCCGCTCCTGCCGCGGATCGACTGGGACCGGCGGCACGAGGAGTGGGTGGGGTCGAGGCCCTGCACCGCCGACGGTCTGCCCCTGATCGGAGGCACACGTTCACCTCGGGTCTTCGTTGCGGGCGGGCACGGCATGTGGGGCGTCGCGCTGGGACCGATGACGGGCCGGATGCTGGCGAATGCGATTACCGGACATCAGGATCCGTTGTCGGCGCATTTCGATCCGCTGCGTTGACCGCTCCGCCGAGTCGCTCGTCCATGCCGCGAAGCCAGCTCAGGACCGCGCGCTCGTACGCGATGCCGAATTCCACGGTAGCGGCCGGATAGTCCGGCAGTACGTGGCTTGCCAGCAACTGTTCGTACTCGGCAAGTTGCCGTTCGTGCTCGGCCCGATAGTGGGCGAGGATCTCGACCAACCTGTGCGCCGGCAGATGCTCGGCGAAAGCCACGGTGAGCAGAAGAGGATGCCGGATGTTCTCCGGCCCGGGATCACGCTCGAGCCAGTCGGCGAACGCGCGCCGGCCGTCGTCGGTGAGAGCGTAGGGCTTGCGGGCTCGCGGTCCCGTCTCTCCCGCTTCGATCAGGCCGTCGCGTTCCATCGCCGAGAGTTCTCGATAGACCTGGCTGGTGGTGAGCGACCAGAACTTCCCGATTCGCTCCTGCGCCGTGGTGACAAGGTCCCAACCCGTTTTGGGGCCTTCGTGGAGAAACCCCAGGAGGGACGCCGCTGTGGCGTTGAGGGGACGTCCGGCCATGCGTTTTTCCTGTCGTCGAGGGGTTGACATTCCACTGTGGCATATCCACCATGGACACACCGACATTCCACAATGGAATCTCCCTCGGAATCCTCCTGGAGGACCCCATGTCCACCGAGAATCTGCGGATATCAGAACCCGAGCGCGCGCGGTACGTCGACGAACTCGTCCGTCATGTCGGCGCCGGTCGCCTGACGGTCGACGAATTCGACCGGCGAGCAGCCCGTATCTACGCGTCCGACACCGTCGCCGAAGCACGCGAACAGTTCACCGGCCTTCCGGTGAGCATGTCGCCGGAACGCCCCTCGGCGGCCGGCCGCTCCCGCCGCCGGCTTTCGGCACACCAGCGCATCGAGTGGTCCATATGGGCGAGTGTGGGCGCGATCAACGTCCTGGTCTGGGTACTCGTCTCGCTCGCCACGACCTCGCTGGTCTACCCGTGGCCGATCTGGGTGATCGGACCGTGGGGACTCGTACTCCTCACCCGAACGGTGCTCGGCATCGAGAGCCCGTCGCACGCGCACGCCCTGCGGCACGTACGCGCTCTCAGTGGCCCCGGCGGAACTTACGGAAGTCCCAGCTGGCGATCGACTCGGGGGTGACCCGGAGCCAGGCATGCCGCCCGTCGGCAACGAATTCGTCTCTGCCCGTGTATTTCCGGGCGAACGCCAGTTCGACCCCGTGAAGCGTGCCGTCCGGATCCGTTCCGCGGGGCACATCACCGACAGCCCGTACGGCGCCTCGGATCTCCACTCCCCGCAGGTCTCCGAACTCGACCCCGCCGTCGACGACGACGGCAATACGCGGATCGCGCTCGAGATCGGTCCACCGCTGGCTTCGCACCACCGAATTGAGCCAGACGAAAGTCCCGTCCCACACGAACCACAGCGGAGCCACATGCGGACTGCCGTCCTTACCGACGGTCGCGACCCGGCACGTCCTCTCTTCCGAGAGAAAGGCGTCGATCTCCTCTGCGGTCATGGCGATCGCCCGACCCCGCCGCTGCTGCCGGACCACTCCGTCTGACGTCACACGAGCCTCCCAAGAATCGTATTCTCCATTTTGGGATAGATGCTCTCACCGCAACGGCGCCGACACAACGGCAACCGTGTCGGCGGTCTCTGCGATAGTCGGTGACATCACACGGGGGAGGCGGCGCGATGTTCCTGCTCGACAACGTACTGGTCTACAGTGCCCGCGATCTCGCTGCCGCAGCCTCGTGCGAGTTCGCCGTGCTCTGCGAACTCGACGCCGTTCTCGGGCTCGCGCAGCAGGCCCCGGCTGCCGACGATCCGATGCTCGAACGCACCGCGCGACTCGGCAGTCGTCACGAACAGCGGATACTTGCCGACTTCCGTGCCGAACACGGGTCCTGCGTCGTCGAGATCCCCCGCCCCGAGTACACGACAGGTGGGCTGGCCGAGGCTGCCCATGCCACCCTCTCGGCCGTCCGCGACGGTGCCCCCGTCGTCTACCAGGGCGCGTTCTTCGACGGGCGCCTCGTCGGGTTCTGCGATTTCCTCGTCCGGGAAGGCGACGCCTACGCGGTATACGACACCAAGCTCTCCCGGCACGCCAAGGTCGAGGCGCTGCTGCAACTCGCCGCGTACGCCGATGCACTCGAGGGCAGCGGGGTGCCCGTCGCCACGCACACCCGTCTGATTCTCGGTCAAGGAATCGTGTCCTCCCACTCGTACGCCGATATCGCCCCGGTATACAAGCGTCGGCGTGCCCATCTGGAGACACTCGTCGACGAGCACCGCCGCGTCGGCGCACCCGCCCGGTGGGAAGCGGGGCACCACACTGCCTGCGGACGATGCGACACGTGCCGCTCACATCTCCGGACGCACCGCGACCTCCTGCTCGTCGCGGGGATGCGGGCCACCCAGCGCGCACGCCTGCGCACCGGCGGGGTGTCGACCATCGACGACCTCGCCGCGCGGAGCGAGCCGGTGGAAGGGTTGTCGCACCGGGCATTCGGATCGCTGCGTGCGCAAGCCAGGGCACAGCTCACGCAAGAGCGGACGGGTACCCCGTTCGCCGAGGTATTCGACGCCGCTCCTCTCGGCTCGCTTCCCGCACCCGACGACGGCGACATCTTCTTCGACTTCGAAGGCGATCCGCTGTGGTGCGAGGACGGCAACCCGGACTGGGGGCTCGAGTATCTGTTCGGAGTCGTCGAAGGCCGCGCAGGAACCCTTGCCTTCCGCCCGTTCTGGGCGCACAACCGCAGCGACGAGCGACGGGCGCTGCTCGACTTTCTCGAATACGTCGCCGAACGCCGCCGGAAACACCCGAGAATGCACGTCTACCACTACGCGGCATACGAGAAGTCTGCGTTGCTCCGACTGGCCGGGCGGCACGGAGCCGGAGAAGACGCGGTCGACCAACTCCTACGTGACGGCGTACTCGTCGACCTGTATCCCCTTGTGCGGGGGTCGATCCGGATCGGAGCATCGTCGTACAGCATCAAGAAGCTCGAACCGCTGTACATGGACGGCCGCGGAGGAGACGTGGTCGATGCCGGTGCCTCGATCGTCGCGTACGCCGACTACTGCGACCTGCGCGACGCAGGACTGTCGGATCGGGCGCAGCAGATGCTCGACTCCATTGCCGCATACAACGAGGCCGATTGCGTCTCCACGGTGAAATTGCGGAACTGGCTGCTCGACCGGGCCCGCGAACACGGCATCGCGCCGACGGGCGCTGTCCACGATGAAGCGAGGCCGGAAGCCGAACCGCGCCCGGAGGAAACGCGTCTTTTCGCCTACGCGGGCGACGCAACGACGGGCAATCGCACCCACGACCAGCAAGCGGCCGCGCTCATGGCGGCCTCGCTCGGATACCACCGCCGTGAGCGGAAACCGTTCTGGTGGGCGCATTTCGATCGGCTGGCGGCGCCGGCGGACGAATGGGCCGACACCGGCGACACCCTGATCGCGTCGTCGGTCACGCTCGACGCCGACTGGCACAAGGCCACGCCGCGACAGCGAAAATTGCGACGGCGTGTGCGTCTCGTCGGCGATTTCGATACCGGAAGCACACTGCGGCCGAAGGACAAGGTGTTCCTGCTGTACGAGTCTCCCGGCCCGGAGGGACTGCCCAGCGGAGGCGCGGGCACTCGGTCGTGGTCGAGCGCCGAGGTGGTGGAACGGACGGTCGACCCGCATTTCCACGATGTGCTCGTCGTCGAGGAACTGCTGCAGGGCGACGAGCACTCGTCGCTGCCGATGGCGGTGACGCCCGGAAGCCCGATCCCGTCGACCAGCCTCGAGGCTGCGATCGAATCGGCCGCCTCGGCAATGTGCGACCAACTGCCCACACTCCCCCGCACGGCGGCCGTGGACGTGCTGCGCCGCATCCCGCCGCGTACCCGGTCGGGGGCCGGGCTGCCCGAGGTAGAGGACGCCGATTTCGCGGCAGCGATCACCGCCGCGGTTCTCGACCTCGACGAGTCGTACCTGGCGGTGCAGGGCCCACCGGGCACCGGAAAGACCTACACCGGATCGCGGGTCGTCGCAGCGCTGGTGCGCGAACACGGATGGCGCATCGGCGTGGTCGCCCAATCGCACTCGGTGGTCGAGAACATGCTGGACGGCATCGTCGCTGCCGGCGTCCCCGGAGACCGGGTGGTGAAGGCCAAAACCAAGACCGCCGACCCGGCGTGGACCGCGGTGCCCGATGCCCGGAGTGTGGCCTCGTACCTGAACGCGAGCGAGGGTGGATGCGTCGTCGGCGGTACGGCATGGGATTTCACCAACCCGCAGTGCATCGAGCCCGGCAGTCTCGATCTGCTCGTCGTCGACGAGGCGGGACAGTTCTGCCTGGCGAACACGGTTGCGGTCGCTCGCGCCGCACAGAACCTGTTGCTCCTCGGCGACCCCCAGCAGTTGCCCCAGGTCAGCCAGGGGACACATCCTGAAGCGGTGGACGAATCCGCTCTCGGGTGGCTCGCGGAAGGACACGGCGCACTCCCCGCGGAGCGCGGTTACTTCCTGTCGCTGACATGGCGCATGCATCCGGACCTCTGCGCGCGAGTGTCCGACCTGTCGTACGACGGCAGACTGCTGTCCAAGACAGAGGTGACGTCCGCGCGGGCACTCGACGGGGTGCTGCCCGGCGTCCACACGGTCCGGGTCGACCATCGGGGCAACGCCACCTGCTCCGAGGAGGAGAGCACAGAAATCGTCGGACAGGTCGACAAGTTGCTGGGTGCTGCATGGACGGGCGACCCCGATATGCCGGCGCGTCCCCTCGACGAGGCCGACATCCTCGTCGTGGCGCCGTACAACGCGCAGGTCGCCTCCATCCGCACGGCACTGTCCGCTGCCGGTCTCGAGCGCGTCCCCGTCGGAACCGTCGACAAATTCCAAGGGCGACAAGCGGCGGTGGTCCTGGTATCGATGACCGCGTCTGCGCTCGAGGACGTTCCTCGGGGCATGTCGTTTCTGTTGTCGAGGAACAGGCTGAACGTGGCCCTGTCGCGTGGGCAGTGGTGCGCGATCGTCGTGCAATCGGGAGTTCTGACCGACTACCTTCCGACAACTCCCGACGCGCTCGCCGAACTCGGCGCATTCCTTCGCCTCACCGGCGGTTGCGATGACCCGGCTACGCCGCCACGCCCGGAGGCGCGCCGGTGACCCGCGACACAATGTCCGCTACGATCGACGCACATCTGTAACCGGAAGTATCAGATATCGGCGCCGGTAGACCGGAACCGAACCGACGAGCACAGGAGTCCCCCGTGTCCCAGACCCTCGAAGCCACCGTCGACATCGCCGCATCACCCGAGCGTGTATGGAGTGTGATCTCCGACCTGAAGCGCATGGGCGAGTGGAGCCCGCAGTGCCGAAAAATGATCATTCGGGGTGGCACCGTCGCGCGCGGCACCAAAACGATCAACATCAACAAGAAGGGCCTGCTCGTGTGGCCCACCACCTCGAAGGTCATCGCCTTCGAACCCGGACGCGAACTGCGGTTCCGCATCAACGAGAACCGGTCGATCTGGTCGTTCACCCTGGAGCCCACGGCGACCGGAACGCGGATCGTGCAGCGTCGCGAAGCACCGCAGGGCACCAGCAAGGTGTCGCAGACCCTCATCAAATACGTTCTGGGGGGCAGCGAACCGTTCGACGACGACATGATCCAGGGAATGAACGCGACCCTCGCACGCATCAAGAACGAGGTCGAAGCCGGAGCCACCGTCTGACGCTTCGGCTCCGCGCATCCCCGACGTCGCTCACGTACCCTGTGGTAGCCCAAGGCCTTGCGGCCGGGTAGCCCGCGGCCCCCGGCCGTGGCGACACACCGAACGCGACACATAAGAGGAGCCGTGGCACGTAAGCCGTCCCCCGCCGGAGAACCCCCCACCAGCGGTATAGCCCACGTCGTCGATCTGGTCCGGCACGTGATTCCGCCGCTCCACCCCGGAGGCGTCCCGTTCGTCGCCGCGCCCCTGGCGGTAGCCGCTCTCGGCCGCCGCCACAAGTGGGTGCGGCGCGCCGGCCTGGCGTCTGCGGCTGCCACAGCCACCTTTTTCCGGCATCCGCATCGGGTACCGCCGAACCGGGTCGGCGTCGTCGTGGCTCCCGCCGACGGCGAGGTCGCGCTCGTCGATACCGCAGCGCCTCCCGCCGAACTCGGCCTCGGCACAGAGCCCCGCCCGCGGGTGAGCATCTTCCTGTCGGTGCTGGACGTGCACGTACAGCGCAGCCCCGTCGGCGGCACCGTACGAAAGGTCGTGCACACGCCGGGCAAGTTCCTCTCCGCCGACCTCGCCGATGCGAGCGAAGTGAACGAGCGCAACAGCATGCTGCTCGAAACACGGGACGGGTGCGAGGTCGCGGTCGTGCAGATCGCCGGCCTGCTCGCCCGCCGGATCGTGTGCGACGCACAGATCGGCGACACCCTTCCGATCGGCGACACGTACGGCCTCATCCGCTTCGGGTCGCGCGTCGATACCTACTTCCCGCCCGGGAGCACACTGCTCGTCGAGCGCGGCCAGCGCACAATCGGCGCCGAGACGGTGATCGCGCAGTTGCCGACTACGCCGCTGTCGTGAATCCTCCCGGTCCGGCAGTCCGCCCGGCCCCGGTTCGGAAGACCCGTAACCGGCCGCAGGTGGTCCGCCTACTCCCCAGTGTCATCACGATTCTCGCGTTGTCGGCGGGTCTGTCGGCGGTGAAGTTCGCACTCGACGGACAACTCGGCACCGCCATCGGACTTGTCGGCGCTGCCGCCGTCCTCGATTCGCTGGACGGCCGCATCGCGCGCATGCTCGATGCGACCAGCAAGATCGGCGCCGAACTCGATTCGTTGTCCGACGCCATCGCCTTCGGTGTCGCGCCCGCACTCGTCCTGTACGTGACGCTGCTCGACGGCAGCGCGTTCGGCTGGATCGTCGCGTTGCTGTACGCAGTGAGCATCGTGCTGCGACTGGCCCGATTCAACACACTGCTCGAAGACGACAGCGTGCCGGCGTACGCGCGCGAGTACTTCGTGGGCGTGCCGTCCCCTGCGGGCGCGCTCGTCGCGCTCGCTCCGGTCGCCGCCTACATCCAGTGGGGTGACGGCTGGTGGTCGTCGATGCCGCTCGTCGCGGTGTGGACCTTGATATCGGCGGCCCTGATCGTCAGCCGGGTACCCACCCTCGCGATGAAGTCCGCATCGGTGCCCGCGCGGCTGGCCGTGCTGCTCCTCGCCCTCGTCGCCGTCGCGGCTGCTGCGCTCGTCACCTACCCGTTCGTCCTGATGATCGTGCTCGTGGGCGTCTACCTGCTGCACATCCCCTTCGCCATCCGATCCAAGCGTTGGGTCGCGGCGCGGCCCGAGACATGGGACATCAAACCGGCGGAACGACGCGCGATCCGTGCCCGAACCCGTGCCGCTCGGCCACACCGCGCGGGCGCCCGCCGGGTGACCACGACAGCACGGTCGGCGACGCGCCTGGGCCTGCGTCGTCCCCGCGGGGAGTGAGCACGTTCTAGGCTCGGCGCGTGACCTCTCCACAACTCGCGCTGACCGTCCGACTCAACACCTCCGCGGCCGACGCGCGCCGCGGCGTCGTCCGCCTCCACGCGGAGGCTCTCGCCGCTCTGGGGATCCGGGAATGGGACGCGATCGCGCTGGTGGGGGCACGGCGCACCGCCGCGGTCGCGGGCCTCGCGCCACCCGGGACACCCACCGGCACGATCCTGCTCGACGACGTGACGCTGTCGAACACCGGACTCCGTGAGGACGCCACGGTCGTCGTCGAATCCGTCACCGTGTACGGCGCCCGCACCGTGACGGTCACCGGATCTGCACTCGCGCGACAGTCGATTTCCGACGCCACGTTGCGACAGGCCCTGCTCGGCAAGGTCCTCACCGTCGGTGACGCGGTCTCCCTGCTCCCCCGTGACCTCGGTCCGGGAACGAGCAGTGCCGACACGACGCGGACGCTGTCCCGAACGTTCGGGGTGGCGTGGACGTCGGAACTGCTCACCGTGACCACGGTCGATCCTCAGGGTCCGGTGAGCGTGCAGCCCAACAGCGCGGTCACGTGGCGAAGTGGCGCCGGAACCGGTGGGGGCACCGCTCCCGTCGTCGTCCACGACGCGGGGATCACCCGCACTCCCGACCCGGCCCCCGCTCCTCCGCCGCCTCCGGTGGAAGACCTCGTCGGCGTACAGCCGCAGGTCGCCAAGCTCAGCGAATGGCTCACCCTCGCGCTCGACGAACCCGAACTGCTCCGGACGCTCGGTGCGTCGCCGCACCTGGGCGTACTGGTGACCGGCCCCGCCGGCGTCGGCAAAGCGACGTTCGTGCGCTCGGTCCTCGCGAGCAGGCGGGTCTTCGAACTCGACGGTCCCGGCATCGGCGCGCTCGCGGCCGACGAGCGCCTGCGCCGCGTCGCCGCCGCCGCACAGGACGTCCGCAGTGGTGGCGTCCTGCTGGTCACCGATGCCGATGCGCTTCTTCCCTCCGACGCCGAGCCCGTCGCCACGCTGATCCTGGAGGAACTCCGGCGCGCGGTGGACACCCCCGGTGTCGCACTCGTCGTCACGACCGCCCATCCCGACGACCTCGACGCCCGG
Source organism: Rhodococcus sp. 105337 (assembly GCF_012844225.1). Lineage (GTDB taxonomy): Bacteria > Actinomycetota > Actinomycetes > Mycobacteriales > Mycobacteriaceae > Rhodococcus. The sequence continues at coordinate 264,314 of NZ_JABAGQ010000001.1, forward strand.
GTCCGCGCGCCCGAAATCTGCGATCGTGAGCTGTCGCTGCCACTACCCGACGGCACCACGCGACGCGCGTTGCTCGAGGTGCTGCTGCGCACGGTTCCGTCGGCAGACCTCGACCTGCCGGCAGTCGCCGGCCGTACCCCGGGTTTCGTCGTCGCGGACCTCGCCGCACTGTGCCGCGAGGCCGCACTCCGCGCGGCCTCCCGCGCGAGCCGCGCCGCGGACGAGCCGAAACTCACCCAGGACGACCTGATCGGTGCCCTCGAGGTCATCCGCCCGCTGTCGCGATCGGGAACCGAGGAGCTCGCGATCGGCAGCGTCAGCCTCGACGACGTCGGTGACATGGTCGAAACCAAGCAGGCACTGACGGAAGCCGTGCTGTGGCCGTTGCAGCATCCCGATTCGTTCGCCCGGCTCGGGGTCGATCCGCCGCGAGGTGTGCTGCTCTACGGGCCGCCCGGCTGTGGGAAGACCTACCTGGTCCGGGCACTCGCCGGCACCGGACAGCTGAGTGTGCACGCGGTCAAGGGCGCCGAGCTGATGGACAAGTGGGTCGGTGCGTCGGAGAAGGCCGTGCGCGAACTCTTCCAGCGTGCCCGCAACTCCGCCCCGGCGCTCGTGTTCCTCGACGAGGTCGACGCACTCGCACCGCGGCGCGGGCAGAGTTCGGATTCGGGTGTCGTGGATCGGGTCGTCGCGGCACTGCTGACCGAGCTCGACGGCGTGGAACCGCTCCGGGACGTCGTCGTGGTGGCCGCGACGAACCGTCCGGATCTCATCGATCCGGCACTGCTGCGTCCCGGCAGGCTCGAACGGCTGGTGTTCGTACCGCCGCCCGACGCCGAGGCCCGCGCCGCCATCCTCGAAACGGCCGGCCGGTCCGTCCCGCTGGCCGACGACGTGAACCTTGGGGACCTCGCCCGGCAACTCGACGGGTATTCGGCGGCGGATTGTTCCGCACTGTTGCGTGAGGCCGCGCTCGCCGCGATGCGCCGCAACGTGGATGCCGCGGTGGTGACCTCCGAGGACATGGCCGTGGCGCGCGACAAGGTGCGTCCGTCACTCGACCCGGTGCAGGTCGAGCACCTGCGCACGTACGCCGAGGGTCGCTGACGTGTCTCCCGCCTCGACGGCCGTGCGGCTCGCCGATCCGGTGTCCACGCTCGCCGCGGTCGCTGCTGCGGCGGCGGCCGTCATGGTGCTCGCCGTCGGTGACTCCGTCCTGCCCGCGGGTACGAGCAACGACTACACGCCGGTGATCACCGCGGTGCTCGCGGCGCTGGCCGCGACCGGGCTGCAGCGTTCGGGTTCGCGGCGGACCGCGTGGGCGATCGGGGCGGGTGCCGTTCTGGTGCTCGGCTCGGTGCGGTACATCGTTCCGGTCGACGCATCGTCCGAGACGCTCGCCGTCGTGGGATTCGTGGCGGCCGCGACCACCGGTGTGCTGCTCGGCTCGGCGGCCGCCGGGGCGTGGGGTTCGGCGAGCGGCCAGTGGGCGCTCGTCGCCGGGGCCTGGTCGGCTTTTCTCACGGCAGCGGCCGTGGGTGCGGTGGTGCCGGTCGCGGTGATGCGCTGGACTGTGCCGCAGTGGCTGCTGGTGCTCGCACTCGTCACGCTGGTCGGCGCCGCGATTACCGCCCGGCCCGGGATGCGCGTGCAACGGCTGGACCCACGGGTGTCCGTCATCGCGGTCGTGGCCGCCGGTGTCCTCACGCTCGGCTACCGGCTTCTCGGTGATCTCGTCACGTCGCAGGCGGCCGAAACCGCCGTGCGGATGTGGCTCGTCGTGGTTGTGGCCCTCCTTGCGATCGTGATCGCAGCCGAGATCACCGCCCGCCTCCTCCCGCCGGGCAACGACCGGTTCGTGCTCGCCGCCACCGGGGCGGTCGCTGCGGGATATCCGATCGTTGTCGAACTGTGGGCGGGCGCATCTCGGTGGGTTCTCCTGGTCACGGTCGGTGCCGTACTCGTGGGGGTTCGTCTCGCCCGGTACTTCCCCAGCCCACTCGCCGGATTCGCGGTCGCGATGGTCGTGTCCGTGGCCGCGGTCTGGTTTCCCGAAGAGATCGGCGAGGGAATTCCGCTCGTGGTGCGTGCCGCGCTCGTCGCCGCCGGGACCGCTCTCGCCCTCGCCGCGTCACTGCCGGGATCGGCATCGATCGCGGCGCTGGGGCTCGCGCTCCCCGTGCCGGCCGCGGCAGTGATCGGAGCGGTGTGGGTGTTGCCGGCCGACCCACGGTGGATCGTGCTCGCGCTCGCCGCGACCGTCGGCGCGTGTGCGTGGCAGGTGCGGTAGCCCGATCGGCCTATCGGGTGCCCGGGCGACTCTCCAATTCGATGACAGGTACATCCAATTCGGCGAACCGCGCAGGCACGTGATGCGAAGGGCGTTTCCACCCGATTCGCAAGCGTGCGAAGCCAACCGTTAAGATGGACTCATTCCGTTTCGCCTACTAGAGGCAGAACGAACGCATGTCGGGGCGTCCCGCGTTTCGGCATTGTGCCGTATTTCTTGACAAACGTGTTACGCCGCACAGTCAGACACCGCCGCCTGGCTCGACCCCGACGGAGTGCCTTTTGCTCGCCATACTCTTCGCTCACGCGGTTGCCGCTCTGCTGGCGCCGTCTCTGGTCAGAGTCATGGGGAGAAACGCCTTCCTGCCGCTGGCACTCGTGCCGCTGGGCAGCCTGGGCTGGGTCATCGCGAACTGGGGAACCGAGCAGCGGGTGCAGATCCCGTGGGCGACCTCGCTGTCGATGGATATCGACCTCCGGTTCGATGCGCTCGCCTCGATCATGTGCCTGCTGGTGCTCGGCATCGGATCGCTGATCCTGCTCTACTGCTCCCGCTACTTCGACGACGACGAACCTCGGCTCGGGCTGTTCGCCGCGGAGATGGTCGCCTTCGCCGGAGTGATGTTCGGCCTGGTCGTCAGCGACAACATGCTGCTGCTCTACACCTTCTGGGAACTGACGACCGTGTTGTCGTTCCTGCTGGTCGGCCACTACGCGGAGCGAGCATCGAGCCGCCGTGCGGCGACGCAGGCGCTCCTGGTCACGACCGCCGGCGGTCTCGCAATGCTCGTCGGCATCATCATCCTCGGGCAGATGGTGGGCAGCTACAACCTGTCGGCGGTCGTGGAGGCTGCTCCGCACGGTTGGCTGGCGGGGGTTGCCATCGTGCTCGTCCTCATCGGCGCGCTGTCGAAGTCGGCCGTGGTCCCCCTGCACTTCTGGCTGCCCGGCGCGATGGCGGCACCCACCCCGGTGTCCGGTTACCTGCATGCCGCCGCCATGGTCAAGGCCGGCATCTACCTCGTCGCAAGGCTGGCGCCCGGATTCGCGGACAGCGCCGCATGGCGACCGATCGTCATCGGACTCGGTCTCGCCTCGATGATCCTCGCCGGCTGGCGAGCGTTCCGGGCCTTCGACCTCAAACTGATCCTCGCGTTCGGCACGGTCAGTCAGCTCGGCTTCCTCACCGCACTCGTCGGGATCGGCAGTCGTGAAGCGGCACTGGCCGGGCTCACCATGGTGATTGCGCACGCGATGTTCAAGGCATGCCTGTTCATGGTCGTGGGCGTCATCGACCACTCGACGGGCACCCGCGACATCCGCAAGCTCGCCCACCTCGGCAAGGCGACGCCGCTGCTCGCCGGAGTCGCGGTACTGGCCGCTGCCAGCATGGCCGGGCTACCACCGCTCATCGGCTTCGTCGCGAAGGAAGCTGCGCTCGAGGGCGCACTCGTCGCCGACGTCCTGCCCGAGTGGGCGAGGGTGGCCACCACCGCCGGCATCGTGGTCGGTTCGATCCTCACGCTCGCCTACAGCATCCGGTTCATCTGGGGCGCGTTCGGCCGCAAGCAACTCAAGCGCCCGAGTCCGGCGGTGCAGAACGTGCACGCCCCCGGGTGGCTGCTGATGTCGGCGCCCACCGCGCTTGCCGTCGCCGGTCTCGCCGCCGGGTTCGGCGCGTCGTGGATCGACGGGCTGGTCACCCCCTACGCCGACACGCTCCCGTCCGGGCTCTCGAAGACCTACCATCTCGCGCTGTGGCACGGGCCGACGTTGCCGCTGGGTCTCACGGCAGTGGTGATCGCGGGCGGTACGGCACTGTTCCTCGCGCACCGCACCATCGCGCGACTCAAGTTCGAGCATCCGCCCCTCGGCAACGCCGACCGGATGTACGACGCGACGCTGCGCGGCATGGACCTGTTGTCGCTGCGGCTCACCGGCTTCCTCCAGCGGGGTTCGCTGCCGCTCACCCAGGCGACGATCCTCGTCACGCTCACGTTGCTCCCGACCATTCTCATGTTCGTGTTCGGGGTGGGCACCATGCCGGAGACGCGCCTCTGGGACACCCCGTGGGAGCTGGCGGTCGGCGTGATCGTCGCCGGTGCCGCGATCACCGCAACCGTGCTGCGCAACCGCCTCGGCGGCGTTCTGGTCGTCGGCGTCACCGGCTACGGCCTCGGTCTGCTCTTCGCGATGCACGGAGCGCCCGACCTCGCCTTGACGCAGTTCCTCGTCGAGACCGTCACCCTCGTGATGTTCGTGTTGGTGCTGCGGAAGCTGCCTCCCGAGTCCGACCCGGCAACCGATGCCCAGAGCAGGCTGCCGCGGGCACTGCTCGGCATCGCCGTCGGCCTGGTCGTGACGGGTATCGGTGTCTACGCGGTCGCCGCGCGCAGCGCCGACCCCATCTCGTTGCTGCTTCCCGACGCCGCGTACAACATGGGCGACGGCAAGAACGTCGTCAATGTGCTCCTCGTCGACATCCGTGCCTGGGACACCCTCGGTGAGATCTCGGTGCTGCTGGTCGCCGCGACGGGCGTCGCCAGCCTGGTGTTCCGAACCCGCCGCTTCGGCACCGCACCCCGCGTGTCGGATGCGCCCGCCGCGCAGCTCGATGCGGCATCGGCGAACAACGACACGACGTGGCTGCTGGGCGGTGACCTCATCGATCCGCGATACCGGTCGCTGGTCCTCGAGGTCACGACCCGTCTGGTGTTTCCCACCATGATGGTGCTGTCGGTGTACTTCTACTTCTCCGGGCACAACGCCCCCGGTGGCGGTTTCGCCGGCGGGCTCGTCGCAGGCTTGGCGCTCGTGCTGCGTTACCTGGCCGGAGGACGCTACGAGCTCGGAGAGGCGGTTCCCATCGACGCCGGAAAGATCCTCGGTCTCGGTCTCACCCTCGCCGCCGGCACGGCCCTGGTGTCCGTGCTGCTCGGCGCCCCGGCGCTGTCGTCGGCGACCCTGCAGTTCACCCTGCCGGTGCTCGGCGACATCAAGATCGTGACCGCCCTGTTCTTCGATCTCGGCGTGTACCTGATCGTCGTCGGACTGATCCTCGACGTGCTGCGCAGTCTCGGCGCGCGACTCGACGCCGAGGTCGTGGGGGCAAAGCGATGATGACCGCGAACCTCACCCTGATGGGCGTCGTCGGCGTGTTCGCCGCGTGCGGTGTCTACATGCTCCTCGAACGCAGCATCATCAAGATGCTGCTGGGGCTGCTCCTCATCGGCAACGCCATCAATCTGCTGATCCTCACGCTCTCCGGCCCGTCGGGCAAAGCCCCGATCGTCGGCACGGAGAGCGACTTGCACGAGGACATGGCCGACCCGCTGGCCCAGGCGATGATCCTGACGTCCATCGTGATCACGATGGGTATCGCGGCGTTCGTGCTGGCCCTGACGTACCGGTCGTACACGTTCCGTGCTCGCGACGAGATCGAGAACGACCCCGAAGACACCTTGGTGTCGCGGCGGCGCAGTCCGGCGGAAGCGCCGGTGCGCGACCGCTCCGACGACCCGCTCACCGGCGAGCCCAGCAAAAGCGGCGACGCCTTCGACGCCGAAGGCAACCCGATTCCCCTCGAGGCACTCACCAACATCGAGGACCTCGAGGTGTACGAAGACCTGCACGACGGCGATTTCGACGACCCCACCGACTCCGCGTACGACCCGATCCACAACGGTGCGGAACCGCACACCAGCGGTTCGGGCGAGGACAGCGACCGGCACGACGACACGCACGGAGAGGGTGACCGCCGATGATATTGACCTCGGCCGCCCTCATCCCGCTGCCCGTCCTCATCCCGCTGCTCGCAGCCGCCGTCACCCTGATCCTCGGCCGCCGGCCGCGTGCCCAGCGCGGAATCACCGTGTTCGCGTTGGTCGCGACGCTCGTCGTCGCGGTTGCGCTGCTGTACTTCGCCGACCGTGACGGCATCGAAGTGATGCAGGTCGGCGGGTGGGAAGCGCCCATCGGTATCTCCCTGGTGGTCGACCGTCTCGCCGCGCTGATGCTCGTCGTGTCGGCGATCGTCTTGCTGTCGGTGATGCTCTTCGCGGTCGGGCAGGGCATCCACGACGGCGACGAACAACAGCCGGTCTCCATCTTCCTGCCGACCTACCTCGCTCTCACCGCGGGCGTGAACATCGCGTTCCTCGCCGGTGACCTCTTCAATCTGTTCGTCGGATTCGAGGTACTTCTCGCGGCATCGTTTGTGCTGTTGACCATCGGGGCGAGCGCCGACCGCGTCCGGGCCGGTGTCTCGTACGTGATGGTGTCGATGGTGTCGTCGATGGTGTTCCTCGCCGGCATGGGGTTCGCCTACGCCGCGACGGGCACCTTGAACCTCGCCCAGATGGCGGTCCGGATGGACGACGTGCCCGAAGGCACCCGTGCGGCGATCTTCGGCGTCCTGCTCGTCGCGTTCGGCATCAAGGCGGCGGTGTTCCCGTTGTCGTCGTGGCTTCCCGACTCGTACCCCACCGCTCCCGCACCCGTCACCGCCGTGTTCGCCGGGCTGCTCACGAAAGTGGGTGTCTACGCGATCATCCGTGCCCACACCCTGCTGTTCCCCGGGGGTGAACTCGACGGGGTGCTGATGGTTGCGGGCCTGCTGACGATGGTCGTCGGCATTCTCGGCGCGATCGCCCAGAACGACATCAAACGTCTGCTGTCGTTCACCCTGGTCAGCCACATCGGCTACATGGTGTTCGGTATCGCGCTGTCTTCCGAGACGGGCCTGGCCGGCGCGGTGTTCTACGTGGGCCACCACATTCTCGTGCAGACGACCCTGTTCCTCGTCGTCGGCCTGATCGAGCGGCAGGCCGGTTCGGCATCGCTGCGCCGCCTCGGCGGGCTCGCCCTCGCCAGCCCGCTGCTCGCAGTGTTGTTCCTGATCCCGGCGCTCAATCTCGGCGGCATCCCGCCGTTCTCCGGATTCATCGGCAAGGTCGCGTTGCTGCAGGCCGGCGCCGAGGACGGCTCGGTTCTCGCGTGGCTGCTCGTCGGCGGCAGCGTGCTGACCAGTCTTCTCACCTTGTACGTCGTGGCGCGGATCTGGACGAAGGCGTTCTGGCGGGCCCGCGCCGACGCTCCCGAGGGCGAACTCGCCGACATCGGTCCCTCCGCGCTCATCGACGAATCCGAAACGGACATCCTTCTCGAGGAGCGCGAGGACGTGGGCAAGATGCCCCGCGCGATGCTCGTGCCGACCATCTGGCTCGTGACGATCGGCGTGTCGCTGACGGTGTTCGCGGGTCCGCTTCTCGACATCAGCCACCGCGCCGCCGAGAACCTGCTGGACCGCTCGGTGTACATCGAAGCCGTGCTGGGAGGTGACGGACGATGATGAAACGCGCCAACGTCGTCAGGCTGTTCGTGCTCGGCTGGATGACCTTCGTGTGGGTGCTGCTGTGGGGCACCTTCAGTATCGCCAACATCCTCGGCGGACTGGTCGTGTCGATCATCGTCATGGTGCTGCTACCGCTCCCGCGCGTTCCCGTCGAGGGCAGAGTGCACCTGTTGTCGGCAGTCCGGCTGGGCATGTACATCTTCATCGAATCGATGCGCTCGACGGTGTCCGTGGGCTGGCTCGCGATCCGTCCGGCGCCACCTCCGGTGACCGGTGTCCTGCGCTGCCGTCTGACCATCAAGTCCGACCTGGTGCTCACACTGTGGACGGACATCATGAACAACATCCCCGGCACGATGGTTCTCGAGATCGACCAGGTGCGCCGCATCGTGTACGTCCACGTCCTGGACGTGAGCACCGACCGCGCGGTGTCGGACTTCTACCGTTCGGCACGACTGATCGAACGCCTCCTGATCAGGACGTTCGAGCGCGATTCCGAATGGCAGCCGAGCCCCTGGCGAAGCGGAACGGAGAGTATCTGATGACCGTGCTGCTGGTGATCTCCGGCGTGCTCTTGTTCGTGTCGGCGGTCCTGATCTGTTACCGGGCCTTCGGCGGCCCCAATTCGCTCGACCGGTTGGTCGGTGTCGACGCCCTGCTGGCGATCGCGATCTGCGGGCTCGCCGTCTGGGCGGTCTACAGTCGCGACACCACCGTCGCGCCCGCGATCGTCGCGCTGGCGCTCGTCGGATTCATCGGGTCGGTATCCATCGCCCGCTTCCGGGTGCGTGACGAACAATGAGCACAGTTCTCGACCTGATCGGCCACATCCTGATTCTCATCGGGGCAGTCGTCTCGTTCACCGCGGCGATCGGGGTGGTGCGCTTCCGCGACACCCTCTCGCGGATGCACCCCGCGACGAAGCCGCAGGTGATCGGGCTCCTCTTCGTGCTCGGCGGGGCGATGCTGATCCTGCGCGGGTCGGTGGATATCTGGATGATGGCGCTCGCCGGCATGTTCATGGTGCTTACCGCACCGGTGATCGCGCACCGGGTGGGACGCATCGCCTACCGGGAACAGCTCGGCCGGGACGGACTGCTCGAAGAGGAGTTCCCCGGCGACGGAACCTGACCGGCGGGGGCGTTCAGGCCCGTAGTTCGTCGACCAGCGAGTCCACCACGGCCACGAGATCGCCTCCCGTAGCCTCCGCGAGACGTCGCTGCCGTTGATACGACGCTCCGCGCACCGGGATGTCGGCGACCCGCGCCAGTTCGTCGGCGCACCCGAGCCGGGCAGCGGTCGGTGTGATCTGCTCGAGCAGGTCGTGCAGGTCGTCGGTGACGAGGCGTTCGTGACATTCGGGGTCCAGGATCACCTCGGCCTCCAGCCCGTACCGCGCCGCGCGCCACTTGTTCTCCTTGACGTGCCACGGCTGCAGGATCGGAAGGTCTTCACCGCGCTCGAGACACTCGTCGAAGTAGACGACGAGCGAGTGGACGAACGCGACGAGTGCCGCCAGTTCGGCGCGGTTGGTGATGCCGTCGAAGACCCGCACTTCGATCGTGCCCCATTTGGGGGCGGGCCGGATGTCCCAGTGCATCCCACCGGGAGTGTTGATGACCCCGGATTTGAGTTGATCCTCGATGAAGCGTTCGTACTGCGCCCAGTCGGAGAAGTGGTAGGGCAGACCGGCGGTGGGCAACTGCTGGAACATCAGTGCCCGGTTGCTGGCGTAACCGGTGTCGTATCCCGCCCAGATCGGCGACGACGCCGACAACGCGAGCATGTGCGGATACTTCACGAGCAGGGCGTTGAGGATCGGAATGACCTTGTGCGGCGACGACACGCCGACATGGACGTGCACCCCCCAGATCAGCATCTGCCGGCCCCACCAGCGGGTGCGATCGATCATTTCGTCGTAGTGCGGGGCGCTCGTGACGATCTGGTCCGTCCACTGCGCGAACGGGTGGGTGCCCGCGCACATCAGATCGACACCGTGCGGGTCCGCGGCGCGGCGCAACAGCGACAGCGATTCGGAGAGGTCGTCGACCGCTTCGCCCACCGTGTCGTGGACGTCGGTGACGAGTTCGACCGTATTCCGCAGGAACTCCTTCGTCAGACGCGGTGTCTCACCTGCGATCCTGCCGACGGAGTCGAACACGTCCGCTGCACTGTTCGACAGATCGCGGGTGGTCTTGTCGACCAGGGCGATCTCCCACTCCACGCCTACTGTCGGACGGGGAGAACCCGGAAACTCGACTGCCACGATTCGATCCAACCACAAGGGCCCCGCGAACCGATCATGCCCGCGAGGCCCTGTGAGTGGAATTACCGCGTGTGCGGTCTCCGGGGAAACGTCACTCGATTACGCCGCACGCTTGGCGGGCGCCGAGGTTGTCCTCGTGCACGACCACCGAGGTACCTTCTTCACCCTGCAGATCCTCGAGGGTGAACGCGTTCGTGGTCACGGTCGTGGTGGCCGTTCCGTCTTCGTGGACGACGACCGACACCAGGTCACCGCTCTCCGGGACGGAGGTGCTGCCTTCGACCTGCAGGTGCGGGCCGGCGGACAGGAATGCTCCCGGTGCGCCACCCGTGGGAGCGACCGACTCGGGTTCGCACTTGCCGACCGCGTGGACGTGGACACCGTGGTAGCCGGGCGCAAGTCCCTCCACGTCGATCGTGACCTGCACGCCGCCGTCCTGTTCGGCGAAGGACACGGTGCCTGCATCAGCGCCGTCGACCGCCTTCAGGCCGGCGGTGAGAGTGGCCGCACCTGCGGCGCCGCCGCCCTGCGCGCTGCCGGCCTGCGCTCCGCCTGCTCCGGATTCGCTGCCGTGGGAGTCCCCGTGGGAGTCGCCGGGGGCAGCGGAACCGGTCCACACCGGCGGTGTCGTACCCGGCACGTCGGTCGGTTCCTCGTTGTTCGAGCATGCGGTCAGGCCGACGGCAGCGATCGCGACAATCGGGGCCAGAGCACGCCAAGACATGCGACGGGTGGAACTGGAGACCATCAAACCGCTCCTTCGAAGTGCCGAAAAGTAAACCGATCATAGCCGGGACCCCGCGCGCCGCTCCTGCCCTGCTACCGGAAAGCCCGATCGGTCGCGTGCGGCACCGTCGGTCCGTCTACGACGCAGCGACGATGACGATCACGCCTGGGGCTTCGTCGGCAAGTCCCGGAAGGCGAGGTTGCGCGGAGACGCCGAGCGCGTCGGCGACCTCGAGCGCGGTTTCCTCCTCGCCGGGTGTCGTCCCGTAGTACACGGTGGTCATACCGACGGTGCCGTTGCTGTAGTTGCCCGTGTCCTCGATCGTGAAGCCTTCGTCCTCGAGCAGACTTGCCGTCTGGGCGGCGAGGCCGGCGACGTTGCTGTTGTTGAGGACGCGGACGGGCGCCGGAGTTGCGGGCGCTTCCGCCGCCGACGATTCGGGGGTGGTGGCGGCCGGGGCAGCCGACGTCGCAGCGGGTGGCTGCGCTGCGTTGGGTGCCGCCGATGCCGCGCCGCCGAACGCACTCGCGGCCGACGCCGACGGAGCGGCCTCGGAGGGTTCGCTGCTCGCGGTGGTGGTCGCCTCGTCGTCGGAGCCGCCGAGTGACGCCATCCCGATCCCGGCGAACAGAATTGCGAGGGAGATCAACACCATCGCGAAGGCCCGGAGGGGTGGCCCCGACGACGAGGGTGCTCGGTTGGGTTTCTCGGCGGTTCTGCTCACGCGTTCGACCATAGTTGGCCGACGGTTCACGCGCTGACGCTCGGCTAACGCGTCGTTTCGAATCCGAGGCGTCGTGCGGCGCGTGCCTTCTGGCGGCTCGCCCGGAGCCGACGGAGCCGTTTGACCAGCATGGGATCGGCGGCAAGAGCTTCCGGCCGGTCGACGAGCGCGTTGAGCACTTGGTAATAGCGGGTCGCGGAGAGGCCGAACAGTTCCTTGATGGCTTCTTCCTTGGCGCCGGCGTACTTCCACCACTGCCGCTCGAAAGCCAGAATGTCGTGGTCGCGCCGGCTCAGGCCGTCGTCTCCGATTGCATTCGGATCAGCCGCGCCGGCGATCTCGTCGTCACTGCGCTGGGGCTCTGCACCGGACCGGCCCCCATCGTGCGCTGCTGCGCCGTCCATGTCACTCCTCGAAGCCCGGATCACTCGGGCGACAATTACACCTGTGTGTTTCCGACCGTAATTCAACCACGCGGTTCCGACACGTACCGGCCCGACGAGCACCTCGGACGCGCACTATCCTGTTCCACCATGGCCATTCTTCCGATCGTCATCGTCGGCGACCCCGTCCTGCACAACCCGACCGAACCGGTGACGGAATCCCCCGCCGAGCTCGCTCAGTTGATCGCCGACATGTACGAGACGATGGATGCCGCGAACGGGGTCGGGCTCGCCGCCAACCAGGTCGGCGTCGCCAAGCGCCTGTTCGTCTACGACTGCCCCGACCGGGACGAATCCGGGCACGTCGCGCGCCGCCGGGGAGTTGTCGTCAACCCGGTACTCGAGACGTCCGAGATCCCCGAGACGATGCCGGACCCGGAGGACGACCTCGAAGGGTGCCTGTCCGTGCCCGGCGAGAACTTCCCGACCGGCCGCGCCGAGTGGGCGAAGGTCACCGGAACGGACGCCGACGGCAACCCCGTCGAGATCGAGGGCCACGGCTTCTTCGCGCGCATGCTGCAACACGAGGTCGGCCACCTCGACGGGTACCTCTACGTCGACGTGCTGATCGGCCGCAACGCGCGCGCAGCCAAGAAGACCATCAAGCGTGCCGGATGGGGAACTCCCGGTCTGACGTGGATGCCCGGAACGGTCGAGGACCCGTTCGGGCACGACGATGACGACTGACGAACCTGCCGTACCCGCAGTACCGCTCGGCAGCCGTGTGGTGCTGCGCTATCGCCTCCCCGCGGGATACAGCCATCCCATGACCGATGTGATCGGCGAACTCGTCTCGATGGAACCGGTCGTGGCGGTGCGCACCGCGGACAAGCGACTTGTGCAGGTCTCGCCGAGCGCCGTGGTGGCCGTGAAGCAGATCGCCGCACGACCGATCCGGACCTCCGAGATCCGGTCGCTCGAACATGCCGCCGCAGCCGGATGGCCAGGCCTGGAGCAAGCGTGGATCGACGGCTGGTTCCTGCGGGCGGGCGGCGGTTTCACCGGCCGCGCCAACTCGGCGACCCCGATCGGGGCTCCCGGCACCGTCGCGGACCCTGCCGATCCCGAGGTGCGGGCACGCCTGCGCGACTGGTTCGCCGCGCGTGGCCTTCCGCTGCGTCTCCTCCTCCCCGACCGGCTGGCCCGGATTCCGCAGGGCTGGCCCACCGGCGACAGAGTGGTCGTGATGGGTGCGGATCTCGAGAACGTGCCGCTGCCGGAGGGGCCGGTACCCGTCGCGGTCGCCGGGGAACCGGACGAGGAATGGTTGTCGCTGTACCGGAACGGCACGGTTCCCCCGGTCGGGCAGGCCGTGCTCGGCGCCGTCGCCGCCGGAACCCTCGGATTCGGCCGGATCGGAGCGCCCGGGCAACCGCCACTCGCCATCGGGCGGGCCGCGGTGACCCATGCCCCGGACGGTCGCCGCTGGGTGGGACTCTCCGCGGTGGAGGTCGCCCCCGAGCACCGGCGCCGCGGCCTCGGGACCCTGCTGTGCGGGTCGCTGCTCGCCTGGGCCCGCGACGCCGGAGCCACCCATGCCTATCTGCAGGTCCACGACGAGAACGTGGCCGCGCGCACGATGTACCGGGAACTCGGGTTCGTCGACCATCACCACTACACGTACGCGACCGAACCGCCGGCTCCGTCGTCCGCCGATCGCGCGTAACCGTCGCGTCGTACCCCTGCCCTAGAGTGTGGGCGTGCGATTGGCAACGTGGAATGTGAACTCGGTCCGGGCCCGGACCGACCGGATCGTCGACTGGATGCAGCGGACAGGCACCGATGTGCTCGCCATGCAGGAGACGAAGTGCAAGGACGAGCAGTTCCCGACGGAGCGGTTCGAAGAACTGGGCTACGAGGTCGCGCACGTCGGGTTGAGCCAATGGAACGGCGTCGCCATCGTTTCCCGTGTCGGCCTGGAGGACGTGCAGGTCGGTTTCGAAGACCAGCCCGGCTTCTCCAAGGATCCCGAGATCTCTCCCGCGCTCGAAGCCCGCGCGATCGGCGCGACGTGCGGCGGTGTGCGGGTGTGGAGCCTGTACGTGCCCAACGGCCGCGACCTCAACGATCCGCACTACGCCTACAAACTCGACTGGCTGGCGAAGCTGCGGGCCGACGCGCAGGCGTGGCTCTCCGCCGATCCCGATCAGCAGATCGCCCTCGTCGGCGACTGGAATGTCGCACCCACCGACGACGACGTCTGGGACCCCGCATTCTTCGAAGGCAAGACGCACACCTCGCAGCCCGAGCGCGACGCCTTCCATGCGTTCGCCGACGCCGGGTTCACCGACGTGGTGCGCCCGCATGCGCCGGGCCCCGGGGTGTACACGTACTGGGATTACACGCAGTTGCGGTTCCCCAAGAAGCAGGGCATGCGGATCGACTTCGTGCTCGGTTCTCCCGCGTTTGCCGCACGGGTCACGGGCGCCGAGATCGACCGCAACGAGCGCAAGGGCAAGGGCGCGAGCGACCACGCTCCGGTCATCGTCGATCTGGCGGACGAACCCGCGTAGCGAAGGTTGGTGTCCCGGAGTTCGGCGTCTCGGAGTTCCGTGGCAGGGAGCCGGGCTGTGAGTCCGGCTGCGAGGAGGTCAGGCACCCCGCCTGCGCGCGACCGGACCGGGCGAGACCACGACGTTCTCGTAACCGCCGTGTGAGTCGAGGTAGCGCTGGACATAGGTGCAGATCGGCCGGACCCGCCAGCCGCGTTTCCGTGCGATATCGAGGGAGCCGCCCACCAGGACGGCCGCGAGTCCGCGGTGACCGAAGTCTTCCACGATCACGGTGTGCATGAAGTCCACGATCGGATCGCAGGGCCCGGGCACTCCGGACGGGCAGTTGGTGTCGTAGTAGCCGAGTATGCCGACGAGATCTCCGTTGAGCCGCAGTTCGAAGCGGTTCTGGTCGGCGTTGTCGGACACATCGGCGCTCGGCGTACTGGTGTCCAAGAGCATCTCCAAGCGATGTTTTCCTGATCGAACTGTGACCTGGAACACTATAGAACACGTTCCTGCAAGAACCTCCGGGCTCCCATTCTTTCGTGACGGGCCCGCCGTGGAGCCGCTGCCGAGGGTGAGCCCCCACAGCCTCGGTAGGGTGAGCGCCGTGGAACTTCTGCCCTTGTCAGCTGCCGGTGAAACGCCGGTTCGCGCCCTCACCATCGCCGGCACCGACTCCGGCGGCGGCGCCGGCATCCAAGCCGACACCCGGACCATGGCGATGTGCGGTGTGCACGCGTGCGTCGCGGTCGCCGCGGTCACGGTGCAGAACTCGGTGGGAGTAGAGGGGTTCCACGAGATTCCTGCCGAGACCGTCGCCGCACAGGTTCGGTGCGTCGTCGACGACATCGGCATCTCGGCTGCCAAGACCGGAATGCTCCCGTCCACCTCGATCATCGAAGCCGTCGCCGCAGTGTGCACCGAGATGGGCATCGGCCGCGATCTGCCGGTACCGCTCGTCGTCGACCCGGTATGCGCATCGATGCACGGCGACCCGCTGGTCCATGCCGATGCACTCGACGCGATCCGTTCGGTGTTGATCCCGCGGGCCACCGTCGTCACCCCGAATCTGGACGAGATCCGTCTCATCACGGGCATCGACGTGGTGGACGACCCGTCGGCGCGGCGCGCGGCCGAGGCCCTGCACGCGCTCGGTGCGCAATGGGCCATCGTCAAGGGCGGGCATCTGCGCACGTCGTCGTCGAGCACCGATTTGTTGTTCGACGGGGATCGGTTCCTCGAATTCACCACCCCCCGGATCGACACGGGCAACGATCACGGCGGCGGCGACACCCTGGCCGCCGCGATCGCCTCGGCTCTCGCACACGGCCGGTCGGTGCCCGACGCGGTGGCGTTCGCGAAGGAGTGGATCACCAAGTGCCTCGAATGGTCGTACGACCTGGGGCGCGGACACGGACCGGTCAACCCGTTGTGGCGGCTACAGGAGAAGTGACCGCAGCCGGTGCCGGTTACTCGGTGAACGCCTCGCGTGCCTGCACTCGTGCGTCGCCGACGGGCACCCCGTCCGGCCCATCCACCGACAACGCGTAGAACGCCGTGCCGTACCCGACGGCCGCCGCGGCTGCGGCGAGCGCGTCGCGGTCCACGTTCGCGACGTCGTCCTCGGCGGTGTGGTAGTTCGGGTCGAATGCCTTACCGCCGGTACCGCCCCACAGCTCCGCCTGTTCGGCGGTCTTCACATCGTCTGCACCGCTGAACACCCCACCGGCGGGAATGCCGACGGCGACGAACGGTCCGTAATCGGACCTGCCGTCGAAATCGGTGCCCGACACGGTGATGCCGCGCTCCGCGAAGAATTGTGCGAACGTCCGCTCGATCCCCGCCGATCCCTCCGGCCCGGGACCTTCCCCTTCGCCGTCGGAGTCGTCTCCGTCGAAGACGAGGTACCCGGGGTTCGGGGAGCCGAGCATGTCGAAGTTGAGATACAGCGCGATGTCGCGGCGTTCGTCGTCGGACAATCCGTCGATATAACGAGCGGATCCGACGAGCCCGGCTTCTTCCGCTCCCCAGAATGCGAAGCGCACCTTGTTGGCAACATCCGGTTCCGCGCCGAGTTGCAGTGCGGTTTCGAGCACGGAGGCGACTCCCGTGCCGTTGTCGTTGATGCCGGGCCCCTCCGGGACGCTGTCGAGATGTGCGCCGACGACCACCACATTGTCGGCCGCGCCGGTGGAGGTCTCGGCGATCACGTTGCACGAACGCTGCCTCTCGGTCGTGGTGTCGAGAGTCAGATTCACCGAGGATGCCCCTGCGACCGTGTCGGCGTCCTGCCGGGCGAGTCCTCCGACAGGTATCCGGGGTTTCTCGTCTTCGGCGAGTCCCGCATCGGACAGCGGCCCGTCCTCGTTGTTGACGACCAGCACTGCGGCCGCTCCCCGATCCGCGGCGACCTGCTCCTTCACCGAGAACGTGCACGCACCGCGGTCGACGAGTACCGCCGATCCGGAGACGTCGAGGCCGTCGTAGTCGGTGGGCTCACAGCCCGGCGTCTCGTCGGCCGGAATCCGCACGGGGCGCACGGTGAGTCCGTCCGGCCCGGTCGAGGGCGAGAAGCCCAGCGCGCGCACGCCCACGGGGGTGCCGTCGATGTCGAGGGTCTCGGTCTCCACGTCGAACCCGGTCACGTCGAATTCCGGTGTCTGCACCTCGAACCCGGCGTCGCGCAACCGGCCGGCGACGTAGTCGACACTCGCGTCGTATCCGGGGGTGCCGAGCGCGCGGTTGCCGTCGTTCTCGCCGGCGATGCGTTCGAGTTCGCTCAGATGTGCGGTGACCGCCTCGATCTGCACCCGGTCGGCGATCGCGTACGGGTCGAGCGACGGCGGTGCCTGCCCGCTGGGGGAATCGACGCTGCCGGAACCCCCGCTGCCGGAACCACCGCCCTCGGTACTGTCGTCGGCCGCACATCCCGCGACCGACAGGACCGCTACCGCGATCGACAACCCCGCCCGTCCCCACCGTCCGCGCGCCATGGGCAGAGCGTAATCGACCGGTGGGGTCCGCGCGTGGTGCTCAGGCGTCCCGCTTGTTCACCACGACCAGTGACACAGCGAACACCACAGCCGTGAAAACCGCAAAATACACGAGGGAACCCCATGCACCCCAGTGGAATTCGATGCCCTGCTCCATGCTGAGGAAGTTGTTGGCGTTGGCGAAGGGCAGGAACGGTTGGATTTCACGTCCGACCGATCCGAACAATCCGAACAGCGACTCGATGAGCAGTGGCCACAGCAGCAGCAGCGCGATCGTCCCGGCGGACTGGCGCAGCAGCGTACCGACACCGATCGCGAGCACCACACAGAGGAACGCGTAGAGCGGAATTCCGTAGATCGCCCGCCACGCCGGCTCGCCGCTGAGTACGAGATCTCGTCCGGCATCCGGTCCCGCCAGCATCTTCGCGAGAAGGAACGACGCGAGACCGAGCACGCCGGTGAGAATCGCGCCGAGCACACCGATGAGCGCGGCCTTGACCGTCAGGAGGAGCGTCCGGTTGGGCGTGGCCTGGAAGGTCGTGCGGATGACGCCGAACCGGTATTCGCTGGTGACCGACAGTGCTGCCAGGATCATCAGCACCAACACGCCGAATCCCGTGACACCGCTGACGGCGACATCGACGGTGGGATAGAACTGCATCACTTCGTCGTCCGCGGTGAGCGAACTGCGCGCGACCGAACCGAGAACCGCGGCCAGGCCCAGCCCGAGCGCGACGATCACCACCGTGCACCACAACGGCGACTGCACCGAGGTGAGTTTGATCCGTTCGGCCCGCAGCGTGTCGAGCACGGTCCCCGCCATCACAGTCCGCCTTTCATGACGTCGTCGGTTCCGGTGCCGTGGAATTCCACGTGGCCCCCGGTGAGTTTCATGAATGCGTCTTCGAGCGACGCGTTACGGCTGGACAGTTCGTGCAGCACGAGTGATCGCGACGCGGCGAGTTCACCGACCTCGGCAATGCCCACGTTCGGCACCAGCAGCGCCCCGTCCTCTTCGCGGACGGTGTACCCCCGCTCGGTGAGGGCGCTGCGCAGCTCGCCGGCAGAAGGACTGCGCACCACGACGACCGATTCGGAGGCCCGGTCCACGAAGTCCTTCACCGACGTGTCGGCGATCAGGCGTCCCCGCCCGATGACGATCAGATGGTCGGCGGTCTGTGCCATCTCCGACAGCAGGTGGCTCGACACCAGCACGGTGCGACCCTCTGCCGCAAGGGCGTGCATGAAGCGGCGGATCCACATGATGCCCTCCGGGTCGAGCCCGTTGACGGGCTCGTCGAAGAGCAGCACCTGCGGGTCGCCGAGCAGCGCCCCGGCGAGACCGAGCCGCTGCGACATGCCGAGAGAGAACCCACCGGCGCGCTTCCCGGCGACTTCGGTGAGACCGACCTGGCGCAGCACCTCGTCCACGCGGGAGGCCGGCAGGCCGTTGGACGCCGCGAGCCACCGAAGGTGCGCACGCGCCGTCCTGTTGGGGTGCACCCACTTCGCGTCGAGGAGCGCTCCCACCGTCTGGAGCGGCCGTGTCAGGCTGCGATACGGCTTGCCTCCGATGAGCGCGCTGCCCGAGGTCGGGCGGTCCAGGCCCAGGATCATGCGCATCGTCGTCGACTTCCCGGCGCCGTTGGGGCCGAGAAACCCGGTGACGATGCCGGGGCGGACCGTGAACGTCACATCGTCGACCGCGGTCGTGGACCCGAAGGTCTTGGTCAGTCCGGTCACTTCGATCATGGGCCATACTCTGCACGATCGGGACCGCGCGCGCAGCTACCGCACCGTCATCAGGGTTCGAGAGGCGACGACGCCTGCGCCCAGAACCGTTTCGGAATCCGTCCGGCATGGCGTGCGCGGAATCCCGCTTCGACCGCGTGCCGCATCGCCGAGGCCATCAACGCGGGTTCTTTCGCGCGCGTGACCGCGGTTGCGAGCAGCACTGCGTCGCAACCGAGTTCCATTGCGAGCGCGGCGTCGGATGCGGTGCCGATTCCGGCGTCCAGGATCACCGGCACCCCGGCCGCCTCGACGATCATCTCGATGTGATGCGGGTTCGCAATGCCCAGGCCCGTCCCGATGGGCGAGCCGAGCGGCATGACCACGGCACAGCCGACGTCCTCGAGCCGGCGCGCGAGCACGGGGTCGTCCGTCGTGTACGGCAGGACCACGAACCCGTCGTCGACCAATTGCTCGGCAGCCGCGACCAGTTCGATCGCGTCGGGGAGCAGTGTCCGCTCGTCGGCGATGACTTCGAGTTTGACCCAGTCGGTCTCGAGCGCCTCACGTCCGAGTTGCGCGGTGAGCACGGCTTCCTTCGCGCCACGGCAACCGGCGGTGTTCGGCAGCAGCGCGATCCCCAGCCGGCGCACCAGATCGAGGACACCGGTGCCCGATGTCGGATCGACACGGCGCATCGCGACGGTCGTCAGTTCGGTTCCGGACGCGACCAGCGCGTCTTCCAGCGCAGCGAGACTCGCCGCTCCGCCCGTTCCGGTGATCAGCCGGGACCCGAAGGTGCGACCGGCGATGGTCAACGGCGGCAGGTCCGCGGCCGGGTCGCCGGAAGGGCCGTCGAGGAATTCAGCCACCCTGGACCGCCGTGAGAATCTCGATCTGTGCGCCCGCGGCGACCCGCTCGCTCCAGCGGCTGCGGGGGAACACCACGCCGTCGACTGCGACGGCGAGGCCCTTCTCGGGCAGCCCCATGCCTGCCAGCAGTTCCGACATCGTCGGTGCCACCGCGAAGTCTTTGTCCTCACCGTTGACGGTGACGCCCACCTGAGTTCGGTTCGACCCGGTTCCGTTGGTCATTGCGCTACCACTTCCGTAAATCGTTGAGGGGAAGCATGCTTCACCTCGGACAAGGGATCTTCGGACAATTCTGCGAGCACCGCGTCGACGGTCAGGGGTGTGAGCAGCACGCCGTTGCGGCCGTGTCCCGTCGCGGCGATCACGCGTTCCGACAACCGCCCGATGAGCGGAAGGTTGTCCGGTGTCATGGGGCGCAGTCCCGCGCTCGCCTCGTGGAGTTCGTACTCGCCGATCGCCGGCAGCAGTGCCTCCGCATCGGCGATCAGGTCGCGCACCCCCGCGACGGTCACCTGCGTATCCGCCGCCTCGTACTGGGTGGCACCGACCACGAGACCGTCACGGCGGGGTACCAGGTAGGCGGGTCTGCCGTGGACGTTGCCCCGGATGGTGCGCTCCGGAAGCGGCGTCGCTCCGGGGCGCATCCGCAACCGCAGGATCTCGCCCTTGACGGGCCGTACCGGCAGGGCCGGCCACAACCGGGAGGAGGCGGAACCGGCCGCGAGCACCACGCGATCGGCGGCGAGGTCGGCGAGGTCGGCGACCGGCGCCTCGGAGAATCGGACACCGGCATCGACAGCGGCACGACGCAGGGCGACGACGAGCGCCCGGTTGTCCACGGACAATTCCGCCGACGCGAGCAAACCGAGACGGATGCGAGGCCCGAGGGACGGTTCGAGGTCTCGCACCTCCGCACGGGAGAGCACCCGCATCTCGTGGCCCTGCGCCTGAACCCACTCGGCGACCGTGCGCAGGTCCGCGGCGTCTGCGGCGTCGAGAGCCACCGTCATCGACGCGGTGGAGGTCACCAGGTCGATGCCGGTCCCGGACCGGAGGAGTGCCGCGAACTCGGGCCAGCGCTGCAGCGACGCGGCACCGAGTTCGAGGACGTGGCCTTCGCCGGGCCACCCTTCGGACAACGGGGCGAGCATTCCGCCTGCCACCCAGGACGCACCCGAACCGGGATCCGGATCGTGGACGGTGACGACATACCCCGAGCGGGCCGCGCGCCACGCGATCGACAGACCGATCACTCCGCCACCCACGACTGCCACTGTTGTCATCGGTCCACCTCACTCCCTGCGCCGGCATGATCCGGTTCAGGTCATAACGGTCGGGGCCGGCAGGCCCCCTCTCAGCCCCGTGTACCTCGGGACTCCCGTGTCGTATCTCGTCTACCCGAGAGGTTACCGTCTTGACCGTGACCACCTACCGCGGCAACCATCCCGACCCCCGTGGGCGTCTCGCGACCGCCCGGCTGTACCTGTGCACCGACGCGCGCCGCGACACCGGCGACCTCGCCCGTTTCATCGACGAGGCGCTGACCGGCGGTGTCGACATCGTTCAGCTGCGCGACAAGGGTTCGGCGGGTGAGAAGAAGTACGGCCGGCTCGAGGCGCGTGACGAACTCGCAGCCCTGTCCATCCTGGCCGACGCATGCGCGCGCCACGGTGCGTTGCTGGCGGTCAACGACCGAGCCGACATCGCCCTTGCCGCGGGTGCCGACATCCTCCACCTCGGCCAGGGCGACCTGCCGGTCGAGCATGCGCGAAGCATCCTCGGCGACGACATCGTGATCGGCCGGTCGACCGGCACCCGCGGGCAGGCGTCGCTCGCCGACATCGAAGAGGGAGTCGACTATTTCGCGTCGGGTCCGGTGTGGGACACCCCGACCAAACCGGGTCGTCCGGCAGCGGGTCTGAGCGTGCTGCGAGAGGTCCACAAGTCGCATCCGCGCAGGCCGTGGTTCGCGATCGGCGGGATCGATCTCGAGCGGCTGCCTCAGGTCCTCGACGCGGGCGCCACCCGGATCGCCGTCGTGCGGGCCATCACCGAAGCCGCCGATCCGCGCGCCGCCGCCGCAGCGCTGAAAGCCGCGCTGCCCACACCGTGAACGGCGCGCTCTAGAGCCACGCCAGGACAGCGGACGGGGGCAGTGTCACCGCGTTGCCGGGAAGCCGGTCACGAAGTCCGCGGTCGGCGGTGACCACGACCGTGACCCCCGGGTCGACCGCGGTCGCAGTACTTGCCGCGAGGCGGGCCAGTTCGTCGTCTCCGCTCCCCTCCGCGGTGTGCACGGGAATGCGGGCGTCGTCCGTCGCCGCACCGCGGGCAGCTCCTTCGAGGACCGCCTCGACCTGCGGCACCCACCCGAACAGGCCGTCCGGAAGCTCGACGGTCCGGGGAAGGACGGCGGCGAGATTCGCGAGCAGAGCACTCGTCGCGCCCGGACGATCCCGCCACCAGCCCGTCGGCCCGGTCGAGCCGAGGACATTCGCGGTGTCGAGCAGCATCCGTACCGGGCGGGTGCGCAGGGCGGGCCACGCCTCCGCGAAACCCGCGTGCAACGGCATCTCGCCGACCTGCTCTTCGGGCACCCAGCGGAGTTCGGTGCTCTCACCGTTGAGCGTGGTGTCGAGCGGAGCAGCAGCGTCGGCGACGACCGTGGTGTAGGTCCACCCGCCCACCGACCCGGAGGTGACCCGCACGGCACGCACGGCGAGTGCCGTCACCTCGATCCCGGCCTCCTCGTGCGCTTCGCGGACCGCCGCGTCGACGGTGCTTTCGTGCGAGTCGCGAGCGCCGCCGGGCAGTGCCCACGTTCCGCCCTGATGACTCCACGCCGCCCGGTGCTGCAGGAGAACAGCGGGAGTCCCGTCCGGAAGCGGCGCGCGCAGGAGCAATCCGGCGGCACCGTGCCGTCCCCACCGCTTGTCACCGTCCGGCCCGACGGCCCAGCCGTCCCCGTCACCGCGCATCCTGTCCGCTCCCTGGTCCCAGCCGTCACGGAAGTGCTCGGGCGAGGAGATCCCGTGTCCGTGGTCGGCACATTCTTTCGCGTGCTGCTTATATGCTCCACAAAACCGGCAACCTGAGAAGGGGGGTTATGCGGTGGATATTCGCCTGACCCCTACTGTTCTACCGGTCGAGAACCACAACCAGCGTACCGAGGATCCCAAAAACCCGGTTGTACGCGCTGCCCGCCGACGCGGCAGCACGTTGCAGTCCACTCCCGTGCTCTTCGCGGTCCTCGCGGGTGTGCTCGCCGTCCTGCTCGTCGCGTCGTGCGTGGTGACGGTGCAACTCGTGGGCGCACGGCAGGACACGCACGGCCGGCTCCTCGCGACGACCGAACCGCTCGCGAACGCTTCCCAAAACCTGTACAGCGCGCTGTCCGTCGCGGACGCCGCCGCGGTGACAGGGTTCATCTCCGGGGGCATCGAGCCCGCCGAGGTTCGGGAGCGTTATCTCGACGCCCTCGCCGAGGCCTCCGACCATCTCGTGATCGCCGCGGCCGGTCTCACCGCGGACCAGGCCCACAGCACCCGCAACCTCACCGAGATCGGACGCATGCTGCCCGTCTACACCGGGCTGATCGAGACCGCGCGCGCCAATTCGCGCGTCGGCAATCCCGTCGCCTCCGCCTACCTCGGGGAAGCGTCGTACATGATGCAGTCCGTGTTGCTTCCCGCGGCGCAGGAACTGCAGTCGGAAGGGATCTCCGCGGTCGAGGCCACGCAGCGTGCCGCGGTGCGGCCACCATGGCCGGCGATCGGACTGCTGCTCGTCACCGTCGCCGCGCTCGTCGCGGTTCACATGCTGGTCAGCCGCAAAACCCGCCGCACGTTCAATCTCGGTCTGCTGGTGGCCATCGCCGCGGCCGGGTCGCTGCTCGCCTGGCTTCTCGTCGCGGGACTGGTGTCCTCCGACGCCACCGAACGCGCCCTCGAACAGGGCGCCGAACCATTGGCGGTCCTCACGGAGAGCAGAATCCTCGCCCAGCAGTCACGCACCGCCGAAACGCTGCTGCTGGCGCAACGCCACTCCACCGGCGCGTACGACGGAACGTACGGCGAGCGGATCACCCGCCTCGGGGAACTTCTCGAACGGTACGGCGGCGCCGACCCCACCGAAGCCGGGGCCGAAGCGGTACAGCGTGCGCAGGCAGCCCGCGACGCGTGGATCAATTCTCATGCGCGCACGACGGACGCTCTCGAACGCGGCGACTACGAGGCCGCCGTCGTCCTGGTGATCGGACCCGGCCCGGACGAATCCACCGCACAGTTCACAACACTCGACGGTGCCCTCTCGACCGCCATCGCAGAATCACGTACCGAACTACGCGACAACGAGTCCCGTGCCTCCCGCACATTGTCGGGGCTCGTTCCGGCCGCCGTGATCCTCGTCGTCATCGCGCTCACGGGAAGCGGCATCGGACTGTGGCGACGGATCAGGGAGTACCAATGAGATCGCGCCGCACCTCCGCCTTCGCCGCTGCACTGTGTGCCACTGCTGCTCTCATATCCTCTTGCGGCACACAGCCTTCCCCTGGTCCATCCGTCGTCGAGACCGCCGAGAGAACCTTCCCGCTTCCGGAAGGCGCCAGGATCGCCGACCCGTCCGGGCCGACATCCGCCTCACCGGAATGCGGTGACCCCACCGCGAGCCTGCGCCCGAACGGCGCCGACTCCGGACCGACCCTCGACGCGATCCGCGCCCGGGGCCGCCTGATCGTCGGACTCGACGCCGGGAGCAATCTGCTGAGTTATCGCGACCCCACCACCGGTGACATCACCGGCTTCGATGTCGACATCGCTCGTGAAATCGCCCGTGATCTCCTCGGCAGTCCCGAATCGGTCGATTTCCGGATTCTCAGTTCCGCCGAGCGCGAGGAGGCGCTGCAGACTTCGACGGTGGACATCGTGGCGAAGACGATGAGCATCACGTGCGCGCGTCGCGAACTCGTGGACTTTTCCACAACCTATCTGCGCGCCGAGCAACGTGTGCTCGTGGTCAGAAATTCCGGGATCCGCAACGTCTCCGACCTCGTGGGGCGACGCGTGTGCATCGTCGACGGCACCACTTCGCTCGAGCGGATGCGCGAGGTACAGCCGTCCGCGTCGATTCTGACGGTCCCGTCCTGGGCGGACTGCCTGGTGGTGCTCCAGCAACGGCAGGTCGACGCCGTGAGCACCGACGACACGATCCTGGCGGGCTTCGCCGCCCAGGACCCGTACGTCGAAGTCGTCGGGGACTCGCTGCGCACGGAACCGTACGGAATCGGGATCACCCGGGGCAACGACGACCTGGTTCGGTTCGTCAACCGCACACTGGAACGTATCCGCTCGGACGGCACCTGGACCGCACTCTACGACAGGTACCTTTCGGTACTGGGGCCCGCGCCGGAGCCACCGGCACCCACGTACGTGGATTGAGGAAGTGATGTCCGCCAACCGCACGCCCGACGACGCAGACTCCGCTTCCACGAGCGCGCAGAGCGAGACCGCGCCGGGGCAGGGAACGCAGCGGGCCCCGCTCCCGGCCACGGGTCCGTCCGAGCGTTCGATTCCCTCTCAGCGTTCCTCGAGCCGGCGTACCCGGCCGCGCGGAACGGGCCGTCGCCGCATCGCAGGACTGGTCGACGTCCCGGTCGCTGCGCCACAGGACCCGATGCACGCCGTGCTGCGCACACCGCATGTCGCGGAGGGGAAACGGTTCTGCTGGAAGTGCGGCGAACCGGTCGGGCGCAGCACACCGTCCGGCCCGGGACCGACAGCGGGCACCTGCCCGCGGTGCGGGTCACCCTACTCCTTCACCCCTGTCCTGCAGCGCGGAGATCTCGTGGCGGGCCAGTACGAGATCCAAGGGTGCCTCGCGCACGGCGCGCTCGGCTGGATCTACCTCGCTGTGGACCGCAACGTCAGCGATCGGTGGGTTGTCCTCAAGGGTCTGCTGCACTCGGGTGATGCGGAGGCGCAAGCCGTCGCGGTCGCCGAGCAGCAATTCCTCGCGGAAGTCAGCCACCCGAGCATCGTGCGCATCTACAACTTCGTCGAGCACCCACTCCCCGACGGCACGCCGATGGGTTACATCGTCATGGAGTACGTCGGCGGGCACACGCTGAGGGAAGTCCTCGACACGTACTCGAAGCCACAACGGATGCCGGTCGAGCAGGCCATCGCCTACATGCTGGAAGTTCTTCCGGCGCTGCAATATCTGCACGAGATCGGTCTCGTCTACAACGACCTCAAACCCGAGAACATCATGGTGACCGACGAGCAACTCGAACTGATCGACCTCGGCGCCGTGACAGGCATCGAGGACTACGGGTACCTGTACGGCACCCCCGGATATCAAGCTCCCGAAATCGTGCGGACGGGTCCCACCGTCGCCAGCGACATCTACACCGTAGGCCGCACGCTCGCGGTACTCACCTTGGAAATGCCCTCGGAGAAGGGCCGGTACCTCGACGGACTGCCCACACCGGCAAAGGCTCCGTTGCTCGCCGAATTCGACTCGTTCCACCGCCTGCTCCTGCGCGCGACGAACGCGGATCCAGCCCTGCGGTTCTCGTCGGCCGACGAGGTTGCCGGCCAGCTCACCGGAGTGCTCCGCGAAATCCTGTCGCAACAGACCCGCACCGAACATCCCGGGTTCTCCACGATGTTCAGCCCGCAACGCACGACCTTCGGCACCGACGAGGATGTGGCTCGCACCGACGCGCTCGCCGACGGAGTCGATCGTACGGTGGTGCTCTCCCCTCGCGCCGTCACAGCGGCGCTGCCCGTGCCGCTGCTCGACCCCGCGGATCCGAGTGCCGCCCTTCTCACCGCAGCCGTGCACAGCGAACCCCAGCAGACCCTCGACTCGTTGCGGCACGCCCGAGACAACGGACTCGAGCGCGTGTCCGGAACCACCGACGCCGCGTTCTCCCGCGAGATCACTCTCGCCGAAGTGCGGGCCAATCTGGATCTGGGGCGCGGCGAACAAGCCATCGAGATCCTCACCCGGCTCGAACGGGAGACCGGCGCCGATTGGCGTATCGACTGGTACGCCGGTAACGCTGCCCTGCTACAAGAAGACTACGAAGGCGCATTCGCCCGCTTCGATCGGGTGCTGCAGGCATTGCCGGGTGAACTCGCACCCAAACTCGCGCTCGCCGCCACCGCGGAACTGACGCTCGAACACTGGGAGAGCGATGATCCCGCGTCCTGGCGTGCCTTCTGCGAGAACTTCTACCGCACGGTGTGGCGCACCGATCACAGCGTGGTCAGTGCCGCCTTCGGCCTCGCCCGCCAACTCGCGGGCAGCGGCAGGACCGGCGACGCGGTCGACGTCCTCGACCAGGTTCCCCACACGTCACGACACCACAACGTCGCGAGCATGACCGCAGCGCTGATCTTGCTGCGTCACGGCAACATCGACGAGCTGACCGATGCCGACCTCTTCGACGCCGCGAAGCGTGTGTCGTCGTTGCCCGCCGACGAGGGCCGCGCCCTGCAGATGCGTGCCCTGGTTCTCGGCACCGCCCTCGAATGGATCCGGGCCGGGCGATCCCCCCGGCGTGACCACGGCCGGATCCTCGACAGCCGGTTCACGGAGAACGGTCTGCGCCGCGGCACCGAAGCCGCCCTTCGCGAACTCGCCCGCAAGTGCCCCGAGCGCGCGCACCGCTACGTCCTGGTCGATCTCGCGAACGCCATCCGTCCCCGCAGCCTGATCTGACAGCGGTGACGGCGGGTGCCTACCGCCGGCGGAAGGCACGCGTGACGAGCCAACCTTCCACCATGCCTGCAAGAAAGACTGCGGTCACGAGCCCGTATTTGCGAGCCGGTGCAGGAATCATGGCCAGCGCATCGAATTCTCCCGCTACCGATCCACCTCCCGGAGCAGCGAACTGCTGTGGCGCACCAGTGGAATGGGATGTGTGTGTAACCGGCACGGACGCAGCCGCCGGCACCGCTTGGCCACCGGCCAGCATCGCGCCGAGGTTGACAGCGAACTGTTGCAGCACCTTGTTCGACACGGCCACGATCGCGCCCTTGCCGAACGAGACGATCTTGCCGCTGATCACCAGGTCGGTAACGAGTGTGAGCCGCGATCCGTTGCCGACCTGTTCTACGGTGATCGCTACCTCTGCCTCCGCGTCACCATTGCCGTGCGAGTCGGCACCCTTGGCCGCGAGCTTCAGCGTCCTTGCATCCCGGTCGATCTCGAGGAAACGAATGGTACCGGAGTAAGACGCACTGATCGGCCCGACCCTGACCTTGACTCCTCCGAGGAACGTGTCACCGTCCTTACCGGTGATCGCTGCGCCGGGTACACACGTCGCCACCTTTTCGACGTCATCGTTGATCAAACGAAATACGTCGTCGGCTGCCGCATCGATGTCGAGTGAATTGGTCAATAACACAGCATTTCTCCGTTCGGGTCTGACGTCAGGGCTTCAGGCAACCGGCGCAGCGACGCTGCTCGGCACAGGCATCGATCGCCTCGACGATGGTTTGATATCCGGTGCAACGGCAGTAGTTCGACGCGACCACCTCGCGGATTTCGTCCTTGGTGGCGTCCGGATTCTCGGCGAGATAGCCCTCGGCGAGCATCAGAAAGCCCGGTGTACAGAACCCGCACTGCAAACCGTGGTGGTCGGCGAACGCCTGTTGCAGGTCGGTCAGTATCCCGTCGCTGCCCAGCGACTCCACTGTGCGGACCTCGGAATTCTCTACCTGCGCAGCGAAGGTGAGGCACGCGCGGGCGGGCTTGCCGTCGATCAGGACTGTGCACGCGCCGCATACACCGTGCTCACATCCCACGTGCGTACCGGTCAGCCGCAGATCGTGTCTCAGCACGTCCACCAGCGTGCGGCGCGGTTCAGTGATCACCTCGTGATGCACACCGTTGACGGTCAATTCGAGCAGTTGCTTGCTGGTCATGCGATTCCCTTCGCCAAAGCGTGCTGAACGGCTACAGGTGTGATGGGCGTGTTGTTCAGTTCCACACCCGTGCTCCGCAAGCCGTCATTGACGGCATTGAGGACTGCGGCAGGTGCACCGATCGTCCCTCCCTCACCGGCACCCTTGGCACCGGATTCGGTGAACAGACAGGGGGTTTCGAGATGGTGGATCCCGACCTCCGGTATCTCACAGGCTGTCGGTACCTTGTAGTCGATAAAGCTCGCGCACAACGGGTTCCCGTTGTCGTCGTACGAGACCTGCTCGAACAACGCACCCGCTATGCCCTGGGCGATCCCGCCACGGCACTGTCCTTCGACGACTTTCGGGTTGATGGCGACCCCGCAGTCCTCCACGCAGAAGTACCTGAGAATCTCCACTTTTCCGGTGCCCTCGTGCAGTTCCACCACGACACCGTGCGTCGCGTTGGAGAACGTTCCGTCGTTGAACACGTCGAAACTTGCAGTTGCGGACAATCCGGGATCGACGCCTTTGGGCAGCAACTGCGCGCGGAGATAGGCCACGTCCGCGATCTCCCGATAACTGACGAACTTCGAGTGGTCGTCGATCTGCCGGACGCGACCGGGGGCGAGTTCCACATTATCGCTGCGGGTCTCCAGCAGGTGCGCCGCGATGTCGCACAGTTTCCGGCCGAGTTTATCTGCCGCGACGGACACGGCGCTCCCGCCGATCGTGATCGAGCGCGAAGCGAACGAGCCGAACCCGTAGGTGATCCGGTCGGTATCGCCTTGCACGATCTTGACCTGCTCTACCTGGACACGGAGACGATCTGCGACGATCTGCGCCATCGTGGTCTCGTGACTCTGGCCATGGTTCATCGTGCCCGTGGTGGCTGACACTGTCCCGGAGACATCCATGCGGACCTCCGAGATGTCGAATCCGGGCACGACTTTCATCTTCCGTGCTGCGAATGCCGTGCTTCCATAACCAGTACGTTCACTGAAACACGAGTAGCCGATCCCGACGTGCCGGCCTTCCGCTTCCGCGCGTTCCCTGAACTCGTACCAGCCTTCGTCGCGAAGGACTTTCTCACACTCGTCGAGCGCCTCCAGGTAGGAGCCGGGGTCGTAGGTCACGTTGTTGATCCCCGTGTACGGGAACGCCGTGATCACGTTGCGACGCCTGATCTCCACCGCGTCGAGACCCAACTCCCGGGCAGCTCTCTCGAACAGCCGCTCCATGACCATCACATACTGGGGCCGGCTCACTCCGCGGTACGGCGCAGTGGGGGTCTTGTTGCTGAAGATCGACCGTCCCCGGACGCGGTAGGCAGGCACCTGGTACACACCGGGCATTTCGGCTGCGGCCATCAGCGGTTCGATGCCGGCGGTGAACGGGTAGCAGGAGTACGCACCCATGTCACAGATGACGTCGGCGTCGAGCCCGAGAATGTGCCCCTCCGCATCGAACGCCGCCCGCACGTCGTACTGCTGTTCACGCGCCAGGAACGACGCGGTCAGGGCGTCCTTGCGGTCCTCGATCCACTTCACAGGGCGCCGAAGTTTCAATGCCGCTGCTGCCACAGCGATTTCCTCGCGCCCCACCACACATTTCTGTCCGAAGCCCCCTCCCATGTCCGGAACGATCACGCGGACCTGCTGCTCCTGGAGGCCGAGACAGTGAGCTGTGACGGTGCGTACCTGGTGAGGTATCTGGGTGCAGATGTAGATGATCAACTGTTCGTCGCGATCATCCCAATGGGCGATGCATCCCCTGGTTTCGAGGGGAAGGGCGTTCTGCCTACCGGTACGTGACTGCACCGATACGACCGTGTGCGCGGCATCGAAGATCTCGTCGATGCCCTCGGTGGCGAACATCTGCACGTCGACGACCGTGTTGTTCACTGCTTCGTCGTGGACCAACGGAACGCCGGCCGAGAGGGCTTGGTCCGCGGACGTGATCGCGGTGACGGTCTCGTATGCCACGCGGGCTGCTTCGAGTCCGTCCTCGACCGTATAGGCGTCGTCGGCGACGACCAGAGCCAGAGGTTCACCGACGTACCGCACCCGGTCGCTGCTCAGAATCGGCATGTCGGTGGGAACGAACTCCTCGAGCGGCCGACTCAGCTCGGCCCGGATCGGTTTCAATGCGAGATCGGACGCGGTGAACACTGCACGCACACCGTCGACGTCGAGGACATCCGACACGTCGAGCGCGGTCACCGAACCCGCAGCCACCGTGCTGCGGACGAACTGGGCGTGCAGCAGGCCGGGCATGGAGATGTCGTCCACGAACCGGCCGCGGCCGGTGAGCAACCGCGGGTCTTCTCGACGTGCCACGGATCTTCCTACGAACTTCCCCGGGGTGCCCTCCCCATGGCTGGGTGCAACAGTCGTCATGACGAAACTCCTTGGGAGACCCGTGCGTCTCCGCACGCTCGGGCCACCAGCGTGCGGACGAGGGTGCGGCGATAATCGGCGGTGTACGCGCCGTCGTCCTCGAGTTCGAGCGCGTCGGCGGCGGCCTCGGCGCAGTCGTCGAACGTGCCGCCGGCGGCCAGTACCCGTTCGGCCTCGGGTGATCGCACCGGCGTGGCCCCGACACCACCCAGTGCGACCCTCCCGCCCACGACCTCGACCCCGCGGAGATCCAGCGAAACGGCGGCTGCGACGATCGCGAAGTCGCCCTGCCGTTCCGCGAACTCCGTTACCGCGGCGTGGGGAGCCGCGTGCGGGAAGACGATCTCGACGATCATCTCGTCGAATGCCAATTCGGTGGAATAGAAACCGAAGAAGAACGAGCCCGCATCGATCGACCTCCGTCCGCGCACGCTTTCGACGACGATCACGGCGTCGAGAAGCACTGCGAGAAGGCACCATTCCGCCGTCGCGTCGGCGTGCGCGATACTCCCGCCCACCGTGCCCCGCGTCCGGATCGGGTAGTGGCCGACCCATCGCATCGCTTCGCCGAGCACAGCGAAGTCCGCATCGAGGCCGCCCGACTCCACTTCGAGATGGGTGGTGAGCGCTCCGATGTGGAGCCCGTCGTCTTCCCTGCGAACGTAACGCAGCGCGTGAAGTGCACCGACGTCGACGAGGTGAGCCGGGCGGGCGAGACGGAAGTTCATCATGGCGACCAGTGACTGACCGCCCGCGATGATCTTCGCGTCCTCACCCAGATCGGAAAGCAACCGGAGTGCGCCCTGTACGTCGCGTGCGCGGTGATAGTCGAATCGTGCGGGCTTCATCAGACCCGGACCTCTCCCCCGACAGCGTCGGGGGTTCCGCCGTCGATCGTGGAATCGTCTACGAGCGTGTCGAGTTCGCGGTTCTTTGTCTCGGGTGCGAAGTACGACATCCAGAGCACGGCGAACACGACGAATGCGGTGACGATGCCGAAGGTCAGCGGCAGGCCGAGGATCGGCCACATCACCGATCCGAACAGCAACGGTGCGAAACCGGTAGCGACACGGCTGACGGACGAGGCGTAGCCGAAGCCGGATGCGCGGATCGTCGTCGGATACAGCTCGGAGACGTAGCAGTACAGCACGGGAATCGTGAGCTGGATGACGAATCCGAAGATGCCGAGCCAGATCAGGGCGACGGACTGCACGTCCAGCATCATCGCGAACAGCACCAGCGCGGCACCGGCGACAGGTCCGGACAACCCGATGACCCATTTACGTCCGAACACCTCGACCAAAAGCGCGGAGGTGAGCACGCCGACGATTCCGACGCCGGTCATCAGTGTCGTGCCGGCGAAGGCCGCAAACTCCCCGTAGCCTTCGGCCCGCAGGATCGAGGGCATCCAACTGAGCGCGGCATAGTAGAGCAGCATGATCGAGACGAACAACATCCATGCGGTGGCCGTGATGCCGGGGCTGTAGGTCCACACGGACTTGAGCTGCGTCCAGCCGGCCCTCAGGCCGCCGGGACCGCGCGATTCGGTTTCCGGAACGATGACGTACTCGACCACCGGCGCACCGGTTCGCTCGACCATGTCGTCGATGACTGCACGAGCCTCGGCCTCGCGGCCGACCTTGGCGAGATAGATCGGTGACTCCGGAATGCCGCGTCGTACCCAGAAGAGCAGCAGTGCGGGCAGAACCATGAACAGCAACATGTATCGCCAGCGCACGTCGCCGTCGATCGGCACGAGGAGCGTAGCGACCACGCCGCACACGGTGGCGCCGATGGGCCACCACACGTCCATAGCCGAGAGGACCTTGCCGCGAATCTTTCGGGGCGAGAACTCGCTGACCAGTGCGTAGTCGACGGGGATACAACCACCGAGGCCGAAGCCGGCGAGGAAGCGGAGCAGAATGAAGACTTCGAAGTTCGGCGAGAAAGCGCCGAGCACCGAGAACAGCGCGAAGATCAGCAGCGTCAGGGAGAAGGCACGCTTGCGGCCCATCCGGTCGGCGAGAGTGCCCCACACCACGGCACCGACCGCCATGCCCACCAGGTTTCCGGTGGCGACCAGGCCCCGCTCGGCGGTGGTCAGATCCCAGTAGGTGCCGAGCAGCGGCGTCAAGAACCCGTTCAGTGCGACATCCCAGGCATCGAACATGTACCCGAGACCGCCGATGATGAAGATTTTCCCTTGCACTCCCCACTTCCAGGGGAGTTCCTGTACTACTTGGTCACCAGTTTTCATCGCAACCCTCCGGCGCGGATATGAGTGCGCTGCATCCGATTTCGCTATCGGACGAACGCGTAGTGGAATTTCTCGTCGTCGCTGTCGTCGAGCGGTGTGCCGCTCCAGAGCCAGTCGTACGAGATATCGGATTCCCCAGAGAACGACGCCAGTGTCGCGTCCCGCAGCTGTTGCTCGGGTCCGTCGGGTAGGTGATAGAAGGTCTTGTTCTGCAGGCTTGCATCCTGCACCATGCGAGCGTGCCGCGCGCGACGAGATACGTAGCGCGCCAACGCTTCATCGATTCCGGCGACGGTTACCCTGCCGAGTTCTTCCGCGAGGACTGCGGCGTCCTCCATGGCTTGCGAGGCGCCCTGGGCCTGGTAGGGCAGCATGGCATGGCACGCGTCGCCCAGGAGGGCGACCCGGCCTTCGACCCATCTCGGATCGGGCCTGCGGTAGTACAGGGCCTGGCACAGCACGTTCTCGTCGGCCTTGGCCATCATCGCGAGCGCGCGGTCGTCCCAGCCGGGGAAGGCCGCCATCAGCTCTTCGGGCCCCACCAGCCTGGGTCCTCCGTCGCGCACCTCGTCGGTGCACGGGACGAGAGCGACGATGTTGAGGTACTCCCCGTCCCTGATCATGTAGTGGACGAGGTGACGGTCGGGGCCGTACCAGATCGTGCTCTGGTAACGGTCCACGAGCCAGCGGGTTGCGGGATCTTTGACGATGCGGTCTCCGGGAACCAGTGCACGGAAGGCCATTTCGCCCGAGAAGACCAGCGTGTCCGGTAGGCCGATGACATCGCGCACGGTCGAGCGGATGCCGTCCGCGCCGATGACCACATCGGCCTCGTATCGTCCGCCGTTCGACGTGACTGCCACCGGGCGCGAGGGATTCGTGCGGTCGACGTCGACCACCTGTGCGTCGGTCACGAACTCCACGATGGGACCGGGGCCCTCGGGATCGAGGCACTTGACATGGATCGCCGAATGCAAATCCGCTCGATGGTAGTGCCAGTACGGCGCGTTGAACTTCTCCTTGCAGTACTCACCGAGCGAGGTGAGCGCGACAACTTTGCCGTTCTCCCATCGGCGTCGCACCTGATCCATGGGCTCGGTCTTGATGGCCTCGAGTTGGCGTCGCATTCCGAGGCCGATGAGAATCCGGCTCGCGTTCGGGGCGGTCTGGATTCCCGCGCCGACTTCGCCCAGTTCGGCCGCCGCTTCCAGGACGGTGACCTGCAGGCCCCGATGACGCAGCGCGAGTGCCGCCGTGAGTCCGCCGAGCCCTCCGCCTGCGATCACTACTTGGATGGGTGCCATGTCAGTTCTCCACCAATCGGCCTTCGGTGACGACATCGATGCCGTCGATGGACACGGTGCACGAGCGCATTCCGATGTCGAGATGCGCGTAGGAGTCACGCCCGAGAACTGGGTGAGGTCCGGTCGACCAGAGGAAGCTCCCGGCGAACGCCCGGGCATCCATGCCCATGATGTCGTCCTTGCCGTACATCGCTGCGGCGAACCAGTCGCCCGACTTCATCAGTCCCCAGCCCATGTGCGAGAGGTACCGGGCCCATTTGTCGTTGGAGTCGGCGAAGAACATGTTCAGCAATGTTGCTTCCGCTCCGCCGGTCACCTCGTCGATGTGGCCGTTCGTCACGGTCAGAGTCGTGGGCTCGCGAACGTATTCCTTGAAGGGCAACAGAATGTCGCCTTCGGACAGGACGATCCGGCCGTTGGAGATCTCGGGCCAGCACAGCACCATGGTGCTGGGCCAGTGATCCCATCGTCCCTTGTCGTCCGCGAAGCCGACCTGGAACTCGGGCTGCGAATTGCGCAGTTCCACTGTGAGATCGGTGCCGGCCTCGTTGGTGATGCGCATGATCGATCCCTGCCGGACCAGATCGACGCCCGCTTGTACGCGCTCCTTGTCGCCTTCCTGGGGCATATTGCGGATCAGCACGTCCGGTGCGTCGCAGACGAAGATGATGCGGGTGCCCGACGCAAGGATCTCCTGCTGGATGGGTGCGTGGATGAACCCCTCGCTCGTGAGGTCGACGACGAGATCGGCTGCCTTGAGCAGGTTCTGCGTCGCCACGCTGTTCATCACGGAGACCAGGCCGGGGCCGGCACCGGTG
Source organism: Rhodococcus sp. 105337 (assembly GCF_012844225.1). GTDB lineage: Bacteria > Actinomycetota > Actinomycetes > Mycobacteriales > Mycobacteriaceae > Rhodococcus. The sequence continues at coordinate 299,904 of NZ_JABAGQ010000001.1, forward strand.
TGGGTGCTGGGCATCGGCGCGGCGCTACCACCCGGAACGGTCGCCGACAGCACCTGAGCGCCGAGACTCTGGGCGGCACCGAATGCGGCGGCAACATAGTCGCCGCGACTGGCCGGTTCCGCCAGGATCACCACTTGTTCCCCGGGCCGGACCTTGCACAGTTCGAGCTGGCGCGTGAACGCGCGCAGCAGATCGGCTGATCTCAGATCGAACATCTCAGTTCCTCTCCAGTGTCTTCTCGGTGGTGCTCGTGTGCTCGGTTATTCCGCCGAGACGTAGCAGGTCCTGCAGGTACGGGACTTCCCGGCGGGCTTCGGAAAGCGAATTGCGGGCGACGACTGCCGCGACGGCACCGACGCTCTCGTCCAACTCGGCGATGGTGCGGCCGCGCGGGCCGACGATGACGCTGTGCCCCGCGAACCGGGGGCCACCGCCCGTGCGGCCGGTGAGACCGGCCGCGGCGACGACGACACCGTTCTCCAGCGCCCGCGATCGCGTCAGCAGCTTCCACACGTGCAGGCGGGGATGACCGAACGCCGAGGGGACTGCGATGATGTCGGCTCCGCGGCGCGCCAGATCCCGCACCGTTTCGGGAAATCCTGCTTCGTAGCAGATGACCACGCCGATTGTTCCGAACGGTGTGGGCACGAGGAGTCCGCTCTGCGCACCCGGGGTGAACACCGAATTTTCCTGCCCCCAGAGGAATCGCTTGTGCCCGAGGGCGAGCAGTCCGTCCGGACCGACCACGAGGGAACTGTCCGTGACGGTTCCTTCCGGGGTGCGGTGCGGGAGCGCGGTAACGAGGACGGTGCCTGTTTGAGCGGCGAGGTCGGCCAGTGCGTCGGACGTCCTGCCGGGCACCTCTTCGGCGATGGACCGGATGTCGCCCTCGAGGTCGTACCCGGTGGCGAAGAACTCCGGGAGAACGATGATGTCCGAGCCCTCGGCGGCGAGGCGGCGAACGGTTTCGGCCACCATGTCGATGTTGCGTTGCCACTGACCGGAGCGCGATTCCGTCTGCACCACTGCGATATTGATGGTATCCACGTCGGAGGGCGCTTCGGGTGCGTCCAGCTTGCCCGCCGCGGTCACTGCGCGACCCTGTTCATGCTCGTTGTGTAGAACGGCCCGGCGAGACGGCCGAGAAAGGGGTGTTCCAGGGTATCCACGTGCAGGCTCTCCGACAGTAGACCCGGCCGGGACGTGACGGTCGTGACGGTCCCGAGTACGAGGGTGTCGGTGCCGAGGTCTATTTCGCGGAGCAGTTCGCACTCCAGCGAGATGAGCGATTCGAGTACCGATGGTGCCGAAACGGAGTGTGACGGGATCGGTGTCGCGCCCGAGAGGGTGAACTCGTCGACGTCCGGTTCGACGGTGGCGAACGATGCGGTGACGGCTTCCACTGTGTCGGCGGCGGGGATGTTGACGACGAAATTGCCGGTCTCGCGGACGTTGACCAGGGTGTCCTTCGGCTCGCCCGGTGACCCGATGCGTTCGCCGATGGAGATCACCAGGGTCGCGGGGTTTCGTGAGGCGACGGTGAAGAAGCTGAACGGTGCGAGATTCCGAGTCCCGTCGGCGGAGACGGTAGAGACCCACGCGATCGGCCGGGGTTGCACCGCGCACGACAGCAACTTGTACACGTCGCCTTCGGTCATGGCACCGATGTCGTAGCGGGCCCGATCCGCGACCGATGCGCGGTCACCGCTCTGGGATGTCATACGTGAAGCCTCTCCGTCGAGATGCGCAATTGGTTGTGCAACCGATTGCGTCAGTCGAAAGATAGATGCAGCCCGGACTAATTGTCGAGGCTTCATCCCAGAATCCGGAAGCTTTCACATTGCCGTTACGTGCGCGTCACATTCCGCGCCCGGACGCCCGGCCCTTCACCGAATGCCGAATCCGATCCGGGCGGTGTCCACGCCGGATCCCGCCGGGCGGGGCGGCCCGTAACCTTCGCTCGTTCCGTCGACGATCTGCACGGCGTCTTCCCACGGGACCCGATAGCGGCCGGCCACGAGGTCACTCATGTAGGTGTAAGGGCAATCCGTCGCCCCGCCTGCGAGAGCGGTGTATCCACGGTGGCCCAGCTGGTAGATGTTGTTCTCCACGCCCCACTCCCGTCGTGCAGCATCCGCCCGCGCAGGCTCGATGGTCGCGGTGACGACACGGTCGGGAGTGGAGTCACCGCGCTCGACGATCGTTCCCTCGAAGTCGCAGACCATCGCCTCACCCATCGAGGGGATGCCGTTACCGTCGTGTCCCGCGAGACACACCGACGCGGTGTACGCAAGGTTCTGGAAGGCATTGGCTTCGTTGGTGATCCGCCAGGACTGCTTCAGAGGGAACTTGTACCCCGCGGTCCGCAGCAAGACGTTGGCTCCTCGGTAACTCGCCTCGCGCGCAACCTCGGGAAACATACCGTCGTGACAGATCAGCAGCGACAGCACCGAACCCTTCGGTCCCCGGCACACCGGCACACCGATGTCGCCGGGCTCCCACGGCTCCTTCGGGGTCCACGGATGCAGTTTTCGCACGTAAAGCGCGATTTCACCGTCGCTGTCGACGATGATCCCCGAGTTGAACGGCGCGCCGTTCGGATTGCTCTCCATCACGCTGAAGCATCCCCATACCGCGGCCTCCTTGCAGGCGAGGCGCAACCGCTCGACCTGGGGACCGTCCAGGTCGCACATGAGTTCGTCCCGGGCCCATCCGGATTTCCGGAGGCCGTGCAGCGAGTACTCGGGAAACACGACGAGGTCGAGGGCGGAGAACCCTTCCTTGGCGTCGCGCAGTGCCGCGACCACCCGATCGGTGGCTGCGTCGACGTCGGCCATTGTTTCGACCAGCGGAACCTGCTGCTGCACCAGGCCCAAAGTCAGGGAAGATGGGGACGGATTGAGGCCTCCGAGACCGGTCATGTGTACTCCTTTGCCGGCGCAACGTGTTGCGCAATCGATTGCACGCGGTGCTAGCTTAGGGGCCGAGCAAGATCACGGCAGCACTGGCGATCGGCGGAGGGAACGACCGTGGTGAAAAGGACGTCGGGAAACGTGACGTTGAAAACGGTCGCCGAAGCTGCGGGCGTACACGTTTCGACGGTTTCTCGTGCGTTGCGGCGCGTGGCAGCAGGTCCCGGGTCCGCGACCGAAAGCGACCTCCGATTGTCCCGTCTCGCTCAGGAGCTGGGGTACGTACCCAACCCCAACGCAGCAAGCCTGACGACGAAGAAGTCGACGGCGTTCGGTGTCCTCGTCCCTCACCTCACCGACATCGTCCTCTCCGCCATGTACGACGCGATCGAAGACACCGCCAACCGGGCAGGGTACGAAACCTTCGTCGCGAACACCCATGACGATGCTGCCCGGCAACGCCGACGGATCGATCTGCTCCTCGGACGCAACGTCGACGGCCTCATCTTCGGAGACGCTCGGCTCGACAGCGCAAACCTGGACGAACTCTCCCGGCGCGGAGTGGCTTTCGTTCTCGTCAGCCGAAGATATCCCGGAGCGCTGTCGGCGACGTGTGACGACCACCTCGGCGGCCGTCTCGTCGGGGAGCACCTCGCCCGCCTCGGTCATACCCGGGTAGGGATCATCTCCGGACCGAGGTGGGCCAGCACAGGCATCGATCGACTGGAAGGTTGTATTGCGGCACTGAACGATGCCGGAATCGACGTGCCGGCCCCCTACGTGCGCGAAGAGGGATTCGATCCTGCTGCGGGAAGGCGCGGAGCCGAAGCGTTGCTCTCGTTACCCGAGCCACCGACCGCGATCTTCGCCGCGAACGACTTCAGCGCGATCGGCGTGCTCGGAGTCCTGCGGGAGCGCTCGCTCCACCCGGGACAGGACATCGCAGTCGTCGGCTACAACGACATCTCCATCTGCAGCGAACTGACCGTACCTCTCACGACAGTGCACAGTCCCCATCGGGAGATCGGCATGCGCGCGGCCGAGATGCTGCTCGCAGTCACCCACGGATTACCGGCGTCGTCGGTTGCATTGACTCCTCGGCTCGTCGTTCGGCAATCCACCGTCCCCGCCTAGCCGGTGTACCGGCCGCTACGCGAATTCCGCAGCGGCGCGGGCGATCGCGAGTTCCTCGTTCGTGGGGATGACCAAGACCTCGACCTCCGACTCGTCTGCGGAGATCCGCCGCTCCCCCTTACCGGGGGCTGCGTTGCGTTCGAGGTCGACGACGATGCCGAGCCGTTCCAGGCCCGCGAGCGCGTCACGCCGGACATCGACATTGTTCTCGCCTACGCCGGCGGTGAAGATGATCTGATCGGCGCCACCCAACTCGAAGACGTACGCACCGATGTACTTCCGCAACCGGTGCACATAGACGTCGTACGCGATCTTCGCGTCTTCGTCGCCTTCGTCGATGAGGTTCAACAGCGCGCGGAAGTCGTTGACACCGGAGAGACCGCGGAGTCCGGAGCGCCGGTTGAGCAGGTCGTCGATCGCGTCGACCTTCATTCCCGCGACCCGATTGAGGTGCATGACGACGCCGGCGTCGATATCGCCCGTTCGCGTACCCATGACGAGGCCCTCGAGAGGAGTCAGCCCCATCGACGTATCGATGGGACGGCCACCTTCGATGGCCGACGCGGATGCGCCGTTGCCGAGATGCAGCACGATCTGGTTCAGTTCGGCCTGGTCGCGACCGGTGAACGCTGCCGCGCGCTGTGAGACGTATTCGTGCGACGTCCCGTGGAATCCGTATCTCCGGATGTCGTGCTCGCGAGCGATGTTTCGCTCGAGTGCGTACGTTGCGGCTGCCGCGGGCAGCGCGTGGAAGAACGCGGTGTCGAAGACCGCGACGTGCGGGATGTCGGGCAGTTCCTCGCGCGCGACCTCCATCCCGATGGCGTTCGCCGGATTGTGCAGGGGCGCGAGGATGGACAACTCGGCCACGGCCTTCACCACGTCGTCGTCGACGAGGGCAGGTTCGTGGAACACTGTGCCGCCGTGAACAACCCGATGCCCGACGGCTGCGATACCGGCTTCCTGCAGCGGCCTGCCCAGCGTCTCGAGCATGTCCAGCACCGTGCGTAAGCCGGCCCGATGGTCGCGGATCTCGCCCACCCGCTCCTCGGTTCCGGTGGTGTGGTGGAAGATGATCCGCCCCTCCGGCTCGCCGATGCGCTCGATGAGTCCGTGCGCTACAGCTTCACCGCTTTCGGGGTGAATGAGCTGGAACTTGATCGACGACGAACCCGAATTGAGTACCAATACGGTCCCCTCGGTCAACGAGGTGGATGTGCTCACGATTCTTCTCCCTGCGCCTGAATTGCCGTGATCGCGATGGTGTTGACGATGTCCTGGACCAACGCCCCGCGCGACAGATCGTTGACCGGCTTGTTCAGCCCCTGCAGCACCGGCCCGATCGCGACGGCTCCGGCACTGCGTTGCACCGCCTTGTAGGTGTTGTTGCCGGTATTGAGGTCGGGGAAGATGAACACCGTGGCTCGCCCGGCTACCTCCGAATCGGGAAGCTTCGCGCTCGCGACGGTCGGTTCGATCGCCGCGTCGTACTGGATCGGCCCTTCCACCGCGAGGTCCGGGCGGCGCTCCCGGACGAGGGCCGTGGCGGTGCGCACCTTGTCGACATCCGCGCCCGAACCCGATTCTCCGGTCGAATACGACAGCATTGCGATACGTGGTTCGATTCCGAATTTCGCCGCCGTCGCCGACGACGAGATGGCGATGTCCGCAAGCTGGTCGGCGGTGGGCGCGGGTACGACCGCACAGTCGCCGTACGCGAGGACCCGGTCGGACAGGCACATCAGGAAGATGCTCGACACCGTCGACACTCCGGGCTCGGTCTTGATGATCTCGAACGACGGGCGGATGGTGTGCGCGGTGGTGTGCGCGGCGCCGGACACCATTCCGTGGGCCAGTCCGAAATGCACCATCATCGTTCCGAAATACGAGACGTCCCGCATGATTTCGGTCGCGCGGTCGAGAGTCATGCCCTTGTGCTGACGAAGCTTGTGGTACTCCTCGGCGAAGCGTTCGCCGAGTTCGGATGTGCGCGGATCGATAATCTGTGCACCGGAAATGTCCACTCCGAGCTGGGCAGCGCGCTGCCGGACCGCGGGCTCGTCACCGAGAATCGTGAGATCCGCGATGTGCCGTTGCAGTACCCGCCCCGCAGCCCGCAGGATGCGGTCGTCCTCGCCTTCGGGAAGCACGATGTGCCGTGGTGCACTGCGGGCACGGTCGATGAGCTGATACTCGAACATCTGCGGAGTGGTGACCGACAGCCGGGGCAGCCGCAACCGTTCCAGCAGCGCGGCAGTGTCGACGTGCTGTTCGACGAGAGCGAGCGCGGTGTCGATCTTGCGCTGCGCGCCGAGCGCCATGCGTCCTCGGGTGCGGTCCGCTGCCGAAGCGGTATCGAAGGTTCCGAGGTCGGTGGTGAGGATCGGCAGATTCGAGCCGAGACCGGACAGGAGCTGGGCGATGGCGGGGTGCGGAAGCAGTCCGCCGTTCATGATGATGCCCGACAGCGTCGGAAAGCCATCTGCCGCATTGGCGTTGACGAGCGTCAGGATGACGTCCGAGCGGTCCGCCGGTGCGATGACGACGACACCCTCAGTGATGCGTTCGAGAATGCGTTCGGCGGTCATGCCGCCGACCATGATGCGTAGTGCTTCCCGCTGCAGCAGGTCGGGGTCGCCGCTGTAGAGCTTGCCGCCGATCGCGGTCTGCAGTTCGGCGACGGTCGGTGCGTTGAGAATCGGCACTTCCGGCAGGGTCCATACCGGTTCCTTCCGGCCGCCGAGTGCGGCAGCGACCTCCTCGAGCGCCTCGGGTGGACACCGGTTCACGACGATGGCGCTCAGGTGCGCGTGGTGGAACGCCAGTTCGCTCGCGCACAGGTCGGCGAGGTGGGCGATCTCCTCGGGGGTGCGGCGCGCGCCGCGGAGCACCAACAGCACGGGCGCGTCGAGGTTGGCGGCGATGCGTGCGTTGTAGGCGAGTTCGCTGGGGTTGGCGATTTCGGTGAAGTCGCTGCCGACAACCACCACGGCGTCGCACCGGTCGGCGACGGCGTGGTACTTGGTCACGATGTCGCCGAGCGCCGCCTCGGGGTCGGCGTGCACTTCGTCGTAGGTCACGCCGACGCAGTCGTCGTAGCTGAGATCCGCGGTGGTGCGCTCGAGCAGCAGTTCCAGGATGTGGTCGGTGTCGCTGTCGGATCGAGCGATGGGCCGGAAGACGCCGACACGGGCGGTGGAAGCACACAACGTCTGCAGCAAGCCCAGGGCCACCGTCGACTTCCCGGTGTCGCCTTCCGGGGCTGCGATGTAGATGCTCGATACGGAATCTTCAGCAGCACTCATGGTTGCCACCCTAGTGCGGGGTGTCCCCGGAGAGAGGACACCCCGCGTCTACTCGCGTGGGAAACCGGTCAGGCGAGTGCGCGCAACCGCGGCGCCAAATCCCGCTCGAACAACTCCAAAAACCGCTTCTGATCATGACCCGGCGCATGAAACACCAGATGATTCAACCCCGCATCCACATACGCCCGCACCAACTCCACCGCCTCATCCGGATCCGACGCCACAATCCACCGCTTCGCGACCTGCTCGATCGGCAACGCATCCGCCGCCGCCTCCATCTCCATCGGATCATCGATGCTGTGCTTCTGCTCCGGCGTCAACGACAACGGCGCCCAGAACCGCGTGTTCTCCAACGCCAACTCCGGATCGGTGTCGTACGAAATCTTGATCTCGATCATCTTGTCGATCCCCGCGACATCACGCCCGGCCTTCGCCGCACCCTCCGCCACCGCCGGCAACAACTTCTCCGTATACAACTCCATGCCCTTACCCGACGTACAGATGAACCCATCCCCCGCCCGGCCCGCATACCGCGCGACCACCGGACCACCCGCCGCGACATACACCGGAACCCCACCCTCGGGCACGTCGTAGATCGACGCCCCCTTCGTCGAATAGAACTCCCCCTCGAAATCCACCCGATCTCCCAGCCACAACTGCCGCATCAACGCCACCGACTCACGAAGACGCGCGAACCGCTCCTTGAACTCCGGCCACTGCCCGGCATACCCGGTGGCGATCTCGTTGAGTGCTTCACCGGTCCCCACACCCAGAAACACCCGCCCCGGATACAGACACCCCATCGTCGCGAACGCCTGCGCGATCACCGCCGGGTTGTACCGGAACGTCGGAGTCAGCACCGACGTCCCCAACTGCAACCGCTCGGTCCGCTCGCCCACCGCGGTCATCCACGCCAGCGAGAACGGGGCATGCCCACCGTTGTGCCGCCACGGCTGGAAATGATCCGACACCGTCGCCGAATCCATCCCGTGCGCCTCGGCGAGCACCCCGAGTTCGACCAGCTCACGCGGCCCGAACTGCTCCGCCGACGCCTTGTATCCCAGCTTCAGTTCCTGTGCCACCGAAATCCTCCGACCGTCGTAGTGCAACTTCCCCCGAGTATGCCCCTCTGGTCGAGACCGGTGTGGCGCCCGAAACTCCCCCGTGGAAACCGGATGCCGGTCAAGCGGCGCGCAATTTCCGCAACCCCCATTCGCGCGCCAGCAGTTCGTACGAGCGCAACCGGTCCTCGTGCTTGTGCGTCACCGACGTCACCACCAGTTCGTCGGCGCCGGTCACCCGCCGCAACGAGTCGAGGCGATCGGCGACCACATCCGGCGACCCGACGAACTGGGTGATCAGCCGATCGTCGACGACAGCGCGTTGGTCGTCGGTCAGGGGCGGCGCACTGGTGGGATCGGGATACGGCACGGCGCCGTGCCCGCTCCGGATGCTGTGGGTCCAGTGCCCGTAGGTCGAGGCCAGCTCCCGAGCGGTCGCGTCGTCTTCGGCGACGACCGCATCGGCGGACACCACGACGTACGGTTCCGACAGAACCGCCGAAGGCTGGAACGCTGCCCGGTATGCGTCGACCGCGTCGACCGTGGTGCCCGGACTCACGTGGTAGTTGGCTCCGAACGGCAGCCCGAGCCGGCCCGCCAGGTCCGCCGACGGCCCCGCACTCGAACCGAAGAGCCACACTTGAAGGTCGGCGTTCTCGCCGGGGGTGGCGTGCAGGTCCGTTCCGTCCGGTGCGGTGAACGTGCCCTGGAGGAACGCGAGGATGTCGCCGACCTGGCTGTCGAATTCCGGAGCCTGCGCTCCCGGTTGCTGCAGTACCCCGAAGCTCGCGGCCAGTCGCGACGAGGACAGCAGTGCCGCAGGCGAGAAGGGCGGCGGGATGACGAGTCCGTCCCGGACTTCGACCGGACGGGACACCGGTTCGGGTGCTGCGGACGCAGCGGCGGCGAGCGCTTCGGCCCGTCGCTGTCCCGACCTGCCCAGTCCCAGATCGATCCGTCCCGGATACAGAGCGTCGAGCGTCCCGAACGCCTCGACGATCCCGACGGCGGTGTTGTGGCCGAGTTGCACGGCGGCAGCCCCGACCCGGATCGTCTCTGTCGCAGCAGCTATGGCGCCGATCAGCACGACCGGCGACGACGACGCGACAGCCACGAAGTGATGCTCGGCGACCCAGTACCGACGGTAGCCCCATGCCTCCGCGTGACGCGCCAGATCGATGCTGTTGCGCAGCGCCTGCGCAGCGGTCGACCCTTCACTGACCGGAGAGAGGTCGAGGATGGACAGGGGCACCGGGTTCGGCGCGCTCATGCCGGTGCCCCGCCGGTACGCGGGTTTCGCTCACCTGCGTCGACTGCGAACGGCAGACGGTTCTCCGGAGGCGCGATCGGGCACGTGGCCGCGTCGGTGAAAGCGCACGGTAGGTTCGCGGCTCGCGTGAAATCCAGTACGACGCTTCCGTTCCCAGTTCGTTCTGCACGGAGAGTCCTCGCAGCCGGATAGGTGGTGACGCCACTGGTGGCGTCGGTGAACAGGATCTGCAGCGGCCCTTCGGCGTCACCGAAGGCGACGAGTTCGTGTTCGGCACCGTCGTGGCGGAAACGGACGACGCCGGCCGCACGGTGGTGGTGTTCGAGTCCGTCGACGACCGCGCCGGTGGTGACGACGCGCTCGTCGGTGAACGGGGTGAACCGTCCTGTCAGTCGCCACGCCGGATCCGGGTGGTACGCCGGGATGTGCGTGAACGACGAGAGGGCGGGAGCCTCGCGGTCGTGGATGCGGATACCGAATCGTCCGGTGCGCTGGATGACCTCGACGAAACCTCGATCGAACTCCACTTCCGCGCCGGGAGCACCTTCGGCGGGTTCGAGCCGTGTGATCTCCCCGTCGAGATCCCGGACCACGGTCGTGCCGGCGACGTGCCAGCGTCCCGGCACCTCCTCGAATCGTGTGGGGGTGCTGTCGAGCCAGTGCAAGGCGGTCAGGCTCAACCAGCCGAGGGGCCGACGGAGGCTTTCGTTGCGCTCGGTGTGCCACTGTTGCCAGTCGGCGACGAACCGGTCGAGTGTCGTGGTCACGATGCACGGACTCCTTCTGCGACGGTGTGCGGGTCGGCCACTCCGAGGTGGCCGCGCAAGGTGGTGGTTTCGTAGTCGGCACGGAAACTGCCGCGCTCTTGGAGAAGTGGCACGACCCGGTCGACGAAGTCGTCCAGTCCTCCGGGTGTCAGGTGCGGGACGAGGATGAAGCCGTCGCTCGCGTCGGTCTGCACATAGAGATCGATCTCGTCGGCGACCTGCTGCGGCGTCCCGACGAACTGCTGGCGTGCGGTGGTCTCGATGACGAGTTCACGGATGCTCAGGTTCTCGGCGTCCGCCTTCGCCTTCCAGGCCCGCGCGACTGCGAGCGGGTCCTTGGCGTGACGCACCCGGCCACGGGTGATGGTGACGTTGTCTTCCGGGTCCACATCGGGCAGCGGGCCGTCGGGGTCGTAGGACGAGAGGTCCTTGCCCCAGATCTGTTCGAGGAACGCCAGGGCGGTCTGCGGACCGACCTGTTGCAGCCGGATGTGCCGGGCGCGTTCCTGCGCGTCTTCGGGCGAGTCTCCGAGTACGAATGTCGCGGCGGGGAGAATCTTCAGGTCGTCGTGGGTCCTGCCGTACTTGGCGAGCCGGCTCTTGACGTCCGTGTAGAACGCGCGCCCTTCCTCGAGGGTGCCGTGTCGGCTGAAGATGGCGTCGGCCCGGGCGGCACCGAATTCGCGGCCCTCGTCGGAGTCCCCGGCCTGCAGCAGTACGGGATGACCCTGCGGGCTGCGCGGAACCTCGAAGCGTCCGGTGATGTCGAACTGGGTGGAATGGATCTCGGCGGGCGTGATCGCCTCGTCGGATGCGAATACTCCACCGGCGCGGTCGATCACCGGGCTCCGGTCACTCCAGCTGTCCCAGAGTGTGCGGACCGCGTCGACCACCTCGTGCGCCCGGACGTATCGCTGAGAGTGATCGAGGTATCCGCCCCGCCGGAAGTTCTCACCCGTGAACGCGTCGGAGGATGTCACGAGATTCCACGCGGCCCGACCGGCGGAGAGGTGATCGAGAGTGGCGAACTGCTTGGCCAGTTCGTACGGCTCGTTGAACGTGGTGTTGATCGTGCCGGCCAGACCCAGGTGGGTGGTGGCGCCGGCCAGCGCCTCGAGCACGGTGAGCGTGTCCGGTCTGCCCACGACGTCGAGGTCGTGGATGCGGCCGCGGTGTTCCCGCAATCGCAATCCTTCGGCGAGGAAGAAGAAGTCGAACTTTCCGCGTTCGGCAGTGCGAGCGAGATCCAGGAACGACGCGAAGTCGATCTGGCTCTTCGAGGCAGGGTCGGCCCAGACGGTCGTGTTGTTGACGCCCGGAAAGTGCGCCCCGAGGTGTACCTGTTTGCGGATCGTGTTGCGGGACACTGGTGTCAGCCCTTCAGTGAGTGGGAGCGAAGCGGTTGGCGGGTCGGACGAGGCCGAGTCGGTCGCGCAGTGTGCCCGCGGCGGGTTCGACGGTCGGCCGCAGCACGGGCAGCACGTCGTCGACGAGGTGATGCACGGTGGACACCAGTGCGAGAGGCCGGAGAACGACGCCGTCCACACCGTGCACCAGCTCGAGCAGGTCCACGAAGCCGGCCGACGTTCCGCGATGGAACACGGTGCCGGGCCGGTATTCCGCACCGGTCCAGCGCTCGAGCTGAGCGAGGTCTGCCGCAGCGTCGTCCTCGCTCGCGGCGAGCAGCAGATCCACGTCGAGAAGGATGTGGACGCGACGGCCGTCCGCGGCGGCGCGCACGCGGTCTGCGAGATCTGCCGCCGCTCGCAGGTCCGCCGCGAGAATCCGTACGAGATCGGCTCGCGCAGCGGCGAAGTCGAAGGAGTGCTCGTCGGTGATCGTGACCGCGACGAGCGGCTGGCCCTGGGGGGACCGCGGCGTGATCGACGGACCTTTGACCGAGAAGTATTCACCCTCGAAATCGATGTAGTGCAGCTTGTCGCGGTCGATGAACCGGCCCGTCTCCACATCCCGTATCTCGGCGTCGTCCTCCCAGCTGTCCCACAGTCGGGAAGCGACCTCGGCGGCCTCGTGGGCTTCCGCCCACAGCGAGCCGTCGTGCTGGGCCTCTTTGCGCCCGAACAGCCGTGCCGGAGTGCCACCCCGGGTCACCGCGACCTCCCATCCCGCGCGGCCGAGTGTGGTGTGGTCGATCGTCTGGATCGCCTTGGCCACGTGGAACGGTTCGGTATGGGTCACGGTCGCGGTGGGGATCAGTCCGATCCGGGACGTAGCGGTGGACAGCCGTGCAGCAACACCGACCGCTTCGAGGCGACCCCGCACGGTGTTCTCGGCGGAGGTGACTCCGAAGTCGTCGGGAAGGAAGGCGAAGTCGACACCCGCCTTGTCGGCACTCCCGACGAGGTCGCTCCAGTACCGCGAGGTGAACAGATCCTCGGCGCGCGAATCATCGCGTCGCCACGACGCGGGATGGAGACCGGTGCCCGCGAATTCGACGGCGAGCAGCAATTCCGAACTATCGGGCATGACGAACCTTCCCTGGGATGGCGTCGAGCAACGTCTTGGTGTACTCGTGCCGTGGGTTGTCGAAAATATCGGTGGTGGTGCCGTATTCGACGACATCGCCGGAACGCATCACCTCGACGGTGTCGCTGATGCTGTTCGTCCAGCACCGCCGTCTCCACACCTCGCGAAGTCGTTCTGCCGGACCGAGCATGTCTCCGGTCACGGGGTCGGGTTGGTGGGTGATCAAGCTCAGCAACAGGAATCTCACGCGGACTCCACCTTTCGGGTCAAGAATTTCTCGAACGGGTGTGGGCCGATCTCCTCGGCGGGGCGGGCCGCGTCGTACAGGGCGGTGTATCCCGCGGCGAGATAGAGACCTACGGCTTCGGGTTGGCGCCACCCCGTCGTGAGATAGATCCGGGCGTACCCGCGCAGCAGCGCTTCGGTTTCCAGTTCTGCGAGGACGATGCGGGCGAGCCCCCGGCGGCGGTGCCGCCGGGAGGTCCAGATGCGTTTGAGTTCTGCCGTGTGCTCGTTGTACCTGCGAAATGCTCCCCCCGCGACCGGTTCTCCGTCCTCGACGACTACCAGCAATGCCCCGTCCGGCGGAGCGAACTCCTCGGCCGGGTGCGTAGTCAACGCCTCGACCTGTTCTTCGAGCGGGCGTTCGTATCGAGTGCTGTATTCCACCGCGAGTTCGGCCAGCAGCGGGGCGGCGAGAGGGTCGTCCTGCGCGACCGCGTGTATCTGCAGGCAGCGGATATCGCTCATCGGGCCACCACACCCACGCGTGCACCGACACGGAACACATCCGGTGAGACGGCGGTTCCGTCGACGAGTCCGGTCACCAGTTCTCCGACTGCGGGTGCGAACTTGAATCCGTGTCCGGAAAACCCTGCGGCGACGGTGACATCGCCGAACCGGTCGATGACGAAGTTGCTGTCGGGTGTCGTGGTGTACAGGCAGGTGTCGGCGACGACGGTGCCGGGGTCGACTCCTGGGAGCCAGGTCACCGCATACTCGACGAGTCGCCGGACTCCGTCCGGATCGGCCGCGAAGGTACGGGTCTCGGGGTCCACTTCAGGCCCGGTACCGTGTTCGCCGATCTTTATTCCGTCGTCCGACCCGAGGCCGTAGATCCCTTCGGTCGCGAGGCCCGCACCCGGATGGTGGACGAAACTGGGCCATTCAACGGGAGCAACAGGAGAAAAATGGGCCGGTTGTTCCTGGGTGGTGCGCAATCGGGGAAGATCCGGGATCGGTGCGATCCCTCCCTCGGCAAGGAGTTGCGACGACCACGCTCCGGCGGCGATCACGACGTGGCCCGTCCGGACCACGCCGATGTCGGTGATCACTTCGACGCAGCCGGCAGTACGGTGCAGTTCCCTCACCGTGGTGCCGAACCGGACGTCGGCGCCCTCGAGCGCGGCCGCCCGATGGAGAGCCATGACTGAACGGTCCGCGTGCAGCCTGCCGGCAGCGGGATGATGCACCACCGTGTTGTCGAATCGGATTCCGGGCCAGCGTTTCCCGGCTGCGGCGGGCTCGAGGACTTCGACATCGATTCCCCGCGCGTCCAGTACCCGAGCGCGGGACAGGACCGTGGCCGGGAAGCCGTGGTCGACCGCGCCGGTAAGGGTGAGCAACTCGTACCCTGTCGCCTCCTCGAGTTGCCGCCACAGGGGCAATGCCGAGGCGGCGAACGCGGTGTAGAACTCCCCGCCGTACGCCTGCCGGTAGATGCGTGAACTTCCGTGCGACGCGCCTCGCCGGTGGCCCTGCTCGAACTGCTCGAGCAGGACGACCGAGCGGCCTCGGGCAGCGAGACGCCACGCGGCACTCGATCCGATGACACCGCCACCGATCACCACTGCGTCGACCCGTGAACTCGCGCGACTCATGTTCTCTCCTTGGGGTTCCGAGTCAGGACGCGGTCTTGGGCAGCCCCGGAGGGTTGATCCGTGAGTCGGACAAGGCCTCGCTGGTGATACCCCATCGCTCGAGGACCCGCGTGTACGTCCCGTTGTCGATGATGTGGTCGAGAGCCTCGTTGATCGCCTGGATCAGCCCGTTGTCCTTCTTCGTCAGTACCGCGATCTCGCCCTGCAGGTCCGCGCCCGCGCCGGAGAATGTCCCTGCCACTTCGGTTTCGCCCGTTTGCAGAGCATGAAAAGCGGAGGTGGGGTTGGGGCCGACGTATGCGTCGATGCGACCGGAGCCGAGTGCGAGGTAGTAGTCGACCGCGTTCTGGTAGTAGAGGATTTCGGCCGGTGCGAGACCTGCCGCGATGTTCTGCTCGTTCCACTCGACGAGCAACGCTTCCTGGTTGGTACCCGAACCGACTCCGATCGTCAGCCCGGCGATGTCCTTCGCGCCGCTGAAGGTGATGCCGCTGTCCTTCTTCACCTCGACAGCGAGGCTGTCGAGGCGGTAGGTCGCGAAGTCGTACTTCTCCTTGCGTTCCTCCGTCACGGTGACGTTGGAGATGAACACATCGGCCTCCCCGGAGTCGACGCGTACGAAGTTCTGCGCCCAGTCGGCGGCGGTCAACTCGATTTCGAGGTCGAGGACGTCCCCGATCAGGTAGGCGAAGTCGGTCTCGGAACCGATGATCGTGGTGTCGTCGTCGGCATAGAAGCGCAATGGTGGAGCGGTGCCGGCGGCGCCGGTCACGATGAGGGTGCCGCGGTCGCGGATCGCCTGCGGAACCTTCGCGGCGATCTCGTCGACCTTGTCGGTTGTGATGCGGTTCTGGTCCGCGGTGAGGTTGTAGCCGGCAGCGGTCGCGGCATCGGCCCGATCGGGGCCCGAACTGCAGGCGGCTGTGCCCAGCACTGCGGCAGCGGTGACGGCGGATGCGAGCAATCTGACACGGCGGGTCGAGGTGAACATTCTTACCTTCCAGGGGTTATCAGAAGTCGGATGAGTGCGGAGCGATGGTCGAGTTGCTCAGAGGACCTTCGACAGGAATGCCTGTGTGCGTTCGTGCCCGGGCCGATCGAGGATGTCCCCGGGAGGCCCCTGCTCGACGATCACGCCGCCATCCATGAACACGACCGTGTCGGCAACCTCCCGTGCGAAGCCGATTTCGTGGGTCACGATCACCAGAGTGGTTCCAGCGCGTGCAAGGTCCCGGATCACTTCGAGCACTTCACCGACCAGTTCGGGGTCGAGTGCGGACGTGGGTTCGTCGAACAGGATGACGGCGGGCCGGAGTGCGAGAGCACGGGCGATCGCCACGCGTTGTTGCTGGCCTCCGGACAGTTGCTTGGGGAAATCGTGGATCTTGTCCCCTACGCCGACCCGAGCGAGCAGTTCGCGCGCGTCTGCCTCCACCTCAGCGCGGTCACGGCGCTGTGCGGACAGCGGTGCCTCGACCACGTTTTCGAGCACGGTCAGGTGCGGGAAAAGGTTGAAACTCTGGAACACGAATCCGATCCTCGACCGCTGGCGCAGGATGTCGCGGGTACGCAGTTCGTGGAGTTTGTTGCCGCGGCGCCGGTAGCCCATGAGTTCACCGTCGATGCGGACGGTGCCGCGGTCCACCTTCTCGAGATGGTTCAACGTCCGCAGCAGCGTGGACTTGCCGGAGCCCGACGGGCCCAGGATCACCGTGACGTCTCCTCGACGGACCTGCAGGTCCACGCCCTCGAGCACGGGGAGTGTTCCGAACGATTTGTATACACCTCGCACGTCGACGACATAGGGGACGTGCTCGTCGCCGGAAGTCATCGGGTCGCTCCCCGGGGTGCGCCGACACCGTTGTCGCGGATCTCCCGGTACTTCGCGGTGGCCTTCTGCCACGGTGTGAGGGGCAGCGCTCGGGCGGAGCCCCGCGCATAGTGCCGCTCCACGTAGTACTGCACGATCGAGAGGAACGTCGTCAAGATGATGTACCAGACGGTCGCGACCATGAGCAGCGGAACGACGCGCCCATTGCGGCCGAAAACGACCTGGACTTGGTAGAACAGTTCGGCGATCGCCATCGTCGAGACGATCGACGTGCCCTTGAACAGGCTGATCACCTCGTTGGCCGCGTTGGGCAGGATCGAACGCATCGCCTGCGGCAGAACAATTCTGAAGAACTGCCGCCCGCGCGGGATACCGAGAGCGTTGGCGGCTTCGACCTGACCGGGGTCCACCGAAATGATGCCGGCACGAATGATTTCCGCAGAGTATGCGGCCTGGTGCAGCGCCAGGCCCAGGACCGCGGCCGTGAATCCGGATATCACGCCCGTGACGTTGAACGAGAAGAAGCCCGGTCCGAAGGGAATTCCGACAGACAAGGTTCGATACAGGTACGCGATGTTGAACCAGAAGAGCAGTTGGACGATCAACGGTATCGACCGGAACGCCCAGATATAGGTCCACGAGACAACTTGAAGCACTGGGTTGTTCGACAATCGTCCCACCGCGAGGAGAGCACCGAGCGCGAACCCCAGAATCGTCCCCCAGAGGGTGAGCTTGATCGTCATCCACAGCGCGGCGAGCACGGATGCCGCGGTGAAGTACTGGGCGAAAGTCGGCCAATCCCAGCCCGGGTTGGTCGCGAGGCCGTGCGCGAACTGCGCAACAACGATCAGTACTGCGGCACTGGTGGCCCAACGCCACGGGTGGCGGGTGGGAGCGACGACGAGATTCGAGTCGTCCAGATGCTCGTGGACCGGGATGGTCGTGCGGAACTCGGCCGGCGCGCTCACGCCGACCCACTGCGGGCAGGAGACGTCATGGTGGATCTACCTTCCATCGGTCCCGGCGGTAGCACCCGCACCCGATGTCGGGAGGGTTGCTGCGACGTCATGGAGCCGGGTCTCTCGGTCGCTCTGGATGGGACTGCGCGGAACAGAAGAATCGGGCACACACGTGGACTGCGATGAACTGTGGACCATGAGATCGCTGCGCACACCCATTCGAATCGACCTGATTCCAAGCCTCGCGGAACATTCCAATCCGCCGCCGCGGAAGCCACTGGTGCGCAACGATGGAGCACGTGGGCAGCGTCGAACGAGTAACGATCACCGCGTCCGGGCCGAGCCGCGCGTATCGCGGGGCACCCTGGTGGGCAGTGGCTTCGGCCGTGCTCGCCCCCGTTGCACTGACCGCGGGCTGGGTGGTCGCGGGCACGGTACAACCCCCGGAGTACAGCGCTGTGCGGCAGAGCCTGAGCGCGCTCGCCGGGCACGGTGGAGCCGAACGCTGGATCATGACGACATCGCTGTTCGTGCTCGGCGCGTGCCATGTGATCACTGCGCTCGGACTGAGTGCCTTGCGTCCCGCCGCACGACTGGTCCTCGGCGGCGCGGGGATCTCCGGGATCGCTCTCGCGGCACTTCCGCAACCGGCGAACGGGTCTGCCACGTCGCACGTGGTCAGTGTCGTCATCGGCTCGATCCTGATCGCGACATTCCCCGCGTTCGTCGGGTCTCGCAGCCGTCCGCAGTCGTTCGCATTGAGCGTCCGCGGATCGGCGATCGCGACCGCGGTGTTCGTGGCCCTGACCGTGGCGTTCCTGATCTCGGCGCAGGGCGGGCAGTATTTCGGGCTGGTCGAGCGGGTGGGCTTGACGCCCGAGACGATATGGCCCCTTGTCGTCGTCCTCGCCTTGCGGCGTAGTGCGCGCCAGGATGCAGGCACCTAGAGCGACCGGAAGCCGCCTCGACCCTGTCCCGGGGTCTCCGTAGACTCCGAGCAGTGACGCCGCTGGAGTTGTTTCTCGTTGCCCTCGCCGGACTCGGCGCCGGTGCGATCAACTCGCTGGTCGGCTCCGGAACCCTCATCACCTTCCCGACCCTCGTTGCGTTCGGCGTGCCGCCCGTCACCGCGACGATGTCGAACGCGATCGGACTCGTCGCGGGCGGTGTGTCGGGAACGTGGGGTTATCGGCGCGAGTTACGCGGCCAGTGGCCGACGTTGCGATGGCAGATCCCCGCGTCGGTCAGCGGCGCGCTGATCGGGTCGTGGCTTCTGCTGCATCTGCCGGAGACGGTGTTCGAGACCGTCGTTCCGGTCCTGCTGGTCCTGGCACTCGTCCTCGTCGTGCTGCAACCGCAGATCCAGAAGTGGGTACTGCGGCGAACCGACGCCGACCCGGAAGCCCGGATCGGTCCGGTGCGGATGAGTCTGCTCGTGGCGGGCACTTTCGCTGTCGGCATCTACGGCGGATACTTCACCGCCGCGCAGGGAATTCTGCTGATGGGCTTGTTCGGCGCTCTGCTCACCGAACACATCCAACGGCAGAACGCCGCGAAGAATCTGCTCTCGCTGCTCGTCAACATCGTCGCGGCCACCGCATACATTCTCGTGGCGTTCGAGCGCATCGACTGGACGGTGGTCGTATTGATCGCCGTGGGTTCGCTGATCGGCGGAGACCTCGGTGCCCGGTACGGTCGGCGTATGTCCCCCACCGTGTTACGGGCGGTCATCGTCGCAGTGGGGCTCATCGGCCTGTACCGGTTGCTCGCCTGAGGCACAGGCCCGGTCGCGGGGATCAGCGCAACGTCAGCGGTATCCCGGCCACGACGAGCGTGACACTGTCCGAGACTGCCGCCACCGCGGCATTGAGACGCCCGAGAGTGTCGCGGAACAGCCGTCCCGAGGCACTGGCCGGGACCACACCACTGCCCACCTCGTTGCTCACGGCGACCACCGGCACCCGGCATCGCCGCCACGCGTCGAGGAGTTCGGCGATGTCGGCGTCGACCGCCCCCATGTCGCCGCCGTTCCATACGTCGTGCAGATCCATTCGTGCGGTGAGCCAGGTGCCGAGGCAGTCGACCAACAGCGGATCGGTAGCCGCGCGCAGCACGCCGCTCACATCGGATGTCTCCACCGTCGACCACGATTCGGGCCGCCGCTCGCGATGCAGGGCAACCCGTTGCGCCCATTCCTCGTCGCCTGCGCGGGTCCCGCCGGTCGCGACGTAGGTGACGGCGGCGTGCGAAGCGAACAGTTCTTCCGCGTGCCGTGACTTTCCGGAGCGCACGCCCCCGAGCACCAGGGTCCGGTGCGGCGGCGCGGTGGCGTCCCCCACGCGCACCTCCTCGCCGTCGATACCGGGCCTGGCCCCATACTCCCGCAACCGCTTGCGCAGGGCGGTGATCGGCGGGTTGTGGTGGCCGAGGTGCACCGCCACCACGTCCGTCGCGTCGGTCACGGCATCGCACCTGCGCAGAGCCGCGACGGTGTCCCGGAATTCGGGCAGTCCGTGGTGCCCTTGCCCCAACTCCGATCGGTCACCGAATGTTTCTTCGAGGAAGACGGCATCGAACCGCGCACCGCGCACCGCGTCGAACCAGCCGTCCGGGAGCGGGCCGGTGTCGCACGCCCACAGGATGCGGGAACCGTCCGGACCGGTGACGTCGTAGAGCACCGCATCACCGTCGCGGAACACGTGATGTCGTGCGGGAAGAACCCGCACCGCATACCCGCCGACGGTGAGCGCGTCGCCCGCCCGGACCGGTACGAAACGCACCGGATCGTCCGGGCCCGCCCACTGCCGGCACGTGTCGACCGCGTCCGCCGGTCCCACGACCTCGAGCACGTGACCCGCATCGACCCACGAGCGGAACAACAGTGCCTGCGGCCCGAGGTGGTCGGTGTGCGCGTGGGTGAGCAGGATGTGACGCACACCCGCCAAGGTCCTGCCGAAACGTACTGCGGCGCGGGGAGCTTCGGGTCCGCAGTCGAGCATGAGCACGTCGTCGATGAGCGCGGCCGTTTGGCCGCGGATCTCACCGCGGCGTGCGGCATCCGTGCAGGACTCGCAGGCACAGAAAGGATTCGGCCAGCCGTCCGCGGCACCGGTGCCCAGCAGCAGTACGTCCATCATGCGTCCTTCCACGGATCACGAAGCGGGAGAACGGCGCGGCCGGCCGGACGGTCGAGGACCTCGACCCGCGCCCCGTAGACCTGGCCGATCCGGTCGACCGTGAGCACCTCGGCGGGCGGCCCGTCGGCGACGACCCGGCCGCGGTCGAGAAGGACGAGCCTGTCACCGTACTGCGCCGCCGAGGTCAGATCGTGCATGGCGGCGATCACCGTCAGCTCGCCTTCGGTGCGCATGGAGTCCACGAGTTCGAGTACCTGCTGTTGGTGCCCGATGTCGAGCGCGCTGGTGGGTTCGTCGAGCAGCAGCACCTGTGGTTCCTGTGCCAGTGCGCGAGCGAGGACCACGCGCTGGAGTTCACCCCCGGACAGATCCGTCGCGAATCGGCGTGTGAACGGCTCGAGTTCGAGGCGCTCGATGACCCGGTCCACCACCGCGCGGTCGTGTCCCGTTTCCGAGCCGAACCGTGCGATGTGCGGTGTGCGGCCGAGCCGGACGAGTTCTTCGACGGTGACACCCTCGGGAACCACGGGGCGCTGGGGCATCAGCGCGACCGCGCGCGCCGTTGCGCGCCGGCCGCCCCGGCCGGGCGTCACGGACGCCACCCGCACGTGCCCCGTCGAGGGAACGAGTCCCGCGAGAACGTGCAACAACGTGGTCTTACCGGACCCGTTGGGTCCGACGAGCGACACCCACGCGCCGGTCGCCACGGTGAGATCGACGTCGTGGAGCACGTCCACGCCGCCGCGTGCAGCCCCGACACCGCGGCACGTGACGGCGGTGGACGCGAGCGATTCGAGATCGGCGGGCATCATGCACCTCGGCTTCGTCTGAGTACGACGAGGAAGAACGGCGCACCGATCGCGGCGGTGACCACCCCGATGGGCAGCTCCGACGGCGACATGACGCTGCGGGCGAGCACATCGGCGAGGACGAGGAACGTCGCCCCGACCATCAGCGACAACGGCAGCAGCATGCGGTGACCGGGGCCGACGAGCAACCGGACCGCGTGCGGCACCACGATGCCGACGAACCCGATCAGTCCGCTCGCCGACACCACGGCGGCGGTGCCGAGTGTCGCGACGCAGACCAACAACAGCCGGACACGAGCCGGATGAATCCCGAGGCTGGCGGCCTCGACGTCGCCGACCGCCATGACGTCGAGGGTGCGCCGGTGCAGCGCGATGACGGCGACCGCGACCACCACGTACGGCAGGACGACGACGACATCGGACCACCCGTCGGTGGACAACCGCCCGAGCATCCAGGAGTACACCTGACGCAAGGTGTCGTCGTGCAGTTGCATGAAGAACGTCTGGATGGCATTCGCGAACGCCGCGACCGCCACGCCCGCGAGGATGATGACGACTTCGGAACGCACCCCGCCGACCGAGCGGCCGAGGGCATACGTCGCACCGACCGCCAGCAGGCCGCCGGCGAACGCTGCGATCGGAACCCCGGCAAACCCTGCGGCGCCTCCGACCACGATCGCGAGTGTCGCGCCGAGGCCCGCCCCGCTCGACACCCCGAGCAGGTAGGGGTCGGCCAGGGGATTGCGGAAGACGCCCTGGTACGCCGCTCCGGCGACGGCGAGCATGGCTCCGACGAGAACCCCCAGCACCACGCGCGGCATGCGGATGTTCCAGAGGATCGCCTGTTGCCGCGTCGAGAGCCCGGAATCGACGTCGACGAACGGCAACCGGTCGGCGATGTCGAGAAGGACCGCCTGTGGCGTGAGTCCCGCCGGACCGACGAGGATGCTCACCAGCATGGCGGCGAGGAGAACGACCGCCGCGCCACCCAGCACGAGGGCGCGACGACGCGGGGTCGTGATCAAGACGCGGGCTGGGCCGCTGGGATCCCGGTGACGATCCGGGCGACATCCCGCATCAAGTCCACGACGCGCGGCCCCCAGCGGCTGGCGATGTCCTCGTCGAGGACGTAGACGTGCCCGTCACGGACCGCCGTGAGCTCGCCCCATCCTGCTCGCTCCGCCACATTCTCGGGCGTGACGCCGCAGCACTGGCCGTCGGCGAGGAAGACGATGTCGGGGTTCTCTTCGAGGATGAACTCGGCCGACAGTTGCGGATACCCGTTGCCGCCGGTCGCGATCGAGGTGAGACCGAGCATGGAAAAGATCTCGCCGATGTAGGTGTCGTCCGTGACGGAGTAGTAGGTGTTGTCGAGTTCGTGGTAATAGCGAAGCGGGACTTGACGTTCGGGCAGTCCGGCGAGGATCTCGTCGACCTCGCTCCTCATCTGCGCGACCAGTTCGGCCGCGTCTGCGACGTGCCCGGTGGCCGCACCGACCTGCTCGAGCTGGGCGTAGGTGTCGTCGAGGGTCAGCGCCGCGGGCAGAATCAAGGTCTCGACGCCGGCCTGCTCGAGTCCGGCGACGAGATCCGCGGTGTCCGCGTTGGCGACCACCAGATCGGGTTCGTAACCGAGGATCGCCTCGACGTTCGGGGTGTACCCGGACAGATCGGTGACCGGTACGCCGGCCGGATGGTCGGATTGGTCGTCGACGGCGATCACCTGGTCGCCGGCGCCGACGGCGTACAGCATTTCGGTACTGACGGGACTCAGGGACACGATCGCCTGGGGACTTCCGGCTCCGGCGGTGTCGTGGTTGTCATGGTTGGCGGCGTCGTCGGCGCCGCACGCCGTGGCCAGCAGAGCGCACGCGGTGATTCCGGCAGCGAGCAGCCGGTGGGATACGAGGGGCACAGCCATCCTCCGTAACTCGGAGGACGAAAACAGTACGGCTGCAACATCGTCAGTTGCGGCACGAGACCGTCCTTCGTCCGAGGACCAGTACGTGCCCGCTGCGCCGGCTGACCTGGCTTCCCCGGCACGATCGCCGGAGTTCACAGTTGCGGGGACAGCGCCGGATTTTCACCGGCTTCACCGTAACGCTGCGGGTGCCCTGCCCGACTGGCAGAGCACCCGCAGCGTAACCCACAGCGTTTCCGGGCCGGAAGAGTGCTCTCGGGTCAGGAGAGCGCCTGCTCGAGGTCTTCGAGCAGATCCTCGGGGTCTTCGAGTCCCACCGAGAGGCGCACGACCCCGTCGGACAGGCCGATCGCGGCGCGCCCCTCCGGGCCCATCGCCCGGTGGGTGGTGGTCGCGGGGTGGGTGATGAGGGACTTGGAATCGCCGAGGTTGTTCGAGATGTCCACGATGCGCAGCTTGTTGAGCAGCTCGAACGCGCGCTTCTTGCCGTCGCCCTCGGGAGCGTCGAGCTCGAACGTGAGGATCGTGCCACCGCCACTCATCTGCGACCGCGCGAGGTCGTGCTGCGGATGCGACTCCAGGTACGGGTACTTGACCCAGCGCACCTTGTCCTGCGTCTCGAGGAACTGGCCCAGGCGCAGCGCCGAATCGACCGCGGCGCGCACCCGGACCGGCATCGTTTCCAGGCCTTTGAGCAGCGTCCACGCATTGAACGGGCTCAGCGCCGGACCGGTGTGACGAATGAGCTTCTGCACGGGTCCGTCGATGTAGTCCGCGGGTCCGAGGATGGCACCGCCGAGCACTCTGCCCTGGCCGTCGATGTGCTTGGTGCCCGAGTAGACCACGATGTCGGCACCGAGATCGATGCTGCGTTGCAGGAGAGGAGTGGCGAATACGTTGTCCAGCACCACTTTTGCCCCGGCAGCGTGCGCCATCTCGGAGACGGCCCGCACGTCGACGAGGGTCTGCATCGGGTTCGAGGGAGTCTCGAAGAACACCGCGGTCGTGGGGACGGACAATGCCTGTTCCCATTGATCGAGGTCTTCGCCGTCGACGAACACCGTCTCCACACCCCATCGGGGCAGGATCTCGTTGCACACGACGAAGCAGGATCCGAAAAGGCTGCGGGCGGCGACGAGCCGATCCCCCTTGCCCAGAAGAGCCGCGAGTGCGGTGAAGACGGCGGACATGCCCGACGCCGTGGCGTAGGCGCCTTCGGCACCGTCGAGCAGTCGTAGCCGCTCCTCGAACATCTTCACGGTCGGATTGCCGTACCGCGAGTACACGAAGTGGTCGACCTCGCCGGTGAACGCCGCTTCGGCGGCCTCCGCCGATTCGTACACGAATCCGGAGTTGAGGTAGAGCGCCTCGGACGTCTCCTCGAACCCCGAACGCAGGGTGCCACCCCGCACGCCCAGCGTGGCAGGACGCACGTTGTCGGGAAGCCGGCGCTCGAATGCGCCGCCCTTGGGGATGGAGCTCACGATTGCCTCCACGGCAGGCCCACTGCCCGCCAGCCCTGAGCTCCGCGATGCCCGTCGGCGTCGAGCGCTCCCTCGAATCCGTCGAGGATGTTGTACGCGGGGGTCACGCCCGCCGCGGTAGCCGCCTCGGCGGCACCTATCGAGCGTTGCCCCGAGCGACACAGGAATATCACCGGACCGCCGGAGACGCCGGCTTTCGCCAGGTCGTCCACGAACGTTCGGTTCGGGGCACCGTCGGGATAGCGAACCCATTCGACGAAGACGGTTCGGCGGCCGATGGGCGAGGTCTCGGGGACCCCGACGTACTTCCACTCGGCGTCGGTACGAACATCGACGAGCACGGCATCCGGGTTTTCCCGCAGGAGCTCCCAAGCTTCCTGCGGCGTTATATCACCTGCGTAGCTCACCACGACATGTTTTCACAGGTCACGGCGTGGCGCGCAAGCGGGAGGCTGTCAGAACTCGCAGACCCGCCACACCGAGTCGACCTGGACGACCTGCCAGGTCTCGATCCGGGACTCACCGTCGACGGTCGCGCGGACGTCGACCGTCGCGCGGTCACCTTCCACGGCGACGTCCTGGGTCGCCTGCAACTCCACAGTGCCCTCGACGTCGGAGAGCGGCGCCTCCGCCTCCGGCAGCTCTTCACAGCGCAGACGCGCGAGAATGTCCCGGTCGTTCTCGTTGTGAGCCCTGACGTAGTCCGCCACCGTGCGATTGATCCGTTCGTCCACGCTCAGCTCGTCCTGCGCGGGCGAGAGCAGTTGCGCACCCATCACGGCCAGAATGAGCAGCACGACAACCAGCAGTGCCCCCATGAACGGCCAGGGTGTACCGCTGGCGGGTTCGTCGGCCGAGGGATCGGGATCGGGTGCTTGACGCTGTGCCATATGGGCGATCCTATCCCCGACCAGGTCGGAGCCGGTCACGGCGCATTTGCCGAATAAACCCTCTCGAGGTAGGAATTGTGACGTGGCCACTACTCAGCTCGTTCGACGCCTCGCCGTCGACCTGTGTCGCATGAGTGCCCACATGTGTTGTCGCTGAAGCGATTCTCTCGACGGTTCTCTCATTCTTCTCACACCGTCCTTCCCCGCGCCCTGCGCCCCGCCCGCTGAGGGCAGCCTTAATTTAAGCTGGGTATGTCCGTCCGCTCACCGAAGAGGTAGTTGATCCCCTGATGACCGATCAGACTCGTCCCCTTCGCGTCGCGATCGTCGGTGCCGGTCCCGCCGGTATCTACGCCGCCGATGCGCTCATGAAGTCCGACACCGCGCAGGATCCGGGAGTCAGCATCGACCTGTTCGAACGGATGCCTGCACCGTTCGGTCTGATCCGCTACGGAGTCGCGCCGGACCACCCGCGCATCAAGGGCATCGTCACGGCCCTGCACAAGGTGCTCGACAAGCCGAACATCCGGCTTCTCGGCAACCTCGACTACGGGACCGACTTCACGCTCGACGACCTGAACCGCTTCTACGACGCGGTGATCTTCTCGACCGGTGCCAACGCCGACCGCGCGCTGAACATCCCCGGCATCGACCTCGACGGCAGTTACGGCGCCGCCGACTTCGTGTCCTGGTACGACGGCCACCCGGACGTGCCGCGCGAGTGGCCGCTCGAGGCCGAGAAGGTCGCCGTCCTCGGCGTCGGAAACGTCGCGCTCGACGTTGCGCGTGTGCTCGCCAAGACGGGCGACGAACTGCTGCCGACCGAGATCCCGCCGAACGTCTACGAGGGCCTCAAGAACAACAAGGCCGTCGAGGTGCACGTCTTCGGGCGTCGCGGTCCGGCCCAGGCCAAGTTCACGCCCCTCGAACTGCGCGAACTCGATCACTCCCCGACCATCGAAGTGATCGTGGACCCGGAGGACATCGACTACGACCAGGGCTCCGAGCAGGCGCGCCGCGCGTCCAAGCAGGTCGACATGGTCGCCAACACGCTGCAGGACTGGGCGATCCGCGACGTGGGCAACCGTCCGCACAAGTTGTTCCTCCACTTCTTCGAGTCTCCGCACGAGATCCTCGGGGAGGACGGCAAGGTCGTGGGCCTGCGTACCGAGCGCACCGAACTCGACGGCACCGGCAACGTTCGCGGGACCGGCAAGTACCGCGATTGGGACGTCCAGGCCGTCTACCGCGCCGTCGGTTACCTGTCGCAGAACATCGCTCAGCTGCCGTTCGACGAGCAGGCGGGCACCGTGCCCAACGAAGCCGGTCGCGTCCTCGGCGACGAGTCCGTCGAGGGCCCGGAGCGGTTCATGCCGCACACCTACGTCACCGGCTGGATCAAGCGCGGCCCCGTCGGCCTGATCGGCCACACGAAGGGCGACGCGAACGAGACGGTCGCGAACCTGCTCGAGGATCGCTCGGCGGGCCGCCTGAACTCTCCCGAGGAGCCGTCCGAGGATGCCGTCGTGCAGTTCCTCGAAGGCAAGCAGCTGCCGTACACCACGTGGCAGGGCTGGTACCGGCTCGATGCGCACGAGCGCAGCCTCGGCGAAGCCGAAGGCCGTGAGCGCGTCAAGGTCGTCGAACGCGAGGACATGTTCCGCGCGTCGGAGCCGCACAAGGCCTGATCACCGGCCCATCTCCGCCCGGTGGACGCCTCGCGTCCCCCGGGCGGAGCCGTCTCTGCGCTGTCCTGCGGGGATGCGCACACGGAGCGACGGGACGACACCGAGGGGACCTCGGGTCCTGCGGTGACACTTTTCATAGCGGGCACCACATCGGGAATCCCGGCCCCGGAGATCCTGTTGCGCCACGAATGGATCTGTTCACACCAGTCACACTCGGCGACCTCCAACTCGGCAACCGCATCGTCATGGCTCCCCTGACCCGCCTGCGCGGCGGACCGGACGGGATTCCCGGCGACCTGATCGCCGAGCACTATCGGCAGCGGGCCGGCGTCGGCCTGATCATCGCCGAGGGAACCTACGTCAACTTCGAGTCGCAGGCGTTCGTCGGACAGCCGGGAATCGCCACCGACGAGCAGGCCGAGGGCTGGCGCCGGGTCGCGGACGCCGTACACGGACGCGGCGGCCGCATCGTGCTGCAGTTGATGCACGGCGGACGAGTGACCCACCCGGATGTGAACGGCGGACGGCGCGTCGTCGCCCCGAGCGCCGTCGCGATCGACGGTGAGGTGCACACCGCCAAGGGCAAGCAGCCGTACCCGGTACCGCACGCGCTCACGACCGACGAGGTGGCCGCTGCTGTCGCCGACATCGTCGCCGCAGCCCGGCGCTCGATCGACGCGGGGCTGGACGGTGTGGAGATCCACAGTGCCAACGGCTACCTGCTGCACGAGTTCCTGTCGCCGGCCTCGAACCGGCGCACCGACGAGTACGGCGGCTCGGTGGAGAACCGGATCCGTCTCGTCGTCGAGGCGGTCACGGCCGTGGCGGACGCCGTCGGTGCGGGCCGGGTCGGACTGCGTATCTCCCCCGAACACAACATCCAGGACGCGCTCGAGACCGACCGCGAAGATGTGCGCGCTGTCTACGGCGCCCTCGTCGACCGGTTGCGTCCCGTCGGCCTGGCGTATCTGTCGGTCCTGCACCAGGAACCTGCCGGTGAACTGGTGCAGGAACTGCGTGCACGCTTCGGTGGGAAGGTGATCGCCAACAGCGGCTTCGCGTCCCCGACCACGCGTGAGGAAGCCGTTCGCCTCATCGAAGAAGCCCATGCCGACGCGGTGGCCGTCGGTCGCGCGGTGCTCGCCAACCCCGATCTCGTCGAACGGTGGCGGGGCGAACACCGCGAGAACGACTTGCGCCCGGAACTGTTCTACGGACCAGGCGCCGAGGGATATACGGATTACCCTCGCCTGCAAGAGGTGTGACCCCGGCGTCGTCGTGACCTTCCGGCGGAGGCACACTACGTCTCACCGAGGCGAACGTGCCTCCGCCAGCACACCGAGGTCGACGAAGGAGGCCGGCGCGGGCAGGTTCTCGTACCCGCCCGATGCCAGCGCTTGCCACATGGGCCCCTCCATTGCGGCGACGTCCATCGCGAACAGGCCGCTCGGGCTTTCGATCAGGGGAACCTGGAGTTCCGCCTGCCGGGTCTGCTGCGCCATCTCCAGTCCGAGGTCGACGCCGTACTTGTCCACCGCCAATGCCGCTGCGGCGTGCGGGTCGGCAAGGTAGTCGTCCCAGCCGCGCATCGTGGCACGCATGAACCGCACCAGCCTGTCGCGATTCTCCGCAAGGGCGGTGCGGTCCACGAACACGACATCGGCGTATTGCGCCGAACCGAGATCGGCGAACGTGACCACCTCGTAGCCGTCGCCTCGTCGCAAGCCGTATTGCTGTTCGAGTGTGATCGGCTGGTTGGTGACGAAGCAGGTGTAGCAGTCGCCCTGGCCCTCGACGAGCGGGCTCGGATCGAAGCCGACCGGAGTGAAGTCGTAGACCGGGTCGAGACCCGCGCCGACGAGCACCGCGTCGAGGGTGGTCTGCATGCCTTCCTGACCGAGGATGCGCGCGCTCGCGAGTTCGCGCGGGGTGCGGATCGGTCGTGCGGACAACGACAGCAGTCCGGCAGGTGAGACCTGGAACTGGGCGCCGAGCGCCACGAAATCGTTGCCCTGCCCGATCGCGGTGTACAGGTCGGGTGCGCCGGCCGCGATACCGATGTCCGCCGATCCCGCGGCGACCGCCTGCATCGGCGTGGGGGCGTTCGGGCCACCGCCCTGGAATTCGACGGTGAGTCCTTCCTCGGCGTAATAACCTTTGTCCTCGGCGACGTAGTACCCACCGAACTCGGTGTTGAGGATCCAGCCGAAAGCGACCCGGAGCGTGTCGGACTCCGCACCGGATTCGCCGGAACCACACGCACCGAGAGTGCCGACCGCGGCGATTCCCAGAGCCCCGGCCGCGGTTCCCCGCAGAAAAGTGCGCCGGCTCAGGCTCGGACCGGTGAAGGGGCGTGCGGGCATGGAGCCTCCTGGTGATGATCGGTGAGAAAGCAGTGGTTGGTCAGGTCAAGCGCGCGGCGGCACGATCCGCGACCGCACGTGCCGCGAAGAAAAGGCCGGTGGACACAGCGGTCGCGACCACCGCCACACCCCAGGCCTGCTGGTTCTGGCTGTAGGTGATCGAGGTGGAGAACATCTTTCCGAGGCCCCCGGCGCCCATGAGGTACTGGCCGAGCAGGACGGCCAGGACCGCGGTGGGGGCGCTGACCCGCAGAGCGACGAGGAACCCGGGCAGGGCATGGGGCAGCAGAAGTCTCCTCAGCCGCACTCCCCTGCCCGCTCCGAGCACCGTGTAGACGTCTCCGAGTGACGCAGGCGGGGCGGCGAGCCGGGCGCCGACGAAAACGAACGCGGGCAGGAAACAGATGATGGCGGTGACCACGAACACCGTGGTCTGCCCGTACCCGAGCACCCGCGCGAGCACCGGGATCATCGCCACGACGGGAACGGAGTTGAGCAGCAACGCCATCGGGGTCAGCACTCCCGCGACGATCCGGGAGGACCATACGAGCACCGCGCACACGCCGCCGGCCGTCAAGCCCGCGGCCAGTCCGCCCAGCGACAGCGCGAGGGTCGGAACGAGCGCGGTCACGTACTCGTGTCGCTCGCGGACGATCGCGACGAGAACATCCTGGGGGTACGGCATGACGATCTGGTTGAAGTCGTTGACGGCGACCACCGCCCACCACCCGCCGAGCAGCGCGAGCAGCACCCAGTACCGCGTGACGGCGCCGCGCACGACAGTCATGAGAATCTCCGATGCACGGGCACGGCGAGCAGACGGACCAGCAGGTACGCGGTCAGGGACAGCACCACGCATCCGGCGGCGGCGGACCACAGCAGCGGGATCTGATAGTTGTTCATCGCGCTGACCAGCAGCACACCGAGCCCCTTCGGGGCGCCGAACCACTCCCCGAGAACAGCCCCGAGGACGGCCGA
Organism: Rhodococcus sp. 105337; assembly: GCF_012844225.1. Lineage (GTDB taxonomy): Bacteria > Actinomycetota > Actinomycetes > Mycobacteriales > Mycobacteriaceae > Rhodococcus. The sequence goes on from NZ_JABAGQ010000001.1 coordinate 330,780, forward strand.
AGTCACCGCGAGGCCCGCCGCGTCCGTGACGAGCGGCACCGTGTGCGGGAGTTGCAGGAAACGAAGACGCGACCAACGCGACGATCCGAGCGCCGTATGCACGTCGGACTGCGCCGCCGGTGCCGACGCCAGCCCCGCCGACGTGGCAACGAAGACGGCGAAGCCCGCGCCCATCGCTGCGACGACGGTCGGAGCGGTCGTGCGCCCGACCGTGGTCACCAGCAGGGGCGCGATCGCGATGAGAGGTATCGCGTGCACGATCGTCGCCAGCCGGTCGAGTCCCGGTGCGGTCCATCGGGCCACGACGGTGACGCATGCGAGCGCTCCGCCCACGACGGTGCCCAGCGCGAATCCCCACAGCGCCGAGGTGGCGGTCGCACCGAATGCCCGTGTCAAGGTGGCCTGCACGGCGTCGTTGCCGGCGACGTACGTGACGACCTCCGTCAGCGGGGGCCAGTTCTTCCCGAACACCTGCGCCCTGCCGACGACCTCGAACATCGCGAGCAGCAGGGCGGCACCGAGGATGTTCGACGCGAAATGCGGGATGGTGACGGGTCGCGGAAGAACCGCGGTCACGTCGCGGGCCCGTCGAGCAAGCCGGTGAGCCGGTCGACGATGCTGTGGAATCTCGGGTCGCGGGTGATCTCCGCCGATCGCGGCCGGGGCAGCGCCACGTTCTCGATGTGCCGTACCCGGCCCGGCCGGCCGGTGAGCACGACGATCCGGTCCGCGAGCAGCACTGCCTCGTCGACGTCGTGTGTCACCAGCACGGTCGTCGACCCCGCGTCGGACCAGATCCGGGCGAGTTCGAAGTTCATGCGCCGGCGGGTCACCGCATCGAGCGCGCCGAAGGGTTCGTCGAGCAGCAGAACGTCCGGTTCGAGTGCGAGCGCCCGCGCGATGGCCACACGCTGCCGCATGCCACCGGACAGTTGTCGCGGTCGTGCTTTCTCGAAGCCCGACAACCCCACGAGTTCGACGAGTTCTTCGACGCGACCGGAGTCGACCGTCCGCCCGGCGATGCGGAAGGGCAGCGCGATGTTGTGCCACACATCCGACCACGGCATCAGGGCGTGTTCCTGGAACGCGACGCCGAGCCGACGTGAGGCCACCAGGTCGGCGGGTCCGCCTCCCTCGATGCGGACCGTTCCCGCCGTGGGTTCCTCGAGGCCCGCGAGCAGGCGCAGCACGGTGGACTTGCCACAACCGGACGGGCCGAGAAGCGCGACGAACTCGCCACGAGCGACGGTCAGATCGAACGAGTCGACGGCGGTCAGTTCGCCGCGTCGGCGGCCGAGCGGATACGCCTTCGCGACACCCTTCATGTCGATGGCCGGAACGTGCTCCTCGCCGGCGGGTCCGGTCGCGGCGCCTGCGGCGGGCGCTCCCCGGGACAGGACGGTATTCATCGCGCGGCTCAGCCGGTCAGTCCGGTGAGGTCCGGCTCGACGATGTCGAGTTGCTGCACGGGCACGGCGACCGCATCGGTCGTCCACCCCCAGATCGAGTACAGCTCGCGCGCCGGATCGGTGTATCCGTCGCGGCCGTGGAGCAGCCGGTAGTTGTCGACACAGATCATCTCGCCGGCTTCCGCCCGGAACATCGGCCCGGTGTCCCGCACATGCAGCACCGTGTCGTTCCAGCGCGCGAGCATGTCGGCGTCGGCGGGACGAGTCGAGCCCGGGACCGGCGCGAGGTAGGGGTGGTACCGCGCCTGTACGCGCCCGCTGGGCACGACCCGCACGATAGGCGCGTACGTACTCTGCGCGAAGTTCGGTTCCGAATGATCGATGTCGACGGTCCGGCAGAACTCCGCGAGGTCGGCGGTCGCGGGATCGGCGGCGAGTAGTTCGGTGAGCTTCCACGCGTCGACGAGGAACGAGTCACCGCCGGATTCGGCGGGCCGCTTGCACCACAGGAACAGGTGGTCCGGCGCGTAGTCCCCGAACGCGAATCCGTCGTTGTGTGCGGTCATCCGTTCGCCCGGTTTTCCGAACGAGCGCTTTCGTCCTCGCTCGTCGACGGGCTGAGCGTCGACGACGGCAGCTTCCCGCTGATGGTTGCGCATACTCGCCTCGAACTGCCGACCGAGCCGGATGCGCTTGTCTCCCAGCACTTCCGCCGCAAAAGCCAGGGCATCTTCCTCGGTGTGCAGTCCGCGGGCAACCGCGGCACCGCGGGAGGAGATGGCTGCGCGTGCCTCCTGCGGGGTGTCTATCCGCTCGGGAACCACACTGGCTTCTGTCAATCGTGACGTGAACATCCCACCTCCGGGTGGCAGCGAGTGACGGCCGGTGGTTCGACGCTGAACCGATCGTTGGGGACGACGTTAGGCCGCTGCGCATTTCAACGGCGTAACCATTCGGATCGGGCGGGTAAACAACGACGGCGCTGCCGGCCGGTCGACCGGAGCTACCAGAACACCACCGCACCGAGCCACGCGCCGGCCGCGATCAGGGCGCCGAACAGTTCCACCAGGATCGACAGGCCCGCCGCCTTGGTAGCGGCCACCGTGGACCGCCACGCTCCCGCATGTGTGCGATGGCGCTGGATCTCCGAGACGTACATGCCGAGAAGGAATCCGAGCACGAGGCCGATCACGGGCACGACGAAGAACCCGACGATCCCGACCAGACCACCGATGATCAGCGACCGGTTCGGCACACCCGCCTGCTGGAGTCGCTTTCCGGGCCAGGTGTATTTCACGATCGCGGTGACCACGAGGGCCAGTGCGGCGATTGCGAACACCGTCCATGCCACCGCGCCCCCGGTGACCACCGACCACACCGCGATCGCTCCGAAGATGAGCAGCGTGCCCGGCAGGATCGGGAGCACGATACCGAGCAGCCCGACACAGATGACGAGGCCGACGAGGACCTCCGCGCCGGTGCTCACAGTGCGATCGGGTGCACGCGTGACGCGGCATCGGTCGCGCGGGCACGGGCGGTCGCGACGTCCGTCGCGGTCGACACGGCCACACCCATCCGGCGGCGACGGTACGACTCGGGCTTGCCGAACAGGCGCAGGTCGGTTTCGGGGACGCGCAGAGCGTCGGCCACACCGTCGAAGGCGATCCCGGGGGCGTCGACCCCTCCGTAGATCACGGCGGATGCGCCGGGGGTGATCATGGCCGTGTCGACCGGCAACCCGAGGATCGCGCGTGCGTGTAGCTCGAATTCCGAGTAGCGCTGGGTGCGCAGGGTGACCAGGCCCGTGTCGTGCGGGCGCGGGCTGACCTCGGAAAAGTACACGTCATCACCCTTGACGAACAGTTCCACGCCGAACACGCCGCGACCACCGAGCGCACCCGTGACCGCACCGGCGACCTCCCGGGCGCGGGCGAGCGCGGTGGGGCTCATCGGTTGCGGCTGCCAGGATTCGACGTAGTCACCGTCTTGCTGCAGATGCCCGATCGGATCGCAGAAGTACGTCTCGACCTCGCCCGACTCGCCGATGGCGCGCACGGTGAGCTGAGTGATCTCGTAATCGAAGTCGACGAAGCCCTCCACGATGACGGTGCCGTGGTTGATGCGGCCCCCGGCCAGTGCGTGATCCCACGCGGCGGACAGGTCGGCGGCGGAACGCACCGTCGACTGGCCCTTCCCCGACGAGGACATCACGGGTTTGACGACGCACGGAAAACCGACCTGCTCGGCGGCGGCGCGGACCTCGTCGAGCGACTGCGCGAACCGGTAGGGAGAGGTGGGCAGACCCAGATCCTCGGCCGCGAGGCGGCGAATCCCCTCGCGGTTCATGGTGAGCTGCGTGGCGCGGGCGGTGGGGATGACCTCGGCGAGCCCGCGTTCTTCGACCACGGCCAGCGCGTCGGTGGCGATGGCTTCGATCTCCGGCACGACCAGATGCGGACGCTCTGCCTCGATGATCGCCAGGAGCGCGTCGGGGTCTCCCATGTCGACGGTATGAGCACGATGCGCAACCTGATGACCTGGGGCGTTGGAGTAGCGATCGACGGCGATGACCTCCACGCCGAGTCGCTGCAGGGCGATGATCACCTCCTTGCCGAGTTCGCCGGAGCCGAGCAGAAGAACACGGGTGGCAGTCGGAGACAGCGGAGTACCGAGACGCGGTGAGACCATGGTGGGACTATATGTGGCATCGATCGCCGTCCCTGGAGGAAAGCGATGTGCAGTGCAGTGCCTCACAGCAGCGCCCGGCAGTCGCCTGCCGGCTCTCCCACCGACGCGCGCGCCGATACCCGGTTCTTCACGCGGGCCGGCGTCGATCCGGCCGACGAAGTGGACTGGCAGCGCCGCGACGCGCGCATCGTCCACCACGGCACCGGCAAGGTGGTGTTCGAGCAGACCGGAGTCGAGTTTCCGGCTTTCTGGTCGCAGAACGCCACCGACATCGTCACGCAGAAGTATTTCCGGGGACAGATCGGCACCGACCAGCGTGAACACTCGTTGCGCGACGTCGTGGCCCGGATCGTCGACACCGTCACGGCGTGGGGTAGGGCCGACGGGCACCTCGACGATCCGGAGGCGTTCGCGGCGGAACTGACGTTCCTGTTGCTCCACCAGCGGGCGTCGTTCAACAGCCCCGTGTGGTTCAACATCGGTGTGCCGGACAAACCGCAGCAGGCGAGCGCGTGTTTCATCCTCTCGGTCGACGACAGCATCGATTCGATTCTGGAGTGGTACCGGCAGGAAGCGCTGATCTTCAAGGGCGGGTCGGGCGCGGGGGTGAATCTGTCGCACATCCGGTCGTCCGCCGAACCTCTCACCGGCGGAGGCAGGGCGTCGGGACCGGTGAGCTTCATGCGCGGCGCCGACGCCTCCGCGGGCACCATCAGGTCGGGCGGAAAAACCCGGCGAGCCGCGAAGATGGTGATCCTCGACGTGAGCCATCCCGATATCGAGGAATTCATCGACTGCAAGGCGATCGAGGAGCGCAAGGCACGGGTCCTCGCCGAGGCGGGGTTCGACATGAGTCTCGACGGCGCCGACACCTATTCGGTCCAGTATCAGAACGCCAACAACTCTGTGCGGGTGACCGACGAGTTCATGCGCGCCGTGGTCGACGACGCCGAGTGGCCGCTGCGTGCGGTCCGCACCGGCGAGGTGGTGCGGACCGTCCGCGCCCGCGACCTCCTGCAACGCATCGCCGCCGCGACCTGGGAATGCGCCGACCCGGGGATGCAGTACGACTCGACCATCAACGCCTGGCACACCGCGCCGGCGACGGGCCGGATCAATGCCTCGAACCCGTGCTCGGAGTACATGCACCTCGACGATTCGGCCTGCAACCTCGCGAGCCTCAATCTGCTGACCTTCCTTCGCGAGGACGGTGTGTTCGACGTCGACGGATTCCGGCACGCCGTCGCGGTGATGCTCACCGCGCAGGAGATCCTCGTGGGCCGCGCCGACTACCCCACCGACAGGATCGGGGAGACGTCACGGCGCTTCCGGCAACTGGGGCTCGGATACGCGAACCTCGGTGCGCTGCTGATGGCCTCGGGTATCCCCTACGACAGCGATGCGGGCCGTGCGTGGGCCGCATCCGTCACCGCGCTGATGACGGGAGCCGCCTACGAGGTCTCCGCGCAGCTCGCGCAGCGCCTCGGACCGTTCGACGGTTTCGCCGAGAATCGCGAGCCGATGCTCGGGGTGCTCGCCAAACACCGTGGCGCGCTCGACGACATCGACGCCGACCTCGCGGCACCGGAGGTTCTCACCGCGGCCCGCGAGTCGTGGGACCGTGCGGTGGCCGACGGCGCCGCACACGGTGTGCGCAACAGCCAGGTCTCGGTGCTCGCCCCGACCGGCACGATCGGTTTGGCGATGGATTGCGACACCACCGGAATCGAACCGGACCTCGCGCTCGTCAAGACGAAGAAGCTCGTCGGTGGAGGGTCGCTCTCCATCGTCAATCGCACTGTGCCGCGGGCACTGTCACGCCTCGGATACGATCCGGCGCGGGTCGCGGACATCGTGGCCTATCTCGATCTCGAGCACACCCTGGAGGGCGCGCCGCACGTGCGTGACGAACACCGGCCGGTGTTCGCGACGTCCATGGGCGACAACGTGATCGCGCCGCGCGGCCATGTCGGGATGATGGCGGCGGTACAACCGTTCCTGTCGGGGGCGATTTCGAAGACGGTCAATCTTCCGGAATCCGCGACGGTGGAAGACATCTCCGACCTGTACGTCGACGCGTGGCGGCTCGGCCTCAAGGCGCTCGCGGTCTACCGCGACAACTGCAAACTCGGTCAGCCGCTGTCGGCGACCTCCCGGTCGGGGCGCCGTGACGGGGCCGCCACGCCGCTCCCGGCGCCTCGCCGGGAACGGATGCCGCGCACCCGGCGTTCGCGCACGTTCGAATTCCGCGTGGCCGATTGCAAGGGGTTCGTCACCGTGGGCGAGTACGGCGACGGCAGACCCGGCGAGATGTTCCTGCGGGTGTCGAAGCAGGGCTCCACTCTCGCCGGAATCATGGACGCGTTCTCGATGTCGGTCAGTTACGGCCTGCAGTACGGGGTTCCGCTGCGGACGTTCGTGCGGGCGTTCACGAGCACCCGCTTCGAGCCGGCCGGGATCACGGACGATCCCGACCTGCGGATCGCCACGTCTATCCTCGATTACATCTTCCGGCGGCTCGCGGTGGACTACCTCGATCTCGACGAACGCACCGAACTCGGGATCCTGACGAGCGCGGAGCGCACCGTCCCGGACACCCCGACCCTCACGTCGTACACGGGCACAACCACAGCGGCCACGACGGCCGCGATCACGACGGATACTCCCGACACTCCTCCGGCACCCGGCGGCCTCAATGCACCCTCTCCGGGGAATCCGGATGCGCCGTACTGCATGCAATGCGGAGTGCGGATGCAACGTGCCGGATCGTGCCACGCCTGCCCGTCGTGCGGGAGCACCAGCGGTTGCAGTTGACGGCTGCCCCATACTGACGCGATGACCCTGGGCGCGGCCAGGCGGACGTGCTGACCTCCAACGGATCCAGACTCGAACATCTACTCTTGCTGCCTTCCTGCGGAAGACCAAATCGACAAGACCTCGTGGCACCCCGATTCCGAGCAATCAACGTCCCGATCGACGCAGACCCCCTAGAAGTTGCGGTCTTCCAGCCGAACAGCGAGGCTGCATCCGAGCGGTGGTACCGGTTGCTCGCGAAGCAGCAGTACAACGCGATCAGCGCGAACTCGGAGGAGTACTCCATGACGATGGACGTCTCCTTCGACGACAGGCAGTCCCGCAGAGTCAAGCTCCGGAAGGTCAACGCGAAGAAGCGAAACCCGCATCCTGACGTCGAGCCGATCGTCGGCATCGACGGACTCCAGTGGCGGGCACACCCCATCCTGTGGAGCGGCCCGAGACTCCAGCAGTCCTCTTGACCGATGGCCCCGACGGCCAGCCGGTCAAGGTCGCAGTTCGCAAGAAGGTGGCGGCCGGAGCGCACCTCCCGACCATCTCAGGCGTGGACACGAAGGAAAGGGCACTCCGGAAGGCATGACCAGCCCGCTCCGTAATCGAGACTTCCGATACCTCTGGCTAGCACTCTCATCCTCGCTGCTCGCAGCGGGCGTGTGGGTCATCGCGTTACCCCTGTTTACACTCCACCTCGGATACGGCCCGGCTACCGTCGGCATCGTCGTCGGCTGTGGACTCATCGGCACTCTGGCGAGCCTGCTCTTCGGCGGCGCCCTTCTCGACAGGCACCCCAAACGGACGATTCTCGCCTGGTCAGCCTTCATCCCCGGGACTGTGCTCCTGGCCATCTGCCTATGGGCAGAGGCCGCCACCATCCCGTGGTACGCCTTGGCCGCAACAGCGGCGATCGTCGGCGCCTGCGACGGCGTATACGGGCCGGCAAACGAATCCCTCGTGCCAGAAATCGTCGAAAAGGAGCGCCTCCACGTCGGCAACAGCCTCCAAGCCTTAGTGGAGTCCCTGCTGCTGAAAGCCTTCGGACCAGCGATCGGAGGCGCGACAATCGCTCTGGCCGGCCCCGCCCCTGCTCTCGCAGTCGTGGGCGTCTTGTTCCTGGTCACGGCGGCGTTCTCTCGACAAATCGTGCCGGCCTACGAACCGCCCGCACCCGACCGGTCGGCCGGCTGGGCATCGGTGTTTCAGGACATCGGCGACGGCTTCCGGTACGTGGCCCAGACAAAATGGATATGGACGGCAGTGCTGTGGTCCGCACTAGCGCTCCTTCTGCAGGCAGGCCCACGATCCGTCGCACTACCCGTCGTATTCGGTGAGGGATCAGCAGGGGCATACGCCCTCATCATGGTCGGCTACGGAATCGCCAGCGCCGTAGGGTCACTGGTCTCGTCGTTCGCGATCCGCCCCGACAACCGATTCGGAACCCTCTTCGCCGCGTGGAGCCTCGGGTCCCTTCCCCTCATCGCCATCGCCTTCCACCCGACAGTCGCAGTGGCGGCGGTCGCGATGGTCCTCGTCGGCCTCTTCAACGCCTACGGAAACGTCCTCTGGCAAACCCTGATGCAACAAGGCGTGCCCGACGACCTGCGGGGAAGAGTGACCAGTGTCGATTGGTTCGGCAGCATCTCTCTCATGCCCATCTCCACAGTGGTGACAGGGCTGTTCATCGACCACGGAATCGTCAGGCTCCTCTTCCTCCTCGCGGGCACCGTCCCCGTGGTTCTCGCCTTCATCGCGTACGCCATCATCGCCAAGGACAGCTCCGCGAACTCCGATCGAACATCCACCGATCCAGCAGAGAACCCGCCGTTGGATCGCACTTCCGGATGAACCGCTGCTTCGCAGCAGGGATGGCGAAGTCGGAGAACCACCTTGCGCACCCGTACGTCGACATCGCGCCCAGTTCGCCGATCCGGTGCGCGGCACGGGAGCGGCGATGGTCGCCCTGATCGTCGGCGAGATCGGCGGATTCACGGTGCTGCTCGCCGGATTCGTACGGGGTGCTTTCCTCGCCGGGTGAGCCCCGGGCGCCGAGCGGACCGGGCGCGCGCCGGTCAGGACTGCATGAGCGAGAGCACGTTTCCGTGCGGATCACGGAACCAGGCGACCCGTACGCCGTCCGGCGCGGTCCACGCATCGTGCTCGTCTTGATCCATCCTGTTGTAGCGCGTGAAGTCGACGCCCTTGTCTCGGAGTCGGTCGACGGTGGCATCGAGGTCGGGTACCCGCCAGCCCAGCGCGGTGTAGCCCGTCTCCTCCCGCGACTGCACGAGCGTGATCCGCACGGGCGCTCCGCCGCCCCCGTCGATCACCAGCACGAACGCATCGCGACCGAGCTTCCTGAATTCCAGGGTGTCGACGTAGAACATCTCCGAGACGTCGAGGTCCGTGCTCGGTACGAAGCTCACAAGTTGTCCTGTGATCAGCATGTCTTCCACTGTGCCCGGCACCTCCCGTCCGGGCGGCCGATTCGGCGGATTCGCCTCCCGGGTCGGGCCGGGGAACGATGCCGACCTCCGGGCCGGAACGCTAGGCTTCGATCATGAGCACCTCCGAGATCGCTACCGTTCTGGCCTGGCACGAGGCCGTCAACAGCAACGACATCGACACGCTCCTCGAGTTGTCGAGCGACGACATCGTCCTTCCCACCGACGACGACGACGCCGATCAGGGCCTCGACGAACTGCGCGAATGGGCAACGAACTCCGGCGTCACTCTCGAGCCCGGACGGATGTTCGTCCACGAGGGCATCGTGGTCGTCGAAGAACGGTCGACGTGGGGTGCGGAAGCCACGGGCGCGCCGCTCGACGAGGCGATCGCCTTCCGGGTGGTCGACGACAAAGTCGTGATGGTGGTGCGGCACAACAGTCTCGCGGACGCATTCGAGGCGACCGGACTGACCGAGGCCGACCTGTACCAAGCGTGAGCCGCAGCACCGTGACCACGCTCATATTCCCGAGCGATCGCTAAGGTACTGTCCCGGTCGGAGAGTTCCTACGCATCGGAGTGAGGTTCGACGAGTGTCCGCTGAAGCTGTTGAGAAGAAGGGCCCGCTCGCGGGTATCCGCGTCGTGGAGTTCAAGGGACTCGGCCCCGGACCGCATGCGGCAACCCTGCTCGCCGACCTCGGCGCGGACGTCGTCATCGTGCAGCGTCCCGGCGAGATCCCGCCCGCGGGCCACCGCGACCCGATCCAGCGCAACCGTCGCGTCGTCGAGGCGAACCTCAAGGACCCGGCGGACATCGAGAAGGTGCTTGCACTGCTCGAGCGCGCCGACGTGCTGATCGAGGGCTTCCGTCCGGGCGTCACCGAACGTCTCGGCCTCGGACCGGACGTGGTGCTCGAGCGCAATCCCCGGATCGTGTACGGCCGCATGACCGGCTGGGGACAGGACGGTCCTCTCGCCAACGCCGCCGGCCACGACATCAACTACATCTCGCTGACCGGTGTGCTCCACGCGATCGGCCGCGAGGGCGAGCGGCCCGTCCCGCCGCTCAACATGGTCGGCGACTTCGGCGGCGGTTCGATGTTCCTCGTTTTCGGCATTCTCGCGGCGCTGGTCGAACGTCAGACATCCGGTCGCGGCCAGGTCGTCGACACGGCGATGGTCGACGGTGCCCTCGCCCTGTCGCACATGATGTGGTCGTTCCGCGGCAACGGCCTGTGGTCCGACGAGCGCGGTGTGAACATGCTCGACACCGGTGCACACTTCTACGAGGTGTACGAGACCTCGGACGGCAAGTACATGGCCGTCGGTGCGATCGAACCGCAGTTCTACGCGCTCCTGCTGAAGGGTCTCGAACTCGATCCGGCCGATCTGCCGCATCAGCTCGACAAGTCCTCGTGGCCGGAGATGAAGAAGGTGTTCGCGGAGAAGTTCCTCAGCAGGACCCGCGACGAGTGGTCCGAGGTGTTCCTCGGTACCGATGCGTGCGTGACGCCGGTCCTCACTTTCGCGGAGGCGCCGCAGAACGCGCATCTCGCCGCACGGGGATCGCTGATCGAGGTCGACGGTGTCGTCCAGCACGCGCCCGCCCCGCGCTTCTCGCGTACGCCGTCGGGTGAGCCCGCAGCGCCGGCCGGCGAGGCGACCGATATCGACACGCTCTGGGTCTGACTCTTTCAGAGCTCGACCGCTGCCCCGACGGATCTTCCGGCGGGGCAGCGGCTTTCGTGGTCTCTCAGACGACGATCCTGGTCTCGTCTATGGGCGATCCCGCGGTGACGGCGCTGTAGGCCGCGGCGACCGAGGCGATTCCACGCCGCAGGGTGTCAGGCTGCTGGGTGTAGGGCAGCCGCACGAATCGTTCGAACGCACCCTGCACTCCGAATCTGGGACCGGCGGCGAGGAGCACCCCGTGGCTCGGTCCTGTCGCGGCGAGGGCCGTCGAGACCGGTTCGGGCATCCTCGCCCACAACGACATGCCGCCCTGCCCGAGGGTGTATCTCCACGCCGGTAACCGGTCCGCGAGCGCAGCGACGAGTGCGGCGCGGCGCTCCCGCAACACGCGGCGGCGGGCATCGAGCAGATCCTCGACGTCCGACAGCAGGTGCGCGGCGGCAAGTTGTTCCATGACCGGCGTGCCGAGGTCCACTGCCATACGCGCTCCGGTGAGACGCACGATCAGGTCCCGGTCGGCACGGATCCACCCCACTCGCAGCCCGCCCCACAACGACTTGCCGGTCGACCCGACGGTGACGACCTGCCCTCCGAACGAGGTCGCGGCGACGGGCGGCGGTGGCGAGGCGTCCAGCCACAAGTCCACCATCGTCTCGTCCACGACGAGCGTCACCCGCGCGTCACGCATGATGCGGGTCAGTTCTGCTCGCCCGTCCGCGTCGAGACACAGCCCGGTCGGATTGTGGAAGTCCGGCACCAGGAACGCGGTGCGCGCGCCGGTCTGGCGGGCGGCACCGGCAAGTCCGTCGAGATCCCAGCCGCCGGCGGGTCCGTCTTCCGGTCGCACCGGGACCGGCACCGGACGGGTGCCGTGACGACGGATCGCTTCGAGCGCATTCGGATAGGTGGGGTGGTCGACGATCACCCGGTCGCCGGGGTCGGTGAGAACGCCGAGCAGCAATCGCATCGCGTGCTGCGCACCGGAAGTCACCATGATCTGATCGGGCGTGGTGGGCAGCCCACGATCCCGGTACCGGCGTGCGATCACGTCACGGAGCGCCATGACGCCCACGGGTTCCATGCCGTGGGAGCCCAGATACGCGGACATCGATCCCAGTGCCGCGCTGTACGCCGCTTCGATGGCGGCCGCCGGGGCCGCGAGCGACGCGTTGCGGAGGTCGATCGCCTCACCGAGCACCGGCACCGACGCCGGGACCGTGGTTCGTTCGGCAGGCATCGCCACCGTGCTGCGCGCTCCCTGCCGACTGCGGAGGTACCCCGCATCGCGCAGCGCGGTGTACGCGGCGGTGACAGTGGTGCGGCTCAGCGACAGGGCCGACGCGAGTTCGCGTTCGCTGGGCAGCGCCACCCCGAGCGGTACCCGACCGTCGTGCACGAGGAGGCGGATGCCGTCGGCCAGCGCACGGTATGCCGGCCTGCGGTCCCCGGCGTCCTGCCAGTTGCCCAGATCCCGGACAAGCGAACCGGCCCCTATCGCACGCGTGATCACCGGTCCAGTATCGCCGAAAGTGGACCGATCGAGTCAGGCCAGTCGGTGAGGCAGGCCCGCAGGAGACGAACCTCAGCGACTGGGGTGGAATGAGAACACCCATCTTCCGTTCGTTGACACGGTTGACGCAGAAGATGACGCTGGGGTTGACACGGTTGACGACCAGGAGGCTTTCGCATGGTTACCCTCGCCGAGCAACAACGTGAGCTCATGGACGAGCTCACCCGCCGCGTCCAGGACACTTTCGACCGCGCACGCGAAGCCCACGTCTCCCCCGCTGCCTTTGCAGACGTCAAGTCGATCGCTCGCGCGATGACTGCAGCACTTCCCCACGTCTACGACCAGCTCATCGGCCCGTTTTACGACACCGCGGGGCTGACACAGTGGTGGGGTGTGAGCCGCCAAGCCGTCAACAAGGCTGTAGCCACGGGCAGTGTGATCGCCTGCCAACTCGACGGCGGCGGGTGGGTCTACCCCACCTGGCAGTTCACCGACACAGGAACGGTGCACCCACACCTGCTCACTCTGTGGAGGACCCTGCGCGACGCTGCCGACCCGTGGACCTGCGCAGTCTGGCTTCGCAGCCCCCAGCCCGAGCTCGATGACCGCACTGCAGCCGACTGGATCGTCGACGGTCATCCCCTGGACGCGGCACTGGAGCTGGCCCGCGCCGACGCGCAGCGGTGGGCCGCGTGAGCAGTCGTGACACTGTCGCTCTGGGGCCGCCGACCCGGCCGCTGCGCAACTTCCCCGCCTGCGAACTCACCGTGGGGCAGCCGCTGCACCGCGGGCACCGCGCCGGGAACGGCCCTTGGTGGTTCTCCTCCGACGGCGGCGGCCGCTTCGATCTGACCCCGCCACGCGGTACCTGCTACCTCGCGTACGACGAGCTCACCGCGATCCGGGAGACCGTCGGCCAGGCGCTGGCGGCAACCGGGATCATCAGCGACGAATTCGCCGCCGAACGCCAGCTCTCCACCCTGACCGTGCCACACAACCATCGGCTCGCCGACACCTGCGCGGACACGGCGGCGGACTTCGGTTCAACCACGGAACTTGTCACCATGACCCCATACGCGGTGCCTCAGGAGTGGGCGGCGAAGTTCGCCGCCACCACCTTCGCCGGGCTGCAGTATCAAACCCGGGTTCACCACCGGGCCGAACCCCAACGCGGTCAGCCTGTTCGGGAACGCGGGAGAGGCCGACTGGCCGACCGATCCGAGTCCCGACCCGTTCGTGGCCGCTGCGCGACGGTATGACTTCACGGTTGCCAGCCCGCCGCGGTCGGTGCGCATCGTCGCGCCACCGACGACCTGATCCTGTTCCGCACCACATGGTGGCCGCTGCACACCGACGCTTGCGAGCCGCACGTCCGCCGAGGGACCGTCGAGGCTCAGCCGCGCAACCGGTTTCAGTGCGGCGCGGCCTGTGTCAGCGAATGACGTCGCGGCGCACGATCGTCTCGTCGCGGCCGGGACCGACACCGATGCACGAGATGAACGCTCCGGAAAGCTCTTCGAGACGCAGCACGTAATCCTGAGCGTTCTTCGGAAGCTCTTCGAAGGTGCGGGCGTGGGAGATGTCCTCCCACCATCCGGGCATCTCTTCGTAGATCGGCTTGGCGTGGTGGACGTCGGTCTGCGTCATCGGCATCTCGTCGACACGGACCCCGTCGACGTCGTAGCCGACGCAGATCGGCACGGTGTCGAGCCCGGACAGCACGTCGAGCTTGGTGAGGAAGTAGTCGGTGATGCCGTTCACGCGGGTGGCGTAACGGGCGATCACGGCGTCGAACCACCCGGTGCGGCGCGCGCGACCGGTGGTCACACCCACCTCGCCGCCCTTCTTCGCCAGGTACTCACCGTGGTGGTCGAACAGTTCGGTCGGGAACGGGCCCGAACCGACACGCGTGGTGTACGCCTTGAGGATGCCGAGCACCGTCGTGATCTTCGTCGGTCCGATGCCCGATCCGACTGCCGCGCCACCCGCGGTGGGGTTGGACGACGTCACGTACGGATAGGTGCCGTGGTCCACGTCGAGCAACGTGCCCTGCGAGCCCTCGAGCAGAACCGTCTCACCGCGGTCGAGTGCCTTGTTGAGCTCGAGGCGGGTGTCGGTGATGCGGTGCTTGAATCCCTCGGCCTGGGTGAGGACTTCTTCGACGACCTGCTCGGGATCGAGCGCCTTGCGGTTGTAGATCTTGACGAGCACCTGGTTCTTGAACTCGAGCGCCGCCTCGACCTTCTGAGTGAAGATCTTCTCGTCGAGAACATCGGCGACGCGCACCCCGACGCGGGCCAGTTTGTCCTGGTAGCAGGGGCCGATTCCGCGGCCGGTGGTGCCGATCTTGCTCTTGCCGAGGAAGCGCTCGGTGACTTTGTCGATCGCCACGTGGTACGGCATGATCAGGTGCGCGTCGGCCGAGAGCAGCAGGCGGGACGTATCGACGTCGCGCTCTTCGAGGCCGGCGAGTTCGGTGAGCAGCACGCCCGGATCCACGACGACACCGTTGCCGATGACGTTGGTGACGCCCGGGGTCAGGATGCCCGAGGGGATCAGGTGCAGAGCGAACTTGTCGCCGTTGGGCAGCACCACGGTGTGCCCGGCGTTGTTTCCGCCCTGGTAGCGCACGACCCACTGCAGACGTCCGCCGAACAGGTCCGTAGCTTTGCCCTTGCCCTCGTCGCCCCATTGGGCTCCGATCAGGACGATTGCCGGCATGTCGCGCTCTCCTCAGACAGGTGTTACGTGCGGGCGGTCTCGCCTGCAGGGTCCTGCCCTGGAACCGGACAGCAGCCGGGACCACAGTGTAGTCCACCCTGCCACGGCCTCCGGCTCCGGCACCGGTATCGGCACGATCCGGGTGGCAGCTGCAGGAGGACTCGCGGCACCGCCGCGCGTCCCACCCCCGCCCGGCGCCTTCCGATTAGAGTGAACCGAAGCCTGCAACCGTACGAACCCGACATTCGCGAGGAGTTCTGTTGACCCCGGTAGTGTTCAGATGTGGCGAGGTACCCCTGCCGCTGACTCTCACCCCGGAGACGACGCTGTCCGCTCCCGCGCTTCCGGAGAAGGACGATTTCGAGGATGTCCTCGCCCAAGCGGACTCGGTGGACAACCCCCGGCTGATCGTCGTCGGAGACGATGCCGCATTCGCCGCGACATTGACCCGGCTGATGCGCCTCGATCGGCTCGACGACATCGAACTCGCGTACGTACCCGAGTCGCGCACTCCGGCCACCGAGGCATACGGCCTGCGCAGCGGCTCGAAAGCGGCCACCATCGCATTGCGCGGTGAGGCGAAGCCGATTCCGCTGATCCGGGACGACGCCGGCATCGCGCTCGTCGGCCGGGCGCTCGTGTGTGGCGACGAGTCCGGTCTCGTCGGGGAGGCCTACGTCGACGACACCCGCCTGTTCTCCGGCACGGTGCCCGGTATCCGGGTCGAGCCCACACCGGCGATGCCGGGACTGCGCGCCGCAATCGACCGGCCGCGCTGGTTCGGCGGTTACAAGTGGCTGACGGGACGGGCGATGCAACTGGGTTCGCCCGCCGCGACCGTCACCCGCGACGGGGTCGCGAATCCCCGCCCGCTCAAACGCTCCACCTTTTACCGGCACGACAAGAACTGGCTCCTGGTGCGCTGAGCCGTCGCGCTCACATACCGGTGCGCGCGGCGATTCGACCCGAGTCGATCGCGGCGACCAGCTCCTGGTGATCGCGGACGTTCCTCTCCGCATAGGTCTTCGCGAACCCCGCAATCGCTTCGTCGAATTCGTTGCCCGATCCCAGATAGGACGCCATCGCGATGCGGTCTCCCCCGCGCGCGTGGCCGTACGCGAGGACGCGGGCGCACAGCCGTCCGTACAGCTCCATACCTCTCGGCGTCATCGCCTCCACCACCGCGGACCCCTTGCCGTCGCGCAACTGCCGGACGTAGAAGTCACGCCGGACACCGTCGACTCCGGGACCCTGCTGCCATCCGAGAAAGATGTCACTCGCGGCCTGCATGAGCCGTTGGCCGTGCACCACCCGCTCACCTTCGTTCTCGTACTGCGGCCCGTCGACGTACCCGGCAAGTACGGACCGCTGCGCTTCCTTGGCCTGCAGCACCAGCGGATCGTCGTCCCTCCCCCGCATCAGGACGATCCATGCCCGGGTGCCCACGCTGCCGACACCGACGACTTTCCGCGCGGCCTGGACGAATTCGAACTGCGCGAGCAGGGTGCGGCGATCGGATTGGAGTGTGGAGGCGTATTCGCGCAGTCGCCGATGCAGTTCGTCGTAGAGCTGCGTGGCATCGGCATCGGCGAACACTTCTTCGATCGGCACGATCAGAGGTGGCCGGCTGGTGATCGTGCGGCGCCCGTCCACGACGGAGGTCAGTTTTCCGGCCGCGTGCACGCTGTCGCTGTGTACCGACTTCTCGAGCAACTTCCGAACACGTTTTTTCATGGACGAATCGAGTTCGTCGCGGAGTTCGACCAGTTCGGTGGTCGGCTGGATCCGCGAGTACCAGACCGCGAGGTTCCCCCGCTCGGCCTGCTCGAGCATCGTTTCCCGATACTCGGACGCGCAGGCAGTGGTGATGCGCCGCCGCTGCCTCCGGGTGAAGTCGTTGTCCTTCGCTGCGATCGCGAGACTGGCCGCGAGTCGTTTGACATCCCATTCGAACGGCCCGGGGTAGGTCTCGTCGAAGTCGTTGACGTCGAACGCCAATTTCCGTTCGGGCGTGGCGAAGATGCCGAAATTGGACAGGTGCGCGTCGCCGCAGAGTTGGGTGATCAGCCCGCTCGACGGGGTCCGCGACAGATCGTCCGCCATGACGAGCGCGGCACCGCGGTAGAACGCGAACGGCGACGACGCCATGCGACCGTGCCGGATGGGGACCAACTGGGGCACCCTGGTCTCGGCTTGCGCCAAGAGCAGATCGATCGGGGAACGGCCGGGATCGGCGCCGCATTCGGCGAGCGAGTCGAGGGGCGTCGAGCGTCGTGCGTGCTTCCCCTTGGCTCTCCGTGCTCGGGGATCGAGAGACACCTGGGTGTGCGTCGGAATGTCGGGTTCGGCCACGATTTCCATTCCTTTCGGGTGGCGGTCCTACCCACCCGGGGAAGTGCCGGGAGGGTTCTGACGCTGCTGCCGACGCCACTGCACCACGCCGGTCAGCACGCGGATCCCGACGGCAAGGAACACCAGATTGGCGACGATCTGGAGGGATACGACCGCTCTCGTCGAATCGGTGGTGGCCACGATGTCGCCGAATCCGACCGTGGCGAACACGGTGAGACAGAAATAGAGTGCGTCGACCCGCGAGAGCACCTCACTGAATCCCTGCGCGTTCGCAGCGGACAGCAGGTAGTAGAACGCGGCGTAACCGACCAGGTACAACGCAACAGTGGCAGCGGCCGCTTCGACGGCCTGCACCGCCGGGTAGTGCGACGCCAGTACCTTCTTGACCTGCCAGACCGCCACCGTACCCACCGCGAGAACCCCCACGACCAGGAGGAACACCGCCCCCAGGTCTCCGATACCGTCGAGCGGTGCGAGGAAGTAGACGGTCAGCAGCACAACGGCTGTCAGCAACGGCCGCACACCGGCCGACCACAACAACCTGCGGGTGGACCGGCCTCCGGTCGGTAGCGGGCCGCTCACGCGCCGCCTCCGACCCCGGTGTCACGGGTTGCCGACGCGGACACGATGTCGCCCCGCGCTGTCTACGTCGCACCCAGTGGAACGAACGGAACGATGTCGTCGCGGCCTTCGCGGACGATCGCCGCGGAACCTTCGGGCATTTCGTTCCATGCACCCGGCAAGTCCCGTATAGGTTCGGACACAACCAATCTCGCCGTCATACCGAAACGCTGGAGTGCCTCGACCTCCGGATGCAGCGAGCGCAATCGCGAGATCTCGGTGGAGTAGAACAGCGAACGTGTTTTTCCTTCGCTCGAGTAGCGGAACGCCCACACCGTGACGCCGTCCGTGGTGGCGGCGCTCATCTGCACCGGAGCGTCGATGCCGTATTGCCGGGCGAGGTGCTCGACCAGGCCCACTGCCCGCCCCACCGCGCCGAGGGGGTCTTCCCGGAGGCCGAACGTCAAGGCCAGAAAGAAGAGCACTTCCGAGTCGGTGGACCCTTCGATGTACGGGTAGAGATCCGGTTCGATGGCGAACACCAGATCCCGTTTCATCCGCTCGAATCCTTCGATGCATCCGTTGTGCATCCACAGCCAGTTCTCGTGCCGGAAGGGGTGGCTGTTGCTCCGCTGGACGGCGCTCCCGGTCGACGCCCGGATATGGGCGAACAGCAGGTGGGTGCTCACCTGCGACGCGACTTCACGAAGATTCTCGTCGTTCCACGCCGGATCGATGCCCTTGAACACCGCGGGCGTTTCGCCCAGGCCGTACCAGCCGACACCGAAACCGTCACCGTTGGTGGTTGTGGCGCCGAGATGCGAGTGCAGGCTCTGATCGATCAGCGAATGCTCCGGCTTGAACAACAAATCCTCGGCGAGAATCGGATCGCCGGAGTAGGCCATCCATCTACACATCACACCAGTGTCGCACCGGGAGTCCGCCTGTACGAGGTGATCGCGGCAGATCGGGCGGCGGCGCCGCGGGCCAGGTCACGAGCCCGCGGCGCGCGCCTTCGGATCAGCCGATGCTGACACCGTAGTCGCGGGCGATTCCCGCGAGGCCGGACGCGTAGCCCTGGCCGATCGCGCGGAACTTCCATTCGGTGCCGCGCCGGTACAGTTCACCGAAGACCATCGCGGTCTCCGACGACGCGTCCTCGCTCAGGTCGTAGCGCGCGAGTTCGCGATCGTCGGAGCGGTCGACCACGCGGATGAACGCGTTGCGCACCTGACCGAACGACTGCCCGCGCGCGTCGGCGTCGTGAATCGATACCGGGAAGACGATGGACTGCACCTCGGCGGGCACTGCGACGAGGTCGACGTTGATCGACTCGTCGTCACCCTCTCCCTCGCCGGTCAGGTTGTCGCCGGTGTGCTCGACCGATCCGTCGGGCGAACGCAGGTTGTTGTAGAAGACGAAGTGTTGGTCCGAGAGCACCTTGCCGTTCGCACCCGTGACGAGAGCGCTGGCGTCGAGGTCGAAATCGGCGCCGGTCGTAGCCCGGACGTCCCAGCCGAGACCGACCGTCACCGCAGTGAGGTTCGGAGCCTCCTTCGACAACGAGACATTTCCGCCCTTGTCCAAACTCACACCCATGCCGGTCCTTTCGATCGGTTGTCGTGAGACCCACGATAGTCGGCCCGCCGAAGCGGGCGATTCGGCGTGCTCGCGCCGTGCTACGTTGCCGACGTCGCACGACGGCACGAGCGAGCCGGGCGGATGGAGAAGACGAACGAGAGCAGGAGTGCCGTGGCCCAGGAGAATGCGACATCGGGCGCGACCGGGGTGCTCGAACGGATCGCGGCACTCAGTCCCTTCTTCGCGGTCGGGACCGGAGAAGTGCCCGGCGGCCGATGGCAACCCACCATCGCACTGCGTGAGCGCACGACCCGTGACCACCTCGTGACCGCTACGGCCGAGCAGATGAGCACCGACGAGATGCGGGTGGCCGCTTCGACGGTGTTCTTCGCTTACGCCGCACGCGTGTGGTCGATCGCGATCGGGTCCGTCACTCTCTCCGGGCGTTGTATCGGCCTCGACCCGGACCAGCTGCTGTGGCGGTCCGACGGTGGCACCCTCCTGTTGCACGTGGCCGAGCCGCGGTTCGGTGACTCCGTTGCCGTCGAGGTGCTCGACCGGCAACTCGAGCCGATCATCGAGGCGTGGCGCGATGTGGTGGCACCCGGGCTGATGTGGGGTAACGCGGCCTCGGCTCTGATCGGTGCAGGACGAATGATCGGCGACGCTGCACTGCCGCAGCTCGATGCGCTTCTGGACGACCCCCGGTTGATCGGCAGCATCGACCGAGCGACAGGAAGGCGTCGTAGCTGCTGCCTGTTCTACCGCACCGCCAACGGAGGCGTGTGCGGCGATTGCCCCTTTCCCACCCCGCCCGCTGGTCCGTGAATCCGTCGTTCTGACAAGCATTTCCGCTCGGTACGCCCGCACGGTTCGTGTGCCGGATCGGACGGAAACCTCGGTTACGAGACCGAAGTCGACCCGCGTAGGACAGAAGCGTAGGAGCGCAAGAGATCCCGGATCTCCGGATCGTTCACGCTGAGCCGTCCGGTGCGCCCGATGGCGGTCAGCGCTCCGGTGAGCCGATGGTCGTTAGTGCGCACCGGGACCGCGAGCGCTGACCGGCCGATGCGGCTCTCGTCGACCTCGGACGCGGCATCTTCGTCACGTACACGTTCCAGTTCCGCCCTCAGTTCGGCTGGTTCGGTCTTGGTGCATTCGGTGATCCGGCGGAGCGGGCCGGGCCCGATCAGTTCGGGCCGCTGAACGAGCAGCAGTTTTCCGATCGCCGACGCGTGCAGGTGCGTCGTCCAGGTCGACTCGCCGGACAGTTCGTGGTCGGGGTCTCGGTCGACGAGGCGGACCCGGCCACCCGTGTAGGACACCAGGTAGACGCCGTACCGGAGCTGTGCCCGCAACTCCTCGAGGACAGGACCCGGATCGATGTCCACATGGGGCGCCGGTGCGGCGGCAGCGAGTTCGCGGGTACGCCGCCCGAGCGCGAAACCCGACAGGTCTTCGACCCGAACAAGGTAACCGTCTGCCACGAGGAGATTGAGCAGACGGTAGGCAGTCGCGGGCGGGATCGCTGTCAGCGCCGCGACGTCACGAGCCGATGCGCCGGCACCCAGGGTTGCAACGGCTTCGAGGAGGGCGAGCGCACGCTGAACGGCCCGGGGTTCGTGCCCACCCTGCCCGGCCCGGACGCTCACCGCCGTACCGCGTTCGGATGATCGGATCCGACGAGGGCGACGCGGCCGCGGCCGGTCTCGGCGAAGGCGCCGGCCCCGGGAAGCACATCCTTCGATTCGGGGCTGTCGAACACGCCGATGTCGGCGAGGGTCGCCGGTCGCGTTCGTCGCAGGTGCCGGTACCACAGGACCGGAACCGCGAGCACGACGAGCAACGCCGTCAGAGCGCCGAACCGGCCGTCCAGCGCGTGGCCGATCACGATGTACCCGGTGACCACCCCACCGAGAGTCGCAGCGACGCGACATGTCCAGGTGATTGCCGGCGTCGACTCCTGGATACGAGCGAGGAACACCACCGCCGCGACCGCGACCAGGACGTACGCGAACAGAAGAACGACGCGCAGCGTGACACCGGCCCAGTCGGG
The DNA here is from genome assembly GCF_012844225.1 of Rhodococcus sp. 105337. Taxonomy (GTDB): domain Bacteria; phylum Actinomycetota; class Actinomycetes; order Mycobacteriales; family Mycobacteriaceae; genus Rhodococcus. The sequence goes on from NZ_JABAGQ010000001.1 coordinate 352,605, forward strand.
CACCTCACCCCGGACCGCGAGGACCGTCGCACCGATCGCGAGACAGGACACCGCGGAGACGAGCGCAACCCAGGGTGTGCGGAGTCTCCGGTGTACCGAGCCCAGCCCAGCCGGCAGAACGCCTTCGACCCCCATCGAATACAGCAGCCTGGACGCGGCGTTGGAGGACGCCATCGCCGACGCGAGCCACGAGCAGGCCATCCCGAGGTGCAGCAAGGCCACCACCACCGGACTGACTCCTGTCGAGGTGCCGTACAGATAAGCCCCCACGAGGGTGTCGGCGTGGCCGCTCCACGCGGCCCAACCGGCGAATACGAACAGCGCTCCACACAGTGCCGGTGTGGCGATCACGGTGCGGGTTACGGTGATCATCGGACGGCGCGCCTCGGGCGCGACGAACGTCGCGCTCTCGAATCCTGCGAGGGCGAAGAGCGCGGACAGAACTACAGGAAGCAGAAGACCGGTCCCGGCTCCCGGAAAAGGCTGCACCGGCACCGATTCCGCACCGGGCATCACCATCAGGCCGACGATGAAAATCAAGGAACAGGATTCGATCACAAGGATCGCCAGCGCCGCGAACCGGACACCACGCAACAACGCCGCAAGGATCGCCGCGGCGATCAGGAGATACACCACGGCGGTCGCCGGCCCCCGGATGCCGATGCCGCACTGTGCGGCGATCGCGATCACCGCGTGCCCTCCGTGGTACAGCGTCAGCGCACCGCTCCCGAGATACTTCACCGCCATCGCGATGCCCGTCGTCAGAGCCGCACGTGGGCCCAGACCTTTTGCGACGAACGCGTACAGCCCGCCCGAAGCAACCATGCGGCGGGTGAACAGCGCTGTGCAACAAGCAATCAGAGTGACCAGCACAGTTGCAGCCACCACGGCGATCAGACCGGACATCAGCGCGTGGTGGGTGAGCATCGCGGCGGGCAGCAGGACCATCGATGCCGCCGGGGCGGTCGTCGCGACCGATTGAGCGAGCACCTCCCATCCCGACAGTTGCCTGCGCCCCAAAGCTCGCAGTGGCGACACTGCCGGGCGTTCCGGTTCCCGGTGCGCGAACGACCGTGCGATCGCATCGGCCAGCGCAGACGTTTCGGTCATGATGCCTCCCCACCCGCCGGCGTGCTCGTGCCGGCCGCGCAGACCGTACGCGCATCGTGTTACCCCACGGTTTCTTCGGCAAGTCGTATGAGGTCTTCCGAGTGAGAGGGATTGCTCGCGACGTTTCTCACTCGCCGCTGCCGAACCGTTTCTTCGCCGTATCCGGCGGGAAGCACACCGCCTCCACGATTGCTCCGAACGACGGCGCGGGCACAGGACGTCCGCGGCCTGGAGCAGACGTCGTGAGCGCGATGGGAGCCATGAAGTGAGTGTCACCAGAAGATCATTCATGCGGGGCCTCGGCATGACCGGAGGCGTCGGACTCGCCTACGGGGCGATGTCGACCATAGGTCTCGCCCCCGCGGCAGCCACCTCACCGAACAGGTTCCAGCCTCCCGCGATGGGCGACCTCATCGGCAAGGCCCCGGGAAAGCAGTCGGTCGTCGTGCTCGGCGGCGGTCCCGCAGGTCTGTGCGCTGCGTACGAACTCCGTAAGGGCGGCTACGACGTCACGGTACTCGAGGCTCGCACCCGGCCGGGCGGACGCGTCTACTCGGTGCGCGGCGGCACCACGGAAACCGAGATCGGCGGAGACACTCAGACCTGCACCTTCGCCGACGGCCATTACTACAACCTCGGGGCCACCCGCATCCCGCAGAGCCACATCACCCTCGATTACTGCCACGAACTCGGCGTCGAGGTCCAACCGTTCGGCAATCAGAATGCGAACACGCTCGTCCATTACAGTAGTGACACCGCTATCTCGGGACAGTCGGTCCAGTACCGCGCCGCGAAGGCGGACACCTACGGCTACATGTCCGAACTCCTCCACAAAGCCGCGTCGAGGGGTGCGCTCGACGACGTCCTCTCCCCCGACGACAAGGAGGCGTTGTCGGAGTTCCTCAGCGACTTCGGTGACCTCTCCAGCGACGGCCGTTACCTCGGCTCCACCCGACGCGGCTACTCGGGCGAACCCGGTGCCGGCCTGAACTTCGGCACCGAGACCGAACCGTTCCCGATGAGCGACGTCATCCGGTCCGGCCTCGGCCGCAACTTCAGCTTCGAGTTCGGCTACGACCAGGCGACGACGATGATGACCCCCGTCGGCGGTATGGACCGGATCTACTACGCCTTGCGGGACAAGATCGGTACCGACCGGATCCACTTCGGTGCCGAAGTGACCTCGATGAAGAACGTTCCCGACGGCGTCGCCGTGACCTACACGCAGGACGGCGCACGGAAGTCGATCACCGCCGACTACTGCATCTGCACCGTTCCGCCGAATCTGGTCGGCCGTTTCGACAACAACTTGCCCGCGGAAGTACTCAAAGCGCTGTCCGCCGCCGTTCCCGCCTCGGCCGGCAAGCTCGGCATCGAATACACCCGGCGCTGGTGGGAAACGGAAGACCGCATCTACGGCGGCGCTTCGAACACGGACAAGGACATCACCCAGATCATGTTCCCGTACGACCACTACGGCTCGGACCGAGGAGTCGTCGTCGGGTACTACACCAGCGGACGGCGGCACCTCGCGTTCGAATCCCTCACTCACAAGCAGCGTCTGGACAAAGCCGTGGCAGAGGGCATGTCGATCCACGGCGAGAAATACGGCCGGGACATCGCCTCGTCCTTCTCGGGTAGCTGGCGTCGCATGAAGTACTCGGAAGGCGCCTGGACGAACTGGAAGGGCGCCGGTGACTCGCACGGGGGTGCCGCCACCCCCGAGTACGAACTGTTGCTCGAACCCGTTGACCGCATCTACTTCGCAGGGGACCACCTCTCCAACGCAATCGCCTGGCAGCACGGCGCCTTCACCTCTGCCCGCGATGTCGTCACGGCGCTGCACCAGCGCGTCGCCGCAGCCTGACCACCTTCGATCTCCAGGAGCACTCATGAAGCGCACCACCCTCCGCGCCGCGGCGTTGGCCGCGAGCCTGGCCACCACCACCGCCATCCTGACTTCCTGCTCGTCCGACGACGACCCCGGCGCGCCACCCAGCGAGACGACTGCCGTGGCGCAGGCGGTTCTCGAGCCCGGCGAGGCGAACCCGATGATCGCGCAGGGCGTGACGATCAGTTCCGGTGCGAGGGTATACAAATCCAGCGGTCTGGGGCCGACTGCGGCGAATACGGCAGCACCTCAGGGCACCCCGGAGTCGTACATCGACTCACAGTTCGCCGACGGTGAGCTGCCCGACGGTGTCACCGTAACCGAAGCCCAAGGGATCAACGTCCTCAAGAACATTCGCGCGAACCTCGAAGCGCAGGGACTGACTCTTGCCGATGTCACCACCATGCGGGTGTTCCTCGACAACGCGCCCGGCACCGACAGAGCGGACTACGCCGGCTGGAACCGCGCCTATCGTCAGTTCTTCGCGAACACGAATCTCGACACCGGGGACACCGAACTGGTGCCCCTGGGAACCGCAGAGCCGGCCGCACCGCTCGAACGCAATGCCGCACGGCCCACGCGGTTTGCGCTGGAGGTCGGCAGCCTTCCCGTTCCGGGGTGGCTCGTCGAGGTCGAGGTCGACGCGGTGTACCCGGCGGACGGGGTGGCGGGCTGATGGGCGCGATGAGCCCGGCTCATTGGGCGGTCGTCGCGGTGGTCCTGCTCGTTCTGTTCGGATCGAAGAAGCTCCCCGAAGCTGCGCGAGGGCTGGGGAGATCACTTCGGATCCTGAAGTCCGAGGTCGGCGAGATGCACGCCGACGATTCTCGGCCGGCATCGACCGACACTTCGAGCATCACGGGATAGGCAGCAGGTACCCCGGCCACACCCCGGGGTACCTGCTCGTCAGGTGAACGGCACCCCGCCGGTGACCGCGATGGTCTCCCCGGTGATGTAACTCGAGTCCTGCGAGGCGAGGAACACGTACGCGGGAGCGAGTTCCGCCGGCTGTCCGGGACGGCCGAGTGGCACATCCTTACCGAACTGCTCGTACGCGTCCTTGGGCATGGTCGCAGGGATCAACGGCGTCCAGATAGGGCCGGGTGCAACAGCATTGACACGAATACCCTTACTCGCGACGTCTGCGGCAAGTCCTTTCGTGAAGTCGACGATGCCGGCCTTCGTGGTGGCGTAGTCGAGCAGACCAGGTGAGGGGTTCACCGCCTGGATCGAGGTGGTGTTGACGATCGTCGATCCCGGCTCCATCCGGGCCACTGCGAATTTCGACAACCAGAACAGGGCATAGAGATTCGTCTTCATGACGCGATCGAACCGGTCCGTGGTCATGTCGGCGATCCCACCGGGTACCAGGTGCTGGTAGGCAGCGTTGTTAACCAGGATGTCGATCCCACCGAACTCCGAAACGGTCGTGGCGACGAGGTGTCGGCAGAAGTCTTCTTCCCGGACGTCCCCGGGCACGAGCACGGCGCTCCGTCCCGCCGCTTCGACGAGTTCGGCAGTCCGCCTGCCGTCCTCGCCCTCTTCCGGGAGATGGCAGAGGACGACGTCTGCTCCTTCCCGCGCGAAGGCGAGCGCCACGGCGCGCCCGATACCGGAATCACCACCGGTGATCAGTGCACGCCGGTCGAGAAGTTTTCCGGAGCCCCGATACGTCAGTTCGCCGTGGTCCGGAGCGGTGACGAGTTCGCCGGTCGCGCCGGGGTAGGCGATCTCGGGTTGTTGCTCCAACGGGGGAACAGGGTGTTGCTCTCCGGGGTGTTGCATCCGGTTCTGGGCCTCGTCGGACACGGTTGCCTCCCTCGGTCGTCGGCCTGTGTTTCCCGGTACCCCGCCGGGAGGTCTTCCACACCGGCGGTTGAGCGCCACCGATATGGGTATCCCGACCGGAACGTCGCAACGGAGGAGCATGTCAGTGGCCGACCACAAAGACCCCGAAACCACGTCGACCGAACACGGGAGCGAGGATGCGGCTCCCGATGTCGTGTCCGACCCCGCGCGCTCCACCGAGGGCGAGTCCACCGAGTGGACCACCGAAGGTGGTGCTACGCCTGCGGGTCCGGCCACCGAGACGGAGAACTCCGAGGAGGAGAATTCGTAAGCGCGGGACTCGCCGACCGCCGTCGGCCCGGTGCCTCACGGGTCGCCATCGGCTCAGCGATCGACGAGCGACCCCATTTTCTTCGCCACCATGTCGATCGTGCGGCGCGGCATGATCCGCGAGAGCAGGTCGATCATCGAGGCGTCCTTGCCGATACACATACGGAACGTGCCCTTTTCGATCGCGTTCGCGATGCGCAGCGCCGCCTCGGCGGACGAGGTGATCTTCGCAGCGCCCGCATCGGTGTCGCGGCCCGGAATGGACGCCCCCGAATTCTCGGCGATGCCGGTGCGGATCGCGCCGGGGAAGACGAGCGTCACGGCGACGTTCGTGGTGCGGAGTTCCGCATACAGCCCTTCGGTCAGAAGCTTCACTGCGGCCTTGCTGGCGCCGTACACGGACTGACCCGGCACCGGTGCGAGACCGCCCATGCTGGAGACGTTGAGCAGACTGGCCTCCGGACGCTTCGTGAGTTCGGGAAGAAACGCCTTGCACATATGCACGACGCCCCAGTAGTTGACATCCATCACCTTCGACATCTCGTCGTACGACAGTTCGGCGAACGGCACGAAATGCTGGATGATCCCGGCGACGTTCGCGATGCCGTCCACCTGTCCGTGAGCGGCAACGACCTCGCCGACGAGCGCCTCGACGGCGCTGCGATCCGACACGTCCACCGTGTGGGTTGTCAGCCGGTCACCGGCGGCGGGCGCCAGTGCCCGCGTACCGTCGAGCGCCTCACTGCGAAGGTCGACGGCTGCGACCCGCGCTCCGCGTACGAGAAGCTCGAGGACGACGTCGCGCCCGATTCCGTTGCCGCCGCCGGTGACGACGAATACCTTGTCGCGTATACGCATTTGCTCCCTTTCGTTTTCCTCACGGTAGCCCCGATCGGGAAGTCTCGTCGTCCGCGCGAGGGCGGTCCGGGCAGATCGCCCATCCCGGGCACAACCCGGTTTCGGGTGTGGAACCGGTGCGGAGCGCCCTCGGGCGTGGTCATACTGGTGATGACCCGGCCTCGATCGAGAGGACGACGGCAATGTGCCGATTGTTCGGGATGTCCGCAGCCCCCCATCGAGTGCACGCCACGTTCTGGCTCCTCGACGCCGAAGACAGCCTCGCCGAGCAGAGTCGGCGAATGCCCGACGGAACCGGTTTGGGGACCTTCTCTGCCGACGGCACTCCGCTGCTCGAGAAGCAACCGATCGCGGCATACGAGGACCGTCGGTTCGCGCTCGAAGCCAGGGAGCGGGAGTCCCGGACCTTCGTCGCCCACGTCCGGTACGCGACCACGGGAGGCACCGTCCTCGCGAACACCCATCCGTTCGAACAGAACGGCAGGTTGTTCGCCCACAACGGGGTGATCGAAGACCTTCCGCTGCTGGAAGCCGAACTCGGCGACTACCGCACTCTCGTGCACGGCGATACGGATTCGGAGCGATTCTTCGCGCTGATCACCCGCCACATCGACGAGCAGGGCGGTGATGTCGGTGCCGGAATCGCGGCGGCCGTCGGATGGGTCGCCGACCGGCTGAGAATACTGTCGCTGAACTTCGTGCTCGTGACCGCCGAGGAGTTGTGGGCGTTCCGTTACCCGGACACCCACGACCTCATGGTCCTGCAGCGGCGTTCCGGCGGGCCGAGCGGAGGCCGTCATCTCGAGCACGCGAGTGCCGCCGGAACGGTGCGTGCTCGCTCGGGCGATCTGTCCAGCCGGCCGGCCGTTGTGGTGGCCACGGAGCGGATGGACGAGGACCCGGACTGGGAGTCGCTGGCGTCGGGAGAACTTCTTCATGTCGGACCTCGTCACGAGGTGTCACGAACGATGATCGCGGAGCACGAACCGCGTCACCGGTTGACGCTCGAGGATCTCACGGGCCGCGCCAGGGCCGCCCAGGCTCCCAGCGCACCGTGACGGTGCCGTCACCGCGATTCGTCTCGCCGACCGGTGCGTCACCGATTTCGGAGGTCGGTGATCTCGCGGAGATCCGTCAGGATCTCGCGCAGTTGCGCCGTTCGGCGTGCACCGAGGTGGACGGCCCATTCCGCCTCGACGTCGGCCACGACACGCGCGGCGGCCTCGACGGCGCGGCGTCCCCGCTCGGTGATCTGTACGAGTTTTGCGCGGGCATCTCGCGGATCGGGCGCCCTCATGACATAACCCGCCCGTTCGAGTCCGTCTACGAGAAAGCCGGCGGTCTGCTTCGTGATCTGCGCGGCGACCGCAAGATCGGTGATCCTCGAGCCTTCCGGGTGCAGTCGCTGGAACACTCGCGCCTGAGCAAGCGACAGATCGTCGAAGCCGTCCTCCCGAAGGACTTCGAGGACGCGATTCTCGAGCGCCCGGTACGGAATGAACAGCAGCAGACCTAGATTGACGCCGGGTGCTCTTACGGCTGTTTCTTCGTTCATCGAATCCCTTGACGCATCGTTCCGGCAGACGCACAATAGTACGAGAATCTTACCAATTCGAGGTGTGCCATGGACGCCGAACAATATTGGACAATCATCGCCGCCGAACGCCGCGCCACCGCGGATCTCCTCGCGACTCTCACCGAAGAACAATGGCGTACACCGTCACTCGCTGAGGGGTGGCTCGTCCGGGACGTCGCAGCACATCTGGCACTGGCATCGCAGCCACCCTCCGTGCCGGCACTCCTCCGCGACCTGTTGCGCGCGTGGGGCAGTTTCGACCGGATGAACCACGACACGGCCGTGCGCTACGCCGAGACACGCAGAAATTCCCAGCTCGCCGACGAGTTGCACGACAACGCCGAGTCGCGTCGGCTCCCCGCACCGACCAACTACAAGAACACCCTCGTCGACGTACTCGTACACGAACAGGACATCGCGAGACCACTCGGAATCGACCGCCCGATGCCGCTCGATGCGGCGCGTGCCGGTGCCGACCACGTCTGGTCGATGGGTTTTCCGTACCGTGCGCAGCGAAAACTTCGGGGCTACAGGCTCGTTGCCACCGACGTCGATTGGGCTGCCGGCGCGGGCGAAGAGGTGCGCGAGCCCATCTCGCTACTGTTGCTGCACCTCACCGGCCGGAATCTATGACTTGCTGGATGAGTCCGCCGTAGGTCTCGATGAGTTCCTCGTTCCCGACGTCATCCGCTGTGAGCACCTCGAAGGTGCGCAGCCCACCGGCGAGTCCGAGCAGGAGCGTCACGATGATCCGCGAACGCACCAAGCCTTCCGACTGCTCACCGATCGTTGCCGCGATCCGCGGCACGACACGCGTCACCATCTTCTGCCGGGCGATCTCCGGGTCGGGTGCCTCTTGAACGAGAAATGGTGCCATGGCCCAGAATTCGTAGTCTCCCGTGTCTCGTCGCTCGACGAGGGCACGCACCATCCGGCAACCGATCGACTCGTCCGGGCGCTCGATATCGGCTAGACCCGGCGCGTCGGGCGCAGCGGCCTGGAACAGTTGGGCCTTGCTGCCGGTCAGTTTCATCACGAGGGCGGGCGATACGCCCGCAGCCTCGGCGACATCTCTGATCGTGGTTCCGCTGAAACCACGTTCGGCGAACAACGTTCTGGCGGCATCGAGGATGATCTCGCGGGTGCTCGGTTCACCCACGTCGGCACCCGGCCCGAGGAACTCCGGCATGCGCGGGCGTCATGATCCGGCCGGTGCCGTCACCGCGGTCGTCGTCGCCGGGCCCACCGGGGAAGGCTGCGCGGGTCGCTGTTTCGGAAGGAACATGGCAGCCAGCGTAGCCAAGAACGTGGCGGCGCCCGCGATCGCGAACATCGCGACGATGGCCCCGTGCGCGGGGAACGCGCGTCCCCCCAGTTCGACCGTCAACCCGGTCAGGAGCGCGGCGACGACCGCGCTCATGCTCGACGCTCCGATCGTGCGGAGCAGACTGTTGAGCCCGTTGGCGGCGGCCGTCTCTGTGAGCGGAACGGCTGCCATGATCAACGCGGGCATCGTCGCGTAGGCCATCGCGTTGCCGATGCTGACGAAAACGGCACCGACGATGATGAGGACGACGGTGTCGTCGAACGCGATGCGGAACGCGTAGGACGCCGTCATGACGAGTGTCGCGGTGATGAGGGTGGCACGCCCGCCGAACCGAGAGGCCACTCGTGCCGACAGCGGCGAGAAGAGCAGCATGGCGATACCTCCCGGCACCATGCACAGCCCGGCCGCTGCCGCACTGAGCCCGAACCCGAAGCCGGTGATCTCGGGGAGCTGCAGTTGCTGGGTAGTCGAAAGAGTGTTCGCGTAAGCGGCGAATCCGACGAACAGCCCAGCGATGTTGGTCAGCAGCACCGTCCTGCGCATGGACACGCGGAGGTCGACCATCGGTGCGGGGACCCGCAATTCGTACGGCACCCAGACGGCGAGGACGAGGACGGCAACGACCAGGCTCGCGACGGTCTGCGGGCTCGACCAACCCCACGCGGGCCCTTTCGAGATTCCGAGGAGCAGCGCAGTCAGCGCGGCGGACAGCAGCAGCGCTCCGACGATGTCGAATCGCCCCCGGGTGCCGGTGGCGCTTGCCGGGACGACGAGCAGAATCCCCAGCAGGAGCAGACATCCGGCGGCTGCAGAGACCCAGAAAACCGACGACCAGCCGAAACTGTCGTAGAGCACACCTGCGGTGGGCAGGCCCAGCGCGCCCCCGATCCCCATCGTGGCGCTAGTGAGCGCCACGGCGCCGGCGACTTTCTCCCGCGGGAGCACATCACGGAGCACAGCCATCGCCACCGGGATGAGCGCGGACGAGAATCCCTGCAGGGCACGGCCGATCAGGACTGCGAGAAAGGTTCCGCCGAGCGCTGCGATCAATGATCCGACGACCATCATCGACAGCGCCAGCACCATCATTCGGCGCTTGCCGAACATGTCGGCCAGCCGAGAGACGATCGGTGTGGCCACAGCTCCGGTCAGCAAGGTGATGGTGACCAGCCAGGTGGCGTCCCCGGCGGACACGTCGAGAAGCTCTGGGAAGTCCGGCAACAACGGAATGACCAGCGTGGTCTGTAATGCGGCAACCAGTCCTGCCAGGCTCAGCAGCGCGGTGATCGTGCCGCTCGAGGCGGGCTGTCTGCGTGCCTCGTTTTCCGCACTTCGCATTCCGTTCTCCTCCCTCCGGGGTGAACGTTGTTCACCCCGCAAGAGTGAACGGTGTTCACCCCTCGCATGTCAACTCGGGAGCACTGACAACCCAGGATCCGAACGCCCGATAGCGGCGCCCGTCACAACAACGGAGTAATACTGTAATCACAGCAAATCTGCACGTCGATGCGTCCGAGGAGGACGATCATGCGACATCACCACATGAATTCACCCGGCTTCGGGCGACCAGGCGGCTGGCAGCAGGCACATGTGCCCGACGCGGGGGACGCCACCGAATGGTTCGCCGGACGACTGCCCGACGACTGGTTCACCGGTCCCGCCACCGTCGAGGTCGACCGCGAGGAGATCACCGTGATCGGGGAACTTCCCGCACCCGACGACACATCGGCCGCTGCCGTAGACGGCCGCATCTCCCGCTTCCGCGAAAGCACCCGCCCCGACCGAATGCGTATCGCCGACGAAGCCGAGGCCCGCTACGGGCGCAAGGTCGCCTGGGGAGTCACGGTCGGTGAACGCCACGTCCTGTTCACCCACCTCGCAGTCCCGGTGATGACGCGGCTGAGGCAGCCCGAACGGAAGGTACTGGACACGCTCGTCGACGCGGGCGTCGCCCGGTCTCGCGCCGACGCTCTGAAGTGGGCGGTCCGGCTCGCCGGGCAGCACTCGGAGGAGTGGCTCACCGAACTGCGTGAGGCGATGAAAAAGGTCGACGATCTCCGATCCGAGGGTCCTCAGATCTGACGATCCACTCGCTACATCACGCGACGACGCGACGACGCGACGACGCGACGACGCGACGACGCGACGAGCGAGACAAGCGGATTCGCTATGTCCGTTAACCATCCATCGGCCGAGGCGAAACGAGCGCGATGACTTCCGGGTGGCTGCCGGGTCACAACTGCAGACCAGATCCATCGACCTCGGAGGCATCATGACCCAGCAAACCTCGAGCGCCCTACCCCCGGTCGTCGACCGGCAGACCTGGCAGACCGCGCTGGACGACTTACGCAGACGCGAAAAGGCCGCCACCCGCGAACTCGACGCCATCGCCGCGCAGCGGCGCAGACTCCCGATGGTCGAACTGCCCGACTACACACTGATCGGACCGGACGGTCCGATCCGGCTGGCCGACGTGTTCGACGGCCGCTCACAACTGATCGTCTACAACCACATGTGGTCCGACGGCGAGGAATGGCAGTGCGGTGGCTGCACCGGCCTCACCTCGCAGTGGACCCGGCTGGGCATCCTCGACAACTACGACGCCGGCTTCGTCATCGTCACCAACGGGCCCATCGGCGAAGCTCTGGCATACAAGGCGAAGACCGGCAACATGATGGACTGGTACTCGTCTTCGGAGAGTTCGTTCGGAGCGGACGTCGACGCACCGCCCGGGGGTGGCTTCGCGGTCAACGTGTTCCTCCGCGACGGAGACACGGTCTACCGCACCTGGCACACCACCGGCCGCGGCACCGAACAGCTCAGCTACACCTTCCCCTTGGTCGACATCCTGCCGTGGGGACGCCAGGAAGAATGGCAGGATTCTCCCGAGGGCTGGCCGCAATCGCCCACCTACTCGGGATGGCTCGACTCCCCCGACATCGCCCGCCTCTACGGTCCGAACGGCGACATCCGATGACATCCGGGTAGAGACGTGGGGGTCGTCGCGCGTTCGAGGCCGTGCGACGAGAGAGCGACCTGAGCCCGAACCGGTGATCTCGGAGAGTTGCAACCGAGATTCCGAGGAGCAGTGCGGTCAGCGCCGTGAGTTCCGATAGTCGGCGGGCGCAGGCCCACATTTTCGTAGTCGCAAGGTGTGTTAAATTGCCGACGTCATTACGACGACGAACGAGGAAGCCGGTGTGAGTCCGGCGCGGTCCCGCCACTGTAATCGGGGAGCAGACCTCCATTTCGGCCGCGATCCGTCAGGGTCGTAAGGCGGAGGCGAGCGACGATCCGAGAGCCAGGAGACTCCCGTTGTCGTACCTCACTGTCCGGGGCGGATTTCCCCGAGAGAGGGCGTCTTCGCCATGCGCTCACGCGCGGTTTTCCCTGGAGTTCTCCTCACTGTTGCCGTAGTGGGCCTGACCATGAGCGGGTGTTCGTCCGCCACCGGCAGCTCGATCGGCGCCGATACCGGCGCCGACGCGGGGTGCATCACGGACTTCGATGCAACGGTCGACTACTTCCCGGCCAAGTCGGAGATCACCGACGCGGAGAACTTCTCGCTCACCTACGAGAACAGCTACCAGATCCTCACCGTCGTCGAACCGTTCTCCGGCGCCGAACCCGAGTCGTACGTGCTGGTCAAGTGCGGTGCGCCTGCTCCGGAGCTCTCGGGTGAGCTGGCCGACGCGCAGCAGATCACGGTGCCCATCACGAGCCTGTACTCGGCGTCGACCACCCATCTGCCCCTCGTGACGGAACTCGGAGTCCTCGACACTCTCACCGGCGTCTCCAGCGGCTCTTTCGTCTCCGACGCCGCCGCGCGCGATCGCATCGCCTCCGGGGACGTCGTCGAGTACGCAGCGGGCGGCACCGTCGACACCGAGGCCGTGGTCCTGGCCGCACCTGATGTCCTGATGACCGGCGGTTCGGACGACCCCGCGTACACGCAGTTGCGGGAGTCCGGCATCGGCGTGGTCGCGAACGCCGAGTGGCTCGAGGCCACACCGCTGGGCCGCGCCGAATGGATCAAAGTCATGGCGGCGCTGACCGGCACCGAAGAGCGGGCCGCCGAGGTGTACGGCGACATCCGTACGCGTTACCTCGATGTGGCGGAGAAGGCCGCCGCCGCGGACCCCGCTCCGGTACTTCTCGGCGGGATGTCCCAGGGCACTTGGTACATGTCCTCGGGCGGCAGTTTCATGGGCAAGTTCTTCGGCGATGCCGGTGCACAGTGGCCGTGGGACGACGTCACCACCACGGGATCCCTGCCCCTCGACTTCGAGTCGGTGATTGCCCAGGCCTCGGACGCGCCGACGTGGCTGGTCGTCAACAGCTGGACCTCCATCGCCGATGCCCTGGCCGACGACGAGCGCTACGGAAGTCTCGCCGCGATCGGGACGGGCGAGGTATGGAACGCGAACAAGGCCACGAACGAGACCGGCGGTAACGACTTCTACGAACGCGGTGTGCTCCGCCCCGACCTGATCCTGTCCGATCTGGTGGCAATCCTGCACCCCGAAATCCTGCCGGATCACGAGTTCACGTTCTACCGGCAACTGCCGGCGTGACAACCACGCTCGACCCGGCACCCCGGACGCAGGACGGCGTCACGTCGCCTCCTCTTCGCACCGGGCGCGTCGCGGTGGCGCTCGCTGCGTTGGCCGCGGCGCTCGCCCTCGCCGTCGTGTTGTCGGTGACCCTGGGGTCGGTGACCGTGCCCATCGGCGAGACCCTTCGTATCCTCACGGGCCAGGACGCGTCCGATCCCCGATGGGGCACAGTGGTCCGCGATTTGCGCCTGCCCCGCACGATCACCGCGATCGTGGTGGGTGCCGCGTTGGGCATCGCGGGCCTGCAGATGCAGACGCTGTTCCGCAATGCGCTCGCCGACCCCTACATCCTCGGTGCCAGTTCCGGCGCGAGTCTCGGCGTCGCGCTCGTCGTGGTGGCCGGCGGTGGAGGTGCGAGCGGGTTCACCGCGAATCTCGCCGGACTCGGGCGGGCCGGCGTGGTCATCGCCGCCGCACTCGGGGCCGCAGCGGTGCTCATGCTGATCATGCTGTTGTCGCGGTGGGTGCGTTCGGCGGTCACGCTCCTCCTGATCGGGGTCATGCTCGGTTCGGCGACCACCGCGGTGGTCTCGGTCCTGCTCGTCTATGCCGATCCCCAACGCAGCCAACAGTTCCTCGTGTGGGGTCTGGGCAGTTTCACCGCGACCACGTGGTCCGATCTGGCGTTGCTGGTCCCGATCGTCCTGACCGGAATCGCCGCCGCGCTTCTCACGGTGCGTGCCCTCAACGCGTTGCTGCTCGGCGAGGGGTACGCCCGCTCCATGGGTATCGACATCCGCGCCGTGCGCCTGACGACGGTCGTCTCGGCAGCACTGCTCGCCGGTGCCACCACCGCGTTCTGCGGGCCGATCGGATTCCTCGGACTCATCGTCCCGCATCTGGCCCGCATGGCATTCGGAACTTCCGACCACCGCGTCCTGCTGCCCGGCGTCGCCCTACTGGGCGCGGTGGTCGCACTCGTCTGCGGGCTGGTGAGCCAGATGCCCGGCACGGACACGGTGTTCCCACTCAATGCCGTTACCGCCCTGGTCGGTGCGCCGGTCGTCATCACCGTCCTCGTGCGCAGCCGTCGCGGGGCGTTGGGATCCGCGCTGTGACCCGAACCGACGTATCCACGGCCGATCCCAACGGCATCGAATTACGTGATGTGACAATTGGTTACAACCGCCGGTGCGCTCTTCGCCGACGGAGTGTCACCACCGTCGCGACCGGTCTCGACGCTGTCGCGCGACGCGGCGAACTCACCGCTCTGGTGGGCCCCAACGGGGCCGGTAAATCCACGCTCCTTCGTACGCTGTGCGGACTGCAACCGGTGCTGCACGGACAGGTCCTGATCGACGGCGACGACCTGTCGTCGGTCCGGCCCGCCGACCTCGCCACCCGCATCTCGGTGGTGCTCACCGAGCGCATCGACCCCGGCCTACTCACCGTGCGGGAACTCGTCGCACTCGGTCGCACCCCACATCTGCCCGCGAGCGCCCGGCTCTCCCCCGAGGACCGGGCCGTGGTGGATTGGGCACTCGACGCCGTCGGGGCGACACACCTGGCCGCACGACAGTTCACCGAACTGTCCGACGGCCAGCGGCAACGGTCCCTCACCGCCCGCGCACTCGCGCAACAACCGTCGCTGCTCGTCCTCGACGAGCCGACGTCGTTCCTCGATGTACCGTCCCGGGTCGAACTCGTCGACGTTCTGGGCCGCCTCGCCCGGGAGCAGAACCTTGCCGTGATCATGTCCACCCACGAACTCGAACTCGCGTTGCGAGTGTCGGACCGGATGTGGTTGCTCGACGCCGATCGGACGCTGACGTGCGACACCCCGGCGGCCCTCGCGGAATCCGGACGGATCGGGGCGGCATTCGACCGCGGACGCATGCGATTCGATCCGCAGACACTGGTCTTCGATCTCACGGGGGATGACAGCCGTGCCTGACCCAACAGAAGTGCTCGAGGAAATCGCCACGCAGAGTCCGTATTTCGCGGTCGGCACCGGACCGGCGCCCGGCCCCTGGCAGCCCACGACCGCCCTGCGCGAGTGCGCAATACGGGACGCGCTCGTGTCCACGACGGCCGACCGGATGGTTACGAGCGAGCCGCGGGTCGCCGCCTCGACCGTGTTCTTCGGGTACGCCGCGAGGATGTGGTCCGTCGCGCTCGGATCGGTGACGACGTCGGGTCGATGCATCCGGCTCGATCCGGGGATGTTGCTGTGGCGGACGGACGGCGGCATGCAGTTGCACCTCGCCGATCCACGCTTCGGTGGTTCCGTCGCGGCCGAGGTCCTCGATGCCCAACTCGAACCGCTCATCGAGGCGTGGGCGGATGTCGTGGCCCCGGGCCTCATGTGGGGCAATACCGCGTCGGCGTTGATCGGCGCGGGTCGCGTGCTCGGGCCCGCGGCAACGCCGTACGTCGAAGCCCTGCTGGGCGACCCGCGGCTCCGCACCGCACTCGATCGGTCCACGCATCGTCGTCGCAGCTGCTGCTTGTTCTATCGCACCCCGAACGGCGGCGTGTGCGGCGACTGTCCTTTTCCCACCCCTCCTGCCATGTCCTCGAAGGAGAGATCGTGACGTCCACTTTCAGCCCTGAGATCCTCGAAACCGAAGACGGCGGACGCGAGCAGCGTTGGGCGCTGCCCGTCGACGAGGACAGCCTTCTCCGCCTGATCCGGATGCTGTTCGACGAGTATTGGAACGACATGTGGTTCGGTCTCCTCATCGAAGGTTCGGCGCTCGAGGTTGCGGCTCCCAATGCGCCGAAAAAGATTTCGATGTACGACGGGTACGCGACGGTCGACTTCGGGCGGTGGCATTTTCATCTGTGCATCGGTGAGCACACCGCGAGCGGACCGGAACTCGGCCGTATCCGTCGTTGCAGCCGCGCCGAGCTTTATCGCCGGATCGGCGCGGACGACACCGTCTCGTCGTGGGGCCTGCGCCTGTTCAACGGTCGCGACGAGCAGATGATGACCGTCATGCTTCCCACGCCGTTCCTCACCAACACTCAGCGCCTCACGGACGAACCCGTGTGGGAGCACCTCGAGGCGTGGGATCGGATTCGGGCCGAGCTCCTCGGACTCGAACCCGATCCCCGCGACCGCAGCGGCCAAGGTTTCCGTCACTCCTGATCGACGGTCACCCCTGCCCGGCGAACTCCCGGTCACGGACACGGTGATACCGGATCACCGGCGTGCCTCCGTCGTCGACGACGGAGGCACGCACCCCGTATACGTGCTCGATCATGTCGGACGTCAGTGCCTCGATAGGTGGGCCCTGGGCGACGATCCGTCCCTTCGAGAGAACGACGACCCGGTCACAGAACATCGCCGCGAGGTTGAGATCGTGCAGTGCGACGTAACTGGTCACCGGCAATGCCACCACCCGTTCCAGGATGTCGAGCTGATGCTGGACGTCGAGGTGATTGGTCGGTTCGTCGAGCAGGAGTTCCTGCGGATCCTGGGCGAGCGCCCGCGCGATCTGGGCGCGCTGGCGTTCTCCGCCCGACATGGCCCGCCACAGGCGGTCGGCGTGCTCGGACATACCGGTGGCCACGAGCGCCCGTTCTATCGCGGCGTCGCCTCCGTCGTCGCGGCCGAAGACGTCCGCGTGTGGAACTCGGCCCAGCCGAACCACATCCCGGACCCTGATGTCGACCTCGGTGTGCGAGTGCTGTCCCACCATCGCGACCCGCCTGGCCAGGACGCGGCGGCCGAGCGACCGGATGTCGGCACCATCGAGCGTCACAGTGCCCGCGTCCGGACGGTCGACGCCGGCAAGCAGACGCAGGAGTGACGACTTGCCGGAACCGTTGGGGCCGAGCAGCCCGATTGTCTCGCCGGGCCGCGGGTCGATCGTCACGTCGTCGACTACGAGGTTGCCGCCCCGGCTCCACCTCAGCGATGTTGCCGCCAGTGTCTCTGTTTTCCTCGTCACTGCGTGCTCCTCATTCGGAAGAGAATCAGGGCGAAGGCGGGCACACCGATCAGCGCGGTGACCACGCCGACCGGAACCTCCTGCGGGGCGAAGACCGTGCGTGCCACCGCGTCGACCCACACCATGAACACCGCCCCCACCACTGCGGCGACCGGTACGAGACGACTGTGCCTGGGGCCGATCAGGAATCGTGCGGCGTGGGGTAGTACGAGGCCCACGAACCCGATGGCACCGGCCGCGCTGACCAGTACCGCGGTGATGAGTGCCGTCACCACCAGGAACATCAGACGGGTACGACCCACCGCGATTCCGAGCGTCGCGGCGGTGGACGATCCGAAGGTGAAGGCATCGAGCGCGGAGGCCTTCAGCAGGCACACCGCGATCCCCAGTGCGCACACACTGCCGCACAGGATCACGTCGCTCCAGGTTGCGCCCGCGAGCGAGCCGAGCAACCAGAACAGCACGCCGCGGGTGCGTTCCGCGTCGGCCGACGAGATGACGATGAAAGAGGTGAGCGCGGAGAACAATTGGGTACCCGCGACACCGGCGAGGACCACACGGGAGGTTCCGCCGCCCGCGCCGGACGCGAGCAGCAGCACCAGCCCGAACGACACCAGTGCGCCGAGAAATGCTCCACCGGACAACGAGATCGCACCGCCTCCGATGCCGAGGACCGCGATCATCACGGCGCCGGTGGAGGCACCGGACGAGATACCCAGCACGAACGGGTCGGCGAGCGGATTTCGCAGCAGCGACTGCATGATCACGCCGCACACGGCCAGGCCGGCCCCGCACACCGCCGCGAGCAACGTTCGAGGTAGCCGCAGTTCCCAGACGATGCCCTCCCGGATTGCACTCACCGTCGACCCACTCATACCCAGCTTGTCGAAGATCACCGAATAGACGTCCCCGACAGAGAGATTCGCGGGCCCTATGGTGACGGTGACGGCGATCGACAGAGCAAGCGCCACCACTCCCACGGTGATCACAGCGACAACCGGGACCCGGTCGCCCCTGACGGGCAACCGGGTCTTCATCTCGGCCGTCACCGGTTGCCGAGGTTCCATTCCCGCACTGCGGCGGCGACCTTCTCGATCCCGTCGACCGTGCGGATGGACGGGTTCATGTCGGCGCCGTTGACCACGATGTAACGCTTGTTCTGCACCGCGGACAGTCGCTGTGTGACCGGATTCGACTCGAGGAACGCGATCTTGCTGTCGAGGGCGTCACCGTCGATGCTGCGGCGACTCAGATCCCCGAGCACCAGTGCGGTCGGGTCCCGGTCCAGGACCGACTCCCAGCTGACCTGCGGCCACTCGTTGGTCGTGTCGTCGAAGACGTTCTTCGCCCCGACGGAGTTCGTGATGATGCCCGACGAGCCACAGCAGCCCGCCACATAGGGCGTGTTGATATCGGCGAACCAGAACGCCAGCGAGACCTCCGACGCATCGACCTCACCAGCAGCGTTCTCGTATCGCTGCTCGAGTTCCGCGACGAACTCCTCGCCGCGATCCCGCACGTCGAAAATAGCTGCGAGCTCGCGGATCTCCTTGTAGACGGAGTCCATCGTGAGCGGTTCGGTGCGGTTGCCGTCGGCGTTGACACTCTCGTCGTTCTTGCCTTCACAATCGGTGGGCGACAGGTACGACGGCACCCCGAGCCGGTCGAACTGATCCCGGTCCGCGACACCGCCCTCGCCCAGCGTGCCGCCGAACGATGCCGACACGAAGTCGGGTTCGGTCTCGAGGACCACTTCGAACGACGGTTTGTTGTCGGCGAGACGCGGGACGGTCTCGTTCGCGGCTGCGAGGTTGTCGCGCACCGGGTCCGTCCACGTCGCGGTGCCGACCATCCGATCGGCGAGTCCGAGCGACAACAGGATCTCCGTGGAGCCCTGGTTGAGCGAGACTGCCCGTTGCGGGGGCGCATCGATCGTGACGGAATAACCGCAATTGTCGATGGTCAGTGGATAGTTCGTCGCGGACGACGAGACGTCGACGTCCTGTTCGGCGCCGGTCGCGGCGTCGTTCGTCGAACAGCCTGCGACCGCGAGGGTCGCGGCGACGACTGCGATGCCTGTGCGCAGCATCGGGTGCCGCCCCTGCCGGGCGGTGAATATCGAGTTGTTCATGTCCATCCTCGTGGTGTCACTTCGGTCGGCGCAGGTGTCCTGGCTCCCGGATCGACGCTCTCCCCCGGCCTTCCAACCGTGATGGGTCGTGGCCGTACGAGTGGGGGATCGCTCCTCGGTGACAGTTGCGGGACAGCCCCGGATTCGCACCGGTGTTCCCTACGTCGTATCGAAGCGTACAAGACCGTCGCGAACATGGACATAGCAGCGGGTGGGCGGACAGGCTCACGTCAGGCGGGACGGTGGTGGAGTCACGCCCTGGACCGACGTGGTGAACGGTCACCGGGGGCGCGGCGAAGCAGATACGTATCCATTACCCAGCCTCGCGCGACCTTCGCCCGTGCCCGCGCCTTCTCGATCTCGGGAAGTACGTCGGAGAGGCGTCCGGCCACGAGTTCTTCGTCGGTCGTTCCCAGCTGTGCGCCCCACCAGATATCCCACACGCCGGGTAATTCCGAGCACGCGAGCTGCCCGTCGAGCATGACCACGATGTTCTCCGCTCCTCCGGCCACCTCCTCGGCGAGCCGCCGGCCCGTCGTGATGGTGATCGGGCCTCCGATCACGTTGAGCACCAGCCTGTGCCGTGCCGCGAGCATTTGCACACTGCTGACTCCCGGGATCACGTCGTAGTCGATGTCGAGCAGTCCACGAGTGCGAATGCGTTCGACGACACGGATAGTGCTGTCGTACAGGCTCGGATCTCCCCACACGAGGAGCCCGACGGTCTCGCCGTCGAGAACCTGTTCGAGGAGAGCGATCTCGTAGGCTTCGGCGCGTGCGGCGTGCCAGTCGCGCACCTCGGCGCCGTATGCCTCGGGGGTCCGGTCGCGTGGCGGATCGGGCACCGCGATGACGCGGTAGTCCCCCGTGCTGTGACGCCGGCAGATCTCTTGCCGCACAGCGACGAGATCACCGGTACCGGCACGTCCGGCTTCGGCTTCCTTGTCGGCGACGAGGAACACGTCGACGCTGTTCAACGCGTGCACGGCGGCCACGGTCAGGTCGTCGGGGCCACCCGGGCCGATACCGATGAGCCGCAGCCGCCGAACCGTCACCCGCGGTCCTCGAGATCGCCTTCTGCGTCGAGGTAGGCCTGCTGCAGCGCCTGCACGGTGTCGGGATCCGGCTCGGCCCACAGACCACGGTCGGCGGCCTCGGTGAGTCGCTCGACGATCCCGCGCAACGCCCACGGGTTCGCCTCGCGG
This sequence comes from Rhodococcus sp. 105337, assembly GCF_012844225.1. Taxonomy (GTDB): domain Bacteria; phylum Actinomycetota; class Actinomycetes; order Mycobacteriales; family Mycobacteriaceae; genus Rhodococcus. The sequence goes on from NZ_JABAGQ010000001.1 coordinate 373,333, forward strand.
AGGAATTGCTGATTCTCGGGATCGAGAGCGTATGTCTGCGCGAGGGTTTCGTACATCCAGTCCTGCACGACACCGGCCGTGGCGTCGTACCCGAAGAGGTAGTCGACGGTCGCGGCGAGTTCGAAGGCGCCCTTGTAACCGTGGCGGCGCATCGCCGTGATCCAGCGCGGATTGACCACGCGGGCACGGAACACTCTCGCGGTCTCCTCGGCGAGCGACCGGGTGCGCACCGCGTCGGGGGTGGTGGAGTCTCCGATGTAAGCCTTCGGGTCGTTGCCGGTGAGTGCGCGTACCGTCGCGACCATGCCCCCGTGATACTGGAAGTAGTCGTCGGAGTCGGCGATGTCGTGTTCGCGGGTGTCGGTGTTCTTCGCCGCCACCGCGATACGTCGATAGTTGGCGCGCATGTCCTCGGCGGCGGGTACGCCGTGCAGGCCGCGACCGTAGGCGAAGCCACCCCACGCGGTATACACCTCGGCGAGATCCGCATCGGTGCGCCAGTTCCCGGAGTCGATGAGTTGCAGGATCCCCGCACCGTACGACCCGGGCTTGGAACCGAAGATCCGCCGCACCGCGCGGTCCGCGTCCCCGTGTTCGGCCTCGTCCCGCTGCGCGTGAGCGCGAACGTAGTTCCGGTCGGCGGGTTCGTCGAGTGCCGCAACCATGCGGACCGCGTCGTCGAGCATTCCGATGACATGCGGAAACGCGTCGCGGAAGAAGCCGGAGATGCGGACGGTGACGTCGATGCGTGGCCGGCCGAGCTCCTCGAGCGGCACTACGGTCAGCTCTCGGACCCGGCGCGATTCGGGGTCCCATTCGGGACGCACGCCGATCAGCGCGAGGACCTCGGCCACGTCGTCCCCCGCGGTGCGCATCGCGGACGTTCCCCACACCGAGAGCCCCACCGACCGCGGATACTCGCCGACATCGGCCAGGTATCGCTCGATCAGGGCATTCGCGAGGGCCACGCCGGTGTCGTAGGCGAGTCGGCTCGGGACCGCCTTGGGATCGACGGTGTAGAAGTTGCGGCCGGTGGGCAGCACGTTGACCAGGCCCCGCAACGGCGATCCGGAGGGCCCGGCGGGGATGTAGCCGCCGTCGAGAGCATGCAGCACCGCATCGAGTTCGTCGGTGGTCCGCGCCAGGCGGGGCACCACTTGCTCAGCAGCGAACTCCAGCACTCGTGCGACCTCATGGTCGGCACGCCCGAGTACGGATTCGACTGTGGCTGCGCCAGATCCGCAAGTCCAGCCGCAGTCTTCCATTGCACGGACAAGCGCACGGGCCTGGGACTCGACCGCGTCGACCTCGGTGAGCGGCGCGTCGGGCTTCAAACCCAATGCGGTGCGAAGCCCGGGCACCGCGTGCGATTTCCCTCCCCACACCTGGGCTGCACGCAGGATGGACAGCACCAGGTTCACGCGCGCGTCCCCCTCGGGGGCACCACCGAGCACGTGCAGGCCGTCGCGGATCTGCGCATCCTTCACCTCGCACAGCCAGCCGTCGACGTGCAGCAGGAAGTCGTCGAACTCCGCGTCGTGCGGGCGATCGTCCAGGCCGAGGTCGTGGTCGAGTTTCGCGGCCTGGATCAACGTCCAGATCTGCGCGCGGATCGCCGGGAGCTTGGCCGGGTCCATCGCCGCGATGTTCGAGTACTCGTCGAGCAACTGCTCCAAACGCGCGATCTCGCCGTAGGATTCGGCGCGCGCCATCGGCGGAATCAAGTGATCGATGATCGTCGCGTGCGCGCGCCGCTTGGCCTGCGCGCCCTCGCCCGGATCGTTGACGAGGAACGGGTAGATGAGCGGCATGTTGCCGATCGCGGCGTCCGTCGCACACGACGCGGACAGGCCCGCGTTCTTGCCGGGCAGCCACTCCATCGAGCCGTGCTTACCGAGATGCACGACTGCGTCGGCGCGGAAACCGTTCTCCACCCACCGGTACGCGGCGAGATAGTGGTGTGACGGCGCCATATCGGGATCGTGATAGATCGCGACGGGGTTCTCACCGAAACCGCGGGGCGGCTGGATCATCAGCACCACATTGCCGGCCTGCAACGTCGCGAGGATTACGGACTTGTCGTCGCCGTCACCGTCGACGAACAAGGAGCCGGGGGCCTCGCCCCAGGTTTCCGTCATCGCATCGGTCAGTTCCGCGGGCAGATTCTTCGTCCACTCGCGGTACTGAGCGGTGGTGACGCGCACAGGGTTACCGGACAAGTGCTCCGCGGTGAGCCATTCCTCGTCTTGTCCCCCCGCATCGATGAGCGCGTGGATCAGGGCGTTTCCGGCTTCTGCGTCGTCGTCGAGATCCATGCCCGGAAAGCCGTCGCCCAGGTCGTAACCCTGTTCACGCATGGTCCGCAGGAGCCGGATCGCCGATACCGGGGTGTCCAGGCCCACGGCGTTGCCGACCCGGGAGTGTTTCGTCGGATATGCCGACAGCATGAGGGCGATCCGGCGCTGCTGTGGCGGGACACGCCGTAACCGGGCATGTGCCACCGCGATACCCGCGACCCTACGGCAACGTTCGGGGTCGGTGACATAACGCGGCAGTCCGTCGGCATCGAGTTCCTTGAACGAGAACGGCACCGTGATGATGCGCCCGTCGAATTCGGGAACTGCGATCTGAGTGGCCGAATCCAGCGGGGACACACCGTCGTCGGAGTCGGCCCAGCTGTCGCGGCTCCAAGTCAGGCACAGCGCCTGGAGGATCGGGATGTCGAGTGCGGCCAGCGCCGCTACGTCCCACGCCTCGTCCTCGCCACCGGCGCTCACTGTCGCGGGTTTGGTGCCACCCGCGGCGAGGACCGTGACGACCAGGGCATCGAGGGTGCCGAGTTCGCGCAGAAGATCATCCGGGGCACCGCGCAACGACGCACAGTGGATTGCGACGCCGCGCGCCTTGCCGGTCGCGTCGATCGCATCGGCGAGATCGTGTGCGAATTGGACGTTTCCGCTGGTGTGGTGCGCGCGGTAGAACAACACGCCGACTCGCGGGAGCGCCGCGTCAGGGGTTGCGGGACGGTCGAGAATGCCCCATTCGGGCAGCTCGAGCGGGGGTTCGAAACCTTCACCGCCGAGAAGCACCGTGTCGGACAGGAACGCGTGCAGTTGAGCGAGGTTCGCCGGACCGCCGTAGGCGAGATAGCGGTGGGCCTCTGCGGCGGTACCGATCGGCACCGTCGACCAACCCATCAGCTCCGCGTCGGGGGTCTGCTCGCCACCGAGGACGATGACGGGAACCCCGTGGGCGAGAACCAGGTCCAGTCCCGCCTGCCAGGAGCGGGCAGATCCGAGGATTCGGACGATCACCAGGTCTGTTCCGGCCAGCAGCGCAGGCAGCGCTCGGGGATCCCCGCCGGTCAGGTCGAGCCGGGACGGGTTGCCTACCACCCAATCGACGCCGCTCGAACGCGCCGACAGCAGGTCGGTGTCCGACGTCGACAACAGCGCGAGCCGCGTCACAACGCAACCCCAAGCAGCACAACAGAAGCCATGTTCAGTCTCCAAAACCCTCGTGGACCTCGCGTGCCGTGGCCGGTCTCCTGGCTGACGGATCGACGCTGCTCGGCCGACCTTCCCGGAGCTGGCTCCAGTGGTCTCCGCACCGGCGGACCGGTACGGACGAGGGCGAACAACTACCCGCTCACAGTGGCGAGGGCCGCGTCGGTTTTTCACCGACTTCCCGAGCACCACGGCAAACCGAGAGTAGCGCACGGTTTTCTCCGCGTGTGCAACCATGTGCGCTCATGGCCGACCTTCCTCCCGAAACCTTCGCACCGGATCGGTGCCCCGGGGTGCTGCGTCCGCATCTCGCAGCCGACGGTGCGCTGGTGCGACTGCGTTCGCCGGGCGGCCGGGTGCCGGACGGTGGTGTGCACCGGTTGTCGGCCGCGGCCGGGCAGTTCGCGGACGGCGACCTTCACCTCACCTCGCGCGGAAACGTGCAGATCAGAGGCATTTCTATCGACGAAAACGGGGCCGTTCCGGAAGGACTCGTGCAGGCGGTCTCCGGTGCCGGGTTCCTGCCGTCGGCGTCCCACGAACGCGTGCGGAACATCGTCGCGTCGCCGCTGTCCGGACGGTTCGGCGGGCTCGCCGACATCCGGCCGCTCATCGGTGCGCTCGACGAGGCACTGTGCCGGGAACCTGCGCTCACCGACCTGCCCGGCAGGTTCCTGTTCGGCCTCGACGACGGCCGCGGCGATGTTGCGGCGCTACGGTGCGACCTCGCCGCGGTCGCGGTCGATGCCCGCAGCGCACGGCTCACCGTCGGAGATCTGTCCGGTCCGACCCTGCCGCTGCCGGACGTCGTCGACGCCATGATCGAGACGGCACTGCGGTTCGTCGAGGTACGGGCGACGCGGTGGCACGTGCGGCAACTTCCCGGGGCCGGACGCGAAATCGGCGGCGGTTCAACCGCTCCCCCGGCACCGCCTGCCGCGATGCCGTACGGCGTCCTCGGTACCGCGGTGTCGGTGCTTGTTCCGCTGGGGATACTCACCCCGCCGATGGTCGCCGCGCTGCCGGCCCGAGGCGTGATCGTCACACCGTGGCGTGGACTCGTCCTCCCCGGTGACAGCGATCCGGCCGACCTGGCCGCCGTCGGGTTCGTGCTCGACGACGATTCGCCGTGGAGACGGGTCACCGCGTGCACGGGGGCACCCGGGTGTAACCTCGCCGGTGGAAACACCCGAGCACTCGCACACCGCGTCGCTGCGTCACCCCTCCCGGATCGCGCTGTGCATGTCGTCGGCTGCGAACGCTCTTGCGGCGCACCGCACTCCCCTCACTCCCTCGTCTTCGCCTGCAGTCCGACGTAACAGGAGCCAGCCGTGATCGAATCCCCACCACCCCGTCGGTACGAGTACGAAACCGACGGTGCCGAGATCTACGTACGCTCGTTCGCGACGATCCGGGCCGAGTCCGATCTCGCCGCGATTCCCGCGGACGCGGAGAAGGTCGCGGTACGGATGATCCACGCGAGTGGGCAGACCGATCTCGCCCGAGATCTGGTGATCCATCCCGATCTGGTCTCGGCAGCCCGTCGGGCACTCGACGCCGGGGCGCCTGTTCTCACCGACGCGAACATGGTTGCCTCCGGTGTCACCCGCACCCGCCTGCCCGCCGACAACGAGGTGCTGTGCCTGTTGCGTGATCCGCGGGTTCCGGGTCTCGCCGAACGCTGGGGTACCACTCGGTCTGCGGCGGCGGTGTCACTGTGGGCCGACCGGCTCGACGGCGCCGTCGTCGCGATCGGCAACGCTCCCACCGCCCTCTTCCACCTGCTGGAGATGCTCGATGCCGGCGCGCCCCGACCCGCCGCAATCGTCGGGGTGCCGGTCGGTTTCATCGGTGCCGCCGAATCCAAGGACGCGCTGATCGAACACGGTCTGCAGATCCCGCACCTGGTGGTTCGGGGACGACGCGGCGGCTCGGCGATGGCATCGTCCGCACTCAACGCACTGGCTCAGGAAGCGGAATGACCTCTACAGCGGACACTCCCGGAAGAATCTTCGGCGTAGGCCTGGGCCCCGGCGATCCCGAACTCATCACCCGCAAGGCTGCGCGACTGATCGGCGACGCCGACGTGGTCGCCTACTACTCGGGAACACACGGCCGGTCGATTGCGCGTGCGATTGCGGCCGACCTCATCCCGGACGGTGCGCTCGAGGAACGTCTGGTGTACCCGGTGACGACCGGCACCGTCGACCACCCGGGCGGATACGACGGCGCGATCGCCGACTTCTACGACGAGTCGGCGGCCCGATTGGCCGTGCACCTCGATGCGGGCCGGACCGTGGTGGTGCTGTGCGAGGGCGACCCGTTGTTCTACGGCTCCTACATGTACCTCCACGATCGACTCGCGACCCGCTACGACGCCGAGGTGGTGCCGGGAGTGACATCGTTCTCCGCAGCGGCGGCCGCGGCGGCGGAACCGCTGGTGCGACGTACCGATGTCCTGACGATTCTGCCGGGAACGCTGCCGGAACCGGAACTGGCACGTCGGCTCGCCGACACCGACGGCGCCGTGATCATGAAGCTGGGCCGCACCTTTCCCGCAGTCCGCAACGCGCTCGCGCAGTCGGGTCGGCTCGCCGACGCCGTATACGTCGAGCGCGCGTCGATGGACGGTCAGCGGATCGCACCTGTTACCGATGTCGATCCGGCCGACGTGCCGTACTTCTCGGTGATCCTGGCACCCGGCGACCGGGCGCCCCGAAACGTCGGCATCGCGGACCGGTCCCGTCCGGCAATCGACACGAGACCGGAACCTGTGTGCGCCCACGAGGTTCTGGTGATCGGTTTGGGTCCCGCCGGCGAGAAGTGGCTGACACCGGAAGCGTCCGATGCGCTCGCGTCCGTGGACCACGTCGTCGGATACGGGCCGTACGTGGACCGGGTACCGGTTCGTGCAGGCCTGCAACGGCATTCGACCGGAAACACTGTGGAGATCGATCGCGCCCGGTTCGCTCTCGATCTCGCGCTGGCCGGAGAGAAGGTTGCCGTGGTCTCCGGTGGCGACGCCGGGATCTTCGGCATGGCGTCGGCAGTGTTCGAGGCCGCTCGCGACGACAAATACGACTCCGTACCGATCCGGGTACTTCCCGGTGTATCCGCGGTGCAGGCGGTCGCGGCCCGCGCCGGTGCACCGATCGGAGCGGATTTCGCGGTGATGAGCCTGTCCGACCGGCTCAAGCCGTGGGAGGTGATCGAACGCCGTCTGGTCGCTGTCGCCGAAGCCGACCTCGTGCTGGGTATATACAACCCGGCGTCTCGCTCACGCACGACGCAGGTCGCCGACGCCAAGGCCGTACTGCTGCGGCACCGCCCGGGCGACACTGTCGTCGTGGTGGGACGCGACGTGGGCCGCTCGGGAGAATCGCTCGATGTCACCACGCTCGAGAAGCTCGATCCGGCGAGCATCGACATGAAGTGCCTGCTCATCATCGGTGCTGCGGGAACCACGGTGACGGCAGCCGGGGCGGTGTGGACCGCACGATCGGTTCGGTGACGACCGCTACACGTGGCGAGGGCGCGCCGGGTCGTAGAGATGCGAGCACGCCACGTCGGACTGCTCCCGGACACCGAGCGCCCTACCCACGAGAATCACCGCGGTGTGCTTCAACCCGGCCTGCTCGACCCGGTCCGCGATGTCCGCGAGCGTGCCGCGGAGCACCAACTCGTCGGGGCGTGACGCGAAGGCCACGACAGCAGCCGGGCAGTCGGTTCCGTACTCCGCACTCAGCTCCTCCGCGAGAACCCGCACCCTGGTGATCGCCAGGTGCAGAACCAGACTGGCGCGCAGACCCGCGACACGGGCGAGGGTCTCGGTGTCGGGCATCGCGGTCGACCGCGCCTGCGTACGGGTGAGCACGACGGTCTGCGCCAGTTCCGGCACCGTGAGTTCAACACCGAGGGTGGCCGCTGCCGCCGCATACGCGGGCACGCCCGGAGTGACGTCCCACGGCACTCCGGCCGCGTCGAGCCGCCGGGTCTGCTCGGTGAGCGCCGAGTACAGCGACGGGTCGCCCGAACACAACCGCACCGCGTCGAGGCCGCGGCGGTGTGCATCGACGAGATGCTCGGTGATTCGATCGAGGTCCAGGTGCTGGGTGTCCACGAGTTCGGCATCGTCGGCGCAGTGCGCGAGGATCTCGTCGTCGAGGTAGGTACCCGCGTACAACACCACCGGCGCGTGCCGCAGCAGCTCGGCCGCACGCAGCGTCAGCAGGTCGGCCGCACCGGGCCCGGATCCTACGAAATGGACGGTCATTTACCACCTTTCACAATGGACCACTGCACCACCGGGCGCAGTGCTTGCCACCCGGTGAATGTTCCTATAGGCGCGGCCTGTTCGACCGACAACCGGGTCAGCTCACCGCCGTACGTCTTCCACCACTCCACGAGCACGGCCTCCGTCTCGAGGGTCACGGAGTGAGCCACGAGACGACCACCCTCGCGCAGCGCATTCCAGCACGCGTCGAGCACTCCGGCTCGACTACCACCGCCACCGACGAAGATCGCGTCCGGCGTCTCGAGTCCCGACAACGCCTCCGGTGCCCCACCGAGCAGTACACGCACCGAGGTCGGTACCCCGAGCCGGGAGGCGTTGCGCTCGACCGTCTTCGCGCGGGAGGGGTTCCGCTCGAGCGCGATCGTCCGGCAACTCGGATCGGTGCGCGCCCATTCGATTCCCACCGATCCGGCACCGGCTCCGACGTCCCACAACAACTGTCCGGGTTTCGGCGCGAGCGCGCAGACCGCTGCGACCCGGATGGGTCGTTTGCTGAGCTGACCGTCGTGTTCGAAACACTCGTCGGGAAGCCCAGGGATCGTCGAGTTGCCCTCGGCTCCCGCACATTCGATGCACAGAAGACTCAGATCACCGCCCGGCACACCGACGAACTCCCGCGCCGTGCCCGCCCGGCGCGACTCGTCGGCCTCGCTACCGAGATTCGACAGGATCGTCACCCGTGCGGCACCGAATCCTTCGTCGACGAGCAGTCGCGCAACCACATCGAGGCTCGATGCATCCGAGGTCAGCACGATCAGCCGTCGATCACGAGACAGGTACCGGCGCAACGTGTCGACGTTCCGGCCGACGAGAGTGACGGTCTCGCAATCCTCCGCAACCCATCCCATCCGGGCACGGGCCAGTGCGACCGACGACACCGCCGGAATCACGTGCACCGCGTCGCGGCCGAGCCTCCGGATCAACGTCGATCCGATTCCGGACACCAGCGGATCACCCGACGCGAGCGCAACGATCGACCGCCCGGCATAGCGGGCGAGCACGTCGTCGAGACCCGCGAGCAGCGGGGACGGCCACGGCTCGCGGATCGCGCCGGAGACCGGCACCGACGCAAGATGCCGACGTCCGCCGAGCAGGACGTCGGCGCCCAGAACGTGTGCCCGCGCGGCCGGCACGACGCCGGCCCAGCCGTCGGCGCCGATTCCGACCACGGTGATCGAAGAACCCATGGCGGTGAACCATAGTGCAGGGCGGTGTGGATACACTCGGCCACGGCAAGACAATCGAAGGTGCCCCTCACGGGGATAATCGGGAAGCCGGTGAGAATCCGGCACAGGCCCGCTGCGGTGACCCGGGAGTCGTCGATCATGCGCGTACGCGCAGCCACTGGACCATCGGTCCGGGAAGGCGATCGCACGATGTCCGACCGGGAAGTCCGAATACCGGCCTTCGATTCAGCTGCCGAAGAGTACGTCCCAGCGGGAGCCTGTGGAGGGTCGAGTAGTGCACGTGTATCCGTTCAGCGCCGTCGTCGGTTCAGACGATCTGGCGCTCGCCCTGACGCTGTGCGCAGTGTCGCCGGAGATCGGCGGCGTGCTCGTGCGCGGCGAGAAGGGCACCGCGAAATCGACGATGGTCCGGGCGCAGGCCGCACTGTTGCCGCCGGTAGGCGAGGTCGAGGGCTGCCGCTTCGCGTGTGATCCCCGGTCGGTCGACCCAGCCTGCCCCGACGGACCGCACCCGACGGACGCGCCCGTACGGCGTCGTCCGGCGCGCCTCGTCGAACTGCCGGTGGGCGCCACCGAGGACCGGGTGACCGGTTCGCTGCACCTGCAGAAAGCGTTGTCGGCGGGCACTGCGGAATACGAACCCGGCCTCCTCGCGCTCGCGCATCGCGGCGTGCTGTACGTCGACGAAGTGAACCTCCTGCACGACCATCTCGTCGATCTGCTGCTCGATGCCGCTGCGATGGGGCGTTCCACAGTCGAACGCGACGGGGTGTCCGTCACCCATGCCGCACGATTCGTGCTGGTCGGCACCATGAATCCCGAGGAAGGCGAACTGCGACCGCAGCTACTGGACCGGTTCGGCCTGACGGTCGACGTGGCGGCGCCACGTGATCCGCAGTTGCGTGCCGAGATCATCCGCCGTCGCCTGTCATTCGACGCCGACCCCGCCGCATTCACCGCGCAGTGGGCCGATGCCGAAGCCGCGCTTTCCGAGCGCATCGTCGATGCGCGCCACAGGATGCCGCAGGTTCAGCTCGGTGATGCTGCGCTGGTCGCGATCGCGGAGGTGTGCGCTGCGTTCGACGTCGACGGCATGCGTGCCGATCTGGTGACCGCGAAAACTGCCGTGGCGCACGCAGCCTGGGAAGGCCGCAGTGAGGTGACCCGCGAGGACATCGCGGTCGCGGCGAAACTCGCGCTGCCGCACCGCCGCCGCCGCACTCCCTTCGACTCGCCGGGGATGGACGAGGATCTGCTCGACGAACTACTCGGCAACACCGCGCCCGACGAAGATCCCGACGGCGGTCCCGACGATGGCGGACCCGACGGTCGCGGACCCGACGGTCGCGGACCCGACGGTGGCGGCGCACCCGATCCGTCCGGTCCGGCGGGCGGCGACGCGGATACTGCATCCTCCGAAGCAGATTCCGCGGCCCCCGAGACGAAGTCGGAGCGGAAGTCCGCCCCCGCACCCACCGCGGTGTCCGCCCCCGGCGATCCGTACCGCACCCGGCTGTTCACCGCGAACGGCACCGGGCGCGGCGCGCCGGGCCGGCGTTCACGGGCACGCACCACCACCGGGCGCACGGTCGGTGAGCATCGCGGCGATTCCGGCCCGATCCATCTCCCCGCGACTATCCGCGCGAATGCCCGCTCCCGTTCGGGCGGGCAGGAAGCCGGGCCGGGCGGGCTTCGGGAACTGCGACGCAAGGTGATCGAGGGTCGCGAGGCAAACCTGGTGCTCCTGTGCGTCGACGCCTCCGGGTCGATGGCCGCGAAACAGCGTATGACCCAGGTGAAGACCGCGATCCTGTCGTTGCTGCTCGACGCGTACCGCCGCCGCGACACCGTCGGCCTGGTCACCTTCCGGGGGTCCGCCGCGAGTCTCGCTCTCCCTCCCACGAGTTCGGTGGACGTGGCCGCCGCACGCCTTCGCGACCTTCCCGCCGGCGGACGCACACCGCTCGCGGAGGGGTTGATCGAATCCGCCGAGACCGTTCGGCGGCACCGGTTGCGCGACCCGGATCGGCGCGCGTTGCTCGTCGTCGTCACCGACGGTCGCGCCACGTCCGGCGAGAATGCCGTGAACAGGTCCCTCGCGGCGGCAGAGGTGATTGCAGCACAGAGAATCTCCGCGGTAGTCGTCGACTCCGAAACGGGCCGGTTCCGCATGGGACTGGCGGGGCGGCTCGCCGAGCGACTCGGAGCCGAATACGTGCATGTCGGCGATGTGCACGCCGACGCACTCACCGGAATCGTTCGAGGAAGGGCCGCCTGATGCCGAAGGGACAACCCGACATCGTGCCCGACGACGGGCTCACCACCCGCCAACGGCGCAACCGTCCACTGCTCATGGTCAACACCGGTGACGGCAAAGGGAAGTCGACGGCTGCATTCGGGCTTGCCCTGCGCGGCTGGAACCAGGGCTGGTCGGTCGCGGTGTTCCAGTTCGTCAAGTCCGCCAAGTGGCGACTCGGTGAGCAGACCGCGTTCGAAACCCTCGGCGAATTGCACACCGAGCGTGGCACGGGCGGTCCGATCGAATGGCACAAGATGGGCTCGGGCTGGTCGTGGTCGCGCAAGGAGGGCAGCGACGAGGACCATGCCGCCGATGCACTCGCAGGGTGGCGCGAGATCCAGCGACGTCTGGCCGCGGAGCAGCACGGATTGTATGTGCTCGACGAGTTCACCTATCCGATCAACTGGGGTTGGATCGACCTCGACGAGGTCGTCGATACCCTCTCCCACCGCACCGGGCACCAGCACGTCATGATCACGGGACGTCGCGCCGACCCGAAACTGCTCGACATCGCCGACCTCGTCACGGAGATGACGAAGATCAAGCACCCCATGGACGCGGGCCAGAAGGGCCAGCGGGGAATCGAGTGGTGAGAGCAAACCAGTGGTAGCCCTTCCCCGCCTCGTCGTCGCCGCGCCGGCCTCCGGGCACGGTAAGACCACCGTGTCCGCAGGGCTGATGGCCGCCCTGCGGCGCACCGGAATGGTGGTCTCGGGACACAAGATCGGCCCCGACTACATCGACCCCGGCTACCACGCACTGGCGACGGGACGTCCCGGCCGCAACCTCGATCCGCATCTCGTCGGCGAAGATCTCGTGGCACCGCTGCTCCTGCACGGTGCTGCAGGCGCCGACATCGCGGTGGTCGAGGGCGTCATGGGGTTGTACGACGGAATGCTCGGCACCGACGGTTTCGCGTCGACCTCACACGTCGCGTCGTTGCTGACCGCGCCGGTGATCCTCGTCGTCGACGTGTCGCACGCATCGCGGTCGATCGCGGCGATCGTGCACGGCATGGCGTCGTACGACCGCGGGACCCGCATCGCGGGGGTGATCTTGAACAAGGCCGGCTCCCAGCGTCATTCGGACGAGGTGATCGCGGCGCTGGAGCCCACCGGCATCCCGGTGCTCGGGGTACTGCACCGCGACGACGGAATCTCGGCTCCCTCCCGGCACCTGGGCCTGATACCCGCCGACGAGCGCGCGGAGGCGGCCGGGCAACTCGATCGGCTCGCCGACCGGATCGCGGAACACATCGACCTTGCCGAACTCGTACGGATCGCGCGGACGGCACCGGATGTGCACGGCCGGTCGTGGGAGCCCGGCGAGTCGGTGTCCCGCGGCACGTCGGTGTCCCACGGCGAGGCCGGTCCGGTCGTCGCGATTGCGGGGGGCCGCGCCTTCACCTTCCGCTACACCGAAACCGAAGAACTGCTGCGGGCCGCCGGATGCCGCACCGTCACCTTCGATCCCTTGCGCGACGAGAAGCTTCCGGACGGCACCACCGGAATCTATCTGGGTGGCGGATTCCCGGAGGTCCACGCCGCGGATCTCTCCGCGAATGCGCCTCTGCGTGACCATCTCCGGTCTGCGATCACCGCCGGTGTACCGACCGTCGCCGAATGCGCCGGTCTGCTGTACTTGTGCCGCGACGTCGACGGCGCCGAGATGGTCGGTGCGCTCGATGCGTCCGCGCGGATGACCTCCCGACTGACCCTGGGCTACCGCACCGCGATCGCCACGACCGACAGCCTGCTGGCCACCGCCGGCACCCGCGTCACCGGACACGAGTTCCATCGCACCGTCGTCGAGCCCGGCACTGCCCCCGGCTGGTTGCTCAACGGGCGGCCCGACGGTGTCGCGACTGCCACGCTGCACGCCTCCTACCTGCACACCCACTGGGCGGGTCACCCGCAACTCGCGCAGCGGTTCGCCGAGGCTGCCCGCGTCGCGACACCTGTGCCGGCACCGCCGCCGCGACCCCGCCTGCGCGCCCCCGACCTGCACCACCACGGCGATCGCGAAGCAACCCCGGGACTTGTCGACCTCGCCGTCAACGTCTCGACACGGCCTCGTCCCGCGTGGCTGGACGAGGCACTGCGCGCGTCCCTCGAGGATCTGGACCGCTACCCGGACCCGGGGGCCGCCCGGTCCGCGCTCGCCGACCGGCACGGCCGAACCATCGACGAGGTACTGCCCACCGCGGGTGGTGCCGAAGCCTTCACTCTCATCGCACGTGCACGGACATGGCGTGCCCCGGTGGTCGTGCATCCGCAGTTCACCGAGCCGGAGGCGGCACTCGCCGCGGCCGGGCACGACGTGCGGCGGGTGATCCTGCGCGCCGGTGACGGCTTCGTCCTCGATCCCCGTGCCGTGCCCGACGATGCGGATCTCGTCGTGGTCGGCAATCCCACGAACCCGACGTCGGTACTGCACCCCGCCGGGACGCTGCGGGCACTGCTCCGGCCGGGACGTGTCGTGGTGGTCGACGAAGCTTTCATGGACGCTGTTGCCGGAGAGGCAGAGTCGCTTGTGGGCGAGCGGGATTCCGGTTTGCTGGTGATCCGTTCGCTGACGAAAACCTGGGCGATTCCCGGCATCCGGGCGGGGTATGTCGTCGGAGCCTCCGACGTGATCGCGGATCTCGCGGCGCAGCAACCTCCGTGGTCGGTGTCGACCCCTGCCGCGGCGGCGATGATCGCGTGCGCGTCGGCACGCGCCACGTCGGAGGCCGAGACGATCGCGCGGGAGGTCGCCGCCGACCGAGCCGCACTCGTCGAGGCGCTGGGCGACGCGGGCCTGACGGTGTCCGGCGCTCCCGCCGGGCCGTTCGTGCTGGTACCCGTGCCCACCGATACTCGGGAGCAGTTGCGCGCGAGGGGCTTCGCCGTGCGTCGCGGCGACACATTCCCCGGGCTCGGCGAGCAGTGGGTGCGGATCGCCGTACGCGACCGCGCCACCACCGCCGCACTGCTCGATGCGTGGAGATCGATCCGATGAGGGCAGCAGGGCTGGTGCTGGGGTACCTCGCCGACCAGGTTTTCGGTGATCCGCGGCGGTGGCATCCCGTGAGCGGGTTCGGAAAAGTCGCGCGGTCGGTCGAACGCACAATGTATGCCGACAACCGCAGCGCCGGAGTCGCATTCACGATGGTGCTCGTCGGCTCCACCGGGCTACTGGGCTGGACGGCCGACCGGGTGACCCGCTCGCGCCCTCTGCTCAACACCGCGGTCGTCGCCGTCGCCACATGGGTGGTGCTCGGGGGCCGATCCCTCGGTGCCGAGGCGGGCGCCCTGGACGACCAGTTGAGCCGCGGCGACCTCGCCGCGGCACGGGTGCAGGTCACGCATCTCGTCGGCCGCGACCCCTCCCAGCTCGACGCTGACGACATCGCCCGCGCGACAATCGAATCCGTCGCCGAGAACACCTCGGACGCCGTCGTGGCACCGCTCGTGTGGGGAGCGGTTCTCGGTCCGGCCGGGCTGCTCGGCTATCGCGCCGCGAATACGCTGGACGCCCGGGTCGGGCACCGCACTCCCCGCCTGGAACGATTCGGGTGGGCATCGGCGCGGTTCGACGATGTACTCAACCTCGTCCCGGCTCGGCTGACCGCACTGCTGGCCGCGGCGCTGGGCGGGCGTCCCGTCGCGGCACTCCGAGCATGGCGGCGCGACGCGCACAAGCATCCGAGTCCGAACGCGGGTCCCGTCGAGGCGGCTTTTGCCGGGGCGCTCGGAATCACGCTCGGGGGAGCGAACGTCTATCACGGGGTCGTCGAGGATCGCGGGACCCTGGGCGACGGCCCGGCACCCGCCCCGGCGGATATCGCGAGAACCGCGCGTCTCGCAGCACGGGTAGGTGCGGGAGCACTCGTCTCGACCGTTGCACCGGCCGTCGCCGTGCGGGTCGCGGTGCGCAGACGTCGTTGACGGTCGCGGCCGGAACTCGTCCCACGGGACGTTCCGGGCAGCGGCATTGCGCAGCGGTGCACGCCACGGCAACAGGCCCACGCACCCGACGCGAGCCACGCCGCGGAAGGGAAGAAAAGTCCGGGAACTCAGATCCGAGAGACCGGCGGTTCGAGGACCCAAGCGACCGCGTCGCCCACGGTCGCCACGGTGCGCACGCCGGGCGGCCCCACGGGCCGGTTCACCATGATCACCCGCACGCCGAGGTCAGCAGCTGCGTCGAGCTTCGCTCGCGTGAGATCGCCCCCGGAATCCTTGGTGACCAGCGTATCCACGTCGTATTCCCGCATCAGCGTGCGTTCACTGTCGAAGGTGTACGGGCCGCGAGCGTGCACCACTGTCCAGTCGGGAGGGAACTCGCCGTCGAGCGGGTCGACGATCCGCACCACCACCCGGTGCTTCCCGAGCGGTTCGACGAAACGATCGAGCGTCTGACGGCCCGTAGTCAGAAAGACACCGGATCCACCGGCCGCGACTCGAGCGGCCTCGTCGTGGCAGGCCACCCGGATCCATCCACCGGTGTCGTCGGTCCATCCAGGACGCTGCAAGCGCACCAACGGGATTCTCGCGGCGCGGCAGGCTTCGGCCGCGTTGGCGCTGATACCCTCCGCGAAAGGATGGGTCGCGTCGACGACCGCGTCGACACCGTGGGTGCGCAGGTACGCTTCGAGCCCGGAGGCCCCGCCGAACCCGCCGATACGCACTGCTCCGGCAGGCAGGCGTGGGTTGCGCACTCGCCCGGCGAGCGAGGACACGACATCGACTCCGTTGTCGCACAACAGCTGTGCGAGTGCACGGGCCTCGCCGGTGCCACCGAGGACAAGCACCGTCATGCCAATGCTCCCGTCAAGGTCGGCAGCGTGGGGCGGTCCCTCATCATCGAGAGCAGCCCATCGACGTCGATGTGCTCGTCGATCATGTCGGCGAGGACGTCGAGCCGCGCCTCGCGTTGTGCGGCGAAATTCACTGCGCCCGTGTGCACCTCGCGGCCTGCCGCGGCGGCAACCTCGTGTAACCACGCCGCGCGCAGTGCGTCGCCCTCCAGGGTGCCGTGCCACATGGTGCCGAACACGTTGCCTCGCCGGGCACCACCGAGGAACTCGTCGTCGCCACCGGCACAGATGCGTCCGTGATGGATCTCGTAGCCCGTCGCCTCTGCTCCGAGCGCCGAGCCGGCCGGTAGCCGCAGCACTTTACGGCGGCCGAATTCCGTTCTCACAGCGAGTAGTCCGAGCCCTCGGGCCCGCGCACCCGGCGTTCCTTCGATGCCGTGGGGGTCGACGATGTCATGGCCGAGCATCTGGAATCCCCCACAGATGCCCAGAACCGAGCCGCCCCGCTGTGCATGGTCGACGATGGCCCTGTCGAGGCCACGCGCACGGAGCCAGGCAAGGTCTGCGAGTGTCGCGCGAGTACCGGGCACGATCACGACATCCGCGCCCGCGAGCGTGCGCGGATCGTCGACGAACCGCACTCGTACATCCGGTTCGAGGCACAAGGCGTCGACATCGGTGAAATTACTGATGCGCGGCAACATCACGACAGCGATGGTGAGCGCACCGTCGCCGGGGTGGCTCGGACGCGATGTCAATGCGAGGGAATCCTCGGAGTCCAGCCACAGATCGCGCTGCCACGGCAGCACCCCGAGCACCGGCCGTCCGGTCAGCGCCGACAACGAGTCCAGGCCCGGTTTCAGCAGAGCGGCATCGCCGCGGAACTTGTTGATCACGAAGCCGCGTACCAGCTGCTGATCGGCGGCATCGAGGAGCGCGAGCGTGCCGTACATCGACGCGAAGACCCCACCGCGGTCGATGTCACCGACGAGAATCGTCGGAAGTGAGCCGTGTTGCGCCAGACCCATATTGACGTAATCGTGCGCACGGAGATTGATCTCGGCGGCACTGCCCGCACCCTCGCACACGACCACGTCGAACCTGGCGCGGAGGTCGTCCAGTGCCGAGAATGCCGCGTCGGCGAGGTGCTGACGGCCACCCGCGAATTCACCAGCTTCGAGAGTTCCCGCCGGTTGTCCCAGCACCACTACGTGGCTGCGACGGTCGCTGCCGGGTTTGAGGAGTACCGGATTCATGGCCGGTTCCGGAGTCACGCGGGCGGCGATCGCCTGAACCCATTGCGCACGGCCGATTTCGACACCCGCACCGGTGTCGGGGTCGATCGTGACCATGGAGTTGTTGGACATGTTCTGCGCCTTGTACGGCGCGACCGTCAGACCGCGCCGCGATAGTGCGCGACAGATCCCGGCGGTGACCACCGACTTTCCGGCGTCCGAGGTCGTCCCGGCAACCAGCAGACCGCACGCCGTGCTCACCACGCCGTGACCACGAGGCGGCGCGGCGCGCGCTCGGTCAGGAACGTGAAAGCCCGTCCGAGTGCCGTCCGGAACGTGACCACGATGATCGCGGCGACCGCACGAGAACGCGAGTTCAACCTGTCACCCGGGCATGGGTAAGAACAACCACGGCAACCTCCTGGGATTTCGCGTCCCATCCGAAAGCCATGCGCCGAGGGAGTTTTCTGGCTTCCGAAAGAGGTAATGCTCTCGGTTACAGTGGCGCGACCGCTCCGGTATCCCACCGGATTGCCTACACCTCGGCACATGCGTACCGGGGTACCTTGGCATCACCGACACATCCTGTCAAGAGTGCGCGAGAATGGCTCTCGTGCCCCGCCTGTTTCTGATCTCCCATGCGTCCACCGAGGCGCAACGCGTCGTTGCCTTTCCCAGCGACGAGCCCGTCTCCGACCGAGGACGACGGGAACTGACGAGGGCAACTGCGCCGGTCACCGACCGCGCACTCACTGCGCCGGAACTACGGACAATCGAAACGGCGGCAGCACTGGGCCTGTCCGCAGCCGTGGAACCACTACTACGCGACCTGGATTTCGGGCGGTGGACCGGCAGGACGATGGAAGAGGTCCCCGAATCGGGTCTCGCTGTATGGCTCGGCGATCCGGAATCCGCCCCGCACGGAGGAGAGTCCATCCACGACCTGATCGTGCGTGCGGGCACCTGGCTCACGTCACTGATGGATTCGCCGGAACGCATCGTCGCGGTGACGCACGCCGCTGTGGTGCGGGCAGCGACGCTGTGCGCGCTCGGTGCGCCCGCGTCGGCGTTCTGGCGCGTCGATGTCCGTCCCCTCGCTGTAACCCGCCTCGACGGGAGGGACGGTCGCTGGAACCTGCGGTTGGGATGAATCGCTACCAGGTCACGTCCTGCTCGCAACGCCGGCCGTCGACCGTTCCCTCGACCTGCACGGTCGCGTGCTCGAGGCCGTGCGACGACAAGGTGGTGCGCGCCGAATCGAGGATCCACTGGGGATCGTGGTCGCTCACGAGGTGCACAGTCGCGACGTCCATGCCGGTGGTCAGCGTCCACACATGCAGGTCGTGTACTCCGCACACCCCCGGCAGCGCCGCGAGATCCAGGCGCAGCGCCTCGACATCGAGGTGGGCGGGCGAGGCCTGGGTGAGGATCCGCAGCGATGCCGCCGCGAGACGCAACGCGCGAGGGATCACCCACAGGGAAATCAGGACGCCGACGACGACGTCGGCGAGGGTCCACCCGAACACGAGTACCAGACCTCCCGCGACGAGAACGCCGACGCTGCCGACCGTATCGGCGAGCACCTCCGTGTAGGCGCCGCGCACGGCGAGGCTGTCCTCGACATCGGTGCGCAGCATCGCCATCACGACGAGGTTCGCGATGAGACCTGCCAGCGCGGTGAGGATCATCGGCAGTCCCGGCACTTCGGGCGAGTCGCCGATACGGCCGATCGCCTCGTAGAAGACCCAGCCCGCAACGCCGAGCAGCAGGACGGCGTTGACCATCGCGGTGAGTACCTCGGCACGGTGCCACCCGAAGGTGCGGGCCGCAGCGGCGCTCCCCCGGCGCGCGAGCACCAGCGCGACCAGCCCCATCGCGACACCGACGACGTCGGTGAGCATGTGCCCCGCATCGGCGAGCAGTGCGAGCGACCCGATCCACAGTCCGACACCGGCCTCGAGCACGAGGAAGGCCAGCAGGATGCCGAGTGCGATCGCCATCCGCTTGATGATCGTCGGAGACGGCCCTGCGCTGCCGCCGTGTCCGTGGCCTACGCCGTGTGAATGTCCGTGACCGGAGCCCATGGCCCTCCTTCCGGGGTCCCGGCCATCGTATGCATGAATGCGCATGTATTCAACGGCTAGGTCCACCGGGGTGAGTCAGGACTCCGGTTCGTAGGCGGGCCGCTCGACAGTAGGAGGCAACGTCGCGATCGCCGAGATGCGTTTGAGCCCGGCTACCTGCAACAAGTCGACGAGCAACGAGCGCATCTGCGCGAAGACCACCGTCGCCGACACACCCGCTCCCTCGACGAGGTCGGGGCTCATCCTCTTCGCCACACGGCGCAGCACTCTCGCGGCCGCGGCTTGGTCGGGCTGGTCCCCCGGCTCTGCGAGAACCATCTCGCGGAGCACGTCGACCGCGTCTGCCAGTTGGTCGAACTGCGAGACCAGCCGGGGATCGAGGATCTCGTCGTCGCGCACGAGGGTGAGCGACCGCCGGGCGAGCACCCGAACGTTGCGCATCGCATGGTCGATCGGGTCTGCCGCGGCCGTCAGCACCGCGAGGCGCTTCCGGCTGTTCCAATACAACGGCGAAATCCGGCTGATTTCCCGGCCACCCTTGATATGCGTCCGCATCGCATCGATGGCCTGCTGGGTCGCGCGGGCCTGTCGAAGCGCCTCCTCGATCGGCTTCGGATTGTTTTCGACCAGTCCGGCTTCTACTTTGCGCAGAACATCCGCGGCGGTCCCGAGAATCTCGGCGGCGTTGCGACGCGCGCGGCGCACCGGGTGGGTGGGGACCAGTGCAACTACCGCGATCCCCACCAGACCCCCCACGAGCGCGTCGACCATTCGATCGAACCCACCCGCTTCACCGGGCGGGAGGAGCGTCGCGACCAGCACGGCCGAGTTACCCGCCTGGATCGCAAAGATCGGGCCGCTGTTGAGCGCGACCGCCGTGGCCATCGCCATGGCGACGACCAGCGCGATCTGCCACGGTCCGGATCCGATCAGCGAGACGATCAGGTCACCGACACCGATCCCCACGGTGACACCGCACACCAACTCGACGCTGCGGCGCAGCCGTGCGCCGAGAGACAGGCCGAGTGACACCACCGCCGCGATCGGCGCAAAGAAGGGTGTCCCGTGATGGATGACGTCCTTGGCCACCCACCACGCGAGACCCGCGGCGAGAGCGCACTGCACGATCGGCAGCGCGGAAGACCGCAGGCGTTGGCCGGACGACTTCAGGCGCTCCCGCGCACCGGCGCGAGAGGGGAAGCGCCTACTCGACGCCAAGTGCTTCCGCCGCGCGGGGATCGCAGTCCTCGAGAAGATCGAGGCAGCGTGCGTGCTCGTCCGTCTCGCCGATCGCTTTCGCGGCCGTGGCGAGAGCAGCGACGCACCGCAGGAAGCCGCGGTTCTGTTCGTGGCTGTAGGGAACGGGACCGTAACCCTTCCACCCGTTCCGGCGGAGTTGGTCGAGACCACGGTGGTAACCGGTGCGGGCGTACGCGTAGGCGGCAATGGTGTCGCCGCGTTCGTGTGCGGCTTCCGCCAGATATGCCCATGCGATCGAGGCAGTGGGGTGCTCGGCCGCGACCTTCGCCGGGTCCTCACCGTTGAGCAGCGCCGACTCCGCCTCGTCGTCGCCGGGAAGGAGGGTGGGCTGGGGTCCGAGAAGATCACCGAATGACGTCATGGGCCCATTCTGCCCGTCTCACCTCCGCGGTCGATAGGCTGCCCGGGAAACCCATCCGTCGAACGAGGTGCAGGCGCGTGCCCGATCCGAACAACGAAGACCCCACCGACCAGAAACCGACCGACAAGCCGACGTCCACCGACGCCGGATCCGCGACCACGCACGACAATTCCTCGACGCGTCGCGGCGACACCGCCGACGGACCAGCCGAGCCCGGTACGACCCCCGAAGCCGAGACCGCCGAGGTCCCCACGTCCGAGAAGGCAGGGGCGGACGACACAGCAGCGGCAGCGGCAGACGACACGGCAGCGGCGGACGAGCCGACGGTCCCCGAAAAGCCCACGCCGGCCGAGAAGCCGTCGGCCGTCGAGGAAACCCCGCCCGTCGACAAAGCCCCCGCCGAGGAAACCCCGGTTGTCGAGGAAACCCCGGCCGCCGAGCAGACGCCTTCGACCGAACACGCGCCTCCCGCGGAGCAAGAGCCTCCCGTCGAGGAAACCCCGCCCGCCGAGCACAAGGTGACCGTCGAAGACCCGCCGACCGAGCGATTCTCCCAGGTTGTACCGGAAGGCGACCGCGCGCCGGGAGCCGGCGACGTCGAGAAACCCTCGCGGCCGGCACCGGATCCCGCGCCGGCTCCCGACGCGGCGGATGCCCCGACGGTGCAGATCCCGGTCACCGCGCACGTTCCGAAGCCGCCTCCGGCGCGCATTCCGCCCCGAAGCGCTCAGCCACAGCCTGTGCGTCCCGAACCGGCACCGGTCGAACTGCAGCCCTCCCCGACGCGGATTCCTCCGTCCGGGGACAACGACCGCAGGCGCAGGAGGATCGCTGCCGGCATCGGGGTGATCGTTCTCGTGGCGGTGGTGGCAGCCGTCGCGCTCGCCGTCTTCCTGCAGAACCGTTCGGACAACAGTCCCGAGAGCCGTATCCGGGCGAGCATCGGTACGTTCGTGCAGGGCCTTGCCGACGGGGATCTCGAGACGCTGCGCGCGTCCACCTGCGGGTCGCTCGCCGACTTCTATTCGTCGGTCGATCCGGTGGAGTTCGACAGCATCCACGACCTCGCGGTGCAGGAGGGCTCGATCCCGGTGGTGACGAGCGTCGACCGCATCCAGATCACGGACAGCACAGCCATCGCCCAGGTCACCGCGCACACGACGCGCAGCCCGGCGGATGTCACCGACCGCACCTTCGATCTCGCGCTCGTCGGCGACGAGTGGAAGGTCTGCAGCGAGTAATCCCGGGTACAACGCGAACGGGGCGCCGACAGAGTGTCGGCGCCCCGTTCGCGTTGCACCGGATGGTGCGAACCGGTATTCGCGACTACTTCGCGGACACCGAACGTCCGGCGGACCGCAGGTCGTTGCACGCCTCGATGACACGCTCCGTCATCGATGCCTCGGCCTTCTTCAGGTAGCTACGCGGGTCGTAGACCTTCTTGTTGCCGACCTCGCCGTCGATCTTCAGAACGCCGTCGTAGTTCGAGAACATGTGGCCGGCGATCGGACGGGTGAACGCGTACTGCGTGTCGGTGTCCACGTTCATCTTCACCACGCCGTAGCCGAGGGCTTCGTCGATTTCCGACTTCAGCGAACCGGAACCGCCGTGGAACACCAGGTCGAACGGCTTAGAGCCCTCGGGGAGACCCAGCTTCGACGTGGCAACAGCCTGGCCCTCGGCCAGGACAGCCGGCTTGAGCTTGACGTTGCCGGGCTTGTAGACCCCGTGCACGTTGCCGAAGGTCGCGGCAAGAAGGTAGTGGCCCTTGTCGCCCGCGCCCAGCGCATCGACGGTCTTCTCGAAATCCTCGACGGTCGTGTAGAGCTTGTCGTTGATGGCGTTCTCGACGCCGTCCTCTTCACCACCGACCACGCCGATCTCGATTTCCAGGATGATCTTCGCTGCGGCGGCGTCGGCCAGGAGCTGCTGCGCGATCTCCAGGTTCTCGTCGATCGGGATGGCCGAGCCGTCCCACATGTGCGACTGGAACAGCGGGTTCTTGCCGGCGTCGACGCGCTCCTTCGAGATCGCGATCAGCGGACGGACATAGCTGTCGAGCTTGTCCTTCGGGCAGTGATCGGTGTGGAGCGCGATGGTGACGTCGTACTTGTCGGCAACGACGTGAGCGAACTCGGCGAGTGCCACGGCACCCGTCACCATGTCCTTGACGCCCAGGCCCGAGCCGAACTCGGCGCCACCGGTGGAGAACTGGATGATGCCGTCGCTACCGGCGTCCGCGAAGCCCTTGATCGCGGCGTTGATGGTTTCGGACGAGGTGCAGTTGATCGCCGGGAACGCAAAGGAATGCTCCTTGGCGCGCGCAAGCATCTCGGCGTAGATCTCGGGAGTCGCGATAGGCACAGCGGCTGTCCTCCAGTGAGAAGTCGATCGGCACCCCGCCTGGGTGTGGCAGGTGCCCTTGTTGTCCTTGCAGTATGTCAACTGACACGCCCGGTTCATACCCGGGCCGGGTTCCGCCCGATCCCGGCCGACGTGTTGCGATTCGGGCCGCCACTCCCGCAGCGGTACCCTGGCGAACGTGACTTTGGTAGAAGCCTCGGAATCTGTGACCAATCTGGCCCTGTTGCCCGGGTTTCTGGACCCCGTCAACCTCCTGAATTCGTTCGGCACCTGGATGCTCATCGGCCTGCTGGTCGTGGTGTTCATCGAGTCGGGTCTGCTGTTCCCGCTCCTCCCCGGCGACTCCCTGTTGTTCACCGCGGGTCTGATCGCGGCGGCGAAGTCCGCGGAGGTGGAGCCCTTCGCGCCGCTGTGGGTGCTGATGGTGACGATTCCGATCGCAGCGGTCCTCGGCGACCAGGTCGGGTACCTCATCGGCACCAAGGGCGGCGCCAAGCTGTTCAAGAGCGACGACGCGAAGCTCTTCAAGAAGAGCTATCTCGACGAGTCGCACCGCTTCTTCCTGCGGCACGGCCCGGCGATGATCTTCCTGGCACGCTTCGTGCCGATCGTGCGCACCTACGCGCCGCTCGTCGCCGGTGCCGCGAAGATGCCGTACCGGGTGTTCATCACCTACAACGTCATCGGCGGCATCGTGTGGGGCGCGGGCGTGACCCTGCTGGGTTACCTGCTCGGCCAGATCACGTTCATCGCCGACAACGTCGACTACATCTTCCTGCTGATCGTGTTCGTGTCGGTGCTGCCGATCCTCAACGAGGTCGTCAAGCGCTTCCTCGCGTCGCGTCGCAGTCCCGCTGCCGCCGCCGCGGTCGACGATTCCGAGCCGGCCACGATGCCCATCCCGCGCACCACCCCGGGCAAGTAACCCTCAGAGACCGAGAAAGGTGGTTTCCGTCCCCGAGCACCGGGGACGGAAACCACCTTTCGTGTCTGTGCGGTCGGGATCTACGAACCCGCGGGCTTCGACGCCCGCTCGGCGGCGACGGCATGGGCGGCCTCCATCAGCATCCAGCCACCGAGTTGCACCGACAGATCGCGCTCGGCGACCGCCGACCCGCGCACCGAGCCGTGGGAGAACTGCGCGATGGCCGCACCGAATCCGGGAAGACGGGCCTGCCGCGTCCAGTCTTCGCCGAAGAGCGGGAGTTCCTCGACCTGCAACCGGTTCTCCCACGCGGCCTCGGCCGACGCCAGCACGATCCGCGCCGCGGTGTTGCGAGCGCGCACATCGTCGTTGTCGTGCACGGGCAGCGTCGTCGCGACCATCGCGAGGTACCGGGTGAGAATCCCGTTGAACAGTCCGCCGTCGCCTCCCCCGCCCCCCGCGACCACGCTCCGTTCGGTGAGGTTGTCGTCGACCGCCTCGACGAGACGATGCACGCGTTCCCGGTGCCTGGCGTCACCGAGTTGCACGGCAAGTTCGGTCTCGAGGCCGAGAGTGGCGCCCTGGCAGTAGCTGTACACCGCGCGCTCGTGCACGCCGTTACGGATGCCGTCGAGGACGAGGCCGGTCTCGGGATCCACGAGCGTCTCGTCGATCCAGTCCGCCATTTCCTGAGCACGCCACACCTTGCCGGCGCGAGCGAGCAGGAGCGCCGCGGGAGCATTCGCCGGAGCGTTGAAGAAGTCGTCACGACGGCGCCACGGGATGCCGCCGCCCTGCTCGGGAGCCCACGCGCCGGACAACTCCCCGACCAGCGTCGTGATCGCCGAGCGGTGGTCGACGTACACGTGACGCTGGGCTCGCTCGAGCGAGAGGCCGAGCCAGGCCATGTCGTCGAAGTAGTTGTTGGTCCAGCCCGACAGGTTGCGAATGCGGTGGGCACGGGTGAGCCGGACGACACGACGCCGTCGACGCGGCGTGGCGTCGCGTTCGGCGGCGTCGACAGCCAGGTCGATCAGGTGCGCCTGCCACCAGTAGTGCCACGTTCCGAAGAGCCGTTCACGACGTGCGGCGGGCCATCCGACCACGCCCAGCGCCGTTCCCGGCAGTGCCCACAGCCTGCGTACGTGGCGTGACATCACAGCAGTCTCCGCAGCGTCTGCACGCTCCGACCACTGCTCGGGCACAACGTTCATCATCCTCATCCCACACTGCCTGCATAGCCCCCGCAACGGCACCGCGAGGTGCCCGACTCTTCATCCGCGTTCGGGCCGTCGGTGTTACCTCACCGTGGTGAGATCGCTACCACGCGTCGGCGAGATCGGCGTGCTGCCGGATCCATGCGTGCATCGCGATCCCGGCAGCGACTCCGGCGTTCACCGAGCGAGTCGAACCGAACTGGGCGATGGACACCGTCATCGATGCCACGTCGCGGGCACGCTCGGTGACGCCGGGCCCTTCCTGCCCGAACAGCAGAAGACAGTTCCGGGGCAACTCGACCGTCTCGAGGGGAACCGACCCGGGGGTGTTGTCCACCGCGACGATCGTGAGGTCCTGGGCTGCCGCCCAGTGAAGCAACGTATCGACATCGGGATGATGCATCAGGTGCTGGTAGCGGTCGGTCACCATCGCCCCGCGGCGGTTCCAGCGACGTCGTCCGACGATGTGCACGGTGTTCACCGCGAACGCGTTGGCCGTGCGTACCACGGTGCCGATGTTGGCGTCGTGCCCGAAGTTCTCGATGGCGACGTGCAGAGGGTGCCGGCGCCGATCGATGTCCGCGACGATCGCCTCGCGCGTCCAGTAGCGGTAGGCGTCGACGACGTTGCGCCGGTCGCCGTGCGCGAGCAGTTCGGGGTCGTACCGCGGGTCGGTGGGCGGCTCGGTCCCGTATTCGTCGATCCACGGTCCGACACCGTGCGGATGCTCTCCCCATTCGGTCGGTCCGGGGAGCTCTTCGGCCGGGGCGTGCTCGTCGGTCGACATCGTCAGAACGTTTCGTTCGAGCTGGACGCGACGGTGAAGCCGTGCCCGGTGGTGTCGTTCGTGCACGTCACGTCGACAGCCGTGGTGCTACACGTGTAACCCAGTTCCGACAGCGTGGACCCGGGCGGCAGTGCCGGGCTCGCGCCTTCCGGCGACAGGTAGACGGGACCGCCCGAGCACACGAACTCGCCGGGACCGGTGTCCTGGACCCGGATGCCGTGTCCCCAGTTGACGACGCAGCTCTCCGGGCGCGGGGGCACGGGGTCGGTGACGCCCTCGCAACCGGCCTCGGTGCGGCTCGGCAGCCGGACGATGCCGCACTGGAAGGTTCCGTCCGGGCTCGCGAAGTAGTACGACTCGTTGCGCTCGTACTCCACGTCGACGAGCGTGGTGGTGGGCGCGCTCGGAGTGGGTTCCGGCGGCGTAGTGGTCTCCGGCAACTCCGAGGTGGTGGTCGGCGCTGCGACCTGCTCGGTCGTCGTGGCAGGCGGAGCCGCCGACGACACCGTCGCGGACGTTTCGGCAGGGGGCTCGTCGGCGGTGGACGAACCACATCCGGCAACGACCAGTGCGGCGCACCCGGCCACCGCAATGGAGAACAACCGACTTCTCACGTAACACCCTCCCGACGATGTGCGGGCCTCACTCTAGCGATCCGGGACGGGCAGCCGGCCACCCGCCGTGCGCGCCTGATTTTCGCCGGGCGCATCGCCGGAACCGTGACCGCGGCCCCGGCTCCCGGGTTTACCCTTGGACGCGGAGGGAGACATGCACCACCACCGTCGCATCGTGTGCACCGTCGCGTTCGTCACGACGGCGTACCTCATCGTGTTCTCCCTGTGGCTGAACCTGTTCCTCCCGAAGTCCGAACCGGGGACGGTGGGATTCCAGATCATGTTCCTCGTGTGCCTGTACGGCACCGTGCTGGGGCTGGCGATGGTGTTCAGTGGTCGCTCGTCCAAGGTTCAGCGCCGGATCGAAAGGGAAGGGTTCGAAGGCTGGGCGACCGTCCGGTCCGCGAAGCCCGTCCGTGTCACGCGCGGCGGCCAGCTCACCGAACTCGACCTCGATCTGACCGTGCCGGGTTCCGAGCCCTACCACGGGAAAGTCTTCTACGAGGTCTCACACAAGCACCTGCCGCGCTACACCCCCGGTCAGATCGTCACCATCTTCGTCGACCCCGAGGACCGCGACCGCATCCTGCTGTTTCCCTGACTCCGGCCGCGCGCACTAAGCGGAAGTTCGGCGCGCGAGCGCGAGCATTCCCTCGACGAGCAACACCTGAGCGGCCACGTACGTCACCAGCACGACGCCCTCTGCAGCGGTCCGTGCCCGCTCGCCCGACAGCACCGTGCGACGCAGCACGATCGTCCCGTCGGACACCGTGAAGACCAGTCCGCCCAGCCCGAGCCAGCTGCGGCGGTCGGAACCCGGCACCGGTAGCCCCGCCCGCCGCGGCGCCCCCGGAGCCAGAGACGGATCGCCGGCGAGGGTCGCGGTGGTGCCGAGTACCGCGCCGTAACCGGTCAGCGGTACAGCGACCCCGCGGCTGCGGGTGCCCAGCAGTCCTGCGGCACCGGTCAAGGCACCCGCCCGCTGCAACGCGACGCTCTTGGTCACCCGGGCACCGTGCCGTGCGAGCACCGTCGAGTACGCCGCCTGCATCACCGCGAACGAGCCCGCACCACGCAGGATCCGGCGATCCTCATCGGAGCGGATCATGAACACGTCGCCGAGGGTTGCGGCGGCCAGACCCGTGAGCAGCAACGCGGTGTCGACACGCTCGGTGTCGCGGGCACGCCGCAGCACGCGCACCGCGAGGGCCGGTCCGATCAGCGGTTTCGCGACGCGTTGCAGGCTTTCCCGGTCGAGTACCGCGCCGGCGACGGTGACGGCGGTCGCCGCCGCGAGAACCACGTGCTCTGCGCCCCACGGGCGGCGACTGAACCAACTCATGGGCGGCACAGTACCTGCCGGCGACTGCTCGTCCGTGTCGCGTCCCGCGTGCCTCAGCGGCAGCGGTGTGCGGCGCCGGCCGGTGCGGCCCGCAGGAAACCCGGGGCGGGGAACCCGTGTCGGGCCGCGGCCTCGGTGACCGCCGCTTCGATCGCCGCGACGCGCGTGAGTTCACACAGCACGATCGCCGACCCGCCGAATCCTCCACCGACCATCCGCGCTCCCAGTGCGCCTGCGCGTCGCGCGGCCTCGACCGTGGTGTCGAGTTCGAGGCAACTGACCTCGAAGTCGTCGCGCAACGACCGGTGCGACGCATCGAGCACAGCTCCGAGATCCTGGACCCGCCCGGCCCGCAGAACGTCGGCGGCGCCGCGTACCCGGCCGATCTCCGTGACGACATGCCGGGCACGCCGGCGCAGTACCGGGTCCTCGAGTCCGTCGACGGAGGGAGCGTCACGCAAGGCGCTTCCCAGCATCCGTGCGGCGTCGTCCACGGCCCGGCGACGATCGCCGTACTGCCCGTCGACGAGACGGTGCGCGGTGCGGGTGTCGACGACGAGAATCGTCATCCCTTGCGCCTCGGGATCGAACGGAACATGTTCGACGGTGCCGTCCGCGCAGTCCAGCAGCAAGGCATGGCCCGCGCGTCCACGCAGCGCGATCTGCTGGTCCATCCCGCCTGTCGGCGCTCCGGCATAGTCGTTCTCCGCGACCACGCACGCGCGGGCAAGCCGGTCGCGGCCCGCGTCGTCGGTGGGCAGCCCGAAGAGCTCGGCGGCCGCCAGCGCCACTGAGGCCTCGAGAGCCGCGGACGACGACAACCCCGCGCCCACAGGCACATTCGACGCGATCGCGATGTCGAGTCCCTCGCATCCCGGCGGGTCGAGTGCGTACACGACACCCACCACATATGCGGCCCATCCCGCCACCCGCGTGCTCCCGTGCAGCGGCGCCAGGTCGACCTCGACCCGATCGAACCCCGCGCTGACCATGCGTACCCGGCCGTCGGTGCGGCGGCGTACCGCAGCCGCGGTGATCTGCGGCAGCGCGATGGGAAGGCACAGCCCACCCGCGTAATCGACATGCTCGCCGATGATGTTGACCCGGCCCGGCGCGCACCACACGCCGTCCGGTTCACCTCCGAACGACTCGGTGAATGCGCGTGCCGCGTCGTCGCACACCGTCACGTGCCCACCTCCCGCAGTCGGGCCGCGATGCGCTCCGGCGTCGTGTCGCTGATCCACGCCCCCATCGCAGACTCCGACCCCGCCAGGTACTTGAGCTTGTCGGCGGCGCGGCGCACCGAGAAGATCTGGCAGAACAGCCGGCCGTGTTCACGGTCGTCACCGATCGGTGCCTGGTGCCACGCGGCGATATACGGAACGCGGTCGACACCGTCGAAGAAGCGGTCGACGCGACCGAGCATGTCGCGCAGCAGCACCGCGAGTTCGTCGCGTTCGGTCTCGTCGAGCGCGGTGAGGTCCGGGACGTCGCGGTGCGGCGCGAGGTGCACTTCGATCGGCCAGCGCGCCGCGGCAGGCACATACGCGGTCCATGCGGTGCCCGACCACACCACGCGCGTACCCACACGACGTTCGGCGTCGAGCACGTCGCGCTGCAACGACCGCCCCGTTCGCGCGCGGTGTTCCCGGGCACGCGCGACGAGCGTTGTGGTGCGGGGTGGCAGGAAGGGGTAGGCGTAGATCTGGCCGTGTGGGTGCTGGAGTGTCACACCGATTTCGGCGCCGCGGTTCTCGAAACAGAACACCTGCCGCACTCCCGATAGGGCCGACAGGGTGGCAGTCCGCGCAGCGAGCACATCGACGACGGTGCGGGCGCGCTCGGCGTCCAGGCCGGCGAAGGTGGCGTCGTGGTCGGCGGTGAACGCCACGACCTCGCAGCGCCCACCCGCGGGCCGGCGCGACCACAGTCGGTCGGCACCGTCTGCATCGGTGCCGTCTGCATCGGCGCCGGACGATTCGGTGCCCGGCAGTTCGCTGTCGGCTCCGAGCGCGGGGAAACGGTTTTCGAACACGACGACGTCGTAGTCGTCTGCGGGGATCTCGGTGGCCGTTCCGGGCCTGCTCGGGCACAGCGGGCATTCGGCGACCGCCGGAAGAAAGGTGCGGTCCATGCGATGAGCGGCGAAGGTGACCCACTCGCCGGTGAGCGGGTCGCGGCGCAACTCCGACGTCGCCGCGACCGCCGGAAGCACTCGCCTGTCCCGGGTTTCGCGGGTCGCGGCCCCGGATACGAACGGCTCGGTGTCGTCGAAGTAGATCAGCTCGCGGCCGTCCGCGAGCCGCGTCACGGTCTGCCGGACCCGCGCCGCCACGGGGTTACCCGTCGGCCAGACCCAGGTCGGCGAGTCCGAGCAGCGACCGGTACTCGACGCCCTCGGCGGCGATGACCTGGTCGGCGCCGGTCGCACGATCGACAACGGTCGCGACGCCCACTACCACCGCGCCGGCGTCGCGCAGAGCCTTGACCGCCGTGAGCGGGGAGTTACCGGTGGTGGTGGTGTCTTCCACGACGAGGACGCGCTTTCCGGTCACATCCGGTCCTTCGATCTGACGCTGCATCCCGTGTGCCTTTGCGGCCTTACGGACCACGAACGCGTCGATGGGGCGCCCCGGGGCGTGCATGACGGCCATCGCGACGGGGTCGGCGCCCATGGTCAGCCCACCGACGGCGTCGAAGTCCCAGTCGGCGACGAGTTCACGCAGCAGCGTGCCGATCAGCGGAGCCGCGCGGTGATGGAGAGTCGCGCGACGCAGATCGACGTAGTAATCGGCTTCCTTGCCGGACGACAACGTCACCCGGCCGTGCACCACCGCCAGCTCACGTACCAGTGCTGCCAGTTCGTCACGGTCACTCATTCGCGTTCCTCATCGTCGTCTCGCGCGGCCGTTCGTCGCGTCCGCGTCTGCGCGGCCGCCCGGTTGGCAGCGCTGCGTCGGCAACGAGCCTAGTCGCCCGCCCGGCGGTCAGGCGGCGACGGGATCGGAACCGGTGCCGGGCTTCGTTGCGAGCACTCCGGCCTCGACGGCCGAGCCGTCGGTTTCCGGAGCCGCGACCGGAGCGGGTGCTTCGAAGAGCGGGACGGGACCGACGGCCCCGATCTTGGCGTAGATCGACGTGGGGAACCGGCCGACCGCGTCGTTCAAGGTGGTGCCGATGTCGTTGAAGACGCGCACGGCGCCGGTGATGCGTTGCTCCCGCACGTCCAGTTCGCGGGCGACGCGCACGAACGGCCAGTGGGTGACGCCGTCGAGACCGCCGAGCAGGTCGTGCAGCGCCGCAGACAGCGTGTTCTCGGCGGCGGCACGCTCGGCGAGCCCGAGACGCTGGTCGCGCATCTCGATGGCGAGCGAACGGGCACCGACGACGGGCCGGAGCAGTGCGCGGTCGACGCCCGCTCCTGCCGACGCGGCGATGAGGGTGGGGATGAGGTCGTAGCGGTCGTCGAGTTCGTCGCGGAGCAGACGCAGGCTGTCGCGATAACGGGCGAACAGCGTGCGGAGGCGCTGCACACCTGCGCGTATCCAGAGCAGCAGTGCTGCCACAGAAGCCACAACAATCACCAGAGCCACAGAGGTCACGTCGAGGAATGTACCGACGTGGGTGGGTGGTGCGACAGAGGGATCCCGCGTGTCATCCCCCGCGTGTCCGTACCGTGATCTTCCCGGGTCTGTTTCCGCCCGGCGGGAGTACGCCGGTTACGTCCGCCCGCGGCCGTTGCCCAGACGCGCGGCGATCTTGCGCACCAGGTTCTGCGGCACGAGTCGCCCGGCGGTGGCGAGGACCTTGTACTGGATGCCCGGGATGCTCCGCACCTTGCCGGATTCGAGGTCGGCGAGCGACGTGCGCACCACCTTGTCCACGTCCAGCCACAGCACACCCGGGGTGGACGACATGTCGATCCCCGCGCGCTGATGGAACTCGGTACGCACGAACCCGGGGCACAGCGCCTGTGCCCGTACGCCCGTGCCGAGGAGTCCCCCGGCGAGCCCTTCGGTGAACGAGACGACGTACGCCTTGCTCCCCGAATAGGTGGACCCGCGCCCGGGCACCAGGCCCGCGACACTCGCGACGTTGATGACGTCGCCCCTGCCCGCGGCGATCATGGGCGGCAACGCCGCACGCGTGAGCTGGACGACCGCGGTGACGTTCACGTCGAGTTGCGCCTGCAGCAACTGAGGATCGGCGGTCCAGAATTCGCCCGTGGTTCCGAAGCCGGCGTTGTTGACCAGCATGTCGACTCCGCGGGCGAGTCGCTCCGCTACCGCAGCGCGCCCCTCCGTCGTCGCGAGGTCGGCAGGCAGCACTTCCGAGGACGCGCCGGAGGTGCGCTGCAGTTCGGCAGCGAGGTCGTCGAGAGCGGACCGGTTACGGGCGACGAGGACGAGGTCGTATCCACGTTCGGCGAGGGTCCTCGCGAATCCTGCACCGATTCCCGAGGTGGGGCCGGTCACGAGCGCGACGGGACGCGAAGCTGAAGTCATGGCCGCCACAGTAGCGGCGAGCGCAAGAATGAGCGCGCCGCCAGACCGCGGGGATCGATCACCCGACGAGATCCTGCGAGTGTTCGACCGAACCGAAGACCATCGAGTCCTCGACCCTACTGATCCGGTGGTCGATGGCGTCGCGGTAGTAATTGTGACGGACCCGCCAATGCCCTCGAGTTCCCGACTTCGGCAGCGCGTCCGGCGAGCGTTCCACGTATCCGGCCTCGAGGTCCCACAGTGGTTGCGCGGTCATCGGCTCGGCACCCAGGTGGGGATAGGCATGGGTGTAGCCGTTCTCACGCATGTATCTGATGAGGTTCGCGACCGAACGCGCGGTCATATCCACGCGCAGTGTCCACGAGGCGTTGGTGTAGCCGACCGACCACGCGATATTGGGGACGTCCTCGAGCAGGTGGCTCTTGAAAACGAAACGGTCGTGCGGTTTCAGCTCGTCGCCGTCGACCACCAGTCGCGTCCCGCCGAAGCCGAGCAGTTGCAGGCCGGTTGCGGTCACGATGATGTCGGCGTCGAGGTGCCGGCCGGAGGTCAGTCGCACGCCGGTCTCGTCGAAGCGTTCGATGTGGTCGGTGACCATCTCGATGGAGCCGTCCGTGATGCCGTTGAACAGGTCGGCGTCGGGAACCATGCACATGCGCTGGTCCCACGGGTTGTAGCTCGGGTTGAAGTGCACGTCGACCGGATAGTCCTCGGGCAGGTTGGCCGCCACGTTCGCGCGGATCATCTTGCGGCCCAGTTTCGGGAAACGGTGCGTGAGGTGCACGATCGCCGCGGTCTGCGTCGCATAACGCCACCGGATCACCCGGTGCGCCGCCGCGGCCGGCAGGAGCTTCCGGACAACGGGCACGAGGTATTGCTTCTGCTTGGCCGAGAAGATGTAGGAGGGCGAGCGCTGCAGCATCGTCACGTGCGCCGCCTGGTCGGTGAGGTTGGGAATCAGACTCACCGCGGTCGCGCCGCTGCCGATCACGACGATGCGCTTGCCCCGGTAGTCGAGGTCCTCCGGCCAGTGCTGTGGATGCACGATCGGACCCGTGAAGTCTTCTGTCCCGGCGAACCTCGGGGTGTACGGCTGGTCGTAGTCGTAGTAGCCGGTCGCGAAGACGACGAACCGGCACCGGTAGGTCTCGTGACACTTCTCGGCACCCTCACCGACCTCGACGCCCAACGTCCAGGTGTCGGTGCCCGAGTCCCAGTCGGCGGTCAGCACGTGGTGCTCGAAGCGGATGTGGTCGGCGATGCCGAACTTGCGAGCGGTCTGCTCGATGTAGTCCCTGATGTCGGCACCTTCGGCCAGTGCGCCCGGCTTCGCCCACGGCTCGAACGGATAACTGAGCGAGTAGATGTCACTGTCGGACCGCACGCCTGGATAACGGAACAGATCCCAGGTCCCGCCGACGCGCTGCCTGCGCTCGAGGACCAGGTAGTCGCAGCCGGGATTGTGCTCGAGGATCCGGTAGGCGCAGTCGATGCCCGACAGTCCCGCCCCGATGATGATCACGTCGTGGAGGGGGCCGTCGGTTGCCGGTGAGCCGGCCGGCGCTGCGGCCGTGTCGGCGCTCGCGGTCGTGTTCGGGGTGTCATCCGTGGGGGAACTGTCGGTCACGTGGACCTCCTGATCGAGACGCCCCCCGGTGCTGTCATCATGCAACATTCGTCACCGGATGTGAGCTGAATCGCGTCCCGCTGTGTCCCCGAACCCTGTGTGTCCCCGCACCCTGGCGAGCCGTCGATCGTCCCAGCGCACCAAGGCCCTGGTCTGGCCGGTACGGCACGAGTCAGTGCTGCACAGATGCGGCGTGTCGTCGCGGCGGCACCGGCTGCCGAGAGATGTCAGCGATGGGTGGACGGGCGGCCCGGGTCGTGCTCGCTGCGCGCAGGCTCCCCGGATTCCGACGGTCCGGCAGGGGGCGGAAGCACGTGCAGAATCCCCGACAACCGGGCGACGGTCTCGATGGCCGAGTCCCATTCGCGTCCGGTGCTGCCCACGGGAATGGATCCCAGGGTCCACTCGCCTTCGCTCCACAGCATCTGCACGTGGTCGGGGATGGACTGCGTGAACGAGACCATGCGCTGGTCGCACACGCGCCGCGCGATCTCCAGATCGGTGGCGAACACGATGCGGGGTCCGATCGAACCGAGCAGGTTCATGTCCGCGTCTTTCGGGGGCGGCGTCGACTTCAGCCGCAGATCGATGTCGACGTCCGAACCCACCTTGCGGCGCACCGCGATGATCGTCGCGGTTTCTTCGATGTCGAACAAGGTGAAGTTCTCGCCGCGCCGGACGCCGCGCACCACATCGATGGCGCCGAGGTATTCCTGCTTGGCGAGCGCGGCACGGTGCCAGTGCGACGGCAACTGGTCGTCCGAGGAGCTGTACTTGTAGCCCTGCGCCCGTGCCCAGATTTCGCGTACGCGCCCGGACTGCTCGCGCCGGGTCCGGTCGACGTAGAGCAGCGCGAGCGCACCGAGCAGCGCGACCGCGGCGAGAGCAAACCACATGAACGTCATCGACACGAAAGCCTAGCGTGTCAGCGACCCGGACCGTCGAACGACGGTATCGACGCGCTGACGACGGTGTCGGCGGTCATCCGGCCGGATTCGACGGGCGTGCCGGTCGCGATCACGGCCGAGCCGACCACCAGCGCGGACGGGTCGTCTCCCGAGAGCGTGATGATCTCGGTGTCCGGAGTGAGCAGCACCGTGACGAGTGATCCGCCGATGCCACTGATCGTGATGCTCCCACCGTCGTTCGCGGTGACCGTACCGACCACTGCGCCGGAGTCACCGATGATCTCACCGAGACCACCGGGAAGCTCGTCGAGCGGTTGTGAAGGCGTCGCGTCCGGAGACGGGCCCGGCGATACCGGCGCGGTAGGCGCGGGAGTGGTGAACGGGCGGGTGCCGGTGGCCGAATCGGACGTCTCGCTACGGCTGAGGAGGAACCCCGCGGTGCCGCCGAGCACGATGAGGACCGCAGCAGCGAGGAGCAGGAGCGCCCAGCGCGGGCCCCGGGGTGACTTCGGCGGTTCCGCGGGTGCGTACGGACCGTCGGGAGGCGACACGTTCGGCGGGTAGCCGCCGGGCGGCTGGTGCTGAGGTTGCGCGAACGCCTGCGTCGGCTGGTACGGCTGCGAGGGTGGGTAACCCTGCACCGGCGGATAGCTCTGCGTCGGCTGGTATCCCTGCATCGGCGGATAACCCTGTGTCGGCTGGTAGGCCTGTGCGGTCTCGGCATACGGACCGGGTTCCGGATACACGAGGGTCGGGTTGGTGACAGGCGTCCCGTACGCGGCGGTGGGATCGTCGGTGTGCAGCACACGGGTGTCGTCGTGTGCTGCATTCTCGGGCGCCCGGTCCTGCTGCGACTCGTCGTGCGGCGCAGCATCTTGCGACTCGGGGGCTGCGCCGTTTTGCGACTCGTCGAGTGCGTAGGCCCGCTCCTGCGGCGTGCGCGGATCATGCGGCTGTGTCATAACCCCTCCCACAGTAGGCGTGCGCGTTTCCGGTAGCGAGTGCTACCGGAAACGCGCACGCGGGTGGGTCAGCTACCGATCACGAGGTGGTCGCCGTCCTCGCTGACGCCCACCGGGACCGTGTCGCCGTCCCGGATCTCTCCGGCCAGCAGTTTCTTGGCGAGCTGGTCGCCGATCGCCTGCTGGATGAGCCGGCGCAGCGGACGGGCACCGTACTGCGGGTCGTATCCGCGCACCGCCAGCCACAGCCGCGCGCTGGATTTGACGTCGAGCGTGAGCCGCCGTGCCTGGAGCCGGTCGGCCAGCTGTGCGAGCTGGATGTCGACGATCTGCGCGAGCTGCTCCTCCGAGAGCGGATCGAACACGACCACGTCGTCGAGCCGGTTGATGAATTCGGGCTTGAACGCCGACCGCACCGCCGCCATCACGTGTTCCTTGTCGCCCCCGGCGCCCAGGTTGGACGTGAGGATCAGGATCGTGTTGCGGAAGTCGACGGTGCGTCCCTGCCCGTCGGTGAGCCGACCGTCGTCGAGCACCTGGAGCAGCGTGTCGAACACGTCCGGGTGAGCCTTCTCGACCTCGTCGAACAGCACCACCGAGTAGGGGCGACGGCGCACGGCTTCGGTGAGCTGGCCGCCCGACTCGTAGCCGACGTACCCCGGAGGCGCACCGACCAGACGCGCGACCGAGTGCTTCTCGCTGTACTCCGACATGTCGATGCGCACCATGGCGCGCTCGTCGTCGAACAGGAAATCGGCGAGTGCCTTGGCCAGCTCGGTCTTACCGACACCGGTCGGGCCGAGGAACAGGAACGATCCGGTCGGACGGTTCGGGTCGGAGACACCGGCGCGGGCACGACGCACCGCATCGGATACCGACTGCACCGCCCGGTCCTGTCCCACGACACGCTTGCCGAGTTCGTCCTCCATCCGGAGGAGCTTCGCGGTCTCGCCCTCGAGCATGCGTCCGGCGGGGATACCGGTCCATGCGGCGACGACATCGGCGACGTCGTCGGGCCCGACTTCCTCCTTGAGCATCACGTCGTCACCGGTTGCGGTCCCCGACGCGGCAGCGGCTGCCTCGAGCTGCTTCTCCAGTTCGGGGATGCGGCCGTACCGCAGTTCGGCAACCTTGCCCAGGTCGCCGTCGCGCTCTGCCCGTTCCTCCTCGCCGCGCAGCGCTTCGAGCTGCTCCTTGACCTGGCGTACGGAGTCGATCGCGGTCTTCTCGTTCTGCCAGCGCGTCGTGAGCTGGTTCAGCCGTTCCCGTTCGTCCGCGAGTTCGGCGCGCAGCTTTTCGAGGCGGTCCTTGGAGGCGGCGTCGGTTTCCTTCTCCAGCGCCATCTCCTCGATCTCGAGGCGACGGACGATCCGTTCGACCGTGTCGATCTCCTCGGGACGCGAGTCGATCTCCATGCGCAGGCGCGACGCTGCCTCGTCGACGAGGTCGATGGCCTTGTCGGGAAGGAACCGCGAGGTGATGTACCGGTCCGAGAGCGTCGCCGCGGCAACGAGAGCAGAGTCGGTGATGCGCACACCGTGGTGCACTTCGTACCGCTCCTTGAGGCCACGCAGGATGCCGACGGTGTCTTCGACGCTCGGCTCCCCCACGAAGACCTGCTGGAAGCGCCGCTCGAGGGCGGCGTCCTTCTCGATGTACTTGCGGTACTCCTCGAGGGTGGTCGCACCGACGAGGCGGAGTTCACCACGCGCGAGCATCGGCTTGATCATGTTGCCCGCGTCCATCGCGGACTCACCGGTCGCACCGGCACCGACGATGGTGTGCAGTTCGTCGATGAAGGTGATGATCTCACCGGCGGAGTCCTTGATCTCGTCGAGAACGGCCTTGAGACGCTCTTCGAACTCGCCGCGGTACTTCGCGCCGGCCACCATCGCGCCGAGGTCCAGGGCGACGACGGTCTTGCCGCGCAGCGATTCGGGCACGTCGCCCGCGACGACGCGCTGGGCGAGCCCTTCGACGATCGCGGTCTTGCCGACGCCGGGTTCACCGATGAGCACCGGGTTGTTCTTGGTGCGGCGCGAGAGCACCTGCACCACGCGGCGAATCTCGTTGTCGCGGCCGATGACCGGGTCGAGCTTTCCCTCGCGAGCACGTGCCGTGAGGTCGGTCGAGTACTTCTCGAGTGCCTGGTAGGTGGCTTCCGGGTCCGCGTTGGTCACCCGGCGGTTTCCGCGCACGGCTGTGAAGGCATCCCGCAGGGCCGTGGGCGTCGCGCCCTGACCAACGAGAAGCTTGGCCACGTCGGAGTCACCACTGGCGAGACCGACGAGAACGTGCTCCGTGGAGACGAATTCGTCGGTGAGCTCGGTCGCGAGCTTCTGCGCCGCGGAGAGCGCTGCGATCGCTTCCCGGCCGAGCTGGGGCGTGGTGGTAGCCCCGGTGGTCTGCGGTAGTGCACCGACGAGTCGTTCGGCTTCGCTCCGCACTGCGGCGGGGTTCACGCCCACCGCTTCGAGGAGCGGAGCGGCGATGCCGTCGGGCTGGTCGAGCAGGGCCACCAGAAGGTGTGCCGGCCGGATGTCCGGGTTGCCCGCGGTGGACGCCGCCTGGAGAGCGGCCGTCAATGCGGCCTGAGTCTTGGTCGTCGGGTTGAACGAATCCACCGCACGCCCCTTTCACTTCGAAAACTGCTGATTCCTACACCTGCGGACCGGTGTCCGAGAGGTTCGCTATGCACAACGGATACAAGATTGAGTTTGTTCCACTCAAGTTTCTTGCGGCTGTGATTCACACCATAGCCACAGATCGGGGTGCACGGTGTAGCCGACCGCCCCGTGACCGACTACAGTGGCGGCGTCCAGCAGGCGCAGTACGTGGGAGGATGGCGTTGGAGACTTTCGCCATCGCGCGAGTGCAATTGAGCTTCGCGTCGATCGCGGCGACCCCCACCGGCCCCGAACGATTCGCGTCGGCGTTCTACACCACCCTCTGGTCCGAATCGACCGGCATTCGCGAACTGTTCCCGGCGGGCATGGAGAGCATGCGGCATCGGTTCACGACCGCCATCGGATGGGTCGTCAACCGGCTGACCGACTTCGGCGCCGTCGAAGCCTTCCTCGGACAGCTTGCACGCGACCACCGAAAGTACGGCGTCAAGCCGGAACACTTCCGCTCGGCGGGCTACGCGCTGCTCTTCGCGATCCGTGAATGCACCCCGATCATCCTGTGGACCGCCACTCTGGAACGGACCTGGGCCGAGGTGATCGGCCGGCTCGTGGAAACGATGGCCGTCGCAGCGGCCACCGACGATCTGCCCGCGGTCTGGGGCGCGACGGTCGTCGGCCACGAGCGGGTCCTTCCCGACGTGGCGATCATCCGCCTCGAGACCGACACACCGATCCCGCACTACGCCGGGCAGTACATGAGTGTGCAGATCCCCCAGCGACCCCACATGTGGCGCTACCTGTCGGCCGCTATTCCACCGAACCCGCACGGACAGGTCGAATTCCACGTGCGGCGCGTCTCCTCCGGCTGGGTCAGCCCCGCGCTCGTCAACGAGGTGCGCGTCGGTGACCGCTGGCTGATCGGACCGCCGCTCGGTGGCCTGCGCGTCGATCGCGACAGCGGCCAGGACGTGCTCATGATCGCGTCGGGCACCGGCCTGGCACCGCTCCGCGCGCAGATCATGGAGATGGCGATGCGCGGCACCAATCCGCGAGTGCACCTGTTCTACGGCGGCAAGTACCCGTGCGACCTCTACGACCTCGAGACGCTGTGGCAGATCGCGATGACCAACCCGTGGCTCACGGTGGTTCCCGTCGTGGAGGAGAGGGAGAACCCTTGGTGGCACCCGGTTCCCGTACGGGAAACGCCCAAGGGCCTCCACCGCACGATGTACGGCAAGCTCGGGAAGGTCGTCGGGCAGTTCGGATCGTGGGCCGACCGCCAGATTCAGATCTCCGGCTCACCGTCGATGATCCGGACCACCATCTACGCGCTGTCCGCGGCGGGCACACCCCGCCAGAACATCAGCTTCGATCCGCTGTAACCACCGCGTCTGTCACCGCTGCGTCCGCAAGCTCCGCGTCCGGATGCACCGCGTCAGGCGCGTTGCGCGGCAACCGCACGGGCGAACTCCGGATGCGCCTGTGACACCACGAGTTCCGAACCGCAGTCCGCGATAGTCACACCGAGCGCCGCCCGGCGCGGTTCGATGACGCGCAGTGCTACATAGATGGGCAGGAACGACAGCCCGAACACGCTGAGCAGCGCGAACCCGTACACCTTCGGCGCGCCCTGCACGAGCGCGAACACCAACGCCAGGAAGACGATCCCGAGGACCGTACAGGTTGCGGCGGCGGCGATCTGCCAGCGCACGCGGACGGAGACGCACCGCGCGCACGTCGGCCACTCCACGGCGGCGACCTGCACGGTGTACGCGGCTTCGAGGGCCGAGCCGATACGACCGGCTTTCTCCTGGGGGCGCACCACATCGGACGAGACGGTGACACGCACGCGGTCGACCTCGGGTTCGCCGTGCCGGGCACAGATCGGCGGCACCGGCTCGACCGGCCTCATCGCCCCGCTACCCCGCGTATTCACCGTCCCTGTCCCCGGATACTCGACGGCCAATCGCACCTCGACCCGCTGGGGTCCCCCGTTTGCCATGCGACGGAGTATGTCAGGCAGCGATCGAGCAGGGAAGCCGGCCGTTCCGACGCCCACCGATCTATCGGTACGACGCGCGCAACGTCTTCTTGTCGAGCTTTCCGAGGGGCGTGAGCGGCAGCGAATCGAGGAAGTCCACGGACTTGGGAGCGTGCACGGATCCCTTGGCCGCGCGGACCTTCTCGATCAGTTCTTCCGCGGTCACGCTCTGGCCGTCACGCAGCATGACGCATGCCTTGACCGCCTCACCCCACTTCTGGTCGGGCACACCGACGACCGCCACCGAGGCGACGGCGGGGTGGGACGAGATCGCGTCCTCGATCTCCCGGGGGAACACGTTGAAGCCGCCGGTGACGATCATGTCCTTCTTGCGGTCGACGATGGTGAGGAAGCCGTGCTTGTCGGCACGCGCGACATCGCCCGTGTGCAGCCACCCACCGCGCAGCGCTTCTGCCGTCTCGTCGGGCTTCTTCC
Organism: Rhodococcus sp. 105337; assembly: GCF_012844225.1. GTDB lineage: Bacteria > Actinomycetota > Actinomycetes > Mycobacteriales > Mycobacteriaceae > Rhodococcus. Next base: position 414,714 of record NZ_JABAGQ010000001.1, read on the forward strand.
AGTACCCCTTCATGACGAGCGGGCCGCGCACGCAGATCTCGCCGAGTTCCCCTTGTGGCACTTCGCGGAGGTCGTCGTCGAGCAGGCGTACGTCGAGCCACGGCACCGGACGTCCGCACGAGGCGAGTCGTTCCGGATCGTCGGCGAGGTGTTCCTCTTTGCGCAGCACCGAGATCGTCATGCCGCACTCGGACTGCCCGTAGAACTGGAAGAACACCTGCCCGAGGCGCTCGATCCCTTCCTGGAGCCGGGCGGGTGACATCGCCGAGGCGCCGTAGAAGAGCGTGTCGAGGCTCGACAGGTCGCGCGCGTCGAAGTCGGGGTGGTCGAGCAGCAGATAGATCATCGTGGGTACGAGCATCGTGGCGTTGATGCGGTGCTTCTCGATGGTCTCGAGGACGAGGCCGGGTTCGAAGTACGGCAGCACGTAGAGGCAGCCGCCGCGCAGCAGCGTCGGCACGAAGAACGCGGCGCCGGCGTGGGACAGCGGGGTGCAGATCAGAAAGCGCGGCTGGTCGGGCCACTGCCACTCCGCCATCTGGATCTGGTTGAGCGCCGCGCCGGACCGGAACGACCCCATCACGCCCTTCGGCTTGCCGGTGGTTCCCCCGGTGTAGACCATCGACGACGTGTCCTCGGCCGACACCGGAGCTGCCACGAGACGTTGCTCGGTGAACTGATCGGCGAGCGCGAGGATGTCCGTGCCCACAGCCGACGGACCGAGGGAGAACAGATTCTTCAAGGTGGGGATCTGGGCTTGCAGCTCGGCGGCCCGCTCCTCGAAGTGATCCGGATCGAAGATGAGGGTCTCGATCTCGGCATCGGAGGTGATGTACAGGTGATCGGCGAGCGAACCCATCGGATTGAGCGCACTGTTGCGGCATCCGGCGACCATGGTCGCACCCATCGAGATGAGGACTTCCGGCCGGTTCTTCGACAGCATCGCGACCGATGACCCTTGGCCGATTCCCACGGACCCGAGGGCTTGCTGGAACCTGCTGATGGCACCGCGCATCTCGGCGCCGGTAAGGACGACGTCGCCGAGGTACAGCGCCGGACGGTCCGCGCTGCGGTCGAGCGCCGTGATGAGCAGGTCCGGCGTGAAGACGGGCCGGTGCAGGTCCGCGTACTCCTCGATCATGTCGTCCTTCCGGTCGGTGTCGTGGTCCGGGGGTGTGACGGCCCGCGGTACGGGCTCCCGATGTGGTCGGCATCACCCGGTTCCCGCCACGATAACCGCTGCACCGACAAAACTGAAACACGTTCCACTCTGTCGGGGTGCGTGTTCCTCGCCTAGAGTCTGTGCAACACCGCGCCACACCACCCGGGGGTCACGTATGCAGTCGGCTACGCCGTCATCGACCGACACCGACATCGCGGTCTCCGCGACCGTGGTCGAGCACCACCGCCTGCGAAGCGATCTGGCCGTCGTGCGGCTCGAATGCAACAGCGACATCGTTCCGTTCCGTGCCGGCCAGTACGTCGACGTGACGGTGCCGCAGCGTCCGAACCTGCCGCGCCGCCTGTCGCCCGCACTCCCCCCGTCGATGGACGGCAAGCTCGAATTCCACGTCCGCACCGTGCCGGGCGGATGGGTCAGCAAAACGATCGTCGAGTCGACCAGCCCGGGTGACGTGTGGACGATCGGCAATCCCCGCGGAGGTGACCTCCACGTCGACGACACCGGACGCATCGTGGTGATGATCGCCGGCGGTACCGGCCTGGCCCCGCTGCGCGCGTTGCTCCTCGACGTCGCGCGGCGACCACAGCCGCCCCGCACCTTCCTCTTCGTCGGTGCCCGCACGCCCCGGGACCTCTACGCGGCGGACATGCTGGCCCTGCTCGGGGAAGCACTGCCCTGGCTGACGATCGTGCCGGTGACCGAGTCGCTGTACGACCCGCCGATCCAGGATCCGTTCTACGACCGGATCGCCTCGCATGTCGGCGATTTCGGCATCGACCCCGACGAGATTCTCGAGGGCACGCTCGGCGACATCGTCACGTCGTACGGGGCGTTCGGTGATCACCAGGTGCTGGTCTGTGGCTCCGCAGCGATGGTGCGTTCCACCGTGCAGCGACTGCTCGAGACGGGTACCCCGCTCGAGAACATCCGCTACGACTCGTACTGAGTCCCCGGCGGCCACGCCGCCGGGGACTCAGGGCTCGACCGCGCTCTACTTCGCGGCGGCTGTTCCCGCTGCGTCGCGAGCAGCGATGTATCCGAACACCAGTCCCTGGCCGATGGTCGCGCCGGCGCCGGGGTAGCGGTGCCCGAACGCGTTGGCCGCGGTGTTGCCGACCGCGTAGAGCCCGCCGATGACGCTGCCGTCCTCGCGGAGCACCCGCGCCCGCTCGTCGGCCCGCACGCCACCGCACGTGCCGAGATCGCTCAGGGTCATCTTCACGGCGTAGAACGGACCGTGCGTCAGCGGCCGCATGTTCGGGTTGGGCCGGACCGTGGGATCACCGTAGTACCGGTCGTAGGCGCTGCCGCCACGGCCGAACTCGGAATCCGTTCCGGCTGCGGCATCCTCGTTGAACGCGCCGAAGGTCTCGGAGAAGGTGTCCACGGGCACTCCCATCGACGCCGCGAGTTCTTCGGCGGTCGAGGCACGGTGGGCGATGCCCGCCTCGTACCAGGACTCCGGGAGCGGCTGGCGCGGGAAGACGCCGGCTGCGAACACGTAGCTGTTGCGGTACTTCTGGTCGAAGACGATCCACATCGACTCGACCGGGTCGCCGGCGTGTTCGCGCGCCAGCACCAGTTGCCCGAACGACATGTAGTCCGACGACTCGTTGGTGAAGCGGCGTCCGGTCTGATCGACGATGAACGAACCCGGCAGCGACCGCTCGGCGAGCATGACCATCGGCGGCTTGCCCGGACGGGTCGGTGCGACAGCGGGGAACCACCATGCCTGATCCATCAGATCGAGACCGGCACCGACCTCCTGGGCCGCCTTGATCGCGTCGCCCGTGTTGCTCTCCGCGCCGAGGCTCTCGTGGTCGAGCAGACGCTCGGACTGGAACTTGCGGCGCATCGCCATGTCGTGGTCGAAGCCGCCCGCGGCGAGCACGACTCCGCGGCGCGCGGTCACGGTCACCTCCCGGCCGTTCTGCTCGAGGACGGCACCGGTGACCCGGTCGCCGTCGGTGACCAGACGCACGAGCGAGGTGTCGGTCCAGACCGGCACACCGGCTTTCAGCACACCCGCGAACAGTCCCGCAGCGATCGCCTGACCACCGGCGACGTATTCCCGCTTGACGGCGAGCCCGGCGACGCCCTGCGCCAGTCGCTTGAAGATGCGCGGGAAGCCCTTGTGCGGCACGCGCAGCATGAGGTTCATCCACTTGTAGTCGGCGCCCGTCGTGGGCATGGGCAGTCCCGCTTCCATCAGGCCCGGGCGCAGCCGCCCACGTTCCTCACCGAGCACCGACAGGTCGAGCGGCTTGCATTCACAACTGCGTCCCACTGCGGAGCCACCGGGCAACTCGGGGTGGTAATCGGAATAGCCCTCCGCCCAGAACAGCTTCATCGGCGTCGTGCGCCGGAGCATGTCGACCGTCGCCACACCGTTGTCGACGAAGGCCTCGCCGCGCTCGGCCGGTGCCGTGCCGTCCACCACGGACCGGACGTAGGTGTGACCGCGCTCGACGGTGTCACCCGACCCCGCCTCGGTCAGAATCGGATTGGCCGGAACCCAGAACGCACCGCCGGAACGGGCGGTCGATCCACCGACATGAGGAGATTTCTCCACGATCAACGCCGACAAGCCGAGTTCGTGCGCGGCGAGTGCAGCCGCCATGCCCGTACCCGAACCGATGACGAGCAGGTCGACCTCGGTGTCATGGGCAGGGGTCACAGGCGGAACGGGAGTCGACGCCATGGAAATGCTCCTTCATTCGGGGACGAGACGATAGTGATCGGCAGCACACGGTAGGCCCCCGCCGACGCTAGGGCACGTACCCGGAGGGCATCGGCGGCGTCCCGTCCAGCGGGAAGATCGTTGAACTGTGTGGATCTCCCGTTGGATGGGAAGCCGTCGCCGTATGGACGAGGACCCCGCTAGCGTCCCGGGGGGACACCACCGCACTCCCCCGGACACCCGCCGTCCCGACATGACGGACACTGGAGAGCAACAGGACGGAAAGGAACATCGATGACGGCGGAACACACCGTGCTCGACCCGAGGACGATGCGCAACGTGATGGGCAACTTCTGCACGGGAGTCACAGTCATCACCGCGCTCGACGGCGACGCGCCGCTCGGCTTCGCGTGCCAGTCGTTCACCTCGGTGTCGCTGGACCCGCCGCTGGTCTCCTTCTGCCCCGCTCGCACGTCCACGACGTGGCCGCGCATCCGCGAGATCGGCACTCTCGCCATCAACGTCCTCGCGGAGAGCCAGCGCACGTTGTGCGCGGCGTTCGCCGTCAGCGGTGGCAACAAGTTCCGCGGCGTCGACTGGGTGCCCGGCGACAACGGTGCCCCTGCCCTCGACGGCGCGCTCGCCCGCGTGGAGGCGACCGTGGAAACGGAGCACGACGCCGGCGACCATACGATCGTGGTGGCACGCGTCACCGGCCTGACAGCGCTGCCGTCCAACGGCCCGTTGCTGTTCTACCGCGGCACCTATGGGCACTTCGACCGGCTGTGACGGCCGCTTCCCGGAATAGCGGGCGGCTACCCCGGGTTGCACCCAGGGTGTGCCCAGCTGCCGGTGGCGGGCCCCGGACGAAGGATTCTCGGTGACTGTTCCTCTCTCCATCCTCGATTTGGCCCATATCGGCGAGGGTGAAACCGCTCGCGACAGTTTCGACGCCAGCGTGAAGATGGCACAGCTCGCCGAACGGTGGGGTTACCGCCGGATCTGGTACGCCGAGCACCACAACATGCCGACCATCGCGTCGTCTGCGACGAGCGTGCTGATCGCGCACGTCGCGGCGCACACGTCGTCGATCCGGCTCGGCGCCGGCGGCATCATGCTCCCGAATCATTCGCCGCTCACGATCGCCGAGCAGTTCGGCACGCTCGCGACGCTGCATCCCGGCCGCATCGATCTGGGGCTGGGCCGGGCACCGGGTAGCGACCAGAAGACGATGCGGGCGCTGCGACGCGACCCGTCGTCGGCCGACAGCTTCCCCCAGGACGTCCTCGAACTCCAGGGGTATCTGAAGGGTGTCTCGCGCATCCCGGGCGTCGACGCGGTTCCGGGTAAGGGCACCGATATGCCGCTGTACATTCTGGGGTCGTCGCTCTTCGGCGCGAAACTTGCTGCCCTGCTGGGTCTTCCCTACGCGTTCGCGTCGCATTTCGCGCCGCAGGCTCTCGAGGAGGCAGTCACGCTGTACCGCCGCGAGTACCAGCCGTCCGAGCAGCACCCGGAGCCGTACGTCATCGCCGGTGTAGGTGTCATTGCCGCGGATACCGCCGACGAAGCGGCAGCGATGTTCGAAGCCACCAAGCGTTCACGCGTCGTGCAGATGGTCGGGCGAGGGCGCACGTTCACCGAGGAGGAGATCGATCTGCTCCTCGACTCCCCCGCCGGCTACCAGGTCCTCACGATGCTGAAGAACACCGCGGTGGGCACCCCGGCCGAGGTGCGCGACTACCTCGACCGCTTTACCGAGCGCGCGCAGGCCGACGAACTGATCGTCGTGTCGTCGGCTCCCGGACGCGACGCGTGGTTGCGGTCGCTGGAACTCGTCGCCCAGGTCAGCGATCTCGTCCCGGCCTGACAGCAGGTCCCGGACGGCTCTTACCCTTGCTCCGTACTCGTGGGTACACTTTGCCGGCCGTCCCGAACCGGCGGCCTCGACTCGTCGACCGCAGGAGCACCATGAAGTACCGCACCCGCGTATGTGCCGCCGTCGCCCTGACTGCGGCGGCCACCCTCACTGCTCCCGCAGCGGCGAGCAGCGAGACCCTTCCCGCAGACGCGCCGACCATCACGCTGACGGTCACCAACGACACCGACGCGCCCATGGTGCTCGGCGCGGCGACCATTCCCTACGGGCAGTGGGTGAACGAACCGGCGACCATCGTCCCCGCGCACACAACGGAAGTCGTGACTGCGGGAAGTGCCGATCGACGCGGATTCGGCATGCAGGTCACCTACACGATGCCGGGCGAGGCCACCGCCGTGCTCATGGCCAGTAACCACGGCACGGGGATCGCCAATGCCGACGGCACGCGGATCGACGGCGCCAACAGGCATGCGTACACCGCTGCCGCGCAGGTCGATGCCGGCTTTCCGTTCATGAACGTTACGTACACGATCGGTCGGGGCAGTTCCTGACACCGCGGTTCCCGACACCGCTGCTACCGGGCGGCGCACGCCCCTGAAAAGCGAAACTGAAAAGCGAAACCCCCGCGCCCTGTCGGACGTGGGGGTTTGTACTGTTGTGCGTCAGGATTCGCGCGCGTGCCTCGGCTTCCACACGACCAACGCGTTGGTGCGCGGCACGGGCACCAGATCTCGCCGTGCGGAGCGCAGCTGCGCGACCTCGGTGGACAGTTCCGTGACCCGCTGCTGCAGTGCCTCGACGTGGTTGGTCAACTCGATGATCCGTTTGATCCCGGCGAGGTTGACACCTTCGTCCTGGGAAAGCCGCTGCACCTCACGGAGCAGTTCGACGTCGCGCGGCGAATAACGCCGTCCGCCACCGCTGGTGCGGTGCGGGGTAACCAGTCCCAGCCGGTCGTAGTTACGCAGTGTCTGGGCGTGCATCCCGGCGAGTTCTGCGGCGACCGAGATGACATAGACACGCGCATCGGGATCCGGCGGGAGATTCCGGGGAGTTCCCGTATCGCTCATCACGCACCTGCCCATCCTTCACGCGGGTCGAATCCGCCTGCCTCTTCGGCACGAAGATAATCGCGCAGCGCTTCCGTCGCCTGTTCGTCGAGCTTCTGCGGGATGGCAACCTTGACGGTCACGAGCAGATCTCCCGCACCGCCCCCGCGCTTGGGGACGCCGCGGCCCCGCACCCGCAGAACCCGGCCGTCGGCCGTGCCCGCCGGGATCTTGAGACCGACCCGGCCGTCGAGCGTGGGAACCGACACGGTGCTGCCGAGCACGAGTTCTCCGTAGCTGACCGGCAATACGAGTGTCAGGTTGTCGCCGTCCCGGCCGAACACGCGGTCGGGCCGGACGTGCACGACGACGAAGAGGTCGCCCGACGGCGCACCCCGCAGGCCGGCCTCGCCTTGCCCGGCGAGGCGGATGCGCGAACCGTCCTTGATGCCCGGAGGTACGCGCACGGTGATGGTGCGGGTGCGCTCCTGGACGCCGCTGCCGCGGCAGTCACGGCACGGGCTGTCGATGATCGAGCCCGAACCGCGGCATTCGTCGCACGGCTCGGAGAATCCGAAGGCGCCCTGGTTGCGGGAGACGATCCCGCTTCCGTTGCACTGCGGGCACACCCGCGGGCTGGTGCCCGGCTCGGCGCCGCTGCCGTGGCAGGTGGTGCACGGCGCGGGACTGGTCAGACGCAACGGAACGGTGACGCCTTGCACGGCGTCACGGAAGTCGAGGGTCGTCTCGGTCTCGATGTCGCCGCCGCGGCGTGGCCGCGACCGGTTCGCACCGCCCCCGGGTGTCGCACCGCGGTTGAAGAGCCCTCCGAAGAGGTCGCCCAATCCACCGTCGCCGGCCCCGCCGCCCCCGAAGAGGTCACCGAGGTCGAATGTGGTGCTGCCCCCGGAGAATCCGCCTCCGCTGGGCTGGAAGCCGCCGCCGAAACCTCCGGACGCGAACATCCGGCGGGTCTCGTCGTATTCCTTGCGCTTGGCCGGGTCGGACAGGACGGCGTTCGCCTCGCTGACCGACTTGAACCGCTCCTCGGCCGCGGCATCGCCGGGGTTGGCATCGGGATGCAGATCCCGAGCCAACTTGCGGTAGGCCTTCTTGATGTCTTCTTGCGAAGCGTCGGACGAGACGCCCAGGTCCTTGTAGAAGTCCTTTTCGATCCACTCCCGCTGGCTCACCGGGCGTCTCCTCCTCTCGCTCTTGTTGTTCTTACTCTGTGCCGGCGCTGTCGGACGGCGATTGCTCCGGCGTGTCCGCCGGATCGCCGTCGGTGACAGTCACCATCGCATGCCGCAGAATCCGGTCGCCGACGCGGTAACCCTTGCGCAGGATCGTGCCCAGCACCGGGTTGCTGCCGTCGCCTTCCATCTGGACCGCTTCGTGCAGTTCCGGATCGAACACGTCGCCCTCGTCGCCGAAGCCGACGAGGCCGAGTCCGGTCAGAATGCGGGTGAGCTTGTCGCTCACCGCCTTCAGCGGTCCGGATTCGAGGTCGCCGTGGGCACGGGCCCGATCCAGATCGTCGACGACGTCGAGGAACTGCGCCACCACCGAGGCCTTCGCGGACTCGCCGATGGCGGCCTTCTCGCGTTCGGCCCGGCGACGGTAGTTGGTGTACTCCGCGGAGACGCGCTGCAGATCCGCGGTACGTTCCGCGAGTTCCGCTTCGGTGGAGACGATCTCCTCGACGCGGACCTCCTCGCCGTCCTCGTTCTCGACGACGCCCTCGTTCACGGTGCCCTCGTTTTCTACGGTGCCCTCGGCAGGGGCACCGGTGCCCTCACTCGACTCGGCCGCGTCCCGTACCTCGAAGGTCTCGGGATCGATGCGACGCTTGTCGGTGACGGTCACCGGTTCCTGCTCGGGCTTACCCGACGTCACTTCTTCTCCGAATCGGTCGGCTCGTCGACGACCTCGGCGTCGACGACATCGTCTGCGCCTGCCGCAGCACCGTCGCCGGCAGCTGCGCCGTCGGCTCCGCCCTGCGACTCGTAGATGGCCTGGCCGAGAGCCTGCGACTCGGTCGCGAGCTTCTCGACGGCGGACTTCACCGCGGCGATGTCGCTACCGGCCAGAGCGTCCTTGGCATCCTTGACGGCTGCCTCGACCTTCTCCTTGACGTCGGCCGGCACCTTGTCCTCGTTGTCCTTGATGAACTTCTCGGTCTGGTGCACGAGCGACTCGGCCTGGTTGCGGACCTCGGCCTCTTCGCGACGGGCGCGGTCTTCCTCGGCGTGCGCCTCGGCGTCCTTCACCATCCGGTCGATCTCCTCCTGGGACAGGCCGGAGCCTTCCTGGATCTTGATCGTGTTCTCCTTGCCGGTGCCCTTGTCGCGGGCGGTGACGTGCACGATGCCGTTGGCGTCGATGTCGAAGGTGACCTCGATCTGCGGGACGCCGCGCGGAGCCGGGGCGATACCGCCGAGCTCGAACGAGCCGAGCAGCTTGTTGTGCGCCGCGATCTCACGCTCGCCCTGGAACACCTGGATCTGCACGGACGGCTGGTTGTCGTCGGCCGTGGTGAAGGTCTCCGAACGCTTCGTCGGAATCGTGGTGTTGCGCTCGATGAGCTTGGTCATCACGCCACCCTTGGTCTCGATACCGAGGGACAGCGGGGTGACGTCGAGCAGCAGCACGTCCTTGACCTCGCCCTTGAGGACGCCGGCCTGCAGTGCCGCACCCACGGCGACGACCTCGTCGGGGTTGACGCCCTTGTTGGGCTCCTGACCACCGGTGAGTTCGCGCACGAGATCGGTGACGGCGGGCATACGGGTCGAGCCACCGACGAGGACCACGTGGTCGATGTCGCCGACCGAGATCCCTGCGTCCTTGACGACCTGCTGGAACGGAGCGCGGGTGCGCTCGAGGAGGTCGCCGGTGATCTTCTGGAACTCGGAGCGGGAGAGCTGCTCGTCGAGGAACAGCGGGTTCTTGTCCGCGTCGACCGTGATGTAGGGCAGGTTGATCGACGTCGACTGCGAGCTCGACAGCTCGATCTTCGCCTTCTCTGCAGCCTCACGCAGACGCTGCAGGGCCATCTTGTCCTTGGTCAGGTCGACGCCGTGCTGTGCCTTGAACTTGTCGACGAGCCAGTTGACGATGCGTTCGTCCCAGTCGTCGCCGCCGAGGTGGTTGTCACCGGAGGTCGCGCGGACCTCGACGACACCGTCACCGATTTCGAGAAGCGAGACGTCGAACGTGCCGCCACCGAGGTCGAAGACCAGGATGGTCTGTTCCTTGCTGCCCTTGTCGAGGCCGTATGCGAGGGCCGCAGCGGTGGGCTCGTTGACGATGCGCAGGACGTTGAGGCCGGCGATGGTGCCGGCTTCCTTCGTCGCCTGACGCTGCGCGTCGTTGAAGTAGGCCGGAACGGTGATCACGGCGTCGGTGATGTCCTCGCCCAGGTATGCCTCAGCGTCTCGCTTGAGCTTCATCAGCGTGCGGGCGCTGATCTCCTGGGGGGTGTACTTCTTGCCGTCGATGTCGACGTTCCAGTCGGACCCGATGTGCCGCTTGACGGAACGGATGGTGCGGTCGACGTTGGTGACCGCCTGGTTCTTGGCAGGCTGACCCACCAGAACCTCGCCGTTCTTCGCGAAAGCGACGACGGACGGGGTGGTGCGTGAACCTTCGGAGTTGGCGACCACAACGGGCTCGCCGCCCTCCAGAACGGAAACGACCGAGTTGGTGGTTCCGAGGTCGATACCGACCGCACGAGCCATGATTTCCTCCAAAATGTTTCACCGCGACGCGAGTCGCACCGCGGAACGTTCAGTTCCCCAACCTGAGCCTGTTCGACTCAACTTGGCTTCGCCAAATCGAGACTGCACCCTTTCGGACGCTTCAGTCAAGTGGAGTTGAGCCTTGGTAGCTCAAGTTGTCTGATACATGCAACCGAAGATCTGGCCGGATCGTTCCCGGATGTGATGGTCTTCACATTCGTCCGACGGAGTCCAAGTCGGCGCCGCGCTCCGTCCGCCGGGGCCCGAATACTCTCCTGAAGCGGCGGCCCGACGGGTCCACCTGGTGGTTTCGAGATTCACCTATCGTTATGTCCGCATACGCCTGTACATTTCCGCGGAGACTGTGCAGCATCACGTCGCCCGGATCCGGCGCGGCCGGTCCCCGTTGCACAAGCTCCGACCAGATTTGGGGGAATTCCGGCATGTCCGTAGGCGTAGGCCTGAGGGTGGGCAACTCCGTGTCGTCGGTTGCGGTCACCTCGTCGTCGCCCGGACGACCCGACCCGTCACCCATCGAACGGCGCACAGCAGTACACCTGCACTCCGATGGCACCGCGACGCTCGGCGACCACGACTTCTTCGACGGAACCACCAGTTCGTTCACCGAGTTCGTCAGCAGCATCGGCCGATCCGGCGGCGTCCGCGCCAACGACGGCTCCCTCTCCCGCGCCGAAGACCTCGTGGCAACGGCCATGGAATGCCTTCTCGCCGACGCGGCCCGCCTCATCGGCGACCAGCCGTACACCGCGGTCGCGACCCATCCCACCGAGTGGCCGCCGTCGACCGTCGCCGTCCTGCGCAACGCACTCGACTACGTGGGATTGCGGTACGTGTCGCTCATCTCGGACGCCGAGGCAGCCGCCGCGTGGTACGAGTCGCAGGTCGCCCACCAGACCGGCCGGCTCATCGCCGTCCACCACATCGATCCGCTGGGCTCGACGGTCACCCTGGTCCGCTCCGGTGTCGCGGCAGGTAAGTCGTTCCGCTTTGCCGAAGAGGACGCGCCGTCCGTGACAGCGCAGCTGTCCGCCGCCCTCGGGGCGTTCGGATGGCTCGTCAGCAATCTCGACGCCATCGTCGTCACCGTCGACGAAGCCATCGATCCCACCGCAGCCCAGCTGGTTGCCCAGTCCTTCAAGACCGGCCTGGGAGTGCGGAGCGCACTCGCACCCGAGCCGCACCAGACGATGGTGCGCGGCGCGGCGCTCGCTGCCGCTGCGGGGTCGGTGGATCTGCTGGGCTCGACCCAGATTCTGCCCGTCGCGCGTCTCACCGGGCCCAAGCGCAGCGAACTCGACACCGAGACCACCACCGTCATCGCCAAGATCACGGCCACTCCGCCTCCCGAAACGACCGGAACGGTCAGGGCCAGCTCGCCGGCGCCGGAACCGGCAGACGAGTCCGAGACCAAGCGCCGGTCCTCACTGTTCACCGTCGGCGCTGCGGCAGCGGCGATCGCTCTGCTCGTCGGTGTGGGCGCGTGGGTGTTCACGATGCGCGACTCCTCGACGGCGACCGCCAATACATCACCGATGGAGACGACGGTCGCGCCGTTCGGCGACACCACGCGGACACCGTCCCCCACGAAACCGCCTGGCGGCACCCCGACGACAACCACGGCAGAGTCGTCCACGGAGTCCGACACCTCCGCGGCGGTCGCTCCCGCGGTCGCGCCGGCGGGCGGCGCACCGGCCTGGACCGATCCGAGCACCACCGGCGACGCAGCGACCTCGTCGTCGAATACCGGGTCGTCGAGCGCGGGGCCGTCGAGCAACACGACGACGAGCACGGGATGGTCGCGCCGTAATCCGCCGTCGAGCGGAGGCGGAGGCGGAGGCGGCAACGACTCGGGTGAGACAACGTCGACGACGTCGCCCTCGACGCCCACCGAGACCACACCGACCGTTAATCCGGAGCCGGATGAGCCCGTGGAGCCCACTCCTACCACGGAGGAAAGCGGCTCTTCCGGCGGCTGATTCCGTACGTGATCTAGGGCACATTTTTTGCACTGACGTTTGTGCCGTAGGCTGTCCCGCGGGTCGGTACCGCAAGTACCGCGCTCGTGTACATAATTGCAGTTCAGACCGCTGATCCACCATGTAGAAGGGCCCTCATGCGTCTCTTGCCGGCGTCGCGCGCCGCTCGTTCCACCGCCCGCCGTGTCGCCGTCGCAGCGGCGTCGGCCGTGTTGCTGGTGGGACCGCTGACCACCGCCGCCCACGCGAGCCCGGCAGAGCAGCTCCCGGTTCCCGATCTGCCCGCCGAACTGGTGGATGCGATCACCCGGGATCTGGGCATCTCACCGGAGGAATACCTCGATCGGGCCGCCCGCGCGCAGGCGCTGGGCGACTACGCCCGTTCGTTCCGGGCCGAGAGCCCGGACGACTACGCGGGTGCGTGGCTCGGCGAAGACGGGCAGCCCGTCGTCGCGGTGACCAATCGGGATGCGGCAGAGAAGGCACAGAAGGACGGCTACCGCGCCACGGTCGCCCCCCTGTCCGCCGACGGCCTCGAGCAGGCCCTCGCGGAGCTGAACCGGTGGGTGTCGGCACTTCCGCGCGAGGTGTCGTCCCAGGTGAATTCGACGTCCATCGACGTCCTCAACAACCAGCTCGTGGTCGACGTCCTGAATTCGCCGGTCGGACGCGCCCTGAATCTCCCGTCGCTCATCGCGAACGTGCAGGTACAGCTGAGCCCCGGCCTTCCCCCCAACGATCCGGCTCCGCTCGGAGGCGACACCTACCTCACCGCCGACGGCGACGTGCGGACCACGCCGCTCGAGCGGATCGGTATCTGCTCGTTCGGATTCAGCGGTGTCGACGCGAACGGCGACCCGGTCAACCTCACCGCCGGCCACTGCGACGCCGTCGCCCGTGAGCAGGGTGGCTCCACGGTCTACCTGCCCAACCGGGAAGACATCGACGCCAGCACCAAGATCGGCACGTTCACCCAGTCCACGGTGGGCACGGACAGCACGCTCGACTACGGGGTCATCTCCCTCGACGAGGCCGGCGTCGCCGCGGGTCTGAACCGCCCGGTCGTGCGCGGTGGCAACGGCTCCACGCTGACCATCACCGGCACCGCAGTTCCGGTCGTCGGCGCGCCCGTCTGCAAGTCGGGGCAGTCCTCCTCGTTCACCTGCGGTGTCGTCGCCGCCGAGCGTGTCGAGACCCAGCTCGTGTACAACTCCGGGTTCTCCAGCACCATCCGGGGCTTCGCCACGACGGCCTGCACCTTGTCCGGCGACAGCGGCGGATCCATCGTCACGGGCACGCTCGCTCTGGGCGTGATCAGCGGCTCCAACAGCGCGGGCGCACCGAACTGCGTCGAAGCGAACCTCGTCCTCGCGCCCAACGGAGGCACCTCCAGCCTGGGTATTTCCATCCGCGACATCGAGAACGCCACCGGCAGCACGGTGCGCACGATCAACGCTGCGTAGCCTCACCGGGGCTGTTCACAGGAGCAACACCCGACACACCGGTCACTCACAACCCGCTGTGAGTCACACCTGTTACCCCTTAGGATCGACCAATGCCGGTCCTCACGGGTCAGCTACCTTTGCGCGCTCGAGCCGCGGAGGGACAACGAGAAAGGTTTTCATGCGCCGCTCCTTCGCACGTCAGGCAGCCGTCATCGGCTCAGCCGCCGTGTTGCTCCTCGGCACCGCAGCCACCGTCGCTCAGGCCGAGCCTGCGCCCGCCCCGACGACCGCACTGCCGGCCGAACTGGTGGAAGCGTTGCAGCGAGACCTCCAGATCAGTCCCGACCGTTTCCTCAACGACGCCGAGCGCAGTCAGGAACTGGCCCGCTTCGCCGACAAGGCGCGCGAGCAGTTCGAGAGCGTGTTCGCCGGTGTCTGGCTCGACGAGCAGGGCACACCCATCGTCGGTCTTGCCGACGGTGAGCAGTTCGACGAGGCCCGCACGGCCGCCGAGGACTCCGGTTTCGTCGTCGAGAAGACGGAGAACAGCGAGAACGCACTCGAAGCCCGGTTGAACGAGCTCAACGACTGGCTCGACACTCAGCCGCCTGCGATCGCCGACGTCATTCGCGGCATCGCGATCGACGTGGTGAACAACGACGTCGTGGTTCGCGCCGAGAACGTCGCCGGACTCGAACTGCCGCCGTTCCTCGACGGCGTGCGTGTTCTCTTCGCTCCGACCGAGCTGACGCCCGAGTCCACTCCGGAATTCGAGTTCACCGCTGGAATCGCGGCGCCCGACGCCCTGCTCGGCGGAGACGCCTACGCGGCTCTCGGTGCCGGCGCAGGCCTTCGCTGCTCCCTCGGGTTCAACGCCGAGGACGGTTCGGGCAGCCCCGTCAACATCACCGCCGGTCACTGCGATCCGAACCGTTCACAGGCCGGAACGCGGTGGGCGTCCGAGGTGTACCAGCTTCTGGGCGACACGCTCGGCCAGCGTCTCGGAACGTTCGAGAAGACCAGCCTCGACAACAACGACTACGGCATCATCCGGCCGGCAGCCGATGCCGCAGGCAGGTTCGAGAACAACGGCGTGCGTGTTCCCAACGCCGCGCCCCTGCCGATCACCGGCACCGCCGATCCGATCGTCGGAACGCCCGTGTGCAAGTCGGGCCTGCGGACCGGCTACAGCTGCGGCATCGTGACGTCGTCGCAGCAGAACGTCGCGATCGGCGAGCGCGTGCTCAGCAACGGTTTCTCCACGAACCTGTGCGCACTGCAGGGTGACAGCGGCGGAACGCTCGTCACGGGCACCCTGGCACTCGGCATCTCCAGCGCCTCGAACGTCGGCCAGTACGGCCTGTGCGAGGTCGCCGGATTCGTCAGCAGCCTGCTGGGCGAGACGCCCGAGTTGTTCGCGACACCGATCAA
The DNA here is from genome assembly GCF_012844225.1 of Rhodococcus sp. 105337. Lineage (GTDB taxonomy): Bacteria > Actinomycetota > Actinomycetes > Mycobacteriales > Mycobacteriaceae > Rhodococcus. Next base: position 430,115 of record NZ_JABAGQ010000001.1, read on the forward strand.
CGCAGTTCTGGCCGAGAACCCGGGCCTGAAGATCCGCACCTGGTAAACACTCGATCTCGAGAAGAGGCCCTCCTTCCGTTCGGAAGGAGGGTCTTTTTCTGTGCCTGGCGCCATCGACGCCGTCAACGACGGATGTATCCGAGTTCGGTAGCCGACGCCACCGCAGCCGTGCGCGAATCGACCCCCAGCTTGGTATAGATACGCGCGAGATGGGATTTCACCGTGCCCTCGGTGAGGTGCAGTCGCTGCGCGATGCGGTGGTTCGACAGCCCCTCCGCGACCAGCCCGAGAACCTCGACCTCCCGGCCGGTCAACGACGTGCCTGGAGCGCGAAGACGATGGACGAGCCGATCCGCCACTGCCGGAGCGAGAGTCGTGCGACCGGACGCCGCGGTACGGATCGCGGCCGCCAACTCCTCCGGAGGCGCGTCCTTGAGCAAGTAGCCGGTGGCACCGGCCTCGATCGCCGGCAGTGTGTCGGCGTCGGTGCCATAAGTGGTGACGATTACGACGTGCGGAGCCCCGGGACGGGAAGTGATGGCGGCCGTCGCGGCAGCACCCGACATCTGCCCACGCCCGAACTGCAGATCCATCATGACCACGTCGATGTCGGGTGCGGTCGCCCGGGCCACCGCGTCCTCGGCAGTCGTCGCCTCGGCGACGACCTCGATTCCCGGCTCCGTCTCGAGAACTGCACGCAAACCCGCCCGGACGACCGGGTGATCGTCGGCGAGCAGTACACGGATCGGGTCGGCGCTCACAGATGCCTCTCGGAAGACGATTCGGAGGGAAGCGGAAGTACGGCGGTGATCGAGGTCCCCTCGCCTTCAGTGGATCGCACGGTGAACGTACCTCCCAGATCGTCCACGCGGGCGCGCATCGCCGCCAGCCCGAAACCGCTCTCGGGCGCAGGTTCGGGCACCGACCCCGGATCGAAGCCCACCCCGTCGTCGGTGATGTCCACCGCTACGCGGTCGTCCCCGAAGTCGAGGGTCACATCGACACCTGTTGCCCGAGAGTGACGGGTCGTGTTCGCGAGCGCCGATTGAGCCACCCGGAGCAACGCGACTTCGTACTCGGGCGGAAGGCCGGCCGGAGCACCACGGAGGTGGAAGCGGGCGTCGATGTGATGCCTGTCGGTCGTTGTTGCGCACAGTCGCTCCAGCGCGCCCGCCGGCGTGGTGCCGTCCAGAGCCGGAGGAGCGAGCGCAGCCACGAAACGTCGCGCTTCTCCGAGGTTGTCCACAGCGACCGAGCGCGCGCGGCCGACATAGCCGGCGGCGACGTCCACCCGTTCGGGCAGAGCCCGCTCGGCGGCACGCAGCAGAAGCTGGATACTCGAAAGCCCCTGTGCGAGGGTGTCGTGGATCTCGCGTGCGAGTCGTTCTCGTTCTTCGAGAACCCCGGCACTGTGCTGGGCGGCGGCGAGATCCGCACGTGTGGCGGTGAGTTCGTCGATGAGCATCCGGCGTTGCTCGCTTTCCCGGTACAACGCCTGGTAGCTCCACACCACTGCCACCGCCACCGCGGCACCCAGCGACGGCCCGATGGCGACGGCCGGGCTGAAGGCACCCTGATGAATCGAGAAGCCGACGACGGCCGCCGCGGTGGTGAGCAGTACCGCAACGAGCCCGCTGCGCCGGGGCAGCAGGTGCAGCTGCACGAAATAGAGAGGGAACGCCAGCCAGACTGCCTCCGGCGAGACCGTCAGAAGCACCAGCCACACCGTCCCCACCGCGGAGAGCCATACGACGGCTCCGGCGTAGGACCGGCCGACAGCGGGCAGCAGGGGTCCGAGACCGTAGGTCACCGCTGCTAGCACCGCCACGGCGGCGACGAGTACCGCGTCGGGTGCCGAATCCGCGAATGCTCGAACTACGGCGAGTGCGAGCAACCCGACGACGAGCAGATGGAGGCACCACGCCAGGAGCCGGACTGTAGGGGTCAACGTATTCACTGTCAGTCGAGCGTACGGGCGCGCAGCGGGCTGCACATCCACCGAAAGATACAACCGGGCGCGCCTCCTTCGGCCTGCGAAGTCCTCTCTCCTGCCGGATGTCCTTCCGGTCTCCCACGGCAAGAGTGGAGGGCACACCGTTTCCCACGAGAAAGCAGCCGCACCGTGTTCGTTGCCTGGAGAGACCTGAGATTCGCCAAGGGCAGATTCGCTCTGATGGGATCCGTCGTCGTACTGATCACTCTGCTGGTCGGATTGCTGTCCGGCCTCACCGCCGGTCTCGGCCGCCAGAACACCAGCGCCATCACGGCCCTGCCTGCCGACCACATCGTCTTCGATACCCCCGCGAACGGACAGGGCTTGTCGTATGCCGAGTCGGTGGTCACCGCAAGCCAGTGGCGACGAGTGGCCGCCACCGAAGGGGTGAGCAGCGCCGAACCGGTAGGAATCTCCACGACCAAGGCGGCGGCCGGGGAATCGGGTCTCACCGTGTCCGCATTCGGTGTCCGGCCCGGTTCGCCCCTCGTTCCGGGCGGCGCCCCCGACGGCGAGGACACCGCGGTGTTGACAACTCCGGTCGCCGACAGCCTCGGGGTGGCGCCGGGCGACGCGATCACCGTGGCCGGACGCGATCTGAAGGTCGGTGCGGTGCACGGCGACGAATCCTTCGGTCACCTTCCGGTGATCTGGATCGACCTGGGCACGTGGAGACACATCGCACCCCCCGGCGGCACCGGCCCGGAGCGGACCGCCACGTTCGTCGCGCTCCGCACCACTGCCAACTTCGACGCCGTCGCCACCGACCGTCTCGCGGGAACCACGACGGTTTCGAAGAGCGCATCGCTGTCCGCTATCGGTTCCTACGCGTCGGAGAACGGCTCGCTCCAGTTGATGCGAGGATTCCTCTTCGCCATCTCCGCGCTCGTCATCGGCGCCTTCTTCACCGTCTGGACGATCCAGCGAAGCGGCGACATCGCCGTGCTCGAAGCCCTGGGTGCCTCCACCGGCCGGCTCGTCCGAGATGCCCTTGGGCAAGCCCTCGTCGTGCTCACCGCTGGTACCGCCCTCGGCACTGCGCTGGCGGCCGCTGCCGGTGCGGCGCTCTCCGGGTCAGTTCCGTTCGCACTGACGCCGGCCACCCTCCTGGTACCGGTGGCGGTGATGATCGCCCTCGGCTCCCTCGGCGCAGCGATCGCTGTTCGCCGCATCACCTCCGTCGACCCCCTCACCGCTCTGGGAAGTGCCCGATGAGTCTGATCCTGACCGATATCTCCCTCACCTACGCCGACGGCGACGACCGTGTGCTCGCCCTGGACGACGTCACGCTCGACGTGCCCGCCGGCACCGTCACCGCCGTGGTCGGCCCGTCCGGCTCCGGTAAATCGAGCCTGCTCGCCGTGGCCGCCACCCTGATCGCTCCTGACTCCGGAACGGTCGTGATCGACGGTGTCGCCACATCCGGCCTGTCTCGCGCTCGTCTCGCGGAACTGCGTCAGCACACCATCGGGATCGTCTTCCAGCAGTCCAACCTCGTACCGTCGCTCACGGCTGTCGAGCAACTTCAGGTGATGGCCTGGATCGACGGGCGCTCGACCCGCGAAGCGAGGTCCCGCGCGATGTCGTTGCTCGAATCGGTCGGTATGGCGGATCACGCCGACCGCAGGCCGCACGCGTTGTCCGGCGGCCAGCGGCAACGGGTCAACATCGCGCGCGCCCTGATGAACGAGCCGAATGTGCTTCTGGTCGACGAACCGACCAGCGCCCTCGATCAGGAGCGCGGCGAGGAGATCGTCGAACTGATCACCCGTTTGTCACGGGAACGGCACACCGCCACAGTTCTCGTCACGCACGACCGCTCGCTCCTCGGCGCCGCGGACCGAGTCGCCGAAGTCCACGACGGACGGCTGGTGACGATCCCCTCGCCGCCGCTTCTCACGCCGTCTCTCCCGCAATGACAGAGAACGGCCCCGTCACCGATGAGGTGACGGGGCCGTTGCCCTACGTGCAGAGTGCTACTTCGCCCACTCGGTGGTGCCGGGAGCCGCGAGGAGCGTCTCGACGACTGCGATGCCGGCGAAGACTGCTGTCGGACCGCCTGCGACGAAGGCTCCGATGGTGCCGCCGACGCCTGCGCCGCCCGCGCACCCGAGGATGGTGCCTGCACCCGGAATGATGCTCCCGGGGATGGCTCCGACAACACACCCGATGATGGCGCCTGTGACGGTGCCGATCGCGGTCGCCATGCCCAGCTGCGACACGAAATTCTGCTGGGCCTTGAGGTTCTCGTCGGGCGACGCAACGTCCGACAGCTTCAGGCCGACAGGCGTGATCCCCATCGCGACCTTGTCTTCGGGCTCGACCGGCGTCGCCTTCGCCGGGTCGATGACCGGCGTGAGGGTCAGCGTCTTGCCGTCTTCGCTGATTTCACGCTCGAACGGAAGCTGGAGATCGCCCAGCTGGACGGCGAGAGGCAGGCTGATGACGGCGTTTCCGTCGTTGTCCTGCAGTTCGACCTGCGTGCCGTCACCGGAGATGGCGAACGAGCCCGCGTCGATCACGGTCACGACCGAGTCGCCCTCGGGCCGGACCTCGTAGTTGATCTTGTCTTCGGCCGACGGGGCGGCCGGAGCTGCGTAGGAAGTGCCGGCCGTGATCCCCATAGCGGCGGCTGTCATCGTCGCGACGATGGCAAGCTTCTTGAGCTTCATGTGATTCCGTTCTGTGACATGGCGCACGCCCGAGGGACGCCCCCATTTTCCCTGTTCGCGTGGCACATCCAGACCCCCCGACGATGAACCCACTGTCCGGATGCCACGTCCGGGGCGAATCATAACCGACGTCACACCCCATTTGTTATATGAGTTGTTTCGCCCGTGACCCGGTCGGAGTCGACTTGCCCCGAGGGCTGTCGCGGCAAGAAAGGCGCGCAGTTAGGGGAGCCTGGCTAGATGAGGTGGAAGGTTTGACCACTAACGTGGCCGGGCACACACATCCCCGCTGCACGAACGTTGTTACCGGCTAGTAACCTGGCTCTGTTTCTCCACCAAGTTACCGGCCAGTAACTTAGCCTGCGTTACGATGCGGTGGTTTATACCAGGCGGCCCGGTGCTGCCCCCGACACGAAAGGCCACGTATGAATGCCCTGACGATCACGTTGGGCACGATCGGCGTGCTGCTCAGCCTCGTGTGTTGGTTCGCGTTCATCAGCGGCGCGTGGACGATGGTCAAGACCATCCGGGTCGGCCAACCGGCCCCGGACCGGTGGCGCCCGTTCTTCCCGCGCTTCAAGCAGATGCTCGTCGAGTTCATCGCGCACACGAAGATGACCAAGTTCCGTACCGTCGGCTGGGCGCACTGGCTGGTCATGGTCGGTTTCATGCTCGGTGCCATCGTCTGGTTCGAGGCCTACGGCCAGACGTTCGACCCGAACTTCCACTGGCCGATCATCGGCGACACGGCCGTCTACCACTTCATCGACGAGATCCTGGGCATCGGCACCGTGATCGGCATTCTGACGCTGATCACCATCCGCCAGCTCAACCACCCGCGTCAGCCCGGCCGGTTGTCGCGCTTCAGCGGCTCCAACTTCAAGGCCGCGTACTTCGTCGAGGCCGTCGTGCTCCTCGAGGGCCTCGGCATGATTCTGGTGAAGGCCGGCAAGATCGCGACCTACGGCGGTGGCCATATGAGCACCGACTTCTTCACGATGCAGGTCGCGCGGATCCTTCCCGAGAGCCCCGAACTGGTCTCGGTCTTCGCATTCGTCAAGCTGATGTCCGGCATGGTGTGGCTCTACATCGTCGGCCGCAACATCACGTGGGGTGTCGCATGGCACCGCTTCTCGGCCTTCCTCAACATCTACTTCAAGCGTGAGGACGACGGCGGCGTCGCCCTCGGTGCCGCGAAGCCGATGATGTCGGGTGGCAAGCCTATCGACATGGAGGAAGCAGACCCGGACAAGGACACCTTCGGTGCCGGACGGATCGAGGACTTCACATGGAAGGGCTGGCTCGACTTCACCACGTGCACCGAGTGCGGTCGCTGCCAATCGCAGTGCCCCGCCTGGAACACCGGTAAGCCGCTGTCGCCGAAGCTTCTGATCACGTCGCTGCGCGACCACGGCAACGCCAAGGCGCCGTACCTGCTGGCCGGTGGCCGCAAGGACATCGGCGGCGACGAGGTCGGGCTCGTGGACGCCGAGGGCAACGCCGACGAAGCTGCGCTCGCCAAGATTCCGGCGGGGGCACGCACGGAAGCGGAGCGCAAGCTCGTCGGTGACACCGAGGCGATGGTCGAGGCGGGCGAACTCGCGCCGATCATCGACACCGAAACGCTGTGGAGCTGCACCAACTGTGGTGCGTGCGTGGAGCAGTGCCCCGTGGACATCGAGCACGTCGACCACATCATCGACATGCGCCGCTACCAGGTACTCATCGAGTCGGACTTCCCGTCCGAACTCGCGGGTCTGTTCAAGAACCTCGAGAACAAGGGCAACCCCTGGGGCCAGAACGCCAAGGACCGTCTCAACTGGATCAACGAGATGGAGTTCGACATCCCGGTCTTCGGCCAGGATGCGGATAGCTTCGAGGGCTACGACTACCTGTTCTGGGTCGGTTGCGCCGGTGCCTACGAAGACCGCGCGAAGAAGACCACGAAGGCTGTCGCCGAGTTGCTCGCGACCGCCGGCGTGAAGTTCATGGTGCTCGGTGCCGACGAGACCTGCAGCGGTGACTCCGCTCGTCGCGCGGGCAACGAGTTCCTGTTCCAGCAGTTGGCGCAGCAGAACATCGAGACCCTCAACGGGGTGTTCGACGGCGTCGAGCAGAGCAAGCGCAAGATCGTCGTCACCTGTGCGCACTGCTTCAACACTCTGAACAACGAGTACCCGCAGGTCGGCGGCTCCTACGAGGTGGTTCACCACACGCAGCTGCTCAACCGGCTGGTCCGTGCGAAGAAGCTCGTGCAGGTGGCGCCCGTCAGCCAGGACGTCACGTACCACGATCCGTGCTTCCTCGGCCGGCACAACAAGGTGTACAACGCACCGCGTGAGCTGATGGAAGCCTCGGGCGCGAAGCTCGTCGAGATGCCGCGTCACGGCGAACGCTCGATGTGCTGTGGTGCCGGTGGTGCCCGCATGTGGATGGAAGAGCGCATCGGTAAGCGCATCAACATCGACCGCGTCGACGAGGCACTCAGCACGAACCCGGCGAAGATCGCGACGGGCTGCCCCTTCTGCCGCGTCATGCTCACCGACGGTGTCACCGCGCGGCAGGAAGAAGGCAAGGGCGAGGGTGTCGAGGTCATCGACGTCGCGCAGCTCATGCTCGAGTCCATCTCGCGCGTCGAGGCCGCGAAGCTCAGCGACAACCTGAAGGTCGTCCAACAGCCGAAGACTGCGGTCGAGGCCGAAGAGACCGCCGAAGAGGTCGAGAAAGAGCGCGTCGAGGAGGTCGAGGCGGCAGCCGCGGCACCTGCGGCTCCTAAGACCACCGGTGCTCCGAAGGCCGGCGGTCTGCAGATGAAGGGCGGTCTGAAGGGACCGGGCGCCAAGAAGACGGCGGCTCCCGCAGCAGCGGCCCCCGCGGCCGAGGCACCGGCGGCCGAGGCACCGGCTTCGGAAGCATCCGCAGCGCCGAAGGCCAAGCCGGGCGGACTGCAGATGAAGGGCGGCCTCAAGGGACCCGGAGCCAAGAAGGCAGCGGCTCCCGCAGCCACCGCGAAGACCGACGCCCCGGCAGCAGATGCTCCCGCGGCCGAGACAACGTCCGCGGATGCCCCCGCGATCCCGAAGGCCAAGCCCGGCGGACTGCAGATGAAGGGCGGCCTCAAGGGACCCGGAGCCAAGAAGGCAGCAGCACCGGCCGCACCCAAGGCAGACGCTGCACCGACAGCTCCCGCCGCGGACGCACCGGCAGCAGCAGCCGCACCGGCAACTGAGGCCACTGCGGCTCCCAAGGCGAAGCCCGGCGGACTGCAGATGAAGGGCGGCCTCAAGGCTCCCGGAGCCAAGAAGGCAGCAGCACCGGCCGCACCCGAGGCAGACGCTGCACCGGAGGCCCCCTCAGCCGAAACGCCCGCACCCGAGACGCCCGCGGCTCCTGCAGCCGAGGAGCCGAAGGTTGCGCCAGCTGAGGAGCCGAAGGGTACGGCAATCCCGAAGGCGAAGCCGGGGGGATTGCAGCTCAAGAGTGGACTGAAGGGCCCGGGCGCGAAGAAAGCGGCGCCGGCACCCGAGACCACCTCTGAGCCGGCTGCGGAATCTGCTCCCGAGCCGACTGTCGACTCCGAGCCGGAGACGACCGAGCCGGTAACGGAGTCGGCGGCTACGGAGCCGGAGACGACGCCCGAAGCGCCGGAGTCGGAGACGACGCCCGAGGCGCCGAAGGCACCCGCTGCCGACGCACCGGCCCCGCCGAAGGCGAAGCCGGGCGGACTGCAGATCAAGGGCGGCATCAAGCCCCCCGGTCGCAGGTAAGCAGCCCTGAAGTAAACGCTCGCGGCCCTGGTGGACACACCACCAGGGCCGCGAGCTTTTTCGTTGAGGGCGGGATCAGCCGGTCTCGGCGTCCCGCGTCGTGTCAGTTCCCGAGCTCGAGTGACGCCGCCAATTGCGGCCACGAACGGTGGAGTTCGTCCTCCCAGTAACCCCATGAGTGCGTGCCGTTCTCACGGAAGTGGAAGGTGGCGGGGATATCGAGTTCTTCCAGCCGCTCGGCCAGCCGTTGGGTACAGACGTTCGTTGCCGCCTCGATCACCCCCCCGATCACGACCTGCTCGTGCAGCGGCGGTGCCTGAGGGGTGCGTGGCAGTGCCGGGTTCTCGTGCGGTCCGGGCAACCCGTTTCCGTTCGAGATGTAGAGAGAGAGCCCCCGCAGCCCTTCGGCGTTGACCGTCGGGTCGTGCCGGGCCCACTCGTCGCCGTCGTACGGACCCCACATGTTGCGAGCGTCGGTCTCGCCCATCACTTCGACGACGGTCCGGAGATACGCCTGGCCCACAGGATCGCTGGTTTGGGCACAGCCGCTGTACGAGGCGACTCCTCGGTACAGTCCCGGCGCCTGGATCGCGAGGTCGAGCACCGACGTGCCTGCCATCGACAGTCCCGCGATTGCATTGACACCCGTGGTACCGAGTGCGCGGTCGACCGCCGGGGGAAGCTCCTGGGTCAGAAACGTCTCCCACTTCGCGATACCCACGACCGGATCGTCACGCATCCAATCCGTGTAGTAGGTGAACATGCCCTGTGCGGGAATCACGACGTTCACGTTCTTGTCCGCGAGGAAGTCGAGGATCTTCGTCTGATTGAGCCAGTTCGCGCCGTCTTCGCCACCGCCGGCCCCGTTCAGCAGGTACAGCGTCGGGCGCGGCACGCTGGTGTCGGCCGGGCGGATCAGCTGGAACGGGATCTCCCGGCCCATCGACTCCGAGTAGACGTGCATGTCGTAGCGGTTTCCTTCGACCTGCTCGACCCGCACCTCTTCCCCGCCGGGCAAGGCGGTGGCGGGTGCCCCCGCCAGGATGAGCGCCGAAGCCGCAATGACGCAGGCGCTACTTCGCCGCAGAACGTTCATGTTCATCTTGCTTGTTCGCCCTGTCGGTCGTGGTCGGATGGAGTTGCGAAGACAGTACGCAGGCGAGGCCCCAGCACGGCAAGTGCCTCGGTCGAAGTCATGCGCCAGTGGGTGACCGGCACTGAATGGTCATGGATTCGCCCGCTCACGGCATCGGCCCAGCCTGCCGCCCCGCGGCTGTCGTCCTCGGCTGCGGTGAAATACACGACGTCACCGTCGAACCGTCCGGGCCGGTGACCGGCCGCCAGGACAACGTTGTGCCGGGCCGCGTCCATCAGCTGCCGCACGAGACGTTCGGTGTCCTCGGCCGGAGTGCCGGTGACGTCGGCGACCACCCGGACGATCCCGGCGAGATCCGCCGGTCCGTCACCGTCTCCGACAACGCCGAGTCCTGCGAGCAGGTCGCTCATCGGCATTTCCGGCTCCTCGGACGCGTCGGTGTCGGTGTCGGTGTCCGCGAAACTGTCGAGCATCACCAGTGTTTCCACTGCGCTGCCGGCGGCCTGGAGGTGCACCGCCATGGCGTGCGCGATGACACCTCCCAGCGACCATCCGAGCAGCCGGTACGGGCCCTCCGGCTGGATCCGGCGTATCTCGTCGACGTAGAGCGCCGCCAGGTCGTCGAGGGATTCAGGCCGGTCCTCGAGCGGGGTCTGCACTCCGTACACGGGTACGGACGGGTCGATCTCCTGCGCGAGAGCGGTGTAGCACCACGACAATCCGACGATCGGATGCACGCAGAACACCGGGGGACGGTCGCCCTCCGCACGGATCGGGAGCAGCGTTCCGAACTCCGGACCGGACTCCCCGCCCTCGGCGATCTTCCGAGCCAGCGCTTCCACCGTCGAATGCGAGAACAACGACGGCAACGGGACCGCGACGCCCAGCGCGTCGCGCAACTGCGCGACGAGCCTGGTCGCGACCAGGGAAGTGCCACCGAGCGCGAAGAAGTCGTCGTCCGCCCCCACCTGTGCGACACCGAGAATATCGGAGAAGGCGTCGGCCACAGCACGTTCGGTGTCGCCCGACGGGCGCCGGAACTCGCGTGCCCAAACCTCGGGCTGTCGCAGCGCTTTCCGATCGACCTTCCCGTTGGGTGTCGTCGGCAGCGCATCGAGCACGACGAACTGCGCCGGCACCATGTACGACGGCAGCACCCGGCCCAGTGTCTCCCGCAGTCGCTGCGTATCGAGTTCACCGGTGGGCACGACGTAACCGACGAGTTGTTCCGGCCACGCCACCACTACCCCGGCCGCAACATCCTCGTGTGCGCGCAGCACCGAGTCGATTTCCCCGAGTTCGATCCGCTGGCCCCGCAGCTTGACCTGCATGTCGTTGCGGCCTACGTATTCGAGTTCGTGATGTGCGTTCCACCGCACCAGATCTCCCGTGCGGTACATCCTCGTCCCCGCACCGTCGAACGGGTTCGCCACGAACCTGTCGGCCGTCAGGTGTGCGCGTCCCGCATAGCCGCGGGCCAACTGGACACCCGAGAGATAAAGCTCGCCCACGACTCCCACCGGCACGGGATGCAGACGTGTGTCGAGCACCAGGGCACCGGTGTTCCGAACGGGTGTACCGATGGGGACGCGCCCACCGCCGGAATCGGGATCGCTTCGGCGGTGCGTGGCCTGCATCGTCGTTTCGGTCGGGCCGTACAGGTTGTGCACCCCGCACCCGAGCATCTTCCGCGCGCGGTCGGCCGTCGCACCCGACAGGGCCTCACCGCCGGCGAATACCAGCCGCAACGACGGAGTGGGCTCCTCCAGCACGTCGAGCACCGCGTCGAGCACGACCGGCACGAACTGCGCCACGGAGACCCCGAAATCCACCAGCGCACGCGCGAGGTACTGCGGGTCGCGGTGACCGTCCGGTGCCGCGACGACCATCCGCGCTCCACTGTGCAAGGGCCAGAACAGCTCCCACACCGATGCGTCGAACGTCAGCGGAGTCTTGAGCAGAACGGTGTCGGCAGCATCGGCGCCGAACTCCTCCTGCAACCAGTCCAGCTGGTTCACAGCCGACGCATGCGAGACCGCCACACCCTTCGGGCGCCCCGTCGAGCCCGACGTGAACAGCACGTACGCCGTGTTGTCCGGGCGCAGTGGACCCCGTCGCTCGGCATCCGAGATCGGCCCGTCCGGTACACCGCTCGCATCGAATGTGCCGATATCGAACACCGTCCGATCCGTGCCCAGGTGGTGGCGCGAATCCGACAACACCAGTATCGGATCGGCGATCTCGAACACGTGGGAGATCCGCTCGGCCGGTTGCCCGGGGTCGACGGGCACGTAGGCACCACCGGCGGCGACCACCGCGTGGACCGCGATCACCGCGTCGATCGATCGCTCCATCGCGATGGCAACGTTCGTCTCCGGGCCCACACCCAGCGAAATAAGATGCCGGGCAAGCGTGTTGACTCTCGAAGCGAATCCCGCGTAGGAGTACGAAGTGCCTTCGACGGCGACGGCGACGGCGAGCGGCGTCGCCGCGGCCTGCGCGGCCGACCGATCCGGCAGGGTGGCGCCGGCCGGGTCGGTGCGCACCGCGGGGAGGCCCATCTCGTGTAGGGCCGCACGCTCCCGCGGCGCGAGCCATTCCAGATCGCCGACGGGAGTTTCGGGATCGCGCACTGCTGCGGTGAGGGTGCGGACGAACCGGTCGGCGAATCCCGCGACGGTGGAAGCGTCGAAGAGGTCCGTGGCGTAGGTCCACGTCAGGTGGATACCGTCCGGAGTGCCGCCCTCCGAGAATGCTTCGTGCGCGGTGACCTGGAGATCGACCATCGCCTGGTTCAGATCGGCCTCGACGGGTTCGATGCGGACGCCACCGAGACGGAAATCGACGGGCTGCATGTTCTGCAGTGTCAGCATCACCTGGAAGAGCGGGTTACGCGCCTGCGAACGGGCCGGTGCGAGAACCTCGACGAGGCGCTCGAACGGCACGTCGGCGTGCGCGAACGCCTGCAGATCCGTTTCCCGCACCGAGCGGAGCAGGTCCGCGAACGACCGGCCCGGGTCGATGTCGGTACGCAGGACCAGCGTGTTGACGAACATCCCGATCAGATCGTCGAGTTCGGCTTCACCACGACCGGCAATCGGCGTACCGAGCGCGATGTCGGAGGTGCCGCTGAGCCGGGCGAGAGCGGACGCCAGGGCGCTGTGCAGCACCATGAAGAGCGTGGCGTGGTGTGTCCGCGCGAGCCCGAGCAGACCTCGGTGGAGCGACGCGTCGAGACCGACCGTGTGCGACGCACCCCGATGGGACGCCACCTGGGGACGCGGCCGATCCCAGGGCAATTCGAGCTGGTCCGGCAGCGACGCCAAAGCCTCGCTCCAGTACGAGATCTGCTTCGACACCACGCTGTCCGGGTCGTCCTCGGAGCCGAGGATCTGCCGCTGCCAGAGGGTGTAGTCCGCGTACTGCACCGGCAGCGGAGCCCACGTGGGCGGCTGACCTCCGACGCGCGACGCGTACGCCGTCATCACATCCCGGGTGAGCGGTCCCATCGAGAATCCGTCACCCGCGATGTGGTGCACCACGAAGACCAGGATGTATTCCTCCGGCCCGGCGCGGAACACCCGCACTCGTACCGGCACCTCCGCCGTCACGTCGAACCCCGCCGAGATCAATTCTCCGACGACGGCGAACACGTCGTCCGGATCGACCGGAACAGGCGTCGGATCGGCGTCCACCTCGGACAACGGCACGACCCGCTGGATACCCGCGCCGTCGGCCTCCGGGTACACGGTGCGCAGGATGTCGTGCCGCAGCAGCAGGTCCTCGACCGCTGCCTTCAGTGCTGCGTGGTCCAGGTCGCCCGACAACCGGAGCGCGACCGGGATGTTGTAGGTCGCGGCGCCGGGGTCGAACCGGTTGAGGAACCACATCCGCTGCTGCGCGAGCGACAGCGGAATGCGAGCGGGACGCTCCTGCACGACCAGCGCCGGGAGCGCTACCCGTCCCATGTACTCCTGCGCTGCCGCGGCGAGCGCACCCACCGTGGGCTGTTCGAACAGGACGCGGAGGGGGATGTCCGCTCCGAGTTCCGACCCGATCCGCGACATGACCCGCGTGGCGATCAGGGAGTTGCCGCCGAGGGCGAAGAAGTCGTCGTCGAGCCCGACCCGGTCGGCGCCGAGCAGTTCGGCGTAGACCGAGGCGACGGTCTGCTGGACCGCGTTTTCCGGTGCGCGGAATGCTCGCGTCTCGAAAGCCGGGACCGGCAGCGCTTTCCGGTCGAGTTTGCCGTTCGCGGTGATCGGCAGTGTGTCGAGCACGAGGATCTGCGCGGGCACCATGTAGGACGGCAGTTCGTCGGCGATCCGGTTGCGGAGCAGGTGCGTGTCGGCGGTATTGCCTTCGGTGGGGACGACGTAGCCGATGAGCCGGTCGCCGGTGCGGGCGTCGTTGTGCACCAGCACGACAGCCTGCGCGACCTCGTCGGTGCGGGTGAGGACGGCTTCGATTTCACCGAGTTCGATGCGCAGGCCCCGCACCTGCACCTGGGCGTCGCGGCGGCCGACGAAGTCGAGCTCGCCAACGGCCGTACGCCGCACCAGGTCTCCGGTGCGGTACATGAGCCCACCGGTGTAGGGGTTGGCGACGAAGCGGGACGCGGTCAGCTCGGGCCGGCGGTGGTAGCCGCGGGCCAGTCCGGCACCGGACAGGTACAACTCGCCGACGACACCGTCGGGCACGGGGTGCAGGCGGTCGTCGAGGACGACGGCCCCCGCACCGCGGATCGGCGCGCCGATGGTGATGACGTCGCCCGCACTCAGCGGCGCGGTCTCCGTGATGATGATGGTGGTTTCGGTGGGGCCGTAGCAGTTGACGAACCGGCACACGGAGCCGAACTTGGCAACCAGTTCGGGAGGGCACACGTCGCCGCCGACCATGACCGCTTCGAGGTCGGGCAGGTCGTCGGGTGTGACGGTACCGAGCGCGGCGGGCGCGGTGAGGATGTGCGTAACACGTTCTCGCCGCAGCAGATCCGACAGTTCGGCGCCACCGACGATCTCCGGCGGCGCGACGATCATCGTGGCACCGACGGAGAACGCGGCGATCTGCTCGAACACCGAGGCGTCGAAGCTCGACGACGAGAACCGGAGCATCCTCGACGCGGAGCTCAGACCGAGTCCGGGGCGGTGTTCGCCGGTGAAGGCCGCCAGCCCGCGGTGCGTGACGACGACACCCTTCGGGGTGCCGGTCGATCCGGACGTGTAGATCATGTAGGCGGCGGACCCGGCCGCGGTCGTCCGCCGGATCGGCGCGTCGGAGTACCCGGCGGCGTCGTCGACGCGGAGCCACGAGATGTCGGTCGACGGTGCGTCACCGTGTGTGAGCCCGAGAAGCGCACCGGAATCCGACAGCAGGTACGTGATGCGCGCGGCGGGCAGCGCGGGGTCGACCGGTACGAACGCCGCACCGGTCTTGGCCACGGCCCATAGTGCGATGATCGCGTCGACCGACCGCGGGAACGACAGCGCCACGAACGTTTCCGGCGTTGCGCCGTGCTCGGCGAGCATGCGGGCGAGACGGTTGGACGCACGATCCAGCTCGGTGTACGTCAGGTGCCTGGCCCCGTCGGTGGCCGCGATGCCGTCCGGGTTCGCGGCGACACCCCCCGCGAAGATCTCCGGCAGCACGCGTACCGGCACATCCGCGGGCACGGCGTGCCGGAGCGCACGGGCGGCATCGGCGTCCTCCATGAGCGGCACCTCGCCCACCGGCACGGCGGGGTTCTCGGTCACGGCGTCCAGCAGGCGCAGCCATCGCCGCGTCAAGGATTCCGCGGTACCGGCATCGAACAGGTCGGTCGCGTAGGTCAGCGACCCGGCGAGGCCGCCGTCGTCGTCGCGGAGGGTGAATTCGAGGTCCACCTTCGCGACATCGATACCCGGCTCGACGGGTTCGATCTCGAGGCCGGGTAGTTCGAGGACACCCGTGCCCTGGTTCTGGAGCGACAGTGTCACCTGGAACAGCGGCGCGTGGCTTTGCGAGCGGACAGGGTCGACGGCGTCGACGATCTGCTCGAACGGCACGTCGGCGTGCCCGAACGCGGCGAGGTCGGCGTCGCGGGTCTGCTCGAGGGTCCGATCGAAGCCGGCGGCCGGGTCGAACCGGGTGCGCAGCACGAGGGTGTTGACGAACATGCCGACGACGTCGTCGAGCGCTGCCTCCCCGCGACCGGCGACGGGGGTGCCGACGCTGACGTCGTCGGTGTTGCCGAGCCGCGCGAGCAGCACGGACAGGGCGGCGTGGAGTGCCATGAAGCGCGTGGCGCCGTGTGCCCGGGCGAGGGCGTCGAGTGCGTCCACGGTGTCTGCACCGATGCCGAAGTCGGTGCGTGCGCCGCGTTGCGAGGCGACCGCCGGGCGGGGCCGGTCGGCGGGCACCTCGAGCACGGCCGGGACGTCGTCGAGTGCCTCGGTCCAGTAGGCGAGCTGACGCGCTGCAAGCGATCCGGCGTCGGCGGGGTCGCCCAGCACGGCGCGCTGCCACACCGCGAAATCGGCGTACTGCACAGCGAGCGGCGCCCACTGCGGAGCGGCGCCGGCGAGCCGGGCGCTGTAGGCGACGAGGATGTCGCGGGCCAGCGGCACGGTGGAGGCGCCGTCGGCGGCGATGTGGTGCACGACCACCACGAGCACGTGCTCGTCGGCTGAAGCCTGGAGCAGGGCGCCGCGAATCGGGACCTCGGTCGTGACGTCGAATCCGCGCGAGAGCACGGCGAGGATCTCGTCACGCTCGGTATCGGCGGTGAGCGGGCGCGGCGTCAGGTTCACCGGGGCGTCGTCGAGGACCACCTGGTGTGGACCGTCGGCGTCGGGGAAGACCGTCCGCAGGGTCTCGTGCCGCTGCACGACGTCGTGCACCGCGGCGCGCAGCGCGTCGTGGTCGAGTCGGCCGCGCAGTCGCACGGCGACGGGGACGTTGTAGACCGGCGACGTGGGATCGAACCGGTTGATCAGCCACATCCGCTGCTGCGCCGGCGAGAGCGGAATGCGGTCGGGGCGGGGCCCGGCGACGAGCGGCGGGCGCGTGCCCGGCCCACTGTCACCGACGACGGCCGCCAGTGCGGCCACGGTCGGGTTCTCGAACACCGCGCGCACCCCGAGCGACGCGTCGAGTCGCGCAACCACACGGGTCGCCGAGAGGGAGTTACCGCCGAGGGCGAAGAAGTCGTCGTGCGCACCTGCCTGCTCGAGACCGAGCACGTCGGCGTACACCGCCGCGACCCGCCTTTCGGCGTCGGTACGCGGTGCGACGAACTGTGCGGCGGCGAAGACGGGTTCGGGCAGTGCCCGCAGATCGACCTTGCCCGCACCGGTGAGGGGGAAGGCGTCGACGACGGTGATCGCCGAGGGCACCATGTAGTCGGGCAGGGCGCGGGCAGCGTGAGCGGTCACCTCGGCGGCGACGATCGCGTGACCGGGTGCCGGCACCACGTAGGCCACCACGGCGCCGGTTGCGGCGTGGGGCACGCTCACCGCAGCGTCGACGGACGGATGCCCGGACAGGACGGCGTCGATTTCGGACAGTTCGATTCGATGGCCGCGAACCTTCACCTGGAAGTCGTTGCGTCCCAGGTATTCCAGTGTCCCGTCCGCGGTCTTCCGGACGCGGTCGCCCGTTCGGTACATGAGTCCGCCACCGACGGGGTCGGCGACGAACCGCGTTGCGGTGAGCTCGGCGCGATCGTGGTAACCCCGCGCGAGCCCCGCACCGGATACGTACAGTTCGCCGGGCACTCCCGTGGGCGCCGGTTGCAGCCGGTCGTCGAGAACCATCGCGGACGTGCCGAGCACGGCACGGCCGATGCGCACCGGTTCTCCCGGCGTCATCGGACCGAAATGCGTTGCCATGATGGTCGACTCGGTGGGACCGTAGGCGTTGAACATCGCCCGGCCCGGCGCCCATCGTGCCACCAGCGACGGTTCGCATGCCTCACCGCCGACGACGACCACCCGGACGTGCGGCAGCGTCTCGGGATCGAGTGTCGCCAGTGCCGCGGGCGTGAGGAAGAGGTGGGTCACGCCGGTGTCGGTGAGCACCGTCCCGAGTTCGGTGCCCCCGTAGATGCCGGTGGGGACGAGCACGAGGGTCGCTCCCCCACCGACCGCCATCAGCAGTTCGAGCAGCGACGCGTCGAAGCTGGGTGACGCGAATGCCGCGACGCGGTCACCGGGCCGCACGCCGTAGTGGCCTTGCTGCTCGGCGACGAATGCGGCGAGGCCGCGGTGGGTGACGACCACGCCTTTGGGCACGCCTGTGGAACCGGAGGTGTAGATCAGGTAGGCGGGGTGGTCGGGGTGCGGTTCGCGCGCAGGGACGGGCCGGTCGTCGCCGGTCTGCGCGGCAGCGTCGAGCCACCGCACCTCGTCGGGCAGGGCCTTGCGGTGTGCGTCGGTGGTGAGACCGAGGCGCACACCCGAGTCGGTGAGCATGTGCTCGATGCGAGCCGCCGGATAGGTCGGATCGACGGGCAGGAATGCGGCGCCGGTTCGGGCGACCGCCCAGACTGCGAGTACCGATTCCACCGAACGTTCCACGGCGACGGCAACGACCGTCTCGGGGCCTGCGCCGGCCCCGATCAGCGCGTGTGCGAGCGCTGAGGAGCGGCGGTCGAGTTCGCCGTAGGTGACGATGCGCGTCCCGGAGACGAGCGCGGGTGCGTCGGGATCGGCGGCAGCCTCGGCAAGTAGCTGCGGGAGCGTGCGTACGCCGACGGATTCGGGGCGGCGCAGCAGTTCGTCGTGCTCGGCGTGCGAGAGCAGGTCGAGGGAGCCGACGGAGGCATCCGGAGCTGCCACGGCCGACTCCAGCACCCGCACGTAGCGCTCGACCATCATTGCGGCGGTGGTGTCGTCGAACAGGTCGCGGGCGAAGGTCAGCGTGACGGTCGCGTGCCGCTCGTGCTCGGTAACGGCGAATTCGAGGTCGAACTTGGCGATCCCGAAATCGACTGGCAGCACCTCGATATCGAGACCGGGCAGCGTCACCGCACCCGGCTGCGGCACGTCGAGCGCGAGCACCGTCTGGAACAGCGGTTGGTGCGACGTCGAGCGCGCCGGGGCGAGTGCCTCGACGAGTTGCTCGAACGGGAGATCGGCGTGTGAGTACGCGGCAAGGTCGGTGTCGCGCACCGCGGTCAGGGCCGCTGCGAACGAGAACGAGGCATCGAACCGGGTGCGCAACGGGAGGGTGTTGACGAACATGCCCACCACGTCGTCGAGGTCACGATGGCCGCGACCGGCGACGGGCGTGCCGACGGTGACGTCGTAGGTCCCGCCGGTTCGGGAGAGCAGTACCGCAAGGGCGGTGTGCAGCACCATGAACAGCGATGCGTCGTGCGCCCTCGCCAGTTCTGCCGCGCGGCCATATACCGGTGCGGGCACGTCGACGGTGACCGTGCCGCCCCGGAACGAAGGGACCGCCGGTCGACGACGGTCGGCGCGCAGGTCCAAGACCTCAGGGGCATCGGCCAGGGCGTCCCGCCAGAAGGCGAGTTGACGGGCCGCCACCGAGTCGGGGTCGTCGGTGCTGCCGAGAAGTCCTTGCTGCCAGAGTGCGTAGTCGGCGTACCCGACCGGCAACGGCTCCCACGCCGGGACGCTGCCGGCGCTGCGTGCACCGTAGGCGGCGACCAGATCGCGGGCGAGCGCTTGCATCGACCAGCCGTCGATCGCGATGTGATGCACGACCAGAACGAGGACGTGCCGGTCGGCGTCTTCGCGGACGATATTCAGCGCGAGGGGAATCTCACGGGTGACGTCGAAACCGCGGGCGACGACCTCGAGGAGCCATTCGTCGAGCGTCCCGTGCAGGGCGTCGGCGTCGAGTGTGAGTGCATCGATCACCTCGGCGGCCGGCAGGATCTCCTGCCGGGGACCGTCGCCGGTATCCGGGTAGCGGGTGCGCAGCGTCTCGTGCCGGTCCACGATGTCGGTGACCGCGGCGCGCAGCGCGTCGATGTCGAGCGTGCCGGTCAGGCGTAGCGCGACCGCCACGTTGTAGGCACCCGAGGCCGGGTCGAAGCGGTTGACGAACCACATGCGCGCCTGCGCCGGTGAGAGCGGGATGTGTTCTGGGCGCGGCCCCGCGACGAGCGGCGGACCCGTCTGCCGGTCTTGTTGTCCGTCGATGAGACCGGACAGTCCGGCCACCGTGGCGTTGTCGAACAGATCGCGGATCTGCAGGCGGGTGTCGAAGGTGTCGTCGAGGCGGGCGAGCAGCCTGGTCGCGGTCAGCGAGTTACCGCCGAGATCGAAGAAGTTCGCCGTCGCACCGAGGCCGTCGCGTCCGAGCACGTCGGCCACGATCGCCGCGACTGTCTCCTCGGTTGCGGTGGCCGGGGCGACGTACTCGGTGCCGGAGCCGAATTCCGGTGCGGGTAGGGCTTTGCGGTCGAGTTTGCCGTTGGAGGTCACCGGGAGCGCGTCGAGCACCATCGCGACGGTGGGAACCATGTGCCGCGGGAGGCGCGCTGCGGCGTGCGCGAGGACGGCCTCGCTGTCCACGGCGCCGACCACGTACGCGACCAGGTGTTCCCCGGCTGCGTGGTCGCGATGCAGTGCGACCACGGCCTGAGCGACGGCGTCGTGGTCGAGTAGCGCGGACTCGATCTCTCCGAGTTCGATGCGCTGACCCCGGAGCTTCACCTGGAAGTCGCTGCGGCCCACGTACTCGAGGACGCCGTCGGCGCGCCACCGGACCACGTCGCCGGTGCGGTAGAGACGTGCTGGGCCGGACGGGTCGGCGACGAATCGCGCTGCCGTCAGGCCGGGTGCCGCGTGGTATCCGCGAGCGAGTTGCACTCCCCCGAGGTACAGCTCGCCCTCGACGCCCACCGGGACCGGACGGAGGCGCGAGTCCAGCACGCGCACAGTCGTGTTCCAGACAGGTGCTCCGATGGGCACCGGGTTCTCCCCGGCCACCGTCGGATGAGCGGTGACGTCGACCGCGGCTTCCGTCGGCCCGTACAGGTTGTGGAGGGGCACGCCGAGGCTCTCGGCGAACCGTGCGACGGTGGTGGCGGGTAGCGCCTCCCCACTGGTGAACACCTGCCGCATGCTGCCGCAGCGGCCGAGGTCGGCGCCGGCGAGGAAGACGTCGAGCATCGACGGCACGAAATGCAGTGTGGTGACGCCGTATTCGTCGATCACGCGAGAGAGGTAGCGCGGGTCGCGGTGCCCGTCCGGGCTCGCGAGCACCACCGAGGCACCGGTGAGCAACGGCCAGAACAGCTCCCACACCGACACATCGAATGTCGCGGGAGTCTTCTGCAGCACCACATCGTCGGCCGTAAGCGGATAGGTGTCCTGCATCCACAGCAGGCGGTTGACGATGCTGCGGTGCGAGATGGCGACACCCTTGGGGCGTCCGGTGGACCCGGAGGTGAACAGCACGTAGGCCAGGTCGTCGGGGTGGAGCGGCGCACGGCGGTCGAGATCGGTGAGCGGAGCGTCGGAGAACCCGGCCGTGTCCGGCAGAGCGCTGAGCACCCGGGCGGGGGCAGCCGTATCGAGTACGTGTGCGGTGCGCGACGCGGGTTGTTCGGGGTCGATCGGCACGTAGGCGGCGCCGGCGGTGACGACGGCGTGGATCGCGGTGAACTGGTCGAGCGACCGCGGCATCGCGACGCCCACCAGGTCGCCGGGGCCGATGCCGTCGGCGACGAGGGCACGGGCGAGGCGGTTGACCCGCGACGCGAATTCCGAATACGGCAGTGCGGGAGCGCCCTCGACGAGGACGGCCCGCGTGTCGGGAGTCCGCTGCGCTTTCTGCGCAAGAAGGTCCACGAGCGTGGTGGGTGGCAGATCCCGATCCGGGCCGCGTTCGAATCCGGCGACGGTGTCTCGTTCGCCGGGCAGGAAGACGTCGACGTCCCCGACGTGCGTGTCGGGCCCGGTCGCCGCGGTCTCGAGTACTCCGACGAGGCGCCTCGCGATGCGGTCCACGGTGGCGCGGTCGAACAGGTCGGTGCGGTAGCGCACGCTCAGGCGCAACCTCGGTTCGAGGATCGCCATGACGGTGAGCGGGTAGTGCGTGGCGTCGCGGGCATCGATACCCGTGACGCGCATGCCGGCGAAGTCGGTGGTCTCGTCGAAACCGGCGCGGTCGACGGGGTACGACTCGAAGACGGTGAGGGTGTCGAACAGGGTGCCGGCACCGATGTTCTGCTGGATGCTGCCCAGACCCACGTGGTGATGGTCGAGCATCGACACCTGCGCGTCCTGCACGCTGCGCAGCACGTCGGCGACGGTGTCCCCGGGCTCGAACTCGACGCGCACCGGCACCGTGTTGATGAACAGGCCCAGCATGTTCTCCACACCGGGCAGTTCTGCGGGGCGGCCGGACACGGTCGCGCCGAAGACCACATCCGAACGCGTGAGCATCCGTTCCAGGACGAGCGCCCACGCGACCTGCACGACCGTGTTGACGGTGGTCCCGGTCTCACGCGACTGCTCGGTGAGCGCGGTGAGCAACTCGTCGGGCAGATCGACGTCGATCTCGCCGGGGTTGTCCTCGAAGGACGTCTCGGCGTTCGGCGCGACGAGCGTCGGCTCGGTAACGCCGGCGAGCAACTCGCTCCACGCCTGGAGCGACCGGTCCGTGTCCTGCTCGCGCCACCATCGGAGATAGTCCCGGTACGGCGCGGGCTCGGGCAGCGCGTCCCGGGATATGTAGTGGGTGAGGATCTCTCGCACGAGAAGGGGCATCGACCACCCGTCGAGCACGAGGTGGTGGTTGGTCAGTACGAGCGTCGCGCGGTCGTCGGCGGTGCGGACGAGTACTGCCCGCAGCAGGGGCGGCCGGGCGGGGTCGAAGGGTGTTCCGCGCTCGGAGTCGAGTATCTCGGCGGCTCCACCCGCACCGGCCCGCACCTCGCGCCACGGCACGGCGACGCGATCGAGCACGAGTTGCACCGGGTCCCCGTTCTCGTCGTGGACGAACGCGGTGCGCAGGCCGGCGTGCCGGGCGACGACCGCGTCGACGGCGCTGCGCAGCCGGTCGCTGTCCACGGCACCGGCCAGTTCGAGGGTCAGTTGCGCGACGTAGACGTCGAGCGAGCCGGCGGCGAGCCGGGCGTGGAACAGCAACCCTGCCTGGAGCGGTGGGAGGGGCCAGATGTCGCGCACGGCCGGGTACTCGGCTTCCCACTGCTCGATCTGGCGCTGGCCCACGGCGACGAGCGGAACGTCGGACGGGGTCAGGCCACCCGCGTCGGGACGATCGAGGTGCGCGGCGAGACCGGTGAGGGCGCTGCGCCACAGTTCGGCCAGTTCGGCGACGTCCTCGGAGGAGACCAGGCGCGGCACGTACGCGAACGACGCGGTGAGGTGTGGTCCGTCGGGACCGTCGACGACCATGGCGTTGATGTCGATCGCCGCTGCGGCGGCGAGCCCGGAGGTCCGGTTCGGATCGAGATCGAGGTCGTCGGGTACCCAGCCGATCTCGCGGATCTCGTCGGGGATGTGACCCGAGGTGAGCCGGCCGAGGTAGTTGAACGAGAGCTGGGATGCGGGCAGATCCGCGAGCACCGTTCCGGTCTCGTCGTCGAGGTACCGCAGGATGCCGTAGCCGATACCGTGGTTCGGCACGGCGGCAAGCTGTTCCTTCACCGCTTTGACCGCGGCGGCCGCTGCGGATCCGCCGGCCAGGGCGTCGTCGAGGTCGCCGGTGACGGCGAGACGCACCGGGTAGGCACTGGTGAACCAGCCGACGGTGCGCGCAAGGTCTGCCGGGTCCGGCGTATCGAGATCGCGCCCGTGGCCTTCGAGGGTCAGCAGCAGCGAGCGCTCGGCACCGTCGTCCCAGCGTGCGGCCGCCAGCGCGAGGGCGGTGAGCAACCCGTCGGCGGCGCCGCTGCCGTAGAGCGCGGGCAGCCGGGTCAGGACGGCGTCGGTGACCGCCGGGTCGAGTGCGACGTCGATGCGCCGGGTGGCGGCGAGGGTGTCGACGTCCGGGTCGAGGGTGCCGATCCCGCGCAACGGACGGGCCCCGGTCAGCGTGCGCTGCCAGTAGACGAGTTCGTCGGCGAACGCGCCGTCGCGAGCGGCGTCGTGCAGGGCGTGCGCCCAGCGGCGGAAGGACGTACCGATCGGCGGGAGAACAGGCTCCTGGGCCGCCGCGACCTGCATCCAGGCCTGTCCGAGGTCGGGGAGCAGCACCCGCCAGGACACCCCGTCGACGACGAGGTGGTGCGCGACGAGCAGGAGTTTGCCCTGTGTATCGGCCGCGTCCACGTCGAACCACACGGCCTGCAGCGTCACACCCGCGGCAGGATCGAGCGCCGCTGCGGCACTGTCGCATCGGGACGCGATCAGATCCTCGATGTCGTCGAGGTCCGCGACGGGAACGCGCGTGACGAGGGTTCCGGGCTCGGCGGCGCCGGCACGGACCTCCCAGGTGTCGCCGCGCATCACCGAGCGCAGCATGTCGTGGCGGTCGAGCACGGCACCGAGTGCTGCGGACAGGTGTTCGGCGGTGAGGCCGGCGGGGGTGGTGACGAGTACCGCCTGCGCGAACGTGGAGTAGTCGCCGCGCCGGAGCATGTCGTGCACGATGGGCGTCAGCGGAATCTCGCCGGCACCGCCACCGGGCAGTTCTGCCATGACCGTGGTCGCCGACACCGCGGTGGCGACACGAGCCAGCGCGGCAATCGTCTTGTGCTCGAAAATCTGCCGTGCCGTGATGTGCAGCCCGACATCCTTGGCGCGGGCGGCGAACTGCATCGCCACGATGCTGTCGGCGCCGAGCGCGAACAGCGAATCGTCGACACCGACCCGTTCGACGTCGAGGAGCCCCACCGCGAGTTCGGCGAGTGCAATCTCCGAATCTGTCCGGGGCGCGCGGAATTCGGCCGACTCGAACCGTGGTGCCGGTAGGGCGGCGCGGTCGAGCTTGCCCGCGGGCGTCACCGGAATGTGGTCCAGTTCCATCAGCGCGGCGGGAATCATGTGCGACGGCAGCATCCGGCCGACGCCCTCGAGGAGCGTCGCTGCGTCGAAGAGGTGGTCCGATTCCATCCGCACGTACGAGATCGGCACGCTCGAGTGCCCGGTGTCGTGGACGACGGACGCCGCGTAGTCGACACCCGGTTGTTCGAGCAGTGCCGTGTCGATTTCACCGAGTTCGATGCGGAATCCGCGGATCTTCACCTGGAAGTCGGAGCGGCCCAGGAATTCGAGTTCGTGGTCGACGGTCCAGCGCACGTCGTCACCGGTGCGATAGAGGCGGCCACCGGGCTCGAACGGGTTGGCGACGAACCGGTCGGCGGTCTGTCCGGGCCGGGAGTGGTATCCCCGGGCCAGCGCAGGGCCCCCGAGATACAGCTCACCCACGAATCCCACTGGGACGGGCCGCAATCTGCGGTCGAGGACCACGGCTTCGACACCGTCGAGCGGCCGCCCGATGGTGATCCGGTCACCCGAGTGCAGCGGGCTCCCCGCGGTGACCACGATGGTGGTTTCGGTCGGCCCGTAGCTGTTGGTGAACCGGCTGACGGCACCGAAACGCTCGACGAGGTCGGGGGTGCAGACGTCACCGCCCACCACGACGGCGTCGAGAGCGTCGAGTCCGGTGGGGTCGACGGTGGTGAGCACGGTCGGCGCCGACACGATGTGGGTGACACGGCTGCTGCGCAACAGATCGGCGAGATCCTGCCCGCCGAGGATGTGCGGCGGGGCGACCACCATCGCCGCGCCGGCGCTGAACGCCTGCAGCATCTCGAAGATCGATGCGTCGAAACTCGCCGACGAGAAACGCAACATCCTCGATTCGCGAGTGAGGCCGAGTTCCGGCCGAGCGTCGGCGTCGAACGCGGCGAGCCCGGAGTGGGTGACCACCACGCCCTTCGGTGTGCCGGTCGAACCGGAGGTGTAGATCATGTAGGCGGGATGCTCGGGCCTGGCCGCGACGACCGGCGGCGCATCCACAGCCGGATGCGCGTCGTCCGCGGCGAGCCAGCGCGGACCCGTGGGCAGGTGGGGTATCCGGTCCCGCGTGCTGATGCCGAGTCGCGCACCGGAGTCCCGGATCATGTACGCGAGACGTTCCGCGGGCAGCGCCGGATCGATCGGCACGAACGCGGCGCCGGTCTTCGCCACTGCCCAGAGGGCGACCAGCGCTTCGACACTGCGTTCCATGCTCAGCACGACGAAAGTTTCGGGAACGGCGCCGGCGTCGGCGAGTACCCGGGCGAGCCGATCGGAGCGCTCGTCGAGGGCGCGGTAGGTCAGCGTCCGGTCGCCGTCGAGGACGGCGATGCCGTCGCGGTTGCGCCGCACCCCTTGCGCGAGAAGGTCCGGCAGCATCCGGACGGGGCGCGGCGGGCGGCCGCGGAACGGGACGAGCGTGTCCCGCTCGTCCTCGTGGAGCACGTCGAGCGCGCCCACGGTGCCGTCGCATTCCGCGAAGTCGGCAAGGAACTCGATGAATCGGCTGTGGTGGGAGCGTAATTCGTCGATGGAGTACAGGTTCGGGTTGGCTTCGAGGTCGATGTGCGCCGGATCGCCGGGTTTGCTCGGGTAGATGTTGAGCGAGAGGTCTTCGACCGGTCCCGTGCTGACCACGTGGAGACGGCCGACGAGATCGCCGAGACGGATCTCCGTTCCGAACATCATGATGTTGACGGCGGGACCGAAGAAGCCGCGATCGGCTCCGCCCCTCCCGGTGTCGCGCCGCATGTCCTCGTGCCGGTACCGCTGATGACGCAGCGCTCCGGTGAGTTCGAGTTGCACGCGGGACGTGATGTCGGGAGCGGTGTCCGCGGGGTCCACGCCCACTCGGATCGGCACGACGTTGGAGACCATGCCCCCGGATCGTCGCAACTTGACGGTCGTGCGTGCCGAGACCGGCAGGCTGAGCACGATGTCGGATTCACCTGTGACCCGGGCGAGGAACGCAGCGAAGGCAGCGATGACCACGCTCGTGAAGGTGGCCTGCTCGTCACGGGCGATGACCCGTTCGATGGACGCCGCCACCTCGTCGGGCAGCGGCGCGCTGTAGCGGACCGGATTGGGGCCGACCGGCGCCGCCCGGCCGGAGAGGCCGATCGGGTGCGGCAGGTCGCGGACCCGCGCGGCCCAGTACTCCCGATCGGTCTCGAACCGGCCCGATTCGCGGTAGCGGTTCTCGTCGTCGACGATCTCGTGGAGCGCGCTGACGGGGAACGACGCGGGTTCGCGGCCCTCCTTGACGGCGGTGTACCGCTCGGCGATCCGGTTGACGAAGGTTGTGGCGCCGAATCCGTCCAGCGCGACGTGGTGGATCCGGGTGTAGACGAAGTACCGGGCCTCGGCGATGCGCAGAATCGCGCACACGATGAGCCGGTCCTCGAGCATGTCCAGCGGGGTGCGGTACTCGGCCCGCATCCACGCGATCGCAGCGGCCTCGGGATCGGGGCGCTCACGCAGGTCGAGGACGGTGGCCCGATCGTTGAGATCGGGATCGATCACCTGGTAGGGCTGCCCGTCGTGCTCGAACAACCGGAGCATTCCGGTGCCGATTTCGCGACCGGTGGCCGCACCGGCGTCCGCGAACGCCTCGACGTCGAGATCACCGTGGACGTCGATGTACTGGGCAATGGTGAGCGGAATGTCGCCGAGCAGATGCTGGGCGAACCAGATCCCGCGCTGCGCCGTCGAGAGTGGGAAGCCCACCTGAGGCTCGTCGTCGACGAGCACCGGTCCACGCGCATACTGCTGTTCCACTCGGCTCCCGACGCTGGTGAAAAAGATTCCGGATCGTTATTCGGACAAGATCGTTCCGTAATATAGCTTCGCGTCAGTCCGAGAATCTGGCAAGGAGCAAATCTCGCTTCGGGGGGTGGATGTTGATGCGTGACAAATCCCGGCCGTAATGCTCCAGCAACCGCTGATCCATGATCCGTCGCCAGAGCGGCGGGACCAGGGACAACACGATCAGGACCGCGTATCCGGCGGGAAGCTGAGGCGCGTCGGGCATGGAGCGCAGCGTCTGGTAGCGGCGCAGCGGGTTCGCGTGATGGTCGCTGTGCCGCTGGAGGTTGTAGAGGAAGACGTTCGAGCAGACATGATTGCTGTTCCAGCTGTGCTCCGGAGCGACCCGTTCGTACCCGCCGCCGGGACGGCTCCGCCGCAGCAACCCGTAGTGCTCGATGTAGTTCGCGCCTTCGAGAAACATGATGGCAAGGGCTGCCTGCACTACCAGCCACGGTGCGATCGACCAGCCGAACACCGCGATGAGCGCCGCGTACAGCACTGTGCTCATGAGCCAGGCACTGAGCACGTTGTTATGCCGCACATTCCACCACGAGAGGCCACGTCGCTTCAGCCGCGCGTTCTCGTACCGCACCGCCGAACCGAGACTGCCGAACACCGAACGCGGCAGGAATCGCCAGTACCCTTCACCGAAGCGTGCGGTCGCAGGATCCTCCGGTGTGGCAACCCTGATGTGGTGCCCGTGATTGTGCTCGACGTAGAAGTGGCCGTAGAAAGATTGGGCGAGCGCCACTTTCGCAAGGTTTCTTTCGATCGACGTGCGCTTGTGCCCGAGCTCGTGCGCTGCGTTGATGCCGACTCCGCCGACGATGCCCAGGGTCGCGGCCAGGGCGAACTTTTCGGCGCCGCCCATGGGCTGCGACACCCAGAGCCAGCAGCCGAAGACGAACCCGGCGTACTGCAGCGGCAGGTAGAGGTACGTGCAGTACCGGTAGTACCGGTCGTTCTCGAGGGGTTTCATCACCTCGTCGGGCGGGTTGCCGGTGTCGACCTTGGCAAGCGCATCGATCAGCGGGCAGATCACCGCGATGATGATGGCGCCGGTCGCCCAGAACACCCCGAGGTGGAAGTGCTGCACCAGAACGTAGGCGAGAAACGGGCTCAACGGGATCGCCAGTCCGTACAACCAGAGGTAGCGCTTCGGATCCCGCCATCGCGCACCCGAGCTTGCGCGCTCGGTGTCGCCCCCCACGCTCATTCCCACCTCACACCGGTTCCGTCTCCGACGGCTTATCGAATCCCCACCGACCACAACGCGACTCGCACGCCGGATCGGCTACACAGTATCCATGGGGCCAGATGTGCGGTGAGACCCGGATCGGCACCGGGAGCAGACACGGCGACGGCGCCGCACCCTGAGATGCGACGCCGCCGCTCGGTCAGCAGAGATGCGCTTCAGATAGCGCGCACACCCTGGGCCTGCGGGCCCTTCTGACCCTGGCCGATCTCGAACTCGACGCGTGCTCCCTCGTCGAGCGACTTGAATCCCGAGCCCTGGATCTCGGAGTAATGAACGAAAACGTCCGCGCCCCCACCGTCCTGCTCGATGAATCCGAAGCCCTTTTCTGCGTTGAACCACTTGACAGTGCCCTGCGCCATACCACTTGCTCCTAATCTTCCCGTACGTCACCCCGACGTACGGCCTTGCTGGAATCCCAATCATCGCACTTATCCGGACATTCGTCGCGGTGGATCCCGCCTTAATTCCGCGTGTCGGGAAAATGCGGATGAAATCGGTTTGCGGGACGGTGGCACCATAGAGGCGTGACTAACGAGGAACAGGGCCAGCTTCACCACCGCATGAGCCGCCGTCTGGAGCAGTCGTCCAAGCTCCAGAACGTGCTGTACGAGATCCGCGGACCGGTGCACGCGCATGCGGCACGGCTCGAAGCGGAGGGCAATCGCATCCTCAAGCTCAACATCGGCAACCCCGCACCCTTCGGGTTCGAGGCGCCGGACACGATCGTGCAGGACATGATCGGGTCGCTTCCGTATGCCCAGGGGTACTCGGAGTCCAAGGGCATCGCGCCGGCCCGGCGCGCGATCGTCACCCGCTACGAGCTGGTCCCGGGCTTCCCCAAGTTCGACATCAACGACGTCTACCTCGGCAACGGCGTGTCCGAACTCATCACCATGACGATGCAGGCGCTGCTCGACGACGGCGACGAAGTGCTCATCCCCGCACCGGACTACCCGCTGTGGACTGCGATGACATCGCTCGGCGGCGGCACACCCGTCCACTACCTGTGCGACGAGACCAACGGCTGGAATCCCGACATCGAGGACATCGAGTCGAAGATCACCGAGCGCACCAAGGCGATCGTGGTGATCAACCCGAACAACCCCACCGGCGCGGTGTACTCCCGCGAGGTGCTCGAGCAGATCGTGCGACTGGCACGCAAGCACCAGCTGCTGCTTCTCGCCGACGAGATCTACGACAAGATCCTCTACGACGACGCCAAGCACGTCTCCCTGGCGACGCTCGCCCCCGACCTGCTGTGCATCACGTACAACGGGCTGTCGAAGGCGTACCGCGTCGCCGGCTACCGGTCGGGCTGGATGGTCATCACCGGCCCGAAGGACCACGCCGCCGGATTCCTCGAGGGCATCGATCTGCTCGCATCCACTCGCCTGTGCCCGAACGTTCCGGCCCAGCACGCCATCCAGGTGGCCCTGGGTGGCTACCAGAGCATCGACGACCTGGTGCTGCCCGGCGGGCGCCTGCTCGAGCAGCGGGACGTCGCGTGGGAGCGCCTGAACGCGATTCCGGGCGTGAGCTGCGTCAAGCCGCGCGGCGCGCTGTACGCGTTCCCCCGGCTCGACCCCGAGGTGTACGACATCCACGACGACGAGCAACTGGTCCAGGATCTGTTGTTGCAGGAGCGCATCCTGGTCACACAGGGCACGGGCTTCAACTGGCCCGCCCCGGACCACTTCCGCATCGTCACGCTGCCGTGGGCCCGGGACCTCTCCGTTGCGATCGAGCGGATCGGCAACTTCCTCTCGAGCTACAAGCAGTAGCGGCACGCCCGCGAAAGCGATCGTTGCGGAACGGTGACGCAGGGGCGCTAGAGGCGAAAGTCCCTGTTCGGTGCCCTCGGAGTCTGTTCGGACCTGGACGGTCCGTCCGATTCGTGAGGAGCGCCACAGAATCGCGGGCCCCGCGGACCCCCAAAAGCAAGTAGCTTGGATTTCGGCACTCAGTGCCGGGCTCCCTGACCGACGCCATCCCCCCTGTGCGAGGTCAGGTGACGGTGGCGGGGACACCCCCCTGCTCCCCGCCACCCCCAGCCCACTGTCTTCGGTTCACTCCTCGTGGTCGGCCACCGCCTGCGCGTGTCGCGCGGCGGGTGGTTAGCCTGTGGCCGTGAGTCACGGACACGGACACGGCCACTTCGACGGACCTGCACCACTGGGCCCGCTCGCCGCGAAGATCGTCATCGGATTGCTGGTGGCCATCGGCGCCGTCGTCCTCCTCGGAACGGTGCTGCTCTGGCCGAGCAGTCAATCCATCGACGTTCCGGCCCCGTTCCAGACCACCGGCGGTGACGCAGTGGTCACCGAAGCCGGAACAGTGGTGGAGCAAGGTCCCGGCGCGTGCGGTAGCCCGTCGTCCGGGCGCGTGTTCCCCGGCGACCCGCTGCCCCCGCCCGTGGGCGGGGCCTACGAGTGCGAGCGCAGCATCATCGCGATCGAGTCCGGTCCCAACGCCGGCGCCTTCACCTTGCTCGAGGTGGTCCCTGGTCCCGGGCAGCCCGAATTTAGCACCGGCGACGACATCCGGATCGTCCGCCAGACCGACCCCACAGGTGCCACCCAGTACTCGTTCTACGACTTCGCGCGCGGCCTGCCACTGACCCTGATCATCGCGGCGTTCGCGATCGTCATCGTCGCCGTCGCCCGCTGGCGCGGCCTGCGGGCGCTCATCGGCCTCGGCGTCGCCTTCGCGGTGCTCGTGATGTTCATGCTCCCGGCCCTCCTCGACGGAAAACCGGCCGTACCAGTCGCACTGGTCGGCGGGGCACTGATCCTCTACGCCGTGCTGTATCTCGCCCACGGGGTCAATCTCCGGACCAGTTCGGCGTTGCTCGGCACCCTCGCGTCGATGGCCCTCGCCG
Organism: Rhodococcus sp. 105337; assembly: GCF_012844225.1. Lineage (GTDB taxonomy): Bacteria > Actinomycetota > Actinomycetes > Mycobacteriales > Mycobacteriaceae > Rhodococcus. The sequence goes on from NZ_JABAGQ010000001.1 coordinate 461,529, forward strand.
CATTGCTCTCGTACGTCGCGATCCGGATGACCCATCTGACGGGTCTGTCCGAAGAACAGAACACCGACGTCCAGATGTACATCGGCACCGTGTCGATCAGCGGCCTGCTGCTGGCAGGCTTCATCATCGGCTCGCTCGGTGTGCTCAACGACGTCACGATCACGCAGGCCTCGTCGGCGTTCGAACTGGCATCCCTGGATCCACGCGCGTCGCGCCGGGAGATCTTCGCGTCCGCGATGCGGGTCGGCCGCGACCACATCGCCAGCACCGTCTACACGCTCGTGCTCGCCTACGCGGGTGGTGCGCTGCCGCTGCTGCTGCTCTTCTCCGTCGCGGGCCGGTCGATCTCCGACGTGGTCACCGGCGACGCGGTGGCCGTCGAGATCGTGCGCGCATGCGTGGGCGGTATCGCGCTGGCGCTGTCGGTTCCCCTCACCACAGCGATCGCCGCCGTGCTGTCCCGGGCCGGAAGCCCGCCGGTCGCGCCGGGCCGGCACTCCCGCCCCAACGGGGGCGGGCAGCCGGGCCGGTAGGTCACAGACCGGGTACGCGGAGTTCCGGTAGCCGGGGCAGTTCGATCGTCGGGAGCGGCGGCAACGTCGGTACCGGAATGTTCAGGCCCGGGACCTGCGGTTCCGGAGTCGGTTCCGGCGACGGAGGCGGCGGTACCGGTCGCGGCTCGTAGGTGGTCGTGGGCGACTCGGTGGTGGTCGTGGGAGTGACCGTCGACGGTGACACAGCGGGCGCGGGCCGTGGCCGCGTCGACGACGTCGTGGGCTGATCGAACGACTGCGTAGGACTCGTCCCGCGGCCGTCCGCGGGCGCTCCGAACACGGAGTTCCCCGCGCTCAAGGCGATACCGATCACCGCGACGACAGCCAGCGCCGACCCGGCCAGTCCGGCACCGGAGATCTGCTTGCCGCTGACCGAAGGTCCCCTCCACGACAGCGCGGACCACCACGGCTTCGCGTCGTCGTCGGTCTTCTCCGCAGGCTTCTCCGGCGGCGGCGAGGACACCGCCGCCTTGACCACCGGAATGCGGTCGGTGTCTTCGCTGACCGGCGCGGGACGCGGAGGCACGATTCGGGTGAGCGGACTGATCGGTTGCGACGACGGCGGCCGCGCAGCGACGATCGCACCGCCCTTGGCCAGGACGAGTTCGGGTTCGTGAGGCACGACCAGCGGCAGCTTCAGCCACGAGCGCAGCACTTCCTGGACCAGCGGCACGTGCGCGCCGCCCCCGAGCAGCACCACGGCCTCGGGATTGCGGTTCGAGCGGGCGATGACGTTGTGCACGAACTGCGCGGACGACTCGACGCACTGCGAGATCAGCGGGTCGAAGGTGTCGCGCGACAGGAACACCACACCGGCCGCTCCGGGAACCGCCACGGTATCGCTCTCGGAGAGCTTCTCTTTCGCCTGCCGGCACTGCGCCGACAATTCGTTGTCGGTGCTCGGGTCGTCGGGACGCCACACGCCGTTGGTATCGAGCGCATGTTCGCGGATGGCTTTGTCGAAGACGCGGCCACCGATCGAGTCGGTCCGTTCGGCGAGGACCTGGCCGGCGCGCAGGTCGACCACGGTGACCGTCAGGCCCGCGTCGCCGAGGTCGTAGAAGACCGCCGTGTTGCTGCCCAGCTCGCCGGTCGCCTGCAGATAGGTCAAGGCCGCTTCGGGCTCGGACACGAGCGTGAAGCGGTCGAGCTTCTCGGCGGACAGTGCGGCACGCAGGCGTTCGGCCTGTGCCTGATCGCGGTAGACGAGCCCGACCGTCTCGATCGGATCGCCGGCCACGCCTGCCTGGAACAGCACGCCGAGCGTGCTCGCCGCGAGTCGCGCCGGGTCGTCCTTTCCGGTCTCCACGACCTGGAATTGAAAACCCGCAGAGGGTGCGGTCCGATCCACCGGACGCACGATCCGGACGGCGCTTTCCCCCACGGTTACACCGAGAACCGAACTCATGAGCCGCCTTCGACAGTTGGTCGCGCCAGCGGCGTTGTCTCTCCCCGGCGCCTTTCGAATCGCTCCGATGCTACCCAATGCCGGATACGACGCCAGGGCCGGTTCGTGGGACAGCCCCTCGCGGCGGCGTCCCCTACGATCGGCGGATGCGGATTCTCTTCGTGTGCACCGGAAACATCTGTCGCTCGCCCACCGCCGAACGGTTGACCACAGCATTTGCCGCCGAGTCGGGGCGGGACGACCTCGACGCCCACAGTGCGGGCACCAGGGCCGTGGTGGGACACGGCATGGAGCCCACCGCCGCGCTCGTGTTGCAGCAACTCGGGGGTGACCCGGAAGGATTCGTCGCGAGACGGCTGACTCCGGAAATCGCAGAGGACGCCGACCTCGTCCTCACGATGAGCGAACAGCATCGGGGCGACGTGATCACGCTCGCACCGCGGATGATGCGCGTGACGTTCACGCTGCCGGAAGCCGCGCGCGTGCAGCAGGCTTCGGGCGCCGCGTCCGTCGCAGAACTGGCAGAGGCCCGGGCACAGTTTCCTGCGTCCGGGCCGGAAGACATCGTCGACCCGATCGGTCGCGACGAGGAGACATTCGTCGCGGTCGGATCGGAGATCGCCGACCTTCTGCTACCCCTGCTCGCCCGAATCCGGAGCTGAACCGGTGGCGGGGCGCGGTGGCGTGTGGACCGCAGGCCACGACTCCAGCGGTTGATGGTTTTCCTCGGAGTGGCGGCCCGCAGGCGCGACCGGCCCGGTCAGCTTTCTGCCGTTGCCCAGTGCGTGTCGAGGCGGGGCCGGCGGATCGATGGCCGGGCCGGGGACCGCCGGATTTTCGACAGCCTGCTTGGGTGCCGCCCCTGCGGCGTGCGTCCTCTCGGCGTCGTAGTAGTACCGGTACTCGTACGACGCGCCGCGTCCCTTCGTCGGAACCATGGTGAGAATCGTTCCGAGGAGTGTCGCGTCGACCGCTTTCAGATTGCCGATCGCACGGCCGAACTGGTCGCGGGTGGTCTTCCCGTACCGCGCGATGAGCAGAGCACCGTCGGCGATGCGTGTGAGAATCGCCGCGTCGGTGACGGGCAGCAACGGCGGCGCGTCGATGACGACGTAGTCGAATCGGGACCGGAGATCGGTGACGACCTCCTCGGTCTGTGCCGATCCGAGCAACTCCGACGGGTTCGGCGGCAACGCACCGGCGGCAAGCACCCACAGCGAGTCGAAGCGTGTCGACTGCAGCACGGCGTCGAGCGACGCCTGGTGCGCCAGAACCGTCGACAGCCCGGCATCGCCCAAGACACCGAGATACTTCGACACCCGAGGCCGGCGGAGGTCGGCCTCGACGAGCACGACCGGCTTGCCCGCTTCCGCCAGTACGAGGGCGGTGTTGATGGCCGTTGTCGTCTTGCCTTCGGTCGGGACCGAACTGGTGAAGACCAGTACGCGGGGAGGGTTGTCCACCTCGAGGAACTGCAGGTTGGTGCGCAGTTCCCGGTATGCCTCGGCGTCACCGCTGTTCGAGTCGGCGAACGTGATGGCCGGCTCTTCGTGCCGCGCTTTCTCCATCGGAATGACGCCCACGACGCCCGTACCGGCGATCTCCTCGATGGTGTTGCGGTCCTTGACGGTGTTGTCGAGCCGGTCGCGCAGCACAGCGAGCGCGATGCCGAGCAACAGTCCCACCGCGAGACCGAGCGCGACATTGCGGCTGGTCTTCGGGACGACCGGCGTCGACGGGGTGGCGGCGTACTGCTCGACGACGACCCTCGCGGTGGGTTCGCCACCCGATTCGGGTGTTTCGAGTTCACGCGCCATGACCACGAATTCGTCCGACAGCGCGTTCGCGAGATCGCGAGCCCGCTCGGGCGATTCGTCGGTCAACGCGGTGTCGATGAGGACGGTGTCCGGTGTGGACGACGCCGTGACGCGGGCGGCGAGTTCGCCCGGCGTCATATCCGTGATGCCGAGTTCGTCGAGTGCCCGCTGGGCGAGGGTGGTACCGGCCAGCAATTCTGTGTAGGACGCCACGCGCTGCTGCGAGAACAGGTTGCCCTGGTAGATCTCCTGGACCGACGCGCCCGACGTCGTCGACACGAACAGTCGTGTCTTCGCTTCGTACTGCGGCGTCGTGAGCAGTGACACGGTGAGTGCGGCGAGCACCGCCACGATGGTCACCACCGCGATGATCTTCCAGCGCGCCTGAAGAATTCGCACGTAGTCGTGAACTTCCATCAGGCGGTCTCCCTCGTTGCGGTGACAGCGCGCGGGCGCCTTATCGGCGACGTAGAGGTTTCCGAGATCGGCTGCAGCACCGAATAATTCGATGTCGCCGTCATAGCGCTAGCACAGGCGGTACGGGCACTCCGGCTCCGCACGGCGGACCCCCTCGAGACAGTGAGCGGCAACATCGCGGAACACATCCGGAGGTCCCTGTTGCGCCAGGTCGCGACCTGGTCCGGTCGCCTGCACCTCGTACAGGGGGCGCGCGCCGAGATAGGGTGCGAGCCCGGCGTGCATCCACGACAGGCCGCTCACGGGGCGCACACAGAGGACCGGTGGGGGTCGAGCCGCTCGAGAACTGCTTCGACATCCTGCGGTGCCCTGTGGCCCGCGGGCGAACGAGTACACCGCGCAATTCCGCGTCGTGCGCCGAAATGAACAGAATGTACGAATTCAATTCCTTGCGCATACCAGAGACCCCGCCGGCTCGAGGACAGCGGAAACGTTGCACCGCACTCCGTCACCTGCCCGATATGACAGATCCGATGTCGCCGAGCGAGTTACACCATGATCATCCCCGCTCGAACTGCCCGGATCACCCGACTCTCATGTCTCGATCGATATCCGAAGTGTACTTACGGATAACGATCGGTACCACGTGAATGAACGGCCGATAGAAAGTCCGGTTATCGTCAGTATCGGAACCAGTGAAGGGGTTCGAATGTGAACGATGCTACCCGTGAGCCGGAATCGGCCGATCCGGGTCGGCGCAGAGTTCGCCACCGCCCGTCCGACGAGGAAATCGGTGCTCGACACAAAAAGCGTCGGCGAGTCCGGATCGGTGGCGGCGCGGCGCTTCTCGTCGCCGTCGGCTTCGCCGGCTGGCTGGGATACGAGGGGCTGCAGGCGAGATCGGACCTCGAGACGGCCCAGGACTTCGCGATGCAGGCCAAAGACGCACTGCTGTCTGGAGATACCCAGAAGGCATCACGAGCAGCCGACGACGCCGATCGATATGCGCAAAACGCCCAGAATTCCGTCGATTCAGTTCCCTGGCGACTTTCTTCCGCTGTTCCGCTCATAGGAGATCCGCTCGACTCCACCCGTCAGATGACCGCGATCGTGAGCGGCCTGACGCAGGACGTTCTGCTGCCGGCGGTGGACGCGGGCAGTGCGGTGGCACCCGATCAGTTGATTCTCGACGGCGCCCGGATCAACCTCACGGCACTGCGTGACGCCGCACCCGTCCTCGAAACCACCGCGGCCACGATCACCGATCTCGACGCGCAGGCCCAGGCGGTCGACAGCACCTACGTCGGGCCGATCGAGGACGCGCGCGTGCAACTCCAGGACCAAGTGTCCGAATTGTCTGGGCTGCTGAACAATACGGCTACCGCCGCAAACATCGCGCCGGCAATGCTCGGCGCGGATGGGCCACGGAGTTACTTCGTCGGCTTCCAGACCAATGCCGAGGCCCGAGGCACGGGTGGTCTGCTGGGTGGCTTCGGAGTAGCAAGAGCGGTCGACGGTGCCGTCAGCCTCGCTGACGTCACGAGCAACCGCGAGTTCCGATTCGACTACGCACCCATCGATCTCGGACCTGAATTCCAACAAGCATACGGTGGCAGCCGCCCCACGCAAGACTTCCGTAACAGCAACATCAGCAGTCATTTCCCTTACGCCGGACAGATCTGGCAGTCGATGTGGCAGCAGGAAACCGGCGAAAAGGTCGACGGCGCAATCGCCACCGACCCCGTCGCGCTGAGTTACGTCCTCGATGCGGTGGGCGACGTGACCTTGCCGGACGGGGAGACGATCACAGCAGACAATGTCGTGGAGTTGACGGAGTCGACCGCGTACACGCGGTTCGGTGACGATCAGGCTGCGCGTAAGAACTATCTGGAGACTGTCGCGCAGACAGTTGTGCAGAAACTGGCCGGCAGCATTTCGCGTCCCCAGGCACTTCTCGAAGCACTCGGTCGCGCCGCAGTAGAGGGACGTCTCGCCGTCTGGAGTTCAGTACCGGAAGAACAGGAAGTGCTGGCGACATTTCCCCTCGGACAGGTGGTTCCCGACGATCCCGCCCCCTACGCCGGCGTGGTGATCAACAACCTCGGGGGCAACAAACTCGACTACTACCTGGAGCGAGAGATCCTGTATACCGCCGGACCGTGCGAAGGCGAGACCCGCGATTCGTCCGTCACGGTGCGCCTCACCAACACCCTCCCCGCAGGTGACTACACCGATTACGTCGCGGGAATGTTCGACAATCCGGTCGGCGCACCCGTGGGCACCAACCTTTCGGATGTGGGATTACTTGCTACGCAGGGTGCCACGCTGAAAAAGGTGACCGTCGACGGCACCCCGGCCTTCGGATTCGGAGGCAAGGAACGCGGGCACCCGAAGTTCAGCGTGCAGGTGCCGGTGCGCTCCGGGGAAACGGTCGAAGTTGTCTATGAACTCGCTGAGCCGGTCGCTCCCGGCGAACCGCGTGTACCGCTACAGCCGTTGGTCGATCGGCCAGACGTCAAGGTCCATGCGCCACCTTGCAATTGAGGTCGATTGCACCTCTCGCGAACCTGCGGAGATGGGAGAGCATCATGAAGAAGTCAGTCGTCATCATCGGTACCCGCGGGTACCCCAGCTATTACGGCGGGTTCGAGACTCTGGTCAGGAACCTCGCGCCTTTCCTTTCCGCGAAGGGCTGGGAGGTGACGGTTTACGGCCGTGAAGGTGCGACCAACGACCATGACTCCGGGCGTGATCCGGCTGTCAGGGCCGTAAACACCAGGGGCATCGATTCGAAGTCGCTCAGCACGCTCTCGTACGGACTCACTTCCAGCATCCACGCAGCGGTTACCCGTCCCGACGTCGCACTGGTCATGAACGTGGCAAACGGATATTGGCTTCCGATTCTCAAGGCGCGCCGCATCCCCACCGTAGTGAACGTCGACGGCATCGAATGGGACCGTGCGAAGTGGGGTAAGAAGGCAAGAACCGCGTTCAAGCTGGGTGCCCACCTCACCGCGAAGTTCGGCGACCGGATCGTCGTCGACTCACACGAGATCGAAAGGCGCTGGTGGGAGGACTTCCACCGCAGCGGGGACTTCATCCCCTATGGAGGCTCCGACCCGGGACCATTGCAATCGGTCGACGGTCTCACCCCGGGAGGATACGCGTTGATGGTGGCGCGGTTTGTGGAAGAAAACACGGTCGACGCGTTCTTCGAAGCTGCGGAGGACATCTCCACGGATTGGGAAGTGGTGATCGTCGGGTCATCGGGTTACGGAGGGGAACTCGATCTACGAGCAGAGCGGCTGTCGAAAAACTCTTCCCGAATCCACTGGACGGGACATATAAGCGACGACCAGAGGTTGTTCTCGCTGTGGCAGAACGCAGGAGCATACTTTCACGGACACAGCGTCGGCGGAACCAACCCGGCGTTGGTGCAGGCGATGGCTTGTGGCGCTCCGATCGTCGCACGGGACACTGTATTCAACCGTGAGGTGCTGGGTGAATCCGGACAATTCGTTTCGCCCACACCGAGCGCGATCACCGCCTCGATTCGCTCGCTGCTCGGTGACACCGACCGGCAGGCCGAGTTGCGCAGAAGTGCGCGAGACCGCCAGGCAGCGGAGTACACATGGGACATCGTGTGTAAGGCATATGAGACATCACTCCTCGATGCCTTGTTCTCGACGTTGTAGGGGCGCCGCGTGTCCGGTTCCGGAGATTCCCGACTTCTGGGAGTAACACAGCACCCACCAACCCGGCCACGACAATCAAAAAGACTGCCAGGTTAATTCGGGTTGACTACCACCTAATTCTGAAGGACCTCTTGATTGTCCACACGTTCCAGTCACCGATCGATAACGAATCACGACGCCAGCGTTCAACCAACGATCTCGACCACGAACCCTGACGGCGGAAATCATGCCGACACCTCCGCAACTATCCCAAGCATCCTCGATGAACGCGCTTGTACGCTGAAGGAAGACAGATCAAGGTCTTCGTTACTCACAACTGACCCGAGCCCTTGGAATGCGTCAGACCATGCCGAACGCTCAACAACGAGGATCTGTTCACCCGCAGCATTGGCCATCCGTCCAAGATGTACCGCGGGCGTGACAACCACCTTCACACCACAAGCCAAGTAATCGACCAGCTTCATCAGCGACGAAGATTTCACATACTCCGACTCCCTGAACGGTATCATCCCGACAGCGGAGGCCTTGAGAATGCGCAGGACATCTTCGTAATCGACGTTCCCAAGCTTATGCAGGTTCGGTGCATCACCGATCTCGCATAGCCGAGGTCCGCCGCCCGCTACGATGAACAACCAATCCGGGTTGGACTTGACAGTGTTGTTCAACAGATCGAAATCGATTCTTTCATTTATCCCTCCAGCATAGACAGCTACTCGGGTTCGGTGCCCACCCGGGTCTATCGAAGCGATCCGCTCGAGGTCCACGCCGTTTTCAGCACAGTAAGTAAACACACCGAACATTTCGAACTCGTCACGTAACGCTGGCGAAACCACGAACGTGGCGTCGGCCGCATCAGCGGTCCGCAATACATATTTCAGGTGCTGCCGACTACGCCGATCATGGCGGCGGTTTGCACTCGGATCCCAGTGCCTGTCGATTACGTCGAAAATCCGAAAACGCCAGGTTTCGAGTGACACAATCTCGGGGAAGAACCACCAGTAGGCAAGGAGTCCAGGGTTCACAATGTCATATCTCCTGATCATCGCACGCACAACATGTAGCAGATAAATTGATACAACTTTTCGCCACCATGTCGGGAAGGCAAGCGGAACAAAATCGAACAACCGTGGAAGCGTCACCACATGGAGATTTCGGTCGATCGTACAATATGTCGAGCGCCAGTTCCTGAACGAGACCGCAGTACGAAGTAGGTCTCTCGGATCCCGGCGCGGCCTCTGCGTTGAACGACACAGGTACCATACGTCGAGCGTCTTGGAGAGTTCGCGGGTCATTTGAAGTGAGGTTTGGTTGGCTTTCGATTCGAATGGAATGCCCCCCAACACAATTATCGATTCACCCGGATACATTCGACCTTCCTTTCCTCGATACCCGCAGAGCACACAAAAGCGCAAGAAAGAGCGACTCCGATATCAAGAGGGAGATCGCGGATGAAGTTGCGCCCCCACGAGCCAGCGCAATAAGAGAAACAATCTGCACGATCAGCGCCACGACGTAGAACGTCGTGGTCCGACCATACGCGCCCTCGGCAACGAGCGACGTAAGAACTACAGTCGCCCCATAAGCCAGCGGAATTTGAAGTGACAAAACCATGAGCGCCGGGGCGGACGCCCCCGCCTCGCCCCCGTAAACGAACTCCAAGATCGACTCTCCGGAGATGAACACGACCAAGGGCACGAAGATGGAAGCGCCTACCGTTACTAGAAATACACGAAGAATGCTGTATTCGTGCCGGACGAACAACGGCAACAAGACCGTCTGCAAGATATTTGCGGGGATGAGCAGCAACATCTGGATTCGCAGGGCCGTCGACAAGATGACAAATTCTGATTCAGCGAGTAAATACGATCCCCCGATCGTAAGGCAGGAAGCATAGGCGTGCACAACCAGAGCCTGAACGATCAACCACCTCGACGCATACATCCAATCGGGGCGGATTTTCGGGGTCAGCGAAGTAAAGTACAAGCGAAGCGAACCGTGCGACAGCCACACTATTGCCAAGAATGCCGCCAGAGAACCAGCTGAATACGCAAAGGCAGCGAACAGCGTTGGTGTAACAGAGAGGATTGCGATCCCAAGACCAGCTGTGACCACCGCCGAAGTCACTCGCCCCAGAGCGAGCGCTGACATGTTACCGCGCGCTTGGAGCAGATAAGTCGGCGCTGCAGCCGCGCCGAGCGGCGCCAGGACCAATGCCAGTGTCATACCGACGCCGGCGTTCATGCAAGATATCGGGACGACGATCGCGAGACCGATCATGGCGAGGACCAACTGGACCGAAGAGGTTTCGCGTACAACCACCCGCACCCGATCGCCCGCGGCGATACGCCGGACCGCGTGTGCAGTCAAACCCGCGTCTCCGACCACAGTGGCGTACATCAGAAGGGACTGCGCAACGCTCAGGTGCGCGAGTTCCGTCAGCCCGACCCGCCTCGCGAAATACGCTGTGAAGGCAAAGAGAGCGAGTTTACTTACTGCTTCCCCGAAACCCAGCGCGAAACTACCTCGCAGTATCCTCACGTCGCGGCCTTACGACCCGGATTGTTGTTTCCGGGTTTCCTCCTCGAATCGCCGCGCCCGCCGTTCGCCGCTGCAAGCCCGACCAACATCCAGGTCTCCAAAAGCCACAGGACACTCGTACCTATCGATATGGTCGTGTATGCGACCAATATCGCCGTGGCGACGCCGAAACCGATGGCCCTGCCGGCGCGCCTCCACACCGCAAACACAACCATCGAAACAACCAGCAGGGTGATTATTCCCCCGTCGTACAACAGCTGCAAAGGCAGATTACCGAGATACGACGGACGCATCATATCCGGCACGGTCGGATCGAGGTGTCGCTGTCCGAACGAGTTGAATCCCGACCCGAAAACAAAGTTCTCCGTCGATGACGAGATATCGCTCCACGCAACCTTCCAACTGGTGTAACGAACAATCTCGGTCCCGCCGGAGAAATCCAGCCCGGTAGCGAATTTTGCGAGCCCGGGATCATATCTGGTCGCAAGCGACAACCCGATCCAGCATACGACGCCCACGAATGCAGCAGAAGCAATGATCCTACCTCGCGTGAAACCGAGAATCGCCAGGGCTAGGACAAACGCCAGAAGCGCACCGCGCGTGTGCGTTGCGAGAATGGCAACAGGAGCAAGGAAGAGCATCGCAATGCGCAGACGAGAACTGAATTGGCGGAGCGGATCAGCTATGCAGATAACAGACCAGATACACACCAGGCCACCGAGAATATTCGCCTCGATGCTGAGCACATATACTGCGTAGCCGCCATACGCCGGATCGAATTGCGCACCGATGCTGTAGCCGGAAATATTCGACAGACCGTACAGAAGTATCGCAGTCAGCGCGACAGCAAAGTTCACCCACACTGCCGATCGGACGATGAGTCCGATGAAATCAGGGTTGACGGATATCCAGAATGCAGCCGTAGCGCACACCGCCATCCAGGCGAGGGTCGAAATCGATTTACCGACGTCTACCGAATGGAGTATCGAGACAACCGCGAGGTACGCGATCCAAAGGTATACGACAAGAAATAGATTGAGCTGGAACCTGGGGATTTTTCGTCGTTGTACGATATCGCCGAGTATCGAAATGAGAGCGGCTGCTCCGACTACGATCTCAGGACGCACGCTCGTCGGGCCGATCTCAGCGACCGGACGGGTGACGAACATTGCGAGGACGAGGCCGATCGCAAGGTACCGCCGGTTCGCCGCGAGGAATACGACCAGCAGACCACCGCCGACCATGAGGACGGCCCCGAGACCCGTGAAAGCCGCGGCCGCCCCACCACCGATTGCGACCACAACGACGCCCGAAATGGTGGGGATGTTCTCGGGGCGACCTCGCCGTACTGGAAGCGCGCGCGCAATTCGGGAGGTCGTAGACTTCCGATCCGCTCGAGGTTCCACCAGATCACCTATTGCTCGCCGATGCGACCCGGGCGGAGACGGCGAACAGTGATCCCGCCCGTCCGATGGAGTGACTTCGCTGCTTGTTCATCCGCCTCCCGCCTTCGTCCGCCCACTGGTAGCCGACTCCGCTGACGCGATGACGTCACAGACGACACACTCGCGAACCTCCCTCGAAAACTTCTTCAGAACCGATTCCCGAGGCGGCAAGTCTTGCCACCGTCCGCGGTTCACAAGCGCGGTTCGGATGAACGCCGCGAGGCCCTCTACGGAGGGCATTTCAAGAACGGACATTGCCCCTACGAGCGGCAGGACCTCGGCAGCACCGCCCTCCAGGTGCCCCAAAGTATGAATCCCTGACGCCCATGCTTCGAGCGGCACCAACCCGAAAGACTCTGGGCGCGTGGGGAAACAAGCCACAGCGTCGACGACTCCCTCAAGACTCTGCACGCCGTCGACCTCCCCGACGTACGTGATGCGCCGGTCGGTTGCCGCCTCATCGATTATCGCTGCCAAGTGATGTTCCTGGCCGGGGAACGGTCCACCCGCGAGAACGAGGGTCATCTCCATATCGCGAAGTGCAGGACGCCGAAGGGCGCGGACAACCTCCAGATGTCCCTTGCGCCCATTCGTGCGTCCGACAACTGCGATCGCGGGTCTGCAACCGGTAGTTTTCGCCGAGAGCGAGTTGACCGAGTCCGGGGAGAAAATCGGATAGGTAACAGATATTCTGTCCGCTGATATACCGCCCTTCGACATCCACGCCTTGGCAGCCTCGCTGCACGCTGTGATCGGGAAGCTTCCGGCACGCAACAGCCAAAGCAATACGACGCCTACCGCCCCTCCTTGAATCTCGTGGACCGATACGTAGAAGCTCTGCCTCCGAAGCACCAGGAGTGGGATATAACTTGCCAATGCGAGTGTCCAGACGACTACGAGATCTGCTCCGCGTATTACCGCCGGCATCCGCGGATTCCCAATTGTTTTCAGCGACTGGGCACGACGGAGTACTTGGAGTTCACGATCAACGACAACGTGTGCACCGAGCGTCGTAAGCTTCTCCGTCAGAGGGCCTTTCATCGGTAGCACAACCGCTACATCCCACGCGTTCGAGAGAAAAATCGATACCTCGTCCAACAGCACTCTGCTCGCGCCGTATATGTCGTTGCTACCGTGCAGGAAAGTCACCTTCATGATCCGACTTCCTTCACCAATAGGCGCCATCGGTCTCGGAATTGTTCTGGCCCCGTAGAAACCCCTGCCCGCTCGATCGATCTCGCACGTGAGGATTCCCATGCCGGCCCGTCGCAGATACTGATCATGGACTCGAGCAGTCTTGCCTCGTCAGCAGCGTAGTCACACCCGGAAGCGGGATCCCCGCCCATTACCTCGGCTAGAGCGCCCCGGGCAGTATGTACAACCGGTAATCCGTGGGATGCGGCCTCCAGAGCGGGGAGGCAGAAACCCTCGTCGAGAGACGCCACTATCAGACAGAACGCGTTGTCGTACAGATCAGATAGGTGTCGGCTGCTGATTCCCCTGACGACCTCGATCCATTCATGCTCCGGATCCGCACGGCCGATCGCGCGTTGCACGGCGGACTCTGCGTTGCCCGGCCGCGCAACCAGTGTCAAACCGAAGTCGATGCCGCTGATACGGCGTGCTGTCGACACGGTATTGACAGCGATATCCAGCCTTTTATGCCGGTCGGTGGACGCCACCGCGAGTACGGTCGGCTTTCGCATGCGTTCTTCGTAGCCGGGAAGGTTCGCGTTCGGCCGGATAGGTTGCGTCGGCCAGGGTATAACGACGACGCTGGTTCCCGGCCATCGTGCGAGTATCCGGTTCTCACTGTGCTCAGACGGCGTGACCACTACGCGGGCGGCACGAACCGAGATGCCGAAGGCCATCCTCGCGTACACGTTGTAACCCCGGTCGAAAAGTGCCGGGTGATCCAGAACCATCGTGTCGTGCATGATGACGATCGAGGGAAGATGTCGCGCGCCCAACCCCGTGTTGGCGCAGTGCACGATGCAAGAAGCATCGACTTTACTTGCAGTCCTCGGAGTGTGGACGAAGTCCCACCTGAGCATTCCCGCCAATCGCCCGACCCTGGACTTCGGTTCTCTGCCGATTGTCATCCGGTACACATCGGTGCCGCCATCGGCGAGTGCACGGGCCACCTGTGTAGCCCCAATGCTCGAACCGCTGACCCCTCGTGCGCCGATGAAGTCGTTCAGAACCACGATCATCGTCATCCCCCCGAAGCCAGTCGGTAGGAGCGTGCAAGCGCTTCGGCAAGAGTGCGGTCGGACAATTTCCCTGCCTGAACGAGAGCGAGTCTACGATATTTACTGAGGCGATCTCGGTCTTCGACAAGGTTCACGACCTTGTCGGCAAAATGGCAAACAGCATCGCGGGGCATCGAACCGAGTAGATCCTGTTCCGCCCACGGTATGGGGTCGTCCACCAAGAATTCTTCGAGTCCGATCATCTCCTCCACTGACGTGTTCCGGAACGCCAGGACGGGGCAACCGCATGCCATAGCCTCGATAGGAGGCAAACCCTGACCCTCGTAGGCACTGGGATAAATGAAACAAATCGACGCGGAATACAAGTCGCGGAGCCCCGCGTCGCTCAACTCTCCGACTACCGTGCAATCCGGGAACTCGTGTGCCCTTATTCCCCGACCGGCGATTCTGACCTGGATCTCCGATTTTCTGAGTTGTTTCGCGATCTGCTGAATCCAGTGATAGCGCTTCCTGTCATCCCGGGACCTCTGGTCGACGAGTGCACAGGCATAAGCAACCGGACTGTCAGCCCGCCCGCTCGGACCACGACGAAATGCCGCACTCACCGGGATCGGAGCCGTCACAATCTTCTCCGGCGCGACGCCCAACCTGTCTGCGATGCGACTCGCCGTATAAATCGAGTTTGCAACGACGACATCGCATCTCGTAGCTTGGGAGTGGTAGAAGTCGGTCTTCACGCCCCGCTTCGTATATCCGTAGAGGTCCAAGGGAATTATGTCCTGTATCGAACACACCCACGGACGCGTCTTGATCAGTGGAAGATGCGTCACGGTCGTCGAGTGGAACAACGAGACCTTCCTCAACTGCCCCAAGGTAAGCACGTGATCCAGCAAAGAGTTCGCCGGCACTCGATAGTGAGATGTGGAGACCGGAACGACCTCCACACCGCGTATCCCTTGCGCCGCCGCTCTTATTTCCACGGTATATCTTCCAAGGCCGCGGTCACTACCGGGTTGCACGAGTGCGCCGACATCAAGCCCGATTCGCGTCACGATGGCAGTACCCCCTCCCGTTTGCACGGCTGATGCACTGGTACTTCGCCCTCGGTCACGACCGACTCATTCGCCACTTCACCCTCGCCCGGCTTTCGCTGCCCCCTCTCAGTACGCACCTTCGCTCACCAGCACAGCCTTGACCGTCTTTCCGATGATCAGTACATCGTTGACCATCGACCAGTTCTCGACATACGAGAGATCCAGCCGCACTGCCTCATCCCACGACAGGGACGACCGCCCGCTGACCTGCCACAGTCCCGTCAGTCCCGGCCGCACCAGCAGTCGTCGGCGGACTCGGCCGTCGTACCCTTCCACCTCACGACGCAGCGGTGGGCGCGGCCCGACGACGCTCATTTCGCCGCGCACCACGTTGATGAACTGAGGCAACTCATCGACGCTGAAGCGTCGAATAATCCGCCCCACGCGCGTCACCCTCGGGTCGTCGCGCATCTTGAACAGAAGTCCGGATCCTTCGCTCCGATCGAGCAACGCCGGGATCTGTTCGTCGGCGTCGATCACCATCGAGCGGAACTTGATCATCGCGAACGGTAGTCCATCCATCCCGATGCGCTCGGCTCTGTAGAACACCGGGCCCTTGTCGTCGAGCCGGATCGCCAGCGCTACCAACGCGAACACCGGACTCAGCACGACCAGCACGGCCGACGAAAACGCGAGATCGAACAACCGCTTCCCGCTGCGCTTGGCACCGTGGTACCGCGGCTTCTCCACATGGATCAGCGGCAGGCCGGCAACAGGGCGCATTTCCAGGCGCGGCCCGGCGACGTCCACTACCCCGGTGGCAACGACAAGATCGGCTTCGAGCGGTTCGAGCATCCATACGAGGTCTTGAATGCCTTCGTGCCCGAGAGTTTCGGTGGCAGTCACGGCCACGGTGTCGGCACCGGAGATCTTCAGCGCCTCGACCACCGACGATTCGTCGCCGTAGATGGGGATACAGCGTCCGCCGACATCGATATCCTCCCCGGGCACCCCTGAGTACCGGGGGACGCACACGCCGACGACATGGTACCCGTCGGTTTTCTTGCGCTCGAATGTCTGCGCCATGTGCCGAACGGCACGGGCACCCCCGACGACCAGCACGCGCGTGCTGAACTGACCCGACCGACGTTTGCGCCAAACAGCCTTACGCCACAACCATCGACTGAGCAGTAGGGTCATCAAGCCCGCCGGCAGTGCGATCGCCAGATACCCGCGGGCAAGCTCCATCCGGAAGACGAGCGCCAAAATGGCGACGATGCCGAACAACCGGAGGGTGCTTGCGATGACGCGCTGGTACTCGTCGAAGCCGGAACCCACGACTCGCCGGGACCGCGTGCGGAAACCGGCGAGAACGATGATCCAGGCAGCTGCCAACGCGACGGAGACCAGTGTGTAGTCGAGGGCGTGGACGGTATCCACAGTCAGCAAGCTGTCGTGGCCGAATCGGACCACGTGCGCCGAAACGACCGCGAGAACCACGATCACGGCGTCGGTCCAGAACAGCCGGCGCACGTATGCGCGTTGCCAGCTCCGCCGTTCTGCCGATGAACCGCCTCTGGGATCGCCGGTGCGCACCTGTTCGCGACGTACCGCGCGCCGATCGAGAGTAGCTGCGGACCGTCGCTTTTCGGGTACCGCGGTCATCGTGCCTTCGTCCTCATACGTGTCTCCTCCCCGAGACAACCGTCGACCCCGAACTCGGGTCCGAGACAACCATCGGCCGGGAACGAGTCAGGCAAACCACCCCGAATGCCCATGCGAAACGCCGTAGACCATCCACTACTGCTCCGTGTCGCTGGGGTAACTATAACGTCACTTGCAGCTCGTAGCATCTGAGAGCAGTTTGATTCCCGGCCTTGCTATTGCCCATTCTTCGCTAATGGTGCGGATTGCGATCTTGCATCTGCGACCACCCAGCCACACAGGTAACACACACGGCCACAGCGGTACTGAATCCCCGCATGTGCGGTGAAACTACGCGAAGACCCCCGCAGCCGTCTGTGTTGCGGAGTCGAGAGGGTTTTCGCGGGCAATTTCCGAATTTGTCCGATGGGCTTCGACAGATTGCCCTCACCCGGCGTCTGTGTCTCGGCGTAAGCGCTTCTGAACGAACGGGAGATCGGGTTGGTGCCGGTAAAGGCTCAGACAGAGGAGAGCTCGTCATCCGGAGCTCATCGGGGGGTGCGTAACTGCCCCGAAGATCGGGATACGAATCGTCCGTTACCGACAAATCGCGATGTTCGGGCGTATGTAATCTGAACGGATGAACTTCGTCCGCAATGCCCTGGAGGAGCGTAACGAGAAGAACGAGGCGCTGGATACACGGTGTGTCGCAAGTGAATCCCGGGGGGTTCGGGAGCGGCCGGTCTCGGGGAGGAGACTCGGATGGGGGCGGGGCGTCGGTCGAGGCCCTTCGGGGCTCACGACGCCGGTCTTGGTTGTCGGTGACGCCCGGGGCGGTGCGCCACATGACACAGGCCTCCGACCGCCGACGCGGTACACGTCCAGGCCGTAGGCGTGTACCGCGTCGCCTCGGTGCGCCCGCGACCATGTCGACGGGCAACTCGAGGAAGTGGCTACGGGGACGGCATCCCACCGTTGACGTGGATCGTCGATCCCACCACGTAACTCGATTCGGGCGACGCCAGGAACACATACGCCGGCGCCAGTTCGGTGGGCTGCCCCGCGCGCCCCAGGGGTGTGTTCTGCCCGAACTCGGGAAGTTCCTCTTTCGGCTGTCCATCGGAAGGTTGCAGCGGTGTCCAGATCGGACCCGGCGCGACGGCGTTGACGCGGATACCCTTGCCGGCGAGCTGGTGTGCCAGGCCCTTCGTGAAGTTGTTGATCGCCGCCTTGGTGGAGGCATAATCCATCAGCGTCGGCGACGGCATGTACGCGACGATCGACGTGGTGTTGATGATGGTGCTCCCGGCCTCCAGATGCGCGAGCGCGGCGCGAGTGGTCCGGAACATCGCGAGGATATTCGTTTCGAACGTCTCCTCGAGTTGCTCGTCGGGCAGCTCTTCGAGACCGGTCGTCGCGATCTGCTTGCCCGCGTTGTTGACGAGGATGTCGAGTCCGCCGAGATGTTCGGCCGCGTCATCCACCACGCTGCGGCAGAAACGAGCGTCCGTCATGTCGCCACCCAGCGTCACCGCCTTCCGGCCGCTCTCCGAGATGATGCGGGCGACGTTCTCCGCGTCGGATTTTTCCTCGGGCAGATGTGAGATCGCGACGTCGGCGCCCTCGCGCGCGAACGCGATCGCCACAGCCGCACCGATTCCGGAATCACCGCCGGTCACGAGCGCTTTGCGCCCTTTCAGGCGACCGGTGCCGCGGTACGAGAACTCGCCGATGTCGGCTCGTGGCTCGAGCTCGGATTCGTGTCCCGGTTCCGGCTGATGTTGCTCCGGGGGCGTGATCGACGGGTAGCGAGTCACGGGGTCCTGGAAGCGGAGTTGATCGGTCCGCGTTGTGTGGGCGTCCTCTTCAGCCATCAGTACCTTCCTGAGCTATTCGGATGCTGGTCCGCACGTCGGCTTCCCTCTGTATGCGCACCCAAACCTCGCGCGCGTGCGGAGTCGGTCAGACTTCGCGCGCTTCTTCGAGTCTGCTGATCAAGGTCGCCGCGTCGAACGGCCCGGTGTGCAAGGGAAGACCCGTGCCGGTGGCTCCGAGGTAGAACGTGGGTGTCCCGGACAGGTTGCTGGTCGCGGCGTCGAGATCGTCGTCGTCGACTCGGTGCCGGTAGCGGTCCAACCGCAGATCCTCGTCGAATCGGTCCATGTCGAGGCCCAGTCGCTCGGCGTAGTCGTAGATCTCCTCTTCGGACAGGGCGTCGCTGTGGGCGAAGAGGAGGTCGTGCATCTCCCAGAACTTGCCCTGCGCCGCGGCCGCCTCGGAGGCCTCGGCTGCGAAACGCGCGTGCGGATGCACCGCATCGAGCGGGAAGTGCCGGAAGACGTACCGGAGGTCGTCACCGAAGTGTGTGCGTACTTCCTGGATGCCCCCGGTGGCCCTGGTGCAGAACGGGCACTCGAAATCGGCGTACTCCACAAGCGTGAGCGGTGCGTTGTCCGGTCCCCTCACGTGATCTCGGCCCGGATCGACCGGACGCAACAGCACAAGTCCGGTGACCCCGTCGGTGGGGCGGCGGTGATCTGCCAAACGGAACAGCGCCCAGCCCGATCCGGTCGCGAGCACGGCTGCGACGAGTACACCGAGGCGCGCATCGTTGGCCGCCTCGGGCGATTCGAACGCCAGGTCCACGATGAACAGGGAGATGGTGAATCCGATGCCCGCAAGTGCTGCGCCACCGCTGACCTGAGCGAGAGTCAAGCCCGGCGGCAGGCTTCCGGGCCGCAGACGGGAGAACACTGCGGTGGCTGCGGTGATCCCGACCAGCTTGCCCACCACCAGACCGAGAACGACACCCCACGTGATCGGTGAGACGATCGCGTCGCCGATCGTCTCGCCGGTGATCACCACACCGGCGTTCGCGAGAGCGAAGATCGGCACCACGAGAAAGGCTGTATACGGCTGATAGAACCGGAGCAACCGCTCGTTGACGGACACCGCGCGGAGAACACCGAGTTGCGCCGCGCGCGCATAGTCGGGATTGGGTGATTGGCGGAATGCCCGCGTGAGCTGACCCGCCCGTTCCACCTCGGCGCGCCGCGGCGGATAGATGGGAAGGATCAGCGCGATCAGTACACCGGCAAGGGTGGGATGCACGCCCGACTCGTAGAAGGCCACCCACGTTGCGGCCGCGACGAGGAAGTAGGCGACGCCGCGCCACACTTCGAGCCGGCGGAACTGCATGATCAACAGCAAACCCGCGAAGCCGAGCAGCAGGTACCCGAGTCTCAGCTGCTCGGTGTAGAAGAACCCGATGATGGCGAGCGCACCGATGTCGTCGGCCACCGCGAGCGCGAGGATGAACACCCGCAACCGGGCCGGGCACCGTGGTCCGACGAGCGCGAGCGCGCCCAGCACGAACGCCGTGTCGGTGGAGACCACCACGCCCCACGCACCCGCAGCCTCCCCGCTGGGGTTGAGCAACAGGTAGAGCACGGCAGGCAACGCGAGACCGGCAACGGCGGCTACCAGTGGGACAGCGGCCCGTGTGCGATCGGTGAGCTCTCCGATGGTGAGTTCCCGCTTCACTTCCAGACCGACGACGAAGAAGAACAAGGTCATCAGGCCGTCGTTCACCCAGTCCTTCAAGTCGAGGGTGATGGCGTAATCCCCGATCCGGATGCTCAGCGGGGTGTGCCAGAACGCCTCGTAGGAATCTCCCAGGTTTGCCCAGACAAGCGCCACGACCGTGGCGGCGAGCAGGAATCCCGCCGCCAGCGTGTCGTCGTCGGTGCCGTCACGGATGCCGGCGAGCAGCCTGGACACCCGACGAAGATTCGTGGGATTCTCGTCGACCGTCATCTGCCCTCACTTCGAAGTCCGTTCCGAGTCTCCCGCGGAACACTCCAACGCCCCCTCGAAAGCGTAAAGACGACGGCGCGACATGGCAGGGTACGAAACAGACACCGGTAGCGAGCGATAAGGATGCCCATGACCGACCGGACCGAGCGCGCAGCAGTCGGCGACCTCGAATTGGCCTACGAGACGTTCGGCGACGCGGACGCCCCTCCCCTTGTACTCATCATGGGTCTCGCCACCCAGATGCTCGCGTGGGAGGACGAATTCTGCGGACTGCTGGCCGGGCACGGTTTCCACGTGATCCGCTTCGACAACCGCGACATCGGATTGTCGAGTCACCTCGACGAGGCCGGAGTTCCCGACCTGGGTGCGCTGCTGGGTGGACAGAGCACGCCCGCACCGCCGTACACGCTGGTGGACATGGCCGAGGACACGGCGGGGTTGCTCGACGCGCTCGGTGTCGAGTCCGCGCACATCGTCGGTGCGTCGATGGGGGGCATGATCGCCCAGCAACTCGCGATCGATCACCCCGGACGGGTGCGGAGCCTGACATCGATCATGTCCACTCCGTCGCGGGAGGTGGGACGGACGCGACCGGAGGCGACAGCGGCCCTGTTCCTTCCGCAGCCGACCGACCCGGACAGCGCCGCCGAACGGTCTCTTCAGGTGTACCGGGTGATCGGTTCGCCCGGATACCCACTCGACGAGTCGCGTGTCGCCGACGTCGGGCGGCGCTCGTTCCTCCGGGGTCACGACGCCGCCGGTGTGGCGCGCCAGTTCGCCGCGATCCTGGTCTCTCCCGACCGCACTCCGGGACTACGCGACCTGACGATCCCGACCTTGGTGATCCACGGCGAAGACGATCCGCTCGTCGAGGTGGACGGCGGAATCGCGACTGCCGACGCCGTTCCGGGAGCCCGCCTGGTGGTGGTTCCGGGCATGGGCCACAACCTGCCCCCGCAAGTGTGGCCACAGGTCACCGGCGAAATCGTCGGCCATGCACGGGCGGCAGAGAAGGGCTCCGCTGCTCGCGCGTGACGACGGTGCGCCGCGGGAATGCCGAAAGGCTCAGAGCGGCTTCAGGAACGAGAAGAATTCCGGCGTGTGCACCTGGCGGAGACGGGTGAGCTTGCGGTACGAGATCAGCCATACGCCATCGACTTTGGTGTAACGCTCGTGGTAGTGACCCCACCCGTGCAGCGATTCTTCGGTGCCGGCGTTGTCCCACCACAACCGGTCTTCCATCGCCCAGATACCGCGGGCGGTGGTGTCGGATTCCAGCACGATCTCGGGGCAGTGCCCGTGATGCGCGGAGGTCACCTTCACCGGGCCGTCGAGCAGGTTGCTGATGGCACGCGTCAGTGCCGTACGCCCCACCACACGGCCCGATTCACCGTCGGTGCTGGGGCGTTTGTCGCCGGGCAGGCCCTGCCACGTTTCGCTGACGACATCCTCGGTGTGCAAGGTGGGGTAGTACTCCCACTGCTTGTTGTCCATCACACGGAGCCGGGCGGCGAAGACCCGCTCGATCTCCCGGATGGCGAGAAGCTGCTCTGCGGCACCGAGGGTAACCCCTGCTGATTCCGAAGCGAGGTTTTGTGATTCGCTCTGCGACAAGATATATCCTCCGGTCGGGCGTCAGCGGGATGCTCGCGCGAGCAACTCGCGTGCTGCGGCGCTACCGTCGAGCAGCCGGGCGGTGCGGCGCGTGATCTTCCAGGTTCCGTCGATGCGCGCCAGTTCGAAGCGGTTGGCCGTGACGCGCCAGACGCGGAAGGAATCGGCATCGAGGTTGCGGCGCAGCAACAGTGAATGACAGGTCGCGACGGCCGTGTCGCCGTCGACCCGGATGTGGACGGGATCGAGAAGGTGGCCGCAGCCCTCGTTGATGTAGTCCTGGTGGGGACGGGTGCGGACCATCTCGGTAATCGCGTCGCGGCCCTCCATCACCCGGATGTCGATGTCGTAGACGGCATCTTCGGCCCACAATTCACCGACGGCGTCGGCGTCACCGGCGTCGACAGCGGGCCCGTACGCCGACAGCACCTCCTGGATCGCTGCCTTGTCCTCGAGTGCCTGGACACGCTCGAGCAGGGAAGCCACCAGAGCTGCGGTGTCGGTCATCTTGCTCCTTCGGACGGTGCGGGCACGGACGGCCGGTGCGTTGTCCTCGTTGTACCGCGACCCCGCAGGTCGCGCAGTTGCTGTCCCGTTCAACGGAAACATCGATGCGGGTGGGTGTGGTCCCTGCCACTGTTCGGGGTAGCGCATCGGCACACTGTGTGCGCCGGTCCCCACCCCTCATCGGGACACCACCCCACCGCTCGGCTTCCACAGCCGATACCCAGGAAGAGTCACGCCATGGGCCACGTTTTGGACAGAATCATGCAGCACGCGGACGAGATCCGCGCCGAAGGCGTCGAGGGCGACAAGCTCATGCGCCTGACCGACACGACCGCGAAGCACCTGCGCGAGTCCGGCATCATCCGCACGTTCCAGCCCAAGGAGTACGGCGGATTCGAAGGTCACCCCCGTGAGGCCGCCGAGACCGTGATGGCGCTCGGCGCGCTGGACGGCGCGACGGGCTGGGTCGCCGGCATCGTGGGTGTCCACCCGTGGGAGCTCGCATTCTTCGATCCGAAGGCCCAGGAGGAGATCTGGGGTGCCGACAACGACATGTGGATGGCGTCGCCGTATGCGCCCATGGGTGTCGCGGTGCCGGTCGACGGCGGTTACATCCTCAACGGGCGCTGGGCATTCTCGTCCGGCACGGATCACTGCGGATGGATCATGATCGGAGCGGCGGTCGGAGACAAGGACGGCAACCGCACCGACAAGGTCCTCCATGTCGTGCTTCCCCGCTCCGATTACGAGATCGACCAGGACAGCTGGAACGTCATCGGCCTGCGCGGCACGGGCTCGAAGGACCTGATCATCAAGGACGCCTTCATCCCCGAGCACCGCACCCTCGACGCGGAGATCGTGCTCAGCGGCAACGGCTGGCGTCACGCCGGGCGCGACGAGCCGCTGTACAAGTTCCCGTTCTCCTACATCTTCCCGCTCGGCATCACGTCGTCGCTCATCGGCATGACCGAAGGCGCGCTCGCCTGCTACATCGCGGCCCAGAAGGAGCGGGTCCAGGTCACCGGCGTCCCGATCAAGGAAGACCCCTACGTTCTCTTCGCGATCAGCGAGGCCGCATCCGAGATCTCCGCCTCGCGACTGGCTCTGCTCGAGACCGTCGACCGCTTCTGGGACAAGACCGACCGCGGTGAAGAGATCAGCTTCGAGGAGCGGGCAATCGGCCGGCGCACCCAGATCTCGGCGGCGTGGCGTGCAGTGCGTGCGATGGACGAGGTCTTCGCCCGCGCCGGCGGTGCGGCCGTCCACTTGAAGACGCCGATGCAGCGTTTCTGGCGCGACGCGCACGTCGGCTTGACCCACGCCATTCACGTGCCCGGCATGATCTACCACTCGGCCGCCCTCACCCAGCTCGGCGGCGAGCCGCAGGGCGCATACCGCGCAATGATCTGATCCACCTACTACTTTCGAGGAACAACTGACATGACAGAGTTACGGGGTCTCGGTTACCTCAGGATTCAGACACAGGACGTGCCGCGCTGGCGCGAACTGCTGCTCGACGGCCTCGGTATGGCCGAGGGTTCCGGTCCCGAGCAGGACGGGTTCTACGCACGCGTCGACGAGCGTCGCTCCCGCATCCAGGTGCTGCCCGGCGATTCGGACAAGGCACTGGCCGTGGGCTGGGAAGTACGCGACGAGTTCGCACTCGAGCGTGTGCGTGAAGCGGTCGAGAAGTCCGGCCGGACGGTGGAGGTGCTCTCCCACAAGGAGGCCACCTACATCGACGCGGAAGGTGCCATCGCGTTCGAGGATCCGTCCGGTACGCGCCTCGAGGTGTTCTTCGGCCCGGTTCTCGACCACAGCCCCGTGGTCACCCGATTCGCGGGACGCTGGGTCACCGGACGCCACGGCCTCGGTCACGTGGTGCTGCCCTCGGCGAACTTCGCCGAGACGTACGAGTTCTACACGCAGGTACTCGGATTCCTGCCGCGCGGTTCGATCCGGCTCGACGAGGACGGCCTCGTCCGCGTGCGCTTCCTCGGCATCAACGAGCGCCACCACAGCCTCGCGCTGTGCCCGGCGCCGCCGAACGAAGAGCCCGGGCTCGTGCACCTGATGACCGAGGTCGACACCCTCGACGCAGTGGGTCAGGCCCTCGATCGGGTCAACCGCATGGACTTCTCGATCTCCTCGACGCTGGGCCGCCACACCAACGACAAGATGATCTCGTTCTACGTCCGCGCACCGGGCGGATGGGATCTCGAGTTCGGTACCGAAGGCATGCTGGTCGACGAACGGTTCTACACGTCCGAGGAGATCACCGCCGACGCGTACTGGGGCCACGACCAAACCGGCTCCGAGCCGCTGAAGGCGTTCGCACCGCCCGCCGGATAGCGCGGGTCAACGTACCCCGCAAGCACACTCGCTCAGAAGCGCCGCGACATCCGTCGCGCCGCTTCTGTGCATCCGATCGCCTCCGCGTTACAGTCGTACCCATCCATTGATCAACCGATCAACACGCTCCGCATTCCGTTCCGAGGAGGGCGTTGTGCCCGACGTATCCGACAGTCCCCAGTCCGTCCTGGGACGAGTCACTCTTCTGCTCGAACCGTTCCGCACCGCCGAGGGCCTGACCCTCACCGAGTTGGCCCAGCGCACAGGGTTTCCGCGCTCGACGACCCACCGGATGCTGCTGCAACTGGTGAAGGCCGGCTGGATCAGCCGCACCGGCACCACGTACCGCCTCGGCCCCAAGATGATCGAACTCGGCGCCCAGGCCCGCGAACGCGATCGGATCTACAAAGCCGCTCTACCCGCGATGTACGACCTTCAGACCCAGACCGGCCTCGCGGTCCACTTGGCCGTCCTGGACGGCGACAGCCTGCTCTATCTGGAGAAGATCGGCGGGCGCTGGGCCACCGAAATACCGTCCCACGTCGGCCAACGTCGCCCGACGCACGAGACGGCGGCGGGCATCGCCCTGCTGCGCCACCGGGACGGCGCACCATCGGACCACATCCACTCCGAATGCTTCCTGTACTCCGAGGGCGTGGTTCGCGGCGGGAATCCGGTCCGCTGCGTGGCCGCGGCCTTCGATGCGGGCTGCGGGGAGATTGCCGCACTGTCGCTGGCCGGCCCTCAGGGGCGCATTCCCGAGGGTGCGAGCCGGTTGGTGCGTAGCGCCGCCGACGCGGTGTCGGCACTCCTGACCTGAAGAAACCTCTTCACGAGAACATGCTGCCCTGCTACTGTCTTCTTCGGTTGATTGATCGATCGATCAATACCGGTGGGCCGGCGTGCCCTATCGATATGGAGGTTTCGTGAGGAACTGTGACGGCTTCCCCGCGGCTGTCGTCGACCGCGTCGCCGGACTGCTCGATGCGTTCCAGACCAACAACAAACTCACCCTGTCCGAATTATCTTCTCGGACAGGGCTACCGAGGTCGTCGGCACATCGGCTCCTCACCCAGTTGATGGAGTTCGGCTGGGTTCGGCGAGAGGGCCACTCGTATGCTCTCGGCCGCACCGTCTTCGAATGGGGCGCACTCGCGCAGCACCACGACGGACTGCACCGCGCCGCACACCCGGTTCTCCACGAACTGCACGCCGTGACGGGACTGGTGGTCCACCTCGCAGTCCTCGACGGCAGCGAAGTGCGCTACCTGGACAAGGTAGGCCGGGAATCGGTACCCGTCCCGTCGCGCATCGGGGGACGTCAACCGGCTTTCCGGACTGCCTTGGGTAAGGCACTCATCGCGCACACCCGGTTCGACCCCGCCGGGACGTCCACCGCGGAGCAACTCGCTCCGCCGGTGGGTATCGACGCAGCACGGCTGCGCAACGAGATCGCGTGGATCCGGGAGCGGCATGTGGCCCACGAGCGCGGCGAATCGATTCCCGGAATCGCGTGCGTCGCAGCACCGATCGGCGACGGGCGCACCTACATAGGTGCCGTGTCCGTCACCGGTGCCGCCGACAAGGTGGACGCCGTCCACCTCACGACGCCGGTTCGAGTGGCTGCCCGCACGATCTGGCGCAGCCTCTCCCGGACCACCACCCCACAACGCCGCGTGGGGTGAATGCGAGGCACACCGCGCCGTTACCGCACCAGCGCTTGCCCTCCGTCGACAGGCAGCGAGTGACCGGTGATGTATCGCGCGGCGTCGCTGCACAGAAACACCACCGCCGGGCCGATGTCGGTTTCCGGGTCGCCGAGCCGGCCGAGGGGCACGGTGTCGAGGTACCCCGCGGCGGCGTCGGGATCAGCGCGGGCCCACTCTTCCATCGGCTGCGAATTCGCGAGCGGCAGAATCGCGTTGACGCGGATACCGTCGCCGGCCCATTCGCACGCCGCGGTGCGGGTCAGTACCCGGACGGCTTCTTTCGCCGCGGCGTATCCGCCGGTGCCCGAAGGGTTCCACCGGATTCCGGCCGCCGACCCGAGGTTGACGACGGCCCCGTGCCCGCGCAGGTAGGGGTGGCACGTGCGCATCATCCGCCACGTCGCCGTAGGACCCGACTCCATGCACTCCCGGTATGTCGCTTCGTCCAGGTCGAGCAGTGGCCCGGGCGCCGGGGTCTGGGCATTGTTGACCAGCACGGTGATTCCGCCGAAACGTTCGGCGACAGCCGGAACGAGCCGCGCGACCGCCTCGGCGTCGGTCACGTCGCACACGTAGGGCTGCGCCACACCGCCCCGGCGGGTGATGTCGTCGGCGACCGATTCGAGTGTTCGTGCCGTGCGCCCGACCACGGCGACCTGCGCACCGGCGGCAGCGAGTGCAAGGGCGATGCCGCGGCCGATGCCCTGCCCGGCACCCGTGACGAGAGCTGTTTCGCCGGCCAGAACCGTGTTCGGGACCGGTGCGACCGTCTGCGAGGTTGTCATACATACTCCTGGTGAGCGTGAGGGATGGGACCTCATTGATCGTTTGATCAATGAGGTCTGGCACAATGGCCTGCCGAGGTACGCCGGTGCCCGACGGCAGGAGGCTCGAAGTGGATCCACACGAACGCAAAAGGCAGATCCTCGACCGGTCGGCCGAGATCTTCTCCCGGAAAGGTGTCACGGCGACCACGATTCGCGAGATCGGCGACGCTGTCGGTGTGTACTCCGGGGCGCTCTACCACTACTTCCCGTCGAAGGAAGCGATCGTCACCGAACTCATCCGTGAGTATCTGGAAGACCTCACGGCGCGCTGCGCCGAGGTGACGGAGCGCAACCTGCCCCCCGTCGAACGACTCGAAGCACTCGCCGAGATCGCACTGGCGACCAGCGAGCAGTACCACGGGGCGACGTCCATCTGGCGACGCGAAGGCGAG
Source organism: Rhodococcus sp. 105337 (assembly GCF_012844225.1). Taxonomy (GTDB): domain Bacteria; phylum Actinomycetota; class Actinomycetes; order Mycobacteriales; family Mycobacteriaceae; genus Rhodococcus. The sequence goes on from NZ_JABAGQ010000001.1 coordinate 489,511, forward strand.
TACATGCGCGAACGCGTCGTCGAAGCCGACATGGTCGAGACGGCCGACGCCATGCAAGTCGCGTGGCGCGAGGCGATCGCCGACGGCGTCGCCGACGGCACGTTCCGTTCGGATATCGACCCGGAAGTGTTCCGGGAACTGCTCTACGACGCCGTCTGGCACGCGTCGCGCTGGTTCCGGTCCGGTCCCGACGCGACGACAGCCGATCTGGCGCGCACCGTGATCTCGGTATTCGTCGACGGCCTGCGACGTCGACACAACTGAGCCGTCCCACCCGGCGGGTGGGACGGCTCCGGCTGTTACTCCCCTGTGGCGGAGAGGTTCTCCTCGACTTCCTTGTGCCACGACTCGAGGGCACGACTCGTGTCGACCTCGAACTCGAAGCGCTGGGTCATCTCGGGAGTGACCTCCTCGACATCGACGTAGAACTGGCTGTACCAGCGCCGCAACTGATACACCGGGCCGTCTTCTTCGGTCAGGAGCGGGTTCTCGATACGCGTCTTGTGCTTCCAGATCTCGATGTCCTGCTGGAACTGCTCTTCGAGACCGTCGGTGAACAGCGTCGCCATCTCCGACATCTGCTCGTCGGTCATACCGTCGATCTTCTTGACGATCGTGCCGAACTGCAGGACGAAGGAGTTCGACGTCACCGGGTAGTGGCAGTTGATGAGCTTGGACTCGATGGTCTTACCTTCGGACACGGTGTAGATCGTGTCCAGCATGAAGGACGGACCGTAGTAGAAGGCGTCCGAGATCGTCTGTGCCTCGGGAAGATCCATCTGGACGCCGGTCTTGATGTCGTCGCGCCCGTACGAACGCATGTGCTGGCCGGCGATGTGGCCGTCGAAGACGTTCTTGAAGTACTCGGGCATCTGGAAGTGCACGTAGAAGAAGTGCGCCATGTCGACCACGTTGTCGACGATCTCACGGCAGTGCGAGCCCTCCACGTGGATCGTCGTCCAGGTCCAGTCGGACCACTGCCCGTCCTCGTAGCCTTCGATCTCGGGGATCGCGAGTTCCGGCGTCGGCTCGGTGCCCTGCGGGCAGTTCCACACGAAGAGCACGCCGTTGCGCTCCATCGTCGTCCACTTCTTGGTGCGCGCCACCTTCGGGGTGCGGCGCGCGTAAGGCACTGCCTCGCAGCGGCCTTCACCGTTCCAGCGCCAGTCGTGGAACGGGCAGGCGATGGTGTCGCCCTTGATCTCGCCGCGCGCGAGATTGCCGCCCATGTGCCGGCAGTACGAGTCCAGCACGTGAAGTGTTCCGGAGGTGTCGGCGAAGACCACCAGGTCGGTGCCGAACACCTTGACCTGGTGCGGCTTTCCGTCGCGGAACGACTTGGCGAGGCCGATACAGTGCCATCCTCGCGCGAATCGGGTGGGGTTGGTGCCGGTGTCGATATTGCGGATCTCGATACGATCCTGCTGGACGGTCATTCTGGTCTCCAAGAGGTGTACGGGCGGAGCGAGCGGAATCTGACAGACACGGTGGTCACCGGGCTGCGGTGACGGTGTCCTCGGAAGCGAGGGGCCGGACGGACGGTTCGACCCTCGTGGTCGCGCGGAGCTTTCCCTCCGACACCGCCTCGTCGACCGTGCAATCCAATGCTGCACACCGCATGACGTATGCGGCGGGATCGAGATCACGAGCTGCCGCGATTTCGTGGCAGGCCGCGCGGGCGGAGTCGGTCCACTGGATGCTCGTATGAGCGGGGCTGTATTTCGCGACGTGTACGCGGGCCGCACAGGCGCGACAGTCGAGCGACTGCATCAAGGCGTTTCCCTTCCTCGGATACCGCGAGAGTAGGAAGGCAGCTGTGGCGGCGGCCACATCGATTCAGCCCAGTGGAACGCCACGCCGGGCAGGACGTCATCGGTGACGGGACGACCCGGCGATCGTTACGCTCCGCAGGCCAGCCGAACTCGTCTCCGCGAAGGAACGAACATGACCGAGCCGATCCTGCTCACCGCACAACACGGGTCCACCCGTGTGCTCACGTTCCACCGCCCGCAACAGCGCAACGCACTGAGCTCCGCCCTCATCGAGGTACTGCGCACGGAACTCGCGGCGGCGGACGCCGACGAGGCGACCGACGTCGTCGTCCTGACCGGCACCGACCCCGCGTTCTGTGCGGGACTGGATCTGCGCGAACTCGGCGGCTCCGGCGGCAACCTGGGCCGCCTGTCGGACGACGGCATCCCCGTCGGCCATCCGTGGCGACCACTGTCGAAACCCGTGATCGGCGCGATCAACGGTGCCGCCATCACCGGCGGGCTCGAGATGGCACTGGCGTGCGATTTCCTCATTGCCTCCGAACGCGCACGGTTCGCCGACACTCACGCGCGCGTCGGGGTGCTTCCCGGCTGGGGACTGACCTCCCGGCTTCCCGCCGCCGTGGGCGGCGCGTTCGCACGTCGCATGAGCCTCTCGGGAGACTTCGTCGACGCCGAGACAGCTCTGCGAGTCGGATTGGTGACCGAGGTGGTGGAGCACGACCGGCTTCTCGGCGCCGCTCTGGATCTGGCCGCGACCATCGCGGGCAACGACCGGGTGGGCGTGCGGACACTGCTCGCGTCGTACCGCCGAGCGGAGGAGCATGTCGCCTCTCCGGCACTGCAGGTGGAGAACGAGACGTCGCGGCAGTGGATGGAGAACTTCACGCCGGAACGTGTTGCCGAGCGCCGCGACGATGTCATCGGACGCGGGCGCGCCCAGAACGCTCCCTAGCTGTTCGCTCCGGAACCCTCGGTCGTCTCGCCTCGTCCGTTCACGGGCCTGGCTGTCGCTGGGGGAACGCCGATCTCGTCGAGGTGATGGCCGCTGCAGGCGATCCTGGTTGCAGCAGCGTGCTCGATACGGGACACCAGGAACCACCGCATGGCGCTGCGCAGCCTGCACCACCCGATCAGGTACCACTGGCCGTTCGTGGAGGCGAACATGACCGGCTCGACATCCCGGGTGGTCGTGTCGCCGTCACGCGCGGTGTAGCGGATACGCACCACCCGTTGCTCGGCCATCGCTTCCTCGAGCGCCGACTTGACCGCGCGAAGAGGAGGTGGAGGCGAGTTGACCCAGACGCGACCGGCCAGCGCATCGGCCTTCGTCCGGGTCTGCGGATCGAGTACGTCCATGATCTTCCGAACGCCCGCCGCGGCGAGATCGGCGTAGGGGGCATCGGGTGCGGCAGAGACTGCCGCGAGGAGCGCGACGGCCTGCACGGGGGTGAGGCTGACCGGGGGCAGGGTGCCTCGGGCGACCAGCCCGTAGCCGCCGCCGGGGCCCGGGCGCGACCAGATCGGCGCGCCGCTGTTCTCGAGTGCGGTGAGGTCTCTCTTGACCGTCCGCACGGATACGCCGAACTCCTGTGCCAGTCGGTCGGCAGTGCATCCACGCGGTCCGCTGCGTCGCAGCATCTCGGACAGAGCGTGGAGTCGCTCCGCCCTCTTCACGTCCTACCCCGGCAGAAAATCATGTCAAAAATGGTGACACACCGTTGTCCTGCCGGCGCGAGAGCATCGTGGTGTGACGAACAACGCGAGTAGCCCGACCATCATCCTGATCGCCGGCCATTGGCTGGGGTCCTGGGCATGGGACGAGGTGCTGGAACATCTGAACGCCGACGGCCTGCGATCCATCCCGATGACGCTTCCCGGCCTCGATGAGTGGGACGCCGACAGGGCGTCCAGGACGCTCGACGACCAGGCGGTCGCGATCGAACAGACCATGATCCGGGCTGGGGCTTCCGAGGCGCAGCCGGTGGTGATCGTGGCGCACAGCGGAGCCAACGCGCCGGTAAGCCTGGTGCTCGATCGGCATCCTGAGCTTGTCCGCCGAGTGGTGTGGGTCGACAGTGGGCCGGTCGCGTCCGGCAGTGTGTTCGCCCCGGATGTGCCCGCGGGTCCGGACGAATTTCCCCTGCCCCCCTTCGCCTCGCTCGGGGAGCAGGCCAGCCTCGAGGGCCTGACCGCCGAGGTTCTCGAACGCTTTCGGGCCAAGGCCGTTCCGGAACCCGGTCCGGTGTTACGCGGGCTGGTGACGCTCACCAACGATGCGCGTCGGGCGGTCCCGACCACTCTGGTGTGCTGTTCGATCCCGAGCGCGCAGGTAATGAAGTTGGCCGACGCGGGTCATCCCATGTTCGCCGAGGTGTCGAAGCTCGCCCACGTCGATGTCGTCGACCTTCCGACCGGGCATTGGCCCATGTGGAGCCGCCCCGGCGATCTCGCGCATATCCTCGCCGCAGCAGCGACTTCCCCGGCAGGCGACCACACAGCACAGCGGAACCGGACACGTCGATGAGTTTCCGGGCGGCACCGAGTCGACACGGGTACATCCGGATCGAAGGAGCCTCCCATGACCCAGCCCGACACCCGCACGCTCGATGTCCCCGGAGCATCGCTCGTCTACGACGTGCGACCCGCGTCCGGCGAGCAGCGGTTTCCCACCCTGATCCTCGCCGCATCGCCGATGGATGCCGGTGCGTTCGGCACCTTGGCCTCGTACTTCCCCGACCGGACGGTGGTGACCTACGACCCGCGCGGCACCGGGCGTGGCGTGCGCACCGACACCACCGTCGACTCGACGCCGCGGCTGCACGCCGACGATCTGGTTGCGCTGATCGACGCGCTGGGAACCGGACCGGTCGACCTGTTCGCGACCAGCGGTGGCGCAGTGAACGCGCTGGAACTGGTCTCGGGCAACCCCGAACTCGTGCGCACCCTCGTGGCACACGAACCCCCGATTGCGGGCATCCTCCCCGACCGCGACGGGCTGGTGGCGGCGTGCGCCGACATCCACGACACCTACCTGCGCAGCGGGATGGGGCCGGCGATGGCGAAGTTCATCACGCTGGTCGGGTGGAAAGGTGAACTGTCGGACGCCTACTTCGAGGCGCCCGCCCCTGATCCGTCCGCCTTCGGTCTCCCCACCGAGGACGACGGCACGCGTGACGACCCGCTGGTAGGTCAGAACATCCTCTCGTGCACGGGCTACGAACCGGATTTCGATGTTCTTTCCGCCGCGTCCACCCGGATCGTCCCCGCAGCCGGGCGCGAGTCCGCCGAGGAGATGGCAGGGCGGGGTGGGGCAGCCCTCGCGGCACGACTCGGAACGGAGGTGACGTGGTTCCCCGGAAACCACGGTGGGTTCCTCGGCGACGAGTACGGAAGGCCCGGTGAGCCCGAGGGGTTCGCCGCCGTGCTCAGAGAGGTACTGCAGCCTGCTCGGGTGTAGGCGCTTTGCGTCAGTTGCGGTCGTCGGACAGGCGGGACGACGACCGCAACTGCCACGGCACGCTGGTGACCATGACACCGGGCTGGAACAGCAACCGGCTCTTGAGCCGCAGCGCACTCTGGTTGTGCAGCAACTGTTCCCACCAATACCCCATGACGTATTCGGGAACGAAGACGGTGACCACTTCCCGCGGTGAATCGCCTCGGCGTCGCTTGACGTAATCGAGTACGGGCCGGGTGATCTCCCGGTACGGCGAGTCGATGACCTTCAGCGGCACATCGATGTCGCTCTCCTCCCAGGCGTGGACGAGCCGGCGGGTTTCCTCGTCGTCGACGTTGACGGTCACCGCTTCGAGCGTGTCCGGGTTCGTCGCGCGGGCGTAGGCGAGCGCGCGGAGGGTGGGCCGATGAAGTTGCGACACCAGCACGATCGAATGAGTTCGGCTGGGAAGCACGCCGTCCCACTGACCGCGCTCGAGTTCCACCGCGACCCGCGCGTAGTGGCGGTGGATCGCACGCATCACGAGGAACACGGCCACCATCGCGACGATGGCGATCCATGCGCCGGCCACGAACTTGGTGACCAGCACGATCACGAGCACGGTCGCGGTCATCGCGAGACCCACCGAGTTCACGATCCGGGAACGGTGCATGTGGCGTCGTTCCTGTGGATCGGTTTCGGTGGCCAGATGCCGGGTCCAGTGCTTGATCATGCCCATCTGACTGAGCGTGAACGAGACGAACACTCCGACGATGTAGAGCTGGACGAGCTTGGTGACCTCGGCGTCGAATGCCCACACCAAAGCTATGGCCGCGGCGGCGAGCAGGACGATGCCGTTACTGAACGCGAGCCGGTCCCCGCGGGTGCGCAGCTGACTCGGAAGGTGTCGGTCCTGCGCGAGCACCGACGCCAGCACGGGGAACCCGTTGAACGCGGTGTTGGCGGCGAGCACCAGAATCAGTGCCGTGACTCCGGTGACGAGGTAGAAACCGATCGGGAGCCCCGAGAACACCGTCTCGGCGATCTGGGCGACCATCGTCTTCTGCCGGTAGCCTTCCGGTGTTCCGGTGAGCTGGGTCGCGGGGTCCTCCGCGATCACCACACCCAGCCGCTCCGCGAGCACGATCATGCCCATGAACAACGTGATCGCGATCGCACCCAACATCAGCAATGTCGTCGCAGCGTTGCGGGACTTCGGTTTCCGGAACGCGGGGACCCCGTTGCTGATCGCCTCCACACCCGTCAGTGCCGCGCACCCGGACGAGAATGCCCGCGCGATCAGGAACACGAACGCAAGGCCTGCGAGGTGCGACTGCTCCGCATGCAATTCGAAGTTCGACGAGGGCGCGCGCAGGTCGGTGTGGAGGACGAAGATCCGGATCAGGCCCCACAGGACCATCGCGCCGAGACACACGATGAACGCGTAGGCAGGTATCGCGAACGCCACGCCGGCTTCCCGCAGTCCTCGCAGGTTGACGGCGGTGAGGATCACGATGGCAGCCGTCGCGAACAGCACCTTGTGATGGTCGATGAAGGGAACGGCCGAACCGATGTTCTGTGCGGCGGACGAGATCGAGACCGCAACGGTGAGCACGTAGTCGACGATCAGCGCGCTTCCCACCGTCAGGCCGGCCGTGACCCCGAGGTTCTTCGTGGCAACCTCGTAGTCGCCGCCCCCGGAGGGATAGGCGTGCACGTTCTGCCGGTAACTGGTGACCACCACGGCCATCACGACCGCGACCGCGATGCCGATCCACGACGAGAACGCGTAGGCAGACAACCCAGCGATGGACAGGACGAGAAAGATCTCTTCCGGCGCGTACGCGACCGAGGACAATGCGTCGGAGGCGAAGACCGGCAACGCAATCCGCTTGGGCAACAACGTGTGACCGAGGGCGTCGCTGCGCAGCGGCTGTCCCAGGAGTACCCGCTTGGCGGTGCCGGAGGGTGCGGCGTGGAGGTTCGCGACGCTCCGCGCGTGGTCAGCCGGAGACATGACGCAGATACAACAGGCGGTCGCCGCCGCGAAGGACGTCGACGTCGGCCGTGCCGACCCGCAGCAGCCGCCCGTCGCGTTCGATGCCGACGACGAGGTCGGTCAGGCTACGAGGTGACACTCCCGCTTCCTCGGGCGTGATGTTCCGTTCGGCCATGGCGAATCCCTCTTCGGGTGTGAGCAGGTCGTCGATCATCTCCACCACGTTGGGGGTGGTTCTGGCGACGCCGAGCAGCCGGCCGGCGGTTTCGGCCGAGACGACCACGGTGTCGGCGCCCGACTGCCGCAGGAGGTGGGTGTTCTCCACCTCGCGGGCCGCCACGACGATGCGCGCGGCGCCGGACAGTTGCCGGGCTGTGAGGGTGATCAGGACGGCGGTGTCGTCGCGGTCGGTCGCGATGACAACAGCCGACGCTCGCTGGACTCCCGCCAGGCGCAGCACATCCGAGCGACTCGCCGTGCCCTGGACCGTCACCAGGCCCTGTCGGCCGGCAGCATCGATCACAGAACGGGCAACGTCCACCACCACGATTTCCGACAACCCGATCCCGTCGCTGATCATCGCGTCGACGGCTGTGCGCCCCTTGGTGCCGTAACCGACCACGACGTAGTGGTTGCGCACGCGCCGCCGCCACCGCTGGATGCGATGGACCTGACGGGAGTTCTCCGTCAGGGCCGCCAGGGTGGTGCCGACCAGGATGATGAGGAAGAGGATGCGCAGTGGTGTGATCACCAGTGCGTTGAGTGCGCGCGCACCGGGGGTGACAGGCGAGATGTCGCCGTAGCCGGTGGTCGACAGCGACACACTGGCGTAGTAGATGCAGTCCATCAACGAGAGAGGATTGCCCTGGGTGTCCCGGAAACCGCTCCGCCCGATGTACACCACCACGACCGCCACCGTGAGCACCACGATCGCATAGGCGATCCGGCGCGCGATTTCCCACGTCGGGCTCACGAAGACGTGGGGTACGCGCACGGTACCGACCAATGTGAACGCCGGTCGCTCGGGTGTTCGTCCCGATCGGCTCGGCCGAGCACGCAGGCTTCCGGCCACTCCGGCTCCCGTCATGTCACTCGCGCGGGGATGCAGAATTGCAGAGTACGCCCGTCCACGGACGGCGCAATAGCGTTCGACGGGGAGATGGTGGCAATATGATTCTCATGAATGAGAATGGAATTTCTAGCGACGGTTCGTCACTGCTGGTGATGAGTCAGCACGCCTTCTCGTCCGACTTCGGCCTGCTCTCACGGCTCGTCACGAAAGAACGCGCGGTGATGCGTTCGGTCCTGACCGACAAACTGCGCTCCGATGCGGGCTCGGCATCGCTCGGAGTGCTGACGACGCTGGTCGACATCGTCACCTCGAGTCCGGCGCTTGCCGCCTGCGGGCAGGACTGGGTCGCCACCCAGGACCTCACCCTCCACGCCACCGGCCCGCTGACGGAAGGTCCCGTCGTCATCGACGCACAGCTCGTGCGCATCGGCAAGAAGATGATCCACGTGTCGGCAGACGTGTACGACGCACGCGGCACAACCGATCTCGACGAGCTCATCGCCGCGCTCGATACCGGCGGTGAGGGCGGTCCGGTGCTCGCGGCCCGCGCGCTGGTCACGTTCGCGCGCTTGCCGCGCGCCGCCGCGCCGAGGGCGGACGAATACACGCCGGGCGAATGGGTCGGTGTGGACCGTGAGTACCCGGTCGTGCCGGTCGACGGGACGATCTACTCCCGACTCGGCATGCGCATCGTCGACCCGGACGAAGGGGTTCTCGAGCTCGACCGAACGCCCTTCGTGGCCAACATGATCGGCACCATCCAGGGCGGTGCGCAAGCCCTCCTCGCAGAGTCGGCCGCACACGCGATGCGGCCCGATCTGGTGGCGACCGACATTCAGATGCACTTCCTGTCCCAGGTGCGCGTCGGTCCGGCACGGTCGTACGGCACGGTGGTCCGCGACGGGGCCGACCATTCGGTGATCAGCGTCCGTCTCGTCGATGCCGGCGCAGACGACCAGCTGCTCGCCCTGACCACGGTGACCCTGCAGCGTCCGCCGGCGAGGGCGGCCGACTCGGCTCAGCCCGAACTGTGAGTGGCCGCGAAGACGATGAACACCACGAACAGCGCACCCGTTCCGAGCACCGTGCCCACGACGGTCTCGACGTAGTTCGTCGCGAGGCCCTTCTCGATCCTCAGAAGTCCGATCCAACCGCAGACCACGGCGAGCAGGCCGGCGGGGATGGACACGAAGTCGCCGACGACAGGAACGAACGCAGTCAGCGCGGCAACGATGCCGGCGATCAGCGCAGTGTTTCCCAGTCCGTTGCGATCGCGGAACTCGGTGGGCGGTGTCGCCGACATGCCTACTCCCAAGAGTTCGGCGGATGGGTATCGGTACATCCTGCACCCTCGACGGGGGTCTGTCTCGGAGGACGACGCCCGTGCTCGACGTGGGGCGCCGTCCTCTTTCGGCACTCGACCGACCGGTGAGGGTCGCACACACGCCGTTTCTCCGCCGCCGAGTCCTCGATTCACCCCCGGGTCACCTGCATTTCGCCGGCGGCGTGCCCGAAGGATGTATAGCGTGTTTCGGAGTTGCTTCTGGCAACACGCCGCACGCGCCTCCTCCCCTCCGGCGCTGCGGTCGGCCCCGTCGGCCCCTCCCCTCGAATTCGCCGACGGGGTCGCCGCCGCTCCAGGCACGCCGGACCGGCACCTCCGTCCCGTACGTCGGCACCGGCGTTTGACCCGCGGGCACGGACACGGTCGACTAGCGGTGGCCCCTCACACGAACCCGGAGACCCCGCGATGACCGATGCTCTCGACGCTGCCGCCCGCCTTTTCGTCAACGACGGGCTTTCCGAAGACGAAATCGCTCGTCAGGCCGCGTTGTACGGTCCGCTCGCCGACGATGTCCGCGCACTGATCCCGCTTGCCGTGCAGAGCCGAGCCGATGACGACGACGTGCGACGGGCCCGGGAGCACCTGGCAGCCGCGAGGGAGTTGCTCGGGCGCCGGAAGGAGGACCACCCCTTCGGTACCCGGTTCAACGACGCCGGCAACTTCCGGGTGTGGGGCAACGCCGCCATGGGACTGCGGAACGCGATCGCGCCACTGCCCCGCATCAACCAGGATCCCGACGGTCGCGTGTGGGCCGACTTCCATCTGCATGTCGGCTTCGAAGGGCCCGCGGGACATACACACGGCGGAGTCTCGGCGCTGATCCTGGACCAGCTGCTCGGTGACGCGGCCCGGGTGGGCGGCTCACCCGGAATGACGGGCACGCTCACGCTGCGCTATCGCAGACCCACCCCTCTCGGCGATCTGCACGGGGAAGCAAAACTCGACCGGATCGAGGGGCGTAAGGGATTCGTCACCGGACACATCGCGGGGCCGCACGGGATCTGCGTCGAAGCGAAGGGCATCTTCATCAGGCCCAACTGGCCTGACGGCAACGGCCGCGACCGGCACCGCGCGGGATAACAGCACGCCGCGCCGCGTGCCGGCCGTCGAGACCGCCGGTCGTGCCGGGAGCGACACGGCCGTGCGCCGTATTCACCCATCCTGGGCGTGACCGGGCCGAACAGTTCCGTAATACCTGTTCCGTGACGATCGTTGCTTCCGGGACAGAACGACCCTTACCACGTCGCACGACGCGTGTCTCGTCGAGCACGGAAAAATCTTTTGTCTGATTCTCCAAAAGCGAGAAGTCGGTTCCCCTCCTGTGCAAGCATCATGCCCGACACCGGCGAAGTGGGGGCTTCGGACGCCGGGTCACCCGTTCACAGCGCTGGCCGAACGGCCCGGTGAAGGAGGCAGACGTGAAAGCACAACGGACGCTCGTCGCACTGGCGGCGATCGCCGTGCTCGCCGCAGGATGCAGCGGGCGCAGCGAAAGTGGTGGGTCCGAAGACGACGAATCGCGCGGCGGTACCGCGCAATCCGCTTCGGGCGACTTCGGCGACCTCAGCGGTCTCTGCGGGCCGGGCGACGCCACGACTGCGACCGCGCAGGGCGTGACCGCCGACGAGATCCGAGTCGGCGTCCTGTCCGATGTCGGCTTCACCAAGAACCCCGAATTCGTCGATGCCGCACATGTGTTCACCTCATGGTGCAACGCCGCCGGCGGCATCAACGGCCGCACGCTCGTAGCCGAAACGCGCGACGCGAAACTGATGGAAGTCCGGCAACGGATGATCGAAGCCTGCCGCGAGGACTTCGCCCTCGTCGGCGGCGGCGCTGCGCTCGACGGTCTCGGCGTCAAGGAACGGTTGTCGTGCCTGCTGCCCAGCTACCCCGCCCAGGTCTCGCAGACGCAGGCAGTGGGCGCCGATCTCGAGATCAGCGCCTCCCCCAGCCGGGTTCCGGGCTACGACCCCTACTACGGCTTCCGCGAATGGCTCATCACCGAGAAGTACCCGGAGTCCGCGGGTTCGGTGGGAATCATCAACGGTGATTCGCCTGTCACCCGCGACCTCGGGCAACAAGCCGTCGACAGCATCACCGCAGCAGGTGGCACCCTCACCTACAACGACCTCTACCCCGCGATGGGCGTCGCCGACTGGACCCCCTATGCACAGTCCATCAAGAGCAAAAACGTTCGCGGACTGGTCTTCTACGGTGACTTCAAGCAACTCGCCAAGCTCGAAGAAGTGCTCACGGGGATGAACTACAAGCTCGACTGGATCGACGCCAACAACAACGCATACAACGATTCGTTCATCGAACTTCTCGGGAAGTCGGCCGAATTCCAGAACAACTACGTCGATCTGGGCGGCAGCGCTCCCTTGAGCAGCGCCGACGACGAGCCCGCCGTCCAGCAGGTCCTCGACATGTACGCCGAATACGCGCCGGATGCCGAGATCACCTTCCCGGCGCTACGGGCGATGTCCGCGTGGGCGCTGTTCGCGAAAGCCGCGACGAGTTGCGGCGACGACCTCACCCGCTCCTGCGTCTACGAGGCTGCGCTGCAGGAAGACTCATGGACCGGCGGCGGCCTCCACGCCGCCGGCGACCTCACGAATCCTGTTCCCCCGCAACCGTGTTTCAACGTCGAGGCAGCCACACCCGACGGTTGGGTCACGGCCGACTTCGGAGCCGACAACGGGCTCTACCGATGCAACACCCCGCCGTTCGCGTACCCCGGTGACTACGGCGTGCCGATGACACTCGCCGACGTCGGCAAGAGCATGGGCGACATCCAGTAATGGAACAGTTCGTCACCTTCGGGATCGTCGGCCTCAGCACCGCTGCGATCTACGCGATCATCAGCAGCGGGCTGGTGGTGACCTACACGACCACCGGGGTGTTCAACTTCGCGCACGGCGCCACCGGAATGATGGCCGCGTTCGCGTACTGGCAACTCAGCATCGGCTGGGGCTGGCCGGTATGGCTGTCGGTGATCACGGTGCTGTTCGTGCTGGCACCGGCGTTCGGGCTACTGGTCGAGCACCTGATGCGGCCCGTACAGCGTCTCGGGGAAGCCGAGAGGCTCGTCATGACAATCGCGATGCTCAGCGGCCTGATCGCCGTCGCCCGGTGGATCTGGGATCCCAACAAGTCCCGTTCGCTCCCGACGTTCTTCGCCGAGAAGGACTCCTTCCACATCGGCGCGGCCACGGTCTCCTGGCATCAGGCCCTGACGATGGTCGTCGCGGTCGCAGTGGCGCTCGGGCTCCGGTTGCTGATGTTCAACACCCGCACGGGCGCGGAAATGCGGGCGACGGTGGACGACCGGGCCCTCGTCGGGCTCACCGGCGCCGACCCGGTGCGCGCCAACCGCGTCGCCTGGATCCTGGGCACCACCTTGGCAGCCCTCGGCGGGATCCTCATCGCGCCGATGGTGGCGCTCGATGCCACCCAGTTGTCGCTGTTGATCGTCAGTGCTTATGCCGCAGCGATATTCGGGCGGCTGAAGAGCTTGCCGATGACCTTCGTCGGCGCGATCGTGATCGGCTGCATGGAGGCCTACCTTGCCGGTTATCTGCCGCAGAACGAGTACCTCCCGGGGTTGCGGCTGGCCGCACCCGCGATCGTGTTGCTGCTCGCGCTGCTGCTTTTCCCGCACGGAAGGTTGCGCGGGCGAGACCGTCACCTGAGCCCGGTTCCCTTGCCGTCGGTGCGCGGAACGTTCGCGTTCGCGGGCGTCATCGTGGCGTTCGGGCTCCTCCTCGCCACCGTGCTCGGCGCGGGCGATCTCGTCACCTACGGACAGATCTTCGCCTTCGGTGTCATCGCGCTGTCGTTCGTCCCGCTCGTCGGGTACGCCGGCCAGATCTCGCTGTGCCAGCTCAGCATGGCCGGCATCGGTGCGATCGCGTGCGCACACCTCGGCGGCGACGGACAGTGGTGGGCGCTGATCGCAGCGGTGGTGGTCGCGGGCGTCGCAGGAGCCGTCGTCGCGGTACCCGCCCTCCGGCTGTCGGGGGTGTACCTGGCACTGGGCACGGCCGCGATCGCCGTCGTGCTCGACCGGTGGATCTTCTCGCTGCCGTCGTTCGAACTCTTCGGCATCGACATCGCGCTGTTCGACCAGGGGTCGGTAGAACTCGTCGGCCCGTCCCTGTTCGGGATGCAGGTCGACACCCCCGCCGAACTGACGGTGTTCTCGGCGGTCTGCCTCGCGCTGGTCACCGCGGGCATCGCGGCACTGCGCCGGGGCAGGCTCGGCAGGCGCTTGATCGCTTTGCGCGACAGCGAAGCCGCATACGCAACGCTCGGCGGCAGCCTGCTTCTGACGAAGATCGTCGTCTTCGCGATTTCCGCGGGGATCGCCGGTCTCGGCGGTGCACTGTACGGGATGCAACTGCAATCCGTCGCGGCCGACCAGTTCAATTTCGTTGCCGGACTGTCGATCTTCCTCATCGCGGTCGTAGGCGGCCTCGGGGTGGTGGGTAACGGACTGTTCACCGGGTCGATGCTCGCCGGACCGTTCAACGCGATCGTGGCACTGTGGCCCGCCGCGCAGAACCTCGTTCAGGTCGCACCGGCCGCCGCGGGTCTCGCGTACGGGTCCGGCGCGGTGGACGACGGTGTGGTCCCGTCGCTGCGGCGGCGCTGGGAACCGGTTTTCCACGATGCACTCGTGATCGCGGCCGTCGTCACCTGGGTGGTGTTGCTCTGGCTACTGCGACTGATCGACGTGATCAACGGATACGTGCTGATCGCCGGGATCGTCGCCGGAGCGCTGGCCGCACGGAGCTGGGCTGCCGCCCGCCACAGGCCGGTTCCGCACTCCGAGGAGATCCCCGTGGAGTGGTGGGGCGTGAAACGTCCCTGGACTGCGGAAGACGAGGAGGTGCTCGATCGTGCCGTCACAACTCGCAGTTGACGACATCTCGGTCGCGTTCGGCGGCCACCGCGCGCTCGACGGGGTCGCGCTGACCGCGGAATGCGGAGAGGTGACCGGACTGATCGGCCCCAACGGTGCGGGCAAGAGCACTCTGTTCGACGTGGTCTCCGGACTCCGGAAACCCCTCTCTGGCACCGTGTCCCTCAACGGCCGGGACGTGACACGCGCCGGTCCGGCTCGCCGCGCACGACACGGGCTCGCCCGTACATTTCAACGGCTCGAACTGTTCGGCCGGCTCAGCGTGCGCGACAACCTGCGCGTAGCAGCAGAATTGGGACCCGAGCGACGACACGCTGGGCGCGTCGCCGACGAGATACTCGCCCGACTGGGTATCGAACATCTCGCCGACACCACCGCCGACTCACTGTCCACCGGCATGGGACGCCTCGTCGAGGTGGCGCGGGCACTTGCGGTGCGTCCGTCCCTCATCCTCCTCGACGAGCCGGCTGCAGGCCAGGACGTGCAGGAGACCGAACTGTTCGCCGCGCTCCTGCGCGCGCTCGCCGCCGACGGGACCGCCGTCCTGCTGGTCGAGCACGACATGGAACTCGTCATGAGCGTGTGCGACACGGTGTACGTGCTCGATCTCGGGAAGATCATCGCGTCCGGGCCACCGGGTGTCATCCGCAGCGACGAGACCGTGCTCGCAGCCTATCTGGGGAAGTCATGAGCGCCATACTCGAAATGCGCGGTGTCCGAGCCGCATACGACGCCATCACCGTTCTTCACGGAATCGACCTGCAGGTCGCTGCGGGTCGGGTGGTGGCGTTGCTCGGCCCCAACGGAGCCGGCAAGACCACCACCCTGCGGGTCGCGGCCGGCGTTCATCCCGTCTCGTCCGGGCAGCTA
Source organism: Rhodococcus sp. 105337 (assembly GCF_012844225.1). Classification (GTDB taxonomy): domain Bacteria; phylum Actinomycetota; class Actinomycetes; order Mycobacteriales; family Mycobacteriaceae; genus Rhodococcus. Next base: position 504,935 of record NZ_JABAGQ010000001.1, read on the forward strand.
CTACTCGGCGGCCGTGACGCCACGGGAGTCGCGCCCCGGGATCTGGCACGGGCGGGAGTGTGCCTCATCCCCGAAGGCCGAGGGGTGTTCCCCAACATGTCGGTTCGGGACAACCTCCTGATGATGACCTTCGCCGGTCGTCCACGAGCCGAGGTCGAGGAGATCGCGTTCTCGCGCTTTCCCATTCTGGCCGAGCGAGCGGCGCAGACCGCGGGAACACTGTCCGGCGGCGAACAGCAGATGCTGGCGCTCGCCCGCGGTCTCGCCACCGACCCCGCCGTGCTCCTGCTCGACGAGCTGTCCATGGGGCTGGCACCGATGATCGTTGCCCAGCTCTACGACCACGTCTCGGAGATCGCCCGGAGCGGAGTGGCCGTGCTCGTCGTCGAGCAGTTCGCCGACGCGGTACTCGATTTCGCCGACCACGCCGCGGTGCTGGTCCGCGGGCGGATCCAGCAACAGGGACATCCGGAAGACCTACGCACCGAACTCGCATCCCTCTACCTAGGAAGTGCGCCATGACCTCGACCGAAGACCGCGCCGACAGGTTCACCCGCGAACTCGCCCAACTGAAGATCCCGGATCCGGCGGCCGGGCGACACGACCTCTGGCTGCGCCTCGGCCTCATCCTGATGGTGGCAGGTCCCGTGCTCGGCGTGGCGTCGTACTTCCTGTCGCACAACACCTCCGACGCTCTCGTGCAACGCGACGCGATCGTGCTGGCGATCGTCGGCGTTGCGGTGGCCGTGGTGGGCTCCGCTGTGTTCCTGCGGTACTCGCTCACCGGCTTTCTCCGGTTCTGGATGGCCCGCCAAGCCTTCGATCTGGCGGTTCTCTCCGACGGTCTGCCCCACCGGGACGGATCGTCCTAGACGACACGGTTCGCCGTAACGACTCGAGGTCGCGACCGCGTCTTCGTCACGACCACGACCACATCTCCGGTAGCGGGATTCCACTGCCGGTCGAACAGGGTGACGGAAAACGTCCGGCACCCGGAGAGGACTCATATGCGCGTCTCGATCACCCGTCGTGCGCTCGCCGTCTGCGGTTCGATGGCCGTCGCCGCCGCAGTCGTCACAGGCTGCAGCGATTCCAGCGAAGACACGTCCGGCGACGACACCTCCACCACGTCCAGCGTCGCCACCACTACCACTGCAACTGCGGAAGCAGCCTCGGCCGACACTGCCACCACGGAGGCGGTGACCGCGTCCTATGTCACCTTCTTCGACGGGACGACCCCGGCGGCCACGCGCGCCGGCGTGGTGGAGAACGGCGAGAACTTCCTTCCCGCCCTCGAGGGCATGGCCACCGACCCCCAGGCCTCCGCGACGGCAGCAACCGTCGAGGGTGTGACGGTCGCGGATGACGGCACCGCCACGGTCTCGTGGACGTTGCTCATGAACGGTGCCCCCGTACTTCCCGATCAGTCCGGCGAGGCGATCGAGGAGGATGGCACGTGGAAGGTCAGTGCCGCGACGTTCTGCGCGCTGCTGGCCATCCAGGGAGACGGCAGCGCCGTACCGGGCTGCTGACGCAGCGAATCACCGTCGCTGCCCGGACGACTCGGCGGTCGGCGCCATTCCGGTTGCTGCCGGCATGGCACCGACACGCCGTCGTTGCATCGGCAGATGCCCTCCCCAGTACAGTGGGGCACCGCCGCCGGCAACGAGAGGGAGCCCATGCAGCACGCCCTGTTCTACTCGCTCGTCGCCATGTGCTCGCTGTTCGCGGCATCGACATGGTGCCTGGCGAGGCCGCACGCCCTCTCGAGCCTTGCCGCTGCCGTAGCCGCCGCACTCTGGTTCCTCATGAACGGAATGCTGGAAGGCCGGGTGCTGTACTCCGTCACCCCCGACCACGGGCTCACCGAAGCGGACCTGCTTTCCGCGGCGGCACTCGGCATTTCGGCCTGGGGGTTCCGGGCGACCGCCAGCAACCGGCGCAGACGCGACCGCCGGGCACGACCGGCGCCCCGCAGTATCCACGTCGACGAGACACGCGCGATGCCCCGGCAGATCCTGCCCGGGCAGCACGACGTGAGCGTACCCACGCGCGGACCTCGGAATCAGCACTAGGCGCGGCTGCCGACCCTGCGATCCACATCCCCGCAACCGATTTGGGTATCGGTTTCGTCTCGATGCTGGACCGGGTGCGCGCACCTGACCTAAACTCCCCGACGGCCACATTCAGGTGGCCGTGTCTCCAGAAGTCCTCCCCGACACACATGGAGATACAGCGCAGGGCCCCGCCGGCTCCTCCCCCTCATTTCGCTGGCGGGGCTTCCCTGCTCACATCACTCCTGGGTTCACAGCTACTCCGACGGGCACTCGACCGCCCCGCCGGGTTCCGCAGCGACGGCGTCCGGCGTGACCCGTAGCAATACCGCACCCGCTCCCGCGGTTGCGATACCCCTCGCGCTACAACTGCCTACTTCACTTCCTCCCGCGCCCACGATAAATCTCTTTGTCCACGCTTGTGTCAGGATTCACTGATCACCGCTCGTCGAATGCACGCGCACGACAGCGGTCCCCGAGCGGCGGGCTGTAGACCACGGCGTCGCACACGCGGCACGCATGTGTCCGGTGCATCACGCCGCAGTCGCATACCTGCGATCCCACCAGCGTCCGGTTCGGTCCCAGCCGGTGCCCGTTGGGGCAGCGCGCGGGAGCAGGTTCGGCCCAGCCGGACGGGATTCGATACAGCTTCACCGTTCGATCATATGTTCGAATGCATGAGCTGTTCGACCCCTCCGGCGAGGAAAGGATCAGATCGCGGTCGCGGGGTCGCGCGGAGGGTCCGGATCTGCGCGGCACCCGTACGGGCGACACTGGTCGCATGACCACTCGCGCCTCCCGGACCACCACCAAGCCCCCGAAGATCGACGGACGTCGGCCGGTCGAACTCGACGACGGGGACGCCCGCGACCTGGCGGCGCACACCACCGTCGAGCGAATGCGGTATTCGGACGTCGACCTGTCCGGACTCGATCTCGCGGGTGTGACGCTGTCCGAGTGCGAGCTCGCCGGGGTGTCCGTCGACGGCACGGACTTCACGAGCGCACGAATGGTCGACACCCGCATCGAGCGGATGCACGCACCGAAGTTCTCCGCTTCCCGCAGCACCCTGCACAACGTGCGGATCGTCGGCAGCCGGATCGGCGCGCTCGACCTGTACGACTCCGGACTGCGCTCGGTGGTGGTGACCGATTCGAAGATCAGCCTGATCAACCTGCGCGCAGGGAACCTGCGTGACGTGCTGTTCCGGGGATGCATCATCGACGAACTCGACCTCGCCGAAGCGAACCTCACGCGGGTGGCGTTCGAAGACAGCCGAATCGGCGACCTCGATGTGAACCGCGCCACTCTCGCGCACGTCGACTTCCGCGGCGCGGAGATCGGAGTGATCAGAAATCTGGACGGATTGAGGGGATCTACCATCAGCGGCCATCAGGCCGTTGCACTCGCAGGCCTGTTCGCCGCACACCTCGGAATCCGGATCGACAGCTGAGGTTGCCCGAAGATCGAGGAAAGATCAGTAAAGTCATCGAGTGCGACATTTATGGCTGAAGCGAGACGACGACCGTCCATCGACCGAACTCTCCCTCGACCTCCGCACACACACCACCGCGATCGCGGTGATCTTCGGTCTCTCGATCGCCGCGACGATCGCCTTTCTGGTCGGTAACGACTACATCGACCTGCTGGTCTACCGCATGGGCGCACACGTGCTGCTCGACGGCGGAGACCTCTACGGTGCGATCCCTCCGGTCGTCGACGACTTCGGACTGCCGTTCACCTACCCCCCGCTCTCCGCGATCCTCTTCGTACCGCTCGCACTGATCCCCGTCACACTCTCCAAGTTCGTGTTCACCGCGGTGTCCGTCGCAGCACTCGTGGTGACAGTGCGCATGGTGCTCGGACGGGTGCGTCCCGACCTGGAGAACCGCACATCCTGGGTCGTCACAGCGGTCACCGTCGCCGTCGCACTCCAACTCGAACCCGTCCGCGAAACCATCAGCTTCGGCCAGATCAACTTGGTGCTCATGGCCTTGGTGGCCGTCGACGTACTCGCCTCCAAACCCAAATGGCCCCGGGGTGTGCTGATCGGTCTTGCCGCCGCCATCAAGCTGACACCCGCGGGTTTCCTGCTGTTGTTCCTGCTCGCGCGCGATTGGCGGACCAGCGCACGCATCGTCGTCTCCGCACTCGGTTTCTCTGCGGCGGCGTTCGTCCTCCTGCCCGAGGCGTCCACGCGGTACTGGTTGCACACGCTTCCGGACACCGGGCGAATCGGCTCGGCGTACTACGCGGCCAACGAATCCTTCAAGGCCGTCGTCTCGCGGTTCGCTCCGCCCGACCCGCTCGAGTCGGCGCTGTGGCTCGGTGCCGTCGCCGTCATGCTGGTTGTCGCGGTCGTCGCAATCCGCCTCGCTCTCTCGCGGGGAGACCTCGTGACGGCGCTGCTCGCCACTGCGACTGCGGTGCTTCTCGCCTCGCCGGTCTCGTGGTCGCACCACTGGGTCTGGGTCGCTCCGGCACTGATGGTGCTGACACTCGAGGTGCTGCGTGCACCCAGCCGGCGCAACGTCGCCGTTGCTGTCGCCATCGGTGCGGTCTTCCTCATCGGGCCGCACCACCTGCTGCCGGCGGGCGACGGACGCGAACTCGAGTGGGCGCTGCCGCAACACCTGGTAGGCGGCGCGTACGTGATGATCGGCGTCGGCTTCCTGATCCGGCTCGCACAGCTGCGTCAGGACACAGTGCGTCAGGACACCGCGTCCGGTGCCGAACTCGGGCGTCTTCCGGGCGCAGCTTCCGACCCGGCCCCACGGGTGGGAACGCTCTCCCCACCCGACGACACACCAGGCGTGTGACGCAGATCTCACGTTTTCCGGCACCGAAATGGGTACCTGACGGTGGGAAGTTGCGTCCGCACCGCGCGGGACGCGCAGAAGGAGAAAGGTGCAGACCTGTGCGCCAGAAGGCAGATCTTCGGATGGTCACCCCGATGCAGGACATCGCCACGCAGGACGTCGCAACACGCGGCACCGAGCATTTCGGTGCCCAGCGCTGGTCGTTCCGATGCGAGCGATGTGACCACTCCTACCGGACTGTCGCACACACCTACACCGTCGCCGCTCTCGCAGCCCGCGCCAACGGCTGGGTCGTGGACCCCACCGCGCTGTGCCCCGGGTGCGCCAGCGTCGCCCTCTCCCTCGCCGCATAGCGGGTCGAAAAGCCTCCCTGCCGTACCCATATCCTCGTAGGGAATGAGGACGGAAGGCAGGCGATGACGTTCATCAAGATGTGCGGGCTTCGAGACGAGGCCACGGTCGACCTGGCCGTCGAACTGGGTGTCGACGCGGTGGGCTTCGTCTTCGCCGACAGTCCGCGCCGGGTGTCTGCCGAAGAGGCGACGCGACTGCGGTCGCGGGTGCCCGACGGAACACTCGCGGTGGGGGTCTACGTGAAGATGGCTCTCGACGAGATCGTCGCGACAGCCCGTGCGGCCGGCCTCGACCACGTCCAGGTGCACGACTTGCGTTCCGCGGACGATGTCCGGGTGCTCCACGAAGCGGGACTGACCGTCATCCGTGCGGTGAACAAGAGCGGCGCCGCGTCGGTGTCCGAGGATTTGGGCGCCGATCTGCTGCTCGTCGACGGTGCGGTTGCGGGCGCCGGGGTCACGTGGGACTGGCAGGATCGCAGCGCTGTCCCCGACGGGCGCTGGATCCTCGCCGGCGGCTTGACCCCGGACAATGTGGCGCGAGCGGTCGCCACGTCGGGAGCCTGGGGCGTCGACGTCTCGAGCGGCATCGAGTCCGGTCGCGGGATCAAGAGTCCGGAGTTGATGACGGCGTTCGCACACGCGGTGCGAGGAGCCTGAGCCGGCAGGCCGAAACGCGCCTCAGTAGGCACCGTCGCTCGCGAGGACAGCGCGCACCGTCTTCGCGACGATCAGCAGATCCTGCACCATCGACCAGTTCGCCACATAGAACAGGTCGAGCCGAACACGGTCGGCCTCCGAGAGATTCGACCGTCCCGACACCTGCCACAGCCCGGTCATGCCCGGGCGCACCAGCATTCGGCGGTCGACGAAGCGCGGAATCTCCCGGCCTTCCCCCACCGTGAGGGGGCGCGGACCGACCAGACTCATATCGCGCGTCAGAACGTTGAACAACTGCGGCAGTTCGTCGATGCTGGTTCGGCGAATGAATCGTCCGACCGGGGTGATCCGCGGGTCGGACGACGACTTGTAGAACACCGAGCGACTGCTGTCCGTTTCGCGTCGCATCTCATCGATCATCGTGTCCGCGTCCGTCACCATGGACCGGAACTTCCACATGCGGAAGGTCGCTCCGTTCAGCCCGACGCGTTCCTGGCGATAAAAGACGGGCCCCCGATCCTGAACTTTGATCAGAGCCGCGACACACAGCATGACGGGTGCGAAGGCGAGGAGAGCGAGAGTCGCGCTCACGAGGTCGAAGACGGTCTTGGCCATCCGGTTGGACCCGCGGTACTGGGGTTCCTCGACGTGGACGAGAGGGAGACCGCCCACCGGGTACATCGACAGCCGGGGTGACGCGATCTCGGTGACACCCGGCGCGACCACAAGGTCCACCCGGTACGGCTCGAGGTCCCACGCGAGGTCTGCGAGATCGGAATTGCCCCACTGCGCATTCGTGGCCACCGCCACGGTGTCTGCGCCCGTGAGCTTGACGGCGTGCAGCACATCCTTCTCGCCACCGAGGACCGGAATGTCGAGCCCGCCCGCGGTGAGCGTCCGGATCTGCTCACCGGTGTATCCCGGGGTGCACACTCCCACCACCCGGTAACCGGAATCGGCGTCACGAGTGAAGGATTCGACCATCGCCTTGACCGCCTGGTCACCGCCGATCACGAGTACCGAGGTGCGGAACTCGCCGCGTTCACGCCTGCGGCCGATCTCCCGGCGCCACCGATGCCGCCCGAGGAGAAGGCCGGCCAGCCCGAGGGGCAGGGCGACTCCGAGATAGATGCGGACCGCGTCGAGGTCGATCACGAACGACTCGATCAGGAACGACAGGATCGCGATGAATCCGAAACACTGGAGCGTCGCCCTGGTGACCAGACGGTATTCCTCTTCGCCCCTGCCGATTACCGTGGGTTTGCGGGTGCGAGCCAGCGACAACGCGGCGAGCCAGCAGCCGGCAACGGCGACCGCCAGCAGCATCGAGTTCGGAACACCGGCCTCCGGAACTTCACCGAAAGCGAACCGAACCCACTGTGCAAGTGCAAGAACCGCACACACGACTGCGGCGTCGGTCAGGCACAACAGCCGGGTATGGATGGTCTGCCATTGCCTGCGGGTGCCGTGCCTCTCGGTGGATTCCCGCGTCGTGTCCGGGCTCGGGGCGGGTAGGGCGCGCAGTCTTCGCGCTCGCCCGGCTTCGATGCTCATTTACGCCCCATGCTTCGGCTTACCCCTCGCCCCCCGACCGTGTGACGGCTCGGTCGGTCCCGACCGTTTCGCCCTGCCCGACTGCTATGACCGTTATGCCGCTATTACCGTTTTCCTGCCGAGAAGTGTTTCAGTGCTCTAGGTCACACCGGAACGGAAGCCTGTCCGTGCGAGAATGTCCGGCCGCGGGGTGACAGCACCGTCCGGAAGCGTGCGATCCGTTGAGTGCACGTGCGGCGTGTTTCGGCCCTCGTAACCGCGGCGACACCCGGTTCCGTCCGTAGAACGGCCGGCGACCCTACAGCCGTTCCGGTGCCAGGGGCGCAGAGGATTCGGGCGACGCCAACATCCGGAGCGGGTCCACAAGAAGGCCAACCGTCGTACCGAAGTGCATGCCGAACCCCCACTTGTCCCCCATCGAACAGGCCCGCGACCCGCGTGGAACCTACCTCAGGGCACGAAGCGAGACAAGATCGACTCAGCGAGGGCGGGAGCCGTCGTACGTCACCGTTTCCGGCTCACGAGGAGACCCAGTTCCGGATGTCCGCACGGAATCTCTCCGACGACAACTCCGCCACCGAATTCCGGCCCCGTCGGGGAACCGTGTCGACGGCCGCGATGCACTCCGCGAGCGACTCCACGGAATCGTCCCGAAAGTGCAAGCCGTCCACCCCTTCCACCACGGTCTCCCCAGCTCCGCCGAGTTCGTTGACGATCACCCGCGCGCCGGCAGCGCGCGCTTCGACCGGCATGATCCCGAAGTCCTCGATCGCGGGAAAGACGTAGACATGCGCGCGCTGATACAGGGCGTACAGCATCTCGTCCGACGGACGCGCAAGCACACGCACGGGCACACGGGCCTCGTCGGCCAGCTTCCGCAGCCGCGCTTCCTCCGGACCCGACCCCGCGACGACGACGGGCAGACCCGCGAGATCAGCGGCACGGATGACCCAGTCCAGCCGCTTGTACGGAACGAACCTCGACGCCCCGAGGACGAACGTGTCCGGAAGGCTCTCGAGGAGCGCCGATTCCGGCTCCGAGAGTTCCGCACTCCACTCCGGGACCGACGAGATCCGTGTCGTGTCGACCGGAGGAAAGATCACGCGGGCCTCCACGCCCCAGGCCCGTTCCACCCGGCGTCGAACGAAATCGCTGTTCGCAGCGAACTGTGCCCCTTCTGCCGCCCGCCGGCGGTCGAGACGCCGGAGCGGCGGCGATGCCAGTTTGACCGCCGTCGACGCACCTCGATCGTCGAGTTCGGGGTTCCACAGGTAGCGGGCGGGGGTGTGCACGTAGACGAACTTGCGGAAGTCGCGTGCGGCACCGCGGAACGACACGTGGTGGGCGAAGCAATGCGAACTGACCAGCGCGAAGTCGTAGTCCCCGGTCCTCCGCCGCCACACGTAGGGCATCGCGGGGAGCGCGAGCGCCTTGTGGCGCCGCAGGGGGGTGCGCGCAAGTCCGCTCTCGCGCACCGTCCGCGTCGGGTAACGCTCGGCGTCGTCCCACAAACAGAGGACGTCGGCATCGGGATAGCACCGCACGAACTCGTCGAGCACCTTCTCCGAACCGCCGTCACGTGCGATCCACTCGTGCACGAGCACTCCCGGCATGACCATCCCTCCGAACGCCCGAGCAGTAGGGCACGGTAGTTTATGGCACAGGTTGCGCACCGGTACCGCCGGGTGTCGACGGCCCGATTCGAATGTGTCGTAGCAACAACCCGATTCAAGAGGTGGCGCGTGGTGCGCCGTCCGCCGCCTTGGGTCACCCGCATGATCTGGAGGTTCGAACGTGGGCGTGCAGCACTCGTCGTGGTTCGGGCCCGCCGACGCACCACTCCTCGCGCACATTCACGTTCCCGACGACGGCCGGTCCCGCGGCGCCGTGGTGCTCTGTCCACCGCTGGGCAAGGAACACCTCGACACCTACCGCGGCATGAAAGCACTCGCCGAGCAGCTCGCGGACCGCGGCCTGACGTCGGTGCGGTTCGACTATTCCGGTGCCGGTGACTCGTCGGGCGACCAGGATTCCCCTGACGCGGTAGCGGCCTGGCAGCGCAGCGTCGTTGCGGCGACCGCGCTCGCGCGCGCATGCGGAGCAGCGCACATCACCGTGGTCGGTCTGCGCGCCGGAGCACTTCTCGCGGCCACCGCGCTTCCCGGCTGCGGACCGGTCGACGCCGTGGTGCTGTGGGATCCCCTCCTTTCCGGCCGCAGCGCCCTGCGCGAACAACGCGCCCTGTACCGGGTAACCCAGGGCACCGACGATCCGGCCGATCCCCGCATCTCGATAATCGGCGGGGCCCTCTCCCCTGACGCCGCGCACGCGCTGAGCACGCTGCGCATCGACGCGAGTGTGTTCACCGGCATCAGGACCATGCTCGCGACGCGCCCCGCGGCGCGCGACACCCCGGCACTGTCCGCGCTCGCCGACGCGCTGGTGTGCGACGAACTGCCCCTCGTCGACCACGAGGCGTTCACCGCCCCCGCAGCTCTGTACGCCGACATCCCGTTCGGCGGTATCCGGGAGATCGCCGACTGGATCGCCGGAGGGTCGCCCACCGACACCCACGAAGTGGTGCTGTCGCTCCGGCATCGCGCGGCGGTGGCCACCACGACCGACGGCTCTCCCGTCTACGAATCGGTGGAATCGCTCGGACCCAATGCGCTGTTCGCGGTGCGGACCCATGCGGTCGAATCGGCGGGCAGCGACGATCACCGACCCACCGTGCTGTTCTTCGGGACCGCCTACGAGCACCGCATCGGCCCGAGCCGGCTCTGGGTGGAACTCGCCCGCAGCCTGGCCGCGCACGGCGTCTCCTCCGTCCGTTTCGACCGCACCGGGGTCGGAGACACCGGAACCGTGGACGCCGGCCGGCCCGCGTCGCTCTACTCCGAGGTGTCCGACCGGGACGCGATCGACGCCGCCACTGCGCTGGGGACCGAACCGGGCGACCTGATCGTGACGGGACTGTGCTCCGGTGCGTGGTACTCCTCGTACGTCGCTCTCCGGTTACGCACCCGCGCAGTGGTCCTGGTGAACATGATCCTGTGGTCCACCCACCGGCGTAAGTCTCTGCGTGAACAGCTTCGCCCGCCGGTACCTGCTGCACCCGGCGGCGGAGATCGCGAGCCGGGACCCGCCTCGGTTCCGTTGCGCGCGCGCATCAAACCGTTCGCACAGAAGCATTTGCCTTACCCCGCATGGCGATTGCTGGGCCGGCTCGGCGTCACCCAGGTCCCCGAGGTGATCCTCGAAGCGCTGCGCCGCGCAGGTGTCGATGTCACCGTCGTGCTCTCCGCACAGGACTACGCGTCGTTCCGCTACCAGCGGGGCGACGAAGGACTGCGGCGAGTCGAGCGACGAGGATTCACGGGACGCATCCGCGCCGGTGTGACCGGGGACCACGGCGCGTACCAGCGTGACGGGCGCGAGTTCCTTCGCGCCGAGATCACCGCGGCCGTGCTCTCGTCGTTCGGCCGGACCGACCCGGTACGCGAACCCGTTGCCGAGCCGGGCGTGTCATGACGGCCTTGCTCGTCCTGGCGCTGCCGTGCGCGGCCGCACTGGGTTTTGCTCTCTATCGGCGGCCGCAGCGTGGACTGCTTCTCATCGCCGCGCTCACACCTCTGCACGGGTTGCTCGTGATCGTGCCCGGCGGTTCGGCGCTGTCCCCCTGGAAAGAGGGGGTCCTCCTGCTGACCCTGGCGGCGACCTTCGTCAGCCCTTACCGCAGACGCACTCCCGCGCCGGCGTTTCCGTGGTGGCCGGCAGTGGCGGCATGGGTGGTCCTGGGTGTCGTGTCGGCGATACTCGTGTCGGGACCGGGAGCCGTTACCCCGCTGAAGATCACCTTCTTCTATCTCATCATTCCCGTGATCCTGTGGCGCGCACCGTTCGACGCCCGCGACCGCGACACCTTCGTCACGATCCTGATGGGCATGGGGGTGTTCACAGCGGTCGTCGGATTGGCGCAGCAGGTGATCGGTGGTGAGCGTCTCGCGGCACTCGGATACCGCTGGGACGACCATCTCCGCACCACAGGCGGGATCCTCCGTAGCTTCAGCACCTTCACGACCCCGTTCGCATTCGGGTTGTTCGTGATGATCAGCCTCGTCGTCGGCGGCGCGATCGCCCTCGCCGATCCCACCCGGCTCCGCAACCGGTTGTTTCTCTGCGCGACACCGATCATGCTGCTGGGCATGGGCGTGACGATCGTTCGTGCCAGTTATATCGGTCTTGCGGTCGCACTGCTGTGGCTCGCTGTCCACCGCCACCGCGCGCTGCTGCTGGGATTCGGTGCCGCCGCCCTCGCCGCGCCGATCGCTCTCCTCGTCGTACCGGGCTCGTTGCTTGCTCCGCTCTTGTCGTCGTCGAGCCTCGGTGAACGCGGCGACGGGTGGTCGGAGACCCTTGCCTCGCTGTGGGTGCATCCGTTCGGTCAGGGACTGGGCGCAACCGGTTCCGCCGCCGCCAAGGCCGCTTCCGAAACCAACCCCATGCTCTCGGAAATGTCGTTGCAGGCTGCGGTGACCTTCGGATTCATGCCGTACCAACCCGACAACTACTACATCAAACTCGCCGTCGAACTCGGACCGATCGGAGTGTGGTTGTTCGTCCTCGTTCTGGTCTGCGCCGCCGTGTCGACCCTTCGCGCCTCGCGGATCATGCGCGGCCAGGACGCCGCGCTCGCGCTCGGTGTGAGTGCGTCGGTGGTGGCGGTGGCGGTCGCGTCCACCGTGTCGACCTATCTGGAGATCTTCCCGCTCGACGTCTACTTCTGGTTACTCTTAGGGATCGTGGGATGTGCGCTCACACAGCATCGTTCGCAGCTTCATCGACCGGATACCGAATCGGGTTCGGAGCCATGGCGCTCCGCCCTGCCGGCAGCGGAGTCCAGACCTACGCCCGTGAACTGCTGAGGGCGCTGCCCGCGCTTCTCCCCGGGACCGAGTTGTGCGCGACAGTTCAGCGCGACGCGGTGGCAGAGTTGCCACCACAGGTCTCTGCCTCGCGGCGCCCCGTGGCACGCGGTGTGCGCCGCGCCGTGTGGAACGCGGTGCCCCTCCCCTCCACAGACCTGTTCCACAGCCTCGACGTCGATCTCCCTCTCGGTCAGCGCAGCCTGACGGTGTCGACGTTTCACGATCTGGCCGTCTTCGACGCACCGTGGGCGTTCAGCCGGTTCCGGGCGACAGGGGAACGCCGGTTGCTGCGCGACGCGATGCGCCGGGCCGATGTCCTCGTGGCCGTCTCCGAGTTCACCGCCGAACGCATCCACGCGTTGTCGGGCCGCGATGCCGTTGTCACCCCACTGGCGCCGGCCCCGTGGGCCACGCCCCCGTCGCCCGGCCAGGTTGCCGAGGTGCGCGCCCGCTACGGACTGCCCGACCGCTTCGTACTGCAGGTCGGCACCGTCGAACCGCGCAAGTCCGTCGCGCTGGTGGCCGAAGCGTGCCGGAACCTCGACGTGCCGTTCGTCCTCGCGGGCGCCGGTTCGACCGGACGCGACGCACCGTCCGGGGCCCACGGACTCGGTTATGTCGCCACCGCGGACCTGCCTGCCCTCTACGCTGCCGCGAGTGTCGTCGCATACGCCTCGCGCTACGAGGGCTTCGGTCTCCCACCCCTCGAAGCGATGGCGTGCGGCGGTGCTGTCGTCTCGAGTGCCGTCGGCGCATTGCCGGATTTCGCCGACGACGGGGCACTGCTCGTCACCGAACACACCGTGCCGGCATGGACGGCGGCGTTGCGCGCCACTCTCCTCGACCTCGACACCGCCCAGGCACTGAGGCGACGCGCCCCGGAGGTCGCCTCGACCCTCACGTGGACTCGGACGGCGGAACTCACCGTCGGCGCCTACCGCACCGCCGGCCTCCGACTGTGAAGGTGACTCCCGGTGGGTAGGCATTCACGTCCGGACGACGTGGACGACGACGAGAGCACCCACATTCCCGCCGACCTCGCTCCCTCGGGTCGCCACGCGAAGATCTGGGATTCCCCGTCACTGTCGGGCTACGCGCATCCCTCGATGACCAACACGGGGCAACTGCACATCGACCTCGTCGCCGAAACCGTCCTGATGGAACGGATCGTCGCCAAGGTCCACGAAGACCGCGACGGCACCCTGCACGAACCGCGACAGCCGCAACTGGACGGACGCGCGGCGCGGCGCAATACCGTGGCGATGCTCGGGAGCCGTCTGGCCATCGCGTCGATGGGCTGGGCCGGATCGATGATTTTGGCACGGGTGCTCGCCCCCGACGACTTCGGCAAGTTCTCGTTCGTGTTCGGTTTGCTCGGAGTGCTGTCGGTGGTCACGGATCTGGGCGTGGGCCGCGTCGTGCTCGCCAAACTCGTCGAATGCAATCCGTGGGAGGTCTCCTACGTCACGACGGCATTCATCGCGCTGCGCGGGGTGCTCGGCTTCATCGGCTACGCCCTCGCGGTGGGATACGTGGTGCTGCTGGGCTATTCGTCGGACGTGGTGTGGGCAACGGTCGTGGCAGGGCTGGTCGTGGTGGTGGCGACCCCCAGCAACGCCTTGTCGGTGATGTACCAGAGCCGTCTGCGTATGGCGTCGGTGGCCGCGGCCGAAACACTCGGCCAGCTCGCGCAATTGGTCTGCACCATTGCGGCCGTCCTGTGGCATCCGGTCCTGCTGGTGGTCGTCGCACCCGCGGTGATCAACGAAGTCGTCGCGGCCGCACTCAAGATTCGTGGCGTCCGCGCCGGCAAAGCCGGACCGCTACCGGCCGCGCGTGCCCAGTTGTGGCGCTGGCGCGAAATGCTGATCGAGGCGGTGCCACTGACGATCGGTTTCGCGCTGCTCACCGTCCTGTCGAAAGTCGACGTGCTGATGCTCGGCCGGATGGACACCTTCGACTCCGTCGGCCTCTACACGGTGGGGTACAAATTCGCCGACCTGTTGTCGATGGTTGCCTCCACGGTCGTCGGGCCCGTCACCACGCTGCTCGTCGCGACGTGGCCGGCGCAGAGCGAGCAGTTCCGGCAGCGGACGCGTGAAGCGGCGATGCTGCTCGCAGTCCTCGGCGCGGCGGCGACCGCCGCATTCTGGCCGACCGCGGACGGTGTGCTGGCGCTGCTCTACGGAGAGCGGTTCGCCGAAGGTGCCGATGCCTCCCGAATGCTCGTGGCCGGCAGCGCACTGTCGATGCTCACCGAACTGGGCCTGATGGTTCTCGTCGCGACCGGCCGGCACCGCGTCTACCCCTGGGTCGCGCTCGCCGCGCTCGCCGCGAACGTCGCCACGAACCTGGTGCTGATCCCCCGGATGTCGTTCGAGGGCGCGGCCCTCGCGACGGTCCTCACCGAGGCGGTGATGGTGGTGGCGATCTGGGTCGTGGTCGCCCGGACGGTTGCGGTCCGGCGGCTGTTCCCGTTCGCCCAGGCGTCGGCCATCGCCATGCTGGGTGTAGCAGTGACCGTATGGGCGTCGCTGCTCGCCGAGCAGTTCGACGTGCCGTGGCCGATCACCGCCGTCGTTGCTCCCCTGTGTGTGTTCGCAGGTGTTCATTTCCTTCCCATCACCGGTGGGCTGGGACTCGTCGGGCTCGTGAAGTCTCGGTGAGTCCGCGCCGGGCACAGCAGTACGGAGAAACAGTGAGACGGAGAACGGTGCTACGGAGACGACTGCTGAGCGCAGTGGCGGTGCTGGTCGTGCTCGGTACAGTCGCGTGCGGAAGTACCGAGCCCGCCGGGTGCCGCACCGATCTGTCGGCCGACAGCCTCGGTGTGGCCACGGGTTCGGGGCTCGACACTCTCGGGGATGCGGATCTCGACCGGTACTTCGGCGCCGCCGCGGACAGCGGTGCGGCGTGGGTCCGGTTCGACTTCGACTGGTCGATTCTCGAGCCGAGCCGGGGAGAATTCGACTGGTCCGGAACCGACCGGGTCGTCGATGCGGCCCGCGCGCACGGACTGCAGATCCTCGGATTGCTGACCCACACCCCGGAGTGGGCACGCGCCGGTGACGCAGACGATACGCACGGCCGGCCCGCCGATCCGGACGAGTTCGGGCGGTTCGGCGCGGATGTCGCGCAGCGGTACCGGGACCGGGTCTCCCACTGGGAGATCTGGAACGAGCCGAACCTCGCGGTGTTCTTCGGACCGCAGCCGGACCCGGTGGCGTATGCGGCCCTACTGGAGTCCGCCTCGAGTCGTATCCGTGCGGCGGTGCCCGGCGCCGTGGTCGTGAGCGGCGGATTGTCCCCGGCGACCGACAACGGGACGGATATCGCTCCGACGACCTTCCTCTCGGAACTCTACGAACTGGGTGTGGCGGAGAGTTTCGATGTGGTGGGCATGCATCCGTACAGCTACCCCGCCTTGCCCTCCGACGCCTCGACCGAGAGCTGGAACTCCTTCTACCGGATGCGCGACATGCGCGACATCATGATCGGGCACGGTGACGACGGAAAGCCGATATGGGCAACCGAATTCGGATCTCCTACCGGAACCGGCACCGATGCGGTGGATGCGGAGCGGCAGGCAGAGATACTGCGCGACGGCATCACCGAGCAGCGGCGCCTCGGTTTCGTGGACAAGCTGTTCGTGTACAGCCTCGTCGATCGTGGCACCGACGAATCCGATCGCGAACAGAATTTCGGTGTCGTCGACCATGCCCTTGCACCGAAACCCGCCTGGCACGTGATGCGCACGGCGGCAACGACACCCGGATGCCTCTGATCAGACGGATTCACCTGCGGGCCGGAGCACGTCGCGTGCGGCGCGACGCACCGGCCTCACCCAGTCGCTGCCGCGCTCGGCGAGCTGGAGCATCCATCGGGCGCGGCGGCGGCGGACGGGTGTGGCAACGACGGTTCCGACCCGGTATTCGCCGTTCGCCCAATGCGATTTGAATTCCGAGACGCCGACCATGTAGTCGAATCTCGCGATGCCGAGGGCGTCGTGATGGTCGGCGAGCCATCGCTGCAACAGCTGACCGGGTTGGTACCGGCGCACATCGGGATGAAAGCGGGCCATCCACATCTCGGCCACGTCGCCGGTGCGGAACATGATTTCGTGTGCGCACCACCGTGTTCCGACGACCAAGCCCACCACGAGCAGAGTTCCCGCCCGCGCTTCGGCCTCGAGCAGAGGTTTGGTGAACGCCGCGAACGACGGCCCGAAGAAATTGTCGCGGTCGGTGTGCTCGTCGGCTGCCGCTGCGACGGCGACGATGTCGTCCCAGCGTCGCTCGAGGTGTTCCGGATCGCGGATCACCTCGACTCGCGCGGGTGTACCGGCACCCTCGAGTGCTCGTTCGGCACGGCGCAGTGTCTTGAGCGTACGACTGCCGCGCAGCGTCGTCGCACCGGCGCCGCTCGGCAGATCGATGGTGAGGCATCGATCGTCCACCTCGACGCCGACGTTCCACAGCGGCGACGTACGCAACACCTCCACCAAGGGATCCGCTACGTCGATGTGGGTGAGTTGCAGCGACATCCCGGTTGCGGCGATCCCGTCCACCAACTCGGCGAGAGCGTGATCGTCGGCTGCGACGAACGTGCCGATCGTGCCGAGGCCGTGCCCCGGAAAGCGGAGGGTCTGTACGCCGAGTCGATTGCGCCGGTGGAGCGGAGCCACCGCCACGAGTCGTCCACCGCGGCGTGCCGTACCCACTGCCAGTCGTCCCCGCCCGAGGTTCCGGTGCCAGTTCAGCGCGTACGACGGTCGCGCGGCGACACGTGTGCCCACGTGCCGCGTGAGGTCGGACCATTCCGGGACGAGGGCGTCGACTGCACTGCCCTCGACGATGTCGAAGGTCATTGTCCGGGGCGGCGTCCGCGCTCCGGCTCGGACCGCCGGTGCTCTGTGTGCCGGCCTCGCATGTACCCAGCTCCTTCTCGGGAGTGCGCGACGCGAAACCGGCCGCACGGGACGCGCCGTGTCGCGCCCCCCGAGAACGATCGTAGGCGGACGACTCACCGTTACGGCGTCCGCACCGAGCTACACCTCTCGGCTCCCGGCCGAGTCGACGCGTCTACCGGACTCGGGGCGCCGCGAACGGTGCCGCGGGTACATCGGCTCCGCTGCCGAGCGCGGAGATGACGCCCTCGAGGATCATGTCGAGAAGCTCGGCCGATGTCGCGAAGTTGATGCGCACGTAGTTGCGGCATCCGCTGCCGAACCGCAACCCGCCCTCGACGAGGATCCTGCCGCGCTCCCGCACCCGTTCGACCGGATCATCGAATCCGAGCGGACCGACGTCGATCCAGGTGAGATACGTTCCCTCCGGGAGGTGGTGCCGCGCAGCGGGGATTCTTTCTCGAAGCACGGCGTCGACGTGCCTGCGATTCCGTTCCAGGACCTGCATGAGGTCGCGCTGCCATGCGTCACCGTGCCGCCACGCGGCGAGCGTGGCGACCACTCCGGGCACGGACACCGCGCCGTACAGGTCGAACGGTTCGGCGTCACGCCGTCTCAGCAGCCGTTCCGATCCGTAATGCACCACCGCGCACCGTAACCCGGCGAGATTGAAAGACTTTCCCGCGGATGTGATCGTGACAGTGCGTTTCGCCGCGTCCGGGCCGAGTGATGCGAACGGGATGTGCACGTGGGGCTCGAAGACTATTTCGGCGTGGATTTCGTCGCTGACCACCAGCAGGTCGAACCGTTCGGCGATGTCTGCGATCTGTTCGAGCTCCGCGCGGGTGTGAACACGGCCGGTGGGATTGTGCGGGTTGACGAGCACCAGTACGCGGGGGCGGTGGCGCGCAACCCGCTGCTCGAAGGCTTCCATGTCCAGCACCCACCCGTCGCCCCGATCGACGAAGGGGAAATCGAGCTGCTGCAGGCCCATCCGGCGGATGGAGGCGAGAAACGGCGGATAGTTCGGGGTCTGAACGACGACCGAGTCACCGCGTCGCGTGCTCAAGTGGAGGATCAGTTGCAGGGCCTGGATCAAGTCCGTTTGCTCGCGGACCGAGCCCGGGTCCGGTTCCCATCCGTACCGGTCGCGCATCCGCGTCGCGAATTCTTCACGCAGCGGGGTGCCGTGCACCCAATTCGGGTAGCCGAGGTCGGTCTCGATCTGTTCGTGGAGCGCACTGCGGATGACCGGTGCAACGGGGAAGTCCATGTCGGCGACCCACGCGGGCAACAGGCCTTCGTCGACGGCTCGAGCCCACTTCGCCCCCGCGCGAGCCGACAACTCGGCGATGTCCAGGTCGTCGAATCCTGGGAAAGAAATCCTGCTCATCGGGCCTCCTCGGATGCGGAGAGCAGCAGATCGCGCGTGATCTCGATCTGACCGTGATGCTGCGCAAGCTCTTCGAGGACGTGGAGCAGGACCCCGTCGACCGACACCACGTCACCCCGGTACTTCTCCGGTACAGCATGCGCCAGCCGGGCGGCCGGGTCCACCGCAGCGAGATCCTCGGCCAGCCGGGTGCGCTGCTCGGCGACCATCCGCGCCAACTCCGCGACGGTGCCCGATGCACCGAACTCCGACTCGCGGTCGCGGTTGCTCTCACGGCCGAGGACGATGTGGCCCACCCAGAACTCGACGAGCGCGCAGCAGTGATAGGTGATCGCCCACACCGAGTTGGCGCCCGGCAGCGGCGGTGCCGTGTTCGCGCCGGCGTCGCCGAGCTTCGTCGACGCGGACAGCATCCCGTCGAAAGCACGATCGACGAAGTAGAGGTACTCGTCGGTTTTCATCGCCCTACCGCCGTTCATCCTCATGTTCGAGTGAGCTGAGAATGACACGGTTCGGGGAAATCCGCGCGGCGAACTCAGGCGACTTCCGCGGGTCTTTCGCCGGTGACGAAGAAGATGAGCCGATCGGCCACGTCGGCGGCCTGGTCTCCGAACCGCCCGTAGAAGCGCGCGACGAGAACGGTGTCCACGGCCGTCGGAACGTCACCGTCCCAGTTCTTGCCTTCGACGGTGGCGAGGATCCGCGAGTGCACCGCGTCCAACTCGCGCTGGAGCGCACGGACACTCTGAATCGCCTCGAGGTCGAGATGAGTGAACACATCGCGCAGCACGGCTGCGATCCGGGCTGCGACGTCAGCCATCACAGCGAGGTCGTCGTGCAGGGCACCTCGCACGAGCAGGTCCGGGAAGCGACGGCGTGCAACGCGCGCGATGTGGAGCGTGAGTTGCCCCATCCGGCTCAGATCACCGCTGATCCTGACTGCAGAGAACACGAGTCGGAGGTCCGCGGCGACAGGCCCCTGCAAGGCGAGGATCTTCATGGCCCGATGGGCGCAGTCCGTGGTCAGCTCGTCGAGGCGGGCGTCGAGGTCGAGCGTGCTCTGCGCCGCCAGCAGGTCACCGCGGAACAGCGCCTCGGTCGCCGACGAGAGGCCCTCCGCGGCCACAGCGCCGAGTTCCCCCAGCCGTTCGAGCAGTTCGTTCAGTTCGCCCTTGAACACTTCCCTCATGCAGCACTCCTCTCGGTAGCGCGCGGAAGTCCCATTCTGCTGCGGTGGGTGCCACCACAAGCTGAATGCCCGTCCCCCCACGTTCTACACAGGCTGATGATTCACTTCTTTGCGCTCGGTGTCACTCCGGGTGTCGGCAGGCGAGAGATCGTCCATGCGCGCAAGGTGAGCTTTGATCCATTCTGTACTTCCCGGTGTCGCGACGTGCTCATGCGTTGTACCGGCGATGCGGGTAGTCAAGGCAGTCCTTCGAGGTAATGTGCCGACGTTGCTCGGCTCGCAGGCCACCCCACACCCCCGGAGTGACCGCCATCACTATATAGCGAGACCGCGAGGATACAACTCGGCCTAGTCCGAAGCTCGGGGTGTGGAGTCCGGTGCAGGAGCCGAATCGCTGGACGGCGGCCGATTTCCCTGGTCGTCTCGGTTCCGGACGATCTCCTGGGCGTACTCGCGGTTGACCGACTCGCTCACCGGAGCATATGTCTCCTCCGCATGCGGCGGGTGCCCCTGCGGCGTGTCGACCTGCCCCTCCCCGCTCCGGTAGCGGGGATGAGGGGTGTTTTCCTGGGGCTCGAAGAGCGACTTCGAGAGCGCCGCGATGGGCCGGGTCGGCGGTGCCGGATCGACGAACGGAACGGGCCCGGACGACGGGTCGCGGTCGGGCACAGGCACAGGCGTCGGCATGGGAGGCCGGCGCTGCGGGTCCACGGGCACTTGCGAGCGCGCGTGCGGTTGTTGCGGGTGCGATTGCGGGCGCGGGTGGGGTTGCGGCTGCGGGTGCGGTTGCGGGGAGAGGGCAACACTGCTCGGCTCGGGCGCCGTCGGGGCGGCCACCGGCTCGTCCTTCTCGGGTGCCGGCGGCTTCTCGACGGACAAGACGACCAGCCTGGTGGGGACCTCGATCTCGGCCAGCGCACGAAGACTGTTCTCCACGGCGGCGCGGTCTTCGCTACCCGTCGTGACCACGATCAGGGCAAGCCCGACCTTCTCCTGACGCAGTTGCTTCCACCATTGCTCGGTCAAGCCGCACCGGATGATGCGTTCGGCGGCGTCGTCGCCGAAGACGTCCGGGTCCGCCTCCACCCCGGAACCGTCGAGAACGAGAATCGCTTCGCCGAGCGAGGCGCGCTGCTGCAGCATCACCACCGTGTCGAGCGGCAGGCGTGGGGTGCCGGAGGTATCGACCTGCAGGGCCGTGCGATACCGGCGGGAAGTCCGCCGCGCCCATGCCGGCGTGACGGTCCTGCCGAACCGGCCGTTGAGGGCGACCAGCAGCTCCGCGACCACGATCAGCGTGAACAGGAATGCGACCGCAGCCTCTGCCTTCGGTTTCGGCGAGACCTTCGTGCCGCTTCCGGCGGGCGCGGCCAGCACCTGGAGGTGTTCGGCACCGGCACCGGAGCGCACGGCACGAAGCTGGTCGAGGCGGGAATCCAGTTCGGCCTGCAACACCGGGTCCGGGCTGCCGTCGTCCGTGCTGTCGTCGGCACCGGCCGCGAGTTCGGCACGGAGACCCGCGACGATTCCGTCGAGATCCGCGATGCGCGATTCGAGTGCGGTGCGGTTCCGGGTGCCCTGAGCCTGGTCGAGCGCAGCAACGACCACCTGAGCGAGCCGGTCCGCTTCCTCCTGGGACCCGTCGCGTGCCGTCACCGTGAGCAGTGTCGGCGACGTTCCGTAGTCCACCCAGATGTTGCCGGACAACGCAGCCGGATCCTCACCGACCTCCGCCGCGATGGCGGCCACCACGCGGGAATCCTCCGACAGCGCGACGTAGGGAGCGATCAGCTGCCCGAGCGACGCGTCCGAGCCCGACACCGCTGCGCTGCTGCGAATCTCCACCACGACGGTCGACTCGTAGACGCCGGGTCCGCTGTCGCGGACGAAGAACACCGCGAGTGCCACCACCGCCGCCGCGACGGCCGCCGGAAGCGCGACCCGCGCCAGTTCGCGAGCGTGCCCGAGGAGATCGACGGCCGGAGGGACGCCGAGTTCACGACGCAACTCGGCGTCGCGGATGTTTCCTTCAAGCACGTCGCGGACCCTTTCGCGGAACTGCCGTATGGGGGGAAATGTCGCTTTTAGGTCGCGAAAATCCGGCCGAACGTTACCTCACTCCGGAGCGCGCGGCTACACGCCGAGGAGCCAGCGAGGGCGCGACCACATCTGCCAGTTCTCGACCACCTGCGCACCGGCCGAGACATACAGCGGGGTCACCTGCGGGCTGGTGAGACCGCACATCGGCACCGGACCACGCAGTGCGAACGTGCGGGCTGCCGCCGCATCCACGAGACGCCGCGCGTAGCCACGACGCTGCCGTCCCTTCCTCGTCCCCAGCGACCACACGGTTTCGATCTCGCCGCCGTCCGAAATCAGTGTGCAGGACTGTAAGCGAGCGTCGTCGAAGATGCCCGTCGCCGTCAGGCCGGGTGCTTCCGGAACGGTGTCGGCGTACGCAATCGCCGCGGTCCCCGGCGACACCCCGAACGCACCCGCAGCCAGGTCGCGCGCGTCGGACATGTCCTCACGCCCCAGGACCCGCAACGCGTCGTCCTCGGGTGCGAGGACCGGAACGAACACCGTCAGGTCGAGAGCCCCCGCGCACACCCAGCCGCGGTCGGCGAGCACCTGTGCGGCGGCGAGGCCTCGTCCGGCGAGCAACACGATCGCCGGGAAGCCGGCTGCGGTCACGATGTCGTATACGTGTTGCGCATGCGCGGTGACGTCGCCGTTGTGGACGAGCGCGAGGTTGTAGTCGGGATCCGGTGCTCCGGTGATCCCGGCCCACCATCCGTCACCGTCCAGGTACGACCCCGCAGTGGTGAGCGGCCGCATACTGCGTCCGTAGGCGCGGCGCAGGACGTCGAGCGTCACGGTGGTACCTGAGATGGAGCCGGGTGTCACTCGTGATCCTCCTGCTTCTCGGCACATCCGAGTTCGACCGGTACGAGATGAAGTTATCGTCCACTACCTCGCACACGCATCGGCGGCACCCCTGGAAGGGTGCCGCCGATGTGCGACGGAAGGGGACGTCAGGAAGGAGTGCCGATCAGGTCGCGAAGAAACTCGACGACCCCGCTGGGCAACTCGAAGCCCGGAACCGCCGGGATCGCGCCCGGTCCCGCGGTCGACCTCTGGCGCGCTCAGATCGAAGGCCTGCTGCCTCGGATCCGCCTCTGCCGGACGGTCCCGTCGGCGACGTACGCCGGAAACGGTACCGTGCCCGAGCTGTGCTGTCGCGACAACCGTTCTGGCAGAACTTGTTTCGACGTTCGGTATGCCGGAAATGCCGGCGGGAAGAGTGAAGCCCCGGGCGACTCTGGTGGAGTAGACCGGGGCTTCTGCGTAGGCCGGCGATGGGGGTTACCGGCCTGCGCAGTCGCCCGCACGATGGGATGTGAGGGCAACGGAAGAGACTTTATCCCGATGCGATTGCTACTCGCGAGTACACCGGAAAAGGGCAGGAACAGCGTGTGACGGCACAGTGCCTCGTTCAGGACACGCTGCGCGAGCGCCTTCCGTGAGCCGGTACCCCTGCTCGGAGCGCCGGGCCGCACTCATGCCCACAGCGCGGACGCCATGTCCGGCAGCGTTCGGTCGATATCGTGCAGTGACAAGACGCGCTGCCGGGCGATATCGGATATCTCGCGTCGCGCTACCGGGTCGTCGAGGAGGCGCGTCAGCGCCTCGGCGAGAGCCTCCGGATCACCGGGCCGCACCAGCACACCGGCGCCGTCTGCGAGGTATTCCGCCGTGCCGCCGTGATCGGTGCCCAGTACCGGCACGCCGTGCGCCATGGCCTCCAACACTCCGAGGGGCCCCGCTTCCGGTGACGTGCTCGCCGAGACCAGGACGTCCCACGTATCGAGCACCTGCGCGGGAGGGACATGCCCGAGGAAAACGACGCGTCCACGCAGATCGGGCATCGCAGCACGGGTGCGCAACTCGTCGAGGAATGCCTCGTCGCCGGGAAACGGCGTGCCCGCGATATCCAGCCGGACATCGGGAATGCGGGAGACCGCTTCCAGAAGAATCCGGTGCCCCTTCCACTCGGTGATCGAGGCCAGGATGCCCACGCGCGATGCGCCTGGGCCCGCCGGGTCGCGGCGACGCTCGCCGACGGATACACCGTTACGAGCGACGACCGTGCGAAATCCCAGTGCCCGGACGGGTTCTGCCGTCGCACGCGACACGGCGACAGCGGTGCCGACGCCTGGTCGGCCGAGTCGGGCGACGAGGATCTGACGTCGAGACGACAGGGTGTCGTGTACGAGCCATGCCGCGCGTCCGGCGCGCCGGGTTCCGGCGACGGCCAGGGAGACCGCCGGCAGCGCGAACAACGAATTACACACGACTCGAGCATGTTCCGTGGACTGTGCGCGGCGGATCCGGGCTCCGGCCCTCGCCCACCTCACGGGAAGAGATGCCAGGCCGAGCACACGACGGACACCTTGCTGTCCCTGCATCCCGAGCGGCGGTACCACCAGTCGCGCCACCTCGCCGGGCAGAGCGTCGGCGAGAGGCCCGTCGGGACATGCCACGATCACGCGTCGTCCTTCGTTCCGTGCGTGGTCGATCAGCGCGAGCATGACCTTCTCCGCGCCCGATCGCTGCCCGGTGTGTGCGACGAAAAGCAGCGGGTCGGTCACCGCGCAGCGACCGACCCGTGCGCCTCGTACAGCAGTTCGGTCAGACGGTGGGCCGTGGTCCGGATATCGAAGTGCTCGGCGATGCGCTCGTGGGCCGAAGCGCCCATCTCGCGACGGCGGATTCCATCGGCCAGCAGCAGACGCATCGCGGCGAGGAGCGCGTCCTCGTCGTCGTGGTCGATGAGCAGGCCGGTGTCGCCGTCGACCACCATTTCCGGAATCGACCCCACCGTCGAGGCGATCACGGGCAGTCCAGCGGCGCCCGCTTCGAGAATCACGTTGGGAGCCTGATCCATTCCCGACGGGAAACACATGAGGTCGGCGTCGGCGAGGATGTCCCACAACCGGTCGTCACCGCTGGTGAGGTCGTCGATCACGGTCACGGCGCGACCGGCCGGCACGGCATCCTTGGTCACGAGAACCAGATCGCACGCGTCGGCGAGGTGCTTCTGGTGCAGGCGCAGCAGGGTGTTGCCACCCTTTCGTTCCATGCTGGTGCCGATGAAGACGATGGTCGGTCGCGCTCGCCCCGTGCGATCGGGGAGCGCTCTCTCGCCGGTGAGAAACGGCGACCAGATTCCCGGGGCCATCGTCGTGACCTTGTCGTCCGACAGGCCGTACGTCGGCCCGGTGAGCGACGCCGCGGTACGACGGCCGTTCGCGACAACGGTCAGCGCCGCGTCGAGGACGGGTTGCTCGAAACGCACCGCCGCCCGAACGGCGAGGCGGGTGAACCGGGTCGCCGCGCGGTAGGGCAGGAGGTAGGCATTGAGTTCGTTGGTGCTGTCGGTCGTGACCACAGTGGGGAGTCCACGCACCATGTCGGCAGAGCCGAGCATGCAGTTTTGTGTGTAGACGTGCAGAACATCGACGTCGCCGTCCGCAAGGCGTTCCCGCAACCGGCAGCGCAGTCCGCGCGAATGCACGAGTTGTCCCCGCAACGCCTGCAGGTCGAGATCGAGCCGTCCGAGGCCGGGAATCGGCGCGCGCATGATCCGGCCGAGCAGAGAAGGCCCACCCGCGTCGAGGAATTCGACCTCGACATCGTCGCGCTCGGCGAAGGCACGGCGCAGGGAGTGGTGCACAGTTGCATGGCCACCGATGTTCTCGTTCACGAACAGCGCTTTCAGCGGTGCTCCCACGCACTCACGACCTTCCGTTTCGTCCGTTCCCTCCCGATCGAGCCATCGAAATCGGGAGGTTGCCCGTTACAGCCGTGACATGGTGCGGCGAAGGCCGACCGCGAAGCCCGCCTCTCCGATCGCATTCCTGTCGTCCACGGGAAGCGGCGGCGTGGCGATTCCGCGCCGCGCTCAGCTGGGACGGGCGTCGGGATGTTCGTGAACGAAGTTCAGATACGCCTTCGACGGCGTCGGGCCACGCTGCCCCTGATACTTGGATCCGACCTTTGCGCTGCCGTAGGGATTCTCGGCGGGGCTCGTCAAACGGAACAGGCACAGCTGGCCGATCTTCATCCCGGGCCACAGCGTGATCGGCAGGTTCGCGACGTTCGACAGTTCGAGGGTGATGTGACCGTCGAATCCGGGGTCGATGAAGCCGGCCGTGGAGTGGGTCAGCAGCCCGAGACGCCCGAGTGACGATTTGCCCTCGAGGCGGCCCGCGAGGTCATCGGGCAGGGTGCACCGCTCCATGGTGGATCCGAGCACGAACTCGCCGGGGTGCAGGACGAACGACTCTCCCTGCGGCACCTGCACGAGCGTCGTCAGCTCGTCCTGCTGCTTGGCGGGGTCGATGTGGGTGTAGCGGGTGTTGTTGAAGACACGGAACAGGCTGTCGAGTTTGACGTCCACACTCGACGGCTGCACGAGCTCCGGATCGTAGGGGTCGATACCGAGATGCCCGGAGGCGACCTGGGCGCGGATGTCACGATCGGAGAGGAGCACGGGGTAAAGGTTAACAACCACCGAAGATCGGCGACGAAGACGTCGTCAGCTCTCCGCGTCCTGCCGGAGTTGTGCGGACATCGTGAGCAGCAGTTCGGTGCACTGCTCGACCACGTCGTCTGCGTCCAGGGGAACCGTGCCGTCGAGCCACGCGGTCATCGCCTGCGCGAGCCCCCCGACGACATAGTGCGCGGCCAGGTCGAGGCGGGGTGTGTGAGTGATCGAGTAGATGTTCTCGGCCTGGGCGGTGACGAGCCCGGCGAACATTCGCGTCGAAGCGAGGCGTCGCTTGGCGAGTTGGGGATTGGCCTGGCTCACGGAGAACAGCATCCGCCCGAGCCGCGGGTCCTCGCCGATCTCGCGGACGATGTTCTCGACGCAGGCGCGGACGATCGCGCGGTCGTCGCCGGGCTGCGCACCGACGACCGCGGCAAGAGTGCTTTCCGCGATCCGCTGCACCGCGTAGTCGTACACCGCTCCGGTGAGCTCGTCGCGGTCCGCAAAATTCTCGTAGAAGTACCGTGATGCCAAGGCCGCCCGCTTGCAGACGCCGCGGACCGACAAAACGGGTTCGCCGTCGGCTCCACCGAGGATGTCGAGCCCGGCTTCGATGAGCTGAGCCCGGCGATCGGCCTGCCGTTCCTCACCCGCGCGTCCGCCGTAGAGCCGTCCTGTTGCCATGCGCCCATCTTCTCAGACCTCTTTACGCGACGCGCATATCTGAGTACATTCGTGTTCAGTTGAGTCGGCCGACAAGGAGCACGATGACGATCCTCGAGAAACCCGCAGGTCTGGACGACACCATGGACGGTCTCGGGCTCGCCGCGGGTGCGGCGAACATCATCATGCAACTCTCCTGGCCCCAGGTGGGCTACGGCGTCTTCGAGAGCCGCGTCGAATCCGGGCGGTTGTTCGATCACCCCCTCAAACGCACCCGCACCACCCTCACCTACCTGGCGGTCGCGGCACGAGGCACCGACGACGAGAAGCGGCTCTTCCGCGACGGCGTGAACAAGGCCCACGCTCAGGTCCGGTCGACCGCCGCCAGTCCCGTGAAATACAACGCCTTCGACCACGAACTGCAACTGTGGGTCGCCGCGTGCATCTACCGCGGCTTCGAAGATGTCCACCGTTCCCTCTACGGGCCGATCCCCGAGGACGCCGTCGACTACTTCTACCAGCGCGGAGCCGCCTTCGGGACCACGTTGCAGGTCCCTCAGTCCAAATGGCCGAAGGACCGCGACGCCTTCGAGCAGTACTGGAAGGAGGGACTCGAGAACGTCCGCATCGACCCGGTCGTGCGGGAGCACCTGCTGTCCATCGCGCGCATGGAATTCCTGCCCCAACCGATCCCGTTCCTGTTCGGCCGGCTCAACCTGTTCTTCACCGCGGGCTACCTGCCGCAGCGGTTCCGCGACGAGATGCTCATGGCGTGGGCGCCCCGCGATCAACGGCGCTTCGAACGGCTCATGAAGGCGCTCGGCGCGCTGAACAAGCGACTGCCGGTCGCGCTGCGCGAACTGCCGTACCGCGTCCTTCTCGCCGATACGCGCCGGCGGATCAGGAAGGGACAGACCCTCGTGTAGGGGTGCAGCGACCGATCGGGGAGTCTGCTAAAGTTTGCTCCTAGCTCGAGCGGAGCCGGTGAAAACCGGCAAAAGCCCAGCGTGCCGATGTAGTTCAATGGTAGAACATCAGCTTCCCAAGCTGAATACGCGGGTTCGATTCCCGTCATCGGCTCAGAAACGAAGGCCCCGGCCGACGCATCGCGTCGCCGGGGCCGTCTTCGTCCTCGAACCTTCAACGCTGGACCCGCTCAGCGCATGGGCAGCGCGCGGTCAGAACTCGAACACCACACGAGCGGGCACGGCTCCGCTCAGCACATCGCTGATGGACTCGTTCACCGATTCCAGGGGACGCGTTTCGGAGATGACCTGGGTGCGCCCGGCTGCGTGCAGCGCGAAGACGTCGGCCAAGTCGTTGCGCGTCCCCACAATCGAGCCGATGACGGACTTTCCGCCGAGCACCGTGTCGAAGATCGGCACCGGCAGCGACGCATCACCGGCCGGCAGCGCCACGCACACGAGTCGCCCGCCTCGACGCAGCGAGGCGTAGGCCTGCTGGAAGGACGCGGCCGAGGCCACCAGCGCAAGAGCCACATCCGCTCCACCGAGCCGGGCAATCGCCTCTACCGGATCCTCTGCCTTGGCGTTCACAACGTGGTCTGCGCCGAGACGCCGCGCCATCTCGAGCTTGTCGTCGGAGACGTCCACCGCAATCACGAAGCCACCTGCGATTCTGGCGTACTGCACCGCCAGGTGGCCCAGTCCGCCGATGCCGAAGACCGCGACGGTCTGGGCGGGACGCACCTGCGCCACCTGCACCGCTTTGTAGGTCGTGACTCCGGCGCATGTCAGCGGACCCGCATCCACGGAGGACACGCCATCGGGAACGGGGGTCGCGAAAGCAGAAGGGACAACGGCGTACTCACCGAAACTCCCGTTCACGGAGTACCCGGAATTACGCTGGTTCTCGCAGAGCGTCTCCCAGCCGGAGATGCAGTATCGGCAGGCGCCGCACGCATATCCGAGCCACGCGATAGCAACCCGGTCCCCCACCGCGCGATCGGTCACCTCCGACCCGATCGCTTCGACACGGCCGATGCCCTCGTGACCGGGCACGAACGGCGGCGACGGCTTGACCGGCCAATCACCGTGTGCGGCGTGGATATCGGTGTGGCAGAGACCGCTGACCTCCATCTTCACCAGCACGTCGGTGGGTCCGGGGTCGGGCACGGGCAGATCTTGGATCTCGAGCGGTGCTGTGAAATCGGTGACGACTGCTGCTTTCATCGCGATTCTCCTGTGGTGGGCGGGCCCGCACATCCACGAGCCGTTCGACCCCGAGAGCCCGCATGCTCCCCGAACCCGAAGAGCGTGCATCCTTCTCCCGGCGTCGTGTCTCCATCCTCGACCACGAGGTGTCGGGATATCAGGCTTCTCGGTCACGGATCGGTATGCAGTTGCTACCCGCTCCCTTCGCGAGATGTTCCGCTCAACGCCATGGTGCGTCGCTTCCGCAGCGACGAGCGGGCCGACTAATGGTGGAACAGCACCGGCTGACCTTCACGTGGAATCGGAGTCTCCAGCCGATCGAGGAAGTCGACCTCGGTCTTGATCTCGGCCAGAAGCGCGGTGGCGAGGTCGTGACTCAAACCGTTGCGGACGACAATCCGCTGCACCGTGACGTCCGCGAGGTCGTCGGGCATGGGATACGCGGGTACGAGCCACCCTTTCATCCTCAACCTGTCCGACAGGTCGTAGAGGGTCCACTTGTCGGTGTAACCCTTTTTCAGCATCCACGCGAACACCGGAATGTCGGAGCCGTCGTTCCACAGTTCGAATGCCGGAAGCTTGGCTATTTCCTGCGCGAGATACTGCGCGACTGCCAGCGACTCCTGTTGGACTCGCGTGTAACCGTCGGACCCCAGGCGAAGGAACATGTAGTACTGCAACAGCACCTGCGCGCCCGGACGTGAGAAGTTCAGCGCAAAGGTCGGCATGCTGCCGCCGAGGTAACTGACGTAGAAGATCAGTTCGTCCGGTAGCGCCGCTTTGTTCCGCCAGACCACCCAGCCCACGCCCGGATAGACGAGGCCGTACTTGTGGCCCGACGTGCTGATCGACGCCACCCGGTCGAGCCGGAAATCCCACACCAGGTCCGGCTGGCAGAAGGGCGCGATCATCGCTCCGGACGCGCCGTCGACATGGATCGGGACATCGACGCCGGTGTCGGCGGCGATGCGATCCAGTGCCGCACTGATCTCGGCAACAGGTTCGTACGCTCCGGTATAGGTCACGCCCATGATGGCAACGACGCCGATGGTGTTCTCGTCCACATACTTGTCGAGTTCGTGCCCGTCGAGGGTTCTGTGCTCCATGGTGATGGGTACATACCGTGCTTCGACTTCGAAATAGTTGCAGAATTTCTCCCAGCACACCTGAACAGCGCTCGAGAGCACGAGGTTCGGCGCCTCGGTGGATTTGCCCTCGGAGCGCCGGCGCTTCTGCCACCTCCGCTTGAGTGCCAGCCCGCCGAGCATGCACGCCTCGGAGGAACCGATCGTGGACGTTCCGATGGCGTTGTCGGGATCGGCCGCGCTCCACAGATCGGCAAGCATTGTCCAGCACCGTGTTTCGATGGCCGCCGTCTGCGGATACTCGTCCTTGTCGATCATGTTCTTGTCGGCGGACTCGGTGTAGAGACGAACGGCAAAGTCGTCCATCCACGTGCCAACGAACGTGGCCAGATTCAGGCGCGCGTTGCCGTCCAGCATCGCCTCGTCGTGCACGATTTGGTAGGCGGTGTCGGGATACGACTCCGACTGCGGCATACGGTTTTTCGGGAGTTCAGTGGCCTCTCCTGGCCGCTCGAACACCGGATTGGCCGAGATCGAATCGCTGGTGCCGACACCGCGTCCGCGGAAGTCGGTGGGATCGGCCGGTTCGGACATGACTCCCCCTCAGAATGCGGATGGGACAGTACGACCGAACCTCGACCGGACAGCCATACCTGTTCCTTACAGTTCCAGGCACCTATGGCATGCAATCGTATCGCGGCGGGAAACAGGAGAATCGGGAAAGAACCAAATCAGCAGAAACCGAAACGGACCGAAACCGGCAAAGCGTCCGCGAGACAGACGTGCACACTCTCCCGATCTACGTTGCGAACCTTCAACCCTTGGGCGGCTTACCAGCGGTAGTCCAGGAACTTCCCGTCGAAGGTGACAACGACGCGGTCACCGTCCGGATCGGGACGTCGCGTGATGTCGACGGTGAAGTTGATCGCGCTCATGATGCCGTCACCGAACTCTTCGTGGATGAGCGCTTTGAGCGCCGGTCCGTACACCGAGAGCGCTTCGGAAAAGCGGTAGATCGTCGGATCGCGCATCACCTCGGGTGAGGAACCGCGGTGCGGTTGCAGTGCAAGACTTTCGGCGACGGTGTCGTTCAACTCGAGTCGTTCACACACGAGCCGCGCCTGGTCCGGGCTGAGCGGATGCTGCCCGAGGAGGGCGGCTGTCGTCCACACCAGCGGGGTGCCGAGGTGTTCGGCGAGGTCCGCCCACGTGAGTCCCTGCCGGATTCTGGCCGCGTCGACAATTGCGGCAGCGTCGGCCTTCGGAAGAATGGGGTTCATGGGTACTCCCTGTCGATGTCGTTGTCGGAGCAGCGGGCGAACTGCCCGCTGCTGTCGGGACGGATGCCCGGTCAGGCCGGCGTGAGTTCCGATTCGGCGGTTTCTGTGTCGGTTCCCGCTCCCCGCTTGGGAGCGGTGCGCATGTGGGTCACGTAGATCACGGCGCCGACAAAAACGATTCCTCCCACGAGATTACCTATGACCGTGGGGATTTCGTTCCATACGAGGTAATCGCCGAGGGAGAATTCGCCGCCGAGCAGCAATCCGGAGGGGAACAGGAACATGTTGACCACCGAATGCTCGAAGCCCATGTAGAAGAACAACATGATCGGCATCCACATGACCAGGACCTTGCCCGGAACACTCTTGGACATCAGCGCGGCAACCACAGCGGTGGACACCATCCAGTTGCACAGCACGCCGCGCAGGAACAGGGTCATCATGCCTGCCGCGCCGTGCTCGGCGTAACCGACGGTGCGCGCTTCACCGATGTGCATGAGTTGCTGGGCCACATCGTTCGGCGGGATGGAATACCCGTAGGTGAGGATGTAGGTGATCATCACGGCGACCGTGAACGCGCCCGCGAAATTACCGAGGAACACCAGACCCCAGTTGCGGAGGACCGCACCTGCCGTCACGCCGGGACGCTTGTCGATGTAGGCGACCGGAGCAAGCGTGAATACCCCGGTGAGCAGGTCGAATCCGAGCAGATACAGCATGCAGAAGCCGACCGGGAAGAGAACCGCGCCGAGCAGTGCGTTGCCGGTCTGCACGGTGACCGTGACAGCGAAGGCGGCCGCGAGCGCGAGGATCGCACCGCCCATGTAGGAACGGATGAGCGTGTCCCGAGTGGACATGAGGACCTTGCTCTGGCCGGCGTCGACCATCGAGCGAGCGAGTTCGGCGGGGGGAACGTAGGACACATCAACCTCCTGGTCGGACAGTGCCGGGCAAGCGTGTCGGCAGTGTGTGTCCGGCATGGTGCCGATCGGAGAAACGCGGCGTTACGTTTTCCTCGCACGGGTGTCCGGCACAGCGTGAGCCCGTGCGTGTCCGCTAGCGCGGTAGGCCGGGACTACGGCCGGGTGTCGCGGGGGCGCTGTATTCGCGGTGAGGAACGAATTCGAAGGTCAGCATCGCGAACGCTGCCGGCAGGAGGTACCGCAGTTTGAACAGGACGAACCGCCGGTCCGCTCCTGCGTGGAACTTGTCCAGATACCGATACAGCGACTCGAGTGCGATGACCGAGTCTCCGAGGCGGAACACCAAGCGCACCGCCGCCCGCCACCGGCCCG
This sequence comes from Rhodococcus sp. 105337, assembly GCF_012844225.1. Taxonomy (GTDB): domain Bacteria; phylum Actinomycetota; class Actinomycetes; order Mycobacteriales; family Mycobacteriaceae; genus Rhodococcus. The sequence goes on from NZ_JABAGQ010000001.1 coordinate 537,841, forward strand.
TGCCGTTCGGGCCGAGCAGGTCCGGGAACGGGGCGAATGCCAGCGACACCGACGTTCCGCCGGCGCTCCGGACGTGGTCGATGACCTCGACGGCCATCCGCTCGTCTGTGCCGTTCGGTGCCCGCGGACTGCGCCACGGTACGTCCAGGCTCCATTCGTCACCGTGATGCGCAAGGCCGTAGCGCTGAAACCCGACGGGAACCATGTCCCGGTCGCGTGCGATGACGATCATCATGTCCGGGTACGTCCCGTCGAGAAGATGGTCGAGGATCATGGAAAACCCCCGGCGCTGGTGGCCGGAGCGAGCGTGGGACACGATCTCGAGCAGTTGACTGCGCACTTCCGGGGAGAGGTCTCTCTCCGCGACGATCTCGGTGGTGACTCCCGCGTTCTGGCTGCGGTGTACCGCTTGGCGCAGATTGCGGAAACGCCTGCCGACGAGGGAAAAGTGTCCGACGTCGACGACCACGTCGCACCCGATACACACCGACCTCAGGCGCGGGCGACCCCGACCGCCCGCCTGCCACAACCGGGCGGTGGTCTCACTGGCCCCGAGAACAGCCACCCGCCATCCCCGGTCGGCAGCGAAGTGCGAGAAATCCGACAGCAGGTTGTCGAACGCCGGCGCGTGGCCCACCGGGTCGCCCGACACCACCGCGATGCCGGCGCGGGTCCGATACCCGATCGCGGCGGTGCGGCCGGAATTGTAGAAGTACGACTTGGTCGAATTGAGCGCGAACGGCGCCAAAGGGTCGCCGCTGGACTCCCGCACGAGCGAGGCGATCCGACCCTCCTCCTCCGGCTCCGGCTTGCTCGCCACGGGAAGCACCAGCACGGGCCCCGACACCGCGATAGCGACGAACGCGACATGACTGTGTCCCCAGGCATACGCGAGACCGGCTACCAGCAGACACAGCAAGGCCGCTGCCGCGTGCATCCGGGTCACGGGACGGCGCAGCCAGACTCCGCGTGCGACGAACGCGATCGCCACAGCGAGGGCGACGATCAGCGCTGTGCCCCTACCTGTCCGATACGCCGAGATCTCGACCAGGATCATCGCGAGTAGGTACAAGCGGAGTCCGACGCGCTGCACGCCGGGTGTCGCAGAAGAAGCGGCGGATTGCAGGGTCGTCATGGGTGTCTCTCGATTCTCCGGGACATCGGGCGCCCCTACGACCGTATGCCGGATGAATCCCCGGCTCCGCGGTTTCGGATGAAGAGGGAGCGCTCGACAGCGCCGACACGGCGTATCCGGCACGTCGCCGGGGGTTGTGCTCGCTCAGGACGGCAGCAGCCCGCTCGAACCGGATCCGGTTCGAGCGGGCGCACGGCCTCCGGGTGGTTCAGGCAGCTATCAGATCGTCGATCTGGCCGATCGCTGACGAGGAGCCCTCGATGATCCCCATGTCCACAACCTTCTCGAGTGCTTCCGCCGACTCGTAGGTGCTCACGTACGTCGCCCGGGTGCCTCCGTCGTGCTCGGTGAAGGTGTACACGTTCACCGACACCGGCAGGATGGGATCGGGATTGAAATCCGCGTCGGCGAATCCGTCGGAAAAGGAGAAACTCGTCGGTTCGTCGACCGCGGTGACCTCCCAGTATCCCGGGTACTTCTCCCCTTCGGGACCGGACATGAAGTAGGTGATGCGTCCCCCGGGCGAAAGGTCGTGGTCCACGAATGTCGCGGGATATTCCGGAGGCCCCCAGACCTTTTCCAGTTGACGCGGGTCCGCGTAGATCTGCCAGACGCGCTCCACCGGTGCGGCGAAGTCCGCGGTGATCGTCAGGCTCAGGTTCTCGGTGTCCTTGCGAATGTCTGTCACAGGCATGACTCATTCCTCCTGGGTCGAGTCGGACGCGATCAGTTCGTCGATGCGCGCGATACGGCCACGCCAGATCTGTTCCAGCTCGGTGAGCATCGAGGCCACCGACCGCACCGCTTCCACGTCGCCTCTGGCAAGCTGCTCCCGGCCGCTGCGACGCTTGGTCAGCAGACCGGCTCTCTCCAGCACGGCGACATGCTTCTGGACCGCGGCGAAACTCATGTCGTAGTGCGCCGCGAGTGCGGAGACCGAGCGCTCTCCTGCCAGCACCCGCCGCATGATGTCGCGGCGGGTGCGGTCTGCGAGTGCGTGGAACAGGGCGTCGGCCCGGTCCTCGTCGTCTCCGTTCACGACTCTCAACGTACAACCATACGGTTGTAGGTGCAATGGTTCCGCGCGGCCTTCCTTCCGGGCGCCTCGGCGAGTTCATATGTTGCGGCAGAGAGGGATACAGGAACCCAGGGGTCGCAGCCGAAGCGCGGGGTTAGTGTGGACCTGACGACGCGCACTGCGCGGAGGCGCAACCGGCGTCTCGATGCGCACCTCACGGCACGCCGAGCCGTCGACCGGGCAGGGGCATCCGATGAACGAGTTCGATCACGACAGCCTCGGCCGCGCCATGGCCCAGTTCGCCCGTACGCTCGATTCCCAGGGTGCCGATCTGGACAGCACGCTGAGGCATATCACCGCAGCCGCGGTGCACCTGATCCCTGGTGCGGAATGTGCCGACATCCTCACCGTCACCGGCCGCAACAAGTTCGTATCGCATGCGGCGACCTCACAGACCCCTTCTCGGATCGATTCGCTCCAGGCGAGACTCGGGGAGGGACCGTGCATCGACGCGGCGGAAGACGTAATCGTCACCCGCAGCAACGATCTGTCGACGGAGTCGCGGTGGCCGACGTTCTCTCCACTGGCAGTCGAGGCCGGGGTACTGAGCGTGCTGTCGTTCCAGCTCTACACCGGTGACGATCAGGTAGGGGCGTTGAATCTCTTCGCGGGACAGCCACACGTCTTCGATGCGGAGTCGTTGCATCTGGGAGAAGTACTGGCTGCGCACGCTGCCATCGCGCTCGTGGCGGCACGACGGCAACTGCAACTGCAGTCCGCAGTCGCGTCGAGGGATCTGATCGGCCAGGCCAAAGGCATGATCATGGAACGCTTTTCCGTCGACGCCGAGCGCGCGTTCGAAATGTTGGTCGCCTTGTCGCAGGAGTCCAACACGCCGGTGGCCCGGATCGCCGGTCGGATCGTCGAACTCGGCCCCGAGGGACGTTGATCGACGACCCGCGCCGACGCTCCGAGAAGCGAAGGTGCTCAGGTCAATCGCCGAAACGTGCGACCAGGCGGCCGGACACCTCGTTGCGACGCAGCCGTTCCAGGCCCGCCCCGATCTCCTCGAACGCGATGTCCGTATAGGCCGGTTCGATTTCACGATCGAGCAGCAGGCCGCACACCTCTTCGATGTCCTGAACCGTGCCTCCCAGCGAACCGACGAGGGTCTTGCCGAGAATCGACGCGGACTGGATGGTGAAGGTCGGGAGCCCCAGACCGACCTGGACGACCGTTCCGGTCCCTCGCTTCACGGCGTCGACAGCTTTCTGCGTAGTGTCGAAGCCCGCGTAGTCGACCACGAGATCGAAACCCTTGCCGGCCCATTCGGAGGCATCGCCCACGACATCGGCGACGCCTGCCGCCCGGGCCAGATCCCACACGGATTCCTTGGTTTCGGCGACATGCACCTCGGCGCCCGCGAGTACCGCAGCGCGAGTACCGATCTGGCCCAGTCCTCCGTACCCGATGACACCGACCTTCATTCCGGTGCTGGCGTGGCCGACCTTGATCATCGCGTGATAGGACGTCATTCCCGCATCGGTCGCGAGGGCCGCCAGCGACAGGTCGAGCCCCTCCGGCACACGGGCAAGATCAAGGGCATCGGCGACGAGTTTGTCGGCGAACCCACCGGGCGTGAACATCCCGAGCGGCGGGCGCACTCCGGAGGAACAGACGCCCACGACGTCGCCGACCTTCCAGCCCTCGACCCCGTCACCGACGGCGCTGATGACCCCGGCATTCTCATGCCCCTGGGTCATCGGCAGGAACGGCATGGTCCCTTCCCCGACCTCCATGTACATGATGTCGCTGTGGCACAAGCCCGCAGCCTTGACGTCGATGACGACCTCTCCGGCACCCGGCGTCGGTTCCGGTACCTCGTTCAATGCGATCGGTTTACCGGATCCTTCGAACTGCCATGCCCTCATCGCTGCACCTTTCCGTTGGATCGGGCCGAAGCCGTGCGCCCGACTTCTTTCCACCGTAGACAGCCGCTCGTTGGAGCAGGGATGTTCGCCGTGATGGCAGAGTGGACTTCGACGGTTTCATCTATGAAAGGCAACGATGGCGTTCTGGGATCAACTCAAGGCCAAGACCACCGAACTGAGCGGTCAGCTCAAGACCAAGAGCGATCAGTTCCGGAACAAGGAATTCGCGAACGCGAGCATGGCCATGTGCGCGCTGATCGCGGCTGCCGACGGCAGTATCGATCCGAGCGAGCGGCAGAAGACCGCCGCGCTCATCATGAGCAACGACGTCCTGTCGGTCTTCCCGCCCTCCGAACTTCGTGAGAAGTTCGACTGGTACTGCAGCAAGCTCGAGTCCGACTTCGACTTCGGGAAGGTGGAGGCCACAGCCACCATCGCGAAGCTCAAGGCCAAGCAGGATCAAGCGCGTGCCGTGATCCAGATCGGAATCATCATCGGCGGTGCCGACGGATTCTTCGACGATCATGAGAAGGCCGCGGTGCGGGGCGCGGCGCATGCGGTCGGCATCAACCCGGCAGAATTCGACCTCTGACCGCAGTACACCTGCGGATCCGCCGCCCTTCGATCCGGGCGCACGCATAAAAAGAACGCTCGACCGGGGCCGACCCGGTCGAGCGTTCTCGTTCGTGGCGGCTTCGGCCGCCGCACGCATCACATCTTCGCGTCGCGTGCCCGGACGAAGCTGTAGATGCCGTACATGATCAGCCCGAGTCCCACCGCGATGAGCAGGAACACCCCGAACGGCTGCGCACCCAGCGTCTTCAACGCGGCGTCGAGACCGGAAGCCTTCTCCGGATCGGCCTGGAAGACCGCGGCGATCACGAGACCGCCGATCAGCGTGACGGCGACACCCTTGGCGATGTAACCGGCCATCCCGAGTCCGCGGACGAACGAACTCGTGTTGCCCTTCAGGTCTTCGACGAACTTCTTCGTCGCGCCCTTGTAGATGTGGTAGAGGCCGACACCGATGATCACGAGAGCAGCAACGACGAGCAGGAACTTTCCGCCGCCGGACTCGAGGAGACGCGCGGTGATACCGGAGCTCTGTTCACCGCTCGACTTGCCGCTACCACGCGCATACCCGAATGCCGTGAAGGCCAGACCGAAGTACACGAGAGCGACACCGACGGCCTTGATCCGGCCGAACGTCTCGTCCTTTTTGTCCTGGCCGGCCGACGACGAGTGCGCCGCCCCGCCGAGCACACCCTCCGCAAGACGCCAGAGGGCCAATACGAAGAGCACGACGCACAGGACGGACAGCAGGAACTTGCCGCCGGGCTTGGCCGCGATTTCGGCCAGAGCGCCCGACTGTGATGCCTCCTCGTTGCTGCCCAGGGCAACGCGGATCGCGAGGTAGCCCACCAGCAGGTGCACCAGCCCACTACCGACGTAACCCGCGCGGGCGAGTCGCTCGAACCAATGATTCCGTGAGAGCCGCCCCGTTACCGAGGAGCCCCTCGAAGTCGAAATTTGCCCTGTCACTTGTCCACCCATCCTCCGGCACCGCGCGGCCGGCTTCGCTCGCCCACCCGATGCTCATCAACCTGCGCTCGTTGTCCTGTCCGGTATGCCCGAAGCCTTCGGAGATCAAACGCATTCGACTCGCAGTCGGTAGATTGGCGAGCAGCATCGAAGCCGACCACGGAGGTTCGTCGTGCGAATTGCTCATATCCCGCTCCGAGTTGCCACCGGTGCATTCATCCTCAACTCGGGACTGGGAAAACGGAATCTTCCCGCTGAGAATGCGGAGGCACTGCAGGGCATGGCCTCGCAGGCGTTCCCCTTCGTCAAGCAGTGGCGTCCGACAACGTTCGGTACGGCCTTGTCGACCGCCGAAATCGGGATCGGTGCAGCGCTACTGGCACCCGTCGTTCCGTCCTTCCTGGCGGGCGCGGCGTTGACGGCCTTCGGCGGCGGCATGATGGCGATGTACTGGAAAACCCCCGGCATGCACGAGGAAGGGGACCCGCGCCCCACCCAGGACGGACTGGCGCTCGCCAAGGACGTCTGGATGCTGGGCGGCGGCTTGACCTTGATGCTCGACGGGCTCCGCAAACGCTAGCCGTCCGGAGCCGGACCGCCCCGTGCCACCGTGGGGGCGGTCGATGATCGGAGTGCAGCCATGACGGAGAGCACGCACGCACCGTATCCACCCGGGGCGATCGCAGACGATGCGGTCACGCTCGCCCGCCGTTGGATCGAAGAGTCCGCCACCTCGACTCCCGACCGGGCAGGCCGCCAGCTGGCGGGTGTGCTGAAGGATCCGCACGGCCTCGACTTCACCGTCCGTTTCGTCGACGGGGTGATCCGTCCGGAGGACCCGACGGTCGCGGCGCACAACCTGGCCGAACTCTCCCGCGAGGTACCTTCCTTCCTTCCCTCTCATCTGCGACTGGCGTTGCGTGCCGGTGGCACGCTCGGTCCCGAGTTCCCCCACCTCGTCGTACCCGTCGCGCGCCGTGCGCTGCGGGCGATGGTCGGGCACCTGCTCGTCGATGCGACCGACCGGCGGCTCGGACGTGCCCTCGCCGTGATCCGGCGCCGTCGTGTGCGGCTGAACCTCAATCTGCTCGGGGAAGCGGTGCTCGGCGACAAGGAAGCGGCCCGCCGCTTCGAAGGCACACGGACGCTGCTGGCGCGCGACGACGTGGACTACGTGTCGATCAAGGTCTCCGCCACCATCGCCCCGCACGCCGCGTGGGGGTTCGACGAGGCCGTCACCGACATCGTGGAGAGGCTCACGCCGTTGTATCGGCTCGCGGCACAGTCGGCCCCACCCAAGTTCGTCAACCTCGACATGGAGGAATACCGCGACCTCGAACCGACCATCGCGGTCTTCACGAGACTGCTGGACCTGCCCGAGTTCCTGCACCTCGAGGCCGGCATCGTCGTCCAGGCTTATCTTCCCGATGCGCTCGCCGCGTTGATCCGGCTCCAGGAATGGGCTGCCGCCCGGCGTGCCCGCGGCGGCGCTCCCGTCAAGGTGCGCGTGGTCAAGGGTGCAAATCTGCCGATGGAACGCGTCGAGGCGGCGCTGCGCGGCTGGCCGCTCGCTACCTGGAGCACGAAACAGGACACCGACACGAACTACAAGCGGTTGCTGCACTACGCGCTGACACCCCAACGGATCGACAACGTCCGGATCGGGGTCGCCGGGCACAACCTGTTCGATATCGCCTACGCCTGGCTCCTGGCAGGCAGACACGGCGTGCGACACGGTGTCGATTTCGAGATGCTCCTGGGCATGGCGCAGAACCAGGCCGACGTGGTGCGCCGCCACGTAGGTGGTCTGGTGCTCTACACCCCCGTCGTGCACCCCGAGGAGTTCGACGTCGCGCTGTCGTACCTGGTGCGCAGGCTCGAAGAAGGCGCGGGCCAGGACAACTACATGTCGGCCGTGTTCGATCTGCGCGAGGATCCGTCGCTGTTCGAGCGGGAAGCGCAGCGATTCCGGGATTCGGTCGCTGCGCTCGACGAACGAGTCCCTGAGCCGAATCGGCGACAGGACCGCCACGAGGTTCCGGACGCCGCGGACGGCGAGGGCTTCTTCAACACCGCGGACACCGACCCGTCGCTGCCCCGGAATCTGGCCTGGGGGCGGGCGATCCTCGAACGGGTTCCCTCCTCCCGCCTCGGCTCGGACCTCGTTCGCGCGCACACGGTGACGTCGTCCGACCGGCTCGACGCCATCGTGGCGGCAGCGTCGGACGCAGGGCGGGGCTGGGGGGCGCGCAGTGCCGCGGACCGGGCTACGGTGCTCGAACGGGTCGCGCGGAGACTCGAGGCGCGTCGCGCCGACCTGTTGGAGATCATGGCGGCCGAGGGCGGCAAGACTCTCGACGAATCCGACCCGGAGGTCTCCGAGGCGATCGACTTCGCCCGCTACTACACCGACCGGGCACGCGATCTCGCAGCCGTGGACGGAGCCCGCTTCGTGCCCTCGGCGCTCACCGTGGTCACGCCGCCGTGGAATTTTCCGGTAGCGATCCCGGCAGGGTCGACGCTGGCGGCGCTGGCATCGGGGTCGGCGGTCGTGCTCAAGCCCGCCGCCCTGACCGCACGCTGCGGTTCCGTACTCGCCGAGGCAATGTGGGAAGCCGGGGTGCCGCGCGACGTGCTCCACCTCGTCCACCTGGGAGAACGCTCGCTGGGCACGCAACTGATCTCGGATCCTCGCGTCGACCGGGTCGTGCTCACCGGTGCCTACGAGACCGCAGAGCGATTTCGATCGTTCCGCCCGGGACTTCGGCTCATGGCCGAGACCAGCGGCAAGAACGCGATCGTGATGACACCGAGCGCCGATCCCGACGCCGCGGTGCGCGACATCGTGCAGTCGGCGTTCGGCCATGCGGGGCAGAAGTGCTCGGCTGCGTCGCTCGTCGTCCTCGTCGGGTCGGTGGCATCGTCACGGCGGTTCCGGGACCAGCTCGTCGACGCCGTCACGTCGCTCACTGTCGGGCCGGCGCACGACCCGCGTACCCGGATGGGGCCGCTCGTCGAACCTGCGCACGGGAAGCTGCTCGACGCCCTCACCACACTGGAACCGGGCGAATCGTGGTTGACGGCACCGCGTCGGCTCGACGACGAGGGCAGGTTGTGGACTCCGGGCGTGCGAGAGGGCGTGCAACGCGGGTCGCGCACGCATCTGGTCGAGTTCTTCGGTCCTGTGCTGGGAATCATGACCGCGGCGGACCTCGATGAGGCGATCGACATCCAGAACGAAGTCGACTACGGGCTCACCGCCGGTCTGCATTCGCTCGACACCGCGGAGATCGCCCGCTGGCTGGGCCGCGTCGAGGCCGGGAACGTGTACGTCAATCGCGGGATCACGGGTGCTGTGGTGCGCAGGCAACCGTTCGGCGGCTGGAAGAAGTCGTCGGTCGGCGCGGGATTCAAGGCGGGCGGTCCCCAGTACCTCTTCGGGTTCGGTTCATGGGAGTCGCTGCCGCACAAGGCCGTCGACGCCGTTGCTGCCGACGGAGCCACCGAGGCGGTCGTCGGCCGTCTCCTGACTGCGTCCCGAGAATGGACCGGCACCGATTCGGGGATGCTGCGCCGGGCGTTCGCCGATGACGCCCGCGTATGGCGTTCGGAGTTCGGCGTCCCGAAGGATGTCAGCCGCCTCGTCGTGGAGCGGAACCTCTTCCGTTATCTCCCGGCGCGGGTGTGCGTCCGACTCGGCGAGGACGGAAACCCGGTAGATTTCGTGAGGGTACTCGGCGCGGCGGCACGCACCGGTGCGCAAGTGGAAGTGTCTTCCGCTCTTGAGATTCCACGCGCCGTCCTGTCGGCAACCGGGCAGATGATCGACACGAGCGTCACCGAAACCGACGCGGAGTGGCTGGATCGGATCTGCTCCGGCGACTCGGTGCGCGTCCGGATGATCGGTGGAGAGCCCCGCACTGTCGCAGAGCGCCTCGGTGGCCGTTGCGACGTGCCGGTCTGGGATCACCCTGTGACCGAGTCCGGTCGGGTGGAGATGCTGCCCTTCCTTCTCGAACAATCGGTATCGATCACGGCACACCGGTTCGGCACCCTCCACCACCTCACCGACGAGATCATCTGAGTTCGCCCCGTCCGATTGACCGGAAGCCCTGTGGAACGAATGGATCTGAGGTGCAATAGGAGCATGGATATCGCCACGACACCCCCCACCGAACGCCGGAAATTGGCGTTGGCGGCTGTGAAGGAATTAGGTCCCAATCGCACGGAAAAGGCGGCATTGAAGGTTCGGTGTCCCGCCGGCCACACCATCGCGGCCGTGTACGAGACTTCCGCGGGCCCGGTGGTCGTGTCCAAGAGCGGACCGGGCGGGCGTGGCAACCGCGACCGTGAAGCGACCGGTCACCACGGCGACAAGCTCCATTCCGAGTTCGTCGACACGCTCGAGGCGACGCAGTTCGAGGACGACGGCATTCCGTCCGGATGCGCGTGCGGACCGAAAGGGCTGTCCCGCAAAAAGTTACAGGCCGCCTTCGCGGCACAGGAACATGTAGTGAACCTGACCTGACCGGTCAGATCCCCAGGTTCCACCGAATCCGGAACAGATCGAGAACCTGGTCCGCCCAACCGAGCACCGACAGCGACGAGTCGACATTCTGCGGAGGCGCCTGCACCAGGGTGTCGTTGCGGAGCAACCGGGCGAAATCCACTTCGACGCGACCCTCGCGCACCGCACCGCGGGGATGCCGGAACTCCACGCCGGCTCGCACCATGATGTCGACGATCTCCTGCGCGAGGATGCCGTAGCCGACAGTCGTCGGATGCACGCCGTCCAAGGAGAACACGCCGCCCGTGGCGCGTCCGCCGTTCCCGTCCGCGGACAGGAACCGGGTGTCCGGGACGGGCATGAGAGCGGCGAGCAGCGGCGGCAGCGGATACGGAGTCCACCACTCCGGACGCGCCGCGAGATCATCGACGTAGCGGCGCGCGGCCAGACGGTCGAGGATTCCCGCAGAGTCGAGCAGGTACCAGTCGAGACCGTCCCGGCGAGCATCGGCGACTGCCTCCGTGATGGTGATGTTGTAGAGGTCGATCGCGGTGTCGACCGCGTACGCCTGCGCACCCGTGAGGTGCTCGTCGCGAGCAGGGTCGAAGCGGCCTTCGTCGATCCAGGGCCGGGTGTAGTACGGAAAGTACGGTGACCCTGACTTCGTGCCGATCCCCCGGGCTATCGGCGCGATGGTGACGTGCGGGACGGTGCACAGGATGATGTGACGAGCCTCGACCGTCCGGAGTCGCGCCACGACCTCGGCGAATTCGGCGTCGAAGTGCTCCGGTGTCCAGATCGTGGCGTCGCGGGTGCGCTCGAGTTGCCGGAAGTCCTCACCGCTCCACACGACCCGCAGTTCGGTGGCGGCGCGCAAAGCGTTGTTGGCGCCCAGGAAGACCACCAGCGTCTCGATACCGGCATCGGTGCCGTCGTCGTGCTCGGCACCGAGCGCCCGCGCGGCGTCGAACACGGTCTCGTGACGACGCTGCTCGTCCCAGCGCGGATAGACCCTGAGAGCGGCGCGCTCCGCATTGTTCTCGACGATTTGGTCGACGAGGTTGTCCCGCGGGGTCGCGAGCGCACGTTCGCAGTGTGCCGCGGTCTTCTCCAGCGCGTCCCGCAGATCCCAGCCGTAGCAGGAGAGATTGTGGTTGTAGCCGGCCACGATCGGCGCCTCGGCACCCGGGCCGCGCTCCCAGTAGTCCTCGACCTCGTCCATGAACCCGCGCACAGCGAACAAGGCCGTCGGAAGTTCCCACACGTCGAGACGGCCCCCGTATCGATCCTCGAGCCGGCGCAACAACAATTCGACGTTGAGTGGCAGCCCCCCGGGTCCTCCGAAGCGGGGATACCGGAAGGCCGCAAGGATGCCCAGTTCGTAGGCGACGATCGCGGGTACCGACACCTCCGTCCGGTAGATCGCACCGCTCTGGAATCCCTGGAGAAGCGAGTCGCCGACGGCGACGAGCCGATGGGGCGGAACCCCGCGCGGGGTCGGGCGGTCGACGGCGATACCGGCGGTCGGATCGAAGACCGGCGGGCGGGGAGCGCGCTGGGCCTGTGCCACGACAGAGTCCGGGGTTCCCTCCGGCAACGCGGCCTGTGCGGACACGGGGCCACCCCCTCGGTGTGTCGTCCGTCGAGCGTGGGCCGCGTGCGTGAGGTCTGTCAAGGGTGCGGTGAGGTGTCGCCGGTGCGCGAGAATATGCAGACTGGACGGGACCATCGTGGCCGTACGGCCACCGAACACGGAGAAGCAGGAGGGTGGATGACGAGCGCCGACTTCGCCCACACCGACCGCGCCGAGAAGAATCGCCGGGAGAAGGCGGTGGGCCTCGCCCGCTACACCTGGAACCGCGGTGTCTCCGGCGCGGAGTTGCTGGCCATGTCCGACGACACGCGCAGGCGGCTGGCACGAGCCGCAGACGCCCACCCGCCGCGCACGATGGAAACGTGGGCGCTCGTGGCGCAGTTGCTCGACGAGAAGACCGCATGGGCGCACGAGCACCCGGATCATCCTTCGGCCACGCGCACCCACCCCGACGAGAAGATCATGTGGGTCAAGCCGCCGGTCAGGTCCTGGCTCGACTGACGCGAGGGTGCGACTGCGGGGCGGAGGTGGTAGAAATGCACTCCGTGTCCGAGAGTGCAATTTCTATCGACGAGGGTGCCCGGACCCGTCGCATGCAGCGCACACGCGCCGCGCTCGTCGAGCACGCACGCACACTCACCGCCCGTCGGGGTCTCGCCGGCTTCACCGTCGAGGAACTGTGCGAACACGTCGGCGTGTCGCGGCGAACCTTCTTCAACTACTTCGCCTCGAAAGAGGATGCGGTGCTCGGCAACCCGCCTGCAGCACTCGCCCCGGAAGACCGCGACGAGTTCGTGGCGGGGGGCGACCGCACCGGGCCCGGCTCCTCGCCGGCCCTGCTGCGCGATATCGCGCGGCTCGCCGTTGCACTGTTCGAACGCAACGATTTCACTCGGGAACAACATCGACTCCGCTGTGAGATCGTGCGCAGCGAACCTCAGTTGCTCGCCCGCATGATGTCGCTGGGCGAGTCGCACCAGCAGGACTTCGCCGAACTGATCGCCGCACGCGAAGGGCTCTCCGCCGACGACCCCTTCGTCCGCGTCACCGTGCGATTCGTCGCCGGTCTCATTCACGACGCCGTCGACGAGTTCTTCCGCACGCCCGACAGCCCACCGTTCCGCGACCTGCTCGAACGCGACATCGGATGTGCCCAGCGGTTGCTCGAACACCCTCTCGACCTCGACGACCCGACAGGAATACGGTGACCTCTACCGCAGAACCACTGGTTCTCTCCCAACGCCGAATCTGGATCATCTTCTCGGCCCTGATCGCCGGCATGCTGCTGGCGAGCCTCGACCAGACGATCGTCTCGACCGCGATGCCCACCATCGTGGGCCAGCTCGGCGGCGTCGAGCACCAGGCGTGGATCACCACCGCATACCTGCTCGCCACCACGATCGTGATGCCCGTCTACGGCAAGTTCGGCGACGTCTTCGGCCGCCGGTACCTGTTCATGATCGCCATCGCGATTTTCACCCTCGCGTCGGCGGGCTGCGCGTTCACCGACGACTTCTGGACGTTCGTGGTCTTCCGCGCTCTGCAGGGCGCCGGAGGCGGCGGCCTGATGATCTTGTCGCAGGCCATCATCGCCGACATCGTTCCCGCCAGCGAACGTGGCAAGTACATGGGTCCGCTCGGCGCGATCTTCGGTCTCTCCGCCGTCGGTGGCCCGCTGCTCGGCGGGTTCTTCGTCGATCACCTGACGTGGGAATGGTGCTTCTACATCAACATTCCCGTCGGCATCGTCGCGCTGCTGATCTCGTGGTTCATGCTCACGCTGCCGACGAAGAAGCCCACCAAGCGCATCGACATTCTCGGTGTGATCACGCTGTCGCTCGCGACGACCTGCCTGATCTTCTTCACCGATTTCGGCGGCGACGCGGACCGCGGCTGGAGCGACCCGCTCACCTGGGCATTCGGCATCGGCCTGCTGGCCATGGCATGCCTGTTCGTGCTCGTCGAATCCCGGGCACAAGACCCCATCATCCCGCTGTCGCTGTTCCGCAATTCGATCTTCGTCAACGCGACCGCGATCGGTTTCGTGCTCGGTCTCGGTATGTTTGCAGCGCTCGCGTTCATGCCCACGTTCCTGCAGATGTCGTCCGGCACCTCCGCGGCGGTATCGGGCCTGCTGCTGCTGCCCATGATGGTCGGCCTCCTGATCACCTCGATCGGCTCGGGCCTCGCGATCACCAAGACGCAGCGCTACAAGATGTACCCGATCGCCGGGGCCTCGATCACCGCGCTGGCGATGCTGTGGCTGACCACCCTGCAAGGCAGCACACCACTGTGGGTGATCTGCTCGATGCTCTTCGTCTTCGGACTCGGGCTCGGCCTGATCATGCAGGTGGTCATCCTCGTCGTCCAGAACGCCGTGCCGGTCGACGAGATCGGTACCGCCACGAGCTCGAACAACTACTTCCGCGAGGTGGGCGCCGCGCTGGGTGTCGCGATCTTCGGCACGATCTTCACCAACCAGCTGTCCGTGAAGCTCACCGACGTGTTCACCACCGCGGGGGCCGATCCGGAGCAGGCCGGACAGGCCACCGCCACCCTCGACCCCGCGATCATGAAGGCACTGCCCGACGAGGTGCGGCAGGGCGTCGTCGACGCCTACGCGGACTCGCTCGCCCCCGTCTTCTGGTACCTCATCCCGTTCCTGATCGTCGCCATCGTCCTGGCCTGCTTCCTGAAGGAGATCCCGCTCTCCGACGAAGCCGGCATGGTGGCGCGTGGCGAAGCGATCAGCGCGAAGGACGCGGAAGCAGCGCGCACGGCGTCCGCCGAACACGACACCGTGGCGGTGTCCGCCCCCGGCGACCGGACGGAACCACCGGCGTCACCGGGCTCGTAGCGGCCGGTTCCGCACGCCAGGGACCGAGAGGTCCGGCGCAGCGCGCGGAACCTCACGTGATCGAATGGACGCCCAGAGGCGACATGCCGCGGCGGGCAGGCAACGGGAGGCGACACATGGGTCGGAGCATCACACCGGTCCGCGTCAAGGACGTGACGATCGGCGAGGGCACACCCAAGATCATCGTGCCCGTCACCGGCCGGACCCCGGACGAGCTGCACGCGCAGGTCGAGGCACTGTCCGGGCAGGTCGCCGATGTCGTGGAGTGGCGGGTCGACTTCTTCGGCACCCTCGAGGACACCGCGTCGGTGGTCGCCCAGGCGCACGCGCTCGCCGGCGCCCTCGGTGCCACGCCGCTGCTCGCGACCTGCCGGACCGCGCACGAGGGCGGACAGGCCACCTCCGGCGACGACGCGTACGCCGAGCTGGCGATCGCGCTCGCGGAGAGCGGTGTCGTGGATCTGATCGACGTGGAGTACCGGCGCGAGAGCCGCGCGGTGAAGCGGATCGTCGCGTCCGCCCATGCTCGGAACGTCGCGGTGGTCGCGTCCAACCACGATTTCGATGCCACGCCCTCGAAAGACGAGATCGTCTCGCGGTTGCGTGCGATGCAGGCACTCGGAGCGGACATCTGCAAGATCGCGGTGATGCCCCGGTCCGCTGTCGACGTGCTCACCCTGCTCGATGCGACACGCATCATGCACGAGGAGTACGCGGATCGCCCGCTGATCACCATGTCGATGGGTGGCCTGGGGGTGGTCTCCCGGCTCGCCGGTCAGGTGTTCGGTTCCGCCGCGACCTTCGGGATGGTGGGCACGGCATCGGCACCCGGGCAGGTCGACGCCTCGGAACTGCGCGCGCTGCTCGACGTCCTCGAGCGGTCGCGGTAGGCGCCGTCCGGCACCTCTACCGGCCGGCGTCCGCGTCGTCCCACAGTTTCATCAGCGTCGTGAGAATCTCCTGGGCGGCACCGAGACCGGCGAGATGACTCTCACCCGGCAGATGATGGAACTCCGCGTCGGGCAGCAGATCCACCATGTGCAGGCCGTGTTCGAACGGAATGATGTGGTCGCTGTCGCCGTGCCACCAGCGGACCGGCACCTTCACGTCCGACACGCGAAAGCCCCAGTCGCGGGTGAACACCACGATGTCGGCGAACGGCGCGGAGATGCGGTGCCGGCTGCCGTTGAGCAGGTCGTCGAGGAACATCGCCTTGAACTCCGGCCTCGCGAGCAGACGGCGGTCGGCCTCCGGCGAGAGTCGTCCGTAGAGGTCGATGATCGGCGACCCCAAGGGCCGGACCAGCCGGATACCGGCGCTCAGTGCGGTACCGATGGGGGCGCCCGCCACCTGAAGGACCGGCGCGACGAACGTTCCCAGTCGCATCAGCGCACTGCTGATCGCCTCCGGACCGACCACCGGGGCGACACCGCCGAGCACTGCGGCCGCCACCACCCGATCCTGCAGCGCGTACGCGGACGCCAGCGTGAAGGGACCGCCGCCGGAGAGGCCGACAACCGCCATCCGATCGACGCCCAGGGTGTCGGCGATGATCTCCAGGTCGTCGGTGAAGGCCAGGACGTTCTCGTACAGGTGCGGGGTCGACGACCCGATCCCCGGACGGTCGATCCCGATCAGCCGGATGTTCTCCCGTTCGGCGAAGGCGCGGGCTTCGACGGGGATCTGGCGGCGCGCTCCCGGGGTGCCGTGCAGCCAGAACACCGCGCGTCCCTGCGCGGAGCCGAATTCGGCGAAACCGAGACGGCGACCGTTTCCGACCGCGACCGTACCTTCGAGCTTCGGTCGTTCGACGTCCATGCGCGTCAGCATGGCATGTGTCGGCGGTCACGTACATCTCCGCGACGTGCTTCGGCCGGGCGATTTCGCAGACCCCGGCGCCCGGACGGTGGTCTGATGGAAGCGTCACCCACGAAGGGACCGATTCATGACCGAATCCTCGAACTCGGGCCGCGTGGCGGTGGTAACCGGCGCGTCGTCCGGCATCGGTGCCGCGACCGCACGTGCCCTCGCGGGCGCGGGCTTCCGCGTCGCGCTGCTCGCACGTCGCCTCGCCCGGATCGAAGCTCTCGCGGCCGACCTGGGCAGCGGTGCGCTCGCGATCCGGGCCGACGTGACCGACCGCGATTCCCTCGTCGCCGCTGCTCAGCGGGTGCAGGACGCGTTCGGCGGAGCGGACGTCCTGATCAACAACGCGGGCGTCATGCTGCTCGGACCGTTCTCGCCGAAGTTTCACGACGACTACCGCAGGATGATCGAGGTCAACCTGCTCGGGGCCATCACGACCACCGAGGTCTTCCTCGAGCAGCTTCGGGACGGTGGCGGGGACCTCGTCAACATCTCCTCGGTTGCCGGACGTACCGCCCGGCCCACCAACGGTGTCTATGCCGCCACGAAGTGGGGAATCAACGGCTGGTCCGAGTCACTGCGCCAGGAACTGCACCCCGACGTGCGCGTGATGCTCATCGAGCCCGGAATCGTCGACACCGAGTTGCCGACGCACATCACCGACAACGCGACCCGGCAGGTCGTGCAACAGGGTTACGACGCCTCCACGGTGGAGCCACCCGACATCGCGGACGTGATCGTCTTCGCGCTGACCCGTCCCCGTCATCTGACCATCAACGAGATCCTTCTCCGCCCCTCCGACCAGGCCGGCTGAGCGTGCCCGGAGTACTGCGGTCGCACGCGGATGTCGATCGAACGCCACACTCGGTGTGATGCGGGTTACAGTAATCTGACCACAGCCAGAGTCAGATCCCGATCCGACGGGAGATGTACCCCGTGACGAAGATGCTCGCTCCCCCGCCGCCCGGTCTCGAGCCCGTCCCCGGCGACAGCGGACTCCCGTACATCGGCTACGCGCTGGACTACATGCGGGACCCGATCAAGGCCTACGACAAGCGTTTCCACCGGCACGGCCCCGTGTCGTGGTTCCGGTTCGCCGGGCGCCCGTGGGTCGTGCTCATCGGGCCCGACGCCGTGGGGGCGGCATTGCAGAACCGCGACCGCGCCCTGCAGAGCGGCCCGGGATGGCGCGCGTTGATCGGCCCCTTCTTCGACCGCGGACTGATGCTCATGGACGGCGACGAGCACACCGCGCATCGCCGGATCATGGCGAAAGCCTTCACGCGCGACCGCCTCGCGCTCTACACCGACGCGATGCATCCGTCGATCGAACGCACGCTCGACACCTGGGTCCCCGGTGACGGCTTCCGGGCCTACCCCGCGCTCAAGGAACTCACCCTGAGTCTGGCCACCGAAATCTTCATGGGCGGCGCCGAGGGCTCGTCGGACCAGGAGATGCAGGAGGTCAACCGCGCCTTCATCGGGTGCGTACAGGCGGCGACCGCGATCGTCCGCTATCCGTTGCCCGGCAGCAGGTGGCGCAAGGGCATCCAGGGACGCAAGCGGCTCGAGGCGTTCTTCCGCCGCTACCTGCCCGCACGGCGCGCAGCCGAGGGCAACGACATCTTCTCGGTCTTCTGCCACGTGGAGTCCGAGGACGGGGAACGGTTCTCGGACGACGACGTCGTCAACCACATGATCTTCCTGATGATGGCAGCACACGACACCTCCACCATCACGCTCTCGACGGCGATGCAATACCTCGGCCAGTACCCCGAGTGGCAGGAGCGGTGCCGCGAGGAATCCGAAGCGCTCGGCACCGCGACGCCCGGCTTCGCGCAACTCGACGACCTCACCGCGCTCGATCTGGTGATCAAGGAGTGCCAGCGCCTGGTCACGCCGGTACCCGGCGTCGTGCGCCGGGCAGGGGCCGACACCGAGATCCTGGGGCATTTCATTCCCAAGGGCACGCTCGTCAACGTCGGTGTCCACTACAGCCACCACATGGCCGAATTGTGGCCGGATCCCGAACGTTTCGACCCCGAGCGGTTCGCTCCCGAACGGCGGGAGGACCGCGTCCATCCCCACGCGTGGACGCCTTTCGGCGGTGGCGTGCACCGCTGTCTCGGGCAGCACTTCTCGGGCGCCGAGATCAAGTCGGTGCTGCACCACCTGCTGCTCCGGTACGAGTGGGACGTACCCGCCGACTACGTCGCACCGATGAACTTCACGTCGCTGCCGTTTCCCGACGACGGAGGGCCGATCAACCTCCGCGCCAGGTGACCGCTCCGCTTCAGCACGCCGAGAGAACGCGGGCCATGGCGTCGCGCTCTTCCGGGGTGACCCACAGCCGGTACTCGACCTTCACCTCGACCTGGCGCGCCACGTAGTCGCAGTGGTAACCCGCGTTGGGTGGCAGCCAGGCGGAAGCGTCGGAGTCGCCTTTGGACTGGTTGGTACGGCCGTCGACCGCCTGCAGATTGCGCGGATCGTTGGCCAGGTTGCGACGCGCCTGGTCGTCGAGGTGGCGCGCACCCTTCTTCCACGCGTCGGACAATGCCACGATGTGGTCGATCTGCACCGCGGAGGACGTGTCGGTACCGCGTCGGAAGAAGATCTCCAGGTTCGTGTACGTATCCCGCAGGGTGCCGGTCCGGACCGTGCAGTCCTTCGTGGCGGGCTCGAGCGAGATGTCGACGAGGTCGCGCTTGAGAATGTCGTTGCGGGTGTCGCAGCCGTTGCGGCCGAACCCGACCGTGACGTTGTCGGTCCAGGCGGGCCCGAAGAGCTCACGGCTGTAGCCGTCCTGAGGATCGGCGGCGCGTACCGGCAGCGCCGAGAGCGCCGCGAGGACCGCCGTGGGGTCGCCTCCCGTGGCAATCCCCACCGGCGGCTCCGCTGCCCCCGACTCGTCGGTGACGACGGGTTCGAGGACGACGACCGCGATCGAGACCGCGATGAAGCACAGAATCCACAGCCATCGAGGAATCGACGGCTGTCCTGTACGGGCCATGTACTACTGCGCCAGCGGAGGCATCTTCACGATCTGGCCGGCGTAGGACAGGCCGGCACCGAACGCGAGGAGAAGGGCAGTGCTGCCCGCCTCGACCTGACCGGTGCGCAGCATCTTCTCCATCGCCAGCGGGATCGACGCGGCAGAGGTGTTGCCGGTCTCGATGATGTCGTCGGCCACCTGCACGGACTCGGGAAGCTCGAGCTGCTTGACGATGACGTCGTTGATCCGCAGGTTCGCCTGGTGCGGCACGAATGCGTCGAGGTCGGCGAGAGCGACCCCGGACTTGTCGGCGATCTGGCGGGCGTACTTGCTCATCTCGAAGGCTGCCCAGCGGAACACCGCGGTGCCTTCCATGATGATCCAGGGACGCTTCTGCTGCGGGTTCTGGGCGAAGTCGACCCAGTCGGGCTCCTGGCGGATGGCGTTGCCCTGCGAGCCGTCCGATCCCCACACCGTGGGGCCGACACCGACCTCGTCGGAGGCACCGACGACGACCGCGCCCGCACCGTCACCGAAGATGAATCGCACGGAGCGGTCGGTGGGTTCGGTGGCGTCGCTCATTCGCTCGACGCCGACGACGAGCACCTTCTCCGCGGTCCCGGCGCGCACCAGGTCGGATGCGACACCCAACGCGTAACAGAAGCCTGCGCAACCGGCCTGGATGTCGAGGGCGGCGGCGCCGCCGGTACCGAGGCGGTCCGCGACGAGCGCGGCGGCCTGCGGCGTCTGGAAGCCGTAGGTGGAGGTCGCGATGATGACGGTGTCGATCTGCGGGCCGCTCAGTCCGGCTGCGTCGAGCGCCTTCGAGGCGGCATCGACCGACATGTCCACGATCGTCTCTTCGGGGTGCGCCTTCGCGAAACGGCGTTCCTTGATTCCGGATCGCGACTGGATCCACTCGTCGCTGGAATCGATCTGTTCACAGATCTCCGCGTTGGTGACGACCCGCTCGGGCCTGTGCACACCCAACCCGAGAAGCGCGCTGTTCCTCAGCGTGGCGGGGACGGCGATCTGTGCACCCATCAGGCGAACTCCTCCTCCTCGGGCACTGCTCATCAGTGCGCCGCATCGAGACACGGTAGCGCGGGTTACGAAAATGTCACAGCACGGGGTCCGGGCAGGCCGCGCCCAGTGGTATCGCACCTCGTCGGAGCCGGTATCGCGCCCGGTCGCTACCGTGCCGGTATGGACGCACAGGACTGGGACGACCGGTACGAATCCTCGGAACTGGTGTGGGGCGCTCCGCCCAACCCGGTGGTGGTGGAGTTCGCGACGTCGCTGCCGCACGGGCGCGCGCTCGATCTCGGCTGCGGGGAGGGCCGCCACTCGTTGTGGCTCGCGACGCGCGGCTGGGAGGTGGTCGGCACCGACTTCTCGGCCGTGGCGCTGGACAAGGCCCGCCGAATCGCTGCGCAGGCGCCCAAGAGATCGCGCGACCGGTTGCGATATCAGCTCTCCGATGTGATTTCCGACACCTTCGACGGCACGTATGACTTGATCCTCTCGGTATTCCTGCATTTCCCTCCGTCGCAACGGAAAGCACTCGTCGACAAAGCCATCAGTTCGCTGAAACCTGACGGAATCCTCATATTTCTCGGCCACGACTCGACAAATCTCCAGCACGGAGTCGGAGGCCCCAAGGATGCCGAGATCCTCTACACACCAACAGATGTCGTGAACGACATCGACGGCCGACTCGATATCGAGGTTGCCGAACGCAGGCACCGCGAAACGGAAGCGGGAACTGCCGTCGATGCCTTGGTGGTGGCACGCAAAGTCAGTCTTGGAAGTTAGTTGCCCGACGAGTAACATAGAGATGTTACCGACGAGTAATAAGCTTGGGCGGTACTTGATCCAACTGGACCGCACCACACCCCCGGGAGACATCAGACATGGGCCATTACAAGAGCAACCTCCGCGACCTCGAGTTCAATCTCTTCGAGTTCCTGCAGATTCAGAAGGTCCTCGAAACAGGTGCGTTCGGCGACCTCGACGAGGAGACCTCGCGCGGCATCCTTTCCGAGGTCAAGGCGCTCGCCGAGGGTCCCGCTGCCGAGGCCTTCGCGGAAACCGACCGCACTCCCCCGGTCTTCGACCCGGAGACCCACTCGGTGTCCATCCCCGAGGGCTTCAAGAAGGCGTTCCGGGCGTGGTGGGATGCCGGCTACTGGTCCATGGGCATCCCTGAGGAGCTCGGCGGCACCGAGTCGCCGCGCGCGCTCCTGTGGGCGGTCAACGAGATGATGCTCGGCGCGCAGCCCGCCGCATTCATGTACGCAGCAGGTCCCGCCTTCGCCGGCGTGCTGTTCGAGAACGGCACCGACGAGCAGAAGCAGTGGGCCGCCACCTGTGTCGAACGCGGCTGGGGCGCCACCATGGTGCTCACCGAGCCCGACGCCGGATCCGACGTGGGCGCGGGCCGCACCAAGGCGATCAAGCAGGACGACGGCTCGTGGCACATCGAGGGCGTCAAGCGCTTCATCACCTCGGCCGACTCCGACGACCTGTTCGAGAACATCTTCCACCTCGTCCTCGCCCGCCCCGAGGGCGCCGGCCCCGGCACCAAGGGCCTGTCGCTCTTCTTCGTCCCGAAGTTCCACTTCGACTTCGAGAAGGGCGAGATGGGCGACCGCAACGGCGTGTTCGTCACCAACGTCGAGCACAAGATGGGTCTGAAGGCCTCCGCGACCTGCGAGCTCACCTTCGGTGGCCACGGCGTCCCGGCCAAGGGCTGGCTCGTCGGTGAGGTCCACAACGGCATCGCGCAGATGTTCGACGTCATCGAGCACGCTCGCATGATGGTCGGCACCAAGGCCATCGCCACCCTGTCGACCGGCTACCAGAACGCACTCGCGTACGCCAAGGACCGCATCCAGGGCGCCGACCTGACCCAGATGTCCGACAAGACCGCCCCGCGCGTGTCGATCCTGCACCACCCCGACGTGCGCCGCTCGCTCGCGATGCAGAAGGCGTACTCCGAGGGCCTGCGCGCCGTGTACCTCTACACCGCCGCACACCAGGACGACGTTGTCGCCGAGCAGGTCTCCGGCGCCGACGCCGGCCTCGCCCACCGCATCAACGACCTGCTTCTGCCGGTCGTCAAGGGCTGTGGCTCGGAGCGGGCCTACCAGTACCTGACCGACTCGCTGCAGACCTTCGGTGGTTCCGGCTTCCTCCAGGACTACCCGATCGAGCAGTACATCCGCGACGCGAAGATCGACTCGCTGTACGAGGGCACCACCGCCATCCAGGCGCAGGACTTCTTCTTCCGCAAGATCGCCCGCGATCGCGGTGTCGCTCTCGCCCACGTGGCCGGACAGATCAAGAAGTTCCTCGAGCGCGAGAGCGGCGACGACCGTCTCAAGGCGGAGCGTGCACTGCTCGCCACCGCCCTCGACGACACGCAGGCCATGGTCGCGACGCTCACCCAGTTCCTCATGGGTGCGCAGGAGCAGCCGACCGAGCTGTACAAGGTCGGTCTCGGATCGGTCCGCTTCCTCGAGTCCTTCGGTGACCTGATGATCGGCTGGCTGCTGCTCGAGCACGCCGAGATCGCACTCACCGCGCTCGACGCCGGTGCGGACGCCAAGGACAAGGCCTTCTACGAAGGCAAGGTCGCCGCAGCGTCGTTCTTCGCCAAGAACGTTCTGCCGCAGCTGACCACGTCGCGCAACGTCATCGCCAATGTCGACCTCGACATCATGGAGCTCGACGAAGCCGCATTCTGATCCCGGCGTAACACCCGAGGACACAACGAGACGACAGTGGCTCCCGCCGATTATCGGCGGGAGCCACTGTCGTCCGGTTACCGCTCGATCAGAACACGACCACCCCGCGCAGATTCCTGCCCTCGTGCATGTCGGTGAAGCCTTGGGCGATGTCGTCGAGCTTGTAGGTGGACGTCACCAGCTCGTCGAGCATGAGCTTGCCCGAGGTGTAGAGGTCGATCATCCAAGGGATGTCGGCGGTCGGCGCGAAGGCGCCGAACAACGAGCCCTGGAGTCGCTTCTGGTACAGCACCAATTCCATGGCGCTGATAGGGATCCCGAAGTCGGTCATCTTCCCGAGACCGGTCACCACACAGGTGCCGGCCTTCCGGATCGACGAGAACGCCTCCGCGATGTGCTCGCCGGTTGTCACGCCCACGGTGACGATCGCGGCGTCGGCGCCCTGCCCGTTGGTGTACGAACGTGCGATCTCGGTGGCCTCCGTCATACCCGCGACGGCATGGGTCGCACCGAACCGCAGTGCACTCTCGCGCTTGAACTCCACCGGGTCGACGGCGATGATGTGGGCCGCTCCGGCGTGCGCGGCTCCCTGCACGGCGTTGATGCCGATTCCGCCGATTCCCTGCACGATGACGGTCTGCCCGGGATACACCTCTGCGGAGTTGACCGCCGCGCCCCATCCGGTGCCGACACCGCAGCCGAGCAGGCACAGCTTGTCGAGCGGGAGATCCTTGTCCACCTTGATCGCGGAATCGACGCTGACGGTGGTGTATTCGCTGAACGTGGACAGGCCGCACGTCTGTGCGACCTCGACGCCGTCGAGGCTCAGCCGGAAGCTCGCCGGATCGTCGGGGCGGCTGCCGGTCATGATCGCCGCACCTCGATCGCACAGGTTCTGGAGGCCTTTCGCGCACCAGCGGCACCGTCCGCACGCAGCCAGGAACGAGAACACCACATGGTCGCCCTCGCTCCATCCCGTGGTGCCGGGTCCGACCTGCACCACCACACCGGCACCCTCGTGACCGCCGCAGATGGGGTAACTGCCGACCGCGTGGTCACCGGTGGCGATGTGGTCGTCGGAATGACACAGCCCGGCGGCCACCATCCGGACCATCAGTTCGCCGTGGCGCGGTTCGTCCAACTCGAGGTCGGCGATCTCGTAGGTACCGGGTGCTGTGCGGATAATCGCGCCACGGGTCTTCATCAGGTGTTCTCCTCGGGGTGGGGGCGAGCGTGGGGTAGCCGGGCAGTCACGGGGTGATCTGAGCCGCCATCGCGGCGCGGTATCCCTCGCCGTACGGCGGCAACATTCCCCACTCGCGGCGCGGATCATGTTCCGGTGACTCGAAAATTGTTCGGCTGTGGCTGAATTCGAGGAATCCTTCGCGACCGTTGTAGTGACCCATCCCGGATTCACCGACACCGCCGAACGGTGCGTCGAGCATCCCCGCGTGCATCAGCACGTCGTTGATCGTGACGCCACCGGACGTGGTGCCGTCGACGACGGTCCGCTGCTCGTCGGCGTCCCTCCCGAAGTAGTACAGCGCCAAGGGTTTCGGACCCGAGTTGACGGTGTCGAGGACGTGCGTGAGATCGTCGTATGTCCGCACCACCAGGGCGGGTCCGAAGATCTCTTCCCGCGAGATCGCCGCAGACTCTGGCGGGTCGAGCACCAAGCGCAGCGGCCGACGGCGTTCCTCGGTGCTGATCGGCTCGTCCGGAGCCACCTCGACTCGTGCGCCCAGTCCTGCTGCCTCGCTGACGTATCCGTCGATCCGTGCGGCATGCCGGTCATCGACGATCGCGGTGGCGTCCGGATTTCCGGCCACCGTGGGCAGCAACTCCGCGTAGGACCGGGTTATCGCCGAAACAAACGACTCGAGGGATTCGGCGGGCACGTACACGGTGTCGGCGTTGACGCAGAGCTGACCGCCGTTGGTGGCCTTGGCAACCGCGATACGGAACGCCGCCGTGTCGAGGTCGGCCGAGCGCCCGATGATCACCGGCGACTTCCCGCCCAGTTCCAGGGTCACCGGGACGAGGTTGCGGGCAGCGTTCTCGAGCACCGAGCGACCGGCGGCCACACCACCGGTGAAGACGATGTGGTCGAAGGGCAGCGACGTGAGGGACCGCGCGACATCCGGGCCACCGGTGACCACCGCGACGTCCACGGGATCGAGGAACTCGGCGGTCGCCTCGGCCAGCACCTGCGCGGTGCGCGGGACCACCTCGGACGGTTTGAGCACCGCGCGGTTGCCGGCTGCGAGGACACCGGCGAGTGGGCCCATCAGGGTGTAGACCGGAGCGTTCCACGTTCCGATGATCGCGACCGAGCCCTTGGGCTGGTAATGGATCGCAGCGGTAGCACCGAGTTGGTCGTACGGCGCGAACACCGTCCGCTGCTCCGGCTGCATCCAGCCGTCGAGGTGATCGCGCGCGTACTTCAGAGCGGTCACCGAGCCGAGCACGTCGTTGACGGTCGTGTAGCCCGGATGACGTCCACCGAAGTCGGCGTCGATCGCCTCGACCAGTTCGTCGCAGCGGGCGACGAGCATGTCGATCACCCGCTGGATGCGGGCCCGGCGTTCCCCGGGAGAACTCGTCCGCTGAGAACGGAACTCGGCCTGCTGATCTGCGAGAAGCTCGCCGGCCGACGACTCCGCGCTGATGTGTGTGGTCATGCCGCCGAGGCTATGAGCGGCGTCACACTCCCCGACGTGGAATCTCGCTCAGCGGGACCGGCCGAATCTCAGTTCCCGGGTGCAGTCACGGACTCGGGCTGTCTCCGCGCGGGCGCCGCGGCTTCCGGCTCCGCGATCGGGTCGGCCGCATCGGACGCGGTGCCCTCCGCGGGCGCCTGCGCCGGTGCTTCACCGGCCGGAGCGCTCGCGGGCGTCGACGACGCGGGCGCCGGCGCCGGGCTCGCCGGAGCGGGCGCGTCGCCTCCCGCGCCCTGATCACCTTCGGAGTCCGCACCGTCCTTGTCGTCGGGCTCGACGCACTTGACGATCGGCACCGGGTCGTAGCGCACCGTCCGCGTCGTGTTCGAAATCTGCGCACCCGTCTTTGCGTCGGTCACGACACGAGTGTCGGAGACCGTGAATCCCTGGGCTCCGCTCGACGCGATGCAGCCGGGGCCGGCAGGCAACGTGATGGTGTTCGGCGTGGTGAAGTTCGTGCGCTCACCCGTGATCGACTGCACGTCCACGGTCTTGGTCCCCCACAGACGCACGGTGACGTCGGAACCGGTGGTGATCGTCTGGATGAGCACGCCCGTCTCGAACGGATTGCGGAACTGCAGGTCGATCGCACCCTCGAAGACAGTGGCCTCACGGGCGGCGGGATAGCGGGAGATGTAGTAGCTGTGCTCGGTGTGGGCGACGTCCTCCATGCCTGCGAAGTAGGACGCGTTGTAGAGCGTGGTCGCCAGCTGGCTGATGCCACCGCCGACCGCTTTGCCGGGGCGTCCCGCCTCGATGATGCCCGATTCGACGTAGCCCTCCGCTGCGCCGCGGGGGCCGGTGTACCCGTTGAGGGAGAAGGTCTCTCCCGGTTTCAGGACCGCACCGTTGATCTCCGCGGCGGCCAGGCGGATGTTGACACCGGACGCGTATTCGAAACCGCCGGTCGTGTACTCCCCGATGACCTCGTTGATGCCGAGCTTCTCGGCTGCCTCGGTGGTGAGCGCAGGGTCCACGGTCTGATAGACCGCCTCGACGACCCGGTCGTCGGTGACGGCGAGCAGTTCGGGGAACGTTTCGAGGGTCTTGGCCCAGTCGACGAGTTCGCCCTTCACACCGGGCACCACCGCGGGACGTCCGCCCTGGATCTCGATCCGGGCGTCGCGGGGCTCGGTTTCCGTCGGCCGGAGCTGAGGCGCGAGAATCTCGACTGCCGCCTCGGGATGGTATTCCGGCGTCAATCCGCCTTTGCCGTCCGGCACGAACGACAGCACCGCACCGATCTGGTCGCGAGCGAGGGTCGCCGGCGTCCCGTCCTTGCCGCGCACGACGAGGTCGGCGGAGACCGCCGGAACGGCGATGTCGGCGAGGGCGCGGTCCAGGCCTTCACGCGTGACCGTGACATCGACCTGCTCGACCGGCAGCGACACTTCACCGAATGCCCAGCGCTCGGCGAACACGTCGGATGCGGTAGCGACATCTACGCGCTGACCGGGCTGCGGGGTGACGGGGACGGGGGTACCGCCCTCGAACACGATGTTGCCCTCGCGAGGCGAATACGCGGCGGCCGCCGTGAACTCGTCGATGGCAACGGCGAGCGTTGCGTCGTCTCGGGTGGAGACGACGCCGATCTCCTCGTCGCCGAAGAACGAGGCCAATCTCGTGAAGGGGTTCAGAGGCTGCGATCCGACGCGGTCGAGCGTCGCATCCCAATCGATACCGATCCCCGCCTGAGCAGGCACGATTTCCCCGCTCGTCTCCCCGGCGACAACCGGGACGGGCTCGTCGAGGCGCTCGCTGAGCACCTGACGCAGGTGCGCTTCGGCCTCGTCGAGCGACTCCCCGCCGATCTCGATGCCGGCAACGGTGACGCCGCGCGGCACCTTGCCGGAACTGACCGCGAGGTCTGCGACGTACAGCACGGCGAGCAAGGCGACGACTCCGCCGACGACCAGCGCGACCGTGCGCTTGGGCACGCCCGACCACCAGGAGCCCGATCCGTCGCCGGACGATCCGGAGTTGCCACCGGGCGGAGGCGCGACCGGGGGCGGTGAACCCGGCGGCGGTGTGGGAGGCGATGCCGGGGGCGGCGCGTTGCGGGAATCCGGAGCCGACGAAGGCAGCGGTGTACTTCCGGCGGGCTTCGCGGACGAGGCATCCGACGAGCGGTGGATACGGGCGGTGGACGCGTCTTCGCGACCGGATTGCGTCACCACCGGAATCACCGCCGTGGCCGCTTCGGACGGGTCCGTCTCGGAACGTGCGGTCTCGGGGCGCGGTGTCTCGGGGCGCGGTGTTTCGGGGCGCGCGGTCTCGAGTTTTGCCGTCTCGGGCTGCGGCGTCCCGGAGTGGGGCGTGCCGGACTGCGGCTTCTCAGGCTCCGGCGGCTCGGTGCCGGGGTCGGCAGGCTCTTCACGGGGAGTCTCCGGGACCCGCGGCGCCGAAAAAGCAGCGAACTGCTCGGTCGGAGCCGACGAACTGTCTGCCTCGCCTGCCGACGAACCCCGCGAATCGGGCTCGGCCGGTCGAACGTCGTCGTTCTCGTGTTCGGAGCCGTCGGTCCCGTGTGTGCCGCTCACCCAAATCCCTTCACCAACTGGGCGCGCCGGGACGGAAACCCCGTGCGCCGGTTACCACACCCAGAGTAGTTCCCCGGTTTCACCGTGCTGCGGCCGGAATGCAGAAACCCCGTGTTGCTACCAGGTCGGGGGTCAGGCAGCAACACGGGGTCGACCGGTCTATCGCTGTGCTCGCCGAGGCGTTACAGACCTACCGGATTTTTTTCGTTCGGTGTGGTCTACGCCTCGAGAATTGCGGTCACCCCTTGGCCACCGGCAGCGCAGATGGAGATGAGGCCGCGGACCGGCTGCCCGGTCTCCTGCTTCTTTTCGTGCAGCATCTTGGCGAGCGCCGCCACGATGCGTCCACCGGTCGCCGCGAACGGATGCCCGGCCGCGAGTGAAGAACCGTTGACGTTGAGCTTGGTGCGGTCGATCGATCCGAGGGGTGCGTCGAGTCCGAGCTTGCCCTTGCAGTAATCCTCCGACTCGAACGCCTGCAGCGTGGCGAGCACCACGGATGCGAATGCCTCGTGGATCTCGTAGAAGTCGAAATCCTGCAACGTCAGCCCGTTGCGCTGCAGCAGACGCGGAATTGCATAGGTGGGAGCCATGAGCAGGCCGTCGCCGCCGTGGATGTAGTCGACCGCGGCGGTCTCGGAGTCCACCAGGTACGCCAGCACCGGAAGCTTCCGTTCCGCCGCCCACTCCTCGCTGGACAGAAGCGCCGCGGAAGCGCCGTCGGTGAGAGGAGTGGAGTTACCCGCCGTCATGGTGGCGTCGCCGAGCTTCTTCCCGAACACCGGCTTCAGCGTCGACAGCTTCTCGACCGAGGAATCAGGCCGCAGATTGTCGTCGCGGGTGAGGCCGAGGAACGGGGTGACGAGATCGTCGAAGAATCCGCGATCGTAGGCCGCGGCCATGTTGCGGTGGCTCGCGACGGCCAGTTCGTCCTGATCCTCGCGCCGGATTCCGAATTCCTTGGCGGTGATCGCGGCGTGCTCGCCCATCGACAGACCGGTGCGGGGCTCGCCGTTGCGGGGGATCTCGATGCCGAGCATCGACGGACGGACGTTGCCGAGCAGCTTGGCGCGTGCTCCGGTGCCGCGTGCCCGGTTCAGCGAGAGCAGGAATTCGCGGAGTTCGTTGCTCACGGCGATGGGTGCGTCGGAGGTGGTGTCGACGCCACCGCCGATGCCGGCCTCGATGCGGCCGGCGGCGATCGCGTCTCC
Organism: Rhodococcus sp. 105337; assembly: GCF_012844225.1. Lineage (GTDB taxonomy): Bacteria > Actinomycetota > Actinomycetes > Mycobacteriales > Mycobacteriaceae > Rhodococcus. The sequence continues at coordinate 567,506 of NZ_JABAGQ010000001.1, forward strand.
CACCGAGATGATCGACTGCAGACCCGTGCCGCAGGCCTGCTGGAGGTCCCATGCGGGCGTGTACGGGCTGAGTGCGCTGCCCAGGACCGACTCCCGGACGAGGTTGAAGTCACGGCTGTGTTTGAGAACGGCGCCACCGACGACTGCGCCGAGGCGTTCGCCCTGGAGGTTGAAGCGACCGACGAGGCCGTCGAGTGTCGCGGTGAACATGTCCTGGTTCGATGCGCGCGCGTACTTGCGGTCGGACCGTGCGAACGGGATCCGGTTGCCCCCGAGGACGGCGACACGGCGCTGTTGCGTGGAACGGGCTTTGGTGGTCACTGGTGTCTCCCGGATTCAGATGGACTCGAATTCTGGTTACTATTCTTACTCACGGGTAAGTTTGTTGTCGACCACTGCATCGACGACCGAAAAGAAGAAGGTGGAACCGTGGCAGAAGCCAAGGGCGCTCCGAAGCTCTACGCCCAGCTCATCTCGTCCGCACCCGGATCTTTCCTCGCCAAGCAGTTCGGCCTGCCGCAGCCGGAGAAGCTCAGGCGTTACCAGCCCGGCGAACCCGCACTCCCCGGGCCGCTCCTCGTCGGTGGCAACGGCCGGCTGATCGAGCCGATCCGGTCGCTGCTGAGTGACTACCCGATCGCCGACCCCGCCGACACGTCGTTCGGCGGACTCGTCTTCGACGCTACGGGCATCACCGACTCCGCGGGCCTCGAACAGCTCTTCACCTTCTTCCAGCCCGCGATCCGAAACGTGGCCCCGAGCGGACGCGTCGTCGTTCTCGGCACCACGCCCGAGGACGCGTCGTCGGTGGACGAACGCATCGCGCAGCGCGCGCTCGAAGGATTCACCCGCAGCCTCGCGAAAGAGCTTCGCCGCGGTGCGACCGCCCAACTCGTCTACGTCTCGCCCAAGGCGTCGACCGGACTGTCCGGCGCCGAATCGACCCTGCGGTTCCTGCTCTCGGCGAAATCCGCCTTCGTCGACGGTCAGGTCATCCGCATCGGAGACGGCGACGCGACCGCTCCGGCGTCGTGGGACAAGCCCCTCGCCGGAAAGGTCGCCGTCGTCACCGGTGCGGCGCGCGGCATCGGCGCCACCATCGCGGAGGTCCTTGCGCGCGACGGCGCCACGGTTGTCGCGGCAGACGTCCCCGCGGCCGGGGAAGCACTCGCGCAGACCGCCAACAAGGTCGGCGGCACTGCGCTCGCCCTCGACGTGACCGCGCCCGACGCAGGCGACAAGCTCGCGGCGCACCTTCTCGAACGCCACGGCGGAGCGGACATCATCGTGCACAACGCGGGCATCACCCGCGACAAGCTGCTCGCGAACATGGACGACGCCCGGTGGAACGCCGTCATAGGCGTCAATCTCGTTGCACCCCAGAAGATCACCGATGTCCTGGTCGAGAAGGGCGCGCTCAAGGAGGGCGGCCGCGTCGTGGATGTCTCCTCGATCGCGGGGATCGCCGGCAATCGTGGCCAGACCAACTACGGTGCGTCCAAAGCCGGGGTCATCGGACTGGTCCAGGCCACCGCTCCGGTCCTCGCCGAGAAGAACATCACGATCAACGCCGTCGCCCCGGGCTTCATCGAGACCGCGATGACCGCGGCCATCCCGGTCGCGACCCGCGAAGGCGGACGACTGATGAGTTCGTTGCAGCAGGGTGGCGAGACGGTCGACGTCGCGGAAACCGTGGCGTGGTTCGCGAGCCCCGCGTCGAGCGCCGTGACCGGCCAGGTCGTCCGCGTGTGCGGTCAGTCCATGCTGGGGGCCTGATGGCGGTCATCGAACTCGATTCGAGCCCTTCGGTTCTCGGCGTCTACGGCCGCGCTGTGCTGTCGGCACTTCCGGTCGTGGGAGCCAAGGGCGACACGCTGCCCGACGACACGCTCGTCCTGCGTGGACTGCGTGTGGATTCGGACAACCTCGCCGAGTACACCAAGGTGTGCGGGCTGACGTTCGGCGACACCCTGCCGCTCACCTACCCGTTCATGCTCACCTTCCCGGTGGTCATGAAACTCATGGTGTCCAAAGGGTTTCCGTTCGCAGCCGTCGGCTCGGTACACGCCGAGAACGTGATCGAACAGTACCGGCCCATCTCCGTCACCGAACCGCTCGACGTGCGGGTACACGCGGAGAACATGCGCGAACACCGCAAGGGTCTGCTGGTCGACGTGGTGAGCGAGGTCGCGGTCGGCAGGGAACCGGTGTGGCGCCAGACCTCCACGTTCCTTCATCAGCAACGGACTTCACTGTCGGGGCAGCCCAGGCAGGACCCACCGGAGGTGGAAATTCCGCCGGTCCCGACTTCCACACTGAGGGTGGATCAGAAGGTCATCTCCCGGTATGCTGCGGTATCCGGAGACCGGAATCCGATCCACGTTTCGACCCTGGGCGCCAAGGCCTTCGGCTTCCCGAAGACCATCGCCCACGGAATGTGGAGTGCGGCGGCAGCATTACGCGCCGTCGAGGGCAAGGTCCCCGGAGCAGTGACCTACGCGGTGAAATTCGGTAAACCGGTACTTCTTCCGGCGACCGTGAATCTCTACGCGCGGCGCGACGCCGACGGCTGGGATATCGCGCTTCGCCATCCGAAGAAGCTCTACCCACACCTCACCGCAACACTGCGCTGACGATCGGAGGGCAGGTTCCGGGACGCGATGGGGGCGTCCCGGCACCTGCCCTCCGACATCCGGCGGTGTTTCAGCCCGGCGGATCCGAGCGTTTTCTGCCCGCGAGACCGCGCCACGCCAGGTTGTCGAGGAGTTCGGCGGCCTTCGCGACGTCGATCTCGCCCCCCGCGATCCGGTCGGCTACCGCTTCTCCCGCACCGACCAGCGCGACAGCCATGATCGTGAAGTCCGTCCCCGGTTCGGGGTCCCGGGTGCTCGACTCGAGCAGATGTGCGGTGAGTTCGATGAGCCGATCCCGGCTGCCCCGCACCTGTCCTGCGAAGACCTGTTGCGCAAGCGCCTGGCGGTAGAGCACCATCCACGAACTGCGGTGCTGGTCGACGAAGCCGAGGAACGACTCGAGCGCGACCCGCAGTTGCTCACGCGGCGACAGCGACGGATCGCCGGCCGGGGTGAGCGCTTCGACGAAACGCTGCCCCTCGCGGCTGATGCACGCGGCGAACAACTCGTCCTTCGAGCCGTAATAGAGGTAGAGCATCGGTTTCGAGATCGATGCCCGTGCTGCGATCGCATCCATGGAGGTGTCGTGGAAACCGTTCTCGGAGAAAACGTCCACCGCGGCATCGAGCATCTGCTGCTCCCGCACCGCGCGCGGCAATCGTTTGGTTCCGCCGGCCATCGACCCTCCCCACCTCCTCGAATCGGTTTCTTACTCTACGGTAGGGAAGTCTGCGCACAGGCGCGAACATGCGTATCAGCAGTCCAGGGCGCCCTTGGCCCGAGCGACCGTACGGACGGCGTCGTCCACCCGCGACTGCGGCAGTTCCCCCGCCGCCACGGCGTCCTCGAGGTGGTCGAGGACCTCGGGGACCTCGTCCGTGGTCAGCCACAGCGCCTGGTCGACGCCGGCCACCAGCGCAGCCTCGACCGCTTCGGTGATGTCGTAGGTGTCGGTGATCGCCCGCATCCCCGACAGATCGTCGGTGAAGATCACCCCGTCGAACTCGGGTGCTCCGTACGAGCCCGACCGCAACAGCTCCACCGCTTCCGGGCTGATGCTGGCCGGCAACCCGCCCGTCAGTCCCGGAACATCGAGGTGCCCGAGCATGACGGCGACATCGGGCGCGACCAGTGCCCGGTAGGGCACGAGATCGCTCTGCTCCAGCTGCTCGAGCGGCGGAGCAGTGACAGCACCGGTGTGCGAATCCCCCGACGCCGACCCGTGGCCCGGGAAATGCTTGAGCACCGGCATGATGCCCGCATCGCGGAGACCCTGCGCGTAGGCGCCGGCGTACTCGACGACCACCTGCGGGTCGGACGAATACGAACGGTCGCCGATGACCGAGTCGTCGGGCTGACTGCTCACGTCGACGTCGGGAGCGAAGTTGACGGTGATACCGAGCTCGCGCAGCTCCCGTCCACGCTCGAGTGCCATCTGATAGGTCTGCTCGACCGTCATGGTCTCGGCGGTGACGCGCGCCGACGGATCGGTGCCGAGCAGTGCCCCGACACGCGACACCCGTCCGCCCTCCTCGTCGATGGTGACCATCAACGGCAGCGTGCTCTGCGCCGCGACACCCTGAACCTGCCGTTCGGCGAGCATTGCGGGGTCGGTCCAGCTACCGATGAAGATGCCGCCGATCTGTTCGGACTGCACCGCCGCACGTGCGTCGTCCGCTCCGGTGACTCCCACATTGAGCAACTGCGCAAGCTTCTGCCTGCCCGTGAGCGAGGCGAGCAGATCGTCGCCGCACGCCGGTGGCGCAGCTGGAAGGGCCTCCGCGGACGAGGTGGCGGTCCTCGACTCGGACGTCGCGGTGTTATCCGTTCCGCTGGTGGTCGAGACATCGGAGGTGTCGTTCGCGCCGCATCCCGCGGCTGCGAGTGCAGCGGTGAGAACGACGGCGAGCGTGTGGCGGGTCCGCATCGTTCCGACGGTAGCGGACCGCCGCGACGAACCCTCCCGCAGCCGGTCGCCGCACGCTAAGGTGCACCCGAGCATTCGTCCCGCATCCCGCAGTCGTAGAGGCCTTCCCGGGCAGACCCGGACTCCACTCGACCCCGTATCACTCGACACAGGAGGTGCCCGGTGGCCGCAGATCTGATCCTGATCGCCTACGACGGGTCCGAGAATTCCAAGCGCGCCGTGCAGTACGCGGGGCGGTTCCTCGAGTCGTGCCGAGCGGTGGTCGTCACAGCCTGGGAGCCGATGGTGCGGCAGGCAGCGCGCATGTCGGGACTCTCCGGCGTCATGCAACCGGAATGGGTTCCGGACGAGGACCGTGAGGACATCGCGCTGACCGATGCGAAGGTCACCAACGACGAAGGACTCGCACTCGCCAACTCCCTCGGGTTGCAGGCCGAGGGTCGCACCGTCGAGGTGGTCAACGCGGTGTGGGCTGCCATCGTCGAAGCGGCGGACGAACTCGACGTCGACATCATCGTCGCCGGCACGCGTGGCACCACGGGCCTGCGCTCGCTGCTGCAGTCTTCGGTGGCCGACCACGTCCTGCGCCACAGTCACCGTCCCGTGCTGATCGTGCCACCTGGACGCTGAGCGCGGCGCGCGCAGGAATATCGTCGAATCACCATGGACGGTTTTCTGCTTTCCCGCGCCGATCGCACCGTGCACGCCACCGGCACGCGTCGTCTCTTCGACGATGTCGCGTCCGCGTCTCGCGCCCTGCACCGCGGAGACGCCGACATCGTCGTCGGCGCCCTGCCGTTCGATCCGACACGACCGGTCGCGCTGGCCCAGCCGGAACACACCGACGTCACCGACGGACCGTGGGCCGCGCCGGACGACCTCCCCGACCTTCCGGACGTCTACCGGACCACCGAGCTTCCGCTGCCGCGCGTGCATGTCGCGCGGGTCCGCGCACTGGTGGAACGGCTCGAACTCGGCGAATTCGACAAGGTCGTGGCGGCCAGGAGGGTCGCCCTCGAGGCCGACGCACCCATCGACCCGCTCACCCTCGCCACCCGCATGATCGAGCGGCATCCCGACGCGGCGACGTTCGCGGTCGATCTCAGTGCGGCGGGTGAACGATTCTGGGGACACACCTTGGTCGGTGCGAGCCCCGAATTGCTCGTCAGCCGCCGGGGGGACACCGTCACGTGCCGGCCACTCGCCGGGACGGCGGCGCGGTGCGACGACCCCGACGACGACCGCCGCGCCGGCAAGGAACTGCTGGGGTCGGCGAAGAACCTGGCCGAGCACGGGTACGTCGTCGAGTGGATCCGTGCCCGTCTCGCGCCGCTGTGCCGCGACCTGCAGATCCCCGAAACCCCCGAGCTCACCTCCACGCCGGATGTGTGGCACCTGGCCACCCCCATCACCGGGACGCTGCGCGACCCGGAGACGGACGCGCTCACCCTCGCGGCCGCATTGCACCCCACCCCCGCCGTGGCCGGTACGCCCACCGAAGCAGCCATGGACGCCATCGCGCGGGTCGAGGGCGACCGCAGGTTCTACGGCGGCGCGGTCGGCTGGTGCGACGCCGACGGTGACGGCGACTGGTTCGTTGCGATCCGCTGCGCCGAGCTGAGTTCGGACTGCCGGCGGGCGGTCGCGTGGGCAGGCGGGGGGATCGTCGCCGATTCCGATCCGCACGCGGAACTCGACGAAACCACCGCGAAGCTGCGCACGCTGCTGGGTTCGCTCGGCGTCTAGATCCTTCTCGTGGTGCAGGCGGTCGGACATCGCGCGCCGGGGTGATAGTTTGGCGCGAGCAATATGACATGCGTTACGAACGATGGGGAGATTGGTATGGCGAAGTTCCTGGGTCCGGGCCTGGGCAGCGCGGTAATCGGTGCTGTTCTCGGCGTCGTCGCGGTGTTCGGAGTTACTGCTGCAGTGCAGGAGAACACGCGTCCCCAGATCGACCGCAGCGGAAACGCCGAGTCCTCCCTCCTGAACCAGGTTGAGTACGGCAGCCGCTGACGGCTCCGGCAACGCTTCGAGTTCACTCACGTACCGAGGCGCGACGGACACTCCGTCCGCCGAACCCCTGTCCCGCCGGTGGCTGTTCGGCGCCACCGTGGTGGCAGTGCTGTTGTCGTTCGCTCAGGTTCCAGGCCTGGTCGTCGCCGACACGAAGTACGACCTGACACAGAACCCTCTCGGATTCCTCGCGCGCGCCGCTCACCAGTGGAGTAGCACCGCACCGCTGGGACAGGTACAAAACCAGGCGTACGGCTACTTCTTTCCTCACGGCACGTTCTTCGCCGCCGGGCAACTGCTGCACATCCCGCCGTGGATCACGCAGCGTGCCTGGTGGGCGGTGCTGCTCGTCGTCGGGTTCTGGGGAATCGTGCGGCTCGCCGAGGCCCTCGGAGTCGGGAACCGCGGTTCCCGCGTTGTCGCGGCGGCCGTGTTCGTTCTCTCCCCCCGCGTTCTGACCACGCTCGGATCCATCTCGTCCGAAGCGCATCCGATGATGCTCGCCCCGTGGGTGCTCCTGCCGGTGGTGCGGTATCTGAGCACTCGGTACGTGGGCTCGCCGCGCAGGCTCGCGGCGCAATCGGCCGCGGCAGTCGCGCTCATGGGTGCGATCAATGCCGTCGCGACGGCCGCTGCATGCCTGATCGCAGCGTTGTGGTGGGCCGCGCACAAGCCCAACCGCCGATGGTGGCGGTTCACGGCGTGGTGGCTACCGCTGTGCCTCGTCGCCGTGACGTGGTGGATGGTGCCGCTGCTCCTGCTCGGCCGCGTCAGCCCGCCGTTCCTCGACTTCATCGAATCGTCGGGTGTGACCACCCAGTGGACATCGCTCGCGGAAGTTCTTCGCGGAACGAGCAGCTGGACGCCGTTCGTCTCACCCGAACGCATCGCCGGCGCCGTACTGGTCACACAGCCCGCCGCCGTGCTCGTCACCGGTGCGATCGCCGCCGCCGGACTGGCCGGGCTCGCGATGCGCTCGATGCCGGCACGTGGCCGGCTCACGCTGATCCTGTTCGTCGGAATCGCGGGCCTCGGCGCCGGATATGCCGGGGAGCTCGGATCGCCGGTCGCCGATCAGGTGCGCGCGTTCCTCGACTCCACGGGCGCGCCGTTGCGCAACGTGCACAAACTGGAACCGCTGGTGCGGCTGCCGCTCGTGCTCGGTCTCGCGCACCTGCTGCGCCGGGTTCCACTTCCCGGTTCGGTGCCGTGGGCGCGCACCCGGACGGCGTTCGCCCACCCCGAACGCAACCCGATGGTCGCGTGCGCCACGCTCATCCTTGTCGCCCTCACCCTCGCCACGTCGCTGGCGTGGACAGGCAAGCTCGCGCCGCGCGGCGCCTACGACGAGGTTCCGGACTACTGGCACGCCACCGCTGCATGGCTCGACGAGCACACCGACGAACGCGGTGAACGCGCTCTGATCGTGCCCGGGGCACCGTTCGGCAGCCAGATCTGGGGACTGACGCGAGACGAGCCGCTGCAGGCGCTCGCAACCACGCCGTGGGCCTCGCGCGACGCCGTGCCCCTCGTCCCGCCCGGAGCGATCCGCGCCCTCGATTCGGTGCAACGGCAGATCGCGGACGGCCGCCCGTCGCCGGGACTCGCCGCAACCCTGCGTGGCCAGGGCATCGGGTTCCTCGTGGTGCGCAACGACCTCGATCCCGAGACGTCCCCGTCCGCGCGACCCGCACTCGTCCATCGAGCCCTCGACGAGTCGCCCGGGATCGAGCGCGTCGCCCGGTTCGGCAACGACATCGTGTCGGCGAGTGCCGACGGGTTCGTGACCGACGCGGACCTGCGGCCGGCATATCCCGCAGTCGAGATCTACAAGGTCGCGGCTACCGAATCGACACCGATCGGGCCGTACATGGTGGACGCGGCCGATGTGCCCGTCGTCCAGGGCGGTCCCGAATCGCTGCTCAACCTCCGCGCGGGAGACCCGGATCTGGCCGGGCCCACGCTTCTCTCCGCCGACGCTGCCCGCACGGGGCTGCCCGTCGACGAGGTCACCGTCACCGACACCCCCACCGACCGGGAAACCGACTACGGCCAGGTCGATCACCATTCGTCGGCGATTCGTGCCGCGGACGACCCACGCCGCACCCGCAACGCGGTACCCGACTATCCGGTGCCCGGCGCCGAACTCGTCCGTGCCGAATGGGAAGGCGCACGGATCACCGTGTCGAGCGCGGCGTCGGACGCCACGCAACTCGGAGGCACCGCGGTGGGCAGCGGACCCGCAGCCGTCGTCGACGGAGATCCCACCACCGGGTGGCACAGCAACGGCCTCGAATCCGCCGTCGGACAGTGGTTGCAACTCGATCTCGACACCCCGGTCCACTCGGGCATGCTGCAACTGACCACCAGTTCCGGTGCGCTCGGCGATCCCGTCCGGTGGCTCGAAGTGACCACCGAGCGGGGCAGTACCGCCGTGCGGGTCGAGGAGCCCGGCCGCCCTCAGACCGTCGCGTTGCCGCTCGGTACCACGTCGTGGATCCGCATCACCTCGACCCACACCGAAAGTGGTTCGCGCGGAAACCAATTCGGGATCGCGGAACTTGCGGTCGACGAATTCACCGACGGCCGCAACCCCGAGCGCCTCGACATCCGGCGCCGCATCGTCGTTCCGGGACCCGCGGAGGGTGTCACGGTGCGCGGCTGGGATCTCGGACAGGAATTCCCCGGACGCGGCAGTTGCGTCGACACCCCGGACCGGGTGCGCTGCGCGCGGGGACTCGCGACGTCGACGGAAGAACCCAACCTCTTCACACGCACGCTCGAGGTGCCTGCCGCGACCGTCGTCGAACCGGACCTGTGGCTGCGCGTGCGCCCCGGGCCCGCACTCGACGATGTCATCGACCGCACCGATCGCGTCGTCGCCCGCGGTGACGCGGAAGTCGTGGATCTGCAGGGGTCGGCGTTCGCCGCCACCGACGGGGACCCGCGCACATCGTGGGCGGCCGACGAACGCTCCCTCGCACCCGGCGGACCCCGCCCGACGCTGACGCTGGAACTGCCGTCACCGCAACGGGTCACCGGCCTCGACATCGCGACGTCGCTGGGAGTGCTGCCCGTCGCGCCACGCGCGATCGCGGTGAACCTCGGGAACGGTCCACAGGTACGTGAGCTGAGCGAAGGCACCACCACACTGGACCTCGCTCCGCATGTCACCGACCGGATCACGCTGACCGTTCTCCGCTGGGACGACGTCCTCGACCGCACGGTGCTGGGATTCTCGAAGCTTGCGCCCCCGGGTATCGCCGAGGTGACCGTCCGCGGTGACGACGGCCCGATCGGTGCGCAGGACCGGATCTACGACCGGGAGGTGACGGTCGGCTGCGACGACGGCCCGGTGGTCACCGTCGACGGGCAGCCCTACCGCACGTCGGTGACGGCGAGCGTTGCCGATCTCGCCGCCGGGGCCGAAGTGCCGGCGACGCTCTGCGATACCGATGCGGTGGGCATGAACGCCGGTCGCGTCGACGTCGACGTGTCGCCGGGAACCCCGTTCATCGTGTCCCGCCTGCAACTGACGGTGCCGGGCGCCGACGCCCCGGCCGTGTCCCCGGTGGAGTTGGAGACCGGCGCCTGGTCCGCGAACCTGCGGGAGCTCACCGTGCCCGCGAGCGACGAGGACCGGCTCGTCGTGATCCCGGAAAGCACCAACATCGGCTGGGTGGCGAGCAGCAGCACCGACGGTCTCGAGCCCACCCCTGTCGTCGTCGACGGCTGGCAGCAGGGGTGGATACTGCCCGCCGGACCGGACAGCACACTGACGCTCGAGTTCACGACCGACCGCTGGTACCGGGTGGGGATCTTCGGTGGACTGGCGCTGCTGGTGCCGCTGTTCGCGCTGGCCCTGTGGCCGCTCTCGCGTCGGCGCGCCTCCGATCCCGGTCCCGCACCGCGCACATGGCGGTCGCCGGTCGCCGGACTGGCCGGTGTCCTCGCCGCTGCCGTCGTCGTGGCCGGCGGTGCAGGTGCCGTCGTCGCGGTCCTCGGCACCCTGGGACTCGTCACCGCGACCCGACGCTCGGGTCGGCGAGCCGCATCGCGTCTGCTTGTGGGAACTGCCGGCGGTGCCACCGTGCTCGCGATGGCCCTGTTGTCCACCGGGCCGTGGCGCTCACCCGACGGCTACGTCGGGCACTCGTACCTGATTCAGCTCGCGGCGCTGGTGGGACTCGTCGCGGTGGGGCTCGCCGCCCTGCCCTTGCGAGAGCGGTCCCAACGCTGGAAGGCCTCACGCGCGGGCACCTCCACGAGCGCGTAACTGGCCGACGCGATCGCAACGCTGAGCACGAAGGTCACGGCCAGCACCGGCCAGAAATGCCCCTGGAACGGTGCGATCCCGAAGACGGGGAAGATGATCGCCATCACCGCGAGATGCCAGATGAACAAGCCGTAGGACCAGCGCCCCACCGCGAGCGCCGGCGCGCTCGCGAGGAATCCGTGGTGCTCGCGCGGGGCGAGGACCAGCGGAGCGAGCAGCGCGAAACTCATGATCGCGCCCAGCACGATCTTGTTGCTGTACTCCCACGGTTCGAGGTCGGTGAGCGTCTTCGGTCCGGCAAGCGGAGTCGTCGCCAGACCGAATGTGACCGCCGCGATCCCCAGCATCAGGTACCGGCGCTCCGCGATCCGGTGCACCCAGGTCCTGGGACCGGTCACCAATTCGGCGAGCACTATTCCGGCGGCGAACCAGGGCAGATACCCCGGCAGCCAGTTCTCGTGATTGATGTGCTCGGGAGTCGGTATCGGCAACCACACCCACAGCAGCGAGAGCACGCTCACTCCGAGCAGGAGCGGAATCCGGATCCGTGCGGCCGGGCCCCGCAACCGGCAGACAGCGAGCGCCATCAGCGGCAGCGCCGCATAGAACGCGACCTCCACCGACAGGCTCCACATCTGGGTGAGCCCCTCGGTGAGGGTGAGCGGCACGAAGACCTGCGTGAACGTCAGGTTCGCCCACCACACCGTGGCTCCGCCGCCGGCGCCGGGGAGCAGCCACAGCACCAGGATCACCGCGATCCAGTAGGCGGGCAGGATGCGCGTCGCGCGCGACACCAGATACCGCCGGGCAGACGGCCGCGGGCCGAGACCGCGGGCCTCGGCTGCGTGCGGGCGCCACAGCAGAAATCCCGACAAGGCGAAGAACAGGGCGACGGCCAGGTCCAGCCGACCCCACACGCGTCCGAGCGCCGACTCGTGCACGGCACCGGTCTGGAAAGCGACGTGGGTCACCACCACGGCGACCGATGCCAGTCCGCGCATGCCCTCCAGCGCCGGGAGAAACCCGTTTACGCGGGGGCCGGAGACCCTTGTACTACTCATCGGCGACCAGTGTGCCCGCCCAGGCACACCCGCGTAAATGCGGGTTCGTCACGAGCCACGAGCAACCGAGCACCGCGGACTGTTAGTGTCTTGGCTCACGTGGCGTTCGCGGGTCGGATGCCAAGGCGATCCGTGCAGCCCTGCTGCCGGTGGGGGTACTCGATGACAACCCGTTGAGTGAGGAGAGACAGCATGGCTGAGCGTTCGAGCTCCGGCCGGATACTTGCGTTGATTCTGATAGGCCTGGGGGCGTTCCTCCTGGTAATCGCAATTCTCGTACCGACCTACACTGTCGGCAAATTGGCGACTACACCCCTCGACCTCGAGGTGACCACCGTTGCCGAGGGCACGGGTGACATCCTCAATTCCCGAGCCCTGCTCGCAGGCAATGCTCAGGTCGACAGGGACGTCCCGATCGTGGCGCAGCGTTACGTGACGGTGGAAGATCCCGCAGACGGCGACATCATGACCCTCCAGGCGGGTCAGACGGTGCGTCGCCTCGACATGCAGGGCGACACCGGACTGGTGTCGGCGACCGTCGACCGCGTCACGATCGACCGCGACACGTCGATGCCCGTGTCGTCCGAGGACTTCGCCGATCGGGTGAGCACGGTGCAGTCGACTGCCGACGCGCCGCCCACCGATCTCGGCGACCGCGACGGCCTGCAGTACAAGTTCCCGTTCGATGTCAAGCAGGAGTCGTACCCCTACTACGACATCAACGCGCGTGAGACCTTCCCCCTCGAGTTCAAGGGTGAGGAAGAGATCAACGGCATGGCGGTCTACCACTTCAGCCAGGAAGTCGGACCGATCGACCTGTCCGAGGCCGATCCCGAGGTCCCGACCTACAAGCTGAGCCTTCCCGCTTCCACGTGGGGTGTCGGTGAGGGTGACGAGCCGATCACGATGACCCGCTGGTACAACAACGTCCGCGACCTGTGGGTCGACCCCATCACGGGTGTCGTGGTGAAGGGCCAGGAAGCACAGAACCAGTACTACGCACGCGAAGCCGACACCCCCGAGGTGACGATTCTCGACGTGACACTGCCGTTCGACGAGGAAACCGTCGAGTACCAGATCGGCCAGGCCAAGGACGGACAGGATCAGCTGTCCCTGTTCGGTCGTACCGTGCCGATCATCCTCGGCATCCTCGGCGCGATCCTGCTGATCGCGGGCATCGTGCTCGGTCTCCGTGGCGGACAGAACGGTGGCCGTCGTGCCGCTGCCACCACCGGACCGTCGCCGGCCGGCCCGGCCACCACGACGGTGGGACCGGCGCACTCCGCGTCGCCGCAGCGGGACTACACCGACGACAGGACCGAGGTCATCCCGCGGAACGATCAGGGCTCGGACACGCAGCAGCGTGACTGGACCACCGATCAGACGCAGGAGATCCCGCGCACCGACCTGCGGAAGCCTCCGCAGCAGTAGGCACGCGCAGCGCAAAGAACAACGACACCGCCCCCACCGTTCACGGTGGGGGCGGTGTCGTTGTGGGTCAGGTCGTGAGTCCGCTGCCCGGGCTGGGTCCGCTGCCCGGGCTGGGTTCGCTGTCCGGGCGTGGGGCGGACGCGGCGGCGGTTCGTACGGCCAGCACTGCGACCACCGCGGCGGTCGTGGCCGCCACCCCCACCGCGACGCCGACGAACTGCTCGATCGTCGACGCCACCGTCACCATCAGGATCACCTCGACGAGAAGACCGGCCCATGCGACCAGTGCCAGGTGCGTGCGCTCGCCCGCGATCGCCGACAGCAGCGCGCCCTGCAGCACCGCCAGGCACGCTCCCTGGAGGGCGAACATCCACAGCAACGACTGCACAGGCCGGTACGCATCTCCCACGAGCAGCGGGACGAGCGGTGCACACAACGCTGCTGCCGCGACGAGCGCCGCGCCCAGCGCCACGAGCACCGTCAGCGCGGACCGCACCGCCCCCGCGGACTCCGCCGGATCGGCCATTCGTGGATAGAGCACCACACCCACAGCCTGCGGCAGCCAGAACGCCACCTTCGTCGCGACAGCACCGAGGGCATACAGGCCTGCGGACTCCGGGTCCAGCACCATCCGGGCGAGCAGCAGATCGAGTGAGGTCAGCGCGATCAGCGCGAGTTGCACCTGGGAGGCGCGCAGGATCGCACCGGCGGACGGCGTCCAGGAGGACCCCGCGTCAGCCGGATCGGTGCGCCCGACGAGGACGGACGCAAAGATCGCGGTGATGCCGGTCCCCACAGCGCCGGCGAACAGCGCCGCCCCGGGTCCGCCACCGAGCATGAGCACGACAACCGCCGGGGCGACCTTCGCGATGCCCGCTGTGGCCAGCACGACGCTGAGCGCCGCGAACCTGCCACGCCCCTGGAGAAGGCCCTGTTCGGCCGCGAGAAGGACGAGCAGGGGCGCCGTCACGAGAGATCCGAACGCACCGGCGACGCTGGTGTCGAGTGCCCACGCCACCACGGGAACGAGAACCAGCGCGGCGAGGCCCGCCCAGGCGGCGCACCGGTAGCCGAGGCGCCGCAGCACCGCGACGCTGCTGCCGTGCACAGCCTCGCGCGCCACGACCGTCTGCAACGCGAGCGCGGGGACCGCCAGCACGAGTTGGGCGGCGAGCAGGCTCGCGAACTCGCCGTACCCGGCGGGGCCGAGCCATCGGCCCGCGGGCAGGTGCAGCAGGTAGGCCGCGATGTTGGCCGTCATCGCCCCGACGGTCACCATCGTCATTCCAGCGGCAGCCGACCGGCGCGTGGTCTCGGGTCGAGGCATCCGCCCATCCTCGCATCAGTGCGGACCCCGTATTCTGCCGCCATGCTGACGCCGGTGTCCTCGCGGTCGGTCGCACCGGTGCTGCCGGTGCGGTCGGTGCCGGCGCTGTGGTCGCTGCTCCTGACGTTCGTCGTGCTCGGCCCGCTCCTCACGTCACCCGGTTACCTGCTGCTGCGCGACGCGGTGAGCACGCCGCGGTCTTTCCTCACCGACTCGTCCCTCGGGCTGTCCGACGCGGCAGCCCGCGCGGTCCCCCAGGATGCGCTGCTCGCGTGGGTGACCACGGTGGTGGACGGTGGGGTCGCGGTGAGCGCGATCCTCGCACTGTCGGTGTGGGCGGCGGGATGGGGAGCGGCACGTCTCGTGGCCGTCGTTCTGCCGCGGGCCGGGGTGGCAGCCCAAGTGGTGGCGGCGACGGTCGCCATCTGGAATCCCTATGTGGCGGAGCGCCTGCTGCAAGGCCATTGGAGCCTGCTCGCCGGATACGCGGCGCTGCCCTGGGCGATATGCGCGGCCGTGCCGATCCGACGTCGGCAGCGTGGTGGATGGCCCGCGCTGGCGGTGTGCCTGGCAGCGGCCGGGCTGACACCCACCGGGGTGCTGCTCGCTGCCGTGGTGACACTCGCCGTTCTGGTTGTGCCCGGGGGCCGCAGTTCGACGGTCGTGCGGGTGGCGGGAGCCGTTGCCTTCACCGTCCTTGCGTCGCTGCCGTGGCTCACCGCCACTCTCCTGGCCGGTGGAGGAACCGAAGCCGACCCGGCCGGTGTGCGTGCGTTCGCCGCGCGGGCAGAACCACTCCTCGGCACCCTCGGTTCCCTCGCGGGACTCGGCGGCATCTGGAACGGCGATGCCGTGCCGGGCTCCCGCACCACCCCGTGGGCGCTCGTCGGCACGTTGCTGCTGCTCGGCATCGTCGCGTGCGGTGTGCCGGCGCTGTGGCGACGTCGTCGTCATCCCGTGGTCGTCGCCGCCGGTGTGCTCGCCGCGGTCGCAGTGCTCGGACCGGCCCTGGCCGCGACGGGCCCTGGACTCGCTGCCGGCGAATGGTCGATGGCGAACGTGCCCGGCGTGGGGCTGCTCCGGGACACCCAGAAGTGGGTGGCGGTGGCGATGCCCGGCTACGCGCTCGCCGCAGCAGCGGGCGTCGGGGCACTACAACGTCGATTCTCCGGACCGGACCGGATCTGGGCGGCCGTGGTGGTCGCGGGACTCGTCCTCGCACTGCCCGATCTCGCGTGGGGCGTCTCCGGGCAGGTCCGTCCCGTCCGCTACCCGGACGGGTGGCAGAAGGTCACCGAGTACGTGACCGCACGCGACGGCGACGTGGCCGTGCTCCCCGGTGGCATGTTCCGGATCTTCGATTTCGCCGGTCCGGCCGCCGTGCTGGATCCGGCTCCGCGCATGGTGCGCGCGGACGTGTTGCAGACCGGGACCCTGCTGGTGGCCGGGGGAACCGTGGCCGGCGAGGGGCACCGCGCGGAGGAAGTGGAACGACTCCTGCTCACCGGCGCCGGTCCCGACACGCTCGCCGCGGAGGGGGTGGGCTGGGTGCTCGTCGAGCACCGCACCCCCGGAGATCGGGGCGAGTCGCAGCGGACTCTGGCCGCGCTCGAGCCGGTCTACAGCGACGACGATCTGAGTCTCTACCGCGTGGACGGCGTGACCACCGACGCGTCGCCGCACCGCACATCCGCTATCGCGGCACACGTGGTGTGGCTGCTGCTCTCAGCCTGCGGCGTGGTGGGCGTGCTGGTGCAGCGGTTCGCCCGTCCTCGGAAACAGTCCTGATACAGGCTGGCCACGGGTGGTACCGGCAAGCACGTCGAACACTCCGTCGCCCGTCGCCTCCCACGAGAACTCCCCGGCCCGGATGCGTGCCTTCGCACCGAGTTGACGCAGGCGCCCGCGGTCCTCGAGAAGGTCGGCGACGGCATCGGTCAACTCGGCCGGGGAGTCGACGAGCAACCCGGTCACCCCGTCGATGATGGAATCGGTCAGGCCCTTCGAACTCCGGTAGCCGATGGTGGGCACACCGTGCTGGGCGGCTTCGACCACCGCCAGACCCCACCCTTCCTTGCGGGAGGGCATGACGTGGAGCCATGCGCGGGAGAGGAGTTCGTGCTTGCGATCCTCCGGGACGTGGCCGTGGAACGTCACCGCGTCCGCGATCCCGAGGTCTGCGGCGGCGTCGCGCAGATTCTGCTCCCACCATCCGCCGCCGATGACATCCAGATGCAGACCGGGGATTCGGCCGCGCAGCGCCGCGACAGCACCGAGCGCATCTTCGATCTGCTTGTGCGGTACGAGCCGCGACAGCACACACAGGCTCGGGTGCTCGGTACGGGTGTGGTCGTCGCCGGGTGCGACCCCTGCAGGTATCGCGTCGGCGCCGTTGCGCACCACCGCGATGCGCTCCCGGTCGACGCCGAGCGCGCGCAGTTCGTCGGCGGACGGCAGGGACACCGTGAGGTACTGGTTGCGGCGATGCACGCGCGGTGACAGCGACGATTCGATCCACCAGCCGAGCTTGGCCATCAGGCGTCCCGCCACGGGCCATTGCTCACGGTGGCAGTGGTGCACGAGAAGGGTGACCGGTGCGCCGGCGACAACCCGCGCGAAGAACGGGATGCCGTTCTGGGTGTCGATGACAGCGTCGGGCCGGATTCCGGCGAGCGGGCCGACACCGAACCGGCCGGCCAGGATCGCGGCCAGCGCTCGGGGGTACACCGTCAGCCGGCCACCACCGCGACTGATGTCGATACCGTCGACGCTGTCGCGGCGGCGGGCACCGGGATACGACGCGGTACGCAGCGTGACCTTGATACCGCGCGCAGCGAGCTGGGCTCCTACCTGCTCCAGGTACCGCTCACTGCCACCCCCTTGAGGGTGTCCGGTGTCACGCCAGCAGAGCAGCAGTACCTCCTGCACGCGGAGCCCCCAATATCTTGCGACGTCCCGAAGGGACCGGTGTGTGACCCGGGAGGGCCTAGGTATGACAACGAACACCCTAACGGGTACGCCGCGCCATAGGTATGGAGAGCGTCCGTCGGCCTCACACTAAGGTGTCTCGACGTGCCTTCTCCGACCGCGCCCGACTCCAGCGTGACCCGGCTCTTCGCACGACGCGCGACGTTGCGGCGGTCGGCCGGCCTGCTGAGCAGTTTCCGTTTCGAGCAGTCCGCGCCCGACAAGTTCTACGGCGGGCTCGCCCGCGACACCGTCGATCTGATCGGCGATCTGCACACCGGCGCGACCGGCACCGGGCTGGCCGGCACGACGGTCGTCGACGTCGGCGGCGGACCCGGATACTTCGCGGATGCCTTCAACGCCGTCGGGGCCCGTTATGTCCCGATCGAGCCGGATCCGTCCGAGATGCACGCGGCGGGCCTCCGGGTGGGCGGCGCGATCCGCGGGTCGGGGCTGGCGTTGCCGCTGCGGGACGGGTCGGTGGATGTGTGCTTCTCGTCGAATGTCGCGGAGCACGTCCCGGCCCCCTGGGTGATGGCCGACGAGATGTTGCGGGTGACGCGACCGGGCGGGTTGATGGTGCTGTCCTACACGTTGTGGTGGGGACCTTTCGGGGGCCACGAGACCGGGCCGTGGCACGCATTCGGCGGTGAGTACGCGGCGCGCCGGTATGCGCGTAAGCACGGCCGCGAGCCGAAGAACCGGTACGGGCAGTCCCTGTTCGAAGTGGGAGCGGCCGACGGTCTGCGCTGGGCGCGCTCGAGTACCGAAGGCACCCTGCTCGCCGCGTTCCCGCGGTATCACCCGCGGTGGGCGTGGTGGCTCGTGAAGGTGCCGTGGATCCGCGAAATCCTTGTGAGCAACCTGGTTCTCGTGATGCAACGCCGGTGACGTCCCGGTGGGTCCTGCTGCAGGCATCCCCTAGGGTCACGGTATGACCGCACTGGCACTCGACGTCGGCGGCACCAAAATTGCCGCGGCCACCGTCGCCGATGACGCGACACCTCTCGAACCGCAGTCCGTACCCGTGCCCGCCGCAGGGGTGTGGGAGACGTGCGCAGCGTTGTTGCGGGAGGTCGCCGGCACCGAACCGGTCACGGCGGTCGGGATCGCCGCGGCCGGCCCGGTCGACACCGCGCGGGGCACGGTGTTTCCCATCAACATCACCGAATGGGCGAGCGGGTTCCCGCTGGCCGATGCGGTCCGCAGTCTGTTCCCGGGTGCCCGGGTACGGCTCGCGATGGACGGAGCTGCCGCCGCGCTGGGCGAACAGCGCTTCGGCGCCGGGCGCGGCGTGGCCGACCTGCTCGGCGTCGTCGTCGGTACCGGCATCGGAGGCGGGCTGGTGCTCGGCGGCCGGATCGTCACGGGCCGCACCGGCAACGCCGGCCACATCGGGCACATGGTCTCGGCGTACGGCACCGCGGTGTGTGCGTGCGGCGGGGTCGGATGTATCGAGACCGTCGCGAGCGGGCCGGCAGCGGTGCGGTGGGCGCGGCTGCACGGCTGGGAGGGATCCGACGGCACCGCCCTCGCTGCCGACGCACAGGCAGGCAGCGGCGTGGCGGCAGCCGCACTCGAACGCGCGGGAACCGCGCTGGGCCAGGTCATCGCATCCGCGGTGGCCCTGGCGGACGTCTCGCACGTTGTGGTCGGTGGCGGATTCGCACAGTCCGGAACGCACCTGTGGCGACCGTTGCTGGCCTCGACGACGCGGCATGCCCGCCTCGGTTTCCTGCGCGAGGTGCGCGTCGTGCCCGCCGAACTCGGCGCACTGGGCACGCTGGCCGGCGCGTCGCTCCTCGCCGCAGGTCACGACTAGATAACCAAGTCCTGCGCGCGCGGGACACTGCCCTACCCTCTGACGTACCACTCTTCCAGCGGATCGATCGGCGGTACCGGGATGCGGATTGCTGAGATTTTGCGGAACAAGGGTTCGGGAGTCTGCACCGTCCCACCCGAGACGCCGATCTGTGAGCTGCTCGGAGATTTCGCCCGCTACAACATCGGGGCGATGGTCGTCGTCGAGGACGGAGCGGTGGTCGGCATCATCACCGAGCGCGACGTGGTGCGCAGTCTCAACCACCGCGGGCCGTCCATCCTCGCCGATCAGGCGCGGAACCTCATGACCACCGACGTGACGACCTGCCTGCCCACCGACACGGTGGACAGTCTCGCCGAAACCATGACCTCGAGGCGGGTGCGTCACCTACCCGTGGTCGAGGACGGCCGCCTCGTCGGCATCGTCAGCATCGGCGACGTGGTCAAGAGCCGCCTCGACGAACTCGAAGCCGAGCGCGACCAGCTCGAGTCGTACATCCACCGAGGTTGAGCCCGTTACAGGCCGGAGTCCTCGGCGGTCTCCGTCTCGTCGTCCGACGCGGTCTTGTTCGGCCTGTCGAGGACGCTCACGCTCATCCCGTACGGCAGGAACCGCACCGATCTGGTCGGATCCGTGTTGCCCTTGAGCGCACGCAGCGCGTCGAGTTCGGCGGGGTAGACCTGGTCGACGCGCACCACGCCGTCCTCGTCGCAGTTGTAGACGACCCACACACCGGCTCCGGTGTCGCCCGTCGTCTCGGGCGTGGGTGCGCTCCGAGGGGAGCGCGGCTGTTCCGGTGCGTCGAGGAACGACAGCACCCGGTCCTTGAGCTGTCGTAGCTCCTCCCCGGCTTCACGGACCACGCGGTCGAGGTCGTCCGGATCGAATCCGAAGGGGTTGTTCTCCGCCATTGTTTGTCTCCTGACCGTTGGCCCGTGACCGAGCGTCATGGCCCGTGACCGTCCGTCGCGTGACCCCAGGCACTCTCCAGTGTGGTCATCACAACGGTTTCCCGCCACCGGTCGCCCGCACTCTTTCCAAAAACCTGTAACCTGTTCTAGTGTTCGAGGTCACAGGTGGGCCGCGGGATCGTCGGCACCGAACCACGAACCTGCCTTTACATGAGCGAACAGCAACTGGTGAGGAAGCGGACATGACCGACTACGACAAGTTGTTCATCGGCGGGCATTGGGTGGAACCGTCGACCGACGAGAAGCTCGAGGTGTTCTCCCCTGCCACGGAGGAACGCGTCGGATCGGTTCCCGTCGCAGGACCCGAGGACGTCGACGCCGCAGTCGCCGCCGCTCGCCGCGCGTTCGACGACGGGCCGTGGCCCCGCATGTCCCCGGCCGAACGCGGCCAGGTCATCGCGAAGGCCGCGAAGCTGATGGAAGAACGCGCCGCCGACCTCGCGTCGCTCGTCTCGTCCGAAATGGGGCAGCCTGCCGCCTCGGTCCAGATGATGCAGATGACGCCGTCGCTCGCGACGCTCAATTACTATGCAGGACTTGCCGAGACGTTCCAGTGGACCGACGAGCGGACCGGTTCGTTCGGCCGCTCGCGTGTCACCCGTGAGCCCGTCGGCGTCGTCGGCGCCGTCATCGCCTGGAACGTGCCTTTGTTCCTGTGCGCCAACAAGCTCGGCCCCGCCCTGCTCGCGGGCTGCAGCGTGGTCCTCAAGCCCGCACCCGAATCTCCCTTGGCAGTCAACGTCGTCGCGGAGATCTTCACGGAGGCAGGGCTTCCCGAGGGTGTCCTGTCGGTGGTCCCCGGTGGCGCCGAGACCGGCGAGTACCTCGTCTCGCACCCCGATCTCGACAAGATCACCTTCACCGGTTCGACGGCCGTGGGCAAGCACATCGGCGAGATCGCCGCACGCAACCTCAAGCGGTGCTCACTCGAACTCGGCGGCAAGTCCGCGGCCATCATCCTCGAGGACGCCGATCTCGACTCCACCATCGCGATGCTCGTGATGTCGGGCCTGATGAACACCGGACAGGCATGTGTCGGCCAGACCCGGATCCTGGCGCCGCGATCCCGGTACGACGAAGTCGTCGAGAAGATCGTCGCCACCGCAGCGTTCTTCCCCGTCGGGCCGCCGTCCGACGACAGCGCACAGCTCGGCCCACTGATCTCCGCCAAGCAGCGTGAACGTGTCGAGGGGTACATCGCCAAGGGCCTCGAAGAAGGCGCGCGCCTCGTTCTCGGCGGCGGCCGCCCCGCCGGACTCGACACGGGATACTTCGTCGAGCCCACCGTCTTCGCCGACGTCGACAATTCCATGACGATCGCCCGCGAGGAGATCTTCGGTCCCGTCCTGTGCGTGCTGCCCTACGACAGCGTCGACGAGGCCGTGAAGATCGCCAACGACTCCGACTACGGGCTGGCAGGGTCGGTGTACACCACCGATGTGGAGAAGGGCCTGGACATCGCGTCGCGCGTGCGCACCGGCACGTACGGAATCAACTGGTACGCATTCGATCCCGGTTCGCCCTTCGGCGGGTACAAGAACTCGGGCATCGGACGCGAGAACGGCCCGGAAGGCCTCGAGGCGTTCTGCGAGACCAAGTCTGTTCTCTACCCGCCCGGATACCAGGACTGATCCGCACAGGGTCGATCCGGACAGGATTGATCCGCGCGGCACTGCGCACAGCAGAAGGGTGGCACTCGGTCGGAAGACCGGGTGCCACCCTTCTCGCTTCAGCGGAAACCGAAGCAGCAGTCAGATGTACATCGCGGGATCGATGAACGTCGTCGGATCGACGAGCGGCTCGTGCTGCCGCCGCGACCGCACGGTCGCCGGAATGCCGGTCGCGACGGAATCGGGCGGCACGTCGTGCGTGACGACGGCGTTCGCGCCGACCGCACTGTCGTCCCCGATGACGACGGGTCCGAGGATCTTCGCCCCGGCTCCGACAGTCACGCGGTTACCCAGCGTTGGGTGGCGCTTGCGCTTGACGAGCGCTCGACCCCCGAGCGTCACGCCGTGGTACAGCATGACGTCGTCGCCGATCTCCGCCGTCTCACCGATGACGACGCCCATCCCGTGATCGATGAAGAAGCGTCGCCCGATCGTCGCCCCCGGGTGGATCTCGATGCCGGTGAGAAACCGGGTGAACTGCGCGAGAACCCGAGCGGGGCCGCGCAGGGCAGGCACAGCCCACATCTTGTGGGCGATCCGGTGCGACCAGATCGCGTGCAGGCCGGAATAGACGATTGCGTTCTCCGCGTTGCTGCGCGCGGCCGGGTCCTGTCCGCGCGCAGCCTGCAGATCTTCACGAACGGTGCGGAGAATACCGAGCACGGAATCAGTCCCGGATGTGCTCGAACAGCGGGGTGGAGATGTAGCGCTCGCCGAAGTCGGGCACGACGACGACGATCAGCTTGCCGGCGTTCTCCGGGCGCTTCGCGATCTCGAGTGCAGCCCACACGTTGGCACCGGCCGAGATGCCGCCGAGGATGCCTTCCTCGGTGCCCAGACGGCGGGCGACGTCGATGGCGTCGTTGAACTTGACGTCGATGATCTCGTCGTAGATCTCGCGATCGAGAACGTCGGGCACGAAGTTCGCGCCGATGCCCTGGATCTTGTGCGGTCCGGGCTCACCGCCGGTGAGGATCGGCGAATCGGCGGGCTCGACACCGACGATCTTCACGTCGGGCTTGCGCGCCTTGAGGGTGCGGCCGACGCCCGTGAGGGTGCCGCCGGTACCGATGCCCGCGACGAAGATGTCGACGGCGCCGTCGGTGTCGTTCCAGACCTCTTCACCCGTGGTGCGCTCGTGGATCGCCGGGTTGGCGGGGTTGCCGAACTGGCGCGCGAGGATCGCGTTCTCCGTGTTCGCCACGATCTCCTCGGCCTTGGCGACCGCGCCCTTCATGCCCTCGGAACCCGGGGTGAGCACGATCTGCGCTCCGTAGGCGCGGAGCATGACGCGACGCTCGGTGGACATCGTCTCCGGCATCGTCAGGATGACGTTGTAGCCGCGCGCAGCGCCCACCATGGCGAGCGCGATACCCGTGTTGCCGGACGTTCCCTCGACGATCGTGCCGCCGGGCGCGAGCTCACCCGACTGCTCGGCAGCGTCGATGATCGCGACACCGATGCGGTCCTTGACGCTGTTCGCCGGGTTGTAGAACTCCAGCTTCGCGGCGACGGTCGCACCGGCGTCCTCGGTCAGCCGGTTCAGGCGCACGATCGGCGTGCGGCCGACCAGCTCGGTCACATTGTTGTAGATCCCCATGGTGGAGTCCTCCTCGTGGCCACTGCTGCGGCCGTATCGATCTAGCTTGTGGTCTATTGCACCATCCCGTCGCCGCATGCGGACGCGGAGGTCCCATCGAAGTACGAACGTATCCGCTAGTCGGCATTATTCCCGAAGGGCAAGTACGTCGTCCTGCACTGTCCGTCGACGTGAGCCGTTCCGGACGGTTTGCCCGCCCGCACACGGGTACAGCAGCAACATGACCGATCAGCAACTTCCCGTCCCCGATTACGACCAACTCGCGCCCGGCACACTTGCTCCGCGCATCCGGGCGCTGACCGAGGATCAACTGCAGGCACTCGTCGATTACGAGCGCGGCAACCAGAACCGTCCGAACTTCCTCGAGGTGCTCACCGCCCGGCTCGACGAGCTCGCCGGCGGTGCCGAGCCGACAGGCGGCGACCCTTCCCACGCGCCACCTGTCGACGGCGCCTCGGGTGGGTCGCCGGTGGACCCGTCGAGCTCACCCGACGACAACACACCGCTGCGGCACGGTGTCGCCGAGCAGACGCCGAAACGCGGCAAGCCCTGACCCGCAGTCGGCGAGCAGTACGAGTGCCCGTCGGGTTCGTTCAATACTCGCGTGGCGCTCGAGTCGACACTGGCGTGCATGACCAAGGCGATGAAACCGATTCCGGACGGCTACACCACGCTGACCCCGTTCCTTGTCGTGGAGGACGGAGCACGCGCCATCGACTACTACCGCGACACCTTCGGCGCGGTGCTCGTCGACCGTATGGACGGTCCCGACGGGACCGTGCTGCATGCGGAGCTCGACTTCGGCCACGGGCGGCTGCAACTGAGCGACCCGCATCCCGAGATGGGCCTGCGCGCACCCGACGGCACCGAGCAGGTCGACCACTCCTACGTCCTGTACTGCTCCGACGTCGATGCCACGTTCGCCCGGGCGGTCGAACTCGGCGCCCGCGTGTTCGAAGAACCGTCGACGTTCGTCACCGGAGACCGGTTCGCGTCGATCCTCGATCCTTTCGGCCACCGCTGGGCGATCATGACGCGGGTGGAAGACGTGTCTCCCGCCGAAGCCAAGCGCCGGCTCGACGAGTGGTCTGCCACGCAAGACGCCTGATACAGGGCCGGAAAGCCGGATGCCGCATGAGATCGGTCGAACCGATCTCACGCGGCATCCGGCGTGAACTGTCTTCTGGGGGAAGCGACTCAGCCGAGGCGCTGCTTCAGTGCCTCGAACTCGTCACGGATACCCGACGGCACCTTCTCGCCGAGGAACTCGAACCACTCCTCGATGAGGGGAAGTTCCTGCTTCCACTCCTCGACGTCGACTTTCAGTGCCTCGTCGACATCGGCGGTCTCGACGTCGAGTCCGTCGAGGGTCAAGTCGGCGGCGGTCGGCACGTACCCGATCGGTGTGGACTGCGCGTCGGCCTTGTGCTCGATACGGTCCACGATCCACTTCAGGACGCGCGAGTTCTCGCCGAAACCGGGCCACAGGAAGCGGCCGTCTTCGCCGCGACGGAACCAGTTGACGTAGAAGATCTTCGGGAGCTTGGTCTCGTCGGCGTTCTTACCCAGGTTGATCCAGTGGTTCAGGTAATCACCGGCGTTGTAGCCGAGGAACGGCAGCATCGCCATCGGGTCGCGGCGGACGGTTCCGACCGTGCCCTCGGCGGCAGCGGTCTGCTCCGACGACAGGGTCGCGCCGAGGAAGGTGCCGTGCTGCCAGTCGAAGGACTCGCTCACCAGCGGAACGGTCGTCTTGCGACGTCCACCGAACAGGATCGCGGAGATCGGCACACCCTGCGGGTCGTCCCACTCCGGGGCGAGGATCGGGCACTGCGACATCGGGGTGCAGTACCGCGAGTTCGGGTGCGCGGCCTTGGTGCCGGACTCGGGCGTCCAGTCGTTGCCGAGCCAGTCGGTCAGGTGCGACGGGGTCTCGCCGCCGATGCCCTCCCACCAGATGTCGCCGTCGTCGGTCTTGGCAACGTTGGTGTAGATGGTGTTGCCGGCCTCGATGGTGGCCATCGCGTTGGGGTTGGAGTCGGCGCTCGTACCCGGTGCGACACCGAAGAAACCGAACTCGGGGTTCACCGCGTAGAGGCGGCCGTCTTCGCCGAAGCGCATCCAGGCGATGTCGTCGCCGAGGGTCTCGGCGCGCCAGCCCGGAATGGTCGGCTGGATCATCGCGAGGTTTGTCTTACCGCATGCCGACGGGAAGGCCGCGGCCACGTAGTAAGGCTTGTTCTCAGGGGAGATCAGCTTGAGGATGAGCATGTGCTCGGCGAGCCAGCCCTCGTCGTGGGCCATGGCCGACGCGATGCGCAGCGAGTAGCACTTCTTACCGAGGAGCGCATTGCCGCCGTAGCCGGAACCGAAGCTCCAGATCTCGCGGGTTTCCGGGAAGTGGGTGATGTACTTCGTGTCGTTGCACGGCCACGCGACATCCTGCTGACCGGCTTCGAGGGGCGCACCGACGGAGTGCAGCGCCTTCACGAAGGGGCGGTCGGTGCCCAGCTTCTCGAGGGCGGCGGTGCCCATGCGGGTCATGATCCGCATGGAGACGACGACGTACTCCGAGTCCGTGAGCTCGACGCCGAGCTTCGGGTCGTCGGCACCGAGCGGACCCATGCAGAAGGGCACCACGAAGAGCGTGCGTCCGCGCATGCAGCCGCGGTACAGCTCCGTCATGAGGGCGCGCATCTCGTCCGGCGCCATCCAGTTGTTCGTGGGGCCAGCGCCGATCTCGTCCTCGGTGCAGATGTAGGTGCGTGACTCGACACGCGCCACATCCGACGGGTCGGAGTTGGCGAGGAACGAGTTCGGCTTCTTCTCGTCGTTGAGACGGGTGAACGTTCCCGCCTCGACCAGTTGAGCGGTCAGCCGGTCCCATTCCTCGTCGGATCCGTCGGCCCACACGACGCGATCGGGCTGGGTGAGCTCGGCAACCTCCTGGACCCAGGCAAGCAGCTCGGCATGCTGGGTCGGGAGCTTGTCGTCGGTACCGTTCAAACCGGGAATGGTCGCTGAGGTCATCAAACTCTCCTGGGGTGTGCCCGGAACCGGATCCCTCCCCCGACCTGCGCCGATGACGCAGGGACAGTGGCAGACCCGGGCTTTTCCCCTCTCGGCAGGGGTACCACCAGCTTCATCCGTGGCCGGACGGCGAAGCGGGCGCCGGAAGTCCTATTCGTAGAGGCTAACTGTGGATGTCCTACCGGTAACACTCGGGGCCGGTCGGAAATGTCACATGAACGATTCAGAGAGCGCGCAGAATACCTTCACCTACCCCCCACGTACAGACGGTGGCGCTCACTCGCCACCGTTTTCGTGATCCACATCGCCTTCCAGATTACCGTGGTCGACGCGTGTCCAGCGTGTTGTTCCGTCGAGGTCGCGGTGTAACTCCCACACGCCGTAGTCGCCGTCGTCCTCCACAGCGGTGAGCCTGTCGGTGTGCCCGTCGAGGTCGGTATCGGTGGCGACGATCAGAGCTCCACCTGCGGACAGGCCGCTGTCGAACACCTCGCTGCCGAAGATCACCGTGTCGTAGATTCCGTCCCCGTCCAGATCCGCGGCGGGTTCCGTTCCGTCTGCCCAGACGGACGCGGCCACCGGGTCGAACACGTCGGTCCTCGGCCCACTCGGGCTGTCGTCACCCGGAAACGTTTCCATCATCCGATCGATCCCCCATCCCCGGCACGGTCGCTCCCGGCCGATTCGCCGTTCGATCGGTTCGACGCACCGGACGCCCTCCCGGTTCCCTGGGCTGCCCGAGCGCCGCGAGGTCCCGCTCGCACGCCGCAATTCGCGCGCGCCTTTCGCCGGTGAGCCGTCCTATCTCCTCGTCGAGCGCGGAGACGCGTTCCCGCCGTCGGCTCGTCTGTGCGTCGTGTGCGCTCCGAGCCGCCGAAAGGACGCGTGACTCCACCTCGTAAGTGCACGCGCGCACCCATGCCTCGAGGTCGGCACGGGCGGTCGCCAGCTCTTCACCGACCCAGCGCCGCACGCGTTCGCGGTGCGCGATCCGGCGCCGCGCGTGAACGAGCCACCATCCCGCCGGCACCGCACCGCCGAGTGCGACGGCCACCACCGCCACGCCGGGGATCTCACCGAACGGGGTGACGAGCAGCCGCCCGAGGCCCGCACCGGCCGACGCGCCGACGACCAGTGTCAGCCGGTCCTCGAAGGTGCGCGCGGGCTCCGGCAACGGTGAACGTGTCCACTCGGGCGGTCTTCCGTCGCTGTCGCGCAGGTCCGCGCCGGCCCGCGAGGCGAGAGCGGCGGCGAGGCGGGCGCGCACTCCCTCGAGGTGCGCGTCGAGTGCACCGGCCACGTCATCGGCGGGCCGTCCGGTGTCGTCGAGCGCATCACGGATCGACGCGGCCACTCCCCGGATGTCCTTTGCGACGTCCTGGAGTAGTTCGACCCGCGCGCGCTGGAGGTCCGGTGGGGCCGCGGGCATGGGTGTCAGCGCCAGTCGTTGCCGCTCGGCGCGGAGACCGGCTGTGTCGTCACCGGCACGCAGCGCGTCCACCTCGTCGTAGATCATGCGGCGGGTCTGCGTCACGACAGCTCCGCGCGCACGTCGCGGGTCGCTCGCGGAATCGACCGCTGCGGCGAGCACATCGCGTAGCTCGACGATTCCGGTTTCCAGCAACAGCACCGAACCCGCGTCGCCGCCGACCTCCCGTGCGCGGCGCGACATCTCCGCCGACACCGGGAGGACGGTGACGCGCGGGAGGTACGTCGCGTGCCGGTGCAACAGGGCGACATCGCGGTCGCGCACCGTGCGCCACCCCGGATACCGGTCCGTACCGGTCAGGGCGCACACCACCTCGGTCGCGTCGGCGGCGGCGTCGGCGATCATCTCCAGTTCGGTGCGACCGATCACCGCCGACGCGTCGAACACCACCAGCACCACCGACGCCGGCCCGTCGCGGACCACGTCCACACCGCCGAGCCGGCCGAGTTCACCGCACAGTGCTCCGACTCCCGACCCCGCGAGACCCACGACGCGCACGGCCCGCGACGAAGGTTCGTGGAGCCGCGCCCAGCCCCGAGGGTTCCAGCGGCGCACCACATCGTCGGCACCGGTCGTCATGAGACCCGGCGCGAGAGGTTCGCCGCGTCGAGTGCCGCCTCGATCAGGTCGCGGGCGGCGGGTGTGGCGGCGATCCCCGCGACCATCCGCACAAGGTGCTCGTCGCGGAGACGAGAGGCCGCGGCCAGTCGTGCGGCAATCGCGTCGGTGAGCGCGGGATCACCGACGGCGAACGCCCCGAGGCCGAGTGTCGCGGCGACCGGATCGACATGTTCGACCGTGCCGCCGGCGACCACCACGACGACACGTCGTGCGTCGATGTGAGACAGAGCGGACCGGTCGGCGGGATGCACGGACGCGGGATCGAGCCGGACCGGCACGGCGTAGACGACGACGTCCCCGTCGAACACGGGATCGGCTGTGTCCGGCACGTCGACGGCCACACTCTCGACCTCGACGGTGCCGTCGGCACCGGCCGAGGCCCGGACGGCGTCCCGCACGGACCGGAATCCGGTGCCGACTCGTCCGGCAACCTGGATCCGCAGCGGTGCGGCGCGGTCGCGCACCACGGCGTGCAGAGCGCGGCCGGCGACACTGTCGACGCGCTCCACGTCTCCTGCGAGCCGGTGCCAGAGGTCCCCCGTCATCGACATCCCCCGATCGTCGGCGCGGATTGTGTCAGAAGACACCCTGTCGTGCAGGGGTAACACTCGACGCAATTCTGAGAATGTGAGGGGATCTCGGTGGGAAGAAAAGCGACCGCGGGCCGGAAAACTGTGCAAAATCCCGGGTAAACGAGGCTCAGACCCTGAAAATCCCGGTGCAAGCCTGAGAAAACACTGTGGTCCCTTCCGTCACTCCTGCCACCCACTCGCCGGATACGTGACAATGGTCGGGTGAACGACGCCGATCAAGACACGACCGAGCTGCTCGACGAGCAGCCCACCCGCGGGAATCGCCTCTACCCGAGGGTGACGAGCTTCCGGTCCCGACGGGGAGCGTTGACCGAACCCCAGCAGCTGACGTGGGACCGGCTCTGGCCCCAGCTCGGCCGGGACGTCGGCGACGACCAGCTCGACATCGACGCGTGGTTCGGGCGTTCGGCACCCGTGGTGCTCGAGATCGGATCCGGAACGGGAACCGCCGCCGTCTCGATGGCGCGGGCCGAACCCGACGTGAATCTGATCGCCGTCGAGGTCTACCGGCCCGGCCTCGCCCAGACACTGCAGCGCATCGAGCGCACCCTCGACACCGACTCCCCGGTCACGAACCTGCGCATCCTGCGCGGCGACGCCGTGGAGGTGCTCGAGAAGATGGTTGCTCCCGGATCGCTGACCGGGGTGCGGGTCTTCTTTCCGGACCCGTGGCCCAAGGCCCGGCACCACAAGCGCCGGCTGCTGCAGGCCCCCACCTTCTCCCTGATCGCCGATCGCCTCGTGCCCGGCGGTGTGCTGCATGTCGCCACCGACCACGCCGAATACGCCGAAGCGATCCGGGAAACCGGAGACGCCGAGCCGCTGCTGAAGCCCCTGTCGGGGGAGTCGCCGATCAGCCTCGAGCGACCCGTGACCAAGTTCGAAGGGAAGGCCCACCAGGTGGGCAGCACCATCGCCGAAATGGTCTGGGGGAAGATCGGAGCATGAGCGTCCACGAAGAGCTGTCCGATACGACCGACCCCACCGCCATCGACAGCGGGCCTGTCGGCGGCAGCGACCAGCCCGGTCGTGTCCTTCTCGTGTGGGATGCTCCCAACCTCGATATGGGTCTCGGCGCCATCCTCGGCGGCCGGCCCACCGCCGCATACCGTCCCCGGTTCGACGCACTCGGCCGCTGGCTTCTCGGCCGCACCGCCGATCTGTCCCGCCGGACCGGTACTCCGCTCGAACCCGAGGCGACGGTCTTCACCAACATCGCCCCGGGCAGCGCCGACGTGGTGCGCCCGTGGGTGGAAGCCCTGCGCAATGTGGGCTTCGCGGTGTTCGCCAAGCCCAAGATCGACGAGGACAGCGACGTCGACTCCGATATGCTCGAGCACATCGAGTTGCGCCGGCGTGGCGGCCTTGCCGGCGTCATGGTGGCGTCGGCGGACGGGCAGGCGTTCCGCGAACCTCTCGAAGAGCTCGCAGCTGCGGGCATCGCGGTGCAGGTGCTGGGTTTCCGCGAGCACGCCAGCTGGGCGGTCACGTCCGAGATCCTCGACTTCGTCGATCTCGAGGACATCCCCGGGGTGTTCCGTGAACCGCTGCCCCGCGTCAGCCTGGAATCGCTGCCCGACGAAGGAGCCTGGCTGCAGCCGTTCCGACCGCTGTCCGCCCTCCTCGTGGGGCGCAAGAGCGTCGCCGAATAGGAGATCTAGTGTTCGACCGTTGGGGAACGCTCGTCTATCGCGCGCGCTTCACCGTCATTGCGGTGATGGTGGCGGCGCTGCTCGGGCTCGCCGGGTACGGACTGAGCCTGAACGACCATCTCAGCCAGAGCGGCTGGGACGATCCCGGCTCACAGTCCGTCGCCGCGGCGAAGCTGGCAGACGGCACGTTCGGCCGCGACACCAACGGTGACGTGCTGGTTCTGTACACCGCGCCCGAGGGCAAGACCGTCGACGACCCGGAGTTCGCCGCGAAGGTCACCGACAACCTCAACGCTCTGGTTTCCGAAAATCCCGAACACATTCTCAAGATCAACGGTGCGTACTGGCCCACCGAGACCGCGCCGTCGCTGCCGAGCCTGGCCGACGAGTCACGTCAGCACGCCCTCGCGTCGGTCGCCATCGCCGGCGCGAACGACACGGAGCTGACCGGGAACTTCCGCGACATCAAGGACAAGTTCTACATCGACGGTGTCGACGTCCAGCTCGCCGGTCTGCAGCCCATCTCCGGCGCGCTCAACGACACGATGGCCAACGACATCAAGCGCATGGAGATCCTGGCGATCCCGGCCGTCGGCATCCTCCTGTTCTTCGTGTTCGGTGGCGTCATCGCGGCAGCGCTGCCGCTGATCACCGGTGGTCTGACGATCGTCGCCGCGAACGGCGTCGTGCGGCTGATCACCAATTTCACCGAGGTCAACTCGTTCGTCGCGCCCGTCGTCTCGCTGATCGGACTGGGTCTGGCGATCGACTACGGCCTGTTCATGGTGTCCCGTTTCCGAGAAGAACTGGCCGAGGGCTACGACACCCCCGCGGCCGTCCGGCGCACCGTCATGACGGCCGGGCGCACCGTCATCTTCTCCGCGACGATGGTGGTCACCAGCCTCGGCGGCCTGCTCCTCTTCCCGCAGGGCTTCCTCAAATCCGTCTCCTATGGCGCGATCGCTGCGATTTCTCTCGCCGCCTTGCTGTCGGTGACGGTGCTGCCCGCCATTCTCGGCATCCTCGGCAAGCGCATCGACAAGTTCGGCATGAAGAAGTTCGGCCAGATCCAGTCGAACGAACAGGTCGAGAACAGTTACATCGGTCGGCTCACCCGCTGGGTCATGCTCAATCCGATGAAGGTGACCATCCCGACGGTCATCGGCCTGTTGCTGCTCATCACGCCGCTGACCGGCATCAAGTTCGG
The DNA here is from genome assembly GCF_012844225.1 of Rhodococcus sp. 105337. GTDB lineage: Bacteria > Actinomycetota > Actinomycetes > Mycobacteriales > Mycobacteriaceae > Rhodococcus. The sequence continues at coordinate 599,799 of NZ_JABAGQ010000001.1, forward strand.
CGGCATCAACGAGACCTACCTGCCGCCCGACCACCCGACCCGCGTCGCGCAGGAACAGTTCGACGAGTTGTTCCCGGGACAGCGTGCCGAACCCGTGCGACTGGTGATCCAGGGTGCCCAGGGTGGCGACCTGAACAAGATCATGGAGACGGCGAACGCCGCGCCGGGTCTCGTCGAGGACTTCACGATCACGGGCCCGGCCAAGGACGGCGTGCGCGTCTTGAAGGCCGGTCTGACGGACCGCAACGAGACCGCTCCGACCATCGACTACCTGCATTCCGCGGAGTGGCCAGAGGGCGTCGAAGTGCTCGTCGGCGGTACGCCGGCCATCGAGCAGGATTCGATCGCCGCGCTCCTCGACACGCTGCCCTTGATGGTGCTGGTCGTGGTGTCGCTGACGATCATTCTGATGTTCCTGGCCTTCGGATCGCTGGTGTTGCCGATCAAGGCCGTCCTCATGAGCGCGTTGGGTCTCGGCTCGACACTCGGCATCCTCACCTGGATCTTCATCAACGGCAACGGCGCAGAGCTACTCAATTTCACGCCGGGACCGATCATGTCTCCGGTGCTCGTGCTGATCATCGCGATCGTGTACGGGCTGTCGACCGACTACGAAGTCTTCCTGCTCTCCCGGATGGTCGAAGCCCGGGCACAGGGCGCGAGCACCACCGAATCCATTCGCGTGGGCACGTCGCACACCGGCCGCATCATCACCGCCGCCGCGCTGATCCTGATCGTGGTCACCGGTGCGTTCGCGTTCTCGGAACTGGTGATGATGAAGTACATCGCCTACGGCATGATCGCCGCTCTCGTCATCGACGCGACGGTCATCCGTATGTTCCTGGTACCGGCAGTGATGAAGTTGCTCGGCGACGACTGCTGGTGGGCACCTGCGTGGATGAAGCGGATCCAGGAGAAGGCCGGCCTCGCCGAACCGATTCTCGCCGACGAACTGATGCCCGAGGACGTGCCCGAACTCATCACCGTCGGCATGTTCGGTCCCGCGACCGTCTCGGCCACCGGTTCACATCGTTTCCCGGCAGGGATGTTCGGCGACGCAACCGACCTCACTCAGCCTCTGCCCAAGATCGCAGCGCCGCGACCGGCGTCCGAGCAGCGCAAGTTCCGCGATCTCACGCCGCAGCCGCGTCGCCAGGGTCCCGGGCGTCCGGTTCCCCGTCCCCCGGCCCAGCGGCCACGTCCGGATCAGCAGCGGGCAGGCGACCCGCGTCACCGGGCTGTCGACGGCCGTCCGATGCCGCGCGCAGGTGAGCCGGCGGCTCCGGGCCACGGCTCCCCGCAGCAACTGCCGCCGCAGCGCCGGCCGCAGGGTCCGGCCGGTGCGGGCGACGAACGTCAGGGTCCGCCGCTGCCCCCTCGGCGCCCCCGGGCACCGCAGGGCCAGGTTCCGGATCAGCTTCCGCCGATGCCGCAGCGACGGGGCGCAGACGCGCCACCCGTCGACCCGGCGCAGGCACAGCCGCCGCAGGGCCGGCCTACGGCAGCGTCCCAGCCGCCCACGGCGGCCATGCCCCCGCTCCCCAGGCGCCGACGGGGCGACGTTCCCCCGCCGCTGCCGCAGAACTTCGTGCGGCCGTCCGCCACGAACCCGGATCCGGCCGGCAACCCGCCGGTGAACGGTGGTGCCGAGGGAACGCGACAGGACGGAGAGCCGTCGACGGGTGCCGGGCGGGCACGCGATCCGCAGGCGATCGAGAGCTGGCTGTCGCAGCTGCGCCGAGCTGCTCCCGGGTCGGGACAGCACGCGCATCGCCCGCCGGAAACCGGACCGCGGCCGCAAGCCGGTCCGCGGCCGGAGCCGGGTTCCCGCCCACCGGCGGGGCTGTTTCCGCAGGCCGAACCGCGCCCACCGGCGGGACAGCAGCCGCAGGGCGGACCGCGCCCACCGGCGGGACAGCACCCGCAGCCCCGACCGCGTCCGCAGGCGGGGCAGTACCCGCAGCAGCCGCCGAACCCGCAGCAGCCGCCGAACCCGCAGCAGCGCCCGCAACCCGGGCAGTATTCGCAGCAGTCACCTCAGCGGCCGGTGCCACGGAACGGTGCCACGGAACGGTCGCCCGAGGCGCCCACCGATTCGGAGCCCGATCACGCGGACGATCCGAACGATCCGCACCGTCGGCGGCACGGCACCGACACCGGCGGGTCGATCAGTGTGAGTGAACTGATCGCGCGCCGGCAGCAGCCCTGAGCCGGACGGACGGAACGGCGGTGCGGGCGGGCTCTACGCGCCGTTGATGAACTTGCGCAGCCGCATGCCGAACGGGTGCGTGACGTTGAGGTTGCCGCAGAAGATCTTCCCGACCACGACGACGTGCAACGGGCCGAACGGCGCGCCGCCGCGCACTCTCGTGGTGGCGCTCGACGCGACGGTTTCGACACCGTTGATATCGGCTGTGGCTTCGGCGGGCAGCAGGATCGAGATCGAACTGAACGAGTCGTTCACCTCGATTCGCACGACCTGCGTCTGCATCACCGCCTCGGTGAAGTCCAGGTTGACCGAGGACGCGAACGTATCGAGCCGGAGAACCGGCGCGACCTCCCACCGGCCCTTGCGGGTCAGGGACGACAAACGCCCCTTGAGTACGAGCGGACCGCCCGGCCCGGTCGCCGGGTACGCGGGGGCGGCGGCGGTCGCCTGCTGCTGGGGCAGGAACGCCGGTGCGGCCTGCGGGAGGTACTCGGGCCGCATCTGGATGCCGGGCAGGTCCACGAGAACCTGATTGAGATCACCACGCGTTTTCGCTGCCAGGACGGTGTCCATCCGTTCGGTGAACTCGCCGAGCGAGAGCATTCCCTGTCCTACGGCTCGCTGGAGAAGCTCGCCCACATGTTCGCGTTCGGCGTCCGAAACGCGCAGATCCTTCGGGTCCATACGTACAGAATAGGATCTGTGACACTCTTCGTCCCGACCGGAAGCGCGCGGCCTCCTGCCGGATCGCGGAACCGCAAGTGCCGCCGCGCCGAGCGACTTCTCACCTCTCCGTGGTGCCGAAGGTGACCACGACGCGCTGTGACCGTCCATACAGTGGTTTGATCTGAAGTCGTGCTGAGGTCCTATCGAGCCGTCGCCGCGACACTGCGTAGTCGCTGGCCGCTCTATATGGCCTCGATGGGCGCCTCCAACCTGTTCGGCGCCATGCTGGTGTTCGCGTTCGTGCGGTACGGCGTTCCGTTCGCGGACGACGACTTCGACACCGTCGACCGGGTTCAGAACTTCACCGTGTTCGCGGTGTACCTCGTCTTCGCCGGCATCGTGAGTCTCACCGCTGCGGCGCTGATGCTTCGTTCGGTGGTGCGCTGGCAACTCCGCGGTGGCCCGCCCACCCGGTCCGAGCAGATGGCGGCACTGCACGCGCCGTTGCGTCAGGCGATCGTGCACCTCGGACTGTGGTTGCTCGGCGGCGTCTTGTTCGTGTTCCTCACCGCCGGGGAGACGCCTTCCCTCGCCGTCGCGGTCGCGATCACCGTGGCGATGGCCGCGACGAGCACGTTCGGGTTCACCTACATGCTCGGCGAGCGGATTCTGCGCCCCGTCGCGGCCCGTGCACTGAGCGAAGGCAACTTCGATCGCACCATGGCTCCGGGCGTCGGCACCCGTCTCGCGATGACGTGGGGACTGGGCACCTTGATGCCCGTCGCGGGGATCGTCCTGCTGTGCGTCACCCAGATCACCACCGACTCCGCGTTCTCGTCCGACGCACTCGCCTACGCGGTACTCGCGCTTGCGGTCACGTCCATCCTGCTGGCCCTCGTGCTGTCGTTGCTGACCTCGGCGCAGATCTCCGACCCGATCAAGCAGTTGCGCTGGGCGATCGAACGCGTGCAGCGCGGCGCGTCGGCCGTGCAGGTGGAGGTGTTCGACGGCAGCGAGATCGGACGCCTGCAAGTGGGCTTCAACCGGATGATGGCGGAGGCCGACGAGCGCCGCCGGCTCCGCGAGTTGTTCGGTCAGCACGTCGGTGAAGACGTGGCCCGGCGGGCACTGCAGTACGGCACCGAACTCGGCGGTGAGACCCGCTACGTGGCCGTGCTGTTCGTGGACATGGTGGGGTCGACCGCCACCGCGGCCGAGCGTCCTCCCAACGAGGTCGTCGATCTCCTCAACGAGTTCTTCCGGGTCGTGGTGGAGGTCGTCGATCGGCACCACGGCTTCGTCAACAAGTTCATGGGCGACGCCGCCCTGGTGATTTTCGGGGCGCCTCTCGACCGGCCCGATGCACCCACCGCTGCGCTGGGTGCAGCACGCGAACTGCGCTTCGCGCTCGACGACATCACCGGTCTCGACGTCGGTATCGGTGTCTCGGCCGGACTCGCGGTGGCAGGAAACATCGGCGCGGCCGAACGCTTCGAATACACCGTCATCGGCGACCCGGTCAACGAGGCGTCGCGCCTGACGGAACTGGCCAAGCTCCGTCCGAGCCGCGTTCTCGCGTCGTCGAGCGCCCTCTATTTCGCCGACGACGACGAGCGTGGGCACTGGGAACTCGGCGACGAGGTGCAGCTTCGCGGGCGGCGCAGGGTCACGCAGCTCGCCTCGCCCGTCCATTATCCGAGCGGGCCGCGTCCGGGTGACGACTCTGCGGATCGGGTGGGTTAGCACAGGGAGGTACGTCACGGGCGGACGCTAATTGCGGCACCTACATACCTGCGTCGGTTACGGTGAATGGCGTGGCGCAGCCGCAGGACGACCTCTCTGGCCCCGACGCCACACCGCGCCGGGGCCGTTTCCTGTGGATCAAATGGCTGGTCGCGGCGGCTCTGATCGCGTTGCTCACCGCCGAAGCCATCTACCTGTGGCCCACGATGAGCGATTCCTGGAAAGCGCTCACCGGCATCCACTGGGGCTGGTTCGCAGCGTGTGTCGCCGCTCAGATGATCTCCCTGAGCGGTTTCGCGGGAGTCCAGCAGCAGCTGTTGCACGCCGGCGGTGTGCGAGTAGGTCACTTCCGCTCGGCATCGGTGATCTACGGCAGTACCGCCATGGCGGTCACGCTGCCGGCAGGCCCGGTGTTCTCGACCGCGTTCACCTACAGGCAGACCCGCAAGTGGGGCGCGACCCCCGTGGTGGCGTCCTGGCAGCTCGCGGTATCCGGCGTCATCGCGGCGGCCACGCTGGCCTCCGTCGGGGTCGCGGGAGCGTTCGCGGTGGGCACGCGGATCAGTCCGGTGACGCTGGTCCTGTCGCTGGCGGGCCTCATCGCCATGTTCTACGGGCTGCGGTATGTCGCCCGTAACCCGTCGTCGATCGAGGCAGCCGGCACCTGGGTGCTCACCCGTGTCAACAGGGTGTCCGGAAAGCCCGCGGATACCGGCTTCGGCCTCTTCGATCGGGTGCTCGCCCAACTCGAGGCTGTCGAACTCGCGCGACGCGACGCAGTCGCGGCGATCGCGTGGTCGGCCGTGCACCGGGTCTTCGATGTCGCATGCCTCGGTCTCGCGTGCTGGGCGGTGGGAGGTTCCCCGTCGCTCGCAGGTCTGTGCATCGCGTTCGCCGCTGCCAAGGCGGTGGGCAGCGTGCCGTTGGCGCCCGGCGGGCTGGGGTTCGTCGACGGAACTCTGATCGCCACGCTCACCGCGGCGGGTCTGACCGCTCCCCAGTCGCTGGCCGCGGTGTTCGTGTACCGCGCGGTGAGTTTCGGTTTCGTCGCGCTCACCGGCTGGGGCACGATCGCGGCGATGTACCGCGGGGGCAACGCGGGTGAGGACATCGACCCTGCCGCCGAACGTGAGGAACAGGATCGCAGCGCCGTCGCGCGGCGGCGTAAGCCCGCGGACACCTCGGACACCGACCTTCTGTGATCTGCGCCACCAAGTAGTTGCGCGCGCAACAAAGTCGTGTCATGGTTGCCGCATCAAGTTGAAGTTTCAATAATCTACGAGGAGACAACGCGATGACGACCGCCACCACCACCTTTCCCGGCCTCACCACAGGGATCTGGGCCCTCGATCCGGTCCACTCCAACGTCGGCTTCACCGTCCGGCACCTCATGGTGAGCAAGGTGCGCGGAAGCTTCGAGAGCTTCTCCGGCGCGATCACCGTCGCCGAGGACGGCACCGCATCGGTTCGCGCCGACATCGACGTCGCGTCGATCAGCACCAAGAACGCCGATCGCGACGCCCACATCCGGTCGGCCGACTTCTTCGACGCCGAGCAGTTCCCCGTCGCGACCTTCGTCTCCACCGGTGTCCGCGCGGACGGCGACGACTACATCGTCGACGGCGACTTCACGCTCCGCGGCGTCACCAAGCCGGTCGAGCTGCGCCTCGAGTACAACGGCGTCAACGCCGGAATGGGCAACGGCCCGGTCGCCGGGTTCGACGCCACGACCGTGATCAACCGCAAGGACTTCGGCATCTCCATCGACATGCCGCTCGAGGGCGGCGGCGCCGTCGTCGGCGACAAGATCACTCTCCACCTCGAGATCGAGGCCGGCCTGCAGGCCTGATCCCCCCGACATCTCCCGCGCCATCGCCCTCGGGCGTCCCTCCGCACGGAGGGGCGCCCGTCGGTGCATTCGGACACGTTCGCCACGGCGCTACCCTGAAGCCGTGAAAAAGTACGCCCCCGCGCTGGTTGCCGACGTGGTCCTGATCCTCGTGTTCGCAGCCCTCGGCCGATCCAGCCACGAAGAAGTCCTCGATCTCGTCGGCCTGGCACGCACCGCGTGGCCGTTCCTCGGCGGGCTGACCGTCGGCTGGTTCCTCGTCGCGTGGCTCTACCGCGACAAGTTCGACGCGTTCGCCGCAGCACCCACCGGCCTTCTCGTCTGGGTGAGCACGCTTGTCGGCGGCATGCTGCTCCGCGCGGCGACCGGTCAGGGAACCGCCACCGCCTTCATTCTCGTCGCCACCGGCTTCCTCGGCGTGACTCTGATCGGCTGGCGACTTCTCGCCCGTGTGGTCCGACGGTCCGATTCTCGGGTCGCGTGAGAACAACCACTGTGTGATTTTTCGAGATCGATTGGCTCGAGGGTGTCCCACGGTGAAACAGTGGATATATGACTGACACCGCTTCAGTGCCGGAGTCGCGATCCGATACGAGGTTTTTCGGCCAGCCTCTGGCGCTGGCCAACCTGTTCGGCGTCGAGATGTGGGAGCGATTCTCCTTCTACGGCATGCAGGGCATCCTCATCTACTACCTGTACTACTCGGTTGCCGAGGGTGGTCTGGGGATCAGCAATGCCGCCGCAACCTCGATCGTCGGCGCGTACGGCGGCACGGTCTATCTGTCGACGATCCTCGGGGGATGGATCGCCGACCGTCTCCTCGGCTCCGAACGGACACTGTTCTACAGCGCGATCCTGATCATGTTCGGCCACATCGCGCTCGCGCTGCTGCCGGGCTTCATCGGTGTCGGCGTGGGCCTCATCCTCGTGGCCGTGGGCAGTGGCGGACTCAAAGCGACCGCAACCTCGATCGTCGGTGACCTCTATGACGAGAAGGACCAGCGCCGCGACGCCGGATTCTCCATCTTCTACATGGGCATCAACATCGGCGCCCTCGTCGGTCCGCTGCTCACGGGGTTCCTGCAGGTCCGGTACGGGTTCCACTGGGGGTTCGGACTCGCCGCGATCGGCATGTTCCTCGGCCTGTTGCAGTACACGCTCTACCGCAAGCACCTCGGTGACATCGGCAAGGTTCCGCCGAACCCGTTGCCGGCGGAAAGCCGGATGCGTGTCGGCGGAATCGCACTGGCCGCGCTCGTTCTGGTCGTGATCCTCGCCTCCACCGGCATCATCTCCGCGAACAGTCTGTCCGACATCGTCGTCACCCTGACGGTCATCGCGGCGATCACCTACTTCGTGGTCATCCTCTCGAGCAAGAACATCACCTCGGTCGAACGCAGCCGGGTGCTGTCCTTCATCCCGATGTTCGTGGCGAGCGCCGTGTTCTGGTCGCTGTTCCAGCAGCAGTTCACGATGGTCGCGGTGTACGCCGATACCCGCCTGAACCGCGACCTGTTCGGGTGGGAGTTCCCGCCCTCGTGGGTGCAGTCCATCAACCCGGTGTTCATCATCGCGTTCGCCGGTGTCTTCGCGGCTGTGTGGACCAAGCTCGGGCCGCGCCAGCCGTCGTCGCCGATCAAGTTCGCTGCCGGCACGATCATCATGGGCATCGCGTTCCTGTGCTTCATCCCGATGGCGGGTGGCGGTGCCAACAGCGCCCCGCTGCTCGGCCTGGTCGGCATCCTGCTGCTCTTCACCTTTGCCGAGTTGCTGCTGTCGCCGGTCGGCCTGTCGCTGACCACGAAGCTCGCCCCGAAGAGCTTCCATACACAGATGGTCGCGTTGTTCTATCTGTCGGTCGCCCTCGGCAGCGCGATGGCCGGCACGCTGGCGGGTTTCTACGACGAGACCAACGAAGTGCCGTACTACCTGTGGATCGGCGGCGCCTCGATCGCGGTCGGCGTTGCCCTTGCCGTGGGTTCGCCCTGGATCAAGAAGCTGATGCACGGCGTGAACTGAGTGCCGCCCGGAGGTCTCGCCGCGTTGCCACGGACGCGGTTCACGTGAGCGCGAGCCACGCGGCGAGACCGAATCCTGCCGTCGCGACACCTACGCGAAGCGCGGTCGGCGGGATCCGCGCGACGAGCGGGGGTCCGCACCAGCCGCCGGCGAACGCGCCGAGAGCCATCGCGAGGGCCGCCGGCCAGTGCACCGGCCCGAACACGGCGAATCCGATCGCGGCGACAAGGTTTGCGGTACCGAGCAGATAACTCTTGAGAATGCTGGCCCGCCATATGCTCTCGGACGTGCAGATCAACGTCACCGCCAGAATCATGACGCCGGCGCCCGCACCGAAGTAGCCGCCGTATACGGCCACGACGAACAACGCAGCGGCGTACGCACGCGGCAGGTCGCGGCCGCGCGCCAAGGCGCGGATACGGGGCTGAAGCAGCAATGCGAGCGAGGCGAGTGCCACCAGATACGGCACGACCGCCTCGAACGAACCGGCCGGTGCGACGAGCAGCACCCCGGCTCCGATGGCGCCGCCCAGCGCGGCGTAGGCCGTCCACCTCCACACCCGTGGCCCGGTATTAACGACTTCACGGACGGAGTTCGTGAGCGCTCCGACGCCGACGCCGACCATCGCGACCGTGTTCGTGACGTTCGCCGCGACCGGCGGCAAACCGACGGCGAGCAGTGCCGGATACGACACCAATGATGCGAGCCCCGAGACGAATCCGACCACTCCTGCGAAGAAGCCCGCAACCACGAGCAGCAGCAGTTCCAGGACCGTCACGATCGCCGAACCTACCGCCTGCCGCCCCCGGGCGCCCGGACCGGCGTTTCGCCGGGCGAGGTCAGAAAGCCTCGTCGGGCTGCGCGAGTTTGCTGAGGAATGTATCCGCGACCGTGATCGCCCGGTCTCCTCCGTCGGCGTCGGCGACGAATACCGCGAAGGCGATATCGCCGCTGTAACCGTAGAACCACCGGTCGTCCCCGCTCGCGGCGGCGACTCCCGACAGTCCCGCGTGCTTACGCAGGAAGGACGCTGGTCCCTTCTGTACGTTGTCGGCCATCATGCCGCGCAGGGCGTCGACGACGTGCGGGGGCAACGCGTCGACCGGGTCGTTGATCGTCGCGGGCTGACCCTGCACGATCGACGGCGCCACAGCCTCGCCGCGCGCAACGGAGGCGGCCAGAACAGCTGCTCCGAGGGGGCTGATCAGCGCGTCGTCGTTATCGGATCCGGCGAACTGCACCACTCCGGATCGTGTGTTGCCGATCTGGCTGGTCTCGAAATCGAAGCCGGGCACGCTGACGTCGAGGCCGAGTCCGAGCCGGCGGGCCGTCTCTGCGAGATCTTCCGAGCTCACATCGGCGCCGTCGATGCCCTTGTCGAGTCCGGCGGCCAACCGGACCGGGTCGAGCGTGCCTCCGGCCGGGTACATGCCGTGGGTCGCGACCGGACCGAGTTCCATCGCCCAGTTGTTCACGTCGGCAGCGAGGACGCCGCCCGTGGACGGCTGGATCGCGACGAGCGCGGTGGGCGTTCCCGTGGTGACCACCGCTTCCTTCGCGGCAAGCTGCACCTTCGAGTCCACCATGGCATTGAGGTCCGGGGGCGGCGGCCCCTGGAAGCCCGCAACCTGGATCGGACCCTCCTCGGGATCTTCGAGGGTGACCGCCCAACCCGCGGTACGGTCGCGTTCGAGTTGCCACGCCGAGCGCAGCGTATCGAGCAACGGCGTGGAGATCCGTCGATCGGCACTGATCAGCGTGGGAGTCTGGATCACTTCGACACCGGGGATCGACTCGATGTCGCTCCCGAGGAACTGATAGTCCTGGTCTCGCAGTTTGACGGCGGTGATCCGGTTGCCGGGGTCGTTCGCGAGCCGGTCCTGCATCAGTTGCGCGGTGATGACCGGCGCGACAGGTGCGAGCACCTCGGCCAGCCGGGTCGTGGTCGCGCCGGGGTCGGGCATGGCGGCGGGATCGAGCACGACGGCGTTGATCGTCTGTTCCTCCATGAGGAGGCGGCCCGTGCGGTCGAAGATCTTCGGGGGCGCGGCGTCAGTGCGGACGTGGTGAACGGTTCGTCCGCCGCCGAGGTCGGGCACGATGATGTCCGGGTCCCACGACACTCGCCAGCCCACGCCGAGTTTCCTGACCGCACCGTCGACCTGGTAGCCCCAGTCCATGCCCTCGCCGAAATTCCAGGCGGCGGAGAGCGTGAAATACCCGGACTCACTGTTCAGTTCGACGAACTGCGAGACCTCGTAGTCGACCGTGCCGTCGGACAGGCCGTCGAACATCTGCCCGATGGTGCTTTCTGCTGCGCTCGGGTACGACGTGAGCGAGGCCGCTGAGGCAGGGTCACGGGCGTCGAGAGCGGCGACGAAATCGTCGACCAGGCCACGCGCGTCGGTCCGTGAGCCGTTGACCACGAAGGCAGTGACCGCCACGGCGACAACCAGAACGACGACCGCTGTGAGGGCGAGCACGCGCATCCGCCCCCTGCGCCGCCACTCACGAAATCCCATGACAACCAACCTTCACTTCAGCCACAGGAGGAACAAGCACGGCGTGCCTACGAACGAATCACAATTACGCCACACGTCCGATTACCCCCTCAACCACCTGCCGGCGGCTTCGACTGCGGGAGCCGAACCGTTCGCCCCTGCCACGAACACTGCGAAGGCCAGATTATCGCGTGATCCGACGAACCATCCGTGCGCCCCGTCGTTTTCACCGTACTCTGCGGTCCCGGTCTTACCCGTCAGATCGGGGATGTCTCGCAACATACTCGCTGTACCGCCGGTTATCGTCTCGCGCATCATGGTTCGCAGCGCAGCGGTCACTTCGGCCGGTGCCGGAGCGATTTCCTCGTCCACGTTCGTCGCACTCCCCTCGACGAGTACCGGCAGCGGAGCGCTCCCGTTCGCCACGGCCGCCGCGACGAGGGCCATACCGAAGGGTGTCGCGGTGACCTGTCCCTGTCCGATCGCCGATTCGACGAGGGCTGCGGGAGTGTCCGTTTCCGGTACCGATCCGGTGACGGTCACAAGTCCGGGCGTGACATAGTCGGCGCCGAGCCCGAACTGACGAGCCGCGTCCGTCAGTGCGGTCGGAGGCAGGTTCACGGCGAGCTGTCCCATCGTGGTGTTGCACGAGAACGCGAACGCTGTGTGCAACGGCACCGCCCCCAGATCGAAGCTCTCGTCGTTCGGGATCGTGCGGTCCTCGATCGTCGCCACTCCCGGACACGGCAGGACCGTGTCCGGGTCCGCGAGCCCGGCCTGAAGCGCAGCCGAGGTGGTGACGACCTTGAAGGTGGAGCCCGGCGGATACAGGCCGGTGAGCGCGAGCGGACCTTCGCGGTCGGCGGCGGCGTTCTGCGCGATCGTGCGCACTGCGCCCGTCGAGGGCTCGATGCCGACGATCACCGCGGGAGTGTCGAGGGAGGCGAGCGCAGCTTCCGCCCCGATCTGCAATTGCGGATCGATCGTGGTGGACAGGTCGGGCGCCTCGGGCCCTGTCTCGCCGGCCACCTGCTGCGCGGTCCCGTCCGGCTCGACCCGCTGGACCACCCACCCCGCGGATTCGGCCTGTCCCTGTTCCCACAACTCCACCAGGCCGGACCACACCGGCGAGGCCAGCGCCCGGTCTGCGACCAGCAATCTCGATTGCGGAACGAGCGTGACGCCGGGCAGGGCGGTCAGCTGCTGCTCGATCGGAGCCAGGTCGTCCTCGCGCAGCGAGATCGCGGTCAGCGACTGTCCGGGCGCTTTCGCCCGATCGGCGGCGAGAGACTCTGCGGTGATCGTCGGCGCAACGGGCGCGAGCAGCGGTGCGACTGCCGCGGGGTCGGCGTTCGCATCGAGATTCACCACCGTGATGACCTGCTCGCTGAACAGGGTGCCGCCCGCCCGGTCGTAGATCGTCGGCGGCGCACCCGCAGTGGTCACCAGACGCACTGCTGCCCCGTCCGCGAGTTCCGGGGAGAGCACAGCCGGATCCCAGCGCACTCTCCACGAGTCGGAGTCCTCCACAGCCGACCCCGTCGTCCGGTACGCCCAGTCGCGTCCCTCCCCGAAATTCCACGAGACATCGAGGTCGAAGGTGTTGCCGTCGCCCGTGCCCGCAACGCCGACCACCGGATCGCTGGTGCCGAGGCCGTCGAACATGCCGGTGATCGCGGCGGCCGCGGCCTGCGGGTCGGTGGTGAGCGCGGCCGCTGCCTGCACATCGCCCGCGTCGAGCGCGGATGCGAACTCCGCGGCCACCGTCTCGGGCTGGTCCGGCCCCAACAAGCCGCATCCGGCTGTCACGAGCACGAGGATCGGTGCCACGCCTGCGGAAACCCACTGCCGTCGAATACGCACGACGTCGATCATGCCCAAATTCTCGACGACGTGCCGGACAGTGCGCGCCGCCGGGAGCGTCGGGGAGGTGTCGATATTCGGTTGCACGACCGTCGTCACACGACCTACCGTGGTACTCGGCCCTGTCACCGAACGAGTGGAGAACTGCGTTGCTCCGGTAGTGGTTGTCGACCACGCGGCACACCCGCGATCGATCCACCTTTCAGGAGCACTCATGTCTTCCCTCTCGGGCATCACGCTGTCCGGCCTCACGTACGACCATCCCGACGGCACCCGCGTCTTCGAGAACCTCGACGCGACTTTCACACTCGGGCGAACCGGTCTCGTCGGGCGCAACGGAACCGGGAAAAGCACACTTCTCCGTCTCGTCGCCGGGCACCTCCGGCCGCGGAGCGGTGCGCTGACCGTCCGGGGCCGAGTCGCCTTTCTCCAGCAGGACGTCACGCTCGATCCGTCGGTAACCGTCGCGGCGGTACTCGGGTTGGACGAGATTCGAAGGGCCCTGCGGCGAATCGAATCCGGCGTCGGAGACGCCGGCGATTTCGGCATCGTGGGCGACCGCTGGGACATCGAGGAGCGCGCGCTCGCACTCGTGCACCGGCTCGGTCTGGAACGAATCGTGCACGACGAAGGCGACTTCGACCGCACCGTGGGTGGCCTCTCCGGGGGAGAAACGATGCTGCTCGCCTTCACGGCACGGTTGCTCGACGAACCGGACGTGCTGTTGCTCGACGAACCCACCAACAATCTCGACGCGGAGGGACGCGCGCGACTGCAGGAGGCCCTCGACCGTTTCGCCGGCACCGTCGTCGTCGCCGGTCACGACCGCGACCTCCTCGACCGGATGGACACGATCGCCGAACTCCGCGACGGGCAACTCCGGCTGTTCGGTTGCCGATACAGCGAATACGAGCAGATCGTCGCTGCGGAACAGGAGGCGGCACGTGCCGCCGTGCGCGACGCGCGCAACGACGTCCGGCGTCAAACACGAGATCTCGCAACCGCGCAGGCGACCCTCGCGCAACGACAACGGTACGGACGCAAGATGTTCGAGCAGAAACGCGAACCGAAGATCGTCATGGGTGCGCGTAAACGGCAGGCTCAGGAATCGGCGGGACGGTACCGCCGTGAACACGAGGCGAATCTCGACTCCGCGCGAGCGCACCTCGCACACGCGCAGGACGCCGTGCGCGACGACCGGGAGATTCGTGTCGACCTTCCGGAAACCACCGTGCATCCGGGTAGTCGCGTGGCGGAAGGGCCACTCGAGATCGTCGGACCGGAACGTATCGCTCTCGGCGGCCCCAACGGTTCCGGCAAGACGACACTGCTCGACCGCATCGTCGAGGCCGGCCCTCTTGTGCCGTTCGCGCTGCTCCCCCAGCGACTCGACATCTTCGACGACACGCTGTCGGTGGTGGAGAACGCAGAACAGCGGGCGCCTCATCTGCCACCACAGGAGATCAGGGCGCGACTGGCCCGGTTCCTGTTCCGGGGCAGCGACGGCGACGTGCCGGTCGGTGCGCTGTCGGGCGGAGAACGGCTGCGGGCCGCATTCGCGATCGTCCTCGCGGCAGATCCGCCGCCCCGCCTGCTGCTGCTCGACGAGCCGACCAACAACCTGGATCTGCCGAGCCTCGATCATCTGACGCAGGCGCTGCACGGATTCGCGGGCGCACTCGTGGTCGTCTCGCACGACAAGCGGTTCCTCGACGACATCGGGATCACCCGGTCGGTCACACTGGGCACATGAGTGTCACGACCAACCCCGCCGACGGAATCCGTCTCTCGTACTCCATTGCCGGCTCGGACGAGAAGAACGCTCCCGATGTGATGCTCGTGCACGGGAGCGCGCTGTCCTCCTCGGTGTGGCGAGGTTTCGGCTACGTGCGCGCGCTCGGCGACCGGTACCGCCTGATCCTTCCGGACCTGCGTGGACACGGCCGCAGCGACACCCCGCACGAGCCCGACGCGTACGCGATGGATCGCATCGTCGGTGATCTGCTGGCCGTGCTCGACGCCGCGGACGTCGAGCGCGTGCACTACGTCGGGTACTCGTTCGGCGCGAGGGCGGGGCTGGCGCTGGCCCTGGCCGCTCCGGACCGGGTCGCCGGCCTGGTCCTGCTCGGCGGCAGCGCACGACCACAGCGCGGGGCGATGGACGCGATGTTCTTTCGCGGCTGCGTCGACGTGCTCGAGCGCGACGGCATGGAGGGTTTCGTCCGCGAGTGGGAACGACAGCGGCAGGAACCGGTGGACGCGGCCACGCGGGCGGCGTTCCTCGCGAACGACCCACTCGCGCTGGCCGCGTACTTCCGGCGCTCCGACCTCGAGCCCGGGATCGACGACGAGGCCCTCGCGGCACTCGATGTTCCGACGATCGCGGTCGCCGGGTCCGAGGACCACATGCGCGTGGACGACACCCGCGCGATATCGCGCTCGATCCCGGGCGCGCGTCTGGCCGTGCTGCGTGGGTTCGACCACGCGACGACGGTGGCGGCGCTACCGGAGGTTCTCTCCGTCATCGAGCCGTTTCTCGAGGCCCGGACCGTGCGCTGACCGGGCCTCGCGCTCAGCTCACGGCTGCGGGACGACGGGCAGCCATTGCTTCGCAGATGAGCGCCTTGACCGCGCGTTTCATCACTTCGACGGCGTCGGGCACGGGTAGACGCAGCACGTCGCGGAGCGAAACCCACATCGGCCACGTCGTGCTGATCGCGATCGAACTCTCGATCTGGCAGCGCACTTCGCTTCCCACACCGTCGAGTTCCCGCGCGAACAACACTTGCGCTTCGAACGCCGCCCGCTCGAAGTAGCGCAGACGATTGTGCTGGAGTTCCCGCGAGAACGGCGCCCGAATCTCCGACGATCGGGCGAACGGCGCAATGAATTCGAGCAGTTCGGCCCGCTGGCGGCAATACGCATCGATCCGCTCGGAGAGTGGCAACGACGGATCCACGGGCTCGTACGCGTCGTCCTGGCGGCGTAAGAGTTCGGCGCCGGTCGCCTCGAACAGCTTCTCGAGATCTCCGAAATGACCCCACAGGGACCGCAACGACACACCTGCGCGCGCCGCGATCTGCGCTCCTGTGGGTTTGAGTTCACCGGCACGGATCAGCGCAATATGCGCGTCGATCACGGCCTGCCGCGTGCGTTCGGCACGTGCCGACCGCCCGTCGACATGGCCTGGTGGCCTGATTCCGGTGTCCATATCGTACGCGTACATCGCTCCCCCGATTTCCGCTCGATAACTATGTACCGGCCACTCCCCTCGTCGGTGGCCGGATTGTTGTCGTGCCGAGAATAGACGACACGCCGGGCGAATTTGAGAATGCCCGACGTGCCGTAGTCGAAAACCAGCGAATTACCTGGAAAGCAATCCCTTCGCGATGTGCGTCACCTGAATCTCGTTGCTCCCCGCGTAGATCATCAGTGATTTCGCATCGCGAGCGAGCTGCTCCACGCGGTACTCGGCCATATAGCCGTTTCCGCCGAACAACTGCACCGCCTCCATCGCGACATCGGTCGCGGCACGCGACGAGTACAGCTTCATCGCCGATGCCTCGGACAGGCTCACAGGTTTCCCGGCCTCTGCGCGTTCGATGGCACTGAACACCATGTTCTGCACGTTCACCCGCGCGATCTCCATCTCCGCGAGCTTGAGCTGGATCAGCTGGAACCGGCCGATTTCGCTGCCCCAGAGCTTGCGGGACTTGGAGTACTCGACACACAGCTTCAGGCACTGCTCGATGATGCCCAGCGACAGGTACGCGATCCCGATGCGTTCTGCCGCGAACGATTCCTTCGCGCTATCCTTGCCGTCGCTCTTGCCGCTGTCCTCGGTCTCCCCGAGGAGTCGATCCCGGGTGATGCGCACATTGTCGAAGAACAATTCGCCGGTGGGCGAGGAGTTCATGCCCATCTTCTTGAACGGCGGACTCTGGGTGAGCCCCTCCATTCCCTTGTCGAGCACGAACGCCAGTACTTTGCGATCGCGCCGGTCGACGGAGGCGTTCCCTTCGTCGAGCTTCGCGTAGACGATGATGACGTCGGCGTACGGCCCGTTGGTGATGAACGTCTTCTGCCCGTTGAGGATGTAGTCGTCACCGTCCCGGCGGACCGTGGTCTTCATTCCGCCGAAGGCGTCCGACCCGGAATCGGGTTCGGTGATCGCCCACGCGCCGACCTTCTCGAAGGTCACGAGTTCGGGCAGCCACCGCTTCTTCTGTGCGAGTGTTCCGCGGCTGCGGATCGTGCCGGCCGTGAGCCCCAGGCTGACGCCGAGGGACGCCACGAGCCCCAGGCTGACCCCCGCGATCTCGATGTTGAGCAATGCCGCCATTCCGGGAGAACCGCCCATGCCGCCCGAACCGGATGACTTCTCACCCGATTCTTCCTTCGCGAGTGCCCGTTCGAGCGATTCCCGAGCCATCTCGTCGATGCCGAACGTCGAGTACAACTTGCGAATGATGTCGTAGGGCGGCAACTCACCCGACTCGAGCCTGTCGACATGCGGACGGAGTTCCTTCTCGATGAATCCGCGCAGTGCATCGCGGAACATGAGGTCTGTATCTGACCACTCGTACATCTCCGAAATATAGAACACGTTCCGGTTTCTGTATATGCTCCGCATCGTCGGCAGCCTCTCCGAAACCCACCCGGACGGCGGGTAGCCGGGGTTACTGTTTCGTCCCGAACACGCTGCCGGGGAGGTCTCGAAGTGGATGTCGTGGCACTTCACATGAGCGACGGATTGATCGATCCGCGCGCCTCCGTCTTGTTCTATGTCGTGGCAGCGATCGGTGTGTGCCTTGCCGCCTGGTGCGCGCGCAGCGATCTCCACGTGCGGACAGTGCCCTTCGCCGCGCTGGTCACGGCGCTGATCTTCGGTCTGCACACGGTTGCCGTCCCGATCCTGCCCGGCGTGAGCGGGTACGTCGTCGGGGCGGCGATCGCCGCCATCCTGCTCGGCCCCTTCGTCGGCGCCCTGAGTATGGCCATCGTGCTCACCGTGCAGGCGTTCGTCTTCGCGGACGGTGGGCTTTCCGCACTCGGTGCGAACGTCACCAACATGGCGCTCGCCGCGGTCGCCGCCGGATTCGTGGTCGCGGTGGCCGCGCGGGCACTTCTTGTGCGTCGCGAGGTCCGGTCGCCGCTCCTGACGCCGGCGCTCGTCTCGCTCGCCGCAGGATTCGTCTCCGTGTTCGCCGCGACCGCAAGTTTCGTCGTCGAATACGCACTCGGAGGAGCCACCGCCACGCCCGTGGAGAACATGGCGTATCTGTTTGCGGTGCACATCCCGGTCGCGCTCGTCGACGGACTGGTGACTGCCCTCGTGGTCGTCGCCGTGGCCCTGGTCCACCCGGCTTCCGTCTTCCTGTTGCGAGAGCAGTCCCTGGCGGCCCGCCCCGTCGCACATCCGCGCGGGGTATTGCTCGCCGGGCTGGCGTTCGCGGCACTGGTGATCGCGGGCCTCGTCTCCCCGCTCGGTTCGTCCGGACCCGATGCCCTGGAAGCGGCGACTCTGCGGGGGTGCACGCGGGGTCCGGACACCGATACCGGCGAATGCATGGCACGCCGCGTCGAAGAACACCGCTTCGCCGGGAGTGCGCTCGCCGGGTACACGGTGGGCGATCGGCCCGGATCCGCCGGCGTCGCGGCAGCGATCGGGACTCTGGGCACCTTCGTCGTCGCGGGTGTCTGTTTCCGGGTCCTCGCACCGCGGGAGGAAAAGCGCACCATGGCAAGTGCTACGTGAGCGACTGCCTCTACCCGGGTTCCGGGGTCAACACGAACACAGGCAGCGTTCGGTCGGTCCGGCGCGCGTACAGGTCGTAATTCGGCCACGTCTCCAGCAACACCGCCCACAACCGTTCGCGCTCTTCACCTTCGGCGACCCGCACCGACACCGGAGTCCGGTGACCCTCGAACAGCACGACCGCCTCGTCTGCCTCGCTCAGATTCAGTGCCCAGACCGGAGGTTTGGGATGGCCCCAGTTCGATCCGACGACGAGCCAGCCGCCGTCGTGCGGCACACACAGCAGCGGAGTGGTGTGTGGCTCACCGGTTTTCCGTCCACGCACCGTCAGCGCCAGCGACGGCAAGTCCGCGATCTTCAGGAGCGTGAGCTTTCCGCGAGTGACGCGCTGAATCGTCTTGTCCACGGCAATGATCGGGCGCGAGTAGCGGGGAAGCCACGGCAGCGCCCCGATCCGGATGGCGACCGGACGGAGGGGGTTCACGGCGCTACCTTTCCCAGGCGGCCAGCACGGTGCGTGCGGCGGTGACGACGGCCAGTGGCTGATCGATCATGGGATGGTGGCCCGCCGCAGGAAGTTCCACCATGAGAGTGTCCGGGCCGAGGTGCCGGTGGATCTTCGCGGCGAGCGCGTCGTCGACGATGCCCCGCTCGCTCCGGAAATAGGCCAGCCGGGATCGGGGCGCCATGTTCTCGAGGCTGCCGCGTCCCTCGCGACCCATCCGGAGATTGTCGAACTTCCACGACCACCCGCCTTCGACCTGCTTCAAGGATTCGCGCGCGATGTGCGCCAGGACGTACGGCTCGGCCGTGTCCTGCGGTGGGACGAGGCGGAACCGCGCCACCGCCGCCTCCACCGACGGATACACCTTCGGCGGACCGGCATTCGCGGCGATCTTGGCTCGCATCTCGAGTTCTTCGGGAGTCATATCGCGGATCGGGGAATCGAGGATGATCACACCGTCGAGCCGGTCGCCGTGGAAATGTGCGGTCGCGAAGGACACGATCCCGCCCATGCTGTGCCCGAGCAACACCGGACGCCCGGTTATCCCCCCTGCTGCCGCTGCGGCAAGCACCTCTGCGGACCACGCCTCCAGAGAGTAGTGCTCACGGTGCATGCTGTCCCCGTGTCCGCTCAGATCGAGCGCGACCACTCGGCGGCCCCGGGCCAGTTGCGGTCCGATGTGGTCCCACCAGCCGGAATGCGCCATGCCGCCGTGCACGAGCACCACACCGCGGCTCCCCGCTTCACCCCACGCGCGATAGGCGATGGTCGCACCGTCGACATCGACGGTGCCCTTGTCGACGGGTGTCGCGAGAGCGTCGACAAACCAACCGGGAGCAGCTTCGTTATCGATCATCGTCCGAACCTATGCGAGATGTGACACCGGTGAGCATTCGGGCCAGCATTTCGATTCGCGGATCCTCCAGTTCGGGCTGGGGATGCACGATCGACGACACCGCCTCGCCGTCGAACATGTGCACGAGCGAGAACAGGACCAGATCGAACTGTGCGGGCGGCAACCGATCTGCGACCGGCAGCGACCTGCCGAACTCGGCGATCTGCGCGTGGTAGCGGGCGGCCATCGGCGACAGGTGATCACGCAGTGCCGGATCGGTACGGGCCGCGCCGAGAAGTTCGTACCACGCCGCATTCATCGGCGCCCGACATGCGCTGCGCAACAACAGCAGGCAGGTCCGCACCACGTCGACGGTGGCATCGGCACCGCTGCGCTCCTCGAGGCGTCTGAGCACCGCGAGCCCCGCCCGGAAGTTCACGAACTGACGTTCGCTCACCTCTTCGGCGGCCGCGACCATCAGGTCGAGCCGCGTGGGGAAGTGCCGGAAAACCCCGCCCGAGGACACTCCCGAACGACGGCACACCTCCCCGATGGTCGTGGAGGTGTAGCCGCGTTCGGCGAGTGAGGCGATCGTCGCGTCGAGGATCCGGCCGATCGTTTCCTCGCGTCGTTCCTTCTGGGTGCGCCGGGGCAGACGCTCGCCGTGCAGGACGGGCACTCCTACCCCACCGACGCCGACGCCTCCGTCGTTCGTACCGGTGCGGGACCGCGCTCCTCCACACCAGCCTTCAGGAAGCGGCCCGTTCCGACGGTGCGCCCGTATCCGTCCACGAACTCACCGGCGCGGAAGACGACCTTGCCCGCCACAGCGGTCGCGGTGACCGCCCGGTCGTTGCGGTTCACCATCCGCCGCAGTCCGCCGAATTGCTCCAGCGGCGCTTCGTGATACCGGTCCGTGTCCTCGTCGAGGCCCGCCGGATCGATGACGACGAAGTCGGCACGATCACCGATCCGCAGATGCCCGGCGTCGATTCCGTAGAAGTCCGCGAGTTCTCCGGTGAGCTTGTGGACAGCGGTATGCAAGGGCAACACCGGCTTTCCGCGCTGCTCCCCCTCGTGGATCCGGCGCAGCAGGCAGATGCCGAAATTGTAGAACGCCATGTTGCGCAGGTGTGCACCGGCGTCGGAGAAACCGAGGGTGATGCCTTCCGTCCGGATGAGCCGGTCGGCCACCGCGGGTCGATCGTTGGCGATCACGGTGTGCCAGCGGAATTCCCGGCCGTATTCCACGACGAGGTCGAGGAACGTGTCCACCGGGTGGAGCTTCCGTTCCCGCGCGACGTCACCGATGGACCGGCCGACGAGCGACTCGTCGGGGCATTCCACGATGCGGGTGTCGTCGAAGTCCCGGTGCCAGACCCTCGGCGAGAACTTCTTCTCGAAATCACGACGGAACCAGCGGCGATAGGCCTCGTCGCGCAGCAGGTCGTTGCGCCCCATCTCCTCCTGGAGATGCAGTGCCGCCCGCCCCGAACCGAACTCCTCGAATACGACGAGATCGATCCCGTCGGAATAGACCTCGAAGGTCGTCGGCAGGTGCTGCCAGCGGAACGCGCCCTTACCGATCTTGTTGGCCGCGTACGCGATCGGGCCGAAGATTCGATTGACCCACCGCTCCGCCTTGGTGTCGGCCGCTGCGAGGACGGAGGTCTTCATCGGCTTGCGCCCGAGTCCGGTGCTCGCCGCCGCGAAGAACGCCACGTCGTACTTCGTGTTGAGATTGGGGACGGCCTGCAGCACACGTCCACGCCTGCGCAGGATCCTGTGCAGGCGACGGAATTCCGACCACGAGGCATGCGTCGAGGGCAATGTGCGGGAGCGGTAGCGGTCGCCGTCCATCTTGTCCCACGGATTCGTCATCGTGGAGACGCCGAGGAAACCCGCGTCCAGAGCCTCCGATACCCGCGCGTCGATCGCGGCGAGTTCGTCGCGGGTCGGCCGATTGGCACCGTCCGTCGAACGCCCCAGACCCATCACCGAGGCACGGATGTCCGAGTGTCCGACGAATGCGGTGATGTTGGGGCCGAGCGGCAGTTCGTTGAGGGTATCGATGTACTCACGCGGCGAGTTCCACGTCTTGGAGCGCTCGAGTGCCGCGAGCACGTGTTCGCGGGGCAGCGCCTCCACGCGGCTGAACAGGTCGGCGGCGTCGACGGGCGGAACGTACACCGTGGAGATCGAGCAGTTTCCCATCAGCACCGTGGTGACGCCGTGTCGCACCGACTCGGGCAGACCCGGGCCGACGAGCACCTCGGCGTCGTAGTGCGTGTGCGTGTCGACGAAGCCCGGCATGACCCAGCGGCCGGCCGCCTCGACCACCTCGGTGCCGGCCCCGACGGGCAGGTCGTCCGACGTCACCGCAGCGACGACACCATCTCGGATACCGAGGTTGCGGACGGCTCCGGGCGAACCCGTTCCGTCGAACCACAGGCCGCCGCGCACGACGACATCGAAATCCTCGTTCTTGTGATCCACACCACTCATGCGGCCGAGTGTAACCCCAAATAGAGGTTGCGCACTCTCCAAATCCCGATGTGCTCCCCCGGGACCCCACTCACCCCCGATAGGCTGCGGAAATGACCTCGTTCCCCGACCTCGACGCGACTCCGGTTCTCGTCGTCGATACCGATGTCCTCGACCGCAACGTCACGCGGATGGCGCAGTCGGCCGACGCGCGCGGGCTTCACCTGCGACCGCACGTCAAGACACACAAGTGCGTCGAGATCGCTCGGCGTCAGCTCGCCGCGGGTGCCTGTGGGCTGACGGTGGCGACGGTGTCCGAGGCCGAGGTATTCGCGGACGCGGGTGCCGACGACCTCTTCGTGGCGTACCCCTTGTGGGTGGACGCCGCCCGCGGCGCGCGGCTTCGGGCACTCGCCGCACGCGTCCGGCTCACGGTCGGGGTCGAGTCCACCGCCGGCGTCCGGGCACTCGCGGCGCATGCCGGCACCGGCGTCGGCGTGCTCGTCGAGATCGACAGCGGGCATCACCGCACCGGAGTTCCTCCCGAGCGGGCCGGCGCCGTCGCCGCGTCCGCCCGCGACGAAGGCCTCGAGGTACACGGCGTCTTCACCTTTCCCGGTCACTCGTATGGTCCGGGCGTTCCGCCGGTGGCCGCCGCCGAAGAATGGGTTGCGCTCGCGGCCGCGGCCGCCTCGCTGCGCGCAGTGGGCATCGAACCGGCGGTGATCAGCGGCGGCTCCTCACCCACGGTGATGATCGAGGCCCCGACCGAAGCCACGGAATTGCGGCCGGGCGTATACGTCTTCGGCGATGCGCAGCAACTCGAACTCGAGGCGATCACCGAGCAAGACCTCGCGCTCACCGCGCTCGCGACGGTGGTCTCGGCACGCGGCGATGTCGTGGTCCTCGACGCCGGGAGCAAGATTCTCGGTGCCGACCGGGCGTCGTGGGCAACCGGATACGGCCGTATTCTGGGGACGCCCGATGCCCGGATCGTCGCGCTGTCCGAACACCACGCCACCGTGCAGTGGCCGGGTCACACCTCCCCGCCCGCGCTCGGTGAGCGGGTGCGAGTGGTGCCGAACCACGCATGCAACGCCGTGAACCTGGTCGACGAGTTGGTGGCGGTCTCCGGCGACGCGGTGGTCGGCAGGTGGCCGGTCGCAGCGCGGGGATGCACCACCTGACCCGTCCGCCGTTCACCGTTACGCTCCGTGGATGCCACCACTGAATCCCGACTTGAGCGGACGGGTCTTCCCTGCGACGTCGTATCTCGTCGGACGCGAGAAAACCCGCGAGTTCGCTCGTGCCGTGCGATCGAAGAACCCGATCCACCACGATGTCGATGCCGCTCGTGCCGCAGGTTTCGCGGACGTCGTCGCACCGACCACCTTCACCACCGTCGTCCAGAGCCCGGCGGTTGTGCAACTTCTGGAAACTCCGGGCACCGGCCTCGAGCTACATCGGACGGTGCACGGCTCGGAGAAGATCGAGTATCACCGCCCGATCGTCGCCGGCGACGAGCTGGCCACCACACTCACCATCACCGACGTCACCGAACGCGCCGGCAGTTCCATCCTCGCCACGGTGTGCGAGATCCGGGATACCGCCGGGGATCCGGTCGCCACGATCACATCGACACTGCTGCACCGGGGAGACGACGCATGACGCGGAGCACGGCACCACGTTTCGACGATCTCGAACTCGGGGCGATCGTCGCGAAGTCGGACCTGAAGGTGACTCGGGCGGATCTGGTTCGCTACGCGGGCGCGTCGGGCGACTTCAACCCGATCCACTTCGACGACGCGGTCGCCGCCGGGGAAGGCCTGCCCGGCGTGCTGTGCCAGGGAATGCTGACAGCGGCACTGGGACTGCAGGCCGTCGTCGACTGGGCCGGGGATCCGACCTCGGTGATCTCGTACGAAGCGCGCTTCACGCGGCCGGTCGTCGTCGACCCGCTGGACGGGGCCGACCTGTCGATCTCCGCGAAGGTCGCCCGCCTCGACGACGTGGAGCGTGTGGCACGCGTCGACATCACCGTGTCGGCAGCGGGCCGGACGGTCCTCGGGAAGACGCAAGCCCGCATCCGTTTCTCGTCCTGACCCGGCAGAATCGCGCGCGCCGCGAGAGGATGTACGACGTGACCAGAACTCTCCTGGCTCGGCTCGCCGTCACCGCTGTGGCGGTGCCCCTCGTGGCGTGCGCGTCGCCGTCCACTCCCGCGATCGACGAGGAACCCACCCGGGCGAGCACCGCCACGGCCGAGTCGCCGGCACCCGACGCGGGCGACCCGCGTGTCACCGGAACCGTCGCATCCGGGCTCGAGACTCCGTGGGGGATCGCGTTCCTGCCCGGCGGTTCCGCGCTGGTGACCGAACGGGACTCGGGGCGGGTACTCGATATCGCCCCCGACGGCACCGTCCGCGAGGTGGGCCGCATCGGCGATGTGGTCGCGCAGGGTGAATCGGGGTTGCTCGGCATCGCGGTCTCCCCAACCTTCGACGCCGACGGCCTCGTCTTCCTGTACGCGACGACCGGCGCGGACAACCGCATCCTGCGCGCCGTCTACGACGGCACGGCCCTGTCGGAACCGTCCGTGATCGTCGACGGCATACCCGCGGCCCGGATCCACGACGGCGGACGGCTGGTCTTCGGTCCGGACGGCATGTTGTACGCCGCGACGGGTGAAGCCGGTGACGCCGAACTCGCTCAGGACCCCGCGTCGCTCGGCGGCAAGATCCTCAGGATCACGCCGGACGGCGCGCCCGCTCCGGGCAACCCCGATCCCGCATCGCCGGTCTATTCGCTCGGCCACCGCAACGTGCAAGGACTGGCGTTCGACGGACAGGGCCGCCTGTGGGCGTCGGAGTTCGGCCAGAACGACGTCGACGAGCTGAATCTCGTCACGCCCGGAGCGAACTACGGCTGGCCCGACGTGGAAGGGACCGGCGGCGCTCCGGACTTCGTCGACCCCGTCACGACCTGGCCGGTATCCGACGCCTCCCCGTCCGGGCTCGCCTTCGCCGACGACCGGCTCTGGATGGCAGCCCTCCGCGGAGAAAGACTGTGGAGCATCACGATCCGGCCGGACGACACGGTGGACGCGCGGGAATTCTTCGTCGGCGAGTACGGACGGCTCAGGACCGTCGCCGCCGCGCCGGACGGTTCGCTGTGGTTGACCACCTCGAACCGCGACGGTCGCGGGCAGCCCGGCGACGACGACGATCGCATCCTGCGCGTCGAAATATCCTGAGACGGATCAGGGAACGAGTACGACGACCGTTTCGGCGACCAGCGCCGGCTTGGTTCCGCCCTCGACCTCGACGGTGTAGTTCACCACCAGATTCGCGCCTTTCGCGGTGCGTTCGAGCGACGTGAACTCGGCGCCGGCACGAATCCTGGAACCGACGGGCACCGGCGCGGGGAAACGCACCTTGTTCGCACCGTAATTGATCTTCATCGTCACGCCGTCGAGTGAGAAGATCTTCGCGCCGAGGACCGGCAGCAGCGACAAGGTCAGATACCCGTGTGCGATCGTCGTGCCGTACGGGCCGTTCTTCGCCTTGTCCGGATCGACGTGGATCCACTGGTGATCACCGGTGGCGTCGGCGAACAGGTTCACGCGCTCCTGGGTCATCTCCATCCACTCACTGTGGCCGAGGTCCTCCCCGACCGCCTTCTCGACCTCGTCGATTCCGTGGAAAACTCGCATTTGTGCTCCTGTTCGGGTAGTTGTGGCGGTCAATGCCCGGTCCGCCTGAGGGTGACGCGATACGAGTAGTGCTCCGGCAGAAAGTAACTCACCGACAGCTCCGCCGGTAGTCCCTCGGCGTTCGAGTACAGGCGGTCCACTCTCAGCAGCGGATGCCCTACCGCACAGTTCAACTCGGCCGCGACCTGCTCGGATGCCGATGCCACGGTGATCGACTGTGCGGCTTCGACGATCGGGCTGTCGAGATGAGGCTCGAGCAGGCCGATCACGGTGTTACGGCTCGACGCGCCCGCCCGCAACGCCGGTGCGTCCAGCACGTGCGCCGCGATCTCGTCGGGGAGATGAATGGTGGTGAGCACGAAAGGGGTGGCCCCGTGCACCCGCCGGAGCACGACCGAGTAGAGCAGATCGGTGTCGAGCCGCAACCGGCTCGCCGCATCGATGTCGACTCCCCTGTGTAGCGGGGTGACGATCTCCATGACGGTGTCGGCGGACAACGCGAGGAGGTCCTCGATCGACCCGAGTTGCCGCCGGTAACGCCTGCCCGACTCGTCCGCGAACGTGCCACGCCCCGGGACGCGGTAGACGATGCCGTCCGCCACGAGATCCTGGAACGCACGCCGAACCGTCTGCCTGCTCACCCGGTGCTGCTCGGCCAATTCGGCTTCGGTAGGCAGGCGCGTCCCGTTGCTGTACCGGCCGGCTTCCACCTCGTCCCGTAGCCGACGGGCGAGCTGCGCGTAGGCCGGTTCCGTCCCTCGTGCTCTGCCGTCCATGACCGCCGATCCCGGTGGTACCGGTCAGATTCCGCCGCGGGCCACGAGTTGGCTCGCGATCACGTTGCGCTGGATCTCGTTGGTCCCCTCACCGACGATCATCAGGGGTGCGTCACGGAAGTAGCGTTCGACGTCGTACTCGGTCGAGTACCCGTAACCCCCGTGGATGCGCACCGCGTTCAGGGCGATCTCCATCGCAATCTCCGAGCAGTACAGCTTCGCCATGCCTGCTTCCATGTCGCATCGTTCGCCGCTGTCGTACTTTTCCGCCGCATAGCGGGTGAGTTGCCGAGCTGCGGTCAGTTTGGTGGCCATGTCGGCGAGGTAGTTGCCGATCGACTGGTGTTTCCAGATGGGCACCCCGAAGCTCTCGCGATGTTGCGCATAGGCCAGCGAATCCTCGAGTGCCGCGGCCGCAACACCGAGCGCGCGGGAGGCGACCTGCAGACGGCCGGTCTCGAGGCCCTTCATCATGTGTCCGAAACCTTTGCCCGGGTCGCCTCCGAGGATCGCCTCGGCCGGAATCCGGTAGTTGTCGAAGCTCAGTTCGCACGACTCGACGCCCTTGTAGCCGAGTTTCGGCAGATCCCGTGAGACCGTCAGGCCGGGGCCGTGTTCGACGACAACGACGGAGATGCCCTTGTGCCGCGGGGTGGCCTGCGGATCGGTCTTGCACAACAGCGCGATCAGCCCCGCACGTCGCGCATTGGTGATCCAGGTCTTCGCGCCGTTGATCACCAGATCGTCGCCGTCGCGCTTCGCGGTGGTCGTCATCGCCTGGAGGTCGGAGCCACCGCCCGGTTCGGTGAGCGCCATCGTCGCGCGGATCTCTCCGGTGGCAAGCTTGGGCAGGTACCTGCGCTTCTGCTCCTCGGTGCCGTACAGCGCAAGCAGTTTCGCCACGACCGTGTGGCCGCCCATCGCGCCCGCAAGACTCATCCAGCCGCGCGAGAGTTCCTCGGTCACCTGCACGTAGCAGGGCATCGACACCGGGGATCCGCCGTACTCCTCGGGTACCGCGAGGCCGTAGATGCCGATCTGCTTCATCTGCTCGATCCAGCGTTCCGGGTACTCGTTGGCGTGCTCGACTTCCTGCACGGTGGGCTTGACCTCGCGGTCGACGAAGTCGCGGACCGTCTCGATCAGAAAAGTCTCTTCGTCGTTCAGAGTGCTCACGCGGATCCTTCGATCGGTGCCGGGTGGCGACCCGACCAAACTTTGTACGGCCATTTTGTTGACCACGCGTAGCCGTGTCAATGCCTGCCCCTTCGAATCCGCCCGAAATTCCAGAGTTTTCAGCAATACGTGTGGCTGCATCTGCCTATAACTCTGGCGCAGCACCCCACAATGGCCGTACATTCACCGCGTTCCCCGCTGTCCCGAAATCCACGAGGTTCTCCGTGACGTCCGAGCCACACTCTTCCGGCGGCGAGCAGCGCCCGTCGCACCCTGTCGAAAGCCGGAGCCTGACATGACCACGAATCCCGTTTCTGTCGGCGGCCCATATTTCGACGAACTCACCGTCGGCCGCGTCTTCGACACCGCACCCGCAGTCACCCTCACCGACGGACTCGCGGCGACCCACCAAGCGATCCTCGGCGACCGGTTCCGTCTTCCCCTCGACCGGCACCTCTCGACCGCGGTCGCGGGCGGCGCTCTCGCACACGCCGGTTTCGTCACCGACATCGCGATCGGCCAGTCGACGCTGGTGACGCACCACGTCAAGGCCAACCTGTTCTACCGAGGATTGCGTTTCCACCGATTCCCCTTCATCGGCGACACGCTCTACACGACCACCGAAGTAGTGGGCCTGAAAGAGAATTCGGCGAAGCCGGGTCGTCGACCCACCGGCCTGGCGGCGCTGCGCGTGAACACCGTGGACCAGGACGGCAGGACAGTGCTCGATTTCTACCGATGTGCGATGCTGCCGTTGAGCGAGACTCCAGATCCCGGCCGGATCGTCCACGCGGAAGACCTGTCCGTAATCGGACCTCGGGACCAGCCGATCTGGTCCTCACCCGGCAACTGGGACCTCGATCTGTATCGGAGTCGAGTTCCCGGAACCCATTTCGATCCCGCGCTCGCCGGCGCCGTGCTGCGATCGAGTGGAGACGTCGTGTCCGGTGCACCCGAACTCGCGCGCCTGAGCCTGAATATCGCTGCGACACACCATGACGAGCGTGTCGGGTCGGCGGGGCGACTGGTGTACGGCGGGCACACGATCGGGATCGCACTGTCCCAGGCGACGCGTGCACTGCCGAATATGGTGACCGTGCTCGGGTGGCGGTCGTGCGACCACACCGGTCCCGTGCACGAGGGCGACACCCTCACCAGCGACCTGCACGTCGAGTCCGCCGAACCGCTCCCACAGGGCGGAGGTGTGCTCGCACTGCGGTCTCTCGTGTACGCACAACGTGCGACCACCGAGCCGGCGCCCGTCCTGGATTGGCGTTTCACCGTCCTTATGGCCTGACCGGTCACGGAGGGGTCAGTCGGCGCGGATCTCGTCGATCAAGCCCCACGCCAACGCGCGATCCGCGTCCAGCGGCAGCGCCGTGACGAACAGATGCATCGCGCGCCACCGCCCGATGCGACGGGGAATGCTCACCGTGCCGCCTGCTCCAGGGATCAGCCCCATCGACACTTCGGGAAGCCGGAACACCGTCGCCGGATGGGCCACCACTCTGCCCGCGAACGCCGGAATCTCGATGCCGGCACCGACGCAGTGACCGTGCAGACGCACCTCGATCCGGTCTGCGAGCTGCGCGACGACTCGTCCCGCGCCCCCGCGGGTACGGATCAGGTGCGCGGTCGCCGCGTCAGGGGTGCGCCCGAACTCGTCGAGGTCTCCGCCCGCGCAGAACGACGGTCCCGCGCCGTCGAGGACGACACGCTCGATGCTCTCGTCCATCAGCGGCAACCGGAGCGCGTCGACCAATGCGTCGCGCAACTGCGTCCCGTACGCGTTGCGCCGTTCCGGGCGATTGAGCGTCACGTGCAGCGTCACGCCGTCGCGCACGAGGAGCACGGGATCCCCGGACGCGGGCGGGGGCAGCGGGCGGAGTCCCCGGTCGTCGAGCCACCGGGCGAACTCGGGTCCGCTCTGCAGCGTGGAATATCCCAGTGACTCGACATCGAGCGCGCCGGATACCGCAAGGGTGTCGGCGGTGCGCAACACCTGCCGCAACACCAGCGCCGCGAGCGGATTGTCTGTCACGGCGTCGAGCACGGTTGCGGCGCTCGCGCCGGGATCGGGCGTGCCGACCACCGTCGTCGTGACCGGATCGGGGCCGGTGGCATATGTGAGGTCGAGCGCGCCGAGCAATGGGGACAAGGCGCCGGAATCGAGCGGCACCGTCGCCCGGCCGGCCAGCAGTCGATCGGACATCGCGGCCCGGTGAGCCGCCCGCTCGAGCACCGACGCGGGGACATCGTCGAGGTCGACGATCAGCATCGGACGGTCGGCCGCGCCCCCGTCCGCGAAGAAAGGCTCGTCGGCTGCCCCGTCCGCGAGATCGGCAACGGAAATCGTGACGGCTGTCGTCGGGTCCATATGTTGTGCCTTCACGCTCGACTCCGGCCCCCTCGCGTTGGAATGTAGCATCACGCTCATGTCCTCCTCTTCCGCCGGCGACCCGGTCAGGGACTGGGCGGAGAGCGGAATTGCTTCTCTCACGGGGAGAGTCGACGGCCCTCCTTTGATCCCACCGGGCCGGGCGGCAACCACGGCGAGGGAACTGACGGCACGGATCGCGTCCGCGACCGCCGGTTCGGTACAACTCGACGGCGCCCACCTGCTGTCCGAGCGTGCCGCATTCACCGGCGCCCGCAGGGCCGGCGCCACGTCGGTGGGCGGCGCGTGCCGACTGTTGCCCACCGCAGACGGGTGGGCAGCGGTGTCGTGCGCACGTCCCGGCGACCCCCTGCTCCTGGGCGCCCTCGTCGGCGCCGACGTGGCCGACGACCCGTGGCCCGCCGTCACGGCCTGGGTCGCCGGCCACACCGGCGCCGAACTCGCCGACCGCGCGGAACTGCTCGGCATCGCCGCCGGACCGGTGACGCCGCCCACCGGTACGCCGCCCGTACCACTGGAACCACGGCAGGTCGACGGACTGCTCGTCGTCGATTTCAGCGCTCTGTGGGCCGGTCCGCTGTGCGCTCACGTGCTGGGACTGGCGGGGGCGCGCGTCGTGAAGGTCGAGACGCCCGACCGGCCCGACGGAGCACGACGCGGCAACTCCGAGTTCTATCGCTTGCTGCACGGCGGCCACGAGTCGGTGGTGCTGGACCCGTCCGACGACCGGCAACGCCGGGAACTGGCCGCCCTGGTCGATGCTGCGGACATCGTCGTCGAGGCGTCGCGTCCCCGCGCCCTCGCCGGTTTCGGGCTCGACGCCGAAACAGTGGTGGCGCGCGGCGGCACGTGGGTGTCGATCACCGCGCACGGTCGCGGGTCGATGCGCGTCGGCTTCGGTGACGATGTCGCCGGAAGCGCCGGATTGCTCGCCCACGACGCGCACGGTCCGGTCTTCGTGGGCGATGCGCTGGCCGATCCCCTCACCGGCCTGACCGCCGCAACCCTTGCACTGTCGGCCCCCGCAGACGGGTCCGGTGTGCTGTGGGACGTGTCGATGTCGGCCGTCGTCGCGGCGACTCTGAACGCATCGCATTCTCCTGCACCGCAGGCATATCGGCGCGGCGGCCGGTGGTGGGTGGACACGGGTCCGGCCCCCGTGGAGATCGTCCCGCCGCGCCCACGCGAACCGCACGGGGAAGCCGCTCGCTCGGGACGGGACACCGCACAGCTACTGGGCGAACTGGGGATCCGGCGATGACGCCGCTGATGCTGCGCGATGTCGAACTCGGCGGCGTTCCCGGTTCGGCAGTGGTGATCCGGGACGGGGTGATCGCCGAGGTGGGGGTCGGACTCGAACCGACCGGGAACATCGACGTGATCGACGGCGCCGGCGGAGCACTCGTACCGGGCCTGCACGACCACCACATCCACCTGCACGCAACAGCTGCCGAACGGTCGTCGGTGCGCTGCGGACCCCCGCATGTTCGTACCCCCGACGACCTCGCACGAGTGCTGCGGACGGCACCGGGTGACTCGGTCCGTGGAGTCGGATACTTCGAATCCGTAGCGGGGGAGCTCGATTCCGAGGCTCTCGACCGGATGCACGCGCGGCGCCCTGTGCGGGTGCAGCATCGCAGCGGCGCGCTCTGGGTCCTGAACTCCGCGGCCGCGGCGCTCGCCGGACTCGACGCCGCCGACCATCCCGGCGTCGAACGGTACGGCGACGGGCGCCCGACGGGACGCGTGTGGCGGGCCGATACGTGGCTACGCGACCGGTTGCCGCCGACCGCGCCGCCCCCGCTCGACGCGATCGGCGCTCAGCTCGCGGCGTACGGGATCACCGGTCTGACCGACGCGACACCGGACCTGTCACCGAGTTCGCTCGCGGCTCTGGTGGACGCGCACGGAGGCGGTGCGCTCCCCCAGCGCCTGCATCTTCTCGGTGCACCGGCCGGATTCGTCTCCCCCAGCGGCACTCTGAGCTCCGGTCCCTACAAGATCGTGCTCGCCGACTCCGGGCTCCCCGACCTCGACGTGCTCGCCGAGACGATCCGGGACGTGCACGCCGCCGGGCGCGCGGTCGCGGTGCACTGTGTGAGCAGAGAAGCGTTCGCAATCCTGCTCGCCGCCTTCGCCGAGGTGGGTGCCCGTCCCGGCGACCGGATCGAGCACGGTGCTCTCATACCCCCCGAATCGATCGACGATCTGCGCCGGCTCGGCCTGCGGGTCGTGTCGCAGCCCGGGTTCCTCTCCGATCGTGGCGACAGCTACCTGCGCGACGTGGATCCCCGGGACCGCGGCGACCTGTATCGATGCCGCAGCCTGCTCGACGGGGGCGTACCTCTCGCGCTGTCGAGCGATGCCCCGTACGGGCCGCTCGACCCGTGGGCCATCATCGCAGCCGCCACGACACGGACGACGGAGTCGGGTGCGGTCCTCGGCCACTCCGAGATTCTCGATCCTTCCCAGGCGCTCGCCGGGTTCCTCTCGGCCGCAGACGATCCGGGCGGGAATCCGAGGACGATCCGGATCGGGCAACCCGGAGATGTAGTGCTCCTCCACGCTCCTCTCGCCGACGTTCTCTCGGCGCCGTCGTCATCAGCGGTGCGCACCACCGTCATCGGCGGCCGTGTCGTGCACGGATGACGCCGGAAGGCGCGGGGAGTCGTCAGGTCGTCAGGACACGGTCCAGGTGTGGGGACCGTCGAGGAGTTGCTGGAGGTCTGCCGGCGCTTCGGCTTTCGCCCGCGCCACCTGGTCGCGCGCACCGTCGTCGTATGCCGGCCGCTGTCCTGCTCGCACTATTCCGGTGACCGTGTACTCGAGGTTCTGGTCCGACAGTCGCGACAGGGCGTAGGCGTACTCGAGGTCCTCGGTGTGCGCATCGTGGACCACGATGTCGCCGGGGTCCACCTCGGCGCGCTGCGCCACCCGCAGACCGAAACCGCGGCGCACGACGCACAGTTCGTCGTCGGTTCCGAAGATGATCGGTTCGCCGTGCCGCACGTGGATCAACCGGGAGCCGGCGCCGTCCTTCCGGAGCACGTCGAACGAACCGTCGTTGAAGATCGGGCAGTCCTGCAAAATCTCGACGAACGCCGCGCCCCGGTGATGCGCCGCGGCGCGCAGCACCTCCGTCAATCCCTCCCGGTCCGAATCCAGCGCGCGGGCAACGAAACTCGCGTCCGCTCCGAGTGCCAGCGACATCGTGTTGAACGGGGCGTCGACCGAGCCCATCGGTGTGGACTTGGTGACCTTGCCGACCTCGGAGGTCGGTGAGTACTGCCCCTTGGTCAGTCCGTAGATCCTGTTGTTGAACAACAGGATCCGCATGTTCACATTGCGGCGTAGCGCGTGGATCAGGTGGTTGCCGCCGATCGACAGCGCGTCGCCGTCACCGGTGACCACCCACACCGACAGGTCGGGCCGGGTGACGGCCAGTCCGGTGGCCAGTGTCGGCGCGCGGCCGTGGATGGAATGCACGCCGTAGGTGTCGAGGTAGTACGGGAACCTCGACGAACATCCGATACCCGACACGAAGACGATGTTCTCCCTCGCGAGCCCCAACTGCGGCAGCATGCTGCGCACGGTCGCGAGGATGACGTAGTCGCCGCATCCGGGACACCACCGGACCTCCTGGTCGGTGGTGAAGTCCTTCGCCTTCTGTGGCACGTCGGTGCGGGGTACATGGGCGAGGCCACTGAGACCCAGATCCCTGCCGACCGCGCCGGTCTCGTGGGCCGTGCCGTTGTGCATCGTTCCCGTCATCTGTCGGATCTCCGATCTTCGGTGGCGCGTCAGCGTGTCACGGCTGCCGCCACCGCGGCTGGGGTCTTTGCGGATTCGGCGCTGCGCAGTCCGTCCTCGAACTCGTCGAGCAGCGCCTCGTGGAGTTCGTCGGCGAGGAACGCCATGCCGGCAACTTTGGTCACCGGCTGGATGTCCGCGTCGTACCGTGCCCGAAGCAACATGGACAGCTGACCGAGGTTCATCTCCGGTACCAGTACCCGCCGGTACCGGGCGAGCACGTCACCGAGGTTCGCGGGCATCGGGTTGAGATGACGAAGGTGTGCCCGCGCGACCGGACGGCCCCCGCGACGTGCCCGGCGGACGGCCTCCCCGATAGGTCCGTACGACGAACCCCAGCCGAGGACCAGGATGTCCGCGTCGTCACCAGGATCGTCGACCTCGAGATCGGGTACGGCGATACCCGCGATGCGGGCGACCCGAACCCGGGTCATCAGTTCGTGATTGGTGTGGTGGTACGAGATGTCGCCGGTGCCGTTGGCCTTCTCGAGACCGCCGATGCGGTGTTCCCGCCCCGGGGTACCCGGGATCGCCCAGTCTCGGGCAAGCGTCTCCGGATCCCGCGCGTAGGGCAGATGACCGGGGCCTTCCTCCCCCGGCGGTGTCGCAAATCCGGGTTCGATCGCGGGGAGGTCCGCGGCGTCGGGAATGCGCCACGGCTCGGACCCGTTCGCGATGGCGCCGTCGGACAGCAGCAGCACCGGTGTCCGGTAGGTGACGGCGATGCGCGCTGCTTCCCGTGCCGCCTCGAAGCAGTCGGACGGGGACTGCGGCGCGACGACGGCGACCGGAGATTCCCCGTTGCGGCCGAAGATCGCCTGGAGCAGGTCGGCCTGCTCGGTCTTGGTGGGCAGGCCCGTCGAGGGCCCACCGCGCTGCACGTCGATGACGATCAACGGCAGTTCGGTCATCACGGCCAGTCCGATGGCTTCCGACTTCAGAGCAAGACCCGGTCCCGACGTACTCGTCACCCCGAGGCAGCCGCCGTAAGATGCGCCGATCGCAGCACCGATCCCCGCGATCTCGTCCTCGGCCTGGAAGGTTTGCACACCGAACCGCTTGAGTTTGCTCAGTTCGTGCAGGATGTCGGACGCCGGGGTGATCGGATAGGTCCCGAGGAACACGTCCATCCCCGCGGACCGTCCGGCCGAGACGAGGCCGTACGCAAGCGCGGTGTTTCCGGTGATCTGCCGGTATCGCCCGGGCGGTAACGCGGCTTTGCCCACCTCGTAGGTGGTGGCGAACGCCTCGGTGGTCTCGCCGTAGTTCCATCCCGCGCGCAGCGCCAGGACATTGGCCTGCGCGATGTCCGGCTTCGCGGCGAACTTGCGCTCGAGGAAGTCCTCGACGGGGGCCAGTGGACGCCCGTACATCCACGACAACACTCCGAGCGCGAACATGTTCTTGGCGCGGTGGGCGTCCTTCTTCCCCACACCGGACGGCTCGACCGCGCCCGCGGTGAGGGTGCTCATGGGGATCGCGTGAACCACGAACGGCTCGACGAGGTCGGTCTCGAGCGGGTTGGCGTCGTAGCCGACCTTGCTCAGATTGCGCCTGGTGAACTCGTCGCTGTTGACGATGAGGATCCCACCCGCAGGCAGGTCGCCGAGGTTGGACTTCAGGGCAGCCGGATTCATCGCGACGAGCACGTCGGGCCGGTCCCCCGCGGTGAGGACGTCGTAGTCGGCGATCTGGATCTGGAAGCTCGAGACGCCGTGCAGTGTGCCCTGGGGTGCGCGAATCTCGGCGGGGAAGTTGGGCTGGGTGGCGAGGTCGTTGCCGAACGCGGCGGCCTCGGCGGTGAATCTGTCACCGGCGAGTTGCATCCCGTCGCCGGAGTCACCCGCTATGCGGATGACGACTTGTTCCAACTTCCTCGCGGTCGGTCTCGACGTCATACGGTCGGCTCCTTCTTCCCCCGGCGTGCGCTGGGGGTCGGGTGTGCTCCATGGTCGTCCTCCGGCGCATTTCCGCAACCCGTTCCCGGAACTTTCTCGTCCGTGCCGCCCCGAACCGTGCGTCGGCCGACCGCGCGGCTCAGCCGAGCGTGGTATCGGCGACGAAGCGCAGGACCTGCGGCCAGGAGAGCGCGTAGGCGTCCGCATTGACCTGATTGCCGTGCCGTGACCGCACGCTGAAGCCGTGTTCGGCACCGGGATAGACATGGATGATGGTTGCCCCGGTTCGGCGCTGCTGGAGCGCCTGCTGAAGGTCGCGGAAGATCTCTGCGGACATCACGGTGTCGGCGCCGGCGTGCAGCACCATGACCGGCGCGGTGATCGTCGAGGCCTGGTCGACCGCGTCGAGGGTGTGGTTCGGCGGAGCCGAGTCCCAGATGGAGGGGTGGTACGCGACCACAGCGGCGGGCCGCTCGTCGCGTGCGGCGAGGAGCAGCGCGAGGCGTCCCCCGAGGCACCACCCGATCACGCCGATCTTCGACACGCCCAACTCGTCGACGGCATAGTCCAGCAGCGTTCCCATCTCGGCGAGGGACGCCTCGTCGTCGAGTCGGCCCATCATCTCGGCGAGCCGGTCGCGCGGGGTGTCGTCGGCGCTCGGCCCGTGCCACGGGTCCCACACGAGCGCCGTGGCCCCGGCGCGCGCGATGTCCTCGGCGTATTCGCGGACCTGGGCGCCGATACCGGTGATCATCGGCAGGAGCAGCATCGCGCCGGTGCTGCCTCCGGCGGGACGAGCCAGGTAGGCGCGCAGTTCTCCGACGTGGAGGAAGTTCGCTTCGATGTCGGTCACAGGTGGTCCCTTCGCGGTGATCGGGCCGGAACTCCGGCCCGTGACGATCTTCGTACGGGGGGCCGAGCCGATGCCGATCCCATTCGCCGGAAAAATTTGGAGAATTCCATTTCCGTTTGCGATAGTGTGGCTCTCATCACCTCGGCGAACCGATGCCGAGCGTACTTCGGAGCCTCCCGGCGACCGAGCGAACCTGTCAGGAAGGGGCGGTGGCATGACTCGCACCGTATTGGTCAGTGGCGGCACCGGCGGTCTCGGAGCAGCCGTGACGAAACACCTGCTCGATACCGGGTGGCGAGTGGTGGTGCCCTGGCTCGTGCGCGAAGAACTCAGCCGCGTCGGTACCCACCCCAACCTGCATCTCGTGCAGGCGAACCTCACCGACGACCAGCAACTCGAAGATGCGCTGGCAGTCGCCGGCGAAGATCCGGACGCGCCGCTGTTCGGCGTCGTCAACCTCGTCGGTGGATTCGCCTCGGGTCCGAAGGTCCACGAGACACCCATCGAGGTCCTCGACTCCCAGCTCGACCTCAACCTGCGGACCGCGTACGCCGTCAGCCAGGCAGCGCTGCCCCACCTGATCCGTCGCGGCGGTGGATCGATCGTCTGCATCTCCACCGCCGCGACGCGCAGCCCGTTCCCAGGCGGCGCGTCCTACATCGCGTCGAAGGCCGCCGTCTCCGCTCTCGTCGAGACGATGGCACTCGAGTACCGCGAAGACCACATCCGGGTCAACGCCTTGCTGCCCGTCGTGATCGACACACCCGCCAACCGCGCCGCGATGCCCGACGCCGATACCAGCAAGTGGTCGCAGCCGGCCGACGTCGCCAAGGTGATCGAGTTCCTGATCTCCGACGCGGGCTCGCCCGTCACGGGCGCGCTGATCCCCGTCACGAACGTCGGCTGACCGCGCTCAGCCCGTGACGCGTGCCGCGCACCGGCATCGACCGACATTGCGGTTCCGGTGATGCGGGCGCACTCACCTCGGCCGCGAGGAGCAGCATCGCTTATCGCGTTTCGTTGCCACCCGTACGTCGACCGTTCGTTGCACGCGACCGGACGAACCGGGCACACGACTCGATCGATGCGACTGAGACGCTGTGACCGGGATAAATCAGCGGCCATGTGTGCCCCTGATCCGCTACTACTTCCAGTGTGCAGGTGACGTTCGCGTTCGCGAGCGATTCGGCCAGCCCGAGCGCATCACCGACCAGTGCCTCGTTGCCGCCGACCTGGATCAGGGTGGGTGGGAAACCGGTGTGGTCGGCCAGCAACGGCGAGACCAGCGGGTCGCTGGCGGAGGCGCCCTGCAGATAGTCGTCCCGCGCCGACGCCGCCGTCGCCAACGGGAAGAAGACGTCGGGTGCCGTTTCGTAGAACGGTGACGAGCAGTGCAGGTCGAGCCAGGGCGACAACAGCATCAACCCGTCGGGGCGGCGCACGTCGCTCGTCCTCGACGCGACGATCACCGCGGCGGCGAGACCGGCGCCCGCCGAGTCACCGCCGAGGATGATCGGTCCCTCCGCGGCGGATGCGAGCTGCTCGTAGACCGCGAGGGCATCACGCAGTCCGGCCGGGAACGGATTCTCCGGTGCGAGCCGGTAGCGCGGCAGGACAACCGTCGCCTCGGCGTCCACCGCCAGCGCCGCAGCATAGGCGTTGTATGCCTCCGGACTACCCATCCGGTAGCCGCCCCCGTGCAGGTAGAGGATGGTGGCCCGGTCACCGGCCCGAATGGTCCGGCACGGCACACCCGCGAAGTCCGCGTCGCCCGCCGCGACCCCCAGCGCGGGGTCGATCTCGGTCGCGGCGAACTTCGTGCGGCGTTCCCGCAATTCCGGACTCGCCGGTGTGCCCGTCCGTTCCGCGGGCAGCGACTTGTGCACTGTCGTCGGCATATCGTCTCCCAATGCTGATTACGAAGTGATGCTCACGAGCGGGCGGGCTCGACGAGCCTGCCCGGATGGCGAGTGGCAATCGTCCGACGGATGCCTTCACGCCAATCCACCGTGCACGGTCCGGTAATGGATGCGCGCCGCGTCGTGTCCGCGATCGATCCGCGCAGCGTCCCCTCGATAGGGACCACGTCGACGGTCTGGTCGAGGCCCATCAGCTCACCGGCATACGCCGCCCACTCCTGGACACTGACCGGATGGTCGCCGCCCCAGTTGACGATGAGTGCCGGCGTGGACGCTGCTTCGAGGAGGGCGCCGACCTGCATGTTGATGTCGTCTTCGTAGATCGGGCTGTACATGCACGGATCCCATCGCGTGGTGATCGACCGGCCTTCGACGAGGGCGTCGATGTGCATAGCAGGCAGTCCACCGTTGGGACCGTACGAGGCGTTCATCCGAGCGATCGTGACCGGAATGCCGAAGGCGCGGGCGGCGAACCGAGCGGTGGCTTCCTGGCTGATCTTCGACATCGAGTAGGTCGGGGTGTGGGTGCTGTTGCACTCTCCCAGTGGCGACTGCTCGGTGAACACGTACATGGGGTCGTCCTGCGGGCGGTAGACCGAATGGGTCGACATCACGAGGGCACCCTTGGCGGATCGGCAGTGCTGCAAGAGAAGCCCGGTGCCTTCCGCGTTGGCGCGGATCGCGGCGTCGTAGTCCCATCCCGGAGCCAGACTCGCCGCCAGGTGTACGACGTACGTGAAATCCGTCGGGACACCGTCGAAGTCGCCGCTGCCGAGATCACACGCGACCGGGACTATTCCCGCTTCGCTCACCCGCTGCCGGGCATCGGGGCGGCTGTACCGCGCCAGCCCCCACACCTCGTTCTCTGCCGCCAGCATCCGTGCGATCGGGAAAGCGATCTGACCGGTCACCCCGGTCACCAGAATCTTCTCGCCGCTCAACACGGGCATCACCACAGTTCGTCGGTGTACTTGTCCGTACCGATCTCGGTCGGGATGAACGGTGAGGCGAAGGTGACGCGACCCGCGCCCGAGCTCTCGATGTTCGCGGCGTAGTCGACGATGTGCTGCCAGCTCTCGGCGGGATCGCCCTCGAGGAAGCACATCTGAAGGATGCGCTCGGTGGATCCGCCGTCGTTGCCCATCTTCATCGGCACGTTGTGATCGGCGGGCCAGGGCTTCATCCGCCAGTTGCTCACGAGATCGACCGTGCCGGTGGCAAGGAGCTTCTCGGCCGGGCTGCTGTTGATGATCTCGAGGGCGGCATCGCGGGCAACGCCCTCGGCCGGCTCGATCATGACGGTGACGAGTCCGCGGTAGTTGTGGTCGAGCGCGAGTTCGAGAGGAACGCCGTCCTCGTGTGCCGAGATGTTCGAGTCCGGCAGATACTGGCCGGTGTGCACGTGCTCACGCTCGGCGAAACCGCGTCCCGCAGCGTACAACTCGCCTACCTGGGTACGCGCCCAGGCTTCGGCTTCCTCGATCTCCGGTTCGTGCACCCAGTAGATCGCGAGGTACGAGCCGTCCTCGGTCTTGGTCGCGACCGGGCCGGTCTCCGGGAAGCGCAGGTCCTTGAGCCACTTCGGCGCCACCCAGCGGCTACCGGCGAACCAGCCGGGACCGATCATGCAACCCGAGTAGCGGTGGTCGCGCTCGTACCAGCGGTTGTATGCGACCTCGTGACCGCGCGCCGGGTCCACCATGGTGAACAGCGCTTGGCCGAGTCTCACCGGAGTCAACGTCATTACTCTCTCCTTCGTTTTCTGGCACGGACACGCGCGCAGCCGTTACATCGGCTGCGCGCGGTCCCGGAACAATTCCTGTGGGCGACGTCCGGGTGAGTCAGCGAATCGCGGCGATGCCTTCGAACTCGTCGTCCTCACGCCACTTGCGGAGAAGGTCGAAGTACTCGTAGCCCGGTCCGTACAAGCCGCCGACGAGCGTGCTGCGCTTGTCGTCGACGCGGCCCTCGTTGTTGTAGTGGCCCGGGGTGCACGAGGTGTTCCAGTCGCGCCGCATCTCTGCGTGCTCGGCGATGGTCGCGTTCCATCCGGCTTCCGCCTCGGCGGTGGGTTCGATCGCCCGGATGCCCTCGTTCAAGCACTTGCCGACCATGTAGACCATGTGCCGGGCCTGGTTGTCGATGAGGTTCGAGATGTTCGATACCTGCGTCGACTGGGTGAAGCCCAGGAAGAACAGGTTCGGGAAGTCCTTGCTGAGGAAGCCGTGGTAGGTGCTGACGCCCTCGGCGAACTTC
Organism: Rhodococcus sp. 105337; assembly: GCF_012844225.1. GTDB lineage: Bacteria > Actinomycetota > Actinomycetes > Mycobacteriales > Mycobacteriaceae > Rhodococcus. The sequence goes on from NZ_JABAGQ010000001.1 coordinate 641,029, forward strand.
TTCGACAGCCGGTTGCCGTTGCGGCCCAGCACGTCGTAACCCGCCTTGTCGGTCCAGGTGCGTCCCTGCTGGAAGCCGGTCGCGTAGATGATGAGGTCGACTTCGTACTCTCGGTCACCGACGACGATGCCCTTCTCGGTGATCCGGTCGATCGGTGTGGTGGACGTGTCGACGATGTCGACGGACTCCTTGTTGAAGGCAGGCAGGAAGTCGTCGCTGAAGCCGGGCCGCTTGCACATGGTGCGGTAGTAGGTCTTGAGCTTGTCGGCCTTGGCCGGGTCGGTGATGATGGCGTCGACGCGGTCTCGCAGCATCTCGTTCCACTCGTAGTCCGAGCGCTCCATCGCGTCCATGTACTGCTCGAGGGTCGGTTCCGCGCCGCCGGCCTCGTAGATCGCGCGCATCTGGTACTTCGCGAACTTGATCCAGCCGTCGTCGACATCGCAGTGGGCGGTGGCACGGTCCATCGCGCACTTGTCGAAGGATGCGCGGCGCTCACGATGCCACCCTTCGGGCAGGGACTTGAACCATTCGACGTCGGTCGGAGCGTTCTCGCGGGGCGCAATCTGAGTAGGCGTGCGCTGTAATACGACCAGCGACTTCGCATACTCGGCGAGCTGCGGAATAGCCTGCACGCCCGTGGCACCGGTTCCGATGATGGCCACACGCTTGTCGTGCAACCCGGTCAGATTCCCGGTGATGTCACCGCCCGTGTACTCATAGTCCCAGCGGCTCGTGTGGAAGCTGTGGCCGGCGAACTTCTCGAGCCCCGGGATGCCGGGCAGCTGGGGGCGGCTGAACAGACCGCTCTGGGTCGAGACGAACCGGGCACGGAACACATCGCCGCCGTCGGTGCGTACCGTCCACCGCGCCGAGTCCTCGTCCCACTCCATCTCGGTGACCCGCGTCTGGAACAGGGCGTGCTCGTACAGGCCGAACTGCGTGCAGAGGGACTGGGTGTAGGCGAAGATCTCGCTGCCGCGGGTGTACCGCTCCGTCGGGATGTAACCGGTCTCTTCGAGGTACGGCAGGTAGATGTACGACTCGATGTCGCAGCGCACACCCGGGTAACGGTTCCAGTACCAAGTACCGCCGAAATCGCTTGCGACATCGAGGATTTTGAAGTTCGTGACACCGACCTTCTTGAGCTCGATGCCGGTACTGATGCCCATGAAGCCGGCGCCGATGACGAGCATGTCGAGATCAGCGGTCTCAGGGGGTGCGGTGCGGGGGCCGTCCGCGTGTGGATCGGCGTCGAACGAGGCGAACTTGCCGTCGAAATCGATGGCCTGGAAGGTGTCGGCACCGGTGTTCGGCAGGCGCTTGTCGCGCTCTTCCGCGTATTTCTGGCGGAACCATTCGAGGTCGTCGACCTTGCGCTGGGGTTCCCAGAGGTGTGGATCGCGTGCTGTCTTGTCGGGGGCGGTCATGAAAGTCCTTTGGTCGTCACTGCGTCGGCATGTGCGATCCGGCGACGGTGGGATCGGTCGCCGTGACGCACTCAGCGATCTATCGGGGGAAGCTGTAATCCGGCGCAGGTCCCGTCACCAGGGGGTGCCGGCGGGGATGTGCATGAGCTCGACTCGGTTACCGTCGGGGTCGGCCACGAACACGAACTGCGGGGCGGTCGGATCGCCCGCACCTGCGCGGGTCTGCGGCACCAGGACGCCGCCGAATTCACACAGCGCGTCGGCTGCGGCGTCGATGTCCTCGGCGAAGAACGACAGGTGGGTCATGCCCAGATGGTTGCGGCGTGTGGGCGGGGTCCCGATCACGCCGGGCTGCCGGTAGGAGAGCAGCTCGATGCGCAGGCCGTCCTTCTCCAAAAAAGACGAGGTGAGGCTGCACGGCGCGTCGACCTCGGGGATCTGCTCGTCGATATCGTATTCCATGATCTTGACGAAACCCAGTCCGTCGCAGTAGAAGCGAAGACTCTTGGCGAGGTCGGAAACACACAGTCCGACGTGGGAGGTGCGGTACGTGTGCACGGCCGCCTCGGTGTTCTCGGTCATCCGGAGGTCCTTGTCGTGTGAGAGGTTCGTCAGCCGACGGCGACCGGGGTTACCGGGCTCGCGGTGGCGCCCGTGATCTTCAATGCGCCGATGGTCAGCAGGAACTCGTAGCACCGGTCGGCTGCCAGTTCTGCGAGGTTCATGTTCTCGACCAGGTAGATACCGTGCTCGACGAGCAGGATGATGTGCCCACCGAGGTAAACGTTCTGATCGAACGGGATGGGTTCGATTGCGGCGTTGTCGGAGCCGACCAGCGCAACGTCCTTCTCCGCGAGGAAGGCGGCCGCTTCGAGACCGACGCCCGGTTGCGGCATCATCTCGCCTTGGTTGGCCAAGTAGTCCTCGAGCCATCCCGTACGGATGAGTACCAGGTCGCCCGTCTGCAGTTCGATACCCTGCTCGTCCAGTGCCTTCTGCAGATCGGCCACGGTGATGACGTAGCCCGGTTCGAGCAGGTCGACACCCTTGGAGGCTGCGACGTCGATGAGGACGCCGCGGCCGGCGATTCCGCCGACCTTGTCGATGCTGCACTTGGCGGCGCCCGAGTACGGGGTGACCTGGTCGGCGGGGTAGCCGTTATAGATCTTGTTGTCTGCGTACACGTGACACAGTGCGTCCATGTGCGTCGAGGTGTGCGACGGCATGACGAGTTGGTCCTCGTTGGCGCCGACTCCGGGCGCGCCACCGTTGGCGCGGGCCATCGCCTCGTCCTGATGATTGGTCAGGGTGAGTCGCTGTGGGATGCCGCGGTATTCGAGGTTCGGCACCCCGGACCGCTGGATCGGAATGCTGAGACTGTAGGTCTTGCCCGTCTTGGGAAGCCTGAGGGCGGCGAGGACCCGCTCCGGCGTGAGGTGATTGAGAGCGCCCAACTCATCCGACTCGCCCCAACGGCCCCAGTTCGACTTACGCGTGCTCAACATCGACTCCTCAACATCGTGTCCTCGTAGCGAGGTTCGGGGTGGTTGTCGGTCGGTTTCGGGGACATGCCGGACAACGAGTGCGAATCGAATCCGTGAGCCACGACATTTACCGTCCGCCTTGTGACCGGACTCACTGTAGCCATCGGCTACGTTCGCGTCAACATCCTGGTTTCGATTCGGTTCCACTCGATTCTGCTCACACAGGCATTCCGGCCCGTATCGAAAATCCGCGAAATAGCGACGGCGGGTGAATGTTTAAGTGCCGTCTCCACGGAGCCGGGAAGCTCCCATTGGCAATTCCGGATCCGCGTGAGCAGCCGGATGCAGACCGGCAGAGCTCGACGTCGACCGCAGCGTCAACCAGTCGGGAGGCGGAAGATCCGTTCCCCGGATGAAGACGGATTCCGATCGGTGGGCGAGGTCATGTTCGTGCCCGAAGACCGAACACCATCCCGCCGCAACTCCGTTGTCCTGCTTCTCTTTTCATCGTTCCCGCCCCACGCCCCTGTCACCGCGTGAGCGAACGAAACGTACTACTGCGCTTCGGTGAAGTCGAAGTGCGACTCGTCCGGGCTCTTGCACAGTTCGTAGTACTCCTCACCGTTCCACGGTGCATTCATCTGCAGCCGGCCGAACTCGTTGACGTAGTAGTTCTTCTCCATCGCAGAGTTCGGCATGAGGTAGATGAGTTTCTTGGCTTCCTCGTGCAACTGCTCGTTGTACTCGTCGAAGGCGTCCCTGCGGATGACCATCGACTTCCGGCCCTTCTCGAGCATGCCGACGATGCATTCGGCGATGTAGCGAGTCCAGATCTCGAACCACGTGGGCAGTCCCGCTCCGCTCGCCACCGGCTGCGAGTTGGGGCCGTACAGCATGAACATGTTGGGGAATCCGGGCACGGTCATGCCGAGATGCGCCTGAGCGCCCTGCGCGGTCCAGACGTCCTCGAGGCTTGCTCCGCCGAGGCCGTAGTACTGCGTCGGCCAGATGTACTTTTCGGTCTGGAAGCCGACCGCAGCGATGACCAGATCCGTCTCGCGGGTCTTCCCCTCGGTGGTGACGATCGCGGTATCGGTCATCCGCTCGATCGGCGTCGTGACGAGTTCGACATTGTTCCTCGTCAACGAGGCGTACCAGTTGTTGTCGACCACCGGGCGCCGCGTCATCGGCGGGTAGTCCGGGACAAGCTTGTCGATGAGGTCCTGGCGGCCGTCGACCTGGTTCGAGATGTAGGCGATAAGCATCTCGCGCAGCATGTCGTTGCGCTCGCTGATGTGACCGCCCCCGGCGATCCACTCCTCGTCGGGCATGAGCACATTACGCAGATCGATCGTGCTCAGTCCGGCAACGTACTTGTTCCAGTTCCAGTAGAAGGGCATGTTCTGGATCAGCCACTGCAGTTCATCGGCGATCGGCACGCCGTAGTTGGTGCGCGGCGAGATCCACTGCGGCGTCCGCTGGTACACCACTACCGAGTCGGCCTTCTCGGCCACCTTCGACAGGAGCTGGACTCCGGTTGATCCGTTACCGATGACGGCGACCTTCTTGCCGGCGTACTCGACATCCTCGCTCCACTGGGCGGTGTGCACAATCCGGCCGGTGAATCCGGAAACACCCTCCACCGACAGCTCACGCGGTGTCGCGAAGACACCGCTCGCGGCGACCACCACGTTCGCTTCGACCTCCGCGACCGAGTCCTCGCCCCGCACGGTCATCGTCCAGCACTGGGTGGTTTCGTCGAAACGGGCTTCCTGAACGTCGGCGTCGAACCGGATATGTTCGTAGACGCCATATTTGCGCGCTACGTGGTCGATGTACTCTCGGACATCCGACTGCCGGCCGAAGTACTCGGTCCACGGATACTTCTTTTCGAACGCGTACTCGTAGGTGAAGCTCAGCGTGTCGACACGGACGTCCGGGTAGGTGTTGATGCTCCACACCCCGCCGACCTCGGCGCGACGCTCGTAGATCGTGAACGGGATGCCGAGCTGCACGAGCTGCACCCCCATGGCGACACCGGCAAACCCGGCACCGACGATCGCGACGTGGTAACCCTCCGGGATCGTCTTCTCCCCGGTCCACTGTGCCTGGAATGGCATGTCCTCGAAGGCCGGGATGTGGTGGCGCATGATCAGGTCGTCGGGCCCCAGTTCGCGGGCTTCGGCCATCTCGAGCAACTCGACGACTTCGTCGCGCGACGGGATGGGCAGTGCGGGTTCGTAGGGTTCGGTGAGCAGGTAGTCGACGGCTTTCGCTCGGATGAGTGCGACATCGTGGTCGGAGAACACGATGGCGTCCGTCGTCGGGCCGAAGACACGTTCGGGGGTGATCGCGGCGATCTCCGCGTCACGGGTCGCCTGGTACAGCGCCATCCGCAACGCATTCGTGTCGGCGCATTCGACGGCGCGCTCTATGTAGCTACGTCCTGGCATGGTTGTTCCAATTCTCGATTCGGGGGGCACGGGGGGCGTGTCACTCGTCAGCCGCGCCGGACAGGGCCCGCTGGTCGATGACGAATTGCCGGAGATGCTGCTTGCGGATCTTCATCGTCGGTGTCTTCGGCATCTCCGAGACGATCACGACGTCCTCGGGAAACTTCGCGGGCGAGATACCGGCGTCACGGCAGTACGTGCGGAGCGTATCGACGTCGAGGGCCGCTGCGCCGTCCTGCAGTTGGAGAACTGCACAGATGCGCTCACCCGACCGGTCGTCGGGCAGGCCGATGACGGCGACGTCGGCGACGGCAGAATGGGCCGCGAGGACCTCTTCGATCTCGGTAGGGCTGATCGACTCGCCCTTGCGGATGATCAGGTCCTTCTCCCTGCCGACCAGGACCAGGTGCCCCTCCGGCTCGAGCTTTCCGGTGTCACCTGTGAACATCCAGCCCTCAGCATCGAAGGGACGGATGATCTCGCCGTCGGCGCGGTACTCCTTGAACAGCATCGGGCCGCGCAGCCATACCCGTCCGACCTGGCCGGTGGGCAGTACTTCGTCGTCCTCGGTGCGGATCTGTACCTCGCAACCCAGGACCGGGCGGCCGGAGGTGGTGGCCAGCTGTTCGACACTGTCGTCCATCCGGGCCGAGGTGATCATCGGACACTCGGTCATGCCGTAGGCATGCAGGATCGGAATGCCCATCTCGGCGAGCACGTCCCGGAACAAACTCTCCGGCATCGGCGCTCCCCCGCCGGTCACCATACGCAGGGTCGGAACCACCGGGTTCCCCGGATTCTTCCGCTGCTCCTCGAGCAGCAGGGCGTAGTGCGGGGTCGATCCGCCGGTGATGGTCACCCCCGTCCGGCGCATCAGCTCCACTGCGGCAGCCGGCGCGTAGACCTCCATGACCACCAACGACATTCCGGTGGCCAGCGAAGCGATCAGCAGATCGGGACCACCGATATGTGCGTACGGGAAGAAGATGGTGCCGGTGTCGTCGGCGGTCGCACCGATCGCATCGGCCAGCGCGACACCGCCGGCGATGAGCGTGCCGTCCGTGTGACAGACGCCCTTGGGTGCCGAGGTAGTACCGGAAGTGGTGTAGATCCAGCGCACCTCGTCGCGGCCGACCGGCGCGGGAGGAAGAGTGGCCGGGTCACCGTCGGGCAGTTCCGAGGAGACAACCATCAGGTTCAGGAGATCACCGCTCGCCGCGCGCAATTCCTCGGCCATGGCCCCGTGGTCGAAACCGCGGAACTCCCCCAGGGTGATGAGCCAATCCGACTCGCACTGGGCGATCATGGCCCCGACCTCACGTGCCCGATAGAGCGGGATGATCGGGTTCTGGGTCACGCCGAGACGCGACAGCGCCAGGCTGAGCACGATGGTCTCGATGCGTGTGGGCAGTTGCCAGCTCACCGTGGAGCGGGGTTCGACCCCGCGGGCCAGCAGGCCGGCCGCGACGCGTTCGGCCATGGAGACGACCTCGGTGAAAGTCATGCGGCGATCGAACTCGTCGATGACGGCGACGGTCTCACCGCTGGTCTCAGCTCGCAGGGCCAGCAGATCCCACAGGGAGACTGCGTCGTTCGGCGCGATGTCCGAGTTCACGACTTCTCCTTATTTGCATCCGACGGAAGGGGACCAGGTGTCAAGAGCGGGTATCCGGTGCGCAGCAGGGCGTTCGCGTGTCCGTGCCAGTGGATGTCGAAGGCCGATTGCAATGCGGCCTGCTGGCCCATGATGTCGAGGGTCTGGTTGACGGCGCGCTTGGCGGTGGCCAGGCCCCACGCATCCATCTCCGCGATCTCGCGCGCCAGTTCCATGGTCTGCGTGCCGAGTTCGTCGAGCGGGACCACCCGGTTCACCATGCCGGCGGCGAACGCTTCGGCCGCGGTGAGCTTCCGGGCCGTGAACAGCATTTCCTTGGCACGACGAGCACCGAGTTCCCAGGTGTGCGCGTGGTATTCGACGCCACCGACACCGAACTTGACCACCGGGTCGCTGAAGTAGGTGTTATCGGCCGCGATGATCAGATCGCACGGCCAGATGACGTTGAGGGCACCGGCGACGCAGGCGCCCTGGACAGCTGCGATCGACGGCTTGGGGACGTCTCGCCACTTGCGGGAAAAGCCGAGATAGTGCTCGGTCTCCCAGCCGTAGGCGCTCTCGAGGGTGGTCTTGCCCTCCTTGAAGTACCCCGGGGCCGGGGTCTTCAGGTCATGGCCTGCGGAGAAGTGATCGCCGTTGGCGCGCACGACGATCACCTTGACCTCGTCGTCGGCGGCGGCCTGCTGCCAGCGGGCGTCGAGGTCACGCAGCAGGGACGCATCCTGGGCGTTGTGCTTGTCCGGTCGATTGAGACTGATGACGGCGACGGCGTCGTCGACCCGGTAGTCGATGTAGCTCATCGGCCGGCCCCTGTGTAGATGTGGTCGAGGGCCGCGACGATGTCGGCGTCGTTGCGTGTGGCCGAGCCGAAGTCGAACTGCCAGCGCTTCGCGGCGTCGGTGAACAGGTGCACATTCGACTCGACCATGTAGCCGATGCCGGCGTGGACCTCGTGCGCCGAGTGGACTATCTCCAGTGCAGCTTTCGCCGCCTGTTTACACATCAGACCGATGTGGGGCTGCGGATCGAGGCCGGTGTCGAGGGCGGCGGCGGCCGCCCGCGTGTGCACCGAGGTGAAGTGCGCAGCGATCGCGATGTCGGTGCACAGGTATTGCACCGCCTGGAATCGGCCGATCGGTCCACCGAACTGGTGTCGTTGCTGCGCGTACAGCACGGTCATGTCCAGCAGTTTCAATCCGGCACCGTAGACCTGCGCGGCGCGCAGCACCGCTCCGCGCTGCGCTGCGACCTCGACGGCGCGGTCGGCGTCGAGGCCGCGGGCCAGCACCGCCGCGTCGGTGACCGGTGTGCTGTCGAACCTCACTGCGAACAAGGGGTGCCCACCCATGTTCGGCATCGCTTCGACACCGGCCACCGAGCTCGGCTGCACCACAGCCACAACGCTTTCCCTACCGGCTGCGTACACGAGGTAACTGTCGGCGCTGTCGGCGTGGTCCACGGCCAACGCGACTCCGTTGAGCACGCCGTTCTCGTACGTCACCGTCGAGCCCCATTCGGGGGACGGGAACACCGGGACCACCACGACCTCGCCGTTGCCGATCCGCTCGGCGAGGCTCGTCGCCTCGTCGGTGCCGATGACCAGTGCGGCGTCGCGGGACATCGTCAACTCGAGCAGCGGGGTGGCGGCCAGCGCCCTGCCCATCTCGACAAAGATGCCGGCGATCGTCGCAAGTGACGGACTATCGGCGTCGGCGCCGGTCGGATCACCGAGTTGCAGCCAGCCGAGTTCGGCGAACTGCGCGACCTGTTCCACCAACGGAACAGTGTTGGATCGGTCTTCGAGCGGCGAGTACCGCGCGAACACCGACTTGCTCACATCTGCGAGGGCAGTGAAGTCCTCGCCCCATGCCAATTCCATCTTCAGCTCCTATCGGGGCAGGCCGAGGCCCCGCGTCGCGAGCACCATCCGCTTGAGTTGGGACGTTCCTCCGGCGTGGTTGGCAAAGGACTGCCGGTACCACGCCTCAGGCCTTCCACTGAGGGGGGCGTACGCCGACCCCGACTGCAGTTGACTGGTCGGGCCGAGCACTCGGTCGTAGATCTGAGCGAACAGCGGCTCGTACTCCTTGGCCGCGACCTGCTGGACGCCGCCGCCCCAGGGGGTCAGCCGACCGTGGGCATTGTCGCCGATGATCTCGTAGGCGAGCAGGCGCTGGGTCTGGACGATGCCTGCGAGTTCGGCAAGGTCGGCTTGCACGTGCGGGTCGTCGAGCTTGCCCGGGACCGCCTTGCAGTGCTCGATGAGATCGCGCAGACGTGCTTCTTGCATCGCGTAGATCGGTTCGACGGTCCCCGAGGCGTAGAAAGCTCGCATGATGTATTGCCAGCCCTTGCCTTCTTCACCGATCAGCGAGGTCTCCGGCACTCGAACGTGATCGAGGTAGGTGCTGGACTGGACGCCACCGCCGTAGTTGCGCATCGGATGGAGGGTTACGCCGGGACTCTTCAGGTCGACCACGAAGATGCTGATCGCATCACGCGAGCCGGCGTCGGTCGCCGTGCGGGCAGCCACATACAGTACGTCGGACATCGGCCCCCAGGAAGTGAACGCCTTCTCTCCGGTGATGACCCACTCGTCACCCTCCCGGACGGCTTTCGTCCGTAGGGAGCCGAGATCGGAGCCCGCTCCCGGCTCGGTGAGCCCTTCGGCCCAGAGAGTCCGCATGTTCGCGATGTCCGGCAGGAGACGCTTCTTCTGCTCCTCGGTGCCGCCCACCAGGATCGTGCCCGCGGCGAGGAAGATTCCGACGGAATTGACCATCGGCGCGTCGGCCGCGTACAGCTCCTCGAGGAGGATCTGGTTCGCGATCGGGGGCAGCTCCTTGCCGCCGTACTCCTTCGGCCAGGTCAGACCGATCCACCCTTTGGCGGCGACCTTCTTGCTGAATTCGACGGCGATCGCCCACTGATCGGGTGCATCGTCGAACTCGGGGTTGAAGGCGTGTCCCTGGGGCAGTTCGGCGTCGAGGAACTCCCTGATCTCGGCCCGCCAAGCCTCGTGTTCCGCTGTCAGTGTGGGTCTCATGAGACGTTGTCCGCCTGAAATTCGTCGGTGCCTGCGGTCTGCTCGGCGGCGCCGTAACCGAGGTGGCCCTCGGGGTAGAAGCGGCGAGCCCACTGGCGGATGTCACGGAAGCCTGCCGCCTCTGCGGTCGCCAGGCCCGGCGGCTCGGTGTATCGCTGGTGTTCCCAGATAGCGATGTCGGCCTCGAGCTGGCCGATCGCATTGCGCTGGCGTTTCGTCACTCGTGCGTCGTCCTGGCCGTCCTCCTTGCTCGCCCACGCGGAAAAGCGCACGATCGAACGCTCGTCGTCGACAGGGGTCACCGCGGTCAGGGAGCAGATGGCGCCGACGCCGTCTGCGTACGAGTAGCCCAGTCCCAGACCGAGGAGTGACGCTCTGGTCCGGCCCTCGACGAGTTCGAATTCGCCGTCGGCGCCGCGACGCTTGAAGTGCAGGGCAAGTTCGGTTTTGAAGTCGTACTCACCGAACTCGCGGTGTACCACCGTAGGGATCTCGTCGGCGCGGTGGACGTACTTGAAGTGCGCGAAGTCGACGCCGTTCTCGGCGGCGTACTGCGGGTGGATCGGCAGCGCGGCCGACTCGAAACGGCCGGCCTCCGCCGGCTCGTGGTAATCGTTCGCCGAACCGCAACCCGGAAAAAGGTCGAAGACGCTGGGCACCTCGTACAGCGGTTCGCGGCCGTCGACGTCGTGCCAGATATACATGATCCCGTCGCTTTCGGCCGTAGACCAGGTACCGATCTTGCGGACTCGGTTCGCAGCCTTCTGGTACGGAATGCAGGTGTTGCGGCCTTCCTGGTTCCATTGCCAGCCGTGGAACGGGCATCGGATGTCGTCGCCGGAAACTGTGCCACCGTGGCCCATATGGGCGCCGAGGTGCTCACAGTATGCGTTCAGAACCACCAGGCGGCCGCTCTGGGCACGGTAAGCGACGAGGTCCTGACCGAAGTAGCGCAGCGGCTTCACATCGCCGATCTCGAGGTCGGCGGACCAGCCGATCTGGAACCACCCCGTCGGCTTCATCGATAACGCCATGGGCGACACTTCATCCTCCTGAACTGTTGTAACAGAGGCACTTTCGTCACCTGCGCAGAAGATGCTCCGCGACAGGGGTTTTCACGGGTCGCAATCAACGGGCGTGCGTCCACACGCCCGTTCGCCCGGCGTCCGGCGAAGACCCTCGTCGGGATGACGAGAGTCACTGCAACCACATTCCGTGACTGGCATCACTGTAGCCATTGGCTACGTATGCGTCAACAACATGACGCGGGTCGGGGGTTTTCCCAGTTCGGAGCGGATTTCGACTTGTCCCGCAGATATTTCGGGACAGAGCCGAAAGGTGTACGCCGACCAGCGCACGGCCGTCACATTTCGAGCATTCGCCCGGGAAGCTCAGCCCCCCCCGAACCGCTCGGCGTCCGCCCACCCGAGAGCTTGACGGGCCGACCCTCCACCCCTAGCATCACCAGCATCGATAGAGGTGCCACCGCAGTGGCCCGGATTCCCACCACCCCTTCATTTCTCGCCCGCACCCGTTGCGTCTCCCCGCCGTGCGAGCGAGTTCTCATCGACAGTGAGGTCGAGAATTGAAAGCGATCGTCTTCGACGGCACCGACAACAAGCTGGTCGACGGTGTCACAGTCCGAGACCCCGGACCCGGCGAGGTTCAGGTGCGCATCGTTGCGAGCGGCCTGTGCCAGAGCGACCTGAGCGTGGTCAACGGCAAGATCCCGTTCCCTGCACCGGTGGTCCTCGGGCACGAAGGTGCAGGTGTCGTCGAGGCCGTCGGGCCGGGCGTGACCGTTCCCGTGATCGGCGACCACGTGGTGCTCTCGACGCTGGCGACGTGCGGCCGGTGTGCCGCGTGCACCTCCGGGCGGCCCACCATGTGCCGCGAATCTTTCGGTAAGACGGCAACCCCCTTCGAATTCGACGGCACACCGGTCCACAACTTCGCAACGCTCTCGACCTTCGCCGAGCAGATCGTCGTCAAGGCCGGACAGGCGATACCTATTCCGAAGGACATTCCGCTGTCCACCGCATGCCTGATCGGTTGTGCGGTGTTGACCGGCGTCGGAGCGGTATTGAACCGGGCACGCGTCAACCCCGGCGAATCGGTGGTGGTGATCGGCGCCGGCGGTATCGGTCTCAACGTCATCCAGGGGGCACGCGTCGCAGGGGCTGCGACGATCGTCGCCATCGACACCAACCCCGACAAGGAGTCGAAGACCAACCTCTTCGGCGCCACCCACTTCATCGATGCGACCGCGGGTGACACCGTCGCCGCCGTCCGTGAACTCACCGACGGCGGGGCTCATCACGTCTTCGACTGCGTCGGCGGCGAGGCAATCACCAGCCAGGCAATGGAAATGCTCGACTGGGGCGGGCAGTTGATCATGCTCGGTGTCGCAGGCCCGCAGGCCAAGCTGTCCGTCCCGGCCGCCACCTTCTACATGGATCGCGCGGTACTGGGCTGCCGCTACGGCTCGTCACGACCGGGCGCGGACATCCCGAAGTACGTGGACCTGTACCGGTCCGGCAGGCTCCTCCTCGACGAACTCGTCACCAAGACCTACGAGCTGGAGGACTTCGAGTCCCTCATGGACGACGCCCGGAGCGGAAAACTCGACCGCGGTGTGCTGCTGATGCCGTCCTGACGGCAACTCCCCTGCGCCGGAACGGGCCGGATGACCTCCGGACCGTCCACCCGTTCCGGCTCCCTCGACGCGCCGAATGTCTCAGGTCTTCGGCCGGGCTGCATAGACGAGGAGCTTGAGCAGTTCGGTGACTTCCTGCCGGAGATCCTCCCGGCTACGCCACCGGTTGTCGGCGAGCTCGATCATGTAAGGCTCGTACAGATCCCACACCGATCCGAAGACACCGAGCAGCGCCGCCACCACGCTCGAATCGAACTCGGCCCGCACGTCCGGCTCGACCGGGTTGTTCCAGAGTGCGTCGATGTGCGGGCGGTAACCATTCGAACGTGCTTGTCCGAGCAGTCGATCCGGCTGGATCCCTTCGGAGATCGACCACATCAGCATCCGCCCGAACTGACCGGAGTCGAGGTCGGCGCCGATGGAGTTATCGATGGCGGCGTACGCGTCCTTCTCCCCGGACAGACGCTCGCCGCCGTAACCGACCAGCAGTTCCATCACCGCCACCAGCAGATTCTCCTTGTTGCGGTAGAACCGGTGGATCAGGCCGTACGACACGTCTGCCGCAGCGGCGATCTCCCGTAGCGTCACTTTCGCGGGGCCTTTGCGCGAGAAGAGGTCTGCAGCAGCAAGAAGGATGGCTTCTTGAGCTCCGGATGCCCCTGGGCGGGTCGGCCTCCACTCGGCGACCTTCCTGTCCACGGATTCGTGGTCGGCCCCGCCCTCCAGCGCGGGATTCTCCTCGATCGAGTCCGCTGTGCAGGTACCGGCCAACCGCAATGCATCGTCCTCGGTGTCGGGGTCCAGCAACAGCTCGGCTGGTGTCCGACCGCTTCTCTCCATCTTCGTGATCGCCCACAGCGCGATGGCGGCCGGTTCGATCTCGTCGTCGAAGGCAGCGAGAAACTCGGGAACCTGCGGATAGATTCTGTGATTCGCCGTGTCGAACTGCCACACCGGAAACAGCGTCACTCCGCCACCTGCGTAACCGAGCATCTTCCGATTTCGAACACGCTTGTTGATCGCCTGACGACTGATGCCCAGGAAACTCGCCACCTGCGGTGTGGTCCAGACGTCGTCGGCTAAGGCGGCGGTCTCAGTGAGGTGCTCCATATGGCGCAGACCCTATCATTCTCAGCGACAGGGGGATTCGCGTAGCGACTCCCGGATGTCGGTGCCGGCGGTGGCGACTGTTGCGACGAATCGATGTTGCGACCCCTGAGCACATCTTTGCGGATCTGCTGCGACGTGTCGCCCCATCGATGAGCCGACGATACCCGTCGATCACCTATTGACGCACGCGTGGCCAATGGCTACTGTGACGGCAGTCACTGAATCTGAGCGACCTGCGGGCAATAGCGCGGTACTCATCGAAGGCAATAGAAATGTCGTGCCGGTACCCCTTTCCCTGGCCGCAATCCGGCGAGACCGTCGTCTCGGACCAGTTCGTCGGCAGTGTCGAATTTCTGCAGTTCCCCAGTTCACGGAGGATGAAGTGCCACCCACAACGTTGCCGAGGGAGTCGTCGGGGATGTTCGCCCACACCGAGCGGCCCAGCCTGTCCGCCGCGCGCGACAGCGTTGCCACACGGGATCGTCATGTATAGCGACTCCAGAATTCGGGCGATGGAGGATCGACTGGCGATCCTGGAGTTGGAAGGTCTCTACGCACGCTTCTTCGATGATCACGACGGGGCGGCGTGGGCGGCGCTCTTCACGTCGGACGGGGTTTATCGGTCTCGCGAGAGGAGATCAGACCTTTCGACCGGCACATCCGTCCGCGGCAGGGAATCCCTGCATGCGTTCTGTAACGACGCTCCGTACACCGGTATCCACCTGATGCACCTCCCACAGATCTCCATCGACGGGGATCGAGCCAGGAGCCGAGTTCACATGGAATGGTTCGGTTCGTTCGACACCCCGGGATCATCGTCGAAGCGGTTGGTGGGCTATTACGACGTCGAATACACGCGGGTTGGATCGACCCCGGTCTGGCAGATCTCCGACCGCGTGACCACTACGTTCATGGCCGAATCCCGGATAGTCCACGGCTACGTGTCCGGCAACGGCCTGGACGCGGCCGACACCCGTCGAATGTAAATCGGGAATACACTCCTCCGCTCGTTGCGGAGGTCTCGAGCAGCTGCGCGGTCCGCTCACAAGACCCGGCTGCAACGACTCGGAACCGAACTTCCCCGGTGCACACACCGGAGGACACAACCGAACAGGATCGATATGAACTCACCTGTGAGCGCGCCCTCACGCACCCTGGTGCGCAGGGCGTCGATGGCCGGCTTCTTCGGAACTGCCGTCGAAGCCTACGACTTCATGGTTTTCACCTTCCTCATCGCCTATCTGTCTCCTCTGTTCTTCCCCAGCGACAATCCTGCGGCCGGCATTCTGAGCTCGTTGGTGGTCCTCGGCACCGGATTCCTTGCGCGCCCGATCGGCGGTATCGTTTTCGGCCGGATCGGTGACCGATACGGTCGACGTTTCGCATTGATCGTCACCATATCCGGCATGGGTGGAGCCACAATCCTGATGGGACTGTTGCCGACGCACGCCACCGTCGGAATCCTGGCCCCGGTGCTGCTCGTTCTCACGCGGTTGATGCAGGGCTTCTTCGCCGGCGGCGAACAGATCGGTTCGGCCACATTCGTCACCGAGCACGCGTCTGCCAAGAACTACGGCATCCTGAGCGCGATGACCCCGGTGGGGTTCGCCTTCGGCGGCACCCTTGCCCCATTGGTCGTCGCCCTCACGACCTCGCTGTCCTCGGAGGAATGGATGGCCAACTGGGGCTGGCGCCTTCCCCTTCTCATGTCGCTCCCACTGATGCTGTACGTGCTGTTTCTGCGTGCCCGGCTCGAAGAATCACCCGAGTTCAAGGAACTCGCCGACAAGCACGAGGTGCAGTCCTCACCGCTACGTTCGGTCGTCAAGCGATACCCTGCGACCTTGCTGCGCGTGATCGCCCTGAGCACATCGGTTCTCGCGATCGGCTACGTGGTTCCCGCGTACATGCCGCTGTTCCTGCAGCAGGAGGTCGGTATGGCCCCGGGTACCACAGCTTGGGTGGCCACCGCCGGATCGACGTTTGCCATCGTCGTCGGATTCGCCTCCGGGTTCATGATCGACAGAAGCGGCCGGAGGAACACCATGATCCTGGGGTTGGGCATCATCCTCGTGTCGATGTTCCCGATCATGTACCTGATCAAGGCGACCGGCGGCAATCTGTTCGTCACCGCGCTCGGCCACATGCTCCTCGTCGGCCTCGCGGGTGCCTCCGCTGTCCCTGTTTACGCGACACTCACCTCGGCCTTCCCAGCTGCGGTGCGCTACACCGGCGCTGCGATCGGATTCGGTCTCGGTTCGGCTATCGGCGGCGGGGCGGGGCCTTACCTCGCGGGCAAACTCACCGCGCTGACAGGGAACTCGTATGCTGCCTCCATCGTCGTCGGCGCCGCGGCCCTCCTGGGAATCGTGGTGATCGCCACCATGCCGAACAGCAACGGTAACGCCGCGCCCGAAGCAAGTCTCACGACAGGCGACATCGCTTCCGCCGACTCGGATTCGACCGAAGACTCTTCCCTGTCTCCGAAGATGGCGTGACATGCATCGTTCGCGCCCACCCTCGATCGGAGGACACATGGCTCAGGACTGTTCACCGCCGGGCGATCGCGCCGAACTCGACCGGATCGTCGATTACCGCGGTCGGTTCGACCTCTCCCGACGCAGATACCTTGTGCTCGGTGGCGGGCAAGGAATGGGGCGGCAGGTCTCCCATGCACTCGCTCAAATTGGCGCCACAGTGATTGTCGTCGACCTCGACCGGGACCGTGCCGACCACGTATGCGCAGAGATCGGCCCAGCGGCCACGGCCGAGCAGGTCGATGCCACCGAAGACGCCGACATGGCCGCATTGGCCGAGCGCGCGGGGGAACTCGACGGCGTCGTCGACGTCATCGGTATGGCGAGATACGCGCCCCTGCTCGACATCACCGATGACGACTGGCGGTGGGAAGAGGGCATCGTCCTGCGCCATGCGGTGCTCGCGCTCAGACATTTCGGTGCTCGGTTGCGCGACCGCGGCGAAGGTTCCATAACGTTCGTCTCGTCGGTGTCCGGGCTCGGCAGCTCACCGGTGCACGCTGCCTACGGCGTCTACAAGGCTGCGCTCGGCTCCCTGGTCCGATCCGCGGCAATAGAGCTGGGACCTTCCGGTATTCGCGTCAATGCAGTGGCTCCCGGATTCGTCGTCACACCCAGGATCTCGGCGATCCTCGACTCCGCGGCGCTCGAGAACACCCGCTCACAGATACCACTTCAGCGGTTGACACTGCCGGCCGACGTCGCGAGTGCCCTGACCTTTCTGGTGAGCGACCTCGCCCGGACGATCACCGGCCAGGTGATGGTGGTCGACGGCGGAGCGACGAACAAGTACCCGTACGACATGTCGGGCTTCTGAGTCGGCCCGTGCCCGTTCGAGACTGCTGTGCGACTTTCGGTTGACGAGAAAGTAGCCAGTGGCTACTGTTCCCTCAGTCGCAGTGATCGCCGCCACTTCCAGCCGTTGCCAGTCGAGGTCGACCGGGCGCTCGCCCTATTGCACAAGGAGATGAATCATGTCCTACGCCGTCGATCCCGCGTACCGGCCGATGATGGGATTCCTCCCCGAACTCGACGTCTCCGACGCCGAAAAGGCGCGCGCAGTGATCCTTTCGATGAGGATGAAAGATCCGATGGCAGCCGTACCGGCAGGAATCGTGGTAGACCACCGGTCAATGCCGACAACCGACGGATCCGAAATCGATCTCGTCGTGTTCCGCCCGGAAGACCCCGTCGGGCAACCACTTCCCTGCATCCTCTACTTCCACGGCGGAGGATTCATCTTCGGCGACGCTGCCACCGATGTCCGGGTTCCGTCGGCACTGGCCGCCGACCTCGACGCGATGGTGGTCTCCGTCAACTATCGACTCGCGCCGGAGCACCCCTTCCCGACACCGTTCGACGACGCCTTCGACGCTCTGAGCTGGATTGCAGGTGACAACGGCCTCGGGATCGACCCGACCCGGATCGTCCTCGCCGGGATCAGCGCGGGTGCCGGACTCGCGGCGGCGGTCGCGCTCAAGGCCCGCGACGTCGGCGGTCCCGCGGTGATCTTCCAAGCCCTGGACTCCCCCGTCCTCGACGACCGCCTGCTCACGACCTCAGCGACCGAGTACATCGATTCCCCGCTGTGGAACCGGGAGAACGGAATCGACAGCTGGCGTCACTATCTCGGGGACCCTGACCGGAGTGTGACGTCTGAATACGCCGCCCCCGCACGGGCGCGCGACCTCAGCGGGTTGCCCCCGGCCTACATTGCGGTCGCCTCCTTCGACCCGCTTCGGGACGAGGGAATCGACTACGCACAGCGGTTGACGCAGGCGGGCGTGCCCACCGAATTGCATCTCTACCCGGGGACCTTCCACGGATCATCGGGAGTGTTCCCACAGGCTGCGATCTCCCAGCGGATCGACGCCGACTACACCGCCGCCATCCGGCGCGCGTTGACCAGCTGAACCACGAGCATCCCGGAATCGGAGAGTCATGTCGCATCGCTTCGAAGGAAAGGTCGCGATCGTCACCGGTGGCGCACGCGGACAGGGCGAACAGATCGTTCGGGCGCTGGCGCGCGAAGGCGGCTCGGTGGTGATCGGCGACGTTCTCGACGACCTGGGACAGACCGTCGCCGACGACGTCGGAGACGCCGTCGTCTACACCCATCTCGACGTGACCGCCCCGGAAGACTGGGCAGGTGCCGTCGCCCTGGCGACCTCGACCTTCGGAGGCCTCGACGTCCTCGTCAACAACGCGGCGATCTACCGCAAGCAGTTGCTCAAGGACGAAACCGCCGCCGACCTCGACAAAGTCCTCGCCGTCAACCTGCACGGGCCGTTCCTCGGCATCCAGGCCGTCGCCCCCGCGATGCGCGCCCGGGGTGGTGGCTCGATCGTGAACGTCTCGTCGCTCGCCGGAACGACGTCCTATGCGGGCCACGGCTCGTACAGCATGTCGAAGTGGGCCCTGCGCGGACTGACGAGGACCGCAGCGATCGAGCTCGAAGCGTCGAAGATTCGGGTGAATGCCGTGCTGCCCGGCAACATTCGGACCGGCATGTCGCCGACCACCGCATCCAGCGATACCCCGACCGGCCTCAAGCGTCAGGCCGACCCGCAGGAGACCGCCAACGTCGTGGTCTTCCTCGCCTCGGACGACGCGTCCTTCGTCAACGGCACCGATGTCGTAGCGGACGGCGGCTCCCTGCTCGGGTAGCGGTCGCCATCCGCGATTCGGTTCCCCTTCTTTCTCATCCGGCCGCAGCGCGTGCCGCTGAGCCAGATTCGATCCTTGGAGGAAACATGTCCATCTCGACCCCGGAAGCCGGCCCTACCGCCGAACACTTCGACGTTGTCGTCATCGGCGCGGGATTCAGCGGAATGTACGCGCTGCATCGTCTCCGCCAGCAGGGCCGTCGAGTCGTCTGTGTGGAAGCGGGCGACGGTGTGGGCGGCACCTGGTACTGGAACCGCTACCCCGGTGCCCGCGTGGACATCGAGAGCATGCAGTACTCGTACTCCTTCGACGAAGAGCTTCAGCAAGAATGGTCGTGGTCGGAACACTTCTCTCCGCAACCGGACTTGGAGGCATACGCCAACCACGTCGCCGACCGCTTCGACCTGCGCGAGGACATACGGTTCGAAACTCGTGTCAACGAGCTGACATTCGACGACACCGTGGACAAATGGACCGTCGGCACCGCTTCCGGCGACCGCTTCGTGGCCACATACGTGATCGCGGCAACCGGCAGCCTCGACGTCTCCAACGTCCCCGACCGGCCCGGTCTGGATCGCTTCCGCGGCCAGGCCTACCACACATCACGATGGCCCAAGGAGGGCGCCGAACTCGCCGGCAAGCGCGTAGGGCTGATCGGCACCGGGTCGACCGGCATCCAGATCACGCCGGAAATCGCCGCGGTCGCCGAGCACCTCACGGCCTTCCAGCGGACCCCGAACTTCAGTCTCCCCGCGCGGAACCGGAGACTGGATCCGGACTACGAGCGGGAGTGGAAGGCCGACTACCCCGAGCGGCGCAAGCAGATCCTGGGCACACACGGCGCGGTGCTGATGAGCAATGCCGCCGAGCAGCGCTCGATCTTCGACTACACCGCGGAAGAACGCGAAGAGGTGATGGAGCGAGCGTGGAACGCCCGGAACGGCCTCGAGTTCATCCGCACGTTCACCGACACCTCCAGCGACCCGAAGGCGAACGAGATACTCGCCGAGTTCGTGCGCAACAAGATCCGGTCCATCGTCCACGACCCGGAGACCGCTGAACTCCTGTGCCCCAAGACATATCCGATCGGTGGCAAGCGGATCTGCATCGACTCCGGCTACTACGAGACGTTCAACCGGGACAACGTGACCCTGGTCGACATACGGACCCACCCCATCGAGGAGGTCACCGAGTCGGGCATTCGCACCACCGAGGCAGAGCATGACCTCGACGTGATCATCTTCGCCACCGGCTTCGACGCGATGACCGGTTCGATGCTGAGGATGGACCCGACCGGAGTCGACGGTGCACGACTCGCCGACCATTGGGCCGACGGACCGAGGACCGTCTTCGGCCTGATGACCGCCGGATTCCCCAACCTGTTCATGGTGCACGGCCCCGGTAGCCCGTCGGTTCTGGCACAGATGATCACCACAGGCGAATGGCAGGTCGACTGGATCCTGCGGACCATCGACCATCTCGACGAGAACGGAATCTCCCGATTCGGTGTCACCCCCGCCCAGGAAAGCGAATGGGCCGGTGAAGTGGACACCGCCGCCTCTCGCACGATGCATGCCCGTACCGACTCCTGGTACACGGGCGCGAACATCCCCGGCAAGCCGCGGGCGCTGCTGATGTACGTGGGCGGTTTCCAGCGGTACTCCGACCTGTGCACCCGCGCCGCGGAAGAAGGATACACGGGATTCGAGATGAAGCAACGCGCACTGACCCTGGGTCCGAACCACCAGACCCCACAGTGAAATTCACGAACGCGACGCAGCAGTCAACGGAGAGCGCAGGCGACCGAAAGTGAGCACCTTGCAGACCGTCGGTGTCGGGTACGAACTGTCCGTGACCGAGGTCATCGAAGAGACCCCCGATGCGAAGTCGATCGTACTGCGCAAGCCGGAGAACTCTCGTGACCTGTTCGCGTACCGGCCCGGTCAATTCCTGACCGTCCGGATACCGAGCGACCGCACCGGGCATGTCGCCCGGTCGTATTCGCTGTCGAGCACACCCCACGTCGACGACCAGTTGAAGGTCACCGTCAAACGCACTGCGGACGGGTACGGATCGAATTGGTTGTGCGACAACGTGGAACCGGGGAACTCTCTCATCGTCCTGCCACCCTCGGGCCGCTTCACGCCGACGGACTTCACGAACGACTTCCTACTGTTCGCGGCGGGGAGCGGCATCACGCCGATCATCTCGATCCTGAAGACCGCCCTGCTCGGGTCCGACCGTTCGGTCATGCTGTTCTACGCCAATCGCGACCGCAACTCGGTGATATTCCACAGCGAACTCGACGAGTACGCCGCGAAGTTCCCCGACCGGCTGACGATCCGATACTGGTTCGACGACGTGCACGGCCTCCCTTCCCAGGAAGGGCTCGCGGCACTGGCGTCCGACCACTTGTCTCGAGAAGTATTTGTCTGCGGCCCTGTACCTTTCATGGACAGCGTGGCGGAAAGCATGCGGTCGGCCGGCGTACCGCCGGAGCGTCATCATCAGGAAGTGTTCGTCTCGATCTCGGGCGATCCCTTCGAAGCTCCCCGGCCGATCGTCGACGACAATCCTGCCTCGGCGGTCGAAACAGTCGTACATCTGGACGGCGAGTCACATCGTTTCGAGTGGGCGAGCAGCAACACGCTCGTCGATGTGTTGCTGGACCGTGGTGTCGACGTCCCGTTCTCCTGCCGATCGGGTGAGTGCGGTTCCTGTGCGTGCACAGTGATTTCGGGCAAGGTGGTGATGGAAAATTCGGACATCCTCGACCCGTCCGATGTCGCCGAAGGCTACGTCCTCGGGTGCCAAGCGCGACCCGTCTCGGGCCCCATCGAGATCGAGTTCTGATCCTCGCTCCCACAGATGTTGACGCTACTGCAGCCGACGGCTACGGTGATCCTCATCGCCGCCCGAAGCGAGTGAATACAACCCCTCTCCAACACTTTTCATTGACGCTTCCGCAGCCTGGATGAAGTCCGGGGCGGTCGCTCGCGCTCTGCGCGGCGGCCCGTGCACAGAGAGTCGCAGACCTTCCCAGAAAAGAGACAGCGATTGATTCGGTTGTTCGATACCCATCGGCTCGGTGAACTCGTCCTCGACAATCGCCTCGTGATGGCGCCCATGACACGGGCTCGGTGCGTCGACACCACCCCGACCGCGGACACGGCGGAGTACTACCGCCAGCGAGCGACCGCCGGATTGATCGTTACCGAGGGCACACCCATTTCTCCGGAAGCGCAAGGCTACGTGCATGTTCCGGGTATCTGGTCTCGAGCGCAGGTCGCCGGGTGGCGCATCGTCACCGATAACGTCCACAGCGTGGGTGGGCGTATCTTCGCGCAGCTCTGGCACGTCGGCCGGTTGTCACACACATCCATTCAACCCGGAGGGCAGCAGCCGGTCGGCGCCGGCGCCCACCCGGCCCCGGAGAGCAAGGTTTTCGCCTTCGCCGACGACGGGAACGTAGGCTTCGTCGACGTAAGCGATCCCCGACCGCTGAGCACTCGCGAAGTCGGCCGTGTCGTCGACGACTTCGCGAGGGCGGCAACCAATGCCCGAGTCGCCGGCTTCGACGGAGTCGAGTTGCACGGTGCCAACGGCTACCTGTTCGAGCAGTTCCTCAACCCCGCGACGAACACCCGCTCCGACCGGTACGGCGGCTCACTCACCGAGCGCGCCCGGGTCCTGCTGGAGACGGTCGACGCCGTGACCGACGCAGTCGGCTCCACCCGAGTCGGGATCCGGCTCTCGCCGTTCAGCGAGCTTTTCGACATGCCTCCATACTCCGAGGCGGCAGACACGTACCTGTACCTGGCCTCGGAACTGTCGCGCCGCGAGGTCGCCTACATCCACCTCGTCGACCAGCGCCCCGCAGGCCGTCGCCTTCTCGACACCGACTTCCTCACGACGTTTCGCGCCCGGTTCCGAGGAACCGTCATCCTCGCGGGCGGGATGACCCGGGAATACGCCGAGGACCTGATCGCGCAGGATCTGATCGACCTCGCCGCCTTCGGACAACCGTTCATCGCCAACCCCGACCTCGTCGCACGTCTGCAGAGCGGGTGGCCCCTGACGGCGCCGAATCCGAACACCTACTACGGCGGGGGCGCCGAGGGATACCTCGACTATCCGCGATTCACCCCGGCGCCGGCATGACTCGACAGACCGACCGCACATGCGCCGGCAACGCCAGAAGGGATCTCCATCGATGACCGAACCGCAGACCCCCACCCGTTGGCGTGGCCACGACCTGGGCGCCCGGGTGGTCGGTTACGACGAGCGCGACGCCATCCTGTACGCGCTGGCGGTCGGTGCCCACGCCACCGACCTCGATCTGGTCTTCGAGAATCGGCTCCGCGTTCTGCCCACCTTCGCCTTGACCCTGGCACAGTGGGCACCCGATGCGCTGGGCGCGCTCGGGGCGTTCGATACGAAGACCGCACTTCACGGTTCGCAGACCCTCGACGTGCTCTCTCCCCTGCCCCGCTCCGGCGAGATCACGCTGTCGGCGCGGGTCGGTGAGGTCTGGGACAAGGGGCGTGCTGCGGTCTTCGAGGTGGTGGTCGAAAGCAAGTACTTCGTGGCCGCCTGGTCACTGTTCGCGCCGGGCGCGGGCGGATTCGGCGGCGACCGCGGCCCCTCGGCACCGTCCGCGCCCGAGGGGGACCCCACCGCGGTGGGCACGATGACAACCGACACCGATCAAGCCGCCCTCTACCGGCTCACCGGCGACCGGCATCACATCCACATCGATCCGGACGCCGCTGCGCGCATCGGTCAGCCGCGCCCGATCCTGCACGGGATGTGCACGCTCGCGGCGACCACCTTGCCTCTCGCAGACATGCTCGGCGCCCACCCGGCCGACCTGAAGACCCTGTCCGGCCGCTTTGCGGCACCCGTCTTCCCCGGCGACACCGCGCAGATACGTGCCTGGGGCGGCTCCACCGATGCACGCTTCGACGTCACCACCGACGGCGGTGCCGTCCTGACCGGCGGACACGCAACCTTCGCCTGATCACGAGCACAACCACTAGCACCCACGGTGTCGCCAGGCTGTGCAAGACCCTCGCCAACTCATCCGCTGACCACAAAGGGGCCTCGATGTCCGAACTATCCATCCCGACGTACGACCCGGCTACGACCGTCCGATCCCTCGAGGTCGAGATCGACGCGCCCGCGAGTGTCGTCTGGGAGGTCCTCACCGACCTCGACAGCTACCCGCACTGGAATCCGTTCTGCGTCGCGGCGAAATCGACACTGGAACTCGGTGCGGCCGTGGAGATGACGCTGGCCGACTACTCGGGGGCGACGGAAACGTTCCCGTACACCGAATACGTCTGTGCGGTCGTTCCCGAACGCCTGCTGTCGTGGGAACTGCGTCCCACCGAGGTCTCCGTTCAGGCCGCACGACGCGATCAGGTCATCGAACCGATCACCGACAACCGCTGCCGTTACTACTCCACCGACGCCTTCCTCGGCGAGGAAGCGCTTCAGATCATGGCCGACAGCGGTGAGTGGGTGAAGCGCGCGTTCGACGACACCGCTGTCGCGCTGAAGGAGCGCAGCGAGGCGCTCTTCACTGCGCGCAGTCTCGGCTCTCGATCCGCGTAACCCAAACACAGAGCACGCCACAGCACGACCACCCGAGAGGCCGACAGATGGCACACCGCATGCAGGACAAGATCGTCATCATCACCGGGGCCTCTTCCGGCCTCGGCCGAGCAACCGCCGAACTGATGGTCGCGGAAGGCGCTCGTGTGGTTATGGCGGACGTCAACAGAGAGGCGGGCGAGGCGGCAGCGAACGCAATCGGTGCCGACTTCGTCCGGACCGATGTCGCCGACCCTGCCGAGGTCGAGACTCTGGTCACCGAGACCGCCTCCCGGTACGGACGGCTCGACGTGATGTGCAACAACGCCGGCGTCCACGCCGCCGCCTCGCTTCTCGAGACGACGAACGAAGATTTCGAACGCTTGGTGGCCGTGAACTTCGGAGGGGTTTTCTACGGCACGCGAGCGGCAGGCCGCGTGATGGCGGAACAAGGATCCGGCGTCATCGTCAACACCGCCTCGAACGGCGGTTACCTGCCCACCGAAGGCATGGCCGTCTACTGTGGCACGAAGGCGGCAGTGGTCGCGATGCCCAAAGCATGCGCCCTCGAACTCGCACCCAAAGGCGTTCGAGTAAACACGATTTCACCAGGAACGATGCTGAGCGGCATGGTTCCGGACGTGGCGGGCGTCGTCGAGGTCCTCGACAGACTCCAACCCATCGGATACGCCGCGAATCCGTCCCAGATGGCCACGGGAATCGTGTACCTCGCCTCGGACGACGCCAACTATGTCACCGGGCACGATCTGATCGTGGACGGAGGGGCCACCGCAGGCCGAGTCACTGTCGGAATCTGACATAGCCCAGAAGAAATCTCCGAGAAGAACGCGAGTCGACGAGTCGGATCGAGAACAAGGTGGCATCGGTGACGGCCACCGCTGTCGCGGTCGATCGTGGCCGAAGGCGGTCGCGCCGTAAGTCGGCGCCCGGATTTCTCGTCCGGTGGAATGGGACAGGCGGTCGCCGAGACGGCCGGCACCTTCGCTTCCTCGGAATCCTGGTAGACAATGCGGGAATCGCCAATCCGGATCTGATCCAGGGGCACCGGTGCGGAACTCTTCCTATGGCATCGTCCGGTTCGAGGCCGCCAAGGAAGGGTCCCTCCAGGGTCCTTCAGCGCCACCCCCGTCGCTGCGAATGCACGAAGGACGCCGGGGCCGACTCCGCCCCCGAGTTCTTCGGCCGACTCTTCGGTCGCTGACCGACGTAAAGAAGATGGGGCGGCGGCCCTCGCCTCAACGATGCGGGGCCGCCTCACCCACACCCCGAACACACAACACCACCGATGACAGTCCGTGAACCTTCCGGGCGGTCCGGGGCCCGCGAGCTCTCGCCCGAGGCCCATCCCCTTCGCGCTGCTGACCTCGCGCTGCCGACCCCCACGCCCGCCGGGTACCCCCCGGGGCATCATAATTACCCCTGGGGGTATACCCTCGTACCGGCGCCCCCAGTCGATCACCCGAGGACGTCCGCGTCGACCCCCCTGCGAATTTCCCGGGGTGTAGTGCGCTCGGATAAATACCCCCACCCGTATTAGGAGCTCCACAAGATATGAGTAGCAAGCACGTTGCCGACGGCGATCGGTCGCCGGGGACGACGACGCAGAAGCCGGAAACCGCCCCACCGAAGGGGTCGGGCGGTGTGCTGGCACGCATGGGCGCCGTCATGGCCACGCACGCAAAATGGGTTTTCGGCGCGTGGCTGATCGCTCTGATCGCACTCGGGGCCGCCGCCCCCACCGTGTTCAGTTCACTTGCCGGGGCCGGCTGGCAGGCGAACGGTTCGGAATCCGTGCAGGTGCGCGAGCTCGCCGAAGAGCACTTCGGCGGAAACTCCTCCGCCGCGGTCCAGGTGGTCGTGCACTCGGACACCGAGCAGGTATCCGATCCCGCTGTCCAGCACGTCCTCGACGAGGCCACCGCGGTGTTCGCCGACGACCCCCGGTTCGGCGAGGTCATTCCACCCCGACCCGGGATGTCGATCAGCCCCGACGGGCACACCGGCATCCTGATCGCGGGCGCGAACGCGAGCACCGACGAGATGGTCAAGGCCGTCGACGAATTGAAAGCCGAACTCACCGCCCTGTCCGGGGACGGCATCGAGGTCTACCCGACCGGGGCGTCCGCGCTCTGGAGTGACTTCAACGAGGCCAACCACGACGCGATGATCAAGGCGGAGCTGTTCTCCTGGCCCGTGACGCTCGCGATCATGGTGCTCGCGTTCGGTTCCCTCGTCGCCGCCGGACTGCCGCTACTGCTGACCCTGGCCGGGCTCGTCGCCTCGGCGGGTGGACTGGTCCTGCTCAACACGGTCACTCCGATCTCGGTGTGGGCCATGAACTTCGCGATGATGTTCGCCCTCGCGCTCGGCATCGATTACGCCCTGTTCATCGTCGCGCGGTTCCGGGATGCACTGAGCAAGAGCGGAGACCCGCGCGCAGCGGTGGCCGAGACGATGGACACCGCAGGCAAGGCTGTCGTGTTGTCGGGCCTGACGGTACTGGTGAGCCTGTCCGCAGTGCTCCTCGTACCGGCTCCCGCGGTCCGGACGATGGCCGTAGGGATCATGCTTGCGGTGACGTTCGTCCTTGCCGCGACCCTGACGCTGCTCCCTGCGGTGTTGGGAAAGATCGGTGCGAAGGTCAATGCCGGATCGCTCCCGTACGCCAAGCGCCAGCAGCACCGGTCTCCGAAATTCGAGGCATGGGGCAACCTGCTGCACGCGCATCCGTGGCCGTTCGCGATCGGGTCGCTTCTTGTGCTGATCGCACTCTCGATTCCGGTACTGGGACTGAAGGTTGCGATGCCCTCGATCCAGGTCGTTCCCACCGACGCGCCCGTCCGCCAGGGCTACGAACTCGTCCAGGCCCAGATGGGCGACGGCGCACCGGGAATGCTCCAGATCATCAGCCCGGCGGCCGACGCCGACTCGGCAGCGGCCACGGCGCGGGCGACCGAAGGCGTCACGATGGTCACCCCACCGATGCCGGCGTTGGACGGTTCCGACTACGTGATGCTGCAGGCCGTCCCGAACGTCGACCCGTCGGACGACGCAATGGGCTCGATCGTGGATCGATTGCGTTCCGACCTGCCGTCGCAGGCCCTGGTCGGCGGCGCGCCCGCGGAGAACCTCGACTTGCAACAGGCGCTCAACGATTACCTCCCCGTGATCGTCGGGGTCATCCTCGCCCTCGGATTCCTGTTGCTGCTGGTCGCACTCCAGGCCCCGCTGATCGCCATCCTGGGCACGATGGTCAGCCTGCTCTCGACCGCGGCCGCGTTCGGCGTTGCCAAGTTGATCTTCCAGGACGGACACGGATCCGGACTCCTCGGCTTCACCCCGCAAGGCTTCCTCGACGGCTGGGGGCCCGTGTTCTTCTTCGCGATGATCTTCGCCATCGCGATGGACTACACGGTGTTCCTGCTCTCGACCGCCAAGGAGCACTACGAAGAGTCGGGTGACCCGAAGGTCGCCCAGGTCATGGGACTGGCGCATTCTGGCAGGGTCATCGCTGCCGCGGCGGCGGTCATGGTGGCGGTGTTCTTCACGTTCGCCTTCGCCGAACCGCTGCCGCCGAAGGAGATGGGCATCATCCTCGGCGTCGCCGTCCTGCTCGACGCGGTCCTCATCCGCCTCGTGCTGCTCCCGGTGCTGCTGCGCCTGACCGGCCACGCAGCCTGGTGGTCGCCGGCCTGGCTGCGCCGGATCCTGCCTTCCATCAGTTTCTCGCACAGCTGACCCGAGGTATGGGTGGCGGGACCCTGCCACCCATACCCCGTGGGGTATACCGAGTACAATCGAAAGGGTTGCCATGACAGGAAACGACGAGAACACGAAATGGAACTTCCGGTGAAAACGCTTCCACATCACGACGGTTGGACCGTAGAACGCGTCGTTCCGCTCATGGCCGGCGTCATGGTGCTGCTGAGCGTGGCACTGACACTTGCCCTCTCCCCCTGGTGGCTGATTCTCACCGGATTCGTGGGCGTCAACCTTGTCTTCTACTCCGCCGCCGGGTGGTGCCCCGCCAGCCTGATCATGGAGAAGGCCGGACTGGAGCGGGCGAGCTGCCGCCTCTCGCCGACCGCCACCGGAACCCGCTGATACCGCCCTTCGGGGCGAACGCAGACCGATCATGAATCTCGCACTGTCCACCACACTGCAGACCACGTTCGCGGACGCGGTCGAGAAGACCCGAACCGCGTTGCAGGAACAAGGGTTCGGAGTGCTCACCGAAATCGATATGCAGGCCACCCTGAGGGCCGGGCGACCGCGTCACATCAGCCGACGATCCCCGCGTCGCGCAGCCCCCTGATCTGTTCGTCCGTCAGCCCGAGTCCGGCGAGAACCGTGTCGGTGTGCTGCCCGAGTGCGGGGACAGGGCGCATCGGCAGCTCGACATCCCGGAAGTTCATCGGCGGCAGGAGCCCTCGCACCACGCCCGCTTCGGTGTCGACCTCACGCCATCGATCCCGGGCGGTGACCTGCGGGTGTTCGATGAGTCCGCGCAGGTCCCGCAGCTGTGCCGCGGGAATGCCGGCCGCCGCGAGCTTCTCGTCCAGGTCGGCGCTCGCGAAACAGCTCGTCGCGTCGCCGACCAGTTTGTCGACCTCGTTGCGGCGGCGTACACGTTCGACGTTCGTGGAATACCGCGGATCGTGTGCCAGTTCGGGCATTCCCAGCACCTCGGTCACCAACGTCCGCCACCCGCGGTCGTTCTGCACACCGATGAGGATCTCGCCGTCCGACGTGGGGTACTTGTCGTAAGGGGCAATCGACGTGTGCGCCAGGCCCATGCGGGGAACCTGCCGGTCCTGGTACATCTGCAGGTACATCGGGTAGCCCAGCCACTCCGCCGTCGCATCGAACATCGACACGTCGATCGTCGCGCCGACCCCGGTGCGATGCCTGCGCAGCAGAGCCGCCTGGATCGCGGTCAACGCGTACATTCCGGCGGCGATGTCCGAGGTCGGGATTCCCGTCTTCACAGCCGTCTCGGGCGTCCCCGTGATCGAGCACAGGCCGGTCTCCGATTGGACCAGCAGGTCATAGGCCTTGCGGTCGCGCATCGGCCCCTCGGCGCCGTACCCGGACATGTTCACCACGACCAGTTCCGGGTGGCCGGCCCGGAGCATATCGGCGCCGAGTCCGAGACGTTCGGCGGCGCCGGGCGCGAGATTCTGGAGGAACACGTCCGCACCGGCGATCAGTGACGTGACGGCGTCGATACCGGCCGGGGACTTCAGATCCACCGCGAACGACTCCTTGCCGCGGTTGAGCCAGACGAAATGCGCGGCGAGGCCTAGCACCGCACTGTCGTAGTCGCGCGCGAAATCGCCGTCGCCCACCCGTTCGACCTTCACCACCCGGGCGCCCAGATCCGCCAGGTGCCGGGTAGCGAGAGGTGCCGCGACGGCCTGCTCGAGGCTCACCACCGTCAGCCCTTCGAGCGGCAGTTCGGCCGCTGCCCCCGCGTGTGACGGGTCCGGTCGATTCTTCGTCACGGGGACGTCCTTTCGTGGGGCCACGCGTCAGCCGGTGGGACCGTCGGTGACGAGCGGCCAGAGTTCGTCCGAGCCGACCGCAGTGCACAGGATCTCCGCGTCCCAGGACGCCACCGTTCCGAACTCACTGCGCCAGGAGAGGATTCGGTTTGCGTGGCGGTGCAGTTCGTGCTCCATCGTGAAGCCGATCGCGCCGAGAGACTGATGCGCGTTACGCACGATCACCGCTGCCGCGTGTCCGCTGCACGACGCCGCGGCAGCAATGGCGAACCGGGTCCGGGCGCTGTCGAAGCCGTGGTCGACCACAGCGGCGACAGCGGCATCGGTGGCGGCACGGGCGAGCGCTGATTCCGCCGCGAGATCGGCGACCAGCGCCTGGACCGCCTGGAACTTTCCGATGGCGCGGCCGAATTGCACGCGCGCGCTGGTGTGCTCGACGACGAGTTCGAGGATTCTGTCCATCGCACCGACCGACGCGAGGACCCGGATGAGTGCGCCCCGATACCGGAACTCCTCGACGAGTGTCCCGGGTACCTCGATACCGGACAACTCGGAGGTCTCCACCTGGATGTGGTCGCGTGGTTCGCTCGCCAGGTTCACCGATTCGGTCAGTTCGAGGTCAGCGCGAGCAACCTCCGCAACCCGCCAGGACGCGTCGGCGTCCGGCCACAGTACGACGACCGTGTCGGCGAACCGTGCCCACGGCACGTGCCGGGCGCTCCCGTTCTCGTCGAGTACGGCTGCCGTGCGGACCGCCGGACCGACACCGAGACCGGCCTGTTCGAGCAACCACCCTGCGAGCAAGTCGTTCTCTCCCACCGGTACCGCGGCCGCGGAAGCACCCGCGGCACCGAGAAGCAGCGCCGCCTCGGCCCAGCCCGCGCCGCTGCCACCGTCGGTTTCGCTCCCGGTCAATCGGTCGAGACCGAGTTCGCCGAGGGTCTGCCACAGCGGGCGGTCGAATTCGACGACCTCTCCGATGCGGTGGTCGTCCCCGGCGGTGAACACCTCGGAGAGCATCTGCGCGAAATCGCGCAATTCGGGGGACTCCGTCATCGCATTCCCAATCCTCGTGCGATGACCCCGCGCAGGATCTCGCTGGTTCCGCCGCGCAGCGTGAAGCCCGGCCGTTGCATGACGCCGGCCCGGACGAGCCGGCGGAGCTGGTCGTCGGATGCGGTGTAGCCCGCGATCTCGTCGGCGAGGTCGGCGAGATCTCCCTCCGTCTTGGTACCCAGCACCTTGACCACCGACGCCGCGAGTTCCGCATTCTCACCACGCTCGAGTGATTCCGACACCGCGGTGGACATGTGGTGCAGGCCCACCATGCGCGCGATCGTGGCACCGATCCTGGTGTCGGGCTCGAGAACACAGTCGGCAACGGACCGTACGAGACCGTCCAGCACACCGAAGGTGGACAGGAACCGTTCCGGCCCGCTCCGTTCGTACCCGAGTTCGCTCGTCACCTGTTCCCAGCCTGCGCCGACCGTCCCGAGCACGAGATCGTCGGGGACGAAGACGTCGTCGAGGAGCACCTCGTTGAAGTGGTGGTCGCCGGACATCGACATGATCGGCCGGATCGTCACGCCGGGGGAGTCGAGCAGGACGATGAACTGGCTCAGACCGTCGTGGCGGTGGGCAGGGTCGAGCGGGGCGGAGCGCGCCAGCGCGAAGAACGCATCGGCGTGGTGGGCGCCCGAGGTCCACAGTTTGGTTCCGCTGAGCTTCCAGCCGCCGTCGACCTGCGTCGCTTTCGTCTTGACACCGGCGAGGTCGGAACCCGAGTCGGGCTCGGACATGCCGATGGCCCAGCAGATCTCACCCGCTGCGATCCCGGGGAGAAACCGCTGCTTCTGTTCCTCCGTGCCGTATTTCAGCAACGACGGCGCCGCCTGGCGGTCGGCCACCCAGTGCGCCGCCACCGGAGCACCGACCGCAAGAAGTTCCTCCGTGACGACGAACCGCTCCATGAACGTCCGGCCGTGGCCCCCGTACTCGACCGGAATGGTCATGCCGACCCATCCCTGCGCGGCAAGGCTGCGGGAGAACTCGGTGTTCCACCGCGTCAGCCACGTGTCGACACCGGGCGTGAACGTCCCCGCGTCGACCTGTTCCTTCAGGAACGCCCGGACGCGTGCGCGCAGTTCGGACAGTGCGGCATCCTCGGGTCCGGCTTTCGGCACCAATCGTGTGCTCATCGTCCATCTCTTCCATTGCTCGCCGGCACCGGAACACCGCCCGGGCACAGCAGATTCAAGGACAGTTCCGCGTATCGTTCCGCGATCACCTGCGGTGTATCCGGACCTGTGGGGTCGTACCAGTTCGCGATCGCGGACGTCATCGCCAGGATCGACCGGCGGCAGTCGTCGGGGTAGCGGGTCGTGAACACACCCTCCTCGATTCCGGCGTCGATGATGTCCCGGATCCGGCGTCGCCCGGCCCGTCGTCGTTCCTCGTACAGTCGCGCGCCTTCCGGTTCGAGGTTACGCACCTCGGTGGCGATCATCCGGGCATGATCGGGAAACTGCGTACGGAACGCGACGTTACCCCGCACGAAAGCGCGCAGTTGCTCTGTCGCATCGTCACCGGACTCGGCGAGTTCGGCATCGCACACGGCGTCGTACGTGTCCACACCGTCCATCAGCGTGGCGAGAAGCAACTCCTGTTTGTTCTTGTAGTGGTAGTACAGCGCCGACAGGCTGACACCGGCCTCGTGCGCGATCGTGCGAATCGACGACGAGCCGTACCCGTTCCGAACGAACTCCCTCCGGCCGGCTTCGATGAATATCCGTTGCTTCGCCGACGGTGCTCTCACGACGGGACCCCGGAGTCGCCGTACCTCGCGATGAGGTCGCGGAGTTCACCTTTGACCATCTTTCCGGTCGGTGTGCGCGGAAGCCCGCCCACGACGCGAACCTGCCTCGGGCACTTGAAGCGAGACAATCGTTCCCGGCAGAACTCGAGGATCTCGCGCTCCGGATCGTCACTGTCCACCACGTCCGAAAGCTGCACGAACGCCTCGACGCGCTCGCCGAGATCGGCATCGGGCACGCCTACGACCGCGACGTCGTGAACGAGGGGGTGCAGCGCCAGAACGCTCTCGACTTCCTGCGGATAGATATTGACGCCGCCCGAGATGATCGTGAAGTTCTCCCGACCGGTGAGGAACAGGACATCGTCGTCGTCCAGGTATCCGAGATCACCTGTTGTAAACCAGGATTCCCGGAACGGGTGTCGGGCGGACGCGGTCTTGACCGGGTCTTTGTGGTATTCGAAGGAGAAGTCCCGGCGCTCGAAGTACACCGTCCCGATCTCTCCTGCCGGGAGCACCCGACCGGCTTCGTCGCAGATCCGGGCGAGGCCCAGAGTGCCCGGTCCCCCGGTCCGGCCGACACATCCGGGTTTACGGAGCCACTCCTGCGGGGTGACCACCGTACTGCCGATCGCCTCGGTCGCGGAATAGTACTCGTACACGATCTCACCCCACCACCGCATGAGTTCCTGTTTGACCTCGACCGGGCACGGCGCCGCGGAGTGGAGCGCATACCGCATCGACGACAGGTCGTACCGGTCACGCACCTCGCGTGGGAGTTTCAGCAGCCGCACGAAATGAGTGGGAACCCATTGACTGTGGGTGACTCGATAGCGCTCGATGCAGTCGAGTGCGAGTTCCGGTTCGAACCGTTCCATGAGCACTACGGTCCCCCCGAGCGCCTGGGTCGACACGCTGTAGCGCAAGGGTGCCGAGTGGTAGATCGGCGCAGGCGAGAGGTACACCGAGTCTTCGCCGAAGCCGAAGCCGCGCACCGTCTTCAGGAGCGGCGGACCGGGCTCGTCCTCGATCCGGGCGCCGGTGAGCGGAGGCTTGATTCCCTTCGGCCTCCCGGTGGTACCCGAGGAATACAGCATGTCGCTGCCACGCGGCTGATCCGCCGGTGGTTCGGTGGGCAATCCCGCAATTTCGTCCTCGTACACGAGGTGCCCCGTGATCGGACCGGAGAAGGCGAGCCGGTGCGCCACTTTGGGCGTGAGCGCGACGATCTCTTCGGCGAGTGGTGCGAGTGGCGCCGAGACCGCCAGTACCGTTGCGTCACAGTCGTCGACGATGTACCCGGCCTCCGCGGCGGACAGATGCGAGTTGACGAACGTGATGTATGCCCCGGATCGCAATGCTCCCCAGTACAGTTCGAATACCGAGGCGTCGTTGACCGACAACACGGCGATATGATCGCCGGCTCCGACACCGTGGGCGCGGAGCCAATGCGCGAACCGGACCGATGAGTCCTCGAGCTGACGGTAGGTGATCGTCCGGCCCGTCGCGACCTCGTGCACGGCGGGCCGATCCGGTTCCGCGGCTGCGTATCGGCCCGGATACATCCCTAGAGCCCCAGATCCTTCGAGATGATCGTCTTCATCACTTCGCTGGTGCCGCCGTAGATTCGGGTGACGCGGGTGTCCGCGTACAGGCGGGCGATGGGGTACTCGGTGATGTACCCGTAGCCGCCGTGCAATTGGAGACACTTGTCGATCACGCGCCCGGCGACCTCGGTGCAGAACAGTTTTGCACGAGCGGCATCGGCGACGCTCAGTTCCTTGCGGTCGAGAAGTTCGAGACAGTGGTCGACGTAGACGCGGGCGGCCTGGGTCTCCGCGGAGCACTCGGCGAGGACGAATTTGGTGTTCTGGAACGCGGCGACCGGCTTCCCGAAAACTTTGCGGTCCCTGGTGTACGCGAGTGCGTGGGCAATCGCGGCTTCGGCGAATCCGACCTGGTTGAGCGCGATACTCAATCGCTCCTGCGGCAGGTTGTGGGTGAGGTATCCGAAGCCGGCACCCTCCTCGCCGAGAAGGTTTTCGACGGGAACGCGAACGTCGTTGTACGACAGTTCGGCCGTGTCCTGCTGGTGCAGGCCGATCTTGTCGAGTTTGCGCCCGACGGAGAATCCTTCGGTGTCGGTGGGCACGGCGATGATCGACAGTCCCCCTCGACGGTTCTCCGGGTCGAACGGCGAAGTCCGGCACACCGTGAGGATCAGGTCGGCCGTCACCCCGCCCGTGATGAAGGTCTTCGCTCCGTTGACGATGTAGTGCGAGCCGTCGTCCGACAACTTTGCGGTGGTCGCGATGTTGGCGAGGTCGGAACCGGTACCCGGTTCGGTCATTGCGATGGCCGTCATGATCGAGCCGTCCGCGAAGCCCGGAAGCCAGCGCTTCTTCTGCTCCTCGGTGGCGTATTCGAGCAGGTACGGCAGGATCAGGCACGCATGAACGGTGTACGAGCCGAACGAGACTCCGGCGCGGGCCACCTCTTCGAACACGATGGTGTTGTAGACGAAGCTCGATTCTCCGCCCCCACCGAACTCCTCGGGTACCTGGATGCCCAGAACGCCGAGTTCACCGAGCCGGGTGAAGAATTCGCGCGGGGGACGTCCGAGTTCGTCCCACTCCTCGCGGTGCGGAACGACTTCCTTTTCGATGAAGTCCCGCAACATCTTCCGGAATTGCTCGTGCTCTTCGGTCATGATCGTGCGTTGCATGGTGCGTCCTTCGAACGGCGCTGAGGCGGGTCAGTTACCCGTGAAGTTGCCCGGGCGGCGTTCGAGGAACGCGGAGAGGGCCTCACGGTGGTCTTGGGTGTGGTGTGACAGTGCTTGCAGGGAGGCAGAGAGTTCGAGCAGGGTATCGAGGTCCACGCGCTGGCCCTCGCGGAGAAGCTTTTTCGTCATGCGCAGCGCGTTCGGCGGATTGACCGCGACCCGCGCGGCCAGTGCGTTCGCCGCCCCGAGCAGTTCTTCGGGTTCGACGACCTGCGACACCATGCCCCATTCGAGTGCGGTCGCGGCGTCCACGCGATCTCCGGTGAACGCCATTTCGGCGGCGCGGGCAGCACCGACCGCGCGGGGCAGCAGCCACGCGCCGCCGTCACCGGGGATGATGCCGAGCTTGACAAAACTTTCGGCGAAGAACGCCTTCGTGGAGGCAATTCGCATGTCGCACATCATCGCCAGGTCGCACCCCGCGCCGACGGCCGGGCCGTTGACGGCAGCGATGATCGGTACCTCGCAGTGGTAGATCGCTTTGGGCAGCCGCTGGATGCCGCGGCGGTAACCCTCCCGGAGCGCGTGCGGCGCGCCCGCGAACATTCCGGCGCGCTCGTCCATGTCCTTGACGTTGCCGCCCGCGGAGAAGGCGCTTCCGGCACCGGTGAGGACCACCACGCGGGTCTCGATGTCGTTGTTCGCTTCGTCGACCAGATACACGAGGCGCTCGACGACGTCGTCTCCCGAGATCGGGTTGCGGGCATCGGGAAGGTTGATCGTCCACGTGACGACGTTTCCGTTGCGCTCACTGAGTACGACGTCCTGCGCTGTCGTCATAGGGGTCGTGGTCCTTCCGTCGCCGAGGTGGCCCGAACCGTGATTTGGTCGAACGATCGTTAAACTACGGACACGGCACGCGACTGTAAAGGCCCCGAGCGGTGTCCGGTCAGTCGGGCAGGCTCATGCCCGATTCGGCAATTCGTATGCGAACCTCGTCGGGGAAGACGTTGCGGAACACGAACGGATCCCGGCCCAGGACCCATCCGGGCGCGAGCGCCGTGGCGTACCGCTCGAAGTACCCGAGTTGTTTTCCGAAGAGGACGAGTTCCTCGGGGCTCGAGGTGTTCCATTTGCGGCCGAGCGACACGAGAGCGCCTATCAACTCGCTCAGACGCAACTCCCCCATGTCCCGGCCGAGCAGCGGCCCGAAGGTGTCGGCCACTTGCCGGCCCACCTCCACATCGTCGAGGTCGAGATCCGCCGCGACACCCAGCGCCCGCACACTGCGGGCCACCTCGGTGAAATCTCCCTCGAGCAGTGCGGCCCGGAACAGCGAGCGGAGCAACTCGCGCCATTTCTCGGGCAACTCGCCGACGATCCCGAAGTCGAGCAGTGCGACCCGGCCGTCGTCGAGGAGCCAGAGATTTCCCGCGTGCACGTCCCCGTGGAAAGGCCCGTGGCACAGCACCGCCTCGATCCACACCTTCACTCCCCGTCGCACGAGCAGCGCGGTGTCGATACCGTCCTGCCCCGGGACGACACGGTCGAGCGGTCGGCCGCTGAGCCGTTCCATGCAGATCACACGCGGGCCGCACCAGTCCCAGTACACCTCGGGGACCGTCACGAATCTGTTGTCGCCGAAGGCCGCGATGTTGCGCCGGAACCGGTCCTGCCGGTCCGCCTCGACCGTGGCGTTGAGTTCGGTCATGGTCGCGTTGTAGAGGTCGCGGATGATCGCGGGGGTGTTCGCGATGCGAAAGAACTCGAATACCTGCAACATTCGTGCGCCGACATACGCGGCACGGAGGTCGACGAGCATACGATGCGCGATCCCCGGTCGCTGCACCTTCACCACAGCACGTCGTCCGTCGCGCAGCACGCAGCCGTGTACCTGCGCGACGGAAGCCGCGGCGAGCGGCACGTCCTCGAACGACAGGAACATCTCGTCGATCGGGTGGCCGAGATCCGCTTCGATGACCGCGCGCGCTTCGGCGGACGGAAAGGTGGGGACGTCGTCCAGCATCCGCAGGCAGGCATCCGCGAGAGCGACCGGGAACAGCCCCGGCGACGAGGCGACCAGCTGGCCGAGCTTCACGAAGGTGGGCCCGAGGTGCTCGAACGCGTCGACCGTTCCGTGCGCGGCAGCACCGACAACGCCGCGGCCACGCGGACGAACGACCCAGCGCAGTACCGCCCACAGCACGAACGTCACGAGAACGACGCCCACCACCACGGCGCGGCCGAGTTCGGCGAGCCCGAACCGGTCGAGCGGCGGCCGGTCCACCCGCAGGGCCTCGGGTGACGGGCCGCCCGAACACGGCCCCACGGGTCCGCGAGGCGAGGGGTGCGCCTCCCCCACGGTCACCTCCGATGCCTGGTCGCGCAGTGTGTGATCCTGCACCGCGTGCCCCCACTCCTTCACCGACGCGCGCACCCGACGG
This sequence comes from Rhodococcus sp. 105337, assembly GCF_012844225.1. Taxonomy (GTDB): domain Bacteria; phylum Actinomycetota; class Actinomycetes; order Mycobacteriales; family Mycobacteriaceae; genus Rhodococcus. The sequence continues at coordinate 679,128 of NZ_JABAGQ010000001.1, forward strand.
CGCGGCTGTGAGCACGGTACCCGGAGAGGTGCCCAGGATCGAGAGGCACGAACGCTCGAACGTGAGTTCTCGGGGTATTTCTCAGGGTATTTCTCAGGGTGTTCTGTGTCGGTACCCACGACTACCCTTTGACGGGTAGTCGTTCGGGCCGACGAATCGGAGTGGGTGCGGTATGGCAGAACAACTTCTCCCCGGTCCCCCCGGCGCTGTCGCCGACGAGACCGATTTCATGGGGCTGGCCGAGCCGTTCCGGCGCGAGCTTCTCGCCCATTGTTACCGCATGAGCGGGTCGCTCCACGATGCCGAAGACCTCGTGCAGGAAACGTATCTCCGAGCATGGCGCGGGTACGACAATTTCGGCGGTCGCTCGTCGCTGCGCACATGGTTGCACCGCATCGCGACCAACGTCTGTCTCACTGCGCTCGAGGGTCGGAAACGCCGTCCGCTGCCCACCGGTCTCGGTGCGCCCAGTTCCGACCCCGCAGACGATCTCGTGGTCCGCCAAGAGGTTCCCTGGCTCGAACCCATCCCCGGCACCTACACCGACGACGGGCGGACCGACGATCCGTCCGATCCGGCAACGATCGTCGCGTCGCGCGATTCGATCCGGCTCGCCTTCGTCGCGGCGCTGCAGCATCTGTCCGCACGGCAACGCGCGGTGCTCCTGCTGCGCGATGTCCTGCAGTGGCGCGCGGCCGAGGTTGCCACGGCGCTCGACACGTCGACAGCCGCGGTCAACAGTCTGCTCCAGCGTGCCCGCGCGCAGTTGAAAGATGCTCAGGTCACGTCCGATCGGCCGACCGAACCCGAGAGCGCGGAGGCCAAGGCCCTCGTGGAGCGGTGGGTCGAAGGGTTCGAGAAGTACGACATCGACTCGCTCGTCGACATGCTCACGAAGGACGCGATCTGGGAGATGCCGCCGTTCGACGGCTGGTACCAGGGCGCCGACGCCATCGTCACCCTCATCAAGCTCAATTGTCCGGCGAAGGGCCCCGGCGACCAGGTCATGCTGCCCACAACCGCAAACGGTCAGCCTGCGCTCGGGCTCTACATGCGCGGGGAGGACGGCGTGCACCGCCCTTTTCAGCTCCAGGTTCTCGACATTGTCGGCGGGAAAGTCGCGCATGCCACGGCCTTCTTCGCCGATGACACCACCGCCCTGTTTGCCCGGTTCGGCCTGCCGGCGTTCCCGACGACCCGAAGCTGAGACACATTTCCGCACCGTGCCCCGACCGCGCGCAGCGGCTACCCGAGACACCCCGTGATCGGTGCCCCTGATAGAGAAGGGGACATGATCACCGACGCGGCGCCGTTCCCGCTCGACCGACCCACCACGTTCACAGGCATCGGCCTGTCGATCGCAGGCGACAACGAGATAGCGGTATCGCAGCCCGTCGGTCCCCGCTACCTCGACCACCGTGGACAGACGACCATCGGCTCGGTCGGTGTGCTCACCGACGTGTCCGTGGGCGCGGCTGTCGCGGTCGCGCGGTTGCACGCGACCGGCGAGCGACCACAGTCCGTGATGTCCCAGATCACCGCGTCGACGGCCCACCCGTTCCCCGTCACGGGGGCAGTCTCGGGACGTGGCCGCAGCGTCTACTTCGACGACACCACCGGACTGGCAGAAGCGACCCTGTTCGACGACGACGGCAACCCCGTGATGCACCTGACCGGACGGTCGATCGTGGTGGGACGCGCACCGTCCGACGCACTTCGCGCGCCGGATGTCACTCACGCCGCTGCCACCGGCCCCGAGCCCGGGCCGTGCGCGGACCCCGGCGTACTCGCCGAACTGGGTGGCCTCGAGATCGTCGCCGGTATCGCCGCGGAGACCGTGCCCCGTGGCCCGCTGGCGGAACTACTGGGACTGACCCTCACCGCCGTCGAGCACGGCACGGTGCAGGGCGAGATCGTCCCGCTCGCATGGATGGCCAATCCGATCGCCTCCGTCCACGGCGGCGTGCTCATGTCGATGGCGGAGATCGTGTCCGGTCTGGCCGCACAGACCCTCACCTGCGTCGGCGGCCGATACCGGCTTCTCCAGATCAGTGCCGACTATCTGCGTTCCCCTGCCGCACCGGGCCCTGCCGTGCAGATCAAGTCCGAGGTAACCCGCGCCGGGCGCCGCCTCGCCTCGATCGAGACGGTGATCTGCGGTGCGGACGGCACCGTGTATGTGCGTGCCCGCGCGAACGCTCAGCTCTTCCCCGGCGTCTAGGCGGTACGGCGTCGCCAGGACCGGGACCGTGTGATCACCCGGCTCGGCGTGCCGCCGCCACGGCTGTCGCGCCGAGGCGGGGGAAACGTCCGTCGGAGATTGTCGTGAACGTGTTACCCAGCCGATTCGTGACGAACGCGACCGACAGTCCCGTCTCGGGATCGGCGAAGGCCCCGGACCCGCCGAAGCCGTAGTGACCCACGGATCGGAGCGGCTGATGCCTCGAGGCAACCCAGCCCGGGTGATACCCGAGACGCCAGTTGGCCCGGATTCCGAGTACGTAATCGCGGCCTCGGGTCTGAACCTCGGTCAACTGCCGGACGGTGTCTTCCTCCAGGAAGCGGACATCGTCGATCGCCCCGCCGCAGGCGAGGGCCGCGTACATCCGGGCCAGCGCCCGGGCTGTGAAGACGCCGTTCCAGCCCGGCATCACGGAATCGTGCGCCCGGGAGCTTCGCATCAACTCGTCGAATCCCTCGGCCATGCCGGCCTCGGCGAGTCCACGCAGACCGGGTGTCCTGGCGAGTACCGCGCCTGCGGTGGCCCACGGGGCGGGCAGAAAATTGATCTTGGGGAAGACTCGTGCGATGCGATGACGCTGGTCCTGCGGCACCCGGTACCAGAACTCATCCATTCCGAGCGGCTCGGCAATCTCGGTGCGGACGAGTTCCTCGAACGATTTCCCGGACGCGCGCGCCGCTACCTCCGCAACGAGGTTTCCGTAGGTGACGGCGTGATAGCCGGGTCCGGCCAAGCGACGCGGGTCCGGCGGCGCGGCGGCGAGCGCGGCAGCGACGGCTTCGGAGTCGAGCAACCCGAAGCGCCCCGGAACGAGTCCCCGCGCCTTGTGCAGCCCGGCGCGGTGGGACATCAGCTCACGAACGGTGATGGCGTCCTTGCCTGCGGCGGCGAACTCCGGCCAATACTGCGCCACGGGGCTGTCGTACTTGACGAGCCCTCGCTCGGCGAGGCGGTGGAGAACCGTGCTGGCGACTCCCTTCCCCGTCGAGAAGGACAGCACCACCGTGTCCCGTTTCCACCGCTTGTCGCGGGCGGCCCACCCGGCCCAGATGTCGAGAACGCATTCGCCGTGCAGGTAACACGTCAGTGCGCCGCCACCTTGACCGGGCGAAAAGAACATCCGGAAGAACTGATCCGCGACCGGCATGAAGCGCGGGTCGACCACCATCTGCGTGGCCGGTATGTCGTTCTCGGTCATGCCACCCGTGCTCCTAGCGCTACCGTCGCGAACCGCTGTCCCCCGCACGATCGTAGGAGCCGCGCACCACGGGCGTGGAGGTTCTCCGCGTTCGGGTGGGCGTCTGCACCTCCCGGGGAATCGGTGTAAGGATGGAGCCCATGACCATCGCGCCACATTCGGAGATCCGCTCCGGCATCGATCTCGAACATGTCGACGAGCACGTCCGGCCCCAGGACGACCTGTTCGAGCACGTCAGCGGGCGATGGCTCGCCGAACACGAGATTCCGGCCGATCGCGCTCTCGACGGCGCGTTCCGCACGCTCGCCGACAAAGCCGAGGTCGACGTCCGGTCGATCATCGAGGAGGCTGCGGCGTCGAGCGCCGAACCCGGCACCGATGCGCAGAAGATCGGTGACCTGTTTGCGAGTTTCATGGATATCGATTCGATCGAGGCCGCGGGCATGGCTCCGATCTCCGCGGAACTGGCTGCGATCGCGGGCGCGCCCGATCGCGCTGCACTCGCGTCGGTCCTCGGCGAACTTCAGCGAGTCGGTGTCAGCGGGGCGCTCGCGCACTACGTGGACACCGACTCGAAGAACTCGCAGCGTTATCTGATCCACGTCGCGCAGGGCGGACTCGGCCTTCCCGACGAGTCGTACTACCGGGAGGAGCGGTACGCCGCCATCCGCGACTCGTACACCGGGCACATCGGCCGTATGTTCACCCTCGCCGGCCTCGACCACGACCCTGCGCGGGTGGTCGCTCTGGAGACCGCGCTTGCTGCCGGGCACTGGGATGTCGTCACACGCCGCGACGCCGACCTGACCTACAACCTGGTCACGCTCGAATCGTTGATCGCCGATCTGCCCGGGTTCGAGTGGACGGACTGGATCACGGCCACCGGTGCGACCGCCGGGCAATGGTCCGAGATCGTCGTGCGGCAGCCCAGTTTCCTCGAGGTGTTCACACAGTTGTGGACCGACCAGTCGCTCGACGACTGGAAGGCGTGGGCTGCATGGCGGGTGCTGCGGGCACGTGCCCCGTACCTTTTCTCGGCAATCGTCGACGAGAACTTCGCGTTCTACGGACGCGAACTCACCGGCGCTCAGGAGATCCGCGCTCGGTGGAAGCGCGGCGTGTCGCTGGTGCAGGACCTGCTCGGTGAGGCCGTCGGCAAGATCTACGTCGAGCGGCATTTCCCTGCCGAGGCGAAGACCCGGATGCAGGTGCTCGTCGACAACCTCACAGAGGCGTACCGGCAGAGCATCACCGACCTCGAGTGGATGAGCCCGGAGACCCGTGGGGCGGCACTGCGCAAGCTCGACAAGTTCACCCCCAAGGTCGGGTATCCGGACAGGTGGCGGGACTATTCGGCGGTGTCCATCGCTGCCGACGACCTCGTCGGCAACTACCGCAGCGGGTATGCCGCGGAGTACGACCGCGATCTCGCCAAGCTCGGCGGTCCGGTCGATCGTGACGAGTGGTTCATGACCCCGCAGACGGTCAATGCCTACTACAACCCGGGAATGAACGAGATCGTCTTCCCGGCAGCGATTCTGCAGCCCCCGTTCTTCGATCTCCACGCCGACGACGCCGCGAACTACGGCGGGATCGGTGCGGTGATCGGGCACGAGATCGGACACGGATTCGACGACCAGGGTGCCAAGTACGACGGGGACGGAAACCTCGAGAATTGGTGGACCGACTCGGATCGTGAGGAATTCGGTAAGCGCACCGCACAACTGATCGCGCAGTACGACACGTTCGAGCCGAAGGCATTGCCCGGACATCACGTCAACGGGAAGTTCACGATCGGCGAGAACATCGGCGATCTCGGCGGCCTCTCGATCGCCCTGAAGGCGTACGCGATCGCACTCGACGGCCGCCCTGCGCCCGTCATCGACGGGCTGACCGGACTGCAGCGCGTGTTCTTCGGCTGGGCTCAGGTGTGGCGCACCAAGGTCCGCGACGAAGAGGCGCTCCGCCGACTCGCCGTCGATCCGCATTCGCCGCCCGAGTTCCGGTGCAACGGGGTCGTCCGGAACATCGACGAGTTCTACCGGGCGTTCGACGTGCGGGAAGGCGACGGCCTCTACCTCGACCCGTCGGAGCGCGTGAAAATCTGGTGATCGATACGCGAAAGCCCCCATGTTCTTTCCGAACATGGGGGCTTTCGTGGTGTCGTCAGCCGAGGTGCGAGCTGGGCACCGGGACGCCGCGCGCGTGGAACCACGGGATGGGGTCGGTCTTGACGCCGTTGGGCAGCCACACTTCGTAGTGGAGGTGCGGTCCGGTGGACTGGCCGCGGTTACCCATCGTCGCGATCACGTCGCCGGCACGCACGTGCTGACCGACCGAGACCAGGGACTGGTCGATGTGCCCGAACACTCCGATCGTTCCGTCGTCCTGAGCGATGCGAACCCACAGTCCGAATCCCGTGGCCGGGCCGGTCTCGATCACGACACCGTCGGTCACCGACACGATGGGGGTACCGATCGAGTTGGCGATGTCGATGCCGTTGTGGTTGGTGCCCCACCGCGCGCCGAAGCCGGAGGTGAGAGTGCCCGCGGCGGGGAACGCCAGTGCGGGGCGACGCGCGGCCTCTTCGCGTGCGGCCTGTTCGGCTGCCTCGCGGGCGAGCCGATCGGCTTCCTCGTGCGCGATACGATCGGCCTCGGCCTGGAGGGCGGCGGCTTCGTCGGCGATCCGCTGTGCGTCACGCTCCGACGCACGCCGCAACTTCTCGGCGTAGTCGGTGGACTCGAACCCGGGGACAGTGAGGACCTGGGGTGCGGTGGACAGTGCGGTCGTCGCGATGCCCGTCCATGCCGGGCCGGTCTCCAGGCGGGACGGTCCGCCCGCGGCGTTCGCCGCTGTGGTTCCGCCGGCGGTGACGGCACCGGTCACGAGGACCACGGCTGCCCAACGGCCGACACGTGCGGCCGTGGTGAGGCCGTGGGATGCACGGGTGGCGTGGTCGAGGTGTTCCGAAGTGTGTGACAAAGCTGCGATCCCTCTTGGTCGTCCCCTGATAACGAACTGATTACGAGATCATCACGATAGCGCCGATTTTACGGATTTCCGGCGCGGCGTCTTGACACGATCGTTGTAAAAAGTGGCTCAGGTTACGAAAAAGAGATCTCTCCAGTCACACAAACCTCAGTCGGTTCGCGAGGTCTCGGAGGTTTCGGCCGAAAAGTGACCGAGGTCACGCGTCCAAGAGGTTTCAGCGCGCCCGATTCATCACTTTTTCGGCTGCTTCCCAGTGCGCGTCGGCTACCCACAGGCGAGCGAAGGCGTCGACGGCTTCGGCCGGAGTCGCCCCGTTCATCACTCGTTTGATCGACGCGGACGAGTCGTTGGCGAGCGCGCGGCCGAGCGCGCGCCACCCTTCGTCGAACGTCTCGCGCGGGAGGACACGATCGACGAGTCCCACTCGCTCGGCTTCTTCGGCACGGAGGATGGTGCCGGAACCCGCCAGCATCAGAGCTCTGCCCCTGCCCACGAGCGACGCGAGCCGTTCTGCCCCACCCCACGCGGGCATGATCGCGAGCGTGGACTGATTGAACCCGATCCTGATGTCGTCGGCGGCGACCCGGATATCCGCGGCCACCGCGACCTCGGCACCCCCGCCGAGCGCATGCCCGTTCAGTGCCGCAACGACGGGCGCGGGGAACTCCGCGATCCGATCACAGATCGCCCGCATCTGGCGCGCCATCTCGGCGGCCTCCTCATGGGTGCGCAGTTTTGCCAGTTCCTTGAGATCACCGCCCGATACGAAAGCCTTGTCGCCCGCACCTCGAATGACCAGCGCACGCGCGCCGGCAGCGGCGTCGAGAACCTTCTCGAGCTGGTCCATGGTCTCGGGCGCAATCGCGTTGCGGGCGTGGGGGCGATCGATCGTGACAATCGCCAGTCCGTCTTCGAGTTCGAGATCGACCATAGCTCTGTTCTCCAAATTGATATTGGAATTCTGGAAATCGGAGAATAACATGCTCGCATATGACCGAAGCCGACTCCGAGCGCTGCGACGCACGGCAGAGCGGTCTCACCCCTTGACCTTGGAGCTCCCACGATGCGGCAGTTGCCCCCCGAATTGGTCGAACGCTACGAGCACGAAGGGTGGTGGACACGCGAGACCATCGGCGACATGCTGGCTCGTGGCCTGAAGGCCGCCCCGGACATCGAGTTCCGGGTCCACTCCGACGTGCGGCCCTGGTCGGGAACAGTCGGTGAGGTCGAAATCGTCGCGCGTCGTCTCGCTGCAGGCCTGCGCCGGTGCGGCGTCGGCCCCGGTGACGTGGTGGCGTTCCAGTTGCCGAACTGGATGGAAGCGGCCGCCGTCTTCTGGGCGACGTCCTTCCTCGGCGCGACCGTGGTGCCGATCGTGCACTTCTACGGCCGCAAGGAACTCGGGTTCATCCTGCGCGAGTCCTCGCCCAAGGTCTTCGTGTGCGCCGAGCGGTTCGGGTACACCGAGTACCAGCCCGACCTCTGCGCCGACATCCCGATCGTCGGCGTGGTCGGGCGCGATTTCGACGACCTGCTCGACGCCGAACCCTTCGAAGGCGTTCTCCCCACCGACCCCGCGGCGCCGGCACTGCTCGCCTTCACCTCCGGCACCACGAGTGATCCCAAAGGCGTGGTCCACAGCCACCGCACCCTCGGATTCGAGACGCGGCAACTCGCCGCCCGCTATCCCGCCGACCGGGGCACGCAGCTCACAGGCGCACCGGTGGGGCACTTCATCGGCATGGTCAATGCCTTCCTGATCCCTCTGCTCGACAACTCCCCCATCAACCTGCTCGACGTGTGGAACCCCGCTCGCGCAATCGAACTCATGGAGAGCGACGGCCTGGTCATCGGCGGCGGCGCGACGTATTTCGTCACCAGCCTCCTCGATCACCCGGACTTCGATCCCGGCCGGCACCTGAAGTACATGAAGTACGCCGGTCTCGGCGGCTCGACAGTTCCGGCCGCGGTGACCCGCCGGCTCGACTCGCTCGGCATCACCGTGTTCCGGGCGTACGGGAGCACCGAGCATCCGTCGATCACGAGTTCGCTGGTGACCCATCCCGTCGACAAGCGGCTCTTCACCGACGGCTGCGTCTCACCGGGAGTCGAGATCCGCCTCACCGAGGACGGCGAGATCCTGAGCCGCGGACCGGATCTCTGCATGGGCTACACCGACCCCGAACTCACTGCCCGCATGTTCGACGAGGACGGGTGGTACCACACGGGCGACATCGGGGTGCTGGACGACGACGGCTTCCTGACGATCACCGACCGTAAGGCCGACTTCATCATCCGGGGCGGCGAGAACATCAGCGCCCTCGAGGTGGAAGAAGTACTGCTCACGCTTCCGTCGGTTGCGGAGGCCGCGGTCGTCTCCGCCCCCGACGAGCGCCTGGGTGAACATGCTGCGGCCGTACTGAGGCTTCATCCGGGGCACGCGATGCCCACGCTCGACGAGTTGCGCGAACACTTCCGGGCCTCGGGTATCGCGAAGCAGAAGTGGCCCGAGGAACTGCACGAAGTGACGGAGTTCCCCCGCACCGCGAGCGGCAAGATCCAGAAGTTCCGGGTGCGCGGGGATATTGCGGCCTCCCGCGGAAGAGAATAGTATTCTCACAACAGGAGAAGGAGGATCTATGTCACCGAAAGAATTGCCGTATCCGCTGTTCGATGCGGACAACCACCTGTACGAGACCGAGGAAGCCCTCACCAAGTTCCTCCCGGAGAAGTACAAGGGCGCCATCAAGTACGTGCAGGTCGACGGCCGCACGAAGATCGCGATCCGCAATCAGATCAGCGAGTACATCCCCAACCCCACCTTCGAGGTGGTCGCTCGTCCCGGAGCGATGGAGGACTACTTCAAGAACGGCAATCCCGAGGGCAAGAGCAAGCGGGAGATCTTCGGCAAGCCGATGAAGTCGATCGACGCCTTCCGTGAACCCGCTGCGCGTCTCGAGCTCATGGACGAACTCCAGATCGACCGCACTCTGATGTTCCCGACGCTGGCCAGCCTCGTCGAAGAGCGCATGCGCGACAACCCCGAGCTGATCCACGCGGTCGTCCACTCACTCAACCAGTGGCTGTACGAGACCTGGGGATTCAACTACAAGGACCGCATCTTCACCGTCCCGGTCATCAGCCTGCCGATCGTCGACAAGGCGATCGAAGAGCTCGAGTGGTGTGTCGAGCGCGGCGCGAAGGCGATCCTCGTCCGGCCCGCACCGGTTCCCGGCTACAAGGGTCCGCGCTCGTTCGCGCTCCCGGAGTTCGATCCGTTCTGGAAGCGCGTCGTCGAACTCGACGTCCTGGTCACCCAGCACTCGTCCGACAGTGGCTACGCACGGTACAACCAGGAATGGGACGGCACGGGCGAAGAAATGCTCCCGTTCGTCACGAACGCGTTCCGCATGGTCAGCGAATGGCGTCCGATTCAGGATGCCGTGGCGTCGTGGGTCTGCCACGGTGCACTGTTCCGTTTCCCCGAGCTGCGGATCGCAGTCATCGAGAACGGCGCGTCCTGGCTTCCGCACGTGCTGCAGACCCTCGGTGACACCTTCAAGAAGGCTCCCGAAGGCTTCGGCATGCAGGACCCGGTCGCGGCGGTCAAGAAGAGCATCTACGTCAGCCCGTTCTGGGAAGAGGACTTCAGTAAGCTCACGGCCCTGATCGGTGCCGACCACGTGCTCTTCGGTTCCGACTACCCCCACCCCGAGGGCCTGGCCGAGCCGACCAGCTACATCGATCACATCCAGCATCTTCCCCTCGAGGATCAGAAGCTGGTCATGGGTGGCAATCTCGCGAGGCTGCTGAAGGTATGACCTGGCGGACCATCCCCGAGATGGTCCTCAGCACGGACGACCGCTTCGGCGATGCCGAAGCGGTCGTCGACGGGGACCTCCGGCTCACCTTCACCGAGCTCACCGCCCGCATCCGCCGGGCCGCAGGAGCATTCGCCGCGGCCGGCATCGACAAGGGTGACCGGGTAGCGATCTGGGCCCCCAACTCCGCAGAATGGATCGTCGCGGCCTTCGGGCTGCTCGCGGCGGGCGGAATCCTCGTCCCCGTCAACACGCGCTACAAAGAGGATGAGGCCGGCGACATCATCCGCCGCAGCGGAGCGAAGGCCGTGCTCGTCCAGAACGGCTTCCTCGGTACCGAATTCCGGACGCCGGCAGGAGTGCCTACGTTCGATATGAGGTCGGGATTCCTGGAGAGCGGAAATCCCTACGCCCGCAGGCTGAGCGGCAACGATATCGCCGACATCATGTACACCTCGGGAACCACCGGACGCCCCAAGGGCGTCATGATGAACCACACCCAGACTCTCCGGATGTTCTCGGAGTGGTGCGACCTCGCCGATCTCCGCAAGGGCGACAAATATATGGTCGTCAACCCCTTCTTCCACATGTTCGGCTACAAAGCCGGCCTGATCGCGTCGATGATCCGGGGCGCCACCGTACTCCCGGTGCCCGTTCTCGATGTCGACAGAGTTCTCGAACTGGTCGAACGCGAACGGGTCACCGTACTTCCGGGCCCACCGACGCTCTACCAGTCCCTTCTGGCCGCACAGGGCACACGGGACCTCTCGTCGTTGCGTGCAGCGGTGACCGGGTCGGCAGACATCCCCGTCGATCTGATCCGGCGTATCAGCAACGAACTGCCGTTTCGAACCATCATGACCGGGTACGGGCTGAGCGAAGCCGGTACGGCCACGGCGTCCCGGCCCGGCGACACTTTCGAACAAATCGCCACCACGGTCGGGATTCCTTGTGAGGGAATAGCAGTCCGCATTGCGGACGACGGAGAAGTGCTCATCCGTGGCTACAATGTCATGCAGGGCTATTTCGACGATCCGGAGGCAACCTCGGAAGCTGTCGACCTCGAAGGCTGGTTGCATACCGGAGATCTCGGGACGCTGGACGACGACGGCCGCCTGCGGATCGTCGGCCGAAAGAAAGACATGTTCATAGTCGGTGGCTTCAATGCATATCCCGCGGAAATCGAGGGGTTCCTGCTCGAACACCCGGCCGTCGACCAGGTCGCCGTGATCGGTATCCCGGATGAGCGCCTCGGACAGGTCGCAAAGGCATTCGTCGTGTCGGCGAATCCGGTACCGCCGGAGGAGTTGCTCGCCTGGAGCCGGGAGCGAATGGCCGGGTTCAAGGCCCCTCGGGCCATCGAGTATCTCGAAGCCCTGCCACTGAACGCGACGGGCAAAGTCATGAAGGACCAATTGCGTTGATGCGCAGTGCATCCACACCCCTACAATAGAAGGAGACGGCGCGATGACCGATGAAGCTGCACTACTCGCCTTCGCCGTAAAGTGGCGCCACTGGAACGGCGGGCCCGACGAAGACATCTTCGTCACCTTCGGGATATCCCCCGAGGACTATTTCCATCGGCTACGCAGGCTCCTGACCAAACACCGCTGGAACCGGCTCGACCCGCAGGTCCTCACGGACCTCGTCCGGATCTGCGACGACCGCCTCAGCACGATCGATATCCGGTCCGGCGACCGGGCGCGACCGCGTCGCGTGTCGTCGGAGCATCCCCTCAGTAAGCTCTCTGCCTGACACGTTCTCTGCCTGACACATTCTCTGCTCGACGCACTCACCGTGCGGACGCTGCCCCCGGGCCGGTGACCGCGGAGCGCGACGAGGCATCAGCCGGCGACTGTGCCGCGATGCCGGGAACCGGGGTCTCCGTACCGCCGGGTTGCGCTCCGCGGATCGCCACGGTGGCGAGCGCCGCGACAAGTGCCGCGGCGCCACCGATCAGCATGCCCACGAGAAATCCGTTCTCTGTGGGAATCGTGTTGCCCGCGAACATGATGCTCATCTGTGCCAGGACGACTCCCGCGACCGCTGCGGACACCGTACTGCCCAGCGAACGCAGCAACGTGTTGACGCTGTTCGCGGACGAGACCTCCGTCAGCGGCACCGCTCCCATGAGCAGAGTCGGAATTGCACCGTAGGCCAGCCCGATTCCCGCAGCGATGCAACAGGTGATCACCAGCAGTCCCCAGGTCGATCCCATCATGAACAGCGACGAACCGTATGCCGCGGCCATCATCAGGCAACCGGTGCAGAGCGTCGTCCGGGGACCACGCGCGGTCGTGAGGCGTGCGCCCAGTGGTGAGATCACCATCATCAGCAGGCCGGCGGGCGCACACCAGAGTCCCATGACGATCATCGATTGCCCCAGGCCGTATCCCGTGGACTCGGGCAGCACCCGGATCTGAGGGACGAGCAAGGCCTGGAAGTACATCGAGAAGCCGATCAGGATGGTGACGATATTGGTCACGAGCACCCGGTTGCCCATCGCCACCCGGAGGTCCACCAGAGGACTGTCGGCTCGAAGCTCCCAACGTCCCCAGCCGAGAAGCACCACGATGGACACCGCGAGCAGCGTCAAGGTCAGTCCCGCGGTCCATCCCCAGTCACCGCCTTTGGACACCGCGAGCAACAGGCATACCAGTGCCACCGACAGACCGAACGCGCCGAATCCGTCGAACTTGCCCCTGTGCTCGTTCGCCGGTGTGTCCCGTACGACCCATGCGATGAGGATCGCCATCACCACGCTGAGGATTCCGACTCCCCAGAACAACATTCGCCAGCTCGTGGTCTGCGCGACGATTGCGGCGACCGGAAGTCCGAGTGCTCCGCCGATGCCCAGCGACGAACTCATCAGTGCGATCGCCGATCCCAGGCGCTCGGGAGGGACCAGCGAGCGCAGTGCGCTGATACCGAGCGGAACGATGCCGAATCCTGCGCCCTGCAGTGCGCGTCCGACGAGCATGGGTGCCAGGCTCGACGACATCGCACACAGGAACGACCCGAGGATCAGCGGCACCGTGCACAGCAGCAGGATCCGTCGTGCGCCGTACATGTCGCCCAGCCGGCCGGTCACGGGGGTGGCGACCGCTCCGGACAACAAGGTCACCGTGACGACCCAGGACGCATTCGCGGGACTTGTTCCGAGTAGTTCCGGCAAGTCGACGAGGAGCGGAATCACCAACGTGGACATCAGCGTGGTGACGATTCCGGCAAAGACCAGCACCCAGATGGTCGGACCGGTCCGGACGGCCGGCACTACGGCATTCACAGGCGCCCGGTGCTCCGGGAACCACCGTCACCCATCGGCGTTCACCAGTTCGGTGTCGCCCGTTTCGGTGTCGCCCCTTTCGGTGTCCCCCGTTTCGATCTCCACGGCTTCCGTCTCGGCAGGTTCGGACTCCACCGTCTCGAAAAGGTTCTTCCGTCCCGTGACCGACGGCAACGGGAAGTGGCACGCCGCAAACTGTCCCGGCCGTACCTCCCGCATCTCGGGTTCTTCCTCGGCGCAACGATCCTGGGCCTTCGGGCAGCGGGTCCTGAACCGGCATCCCGTCGGAGGCGCAAGGGGCGACGGTACGTCGCCCGCCAGAGCCGGCCCTGCAAACGCTTTCTCGGGATCGGTCAGGGGAACCGAATCGAGTAGGGCACGCGTGTACGGATGAGCGGGATCATCGTAGATCTCGATCGAATCACCGAATTCACACACCTTGCCGAGGTACATGACCATCACGTTGTCGCTGACGGTGCGTACGACCCCGAGATCGTGGGCGATGAACACCACCGTCAGAGCGAACTTCGTCTTCAGTTCCTCGATGAGGTTGAGGATCTGCGCTTGCACCGAAACGTCCAGGGCCGACACAGGTTCATCGCAAATGAGGAGCCTCGGCTCGAGCGCGAGCGCCCGCGCGATCGCCACGCGCTGCGCCTGTCCCCCGGACAACTGCCGTGGGAGCACGTTCGCGAATCGGTCGCCCGGGAGACCGACCTGCTCGAGAACCGACGCCGAGGCCTTCTCGCGTGACTCGGACGACGCGCCCGCAATGGTCATCCCCTCGACCACGATGTCCTTGACGGCGCGGCGGGGATTGAGCGAGGACACCGGGTCCTGGAAGATCATCTGCATATCCCGGCGGAGCGAACGCATGTGCTTTTCGCTCGCGCCCTCGATCCACTCTTCTCCGAAGCGGATTCGCCCCGACGTCACCCGGTCGAGCCGGAGGACGGCGCGGCCGGTCGTCGACTTGCCGCATCCCGATTCGCCGACGATTCCCAGCGTCTCGCCGGCCAGTACGTCGAAGCTGATCTTCGACACCGCCTGTACGGTGCCGGCATCCGTCGGGTACTCCACCACGAGATCCTGAACACTGAGCAGGGCCTCTTCGCCCCGCAGATGAGCGGTACCACTACCCGCCATGCGATTCACCTCCGGATACAGCGCCGACCGCCGGAACGACGGGACGCAGACATGCGACCTCATGGTCGATACCGACCGATTCGAGACCGATCGGCGCGACGGTGCACTCGTCCGCAACATGGGTGCAGCGCGGCGCGAATCGGCACCCCTGAGGCGGATCGGTGGGATCGGGCAGCGACCCCTCGATCAGGCGCAGCGGTGCGTGCCGCTCGTGATCGATCGTCGGTGTCGCCCCCAGGAGCGCGTGGGTGTAGCGATGCATCGGCGCATCGAACACCTCTCGGGTGGATCCCACCTCCGCGAGCCGTCCCGCGTACATCACCGCCACGCGGTCCGTGCGACCGGCGACGACGGCGAGGTCGTGGCTGATGAGCATCATCGACATGTCCCGGTCGCGTTGGACGCGGCGGAGCAGGTCCAGGATCTGCCGTTGCACGGTGACGTCGAGGGCGGTGGTCGGCTCGTCCGCGATGAGCAGATCCGGTTCACATGCCAGCGCGATCGCGAGCATCACGCGCTGGCGCATACCGCCGGACATCTCGTGGGGATAGTTGCCCAGCCGTCGTTCGGGGTCCGGAACGCCTACTTCTTCGAGAAGCTTCAACGCTCGGGTCCGCGCTTCGGACCGGCTCACCCCGAGATGCCGCCGCATCCCCTCGGTGAGCTGACGCTCGACCTTGACCACCGGGTTGAGCGAACGCCCCGGGTCCTGGAAAACCATGGCGATCTGGTTTCCCCAGATCTCCAGCTTCTCCTTCTTCGTCAGGGACAGCAGGTCACGGCCCCTGAACGTCACGTGGCCGGATCGACCCGAACGCGGAGGCATGAGCCCCATGATCGCGCGGGCCATCACCGATTTGCCGGAGCCGGACTCGCCGACGATACCCAGCGCCTGTCCGGAATCCAGGTCGAGCGACACGTCGTCCACTGCACGGACGGTGCCACGCGGCGTACCGATGTAGGCACGTAGATTTCTCACTTCGAGAAGCGGCTGAGCATTCACGGCGAGCCGGCCCTTTCCTCGTGTCGGCTAGTTACTGATCCAGAACTCTTCGGGAAGAGGAGACCCGAGTGTGTAAATCTGTGCGCCGTGCAGGTTCTTGCCGAAGGTCACCGACGGCAACGCCCGGACGTACCAGAGACCCACCACGGTGTCGGCGATGATCTGCTGTGCCTCGTCGTACGCCGCTTTGCGCTCCTCGGCGGTCTGGCCGAACCGGCCCCGCTCGAGCGCGGCGTCGAGTTCCGGATTGTTCACGCCCATGAAGTTTCCGCTCGACTGCGAGTCGAACGCCATGGTCAGCGCGTAATCCGGATCCTGGGTGATCGTGGACGAGACGAGCATGTCGAAGTCGCGGGCACCCGCACGTGCTGTCACCGCGGGGAAATCGGCTACCTCGACCTTCATCTCCACATTCTGGAATGCACTGAGCTGAGCCTGGATTGCCTCACCCAGCACGCGACTCTCGCTTGTCGGGTAGGACAGGAAGGTGAACGACACCGGCTTGCCCTCCGCGGCGAGCTCATCGAAGAGACGCTGTGCCTCGGCGGCATCCGTCGTGCTCAAGGGGATATCGGCGTAGTACGGGGAATCCTCGGGGAACAAGGTCTTCGGCACTTCGCCCTCACCGTTGTAGACCACGGTGTTCACGGCGTCGAGATCGACAGCGAGCGACACGGCACGTCGTGCCCGGGCGTCGTCGAACGGTGCGCGGCGTTGATTCATACCGGCGAACTGGCCACCACCGGTCGACGCGACCAGGTACTGCAGGCCGGCGGCCTCGGCCTTGTTGATATTGGTCCAGCTCGTCTCCGTGGTGAGGTCGGCCCCACCGGTGGTCATCGCGTTGGAACGCTGGTTGGCGTCGGCCACGGTGCGAATCACAAGCTTGTCGAGATAGGGCTTCGGCGCGTCCCAGTACCCGGCGTTCTTCTCGAGCTCGATCGAGTCCTGACGCGTCCAGCTCACGAGCGTGAAAGGTCCGGCTCCGACGGGATTCTCGTCGAATGCCGCAGCACCCTTCTCGAGTGCGGCCGGGGATGCGATCCAGTTGAGTGCGCCGGCAACGAGCGCCTGGCCGAACTGGGGGTTCGGCTCGACCATCGTCACACGCATCGTCCTCGGGTCGACCACCTCGGTCGATTCGATCTGCACAGCCTGCCGGATCGTTGTGGATCCCAGTGCGGGGTCCTTGAGCCGGTCCCAATTGAACTTCACGGCCGCGGCGTCGAGCGGGCTACCGTCGCTGAACGCGAGGTCGGGCCGCAACGCCAGCGTGAAGGTCTTTCCGCCGTCGGCAGTCGAGAAGTCGGTCGCCATCTTGTACTCGAGTTCGAGCGTGTCGTTGGCCGTGACCATCAATGTGCCGTAGAGGGCATTGCCGAGAGTGGGCTGGTGGGCCCAGGTGTTGGACAGCGCCGCGGGGTCGAGCGAGCGTGGTTCACCCATCTGCAGGATGCGACCGGTACCACCGGCTACGGGGTCGCCCGCGTCCACGGTGCTCTGGGCGGCGTTGGAAGCGGAAGCGGAATCGCCGCTCCCACATGCCCCCAGCACCAGTGCGGCAGAGCATGCGGCCGCGAACGCGGCCACCAGACGTCTGTGTCGTATCATTCTCGACCTCTCATGTGGAAAATGTTCGAATACAACCGGTTCGAGGCCAACTCAGTCGTGCAGCGTCCGGTCGTACTTGGTGCGGAGGTGGTCGCCTACCTGATTGAGAGCGAACACCGTGAAGAAGATGACGAGGGCAGGCACGAAGACGAGGTGCGGGGACGTCGCGATGGCGTCCTTGCCGTCGTTGATCATGCCGCCCCAACTGGGCTGGGGTGGTGGAATGCCCAGCCCGAGGAAGCTCAGAGAACCCTCGGCGACGATCAGGGCAGCGATCACGATCGGCATGTACGACGCCAGCGGGGCGAGAACGTTCGGCATGATCTCTCGAAAGAGAATGCGCCCGTTCCCCGCACCCATGTTCTTTGCCGCTCTGACGAATTCGCGTGAGGACCACGCCAGGGTGTTGGCCCGGGACAACCGGATGAACGACGGAATCGCCAGCAAGCCGAGCCCGAAGAGCATCGTCTGGACGCTCGGAGTCAGGATCGACGCCAGGGCGAGAAGCAGGATGAGCGGCGGAAACGCGAGCATGGCGTCGGCGACGAGCGAGATCACGGCGTCGACACGCTTGCCGAAGTATCCCGCGATCATCCCGAACAGCGAGCCGACGACGAAGCCGACTGTGCCGGCGACGGCACCGATCACGAGCGACACCTGGGCGCCGTAGACGACACGCGAGAGCAGGGACCGTCCGAGCGTGTCGGTTCCGAGGAGCGTGTCCAGCGAACCGAAGCCGGGTGGCGTGCGGGGCGGACCGATCGGGATGTTGTACGGAGCGAGGGGCAGGAGTCCGGCGAAGACCGCCGCACCGATGATGATCACCAGCCACGCGATCGACAGGTACACCAGAATCGACCGGGTCTTCTTGACCGCGGGTACATCCGGAAGTTTCGTGGCTACCTCGTCGACGGGGCGACCGTCGTCCTTCTTCTCCAACGCGACCTGGGTCATGCTCCGACCACCTTCCTGACCCGCGGGTCGATCACTTGGTAGCTGAGATCGACAAGGGTGTTGATTCCCACGTAGACGACCGCGATGAACACCACGATGCCCTGGACCATGATCACGTCACGCGACGTGATGGACGACGCAACGAGTTGCCCCAGACCCGGGAGCCCGAACAATGTTTCGACGATGACCGTGCCTCCGATGAGGCGGCCGAGGTTGATGCCCGCGACGGTGATCAGCGAGAAGGACGAGGGGCGCAGCGCGTGCCGGAACATCACGTACCAGGACGGCATTCCCTTGGCTCGGGCCGCGGCGACGAAATCCTCACGCAGCGTGCCGATGAGATCGGTGCGGAGCAGACGGTGGAATGCCGCGATCTCCGTGAGCGCGATCGCCAGCGCCGGCAGCAGAGCGCCACGCAGGTTCTCACCGAGTCCTTCCTCGATCCGGGACCATCCCATCACCGGGAAGATGTTGAGCTGAATCGCGAGGAAGTAGATCAGTACCGGGCCGGCGATGAAGGCCGGCACCGACAGGAAGACCGCCGACAGCGCGTTCATCCCGCGGTCCACCTTGCTACCCGGGCGCGACGCCGAAACCACGCCCATGACGAGCGCGACGAGGAGAGCGATGATCAAGCCCATAGCGGCGAGTTGCAGCGTCACCGGAAGTCGCTCACCGATGGCCTCGCTGACCGATTGCCCTGTCAGCGGCGATGTTCCGAGATCACCGCGCACCGCATCGGCGAGCCATCCCGTGTACTGCGCCCAGAACGGCTGGTCGAGGCCGAGCTTGGCGTCCATCGCGGCGACAGCCTCGGGTGTTGCATTCTCGCCCAGGATGACCTGTGCGACAGATCCCGGAGCAAGACCGAGCAGTGCGACAACCGCGATCGTCACCAGAAGGACGACCAGCAGGCTGCGGCCCACTTTCTTCGAAATCGTGAGAATCATCCACACTCAACTTTCATCGTGCTGCCGGAGCCGTGGGACGCGGCGACACAGAACAAGACCCACCCGAGCACTCCATGTGATGACCCACACATTAAGTCTTGTTTGTGAGCACGGCAATACGGATTCACTAGAAAGGTGAATGGTGTGCAAAGAATACAGAACGGCAATCTTGCAGTGCTGCAACATATTCGGCCGACACACGTCGAAGCGAGACAGTCGTGCAACGTCGAACAGCCCACACCCACGTGGCGTGGGCGCGGGCTGTCCGGGTGGCAGAGATTATCGAGTTGCGGGCCCCTCCAGAATCGTCACGGCGGCAACCGCTGTCGGACCTCCGACATTGTGCGCAAGTCCGATTCGTGCTCCGTCGACCTGATTGACGGCCTGTCCCCGTAGTTGCTCGAAGAGTTCGACACACTGCGCCACCCCCGACGCGCCGGGTGGGTGACCCTTCGTATTGAGACCCCCACTGGGGTTCACGGGAAGGGAACCGCCGATATCGGTGGCCCCGGACTCCAGCAACTTGAACGCTTCGAATTTCTCCGCGAAACCGAGATCCTCGTAACTGATGAGTTCGATGCCGGTGAAGTAGTCGTGGACCTCCGCGACGTCCACGTCCGCCGGACCGAGCCCGGCCGCGGCGAACGCCTGCTTCGCGGCACGCCGAGTCGCCGGCAGCGTGGTGAGATCCCCTTTGTGCTGGTGCATCACGGAGTCGAGGCCGAGTCCGGTACCGCGGATCCACACAGGACGGTCCGTGAAGCGATCGACCACGTCGTCCGCGACGAGGATGAGCGCGGCGGCACCGTCGCTCTGAGGCGCGCAGTCGTAGACCCCGAACGGCGTGACCGTGGTGTCCGCGGCGAGCACTTCTTCCACCGTCAGTTCGAATCGCCGGCAGGCCTTCGGATTGGTCATTCCGTTGCGATGGTTCTTCACCGCCACCATCGCCATGTGCTCACGGGTGGCAGGGGACTCGTACAGGTAGCGCCGGACGTGGAGTGCGAAGCCCGCTTGGGCGAGACCGAGGGGGTAGTCCCACGCCATGTCCCGGGTCATCGCCTCCCATTCCCACAACATGCCCTTCGACGCCGTCTCCCGGATCTTGTCGGCACCCATGACGAGGGCGATGTCGTACGCCCCCGAGGCGATCCCGAACATCGCGTTGCGGATCGCGTCGTGCCCGGTGGCACAGGAATTCTCGACGCGCGTGACCGGCAGTTCCGGCAACCCGAGCGTGTCCGCCAGGATGCCGGACGGAAATCCGTCCGTGGTGCCCATCGAGCCGAACCACGCGGCCTGCAGGTCGGACTTGTCGATCCCCTTGTCGACGCTCGCGGCGCATTCGGAGTACGCCATCGGGAGCAGATCCCGCATACCCAGCGCAAAGTGCTCGGCGAACGGGGTCATTCCTGCGCCGACGATTGCGACGTTTCTCATGCCGCCTCCTCCGCATCCGTACCGACATCGTCGGGCTCGAACGCATAGCCGTAATCCGGGACGCCCGACCGCACAGCGACCCGGCGCAACACCAGCCTGCCGCGGTCACCGATGTCGGCCGTGCCGGCTTCGGCTCCGGTAACCCGCACCAGCGCGCGGACTCCGACGTCGTCGAGTTCGACGACGACCAGCGAATAGGGCGTACTCAGGCCCGGAACCGGGATGTGCACGGTGACCTCGGTGTACACCGTCCCGGTCCGGGGAAGATCGACGAGTAGATACCCGGTGTTCAGCGTTCCGTCGGCGTCGACGCGGTAGCGGGGCGGAAAGTCGAGAGTCTCACTGTCCGCGAAACGACCTGCCTCCCAGCGGACTTTCGCCTCGAATGCTCGTTCGTACGCGGCCAGGGAGATCGGAATCTCCCCTTCGGCGGTACTGATGGAGGCCGGTCTCGGCCGAGGCGGCCGTTCCCGCCGGTTCACCTGTACCGCCCCGTCGGCGACCGTCAGCCCCGACAGGCTTGCCTGCTCCACGCCGACCAGTGGCCCGGTGATGCCGGCTTCGGCCATGGCCGCGAGGGCGAACAGACCCGAACTCGCCCCTGTGGTGGGCAGGTCCAGCCTCCGCGTCGCCGCGAGACGGCCGGTTTCCGACGACGTCACCCCGGCCACGATCGCGGGGGACTCCACCCACGCCGTCGACAGCGAGGCGAGGTAGCCGCGCTTCGCGAGCAGCCGCGGATCGCCGTAGTCGTGGATGTCGCCGGACGCACTCCGTGTCCGCACCGGCAGGCTGCGCGAGACCCGTGCAGCCGTGCGAACCTGCAGACCGCGATCGGACGTCAGTACCGCTGCGGCCCCGGCAGGTTCGATATCGACGCCGATCACGAGCGTGCGGGGGCGAGCCGATCCCAGAGCGTCGAGTGCGGCCGGTGCGCCACCGAGACGCTCGGTCACCTCGAGCTCGGGGTCGAGTCCGAGCCCCGCGAGCAGGACCGCCGCATTGCTGCTCTCCATCAGCGGCAGGTCCCGGCTCACGACGACCACGTACTCGGCGGATCCGCCCGCTTCGAGTGCGGCACGACCGGCCTCGACGGCGAGGGTGACGGCATCCTCGTCGTCACCGGCGACCCTGCTGTCCGACGATCCCCAGCAGGGCAGATACGTTCCGATCGAAGCGATGTAGGGCATGATCCCTCCTTGCGAACTAGGTGACTGCGCCCGCGGTCTTGAGTTCGATGATGCGTTCCCAGTCCAGCCCGAGTTCGAGGAGAATCTCCTCGGTCTGGGCAGCGAACTCGGGCGCCGGGCCACTTTCGGGAGCGGCGACGTCGAACTGCACGGGATTGGATACGAGTTCGAGTTCCCCTGCCTTGATGAGGTACTCGTTCGCCCGGACCTGGGGGTCGCTCACCACCTGGAGCGAGTCCTGGATCGGCGCCCACGGCCCCGACAGGGTGCCGAAACGCTGAGTCCAGTCGCTGAGCGGCTTGCTGCCGATGACCTCACGGAGGATCGCGACCGCCTCGGCGGTGTTCTCACCGATCGCCTCCGCATTCGCGAAGCGCGGATCGTCGATCAGGTCCGGCCGGTCGATGTGCCGGCACACGTCGGCCCAGAAGCGACCGGGCTGGAGCATCACGAACGACACGTACCGGCCGTCGGCCGTCCCGTACACACCGGACAACGGGTTACGCGGTGATCCGTGCCCGCCGGCCTTCGGCGCCTCCATGTGCACGCCGAGGTGCGCCGACAGCGCGATCGTGTGGCCCATGGCCCACACGCCGCTGCTCAGGAGCGAGACGTCGACCACGGACGGCTCACCCGTTCGTTCACGCTTGAACAGCGCTGCGGCGATCCCACCGGCGAGGTTGGTGCCGGAGATGGTGTCGCCGAACGCGGGTCCGGGAGGAGCGATCATCCCTTCCGTTCCGGCCGGGGTGAGGGTCGCGGCGACACCGGCGCGGGCCCAGAAGGCCGTCATGTCGTAGCCACCCTTGTCGGATTCGATACCGCGAGGCCCGAGTGCGCTGCCGCGCGCGTAGACGATCTTCGGGTTCACCGCACGGATGTCGTCGACATCGATGCTCAGCTTGGTACGTACCCTCGGCAGGAAACTCGTGAGGAAGACGTCGGCGCCGCGTACGAGGTCGAGCAGCACTTCGCGGCCTTCGGGAATCGAGATGTCCAGTCCGAGACTGCGCTTGCCTCGATTGGCGTGCTCGACGTTCGGGTTCGGGTCGCCCTCGACGCGCATGGTGCCGGTCTGACGGAGGCCGCGCTGCGGGTCGCCGGTGACCGCATGCTCGATCTTGATGACGTCGGCGCCCCATTCGGCGAGCACCGCGCCCGCCGAGGGGACGAAGCCGTACATCGCGACCTCGACGACACGCACTCCTTCGAGCGGCCTCACTTGACCACCACCGAGAATGCCTTCAGCTGCTGGAACTCGGCCAGGCCCGCGGCGCCCATCTCGCGACCGATACCGGACTGCTTGTAACCGCCGAACGGGACGTCGGGGCTGAAGTAGTTGCCGCCGTTGACACTGAAGGTGCCGGTCCGGATGCGACGCCCGATGGCGATGCCTCGCTCGTCGTCCGCGCTGAGCACGCCACCCGAGAGCCCGTACTTGGAGTTGTTGGCGATCTCGACGGCGTGGTCGTCGTCGTCGAACGGGATGACGGCCAGGACCGGTCCGAAGACCTCTTCCTGCGCGATCTCGCTGTCGGGGTCCACGTTTGCGAGCAGGGTCGGCTTGTAGAACCAGCCCGGATCCACCTTCTCGCCGCCGGTGACGAGGGTCGCGCCCTCGTCGACGGCGCGCTTGACCATGGCGTCGATCTTTTCGCGCTGCTTCTCGCTGATGACCGGGCCCATGTAGATCTTCGGGTCCGACGGATCACCGAACGGCACGTGCTGCATGACACCGGCGACGTGCGCGACGATCTCGTCGTGCTTCGACCGCGGCACGAGCAGGCGAGTGGTGAGGGCACAGCCCTGGCCCGCGTGCGAGCAGATGCTGAAGGCCGCGAACTGGGCGGCGGTGGCGACGTCCGCGTCGTCGAGCACGATGAGTGCCGATTTGCCGCCGAGTTCGAGGAAGACCCGCTTGAGGGAGTCGGCTGCCGCCGCCATGATCTTCTTGCCGACCGGCGTCGAGCCGGTGAAGGTGACCACGTCGACGTCCGGGTGGGTGGTCATCAGTTCGCCGGGAGCGATCTGCGACGACGACAGGATGTTCACCACGCCCGCGGGGATGTCGGTGTGGTTGGCGATGACCTCGGCGAGTGCCTGCGTGACGAGCGGGGTGTCCGGTGCGCCCTTGAGCACCACCGTGCAGCCTGCGGCGAGCGCGGCCGGCAGCTTCGCCATCGCCAGCTGTGTCGGGTAGTTGTAGGCGACGATCGCCGCGACGACGCCGGCGGCTTCCTTCTCGACCCAGCGACGGTGGGGCTGTCCGCGGAACTCGACCTCACCGAGTTCTTCCGTGAACGGTGTGTTCCGGAGGAGTTCGGCGTAGTACTTGACGATCTCGATCGGGGCATCGAGCTGGTTGCCGTGGGTCAGGATGCGCGGCGCACCCACCTCCGCGATGGTCAGCTCGCGCAGCTCCTCGACGTTGTCGCGCAGGGCTTGGTAGAGCTGGTCGAGGCACTTGGCGCGGAATTCGACGTCGGTCGACCACGTGGTCGTGTCGAACGCACGACGTGCCGCCTTGATCGCGGCTTCCGCTTCCTCCACCCCGGCGTCGGGAGCGTGGCCGACGATGTCGCCGGTCGCAGGGTTGTAGGACGCGAACGTGCGATCGGTGGTGACCAGCTCGCCGTCGATGAGCAGGCGCTTCGTCACACCGTTCGAGGTTGCGCCGTCGGCCACAGCGGTCGACCCGTTGTCCTGCACTGACATTCCGTCTCCTCACATGGATGAAAACATCATTCTCTTCAATGAGAATTATTCCCTCTGCTAGGGAGAACTCTAGCAACCGGCCAGCCGCGAAGATAGACCGAAAGTGATTTGCGCCACGAGCCCCACCTCGGATTCGCTGTCGTGGCGGCGTTCGTCCGGGTCTTGCGACCTGCAATTGCGCGAGAGTATGGTTCTCGCATCCGGAAGGGAGATTCTTGTGATTCAGACTACAGCCCTCAGTCCGTCGTTGGGCGTAGAAGTGACCGGCTTGGACAGCCTCGACGACGACACCGTCGTTGCGCAGCTGCTCGAAGCACTCAAGTGGAGGGGCGTCCTGCTGGTCCGGGGGCTGAACCTCGACGACGACGCCCAGCTGGCCTTCAGCCGCAAGCTCGGCAAGGTCGTGACACCGGCACCGGGACAGGAGATCTTCACCGTCTCGCTGGACCCGGCCAAGACTCCGTCGGCCGAGTACCTCAAGGGCACGTTCCACTGGCACATCGACGACACCACCAACGAGGTGCCCGCCAAAGCCACCACCCTCACGGCCCGGCACGTGGCGATGGTCGGCGGTGGCACCGAATTCGCCAGCACGTACGCGGCCTACGAGAATCTCCCCGAGCAGGAGAAGAAGCGCTACGAGTGCCTGCGCGTCGTGCACAGCTTCGAAGCCGCTCAGCGGCTCGTCCATCCGGACCCGCCGGAAGAGATGGTCGCCCGGTGGCGCGCACTGAAACCCCACGAGTCCTCACTCGTGTGGGAACGACGCGACGGCCGGCGGTCGCTGGTCATCGGAGCCACCGCCGATCACATCGTCGGGATGCGCCCCGAAGAAAGCCGCGAACTCCTCGACGAACTGCTCGCGTGGACGACGCAGGAACGCTTCTGCTATTCGCACGAATGGGCCGTCGGTGACCTCGTGGTGTGGGACAACACCGGAATGCTGCACCGCGCCCTTCCCTACGATCCGTCGTCCGAGCGCCTGATGCGCCGCACCACCATCGTCGGGGACGAGGCATGGGCATGAGGACAGCCGTCGTCACCGGAGGCAGTTCCGGAATCGGGCGCGCCATCGCCGAACGCTTGCGCAAGGACGGCCATCGGGTCGCCGTACTCGATCTCAACCCCACCGGGGACGAGTTCGAGTACAAGGTCGACGTGTCCGACCGTGAGCAGGTCGAGGCCGCGTTCGCCGAGATCCGCGCGGAACTCGGACCCGTCACGATCCTCGTCAACGGCGCGGGACTCGAGCTGTACAGGCGCTTTCAGAACATCGACTACGACACCTGGCAGAAGGTCGTCGCGGTGAATCTCGGAGGCGTGTTCCACTGCGTCCAGGCCGCGTTGCCCGACATGATCGAGGCCGGATGGGGACGCATCGTCAACATCTCGTCGTCGAGCGCGCAGTCGGGCCAGCAGTTCATGTCCGCCTACGTCTCGTCCAAGGCAGCGGTCAACGGCCTCACGAAATCCCTCGCGCTCGAATACGGGCCCAGCGGCATCACCGTCAATGCCGTACCGCCGGGCTTCGTGGACACTCCGATGCTGCGCCGCTCCGAGGAGAAGGGGCTGCTCGGCGGAACCATCGAAGACCACATCCAGCGCACACCGGTCCGGCGGGCAGGACGCCCCGAGGACATCGCCGCCGCATGTTCCTTCCTGATCTCGGAAGAGGCCGGCTACATCACCGGGCAGATCCTCGGGGTCAACGGCGGACGCAACACCTAGAACACCCACTCCGGCCCCTCGAGGTGCCGGTTCCGCTCGGCCGGAATCCTCCCGGCCGATACCCTTCCGAAAGGATTCTCCCGTGGGACGTGTTGAAGGCAAGGTCGCGTTTATCACCGGCGCAGCTCGTGGTCAAGGCCGTAGTCACGCAGTCAAACTCGCATCCGAAGGCGCCGACATCATCGCTGTCGACATCTGCCGGAACATCGATTCGATGGGGTACGCCATGGCGACCCCGGAAGATCTCGAAGAGACCGTCCGGCTCGTCGAGAAGGAAGGCCGGCGCATCGTCGCCGTCCAGGCCGACGTGCGTGAGGCCGCGCAGGTGAAAGCCGCCCTGGAGCAGGGGCTGGCCGAGTTCGGCAAGGTCGACATCGTCGTCGCGCAGGCCGGTGTCGCCGGTATGAAGGGCGAGCCGCAGACCCAGGCGTGGGCCGATGTCGTCGACACCAACCTGGTCGGCACGCTCAACGCGATCCACGCCGCGCTTCCGCATCTCGCCGAGGGCGGCTCGATCATCGCCACCGGTTCCACTGCCGCCCTGATGGACGTGTCCAAGGTCGACGTACCGGGCAAGGACCTCGGCGGCGTCGCCTACGTCTTCTCCAAGCGTGCCATCGCCCAGCTGGTTCACGAACTGGCGACCCATCTGGCACCCCGCAAGATCCGCGTCAACGCGCTGCATCCCACGAACTGCAACACCGAGATGCTGCAGAGCGAGCCCATGTACCGGTCGTTCCGCCCGGACCTCGAGCACCCGACCCGCGCGGACGCCGAGCCTGTGTTCGGTGTCCAGCAGGCCATGCCGATTCCGTACATCGAGCCCGAGGACTCCAGCAACATGGTGCTCTTCCTCGCGTCCGACGAGTCGCGCTACGTCACGGGCATGCAGATGCGTGTCGACGGTGGCGGGTACCTGAAGTGGTACGACTTCCACATCTGACCGTCACAGTGCGCGGGACTTTCCCCGGTGGTCGTGGGAATATCCGGGCGCCAACCAATTTCAACCGCAACCGGGAGGAAATATCGTGAAGGTGAAGGTCGATCCCGAGCGCTGCCAAGGGCACACCCTGTGCGCCATGGCGGCACCGGAGGTATTCGAACTGAGCGAAATCGACGGTCACGCC
The DNA here is from genome assembly GCF_012844225.1 of Rhodococcus sp. 105337. Lineage (GTDB taxonomy): Bacteria > Actinomycetota > Actinomycetes > Mycobacteriales > Mycobacteriaceae > Rhodococcus. Next base: position 706,533 of record NZ_JABAGQ010000001.1, read on the forward strand.
ACAGCCGTCGTCGAGGAAGTGCCCGCCCACCTCGAGGAGAACGTGCGGGAAGCCGCGCGGTCGTGCCCCGAGCAGGCCATCCAGATCTCCTGACCATCAACGTTTCGAACAGTCCGTCCATCGAAGCGTCAGAGAGGAAACCATGAGTGTCGACGACGTCGTTGCCGACAATTCCCACCGGACCCCGGTCTTCAATTTCGACCGGCACGCCGCCGACTACCGCGAGAACTTCCTGCCGATCACGGAGGAAATGCAGTCGAAGTGCCCCATGGCATGGTCGGACACCCACGGAGGCCACTGGGTCGCCGCGGGTAGCGACGAGGTGTTCAACATCGTCCGTTCACCCAATGTCTCGAACGACCACGACATCAAGGGCGTTCGTCGCGGGTACAAGGGCATCATGATCCCGACCGCCGAGCGCGCCTCCGGCGTGCGCGGCGGAATTCTCGAAATGGACGACCCGGAGCACCGCGAATTCCGGGCACTCCTCAACCCGTATCTCTCCCCTGCTGCGATCCAGAAGTGGATCCCGATCATCGACGAGGTCGTGCAGGCCGCCCTCGACGAGAAGATCGAGAGCGGCCGAATCGATTTCGTCGACGACCTCGCGAACGTCGTGCCGGCCGTCATCACGCTGGCGATGCTCGGCATCCCGATCAAGAAGTGGGAGGTCTACTGCGAGCCGGTCCACGCGGCCATCTACACCCCGCCGGATTCCCCCGACATCGCACGCATCGGTGAGCTTCACCGCAACATGGGTATCGACCTGCTCACCAACCTGTTCGAGATCCGGGAGAAGCCTCGCCCGGGCCTGATCAACGCGATCGCCGACGTCGAGGTGCTCGGCGAGAAGCCCGACGACATGGAGTTGCTGGGCATCCTCAGCCTGCTCATCGGCGGCGGCTTCGACACCACCACCGCGCTGACCGCGCACGCACTCGAATGGCTCGGGGAGAACCCCACCGAGCGCACGCGTCTCAGCGACGAACGCGACGCCCTGCTCGACAGCGCCACCGAGGAGTTCCTGCGCTACTTCTCTCCGACGCCCGGTGACGGACGCACCTTCTCTGCGGACTGCGAGTTCAGCGGCGCGCAGGTCAAGGAAGGCGAACGTGTCTGGCTGTCGTGGGCGATGGCCAACCGCGATCCGGCCCTGTTCGACGAGCCCAACTCGGTGGACATCGAGCGTAAGGGCAACCGGCACTTCAGTTTCGGACTGGGTGTGCACCGCTGCATCGGGTCGAACCTGGCACGGACGGTGTTCAAGCGGATGTTGATCGCCGTGTTCGATCGCATGCCGGATTACACATGCGATGCGGAGAACACGGTTCACTACGACTCGATCGGAGTCATCCAGGGCATGCGGCATCTGCCCGCAACGTTCACGCCGGGCAAGCGGATCGGCCCCGGCCTCGACGCGACCCTGGAAAAGTTGCAGGTCCTGATCGACGAACAGGAACTCGCAGCACCCATCACGGCAAAAAAGTAAGGATGCTCGGGTAAGTGGCTGACACAGCGGTGGTCGATCAGGAATCAGGGAACGCAGGGACACAGGACACGCCGGCGAAAGCGTCCGGACGTCCCCTCCCCCAGCTGACCCTGGAAAACAAGTTCTTCTGGAAATCAGGCGCGGACGGCCTGCTGCGGATACAGGAATGCGAGTCGTGCTCGGCTCTCATCCATCCTCCTCAGCCGATCTGCCGCTACTGCCGGGGGAAACAGATGGGGGTGCGCGTCGTCTCGGGTTACGCCACCCTCATCGGATTCACGGTCAACCACCGCTTCGGTCTGCCCGGGCTCCCTACGCCGTTCGTCATCGCGCAGGTCGCACTCGAGGAAGACCCCCGGGTGCGGCTCACGACCAACACGGTGGAATGCGATGCCGAGCAACTCGAGCTCGGCATGCGCATGGAAGTCGTGTTCGAAGCCGACGGCGACGTCTGGCTTCCGTTCTTCCGCCCGGTAGCGGAGCAGGGTCCCCCTGCTCCCCTGCCGACGGACGAGATCGAACCGGACCAGATCCGGTTCCACATCCGTCCCCCTGTCACTCAGGACAAGTTCGAGGACAAAGTCGCCATCAGCGGCGTCGGCATGTCCGACATCGGACGCCGCATGATGGTCAATCCGATCGCCCTCACCATCGAGGCCTGTGAGCGCGCCGTGGCCGACGCCGGCCTGACGATGGACGACATCGACGGCCTGTCGACCTACCCGGGTGCCGGCCCCCTGGTCGGGTTCGGCGAAGGCGGCATCGGCGCGCTCGAGTCCGCGCTCGGCCTGCGCCCCACCTGGTTCAACGGTGGGCTCGAAACCCCCGGTCCCAGCGGCTCGGTGATCGCCGCGATGCTCGCCGTGGCGAGTGGGCTCGCACGCCACGTGCTCTGCTACCGGACACTGTGGGAGTCGACCTACAGCGAAATGATGCGCTCGGGCGACATCACCCCGTCCGGTGGACGCACCACGAGCTGGATGATGCCCTTCGGTGCCAGCTCCGCGGCACACACACTCGCCCAGAACGCCCAGCGGCATTTCCATCGCTACGGGACGACGCGCGAGACCCTCGGCTGGATCGCGTTGAACCAGCGGGCGAACGCAGCACTCAACCCGACCGCGATCTACCGCGACCCGATGACCATGGACGACTACCTGTCCGCACGCCCGGTCACCACGCCGTTCGGGCTCTACGACTGCGACGTCCCGTGCGACGGTGCCGTCGCGGTCATCGTCTCCGCGGCCGAAACGACACGCGATCTCGCCCGTCCCGCCATCCGCGTCGAAGCGGTCGGGACCCAAATCGTCGAGCGCATCGAGTGGGACCAGAGCACCCTCACGCACGAACCGCAGGTCCTCGGGCCCGCAGCGCACCTGTGGACACGCACCTCGCTCCGTCCGGAGGACGTCGACGTCGCGGAGTTGTACGACGGCTTCAGCTTCAACGCCCTGTCCTGGATCGAAGCACTGGGCTTCTGCGGGATCGGCGAAGCGAAGGACTTCCTCGACGGAGGAAAGAACATCGCGCGCGACGGCATCCTCCCGCTCAACACGCACGGCGGCCAGCTCTCGCACGGCCGCACCCACGGCATGGGCCTCGTCCACGAAGCGGTCACACAGTTGCGCGGCGAAGCGGGCGACCGCCAGGTTCGCGATGCGCGTGTCGCCGTCGTCAGCAGCGGCGGGCTCACCCCGGGCAGCGCGATGCTGCTCCGGAGCGAGTCGTGATGGCCGCTCACCCCCGCACCTCACCGATCGAGGAGGCCCGCGTCGACGGCGCGGGAGGCGTCTCACCCGTCTCTCGCGTCGTCGATGTCGAGGGCATCCCGATGTCCGGCCTCCTCATCGAGGCGGATGCACCCCGTGCCGTGATCGTCGCGCTGCACGGTGGTGCCGCCCGGTCCGTGTACTGGGATTGCCCCGACCATCCGGAACTGTCGCTGATGAGAGAGGCGGTGGCGCAGGGATTCACCGTGCTGGCGCTCGACCGTCCGGGTTACGGGTCTTCCCGCCCGCATCACGAGGGCATGTCCGAACCCGCTCGCCGGGTGGAGCTTGCGTTTGCGGCGATCGACGGTTTCCTCGGCTCGGGATCGCGCGGTGCCGGTGTGTTCCTCTGGGGACATTCCGTCGGCAGCGAGTTGACGATGCGGATGGCAGTCGACGATCGCAACGGCGACATCCTCGGCCTCGAACTGTCGGGCACCGGACGCGAGCATCACGCGCTCGCGGCCGACATCTTCGGCACCAAGGATCGGTACGCGAACGCCCGCGGCGTCGGCGAACTGCTCTGGACCCCGGCCGATCTCTACCCGGCCGACATCATCGGCGGCGCGAAGATCGCGTCGTCCACCCCGGCGTACGAGGGCGTCGTGACGGCGTCCTGGCCCCAGGAGAACTTCCCTGCACTCGCCGCAGAGGTCCGGGTACCGGTGCACTTCACCGCGGCCGAGTACGAAAAGGTCTGGCGCAACGACCCGTCCGCTCTCGACGACGTTGCGGCGATGTTCACGGAGGCACCCCGCGTGCAGGTGCAGGTAGAGCCGTCGGGTGGGCACAACCTGAGCATCGGTTACGCCGCGCCCGCCTACCACCGTCGCGTGATCTCGTTCCTCGAGGAGTGCATCGAGGGCCGCACCCGGCCGGCGGATTTCAGGTCATGACCACCACGAACGGTAAGGAGGTTCGGTGATGCGTGTCGGATTCATCGGGCTCGGAAGTCAGGGCGGGCCGATGGCCCGCCGTATCGTCGAAGCAGGCTTCGAGACCACACTGTGGGCTCGCCGGCCCGCGTCCCTCGAACCGTACGCCGACACTGCCGCCACCTACGCCGAGTCACCGGCGAAGCTCGCGGCGGTGAGCGACCTGGTGTGCCTGTGCGTGGTCGGTGACGACGACGTCCGGCAGATCGTCGCCGGAGAGAACGGGCTCCTCGAAGGACTCCGTGAAGGCGCCGTGATCGCGATCCACAGCACGATCCACCCGGATACCTGCAGGGAACTCGCCGAGATCGCCGGCACACGCGGCGTTTCGGTCGTCGACGCGCCGGTCAGCGGCGGCGGAATGGGCGCGGCCGCAGGCACTTTGCTCGTCATGGTCGGAGGCGATGCCGAGACCGTCGAGAAGTGCCGTCCGGTGTTCTCGACCTACGGCAACCCTGTCGTGCATCTCGGCGAAGTGGGAGCCGGCCAGGTCACCAAGCTCCTCAACAACCTGTTGTTCACCGCGAACCTGTCCGCCGCGGCAAGCACCCTCGAACTCGGTGCGGCCCTCGGGATCGATTCGGCGCGCCTGGGTGAGGTCGTCGCGAACGGCACCGCGAACAGCTTCGCCCTCGGACGCGTGGTGTCGGCAGGCGGGACACTCGACCGTATCGCGCAGCACGCGGGTGAACTTCTGCGCAAGGATGTGCGGCACATCGCGGAGATCGCCGACACAGCCGGCGTCACCCCCGGCGCCGCGCTGACCGCAGCCGACGCCACCCTCGAGATGATGGAGTATCCGCGGTGACCACAGTGCATTTCGTCGGCGCGGGCCGCATGGGCCTGCCCATGGTGGGGCGTCTCGTCTCGAACGGCCACGACGTGCGGGCTCTGGCGCGCAACGAGGAGACCCGATCGGCTCTCGAGTCGGCCGGGGCCCGGCCGGTGGCGGACATCTCCGACATCGGCGACGGCGCCGACATCGTCGCGGTCTGCGTCTTCACCGACGCCCAAGTCCGGCAGGTATGCCTCGACGACGGAGTGCTCGCTCGTATGCCACAGGGCTCGACCCTGATCGTCCACACGACGATCAGCCCTCGTTCCATCGAGACGTTGACCGCCGAGGCGGCCCCGTACGGGGTATCGGTCGTCGACGCTGCGGTCAGCGGTGGACCGCACGACATCGCGGCGGGTGCGCTGACCTTGTTCGTCGGTGGCCCGGACGAGGCCGTCTCTGCCGTGACGCCGGTGCTGAAGAGTTATGGTGACCCGGTCATCCACGTCGGACCCAGCGGCAGTGGCCAGCGGGTCAAGCTGGTCAACAATGCCTTGTTCGCGGCGGAGATCGGCCTGATGGCGGAGGCGGCAGAACTCGGCCGCCGGCTCGGCCTCGACGAGAAATCGCTCTTCGAGGCACTTCCGCACGCGAGTTCGTCGTGCAAAGTCATGGGCAACATCGCGATGCGCGGTTCCGTCGCGGACTTCCGCAGCGCTGTCGGCGAGTTCCTGTCGAAAGACATTGCCGTCGTGCGTGCGACCGTCGCCGAACTCGGAGCCGACCTGGGCGTGCTCGACACCGCGATCGACGCGCGTACGTAAGTCGCGGCCCCGACGCCGGGGCGATGCACTCGGTGCGTAGCCCCGGCGTCCGTCTCCCGGTCAGACGACGTGGGATTCTCTATCAGCCCAGTACCCGTCGCGCAGTCGGCGCTTGTACAACTTGCCGTTGGGGTCGCGTGGAAGCTCCGTGACGAAGTCCACCGTGCGAGGACATTTGAAGGAAGCCAGCTCGTTACGGCAGAAGTCGATGAGCTCGGACTCGAGTTCCGGGCTTGCCGACGCCGGATCTGCCAACTGGACCACAGCTTTGACGGCTTCTCCCATTTCGTCGTCCGGAACGCCGATCACGGCGGCGTCGACCACCGCGGGGTGACCGACGAGGAGGTTCTCTGTCTCCTGCGGATAGATGTTCACCCCTCCCGAGATGATCATGAATGCCTGGCGATCGGTGAGATAGAGGTAGCCCTCAGCGTCGAGATATCCCATGTCGCCCAATGTCCGCCACCCCTGCTCGTTGGTGATGGACGCGGTTTTCTCGGGATCGTTGTGGTACTCGAACGCTCGACCGCCCGCGAAATACACCACGCCTACCTCCCCCGGGGGAAGCTCTCGACCGTCGTCGCCCACGATGTGGCACTCCTGCATCGGCCGGCCCACCGAACCGGGATGCGACAGCCACTCTTCGGGAGAGATCGCGGACGCGCCCACATCCTCTGTACCCGAGTAGTACTCGTGGATAATCGGTCCCCACCACTGCATCATCTGCTGCTTGACGGCGACGGGGCAGGGGGCAGCACCGTGGACGACCTCCCGCAGGCTCGACGTGTCATACCGAGCGCGGATGTCGTCGGGCAGTTTGAGCAACCGCACGAACATGGTGGGGACGAACTGCGCGTCGGTGACCCGGTACTTCTCGATCAACTCGAGACACGTGCGCGCGTCGAAGTTCTCCATCACGACGACAGTGCCGCCGAGCCGATGCCAGGACATCGAGAAGACCAGTGGCGACGCATGATACAGCGGAGCGGGCGAGAGATAGACGACGTCCTGACGCGGACCGTGGCGCAGAAGACCACGGGCGATGAGAACGGGTGCGCACGAGGGATCACCGAGTGGCGTGCCCGGCCACGGTTTGCGCACGCCCTTCGGAAAGCCCGTGGTGCCACCCGAGTACAGCATCTCCCGGCCCTCGATTTCGGCCTCGAGGGGTTCGGCCGACTCGCTGCGAAGCACGTCGCCGTAGTGTTCGAATCCCGGGATCGACCCGCTCGCCGACACGAGCACCCGAATGGCACCGAGGTCGAGATTCTCGATCACCTCGGCCATTCCCTCGCTGCTGACGAGGGCGACCGCACCGCAGTCGCTCAGCACGTGCTGGACCTCACCGGCCCTGAAATGCCGGTTGATCGCCGTGTAGTACAGGCCTGATCTTTGTGCTGCCCAGCAGATCTCGAGGAACGGGCGGTTGTTCTCCATGAGGATCGCGATGTGGTCGCCGGGGCGCAGTCCCCGGGATCGGAGTGCTCGCGCGAACCGGATCGAACGCTCCTCGAGTTGCGCGTAGGTCACGGTCTCTCCGCTGGACGCCATGACGATCGCGGGCCGGTCCGGGTGGGCGCGCGCGTGGGTGCTCGGTATCAACAGTTCCTGGGTTTCGGTCACGGACTCTCGCCTTCTTCGTCGACCGCCGGCCCCCGCCGACGAAACGGAAACATTGTTCTCACACACTAGAACTTTGTTCTTGCTCTAGGTAGGTTCGGATTCACGGGTTTCCGGTTTTCTGGACCGACGCGAAAAGCAGGGATGTTCATATGGACGGATTGAAAGGCAAAGTCGTACTGATCGCGGGTGCCGCAACCGGACTCGGCGCCGACTCCGCGCATCGCCTCGCCAGGGAAGGCGCCCGGGTCGTCGTCGGCGACATCGATGCGGAGGGAGCCGAGCGCACCGCCGCCTCCATCCGCGCAACAGGCGGTGAGGCGACCGCGGCGCAGTTCGACATCTCCGACGACGATTCCGTGCGGGCCCTCGTAGCGTCGACGGTGGACGGTTACGGCGGACTCGACGCGGTCCACATCAACGCCGGCGACATGTCCGCCGTCACCAAGGATTCCGACGTGGTGAGCATCGACCTCGACGTGTGGGACCGCACGGTCGCCGTCAATCTGCGCGGCCACATGCTCGTCACGCGGCACACCGTTCCCCTGCTGCTCGAACGCGGAGGCGGTGCCATCGTCTACACCTCGTCGATCGCCTCGTTCACCGGTGATCCGCAACGGCCCGCATACTCTGCGACGAAGGCGGGGATCAACGCTCTCGCACGCCATGTCGCGTCGCGGTGGGGACGCGAAGGCATCCGCGCCAACGCGGTGACACCGGGCCTGATCCTGACCGACGAGATCCGGGAAGGCGCGCCGCCCGACCTGCTCGCCGGAATGCTCGCGCGCACGCGCAGCACCCGCCTCGGGGAAGCTGCCGATGTGTCGAGCATGGTCGCGTATCTGATGTCCGACGACGGGTCCTGGATCAACGGGCAGGTCGTCAACGTGGACGGCGGAACCGTCCTGCGTTGACGACCTACTCCGTCTCCGTGGCGCGCTGGTTCTGCTCGGCCGCGGCGTCTCCCAGCGAAACGCCGTGTGCCTGTTCGAGGTAGCGCACCACCGCGGTCTGGTCTGCCCCCGGTTCGAGGGCGTCGACCGCGGCATTCCAGACTCGGCCGATGGCCTCTCCCAGCACCGGCTCGATCCCCTGGTCGTGCGCCAGGTCGAGCGCGATGCCGATGTCCTTGCGCATCAACGCGGCGGCGAATCCGGAATCGAAGGTCCGCGACAGCACGAACTTCTCGTACTTCGTCTCGGTGGCCTGATTGCGGCCGCTCCCCGCGTTGAGCACCGCGAGAAGGGTTTCCGGCGCGATGCCGAACTTCCTGCCCACGAGCAAGGCTTCGGCCGCGACGAGGACATTGTTCGCGGCCAGCAGGTTGTTGAGCGCCTTGGCCGCGTGTCCCGAACCGACCGCACCGACGTGGATGATCTCCTGTCCGGTCTCCTGCAACAACGGGCGGACCCTGTCGACAACAGCGGTGTCACCACCGACCATCACGGCGAGGGCCGCCTGTTCGGCCTTCGCCACCCCGCCGCTGACCGGCGCGTCGACGACCGAGATCCCCTTCTCTCCGGCGATCCGGGCGAGGCGTTGTGTGCGCGTGGGCACGCTCGAGCCCATATCGATCAGCACGGCGCCCGGACGGAGATGCGCGAGCAGGCCGTCCTCACCCAGCACCACGGCGTCCACGATGTCGCTGGTCGGCAGGACCAGGATCACGGCATCACAGTCGGAGAAGTCGGCGAATCCCGCGGCACCGCTGACTCCGGAATGCTCGTCGACGAAACGCTGCTGAGAGTCGATGTCGGCATCGCGTACCACCAGTGGCCGGACGCTGCGCGCGAAGTTGCGCGCGATCGGGCGGCCCATAGCACCGAGACCGACGTGCCCCAGGCGGCGTACCGACGTCGCACTCATGCTGTCGCCTCCTCGGCGGAGGAGGTGCCGGACTCCGCTGCGTCGAGCGGTCCCAGTTGTTCCACGAGTGTCGCCTGGACGACCCGCATCGCGGCGAGTCCCGCCGGCGCGCCGACGTACGCGGTGGCGTGGAGTACCGCCTCGGATATCTCCCTGCGGGTCAGCCCGTTCCGGAGTCCCGCGCGCACATGGGTCGCAAGTTCGGTGTGCTGCCCGAGCGCGATGAGCAGTGACACCGTGACGAGGGACCGGTCGCGCCGTCCCAAGCCTTCGCGAGTCCACACACCGCCCCAGACGAACTCGCTGACGTAGCCCTGGAGGGCTTCCCCGTCCGTGCCCGCGTTGCGGGTCAGCGCCGCATCGACATACTCGTCGCCCAGCACATCCCTGCGTTCGGTGAGTCCGGCGTTGTAGACCGTCTCGTGTGCTGCGGCGACGCCGCTCCGCACGGTGGTGCCCTCTGGAGACATCGGTGATCCCTTCGTGGCCGGCGGTTTCAGAGCCGGGCCGAATCGAGTTTGACTGTGACGCATTTGACCTGGCCGTAGTGGTGGAGCGCTTCCACACCCTTTTCGCGGCCGTACCCGCTGTGCTTCCAGCCTCCGAACGGTGTCTGCACCGACCCGGTCGACCAGGTGTTGACGAAGACCTGGCCGGTGCGCAGGCGCCCGCTGACGGTGAGGGCACGCGAAATGTCCCTCGTCCATACGCCCGCGACCAACCCGTAGTCGGAGTCGTCGGCGATCGCGATCGCCTCGTCCGCCGTGTCGAACGGGATGACCACGACCACCGGACCGAAGATCTCCTCCCGGGCGATGCGCATCGCGTTGCCTACTCCGCTGTACACGGTGGGGTCGATGTAGAAGCCGCCGGATTCGGCGGCGAATGCCGACACCGTGCCGCCGGTTTCTACACGCGCACCTTCCGATTCGGCGATCTTGAAGTATTCCTGCACCTTCTCGAACTGGTCGCGGGTGATGAGGGGGCCCATGTCGTGGCCGACGCGGATGCGGGACACCGCGTCCACCAGTCGGGTCACCACCTCGTCGTGCACGTCGCGCTGCACGAGAAGGCGGGTTCCGGCCGAGCACACCTGCCCCGCATTCGCGGTGAAACCCTGCACCGCTCCCGCCACCGCCGCATCGAGGTCGGCGTCGGCGAACACGATGTTCGCGGATTTGCCGCCCAGTTCGAGGGTGGCCGGGATGACCCGGTCGGCCGCGATACCGGCGATCACGCGTCCGGTGGGTACCGAACCGGTGAAGGCAACCTTCGCGATATCCGGATGATGGACGAGCGCCGCCCCGGCTTCGGCCCCCGTACCGAGCACCACGGTGAAGGCGCCCTCGGGGAAGCCCACCTCGGTGGCCAACTGCGCGAGCCGCACGCTGGAGGCGGAAGTGTTCTCGGAAGGCTTGACGACCACCGTGTTTCCCGCCGCCAGGGCAGGAGCGCACGCGCGTGCGGACTGGTTGAGCGGAAGGTTCCACGGGGTGATCACGCCGATCACACCGAACGGCTCACGAATGGTGAACACGTGCTGGTCGGGCGCCACATCCAGGGTTTCGCCCGCGGGCATGCCGACAAGCCCGCCGTAGAACTCGAAATAGGTCGCGGAATTCTCCACCTCCGCGAGCGCGACCTTCTCCGGCTTCCCGGTTTCGCTGATCTCGAGTGCCGCGAGGACCGATGCGTCGGCCCGCATCGCGCGGGCGAGGTCGACGAGGAGCCGCCCGCGGGAAAGCGCGGGAACGGCCAGCCATTGCGCGGTCGCGTTCACCGCGGCCCGCACGGCTGCGTCCACATCGGCGGCGTCACCTCGCGCGACCTGCCGTACGGTCCGGCCGGTCGCAGGATCGGTGACCGCGAGGTACTCACCGCCGGCGGGGGGTACTGCCACGCCGCCGATCCAATGGTCGAGCGTCTCCATGATGTTGCCTTCCGGGAGTTGTCGAAGAACGCAGTCGTCTTCGAGTGCCGCGGCTATCGCGCCGCCGATGCTGTCTGCTGTCCGCCCGGGCGGGTACCGCTGTGCCGCCGTCGCGCAGAGCCCTCCGAATCTTGCCTCGTTGCACCCAACGGCGGCAAGGCATCCGGGGCGAGCAACGCACGGCGCTCATGGAGGAAGTCGTGCGGGTAGCCCAACGTTATCCGCGACGCGTCGTCGAGTTGTGCGAGGTGCGCGTCGTTCAGCACCACCGCGGCGGCACCGAGATTGTCCCGCAGCTGCGCAACGGTCCGGGCTCCGATCGAGACCATCGGTCCCCGGTGTCTCACCCATGCGAGCGCTACCTGCGCAGGCGAGTGCCCGAGTTCCTGTGCGATCGAGCGCGTCACCTCGATCACGCGTCGTGCACGGGCCGACAGCCGAGCCAGGCTCTCGTCGGTGTGCTCGCGTGCCAGGGCGCCGCGGGCCAGGGGGCTCCAGGCACTCACCGCGAGCCCGAGTTCGTCCGCCATGGGCAGCAGTTCCCGCTCGGGCGTCCGCACGACGAGCGAGTACTCGATCTGCATCGCGCAGAACGACGTCCATCCTCTGAGTTCCGCGATCGCGTCCGACCGGGAGACCACCCATGCGGGTGTGTTGGAAATGCCGAGGGCCAGTACTTTCCCCGAACGCACCAGATCGTCGAGCCCGCGGAGGGTTTCCTCCGCCGGTGTACAGCGGTCCCATGCGTGCACCCACAGCATGTCCACGTAGTCGGTGCCCAGCCTCCTCAAGCTCGTCTCGACACTGCGGCGCAGACTCTTGCGGTTGCTCCCGCCGGAGTTCGCGTCGTGCGGGTCGGTCGGCAGGGTGTACTTGGTACTCACGACCACCGCGTCGCGCTCGGGCGCGATCAACCGGCCGAGGATCTCTTCGCTCGCGCCGTTGGTGTAATTGTTGGCGGTGTCGACGAAATTTCCGCCGGCTGCGCGATATTCGTCGTAGACCTCGCGACAGGTCGCCTCCTCGGCACCGAATCCCCATTCCGTTCCGAAGGTCATGGTCCCCAGGCACCACTCGCTCACACGGATACCCGAGGATCCGAGAACTCGTTGCGCCATCCCGCTCGACCGCTGTTCAGGCATCGTCGTCCACCACCCAGTTGACGAAACGGTGCAGCGGATACATGCCGTCGTGAGGTCCACCCATGCTGCCCTTCAGGGCGCTGCCGAGCCGCACGATGCGCTGGACCCCGGCAGTGGCGAGGAGGTCGCGGATCTCGGCCTTCCGTGACGCCGGGTAGACGCCGACGGTCTGCGTCGCCACTGTGGCGTAGGACGCGGCCTCGCGCATCGCCGCGACCGGGATGACGTTGACCGTCTTGTCGGTCGGGTGGAAGTCCACCATCTCCGGGGAGCGCACCACGAGACCACTACCGTCGAACGTCCCCCATACCCGGTATTCGGGTTCGAGGAATCGCATGCCCTCGACCGCGTCCCGGATTTCGGCGCCGGGCTTCGGCCCGAATGCTTCCGCGAAATCGCGGTCCACGCCCAGTCGCTCGTGCAGCAGCGCACAGAACCGGTCCACCTGCTCGTCGTCGCCTTCGACACAGATGTGGCGGGCCGCGAGACACGCATCCTGGTTGAAGATCGTGGCGTCGAGGGCGGCAAGTTCGGCCACCTCACGCAGTGTCTCCTCCGACTCGAACGCCTCACGTCCGACGATCGACATGGAAACCTTGGGGTCGAACGAGATGAGCTGGAACCCCGGACCCACATACTTCGCGGCGTTCTCGATGGCGGAGCCACCGCCCCACGCGACGAGTTTGTCGAAGTACTGCGAGCGGTAGAGCACGTTTTCGACGGCCTCGTCACCGCCTCGCCAGTACACCGCGGACATCGAACGGAGCACGGGATGATCGGGAGCGATATCAGCCATCGTGCGCAGCACGGCCACGGTGGTGAACGGATCGGCAGACGGCACCTTGAAGAGGTTGATGCCTTTCGTCAGGGCCGCGTCGGCGATCGTGGTCATCGCGGCGCTCGGAGAGTTGCCGGCCATCATGTGGACCAGTCGCGGAGGGAACGCACGAACCCGGCTCACGCTGCCGTTCGGGTCGGTGCGTTCGGTCCAGCCGTCGAGGACGTCGAGACTCCCGAAGGTCCGTTCGAGCCGGTATTCGAGTGCCGCTCTGGTGAGGAACTGTCCCGGGCGAGCGAAGGTGTTCTCGATGATCCGGCGGGGCAATGCGCTGACCTGAACCGTCATCTCGAGTGATTCCTGGAGGTACTCGTTCTTCTCCAGAGTCAGGTACTGCGCGGTTTCGACCAGGAAGTCGATGATCTCCGAGACCGGAACCTCGAAAGCGGGTCCGACCTCCGAGCGTGGGGCGAACAGGCCGTTGTACTCGAGACGTGGGGTCACGAACGGCACACCGAAGTCGCGGGAAAGGTATTCGCTCTCCTCCCCCCAGACGAGTTCACCGCGGACGAAGTGCGGCACCCGGATCGTGGACGCGGGCGGCGCGGAAGCAGTTGTGGTCATGGTCGTCTCACTGTTCGATGAAGCCGCGGACGTACGCATCCATGGTTCCGGCGCACGTGATCTTGTCGTCGTTGCCCAGGTCCGAATATCGCGCGATATCAGGAAGAATCGTCTCGCCGGCGTGCCCGCACGGGCACACCCCCTGTTCGACGACGATGCGGTCGCCGGAGATCGTTCCGCCCCAACGTCCGTCGACGGTCAGGTCGAAGAAAGCTGCACGGCCTTCGACTCTTCCGTCCACGACGTCCGCGAGTTTTTCGCCGTCCTTGTCGAGTACGAACAGCACGAGTCCGTCGGGAACGTGGTAGCGCCCACCGAGGCACCGTGGCATGCGGAGGTTGAGTTCCTGCATGGAGTAGTAGTGGAAGAACCGCTCGGGCGCGATATTGAGCATTCCGAAGATCTGCTCCTGGTAATCCGCGGGCAGGGTGCTGCCCTTGAGTCCGCCGCCGACCGTCAGTGCGTTGGCGCCCGAAATGCTGCCTTCGCGGGCACCCTTCTCCCGGAGGATTTCCACCAGGCGGAACAGCTGTGTGAACTGGGCGTTGAAGAAGATCTCCTCGGTGGGCCGCGCAAGGATGTGGTCCGCCCAGTGGTGCAGGCGCCGTTCCTGTTCTGCCGCACGCCCGTGCGCCTCCGCCTCGAACGCAGCGATGTCGTCCGGGGTGGCGGTGCCGTCGGCCATGGCTCGTCGCATGGCTTGCAGCCGGGCCATATAGCGGTGGTGACCGACCGGCGGAGTGCCTTCGAACAACGGGATGCCGTCGGGACGGCGGTAGTTGTCGATGATCAGGTCGCGCATGGCGACGTGTGCGCTCTGCCCGGTATCGGGTCCGACGGGGATGACATGCCAGCGGCGTTCCGGCGGCATTCCGAGTTCGGTGAGCCCGTCGATCATGTTCTGCATGTTGGCTTCACGGTCGCGAACCGACTTGTTGAGGAAGGAACCTTTGCCGCTCGTCCCGCTCGAGCTGGACACGAGGTGGCCGGCCGCCTCGAGTGCCTCGATCCACTCGTCGACGTCGGAAACGCCCGTGACGTCGACCTCCGTCACGCGGTGCGTCGACAGCGAGTCGATCCAGCGATTCATGCTCGACCAGCGGCCCTTGGCGATGAGCGATTCCGGGTAGCTCTTGTAGGTCGTGTGCGGGAACAGCAACGGAACCATGTCCTCGCGGGACGTGATGGCGGTGATGCCTTCTGCCTCGGCGCGCTGATGCAGCACAGGGACCTGATGGCGTCGCTCCTGAAACTTCGCGTCGATCGCTTCGATCACGTCGTTCTTGTCTTGCGTAAGTGACATTTCCCCTCCGGCGGTATGCGATTTCGGTAACCATACCCACGGGTCAAGTTTTCTGTCTATGCCCGGATCGCTTTGGCACACTGGCGGATATGACGAGTTCCACGGCCCCCGGCGAAGGCACGAAGCGAAACAAGGGCGGACGCCCCACAGCCGAACAGGCCTCGGATCTCGATCGCCGTATCCGGGAAAGCGCCCTCGAGCTGTTTCTGGAACACGGCTACGAAGGCACGTCCATGAACGGCATCGCGGCCGCAGCCGGCACGACGAAACCCTCGCTGTATGCGCGTTTCCCCACCAAGGAGGCGGTGTTCCGATCGGTCATGGGATGGGCGGTGAAGCGCACCGACTGGCCCTTCCCCGAACCGCCGGCGCCCCCACTCGACGACCTCGAGGCCGCGCTGACCGAGATCGCCACGACCGCGCTCCGGCGGGCGCTCGATCCGTCGATGGTTCGTCTCGAACAGGTCGCGATCGCGCACGCTTCCAGCTATCCCGAGATCGCACGCCGGACGTACGGACGCGGGGCATGGCCCCGGACGAAACTCGTCGCCGACCTGCTCCGGCACCATGCCGGGAAAGGCGCTGTCGACGCCGACGATCCGGAGATGCTCGCCGAGTTGTTTCTCGGTATGGCAACGAGCGCACCCGCCCGTCTCGCGTCGTTCGGCATCATCCGCACGCCGGCCGATATCGAATCACACACGCGCGCAGCGGTAACACTGTTTCTCCGGGGACTGCGACCGGCGTGACAACCGGCCGGCGACATGCGAGACGGGCGCCCGTCAGAAGGCGCCTGCGGCGATCTGGTCGAGGACGGGAAGCAGCACCTCGTCACCGGCGCTCGGAATGTCGACGACGACACGGTCGACCGGCATCTGCCGGAATCTCTCGAGCACGTCGGCGAGGTCGGGGCGGATCGCCTGCAGGACGGTCACGCGGATGTCGCCGGGGTCGCGGCCGACCCGCTCCCACTCCTCGCGGAGTTGTTTCAGATCACCCTCCAGCGTGTCGACCACGTGGTGCCCCATCGGGATCCAGCCGTCCGCCCATGCGGCGACCCTGCGAAAGCCCACCGCGCCCGGGCGCACACCGAGCAGCAACGGAGGATGCGGGCGTTGCAGGGGTTTCGGCCCGACTCTGCTGGGAGAAAGCCGAACATGTTTCCCGTCGTACGCCGCTTCCTCGTCGGTCCACACACTCTTCATCAGAGCGATCTTCTCTTCGACCACCGGGTACTTGTCCCGAGCATCGAACCCGTGGTCCTCGAACTCGTCGTTGTTCCAGCCGAATCCGACACCGAGAACCAGCCGGCCGCCCGACATGACGTCGAGCGTGGCCACGGCCTTGGCATACGAGATCGGGTCGTGCCCACCGGGAAGTGCCGTGCACGTTCCGACGACGAGATTCGTCGACGCCGCGACGAAGGACAAACCCACGAGCGGATCCCACAGACCGAAGTAATGGTCGGGCACCGGCCCGCCACCCGGAAACGGTGTGTTCCGCGCTGTCGGTATGTGGGAATGTTCAGGAACGAACAGGGATTCGAATCCTCGCTCCTCCGCAGCATGCGCGAGGCCCACGAGCGGCATCGATGTGTCGGTGCCACCGTAGTGGAGGCCGACCCCCATGGTGGGGCTCATGCGTCCGCTCGTCGTCGCGCACTCGCGGCACACACACCGCCGTCGACGAGCACGTCGGTGCCGTTGACGAATCCCGCATCGTCGGACAGCAGGAACGCGACGACAGCGGCAAGTTCGTCGGCGTCGCCGGTCCTGCCGAGCGGTGTCATCTTGACCATCGCGCCGATTCGTTCGTTGTGCTCCGCCTCCTGCCGGCCCTGTGGCGTGTCGATCATGCCGGGCGAGACCGAGCATGCCCGCGCTCCGACGGCGCCGAGCCGAACCGCTTCGTCGCGCGCGAACTGCTGCACGCCGTATTTCGCCCACGCGTACGCGACGCCGGTGTGCTCCACCGCCTCACCCACCGATTCGCGCATACGATCGAGGAAGTCCTCGGCGAGCGGGTCCGACAGCACCGCGGTGATCTCCGGAGAGGCGTGGATCTGCCCGATGGTCGGCGCCATCGAGGCGAAGTACACCGAGGCGGTACCGGCGGTCGCCAGCGGACGCAACGCTTCCGCGAGCAGAGCCGTGCCGACGAGATCGACGGAGAAGATCCGGCGCCAATCGGCCATGGTCGGCGAGATACCGGCCGCATGCGCAACCGACCGGAGGGTACCGAGTTCGGAGACACGACGAGCGAGTCGCGCGAGGCCGTCGGCGTCGGTGACGTCGAGCACGAACGGTTCGACCCGGGTCCGTTCGGTCGACAACCCCTCGGCCGCGGCGGTCACCGTCGCCTCGTCCAGATCGAGGAGCAGCAGCGTGTCGACCGTGCCGACCATCCGCGCCGCGCACGCGTATCCCATTCCCCGGCCGGCCCCGGTCGCAATCCCGACTGTTGTCACAGTTTTCGCCCCCTGGTAAGTGCGGTGTCGTGTCCGGCGTTCAGTGTTGCGGTGCCCAGCATCCCGACAACCCGGGTTCGGCTGCGCGGGTGACGAGTTCGACGAGCAGCCCCGTCCGGCTGCGCGCGAACGCGAAGAACAGTCCACCTCCGGGCGCGTCCCGCGTGGCCTCCACGGAGTAACCCTGCCGTTCGAGTTCGGCACAGTCCGCATCGACGTCGTCGGACCAGTACCCGAGGTGGTGCACCCCGGAGGTCGCCTGCCACATGGTTCCGGGGACGCTCGCAACGACTTCGATCCGTGGCGTCGTGACGGAATAGGAGCATTCGAGCGTCACCACGGCGTCGCCGGTCGGGAGTTTCACAGGTACAAGACCGCCCACTTGCGGCCCCCAGCTGTAACCGAGCAGGTCCGACAGCTCGTCACGTGCCGCCCCCGGGTCGTCCGCGACGATCCCGAAATGGAACAGATCCTCTGCCTTCACTGCCGCCTCCGAACGTAGGGGTTTCGCAACCACCCGAACCCGTGTAAGAATCGTATTCTGAGTTGCGAGAAAGATATTCTCACAGTTGGAGAGGAGGCACAATGGCGTGGGACTTCGAAACCGATCCCGAGTACCAGGAAAAGCTGGACTGGGCTGACGCGTTTGTGCGAAACGAGGTAGAGCCGCTCGACCTGGTGTGGGAGCACCAGCAGTTCGTGCCGCTCGACGGACTCCGCCGCAAGGCCATCGATCCCCTCAAGGAGCAGGTCCGGCAGCAGGGACTGTGGGCGACGCATCTCGGCCCCGAACTCGGTGGCCAGGGCTACGGCCAGCTCAAACTCGCGCTGCTCAACGAGATCCTCGGGCGGTCGTCGTGGGCACCGATCGTGTTCGGCTGCCAGGCTCCGGACACCGGTAACGCCGAGATCATCGCGCACTACGGAACCCCCGAGCAGAAGGCGCGCTACCTGCAGCCGCTGCTCGACGGGGAGATCTTCTCCTCGTACTCGATGACCGAGCCCCAGGGCGGCGCCGACCCCGCGCAGTTCCGGACCCGCGCCGTCAGGGACGGCGACGACTGGGTCATCAACGGGTGGAAGTACTTCTCCTCCAACGCGCGGACTGCGGCGTTCCTCATCGTGATGGTCGTGACGGACCCCGACGTCCCGGTGCACAAGGGAACATCCATGTTCCTCGTCCCCACCGACACACCCGGGGTCGAGATCGTTCGCAACGTCGGACTGTACGGCGAACCGATGAACGACGGCACCCACGCACTCATCCATTACAACGATGTGCGCGTGCCCCACGAGGCGCTCCTGGGCGCGGAGGGTCAGGCCTTCGCGGCGGCCCAGACACGCCTCGGCGGTGGCAGGATCCATCACGCGATGCGGACGATCGGCCTCGCACAGAAGGCCGTCGACATGATGTGCGAGCGCGTCCTGAGCCGGGAGACCGCCGGTAGCCGCCTTGCGGACAAGCAGACCGTGCAGGGCTACATCGCCGACTCGTACGCGCAGCTCGCCCAGTTCCGGCTGTTCGTGTTGAACACGGCATGGAAGATCGACAAGTACAACGACTACAAGAAGGTCCGCAAGGACATCGCCACCGCGAAGATCGTGATGCCGACCGTGCTGCACGACATCGCCTGGCGCGCAATGCAGGTGCACGGTGCTCTCGGTGTCACCAACGAGATGCCGTTCTTCAGGATGATCCACGGCGCCGCCGTGATGGGACTCGCCGACGGACCGACCGAGGTGCACAAGACCACGGTCGCCAAGCAGGTCCTCCGCGATTACGAGCCCACCGACGACATGTGGCCGTCGGAGTGGATTCCGAAGAAGCAGGAAGCAGCCCGGGCGAAACTCGCCGACTACCTCGAACTCGAAGTGGGAAACCAGTGATCGATACCTCGCGACTCGCCGAATGGATGGACGAGCAGGGCCTGCCCGGCAAGGGTGCGCCGCTCGAAGCCGAGTACCTGTCCGGCGGTACCCAGAACGAAATCTACAAGCTCACCCGTGACGACTTCACCAGCGTCATTCGTATCCCGCCGGCTGCGGCACCCGCCGACCGCGACAAGGGAATCATGCGCGAATGGCGCATCATCCAGGGCCTCGACGGCACCGACGTCCCGCACACCGAAGCTGTCGCGGCCTGCGAGGACAAGTCCGTCCTGGGCCGGTCGTTCTACCTCATGGGATACGTCGACGGATGGTCGCCGATGGATCACCGGGAGGCGTGGCCGGCACCTTTCGACACCGACCTCGACGCGCGCGCGGGCCTGGCCTATCAGCTCGCCGAAGGCATCGCGCTGCTCTCGAAGGTCGACTGGAAGGCTCAGGGTCTGCAGGACCTCGGCCGCCCCGAGGGTTTCCACGACCGTCAGGTCGACCGCTGGACCGCGTTCTTCGAACGGATCAAGGGACGTGAGATCGAAGGTCTCGACGTCGCTACCAAGTGGCTGCAGAACCATCGCCCGCTCGACTACATCCCGGGCCTGATGCACGGCGACTACCAGTTCGCGAACGTGATGTTCCAGCACGGGGCGCCCGCGAAACTCGCCGCCCTCGTGGACTGGGAGATGGGCACGGTCGGCGATCCCAAGCTCGACCTCGCCTGGATGGTCATGAACTGGCCCGAGGACATGAACTCGCCGAGCGCCGCCGAGGCTACCTACGTCGACCTCCGGGGAATGCCGAACCGGTCCGACCTGGTCCAGCACTACTCGGAGATCTCCGGCCGCCAGGTCGACGACCTCGACTACTACCTCGTGCTGGCCAAGTGGAAGCTCGCGATCGTCCTGGAGCAGGGTTTCCAGCGTGCAGGTGACGACGTGAAACTGCAGTCGTACGGGCCGGTGATCGTCGACCTGATGAAGTCGGCCGCCGACCTCGCCGAATCCACGGAGTACAAGGGATGACCGCAGCAGCAGTCGAGGGGCTGATTCGTGAGCAGCACGGCCCCATCCTCGTGCTGCGCATCGACCGCCCCGATGCCCGCAATGCACTGACCGGCGCGGTGATTCGCGGCCTCGGTGCCGCGGTCGCGGACGCCGAGCGCGATCCGGAGATCCGTGCCGTCGTGCTCACCGCTACCGGGGACCGCGCGTTCTGCGCCGGGATGGATCTGCGGGCGTTCGCGAGCGGCGAGGACATCGGTCTCGGGTCCGATGAGGCTGCTGCCGCCTATGCGCGGCTCTGCCAGGGAAAGCTCGGGATACCGGTGATCGGTGCCGCCAACGGCAGCGCGGTGGGCGGAGGGCTCGAACTTCTCCTCGGGGCCGACATCATCGTCGCCTCGTCTGCGGCGAAGTTCGGTCTGCCCGAGGTCAAGAGGGGTCTCTTCCCGGCCGGCGGAGGAACTTCCATCGGGACGCGTATTCCGATCGGCGCCGCACTCGAGATCGCCCTGACCGGCGATCCGATCACCGCGCAACGCGGGTACGAACTCGGGTTGATCAACGCCGTGGTCGAACCCGACGAGGTGCTGAACACCGCTCTGGACTACGCGCGCCGCATCGCTGCGAACGCACCTCTCGGACTCGCCGCGGTCAAGGAACTCGTACGGTCCTCGCTGACCGATCCCGAGTATGCGTCGGAACGGCTCGGATACTGGCAGTCCCTGGTGTTCGCCAGCGACGATGCCAAGGAGGGCGCTGCGGCGTTCATGGAGAAGCGAGCGCCGGCCTGGCAGGGGCGATGAGCACCGTGCGTGCGGCGGTCTGTGCGGAGTACGGGCCACCGGAGATCGTCGAGATCCGGGATCTCCCGTCGCAACCACTCGCGCCCGGGCAGGTCCGGGTGCGGGTGGGTGCGGCGGCGGTGAATTTTCCCGACGTGTTACTGGTCGCGAACAAGTACCAGATCAGCGTGCCGCCCCCGTTCGTTCCGGGTAGCGAGTACGCCGGCGTGGTCACCGAGATCGCGGGCGACACCGGGGAGTTCATCGTCGGAGACCGGGTCACGGGCACCAGCCTGGTCGGAGCCTTCACCGAAGAAGTGGTGGCGCCGGCGGCATCGCTGAAGGCGATTCCCGACGGGATCGACGACCGCACGGCTGCGTCCTTCGGCGTAGCCCATCGCACCGCGTACCACACGCTCCGGTCGGTTGCCCGGCTCCAGCCGGGCGAGCGACTGGTCGTGCTCGGCGCCGGAGGCGGTGTCGGTCTCGCCGCGGTCCAGCTGGGTGTCGCGCTGGGCGCGTCCGTGACTGCTGTCGCGTCGTCGCCCGACAAGCTCGCGGTCGCCGAGAAGTACGGGGCCGAGCACCTGATCGATCACCGGGCGGGCGATCTGCGTGGAGCCCTGAAACAGATGCTGCCGGAAGGGGCCGATGTCGTAGTCGATCCGGTCGGCGGCGACCTCTCGGTACCGGCACTCCGGTCCCTCAGGCGCGGCGGCCGATTCGTCACGGTGGGCTATGCGTCGGGCACGATACCGGAGATTCCGCTGAATCTCGTTCTGGTGAAGGGCCTTCGAATCATGGGATTCCAGTTCCAGGACCTCGATCCCGATGAGTACCGGCGTAACGAAGCAGAACTGGTCGACCTGCTGATGTCCGGCCGGGCGGTACCTCACATCGGAGCGCACTACCCGCTCGAGGACGCTTCCCGCGCCCTGCGTCACGTGGCGGACGGTCGAGCAATCGGAAAGGTCGTGGTGGACATCGCGCGGTGACCTGCGCGAAAACGTCCCCATACGACGGCACGGCCCGAATCCCCCTGGGATTCGGGCCGTGCCGTGTTCGTCAGCGAATGCTGGTGAGGGTACCTGTCGCCGGCATCGACCCCACTCCGTCGGTGCGGAAGGACTCCGTGAACCCGACGTCCACGCGTGAGTTCGTCGCAGCCTGAAGTGCGTGCGCCTTGAAAACTCGTGCCGCTCTGCTCAACCGGTGCTGAGTGGAACCGAACCGGGAGTCGAGCTCGGAAGGAACGCCTTCGCCCCACATCGTGATCGTCGTGGGATGCTTCGCCAAGGTCTCGAGCAGCCCCTGACGGATCCGCGCGTCGGCTTCGTAGAGATCTGTCGCCACCGCGACGGTGTCGGGCATCGGACCGTGCGGGGAACACTCCAGTGCCGATTCGAGGTCGACCGTGGTGGCACCGAGGATCTCGAGGGGCCGGATATCGGCATTTCCGGGCACCAGGACGACGACCTCCCAACCCGCGGCCACCTGGTCGTACAGCCACCCGCCGGTGTATCGCACTGCGTCGGCGACACGAGGCGCGACGACTGCGAGTCGCCTCCTCAGAATGTGCTTGCGTGCATGAGCTGTTGCTCGAGAGACCGTGTGTAGTCCTCGAAGATCTCGGTCAGAGGGAGCGAACGATCGAGTAGCCATGAGGTTTCCATTCCGTTGAGGAAAGCGACAATCTCCACCGCTTTGACGGCTGGGTCCAGATCCGTTCGGTATCGTCCGGCGCACTGACCGCGCCGGATCCCGGCCTCGACCGTGTCGAGTGCCGCTCGATATCGACCGAGTAGGCGATCGTGCAGTGGCGCATCCGGTTCGAGGTTCTCCACGAGGAGCACCGCGTACATCCCCACCAGATCGGGAGAGTCCCGGAAGCGACCGGGGATCTTCATGATCTGTTCGATGAGATCTCCCGAGCGGTCCACACGAGCAAGGTCGTCGGCATCCCGTGCGTCGAGCACGGCATGCAACAACTCGGTCTTCGAATCGAAGTGATGCAACAGACCCGCCGGGCTCAGCCCTGCGGCCCGGGCGATCTGAGCGACACTCGTGCTCCGCCACCCGTTCCTCGCCAGTAACCGTTGGGCGACGCCGAGAATTTG
This sequence comes from Rhodococcus sp. 105337, assembly GCF_012844225.1. Lineage (GTDB taxonomy): Bacteria > Actinomycetota > Actinomycetes > Mycobacteriales > Mycobacteriaceae > Rhodococcus. Next base: position 729,839 of record NZ_JABAGQ010000001.1, read on the forward strand.
CGCCCTCCGATCCTCACCCCTGGCGAGGAGCGTGTCGTACGCACGGTGTTGCACCCTTGCTTCGCCCTCCTCGTCGACCAAACCTACCGAACACACATTAGGTCGGTTTGGTCCCATGTGACAAGGGTCTCACCGGGTTTATTTTGCAACCCATGTCACACGAGGTCAGCGATCCATCAACTCGACGATCGTGGCGTTCGCGGTCCCACCGCCTTCGCACATCGTCTGGAGTCCGTACCGGAGTCCCTGGTCACGCATGTGATGAATCATCCTCGTCATCAGCACCGCACCCGATCCGCCGAGCGGGTGCCCGAGCGCGATGGCACCTCCGAGTGGATTGACCCGCGCGATGTCGGCTCCGGTCTCGGCAAGCCAGGCCAGCGGCACCGACGCGAACGCTTCGTTGACCTCGAAAACACCCACATCCCCGAGCGCGACACCGGCTTTGCCGAGCACCTTCTCGGTCGCCGGGATCGGGCCGGTGAGCATGAGAACCGGATCCGCTCCGGCGACCGCACCGGCGCGGTATCGCACCAGCGGCGTCAGTCCCAGCTCGCGCGCCTTGTCAGGGGTCGTCACCAGGAGGGCGGCCGCGCCGTCCGAGATCTGCGACGAGTTGCCGGCGTGGATGACTCCGTCCTCGGCGAAAGCAGGCTTCAGCCCGGCAAGCTTGTCCACCGTGCTTCCGCGACGGATGCCTTCGTCCGCGGAGACCGATCCGTTGTCGGTGGCGACCGGCACGATCTGCCCGTCGAACGCTCCGCGATCCTGCGCCGCAGCGGCACGCTCGTGCGAGAGCACCGCGTACTCGTCCAGGTCGGTCCGCGAAAGACCCCACTTCTGCGCGATCTTCTCCGCCGAAATCCCCTGGTTGAACGCGAAGCCGTCATAGCGGGCCAGCGCCTGGGGACCGTAGGGCATACCGGTGCCGCGCGCAGCACCGAGCGGCACCCGGCTCATCACCTCGACCCCGCCGGCGACGACCACATCCTGCTGACCCGACATCACGGCTTGGGCCGCAAAATCCAGTGCCTGCTGGCTCGAGCCGCAGGCGCGGTTGACGGTGGTGCCCGGGATGGATTCGGGCCATCCGGCGGCGAGCACCGAGTAGCGCCCGACATTGCTGGACTGGTCGCCCACCTGCGACACGCAACCCCACACCACGTCGTCGATCACGGTGGGATCGATACCCGTTCGCTCCGCAAGAGCCCGAAGGATGTGCGCCGACAGATCTACCGGGTGCACCCCCGCCAGTCCTCCGTTGCGTTTACCGACCGGGGTACGGATCGCCTCGACGATGACAACTTCACGCATCTTCTTCTCTTCCATTCGTATCCGGTTGTTGCCTCACGCCTGACGCACCGGGCGCAGACTTCGCGGCGGCGGCGCCACCGATCGCCCAGCGACCGGTGAACCTCGCGTCCCGTTTCTCCGCGAAGGCGGCGAAAGCTTCGGGTGCATCCGCGGTGGCGAAATTGACCGCCTGTGCGCGGGCCTCCCCGGCAAGCGATTCACGGAGGGTGCGATCGGCCCCCTCGTTCAGCAGCGCCTTGGTCTGCGCGAGGGCCACCGGCGGCCCCGCGACGAGACGGCCGGCGAGGTCGTCGACGAACGCGTCGATCGTGTCTTCGGGCTCGACCCAGGTCACCAGGTTCAGCCGATGGGCGTGTTCCGCGTCGATCGTCTCGGCGAGCAGAGCCAGCCTCTTGGCCTGTTGCAGGCCGACCAGCTTGGGCAACAGCCACGATCCGCCGAGGTCCAACGACAGCCCGCGTCGCGAGAAGATCTGCGAGAACGTGGATCTCGGAGTCGCGACAACGAAGTCACACCCCAGCGCCAGATTCCATCCGGCTCCGACCGCCACACCGTCGATCTTTGCGATGGTCGGCACCGGAAGCTCGTGCAGAAGCAATGCGATGTCGGTGAGGACACGCATCTTGCGCAAAGGGTGCGCCCGACCGGGATTGGACAGGTCGGCTCCGGAACAGAACGCGCCGCCGGCGCCGGTCACCACAAGCACCCGCACCTCGGGGTCCTGACCGGCCTCGTCCAGGGCATTGCGCAGCGCATCCCACAAACCGCTGTCGAGTGCGTTCTTGCGGGCGGGCCGATTCAGTGTCAGCGTCCGCACACCACCGCGATCGTCGACGAGCAGTGACTCCCCGGCCGTCACCGGTTCTGCCTCGCAGCCGATTCCGGGAACCGGTACGCGGGGCCGATTGCACCCTCCGCACGAAGTTTCTCGATCTGATCCGACCTGAATCCGGCGTCGGCGAGCACCCGTGCGGTGTGTTCACCGAGGCCCGGAACAGCGCCCATCGGCGGGTCGAAGCCCGTGATCACCGGCGGTGGCAAGAGCGCGTCGATCGGACCGTTCGGCGAATCCACTTCGCGCCACCTGTCACGCGCCGTCAACTGGGGATGCACGAGTACTTCACTCGGCAGGTTGTATCGCGCGTTGCCGATCCCGGCCTCGTCCGCGACCTTCTGCACGTGGTCGAGCGGGTACTGTGCGCACCACTGCGAGATCGCCTCGTCGAGAACCGCCCTGTTCTCACATCGTCCGGTATTGGTGCGGAAACGCTCGTCGTCGGCGAGATCGTCACGTCCGATGATCTCGCGTGCGAGTCGCTGCCACTCCCGGTCGTTGGTCGTACCGAGCACCACGGTCTGGTCGTCGGCCGTCCGGTACGCACCGTAGGGCGAGACCGCTGGTGAACTCATCCCGCGCGGTTGCTGATCCACACCCGAGTATCGCGTGTAGGTGAGCGGATATCCCATGATCTCGGTCATGGTGTCGAACAGACTCACGGACACCGAGGTCAGCGCCCCGGCACGTCCACGATGCCGTTCCCTTCCGCACAGCAACGCGAGAATCGACACGGCCGCATACAGACCCGTGCTGATGTCGGCGACGGGAGGACCCGGTTTCGCCGGCATATCGGGGAAACCGGTCACCGCGCACGCGCCCGACTCCGCCTGCACGAGCAGGTCGTACGCGCGCTTGTGGGACAGCGGTCCGCCCTGGCCGTAACCGTCGATCTCTACAGCGATCAGATCGGGGTAGCGCTCCGCCAGCATTTCCCGCGAGATGCCCAGTCGCGCAGTGGCTCCCGGAGTGAGATTCGACACGAGTACGTCGGCACCGGCCAGCAGCGTGTGCAAGGTTGCGATTCCGGCGTCCGACTTCAGGTCGATCGTGACGGATTCCTTGCCCCGGTTCGCCCACACGAAGTGCGCGGCCATACCGTTGACGACGTCGTCGTAGTCGCGGGCGAAATCACCGCCCCGAGGATTTTCGATCTTGATGACCCGCGCCCCGAAGTCGGCGAGCGTGCGGGTACACATCGGCGCCGACACGGCCTGCTCGAGCGTCACGACCGTGACCCCCGACAGCGGGCCCTCCGGGCTCGTCGGGTCGGACATCACATCACCATGCCACCGTCTACCGGCAGCACCTGGCCGGTGACGAACGACGCGGCATCCGTGGCGAGGAACACGAAGGCACCAGCGACCTCCGAGGGCTCGGCCCAGCGCCGCAAAGGAATCCGGTTCAACATGGTCGCGGCGAACTTCTCGTTCGTGCGAATTGTCTCCGTCATCGGTGTCGCAGCGAGCGGGGCAAGCGCGTTGACGAGGATGTTCTTCCGCGCGAGCTCGCGTGCCAGTGACTTGGTCAATCCGATGATGCCGGCCTTCGCCGCCGAATAGTTCACCTGGCCGAGAGTGCCCGTGATTCCGGCGGACGAGGTGACGTTGATGATGCGTCCGGTGCCGTCCGTGGCCAGGAAAGGAAGCGCTGCCTGCGAACACGTGAAGGCGCCGAGCACGTGGATGTCGTGGATGCGCTGGAAGGATTCGGTGCTCGTCTCCGCGAACATCGCGGGATCGGTGACACCGGCGTTGTTGACCAGAATGTGCAGGACGCCTTCGGTGAAGCCGGCGGCCCGCGCAGCCGCAGAGTCGGCGGCGGCCCGGTCGCGAACATCCAGTGCGGCACTGTCTGCCTTGCCACCGTTCTGCGAAATACGCTCGGCCACAAGCGCAGCCGCATCGCCGTCCACGTCGGTGACGAGAACTGCCGCACCGGCCGCAGCGAGTGCCTCCGCCACCGCGGACCCGATGCCACCTGCCGCGCCGGTGACCAGCGCCGACCGTCCGGTGAGGTCGAAAAGGTTGTTCTTCTCCGCCATCAGTAACTCCTCGGCAATCCCAAAACGTGTGAGCCCAGGAAGTTCAGGATCATTTCCTGGCTGATCGGTGCAATGCGCATGACGCGTGCCTCGCGGAAGTAGCGCGAGACGTTGTATTCCTCCGAATACCCCATGCCGCCGTGCGTCTGCAGAGCGCGGTCCGCAGCGGTGAATCCCGCATCGGCACAAAGATATTTCGCTGTGTTGGCTTCCCTGCCACACGGCTTTCCGTTGTCGTAGAGCCATGTTGCCTTGCGGAGCACCAGTTCTGCGGCGTCGAGCTGTGCCAGCGAATCCGCGAGGGGGAACTGGATGCCCTGGTTCATTCCGATGGGCCGGCCGAACACTTCGCGTTCGTTGCCGTACTTGACGGCCTTGTCGAGCGCGACCCGCCCGATACCGAGGGCTTCGGCCGCGATGAGCATCCGTTCGGGGTTGAGACCGTCGAGGAGGTAGCGGAAGCCCTGGCCCTCTTCTCCGACGCGATCCTCGACCGGAATGTGCAGGTCGTCGATGAACAATTCGTTCGACGTGACGGCGTTGCGTCCCATCTTCCGGATGGGCCGGATGTCGACCTTGCTGCGATCGAGGTCGGTCATGAACAGGGTCATGCCGTCGGTCTTCTTCTCGACCTCGTCGTAACGCTGGGTGCGAGTGAGCAGCAGGATCTTCTCCGACTCGGCCGCCTTCGAGATCCACACCTTGCGCCCGTTGACGACGTAGTGGTCGCCGACGCGCTTGGCGAACGTGGTGATCCGCGACGTGTCGAGCCCCGCACCCGGTTCGGTAACACCGAAACAGACGTGCAGGTCACCGTTCACGATGCGGGGCAGCGTCCGCGCCTTGAGTTCGTCGGACCCGTGCTTGACCACGGGTTGCATACCGAAGATGTTCAGGTGGATGGCGCTTGCGGCGTTCATACCGCCCCCTGAACGCGCCACCTCCTCGAGCAGCAGGGTCGCCTCGGTGATGCCGTATCCGTGCCCGCCGTATTCTTCGGGCATCGTGATGCCCAGCCAGCCGCCGTCGGCCATCGTCTTGTAGAACTCGGACGGGAACTCGTGGGCGAGATCCTTTTCCATCCAGTACTGGTCGTCGAACTTCTTCGTCAGTTCGGCGACCGACGATCGGATCAGTTCCTGGTCCTCGGTGAGATCGAAACTCATGCCTCCCATGACTGCCCCCTCACGTCCGAGCCGCACGGCCGTGCGAGCGCGCGGGCATGACGGTAGTGCCGCGCAGTCTCCCGACAGCTTCGGAATTGTTCGGATTCACCGATCTCGCGGTGACTGCGTACCTGGACGCTCACTTCGTGCCCTTCTGCGATTCGTGCACCGGCTGTGCACCGTTCCCGGGAATGTGCTCGACGGTTTTCGAGCACCACTTCGAACGCACCGACCCTGATCGGTCAGTCGGATGCCGGCAACGCCTGTGCCGACTTCACGACCATGGGAACCCCGGCGTAACTGAGTTCGCCTGCGCCCGGGGAAGTGCAGAGCACCTCGACCGTGTCGCCGGCGTCGACGTACCGCTTGCCGAGCAGCGTCCCGGTGCCGCTCGCCGGTTCCGACGGCCGGCCGGGAGGTGCCGGGATCATGGCTTCTCCGCCGCAGGCGAACTCCTGCACGCCTTCCGAGGGAACCCGGACGACGACGATTCTCGTCGAGCAGGTGGTGCTGGCGAGCTGCTGACCGGGGCGGAGCGGTGAAGGTGTGGTCACGGCGTACCTCTCTGTCGATCGCTCGGACACCGAGCGTGGGTTCTGCGAGTGCGCGAACATCCGGAAAGCCCGGGCCTGGGAGCCGCATTCCACGGCACCCCCGAGCACGAGCGGCACAGAGCAGCGGTTCGAGCAGCTCAATACGAGGAAACTATCTTCTCCTATCCGGAGAATCAACCTGTTCTCCCGGCAAACACTCCTAAGCGGAGCGACCTCCTTTTTCAGACCTCGCGCGACGTGCGCGCGCGGGGGCAACCGTTCGACACCCCGGTGACCTGCGGATTCATCCGGTGAAACATGAGTGTTTGACACCTGGGGCGAGGCATGGAAACCTATCGATCAGAAATGAGAATGTGATTCTCCGAGAGGGAGGAGGCTGGGAGTGGTCCTGCTGCCCCCACTGCCGGCAGATCGATGGGACGACAAGGTCGATGCCGCTTTGAAAGGGCTCATGCCCCGGGATATGCGGAATCCGGAACGTGCAGGTGTCGCCATGGCGACGCTCGTGAATCATCCGGAACTGACGAAGGCATTCCTCGGGTTCAGTGTGCATCTGCTCTTCCGGTCCACGCTGCCGCCCCGCCTGCGCGAACTTGCCATCCTTCGTACCGCCCATCTTCACGAATGCGAGTACGAGCGTGAGCATCACAAAGTCATTGCGGCGGCAGAAACCGACCTGACCGCAGACGAAATCTCCGCAGCGCTGGACGGCAGGTCGGACGATCCCTTCGAGAGCGCGCTGCTCGAGGCGGTCGACGAGCTACACGAGTCCTCGCGGATTTCCGAGCGGACATGGACGGCACTTTCAGCCCGTCTCGACACCAAACAACTCATGGACCTGATCTTCACCGTAGGTGGCTACAGCCTGATGGCGATGGCGTACAACACCTTCGGTATCGAGTTCGAAGACGAAAGGTAGAAAGCCTTGCCCCACTTCACCAAACCGGCCGAGGGAAGCTGGACCGAGCACTATCCCGAACTCGGTACCGCCCCGGTCGACTACACCGACTCCATCGACCCCGAATTCTTCGAAGCCGAACGCGAAGCCATCTTCAAAAAGACCTGGCTCTACGTCGGACGCGTCGAACAACTCCCCCGCACCGGCAGCTACTTCACCAAAGAACTCCCCTCCGCCGGCCCCGGAACCTCCCTGATCATCGTCAAAGGCAACGACGGCAAGATCCGCGCCTTCCACAACGTCTGCCGCCACCGCGGCAACAAACTCGTCTGGAACGACTTCCCCCAGGAAGAAACCGCCGGCAGCTGCAAGCAGTTCACCTGCAAATACCACGCCTGGCGCTACAGCCTCGAAGGCGAACTGACCTTCGTCCAGCAAGAAGGCGAATTCTTCGACCTGGACAAGAAGGACTACGGCCTCAAAGACGTCCGCTGCGAAACATGGGAAGGGTTCATCTACATCAACCTCGACCCCAACGCCATCGCACTGGTCGACTACCTCGGCGACTACGCCAAAGAACTCGAAGGCTACCCCTTCGACAAGATGACCGAGGTCTACAGCTACCGCTCCGAAATCGGCGCCAACTGGAAGCTGTTCATCGACGCCTTCGCCGAGTTCTACCACGCACCGATCCTGCACATGAAGCAAGCGGTCAAGGAAGAAGCCGAAAAGCTCGCCGGCTACGGCTACGAGGCCCTGCACTACGACCTCCAGCCCCCGCACTCGATGATCTCCTCCTGGGGCGGCATGGCACCGCCGAAGGACCCCAACATGGTCAAGCCCATCGAACGCGCCCTGCGCTCGGGCCTGTTCGGACCCTGGGACAAGCCCGACATCGAGGGCCTCGACGAACTGCCCAAGGCACTCAACCCCGCCAACTTCCACAGCTGGGGCCAGGACAGCTTCGAGTTCTTCCCCAACATGACCCTGCTCATCTGGGAGCCGGGCTGGTACCTGACCTACAACTACTGGCCCACCGCTGTCGACAAGCACATCTTCGAAGCAAGCCTGTACTTCGTCCCCCCGAAGAACGCCCGCGAGCGCCTCGCACAGGAACTCGCCGCAGTCACCTTCAAGGAATACGCCCTTCAGGACGCCAACACCCTCGAAGCCACCCAAACGATGATCGGCACCCGCGCGGTGACCGAATTCCCCCTCTGCGACCAGGAAATGCTCCTGCGCCACCTCCACAAAACCGTCGCAGACTACGTCAAGGAGCACCGCGATGCCGCTGCCAACTGAGTTCTCCGACCTCGAGCCCTACGCCGACTGGGCCCTGGCCACCGAACCCGAGCGCTACGCCAAGCGCCTCGCCTCGACCATGCCCGAAATGCAGCAGTTCTACGACGCCGCCTTCGCACGCCTGGAAGACGCCATCACCTACTGCGACAAGTTCGACCTCGACGACCTGCCCGACGACGCACGCAGCCTCATGCACCTGATGCAGTCGCTGGTCATGGTCTCCTTCCCCATCGAAGTCTGGAAACAGCCCCGCGTCCCCGACAGCGGCGCCGCCTGGGCCACCATCACCAAAGAACCGGTGATCTGACCCCACCGCCGATGCCTGCAGCGCCCGCATCCGTGCACCGACCCCATCGGGTCGGGGTACGGGTGCGGGCTTTTGTTGTTTGCCACAAATACTGGCGTCCTTTCTGATCATCCATAACAGAGTCCGAAATGTACGATAGCTCCCGAATTTCGGAGTCAAGATCAACATGGTTGGATGTGGACCAGATCCTGGTCGGCTACCCGTCTTCCCGACAGTGGCCCCGGTTCCTCGCACCCCCGCAGCTCCACTTCTTCTGAGAGGAAGAACATGACCGAACTCGAGAAGCTGAACTTCTTCACCGACCCCTCCCTCGTGGGCGATCCGAGCCCGTACTACGACGCGATGCGGGAAAGTTGCCCGGTCAAGCGCGAGCCGCACCACAACGTCATGATGGTCACGGGGTACGAGGAAGCCATCCAGGTCCTGAATGACGAAGAGACCTTCTCTTCGTGCATCTCGGTGACGGGCCCGTACTCGGGATTCCCCCTCCCCACCGACAGCGACGACATCACCGACCTGATCGAAGAGACGCGTCCCAAGCTGCCCATGAACGACCAGCTGCCGACGATGGATCCGCCGCAGCACACCGACCATCGCGCTCTGCTGATGCGCCTGATCACCCCGAAGCGCCTCAAGGAGAACGAAGAGTTCATCTGGCGCCTGGCCGACAAGCTGCTCGACGACCTGCTGGCCAAGGGCTCGGGCGAGGTCATCAGCGAGTTCGCCGCGCCGTTCGCCATGCTCGTGATCGCCGACCTGCTCGGCGTCCCGGAGAGCGACCACCAGGAGTTCATCGAGGGTCTCAACCTGGTGATGAAGGACGGTATCTCGATCGGCAGCACAGAGGGTACCGAGCTCAAGCTCAACCCCATGGAGTTCCTCTACCAGAAGTTCGGTGCGTACATCGAGGACCGGCGCGCCAACCCGCGGGACGACGTCCTGACCGGTCTTGCCACCGCGACCTTCCCGGACGGCACGCTTCCGCCGGTCGACGACGTCCTGCGCATCGCGGCGAACGTCTTCTCCGCCGGCCAGGAGACCACGGTCCGCCTGGTGAGCTCCGGGCTCCGCATCATCGCCGAGGACCCCGAGCTCCAGCAGACGCTGCGCGAAGATCCCGAGCGGATCAACAACTTCATCGAGGAGACGCTGCGCATGGAGAGCCCGATCAAGGGCGACTTCCGGCTCTCCAAGGTTCCGGCCGAGGTCGGCGGCGTCGAGGTTCCGGCGGGCACGATCATGATGCTCGTGAACGGTGCCGCCAACCGCGACCCCCGCCAGTTCACCGACCCGGCCGAGTTCGATCTCGACCGCCGCAACGCGCGTACCCACATCGCGTTCGGTCGCGGCATCCACGCGTGCCCGGGCGCCCCGCTCGCTCGCACCGAGGCGCGGGTCGGCTTCGAGCGACTGCTCGAGCGGACCAGCAACATCACCATCTCGGAGAAGGTGCACGGCCCCGAAGGCGACCGCAAGTTCGACTACTTGCCCACCTTCATTCTTCGTGGTCTGCTCACCCTGAACCTGGACTTCACGCTCCCGGAAGCCGACGCGAAGTGAAGGTTTCCGTCGACGACGACTCCTGCCGCGGCCATGGCGTCTGTCTTGCTCTCTGCCCCGAGGTGTTCGATCTCAGCGACGGCGGGTACGCCGTGACCCTCGTGTCGGAAGTACCGGCCGAACACGAGGACTCGGTTCGCGAAGCAGCAGCAAGCTGCCCCGAACGGGCGATCACGCTCACCTGAACCACCTCTTTCGACGATCGCCGTCAGCCCGGGCCCTCACGGCCGGGGCTGACGGCGTTGTACCGTGCGTGGGGACTGCCCCCAGTCCCGAGAGTCGTTGCACCCCTTGCACACCCGTCCTGATTCTGCTTCTCTTCGTCCATACAGGAATTCGTCGATATCCGATGATCGGGGCACCGCGTTCCGTCTCCTGAAATCCCGGCGGGAGTTCCGCCACCGACAAGGAGAGTCATGCCCAAGGGATATGTCGTCCTCACCGAAGTCATCAAAGATCCCGACGGGATGAACGCCTACAGCGCAGCCTCGGCCCGTTCGCTCGGCCGCGGTGGTGCATCCGTGCTCTCCGTAGACGCCCGCCCGACGATTCTGGAAGGTCAGTGGCACGGCGACCGGACGGTCGTTCTCGAGTTCGAATCCGTCGAGGCCGCCCAGGCGTGGTACGACTCGGAGGAATATCAGGCGGCAGTCCCTCTGCGCCACGCCGCTGCCGACACCAACGCCGTCATCCTCGAGGGCTTCGAGATGCCGGCCCGCCCGTCCTGAACGGCGGCACCCCACCCCGCGCTCCCTGTAGTCGTAGGCCCGGACCTCTCGGTCCGGGCCTACATGCTTTCTCCCCGACGTCGAGTCGACCGTTGACGTGGTAGCGGTTGTGTGAAAATCTGATGCTCATGAATGAGAGCGTCATTCTCATTCAAGAGATCACACAGCGGGTGCGATCGGGTTCCGGGTTGCGGGCAGATGGTTCCGCACACGGTGACAAGTTCGAAGACGAAAGGTAGAAAGCCTTGCCCCACTTCACCAAACCGGCCGAGGGAAGCTGGACCGAGCACTATCCCGAACTCGGTACCGCCCCGGTCGACTACACCGACTCCATCGACCCCGAATTCTTCGAAGCCGAACGCGAAGCCATCTTCAAAAAGACCTGGCTCTACGTCGGACGCGTCGAACAACTCCCCCGCACCGGCAGCTACTTCACCAAAGAACTCCCCTCCGCCGGCCCCGGAACCTCCCTGATCATCGTCAAAGGCAACGACGGCAAGATCCGCGCCTTCCACAACGTCTGCCGCCACCGCGGCAACAAACTCGTCTGGAACGACTTCCCCCAGGAAGAAACCGCCGGCAGCTGCAAGCAGTTCACCTGCAAATACCACGCCTGGCGCTACAGCCTCGAAGGCGAACTGACCTTCGTCCAGCAAGAAGGCGAATTCTTCGACCTGGACAAGAAGGACTACGGCCTCAAAGACGTCCGCTGCGAAACATGGGAAGGGTTCATCTACATCAACCTCGACCCCAACGCCATCGCACTGGTCGACTACCTCGGCGACTACGCCAAAGAACTCGAAGGCTACCCCTTCGACAAGATGACCGAGGTCTACAGCTACCGCTCCGAAATCGGCGCCAACTGGAAGCTGTTCATCGACGCCTTCGCCGAGTTCTACCACGCACCGATCCTGCACATGAAGCAAGCGGTCAAGGAAGAAGCCGAAAAGCTCGCCGGCTACGGCTACGAGGCCCTGCACTACGACCTCCAGCCCCCGCACTCGATGATCTCCTCCTGGGGCGGCATGGCACCGCCGAAGGACCCCAACATGGTCAAGCCCATCGAACGCGCCCTGCGCTCGGGCCTGTTCGGACCCTGGGACAAGCCCGACATCGAGGGCCTCGACGAACTGCCCAAGGCACTCAACCCCGCCAACTTCCACAGCTGGGGCCAGGACAGCTTCGAGTTCTTCCCCAACATGACCCTGCTCATCTGGGAGCCGGGCTGGTACCTGACCTACAACTACTGGCCCACCGCTGTCGACAAGCACATCTTCGAAGCAAGCCTGTACTTCGTCCCCCCGAAGAACGCCCGCGAGCGCCTCGCACAGGAACTCGCCGCAGTCACCTTCAAGGAATACGCCCTTCAGGACGCCAACACCCTCGAAGCCACCCAAACGATGATCGGCACCCGCGCGGTGACCGAATTCCCCCTCTGCGACCAGGAAATGCTCCTGCGCCACCTCCACAAAACCGTCGCAGACTACGTCAAGGAGCACCGCGATGCCGCTGCCAACTGAGTTCTCCGACCTCGAGCCCTACGCCGACTGGGCCCTGGCCACCGAACCCGAGCGCTACGCCAAGCGCCTCGCCTCGACCATGCCCGAAATGCAGCAGTTCTACGACGCCGCCTTCGCACGCCTGGAAGACGCCATCACCTACTGCGACAAGTTCGACCTCGACGACCTGCCCGACGACGCACGCAGCCTCATGCACCTGATGCAGTCGCTGGTCATGGTCTCCTTCCCCATCGAAGTCTGGAAACAGCCCCGCGTCCCCGACAGCGGCGCCGCCTGGGCCACCATCACCAAAGAACCGGTGGTGTGAGCGCATGCTGACACTGAAGGCGGCCGGACTACTCGATGTAGACACCGGCGAGATCATCCGACCGGGCATCCTGCGCATCGACGGCGACCGGATCGTCGGTGTCGGCGGCGAACCGGAGGGCGAGGTCATCGACCTCGGAGACCAGATCCTGATGCCGGGATTGATGGACATGGAAGTCAACCTGCTGATGGGTGGCCGCGGCGAGAAGCCCGTCTACTCCACCGTGCAGGACGATCCGCCGCTGCGCATGCTCCGCGCCGTGGGTAACTCGCGTCGCACGCTGCGTGCCGGTTTCACCACCGTCCGCAACCTCGGCCTGTTCGTGAAAACGGGTGGGTACCTGCTCGACGTGGCACTGGGCAAGGCGATCGACGCCGGCTGGGTCGACGGACCGCGCATCGTGCCCGCCGGCCATGCGATCACTCCCACCGGTGGACACCTCGACCCCACCATGTTCGCCGCGTTCGCACCCGGTGTCCTCGAGCTGACGATCGAGGAGGGAATCGCCAACGGCGTCGACGAAGTCCGCAAGGCGGTCCGGTACCAGATCAAGCACGGCGCGCAGCTCATCAAGGTCTGCGTCTCCGGTGGCGTCATGTCGCACACGGGACTTCCCGGAGCACAGCACTATTCCGACGAAGAACTCCGCGCCATCGTCGACGAGGCGCACCGCCGTGGACTCAAGGTCGCGTCCCACACGCACGGCGCTGACGCCGTCCGTGCGGCCGTTGCCGCAGGTATCGACTGCATCGAGCACGGCTTCCTCATCGACGACGACGCGATCGACCAGATGGTGCAGAACGGCACGTTCCTCGTGCCGACGACGCGGCTCGCCGACGCGATGGACATCTCCCACGCCCCGGCCGATCTCCAGGCCAAGGCAGCCGAGATGTTCCCCAAGGCACGCACTTCGGTGCTTGCCGCGTACAAGGCCGGCGTGAAGATCGCGGTCGGCACCGATGCACCTGCCATACCGCACGGCAAGAACGCCGACGAACTCGTCGCACTCGTCGACCGCGGCATGCCGCCGCTGGCAGTCATCCAGGCGGCGACCATCAATGCGGCCGAACTCATCGACGTGGACGACCGCGGCCGTCTCGCCGAGGGCCTGCTCGCCGACATCATCGCCGTTCCCGGCGATCCCACCGAAGACATCACCGTCACCCAGAACGTGCGGTTCGTGATGAAAGGCGGAAAGGTCTATGTCAACAACTGACGACCTGGTCGAGATCAATCAGCTTCTCGCGCGTTACGCGGTGAACATGACCAAGGGCGACGTCGACGGTGTCGTGTCCGTCTTCACCCCCGACGGCACCTACAGTGCGTTCGGCGACGCGTTCCCCCTCGACCAGTTCCCCGAACTGGTCGCGGCGGCCCCGAAGGGCCTGTTCATGACCGGCACGGCGCTGGTGGAACTCGAGGGCGACACCGCGACGGGGACGCAGCCCCTGTGCTTCGTCGATCACGCGACCCACGACATGCGGATCGGGTACTACAACGACACCTACGTCCGCACCGAGGACGGGTGGCGGCTCCGGACCCGGGCGATGACCTTCATGCGTCGCAGTGGCGCACACGATTCGGGCATTCCGCACGCATTCGAGCGGCCCTCGGCATGAACGTGACCGAGTTCAGGGACGCCGTACGCGCCTGGCTCGACGAGAACGACCTCCGGCCCGGCCCAGATCATTCGTTCGACGCACAGGTCGAACAGCTGGGCCGGGTCCGGCGTGCGTTGTACGACGCCGGCTGGATGCGTTACGGATGGCCCGAGGCGGTCGGTGGACTCGGCGGCGACGCGATGCTGCGGGCAGTGCTCGGCGAAGAGGTCGCGACCCGCGACCTCGCCGAACCCGGCATCTACTCGATGATCGAAGTGCTTGCGCCCACGATGATCTCGTACGCCCGGCCGGAGCTTGCGGCCGAAATGGTTCCGAAACTGCTTCGCGGCGAGGAACAGTGGTGCCAAGGGTTCTCGGAGCCGGGCTCCGGGAGCGACCTCGCGTCGCTGTCCACACGGGCGGTACAGCGCGGCGACGAGTGGGTCGTCAACGGCCAGAAGGTGTGGACCAGTCTCGCGCAGTTCTCCTCCCGCTGTGTCCTGCTCACGCGGACCGCGCCCGGGCACGGGGGCATCACCGCGTTCTTCGTCGACATGGATACCCCCGGGATCACTGTGCGTCCGCTGCGGACCATGCACGGGGTCGACGAGTTCGCGGAGGTGTACTTCGACGACGTCGTCGTCCCCGCCGACCGCATGCTCGGTAACCCCGGTGACGGGTGGAAGCTCGCGATGGATCTGCTCCCGCACGAGCGGTCGACGTGCTTCTGGCATCGGATCGCGTACCTGTTCACCCGGCTGGATCGGCTGGTCCAGGAGACGGACTCGGCGTCCGACGACGAACTCGGCGCCGCGTATCTCGCGCTGCACACCGTGCGGAGCCGGTCGTACGAGACGCAGCAACGCCTCGCGTCGGGCGCACCGCTGGGTCCCGAGACCTCGGTCGACAAGGTCCTTCTCGCGACCGCGGAGCAGCAATTGTTCGACACCGCCCGCGACCTTCTTCCCGGTGTGATCGAACTGTCGGACGGGGAGTGGCGCACCGAATTCCTGTATTCGCGCGCAGCGACCATCTACGGCGGTACCGCCGAAATCCAGCGGAACATCATCGCGCGACGGCTGCTCGGATTGGGGACCGAATGACGACGTACAAGACCGCCCGGCCGAATGCGGCGGCGCTGGATCCCGAACTGGGTCTCCTGGCTGATGCGCTGCGGAAGACCATGGAGACCACCACCGGTGCCGCGCTCGATGCGGCACTCGTGGAACTCGGCTGGCCGGAAATGCTCGCCGAGATGCCGGAAGTGGCGATACCTCTCGTATTCGGGCTACTCGGGGAGACGGGTGCGCATGCACCCGTCGTCAACGATGTCGTACTCGCCGAGGCAGGCTCCGGCATCGGTACCACCGTGCCGTTGCCCTACACCGGTAACCGGTGGATCGAGTGGTCCCGTCACGACCGGGACACCGAGGCTCTCGACGCCGAACTTCCTGTCGCCGTGGTGGAGTCCGGAAGCTCGATACCGGTGTCCGCCGGGCGACGGGCGCTCGGCTGGTGGCTGGTCGGTACGAGCCGGGCGATGCTGGACCTGGCCCGTACCCATGCACTCGACCGCACCCAGTTCGGCAAGCCCATCGCGGGTTTCCAGGCGGTGCGGCATCGGCTCGCGGAAACCTTCGTCGCCATCGAGGGCGCCGAGGCCACGCTGCATGCGGCCACCGACGACCTGGGCTCACTGCTCGCGAAAGCTGCGGCCGGCCGGGCCGCGATCCTCACCGCGCGTCATTGCCAGCAGGTCCTGGGCGGTATCGGATTCACCGCCGAGCACGACCTGCACCGGCATATCCGGCGCGCGCTCGTGCTCGACGGCATGCTCGGCAGTTCCCGGGAGCTGACCCGGGAGGCCGGTGCCATCATCCGTGCCGGTGGGTCAGCGCCCCGTCTCGTCAACCTCTGAAACACCGACCTGCATCCCGGTCCGGCGAGGGATCATGCCTTGGCCGGATCGGGATGGTTGGAGAACCACAGGCTTTCCTCGGTGAGCCGGCAACTCTTCCATCCGTCGTCGGTCCGCATGACCTCGTGGTGGTAATTCCCTCCGCAGTAGGTCAATTCACTCATGCCGGGAAGCCGCATGGGGTTGTAGAACATCGCGCGCACCCGTGCCCTGTCACCGTCGAGGTCGACCTCGATGTTGGTGACGAAGTGCTGCGTCATCGGTAACTGATCGAGCGCCTTCTGCAAGAGCGCGAGTACGTCGTCCCGCGATCCGGGCGGATATCCCACGGAGCTGTAGTCGAGATATGCGTCCTCGGTGAAGACCGAGGCCATACGCTCCCAGTCCTTCGTATCGACAGACGTGGCATAACGGTAGATCAGTTCTGCGATTTCGTGCTTGTCGCACAATTCCTGCGGTGTCATTGGGGCCTCCTCAAGTCCGGAATTCGATTCTGTCAGATGAGAACACGCTTTCCTAGGGCGGCTTTTTCGGGCATGATCGTGTCATGTCACAACTCGATTCTCTTCATGATCTGAGCGGGAAAACCGCTGTCGTCACAGGTGGTTCGCGCGGGATCGGCAGGGCCATCGCCCAGATCCTCGCCGAAGCCGGCGCCGACGTCGTCATCGCCTCCCGCAAACTGGACAACTGTGTCACCGCCGCCGAGGAAATCGCGGAGACCACGGGAAGAAAGCCCCTGCCCGTCGCCTGCCACGTCGGCCGCTGGGACGACTGTAACGACCTCGTCGACACCACTCTCGAGCATTTCGGGCGGCTCGACATCCTCATCAACAACGCCGGCATGTCCCCGTTGTACGAGGACCTCGAGTCCATCACCGAAGACCTCTACGACAAGACGTTCGGGGTCAACCTGAAAGGCCCGTTCCGCCTCGCCGTTCGGGCCGGGGCGTACATGGCCGATCACGACGGTGGGTCGATCATCAATGTCGGTACCGCAGGGTCGCTGGTCGCCAGCGTGCGGGAACTGCCCTACGCGTGCGCGAAGGCCGGTCTCAACGCGCTGACCGTCGGCCTCGCAGAGGCATATGCCCCGAAGGTGCGGGTCAACGCGATCCTGCCCGGACCGTTCCGCACCGATCTGTCGAAGGCGTGGGCGCCGGCCGAGGACGAGGACGCACCGTTCGTCCCGCTGCGTCGCATGGGCCGGCCGGAGGAGATCGCCCCGCTCGCACTGCATCTCGCCAGTGACGCGTCCAGTTTCACCACCGGAGCGATCATCCGGGTGGACGGCGGCGTCACCCGCAAGGTCTGACCACGACCACGACGAAAGGGCGCCCCTCCGCATCGGAGGGGCGCCCTTCGGGCGTGCGCTCTACTTGATGTTCTGCTTCATCTCGTCGAGTTTCATCAGCACCGGCCAGCCACCGACACTGAGCGCGTTTCCGTGCCCGGTCTGGTGGATGTCGAACACCGACTGGATGGCTGCGTAGAAGCCCTGCACGTCCAGCGTCTGATTGACAGCCCGCTTCGCCTGCCGCAGACCGAACGGCGGCATCTGAGCGATCTGCTCGGCGAGTTCGCGAACCTCGGCATCGAGACGATCCCGGGGCACGACTTTGTTGACCATGCCGGTCTTCTCCGCCTCGTCCGCGGTCACCGGGCGGCCGGTGAACAGAATCTCCTTGGCCTTGCGCGGGCCGAGTTCCCAGGTGTGGCCGTGGTATTCGACACCGCCGATGCCCATCATCACGACCGGGTCGGAGAACGAAGCGTCCTCCGACGCGACGATGAGATCGCACGGCCAGCACAGCAGCAGGCCACCCGCGATACACCTGCCCTGGACGGCGGCGATGGACGGCTTGGGAATGTTCCGCCACCGCATCGAGTATTCGAGGTACCGGCGGGACTCGGTCGAATAGATCATCTCGAGCGTGATCTTGTCGGGGACGGGGCCCCCACCACGCATGTCGTGGCCCGCCGAGAAGTGCTTGCCCTCCGCTCGGAGGACGATCACCGACACCTCGGGATCGTCGCCGGCCTTCCGCCATGCTTCGTCGAGTTCGTCGAGAAGAGCAGCATTCTGGGCGTTCGCGGCGTCAGGCCGGTTGAGCGTGATCGTCGCGATCTTGTCCTCGACCTCGTACAGGATGTACATGTCGGGCTCCTCATCCACGGGGAAGGCCGAGCACCCGCTCGGCGATGATGTTCCTCTGAATTTCCGACGTGCCGCCCGCGATGGTGCCGGCGAAACTCCGGACGAAACGTTCGAACCAGCTGGACGAGAAGTTGTCGAGATTCCACGGCACGTACGCCGACGTGGTGGCGGGATGGACGAGCCCTTCCGCACCGGCGGCGTCGAGCGCGTACTCGGCACCGTTCTGCACCGCTTCGGAACCGAGCAGCTTGAGTACCGACAATGCCGGTACATCCTGGTTGCCGCGCGATTCACGCACCAGCGCAGCCGAACCGAGAAGTTTCAGTGCCTGATGGTCCATGACGAGACTGGCGAACCGGTCGCGATCGAGCACCGTCTGCGGGCGGAAATCCTCGACGAGGTCCTGCAGCCGATCCGAGAAGCTGAGCCACAGCAGCGTCCGCTCGTGACCGAGCGAACCGTTGGCGACCTTCCAGCCGCCGTTCAGCTCTCCGATGAGGTTTTCCGCGGGCACCCGGACGTCGGTGAAGAACACCTCGTTGAAGTCCCGATCGTCGCCGTCCGCGATCGAGGGGAACGGGCGCCGCACGACACCCGGGGTGTCGGTCGGGATCAGCAGAACGCTGATGCCCTTGTGCTTCGGCGCATCCGGGTCGGTGCGCACGAACGTCAGCAGGACGTCGGCGTCGTGCGCACCGGAGGTCCATACCTTCTGTCCGTTGACGACGAAGTGGTCACCGTCGAGCACGGCACGGGTACGCAGCGAGGCGAGGTCGGATCCGGCGCCGGGTTCGCTCATACCGAGGGCCGCGGTGATCTCGGCGCGCAGGATGGGAATCGCCCAGTTCTTCTTCTGCTCTTCCGACCCGAACGACAGCAGGGACGCCGCGATGATCCCGAGGCCCTGAGGGTTGAAGCTGTGATAGATCCGCCGCTTCGACAACTCTTCGAGGTGCACGTACTGCTGCAGAATCGTCGCGTTCCGGCCACCGAATTCCGGTGGGTTGGCCGGCAGCAGCCATCCGTGGTCGAACTGGGTGCGCTGCCACCGTCGAGCCCACTCCGGTACGTCGGCACTCGAGTGGGCGCGCTCGGCGGCCTCCGACTCGTCGGGAAGGTTGTCTTCGAGGAACGCGACGAATTCGGCGCGGAACTCCTCGACATCGGAATCAAACGAAAGTTGCACGGTACTCCTCGGCGATCAGCGCCCGGTGCTCCGACGCGGACCCGAGCATGTGCTCGGCTGCGCGAGCGCGCTTGAGCGCGAACTGAAGGTCGTTCTCCCAGGTGAAGCCCATCGCACCGAACAGCTGGAGGCCACTGCGGAAGACGAGCGATTGGCATTCCCCCGCAGCCGCTTTCGCCATGGAGGCAGCCAGCCTGCGGCGGGGATCGTTCTCGGCGACGGTGAGCGCCGCGAAGTACGCCAGTGCCCGGGCACGCTGGATTGCGACGTGCATGTCGGTCGCCCGGTGCTTGACCGCCTGGAACGACCCGATCGGCACACCGAACTGCTGACGGTTGCGCACGTGGTCGAGCGCGAGGTCCAGAACGCGTTGGCACGCACCGACTGTGGACAGTGCGAGACCGGTGAGCGCGATATGGCGCGCTCCCTCGACATCGATCCCGGTCCGGGGTTCGCCCTCGACCCGCACACCGTCGAACGACAGATCCGCGACGTGGAGAACCGGATCGAAGACCGGACTGCGTCTCGCCGCAACCTTGTCGGCGTCGACGGTGAAGACGCCGGCCTCGGTCACGACGGCGAGTTGCTCGGCCCTGTCACCGTCGAGCACACGCAGCGCTGTTCCGTGGAGGACCCAGCCTGTCGAGTCGCGGTAGGCCTTCACACCCTCGTAGACCGCGGCCCCTGCACGATCGGGTCCGGTCACCCCCGCGAGCGGGGCGAACTGTGTCGTCGTCGCCAGGAACGGAGTGGGGTCGGTTGCCCGTCCGAGTTCCTCGATGACGATGGCGAGTTCGACCGCCGACTCGGGATCGGCGAGTTCGGTCCATCCCATCCCCACGTACGTCTTCCACAGGGGTGCCGGATCGGCACCGCTGTCGACCACGGCACGTACGAGAGTGGGTGGACATTCCTTCGCCGTCACTTCACGGACGGTTTTCTGCCACAACTGCTGATCGGAGTCGAACTCGAAGAGCATTCCGGCATGCCTCCTTGCCAGTGCTGCAATGCACAATTGGAGTGAGAATAACATTCTCTTATGAAGATAGTAAGAGTCTCATGTTCGCGTCCGGAGGGTACTGTTGCTACCCCGAAGTGTCCCTACCCTCCGGTACAGTGCTCCTATGTCCACCCCACGTGACGAAGCGCAGTCCCAGCGGTGACCGGCCCGAGCGAAGAGCCGGCCTGGAAGCAGCGGGCAGTCGAGCGGTCGATCCGGACCGCGAAGCTGCGCGCCGAGCAGCGCGTACAGCGTTTCCTCGACGCAGCACAGGCGATCATCACCGAAAAGGGAAGCACCGACTTCACTGTCCAGGAAGTCGTCGACCGGTCGAAGCAGTCGCTCCGCAGCTTCTACCTGCAGTTCGACGGGAAGCACGAGCTTCTGCTCGCGCTGTTCGAGGACGCGCTCGGTCGCTCGGCCGACCAGATCCGCGCCGCTGCGGCGGGCGAAGACGACCCCCTCGACCAGCTTCGCGTCGCCGTGGAGTTGCTCTTCGAATCGTCGCGCCCGGACCCGACGGCCCAGCGTCCCCTCTTCACCGATTTCGCGCCCCAGCTGCTGCTCACGCATCCCGCCGAGGTCAAGGTGGCGCACGCGGCGATGCTCACCTTGTTCACGGAACTCATGGAAAAGGTCGACGCCGCAGGAAAGATGCGCGCCGGAGCCAACCCGAAACGCATGGCCGCGATGACGATGCAGACCGTGATGTTCATCGCACAGTCCAGCGGTGGAGACGACACAGCCCGCGCGATTACCGCCGACGAGGTATGGGCTTTCTGTTCCGAAGGCTTCGCTGCTCGCTGACGAGAATCGTATTCTCAAACTCGGTCAATTCGCTTACACTCGGCGTGTGCCCGAGCTCTGGAACGATCTCCTCAACTGCCTCGACCTACGCGCGTGCCCCTCGGACGAAGCCCGAGACGACGTCACGCTCTTCGACGGAGCCAACCTGCAACTGGAGTATCACCGGTTGTTCGGAGGGCAGCTCCTCGGACAGTTCGTGCGCGCCGCGCAACTCTCCTGCCCCGAGAAGAGCATCAAGTCGCTGCACGCGGTGTTCGCCCGTGAGGGACGCGCGGACGAACCCGTGCGGTACGACGTCACCCGGCAGCACGAGGGTCGTTCGTTCGCGACCCTGACAGCGGTCGCACGGCAATCGCGTGGCGTTCTCGCGACCGCGTCGGTGTCCATGCACGCACACGAAGACGGTCCCGACCTCCAGACCACCGATGCGGTGCCCGGAGTCTTGCCGGCCGACACCCGTACCGAATTCTCGCTGATCCCGTGGGAAACACGTACGACCACGGATCTCGCGGATCCCGGAGTCTCGGCCCCGGAGTTCGAAATGTGGATGCGCACACCCGAAGTCGACTCCGTCTATGCGCCGGCGCTCGCCGCGTACGCGACCGACCTCAATCTCATCGGCACCGCGCTGCTCGGGATCGACGGTTTCGACCACACCGGCAACGGAACGAAGTTCACGTCGGCGGTCACGTCGCACAATCTCTGGTTCCACCGCCCCTTCCGCAGCGACGAATGGCTGTTGCTGCGCCAGCACAGTCCCGTGCTGACCCACGGCCGTTGCTTCGGCCGTGGGGATGTCCTCACCGAAGGCGGCTCCCTGGTCGCCTCGTACGCGCAGGAAGCGCTCGTTCGCCTCCCCGTATAGGTCTCGTTGCAGAACAACCCTTTTCGCGTGGTACCCGTAGATACCGAGGTGTGAAGTGGAAGAGTCTCCCGTGTCCGGGCCGATCGGCACCGCAGTCGCTCCGGACGGGGAGAACACCCGTCCCCTGCGGGTGGTTCAATGGGCAACCGGAAACATCGGCACACGTGCCCTCCGGGCGGTGATCGATCATCCGGCGCTCACCCTCGCGGGCGTGTACGTCCACAGCGACGACAAGGCCGGACGTGACGCCGGGGAGTTGTGCGGACGCGACACGGTGGGCGTGCGTGCCACCAGGAAGATCGACGACATCCTGGCCCTGGGTGCCGATTGCGTCCTGTACATGCCGTTGAGATTCGATCTCGACGAAGTCTGCCGGATCCTCGCGTCGGGAACGCACGTCGTCACCACACGTGGGGAGTTCCATCATCCGAGGACCATGGATCCGGCGCTGCGTGCTGCCGTCGAGGAAGCGTGCACGCTCGGCGGCACATCGATCCACAGCACCGGGAGCAGTCCGGGTTTCATCACCGAAGCCGTACCGCTCGTCCTCGCGTCCATTCAGCGCCGTCTCGAGCACCTGGCCATCGACGAGTACGCCGACCTGTCACAACGTAATTCGCCCGGAATCCTGTTCGAAGTCATGGGTTTCGGTGGTCCGGCCGGAGACTTCGCGGACGCCCGCCTCGCCCACGTACAGTCCAACTTCGGTCCGTCCCTCTCCGCACTGGCCGACGCACTCGGAGTTTCTCTCGACTCGGTCGAAGCGTCCGGCGAGGTGGCGGTCGCCCGGCACTCGGTGACCATCGCGGCAGGAACGATCGAAGCGGGGACCGTCGCCGCCCAGAGAATCACCGTGTCGGGCATGAAGGACGGCCGAGAACTCATGCGGTTCCGCCCCACCTGGTACTGCACCGACGATCTCGATGCGGACTGGGATCTTCATTCCACCGGGTGGCACATCTCCGTCGACGGCGACGCCCCCCTCGACATCGAGATGCGGTTCCCGGTCCCGCTCGAGCGGATGAGCGAGGTGTCGCCGTCGTACACGGCCAACCGCGCGGTGAACGCGATTCCCGCGGTGTGTGCGGCGGCGCCCGGCATCCGGACCACCGTCGACTTGCCCCTGATCGTTCCCGAGTTCAGCTGACCGGTCCACGGGAGACGGCACCGGCGCCGAAGATCAACTGTTCGGCGGCCGCGTACGCGTCACTGCTGCCGTCCGCGACCGAATCCGCCAGGTCCCCGAGCCCCGGATGTGTGCGGAGCAGTGTGTGGGCAAGCGAGAGGATCTGGGCCCGGGCGCGCGCACTCCGTCGTTCCGGGGTGTCGGCGCGCTGGTGCGCCTCGATGGCGTCGAGCAACTCCGGGATCCCTGCTCCGGTGGAGGCGACCAGCTTGAGGATCGGTACCTTCGCCTCGGTCCGGAGATCCCGGACGGTCTGATCCGCGCCTTCCCGATCGGCCTTGTTGACCACGAGAAGGTCGGCGACTTCGAGCAATCCTGCCTTCGCGGCCTGAACGGTGTCTCCACCACCGGGATTGAGTATCACCACCGTGGGATCGGCGACCGAGGCGATCTCGATCTCCGATTGGCCGACGCCCACTGTCTCGAGCACGATCACGTCGTAGGCCAAGGCGGCGAGCAGGCGGATCGCAGCCGGCACCGCAGCCGCGAGCCCACCGAGATGCCCACGCGAGGCCACGGAACGGATGAGCACGTCACGGTCGTGGACGTGCTCGGCCATCCTGATGCGGTCACCGAGAAGGGCGCCGCCGCTGTACGGCGACGACGGGTCCACCGCCAGGACCGCGACCCGCAGCCCGCGCGCCCGGTACCCGGCGACCATCGCACCGACAGTGGTGGACTTGCCTGCCCCGGGTGGGCCGGTGACACCGACCACCCGAGTGGTGGCCGGCCCCAGAGCCTCGAGCACCTCGTTGCGACGCGGGCTCTCGACCAGACTCAGCAGCCGCCCTGCGGCGCGCGGAGATCCTCCGCGCGCCGCAGTGAGCAGATCGGCGATGTTCGCTGTGCCGGAACCACTCAAGGCGCAGGCACCTCGATGACGGTGGCTGAGCCCATACCTCCGCCCGCACACATCGCCGCGACACCGATGCCGCCGCCGCGACGGCGCAACTCGTGGACGAGCGTGACCAGCATCCGGGCACCGGTTGCCGCGACGGGATGGCCGAGCGAGCAACCGCTGCCGCTCGTGTTGACCTTCTCGGGGTCCAGGTCGAGCAGCTTGATGCATGCGACGCACTGCGCGGCGAATGCTTCGTTGATCTCGAAGAGGTCGACGTCGGCGATGGACAGTCCGGCGCGGGCGAGCGCCTTCGGGATCGCTTCGACGGGTGCGAGACCGGTGATGGCCGGATCGACACCGACCGAGGCCCAAGCGCGCACGGTGCCGAGCGCCGGCAGGCCGAGGTCGCTGCTGGCGATGGCGAGTGCCGCCGCGGCGTCGTTACCGCCACTGGAGTTGCCCGCGGTGATGCCGAAGCCCTCGATCTCGGGGTGCAGCACCTTCAGCGAGGCGAGCTTCTCGAGGCTGGTGTCGCGGCGGGGATGCTCGTCGACGGAGAACAGGCCGTGCGGCGTCTCGATGGGAACGATCTCTTCCTTGAACCGTCCCTCGTCGATCGCCCGCAGTGCCATCTGATGGGACCGGAACGCCCAGGCGTCCATCTCTTCCCGGGTCACGCCTGCCTTGACCGCGGCATTCCAGCCGACGGTGATGGACATGTCGCGGTTGGGCGCGTCGGGCTGGTCGGGGTGGGTGGGCGACATCCACGGCACCCACTCGTCACCCTGCCGGACCATCGACCGCGGAGAGGTGGAGGCGGAGTTCACGCCTCCGGCGATCACGAGCTGGTCCATGCCGGCACGAATCCCTGCCGCGGCGGTCTGCACCGCGGCGAGGCCCGCCGCGCAGTGCCGGTTGTGGGACAAACCGGGTACGGAGACGAGCCCGGAGGTGAGCGCTGCATGACGCGCGATCACGCCGCCGCCGTACAGGCCTTCACCGAGGATCACGTCGTCGATGAGGCTCTTGTCGAGGTCCTCCGCGGTGGCCGACACCACGTGATGGGCGAGCTCGAATGCGGTGGTGTCACGAAGAGTGCCCTTCATGGCGGTACCGATCGGGGTACGCAGTGCAGAGACTATGACGGCTTCAGGCATGGGTGTTCTCCAGTTCGGCGAGTAGGTTGCGGCGCAAAAGTTTTCCTGTTTCGGTCTTCGGAAGCTCGTCGCGGAACACAATCGTGTCCGGTGTCTTGGACGAGCGCAGCCGGTCCTTGACCCATTGGCGGACTTCTTCGGGGTCCGCGGAGCCGACGAGTACGGCGACGAGGCGCTGACCCCATTCCGCGTCGGAGACACCGATGACGGCAGCTTCGGTGACCCCGGGATGAGCGAGCAGCACGTCCTCGATCTCGGCGGGGGCGATGTTCTCGCCGCCCCGGATGATGGTGTCGTCGGACCGGCCCTCCACGAAGAGGTAGCCGTCGCTGTCGAGGTGCCCGAGGTCGCGGGTGGAGAACCAGCCCTCACCGTCGAGGACGCTCCGGTTGCCGTATTCACCGGAGATCTGCTCCCCGCGAACGTAGATCAGGCCGCTGTGACCCGGTTCCACCCGCTCTCCGTCTTCGGTGCGGATCTCGATCTCGATGCCGGGCAGCGGACGTCCGACGGAGCCGAGCCGTTCGCGGACTGCGGGATCGTCGGAAGCGAAGGCCACCCGGTGGTCGTCGGGGCCGAGCACCGCGATCGACGACGCGGTCTCGGTGAGCCCGTAGGCATTGACGAATCCCGTGTGCGGGAACACCCGCAACGCATGTTCGAGGACCGGACGCGGCGTCCGGGACCCGCCGTAGGCAAGGCTGGCGAGCGAGGGCGTGGCCGCCTCGTCGTCGCCGAGTTCGGCGACGATGCGCGCGAGCATGGTCGGCACGAGCATGGCGTGGGTGACCTTCTCGCGACGGACAGTGTCGAGCCACACCTTCGGGTCGAAGGCGGCGAGGTACACCACCCTGCGTCCTGTATAGAAGTTCGACAGGAGGTTGGTCAGTCCCGCGATGTGGTACGGCGGGACCGACACGAGCGACGCGTCGGTCTCGGCGGCCGAGGCGAACTCCATCGTGTTGAGAACGTATGCCAGCAGATGGCGGTGCCGCAGGATTGCGGGCTTCGGATCCGATGTCGTCCCACTCGTGTAGATGATGGCCGCGACCGCGTCACCGTCCCACTGACCTTCCAGGTCGGACGTGTCGACCTCGCCGAGCGCGTCGTCGGTGAGCGCGTCCAGGTCGGCCTCGTCGAGGACGAGTGCTCCCGGGTGCCGATCCTTCAGTGCGGTGAGTTGCTGCTCACCGAGCCGATAGTTGAGAGGGACGAACGGCACGCCGGCCAGAGCCGCGCCGAAGAGGGCGACGGGGTACGCGAGATGGTTCGCTCCCGAATACAGGACCGCCGGATGATTCCGGAAGCCGACGGCAGCGCGGCGTGCCAGAGTGTCGAGGCGCGCGGCCGTCAGCGTGCGATCGCCGACGGTCGCCACCGCCCGATCGCCGTTGCTTGCGGCCATTTCTAGAATCATGCTTAGGTTCATGAGAACATTATTCTCACAGGTGCAGAGCCGCAGTTGCAAGAAGGGAAATCGAGATGCAGGTAGAAGGTAGCTCCGCGATCGTCGTCGGCGGTACGGGTGGGCTCGGTCAGGCCACCGTTCGTCGTCTCCACGCAGCCGGCGCCAAGGTCGTCATCGCCGACGTCAACGACGAAAAAGGCAAAGAACTCGAGCAGGAACTAGGAGTTCGTTACGTCAGCACCGATGCCGGTGACGAGGATTCGGTCTCGGCCGCAATCGCAGAGGCCCAGTCGCTGGCACCGCTCCGCATCTCGGTGGACTGCCACGGCGGACCCGCCGGCGGTGGCCGTCTCGTCGGCAAGGACGGCAGCGCGATGCCGCTCGAGGCCTTCACGAAGACGATCCAGTCGTACCTGACCTCGACCTTCAACGTCATGCGTCTCGCCGCCGCTGCGATCGCCCAGCAGGATCCGTTCGACGAGGAAGGCAGCCGCGGCGTCATCATCAACACCGCGTCGATCGCCGGATACGAAGGCCAGATCGGCCAGCTCCCCTACGCAGCAGCCAAGGGTGGCGTCATCGGCATGACCCTCGTCGCCGCGCGTGACCTTTCTCCGCTGGGGATCCGGGTGAACACCATCGCGCCCGGAACCATCCTCACTCCGGCGTACGGCAAGGCGGGCGATCAGCTCGAGGCGTACTGGGGCCCGCAGGTGCCGCACCCCAAGCGCATGGGACGTCCGAACGAATACGCGACGCTGGTCGCCTCGATCGTCGAGAACGACTACCTCAACGGTGAGGTCATCCGTCTCGACGGCGCCCTGAGGTTCCCGCCGAAGTGAGCCGGCTCGACGGGAAGGTCGCTTTCGTCGCCGGCGCGAGCCGGGGGATCGGCGCGGCGATCGCCGTGGCACTCGCCGACGCAGGCGCCACGGTCGCGGTTGCCGCACGGTCGGAACGAGAAGGCAAGCTCCCGGGCACGATCCACTCGGTCGCCGAACGGATCACACACGCCGGCGGACGTGCGATTCCCGTCCCGTGCGATGTCACCGACGAACAGTCGGTCGACGAGGCGATCACCGCGACCGTCGAGACATTCGGCGGGCTCGACATCCTCGTCGCCAACGCCGGCGTGCTGTGGATGGGGCCGATCGAATCGACGCCCGCGAAGCGGTGGCAATTGTGCCTGGACGTCAACCTCACGGGTGTGTTCACGGTGACGAAGGCGGCGATCCCGCACCTGCGCGCCCGCGGGGGAGGATCCATGATCGCGGTGACCACGAATGGCGTCACCATGATCGACCGCGGCGCCAACGCATACTGGGTGTCGAAGGCAGGTGTCGAACGCCTCTACACGGGCCTCGCGGCCGACCTGAAGGCAGACAATATCGCGGTCAACTGCCTGGCACCGTCGCGCGTCGTCCTCACCGAAGGATGGACAGCCGGCGGCGGCGGACGGGCGATCCCACCCGAAATGGTGGAGCCACCCGAGACGATGGGCGCTGCCGCAGTCCTTCTGGCAGCGCAGGACTCGACGGGTATCTCGGGCACGATTTCCCAGTCCGAAGTGCTGATCCCGCAACGCCGGTAACTCTCGCAACGACAGCGGTCCGGCCACCGGTGCCGACTCCGTAGCACCACCGATCCACCACCACAGAGGTCCCGGTCATCCACAGGATGACCGGGACCTTCGTCGTCGTGTGGGTGGTGCGCCCCTCCGGGGGTCGGGCTCTTCTCCTCCCGGTAGTGACACGAGATGCCCCCGGATCCTTGCCGTCGAACCTTAGAGAGACTATGGTTCTCGCAATCCGGAAGCCCATTCTGGAATTGGAGAGTTGGAGGCTGTCCGCGCGCCGAGGACACCTCCCCCCCGAACCGGACCGCGCCCTGTACCACCGGGGTCGTGACATCCGGTGCCGAACCATGCTGTGCATCAATTTGTTTCACACAGAATCGAGGTTGTTCATGAAGGTGGAAGTGGACGCACATCGTTGTCAGGGACACACGCTGTGTGCCATGGCTGCGCCGGAACTGTTCGAGTTGAGCGACATCGACGGACACGCCACCGCCGTGGACGCCGAAGTCTCCGCCGACCGCGAGGAGACCGCGAGGGAAGCCGCCCGCAGTTGCCCCGAACAGGCGATCACCATTCTCTGACGTCCCATCCGTATCGCGATCACCGCACGACGAGAGGGCTAGGCCATGAGTGTCGACGACGCCGTCACCGACTCCAGTCACCGGACACCTGTTTTCCAGTTCGACCGGCACGCACCGGATTACCGCGACAACTTTCTGAGCATCACCGACGAAATGCACTCCAAGTGCCCGGTGGCGTGGTCCGACACCCACGGTGGCCACTGGGTCGCCGCCGGCAGCGACGAAGTATTCGCGCTCACCCGTTCTGCGGACATCTCCAACGATCACGACGTCAAGGGGGTCCGGCGCGGTTACAAGGGGATCATGATCCCCTCTGCGGCCAGGGCGTCCGGAGTCCGGGGCGGCATCCTCGAAATGGACGATCCCGAGCACCGCGAGTTTCGCGCGGTGCTCAATCCCTACCTGTCCCCCGCCGCGATCAAGAAGTGGATCGCACCGATCGACGAGGTGATCCGGGCCTGCCTCGACGAGAAGATCGAGTCCGGTGAGATCGACTTCATCGACGACCTCGTGAACATCGTCCCCGCGGTGATCACCCTCGCCATGCTGGGGATTCCCGTCGCCAAGTGGCAGGTGTACTGCGAACCTGTCCACGCAGCCATGTACACCCCGCCCGATTCGCCCGACGTCCCCCGCGTGGCAGAGCTGCACCGCAACATGGGACTGGACCTTCTCGCGAACCTTCACGAAATTCGGGAGAACCCTCGCCCCGGCATGGTCGACGCGGTCGCCCGCGCCACCGTCAACGGTGAAAAGCCGGACGATCTCGAACTTCTCGGTGTTCTCAGCCTGCTTATCGGCGGGGGGTTCGACACCACCACCGCGTTGACGTCCCACGCACTCGAATGGCTGTCCCAGAATCCTGATCAGCGTGAAATCCTCAGCACCGAGCGGGAGAGGCTGCTCGACTCGGCGACCGAAGAGTTCCTGCGTTTCTTCTGCCCCTCCGCCGGCGACGGCCGCACTTTCTCCGCCGACGTCGATCTCGGCGGTGTGCAGTTCAAAGAGGGCGAACGGGTCTGGCTCTCGTGGGCGATGGCGAATCGCGATCCGGAGCTGTTCGACGACCCTCACAGCATCGATCTCGAACGTACCGGCAACCGGCACTTCAGTTTCGGGCTGGGCGTGCACCGCTGTATCGGGTCCAACCTGGCTCGCATCATGTTCAAGCGGATGCTGGTCGCGGTGCTCGACCGCATGCCGGACTTCCGGTGCAACCCGGAAGGCACCGTCCATTACGACTCCATCGGAGTCATCCAGGGCATGCGCAAGCTCCCCGCCACCTTCACGCCCGGCACCCGGCTCGGTCCCGGCCTGGAGGAGACCCTCGCCGAACTCCAGCGGGTGGTCGACGAACAGGAACTCGCCGCGCCCGTGACGGCCCACAAGTAGCAACGTCGACGCGTCGCCGGTTCGCCTCTGTAGTCACGCGGGCCGGTCACGGAAGAGGAATCGATGAATATCGACGATATGGTGATGATCAGCATCGACGACCACGTCGTGGAACCGGCTGACATCTTCGAAAAGCATTTCCCCAAGAGCTTGATGGATCAGGCGCCGCGCCTGACCGCCCATCCGCGCAATCCCAACGTGCAGGCCTGGCTGTTCCAGGACACGGTGGTCGGCAGCTCCGGACTCAACGCCGTCGTCTCCTGGCCCAAGAGCGAGTGGGGCATGGACCCCACCGGCTACGCCGAAATGCGCCCCGGCGTCTACGACATGGACATGCGCGTGCGCGACATGGATGCCAACGGCACCCTGGCCGCCACGCTGTTCGCCACCTTCCCCGGCTTCGCCGGCACCCATCTGGCGAGCCTTCCCGACAAGAAACTGTCCCTCGCCGCCTGTAAGGCGTTCAACGACTGGGTCGTCGGTGAGGTCCCCGATGCCCACCCCGGACGGTTCATCCCGCTCGGCATCATCCCGTTCTTCGACGTCGACGAATCCGTCGAGGAGATCGCGCGGCTCGCCGCCATGGGATGCCGCTCGATCAGCATCCCGGAAACCCCGTACGGCGTCGGCGAAGGGTTTCCCGACTTCAAGTCCGGCTACTGGGACCCGATCTTCAAGGCCTGCGTCGACCACAACATCGTGCTCAGCCTGCACATCGGCGGGGGAATCAACCTCGTCAAGCGCCCCGAAGGCTTCAACATCGACGACATGCTGATGCTGACACCGCTGATCTCGACCATCGCCGCCACCGACATCATGCTCAGCGGAGCGTTCCGGAAGTTCCCGGATCTCAAGGTCGCCATGAGCGAGGGCGGCGTGGGCTGGGTGGCTCCGTGGCTCGACCGTCTCGAGCGGCACATCGTCAACCAGTCCTGGACGGGAGCGAGCTTCCTGCCCACGGGCACGACCCCGACGGACGTGTGGCGCAGCAACTTCCTGGCGTGCTACATCACCGAGCCGAGCGGCCTGAACAATCGCGCACACCTGGGCATCGACACCATCGCGTGGGAGTGCGACT
Source organism: Rhodococcus sp. 105337 (assembly GCF_012844225.1). Lineage (GTDB taxonomy): Bacteria > Actinomycetota > Actinomycetes > Mycobacteriales > Mycobacteriaceae > Rhodococcus. Next base: position 761,128 of record NZ_JABAGQ010000001.1, read on the forward strand.
ACCCGCACTCGGATTCGACCTGGCCGAACTCACCGGAAATCCTGAAAGCCGAGCTGGATCGAGCACGCTGCACCGACGAGGAGATCGACAAGATCACGTTCGGAAATGCCGCGCGGTTCTTCGAGTGGGATCCGTTCGCCCACATCCCTCGTGAGCAGGCGACGGTCGGTGCTCTGCGCGCCCGGGCCACGGACGTCGACATCAGCGAAACCTCCAAGACCGAGTACCGCCGCCGCTACGAACTCGCCCAGTCGTAAGCGGCGACCGCCGACCGAAAAGGAAACACGACATGACAGATACTCCGCAGCTCGATGGCAAGGTTGCCATCGTCACCGGCGCCGGAGGCGGCATCGGGCGGGCCTACTCCCGGGGACTCGCCGAAGCCGGCGCAGCCGTGGTGCTTGCCGACGTCAACATCGAGTCCGCCACAGCGGCTGCCGACGAACTGACGGCCGCGGGACATCGCGCACTCGCCGTCGCCGTCGACGTCCGGGACGAAACGAGCGCCGGTGAGATGGCGGCCACGGCGGCCACGCACTTCGGGTCCGTCGACATCCTGGTCAACAATGCCGGACTGATGGCCGAAGTGGTCGGCGAGGGCTCTCTCACCACCATGGACATAGACCTCTGGAACCGCACGCTCGCCGTCAACCTCACCGGTCCCCTGCTCTGCAGCCGCGCCGTAGTTCCCTATATGAAGGAACGCGGCTACGGCAAGATCGTGAACCAGTCGTCGAGCGGCGCCTTCATGGCCGCACAGGCCTACGGCATCACCAAACTGGGCCTGGTGAGCATGACCGTGTCGCTGGCACGCGAACTGGCGCCGTTCGGTATCCGCGTGAATGCGATCGCACCGGGAATGGTCAACACCGAGGCCGGGTCGATCGCCTCGCCGCCCGAGCTCAAGGAGATGGTCAAGCACGCCATCCCGTTCCCCTTCGGCGAACCGGAGGAGCTGATTCCCGGGCTGCTGTATCTGGTCTCGTCCGGCAGCGACTGGGTGACCGGCCACACCCTCAACATCGACGGCGGCTGGGTCGTACGAGTCTGATGCTGCTGTCCTTCAATACTTCTCGTAGAAAGTGAACGCATGAAGAACTACCTGCTCGTCGAATCACATCCCTCTCACCCCGAGCGTCTCGAGGAATTCAATCGGTGGTACGACGAGGTCCATATCCCCGAGGTTGTAGCACTCGACGGATTCGTCGGCGCTATCCGCCTGGCACCGGCCGACCCCGACGGGGGACCGTCGGTCACCATCTACGAACTCGACGGTGACCCACAGGCCGCCAAGGACAATGTGCACGCGGCCGCGGCGGCGAAGCAGCTGAACATGTCCGACTCGCTGAGCTACGGCCCGATTCCGAAGATGCGCATCCTCGCGCTGCAATCGGAATACTCCAAGCCGCGCGTATAGCGCATCACGAACTGCGGGGGCGACGAAAACCCCTGTGCGACGGGCGGGGACGCGACAGCGTCCTCGCCCTGCGCGCTTCGCGACTGTGCTTTTGTTCCGGACTCAGTACTCCCCGAGGTCACCCCTGGAGCGCCGCACCCCCAACGCGTCGGCGAGCACGGCACACTGCTCGTCGAAGAAGCCCTGCGCCACACGCTTTCTCGACGCTACGAGATCGAAACCGTGGAATGCGCCCTCGACGATGTGGAATCCGCACGGCACTCCCGCCGATGCCAACCGGTCGGCGTACTCGCGATTCTCCGCGAAGAACAGATCGTGTGAACCCACACCGATCCACGCTGGAGGAAGATCGCCGAGGTCGTCACGTCGCGCCGGCACCGCTTCGCTCCGGTCGGCCGCGCCGAGGTAGCTTTCCCACCCGAACCGATTCGACCTCTCGTCCCACAAACGGGTGTGCCGCGGTCCGGCACCGGTGCGATCGTCGAGCATCGGGTACACCAGCAACTGGAAAACCGGCGGTGGGATCTCCCGGTCACGAGCGCGGAACGCGAGCGCGGCAGCAAGTCCCCCGCCGGCGCTCGCACCGCCGATCGCAATCCGCGAGGCGTCCACTTCCGGACGCCGGGTCAGCCACTCGTAGATTCGGCTGCAGTCCTCGACCGGGACCGGATACGAATGTTCCGGTGCAAGCCGGTACTCGACCGATGCCACCGTGATTCCGAGTTCTTCCGCGAACCGCCGGCAGAGTGCGTCGTCCTGTGCGGCGCGCCCGAACACGTACCCACCGCCGTGAATCCAGAGCAGGGCGGGCCCTGGTTCGTCACCCCGAGCGGTCGACGGACGGAACCAGCGGACGGCGACACCGGGTTCGAGCACATAGACATCCGGATCTTTGCCACGGATCGCGCGAGTGAGCGTGCGCAGCACCGGCAGCGACCTCGGAGTGACCGTCCGGCGGGGTGCAAGCAGCGCGATCCACCGCAGATCGGGATGGAATCCAGGTAGCGAACGCAGGCGATCGATCAAGAATCACCTCGGTCGGCAACCGGCATTGTTGATCTCCTTGTCGTTCCGGGTCCGGCGATAATAGACGCATCGAGACGGGCACCGGGTGCTCGGTGCCCGGTGCCCGCCTCGATGCCCGCTGGATCAGGACTTTGCGGCAGTCAGCTTTGCGATGTTGGACTGGAAGTCGGCGCTCCGGAACGTCATCTCCTCGGCACTCATCGCGTAGTCGAGTGTCGCCAGCACAGCCCGTTCGAGATGAATGTTGAGCAGTCTCTTGGTGGCCTCGATAGCCTTTTGTGGCTGCTCCGAAATGCGCTTGGCGCACGCGAGCGCCTCGCTCAGCGGGTCGGCGACGACGTGGTTCGCCAGGCCCAGTTGGCAGGCACGTTCGGCAGGAATCCGCTGGCCACTGAACGCGAACTCCTTGGCCTGCAGCAAGCTGATCTGGAGCGGCCACGTCAGGGGGCCACCGTCGGCGGCGACCAAACCGACCTGGACGTGGGGGTCCGCCAGGTACGACTTCTCGCCCATGTAGACCATGTCGCTGAGCGCGACCAGACTGCAGCCCAGACCCACGGCCGGACCGTTGACCGCCGCGATCACGGGAATGCGGCACCGTGCCATTCCGAGCACGATCTCCCGGCCGTCGGCGATCGTCTTCGCCCGCAGGTCCGCGTCTTTCGCCAGTTCGGCGAGGTAGGTGAAGTCGCCACCGGCGGAGAATGCCCGGCCGGCACCGGTGATCACCGCAGCACGCGCGTCGCGGTCGGCGCTCAGGCGCGGCCACAACCGGGCCAGTCCCTCGTGCAGGGGATCGTTGACGGCGTTGAGGTCGTCGGGCCGGTTGAGGGTGATGATCCGCAGGGAACCATCGGCCCTGACGTCGATTTCGTCGGGCATGTCGTACATGTCAGACCCCCAATCCGAGGATGCGTGAAGCGATGATGTTCTTCTGGATCTGCGAGGTGCCGCCCATGACACTCTGTGCCCGGCTGTACATGTACGACCCCAGCAGCTCGGGATCGCGGGTACCGGCCACGGACAAGGCCGCGTGCCCGACCGACTGGTCGACCCACGTCATGAGCAGCTTGTCGAGCGAGCCCTCCGACCCGTGCGAGACGCCGTCGAGTTGTTCGGACAACCGGCGCCGCACGTGCAGTCGCAGCATCTCCGATTGCACCGCGGCCCAGGCCAGGTCTTCGGGCGGCCTGCCCTCGACACGGGCGGCGAGCTGGCGGACGAGCTTGCCGTAGCGCGCGGCGAATCCGAGCGTGGACGGTTCCCGCTCGTGACCGACGACCGTCATCGCCACACGCCAGCCTTCGCCGGGCGCACCGACCATCCGGTCCGCAGGAACCCGGGCGCCGTCGAACAGCACCTGCCCGAATTCCTTGGTGACGCCACTGATCATCTTCAGGGGCCGCTGCTCGATCCCGTCCTGGTGCATGTCGACGATGAACGCCGAAATCCCCTTGTGCCGAGGCGCCGTCGGATCGGTGCGCGCGAGCAGCAGGCACCAGTCCGCCACATCGGAATAACTCGTCCAGACCTTGTGCCCGTGCAGGACGTATTCGTCGCCGTCTCGCGTGGCGGTGGTCGTGAGCGACGCCAGGTCGGAGCCGGCACCGGGTTCGCTGAAGCCCTGGCACCACCGCTCGGTCCCGTTGATCATCCCCGGCAGGAACCGATCGCACAGTTCTTCACCGGCGTGGTGGCCGAGCCCCACGACGAGGTAGCCCAGGCTGGGTCGCGGCGGCGCACCCGCGATGGCGAGTTCCTCGTCGAGGATCACGTCGTATACGGGCGGCAGGTCTTGTCCGCCATGCTTTTCCGGCCAGGACAAACCGAAGAATCCGGCGCCGTACAGTGCCTGGTGCCAGTCACCCTGGCGAGCCCAGTACTCGTCCCCCGAGGTGGGGAACGTGCCGGCTACCTGAGCGAGCCACGTGCGCAGGCGTTCGCGGAAGGCTGCTTCGTCCGGCGAGTCACGAAAGTCCAAGGTCGATCTCCTCCAGGCTCACGGGGAACAGTTCGGTGGACGTCAGCGCCCGCCGCAGATAGACGTGCTCGATGCACTCCCAGGTGTTGCCGATGCCGCCGTGCACCTGGACGGCGGTTTCGCACACTGTGCGTGCCGCTCGCGCGCAGTAGATCTTCGCGATGCGCGCTGCGCGGACCGCGTCGGCCGGTGCAAGCTCGTCGACCGCCCATGCCGCGTGCCGCAGCACGCTGATCGATCCTTCGATCAACGCTTGGCTCTCGGCGAGCAGGTGCGCCACGGCCTGATACGAGCCGATCGCCTTGCCGTACTGCTCGCGAATCTTGGCGTACTCGATCGCGACAGTCTGTGCTCCGCGGGCCGTGCCGACCAGGTCGGCACACGTCGCCACCAACGCGAGCGCGTATCCGCGCTCGATGGGCTCGGCGTCCAGATCTCCGATTGGGGTGTACGGCTCGGCGAGGGTGGCGAATCCGCGGGTGAGGTCGGCACCGGGTGCTGCCTCGCCGATCTCGGCAGACAGCACTGTCGTGCCGCGGACCACCAGGGCCTGCTTCAGGCCGTGTGCGTCGAACGCGTCGTCACCGATCGCTATCGCCCACGTCTGCTGGTCCTCACTGAGGTGACGACGCAGATCGTCGGCGAGCACGGGCCCGAGGAAGGGAACGTCGACGAGGCCGCGGCCGAATTCCTCGGCGATGATCGCCACCTCGACTCCCGACGCACCGTCGGAGCGCAGCGAGCGCCAGCCGGTGGAGTCGACGGTCTTCTCCAGTCGCGCGCGGCGCGCCGCGTCGTCGAGGCCCTGGACCGATCCCGGTCCCAGCTCGTCGGCCAGCCTGGCGGCAGCGTCTCTCAGCTGCTGTTGTTCATTCGTCAGACGTACGTCCATGGCGCTCCTCGAGTAGTCGGCGCAACACCTTGCCGGAGGGCAAGCGGGGAATTTCGGGGACGAGAATCACGCGGCTGGGTCGCTTGTAGGACGCGAGCCGTTCGCCCACATAGGCGATGACCTCGTCGGGATCGATCGTCGCGGTGGCGGCGGCCGACACCGCCGCTACCACTGCCTCGCCCGCGGCCTCGTCGGCGACTCCGAACACCGCGCAGTCGGCTACGTCCGGGTGGCCGTGCAGTACCGCTTCGACTTCGGCGGGAGCGACCTGAAAGCCTTTGACCTTGATCATTTCCTTGGATCGGTCGGTGATACGGACCCAGCCGTCTTCGTCGACGGACCCGACATCGCCCGTTCGGTACCACCCGTCGTCGAAGGCGTCGACGGTCGCCTTGTCCGGAAGATAACCGGCCATGAGCGACGGGGATTTCACCTGGATCTCGCCGCGTTCACCCGGCGCGACCTGTTGGCCCGTGCCGAGCGACACGACTCGCAACTCCACACCGGGGGCGGCGCGGCCGACGCTGTCGAGACGGGCGCCGCTCACCGGGTTGCACGCGATGACGGGTACTTCGCTCGCACCGTAGGCCGGGACCCATGGCACACCGGTGCGGCGCGTGATCGTCGCGGCAACACTCTCGGTGACCGGGGTCGCCCCCCACATGATGTAGCGGAGCGAGGACAGGTCCAGCGACTCGAGGTCGGGATACGAGGCGATGGCCATGGCGATGGGAGCGACGGCCATCTCCACGGTGATCTTGTCCCGCTCGATGTGACGCAGGACGGTCTCGAGGTCGAACCGCCTGTGGAGTCGCATCCAGGCACCGGCTTCGAGCACCGTGGCGATGTTGAGGAGACCGAGGATGTGCGACGGCGGCGTGGCGATCTGGATCCGGTCTGCCGGCGTCAATGCGAGAGCGTCGCGCCAGTGCACCACTGCGGCGCCGAAGGACGCGTGTGTGTGCCGGACGGCTTTGGGCAGGCCCGTGGTTCCCGAACTGAACACGAGCACCGCGTCCGCATCCCGATCCGCACCCGAGGGAAAGCCCGATCCGCCGCGGGCGGTTTCCCACCGCTCCGGGACGGGATCGTCGAGGTGCACCATCGGAAGGGGAGCATCGCGGTCCGCCGCGGCTTCGGCGAGGACGGCCGCGTCCCCTACCGCCGCCACCGGGCCGGTGACGGCGAAGGCGTGCTCGACCTCGGTCCGCTTCCAGGACGGGCTCAGGAGGACGACGACGGCGCCGAGGCGCCAGATCGCCTTGACCGCGATCAGGAACTCGGGACGGTTCGACGACATCAGTGCGACCCGGTCGCCCGTACCGACGCCCTGGTCGCGGAGACGCAGTGCGAGACCGTCGGCGCATGCGTCGAGATCGGCGAGTGTGTACTCGCGATCTTCGAATGCCAGCACGGCGGGCTCTGTCATGGCGCTCTCTCGCGTATGGGAATCGTCCCGAGAGGTTTCACTCTCGCGTGTGAGAATAGTACTCTCCACTTAGTAGAATATTCATACCAGGAGGAGACGGTCCATGGCGAGACCACCATTGTTTCAGCGCGCGACCGTGACCCGGATCGTGAAGGAGACCGACGACGCGCGCACCTACGTGCTCGCTCCGCACGACGGACCCTTCACCTACAAGTCCGGGCAGTTCTGCACCTTCAAGGTGACGGTCGACGGAACCGACCTGTACCGGTCGTACTCGATGTCGAGTGCTCCCGAGACCGACACCGAACTGATGACCACCGTCAAGCGGGTACCCGGAGGCGCGGTCTCGAACTGGCTCCATGATCATGTGGCAGAGGGCGATGAAGTCGACATCACCCGCCCGGCAGGCACTTTCCTGCTCCGCCCGGCCGAGGGCCCGGTGCTCGGATTCGCGGGCGGCAGCGGCATCACTCCGATTCTGTCGCTGGCCAAGAGTGCCCTCGCCTCCACCGACCGCCGAGTCCGCCTGCTCATCGCCGACCGCGATCGTGCCTCCGCCATCTTCGAGACGGTCACCGCAGACCTGGTCGCCCGGTATCCGGGGCGGTTCGAGGTCGTCCGGCACTACGACGACGAGAGCGGACTGCTCGATCCCGCCTCCGTTGCGGCCTTCGTCGGACCCGACACGGCGGCCGACAGTTACCTGTGCGGACCGGAGCCCTTCATGGACATGATCGAAGGCGCACTGACGGGCCCGGGCAACGTGTACAGCGAACGCTTCGGAAGTGCCGCCGAACCCATCCGCCCCGACGTCCCGGTTGCGGACCTCCCGGCTGCGGACGCACCCGTGGCCGCCGCAACACCCGCTCCGCCGATCGAGGGCACGGTCTCGATCCGTCTCGGAAGCCAGCGGGTGTCCGTCCCGCGACATCCGGGCGAGACTCTGCTCGAGAGCGCCCGGCGGGCCGGACTGGCACCGCCGTTCTCGTGCGAGGCAGGGAACTGCGCGACCTGCATCGCCAAGATCGTCGACGGCAGTGCGACGATGCGCGTGAACGACGCACTCAGCGACGACGAGATCGCCGACGGCTACGTCCTCACGTGCCAGGCAGTGCCCGACAGCAACGACATCCGGGTGCGGTACGAGTAGAGGTTCACCGGAACCTGCACGACGGACAGTGATCTGCTCGGGAGATTCCCGAGCAGATCACTGTTGCGAGCAGAGGATCAGAGTGAGGGAGCGGGCACGTCGTCGTTGTGCTCGCCGAGACGCGGCGGTGCGCCGTACCGCGGTTCGTATCCCTCGATGCGGATCGGACTGCCCACGAGGCGGAAATCGCCGGCGGTGATCACCGCGTCCGGAGTTGCCTCGAGCGCATCCGGCAGCGATCGCACCGCTGCGGCCGGAACCCCGAGCGGCCGTAACCGGCGTTCCCATCCCGATGCGCTGTCGCCGGCCAGCACAGCCGTGACGACCTCGAGCACCTCGTCGCGGCGCGCGGCGCGTTCAGCCATCGTGCCGAAACCGTCGATGCCCGCTTCGGCGGCAAACGTCCGCCAGAAACCGTCGTGCGTGATGAACAGCGCGAGAGTTCCGTCGGCGGTCGGGAACAGCTGAGCCGGAACATAATACGAGTGGGCACCGTGTGGCATGCGCCTCGGCGCGGTGCCCTCGTTCAGATACGCCGAGGCACGGTAGTTGAGCTGCGACAGCATCACGTCGTGCAACGAGACGTCCAGTTGCCCACCGCGACCGGACACGATCTGTGCGAGCAGACCCAGGGCGGCGGTCAGACCGGTGGAGTTGTCCGCCGCCGAATAACCGGGCAGCGTGGGCGGCCCGTCGGGGTCGCCGGTCAGCGCGGCGACGCCCGTGACAGCCTGGATGACGTAGTCGAACGCCGGATCGTCGCCGTTGTGCAGGCCGTACCCGGTGAGCGCGACACACACGATCTTGTCGTTTCGGGTGCGCAACGACTCGTATGTCAGTCCGAACTTCCGGATCGCCGAGGGCTTGAGATTGACGAGCAACGCATGGGAGACGGACGCCAGCTCACCGAGCCTCTCCTGGCCCTCCTCGGTCGAGAGATCGAGACAGATACTGCGTTTCCCGCGGTTGAGACTCGCAAAATACGCGTCGCTCACCTGCCGGGAGAGATCCCCGGTCGGCGGCTCGATCTTCGTGACCTCGGCACCGAGATCGGCGAGCATCATCGTGGCGTACGGGCCCGCGAGGATGTGACCGACCTCGAGAATTCGAATTCCCGCGAGTGGACCCGCCGTCACCTCAGTTCCTTCGCCAGCTCGGCAACGACTTCACGGGTCTTGTACTTCGACGCGACCAGTTCGTCGCGGGTGTTGCCGATGGGCAGCAGGCGCATGGACAAGTCCGTCACGCCGGCGTCGCGGTAACGACGGAACCCGGCGAGGATCGCTTCTTCGTCACCGACGATCGCCATCGAGCCGATGTCCTTGGCCTCACCCTGCTCGAGGAGTCGCTGGTAGTTGGGCGAGATCTCGGCCTCGGCAAGGATCCGGTTGGCTCGCTCGCGAGCGACCTCCTCCTCGTCCGGCGCGCAGAGGCACACCGGAACACCCGCCACGATCCGCGGATCCGGGCGTCCGGCCTCGGCGGCCGCCTTGGTGATTCGCGGCACGATGTGCTCACCGATCGCGCGCTCGTCGGCCATCCACAGGATCGTTCCGTCCGTGTGCTCGCCCGCGATCCGGAGCATGACCGGCCCGAGCGCGGCCACCAGGATCGGCATCGGTGCGACCGGGGCGATATCGAGCGGGTTGTGCACGGTGAACGTGTCGTTCTCCACGTCCACCGAACCCGGCCCGCGCTGCGCCGCGTTGAGAACCTCGAGGTAGTCGCGGGTGTACTTGGCAGGCTTGTCGTAGGAGAGCCCCAGCATGTCCTCCACGATCCAGTGGTGCGACGGGCCGACACCCAGCGCAAGCCGCCCGTTCAGAGCGGCGTGCGTCGACAGCGATTGCCGGGCCAGTGCGATCGGGTGCTGTGCCTGGAGCGGTACGACCGCCGTGCCGATCTCGATGCGGCTGGTCCTCGTGCCCATCAACGCAACCGCGGTGAGGGCGTCGAAATCCGTGGGGATCTGCGGAACCCACACCGTGTCGAACCCTGCGGCTTCGGCCCATTCGACGTCTTTCAGCATGCGGTCGACCTTGCGGGCGGTATCACCCTGCTCCGGGCCGACCATCACTCCGATACGCACGATTCCTCCAACTTCCCGAACTCGATTGTGTGGGTGCCGCGCGTCGTCACAGCGGCGCAGCCGTGCCCGTCAATTTCCGGACCTCGTCCACGAGGACATCCAGCGGAGTACTGGTGGGACACACGGCTGCTGCGCCCGCGGCGAGAAGCTTGGGCACATCGCTCTGCGGAATCGTGCCGCCGACGATCACGGCGATATCGCCGGCGTCGGCCGCACGGAGTTGTTCGACGACCTTGGTCGTGAGTGCGACGTGGGCGCCCGAGAGAATGCTGAGACCCACCACCGCGACATCTTCCTGCACCGCGATCGAGACGATGTCCTCGACCTTCTGACGGATGCCGGTGTAGATCACTTCGAATCCGGCGTCGCGGAGGGCACGGGCGACGATCTTGGCGCCGCGATCGTGCCCGTCGAGACCGGGCTTGGCGACGAGGATGCGGGCGCTCATCAGAACACCACCGGCTGCTGGAACTCGCCCCAGACGTTCTTGAGCGCGGACACCATTTCGCCGACGGTGCAATACGCGTTGGCGCAGTCGATCAGGCGGTGCATCAAATTCTCGGTTCCTTCCGCAGCGCGGGACAATTCGGCGAGGGTGGTGCGCACGGCCTCGGGGTCGCGTTCCGCCTTCACTTTCGCCAGGCGCTCGAGTTGCATCTCGCGTCCCAGCGCATCGAGTTCGTACGTGGAGATCTCCGGCGCGGGCTCGTCGGAGACGAACTTGTTGACACCGACCACGGGGCGCTCGCCGCCTTCGATCTCCTTGTGGGTCTTGTATGCCTCGTCGGCGATCAGACCCTGCAGGTAACCGTCTTCGATCGCGCGGACCATGCCGCCGTGCGCTTCGAGGTCGGCCATGATCTCGATGATGCGTTCTTCGGTGGCATCGGTGAGTGCCTCGACGAAGTACGAGCCGCCGAGGGGGTCGGCGACGCGGGTCACGCCGGTCTCGTACGCGAGGATCTGCTGCGTGCGCAGCGCGAGGGTCGCCGATTCCTCGCTGGGGAGGGCAAACGGTTCGTCCCACGCAGCGGTGAACATCGACTGCACACCGCCGAGCACGGAGGCCATGGATTCGTAGGCGACCCGCACGAGGTTGTTCTGGGCCTGCGGCGCGTAGAGCGACGCGCCACCGGCCACACACCCGAAGCGGAACATCGACGCCTTGTCGGTGGTCGCACCGTAACGCTCGCGGACGATGGTCGCCCACCGCCGGCGCCCGGCGCGGTACTTGGCGATCTCCTCGAAGAAGTCACCATGGGTGTAGAAAAAGAACGAGATCTGCGGAGCGAACTGCTCGATGGTCATCCGCCCGCGCGCGAGAACGGTGTCGCAGTAGGTGACACCGTCGGCGAGAGTGAACGCCATCTCCTGGACCGCGTTGGCGCCGGCGTCACGGAAGTGCGCGCCTGCCACTGAGATCGCGTTGAAGCGCGGTACCTCGGCTGCACAGAATTCGATGGTGTCGGCGATGAGCCGCAGCGACGGTTCCGGCGGCCAGATCCACGTGCCGCGGGACGCGTACTCCTTGAGGATGTCGTTCTGGATGGTGCCGGTGAGTTTCTCGCGCGGCACCCCCTTGCGCTCGGCGGCGGCGACGTAGAAGGCCAGCAGGATGGCGGCGGTTCCGTTGATGGTGAAGCTCGTGCTGATCTTGTCGAGCGGAATGTCCTCGAACAGGATCTCGGCGTCGGCGAGGGTGTCGACGGCGACGCCGACGCGACCCACCTCCTCACCGACCTCCGGATCGTCGGAGTCGTAACCGCACTGAGTAGGGAGATCGAGCGCGACCGACAGGCCCGTGCCGCCCTGTTCGAGGAGGTAGCGGTACCGCCGGTTGGACTCCTCGGCGGTACCGAATCCGGAGTACTGGCGGAACGTCCACAACCGGCCCCGATAGCCGGTGGCGAAGTTGCCGCGGGTGAAGGGGAATTTGCCCGGCGCAGGCGGCTCGGTACCCCGGTCGTCCGGCCCGTAGACCGGCTCGAGCGGGATACCCGACGAGGTTTCGGTGAAGTCGTTCACGCTGGATACATTACTTGCAGAAAAAGAGAATGCCAATATCATCGCTGAGAACGGAACGGTTTCACTGATACGACCTGGGAGAACGATGACGAGCCAGAACGCACTCACCGACCGCACCATGGTCATCTCCGGCGCCAGCCGCGGGATCGGCCTCGCTATCGCCACCGCAGCGGCCCGGCAGGGTGCGAACGTGGTCCTGCTCGCCAAGACCGCCGAGCCCCACCCCCGGCTGAAGGGCACGGTCCACACCGCTGTCGCCGAGATCGAGGCGGCCGGCGGCAAAGCCGTCGCCGTCGTCGGCGATGTGCGCAAGGAAAGCGACGTCCAGCAGGCAGTCGATGCCGCGGTGGAGCGTTTCGGCGGTATCGACTTCTGCGTCAACAACGCGAGCGCGATCGCCACGGAACCGACCGAACAGCTCTCGGCCAAGAAGTACGACCTCATGCAGGAAATCAACTGCCGCGGCACCTTCCTCCTCACGAAGGCGGCGCTGCCGCACCTGCGGAACTCGCCCAACGCCCACGTGCTCACCATCTCCCCGCCGCTGAACATGAACCCCTACTGGCTCGGAGTGCACCCCGCCTACACCCTGTCGAAGTACGGAATGTCCCTGCTGACGTTGGGTTTCGCAGCCGAGTTCGCCGAGGCCGGCATAGCGGCGAACTGCCTCTGGCCCGAGACGTTCATCGCGACGTCGGCGGTCGCGCACATGCCGGACGGTGACGCGCTCCTGTCGTCCTCGCGTAGCCCGGAGATCATGGCCGACGCCGCGGTGGCGATCCTGTCGCGCTCTGCGAAGGACGCCACGGGTCGCTGCTTCATCGACGCGGATGTACTCACCGAATCGGGTGTGACCGATCTGTCCGGCTACGGCGGCGGCGACAACCCGCAGTGGGACCTGTTCCTCGACAAGGACTGACGAACCCCGCGCCGTACTCACTCCGCGCCGTACTCACCCTGCGCCGTGCCGGCCGGGTGGGTACGGCGCGTGAAGGTCGAAACGCACGCCGATCATGCGGATCACGAAGCACACCGCCGCCGCGCCGAACGCGACTAGGGTGCCCTGATACCCGAAACTGTGTGCAGCCGTGAATATTCCGGCTCCGATGAGGGCAGGAATTGCGTAGAGCTCACTCCGCAGGACGGTAGGCACACGACCGATCATGACGTCACGGATGGTCCCGCCACCCACCGCGGTCACGGCACCGACGAGAACGGCCTGTGTCACCCCGAAACCCAAGTCCAGGGCCTTGTATGCGCCCAGCACTGCGAACACACTCAATCCGATCGCATCGAACACGGTGATCGTCGCGTTGAGCCGATCGAGTCTGTGGCCGAGGGCGAAGGCGACGAGACCGCCGGAAGCAGCGAGGGCGAGATATCGCCAGTCGAGGAAAGTTGCCGGGGGCAGGGCCCCGAGAAGCACGTCGCGGACCGTCCCGCCGCCCAGACCGGTGAACATGCCGAGCGTGACGATCCCGACGATGTCGAGTTTCTCGGCCCGCACGGCCGTCAACGCACCGTTGAGTGCGAACGCAAATGTCCCGACGAGGTCGAGTACCAGCCACACTGGTGTTTCGGTCGGCATTGCACGAGATATACCCGGTGCCACCGGAAGATTCTCCGTTTTCGGCGGATCGGAGGTGTGACGAGCCACCGCCGTCCCGGCGAGCCGGAGGCACACGCTCGCGCTAGGAGCGGGGGGTGCGCCTGTGCCCGCGTCGCACCCGGGTGCGTTCGTCTTCCGAAAGCCCACCCCAGATACCGTGGCGTTCGCCGGATTCCAGAGCGTATTCCAGGCATTCTTCCCGCACCGCACATTGCCCGCACACCGTCTTCGCAGCGACGAGGCGGTTCTCCCGCGCGGCACCGCGCTCGTTGTCGGGGTGGAAGAACAGCGAGCCGTCCACGTCGCGGCACTCGGCATGCATCTGCCAATCCCACGACTCCGCGACGGGCGGCGGCAACTTGAGCAACTTCAGCGCGGGCACGGTCACACCTCCTTCGCCATACGACGGTATATGCGGATCAGGTTGTCCGTAGACGCATCACCCGACTCCGGCTCACCCACACCCCCCAACACCGGCGCCAACACCGAC
>NZ_JABAGQ010000010.1 GCF_012844225.1 Rhodococcus sp. 105337
CCTCGGCGAGGGAGCGACACGCCGCGGACCTGGCCGGATGCGCTCAGCCGATTCCCACCACTCCCCGGGACTTACCCCAGATGCCGGGCGTGCAGATCAACCGAGAAGCGTACCTCCGAAGCGAGTTGAAGCGATTCTGCACCCAGGACCAGATCGAGCGAGCGATTGCCAAAACGCCCGCAGAGGCGGGCGTTTCTCTCGCCGTGGTCGACAAGATCGCGAACAGCGTGATCAGGTACGAGACAAGCAAGGTCACCGCGATCTCGACACTAACCGGCATCCCCGGAGGTATCGCTGCATTTGGCACAGTGCCGGCCGACATCGCGCAGTATTACGGGCACGTCCTGCGCGTCGTCCAGAAACTCGCCTACATCTACAGCTGGCCTGAACTCTTCGACAGCAACGGCGACGGACTGGACTCCGCGACCGAGAGCATGCTCACTCTGTTTATCGGCGTGATGGTCGGGTTGAACGCGGCCCAGATCGGTGTGGCGCAGGTGTCCGCGATGATTGCAAAGGAACTGACCAGAAAGCTGCCGCAGCAGGCTCTAACGAAGGGTGTCATCTACCCGGTGGTCAAGAAGGTGGCGTCACTGCTGGGCATTCAAATGACCAAGCAGGTCTTTGCGAAGAGCGCCGCAAAGGTCGTGCCGCTAGTGGGTGCGGCCGTCTCGGGGGGCCTCACCTTCGCCACCTTTAGGCCTATGTCGAAGCGGCTCCAGAAGCATCTTGCGACTCTGCCGCTGACCAAGCTCAGGCACGAAGACGCGCCGGCTGGGGTTTGGAACCCCCGGGACTGCCTTCCCAAAACGCTGTAAGCATGTCACCCGCGGCACCCACCACCGACCCAGTTGATTTCGCTACTGCAACGAAATTCAGGGCAGTTTGCCATCGAAGATGGGCCGCATGAAGGTGCGCTCGTAACGGAGCACACAGCCGCTCCGGTCTCGGATCGCGTTGGCCGCGCGAAACTCGTCGTCGGAATCGAACAACGCGCGGTACCGCTCGTACGCGGCGAGGGACTCGAACGAGAAGAGAGCCAGCGCACGGTCGCTGGCACCCTCACCGGGAAGGAAGTATCCGTGGTGGGTACCGCCGTGTTTGTCGACGAGCGCGATCCATGCGCGAGCGAACCGCTCGAAGTCGTCGGTTTTCGCCGGGTCGATCGTGTACTCCACAACGCACGTGATCATGACGCGAGGGTAATGCCGCAGGGGTGTACTCGGGCGGACGAATCACAATCCGGTCAGCGACTTCCACATAGGCGCACCGGCCCGTCACCACGCAGATGCTCTCCGGCCGTACCGGGCGACGTAGTGCCACACTCTCTTCAGATCCTGTGGGTCGACGTTCCCCACCCGAGCTGGTCCGAGTGAATACGGTGTGATCCACCCGTGCCGGGCGACCGAGCGAGCCACCTGGACCACCGCGTTCCCTCGGTACTCCGGATGAGCCTCGGCTTGTTCTATCGCAAGTCTGTAACCGTCGTGCCACAGAACAGCACAGGGCATCGTCCTTGCGACCTCATCGAACCGAGTGCCTCGGTAGCTCGGGTCCAGAACGAGTGCCTCGACGTCACATTCGATGTTGATGGGTCCGTGCACATGGGCCTCGATGTAGTGGTCGAGCGGATCGTCGAACTCGGCAACCGCCGCGGCCTGCAGCAGATGACTCGATGTCTCCGCGGTCCCGAACAACTGTGGTTCGTGCACGCTGTCGGGAAAGCAGAACGTGGTGCGCTCGAGAGTGTGCTCAGCCAGCACGAAGTACGACGACCCGAACCGCGGCGAACCACCGTAACCATCGCAATGACGGTCGAGGGAGCCGTACTTGGGACGATCCGACGCCGGGCGGGAGTCGTAGACACCACCGAACATCCGGCTTTCCCACCGCCACCGATCACCGCCTTCGAATGCCGTGAGTCCACCATTGCCCGTATTCGTCTCGAACTGCGAGAGATAGGCGCCACGACGGGCAATTGCGGACAGCGTCGACAGCCCACGGTACGGAGCATCCGGATGAAAATGCATCGTCACCCGCATCGACCCGCCGATGCTCTCCCCCGCAGCCGACGCACGTACGTGGGCAACTGCGGCCTCGGCCGAATCCACCGATCCCTCCATCCCCACTCTCCCGCCGTGCGACGCTACAACTCCAACCACGCCGTTGCACAGTGCATTCTGACTCGAGCTGCCGCCCGCACTCCGATTGAACACGATTGCGCTGCACGCCACTCCGGGAGTAGCCGTCGATCCGACACGAATATCGAGGGCCGGCACGATCTCGCGCACGGTGCGCGACCCGACGACAATCAGAGGATCGTCTCGACCGCGCGTTGCAGGGTGTGTGCGCTGGCTTCGAGTGCGGCACGTTCCTGTTCCGTCATCGGGGGCTGATGCATCTGGCTTACTCCGGCGCGGCCGAGCACCGAAAGCAACGACATCGTGACTCGGTACTCCGGGTGGTATCCGGCGACGGTGAAGACGGCCCGCTCGTCGCGCAGAACCGCTTCGGCCAGTCGTGCGCTCACCGCGCCGATACCGTACTGGCTCGCGCCGATCCCTTCGATGATGTTGATGTTGGCATAGCGGATTTCTGCCTCCACCCGGTCGCGGATCTGCTGACCCTGCTCGGCCAGCAGGTCGAGTACCGGCACGCCCGCAGCGGTGGCCGACGACCAGAGCAGCACCTCGCTGGTGCCGTGTTCGCCGATCACGAAAGCCTGGATATCGCTGGGACTGACTCCGAGATGATCGCCGAGGTGGACCCGGAAGCGCAGACTGTCGAGCACGGTGCCGGTGGAGAACACCCGGTCGTGCCCTGCCAGCACACGGGTCAGGTCGGCCAAGGGGTCCGGCGGGTCGGTGACCACCATGATCGTGGCGTCCGGTGCTGCCGCGACGAGTCCGGGGATCAACTCCCGATATACCCCGGCATTGTGTTCGAGCAACCGCAGTCGGCCCGCCGGGTCGCTCCGGTCGGTCGCGCCGCCCGCGGCTTCGTTCTCGCCCGCTGTGACGATCAACAGATCCGCGCCATCGAGGTCGTCTCGCCCGCCGGCGCGCACGTCCACCGGCGGAACCAGCGGCGTTCCGTAGCGCATGTCGAGCGCCACTGCCTGTGCCCGCTTCACGTTCTTGTCCACCAGCACGATTTCCCTGGCGGTCCCCCTGCCCAGCAGTGCAAGGGTGGTAGCCGATCCGACCGCGCCGACCCCCACCACGCCGATCTTCACGGCCGCCGCCGAGGACGAGGCGGATGGATCGGAACCGATGTGCAGCAGTGTGTTTCGCGAAGCCCGGGGATACTTGTCACGTTGTGGATCCTTGCCGTAGGTCTGCGCCTTCAGCGTGTGCGGAGGTGGTCCGCTTGCTCGGCATTCCGTCGAGTCCAGTACACACCGTGGTCACGGCTTCCGGAGTGAATCCCGCACGACCAGATCGACGTCGACGCCGGTCTTCCGGCGTGCCGGCACCCTGCGCGTGCATCCCGACAGCTGGCCGGTATACGAAAGGAAGCGAATGCGCTTGTAACAACGCCGCGTTCGGCCCCGATTCGTTCGGTGAAGGCTGTCACTACCACGTCAGGAGCGGAACATGGGATCGGTCGAGATCATCACGTGGCTTCAGGAGGGTGCGAGCCAGGGAGACCCCATCCGGGGGCCGCTCTACGTCATCACCTTTATCGCACTGGGCCTGTACAGCGTCCTCTTCGAGGGTGCCATCATCTGAGCCCGGCACTGTTCACCGTGTCAGGTGCAGCAGTTCGGGTCCAGTACGACGCGCAGCGCTTCGAGTGCGTCCGTTCGTACACGGTGGTAGACGTTCATTCCGTTGCGGGTGGATTCCACCATTCCGGCTTTCCGCAGCTGCCCGAGATGGTGACTGACGGTGGATTCCGCCAGGTCGACGGCCGTGGCGAGGTCGCATGTGCACACTTCGCCGGCGGGGTCGGTGAGCAGGATCGACATCAGCTGGATGCGGGTCGGATCCGCCAGCGCTTTGAGGCGGAGCGCCACTTCGAGTGCAGCGTTGCCGCTCATCGGGGCAGCGGACACCGGTTCGCAGCAAATCGGTGTGGTGATGTCGACGACGGGCAGTGCCTTGGGCATGGGAACTATTCTGCCGACCTCCTTGACATATGTCAAAAAGGTGGACCACACTGGAAGCCGCTAATTCGATGTATGTCTCACACGTGGAGGTTCCCATGTCCCGCGCTCAGCTCGCACTCAACGTCGACGACCTGTCCGAGGCCGTTGCTTTCTACTCGAAGTTGTTCGGTGCCGAGCCGAACAAGCTCCGACCCGGGTATGCGAACTTCGCCCTGTCGGAACCGCCGCTCAAGTTGGTGCTCCTCGAGAATCCCGGCAAGGGCGGTTCGCTCAATCACCTGGGCGTCGAGGTCGAATCCAGCGAGAAGGTGCACGAGGAGATCGCCCGGCTCACCGATGCCGGACTGTTCACCGAAGAGGAGATCGGCACCACGTGCTGCTTCGCGACGCAGGACAAGGTGTGGGCCACCGCCCCGGACGGCGAGAAGTGGGAGGTCTACACCGTGCTCGCCGACAGCGAGACCTTCGGTACCA
Organism: Rhodococcus sp. 105337; assembly: GCF_012844225.1. Lineage (GTDB taxonomy): Bacteria > Actinomycetota > Actinomycetes > Mycobacteriales > Mycobacteriaceae > Rhodococcus. Next base: position 4,586 of record NZ_JABAGQ010000010.1, read on the forward strand.
GCCCCACGCTGCTCGCGGACGAAAACTCCGGTGCGGCAGCGTGTTGTGGCTCGGCCGCCTCGTCTGCCGCTACCGAACCCGTCGCCGGCATCGGCGCCGCCGCGGAGCAGCCGACTTCGTGCTGCTGACGCCCGAACCCCGGTCGTCCTCCCGGGTGTGTGTCCGGGAGGACGGGGGCTGCCGGTGTCCGGCGTGATTCAGGATGCGGTGGAGGCGGGGACTCGGACGAATCGCTTTCGCAGCGCGAGCGAGACGTACACGAGCGCAACGAGTACCGGCACCTCGATCAACGGGCCAACCACTCCGGCCAGTGCCTGTCCCGACGTGACGCCGAACGTCGCGATCGCCACAGCAATCGCCAGCTCGAAGTTGTTACCGGCGGCGGTGAATGCGAGCGTCGTCGTCCGCTCGTACCCGAGGCCCACGGCGGCACCGAACAGGTAACCACCGCCCCACATGAGAGCGAAGTACGCCAGCAACGGCAATGCGATCCGCGCGACATCCCAGGGCTGTGACGTGATCCGGTCGCCTTGGAGCGCAAAGAGAATGACGATCGTGAACAGCAAACCGTACAGCGCCCACGGGCCGATCTTCGGAATGAACCGGGTCTCGTACCACTCCCGGCCCTTGGCCTTCTCGCCGAAGTGCCGCGTCAGGAAACCGGCGACCAGGGGGATGCCGAGGAAGATCAATACCGATCCGGCAATCTGCCACGGCGACACATCGAGCGTGGTCTGCTCGAGCCCGAGCCAGCCGGGCAGCACCGAGAGGTAGAACCAGCCGAGCACGGCGAACATGACGACCTGGAAGACGGAATTGATCGCGACCAGCACGGCAGCAGCCTCGCGATCACCACACGCGAGGTCGTTCCAGATGATCACCATCGCGATGCACCGCGCCAGTCCGACGATGATCAAGCCCGTGCGGTACTCCGGCAGGTCCGGGAGCAGCAACCACGCAAGCGCGAACATCAGGGCGGGGCCGAGCACCCAGTTGAGCACCAGCGACGAGATCAGCAAGGTGCGGTCGCCGGTGACCGTGTCGAGGCGGTCGTAGCGGACCTTCGCCAGCACCGGATACATCATGATCAGCAGACCCAGTGCGATCGGCAAGGAGATGCCATCGATCTCGATGACGCTCAATGCGTCCCCGAGTCCGGGGATCATGCGGCCCAGCAGGAGACCGGCGACCATGGCGACGCCGATCCAGACGGGCAGGAACCGGTCGAGGGTCGACATCTTGCCGACGACCGGCGGACGTCCGGTGGTGGCGGTCACGAGAGTGTCTCCTGGAGTGGGTCGTTCGGCGAGCAGGACGAGGCGGGCAGCGCTCCGGATTCGATCGCCAGCACTGCGGACAGTTCTTCGAGAGCGGCGGGGACCACTCGGTAGTACACCCAGGTGCCGCGACGCTCACAGTCCAGCAACCCGGCTTCGCGCAACACCTTGAGGTGGTGGGAAATGGTGGGCTGCGCCAGGTCGAAAGCGGGACTGATGTCGCACACGCATGCCTCGCCACCCTCGTGGCTCGCGACCATGCTGAGCATTCGCAAGCGCACCGGATCACCGAGCGCTCTGAACATCCGGCCCAGGTCGGCAGCTCGCTCGGAGGACAACGGCTCACGCCCGATCGGCGGGCAGCATGGCGCGACCACGCTCGACAACTGATTCGACATATGTCTATATTGACGTTCATCGATACAACGCGTCAAATGGGCCTCGCCGGAAAGGACCTTCTATCTTGTCCACTGCTTCGGTGCTGTTCGTGTGTGTCAAGAACGGCGGAAAGTCCCAGATGGCGGCAGCGCTCATGCGCAAGTCCGCCGGCGACCGCGTGGGCGTCCATTCGGCCGGCACAGCGCCCGGATCGTCCCTCAACGCCTTGTCGGTGCAGGTACTCGACGAGGTCGGCGCACCGACCGCCGGCGAGTATCCCAAGCCGATCGATCCGCATCTCCTGAGCGAGGTGGACCTGGTCGTCACCCTGGGCAGTGAAGCCCGCGTCGATGCGCCCGCCACCGTCGTCGTGGAGGACTGGATCACCGACGAACCGTCGGAGCGCGGTATCGACGGGATCGAGCGTATGCGTCTGGTCCGCGACGACATCGCCGCGCGCGTCGACGAACTCACCGCCCGGTTGCTCACGGCCGCGGACGGACGATAACCCGACTCGTTCCCGTGGGCCACCCAGGGCGAGCGTGAGTGAAATCTCGGTCTCGCCGTCGCCCGCGGGCGTTAGGGTTCGACCGTGCGCAGGAGATTCGGAACACCGCCGCCTCGTCGTGCGCTCGGGGTGACCATGTCGGTGTTCGACACGACTGCACAAGAATTGGGCTTCGCTCTCGACGCCGCACAACAGCGTGCGGCCGAGGTCCTCGCGGACTCCGACCGGAACGTGTATCTCTGGGGTCCCGTGGGCAGGGGCAAGAGTTGGCTGATGGCAACCTATTTCGCCGCAGTACCGACCGACCGGAAGAAGCGCATCCACTTCCACGAGTTCTTCCGCGATCTGCACCTCGCCATCCGGCGACACCGCAGCAACCTTTCGGCCGCCTTGGACGAACTGCTGCACGACGTGGACCTACTGTGCTTCGACGAATTCCACGTTCACGACCCGGCTGACGGAAAGTTCATCGCCCGGTTGATGCCCGCGCTTCTCGACCGGCGCGTCCGGGTAGTTCTGACCTCGAATTACCCGCCCAGGTCCTTGCTTCCCAACCCGCTGTTCCACGACGACTTCCTCCCCACGATCGAATTGATCGAGAGTTCCCTGGCGGTCGTCGAGATCGACGGTGCTCTCGACTACCGCACCACATCCCGGCACGAGGCAGGGTTCGCCGCCGGATGGTGGGTCTCGCCGGGAACGGCCGAACAACGTGCTCGTCTCGGGCTCCGCTCACCACACCCCGACGAGCGGCGAATCCTCACCCCGGCGGGCCACCCTGTGCATGTCCGCCGGGCCACGGGACATTCTCTCTGGTTCGATTTCGGCGAACTCTGCGGAACCACCACCGCCCCGGTCGACTATCTCGCGCTCGCGGCGCACCACTTCGATTGGGTGATCGACGGTGTGCCGGATCTTCGCACCGTCGGGAGGGAACCGGCCCAGCGTTTCGCCAACGTCGTCGACGTGCTCTATGACCGAGACGTGACTCCGGTTTTCCTCGCGGCCACGTCGGTGGACAGCCTCGTCGGCGGTGCTCGGCTTCCCGTCGATATCGCACGGATCGTGAGCAGGCTAGGACAACTGGGAACTGCGGCACACGAACCGTAAGCACGTTCCGCCGACTTTCCGGATCGGGAGACGCCCGACCTCGTGTCGTTTACCGTCGAGCGATGAACGCCGACACCACGCGGTCCGCAGCCGTCCGGGTACGAGACGCATTCGAAAAGATCCTGGGTATCCGAGTGCCCGTGCGGGTTCGATGCTGGGACGGTTCCGTCAGTGGGCCGGACTCGCCCGCGACGGTGGTGTTCCGCAACCGCCGCGCGATCCGCAGAGTGTTGTGGTCGCCGGGCGAACTGGGACTGGTGCGCGCGTATATCGCCGGCGACCTCGAGATCGACGGCGACGTGTACGCGCTGTTGTCACTGCCCGGTCTTGTGAACCGGGTCGGGGCGTTCGATATCCGGGACGCCCGCCGGGCACTCGGCGGTGTCTGGGAGTTGGCCCGTCTCGGCGGCGTCGGGCTGCGGCCGCGACCGCCCGCGGTCGAGGTACCGCGCCGGCGCGGCATCAAGCACAGTCGCGCCCGCGACGCGTCGTCGGTGTCGCACCATTACGACGTCGGCAACGCGTTCTACCGGATTTTTCTCGGTCCGAGCATGGTGTATTCGTGCGCGTACTGGGACGAGACGGCCGACGGTCTGGACGCCGCGCAGCGCGCCAAGCTCGACCTGGTGTGCCGCAAACTCGGCTTACGGCCGGGGATGCGACTGCTCGATGTGGGCTGTGGGTGGGGGTCGATGGCGATCCACGCTGCGCGCCACTACGGCGTCGACGTGGTCGGCGTGACGCTGAGCCGCGAACAGGCGGCGTGGGCACGGAAAGCCGCAGCGGAGGCGGGCCTGTCGGATCGGCTCGAGTTCCGTGTCCAGGATTACCGCGATGTCGACGACGGGCCGTTCGACGCGATCTCGAGTATCGGGATGTCGGAGCACGTCGGGGATGCCGCGCTGCCCACCTACGCCGCCACACTGCACGGACTGTTGCGGCCACAGGGTCGGCTGCTGAACCACGCCATCGCCGCGGTCAGCACCCGAGATCCCGGCGGTAACGACAAGCCGGGCCTGATCCAGAACTACATCTTTCCCGATGGCGAGATCCTGCCGCTGAGCCGCACCGTGGACGCGTTCGAGCAGGTCGGTCTCGAAGTGCGCGACAGCGAGGCATTGCGCGAGCACTATGCGCTCACGCTCCGGGAATGGGTGCGCCACCTGCAGGAATCGTGGGACGATGCTGTCGCCTCCGTCGGTGCCGAACGAGCGCGCACATGGCTGCTGTATCTCGTGGCCAGCGCTCTCGGATTCGAGGAACCCGGCAGGCTCACCATCCACCAGGTGCTCGCCGTGCGTCCCGCAGACGACGGAGCGAGCGGTGTGCCCCGGACGCGATCACAGTGGCTCGCCCCCGCGTCGACGACGCGTGAGCCGGACGCTGCCGAAGCCCCCTGACCGCGTCCGGGACGGTTCGAAGAGGTCACGACGGCGGAAACCCTCCGGTGGCTACCGGTCCCCAGCGCTCGATGCGGATGCGGATCAGCGACTTGTTCTGGCGGGCCATGGCCTCGCGGTATTCGTTCCAGTCCGGGTGTTCCCCCGCGATGCTCCGGTAGTACTCGACCAGTCCGTCCAGTGCGTCGGGCATGTCCAGGACTTCGGCATGTCCATCGACCTGCACATACGGTCCGTCCCAGTCGTCCGACAGCACACACACCGACACGCGGGGGTCCCGCCGGACATTGTGGGACTTGGCTCGTTGCGGATAGGTGGAGACGACGATGTTCCCCTCGGCATCGAGGCCGCAGGTGACGGGCGACATCTGGGGACTCCCGTCCGCACGGAACGTCGTGAGGACCCCTCGGTGGCGTGGACGGAGAAACTCGAGAAGTTCGTCGCGCTCGACCTTGTCGGCAGTGGCTGTGCGAGGCATGTCGGACCTTTCGCTCGGGGGCGTCGTCGTCCCACCGTGGATTCTGCGCCGGAAAGTATTGATAGGCAAGCGCTGACTTGCCTATAGTGGGGAGGTGGTCACCGTCTATCGTGCGCTCGACGACGAGACGAGGCGCATCATTCTCGACGAATTGGCGGCGAGCGACGGCAAGACACTGTTCGAAATCTGTTCCCGTCTCACGATGGAGCACGGGCTCGGCCTTACACGCCAGGCGATTTCGCAGCACCTCGGCGTTCTGGAGTCGGCCGGGCTGGTCGTCACCGAGCGACGGGGCAGGTCCAAGTTCCACTACTTCAATTCGGAGCCACTCACCGAGATCACCAGGCGATGGCCCATCGGCGAAGGAAGAGAACCATGAGACTCGACATGACGAGCGTGTACGTCGACGACCAGAGGGCAGCCCTCGAGTTCTATACCGAAGTGCTGGGATTCACGAAACGCCACGAGATTCCTCTCGGTGACGACTGGTGGCTCACCGTCGTCTCACCCGATGCTCCGGACGGTCCCGAACTGCTGCTCGAGCCGTCGCATCACCCCGCCGTGAAGCCCTACCGGGATGCACTGGTGGAGGACGGAATTCCCTTGGCGCAGTTCACAGTCGACGATGTCGACGCCGAGTTTGCGCGGCTGACCGCACAAGGGGTTGTCTTCACGCAGCCGCCGACCGATATCGGCATGGTAATCGTCGCGGTCTTCGACGACACCTGCGGCAATCTCATCCAGATCGTCGCGCCGAAGCCGGATCCGGTGGGTGAAGCACCACTTCCGCAGTGATCACAGCACCCCGAGTCGCACGGTCACCGGCCAGGTGATCCGCCGTCTCCGGGTCGGCTCACCCCAGAGGCTGCGCAGGTCCGCCGCGAAGGAGTGGAGCATCGGCGTCTGCTGGGCGGCTTCGACGGCACGTACGGCAGACCACGTCGAGATATAGCCGAGTGTGTCGTCCACGGCCCACTCTTGGTGGATCTCCATCGGCGGTGCCGGGACCTCCGTGAACGGGAATTCGATATCGGCGTATCCGTTGTCGACGAGTCGCCGTTCCGGAGACCAGTACGGTCCGATCTCGAACCGGTAGAAGTCCTGGAATCGCGCGTCGAGGTCCGGCCCGAACTGCATCACGCCGTAACTGACGAGCGCGAGCACCGCCTGATCGGCCGCGATCCGGCGCACCTCGGAATAGAACGCACGCCGATCGAACCAGTGTGCCGCCTGCGCTGCCGTGATCAACGCGGTGCTCCGGTCGAGGATCGGCATGTTCTCGGCGGCGGCGACGACATACCGAACCCCTTCGGCCGCACGAGCATTGCGAAGTTGATCGACGCTGGGGTCCGACCCGACGACCGTATCGAAGTACGGGACGAGTTGTGTTGTCAGCTGGCCGTTTCCGCAACCGGCATCGACCGCGAGCCCATACGACGGAGCAAGGGACGCCAAGAACCTCGCCAGGCCGGCGGGGTACTCGGGACGGAACCGTGCGTACGCCTCGCCGCCCCGATCGAACCAGTTCTTCGGTGGCCCTCCCTCTGCCTCGGACACGCTCGTCCCCTTCCGTGGGTGGCCGGCGTACCCACCAGCCAGTAGTCGACCGTCGGGGCTGTGCGCCGTAAGGAAAACGTTAGGAACGGTACCTCGGGGCGTCAGGATTCCGCATGGATCCACGTCGCCGGCCCGGAGGAGTGCCAGCGTGGCATTTCGGGCGCCGACCGGCGCTCACTGCGCCGACGACAAGGGAAGACGACATGGCAGACACCGCGTATGTGGTGCTGATCCTCGCGGGATTCGTTACGTGCGCGCTGGTGCTGCGCGCTCTGCGGTCGGACGGTGAGAACCGATGACCTGGGCCGGAGCGACGAGCGTCGTGCTCGTCCTGATCGCCGCGGCACTGGTGATCTATCTGCTCGCCGCGCTGCTCGACCCCGAGAGGTTCTGACCGTCCGATGAATCCTGCTATTGCTGCGGCGCTGCAACTCGCCCTCGTCGTGGCTGTTCTTGCACTGGCATACGTTCCGCTCGGTGACTACATGGCGCGGGTCTACACCACCGATCCCGATCTCCGTTCGGGAGACGGGAGGGTGGAGTCGCTGATCTACCGGCTGGGCCGGATCGATCCGCGCGCCGAGCAGACCTGGTACGGGTACGCGGGCAGCGTGCTCGGGTTCTCGCTGGCGAGCGTTCTGGGCTTGTACCTGCTGCAGCGCGTCCAGGGTCTTCTGCCGCTCGATCACGGACTGTCCGGCGTCAGCCCCCCGGTCGCGTTCAACACTGCGATCTCGTTCGTCACCAACACCAACTGGCAGTCCTACGTTCCGGAAACCACGATGAGCCCCGTGACCCAGTCGGTCGGGCTCGCCGTGCAGAACTTCGTGTCGGCCGCGGTAGGCATGGCCGTCGCGATCGCTCTCATCCGTGGCATCGTGCGAGCCGCACGGGGTGGCGAAATCGGAAACTTCTGGGTCGATCTCACCCGGGGCACACTCCGCATTCTGATGCCGCTCGCGTTCGTCATCGCTTTGATCCTGCTCACCCAGGGCGTCATCCAGTCCTATCGCTCCGGGTTCGACGCGGTCGGTGTGGACGGCAACGGATTCACCACTGCCCTCGCGCCCGTCGCATCGCAGGAAGCGATCAAACTCCTGGGCACCAACGGCGGCGGCGTGCTGGCGGCAAACTCGGCCCATCCGTTCGAAAACCCTACTCCGGTCAGCAATATCGTCCAGATCATCGCGATCCTGCTGATTCCGGTGGCGCTCACCCGCACGTTCGGCACCCTGGTCGGGAACAGGCGTCAGGGATTGACGGTCCTGGGAGTGATGGCGCTGTTGTTCGGGACGATGCTCGCGTTGGCTTCCGCTGCCGAGTCCGGTACTCGCGGGGCTGCTGCCACGGCCGCCGGCGCAACGATGGAAGGCAAAGAGGTCCGGTTCGGCATCCCCGGATCCGTGCTGTTCGCCGTGTCGACGACCGGTACCAGCACCGGCGCAGTGAATTCGGCACACGACAGCATGTCGCCCCTCGGCGGCGGCACCGTGCTGCTGAACATGCTGTTCGGTGAGATCGCTCCCGGCGGGGTGGGCAGTGGCCTCTACGGGATTCTGGTGCTTGCCGTGATCGCCGTATTCGTAGGTGGTCTGCTCGTGGGCCGCACGCCGGAGTTCCTGGGCAAGAAACTTCGCAGGCGCGAAATCACCCTCGCCGCTCTGACGGTGCTGGTGATGCCCGCACTGGTGCTGACCGGCACGGCCGTCGCCGTGATCCTGTCGTCCACCACCGGATTCCTGGGTAACTCCGGCGAACCCGGTACACCCGGGGCTATTCATGGGTTCGGAGAAGTGTTGTACGCCTACGCATCGGCAGCGAACAACAACGGCAGCGCCTTCGGCGGTCTCACCGTGACCAGTGACTGGTTCCAGGCCTCGCTCGGGATGTGCATGCTCTTCGGGCGATTCCTCCCCATCCTGTTCGTGCTCGCTCTGGCCGGGTCGTTCGCGGCGCAACGCCGGATCCCCGCGGGCGCCGGAACGCTTCCCACCACCGGCGTCGCATTCGCGGGTCTGCTCACCGGCACGGTGGTCCTCGTCGCGGCACTCACGTTCTTCCCCGCGCTGGCGCTGGGGCCGATTGCCGAGGCCCTGCAATGACTTCGACGTTCCGTTCATTCTGCTCCATCACCACTTACACCCTGGAGATGTCTCGGTGACCATCGAACTTCGACGCCCTCGGGAGGACGACGTAACCGCGCCCGCCCCCCGCATCGCCGGCGGTCTGTTCTCGCCCCGGCAACTGATCGAATCCGTGCCGGGTGCAGTGCGCAAACTCGATCCCCGGCACATGGCACGCAACCCGGTGATGTTCGTCGTCCTGGTCGGTTCGGCGATCGCGACCGGTGCGGCGATCGTGGAGTCCACCGTCTTCTCCTGGCTGATCGCACTGTGGTTGTGGTTCACGGTGTTGTTCGCGAACCTGGCCGAATCGGTTGCCGAGGGGCGGGGCAAAGCCCAAGCGGCGAGCCTCCGGAAGGCGAAGCAGAACACCGTCTCTCGTCGCCTGCTGCCGTCTGGCTCGGAAGAGACCGTACCGGCTACCGAATTGAAGGTCGGAGATCTCGTCGTCGTGGAGGCCGGTGAAACGATCCCCGGTGACGGCGACGTCATCGAAGGAATCGCGACAGTCGACGAGTCCGCGATCACCGGCGAGTCCGCGCCGGTCATCCGCGAGTCGGGTGGGGATCGCTGCGCGGTCACCGGAGGCACTACCGTGTTGTCCGACCGTATCGTCGTGGGGATCACCGCTCCTGCGGGCCACACGTTCGTGGACCGCGTGATCGCGCTCGTGGAAGGTGCATCTCGGCGGAAGACCCCGAACGAGATCGCGCTCAACATCCTCCTCGCAGCACTGACGATCGTGTTCCTGTTCGCCGTCGTGGCCATCGGTCCCATGAGTGCCTACGCCGGTGCCGAGCAGGGCCCGGTCGAATTGATCGCATTGCTGGTCTGCCTGATCCCCACCACCATCGGTGCGCTGCTGTCGGCTATCGGTATCGCTGGAATGGACCGTCTCGTGCAGCGCAACGTGCTGGCGATGTCCGGGCGCGCCGTCGAGGCCGCAGGAGACATCGACACCCTGCTCCTGGACAAGACCGGGACGATCACCTTCGGCAACCGCCGCGCGACCGCACTGCACCCCGCACCCGGAGTGACGGAGGCCGAGGTGGCCGGCGCCGCGCGACTGTCGAGTCTTGCCGATACAACACCGGAGGGACGCAGCATCGTCGAACTGTGCGCCGAGCAGTACCGTCTCGATCCCGGACCCACCGGGGCCGGCGCCGACGCGGAATTCGTGCCGTTCAGCGCGCACACCAGGATGAGCGGACTCGACCTCACCGAGGCGGACGGCACGGCGGTGCGTATCCGCAAGGGCGCCGCCGACGCGGTCGGCCGCTGGACCGCACAGTTCGGGACGACAGTGCCTGTCGCAGTCACCGATCTCGTGACGGACATCGCCCGCAGGGGCGGAACTCCCCTCGTCGTTGCGCGCGTGTCGGGCACCAGCGCGTCGGTGCTGGGTGTCGTCGAACTCTCCGACGTGGTCAAACCCGGTATGGCGCAGCGGTTCGCACAGCTCCGCGCGATGGGTATCCGCACCGTGATGGTCACCGGCGACAATCCGCTGACGGCGAAATCCATTGCGGCAGAAGCGGGCGTCGACGACTTCCTCGCCGAAGCGACGCCGGAGGACAAGCTCGCGCTGATTCGCTCCGAACAGGAGGGGGGCCGCCTCGTCGCGATGACGGGTGACGGCACCAACGATGCTCCCGCGCTTGCCCAGGCCGACGTGGGGGTGGCGATGAACACCGGCACCTCCGCCGCCAAGGAAGCGGGGAACATGGTCGACCTCGACTCCGATCCCACCAAACTGATCGACATCGTCGAGATCGGCAAGCAACTGCTCATCACGCGTGGCGCTCTGACGACGTTCTCGCTGGCCAACGACCTCGCGAAGTACTTCGCCATCCTGCCGGCGCTGTTCAGCGGCATCTATCCGCAGTTGGCTGCGCTGAACATCATGGGACTCGCGACGCCACAGTCCGCGATCCTCTCGGCGGTGATCTTCAACGCGCTCGTCATCGTCGCGCTCATCCCGCTCGCACTCAAAGGTGTGCGGTACCGCCCCGCCGCCGCATCGTCGCTCTTGGGGCGAAACTTGCTGGTCTACGGCGTCGGCGGCGTAGTGACACCCTTCGTGGGCATCTGGCTGATCGACCTCGTCGTGCGTCTCGTTCCGGGAATCGGGTGAATGTCATGAGTCAAGGAAATTTCGTGCTCGGCTTCGTGCGGCAACTGAAGGCGGGTGCCATCGTGCTGGTCGCACTCACCGCCATCGTCGGCTTCGCATACCCGGCAGCGGTGTGGGCGGTGAGCCGGATCGACACCCACGCCGCGGAAGGATCACCACTGGCGGATTCGGCCGGGTGCATTGTCGGCAGCGAACTCGTCGGAGTCGATCCGCAGGTGGCTGCCGGGGAACCCGATCCCTACTTCCACCTGCGCGTCGTCGGGTCGGTCGCGGACGACGATCCGTACGCTCCCGGTGATCCGGCCGCGGCTCTGCCGTCGAACCAGGGACCCAGCAGCGAGGTGCTGGCGCGGTTCGTGGAGGAACGACGCGCCGCGATCGCCCTCCGCGAGGGTGTTGCTCCCGAGGACGTCCCGGTCGACGCGGTCACGGGTTCGGGTTCGGGCCTCGACCCGCACATCTCACCCGCGTACGCCGCGATCCAGGTACCGCGGGTCGCCGCCGCGCTCGGCGTTCCCGACGGTGACGTCCGGCGCCTTGTCGCCGAGCACACGGAGGGGCGTCAACTCGGGTTCCTCGGCGCCGAGCGCGTCGATGTTCCCGGTCTCAACGTCGCGCTGGGCTCCACCGCCCCGGACTGTGCCGGTGACACCTCGGGTGGATGATGGCGAGATGACAGGTTCGGACCACGCAGCATTCCCCGCCGTATCGCGCCGGGGAATGCTGCGGATCTACCTCGGCGCGGCTCCCGGTGCCGGCAAGACCTACGCGATGCTCGGTGAAGCGCAACGGCGTCTCGCGCGCGGTGGCGACGTGGTGGTAGCGATCGTCGACACGCACGGACGTGCGTGCACCGCCGAGAAACTGGCGGGCCTCGAGATCGTTCCACCTCGGCAGATCACCTACCGCGACACCGAGTTCGAAGAACTCGATCTCGACGCCGTGCTCGCGCGCCGGCCCGCCGTCGCGCTCGTCGACGAACTCGCCCACACCAACGTGCCCGGTAGCCGGCACACCAAGCGCTGGAAGGACGTCGAGGAACTGCTCGACGCGGGAATCGACGTGCTCTCCACCGTCAACATCCAGCATCTCGAGTCCCTCAACGACGTCGTCGAGCAGATCACCGGCGTGGTGCAGCGCGAGACCGTCCCGGACGACATCGTCCGCCGAGCCGACCAGATCGAACTCGTCGACATCACGCCACAGGCACTGCAGCGCCGGCTCGCACACGGAAATGTCTACGCGCCGGAGAAAGTCGATGCCGCGCTGCACAACTACTTCCGCGAAGGCAACCTCACCGCGTTGCGGGAGCTGGCACTGTTGTGGCTCGCCGACCAGGTCGACCTCGCCCTGGCGAAGTACCGGGGTGAACACGCGATCACCGCCACGTGGGAGGCGCGCGAGCGGGTCGTCGTGGCCGTCACCGGTGGTCCGGAATCCGAAACCCTCGTGCGCCGCGCCAGCCGCATCGCAGCGAAATCCAGTGCCGCACTGATGGTCGTGCACGTCGTGCGGGGCGACGGCCTGACCGGTGTGTCCGCGCCCCGGATGGGACAGGTTCGTGAACTCGCCGCGAGCCTCGACGCGAGCCTGCACAGCATCGTCGGCGACGACGTCCCGAGTGCCCTGCTCGACTTCGCTCGCGAGGTGAACGCGACCCAGCTGGTACTCGGGACCTCCCGTCGGCCGAGGTGGGCGCGCATTCTCGACGAAGGCATCGGCGCCGCAGTGGTCCGGGATTCCGGAAAGATCGACGTGCACATGGTCACCCACGAGCACATTTCGTCGGCACCGGGACTGGCACTGGCCGGCCGGCACGACCGTCGGCTCCTCTCGTGGGTGGCGGCGCTGTCCATCCCCCTCGCCGCCGCAGGCCTGATGGTGGTCGTCGACCGGGTCACCGGATTCACCGACCAGAACATCCTGTTCTTCGTCGTGGTCCTGGCAGTCGCGCTGTTCGGCGGCATCGGCCCGGCGATCGTCGCGGCGCTGCTGTCCGGTCTCCTGCTGAATTTCTTCTTCACCGACCCGCGTCACAGTCTTCTTCTCGCGGATCCGGGGAACTTCGTCACCACCGGCGTGTTGCTCGTTGTCGCCGTCGCGGTGGCGGCACTCGTGGATGCGGCCGCCGCGCGCACCCGGGAAGCACGCCTCGCGTCCCAGGAGGCAGAACTCCTCGCATCCTTCGCCGGTGCCGTCCTGCGTGGCGCCGGTGTGCCGACGCTGCTCGAGAAGGTCCGGGAAACCTACGCGCAGCACGGGGTCGGCTTCGTACGCGGCGACGAGGACGACTGGGACGTGCTCGGATCCGCGGGAGCAGCGCCCCCGCTGTCGATCGACGAGGCCGACACCGTCTGCCGCATCGACGACAAGCCGTACGCACTGCTGCTGTCCGGCCCACGGCTACGCGCACGCGACCGCAGGATCCTCACCGCTGTGACGGCGCAAGCCGCCGGCCTGGTGCGGCAGGAAGAACTCGCCGCGGAAGCTGCGCAGGCGGCGACACTCACCGAAACCGACCGCTTGCGCCGACTGCTGCTGTCCGCGGTCAGCCACGACCTGCGCACTCCGCTCGCGGCGGTCAAGGCAGCGGTGTCGAGTCTGCGCAGCACCGATGTTGCATTCTCACCCGACGACACCGCGGAACTGCTCGCGACCATCGAGGAGTCGGCCGACCAGCTCACGCGCCTGGTCACGAACCTGCTGGACTCCTCCCGGCTCGCCGCCGGGGTGGTGGTGCCCGCGTCCGAGCCGGTGTACCTGGACGAGGTGGTCCATCGAGCACTGGTCACCCTCACGAGCAGTGGCCCCGACACCGCCCGCTCGATACGTGAGCGCGTCGAAGTGGACGTGGACGACGCGCAGGTGCAGGCAGACTCCGCGCTGCTCGAACGGGCCCTGGCGAACCTCCTCGACAACGCGTTGCGCTACGCACCGACCGGCCCCATCCGCGTCGGCGCCACCTGCGGGAACGACCGGGTGACGGTGACGATCGCCGACAGCGGGCCGGGGCTCGCCGACAGCGAACACGACGACGTCTTCTCCACGTTTCCGCGGTCCGGCGACCAGCGGGCGGCCGGCGGCGCGGGACTGGGGCTGACGGTCGCCCGCGGTCTCGTCGAGGCGATGGGTGGGACCGTCACCGCGGCCGACACTCCGGGAGGCGGCACCACGATGATGGTCGAACTCGCCGCGCCACACGAGGACCAGCGATGACCCGCATCCTCGTGGTCGACGACGAGCCCCAACTGCTGCGTGCCTTGCGCATCAATCTGACGGCACGGGGATACGACGTGATCACCGCCACCGACGGACGCACCGCCCTGCTCGCGGCGTCCCGGCATCATCCGGACGTGATCGTCCTCGATCTGGGATTGCCGGATCTGGACGGCATCGAAGTGCTGGCGGGCCTTCGCGGCTGGAATACCGCACCCGTCATCGTGCTTTCGGCGCGGACAGATGCCGCCGACAAGGTGGCCGCTCTCGATACCGGTGCCGACGACTATGTCACCAAGCCGTTCGGAATGGAGGAGTTCCTCGCCCGCATCCGCGCCGCTGTCCGGCGCGCCGCGACGTTGCCCGACCTGCCCGAACCGGTGGTCGTGACCGATGCGTTCACCGTCGATCTCGCGGCGAAGAAGGTCGTCCGAGACGGTGCCGACATCCATCTGACCCCCACCGAATGGGGCATGCTCGAAATGCTGGTGCGCAATCGCGGAAAGCTCGTGGGGCAGCGTGAGCTTCTCACCGAACTGTGGGGGCCCTCTTATGTCGGCCAAAACCATTATCTGCGTGTCTATCTGACGCAACTGCGGCGCAAGCTCGAAAGGGACCCCACTCGTCCGCGGCATCTGATCACCGAGTCCGGTCGGGGCTACCGGTTCGAGCCTTGACCTGCCCCGCTGTGCGAGTTCGGGGCGGTGCAACCGTTGACCGGGACACGCTGTTGCCGGGACGTGGCGTTCGGTTAGCGTGGCCGGTATGACACCTGACCGCATCGAAGGACGCGGACCGCGGATGGCGGCCGCCGGACGCCTCCGATGACTCTGCGTCTCGGTATCACGAGCCCGATCGTGACCCGGGTGCCCGGAGTCGCCGGGGACTGGGAGGCCGACGCGGGCGTCGAGGACCTCGTCGCGATCGCCGAAGCCGCCGATCGCCTCGGATTCGACCACCTGACGTGCAGCGAACACGTCGCCGTACCGGTAGATGTTGCTGCGCAACGCGGTGCCACGTACTGGGACCCGCTGGCCACCTTGGGATTCCTCGCGGCGCGGACGCGGAGCATCCGGCTGGTCACACAGGTACTCGTGCTCGGGTACCACCACCCCCTCGAGATCGCGAAGCGCTACGGGACCCTCGACCGGGTCAGCGGCGGACGCCTGGTCCTGGGTGTGGGAGTCGGCAGCCTCGCAGAGGAATTCGCTCTCCTCGGTGCGCAGTTCGCGGGTCGCGGGGAGATCGCCGACGACGCGCTCCGCGCCGTGCGCGCAGCCTGGGGACGCGAGCGGCCTTCCTACGCCGGACCGCACTTCGAGTTCTCCGGCATGGTGGTGGATCCACACGGTCTCCGTACCGAGGTGCCCGTATGGGTCGGAGGCCGCACACCCCGGTCGTTGCGACGCGCGGTCGAACTCGGCGACGGCTGGGTTCCATTCGGACTCGACCTCGACACCCTCTCCGAAATGCTGTCGCGCGCAGAACTTCCGGCCGAGTTCGACGTCGTGCTGGGGACCGGCCGGCCCGTCGACCCGCTGGGCGACCCGTCCCGCACCAGGGACCGGCTGAGACGGGTCGGCGAGGCGGGTGCCACCGTGGCAGGGGTGACGATCGCCGCGACCTCGGCCGAGCACTACGTCGAGCAACTCGAAACGCTCGCGGCGCTCGATCTGCAGGGCTGAACTCTCACAGGCCGAACGACTCGCGGACTTCTTCCGCCTTGGCGAGGAGCACGGAGCGTTCCCGTTCGTTGCCTGTGAGACGTGCTGCCTCGAGCAATTCGCCGCGAGCCTCCACCGCGCGGCCGAGGCGGCGTAGCAGTTCACCCCGCACGCTGGGCAGCAGGTGGTACCCGGCCAGCGCGCCGGATGCGACGAGCCGGTCGATATCTTCGAGCGCGGCGGCCGGACCGCGCGCCATGGACAACGCCGCCGCACGGTTGAGATCGACGACCGGTGAGGGAGCCACCCGAGCGAGAATGTCGTAGAGCAGGACGATGCGATCCCAGTCCGTGTCCTCGAAGGTAGGTGCGCGGGAATGGCATTCGGCTATCGCCGCTTGAAGGCCGTACGGTCCCCGGCCGCGCCCTATCGCATCGGCTCTCGCGAGTGCGGCGAGACCGCGGTTGATCTGGGCGCGATCCCAGCGGGTGCGGTCCTGGTCGGCGAGCAACACCGGCTCACCGGATGGTGTCGTGCGGGCGGCGAACCTCGACGCGGTGAGTTCCATCAGTGCGACGAGTCCGTGCACCTCGGGTTCGCCGGGAAGAAGCTCGGCGAGGACGCGGCCCAGCCGCAAGGCCTCGTCGCCCAGATCCTTCCGGATCCATTCCTCACCCGAACTGGCAGCGTAGCCTTCGTTGAAGATCAGGTAGACGACTCCGAGAACTGCACCGAGTCGTTCCGGAAACTCCTCTCGCGCCGGAACTTCGAACGGCACCCGCGCGGCGGTGAGGGTCTTCTTGGCCCGGACTATCCGTTGCTGCACAGCGGTGGTGCGAGTGAGGAACGCTTTCGCGATCTCGTCGGACGTGAGTCCGCCGACCACCCGCAGGGTCAGCGCTACTTGCGCATTCCGGTTCAGGACCGGATGGCATGCGACGAACATCAACCGCAGCACGTCGTCGTCGATGCGGTCGGGGTCCCAGGCGTCGGTGTCGAACCCCGCCGCGTCGTCCCTCAACTCGCGTGCCAGAGTGGCATAACGCTCGTCGAGCCGGTCGCGGCGCCGCCACCCGTCGATAGCGCGCCTGGTGGCCACGGCCGTCAGCCATGCCGCCGGATTGCGGGGTACCCCGGTGTCCGGCCACTGCTCGAGCGCCTCGACCAGTGCCTGCCCGGCGAGGTCCTCCGCGAGGTCGAGGTCACGGACGGTGCGTGTCAGCGCCGCAACGATCTTGGCCGAGTCCATGCGCCACACGGCCTCGACAACGCGACGTGCGTTGTCGGGTCCGTGCGGCACCGTGTCGGTCATCGCGATCAGCCGACCACCGGCTTGTCGGTGCCCAGCTGCTCTCGCCACCCGGCTTCCTTTTGGACGTACTCGTTGTTCTGGTCGAATTCGTCGGATTCGGTCACCCGGCGAACCTCGAGCTTGGAACCGGGTCCGAGCGGGCACCGTTTCGCCCACTCGGCGGCCTCTTCCTTGCTCGACGTCTGGATGATCCAGAACCCGTTGAACAGTTCCTTGGTCTCCCCGTAGGGGCCGTCGGTGACGAGGGGCGGATCGGAGTCGAAATCGACGACGAAGCCTTCCTCCGGGTCCGACAGTCCGTCACCTGCGAGGAGGACGCCCGCCTTGATCAGAGACTCGTTGTACCGGCCCATGGCGTTGAGGATCTCCTCGAAATCGATGTTCTTCGAGGCTTCGAGGGCGGCGTCGGTGGCGCGCATGACGAGCATGTATTTCATGGGATTCTCCTTCGACTCGGAGACCGCGTGTCGATCTCTCAACCTATACGTCGAACAGGCTGGTCATCGATCGACAACACGGTGGATTTTTTTCGGGCCGGCTGCGTTCGTGGGCGGCCGTCGCCACGCGGGCAACCTTCGTGACACGGGAGCGGGGGCGGACGATCGAATCGGCGAGCATGCGCGACGATGGACGGATGCGTTCACCTCTGCCGGACTACCTGACCGAAGTTCTCTCCGTATGTTCCGAGGGAAAGGGCGCGACGTCCGATCACATCCCCGAGCTGAAAAACGCGGACCCCGACCGCTTCGCGATTTCTCTGGTCACCGCGGAGGGCGTGACGTATTCGGTAGGCGACGACGACACCGAGTTCAGCATCCAGTCGATCTCCAAGCCCTTCGTGTACGGCCTCGCGCTCGAAGAGCGTGGCTTCGAGCGGGTACTGGACGCGATCGGTGTCGAACCGTCGGGTGAGGCGTTCAACGAAATCTCGCTTCAGCGGGATACCGGACGTCCGCTCAACCCCATGATCAACGCGGGGGCGCTCACCGCTCACGCACTGGTGGGCGAGAACAAGACACCCGAATACCGCATTCGTGCGATCCGGGATCTGCTGTCGTCCCTTGCGGGGCGCGAGCTCGAGGTCGACGAGGGCATCTCGGCGTCCGAACTGGGTGCATCCTTCCGAAATGTCGCAATCGCGAACCTTTTGCGCAACTACGAGATCTTCCCGGACGATCCGGACGACATCGTCGCCGGATACGTCGGGCAATGCTCCGTGAAGGTCACCACAGCCGATCTCGCGATGATGGCCGCCACGCTCGCGGGCGGAGGCGTCCAGCCGCGGACGGGTGAGCGGATCTTTTCCCGGTCCGTCGTCCGGCAGGTGCTGTCGGTGATGGCGACCTGCGGAATGTACGACGCGGCCGGCGACTGGCTTTCGACCGTCGGTATCCCCGCGAAAAGCGGTATCTCCGGCGGGATCATCGGAATCCTGCCGGGGCAGTTGGGCATTGCGGTGTACTCGCCGCGACTGGACGAGCACGGCACCAGCGTTCGCGGCGTCGAAGCCTTCGAACGTTTGTCGCACGATATGAATCTGCACCTCATGGAGGCGCCGATCGTCTCGCGCTCGGTTCTGCGACGCCGCGCCGTCATAGGTGAGGGCAGTGAGGCTTTCACCTTTCTCGAACTCCACGGCGACATCCATTTCACGAACGCGGAAGGCGTCGTGCGGGCACTTGTCGAGGAACCCGTCGAGACGCAGCGCGCCGTGTTCGATCTCACGCTGGTGCGCGCCGTTCTCCCGGTAGGCCGCAGGATGCTGCTCGAGGTGATCCGGCGACTGCACCTCGACGGAATCGACGTTGCGCTGGTCGATCCCGAGGAAGTGTTGTCCGATCCGGACGCCGGCGACGGCTACCGTCCTCGGGTGTTCACCACGCTCGACGAGCTGCGCGACGAATCCGCAGGCTCTTCGGAGTGAACCAGAGGTACTCGAGGGACGTCTGAGATCGCGCCGAAGAGAATGTCGGTGGCGATGGTGGCGTGGACGCTGAGGAGTGAGCTACGGTGTCGTCCGGTGTGCCGCAAGGTCGGCGAAGAGATGTCGTGCCTACGAGAGAAGATTCAGCCAATGCTGTTCACCTGTGAACATGTCGTCGTGCCCGGCTCGGCCGGATTGGGCGGGTGACCCGGATGCTCACCCGATCCCCGTACCGCTGCCCCGGTGACGACAGCGTCATCCACTCCGCGTGCGCAGGCATGCTGTCGCACTGGTCGCGGCCGGTCGACGAACATATCGCGCGCACGTCGCTGGGCGAGACGTTCGTCCTGAGTGTCGGCGCCCCCACCGCGCCGCCGATCGTCGTTCTGGCCGGCGGGGACCTTCCGGCTGCCGGCCTGCGTGTCCTCGCGGAGCAGCTGGACGACTCGCGCCGGGCGATCCTCGTCGATCTTCCCGGCCTGCCCGGCGGGAGTGCCCGTACCCGGCCCGCGGCCGAGATTCACGCGGCGTACGGCCGCTGGCTGATGGAGGTCTTCGACGCACTCGAAATAGCGAGCGCGCCGGTTATCGGCCTGGGCTGGTCGGCATCTGTTGCGGCAGCCGCAGCCGACGTGGACCGAGTGGAGAAGCTGGTCCTTGCTGCGCCGCTCGGGCTGGTGCCGCGCGCCAGGTGGCATCGCGCGCTCATTCCCGGCTTGCAGTGGCGGAACGAGCCGAATCTCGAGAACACCCAGCGTTACCTGCAGGCCCTGGCCGGGAGCGGCTACCAGCCCGACGATCCGACTTTGCGCTGGTCGTGCCGTGTCGGTGCGTACTGCACCTCACTGACCGGTCTGCCTCGGATAGGACGGTCGGTACTTCAGCGCTGGCGTGGCCGCGCGGTCGAGATCGTGGTCGGCGAGCAGGATCCGCTGATCCAGCTGTCGTCCCTGCGAAAGCTCGGCGACGATATGGCGGTCGACCTCCAGGTGGTTCCCGGTGCCGGGCATCTCCTCGCGGTCGAAGCGCCCGCTCGGCTCGCCGAAGGAGTCTTTGCCCCGCGTTCGTGAGCGTCGGACGCGGAAAACAGCGAAGTGTGACCTACGTCGCGTTCAAAACTGTGGGGGCCGGTGGTACACCCTTTGAGGACCCACGGCACGGACGGAAGGTCGATCATGCTGTTTTCTTCGCTGTTTCCCGTAGCGGGCCGTGTCAAGCCCGATTCGGGCGGGGCCGAGCCCGTGAACCCGGCACCCTCCGAGGATTCGCTTCGCGTCACCGTGTCCGCGCTGCGCGCGTGGGGTGACGAGGGAGATCACGGAAGTGGAATCGCAGGGCGCGCCTAGCGCCGGCCCGAATCGTCGCGGTGGCTGTTCGGTAGCAAAGTGCGGCGCCGGACTGCCCCCGACGGGCGTACCTCAGTCCGGCGCCGCAGCTAGCAACACGACACGTCGTACCACGAGGTGAGTGTCCCCGCTCTGCGGGCTGTATAAACCGTAATGGAAGATCACGAAAAGGTCACGCGAAAAGCTGATACATCGGTCCGCGCGGTACGAGATCTCGCCGGCGCGGCCCGTGCCGGTCCGGTCAGCAGTGGGCGCTCGCACACGTCAGAGCCACCGAATGGGCACCTGTACGGGTAAGCAAACTGCGCAGAGGGCCACCGTCGAGCAGTTGACGCGTCACCTCTCGGTCGTCGAGGTCGTCGTCCTCCGCGCCCACCAGAATCTCCGGGCCGAAGCCGCTTCGGGGTCCGTGCAGCAGTAGCCGCTCTTCTTCTACAACCCGGACCGGTACGTCGTCGCCGCCGTCCACCGCACCGACGGCGAGCGCGACATATTCCCTCTCCTGTTCGACATCGCGGCAGGCCATCAGGCGGGACCCCATGAGCACCCGGTCCAGTGTCACGCCCGACGTATCCGGCGCCACACCGGAACGGCCGTACCTGTCGTCCTCCGGCAGCATCACGCGCCGCGACGTCCAGCTGAAATGCGCTTCACCGCTCGTATACATCGCAACTGCGCCTCCTCGACGACGCGCCGGGGCGAATGTCCCGTTCCTGTCTTTCGTGTCTGTCCGGAAAGTGTGCACCCGACGTCCGACACGTCCGGCGGCCCCCGCAGCGGCGACGAAGGCCCGCGAATCACCCCGTCGAAGCCCGCACGCCCTCCGAGACCACCACGCGGTACAACACCGCGAAAACCCCGAGGACGACGAGAGAACACACGGCCGCGAGGGCGGCGCCTCCCACGACGAGTGCATAGTCGCTCCGGGCAAGACCGTCCACGATCGGCCTGCCGACGCCACCGAAACTCACCGATGCCGCGATGGTCGCGGTAGCGACGATCTGGACCGCTGCGGTGCGCATGCCCACGAGGATCAGCGGCAGCGCCACCGGTAACTGCGCACGGAGGAGCACCTGCATCCGGGTCATGCCCATTCCCCGCGCCGCATCCGTGAGCGCGGGGTCGACGCCACGAATCCCCTCGTAGGAGTTGAGCAGCACGGGCGGCACCGCGAGCGCGACGAGCGGAACCAGAATCGGGACGAGCCCGATGCCGTAGAGCACGACCAGCAGCACGAGCAGCCCGTACGTCGGAAGTGCCCGGGCGGCATTGGCGAGGAGGGTCATGAGGATTCCGCCGCGACCGGTGTGGCCGGTCCACAACCCCAGCGGCAGCGCGAGCAGGACGGTCAGGACGAACGCCAGGAACGTGTAACCGAAGTGTTCGAGGAGACGGGCCGGAATCCCGGACGGCCCCGACCAGTTCGCGCCGTCACCGAAATAGTCGACGAGGTAGTACCACAGCGTCGTCACCGGGCCGCCCCTGCCGAGCGGTGCAGCCACGGGGTGACGAGCCATTGCACGAGAACCAGCACCGCGTCGGCGACGAGTGCCATCACGACGATCACCGCGATCCCGACCAGCGCGAGATCGAGCCGGTCGAGTTGCACGGAGGCTGTGAAGAGCGACCCGAATGCTCCCATTCCGATCAGTGCCCCGACACTCACCATGCTGATGTTGGCGACGACCGCGACCCGTAAGCCCGCGATGACCGCCGGCAGCGCAATCGGCAGGTCGACAGTGAGCAGCCTGCGGGGGCCCGAGAATCCCATCGCGATCGCGGATTGCCGCACACTGTCGGGGATCCCGCGTAGACCGTCGACCACATTCGGAATGAGTCCCGCGAGGGCGTACACGGCGAGCGGCAGGATCACGGTCGTGCGGCTGATGCCGGTGAACGCGATGAGCAGGACGAAGAACGCGAGCGACGGAATCGAGTACAGCACACTCGAAATCGCCAGAACCGGTGGGTACGACCGCGGCCAGCGCACGCACACCAGACCGAGGGGCAGCGCGACCACCAGGCCCAGGAAGGATGCACCGAGGGCCATCACCAGGTGATCCGACAGCAGTTCCCAGAACGTGCCGAGGTAACCCGGGATCCGGAGACTCACAGCTGCTTCCGCACCGGCGAGTCGGTGCGCTCCCGGTGTTCCCGGCGAACGACAGCGGCCACCTCTTCACTGCTCACGACGCCCAGCGCCCGCCCGTCCTCGTCGACCGCAACTGCGAAACCGCAGGGCGACAACACCGCAGCGTCCAGCGCGGCGCGCAGAGTGTCCTTCCCCGGCACGAATCCCCGTCCCGCCGGCACGAGGGTGCCGGAGGAATCGGAGGCATGCGGATCGCGCCAGCCGACCGGTCGTTTCCCGTCGTCGACGACGAGCATCCACCGGCCGTCGCCATCCCGAATCGGCATGTCTCCGGTGGACGTGATCCTGTCTGTGTGCAGCGGCAGACCGGCCGTGGAAAAGAACGACAGCAACCGAACCCCGCGGTCGACGCCCAGGAACCCGGCAACGAAGTCGTCCGCCGGGTCGCCGAGAAGTTCTTCGGGAGTCGCGTATTGGGCGAGCACCCCACCCGGTCGCAACACGGCGACCCGGTCGCCGAGGGTGATGGCTTCGTCGATGTCGTGGGTGACAAGGACGATGGTTTTGGCGAGTACCGATTGCAGGCGCAGTAACTCTTGCTGCAACTCCTTGCGGACGACCGGGTCCACCGCCGAAAACGGCTCGTCCATCAGGAGAATCGGCGGATCGGCGGCGAGTGCGCGGGCCACGCCGACCCGTTGCTGCTGGCCCCCGGACAGTTGGGCCGGGTAACGGCGCGCCAACTCGTCTCCGAGTCCGACGCGGTGCAGGACCTCCATGGCGGTCGCCCGGGCCTGCTTCCGTGACGCCCCCATCAGGCGCGGCACCGTCGCGACGTTGTCGACGACGGTCCGATGCGGAAACAATCCGGCGTGCTGGATGACGTACCCGATCCCGCGCCGCAGGGTCTGCGGATCCTGGGATCGCACGTCCTCGCCGTTGACCAGGACGCGTCCGGCGGTCGGATCCACCATCCGGTTGATCATGCGCAGCGAGGTGGTCTTACCGCATCCGGAGGGGCCCACCAGCACAGTGAGAGTGCCGGTGGGCACTTCGAGGGACAGTCCGTCGACTGCCACGGTCCCGTCGGGATACTGCTTTTGCACATTGTCGAAAGTGATCACGGAGCACCCGGCCCTCAGTTGATGCCGTTGTCCTGCAACCACTCTTCGGCGACGACATCGATGTCGCGGCCCTCGGTGACGACCTGGCCGACCAACTCGATGAGAACGTCGGTGGTGAGGTTCTCGGACACAGCGTCGAGCGTCGCGACGTTCTCGTCGGTGAGATCTTCCCGGTGGACGAGCGGCGTGACGTTCTGTGCCCCGAATACGGATTCCGGATCGTCCAGTGCCACAAACGGTTCGGTACTGAGAGACGGATCGGTGGTGAAGATGTTCGCAACCTGGATGGTGTTGTCCCCGAGCGCCCGGATGGTGATCGGCCCGCCCGTGTCGGTGGGCACGAACTTCTGGAACTCGACGCCGTAGACGTCTCGGAGACCGACGACGCCCTGCCGCCGTGTCTCGAACTCGGGCGGTCCGCCGAGGGCGAGTTCGCCTGCAACCGGGGCGAGATCGGCGATGGTCGTCAGGTTGTAGCGATCCGCGGTCTCCTCCGTGACGACGAGTGCGTCCTTGTTCTCCCCCGGCGCCGACGCGAGAATGGAGAGACCTTCCGGAAGCGACTCCGCCAGAGCGGCATTGACATCCTCCGTGGTAGCCGCAGTGCTCTCGGGATCGACGCGGGCGAGCAGTGCCCCGTTGTACTCGGGCAGCACGGTGATGGCTCCGGAGGCGACCTGGTCGTAGTAGATCTCCCGGCTGCCGATGTTGAACTGGCGCGTCACCTCGGCGCCACTCCCCTCGAGCGCCTGCGCGTAGATCTCCGCGAGCAGCACATTTTCGGGGAAGTTCGCCGAACCGACGACGATGGTGCCACCCTCGCCGGACTCGGACGCGAGCGGATCGTCGGCGTTGTTCCCGGAACATCCGGTCACCGCCAGGGCAGCGGTGGCGACAACTATGGCGGTGCGAACGAAAGCTTTCACGTGGGTCTCCTCGGCGGTCGGCGTGTCGACTCTAACGCGCTCTCCTGCAGCACTGCCTGATTTGTCACCGATCGGACCCGCGTGGCTGCCGAACAGACAACGCCGGGCGACCGAATGGTCGCCCGGCGTCTCGCCGTACCGTCTCTGCCGTTCAGGTGGAGTGTTCGTCTCTCACGATGGAAGCCATCGCGCGGGATCACTCACCGTTGTTTCGCGAGACCCATCGTTCGTGCAGTTGCCCGCGCCGGATTCCGGGACTCGTACCGGGCGCGGAACCGGAGTTGCCGCTCGGCGGTAGCGGGCGCTCCCACGGATTCTCCACCGGTGCGCCGGAGTACGTGTCGTTGTTGTTCTGCTCGTATCCGGTGTAGTTGTCGTTGTTGTTCTGCTCGTATCCGGTGTAGTTGTCGTTGTTGTTCTGCTCGTATCCGGAGTACGTGTCGTTGTTGTTCTGCTCGTATCCGGAGTACGTGTCGTTATTGCCTTGCTCGTACCCGGTGTAATTGTCGTCGTTGTTCTGCTCGTACCCGGAGTAGTTGTCGTTGCCGGGCGCCTCGTATCCGGCGTACGAGTTGTTGCCCGCCCGGGACACCTCGTTGCCGTTCTGGCCGGCACCCGAGTACGCCTCGCTGCCGTTCCGGCCCGCCGACGCATACGCTTCGTTGCCGTTCGGAGTCGCACCGGCGAACGACTCGCCGTTGTGGTTGTGCGACGCGCGCTGGTCGTACTGATCCGTGTACTCGGTGTTCGTCTCTCCGGGCGGAAGAGGAAGTCGGCGCGGGCGGTCGATCTGGAACGGGTCGGACTGGGTACCGACGCCCTTGAGCAGACGGAGCGGCAGATAGAGGCTCGCGGTGACGCCGGAGTTGGTCGACGAGTCGAACGTCGGACGCAGCCGCACGGTGATCCCGTGACGGTGGGCCAGTCGCGCGACCACGAACAGACCCATGCGACGCGCTGCGCCGGAGCCGGCTTCGCTGTCCGTCGCCAGCCGTTCGTTGATCTCGGCGAGTTCGTCGGCGGGGATACCGATTCCGCGGTCGGCGATTTCGAGCAACAAGCCGCCGTCGACGGCGCGCGAGAACGCGAACGCCACGGTGCTCTCCGGCGGGGAGGCTCGCAGTGCGTTGTCGAGGAGTTCGGCCACCATGTGGACGACGTCGGTTACGGCGGTACCGAGGAGCGAACCCTCCGGTGCGTTTCCGACGTTCACGCGCTGGTAGTTCTCGACCTGTGAGACTGCGGCACGGAGCACGTCACCGAGCGGGGTGTCCGGGATCCGTCCCATTCGCTGCCGGGTGCCGGCGAGGACGAGCAACGAGTCGCCGGTGCGACGCATACGGGCCGCGAGGTGGTCGAGCGCAAACAGGTTCTGCAGACGCGTGGGGTCGCGCTCCTCGTGCTCGAGCGAGTCGATGAGCGACAGCTGCTGCTCGACGAGGGTCTTGTTGCGACGCGCCAACGTTTCGAGCATCTCGTTGACCTGCCGGCGCAACTGCGCCTGCTCACCGGCGAGCCGCAGCGCACCCTCGTTCATGGTGTCGACGGCGCGGGCGACCTCGCCGATTTCTTCCTTCGAGTGAACGCTGACCGGAGGGAGTGACACCGTACCGATTTCTGCGCCGTCCTTGATGGCGGCGATGGCCTCGGGCAGGCTTTGCTCTGCGGCAAGAAGTGTGTCGTTTCGGAGGCGGCGAAGCGGGCGCACGATCGAGAAGGCGACCATCACGGCCAGGCCCAGCGCGACGGCCAGCACGATCGCAATTCCGATGGCGTTCTTGAGTGCTTCGGTGCGAGCTTCGCTGGCATGGTTGTCGAGGAGGCCGACGATGCGGGTGGCGGAGTCGCGGACTTCCTCGATGTAGACCATGAGGCTGGTGAAGATCGAGTTGCGCAGCGCTCCGGTGTCGCCGCTGGTGCTGTCCAGATTCGCCGTCAAGTTGCGGCGATTGTCCAGTTCCGCGACGAGCGCGTCGAGCGAACTCGTGTCGGCAATGTTGGGGTTGGACTCGACGGTTTCCCGCAGGATCGACATCTGCGCTGCGTCGACGCCGAGTGCGTTCGTCCACATCAGGAGAGCACCTTCGGTGCCGGCACCCAGTGCGGAGTACGCGACGACCTGGTCCAGCAGCGCCCACTGGGTCGTCCACATGTCGAGGAGGGTGGCGCTTTCCTGGAGGACATCGGGTTCGGGCGCGGTGGAGGACGCGGCACGGAACACCGAACTCACGCGGCTGATGAACGCCTGTGCGCGCTCGCTGGCGACCACGGGTGCCATCGATCCGGCGACAGCACTGTCGAGCAGGCTGTTTCCCTCGGCGAGCACCTTGTTCAGTGCTGCTTTGATCTCGGGCTCGAGGCTGATGTTCGCGATCTGGTCCGTGAGGACCGTCTCTGCTTCCCGCGCGATCGTCGCACCGTTGTCGGTGGGCAACCCGATGATCGTCGCGGCTGCGGCACCCGCGACGCCGGTGCTGTATTCGGCGAACATCGGCAGAATCGACACCTGCTCGGCAGCAGTGCTGAAGTGGCGGGAATCCTCGAACAGGCTGATGACGCGGAGCGATCCGAAAAGCGCGGCGGCGATGATGGGGACCGCCACGACGGCGGCGACCTTGCGCCATAGGCGCCAATTCTCGGGGGAATATTGCTGGAACTGCTGTTTGAGACTCATCGTGTTCGGCCCGAACCTCTCTTGTACGTACACCGGTCGGCCGGCCGAAGCGGATGACAAATCACATGGGCCAGGGCGAAACACGGGTCCGCCGCCGTCAGGACGTGGGTCAGCGTAAGTGTCGTACGACCGGCTCACAAGATCGAAAAGCAACTCGGATAGCTGCTATACATCTTTAGATATAGGAAACGGTGGTGGGTTACTATCCCGCCGGATATTGCCGTTACGCCGGGTTTCGGAAAGGGGGGTGCGGAGTGGACTTGAGGCGGGTGGATCTCAACCTGCTTGTCGTCCTCGACGTGCTTCTTTCCGAGTGCAACGTGACCCGCGCGGCCGAACGACTGAACATGTCGCAGCCGGCGACCAGCACGGCGCTCGCTCGTCTCCGGAAGCAGTTCGACGACCCACTGCTGGTGAAGAACGGCCGCACGTTGCGCCTCACTCCGCGGGCACAGGCCCTGATCGGGCCCCTGCGGAGCGTATTGCACACGCTGGAACGGTCGATACTCTCCGAACCGACCTTCGATCCGACCGTGGATTCACGCGTGTTCACGCTCATGACAGGCGATTACGCCGAGGTCACGTTGCTCCGCATGCTCATGCGGCGGGGGCACCCGGCCAACGTGCGATTCGATCTGCGTCCCCTCACCAAGGCGTCCCTCGCAGCGTTCCACCGGCACGAAACCGACCTCGCGGTGCTGCCGGAACACCTTCTCGACGCACCCGAGTTCGAGCGGTGCCGGCGCACCGAGGTCCTGACCGACAGATACGTGGGCGCCGTCTGGTCCGGGCATCCGTACATCGGGACGGAACTGAATCGCGACGTGCTCTCCCACTATCCGTTCCTGTCGTATCTGCAGTACGACGACGACACGGCTCTGGCGCGAGCGTTGTTGCGCGCCGGGATCGTGACACGGACGGGGGCGTCCACGACGAGTATCGCGGTGCTCCCCTTCGCGCTCGAACACACCGTGTTCGTCACGCTCCTGCCCGAGAGAATGGCTGAACGAATCGCGGGAGTGGCGTCCCTGCGGATCCTCGAGCCCGCCTTCGAATTGCCTCCGCTCAGCGAATATGCAGTCTGGCACGAGGAATCCGAATCGGATCCCGCCCACGTGTGGCTCCGTGCCCAAATCGATGCGTCGCAGCGACTACGCGTTCCCGCCGGGCAACCGGCCTGACCGAGGCGCCTCGGCCACGAATTCTCTCCGCCGATCCGCGTTTGTCGGATCGTCCAAACGACCGGAGACCACGTCTCGGGAAGTTTGTAGCGCGTACGGCACCGCCGGCTCCCTTCATCCGCGATCGTGGTGACGAGAGAGAGGAGTGCCGTGCCGTACACCTGTGCCGACTTCGATGCGCTCTGTGCCCGTGACGCAGCCGCAGCCCTGTCCGAGTGCTGTTCCAGCAGGACGTGGACCGAGCGACTCGTGCAAGGCCGCCCCTACCTGAGTCGCGCCGCGCTGCTGCGCGCGTCCGATGCGGTGACAGCGGCGCTGACTCGGGACGATCTCGCCGAAGCGCTCGCGGGGCACCCACGGATCGGTGAACGGTCGGACCACGCATCGTCGAAGCGCGAGCAGGCATCGGTCGCGAGCGCGGACGCACATATCCGCGATGCACTGGTGGCAGGTAACCGCAAGTACGAGGAGCGTTTCGGGCACGTGTACCTCGTGCGTGCCGCAGGACGATCCGCGGACGAACTCCTGTCGATTCTGCAGCGGCGCCTCACTCACGATTCCGAGACCGAGTGGCGCGAGACGCGAGCGACGCTTGCCGAGATCAACCGATCGAGACTCGAGTTGCTCGTCACCGACGATTCCGTCGAATCAGGAAAGGAAGGTGTGAGGTGAGCACCGTCAGCACCCACGTTCTCGACGCCACCCGTGGAGCGCCGGCCTCCGGAGTCGAGGTCACGCTCTCGTCCGCCGGAGCGGAACTCGCGAGTGCTCGCACCGACGACGACGGGCGAATTTCCGAATTCCAGGTTCCCGCACTGGAACCCGGTACGTACACGCTGACCTTCGCCACCGGCGAGTACTTTGCGCGGCGGCACACCGAGACCTTCTACCCGGAGGTTACCGTCACCTTCCGGGTCGGCGGTGCCGGCAAAGTCCATGTGCCACTGCTGCTGTCGCCTTTTTCCTACTCCACCTATCGAGGGAGCTGACCCGTGAGTGAACTGACCGGAAAGATCGTGCTGGGCGCCAACCGCTACGGCAAGGCGGAGAACCGCGTGGTACGGATCTATCGGGACACTGCCCGCCACGAGATCCGCGACCTCAACGTGTCGACCTGCCTCCGCGGAGACTTCGACGCGGCACACCTCGAAGGCGACCAAGGTGCGGTGCTCCCGACCGACACACAGAAGCAGACGGTGTACGCGTACGCGAAGAGCAAGGGCGTCGAGTTCGTCGAAACCTACGCGCTCGAACTCGCGCGGCACTTCGTCGACGACGTCGAACCAGTCCGCGCCGCCCGCGTCGAGATCGACGACTACGCGTGGCAACGGGTGACGATCGACGGTGTCGAACACGATCACACGTGGACCCGCACCGGACCGGAGGTCCGCACGGTTTCGGTGACGGTCGAGGGAACCGGGCGGGAGCGACGGGAGTGGGTGATCGGCGGAGTCAAGGATCTCGTCGTACTCAAGTCGACCGGATCCGAATTCTCGGGTTTTCTCACCGACCCGTACACGGTCCTGGAACCGACTGCCGACCGTGTGATGGCAACCAGTCTGGTCGCACAGTGGCGATTCACGACCGACGACGTCGACTGGGATGTCACCTACGCAGGTATCAAGGCCACGATGCTCGAGCGTTTTGCGAACCTTCAATCGAAGGCACTGCAACAAACTCTCTTCGAGATGGGCCGGGCAGTGCTGGAGAAGTATCCGGTGATCGCGGAGATTCGCATGTCGGCGCCCAACAAGCATCATTTCGTCTACGACCTCGAAAGATTCGGAGTCACGAACTCGAACGAGGTATTCCACGCCGACGACCGGCCCTACGGCCTGATCCAGGCGACGGTTCAGCGGGAGGACGCACCCGAGGCCGGAAGCGCGTGGGAGCGGTTCGTCGACTGGATGTGACGACGTGAGGGCGTCACGGAGTGGCGGTGGGTGCCGGTAGTCGCGGCACGCACCGCCACTTTTCGTTGTCACCGGGTGGCCGGGAGACTTTTTCGGACGCGTACCCATCCGTTCGTACCCCGGCTCCGAATCGCTGCCAGACGGTACCGGACCGTCTCCGTTCCGAAACGCGTCGGCACGGTGGCAGCGAGACGAGGTGGCCCACATGCGCGCACTGGTAGAAGCCGGTTTTCCGGCAGTTCACCCCGCTGGTCGAGTTCGACACGTGGTCGCTCACCGTCGTGCCGGCGTGAGATGAGGCCTCTCATGTCCCCTTCTGCCTCCGGTTCCCCCCGGCATCACGGCCCGTACACCTCGGGTATCGGGTTTCTGCAAATGTTCATGGACGCCCAACGGGTGGATCCCGCCGTGTCGGCCGACTCCGTCGAGGACTCGGGTAAGGACACGAACGCCCCGGACGAGCGGCGGCAGCAATGAGTGTGGTCCCGCCGCATCGGCCCGGCGGTACGAGGAGCGCCGTCGGCGTGAACCGCACGGACGTGCGTGAGGACGAGTCGACCGGCGTGCGTCGATGAACCGCGTCGTGTGGGGGATCGTCGTGGGTGCGCTGCTCGCCCAGATCGTCTATCCCCTCGTGTCCGGTACGTCGAGGGATGCCGTCACCGTGGCGGTGGTGCTCCTGCTCGCCGCCGCGTCGGTGGTGCATGCCGCCGTCACACGGGGTCCCGTGTGGGCCGTGGTGCTGGTCGCCTCGACCGCGGGACTCGGTCTCGTGTCCGAGATCGTCGGCACTGCGACCGGGTTCCCTTTCGGAAGCTACTTCTATGCGACCGGACGGCTCGGGCCCGAGATCGTGGGCGTTCCGGCGGTGGTCCCCTTGGCGTGGACCGCCGGCTTCTATCCGATCTGGTGTGCCGCGTCGTACGTCCTCCGGCATTCCCCGGTGCCGCCGGACAGGCGAGCGTTCGGGCGGGTCCTCGTGGTTGCCGTGGGGATGGTGGGGTGGGATCTGTACCTCGACACCCAGATGGTGACCGACGGTCAGTGGACCTGGACCTCGGGCAACGCCGGGTTACCCGGCATTCCGTTCATCCCGTACACCAACTACCTCGGCTGGTTCGCTACCGCTCTGATCATGGCGATCGTCGTCGACAGGGTGGGAGGACGCGCCGAGTCGCCCAGGACGAGTGGCCGGCGAATCTCGGATGCGGCACCGCTGGTGCTGTTCCTCTGGACCTGGCTCGGATCGGCATTCGCGCACGCGTTCCTGCTCGAGGGCGACGAACTGCGCTATTCCGCGCTCTACGGGTTCTGTGTCATGGGGGTCGTGGGTGTCCCCGTGGTGGCCATGCGCATTCGACGAGCCGGAAAGGCCACGGTGAAGACATGATCGCAACGACTATGCCCGCTCCGGGAGAGAAGAGCCGAGGAATGACCAGCGCGATACCCAGCCGAGTCGATACCGTCGTGCCGATGGGTGGCCGATCATGAAGACGATCCCCGGGCCCGTCGATTCCGTGGTCGTGGTGGGGGCAGGACTCTCCGGTCTCGCTGCGGCGCTGTACCTTACGGGCGCGGGTAAACGCGTCACCGTGCTCGAGCGCGACAACACGGTGGGTGGCCGGGTCGGGACCTATCCGGTGTACGACGACTCCGGCAAGCCCCTCTACACCATCGACAACGGCGCCAGCGTGCTCACGATGCCGGACCTGATCTCCGATGCGCTCGCCGCTGTCGGCGAGTCGTTCGATTCCACGACTCCCACAGTCGAACTGAGCGCACTGTCTCCCAGCTACCACGCTCGCTACGCCGACGGCAGTGCTCTCGACGTGTACGCCGATCCCACGGAGATGTCCGCCGAAGTCGAAAAAGTCTGCGGTCCAGGCGAAGTCGACGGGTATCGCCGATTGCGAGGCTGGCTCGCCAGCATCTTCGATACGGAGTTCGACCGGTACATCGCGTCGAACTTCGATTCGCCTCTCGACCTCGTCGGGTCGCGCGCAGCGCTGCGCGACACCGCCAGGCTGGCATTGATCGGCGGTTTCGGCCGCCTGGGCTCCCGGATCGCCTCGTTCGTCCGGGACGATCGGCTACGCCGGATCTTCACCTTCCAGTCGCTCTACGCCGGGGTCGCCCCGTCGAAAGCGCTCGGTGTGTACGGCGCTATCGCCCATATGGACACCTCGCTCGGGGTCTACTTCCCCGCGGGCGGAATGTCGGCTGTCGCAGAGTCCATGGCCGATGCGCTCACCCGTCACGGCGGAGCGCTCCACACCTCGGCCGAAGTGTCGGAACTGGAGATCCGCAACGATCGCGTGACGGCCGTCCTGACGTCCGACGGTCGCCGTGTCGAGTGCGACGCACTCGTCCTCACCCCGGACCTCCCGATCGTCGACCGCTTGCTCGATCGGGCCGGTGTGACGAGCAGCGGCAGGAAGCGGGGTTATTCCGTCGTGTCGCCGTCCGCAGTCGTCTTCCACGGCACCGTTCCCACCGAGGTCACGCAGTCGTGGCCGTCGAGCGCGCACCACACCATCGATTTCGGCGAGCAGTGGGCGGAGACCTTCGCACGTATCACCGCCGGTCCTGGCCGTGGACAGTTGATGGAGGACCCGTCGTTGCTGATCACCCGCCCGGCGGTCACCGACCCCGCCTTGCGGATGGTGCGTAACGGTGTCCTCAGCGAACCGGTGTCGATCTTGGCGCCGTGCCCGAACCTCGCGTCCGCGCCCATCGACTGGAACCGCCGCGCCGTGCCCTACCTGCGAGAGATCCAGATCGTCCTCGAGCAGCGGGGTTACTGCGGCCTGACCGCTGCGATGGTGGTCGACCACCTCGATACCCCGCAGACGTGGCGCGACAAAGGCATGCTCGAAGGCAGTCCGTTCTCCTCCGCCCATGTTTTCCGCCAGACCGGACCTTTCCGGCGCAAGAACATGGTCGGCGGCGTGGACAATGTGGTGCTGGCGGGCTCGGGTACCACCCCCGGCGTCGGAGTACCCACCGTGCTCGTGTCGGGGCGCCTTGCCGCCGAGCGGATCGTCGGATCGGCGACGAGCGAGCGGCCGCGTCGGACCGCCGTCACACAGTCGGTGCGCTCCGAGGAGGTAGTCGAGCATGGGTGAACTCGCCGGAATCGATCCCGGACTGCACGAGGCGTACCGGGTGTGCCGCGAACTGAACGAGCGCCACGGGAAGACCTATTTCCTTGCGACAAGGCTCCTTCCGGCATCCAAGCGTGCGGGCGTACATGCTCTCTACGGGTTTGCGCGGATGGTCGACGACGTCGTCGATGTCGAGGTCGACTCCGATCGGGCGGCCGCCGCGAAGGTCGATGCCTTCGAGGATCGGATCCGGGCCGCTTTCGGTGGCGCACCTCTGGGGCGGAGCCGGCCCGATCTCGTGCTCGGAGCGCTGGTGGATACCGCCGCGCGGTACGACATTCCGCACAGCTACTTCTATGCCTTCCTGCATTCGATGCGCATGGACATACCGGGGACCGTGATGTTCCGCCCGCGCTACCGCACGATGGACGAGTTGTCGGAATACATGTACGGATCCGCGGCCGTCATCGGTCTGCAGATGCTTCCGATCCTGGGTACGGAGACGGATCGGGACAAGGCTGCGCGGCCGGCCGCCGCACTCGGCGAAGCCTTCCAGCTCACGAACTTCATCCGGGATATGGGCGAAGACCTCGACCGCGACCGGATCTACCTGCCGACCGACGAGTTGAAGGCTTTCGGTGTCGACGAGGATCTTCTCCGATACTGCCGGACGACCGGCCGGAACGATGCCAGGCTCGAGCGGGCACTCGCGCACCTGATCGCGCACACCCGGTCGGTGTACCGCGAGGCAGACCCGGGGATCGACATGCTCGATCGATCGGTACGCCCGGGGATGCGCACAGCGTTCGTGCTGTACCGCGACATTCTCCGGGAGGTCGAGGACGGCGGATATCGTGTACTTCATCAGCGGGCACGCGTCTCCCGGCGGAGGCGCCTCGCCGTCGCCGCGCCACGATTGGCGGAGGCCGGATGGACCACCTTCCGTACGCGGTCGAGGACAGCGAAGAGCGTGGGTCAGCGGTCGAGTGGAGAGCGGACCCACTCACGACGAGGAACGGACAGAACAGGAACACCATGGAGCAAGTAGTGCTGCTCGACGAGGCGGGGCGCGCCGTCGGCACCGAACCGAAGGCAACCGTCCACACCGCGACAACGCCGTTGCATCTCGCCTTCTCCGCGTACGTCTTCGATGAGAACGGCCGTCTGCTCATCACCCGGCGCGCCCTGGAGAAGCGGACGTGGCCCGGGGTATGGACGAACAGTTGTTGCGGTCACCCGGCGCCGCAGGAGCCGCTCGAACTCGCTGTCCGCAGGCGGCTGGGCCAAGAACTCG
This sequence comes from Rhodococcus sp. 105337, assembly GCF_012844225.1. GTDB lineage: Bacteria > Actinomycetota > Actinomycetes > Mycobacteriales > Mycobacteriaceae > Rhodococcus. The sequence continues at coordinate 39,321 of NZ_JABAGQ010000010.1, forward strand.
GTATCGAACTCGACGACGTCGGCGTTGTGCTCCCGTCCTTCCGGTACAGGGCGGTGATGGACAACGGGATCGTCGAGAACGAAATCTGCCCCGTCTACCGGGCCCTGTACCGGGGATCGCAGCCGGCTCCCGACCCGGCCGAGGTGTGCGGTGTCGACTGGGTGGAGTGGACCGCCTTCGCGGACGCGGTGGTGGACGGGACCCGCGACGTGTCGCCGTGGTGCTACGAGCAGGTGCAGCAACTCCTGCAGCTCGGCGCCGATCCCCTTCGGTGGCCGGTTGCGGACGCCGCAGATCTACCGCCCGCTGCCCCCGACCGCCTGAGCGGGGATCTGCCGCGCCTCGCCTAAGCCTCCTGCACCTGCAGCATCCGGAGCGCCAGGTAAACGTCGAGCCTGTCATCGATCTGGGACAGATCGCGCCCGGTGAGCTTCTCCACCTTGCCGATTCGGTACCGGACCGTGTTGAGGTGCACGTGGATTCGTTCTGCGGTGCGTCGCCACGAGCCACTGCATGCGAGGAACACCTCGAGGGTGGAGAGAAGCCCGCTATCGGTCGACAGGTCGTGATCGAGCACCGGCCCGAGGATCCGTTGAGCGAAATCGTGACGCAACCTGTCCGGTACCGCGGAGAACAACTCCGCCGCCGAGTCCATTGCTGCCGTGCGCACGGACACCGGTTCGCGAATGTCACCGTCGTCCGTGGCGAGCGCGGTGGCGGTGGCGACGGCACCCGCCAGCGACCCGAGCGTGCACGTGGCGCTCGTGCCCACCCGCAATCGTGTGCGCTCGAGCGCCGGGACGACTCGGGCGAGCCGCCGACGAAGCACTGCGTGAACCTCGTCGGCGTCGCCGGCGACGGTCAGGACGACCCGGTCCCCGTCCAGCGCGCTCACGCACCCCGGCAGTGCGTCGCAGAGCGTGTCGCGAAGCGCCCGTAGCCGTTCGGCGGTGGCCGCAGCGGCCCGGTCGTCGTGGGACACCCGGCGCGCGACCACCGCGACAAGTGGACGTCCCGAATCGAATGTTGCTGCCGCAGTGGACACCAGCCCGGAACTGTCTCCGGCGTCCCAGGCGGTGCGCCGGCGTTCGTCTCGGCGAACCCGGTCGAGTGCCGCCACCGTGGCGAGTTCCCGGAACGCCTCGAGGCAGTCCGCGCGCGCGTCGCCCGTGTGCCGTACCACCAGCAGCCAGCAGGATGTGCGGTCGCGAAGGCCACCGCCCACGGAGAGCACCGTGTAGTCGGCGGTCGCGTGGGGAAGCCGCTCGGCGGACAAGGCCGCCGCGACGAGCCGGTCCACGATGTCGTCGTCGAGGGGTGCCGCGCCGGCGAGAGGCACTCCGGTGGCGGTGAGCAGCCACGCCTGCGCCCCGAATTCCTGGGCGGTGCGGTCGAGCAGGTCGCCGATGCTGCGACCGTCGGCGACCGCTTCGAGCAACCGCCGCTGCCGCGCGAGTCCGTTCTGCAGACGGTCCATGCGCGCGCCGGACATGCGTGCGGTCATCCGCTCGATGATCCGGCTGAACGGCACGTCCGCGGGGACCGAGAGCAACGGCAGCCGATGCCGGGCGCACGCGGCGACCACGTCCTCGGGCACCTCACCGAGCAGGGCCTCCCCCGCGGCGAGCGCAGTCACGCCCACGCGCGCGAGGTGTTTGACGAACAGATCCGAGTCTTCGGCAGACGCCCGCCACACCAGCCCCGAGAACACCAGCGACCCCGCGCTGACGTACCGGGTGGGGTCGGGCATATCGGTGGTACAGGTTCGCAGTACCGGCCGTTCGAGCATCGCGGGGTCGCCGTGGAGAACCCGGATTCCGAGTTCGGCATCGTCGAGTACATCGTGAAGAAGCACTGCACCACCTCCGTGCGCGGGCCTTTGGACGATCGCACAATACGAAGCGGGCATTTCGTTGCGGTTTCGTACACGGTGCCCGGGGTGTTGCGTCTCGAGCAGGAGTTCACTGGTAGGTGCCCGCCGACGTGAGGAGCAACCGTGCACACTCGCCCTACCACCCGACCGATCGTGATCCGTGGTGCGCACGTGGTCACGATGGATGCCGGTCGCGCCGAATACCGCAGCGGTCACGTCGTGGTCGACGGAAACAGGATCGTCGCGGTCGGCGACGGCGAACCGCTCGGGTACGACGACGCGCAGATCGTGGACGGCGCCGGATGCATTCTCACTCCCGGGCTCGTCAATACCCACCACCACCTCTACCAGTGGATCACCCGCGGTCTGGCCGTCGATCACACGCTGTTCGAGTGGCTGACCACTCTGTATCCCATCTGGGGCGGCATCGACGCCGATATGGTGCATGTCGCGGCGAAGGGTGCCCTCGCGCACCTGCTGAAGACCGGATGCACCACCAGCACCGATCATCACTACGTCGTCCCCCGCGACGGGGGTGACGTCTTCGGGGCCGAGATCGCCGCGGCGGCAGAGGTCGGTATCCGGTTCCACCCCTGCCGCGGTTCGATGGACCTGGGCGCGAGCGCGGGGGGACTCCCGCCGGATCACATCGTCGAGGACCTCGACGCGATCCTCGCCGGCAGTCAGGACGCCGTCCAGCGGTGGCACGATCCGTCGTTCGATTCGATGCTCCGCGTCGCGCTGGCCCCGTGCTCCCCGTTCTCCGTGACCGGGGAACTGCTGAAACAGTCCGCGGTGCTCGCCCGCGATCTCGGCGTCCGCTTGCACACGCACCTTGCGGAAACCCTCGACGAGCAGGACTTCTGCCTCGAGAGGTTCGGGTGCAACCCCGTCGAGTACATGGAATCTCTCGGCTGGACTGGGCCGGATGTGTGGTACGCGCACGCAGTACATCTCGACGACCGCGACATCGGGGTGCTCGCGGCCTCGGGCACGGGTGCGGCGCACTGTCCGACATCCAACGCGCGTCTCGGTGCGGGTATCGCGCGCGCCGCCGACCTCTACGCGGCAGGAGTTCCGCTCGGACTCGGGGTGGACGGCGCGGCGAGCAACGAATCGTGCTGCATGCTCGAAGAGGCCCACCACGCCGCGCTGTTCGCACGCGCTCGAAGCGGACCGCGGGCAATGACCGTTCGGCAGAGTCTCGCGCTCGCGACCATCGGCGGTGCGCGCGTCCTGGGTCGTGAGAACGAGATCGGCTCTCTCGAGGTGGGCAAGCTCGCCGATCTCGCTCTGTGGCGGCTCGACACACTCGCTCATTCCGGGATCGCGGACCCGGTCGCGGCGCTCGTACTGGGGTCGCAGCCTCCCCTGGATCTGCTTCTCGTCAACGGACGCGAGGTGGTACGCAACGATCGGGTGCTCACCGTCGACACCGACGTCGTCGCTCGCGGCGTGGCGGACGCGCACACCCGCCTCGTCTCCAAAGCGGGGTAACGCCATGGATCTGCACACCGTGACGGACTACACCGTGGCGCGGACACGTGAGGATCTCACCTGGGGACCGGGCACGGCGTTCGTCGGAGGCGGCACGTGGCTGTTCTCGGAACCGCAACCACACGCGCGTCGCCTCGTCGACCTGTCGGGGCTGGGCTGGCCCGCGACGGTGATCGACGACCCCGGCCTCGAAGTGGCCGCGACCTGCACGGTCGAGGAACTCTCGAGGCTCTCCGAGACCACGACGTGGCAGGCCGCACCATTGTTCGGGCAGTGCGCCGACGCCCTGCTCGCCTCGTGGAAGATCTGGAAGCGTGCCACCGTCGGTGGCAACATCTGCCTGTCGCTGCCCGCCGGTGCCATGATTTCCCTCGCGGTCGCGCTCGACGCCGACGCGGTGATCTGGTCCCGAGGGGGCGGTGAGCGACGACTGCCGGTGGCGGAGTTCGTCACCGGCGTCGGCGGCAACCTCCTGCACGACGGAGACATCCTGCGCAGTATCCGTATCGAGGCACCGAAGCTGTCCTCACGCACCGCATTCCGGAAGATCGCCTTGTCTCCGCTGGGCCGGTCCGGTGCCGTGGTCATCGGTCGACGCGACGCCGACGGCGCGTTCGCCCTGTCGGTGACCGCTGCCACCACCCGTCCCCACGTGCTGAGGTTCCCCGATCTGCCCGCTGCGGCGGACCTCGAGGCAGCACTGACCTCTACCGTCGCCGCGGACGCCTACCACGCCGATGTCCACGGGACCCCCCAGTGGCGCAGGGCGGTCACAGCCGTTCTGGCACAGGAAGTCCGGGAGGAGTTGTCATGAGACTGACGGTCAACGGTGACGAGGTCGACGCCGCTCCCCGCCCCGGGCAGTGCCTGCGCACGATGCTGCGAGACCACGAACACTTCGAGGTCAAGAAGGGCTGCGACACGGGTGACTGTGGCGCGTGCTCGGTGCTCGTCGACGGTGAGGCGGTGCATTCGTGCGTCTATCCCGCCGTCCGGGCCGAGGGGCGCGCGGTGACCACGGTGACCGGTCTGGGTACGCCCGACGACATGCATCCCCTGCAACAGCGGTTCGTCGACGCCGCCGGGTTCCAATGCGGATTCTGCACCGCCGGCATGATCGTCACGGCGTCGACGTTCACCGAATCCGACCTCGACGACCTTCCGCGCCGGCTCAAAGGAAACTTGTGCCGCTGCACCGGATATCGTTCCGTCGACGATGCGCTGCGCGGCGTCGGCAACGTCGGGAAGACATGCGGAAAAGCTTTCGGCGCATCCCATCCCGCACCTGCGGGCCCGCGGGTCGTCACCGGTACGGAGCCGTACACGTTCGACACCGTCGTCGACGGCGTGCTGCAAATCGCGACGCTGGGTAGCCCGCACCCGCACGCCCGGATCGTGTCCATCGACACCGTCGCCGCGGAGCAACTGCCGGGCGTGCACGCGGTCCTGTGCTGGCGCGACGCCCCCCAGTTCGCATATTCGACAGCGAGACACGAGAACCGGGAAGAAGATCCGGACGACACCTACCTCTTCGACCGGACGCTTCGATACGTCGGGCAACGGGTTGCGGCGGTCGTCGCCGAGACGGAAGCCCAGGCGCAGGAGGCCTGCCGGCTTCTCCGCGTGGAATACGAGGTCCTGCCCTTCGTGCTCGACCCGGACGAGGCCGCGGCACCCGGTGCCCCGCTGCTGCACGGTGACAAGGGGCCGGAAGCGCGGATCGCCGATGCCTCCCGCAACCTCATCGGAGAGGTGCACGGCGGGTGTGGTGACGTCGAAGCCGGCATCGCCGCGGCTGCGGCCGTGGTGCGCGGGCGCTGGCAGACGCAGCGCGTCCAGCACACCCATCTCGAAACACACGGCGCCGTCGGCTGGCTCGACGACGACGGACGGCTGGTGATCCGCAGTTCCACCCAGGTTCCGTTCCTCGTCCGGGACGAACTGTGCCGGATCTTCGGGCTCGAGCGTCACCGCGTCCGGGTGTTCACCGCCCGCGTGGGCGGGGGATTCGGCGGCAAACAGGAAATGCTCGTCGAGGACGTCGTCGCGGCGGCCGTCCTGCGCACCGGACGCCCGGCGCGGTGGGAGTTCACCCGGGCGGACCAGTTGACGGTCGCGCCGTGTCGTCATCCCATGCGGGTCGACGTCACCGTGGCCGCGGACGCCGACGGAATCCTCACGGCCCTCGCCATCGACGTCCTCAACGACGGCGGCGCGTACGGCAACCATTCGGCGAGCGTGATGTTCCACGGGTGCGGCGAATCGGTCGAGGTGTACCGCTGCCCGAACAAGCGTGTCGACGGCCGGTCGGTGTACACGAACAACCGGCCGTCGGGCGCGTTCCGCGGATACGGTCTCGGACAGGTGGTGTTCGCGGTCGAGTCCGCAATGGACGAACTCGCCCTGGAACTGGACCTCGACCCGTACGAGTTGCGGCGCCGCAACGTGGTGGTTCCCGGCGACGAACTGGTCGCCGCCCATCCCGAGGGCGCCGACCTCGGGTTCGGAAGCTACGGCCTCGACCAGTGCCTCGACCTCGTGCGCAGTGCGATGTCGCGTGCGGACGGGCCACCCGCGCCGGAGGGTCCACGGTGGCGAGTCGGCGAGGGAATGGCGTTGGCGATGATCGCGTCGAACCCGCCCGGCGGGCACATCGCCGACACGTCGATCGAACTCCTGCCGGACGGTACGTTCGTCGCCCGGGTCGGTACCGCGGAATTCGGGAACGGTACGACGACCGTGCACACACAGATTGCCGCGTCGGTGCTCGGGATCGAGCCGGACCGGATCCGCGTCGAACAGTCCGATACCGACGTCACGACGCACGATACGGGCGCGTACGGATCGTCGGGAACGGTCGTCGCGGCGAAGGCCCTGCACGCCGCGGCCCACGCGCTGCGCGGCGATATGGCGAAATGGGCGGCGGAACTGGCCGGCGAATCACCCGACGACGTGGAGTTCACGGCCGGCGGAGCCCAGGTGGGCGGCACAGAGGTGCCGTATGCGGACCTCCTGGAGGCGGCGGGCGGGACCCTGCGCGCCGAAGGCAGCCACGGCGGGCTCCCCCGCTCGTTGTCGTTCAACGTGCAGGGGTTTCGCGTCGCGGTCGACATCGGCACCGGTGAAGTGCGCATCCTGCAGTCCGTCCAGGCAGCCGACGCGGGTGTCGTCGTCAACCCCGAGCAGTGCCGGGGCCAGGTGGAAGGTGGTGTCGCCCAAGCCATCGGCGTCGCGATGTACGAAGAACTCGTCACCGATGCCAGCGGCACCGTCGTCACCGCGACGCTGCGGAACTACCACATTCCGCAGTACGCAGATGTGCCCCGCACCGAGGTGTACTTCGCAGACACCTACGACACCATGGGGCCGATGGGCGCCAAGTCCATGAGCGAGGCGCCGTTCAATCCCGTCGCCCCCGCGCTCGCCAACGCGGTCCGGCGCGCGATCGGAGTGCGGCCACACGAACTACCGCTGTCCCGGGACCGGATCTGGTCACTTCTTGCGGCACCCACTGCACGCTGAACGGTTCCGGCGCCGACGGCGGGACGTCCGGTTCAGGACCACCCCGACCACGAGCGCCACGGCGGCCACCACCCCCACCGGCACGAGTCGCTGGATCACAGAGCCTCGCGCGAACTCCATGAGATCGAGAGCCTCGGCTTCGGGTTGCGGATCGGCGGTCGCGTGCGCCGCGCCCGAATTCGCCGTTCCGGTGGCGGCATCCGCGGGCGGCGCCGGAGCGACGGCACCGGGCGTGGCCGCGGGTGCCGGTGTGGCGGTCTGCGCGGCGTCACCCGCCACGGGTGCGACGAACCCCGCACCGGCCGGTGTCGTGTCGGGAGGTGTCGGAGCCACCGCCGGCGCGCTGGACGGTACCGATTCGTTGGGAGTCGATTCGCTCGGCGTCGAGTCCGCGGCCTCCGGTCCCAGTTTCTTCGACAGACAGGACGCGAACTGTTCGAGGATCTTCCCGCCGACATCGGAGATCATCCCCCGGCCGAACTGAGCAGGCTTGCCCGTGACCGTCATATCGGTGTGGACCGTGCCGTCCGTACGGTCACCGTCGCCGGTGAGAACGATCGTGATGGTCGCGCTGACCGTGCCGTTGCCGCGCGTGTCCTTCGCGTTCGCCTCGATGACCGCCTTGCGGGCCTGCTCGTCCTTTTCGACGTATCGTCCGGTGCCCTTGAAGGTGAGCGCCACCGGCCCGAGCTTGACCTTCACCGTTCCCGTGAACGTGTCCCCCTCGGTCCCGGTGAGCTTCGCCCCGGGCATGCACGGTGCGACCTTCTCGGGGTTCAGCAAGGCGGTCCACACCTCTTCGACGGGTGCTGGAACTGACAAGGTGTGATCGAGTTGCATTGCGTCCTCTCGGATAGTGAAGGTGTCGGAAACGTCAGATTCCGGTTGCTGTCGTCACCGCCCGGCGAGTGAGCACCTGCGCCAGATGGCTGCGGTACTCGGCGTCGGCGTTTCCGTCGGTCATGGGGTCGGTGCCGTCTGTCGCGCGCTCCGCAGCCGCCCTGATCGTGTCCGCCGTGGCGGGCTGCCCGACGAGCGATTCTTCGACACCACGCGCCCGGATCGGCACCGCCGCCATGTTGGTCAGAGCCACCTTGGCGCGTTCGATGGTGCCGCCCGCGACCGACACGGTCGCGGCGACGCCGACGATCGACCATTGTTGTGCTGCGCGATGGAACTTTTCGTACCGGGCGGCCCACTCGGTGTGCTTCGGAATGCGGATCTCCGCGAGGATTTCCCCGGCGTCCAGCGCAGTCGTGAAGTAGTCCTGGAAGAACTCTTCCGCCGTCAGGGTGCGAATGCCCGCGGGGCCGACCACCCGGAGCGTCGCGTCGAGAGCCACGGCCGGAGCGGCGAGGTCACCGGCGGGATCGGCGTGCGCCAACGACCCGCCGAGCGTTCCCCGATGCCGGATCTGTGGGTCCGCGACGGTGGCCGTGGCCTCCGCGAGCAATCGTGCGTGCCGCGCGACGAGCGGGTCGTGCAGAACTTCGTGGTGCGTGGTGGTCGCACCGATCACGATCTCGTCGCCCTCCTCACGGATGCCGCGCAGTTCGGCGACGCGGCCGAGGTCGACGAGCGCCGACGGTGCCGCCAGACGCAACCGCAGGACCGGCATCAGGCTTTGGCCGCCTGCGATGATCTTCGAGTCCTCGCCTGCATCGCGCAGTGCCGTAACCGCCTCGTCGAGGCTGGTGGGCCGGAAATATTCGAACGCGGCCGGAATCATTGCGTGCCTCCCTGTGTACTCGTCCCGTCGCTGCGGGCAGAACGAATGGCATGCCACACCCGCATCGGAGTGCACGGCATCGTGATGTCGCGGACCCCGAACTGCCGTACGGCGTCGAGCACCGCGTTCACCACGGCCGGCGTCGACGCGATGGTGCCGGCCTCGCCGACTCCCTTGACGCCCAACGGGTTCCCCGGAGCCGGTGTGTCGGTGCGGTCGGTGGTGAACGACGGCAGATCCACGGCCGTGGGAAGCAGGTACTCGGCGAACGAGCCGCTGAGCAACGTGCCCGACTCGTCGTGCACCGCTTCCTCGTACAGTGCCTGGGCGATGCCCTGTGCCAGACCTCCGTGCACCTGGCCCTCCACGATGAGGGGATTGACGACGTGCCCGATGTCGTCGACGCAGACGTATTTCCGGATGCGGGCGTGACCCGTCTCGGTGTCGACCTCGATCGCACACAGGTGGGTGCCGTGCGGGAACGAGAAGTTGTCGGGGTCGTAGGTCGCCTCCGAATCGAGGTTCGGTTCGATCCCGTCGGGCAGGTCGTGCGCGGCGAACACGGCGAGCGCAATGTCCGTGAGCCCCACCGACTTCTCGGTTCCCTTGACCCGGAACTGTCCGTCGGTGAAGTCGAGATCGTCCTCCGCGCACTCCATCAGGTGTGCGGCGATCGGATGCGCCTTGGCCACCACCTTCTCGGCCGCCTTCACCACTGCGATTCCGCCGACGGCGAGGGACCGCGAACCGTAGGTGTCGAGACCCCGCGGGGAGGTCTGGGTGTCGCCGTGCAGGACCTCGATGTCCTCGAACGGGATACCGAGTCGATCGGCGACGATCTGGCTCCACGCCGTCTCGTGTCCCTGGCCGTGCGCGGACGCGCCGGTGACCACCTCGACCTTGCCGGTGGGCAGCATGCGGATCGCCGCGTGCTCCCATCCTCCGGCCCCGTACGACAGCGAACCGAGGACGCGCGACGGGGCGAGTCCGCACATCTCGGTGAACGTCGATACCCCGATGCCCAGTTGCACCGGGTCCTTGCGCTCCCGGCGCTCGGCCTGTTCGCGTCGCAGACCGTCGTAGTCCAGCAGTTCGAGCGCTTTCGCGGTGGCCGCCTCGTAGTTGCCGGAGTCGTAGGTCAGGCCCGCGACGGTGTCGAACGGGAACTCCTCGTGCGCGATCCAGTTCTTCTTCCGGAGTTCGATCGGGTCCATCGACAGTTCGACGGCGAGTTCGTCCATGATGCGTTCGATCGCGAAGGTGGCCTCGGGGCGGCCCGCACCGCGGTAGGCATCGGTGGGCACCTTGTTGGTGAACACGTTGGTGCAGGTGAATCGGTAGGCGTCGAACTTGTAGATGCCGTTGAACATGAACGCCCCGAGGATCGGGACGCCGGGCGTGACGAGTCGCAGGTACGCGCCCATGTCCGCCAGCAGGTCCACCTTCAGCCCCGTGACCGTGCCGTCGCGTCTCGCCGCGATGGTGAGTTTCTGGATCTGGTCGCGGCCGTGATGCCCGGCCATCATCGATTCGCTGCGCGTCTCGGTGTACTTGAGGGGCTTGCGCAACCGGCGCGCAATCAGCAGGGTGAGCACCTCTTCCGGTGTCACCTGGAGTTTGCCGCCGAATCCGCCACCCACGTCCGGGGCGATCACCCGCAGGGTGTGCTCGGGGATACCGAGTGTCATCGCGAGCATCAGTTTCAGGATGTGCGGGACCTGCGTGGACGACCACATCGTGGTCTGCGAGGCAGTGGGGTCGACGACCACCGAGCGCGGTTCCATGAACGCCGGGATGAGTCGCTGCTGGCGGAAGGTCCGCTCCACGACGACCTCCGCATCGCGGAGGGTGTCGTCGACGTTGCTCCCGCTCCCGGCTTCCGCCGAATCGAACACCCACGTCGCGCTGCGGTTGGTGCCGAGGTCGGGGTGGAGCACAACGGTGTCGTCGGCGGCCGCCGCGAGGTCGAGCACGACCGGCAGGTCGTCGTAATCCACATCGATCGCGTCGAGTGCGTCGTGCGCTTCGTAGTAGGTGCGGGCGACCACGACCGCCACGGCCTCCCCCGCGAACCTCACGGTGCCGACGGCGAGCGCGGGTGCGGACGGCGTCAGCATGTCCTCGGTGATCTGCCAGGCGCACGGCAGGCTGCCCTGTTCCTCCGCGAGATCCGCGCCGGTGTAGACGGCGACGACACCCGGTTGCTTCTTCGCTTCGTCCACATCGATGTGGGTGATGCGTGCGTGTGCGAACGGGCTACGCAATATCGCCGCATGCAGCATGCCGGGGAGCACGATGTTGTCGGTCCAGTGGGTGCGGCCCGTGACGAGGTGCTCGTCTTCCTTGCGGCGGCGTGCCCTGCCGAGTTCGGATTCGGTACGTGGTTCGGCGGTGCTCGTCATCGTGTGCCTCCCTGCGTTGCCGCCGGTGCCTCGCGCAGGCGCTGCGCGGCGTCCTGTGCGGCGGCGACGATGTTCTGATATCCGGTGCAGCGGCAGAGGTTTCCCTCGAGGCTGTGCCGCACCTGTTCGTCGTCGGGATCGGGGTTGTCCGCGAGCAGGTCGATCGTCGCCATGATCATTCCCGGCGTGCAGAACCCGCATTGCAGAGCATGTTTCTCCCGGAATGCCTCCTGGACGGGATGCAGGGAGCCGTCGACGGACAGTCCTTCGACGGTCGTGACCTCCTGCCCGTCCGCCTGTACCGCGAGCACCGAGCACGACTTGACGCTCTGCCCGTCGAGCAGGACGGTGCACGCGCCGCAGTTGCTCGTGTCGCAGCCGACCACCGTCCCGACTTTTCCCAGCCGGTCTCTGAGATAGTGCACGAGCAGAAGGCGGGGTTCCACGTCGTCGGTATAGGGCGTTCCGTCGACGGTGACAGTGATGCGCATCGAACCTCCAGTGCATGACGCGAGCGACTCCGGTGATACAGATCACTGCCACTTTGCGTCACCGGAGGGGCACGATGACCCGAATCGACGAAATCGGTCGCCGCAGTTCGGGTGGACCAGGAAGACGAGGAACTCGCAGATGGGAATCGCAGCGGTAATCGGCCCCGAACGGACGCTGTCGGTGACCGAGGTCGACCACTCGCCCCTTGCGCCGGGCGAGGTCCGCATCGACGTGGCGTACTGCGGAGTGTGCGGGTCGGATCTGCATCTGTTCTTCGACCCACCGGACCCGCTCACCGGGCACGTGCTGGGGCACGAGTTCGCCGGGGTGGTGAGCGAAATCGCCGCCGACGTGCGCGGATGGGCGGTCGGTGACCGGGTGACGGTCCGGCCGATCGACGAGTGCGGCGACTGCACAGCGTGCCGGAGCGACGACGGGGTGTGTCTCACCGGCGTGGTTCGAGGGCCGGGCCTGGGCCGGCCGGGCGGACTCGCGGAATCGGTCACGGTCCCGTCCCGAATGCTGCACCGGATCCCCGACACCGTGTCCTTGCGCGACGCGGCGCTCACCGAGCCGCTTGCGGTGGCGGTCCGCGCGGTCGGGCGGGCCGAGGTCGCACCGGGCGACGGGGTCGTGGTGTTCGGCGCCGGTCCCATCGGCCTGCTCGCCGTCGAGGTTCTCCGTGCCAGGGGCATCACCGACGTGCTGGTGGTCGAGCCCCACGATGCGCGCCGTGCGCTCGCGAGCGGATCGGGCGTGCGGACGACGACGCCCGACCGGGTGCTCGAGGACGCGGCCGCCTTGTTCGCCGACGGTCCCCGGGCGGTACTGGAGTGCAGCGGAAATCCGAGTTGCGCACAGGATGCCGTCGACGTCCTCGGATATCAGGGTCGTCTGGTGATCGTGGGGATTTCCGGGTTGCCGTCCGAACTCCTGCTGATGCGGTTGGCGATCTTCGAGACCGCGATCGTCGGCTCGACCGCGTACAGCGAGCGCGACTTCGGCGAGGCGCTGGCGCATCTTGCCGCCGGGCGCATCAGGGTCGACACGCTGGTGACGTCCGTGGTCGGTCTCGACGATGCCGACGCGAAGCTGCGCGAACTGTCCGGCGGCACCGGGTCGGACATCAAGGTGCTCGTGCAACCGACCGATCGTGGGCCACACGACCCTCGACATTCGACCTGAGGAGAACAGTCTGTGAGCCGATTCGACGGCAAGATCGCTTTCATCACCGGTGTGGCCCGAGGTCAGGGACGGGCACATGCCGTCCGGCTTGCGCGTGAGGGCGCGCGAATCGTCGGCGTCGATATTGCGGGCCCGCTGCCCGGGGTGCCCTACGAGTCCGCAACACTCGACGATCTCGACGAAACGCGCCGTCTCGTCGAGGCCGAAGGCGGGAAGGCGCACTTGGTGCAGGGCGACACTCGTGATCTCGAGGTGCTGAAGGAGGTCGCGCAGGAGGGCGTGGCACGATTCGGTGGCCTCGATGTCGTCGTCGCCAATGCCGGAATCTGCATTCCGGAGACGTGGGACGAGATCAGCCCCAACAGTTTCCGCGATACCCTCGACATCAACGTCACCGGTACGTGGAACACCGTCACGGCGACTGCACCGCACCTCATCGAGCGTGGCGGTGGCTCGATCATTCTCATCAGTTCACTGGCCGGCGTGAAGATGCAGCCGTTCATGGTGCATTACACGACCAGCAAGCACGCGGTGACCGGGATGGCCCGCGCCTTCGCAGCCGAGCTGGGCCGGCACAATATCCGTGTCAACAGTGTTCATCCGGGTGCGGTGAACACGCCGATGGGCTCCGGCAGCATGCGCGAACGGATCGCCGAAACCGCGGCGACCAACCCCAAGCTCGCGTCGATGACCACCCCGTTCCTCGAGAAATACATGGCGGAACCCGAGGAGGTCGCGGATATGGTGGCGTTCCTCGCCTCCGCCGAATCGACGTTCGTCACCGGACAGCATCTCGGCGTGGACGGCGGTGCTCAGTACTTCTGACCGGCACCAGGCTCGAACATCACAAGTGCTCGTGCGACCGGGTGGCCGGGCCCTACGACGCCTCGCGCATCGTGAGCCCGCCGAGTTCGACCGTGTACGTCTGCGTCGCTTCGTCCCACCGCACGGCATAGGTGGTCGGGTAGAGGCCCGCGCGCTGGTACGCGGCGGGCCGAGGCAGTGGTTCCTCGATCGTGGGCCGGGACGCGAGCCACTCCCGGGTCATCATGGGTTCGATGAACGCCTGCCTGCCGTCCCACGACCCGTAGAGCACCGACTCGGTGAAGTGGTGCTCCGTCTCGGTGGTGTCCAGCCAGTGCAGTCCCATGCCGGGGACAGTCGCTGTCAGCGGATTCCCGTCCGGTGCGTACCCCGGGGGCAGATACCGGGGGTCCGGCAGACGGGGGGCGGCCTGGAAATAACCGGGGGCAAGCGGGTGGATCGATTCCACGGTGGTCCTGTCCAGCAGATAGAAATGCACGTCGAAATGCGGTACGTCGAAACCGTGTTCGGGGTTGTGGCCGCGAGAATTCCAGTCCACCGTGACGTGGTCGAACGGCGTCGCGTTCGCCTCCGCGGGCAGGTCGAGCACGTACGCCTCGGTGACGGGCAATACACCGTCCGGCAGTCCGTCGAGTGCGGCCGCGTCGAGTCGCACCCCGACGGTGGCAGGCGTGCCCTCCGCGTCGAGGGTGATATAGGTGCGGGCGCTGCCGGCACCGACCGGGCGCGCCGGCCCCTCGGCCGCACCAGGGGTGCCGTCGCCCACCGCGGGCGCGGGGGCGACGACCAATCCGACGAATCCCACGGTGACGATCACGGCAAGATGACGGACACGCAGCCGAATATTCATCCGGGGCCCTCGATTTCGGTCGTCGGGCGGCATCGTGTGGATCCTACCGAGGTGCCGATGACGACGAGACGAAGTAGACCGATTCGTGATGCGCGGGCACGGTGGATTTTTGGCGCACACTATGCCGGTGGTGGTGATGCGCCACATGGCCGTGGGCGAAAACGCGGTCCCAAGTCTATGATCTGGCCGACAGCGCCGCCGGTCGTGGTGGTTGGTTCCTCGTACCGAATACCTGAAGGGCGCAATGCAGTCCGATAACGAGACTCGACCCACCGCAGCCGAAGTCCCCCCACTCTCCGACGCCCGATTCCGCCGGTTTGCGGCAGGAAACGTGATCAACAATATCGGTGAGACCGCTTTCGTCGGAGTCGCTCCGCTCCTACTGGTCCAGGTCTACGGCCCGGCCGCAGTTGCGCTCTCCGTGGTGGCAACCGCGGTGTCGGGTCTCCTGGCGCCCTTCGTCGGCGCGGCGATCGACATGCGCGGTTGGCGCATGTTCTTCTATATCGGCCTGGCAGCCCAGTCCGCGTCGATTCTCGCTGTTGTCGCCTCGCTGGCCGTCGGCCGGCTTCCGCTCGCTCTGCTGGGAATCCTCCTGGTCGTGAACGCAACCGCGAGCATCAGCTATCTCTCGGCATGGAAAGTGGGCCTGAACGAACTCTTCCCGGACTTCCGCCGTCGTGCCCGAGGCACCCTGAACACGCTCTTCTACATGACGGGCGTGATCGGCCCGTTAGCGGCGTTCGGCATCATTTCGGTGAACGGTGTGACCCTGTTCCTCGTCTTCTACGTCGTCACGTCCTTTGCCCCTGTTGTGGCTCTCCTGTGGATCGACCGGGGACGGCCAAGTACCGTGTCGCGCGCCGACGGGACCGCCATGGCGGCTCTGGCGGCGGGCGTGACGGCTATCCGAGGCTCGACGGTGTTGCGGCGGTTGCTGCTTCTCAGGTGCCTGGCTTCGGCGCTGCCCACGACGCTCATCGGCGCCCTCATCGTGCTCCGGTTCGAGTCGTACGCTGCCGCGCCCCTGCTGATCTTGGCTGTCTCCAACGTCACGGTCTATGTGGGGAATCAATACGTCAGCCGAATGGCGGACTTTCCGGAAGCCAGGATCGTGCTGGTGCACGGCACGCTGGGTCTTGCCGGAATAGCGATCCTGAACATCGACAACCTGTATGCATTCGTGATCGGGGTGGCGATTTTCGGAATCGCGACCGGAGTCGGACTCTCGCACTACGTCCTTGCCGTCGTCGTGTACTCGCCCACTCAGGTGTACGGATCGATAGGTGGCGTGTTCGGTCTTGCGTCGAGCGTTCTCGGTATCGCGGTCGGGCTTGTGCTGTCGATGGTGGACATGATCGGCCTCACGGCGTTCTATCTCATCCTGACGTTGCTGGCACTGGCCACTTTCGCAGCGGCAATCCGCTATATCCGTACCCCGGAAATATCCTCGCCTGCTCTCGTGAGCGAACAGTAGGACACAGTTTCTGGTCGCAACCGAGTTGCCGAGTTCGAACGGTCATTCGCTCCTCGTAGGCAGCGGAAAAGCGCGCAGCATCCCTTGCCCGTGCAGACCACCGGGGAAGTTCAGAGCCCCTGAGCGGCGCCATCTACGGATCGGACCGGTTCGTCGTGGGTGTGGATCGGTCCGTCGGTCTCCCCGAGTCGCCGCCCGCCGCCACCCCACCGCAGGGCGATGATCTCGGCAGCGATCGACACCGCCGTTTCCTGCGGGGTCCGGGCCCCGAGATCCAGCCCGATCGGTGAGGACAGGCGCGCGAGGTCGTCGTCCGTCATCCCCGCTTCACGCAACCGGGTCATCCGGTCGTCGTGCGTCCGGCGCGACCCCATCGCGCCGACGTACGCCACGTCGAGCCGGAGCGCGACCTCCAGGAGAGGCACATCGAACTTGGGGTCGTGGGTGAGAACTGTGATCACGGTGCGCTTGTCGATCCGTCCGGCGTCGGCCTCGGCGGCGAGATAACGGTGCGGCCAGTCCACGATCACTTCGTCCGCGCCGGGAAACCGCGCTTCGGTTGCGAAGACGCCGCGCGCGTCGCACACCGTGACCCGGTACCCGAGGAAAGTTCCCAGATCTGCCATCGCTGCGGCGAAATCGATTGCGCCGAACACGATCAACCGAGGCGGTGGCTGGAAGACGTTGACGAACACCGTCATTCCCTCGCCGCGACGCTCACCGTCGGTGCCGTAGTGCAGTGTCCCGGATCGTCCGACGTCGAGCAGACCACGTGCGTCGTCGGTGACGGCATCGTGCATCCGGGAGGACGGCAGCGTCCCGGCATCCCGGTCCGGCCACACCACCAGGCGTCGCCCGAGCACCGCCGGATCGGGATGTTCGGTGACCGTCGCGATCGCCACCGGTTCGCCGCCGCGTACCGACGCGACGACGTCGGCGAAGGAGGGAAATCCGGCACTGTCGATCCGTTCGACGAAGACGTCGATGATTCCACCGCACGTCAACCCCACGCTGAACGCGTCGTCGTCGGATACCCCGTACCGCTCGAGCACCGGCGTTCCGTCACCGATCACGTCCTGAGCCAGTTCGTACACCGCGCCCTCGACGCACCCGCCCGACACGCTGCCCGCCACCGTGCCGTCTCCTGCGACCAGCATCGACGCTCCCGGCGGGCGCGGCGCGGACCGGAACGTCGACACGACGGTGCCTACCGCGACGGCCTCGCCCGCCCGGTAGCGGCGGTCGAGTTCGTCGAGAACCTCACGCACGATGGACCTCCTCGAGCAATGTTTCCAATGTCGCGAGGCTGTGTCCCGCGAGCAGACGATCGATATGTGGCAATGCCACCGAGATACCCGATTGGATCGGTTCGTACCCGGCGTGGCCGGCGTGCGGATTGACCCACAGGATCGCGTGCGCGAGCCTGCGCAGTTGTGCCATCTGCTCTCCGAGCAGTACCGCGTCGCCGCGCTCCCAGCCGTCCGAGAAGATGACCACGACCGCGCCGCGGGCCAGCCCACGGCGTCCCCAGCGGTCGAGGAAGGCGCGCAGTGTGTCGCCGAGCCGAGTGCCTCCGGCCCAGTCGGGCACGGTGCGGGCGGCCGCGGCGAGGGCATGCTCGGGGTCACGGGCGCGCAGTGCCCGCGATAGCCGGGTCATGCGTGTGCCGAGCGAGAACACCTCTGTTCCGCCGGGGTGGGAACGGGTGACGACGTGCGCGAACCGCAGCAGAGCGTCGGCGTACGGAGCCATGGAGCCCGACACGTCGATCAGCAGCACCACCCGGCGCGGCCGCGTCGCCCTGCGGTGTCGCACGGGCCGTACCGCCTCGCCACCCGCCGCGAGCATGGCCCGCAGGGTGCGTCGCGCGTCCACCTGCCCGGCCCGGGAGGGACGCCTCCGCGCGGCGGCCCGCACAGGAGGACGGGGCCGCAATAGTGTCAGCATCTCCGTCAGGTGAGCGCGTTCGGCGGGTGTGAGTTCCGCGATGTCGCGATTCCGCAGCACTTCGGTATCGGTGGCCGCGACCTGCAACTGGGGAGCATCTTCGCCCGTGCCGTCCACTGTTCCCTGCGTCCGGGTCAGCGCGGCGATCCGCGCGGTACGGGTGCGCTGCCCCCGGGTCCGCGACACGCTCGGCACTGCGCCTCCGAACCAGCTGCGGAAGGCCGCGTCGTAGCGGGGTAGATCGTCGGGGTCGCGGCACAACGTCGCCCGTCCCGCCCAGTAGACCTGCGCCGGATCGCCGATGTCGAGTTCACCGAGCGCCCGGACATACGTGTCGGTGGCGTCCGGAGTCACGGGCATGCCGGACTCGGCGAGCGCGCGGGTGAACCCGGCGAAGCCCACCAGCGTGCCGTGCGCCGTGGTCGTCATCCGGCGAGAACCCGGTCGAGACCGGCCCGCGTGACGCGCTCGACGTCTTCCCGGTATTTCAGGACGGCGCCGAGTGTCGCGGCTGCCGTCGCGGCGTCGAGCACCTCGCGGTCGAGTTCACGCAGCGCGCGGGCCCAGTCGAGGGATTCCGCCACCCCGGGCGGTTTGAGCAGGTCGTAGTCGCGCAGCGCGTGGACCGCTTGCGCGACCTGCGCGGCGAGGGAAGCGTCGATATCAGGCAGGCGACGACGCAGGATGGCGATCTCGCGGTCGAGGTCCGGGTGTTCGACCCAGTGGTACAGGCACCGGCGTTTGAGTGCGTCGTGCACTTCCCGGGTGCGGTTGGAGGTGAGTACCGTCAGCGGCGGCACCGCCGCGCGGATCTCTCCGAGTTCGGGAATCGTCACGGCGTTCTCGTCGAGCACCTGTAGCAGCAGCGCCTCGAATTCGTCGTCTGCACGGTCGATTTCGTCGACGAGCAGCACACAGGGTGCGCCGGTGAGGGCTGCCAGCAGTGGCCGGGTCAGCAGGTAACGCTCGGTGTAGAGGGACCGTTCGGCGGTGTCGGCGTCCAGAGCGCCCCCGCTCGCGGCCTCGAGGGTGCGCAGGTGCAGCAACTGCCGGGGAAAGTCCCAGTCGTAGAGTGCCTGCGACGCGTCGATGCCTTCGTGGCACTGCAACCGGACGAGCGGCAGGTCGAGCGCCTCGGCCAGCGCCGTCGCGAGGGAGGTCTTCCCGGTGCCGGGTTCGCCCTCGCAGAAGAGTGGCCGGCCCATCCGCATCGCCAGAAATGCCGTGGTCGCGAGGCCGTCGTCGGCGAGGTAACCGGTCGATTCGAGCGCCGTCACCAGGTCCTCGGGGGACCGTACCTCTGTCACCGCACCTGCCATGGGCTGAGCCTAGGACACCTGGGCGTGCCGCGACGGTGACTCGGAGTCACGGGGTGAGGCCCTGGTCCACGAGGCGACCGTGCACGCGTAGCCGTGAGATCCCTCCGTCCGGATATACGTCCAAGCGTACGAACGAGAGCGGCATGCTCGAATCCACACGGAACCGGTGCCGGCAATCGGGCAGCAGCGCAGTCTTCGGGAGCAATTCGACGAACGCCGATGCGTCGGCAGGGTCCGAGCCGTCCGGGAGGCCCGACAGTCGTGCCCACCCCGGCGCGTTCCCGACGTAGTACGACGTGTCGATCTCCACGTGGTCGATCAGTGCGGTGCCGGCCAGGCGCACCACGACGTAGTCGTTCCCGTCGTCGCGCCGTCGTGCGTTCTCCCAGCCACCGCCCATGTTCACAGCCCTGCCGGGAGCGATGATGTTGCGCGGCGACGAGTAGAAGCGGTTCGAGCAGTCCGCGATGTCGCCGCCGTTCTCGAGTGCTGCGAGATCGACCGTGCCGGTGAGGAACATCGGGTCCGGGCGAACTTCCCCGTGGACCCGGAAGCGGGCGACGCCACCGTCGGGAAAGATGTTGAGACGCACGTGGGTCCAGCGTCGCTCGCTGTCCACGGCAAAGGCATTCGCGGTGTCACCGAGCAGGGCCACCTTGTCGACGACGGGTTCCCAGGGCGCATCGAGGAGGTCGGCGACACCGGGATATCCCTCGAGGCATACGGCGTCGACCGACGCGAACGGTGGGAAGTTGCCGGTGAACCACGCCGTGTCGATCACCACGCCTCGGATCACGCCCGGGACACCGAGACGCACGATGGCGACATCGTGTCCGGGTTCGCGCCGCCTGCGGGTTTCCCAGCCGTCGTACACCTTTCCCTTGTGCCCGAACGCGGACAGATCGTGCAGCGCCGGGCCGGGCGCGATGAGATTCTCACGCTGGGCGAACAACTCGTCGTTGGCGTACATCACCGAGCCGGTCAGTTCGCGGGAGGCGAGGTCGGGAAGTTGCCGGAAATCGGGCGATGTCATCGAATGTCCTTCCGGGACAGCAGTCGAGCGCGAGGAGCAGGGTCGTGGCGGCGATCACCGGTGACCGTGAGGGGTTCGCCGGCCAGCCATGTCTGCCGCACGACACCCGCCAGCGCCATTTCGGCGTAGGGGGTGACGGCGTTGCGGTGGTGGAGTTTGTCGGGGAAGACCACGAACGCGTCGTCGGGGGCCAGGACGCACAGGTCGGCCGTGTTGCCGACGGCGATGTCGCCGCGGTCGGGTAGTCCGGCCAGGGCGGCGGTGTTGCGGGCCATCCACCGCGTCACGTCCACGAGGGAGTGTCCGCGCCGCCGTCCTTCCGACCAGACGATCGGCAGTCCCAGTTGCAACGAGGAGATTCCGCCCCACGCTTCCCCGAAGTCGCCGATCCCCAGTTTCTTCAGTTCGGGGGTGCACGGCGAATGATCGGACACGACGCAGTCGATCGTGCCGTCCGCCAAGCCTCGCCACAGGCCTTCGCGGTTGGTGGCCTCCCGGATCGGCGGGCAGCATTTGAAATGTGTCGAGCCGTCGAGGATTTCCTCACTGAACAACGTCAGGTAGTGCGGGCACGTCTCCACGGTGATGCGAACTCCCGCGTCCTTCGCTGCGGCGACGAGCGGCAGGCTCCCGGCGTCCGAGAGGTGCAGAATGTGGACGCGGCAACCCGTTTCGGCGGCACCGTCGATCACCTGCGCGATCGCCCGTGCCTCGGCGACGGGTGGACGCGAGTGCAAAAAATCGGCGTAGCGGCGACCCGACGGTGCGGGCTGGGCGTCGAGCGTGGGGCCGTCCTCCGCGTGGACGATGAGCAGGCCGTCGAATCCGGCGATGACGCGCATCGCTGCGATCATCTGGTCCCGGTCCAGCGGGGGATATTCGTCGAGTCCGGAATACGCGAGGAAGCATTTGAATCCGTATACACCGGCGTCCCAGAGGGGTTCGAGATCCGCGAGATTGCCGGGGATCGCGCCGCCCCAGAACCCGACATCCACGGTCACCTGGCCGGCGGCGACTTTCTGCTTGACGGCGAGCGCAGCCACGTCCACGGTCGACGGAATGGAATTGAGCGGCATGTCGATCAACGTGGTGACCCCACCGGCGGCGGCGGCGCGGGTTGCGCTCGCGAATCCTTCCCACTCGGCGCGGCCCGGGTCGTTGACGTGCACGTGGGTGTCGACGAGGCCGGGAAGCAGCGCTTCGTCGTCGGCGAGGATCACCTCGCGTGCCCCGGGCACCGGTGCCGCATAGTCCTCGACGGCGGCGATCCGCCCGTCCCGGATGACCACGGCGCACGCACGCTCACGATCGCCGACCACGGCGCGGCGGGCCCGGATGACGGTGCTCATTCGAATCGTCCATCCTGAGCGCCGAAGCCGGCCAGTGCTCGTAGCCGATCCGGCGTGATTCCGGCGTGCTCGTGCACTTCGGCGTCGGTGAGGGCGCCGCAGCCGAGGCCACGATGCAGGAACGACGTGAGTGCCCTCGCGGTGGCGGGTTCGTCGAGGAAACCGCTGTCGGTGCGGGCCGAGTAGGCCGCGATCCGTTCCGCTGCGGACGGGAACGAGCGGCGGTAGAACGCGAAGGTCGCGGCATAGCGGGTGGGCAATTGTGCGGGATGGAGGTCCCAGCCCTGGTAGAAGCCGCGGCGCAGCGAC
This sequence comes from Rhodococcus sp. 105337, assembly GCF_012844225.1. Lineage (GTDB taxonomy): Bacteria > Actinomycetota > Actinomycetes > Mycobacteriales > Mycobacteriaceae > Rhodococcus. The sequence goes on from NZ_JABAGQ010000010.1 coordinate 61,130, forward strand.
CGATCGACGAGCCGGGCGTGCAGCGCCCACGCGGCGCGCACCTCGTCGGCGGTGCCGACGGGGAGGCGGTTGGTCGAGCCGTCCGACAGGTGCACGCCGGTGCCGGCCGCGGCGACCTGCATGGTCGCCTTGGCGTGGTCCGCAACCGGGTGATCCATCGCCTGGTATTCGGCGGCGATGCCGCAGGCCGCCGAATAGTCGTAGGTGCCGTAGTGCAGCCCGGAGCATCGCCCCTGCGCGGCGTGGATCATCGCCGCCACCTGCGCGGTGCCGTCGGGTCCGCAGACAGCCTGTGGCGTCTCGATCTGGATCTCGAAGCGCAGCGGCGAGGTGAGCCCGTGCGTGGTCTCGAGAAATTCGCACACAGTGACCATCGCCGCGACCTGTTCCGGTGCCGACACCTTCGGCAACGTGACGACGAATCCGTCAGGGAGACAACCGTCGTCGGCAAGTTCTCCGATGAACATGTCCAGGGTGCGTACCGCGCGTGCCCGGACGGCAGGTTCGAGGCATTTCACGCGGATGCCGGAGAAGGGTGTCGGGTCCGGCGTGCTCCGGAACGCTTCGGCGGCGCGCACGAGATGGGCGTCTTCGTCGGCGTCGCGTGCGCCGGGTGCGATGCCGGATTGGGGGAAACCGTCCTCGAAATCGATTCGCAGGTCTTCGATCGGTTCCGTGGCGAGTTTCGCTTCGACCAGGGGCAGGACGGCGCGGGCGAGAGCGGGTTCGACGCCGATCAGTTCCGCGAGATCGTCTGCTCCGGAGATGTACCGGGAGAACGTGTCCCGCGCCTGCGCGCCCCAGGAGAGCACCGTGCCGGCGTCGTACCGGTCGACGGGCACGTACACGGTGTGGACGGGTTGCCGAGTGGGTCCGAGTCCCGGGTAGGCCGCCGCGTACCGGGCATCGACGGCGCCCAGCGCAACATCGAGCGAGTCGAGCAACCGCTCGCGTCCGTCTGCCATCCGGTCTCCCCGTGTCTGCTCGGGTGTATCCACCCTTGTATACGTGCTCCGGGCGCAGACGGTAGTGCTCTCGGATCAACCGTTCGATTACCCCGGGTAACGACTGCGTTACGGGCCTTCCGGTGTGCCGGGGCGCACGGTGAGGACCTGCGACATCGTGCCGATCGGGCCGGACGTGTCGTGCAGCACGGTGCTCGTCAGACCGATCCCGTCGGCTCCGAACGAGACCGAGGTATCGAAACCGACCCAGTCGCCGCGGGGTTCGGCGAACAGGTGGACGGTGAGGTCGAGGTTGGGGAACGCGACCTTCTGCGGATCCGCCCGCACCGCCATGCCGTTCGCGATGTCGAACAGTCCTGCGGCAGCGGCGAGGGTGCTCACCTTGTCGTCGTCGACGAGCGTGATCGGTGTGCGAACCCAGAAGGACGCACGCCCGGGCCCGGCGCTCGTCCGGCGAACCTCGACCGACTCGATGAAACCGCCCGGCCACACGGTGGTGGGATCCCACGGTTCGGTGTCCTCGGGCGGTGCGATGCGCGACAGCGTCGAACCTGCGAGTTCGGCGGTGGGCCGCGGCTGCATGAGCCATGCGCGTGCCCGCACGACGGTGCGGCCTCCGTGGCTCAGTGCGGCCTCGACCAGTTCGATCGTGCGTCCCGGCCGCAGGACCTCCACGGCGGTGTCGACGGGGCCGACGGGCACGGTTCCCAGGATGTCGTACGACAGGCGGGCCATCACCGGCCCGTCGTCGCGGCGGGCGTCGCGGTCGGATTCGATGACGTGGGCGAGCAGGCCCAGCGCGGGGGCGATGTGCTGTTCGGCCTCGTTCCACGCGCCGCTCACATGGCGGGTCGCGCGGAAGGACGCGGGGCCGAGTCGTTCGAAGTAGCTCATGAGTCCTTCGTGGGTGTCGTCGGTCGGAGGAGTGGGGCGGCGTCGAGCGCCGAGAGGGCCATCAGGCGGAGGACGGCACGGGTGCCCTCGGGTGAGCGCGGGTCGGCGCTGTGCGGTGTGGAGTTGATCAGGCCGAAGGTCGCGTGAGCCATCGTGCGTGCATCCGACTCGGCCAGACCCGGGGTGATGCGGCAGAGAGTCCCCACCCAGATCTCGACGTAGCGGCGCTGGGTGACGCGCACCTCGCGTCGCGCGTCGTCGGGAAGCGAATGCAGTTCCCGGTCCTGGACGCGGATGAGGTCGGGGTCCCCGAGGGCGAAGTCGAGATGGAAGTCGACGAGTCTCCCGAGCGCGTCACGCGGGTCGGTGGTGTCGGCGACGACCGCGGTGCCGCCGGCGAGCAGCCGTCGGCTGATGTCGACGAGGAGTTCGACGAGCAGGGCGTCCTTGTTGGGGAAGTGCCGGTAGACGGCCGGGCCGCTGATGCCCACGGCCGCGCCGAGGTCCTCGAGCCGGACCCCGGCGAAGCCGCGCTCGGCGATCAGGCGGGCGGCGGCCCGGAGCAGCTGCGCGCGGCGCTCGGCTTTGGCGAGGCTCCGCCGGGTCGGCGCGGGAGGCGCCGCTTCTTCGGCAGGCTCATGCATGGCGGGAAACTCCACTCGTCTGTGATCTGGACAACTCGGTTAATCATAACTAACCTAGATTTCAGTTAATGGCGATTAGTTCAATCTACCGAGGATGGTGTCCGTGACGACCGCTCAGGCGATCTCGACAACCAGCCGCGACCAGCACGAACAGCTGGTCGGAGAGCTCCGCGACAGGCTTGCCGCGGCAGCGCTCGGCGGCAACGAAAAATCCCGTGAGCGGCATGTCTCCCGCGGCAAACTGCTTCCCCGCGACCGCGTCGACGGCCTCCTCGACACCGGCAGCCCGTTCCTGGAACTCTCACCGCTCGCCGCCACCGGCATGTACGGCGACGAGTGCCCCGGCGCCGGCATCATCACCGGAATCGGCCGGGTGGCCGGTCGCGAATGCGTGATCGTCGCCAACGACGCGACCGTCAAGGGCGGCACGTACTACCCCGTCACGGTGAAGAAGCACCTGCGGGCGCAAGAGGTGGCGTTGCAGAACAACCTGCCCTGCCTCTACCTCGTCGACTCCGGCGGCGCGTTCCTTCCCCGGCAGGACGAGGTCTTCCCGGACCGCGAGCACTTCGGCCGCATCTTCTACAACCAGGCGACGATGAGCGCCAAGGGCATTCCGCAGATCGCCGCGGTGCTCGGGTCGTGCACCGCCGGCGGCGCCTACGTGCCCGCGATGAGCGACGAAGCCGTCATCGTCCGGAACCAGGGCACCATCTTCCTCGGCGGCCCCCCGCTCGTGAAGGCTGCGACCGGTGAGGTGGTCACCGCAGAGGAACTCGGCGGCGGCGACCTGCACTCGAAGGTCTCGGGCGTGACCGACCATCTCGCCGAGGACGACCGCGACGCCCTCCGCATCGTGCGCGACATCGCCTCCACCTTCGGTCCCCGGGCGGAGCGGCCCTGGGACGTCGAGCCCACCGTCGAACCCGAGAAGTCCCCGGAGACGCTGTACGACGTGGTCCCCACCGACTCGCGGATCCCCTACGACGTGCACGAGGTCATCTCCCGCATCGTCGACGGCGCCGGCGGTGCCGACGGTACAGGCGGTGCCGGCGGTGCCGGCCGGGGGTCCAGCAGCTTCCACGAGTTCAAGGCGGAGTACGGCAAGACGCTCGTGACCGGATTCGCGCGCATCCACGGGCACCCGGTGGGCATCGTCGCAAACAACGGCGTGCTCTTCGGCGAATCCGCCGTCAAGGGAGCGCATTTCATCGAACTGTGCGACAAGCGCTCGATCCCGCTGCTGTTCCTCCAGAACATTTCCGGCTTCATGGTCGGCCGCGACTACGAGGCCGGTGGCATCGCCAAGCACGGCGCCAAGATGGTCACCGCCGTCGCGTGCGCCCGGGTTCCGAAACTGACCGTCGTCATCGGCGGCTCGTACGGCGCCGGCAACTACTCGATGTGTGGCCGTGCGTACTCGCCGCGATTCCTGTGGATGTGGCCCAACGCGCGCATCTCCGTGATGGGCGGCGAGCAGGCCGCGTCGGTGCTCGCGACCGTACGGTCCGACCAGCTCGACGCCTCGGGCAACCCGTGGACCGCCGAGCAGGAAGAGGAATTCAAAGCGCCGATCCGCGCGCAGTACGAGGAGCAGGGCAACCCCTACTACTCGACGGCCCGACTCTGGGACGACGGCATCATCGACCCTGTCGATACCAGAAAAGTTCTCGGACTGGCACTTTCGGTGTGCGCCAACGCGCCCCTCGAGCCGGTCTCCTACGGCGTCTTCCGGATGTGAGCGACATGAGCGATACGAATCGGATCGATACGGTCCTGGTAGCCAACCGCGGTGAGATCGCCGTGCGCGTCATCCGGACCCTGAAGGATATGGGACTGCGCTCGGTCGCGGTCTTCAGCGAAGCCGACCGCGACGCGCGGCACGTGCGCGAGGCCGACACCGCCGTTCTGCTCGGTCCTGCGGCGGCACGCGAGAGCTACCTCGCGATCGACAAGGTCATCGACGCGGCCGTCGCGACGGGTGCGCAGGCGATCCATCCGGGATACGGGTTCCTCTCGGAGAACGCTGCATTCGCCGCCGCCTGCGCCACAGCGGGTATCGCATTCCTCGGCCCGTCGGCGCATGCCATCGAGACGATGGGCGACAAGATCACCGCGAAGAGCGCGGTCTCGGAATTCGGGGTTCCCGTCGTGCCCGGCATCTCGCGGCCGGGACTGACCGACGCCGACTTGATCGCCGGAGCCGACGAGGTCGGCTATCCGGTGCTGGTCAAGCCGTCCGCCGGTGGCGGCGGAAAGGGCATGCGTCTGGTCACCGATCCGGCGGACCTTCCCGCCGCGCTCGCGTCGGCCCGTCGTGAGGCCGCGTCGTCGTTCGGTGACGACACGCTGTTCCTGGAGCGGTTCGTCCAGCGCCCCCGCCACATCGAGGTGCAGATCCTCGCCGACACGCACGGCAACGTCGTCCACCTGGGCGAGCGCGAATGCAGTCTGCAGCGCCGCCACCAGAAGGTCGTCGAAGAGGCTCCGTCGCCGCTGCTCGACGCGGTCACACGCGCCCGCATCGGTGAAGCGGCCTGCAACACCGCCCGCAGTGTCGACTACACCGGTGCGGGCACCGTCGAGTTCATCGTGTCCGCGGACCGGCCCGACGAATTCTTCTTCATGGAGATGAACACCCGCCTGCAGGTCGAGCACCCCGTCACGGAAATGGTGACGGGTCTCGACCTCGTCGAATGGCAGGTCCGGATTGCCGCCGGTGAACCGCTGGGGTTCGGCCAGGAGGACATCACCCTCAACGGTCACGCCATCGAAGCGCGCATCTACGCAGAGGACCCGGCCCGCGGCTTCCTGCCCACCGGCGGCCATGTCGCCGACGTCGTCGAGCCTTCCGGACCGGGAGTGCGGGTCGATTCCGGCGTGCAGGCCGGCACGATCGTGGGCAGCGATTACGACCCGATGCTGGCCAAGGTCATCGCCCACGCCGCCGACCGCGCGGGCGCACTGCGCCGCCTCGACCGGGCACTCGCCGACACGGCCGTCCTGGGTGTGGTCACCAATGTCGACTTCGTGCGTTTCCTGCTCGCCGACGACGAAGTCGTCGCCGGTGCCCTCGACACGGGCCTGCTCGACCGGCGTCTCGAGGACTACGCCGCCCCGGGTACGTCGGACACCACGTTCGTCGCGGCTGCCGCACACCTCTGGTTGCAGCACTGGTCGGCCGCGAACTCCGACCCGTGGTCGGTGCCGGACGGCTGGCGCGTCGGTACCCATCTGCCCGCGACCTTCCGTCTCACCTCGGGCGATCGCACCGTGCACGTGGGGTTCAGCGGAACGCCCGCCGCCGGAGTCGCGAGTGTCGAAGACGGCGAACGTAGTTCGGTGTCCGTGACGCTCGACGGATCTGTGCTCGCCGTCGTGCTCGACGGACGCCGCCACGTCTTCCGCGTGGCCGAGTCCGACGGCGCGATCTGGCTCGCCGACGGCCACGGCAGTGTCTCGGTCCGTGAAGTCGCGGAGGCAGGGGTACGCGGGGACGACGCGCACGCCGGCAACGCCGACATCACCAGCCCGATGCCCGGCGCGGTCATCGCGGTCGCGGTGGAATCAGGCGCCGAAGTCGCTGCCGGAGAGACGATCGTGGTCGTCGAAGCCATGAAGATGGAGCATTCGCTCACCGCGCCGGTCGCCGGCACCGTAGAGCTCTTCGCCGCTGCGGGTGAGCAGGTCAAGGTCGATCAACTTCTCGCGCGGGTCACCCCGCACGCCGATACGAAAGAGGCAACGGAATGACGGAATATCTGGCAACCGGGCAGCTTCCCGACGAGTACGAGCAGCTGCGCAAGACGGTCGCCGACTTCGCGCGCACCGTCGTCGCGCCGGTCGCGGCCAAGCACGACGCCGAGCATTCGTTCCCCTACGAAGTGGTCGCGGGCATGGCGGACATGGGTCTGTTCGGTCTGCCTTTCCCCGAGGAGTACGGCGGAATGGGCGGGGACTACTTCGCTCTGTGCCTCGCGCTCGAGGAACTCGGCAAAGTCGACCAGTCGGTCGCGATCACGCTCGAGGCCGGCGTGTCGCTCGGCGCCATGCCGATCTACCGGTTCGGTACCGAGGCGCAGAAGCAGGAATGGCTTCCGCAGCTCGCGAGCGGCCGGAACCTCGCGGCCTTCGGCCTGACCGAGCCCGGCGCGGGTAGCGACGCGGGCGGGACGAAGACCACCGCGAAGCTCGACGGCGGCGAGTGGGTCATCAACGGCAACAAGCAGTTCATCACGAACTCCGGCACCGACATCACCTCGCTCGTCACCGTCACCGCGGTCACCGGCGTGCGGGACAACGGCAAGAAGGAGATCTCCACGATCCTCGTTCCGGCCTCCACTCCCGGATTCACCGCCGAACCCGCCTACAACAAGGTGGGATGGAACGCGTCCGACACCCATCCGCTGACGTTCAGCGATGTGCGGGTGCCCGAGGAAAACCTGCTGGGCGAACGCGGCCGCGGGTACGCCAACTTCCTGCGGATCCTCGACGAGGGCCGCATCGCGATCGCTGCGCTGTCCACCGGTGCCGCGCAGGGCTGCGTCGACGAGTCGGTCAAGTACGCCAAGGAACGCGAGGCATTCGGCAGCCCGATCGGCAGCAACCAGGCAATCGCGTTCAAGATCGCCCGGATGGACGCGCGTGCCCACACGGCGCGCACCGCGTACTACGACGCCGCCTCGGCGATGCTCGCGGGCCGTCCGTTCAAGAAGCAGGCCGCGATCGCGAAGCTCGTGGCGTCGGAGGCGGCGATGGACAACGCCCGCGACGCCACCCAGATCCACGGCGGCTACGGATTCATGAACGAATACGCCGTCGCGCGGCACTACCGCGACAGCAAGATCCTCGAGATCGGAGAGGGCACCACCGAGGTGCAGCTCATGCTCGTCGGACGGGAACTGGGACTGTGAGCGACACGGCGCCCGCGGAGAACGCGAAACGCATCACGCAGCGTGGACTGTGGTTCGAAGAATTCGAACTCGGCGCGGTCTACGAGCACCGGCCCGGCCGCACCATCACCGAAGCCGACAACGTTCTGTTCACCACGCAGACCATGAATACTCAAGCGCTGCATCTCGATGCCGCGTATGCGGCGGGCACCGCGTTCGGGGAGCGGCTGGTGAACTCGATGTTCACCCTGTCGACCATGATCGGTCTCTCCGTCGCGCAGCTGACGCAGGGAACGATCGTCGCGAACCTCGGTTTCTCCGAGGTCTCCTTCCCGAAGCCGTTGTTCCACGGCGACACGCTGTACGTGGAGACCAAGATCCTCGACAAGCGTGAATCCAAGAGCCGCCCGGGCGAAGGCATCGTCACCCTCGAGCACACCGGGCGCAACCAGCACGGTGACGTTGTCGGGATCGCAGTCCGCCAGACCCTCGTGCAGAAGAGGCCCACGACATGACATGGACACTTCCCGGCCCGGCGTGGCTGTTCTGCCCGGCCGACCGACCCGACCGCTACGCCAAGGCTGCCGCCCGTGCGGACGTGGTCATCATCGACCTCGAGGATGCCGTGGCGCCGGCCGACAAGCAGGCCGCCCGCGACGCACTCGTCGCCACACCGCTCGATCCCGAGCGCACCGTGGTGCGGATCAACCCGGTCGGCACCGAAGACCACGGACCCGACCTCGAGGCACTGAGCCGCACCCCGTACACGCGGGTGATGCTGCCGAAGTGTGAGAGCGGCGAACAGGTGCGATCCCTCGCGCCGCTCGAGGTGGTCGCGCTCGTGGAGTCTCCGCTCGGTGTGCTCGCGGTCGAGAGCATCGCGAAGGCCGACAACACCATCGGAATGATGTGGGGTGCCGAGGATCTCGTGGCGGGACTGGGTGGCAACTCCAGCCGTGGGCCGGACGGGCTCTACCGCGGGGTCGCCCAGCACGCCCGGGCGGTCACGTTGCTCGCGGCGAAGGGCTACGCGCGCTGGGCACTCGATTCGGTGTACCTGAACATCAAGGACACCGACGGTCTGCACGACGAGGCACTCGACGCCGTAGCGGTCGGATTCGACATCAAGGTTGCGATCCACCCGGGCCAGATCGACGTGATCCGCCGCGCCTACGCACCCACGCCGGACGAAGAAGATTGGGCGAGAAGGGTACTCGACGCGGCCGGGTCGGAGCGGGGGGTGTTCGACTTCGAGGGCAAGATGGTCGACGCTCCGGTATTGCGCCACGCCGAACGGCTGCTTCAGCGTGCCGCCGCGAGCACGCCGTCGTGATCCGGAGGCGTCAGCGCGTGCGGTGACGTAACAGCTGGGTGAGGCGGTGTGCCCCACCGAGCAACAGAGCCCCGACGTCGGGTGTGCGATCGGCACGGAAGCGACTTTCCACGCCGGTCAGGCTCAGCGCCCACGTCGGGGCTCCTCTGTGGTCGAAGACGGCCGCGCCCATCCCCCAGCTGCCCTCGACGATCAGTGCGGGATTGACGGAGTAGCCGGCCAGGCGTGTCGCGGCGATCCGCTCTTCGACGGCGTCGCGCGAGTGCTGTGCCCCCCACGTGGCCGTGAGGTCGACGCGGGAGAGGTAATCGTCGATGTCCTTGTCGGACATGTGGGACAGGATGGCGAGCCCGGCGGACGCGACCCCGAGCGGAAACCGGATTCCGATGTGCAGCACGTGTGAACGCAACGGGAAACTACCTTCTTCGCTTGCCACGCACACCGTTTCGTCTCCACGGCGCGCGGACAGGAACGCGCTTTCCCCGGATTCGCGGGCAAGGTCGCGAAGCACGTCTCCGGCCAGGTCGGTGATGTCGTATCGGGTGGCTGCCACCGAACCCAGCAGGTACAGCTCGGGCCCGAGCGACCATCGGCCCGACTTCGGGTCCCGGTCGACCAGACCTTCGTCGGCGAGCGAGCCGAGGAGCCGGTGGACGGTCGGCCGGGCCAGGTCGGTCGCCCGGGCAAGGTCCGACGTCGAGGCCCCGTCCGGTTCGTACGACGACACGGCCCGCAGCAGCGCGCTCACTCTGCCGATCAGCTGTCCTTGGGCGGTCACGGGCTTATCCTACGTCCACTGAATGAACGAATCTTGTCCGTGTGTCCGGATAGCGAGCAATTTTCGCATTCTCGGCGCGCTCACTTGTGAATCTCACCTGCAGCAACTTTATTGGTGGGACGAGAAGGACGACGTTCATTGAATGGACGTCGGCGGCCCGACGAGGTCGCGGATTCCCCTGACCCGAGAGGTGTGCGTTGGCAACGAAAGTGTTCCGGTCCGCGGTGGAGGCCGTCGCGGACGTGACAGACGGTTCGTCCCTTGCGGTGGGCGGGTTCGGCCTGTGCGGCATCCCCGACATTCTGATCCAGGCGCTCGCCGAGGCGGGCGTGACCGACCTCGAAGTGTTCTCCAACAACTGTGGGGTCGACGGCCACGGACTGGGAATACTTCTCGGCGACAAGAGAATCCGCCGGGTGACCGCGTCGTACGTGGGCGAGAACAAGGAGTTCGCCCGTCAGTACCTCTCCGGGGAACTCGAGGTGGAATTGACGCCACAAGGCACGCTGGCGGAGAAGTTGCGTGCCGGTGGCGCGGGCATTCCCGCGTTCTTCACCCCGGCCGGCGTGGGAACTCCGATCGCGCTCGGTGGGCTGCCGTGGCGGTACGACGCCGAGGGAGGCGTCGCGGTGGCGTCACCGGCGAAAGAGGTCCGTGAGTTCCGGGGCAAGAAGTACGTGCTCGAGGAGTCGATCACCGCGGACTTCGCCCTGGTGCACGCCCTGAAGGGGGACACCGAAGGGAACCTGGTGTTCAACAAGGCGGCGATGAACTTCAACCCGTTGGCCGCCATGGCCGGACGGGTGTGCATCGCGCAGGTCGAGGAACTTGTCGAGCCGGGCGAGATCGAGCCCGGAGAGGTGCACCTGCCGGGGATCTTCGTCGACCGGATCGTGCACACCGGGGCGCAGGACAAGCAGATCGAGAAGCGGACCGTCAAGGCAGGAGCGGCATCATGAGCGTCGAGGTCGAACGGGCAGTGGGCTGGACGCGCACGCAGATGGCGGCGCGCGCCGCGCAGGAGCTGGAACCCGGCGAGTACGTGAACCTGGGGATCGGGCTGCCCACGCTGATTCCGAATTACCTGCCCGACGGCGTGCGGGTCACCCTGCACAGCGAGAACGGCATCCTCGGTACCGGCCCGTACCCCGAGGAAGAGGCGATCGACGCGGATCTGATCAATGCCGGCAAGGAGACCGTCACGGTCAACGCGGGCGCGGCGTTCTTCGACTCCGCGCTGAGCTTCGGGATGATTCGCGGCGGGCACATCGACACCGCGGTACTCGGCGGCATGGAGGTCTCGGCCACGGGCGATCTGGCGAACTGGATGGTGCCGGGCAAGATGGTCAAGGGCATGGGTGGCGCGATGGATCTCGTGCACGGTGCCCGCAAGGTCATCGTGCTCATGGAGCACACCGACAAGACGGGCAAGCCGAAGATCGTCGAGCGGTGCTCGTTGCCGCTGACCGGCGAGGGCGTGGTCCAGCGGATCATCACCGACCTCGCGGTCATCGACGTGACGGACGCCGGGTTGGTCCTGCGCGAATGCGCACCGGGTGTGACGGAAGAACAGGTGGCCGCCGCGACCGGCGCGCCGCTCACCGTCGACCTCGCATGACATCGCCGGTGGTTCCGGTGCCGGTCATCCGGCGCGGAACCACCGGAAGAGCGACCGCCTCCGTGCCGGTCGTGCGCGGCTGGACGGGGGATCCGAACGGCCTTCCTGGGCAGCGAGGAGGGCGCGCCGGGCTTCTTCCCGGCGTGCCTGTCTCCCGGCCCGCCAGGTTTCGACCACTGCGTCGACGTCCACCTTGTGGACCGGGATCGGTAGCTGACCAGGCTGGAGCATGTATTCCACCACCCGCCGGTTGAGCCCCGCGACGATCTCCCGGACCGACTGCTCGGACGGCACGTTCGCCACGGTCTCGGGTAGCCGCTCGATTTCCCGGCGCAATTGGAGGGGCAGCGGCAGCAATGCCTCCGTCGAGAGTCCCTGCCGGGCGAGGTAGGCCTTGACCCACCACAATTCGTCGTCGCCGTGATCGGGGATGGGTTTTCCCGCACCAGGGAGGTCGTCGAAGTCGCCGCGCTCCTGTGCGGCGCGGATCTGCCGTTCGATCCACGTCTCGAAGGAGATGTCCGGTCGTTTCCGCTCGGTCACCGGTCCAGGATGCCACCGCGATCCGGCACCGCGCGGACGATGCGTTGCGGTTCGGTCTCGGCGGTGGCATACCCTGTGGCACATGGAAGGACAGCGGCCGACGCGCCGGGCGGCCGACCCGCCCGTGGACACTTCGACCGTGCTCGGCAAGGTCGTCACCGTCCTGCACGCCTTCACCGCCGACGACCACGGAGTGACCCTCGCCGAACTCGGCCGTCGCACGGGTCTGGCCAAGGGCACTCTCCACCGCGTGGTCAACGATCTGATCGACGTCCGATTGCTCGACAAGGATGCGTCCGGGTATCGGCTCGGCGGCCGGATGTTCGAACTCGGCATGCGCGCGTCGGTGGAACGACGACTGCTCGAGGTCGCCATTCCGTTCATGGAAGACCTGTACGAGCGGACCCATGAAACCGTGCACCTCGGAGTGCCCGAAGGCACCGAAGTCGTCTACGTCTCGAAGATCGGTGGCCATCGCCCGGCCCCGGCGCCGTCGCGAGTCGGTGGACGAATGCCCATGTACTGCACTGCCATCGGCAAGGCGCTGCTCGCGTTCTCGTCGCCGGCGCTGTTCGTGGACGTCGTGGATGCCGGGCTCGCCCGCAAGACACCGCGCACGATCACCGCGCCGGGCCGGTTCCGCGACCACATCGATCGCATCGCGAGCACGGGCGTCGCGTTCGAGCACGAGGAATCGGCGGTCGGGCTGGTGTGTGTCGCCGCACCCGTGCTTCTGGGAGACGAGGATCCGGTCGCCGCGATCAGCGTCACCGGGCCCGCCACGCGGTTCCGGCCCGAGAAACACGCGGCGGCGGTGAAGGCGGCGGCGGCGGGCGTCGCATCGACCCTGGCCCGTCGTGCGGCCCTGCGGACTCTGTGAGCGGCTCCCGGATGATCCGGCGCCACGCGTTCCACTGAGCGGAACCTACGGCTAGGTAAGCGGTACTCGTACCCCCACGATGGAGTTACCCATCGATCGACGAGGACCTGATGACCACTACTCCCCATTCCGCGGGCGATGCCGCATCTCTCGACACCGTCGGCGCAGCGGCCGGCCGGCTCATCGATGCCGCTCGCACCGCCGTGCCGTGTGCGCCGGTGCGGGATCTGCTCGGTGAAACCGACATCGACCTGGCCTACGCGGTGCAGCAGCACCTGACCGAGCACAAACTCGCCTCCGGCGCCCGCATTGTGGGGCGCAAGATCGGCCTCACCTCCCCGGCAGTCCAGCAGCAACTCGGCGTGAACCGCCCTGATTTCGGGGTGCTGTTCGACGATATGGATGTCACCGATCTCGACGAGGTCCCCAGCGACCGGCTGCTCCAGCCGAAGGCCGAGGCGGAGATCGCGTTCGTGCTCTCCGCAGACCTCGATGACGACGATCTCGACCTCGACAAGGTGCGGGGCGCCGTGGACTATGCGGTCGCGGCGCTGGAAATCGTCGACAGCAGGGTCGCCGGATGGGACATCAAGATCACCGATACGGTCGCGGACAATGCGTCGAGCGGTCTCTACGTGCTCGGCTCCCACCGCGTGTCCCTCGCCGATTTCGAGCCGATCGACACGACCATGCGGATGTACATCGACGACGAACTCGTCTCGGAGGGCACCGGGGCAGCCTGCCTCGGCGATCCGTTGAACGCCTTGCTGTGGCTCGCCCGCACTGCGCGCGAATTCGGACAGCCGCTGACCGCCGGCCAGGTGGTGCTGTCCGGTGCACTCGGACCGATGGTGTCCGCCCCTCCCGGGGTCACGGTGCGCGCCGAGATCTCCACTCTCGGCTCCGTCACCGCCCCCTTCTCGACCTCACCGTCTTCGGCACAGGAGAACTGACATGACCACGACCAAGGTCGCCATCATCGGGCCGGGCAACATCGGCACCGACCTGCTCATCAAGATCAAGAGGCTGGCGGACAGCGAACTCGAGACGATCGCCCTGGTGGGCATCGACCCCGAGTCCGACGGCCTGGCCCGCGCGAAGCGGCTGGGCATCGACGCCATCGCCACCGGCGTCGAAGGCCTCATCGAGCATCCCCGGTTCGGCGAGATCGAGATCGTGTTCGACGCGACCTCGGCGAAGGCGCACGAATACAACGAGAAGATGCTGCGCCCGCACGGCAAGATCCTGATCGATCTCACGCCCGCTGCGATCGGCCCCTACGTGGTGCCGCCGGTGAACCTCGACGAGCACCTCGACGCTCCCAACGTCAACATGGTCACCTGCGGTGGCCAGGCGACCATCCCGATCGTCGCTGCCATCTCGCAGGTGACGCCGGTGTACTGGGCCGAGATCGTCGCATCGATCTCCTCCAAGTCGGCCGGCCCCGGCACGCGCGCCAACATCGACGAGTTCACCGAGACCACGTCGCAAGCGATCGAGAAGATCGGCGGCGCCGCCCGCGGCAAGGCGATCATCATCCTGAACCCGGCCGAACCCCCGATGATCATGCGCGACACCGTTCTTGCGCTGGTCGGCGAAGACCGCAAGGACGAGATCGTCGCGTCGGTCGAGGCGATGGTCGCGAAGGTATCCACCTACGTGCCCGGATACAAGCTCAAGCAGGAAATCCAGTTCACCCCGATGACCGAGACCGTCGGAACGCTGACCGAACACACCGGACCGATGTGGAAGGTCGCGGTGTTCCTCGAAGTCAAGGGCGCAGCGCACTACCTGCCCGAGTACGCGGGCAATCTCGACATCATGACGTCCGCGGCCCTGCAGGTCGGCCGGGCAGTCGCGGCACGCAAGAAGGAGCAGGTTTCGGCATGAGCGAGACGACCACCAACGACGCCGGACAGCGCGAGTACGCGAGTCACGGCACGGCCCTGTACATCCAGGACGTCACCCTGCGCGACGGCATGCACGCCATCCGTCACCGCATCACCCCCGACGACGTCGCAGCGATCGCGGGCGCACTGGACCGTGCCGGCGTGGACGCGATCGAGGTCTCGCACGGCGACGGGCTCACCGGCCATTCCCTCACGTACGGCCCGGGTAGCAACACCGACTGGGAATGGCTCGAAGCCGCAGCGGGAGCGATCAATTCGGCCATCCTGACCACGTTGCTGCTGCCGGGTATCGGCACCGTGCACGAGCTGAAGCGCGCCTACGAACTCGGTGTGCGGTCGGTGCGTGTGGCCACCCACTGCACCGAGGCCGACGTGTCGGCGCAGCACATCGCCGCCGCCAAGGAACTGGGCATGGACGTGTCCGGCTTCCTGATGATGTCGCACATGGCTCCCGCGGAAGAACTCGCTCGCCAGGCCAAGCTCATGGAGTCCTACGGCGCCGACTGCGTCTACGTCACCGACTCCGGTGGACGGCTGACGATGGACGGCGTCCGTGAGCGTGTCCGCGCCTACCGTGACGTTCTCGAGGAGGGCACGCAGATCGGTATCCACGCCCACCAGAACCTGTCGCTCTCGGTCGCCAACTCCGTCGTCGCCGTCGAGGAAGGCGTCATCCGCGTCGATGCGTCACTGGCCGGGCAGGGCGCGGGTGCGGGCAACTGCCCGATCGAACCCTTCGTCGCGGTCGCCGATCTGCACGGATGGAAGCACTCGTGCGATCTGTTCGGCCTGCAGGATGCTGCCGACGATCTCGTCCGTCCGTTGCAGGACCGGCCGGTCCAGGTGGACCGCGAGACCCTCACGCTCGGCTACGCCGGTGTGTACTCGAGCTTCCTGCGTCACGCGGAGACCGCTGCGGACATCTACGGCCTCGACACCCGCGACATCCTCGTCGAGATCGGGCGTCGCGGGCTGGTCGGCGGCCAGGAGGACATGATCACCGACGTCGCACTCGACCTGCGTAACCGCGCGGGGCACTGACCGTCGCGTGTAAGGCGGGTCGTGGCAGGACCTCTCAGGCGACGAGGTCCTGGTACTCCGGATGCTTGTCGATGAAGCTGTCGACGAACGGGCATACCGGCACGACCCGCTTTCCACGTTCGCGCACGTCGTCCAGCGCGAACCGAACGAGTTTGCCGGCGAGGCCCTGACCGGAATAGGCGTCGTCGACCACGGTGTGGTCGAACACGAGCTGAGTGTCGTCGGCGGGGTGATAGTCGGCGTAACCGATGACGGAACCGTTGTCGTCCAGTTCGTATCGCTGCCGGTCGGGATTGTGAACCACTTTCACGGACGAATCACTCACGGTGTTTCCTCACTCTCGAGACCAGATGACCGAGCACGTCGAAGATACCTGCACGTGAAGACGGGCCGCGACATCTGTCGCGGCCCGTTTTCACGGCGAGGGCGCTGCGTGCCCGTAGCTGGTTACTCCGGGGGCGAGATGTGCTGAGCGATGTAGAGCGGTTCGCCCAGCTGCTCGAGCAGGTCGAGCTGGGTTTCGAGGTAGTCGATATGTTCTTCCTCGTCGGCGAGGATCGCCTCGAAGATGTTCGCGGAGGTGATGTCGCTGACCGACCGCATGTACTCCGATCCCTTGCGGAGCCGGTCGCGAGCCTCGATCTCGACCTGGAGATCCGCCTGGAGCATCTCCTTCACGGTCTGTCCCAGACGCAGCGAACCGAGCCGCTGGTAGTTGGGCAGTCCGTCGAGGTAGAGAATGCGATCGGTGAGGGTCTCGGCGTGGCGCATTTCGTCGAACGACTCGGCGCGGGTGTGTGCCGCGAGCTTCGACCAACCGCGGTCTTCTTGCATCTTGGAATGCAGGAAGTACTGATTGATGGCGGTGAGTTCCGCCGTCAACTGCTCGTTCAGGTATTCGATGACCTTCTTGTCGCCCTTCATGGCACCTCCCGGGGTGAACCATCAGGTTTACCGCCGGGCAGGGGCTGGCTACACGGCGGTCTCGAGCTCGATCGTCTCATTTCGGACGCGCGCCTGCCGGATGATCGCCGAGATGTTGCGTACGCAGTTGCCGCAGTCGGTTCCTGCGCGGCACGCGGCGCTCACTTCGCGGGTGCATCGTGCGCCCGCTGCCACCTCTGCTTCGATGTGGTGGTGCGTGAGGGCGTGGCAACTACAGACGATCATGTGAGCCACCATCCTGAGGTTGTTAGGTTGCCCAAACCTTACCTCTGGTTAGGTCTGCCTATCCTGTGAGCGTAGTCACAATTCGATCTACTTGCTCCGCGCGGTGTCCGGTCTCACGTCACCGTCCGGTACCCCTGTTAGCCCTGTTGCATCTGTTGCGAAACGACGTGATTGATGCGGTGCAGACCGCTTTGTGAGAGGCCCGGAATTTGATGCTCGAGGGTACGGACCAGCGATGAGTCGTCGATCACCTTCTCGCTCGACTGGACGAGCACCGTCCCGGCGCCGGTGAAGTCGAACTGGCGTTCCTCCCCCGACTGGACCCCGAACCGGCGTGCGCCGGCGGAGACGAATCCCGTGATCCACGATTCGTCGTAGTGGTGGCTCGGGGACGGACAGTCGGCCCAGCCGACGAGTGCCTCGGGATCGACGCGCAGCGGCGGTTCGGCGAACATCACCGGTCCGTTCGACGACGCGAGGAACCGTCCCGTCCCGATCAGCGTGAGGAATCCCGGCACGATCGACTGATTCAGCGACAGACCCGGCTCGAAGGCCAGCAGGTTCGACTGCCGGATCGTGAGGTTGCCGTCGTCGAGATCGTAGGAGTTGATGTCGTAACCGCGGTCCCCGAGGATCAGCTTCCCGAAGCCGTCCGCCACCACGTAGTCGCCGAGATACATCGGTGCCGAGAACCGGCGGGCCACCATGTCGAGCAGGCCGCCCTGAAGTCCGTGGGTGAGGGCGGAGAACCGCACCTGCCCGTAGTACGCGATCATCGCGCCCTTCGACAGGAACCACGGCGTCTGCAGGTCGATGCAGTAGGCGTAGCTGTTTCCGGGAACGTTGTCGCTCTCGGTGAAGCTCGCGGGATTGAGGACGACGCTCACAGTTTCTCCTCCGATGCCTGCACGTAGACGATGCCTTGACCGGTGCACTCGAGTTGCATGGCCTCTCCGCCGCTGCGGCCCACATTGCGCCAGCTCATCGACGATTTCAGTTCGGTACGGACCGCACCGCTCGCCGCGACGAAGGCCTGGGGATCGACGATCACGGGCGCAGGTCCACCCACACGAAGTTCGAAGACGCCGCCGTGCGCGAGCAGCACCGCGGCGCCGTAGCCGGACAGCTGTGTCGTGAACATTCCCGTGCCGGTCACCGCGCCCGTCGCGGCGCCCCGGAGTGCGCCCAGCAGGCCGCCGCCTCCCCCACCCGCCTGCGCGGCACCCGACGACACCACCGTGCTCTGCAGCCCCGCCGTGTGTGCAAGCAGCCGCGACGCATCCACGCGAAGCTCCCCGCCGGCGGACATGTCCACCACATGGGTCTCCAGTCCGCGGAATCCGTAGTGCACGGTGCCGTTGCCCTGAGCGAGCATGGTCGACTCGTGCTCGCCCTGCATCATCCGCCCGGCCATGCCGGCGAGCCCGCCGAGACCGGGAGCGCTTCCTGCCCCGCCGGGCACGCCGTGGGGAGCGAAGCGGACGTCACCGGTGTAGAAGAGCATCGCGCCGCGACGAGCGACGACGGGTCCCGACCGGTTCAGGTCCACGCTGACGACCTTGCTGTTGACCTTGGTGAAAGTCACTCTCGCCCCTACCGTTCCGCCGGCTGGATGGACACCACGCCCGTGCCGTCCCATTTGAGGGAGAAGGCTTCGCCACTGCCCTGTCCGACCACCGACCGCCACGACACGTCGGTGACGAAGGACTGCGTCAGTTGTCCCTTGGCACAGACGAATGCGTCGGGATCGACGACGAGGGGATACTGCGGCGACACCTCGAGATGGATCAGCGGACCACCCGCGGACAGCAACGCGACCTGACCCGTGCCCGACACCGTCGTGGTGAACAGGCCCTGCCCGCTCATGCCGCCTCGCAATCCCGCGAACGTCACGTTGGTGTTCAGGTTGCCGTTCAGCGCGAGCAGTTGCTCGGACTCGACCTGCAGGGTCTCGTTGTTCAGTTCGAGAATCGTGACGTCCTGCCCCTGATGTGCGAGGTAGACGACGCCCGTCCCGGTGCATTCCATCAGCGACAAGCCCTCGCCCGTGGCGCGCTGGCGCAGACCCGCGAGGACGCCTTCACCGCCGCCGAAGCCTGCCGATTTGAACGCGACCTGTCCCTCGTAGGCCACCATCGAGCCCGACAGGGCCCGGATCCCGGAGTTGCTCAACTGGGCCTCGATGACCCGTTTCGATTTCACGAGCAGTCGCATGTCGCGAACGATATCGGGTGGGCGATCGCACCGCGCAGCCGCATTCGCGAACAACGGCGCCGCCCACTCCCGGAGCGGGCGGCGCCGTCGCGGCAGTCGTCCTACAACCCGAGATCCTTCGCGATGATCGTCTTCATGACCTCGCTGGTACCGCCGAAGATCCGGGTCACGCGCGTGTCCGCGTACAGGCGCGCGATCGGGTATTCGGTGATGTAGCCGTAGCCACCGTGCAACTGCAGGCACTTGTCGATGATGCGACCGGCCGCTTCGGTGGAGAAGAGCTTCGCCCGCGCCGCGTCGGCCACCGACAGTTCGCCGCGGTCGTTGAGTTCGATCGCGTTGTCGACCATGATCTGCATCGCCTGCAACTCCGTCGAGCATTCGGCGAGCACGAACTTCGAGTTCTGGAACGAGGCCACCGGCTTGCCGAACACCGTGCGCTCCTTGGTGTATGCGATCGCATGATCGATCGCCGCGGCTGCCGTCGCGGCCGCGCCGAAGGCGATGGTCAGCCGCTCCTGCGCGAGATTCTGGGTCAGGTACGAGAACGCTTCGCCTTCGTTGCCGAGCAGGTCCGTCACGGGGACCTTCACGTCGTCGAACGACAACTCGGCTGTGTCGGACGTCTTCAACCCGATCTTGTCGAGTTTGCGTCCGACGGCGAATCCTTCGCTCGTGGTGTCGACGACGAGCATCGACAGGCCACCACGGCGGTTCTCCGGGTCGAACGGCGAGGTCCGGCACACCAGCAGGATCCGATCGGCGAGTGCGCCACCGGTGATGAACGTCTTGGAGCCGTTGACGACGTAATGGCTGCCGTCGTCCGAAAGCTTCGCGGTGGTCGAGATGTTCGCGAGGTCGGAGCCGGTGCCGGGCTCGGTCATCGCGATCGCGAACATCAGGTCACCCGAGGCGAATCCGGGAATCCACCGCTGCTTCTGCTCTTCCGTCGCGTGCTGCATGATGTACGGCAGGATCAGGTTCGAATGCACCGAGTACGAGCCGAACGTCACGCCCGCAGCGGCGGTCTCCTCCGTCACCACGACGTTGAACTTCAGCGACGACTCGCCACCGCCGCCGTACTCTTCGGGCGCCTGGATCCCGAGAATTCCGAGGTCACCGAGGCGGTTGTAGAACTTGCGGGGAGGATGACCCTCGATCTCCCACTCGTGGTAGACGGGCGTGACCTCTTTGGCGATGAAATCGCGGACCGTCTGACGGAACGCTTCGTGGTCTTCGTCGAACACCGTACGCTGCACGCGGATTCCTTCCGGAGTTGAAGTGGGGCAGACGGTTACAGGGCGTAGTCGCGGAGGACACCTTTGCTGATGATCGTCTTCTGGATTTCGCTGGTGCCTTCCCCGATGAGCAGGAAGGGTGCCTCGCGCATGAGGCGCTCGATTTCGTACTCCTTGGAATAGCCGTACCCGCCGTGGATGCGGAAGCTGGCCTGGGTGACTTCCGAGCAGTACTCGCTCGCGAGATACTTCGCCATCCCTGCCGCGACGTCGTTGCGCTCGCCCGAATCCTTGAGGCGCGCCGCGTTGACCATCATCAGGTGCGCTGCTTCGACCTTGGTGGCCATCTCGGCGAGCGAGAACGAGATCGCCTGGTGTTGTGCGATGGGCTTACCGAAGGTGCTGCGCTGCTGCGCGTACCGGGCGGCGAGTTCGAACGCGCGGATCGCCACACCGCAGGCGCGGGCGGACACGTTCACGCGACCGACTTCCACTCCGTCCATCATGTGGGAGAACCCGCGACCCGGGATGCCGCCGAGGATCGACTCGGCCGGGGCCGCGTAGTTGTCGAAGACGAGTTCGGTGGTGTCGATGCCCTTGTACCCCATCTTGTCGATCTTGCCGGGGATGGTGAGACCGGGAGCGACTTCGCCGAATCCCGCCGGCTTCTCGACGAGGAAGGTCGTGAGGTTCTTGTGGGGTTTGTCGGCGCCTTCCTCGGTCTTCACGAGTGCTGCGACGAGTGTCGAGCTGCCGCCGTTGGTCAGCCACATCTTCTGTCCGTTGATGATGTAGTTGCCACCGGCGTCGCGCTTGGCTTTCGTGCGGATCGCCGCGACATCCGAACCGAGTTCGGGCTCGGACATCGAGAACGCACCGCGCACCTCGCCGGTCGCCATGCGCGGCAGGAAGTGTTCCTTCTGGGCGTCGGTTCCGTGCTGACGGATCATGTACGCCACGATGAAATGCGTGTTGATGACCCCGGAGACACTCATCCATCCCCGAGCGAGTTCCTCGACGCACAAGGCGTAAGTCAGCAGGGACTCGCCGAGTCCGCCGTACTCTTCGGGAATCATCAGACCGAACAGGCCCATCTCGCGCATCCGGTCGACGATCGCCTGCGGATAGGTGTCCGAATGCTCGAGTTCCTGTGCATTCGGGATGATGTCGCGCTCGACGAACGTGCGGACGGTATCGAGTATCTCGGACTGGAACTCCGTGAGTCCGAGGGTCTGGGCGAGGCGGGTCATGCGGGGTCCTTCTGCTGGGTGCGGACGGCGCCGGCGGCGACGAGCGCATCGATTTCGTCGTCGGTCAGACCGAGATGCTCGGACAGGACGGCGGCAGTGTCGTCACCGTTGGCGGGTGCGGGCCGGACTGTCGGGTGAACTCCGTCGAACGACATCGGTGTGCTCGGCGCGAGGTGTTCGCCGATGCGAGGCTGGTCGAGTTTCTGGAACATCGGGTTGTCGGTCACGCGCGGGTCGCGCGCCAGTTCGGCGAAGGTGCGGTACCGCTCGTGCAGGATCGAGGTGGCACCGAGAGCCGCCTCGACCTCGGTGGCGGTCCGCTTGCCGAACCACGCGCCGAACAGGCTGTCGAGCACGTGGCGATGTTCGAAGCGGGCGCCTTCGTCGCGGAAGTCGACGTCGAGCGCGGCTTCGAGTGCGGTGACGGCGGCGGCGGTCCCGGTGAGTTCGGTGAGGTCGCGGAAATGCCGGGGCGTCAGGGCGACGATCATGAAACGGGCACCGTCGGCGGTGGCGAAGTCGCACCCGTAGGTGCCGTAGACGGCATTCCCTGTTCGGGTGCGACCGGATCCTCCGAGCTGAGCTTCGGCGAGGTAGCCGAGGTTTCCTACGGTCGCGAATGCGACGTCCTCCAGTGGAAGCACGATCCTCGTTCCGGCGCCGGTGATTTCGCGGCGGTACACAGCGGACGCGATCGACAGGGCGGCATAGAGACCGCAGGCGACGTCCCACGCCGGCAGGACGTGGTTCACCGGATCGGAGAGGTTCTCGGGTCCGGTGACCCGAGGGAAACCCGCCGCGGCGTTGACGGTGTAATCGACGGCACCGGTGCCGTCGGCGCGACCGAGGACCTGGACATGGATGAGGTCGGGCCGGATCGCGGCGAGTTCGTCGTAGTCGAGCCACTGCCGCCCCGCGGCGTTGGTGACGAGGATCCCGGCATCGATCACGAGATCGCGGATCAGTTGCTGAGCATCGGGGTTGCGGAAGTCTGCGGCGAACGAGCGCTTGCCTTTGTTGAGACCCGCCCAGTAGATGGACTCGTTGTCCTCGGTGAGGGGCCAGCGCTTGTAGTCGGCAGCGCCACCGATCGGGTCGACGCGGATCACGTCGGCCCCGAGATGCGCGAGCGTCATGCCGCACAGAGGCGCGGCTACGAAGCTCGATACTTCGACCACGCGCACGCCCGCGAGGGGTGCGGTGGACGAGGGCAGCCCGTCGGTGGAAGCGGTGGAGTTCATGCCTGCTCGCCTGTCCTGGTCGCGGTCGTTCGGGTCGTGCTGCCCGAACCTGATGTCCAGTCAGCATGCAACAGGGATTCACCGGGGACCAGAGCCGGCTATCGATCGGTTAGCGCAGACCAATACCGTTCGAGCGCCGTTCGGTGGCGGCTGCTGTTCCGTCATTCCGGCCGGCATAGCTTCCACCTAACGGAAGCTTCCGCCGAAAGCCTTTCCTTCACCGTCGTGCGCGTGGTCCCCTCGACGGTGAGAACAACGCACCCGTCTGCACCAGAGAAGGACATCTCATGCGTGATGCCGTGATCGTCGACGCCGTCCGTACACCCATAGGCCGTCGCGGGGGTGCGCTGTCCGAGATCCACCCCGTCGATCTGTCGGCCCACGTGCTCACCGCCCTGACCGACCGCACCGGCCTCGACCCTGCGACCGTCGACGACGTGGTGTGGGGCTGCGTGAGCCAGGTCGGTGAACAGGCCGGGATCGTCGCCCGTACCGCGGTCTTTGCGGCGGGCTGGCCCGTGTCCGTTCCCGCGACCACCGTCAACCGTGCGTGTGGGTCGAGCCAGCAGGCGGTCGCATTCGCCGCGGCAACCGTGATCTCGGGCCAGAACGACGTGGTGATCGCCGGTGGGGTCGAGACCATGAGCCGCGTCCCCATGGGTAGCGCCGCCAAGAACGGTGAGCATTTCCCGCCGAACGTGCTCGAGCGGTTCGGAGTCGAGGGCTTCAGCCAGGGAATCGGCGCCGAGATGGTCGCCGAGAAATGGGGACTCTCCCGCACCCGGCTCGACGAGTACTCGCTGCGCTCGCACGAACTGTCCGCAGCTGCCACCGACTCGGGGGCCTTCGAAAAGCAGCTCGCACCCGTCGCGGGCCTGACCTCGGACGAAGGTATCCGGCGCGGCGGCACCGTCGAATCGCTGGCGAAGCTGAAGACAGTGTTCAAGGAGAACGGCGTGATCCACGCCGGAAACTCCTCGCAGATCTCCGACGGTGCAGGCGCACTGCTGGTCACCACCAGCGAGTACGCCGCGGCACACGGCTGGACACCGATCGCGCGGATCCACACCACCGTCGTCGCTGCCGACGACCCGGTCGTCATGCTCACCGGCCCCATCCCCGCCACGGCGAAAGTGCTGAAACGTTCCGGCCTGTCGATCGACGAGATCGGTGCATTCGAGATCAACGAGGCGTTCGCCCCCGTACCCCTCGCATGGCTCGCCGAGACCGGCGCGGACAGTACCCGCGTCAATGCGCTCGGCGGCGCGATCGGTGTCGGCCACCCGCTGGGCGGGTCCGGTGCGATTCTCATGACCCGCCTCGTGCACCACATGCGCGACAACAACATCCGCTACGGTCTGCAGTCGATGTGTGAGGCCGGCGGAATGGCGAACGCCACCGTCCTCGAACTGCTGTAGATCTCGAACTGCGCTGACCTCGAACTGCTCTCCGACCGCGAAACTGCACAGTCAAAGCACTCGCACTCCACGCAAGGATTGATACGACCATGGAACTCAAGGATCTTTCCGTCGCCGTGACCGGCGGTGCTTCGGGTCTCGGTCTTGCCACCGCCCGTCGTGTGCTCGCGGCCGGCGGTACCGTCACCCTCATCGACCTGCCGTCGTCGAACGGCGCGGACATCGCCACCGAACTCGGTGACGGCGCGATCTTCGCGCCCGCCGACATCACCGACGAGGAGCAGTTCGCAGCCGCACTGGACGTCGCACACGAACGCGGTGGCCTCCGGGGCCTCGTGCACTGCGCCGGTGCCGGTCGCAAGATGCGCATCCTCGACAAGAACGGCAAGGCCGGGTCGCTCGAGGATTTCGAGTTCGTGATCCGGCTCAACCTGACCGGTTCCTTCAACGCACTGCGACTCGGCGCCGAGCGCATGGCCGAACTCGAACCGATCGACGGAGAGCGTGGCGCGATCGTGATGACGGCGTCGGCTGCCGCGTTCGAAGGACAGATCGGGCAGATCAACTACTCCGCGTCCAAAGCCGGCATCGTCGGAATGACGATCGTCGCGGCCCGCGACCTCGCGAGCAAGGGTATCCGCGTCAACACCATCGCACCCGGCATCATGGATACCCCGTTGCTGGCGCGACTGCGCGAGGACGTGCGCAAGTCGCTGGAAGCGACCGTGCCGAATCCCTCGCGGCTGGGCGACCCCGACGAATTCGGCCGTCTCGCAGTCAATATCCTCGAGAACGGTTACCTCAACGGCGAGACGATCCGTCTCGACGGAGCCATCCGCATGGCACCGCGCTGATCGGGGCGCGGCAATGAATCCCAGCAGTTCGACGTGGACGTCGACGAGCCTGTCGTATCCGCAGACGTCGATGGCGGTGTGGGCGTCGAGCATGGCGGCCGCGTACGGCGACCGGCCCGCGATCGTCGATGGTGAGCGCGTGTACAGCTACCGCGAACTCGACGAGCAGTCGGCGCAATTCGCTCGTGCGCTTGGCTCCACGGGTGTGGAACCTGGTGACGTCGTGCTCCTCCACCTCGGGAACTGCGCTGAATTCCACGTCGCGTACTACGGGGCGCTCCGTGTGGGTGCGGCTGTGGCGCCGGTGAATCCGTTGCTGCCCGAGCCTGAATTGCGCCGACGGATCGAGGAGACCGGTGCTGTCGCGGCCGTCACCGGGCAACAACAATTCGACACGCTCCTGCGCGCTCAGGCCGATACGACGGTCGGTCTGATCGCGGTCGTCTCCGACGAGCCGGTGCGCGGCGGCAACCCCGCGACGATGCGCTTCAGCGATGTGATCGCCGGGCAGCGCACGTCGTTCATCCCCGCGACCGTAGCCCCCGACGACGTTGCACACATCGCGTATACCGGTGGCACATCGGGCATTTCGAAAGGCGTGCGCGTTCTACATCGCAACGTCCTGGCCAACGTCACGCAGATGTGCGGGTGGTGTGCCGGCACTCAGCTGGTAGCCGGGCCGGACGGTCTCGTGACCCTCGAGCCCATCGAAGGCCTCGATATCGCGGGTGTGGTCCCGGGCACCGGATCCACAATTGTGGTGTCACCGCTGTTCCACGCGCACGCACTGATCAACACGTCGTTCCTGCTCATGTGCGGTGTGACCCAGGTGTTGTCGGGCAGGTTCGACCCTGCCCGCGTGCTGAAGGAGATCGAGCAGCACCGCGTCTCGTACATCACCGGTACGCCGGCGATGTGGCACGCGCTGGCGATCCACCCGGACGTGGCGTCGCGAGACCTCTCGTCGGTACGTGCGGTGTCGTGCGGAGCTGCCCCGGTCGACCCCGGGACGCTCGATAATCTCCGGCGCGCATTCCCCGGCGCCCGTGTGGCCGAGGAATACGGGCTCACCGAAGCCACCTGCGTCGTCACGGCAGTGCCGCTCGTCGCCGATGTCGAGTACCGGCTCGGTAGTGTCGGCCTCCCTGTGTTCGACACCGAGATCGAGATCCGCGCGCAGGGCGATCCGTCGCTCGTTCTCGGAGACGGCGAGCACGGCGAACTGTGGGTGCGCGGCCCCCAGGTCACCGACGGCTACCTGGGCCATCCTGAGCTCACCGCGCAGCAGTACGTCGACGGGTGGCTCGCCACCGGCGACATCGCGTACCTGGACGCCGACGGCTTCGTCTATATCGCCGATCGCGGGCGGGCAAGTTCCTGAAAACGGATCTACGCGAGCGGGTCCGGGAGCGGACGATCAACCCCGCTGAGCAGCCTTCACAAGCCCGCCACCGATGATCAGCCGCTGGATCTCACTGGTGCCCTCGTACAGACGCAGCAGACGCACGTCGCGGTAGATCCGCTCGACCGGCACCTCGCGCATGTAGCCGGTGCCGCCGTGGATCTGGACCGCCAGATCCGCAACCTTGCCTGCCATTTCGGTGCAGTAGAGCTTCGCTACCGACGGCGCGATGCGACGGTCGGTCTCTTCAACCCATGCTCGTGCCGCATCGCGCACCAGCGCGCGACCGGCCATCACGCCCGTCTGCTGGTCGGCGATCATCGCCTGCACGAGTTGGAAGTTCCCGATGGGCGCACCGCCCTGGGTGGCGGTCGCAGCGTAGGCCACCGACTCGTCGAGTGCCCGCTGCGCCTGCCCGACCGACAGGGCGGCGATGTGCACGCGGCCCCGGGCCAGCGATACCATCGCTGCCTTGTACCCCACGTCCTCGCTGCCCCCGACCAGCGCGGAGGCGGGAACCCGTACGCCGTCGAAGTGCACGTCGGCGGTCCAGGCGCCCTCCTGGCCCATCTTCGAGTCCTTGCCCGCCACCTGTACACCGTCGGTGCCGGAAGGGACGAGGAACACCGCGATGCCGGGGCCGTGGTCGTCGGCGGGCCGGGTACGGGCGAAGACGACGAACAAGTCTGCCAGCGGCGCGTTGGTGATGAACCGTTTCTCGCCGGTGATCACCCAGTCGTCCCCGTCGCGCACGGCCTGGGTGCGCAGTCCGGACGGATTCGATCCGGCGCCGGGTTCGGTGAGTGCGAAGGACGCGACGACCTCCCCTGAGGCGATGCCTTCGAGCCACTGCCGCTTCTGCTCGTCGGTGCCGAAGTTGACCAGCACCTGACCGGCGATTCCGTTGTTGGTGCCGAACATCGACCGCAACGCCAGGGTGGTGTAGCCGAACTCCATCGCGAGTTCGACGTCCTGGACGAGGTTCAGGCCGAGCCCACCCCACTGCTGCGGAATCGCATACCCGAACAGGCCCATGTCCTTCGCGGCCCGGCGGATGTCGTCGGGGATTGCGTCGGTTTCGGCAATCTCCTGTTCTCGCGGCACGACCACGGTGCGCACGAACGCCCGCGTCTGGGCGAGGATCTCGCGGAAGTCGTCGTCGTCGACCTCGGCGGCCGGTGTCGAGAGTGTCATGTCCTCAACTCTCCGGGTTGGCCACACAGGATGTCCAATACGAATAGCGCCATTCCCGTATAGGCAGTGTCGATGGATGAGAAGGGGTGTGACCCCATATCCCACCGTTATATTCGACGCATCCACACGTCTGCGGGCACTTCTCGACCCGCCGAAAGGAAATCTGATGTCTTTGCTGGAGAACCGCACTGCTGTCATTACCGGCGGTGCCCAGGGAATCGGTTTTGCCATCGCGCGCGAATTCGTCGACGCGGGTGCTCGCGTGGTGATCGGTGACCTGGACCTCGACGCTGCCACCGCGGCGGCAGAGAAACTCGGCGGACGCGAGGTCGCCCGCGCGGTGCGCAGCAACGTCGTCGAGGCAGATGACTGGGACACGCTGCTGGCAGAGGCTGTCGACGGATTCGGCTCGCTCGACGTGGTGGTCAACAACGCCGGCATCACCCGCGACGCCACTATGCGCACGATGACGGAAGAAGACTTCGACCTCGTGATCGACGTGCACCTCAAAGGCACGTGGCACGGCACCCGCAAGGCCTCGGCGATCATGCGGGAGGCCAAGCGCGGCGCGATCGTCAACATCTCGTCGTTGTCGGGCAAGGTGGGCATGGTCGGTCAGACGAACTACTCCGCGGCGAAGGCGGGGATCGTCGGTCTGACGAAAGCGGCTGCCAAGGAGATGGCGCATCACGGTGTGCGCATCAATGCAATCCAGCCCGGTCTGATCCGCTCCGCGATGACCGAGGCCATGCCGCAGAAGGCATGGGATCGGAAGATGAGTGAAATCCCGATGGGACGTCCGGGCGAGGTTGCCGAAGTTGCTTCCGTCGCACTGTTTCTCGCATCGGATATGTCGTCGTACATGACCGGCACTGTCCTCGAGGTCACCGGCGGCCGCTTCATGTGACGCTCGGCCGTCACCTCGTCACTCCTTCCGAAAGGCCGTCATGCGCGAAGTTGTCATCTGTGAACCTGTCCGGACCCCTATCGGCCGGTACGGGGGAATGTTCAAGTCCCTCACCGCCGTCGATCTCGGCGTCGCGGCACTGAAGGGTCTGCTCGACCGCACGGGTATCGCTCCCGACGAGATCGGGGACGTCATCCTCGGTCACTGCAACGGCAACAGCGAGGCTCCCGCGATCGGCCGGGTCGTCGCGCTCGACGCCGGCCTGCCCGTCACCGTCCCCGGTATGCACATCGATCGCCGTTGCGGGTCGGGCCTTCAGGCCGTGATCCAGGCCGCGTTGCAGGTGGGCAACGGAGACAACGACGTGGTCGTCGCCGGGGGCACCGAGTCGATGAGCAATGCCGCGTTCTACTCCACCGATATCCGCTGGGGCGGCGCCCGCACGGGGGTGCAGATGCACGACGGCCTGGTGCGTGCCCGCTCCACCGCCGGCGGCCGCTTCTACCCGGTACCCGGCGGCATGATCGAAACGGCCGAGAACCTGCGGGCCGAATATTCGATCTCCCGCGCGGAGCAGGACGAACTCGCTCTCAACTCGCACCTGCGGGCGGTGGCAGCGCAGAACAACGGCATCCTCGCGGAGGAAATCGTGCCGGTCACGGTGAGTACCCGTAGAGGTGAGCAGGTCATCGACACCGACGAGCATCCTCGCGCGGACATCAGCCTCGAGTCGCTCGCCGCGCTCCGTCCCGTCATGGGCACGCAGGACCCCGATGCCACCGTGACCGCCGGCAACGCCAGCGGTCAGAACGACGCCGCGTCGATGGCGCTGGTGACCACCCCGCAGAAGGCTGCCGAGTTGGGTCTGACACCGCTGGTGCGCATCGTGTCGTGGGGCGTGGCAGGGGTCGCGCCCAAGGTCATGGGCATCGGTCCGGTGCCGGCGACCGAGATCGCTCTCGCCAAGGCCGGAATCACCCTGGCCGATGTCGATGTCGTCGAATTGAACGAGGCGTTCGCGGCGCAGGCCCTGGCGGTGACCCGCGAGTGGAAGTTCGGTGCCGCCGACTTCGAGCGCACCAACGTCCACGGTTCCGGCATCTCGCTCGGTCACCCGGTGGGCGCGACCGGCGGCCGGATGCTCGCGACACTCGCCCGTGAGTTGCAGCGCCGCGAGGGCCGCTACGGCCTCGAGACCATGTGCATCGGTGGCGGACAGGGTCTCGCGGCGATCTTCGAACGCGTGTCCTGACCGCTGCTCAGGGCTGGGTCGTCGTGGACCGGACCAGGTCCACGAACGCCCGCCCGGCTTTCGACAGGGATTCGGGTGCGAAGGCGAGACCGAACGGCCGGGTGAACGCGGGTTCGCACGCCCGCACGACGGCGACGTCCTGGGCTGCCTCGGCCAGAGAACGTTCGACGAACGAACCGCCGAGCCCGGCGAGCACCATCGGCAGCCGCGCTTCGCGGTGGGCGGTCAGCACCGCGATCGGGCGTCGCACCCCTGCCCGGCGCATCGCGTAGTCGATCTCGTCGCTCATCGACCCACCGCCGCGCGGAACGAACACCATGGGGATGTCGGGCAACGCGGTCAGGGCCACGGGGCCCGGCGGCAGATCCGTGCCCGGTGGGTATGCGAGCCAGTACTCCTGCTCGCCGAGTTCGATCACCTCGAGTCCCACCCCGTCTTCGAGTGGGAGATGGGCGAGCACGAATTCGCAATGTCCGTCGCGGATCACGCCGGAGGCGAGTTCTTCGGACTTGAGGTCGGAGAACCGCACCGTGGACTTGGGGTGGGCGCGCCGGAACCGGGCGACCAGGTCGACGATCGGCCCGCCGGCAAGTGCCGGGAACACCATCAGGTCGAGGCTGCCCGTGACCTCGTCGGTCGGCGCGGAGAGCAACTCTTCCACCGCATCGACATCGCGCAGAATCTGACGGCTGGGACCGATGAGGCTCTTCCCCGCTGCGGTGAGGACCATCCCGCGACCGATGCGGTGGAACAGGTTGACGCCGAGTTCGCGTTCGAGGCTCCGGAGCGCTTGGGACACGGTGGGCTGCGCGACACCCAGCGCGGCGGCGGCACCGTTGATGCCGTCGTTTTCGACGACGGCGAGGAAGTACTCGACCTGACGAAACTCCATGCTCAGGCTCCCGGGGTCTCGGCGGTGGCAGTCGCAAGGAACGCTGCGGCCGCCGGGGACGGTTCCCCGGGGCGCAGCACCAGGCCGACGGGCCGCATGAACGGCGGGTCCAGCGACCGGATCACCGCACTGGGCATTCGCTGCTGGGCCACCTGCCGGGAGACCACCGTCGCTCCGGTGCCGCGTATGACGAACTCCCAGATGGCCGCCGGATGGGCACAGTCGACGACGACGTTCTGCTCACCGAGCAACTCACCCGCGCGCGCAGCACTCGCGCGCGACCCCAGGTCGAGGACGAGCGGAATCTCCCGGACTCGTGCACGAGTCACCGGGTCGGGGACACCGGTGGCGAGGTCGGGGTGCATCGCGAGCACCATTTCCTGTTCGAGGAGCGGGATCGTGATCATGCCCGCGTGCTCGACGGACATGTCGGTGACGCCGATCTCCGCCTCCCCGCGTCGCAGTGCCGCATGGATGCCCGGCGGTCCGTCCGCGTCGGAGATGTTGACGGTGATGCCGGGATAGCGGGCGCGGAACCGCTGGACGAGCGCCACGACGGGGTGGACGGAGAACGCGGAGAACGTCACGATCTCCACCCGTCCCGCCTCGAGGTCACGGACCGCCGCGACCTTCCGCTTGGCACGGTCGACATCGGCGAGGATGCGGCGTGCCGCAACCTCGAGCGCCCTGCCGTCGTCCGTGAGCGTGAGCCGGCGACCGGTGCGGTCGAAGAGTGTTGTCCCCAGGCGACGTTCCAGGGTGCGGATGGCCTGGGAGAGCGAGGGTTGCGAAATGTAGAGCGACTGAGCAGCTTTCGTGATCCCACCGTGGTCGACGACGGCCACGAAATAGGTCACGAGATGCAGGTCCACGCCGTCATCGTAGGCGACTGCGGAAACCCGGCCGCTGCGCGTGCCTCGGCGTTCAGTTCGGCGGGGTCATCACCGGGGAGGCGGTGTCGGGTGTGCTCAGCGTGGCGCGGAGCGTGCGTTTGAGGATCTTGCCGCTCGCGTTGCGCGGCAGTTCGTCCACGAGGTGGATGCGCTGCGGTTTCTTGTACGACGCGAGACGCCCGGCGGTGAAGGCGACGAGTTCCTGCTCGGAGGGGCGTTCGACGCCGTCGGCGATGCGGACGACAGCGGTGACTGCTTCTCCCCAGCGCGGGTCCGGGAGGCCCACCACCGCTACCTCGGCGACTGCGGGATGTTCCGCGAGCACGGCTTCCACCTCGACGGGATATACATTTTCTCCGCCGGTGATGATCATGTCCTTGACCCGGTCGGTGACGAACAGGTAGCCGTTCTCGTCGAGGTACCCGGCGTCGCCGGTCCGCAGGAAGCCGTCCTCGGTGTACAGCGCCGCTGATTCGGCGTCGCGACGCCAGTAGCCCGAGACGTTGTTGCGGGAACGCGACACGATCTCCCCGGTCTCACCCTGCGGAAGCGGTTCACCCGTTGCGATATCGCGGATCTGGACCTCGGTGCCCGGCAGGGGTGTACCGGCCGAACGGAGAAGGTGGGTGCGCGTCCCGCGGGGATCGTGGTCGCCGGAGCGCAGTGCGGTGAGCGCGCCCATCGTCTCCGTCATGCCGTAGCGCTGCACCATCCGGCAGCCCAGGGTGTCCATCGTCCGCTCGAGCAGCGTGGGGGTGATCGGCGACGCACCGTACGCGATCACCTTCAGACTCGACAGATCGTAGTTCGCCAGGTCGGGTAGTTCGAGCAGCATGCCGATCGCTGACGGCACCATGAATGTATGGGTGACGCGGTGTTCGGCGATCGTTGCCGCCACCTGCGCTGGACGCATCTCACCGAGCAGAATCGTGTGCACACCCGCAGACAACGACGTGGTGAGCCAACCCGCGCCCGCGATGTGGAACAGCGGGAGGGCGTCCAGCGAAACGGATGCGTCCTCGAATTCGTACAGGGCAAAGGTTTCCGGGACGTTGTACAGATTGCGGTGAACCGCGACAACACCTTTCGGCCTGCCCGTGGTGCCGGAGGTATAGAGCTGCAGGAACGCCGTTTCGGGGTCGTCGCCCGCTCCGGGGTCGATGTTGTCCCCCGACGCGACGAACTCCTCCCACGACCGCGCCCCGGCGACGGCGGCGCCGTCACCGACCACGACGATGTGCACGTGCGGCAGTGCCGCCGCGATCGCTGCTGCCGACGCCGCGAAGTCCGGCTCGACGATCAAGACCTCCAGCCCGGCGTCCACTGCGATCGCCGCGACCTCGCCGGGAGTGAGACGCCAGTTGAGCGGGGTGAAGACGAGACCGGCCTTCGCGCACCCGACGAGGGTCGCCGCACCGGGCAGGCCCATGCGCAGCAACGCACCGATGCGACCGGGTGCCGACGCCAACGTGGTGAGCGCAGACGCCACCCGGTTGGTGCAGGAGTCGAATTCCCCGTAGGTCAAGGTTGTGTCGCCTGCGGTGACTGCCGGCCGGTCGCGGCGCTCGACTGCGAATCGCCGGATTCTGTTCGGGAGGTGCAGTTCGCTCACTCGTGCTCCTGGTCGGCAGCGCGCGGGCCGGCGTGCCCGCGCGGCTTCAGTCGAACACGGTCGTGCGGCCGCGACAAAGACCTGCGGCCGCACGACGCCATAGGGGAAACCTATGGAGAGCCGGGGCACGCGCTTCCCCGGCAATCCGTTTGTCGGATGTCACGATTCCCTATCGGGTAGTCGATGCAGGGTCCACAGGGCTTCGAGGACTCCCACCGTCGGCCGTGGTCGATGGCACACTGCGGCACAGCCCGATCCGATCATGTTCCGAAGGGATTCGAATGAGCGCTGCACGACGGACAGTGGCCTCGGCCCTGGTCGCGGCCACGGTCACATTGGGAGTTTCGACAGGGCAGGCGAGCGCCGACCCTGCCGTCGACACCGTCGTGAACGGGATTCTGTCCGTGACGCCGCTGTGTCAGGGGATGATCGACGAGTTGATCATCGTCTGCACGGAACTGGAGCAACTGACTCCGCGATTTCCGGTGATGCTGGATCTGAATCCGATCGGCACTCACCTCGTTGTTCTCGGCGCGGGACTGACCGAGGACGGGAGGATCCGGCCGGTACTGGAACAGCGTCTCGAGGCTGCTCTCGCGGCGGCACACCGCTACCCGGCGTCGCCGATCGTCGTGACCGGCGGCGTACCGCGCAACGGCGTCACCGAAGCCCAGGCGATGAAGGACTGGCTTGTCGCACGCGGCATTCATCCCGATCGGGTCACCGAGGAAACTGCTTCGACGTCCACCGTGGAGAACGCACGCTTCACCAATGACGTCCTTCTCAGGCGTGGCGCAACGGGTGCCGTCCTGGTCACCAACCGGGACCATCTCGAGCGGGCGATGGTCAACTTCCGGCAGGCCGTCGACGCTCGTATCCCGGTGGCGGGCATCGTCGCTGCGTGATGCGATCAGGTTCTGACGGCTCCGAGAACTGCCACCACCGTGCGCAGCAATTCCTCGTCGGTGGGGAGCGTGTCGGCCGCGAACCGCCAGTCGGTGTTCGTCCACGGGTCGGCGAGGTGACCGTCCTCGGCCGCGGGTAGATGCTGCGACACGTCGCGTAAGAGGGCGTACGCGGGATTGTCCACGACTTTGTCGTCCGCGCCGGTGATCACAATCGAAATGTCCTGGGACGAACCCATTCTTGCCAGATGCACGACATTCACCAGATCGATGCTGCCGAACCCGTGCGGCAGGCCCGCCAGCACGATGACGCGGGGTTCGGGCCGGAGCGTCTCGGCGCCGGACGACAGTGCGAGGCCCGTAAGGTCCGCGGCTTCGGCGAGGCCTTTCAGTTTCGGCGCCACCCCGGCGATGTCGTGAATGGGAGGGCCGGCGAGCATCGGCCGTGCCAGTTCGCTCAACGCGAGCAACGATCCGGACGGATCGATGATGTCGAGGCGGGATCCGGGGCGCGCGGACAACAGACGCAACGCCAACGACGACGCGACCGCGCCGGCAATCGCGGCCTCACCGTCGATCCACAACGGCCTACCGAGGGGAAGCGGTACGCACATCGGTAACCGGAGCGCCCCGCGATCCGGCGCCGACAACTCGCCCACGCGCACACCGTCTCCCTGGACCAGCGTGCCGCGCCATGCGCCCGAGTCCCACGAGGCAAGCGACGCGGGCAGCACCGCATCGACCGTGTCGAGTTCGGCGGCGAGCGTCACGCTGTCGTCACGATGCCGGGACTCCGCTGCCGCCACGAGTTCTTCGCAGCGCCGGTGTGCTTGTGCGCGGGCCGTTTCTGCTGCCCGACCGGTACGGGCGGAGGGGTCCGCCACCGCCGCCGACAACTCGTCGTCGAGCCGATGCTGCGCGTATTCGTGCGCAGCGACGTAGGCGGCGGCCGACCGGGAAGCGTCTTCGAAGATCCGCCACACCAGTTCGCAGGACGGGGGAAGTTCGGTTCCTGTCGTCGTCGGCAACGCATCCGCCTGTGCGGGAGCAACATCGGCGGGCTCGTCGACCGCGACGCCGTGCGCGGTGAACATCTCCGCGAGTCCACCGGCATAACCCGCACCGAGCGCGCGAATCTTCCAGGTTCCGTTGCGGCGGTATATCTCCCAGCACAGCAGTGCGGATTCTGTGCCCGTCGCGGGCGTGATGTGGAAGGACGCGAGAGGCGTTCCGTCGGCGTCACACAGCGTGGTCGATACCGGCGTCGTCGACGCTGCTCCCACGGCGCACAGCACTCGCGCGCCCGGGCGCAGGGCGTCCGGCTCGAGGACGATGGTCTCGCCCTCGACCCGGACGCCCGCCGTGGCCGGCTGATTGTAGAAGACCACGTCGTCCGAGGTCGCGACCTGCAGCAGGTCGTCCACCACGAATGCGCACAGGTCCAGCGGAACCTGCGCGGACGCGGCGAAACGCAGCGTGCGGACCGTCAGCGGACCGTTCTGCCCCGCCGAGAACTCATACGTCATCCGCGCTACGTAGCCAGGAACCGGCCCAGCTGGGGTGCGGCCTCACCGGGATGCTTGGCCTGGATGCCCTCGCCGATCGCCTGCAGCTTCCAGGAGTTGCCCTCGCGGTACACCTTCGCCATCACCATGCCCGTGAACGGCATACCGCCCTGCATGGTGTACCGGGCGAGTTCGCCGTTGGTTGTGCCGTCGACGAGGCGGCAGAACGCATTCTGAACCTGCTCGAAGGAATGACCCTTGTACGACGTGACGACGAACATCACGGTGGTGATGTGCGCCGGGATGCGCGTGAGGTCGACGAGCACGACCTCGTCGTCGCCTGCTCCCTCACCCGTCAGGTTGTCGCCCTGGTGCTGGATCGATCCGTCCTTCGACTGCAACTGGCCGTAGTAGGCCACGTCCACGATGTTGTGGTCGGCGAACAGGACTGCGGACGCGTCGAGGTCGATGTCGGCGGAACGATTGCCGAACAGCCCGCGCTTCTCGATGGGATCCCAGCCGAGGCCCATGCGCAGGTACGTCAGTGCCACGCCGCCGTCCTTGCGGAGCGTGACCTTCTGGCCCTTGACGAGGCTCACGGGACGGTTCTTCGTCAGGCTGACCTCGGCGGGCTCCGCGGGTGCGGCCGCCGGCGGCGGAGCCTGGTTGTACTGCTGCTGCGGTGCGGGCGGCGGGGTGGCCGCCTGCGGCGGCGGGGGCGGCGTCTGGGCGACGCTCGGTGCAGGCGCAGACGCCGCTGCCGGTGCGTCGTCGACGGACACTCCGTGATCGGTGACGAGCGCAGCGAATCCTCCCGCGTAGCCCTGGCCGACCGCGCGCACCTTCCACGATCCCTGCCGTCGGTACAGCTCGAGGGCGATCACGATGGACTCGCTGGACAACCCTTCGATCCGGTACTCGAACAGCACGTTGCCCGCTGCGTCGGAGACGCGGGCGGTGGGCGGTGCGAACCGGCCGAAACTGCTCGTCGCATCGTCGAGTGTGATCACCGCGCGCACCTGGTCGATATCGGCGGGTACCTGCGGCAGCGACACTGCCAGCGACGAGTTCTGTCCCGCCTGTCCGGGCACCAGACGCACACCCGGCCCGACCGGCTGATTGAAGAACACGAAGTCGGCGTCGGACCGTACCTTGCCGTCGGCCTTGACGAGCAGCGCCGACAGGTCGGCGGGTGTCGTGAGTTCGAGCGAAACGACGACGTCGGAGACGGTGAGCGGTCCGTTCTGACCCTTGGAGAGCGAAGTCGGCAAGAGATGTGTCCTCACTGTGTCGGCAACCGTGTTGGCGGTCGCGTGCAAGTCCTACTCTACGAACCGCCCTCGGCGCGGGCGGACCGGGCGAACCAGGAGAGGATTTCTTCGCCGGCTGCGATGCCCGAGTGTTCGGTCACCGAGAGGTTCGCATGCTGCCATTCGAGCAGTTCGAGTTCGCCGTGACGTGGGCGGATGGCCGCGTCCGCAGCCCTCAGCATCTCGGCATCGAGCGCTCCGTCGCCGGCTGCGAACACGGGGGCGTCGGCGTCGATCACTCCCTCGTCGGCGAGCCGGCGGTGCACTTCGGCCACCGCGTGGGACTTACAGACGCTGTCGGGCATCGTGTAGATCTTGCGGCCCTGCTGCGAGACGTTCCACCCGCGGATACCGCACCATTCCTGCCAGTCTTCGACGAATCCGGCCGGCTGTGCCGCGACGTCGACGACGAGGTAGCAGAACAACCCGTCGGCGATCCGGAACTTCGACACCCAGCTCTCGGAGATGCGCCGCCGCAACTCGGCGATGACCTCCTCGAGGGAGGCACCACCCTCGCGTACCGCCGTCTCCACGTGCCGGCGCCACTGCTCGTCCGGTTCCCCGTCCGCCAGCAACGCGCCGCCGTTGCTGGTGATGGCATATCGCCACGGGCCGCCGGGCAGGTCGATGCGGCGGAATTGCTCCGGTGTCCGGGTGGTCGTGGGCACCACGGTATGCGCGGACGTGAGGTCTTCGAGTTGTCGTGCGGCGGTCTCGGTGACGTACGACAGCGGTGCGCCCTCGTAGTACTCGATGCACCGCAGATTTCCGGCCGAATACTGCGTGCCTGTCATCGCCGCACGCGAGTAGATCAGGGTGCGGTCGAGGTCGGTGGCGATCAATGCTGCTGTCACGGTAGGTCCTTGATGAGTCCCATACACGAATACGCGAGGTCGGGAACCTCTTCGACGGGAACGTTGCGGGCAGCGGCGAGCATCCGGATGTGCGCGTGCTCGTCGGCGGTCAAATCGCGTACGAGGATCTTCCACGGCACCCGGCGCAGCAGTACCCGGGTCGTCTCTCCGACACCGGGTTTGACGAAATTGATGCTGGAGATGCCGTACCGCACACGGATGCGCTCCACCGACTCCCACCCTGCCCAGGTGGGTTCGCGGTCGGACCCGAGCAGTTCGCGTGCGCTCGCCAGTGCCGCTGCCCGATCGCCGAATTCGGCCGACACCGTATCGAGCAGGAGCGTCGAGACGTCGTCGCCGGCGAGTTCGGCGTAGTACTTCGCACCGTGGAATTCGCCGGGCCCTATCCACGTGTCGTTCAGGACCGTGCGCGACACCAGACCCGACACCGTCGAGTTCAGGCACGCCGACGCGATGAGAAAGTCGTCGCGGGTGCCGTAGGTACGCACGCAGTAACCGGGATCGGCGAGCACGGCGAGGTCGTCCGACAGCGCCGGGCCACCGGCGGCGGAGTACTCGGCCAGCGCGGCCGCCAGCTCCCGCGCGATCGCGCCCTTGCCGGTCCAGCCGTCGACGAACACGACCGAGGCCGGGTCGTGGTGTTCGGTGATGTAATCGAGTGCTGCGGAGTCGATTCCGCGTCCCCGCACGATCGAGACCGCGTAGTGCGGCAGCGACAGGCCGTGGTGCTGTTGCGCCCAGCGGCGGATCAGGATTCCGACCGGCGTTCCCGCGCGCGCCAGCGACACGAGAGTGAGGTTCGTCCCGCGTTCGGCGATCAGGAGTTCGGTCAGGGTTCCCACCGCGTGGGCAAGTCGTCCCGCGGTGGACGCGAGTGCCTTGTCGAACAACTCCCGGTACGGGGCGTCGGGCTGGTACTCGACCGGCAACGACTCCGCGTAGTGCGCGAGTCCCGCCTGGATGCGGGCCTCACGCTCGGCGATGTCGCCTTCGAGGTCGACGTGCGAGAGATCCTTGAGCAGCCAGGTCACCTCGTCCGGGGCGTACGAACCGAAATCGGGTCCGGTCAACGGTGTGGTCATCGTGTCTCCCTCGAAGCAGCCAGTGCTGCCGGATCTGTGGCCGGCACAACCGCCACCAGTACGTCCTCGCCGGCCGCGCTCACTACGTCGAGCACGCCCCCGTCGGCGCGCAGGCGTTCGGTATCGGCCGGAGAGTCGACCACGAGGATCAACTCGGGGCGTACTTCGGCGGGTTCCGGCCACCGGGCGTTGTACAGGTACCGGGCGGCCTCGGTTTCGTGTTCGGACGGGATGTGTTCGGGTGCGACGAAAGAGAATCCGCGCCGCAGTGGGTAGCCCGGGACATCCCGGACGTACGCGGGCGACCGTGTCGTGGTCTGGAATCTGGTCGCGGTGCCACGCTCGGAGAGCGCCTGTGCCAGTCGCAGCGGCAGGTACATGAGTTCTTCGTGGCCGATGACGATCGCCGGACGATCGCTCTCCCGGACGGACTCGACCGTCGCTGCCGCCGCGGCGACCGCGGAGTCGTAGGCCGCGAAGTCGCTGCCCAGAACGCCGTGCCGTCCTCCGTCGGGGACGTCCGAGGGCCAGGGCACAGAGACGAACCGAACGGTACCGCGGTGAGCAGCGACAGGATTGAGGTCGGGAGCCGGTAGCGCGGTGACCCGGTCGGTGAGATCGGTGGGCAGCACGGTGTGACCGTCCGCGAGGCTCACGTGCTCGATCGTCGCGCCGAGGTCGAGTTCCGCCGCCGCCGTCTGGCGACGGTGCTCCTCGCCGCGCATGTCCACGAGCGACGCGACGATGTAACGGTCACGGGGATGAATCCGGTGCAGCGCACGGATGGCATCGACAGCTGTTGCACCGGTCGAGATTTCGTCGTCGACGAGAACGAGCGGCGCGGCGTTGGCGAAGAGATCCGGCGAAGTGGGCTGCAGCAGGTGCGATGTCGCGTGGGAGTGTCCCTCCTCGAAACCGGCGAACACCACCGCGCCCGGCACGCGGCGACGTGTCGAATGCAGGTAGCACCCGGCACCCACCGCCTCGGCGACACAGTGTCCCAAACCCGTTGCGGTCTCTGCGAATCCCAGAACGAGCGCATTCGAAGCGTCGTCGCCGAGCAGGTCGGAGACGAGGAGCCCGAGGTCGCGGCCCGCCGCCAGCACCGCGGCGGGGTCGGTGGGGATGTGCTTGCCGAGCACCGTCGATACCAGCAGATGTGCCCGGCGCGGGTTCCGGCGAAGTCCGGGCTGGACGAGTTCCGGGACGGTGTAGCCGCTCGAAGTTCCTCGATGCTCGAGGGCGAGCCCGAACTCCTCGGTGGCCCAATACTTCTGGAGAATGTCGGTCATCGGTCCACCAGCGCCGTCAACAGTTCGACGAACGTGACGCCCTTGTTGGTGACTCCGAATACGGACGCACGGACCAGCGTCTGCTCCGCCCAGGTGCGGTGGGGACGGCGTTCGTTCATCTTGTTGCCGTACCCGGACGCGCTGACTCCACCGGTGTCGCGATCGAGAATGTCGGTCGCGTCGTGGAACTCCTCGTGCGTGACCGCCGACAACGCGTGTACCGCGGCGACGTGCGAGGGATGGATCACCGTCTTGCCCTGGATGCCGTTCGCGCGGTCGAGTGCGATCTCCCGCAGGAGACCGTCGAGATCCCGGCTGACGAGTTGCTGGCGGAACACCACCGCGTCCTGCTCCTCGAACGGGGTAGCGCGCAGCATCGGCCGGAACATGCGTTCGTGATCGGCGAAGTACTCCCACACCGGCCCGGTGATGACGAACCCGGTGCCGTCGGTGCGGCCGAGGTGGTTGACGATGTCGGCGATCACGTCGACGACGACCCGCACGTCGTAGATCGTCAGGTCGCGGTCGCGGCGGATGCCGAAGGTCGCACACATGTCGGTCGCGCCGATCCGGACGGCGAGGATCCGGTGGCGATGTTCGGCGAGCAGCCGAGCGATCGCGCGCAGTTCGTCGTCGCGGGTTTCGCGGTGCACCACAGCAGCCGATTCGATGACGGGCATCGCGTAGAGGTTCCGCCCGACCCGCTCGGAGGCGACGGCGACCGCGTCGAGGAAGTTGCCCCCGGTAGTGGCACCGAACTTGGGAAGCACGAATCCGGTGAGCACGCTGCTTCCGGGACCCAGCATCTCGGTGAGCCGGTCGATCCCGTCGGGGGTGCGGACGCGAACGAACAACATCATCGGCGCTTCGCCACGGAGAGCGAGTTCGTCGAGGGTCGCGACGGCGTTGCGGAGTCCGTCCTCGACCTCGTCGTCGGCCACGGCGTCCTCGAGATCGAGCACCATCGAGGTCACGCCTTCGGCGGAGCGCCGGACGATGGTGGCCGTGAGGTCGTGCCGGGTCGCGGGGACGTACAACGTGGCCCCGAGCGCCATCGCGAGCCGCTCACGGGCGTCGGCGTGACCGAAAGGTTGGGGGTGGTGCAGGAACAGGCGGTCCAAGGTGGGCCGGTCCAGATGTCGGAAGTGCCGCATCGCGCGCACCCCGGTGTGAGTAGCCCCGGTCATCGGTCCGTGTTCCGTCCTCTCATTCGATTCACCACTCCGGTGATGAACGTCGATACCGCGTCCAGGTCTTTGACGTACGCCCAGTAGTCGGGATGTACACCGGTCAGCGCATCGACTGCCCGGTCGATTCGATTCAGCTGGGCGTCGAGGACGGATCCCCATTCTGCTGTGAGTCCACGCTGTACCGCGAGGTGTTGTGCATCACGCAGCCGGAACCGCACGTCACGGACCTTCGACTCCGGGTTTTCCTTGACGGCTCGCAGCGTGGCGAGCCGGTCGGTCACCGCATCGACGAGTTCTTCGGCCCGCGCGAGCTCCGCGCGCACCACACCGGCCTGGGCGAGCGCTTCTTCGGGGCGTCCTGCGGCGAGGGACGCGCGGGCGACGTCGAGTTCCTCGGCGGCGCGCTCGAGCAGAAGAAGGGCTTGTTGTTCGTTGTCGGACAGATCCGCCGAACTGGCGGCGTTGAATTCGCGCAGCAGGGCGGAGTAGGCCGGTGCGAGACCTTCCGACCGAGTGCGTACTGCGCCGAGCCGGGTGGTGACGGAGGCGAGGGTGTTGCGTGCCTCGGCCTGCCGTCCCGGTGCCTCCGCGAGCGCTTCACGAAACGCCGCGGTTGCTTCCTCCACCTGGTGGGCGGCGGTACGCACCGCACCCGCACCGGTCGCGGCACCGAGGGTGTGGAGTGCGCGTTGCACCGCGTCGGTGGTCGCGCGGACGGACGGGTACTCGGCGAACGCGCTGTTCGCGGGTGTGTCCAGCGCTCCGAGGGCGTCGCGGGCATCGGCGCTCACCCGGGCGGCCAGCTGGGGTGCGGTCTGCGCGACCGTGACCGCGTGCTCGAGATGACCGCGGTAGCGCTCGTAGAACTCGTCCAGAGTTCTTGCGGCGTCCGCAATCTGGTGGATCACCTGCTCGTAGGCTGCGGCAGGGGCCAGCTCTTCCTCGGGTTCGGTGCGAGCGAGTTGCAGATACGCCTCGGCTGCCTGGTAGCACTTCTGCCGGATCGGTTCCCACCTGCGGAGCAGGTCCCGTTCCGGCGCGACCTCGTGGGAGGCGATGACGCCGGCCTCTGCGATGGACTGTCGCTTGTCCATGTCGAGGAACGCGGCCACCATCGCGTCATGGGCGCGGAGGGCCGCGGGATCATCGGTGCGCCCGCCGCCGAAGAGGCGGCGCGTCCATCGGCTCGCCACAAGACCGAATGGTACTGCTCGCCCGGCCCGCGCCTGTCGACTCGACCTCCCGGGACCCCGTACGGGGGCCTCGGCTGGGCATTCGGGGCGTGACCCGGCACGGAGTCGGCATAGTGGGTAGGGGCGCACCTCACAGAGACCTATTACTGTGGGGGCATACGCGCACACTGGGCGTGCCCTTCCGGTACGTCGACCGTAGGAACGATCGAAAGGACCCCGCATGGGCGTCAGCTTGACCAAGGGTGGCAACGTTTCGCTCACCAAGGAAGCGCCGAACCTCACGGCTGTGGCCGTCGGCCTCGGCTGGGACGTGCGTACCACCACCGGTACCGACTTCGACCTCGACGCCAGTGCGATCGCTACGGGTGCCGACAAGAAGGTCGTCTCCGACCAGCACTTCGTGTTCTTCAACAACATGAAGTCGCCCGACGGCTCCATCGAGCACGCCGGCGACAACCGCACCGGTGAGGGCGAGGGCGACGACGAGGTCATCAACGTCGACCTGTCCGCCGTGCCGGCGAACATCGAGTCCATCTTCTTCCCCGTCTCGATCTACGACGGTGAGACCCGCAGCCAGTCGTTCGGCCAGGTTCGCAACGCGTACATCCGCGTCGTCGACCGCGCCAACGGCTCCGAGCTGGCCCGTTACGACCTCTCCGAGGATGCGTCCACCGAGACCGCGATGGTCTTCGGTGAGCTGTACCGCAACGGTGCCGAGTGGAAGTTCCGGGCCATCGGCCAGGGCTACGCCTCGGGCCTGTCGGGCATTGCGCGCGATTACGGTGTCAACGTCTAGTTCGATCAGTCGTGATCCGGTCCCGGCCGTGCCGGGGCCGGATCGACGCTCTCCGGAGCCTGCAGTAACCACCCTGCACCGCCCCTGACTTCTACTCAGAAAGGCCACGCTTCGTGGTTCTGCGAATATTCGGCCCGTCGCTGGCCGTCACCGTCATCTCTCTTGTGGTGGCGTTTCTCTACGGTGGCCCCCAGGCTCTGTTCCTCTGTGTGATCCTCGGCATCCTCGAAGTCTCGCTCTCGTTCGACAACGCGGTCATCAACGCGACCGTCCTGCGCCGGATGAGCGAGTTCTGGCAGAAGATCTTCCTCACCGTCGGCATCCTCATCGCCGTCTTCGGCATGCGTCTGGTGTTCCCGCTGCTCATCGTGTGGGTGGCATCCGGGCTCGGTCCGATCGCGGCACTCGATCTTGCGCTCAATCCGCCGGAGGACGGGGCCGCATACTTCCCCGACGGCAGCGCGAGCTACGAGACGCTGATCACCGACGCGCACCCCCAGATCGCTGCGTTCGGCGGCATGTTCCTGCTGATGCTGTTCCTGCACTTCATGCTCGAAGAGCGTGAGATCAAGTGGCTGAAGTGGCTCGAAGTTCCGCTCGCGAAGGCAGGCAAGCTCGACCAGCTCGAGGTTGTCGTCGCCACCGCACTGCTGCTGATCACCGCCACCGTCATCGCACCCGACGACAAGGTGTCGACGGTGATGATCGCCGGTGCGCTCGGCATGATCACCTACATCGCGGTCAACGGTCTCGGCGAGATGTTCCATGTCCCGGAAGAAGACGAAGTACCCACCGGTGGGCCGAGCGGACTGGCCAAGGCCACCGGTAAGGCCGGGTTCTTCCTGTTCCTCTACCTCGAGGTCCTCGACGCTTCGTTCTCGTTCGACGGCGTCATCGGGGCGTTCGCGATCACGTCCGACCCGATCATCATCGCCCTGGGTCTGGGCTTCATCGGCGCGATGTTCGTCCGATCCATCACCATCTACCTCGTCCGCAAGGGCACGCTGAACGATTACGTGTATCTCGAGCACGGCGCCCACTGGGCGATCGGCGCACTCGCGTTGATCCTGCTGTACTCGATCGGCACGCACGTTCCCGAGGTGATCACCGGCCTGGTCGGTATCGCCCTGATC
Source organism: Rhodococcus sp. 105337 (assembly GCF_012844225.1). GTDB lineage: Bacteria > Actinomycetota > Actinomycetes > Mycobacteriales > Mycobacteriaceae > Rhodococcus. The sequence continues at coordinate 105,446 of NZ_JABAGQ010000010.1, forward strand.
GGCGCAGCCTTCGCTTCGAGCGTCTACCGCAATCGCAACAACGCCAAGAAGGCGGACGCGGACGAAATAGTGTCCGCCTGAGCAGTCCGACAGTGAGTTCGACAGCGAAGGGAGCCTCCGACCCGGATTTCGGGAAGAGGGCTCCCTTCGCTGTTTCGTACCCCCAGTGCAGTCCGCACACCGCAGTTCCGACGAAAGGTAATCGTGGCCATCGACTACAGCAAGAAGCCTGAACAGAATTCGGGCGTCAACCTCAGCAAGATCAACCTCACGAAAGAGTCCCCGACGGTCAGCCTGTCCAAGGGCGGGTCCGCTCGGGGCGTCACGCGCGTCAACCTCGACTGGTCGCGCGGGGAGCAGAAGAAGGGCTTCCTCGCCAAGCTGACCGGCGCGAGCAACGGTGTCGACCTCGACCTCGGCTGCCTCTTCGAGCTTGCCGACGGGTCCAAGGGTGTCATCCAGGCTCTCGGCAACAGCTTCGGAGCGCTGAACACGCCGCCGTACATCCACCTCGACGGTGACGACCGCACCGGTTCGGTGGCGGGTGGCGAGAACATGCACATCAACCTCGAACGCCCCGAACTCTTCAAGCGCGTGCTGATCTTCGCGATGATCTACCAGGGCGCGCCCAACTGGGCCGCGGTCGACGGCGTGGTCACGCTGTCCCCGCCGTCCGGACCGCAGATCGAGGTCCGCCTCGATTCCCCCAACAACGGGGCACGCATCTGCGCCATCGCGATGATCGAGAACACCGGTCAGGGAGTCACCGTCAACCGCCTGGTGGAGTACATCGACGGCAGTCAGTCCGACCTCGACCGCAAGTACGGGTGGGGCATGAAGTGGCAGGCCGGCCGCAAGTAGCGGACGGACGGGGCAGGGGTGCGGCCACGGTCGCGTGGCCGCACCCCGCGGCTCTTCGACCTCCCGGTTCTATGGGTTCTGTCACACTGGACAGAGCACAAAACGCTGCGCTGTGAGGAGTGATCTGATGCGGGACGATCAACGACGCGAGTACGACGAGCAGGACTTGCGCGTCGGAGACCACAAGAACAGTGCCGCCGGCGTCACCGGCGTTGCGGTCGCGTTGAAACGCTCGTTGCGGGAAATGGGCATAGTGCGCTCGGCCGAGACCCTTCTCCAGCTCAATCAGGAGGAGGGATTCGACTGCATGAGCTGCGCGTGGCCCGACCCGGAGCCGGGGCACCGGAAGACCGCGGAGTTCTGCGAGAACGGTGCCAAGGCGGTTGCCGAGGAGGCCACCCGCGACCGGGTCACTCCCGAGTTCTTCGCGCGGCACAGCATCGCCGATCTCTCCCAGCACAGTGAGCTCTGGCTGGGCAAGCAGGGACGCATCACGCACCCGATGGTCAAACGCCCCGGTGCCACCCATTACACACCGATCGACTGGGACGACGCCTACGCGCTCATCGGCGAGCAGCTGCGTTCACTCGACAGCCCCGACGAAGCCCTCTTCTACACCTCCGGCCGGGCCTCGAACGAGGCGGCGTTCGTGTACCAGTTGTTCGCCCGTGCATTCGGCACCAACAACCTGCCCGATTGCTCCAACATGTGCCACGAGTCCACCAGCATCGCGTTGCAGGAGTCGATCGGTATCGGCAAGGCCAGCGTCACGCTCGACGACGTCTACAACGCCGAGCTGATTGTTCTCCAGGGCCAGAATCCCGGCACCAATCATCCGCGCATGCTCACCGCACTCGAAGATGCCAAGCGCAACGGAGCAAAGATCCTCGCGATCAATCCGCTCCGCGAGGCGGGCCTGGTCAACTTCCGTAATCCGCAGACCCCGCGCGGTGTCGTCGGGCACGGCACGGACCTCGCCGACCTGCACCTGCCCATCGCGGTGAACGGCGACCTCGCGTTGATGCAGGGGATCGCGTCGTTGCTCGTCGAGTGGGATGCGATCGATCACGATTTCGTGCGGGAGTACACCGACGGTTTCGAGGACTGGAAGCGGCATGTCCAGAACGTCGACTGGGACGAGGTGATCTCGGCGACCGGGCTGTCGCGGCAACTGATCACCGAGGCGGCCCAGATGCTGCGGCGGTCGAAGGCCACGGTGTTCTGCTGGGCGATGGGTGTGACGCAGCATCGCAACGCCGTGGCGACCATCAAAGAAATCTGCAATGTCGCGTTCGCACAGGGGAACATCGGCCGACGGGGTGCCGGCCTCATGCCGGTGCGCGGCCATTCCAACGTGCAGGGCGACCGCACCATGGGCATCTGGGAGCGCCCGCCGCAGCACTTCCTCGACGCGCTCGAGAAGGAGTTCGGTTTCGACCCGCCGCGCGAATACGGCTTCGACACAGTCGATTCCATCCGCGCGATGCGGGACGGCAAGGCGAAGTTCTTCCTCGGCCTCGGAGGCAACTTCGTGCAATCCGCCCCCGACACGGTGGTCACGTCCGAAGCCATGTCCGGAATCGACATGACCGTCCACATCTCCACCAAGCTCAACCGGTCTCATCTGGTGTGCGGAGATACAGCGCTCATCCTGCCGACGCTCGGACGAACCGAGAAGGACGTGCAGGCATCCGGTCACCAGTTCGTCTCCGTCGAAGACACGGAATGCTCGGTGCACGCCTCCCGTGGTCCGCTCGAACCGGCCAGTGAGCATCTCCGGTCGGAGGTCTCGATCATCACGAGCATCGCCGAGGCGACGATCGGGGACCGTTACGGCATCGACTGGAAGGCGATGCGCGACGACTACGCGAACATCCGCTCGCGGATCGCGAGGGTGGTACCCGGATGCGAGGGGTACGAGGTCAATGTCCGGCGGCCCGGCGGATTCATCCTCCCGCACCCGCCGCGAGATACACGGACTTTCCAAACCGAGACGGGGAAAGCAGAATTCGCGGTGTCCCCGATCGAGGTCGTCCAGGTGCCCCCGGGGCATCTCCTCTTGCAGACGCTGCGCAGTCACGACCAGTTCAACACCACCATCTACGGGCTGAGCGACCGCTATCGCGGTATCGAGGGCGGTCGTCGTGTGGTGTTCATGCATCGTGAGGACATCGCCGCGGCGGGGCTCGACCCGGGCGACATCGTCGACCTTTTCACCCGGTGGGACGGTGACGAGCGGGTGCGCTGCGCCCATCGGTTCCGCGTCGTCGAGTACGACGTGCCGCGCGGGTCTGCGGCGGCCTACTACCCGGAGACCAACCCGTTGGTCCCTCTCGATTCCACTGCTCTCGAAAGCAATTGCCCGACCTACAAATCGGTCGTGATCTCGATTGCGCCCACGGGCACCCGCAGCAGCGAGTGCCCCGACGTGTGCAGCACTCAGGAAGTGGGATCCGACTGGTCGCACAAGACGCGCCCCCAGCCGGAGCATCTGTCGTAACGCTGCTGCACGTGGTGGTTCAGAGAATCCCCTCGCGGAGGAGCGTCTCCGCGTCCGCGAATGCGCGGGCGCGGCGGCGGATCGCCGGGGGGCCGGGGGGATTCCCGTTCCACTGATCGAAGAGCGTGCTCAGGCTCAGTACGAGGCGTTCCGGCGACTCCCACTCGCGCCACTGCCGGAATTCCGGGCTGCGCACGAGTTCTCGTGCCGCCTGCAGAGGTGAGAGGCCGGCCCTGTGCCGGTCACGACCCGCGTCGTTCACCCACGCCCAGTAATCGCGCAGCGCCCGGATCTCGGCGTGGCCGCACAGTGGCCCGTGGCCCGGAACGTAGGTTGCGGCGTCCCACGAGATCAGTCGCTCGAGTGCGGAGAACCAGTTCTCCATCGGCCCGTGCCACAGGATCGGCGTCGAACCGATGAAGAGCAGGTCGCCTGCGAACACGACACCGGCGTCGGGAACATGGGCGACGAGATCGCCGGCGGTGTGACACGGCCCGAGCCGTTCGAGTTCTATTCGGCGGTCGCCGATGTCGATGATGTCCCGCGTGTCGAAGGTGCGGTCGGGCAGGCGTGGGGTGCGACGGGGAAAGCGAGCGCCGCCGCGCACGCGGGCAACATACGCACCTGCGGCGCCGACCGGCCCCGGCAGTGCGCCGAGCACCCCGCCGATCCCCGCCAGCGCACCGAGCGCCGCTGGTGGAAGATCCTCGTGCATGCCGGCCAGGGCGGCACGGCTCGTCGTGATCCGCGTGGACGACGGCAGGGTGTCGTTGCCCCACCAGTGGTCACCGTCGCTGTGGGTATTGACGGCCTCGGTGATCGGAGCGTGCGCCACGAGAGGTTGCTGCACCTCCGCAACGCGCTTCGCCCACGCCGTGTCCCAGACGGTGTCCACAACCATCGACGCCGTACCCGGAGCGACGATCAGCCCGGTGTTGGCCTCGCCCCAACCTCCCGACGGACGCACGAAAGCCCATACCCCGTCGCCGATCTGTGTGAGTCCGCTCATCATCCGCCCCCGTCGCCGTCCCCTGCGTGCTCGCGGGGTCAGGTTACTCGCCGGGGTGCCGGGAGCGTTTCGAGGCGCGAGAGCCCGGGTAGCCGGTCGGAGCCGCGAGCCGGCCCCCGACCGACACAGAAGTCCGACCGACACAGAAGTCCGACCGACACAGAGGAATGCACTCGACAGGAGTCACCCCGCATGAAGCTCACTACCGTCCTCGCCACCGCCGCAGCGACCACTGTGACCACGGTCGTCGGTTCCATCGCTTCCCGCGAAACGGATTCCAAGTGGTACCGCAGGCTGCGCAAGCCCGGCATCCAGCCTCCGGCTGCGGCATTCCCCGTGGTGTGGACGGCGCTCTACGCGGATATCGCGGCCACCTCGGCGGTCGCGATCGACTCGCTGACCGAACGCGGGGATCACGACGGCCGGCGCAAGTACGTCACTGCGCTCGGCGTCAACCTGGTGCTCAATGCGTCCTGGTCGTGGGTGTTCTTCGCGTGGCACCGGCTCGTTCCCGCGACGCTCGTGGCCGCTGCTCTGGCCGCGAGTACGGTCGACCTCACGCGCCGGACGGCGGCGGCGAACCCGGTGGCCGGGGCGGCGCTCGCTCCCTACGCCGGCTGGACGAGTTTCGCGACCGTGCTCTCCGGCCGGATCACGCAGCTCAATCGCTGATCGCGCTCACGCGCTCGGCGGACGGGCCCGCGTGAGGCCACCGCCCGCGTGGGCGATGATGGAACCATGCTCGAAACATCGGTGATCATCGGGATCGGCTCCATCTGCATCGGCTTCGTCTTCTTTCTTCTTGCGGCGACGGGAGCACGGTCGCGCTGGGACAGGAAGGTCACGATCACTTTGTTCGTGATCGCGATCGTGTTCATGACGATCATTCCGGTGATCGGTGCGGTCGGCTTCGCCGCCTGACCACCTTGTGTACCGAATCCGGCACGAGGCGCAGATCTAGGACCGAAGCCGACCGCAATCGTTTCTACCGTGACAGCATCGACGGAATCCGGAAACGAGGAGTGGTCATGAACCAGAGCACAGTCACCGGTGAACACGCGGACATCCTCGAGATGCTGGCCGAGCAGCGCGAGATGTTTCTCATCACCGTCCGCGGAATCGACGACGAGCAGGCCCGCACGCGCTCGACCGCGAGCGAGCTGACGCTGGGTGGCCTCGTCAAGCACGTCGCGAACACCGAGCGGTCCTGGATCGAGACGATTCGTGAGATGGACGAAAACGCCGAGGTCACGGACATGGATGCGCAGATGGAGCAGTACTTCATGCGCGACGACGAGTCCCTCGCCGACCTGCTCGAGAACTACCGCGCGATCGCGGATGCGACGGAGGAGTACGTCGCGACACTCGACCTGAACCGACAGGTGCCGCTTCCCATTGCTCCGTGGACGCCTACACGGGAATGGATGAGTGCCCGCAAGATCCTCATCCACATCATTCGCGAGACCGCCCACCACAGCGGACACGCCGACATCATTCGTGAATCACTCGACGGCGCCAACACGACGCGACAGCGCGGCGAGGCGGCGGGCATGGAATTCGACTGATCGCCCCGCCCGCAGGACGACGGTTCGGTACGGGATGAGCGAGACGTTCGAGGACGCACTGGCGGAGCGACTGTCGACGGTCCTGGGCGCGTCGTGCGTGTTCACCGGCGTCGAACGGCTCACCGGCGGGGCCAGCCGCGAGACCTGGTCGCTGACGACGAAGTCCGATCCCGCGGTGCCACCCGAACTGATCCTGCGCCGCGACCCGCCGGGCCGAGAAGATCCCACCCGAATGTCCATGGAAGCAGCGGCTTTCGTGGAAGCGGGCAGAGCGGGAGTCCCAGTACCGGAGATCCTGGACAGCAGTGGCACCGAGCCGTCGCCGGGTATCGGCTCGTACCTGGTGATGTCACGACTGCCCGGCGAGGCGCTGCCCCAGCGTCTGCTGCGCGACGAGCGGTTCGGTTCCGTGCGACCGCGCCTACCGTACGACCTCGGGCGCGCGCTCGCCCGACTGCACCGGATGGACCCGGTGGCGGTGCCGGGCCTTCCGGACTACGACCCGATGGAGTTTCTGTTCGGCCAGTACACGCGGACCGGAGCTCCGTTGCCCGCTCTGGAGGCGGCGTTCTCCTGGCTGAGAGACAACCGGCCAACGGCCACACGGAAGTCGGTCGTGCACGGCGATTTCCGTAACGGAAACATCCTCGTCGACGAGGACGGCATCCGGGGGGTGCTGGACTGGGAGCTGGCGCACGTGGGCGACCCGATGGAAGATCTCGGCTGGCTGTGCACGAAGACATGGCGATTCGGGTCGCCGCACCCCGTCGGAGGATTCGGGTCGCGCGACGACCTGTTTCGCGGTTACGCCGAGGAATGCGGTGTCACACCGGATCCGGATGCGGTGCGCTGGTGGGAGGTCTTCGGGTCGCTGCGGTGGGCGGTCATCTGCCGGGTGCAGGCGATGCGTGCGGGCGAGGTCGGCGACAACACCCTCGAACTGCTGGCCATCGGCCGCCGCGTCGCGGAATGCGAACACGACCTGCTGGACCTGCTCGGTGTGCCGGCGAGTGCGACCGGTGACGTCGCACAGGCCGGTGACGATCGGGCAGACGAGTTGTTCGGCACTCCCCGCATCGGCGAGTTGCTGCGGGCGGTCCAGGATTTCGTCGTCGACGCGTCAGCAGGGGCCGACCCGCGGACCGTCTATCGCTCTCGTGTCGCCGCGCATGTTCTCGGTATCGCCGCGCGCGAGTCGGAGGTCGGATACGCGGTGCGAGAACAACTTCGCGCGCGGCTAGCGGCTCTCGGCTATCGCACGGAATCGGAACTCGCACTCGGCCTGCGTGCAGGTGACGTCACTCTGGGGGACACACCGGTCGGCTGCGTCATCCGAGATCTGGCAGAAACGCGGCTGAGGGTTGCCAACCCGCGGTATTGAGCGTCGGCGCGCTGTCTTCTCGGTGCACTTCCGGCGGACGACCCGCGTGCTCGGGCATAGGCTTGTCCGGTACCGATCCTCACCTCGAGAAAGGCTCGATTGTGCCGAAGCCTCCGGTTCCTGCCGCCGTTGCCGAGTTCCTTGCCCAGCCCAATTACGCCACCATCAGCACGCTGCGGGCCGACGGGCAACCGGTGTCGGTGCCCACCTGGTACATGTACGAGAACGGTCGCATTCTCGTGAACATGGACGAGGGACGAAAGCGGCTCGAATACCTGCGCCACGACCCGCGTGTGAGCCTGTCCGCGATGGATCCCCAGGACTGGATCACCCACGTCAGCATCCAGGGCCGGGTGGTGGAATTCGTCGACGATCCGGATCTGGCCGATATCGACCGCATCTCGACGCACTACACCGGCCGCCCCTACCACCAGCGCGACAGGCGGCGGGTGAGCGCGTGGATCGAGATCGATCATTGGCACGCGTGGGGACGACTCGCGAACGCCTGACCGGTCGCTATCGGGTCGGCGGATGCCGCCTGCACCGCCAGGAGGCTACTTTTCGCAGGCGATGCCGTCCCCGTCCCTGTCCAGGTGGGCTGCATACCCGGGTTCGCCTCTACGGATGGGAGCGGCACCTGCTGCCTTTACCTCGCCGCAGTTCTTGTACGACGCACTCGGTTGCGGCGGAGGCGTGTACTCCGTCGTGGGCGGAGGTGTGTACTCCGCGGTGGGCGGAGGCGTGTATTGCGTTGCCGGGGGCGGGGTGTACGCCGGGGCAGCCGGTGGCGTGTAGTCCGTTGTCGCGCTGGTTGTCGTTTCCACCTGAGGGACCAACGGCACCGGAGCGGGAGCCTCCGAGGTCGTGGTGGGCGCCGGGGTAGTCGTCCGGAGCGTTGTCGTCGTGGTGGGTCGCGCCGTCGTTGTGGTCTGAGCTGCCGAACTGGTCGTCGTAGACACGACCGAGGTGGAATCAGGCGCCGGTTGTTCCTCGCCTACGGCTGCTCCGAGGGCCAACAGCCCCACGAACCCTGCGCCGACCACCCACGGCCACTTCCGGCGCTTCTTTTCCTCGGCCGGCGGGTTGCCCCCTGGATCGACAGAACCGAAGACCTGGGTGGGAGTATCGCTACCTTTCGGCCTGGTTTGCTCCGTCCACCGTTCACCGTCCCAATAGCGGTCGACGGACGGGTCGAAGGGGTCGGGATGCCAGCCGGCAGGAGGATTCATAGTCGATCCGTTCTGAGGAAGTGTGTTCCGTCAGAACGTCGGGGATACCGGTCGGTTTGTTACACCGCAAGCAGGAGCGCCGCCCGTCAGATGACGCCGATCCGCTTCGCGGAGTTGCGCACCTGGAACGCCATCACGATCAGCAGCGCGCCGAACAGGATCGCGTAGATGCCGACGAGGAAGATCAGGCTGAGGATGCCTTCTCCGGGGAAGATGAGAAGGATCAGGCCGAACACCACCGCGAGGACCCCGGCGATCACCGACCAGACCCACCCGGATTCCGGGACCTTCCGGAATCGAAGGCCGCCGACGATGCCGGTGATGCCGTACAGGATGGCGTAGAAGGCGACCACGTACAGCAGGGCGAGCGCGGTGATCCCGGGCCAGACGAGAGCCACGATGCCGGCGACAACCGACACGACAGCCATCGCGAGCCACCACCCCCACCCGGCGAGCGACGCGCGGTCGCGTACCGCGTGGGCACCGAGCACCACCCCGTCGACGATCGCGTAGATCGCGAAGACGATGACCAGTGCCCACACCGTGATGTTCGGCCACGCGAGCGCGACGATGCCGAAGAGCACGGCGAGAATGCCGCGGATGAGGACTACCCACCAGATTTGCTTGAACAGCGACCTGAACGGGTCGGAGGGAGAAACAGGGTTCGCGGACATGGGAACTCCTCGTGATGACACCTCGAAGTCGTGATCTTGGTGTGCTCAGAATAGGCCCGCGGCAGTGGCCGTGACCCGAAAACGGCACCGCTGCATCGCGGGGGGGGTCCCTATGTTCTCGTCAACCCTTGAGGCTGCGAGTCAGGATGCCTGCTCGGGTTGCTGACGGGTCACCCTGACGAGGTGTGCGCGCAGGGCATCGGCAACGATTCCGGGATTCTCGAGCATCGGAATGTGCCCGACCCCGGGCAGGGTCACTTCCTCCACATGGTCGGGCAGTTCGTCGATCAGCCGCTGCATGCACTCGTTCCTGGTGAGGAAGGTGTCGAACTCGGACATGATCAACGTGGTCGGCGCGGTGACCCGGTCGAGGTGTGCGAGTGGTCCATCCCGGAGAAACGCCAGTTGGATCGGCAGGTAGATGGGGCAGTGTGAGACCGCGCGGAGTACGTTGGCCGCGTCTTCGGGAGTGACGGCAGCCGTGTCCTTGCTGCAGTTTCGGATGATCGGGCGCTGGAAGCGCTCACGAGTAGCGACGCGATCACCGAACACGCGTGCAACCGCCGCCAGCGGAAATTGTGCGGCGAAACCCATCCCGAGACGGAACTCGGTTACCGAGAATCGCTTCCACCCTCCGCTGGGATTGATCGCGACGAGGGATCTCGCACGTCCTCGCCGCTCGAGTTCGAAGCCCACCTGACCTCCCAGGGAGTTTCCCGCGACGTGGCAGGTGTCCCAGCCGAGGTCATCGAGTTCACGTTCGATTCCGTCGGCGATCCCACGAACACCCAGATCGCGCACACGCAGGCGTGGCCCGCGCCAGTGCCCAGGCATAGTCATCGCCAGGACGTCGTAGTTGCTCGAGAGGTCGTCGACGACGCCGTGCCACACATGATGCGAGAGGGTGAATCCGTGTAGCAATAGCACAGGCTCACCAGCTCCAGATCGGTTCGCAGTGGTCACCGAGTCCCCCCATCTCCCTGTTCATCCCCTTTTAGCAGACCGGCCTGGAGGAGTCCAAGACTCGGAGTTTGCGCTGCTCAGAGTTTCCATTGTCATGCAGCTTCCGCTGATACAGGAGCTCGGTAGAGCGCCTTGTTCTTGAGCATGGCGTGCAGGACGTCGCAGCGGCGGCGAGCGAGGCAGATCAGGGCGGCGTTGTGCTTCTTGCCCTCGGCGCGTTTGCGGTCGTAGTAGGCGCGGCTGGTCGGGTCGTGCAGGGCGGCGAACGCGGACAGGAACAGCGCGCGTTTGAGTTTCCGGTTGCCCGAGCGGGCGGGGTGTTCGCCGCGGATCGACGATCCGGATCGGTGGGTGACCGGCGCGATGCCGGCGTAGGCGGCGAGGTGGCCGGCCGTCGCGAAGCCCGAGCCGTCACCGATCTCGATGAGGATGCGTGCAGCGGTCCTGACGCCGATGCCGGGCATCGAGGTCAGGACCTGGGAAAGAGGGTGATCGTCGAGCATCCTCTCGACATCGACGGCGATGCTCCGACGTTGCTGCATAACCTCTTTCAGGGAGTCGGCGAGTTTGGGCAACACGATCTCGGCGGCTTTGCTTCCGGGCACCGTCACGGTCTGCGCGTCCAGGGCAGCGAAGACCTCCTCGGCCAGCCGGGCACCCATGCGCGGTGCGTGTTTGACCGCGAGAGTGGTGATCCGACGCTTGCCGGCCTGCCGGATCCCGGCCGGGCCACCGAAACGGGACAGGATTTCCAGGACGGCCGGATGCGCCACTCGGGGACCGAGTGCCCGTTCGAGGGCGGGGTGGATCCCGGTGAGCAGGCCGCGGATGCGGTTGCTGATCCTGGTGGCCTCGCCGGCGAGGTCGTCGTCGAACCCGACGAGCACTCCGAGTTCGGTCAGGGTCTCGTCGCCGACGTCGACCCGGCGCAGCGTGTGGGGCATGGTGCGGGCGGTATCCGCGATGATGAACGCATCGCGGGCATCGGTTTTCGCCTGCCCAGGGTAGAGGTCGGCGACACGGCGCATGGACAGCCCCGGTAGATAGGCGACGTCGTGGCCGCAGGCGCGGGCGACGGTGACCGGCAGCGCGCCGATGGTGTTCGGTTGGTCGACGACCACCAGGATCGGCCCGTGCGCGGCCAGGTCCGCGAACACAGCTCGCAGTCGGGCCTCGTCGTTCGGTAGCGCCTTGTCGAACAGTCGGGCGCCGGCGGCGTCCAGTCCGACCGCGTGGTGTTCGCCTTTGCCCACGTCGATGCCGCAAAACACGGCGTAACTCGTGTCCATGAAGCAGTCTTTCGTCCGGCTCAACCGGTCGCCGATCCAGCATCGATACCCGGCACCCACGTTACAAAGAGACCTACCTCGAACCCGGCGGCCCTGTCCCTATCAGCGGTCCATCGATGCCACCAGGCCCGGCGACACCACCCCCCGGATCATTGGAGAGACAGGGGAAGAAAGTCATACCGAACCCGGCGACCGTGGCCCCGCGGCGCGGGACTACGAAGAAGGTAACGGGGGGGGTGCGGCCCGTTCGCAGAAGGGTCGGTGGCATCGTGAAAACTGATGCGGCAGGATTCGCCGCCCCGACCCCCGGCGGACCTGCGACCGAAAGCGAGGCGAAGTACTGTGTGGCCCGATCATTGGCCGAAGACGACCCAGCGGATCGCGTCCGCGACCGATGCGGCTCTCGTTGCTGCGCGCGCCGGAGCGAGCGAGGTCTTCGGCGATGCACTCGACGATCTGGTCGGGCTGCCGTACGAGACGGTCACCGCGGTCCATGCCGGGATGATGCGGGAGTTGTTCGAAGAACTTCATCCCGACGGCCTGACGGGTGAGGACGTGCAGACCGTTCTCACGCGAGCCGTACGCGACGGTGTGCGATGGCTTCCGTCGATGCAGCCCGACGCGGTGGTCGCGGTGATCACCGGCGCTCTGGGGGTGCAGGACGTCGAGGCGACGGATCCTCGTATCGCGCCGGAGCAGTACCTCACCGCCGGGCTGTTGGTACTGACCGATCTGCTCGCCGCGCGGAAGGCGGCCCCCGGTCCCTGCCTGCGCCGGGCGATCGCGGAGATCGAACGGTCGGAAACGATGGAGATGCCCTGATCTCGCAGCGCCGGATGGGATCACGGCGTGCCGGCGATGCGGCTGCCGATCAGGAGAACGTCTGATCTTCGACGTTGCGTGCGATGCGCCGCAGCAGGCCCGTCAGTACCTCGAGTTCGTCCTCACTCAGCCCGTCCAGCATGAGCCGCTCGCTCTGCACCCGCCGCGGTAGTTCCGACTCGACCAGGGCACGGCCGGTATCGGTGAGGGACAACAGCACGACGCGTCCGTCCCGCTCGAGGCGAAGCCGTTCCACGAGTCCGAGTTTCGCGAGTCGCTCGGTGTGCTTGGTGGTGGACGCACCGGAAATGCCGGTGACCGAGGTGACTTCGCTGGCACGCAGCGGATGGGGGCTTCGCGCAAGTGCGCTGAGCACCTCGAATTCGGTGCGTCCGATGCCGCGCGGTTCGAGTTCCCGTTCGAGTCGGGTGAGGGCGAGTGCACCGATGCGCGTGATGCGGCCGATCACGTCGAGGGGTCGGAGATCGAGGTCGGGGTAGAGGTCTTCCCATGCGCGACGGACGCGGTCGACGTAGTCGGGGCGGTCGGAAGACGAGGGCATATGCGCATTCTAACGGCCGGAGCGAATCGCTTCGTAGATAATTTATCCCCAAAGTATTATCGTGGGGGGAATGCAGCGTTCCTCCTTCGACACGCGTGACAGTCGCGTGCAGCACTCGGTACGCGCGCTGGCCCATTCCGTCTCGCCGTCCGCTTGGCACGACGTGGTCGAAATGCGCCGCGCAGACCCGACTGTCGCGATCGCGATACGCGTCGGTCTCGCGACGCTCATCGCGCTCGTCGGTGGTGGATTGCTCGGATACAGCGAGGTCGCAGGTTTTGCGGCGCTCGGATCGCTGTGCTGTGCCTTCCTCCGCCACGAGCCGTACCCGCGGATGGCGGGAAAGCTCGCGTGTATCGGAGCGTGTGTCGTCGCATACACGTTCGCCGGTGCGGTGCTCGGCGTGCTCGGACTCTCGATATGGCTCCAGATCGCGGTGCTGTCGGTGGCGGCAGGACTGGCCTATCTATTCCTGTCCGCATTCAGGATGACGGGCCCGGGACCCGTCATCCTGATCTTCGCCGCCGCTGGCGCGGCAGGTTTCGCCCACACCGGTTCCGACGTGCGGATCGCCACCGCCGCGGCCGCGATGGGCGCACTGGTCGGCTGGATCGTCGCGCTGCTCCCGGCGCTCTGGAATCCACACGGGCCGGCGCGCGTCGCCGTGGCGCGTGCCCTCGCGGCGACCGCTGCTCTCGAGACCGAGGGTGAAGCAGCCGTGTCCGCCGCCCGCGTGGCGGCCGCGCGGGCGCGGGAAGTGATCGCGCTCGGCAGCCGCAGGGATTCACACACCGCCGAACTACTGGCACTCGTGGTCGCCGCGGAAGCAGTGATCGACAGCGGGCCACACGACACCTTCGCGGGACGCCGCGCCGACTTCGTCCGATTCGAGGCGGAACTGCGGAAGACGCGCCCCACCATCGATATTCCTCGCGAGGACATCTCGGCCGTGCCGGACCTCGAGCGCCCCCGGGGTTTCGTCCGTGAGGGAGCGCTGCTCCTGCGAGACCGGGCGCTGTTCATCGGCGCGTGCCGCGTCCTGGCAGCTTCGGCACTCGCGGGAGGCTTCGCGGCGGTCGTCGGGTTGGAGCATCCGCTGTGGGCGACGATGGGCGCGATGGCCGCCCTGCAGGGCGTCAATTACCGGCACACCGTCGCCCGTGCGATTCAACGTCTGCTCGGCAACGTCGTCGGGGCTCTCATCGCGGCGGCGGTGCTGGTACTCGATCTCGGTTATTGGCCGGTCGTCGCGGTCATCGTGCTGCTCCAGACGATCACCGAGTTGTTCGTCACCCGCAATTACGCCGTCGCAAGTATCTTCGTCACCGCAATGGCGCTGTTACTCACCGGAATCGGCGAACCACTCGGTGCCGATATCGCGCTCAGTCGAGTCGGGGACACCCTCATCGGCGTGGTGGTGGGTGTAGTCGTCGCCGCGGTGACCATCCACCGCGACGATCGACATCACCTGACTTCCTGATCAGGAGTGCGCTGCCTCGAACCGCTCGAGGATGTGCGACGGAATGCGGCCCCGCGAACTGACGTCGAACCCTTCGTTGCGGGCCCAGTGCCGGATCGCCGCCAGTTGTTCCGGGGAGCGGGTGGACGGAATGGTCTTGCGCTTGCGGGCCGCCCGTGGCCGGGACGGCTTGATCACCCGTTCCGTGACATCGGCGCGCGCGGCCGGTGTGCGTGCGCCGGGGGGCTTCTTCAGCCACGGACGTAGAACGGCCCAGAACTTGTCCGCGTTGGCCGGACGGAGGTCGATTTCGTACTCCACGTCGTCCACGGAGATCCGAAACGATTGCGCCAGACCATCGGCGATGGGTTGACCGTCGATGTCGTCGAAATACTCGACGCGCACTTTCTGCGCCACGCTATTCTCCTTGTCCCCGAAATGTTGCAAACGCGACGCTAGTTGTTACTCCCGGGTACGTACAACTCGCGCACATAAAGTGCGACTCGCTCGACGAGATGAGTGAAGAAATATTCGGGTTCCGTACCGACCACGATGTCGGCATCGGGTTCTCGTCCCCAGATTCCCGACCAGTCGGCGACCGTCGTGCCCCGAGTGATCCGCCCGTCGAGTTCGACATCGACGGTGGCGGGTCGTGTCACGAAGGGGACGGTGCCGAGTGCCACCGCCGCGGCGAACGGATCGTGCACGTGGGCGAGGTATCCCAGGTTCTGGTCTCGATGGAACTCCATGTAGAACCGCAACGCATCGGACAGGTGGCGTACGACAGGAACGGACGCCCGTGATCGCCGGCCGCGGGGATCGTCCGGCGACAAGTCTTCTCCGGGAACACTTCCCGCGAGCTCTGCGATCCGGGCGATGTGCGCGGGATGCATCTCGATCGACTCGGTCGTATCCAACGGGCAGAGCAGCGGACGCCGCTCGGGGGCGAGTCCCGCGAAGGCATCGAACACGACTTTCGCGGCCTCGGGATCGACCGCGACGTTCCACTCCGAAGTCGGCGTGGTGTTGCCCGGGTGATTGAAGCAACCTCCCATCACGACCAGTCGGCGGAGCCGGGTGAGAACACCGGGGTCGAGTCGCACAGCGAGAGCGAGGTTCGTCAGCGGTCCGGTGACGAGTCCGGTCAGTTCCCCGGGCCGCTCGCGCGTGAGTTCGACCCAGGCTTCGGCAGCGGAGCGTGCCGAGGGGTCGCGCGTCGGCGCAGGCAGTTCCGCGTAACCGACACCGCGGGGGCCGTGCGTATCCTCGGTCGTCATCAACGGCGCGACGAGGGGCACCGCCGATCCCACCGCGACTTCGATATCCGGGCGGCCGCACACCTCCAGCCACGCAAGGGTATTCGTCGCCACCTGGTGCACCGGGACATTTCCCGCGGTGCACAGGACTGTGGCGATCTCCGCCTCCGGGCTCGCCAGCAGGTACAGCAGGGCGAGGGCGTCGTCGATGCCGGTGTCGACATCGACGAGCAGTGGGATCGGTGCCCGGGCCGTATCTACCTCGTGTGCGCGCACGCGCTCATCTTGGCCCATCGCTTTCGGTGCCACCTCCGGGGGCGTCCCCGGTGAACGGGCTCACACCTGTACTTGCGAGAATCCGGGAATGCCGCAACGCCCGGAACGTGGATTCTTCACCGAAGCCGACGGTATCTACACGCCGACGAAATATGCGGCCAGTCCGTGGTCGGACACCATGCTCAACGGGCCGTGTGTGAGCGGGCTGATCGCCCGGGAACTCGAGAATGCGCACGCGCCGGACGGATTCGTGCCGGCGCGCTTCACTCTCGATCTGTTCGCACCGGTCCGCAACGAGCCGATCACCTTCACCACGACCCGGGTGCGGGACGGGAACCGGATTCGGGTCGCCGACGCAAGCCTGATCCAGGGCGGGAAGGTGTCCGCACGGGCAACGGTCGTGTACCTGCGGCGGTCGGAGCAGCCTCCGGGATCGGTCTGGACCCGCGACGAGCATCCGGAGCCACCACGGGAAGTACTCGATTCCCCTCCGGCCACGGACACCTACTCCTGGTACAGCAGTGACGGGCGGTGGTCGAGGGGGCGGTCGGAACACCAGAATGCGGATCGCAAACGCCTGTGGTCGAGGCAACTCCCGGTGATCGTCGGGGAAGAACAGTCGCCCTTCGTCAACACCGCGATGGTGGGTGAGGGAACGAGTTTCGTGACCAACTGGGGCGACAAGGGTGTGGGATTCATCAACGCCGACGTGACGCTGGCGTTGTCGCGCCTCCCCGAAGGCCTCGAAGTGGGTGTGGAGGCGGACAATCACATCGGCACCGACGGGGTCGCGGTGGGCACGGCCGTACTGTTCGACAGGCTCGGTCCGTTCGGGACCGGGGTGGTCACCGCGCTGGCCAATGCGCACCGGCAGGTCGACTTCGGCTGACCCGCTCAGCTTCGTCCGGTTCGGCGTCCGTCCCCATGATCGGGATTCCTGCCGGGCCCGTTGCGGCCGGGCGCGTTCCTCGGATCGGTGATCCGAGGACGAATGGCCGCGTTTGTCCGAAACAGGTGGACCGGGCTAGCCTTGATCCTCATGAAAAAACCGGCTGGCTTCATGGTCTCTGCGTTCACCGCTGTCACGATGGCCGTAGGTCTCCTCGTCGGTACGGCCACGTCCACTGCCCAGGCGCGCCCCGCTTCCGCCTGCGCGCCCCGCGTGGACGCCGCGGTCATGGCGGAAATAGCGGACATATCGGCAGCCGAGAACAACCGGACCCTGCAGGACGCTCGCGACAACGTCACCGAGATCGCCGAGCTGTGGGGTGACGCGGGAGACCCGCGCGGCGGATTCGCGGTCGTCTACAAGGAGATCCTCGACACCACCGTCCCCTCGATCGAGCGCGGCGACTACGACGATTCGCAATGGGCCGAGGACCTCGCCGTGGACTTCGTGCAGCGCTATCTGGCAGGCGTGCACGCGCATGCGACGGGCGCGCCGGTGCCCGCGCCGTGGGAGCTCTACTACCGGACCGCGACGGACTGCGAGCACTCCGGCGGTCGTGTGGCCACCAGCGGGATGAGCGCGCATCTGCTGCTCGACCTGCCCGCCGCGCTCGCCGCGGTCGATACCCCGGCTGAGCGGTGGGACGACTTCAACCGGTACGGCGAGGTCCTCGGCACGGCGACGCCGAACATCATCCGCGAGATCGAGGCCGACTACGGAACCGATCTCAGCGAACTCTTCTCGGTGTCGATCGTGGGCGACGTCATCGGGAGTGAGCGTGCCGCCGGGATCTTCTTCCAGACGGTGCGCGCGGTGGCATGGGCCAGCAGCCGGGCACTGATGTCCCCGGCCACGGAGGGCGCGGGCGAGGCCGCGATGTGGGCCGAGTGGCACGCCTCGGAGGTCGTTCTCGACACCGCGGAAGCCATCGGGATCTTCTGACCGGCCGAGCGCCGGCAGTGCGACCGCGGGGCGGTCACCCGAGGTGGGTCACCACGACCCGCACCGTCCCGTACACGGCGGTCCCCGCCGTGACGAGCGCGAAGATCGCGATCCAGATCCCGGCCGGTATCCGGGTGAGCCCCCGCAACTGATCGGCGTCCGAGCCGCGCCCGCGACCCTGCCGGTGGGTGCGTGCCAGTTCCAGAACCGGACGCGTCGCGCCGAGGAGCAGAATCCAGGTGATCAGATACGCGGCTGCGTAGCGGACCACGGGATCACCGAAGTAGGCGGCCGCACCGACCAGGGCGCCGGCGAGAACCACCGAGATGAACCCGTAGAGGTTGCGGATCAGCAGCAGCAGGACCGCGAGCGCTGCGAGGATCGACCACAGCACCGCGGCGGGACGATCGAGGGTCAGCAGCGTCGCGGCCGCGAAGCCCAGGACGGCGGGGCCGGTGTACCCGGCGAAGGTCGTCGCGATCATTCCGGGTCCGCGGGGGTTTCCGGAGGACACCATCACACCGGAGGTGTCGCTGTGCAGCCGGATCCCGGAGAGTTTCCGCCCGACGAGAGCGGCGACGAGCGCGTGGGAGCCCTCGTGCGCCTGCGTGATGACATGCCGGGTCTTGAGCCACAGCGGCCGCACCCACACCAGCGCAAGGGCGATGACCGCGGTACCGACCACCAGCCATGTCGGAGCCGGCTCATCGACCGTGGAGACGGCCTGCCACGCGGACTGCACCGCATTCGTGAAGGAATCGAGGGTGGACGCCACCGGTCACCTTTCCGTGTCGGGCCGCCGAGTGCGGCCCCGTCGAACTGTCGGGGAGGACGGACGCGTCATCGTACGGTGCGCGCGGAGGGCAATGCGCCCGTCGATAACCTGGGAGCCATGCTCAACCCTCGCACCACGCAGATCCGTGCGGGTATCGCCGATTCGTGGGCCGTCGGCCTCGGCCTCGTCCCCCTCGGACTCGCGTTCGGCGTGGTGCTCACGCAGGGCGGGTTCGAGTGGTGGTGGGCGCCGGTCTTCTCCACCGTGATCTACGCGGGGTCGATGGAGTTCCTCGCGATCGGTCTGATCGGCGCCGTGACGCCCCTTGCGTCGATCGCCGCCGCGACGCTGCTGGTCAATTTCCGTCATGTCTTCTACGGACTGTCGTTTCCGCTGCACCGGATCCGCAGTCGTATCGGACGGCTCTACGGCGTCTACGCGCTCACCGACGAGTCGTACGCGATCGTCGCGCCCAAGGCACGCGACGACCTGTCCGGCACCCGGATCCTCACCGTGCAAGTGGTGTGCCAGATCGTGTGGGTCGCGTCGGGCACGGTCGGTGCGCTGATAGGAGCGGTGCTGCCCGCCGGACTGGAGGGTCTCGAGTTCGCCCTCACCGCGTTGTTCGCGGTGCTCGCGATCGATGCGTTCCGTGCGAACCGGGACGTGCCCGCGCCCGTGATCGCACTGGTGTGCGGTCTCGTGGCGATGCTGGTCGCGAAAGAGCAGATGCTGGTGATCGGCCTGACGCTGTTCGTCGCGGCGCTGTTCGTCCGGTTCGTCTACCGGAATGCGACGACCCGTGCCTGACTCGGTGCCGGGTGCCGGATACGTATTCACCGCGTTGTTGGTGATGTTCGCGGTGACCGTGGCGCTGCGCGCGGCGCCTTTCGTGGCGTTGTCCGCTTTGCGGGACTCGGCCTTCGTCGGCTTTCTCGGCCGCACGATGCCCGCGGGGGTCATGGTGATCCTGGTGATGTACACACTGCGTGACGTCGGGCAGACGACGTGGCTGCCCGCGACCGTCGGCCTGGCGGGAACCGTCGCGGTGCACGTGTGGCGCCGCAACGCCGCTCTCAGCACGGTGGTGGGGACAGGTCTCTATCTGGTCGCGTCCACCGTGTGGGGCTGAGCCTCCTGCTGCGCCGCCGGTACGTCTTCGGACACTCCGGATTCTTCGGCCAGTGCCGGGCGGCGGCTGCGCGCCGCGATCACCGCGGCGACGAACACCGCGATGGCTGCGAGGCACTGCGACGTGCCGAGTACTTCGAGAAGGAGTTGTTCCACCCATCCTCGCGACGCCGCGTCGCGCAGCAGGTGGTTGGGCCCGGCGAGGAAGACCAGGGTGGCGGGGAGCAGGACGGGCCACCAGGAGCGATACCGGGGTGCGACGAGAAGCGGCACGAGGAACAGCGCGTAC
Organism: Rhodococcus sp. 105337; assembly: GCF_012844225.1. GTDB lineage: Bacteria > Actinomycetota > Actinomycetes > Mycobacteriales > Mycobacteriaceae > Rhodococcus. The sequence continues at coordinate 125,378 of NZ_JABAGQ010000010.1, forward strand.
ACCCAGTGATGGGTGACCGCGATGGGTGCGGCGAGCAGCGACGCGAGGCCGACGAGCGCGAGCGCCACCACGGGTTCGTCCGCGCGGAGGAAGCGGTAGGCGGCCCACGCGGTGGCGGCCACGATCAGCGCGGCGCCGGCCAGCCACAGGGCTTTGCTGAGGCCCTCGGACAAGTCGAATCGCGCGATGAGCCCGGTCAGTGCCTGATTCCGGAAGAATCCGGGGTCGCCCGCACGATCGGTCGCGAAGAATTCCTCGGTCCAGAAGAAGACGGTCGACTCGGGCCGCAGCCAGTAGCCGAACGCGACGGTCGCGATGAACGCGCCGAACGCGCGCGCTACCGACGGCAGATCCCGGCGCAGCAACAGGAGCAGGCCGAATGCTGCCGGAGTGACCTTGATCGCGGCGGCCAGGGCGATACCCACACCGCGGAAGCGCTTGGGGATGACCCCGAGGACGTCGGCGACGACGAGCGCCATCAGCACGATGTTGATCTGGCCGAACGCGAAGTTCGAGCGGAACGGTTCGAGGAAGAGGACGACACCGAGCGTGGCCGACGCGATCAGGCCGGCGTGACCGATGTCCAGGCGACGGTAGATCACCTGCAGCATCCACCACACGAGTGCGATGAGTCCGGCCGTCCACACCACCTGCAGCACGGCGTTGCTCACCAGAGCCATCGGAGCGAAGAGGAAGGCCGCGAACGGTGGGTAGATGAACCGGAACCCGGAATGACTGAAGAAGCCCTCGGTGTAGAGCGGTGTGTGGTGGAGGAAAGCCCAGCCGGCGTCGCGGAATACGTCGAGGTCCATGAGGTATTCGGTGGTCGCGTCACGCATATAGCCCCACACCGCCAGGACCGAGACCACGAGACCCACCGCGATCAACGCGGATTGCACAGGTCGGGAGCGGACTTCGGTCAACAGCACGGGCGGGTACCTCCGGGTCGGAAACAGATGTGGCTACGTTACACAATCGTTGTAATTTCCGTGGAGGGACGAGAAGCATGGTCCCGCAGCCGCTTTGGCATACCCTGTTCGCCGGCTTCTAAATGTGATCTCTCTCACGACTGAGACGTCCGGAGAATATTCAGCACTCTAGAAATAACGCTAGATAGGCGAATATTCTCCGGACGTGGGTCACGTCCCGCTGATCTCGTTCGGCGTGTGTGGAAGGGAACCGGTGCGAATGTCGCCGGAGGAGAGGTCCACCGCGTGGAGCGAGTCGGTCGCGGGATCGGTGACGAACGCGGTGCGTCCGCTCACCGAGAGCGCCGGTCGCGGCGTCTGCCAGTCCTCGGGTTCGGTCCACTGTGCGAGGACGTCCATGCGGCGGATCGTCTCCCCCGATTCCGGATCGAGCACGTGGAGGGCTCCGTCGGTGCCCAGTACGACCGCTTCACCGTCGGGGCCGCGGCCGAGCGAGCGGAAGGTGTAACTCGTGCCCAGGTCCACCAGCCGGATCTCGGCGGTACGGGTGTCTACGAGCGCAACGGTTTCGGGCCGTTCGAGGTCTGCATCCGGATCGGTCTTGTAGTCGCCCAGTACGACGGGGGAGGCCGGAGATCCGGCCTGGTTGCCGATACGGCCGTAGTCGTCAGGGCTCGTGGCTTTGGTAAAAGTGCCGTTACGGTAGATCATCATGCCGTCCTGGCACCCGAAGGCGATGGTCTCGCCCTCCGCTACGGCTTCGCCGTGTACGCCGGGGCATTCTTCGGTGCGGGCAATCTCGCGCCTGCTCGAATCGAGAAGTGCTATGCCCGTGCGAGAATCACTGTCTCCGAGCGTGACGAGAAGCGATCCGTCCGCGAGTGCGACCGCGACCCCGTGGTGTGCGTGTGGGGCGGTGTAGGACTCGGAGTCGGTAACGCCTTCTGTAGCAGCGAGACCGGAAGGATCGATCAACTCGGCCCGTCCGGTGGCGTCGTCGAACAGTGCTGTCGTACCCCCGTGGGCGACAACGTGTCCCGGTTTCCCGGCGGGGTAGACCGTCTCGGTGAGCGCGGCAGGGCCGGAGTAGTGGTGGCGGTGGTCGCCGTGGCGCTCCGACCAACTGCCGGTATCGAGCGCCCGGAACCCGCCCTCCGTGGAGATCATGACGTGGCGGCCGTCGCCTGCGGGGGCGAGCCGGGTGAATCCGCCGAGCGGGACGTCGTCCACCACGGTCAAGTTCGTTTCGTCGACGATCAGGACCCCGCCGTCGTAGGTGAGCGCGAGACGCGGTTCGGCGGCGGAGACCTCGGCCGGGGCCTGCTCGGGTCCGCTGCCGGGCTCCTGCGCAGGAGCGGGGGCAGGCGCCGAGCATCCGGCGGCCAGTGCGGCGGAGAGCGCGACCGTGAGCGCGATTCCGCGCGGAGAGGGAGTTTTCATGGGTACAGAAATATCCCGTAATGAAAATGGATGTCAAAGTCGGTTATGCGTACATCTGCATTCGGCTCTCTACGACACGCGCTAGAGCAACCCAGAAACAGCTGCGCAGCTCGTTACCATCGACCGATGGATCCGGTCCGCAACCCGTACGCCCCCGGCGCGGGGCAGCGCCCGCCCGAACTCGCCGGCCGAGAGAAGCAACTCGCGGCGTTCGACGTCGTTCTCGAGCGCATCTCCCGCGGCCGGCCCGAACGCAGCGTCGTGCTCACCGGTCTGCGCGGTGTCGGGAAAACCGTTCTGCTCAATCACCTGCGCTCCGCTGCCATAGCCAAGAGCTGGGGTACGGGCAAGATCGAGGCGCGCCCGGACCAGGGTTTGCGACGCCCGCTGTCGTCTGCCCTGCACATGGCGGTGCGTGAGATCGCGGCCGCACATCCGGATCCCGAATCCGTCGACCACTTCCTCGGTGTACTCAAATCTTTCGCTTTGCGCGCCACAGCGGACAAAGGGATGCGCGAACGCTGGCAGCCCGGAATCGACGCACCGGCGGTGAAAGGTCGCGCCGATTCCGGTGACATCGAGATCGACCTGGTCGAACTGCTCGTGGACGCCGCCGGCCTCGCTCGGGACGTCGGGGTGGGAATCGCCTTGTTCATCGACGAGATGCAAGACCTCGGTCCGGACGACGTGTCGGCGATCTGCGGTGCGTGCCACGAATTGAGTCAGGACACCGCTCCGCTGATCGTCGTGGGAGCCGGACTGCCGCACCTGCCGGCCGTGTTGTCCGCGTCCAAGTCGTACTCCGAACGATTGTTCACCTACCACCGGATCGGCCGCCTCGACCGGGATGCCGCCGATCACGCACTCATTGCGCCCGCCCAGCGAGAAGACGTCGAATTCACCAGGGACGCACTGGATCTGTTGTACGAAACGGCAGACGGTTATCCGTATTTCGTCCAGGCATACGGGAAAGCCACCTGGGATCTGGCCGCGGACAGCCCGATCACCGCAGCGGACGTACGGGTCGCGGCCCCCACCGCGGAAGAAGAACTGGCCGTAGGGTTTTTCGGTTCGCGGTACGAGCGGGCCACTCCGGCCGAGCGTGAATACATGCGAGCCATGGCGGACCTGTCGGGCGACGACGGACCCATCGCAACGTCCAAGATCGCCGCCGAACTCGGCCGCAAGCCGGCCTCACTGTCTCCCGCGCGCGACGGATTGATCAAGAAAGGCCTGATCTATTCCGCCGAAAGAGGTTTCATCGGTTTCACGGTGCCGCACTTCGGACGGTATCTCCGCAGTCAAACCGACTGAGCCGGACCCGGACCGCGACACCTCCTCGGGCTATTCGTCCACCCACTCGACAGTCGCCTCGAGGGTGGCGCGATCGGTGCGGCAGGTATTGGCCGGGTGTGCTTCGTCGGCGTACCCGAACGACACCGCGCACACGATGTCGCGGTCGTCGCCGATGCCCAATTCGCGATGCAATGCTGTCGATGCCATCGGCACCGCGGCTTGCGGTACCGCAGCAATCCCGAGCGACTCCGCCGCGAGAAGCAGGTTCGACACGTAACCACCGCAATCGACGGCGCCGTACACACCGAGCGCCTTGTCGGTGCTGACGACGGCGACGTGTGGCGCCCCGAAGAACAGGAAGTTCTCGAGCATCTGCTCGCCGCGTCGCGCGTAATCGTCGCGCGCGATCCCCAGCGCGTTGTAGAGCGCATACCCGGCGTTGCGCCGGCGCTCGGCGTACTCCCCGCGATACTCGGCGGGACCCGGGATGTCCGGATCCATGGCTCCCGACGCGGCCTGCGTGTACACCGCGTCCCGCAACCGATCGGTCGCGGTGCCGCTGGTGAGGTGGACGCGCCAGGGTTGCGAGTTGCACCACGATGCCGTCCGCTGAGCCATCCCGAGCATCCGCTCGATGTCGTCGCGCGGGACCTGCTTGGACAGAAAGGCGCGGCAGCTGTAGCGGGAGTCGAGAAGGTTCGACAACACGTCGGCAGAACTCGTCATTCGATCACCTTCGCATACCGGCCGGGCCGCGGTACCCGACGGTATCTTCCGCCTCGCGCGGATCGGCCTCTCGTGGATCAGCGAGCAGCGACCGGGACCGCCACCTCGTTGCGACGCCGAAACGGAACCGTCCAGGGCGGGTCGTAGAACCATGCCACCGGTGGGCCGGTAGCGAGCCACTCCGTCGCCTCCAGCGTTCTCAGCAACTCGGCGGTGCGCTCCGCCACCGCGGCGCGGCTGCGGTCGCCGCTGAACTGCAGCACCGCCATCGTCTCGTCGTGGATCTCGACGAGTTCCACGGACCGGTCCTCGGGGTCGGGCAGGTCCTCCATGGCCCACTTCGCCGGCATGAAGAACCGGATGACCGACGAGTCGTCCGAGGCTCCGGCCTGGGATACGGGCGCGGTCATCGCGATCGTCGACTTGCCTCTGTTCGAGCCGAAGATGTAGCCGGCCAGACGCCGGAATCCCACGTCGCGGGCACGTTCCTCGTCGCCGTGCACCGTGGTCTCGGCAGCGATACGACGGCCGTACCTGCGGACTTCGAGCCCGTGAGTCGTCGCCTGGACTTCGTACCGCGGTTCCTCGGTGCCGGTGCGGATCCCGACCGCCGAGCCGACGCCCTTCGCCGCGCCGGTCACCATGTTCACCACTCGCATATCGGTCTCCCGTCGGAGTGTTCCGCCTCAGACCTCCACGGTAGGCGCGGTGGTCATCCCGGTGGGCCGTTCATCTCGACGAGAAACTTGCGGCGCCCGGTCGTCTCGGCGGGTGTACCGCTTTCTAGTGCAATTCCGAGACTGCCGGATAATCGCCGATCAGACGACATCCTCCTCGTCGCCGGGTGTGACCCGGCGCAGACCGCGATACGCGTCCGCGGGGCTGCGGTGTCCTCCGACCACGGCCGCCACCTCTGCCGCGATGGGCATCTGGATTCCGGCCTCGCGAGCCAACTCCATGACGGTGGGCGCCGTCTTCACTCCCTCGGCGACCTGCCCGAGTTCGGCCACAGCCTCGTCGACACTGAGTCCGCGCGCCAGCGCTTCGCCGAGCCTCCGGTTGCGGGAGGCCGGACTGGTACACGTGGCGATCAGATCCCCCATGCCGGTGAGGCCGGCGAACGTCCGGGCGTTGGCGCCCATCGCTTCCCCGAGGCGCGTCATCTCGGCGAGGCCGCGCGACAGGACCATCGCGCGCGTGTTGTCACCGACGCGCAGTCCCTCCGCCATGCCCGCCGCGATCGCCACGATGTTCTTGAGGATTCCGCCGAGTTCGCAGCCGAGGACATCGGTATTGCGATAGACCCGGAACAGCGTGGATGCGAACAGGGGCTGGAGAGCCGTGCCGACGGAGTCGTCCTGCATCGCCACGACCGAGGCGGCAGCCTTGCCGTCCGCAATTTCGCTCGCGATGTTCGGACCGGAAAGCAACCCGACGGGATGGCCGGGGAGGCACGCGCTGATCACCTGCGTGGGCCGCAACCGCGTCCCGGGTTCCAGCCCTTTCGCAAGAGAAACGATCGGTACCCACGCTCGGAGTTCGTGGACGAGCGGCTCGAGTGTGGAGCGCACAGCGTACGACGGCACCCCGACGACGAGCACGTCCGCTTCGTGGGCGGCCTCGTCGATGTCCGCGGTGGCACGCAGGGTGTCCGGAAGTTTCCGGTCGCCCAGGTAGCGGCGGTTGCGGTGATCGACGTTGATCTCGTCGGCGGTTTCCTTGTTTCGAGACCACAAGAGCGTCGGCGTGTTCTTCGCGGCGAGACCGGCGACGGTCGTGCCCCACGAACCCGAGCCGAGAACGACTACGCGAACCGGACGTGCCATCGGTGAATTCCTCTCGTCCAGATACGGGCGTACCGGTCAGACTGTCATGCCGTGGCGCCTCTCGGTTGTTGTTCCCGGACGCAGACGAGACGAACCACCTCGACGCGATTTTTCCGGCCGTGGTCCCGACGGTGCGAGGCGTGGCAGGATATCCCCGTGACCGGGAAACCCGACACAGCACAGCGTCTGCGTGACCTCGCGCTGTTGCGGCGGGTTCGTGATCGGATCGACCGCGAATACGCACAGCCTCTGGACGTCGAGGCCTTGGCCCGCGGGGTGAATATCTCGGCCGGGCACCTCAGCAGGCAATTCCGGATCGCCTACGGTGAATCGCCGTACTCGTATCTCATGACGCGTCGTATCGAGCGCGCGATGGCTCTGCTCCGTCGTGGCGATCGCACCGTCACCGAGGTCTGTTTCGAGGTGGGCTTTTCTTCTCTGGGGACCTTCAGTACGCGCTTCACCGAATTGGTCGGTGTCCCTCCGAGCACATACCGGCGGGAGGCGGCACTCGCGACGGACGGCATGCCGTCGTGCGTGGCCAAACAGGTCACACGACCGATCAGAAATCGAGAAGCATCGGTGGCCGCATCCGACTTACGGTGATCGTCATGGACATCAACATTCATCACACCTTCCTTCCCCACTCGGACCCGGACGCTTCGCTGGCGTTCTATCGCGACACTCTCGGCTTCGAGGTTCGTAACGACGTCGGCTACGGCGGGATGCGGTGGATCACGGTCGGCTCCGCCGACGGCACCGGTCCCTCCGTCGTCCTGTACCCGCCCACCGCCGACCCCGGAATCACCGAAGACGAGGGCCGCACCATCGCCGAGATGATGGCGAAAGGAACCTTCGCCTCGATCATCTTGTCCACCGCAGATCTCGACGGGACCTTCGCGCGTCTGCAGGACGGCGACACGGAGATCGTGCAAGAGCCGATGGACCAGCCGTACGGGGTTCGTGACTGTGCCCTCCGCGACCCCGCCGGCAACATGGTTCGCATCCAGGAATCGAGCTGACACGCCGGCAATCCCGGTGGCAAGGTCGTCGAACCCGAACTCCGCGCAGCGTACGGCAGTAAGGATGCGGACTTGATTCGCTGATACGGCGAGTGGTTCCGTCACGCGGGGGGCCAGCGGCCGGTGATCATCTCGGTCATCTCGTTCACCCAGGTGTCGTCGAGGGCGGCGTCCCGGCGGATCAAGATACGGAAAATCGCGGTCCCCGCGACCACCTCCACGAGCATGGGTAATTGGTCGTCGTCGCGACGCTCCGAACCGAAGCGAGACTCGAATGCGGTCAGATTCCCGGCCAATCGCGCGATCATCATGTTGTGCAATTCCGTGTCGGCAACGGTGTCGGCGATCAGACCCGGCAATGCCGATCGCACCTCGGGGCGGTCGAAGATGACCCGGATCGTCTCGACCAGAACCCTGATTTCGTTGCGGATATCTCCCGAATCGTCCGGCATGGTAATCGTTTCGGCAGAAAGCACTGCCTCGTGGACAAGTTGCGCCTTGCCCGACCATCGCCGGTAGATGGCAGCGGTGGTGGTCCCGGCGCGCGCGGCGATCGCCGACAACGACAACGCGGAATAGCCCGTCTCGAGAATCAATTCGCGGGTGGCGGCAATGATCGAGGCATCAATCCTGCTGTCGCGCGGCCGTCCCGGCGACGGCTGCGCAGACCTCTTGCCATCCTTTGGGCTTTCTGCTGTCATGACTGCATCATATTTCCAATACGATCTGCATCGTATTTGAGGGAGTGCCTGTGAACTTGAGCCCGCTCGACGAGTTTCCGATCCATCAGGCACCTGCGCCGTTGACGTGGCCGACCATGTCCGATCGAAACTTCTACGACCGGTCGTATTTCAACGTGCTCGATCGGGAGGGCCGCTTCATGGCGCTCACCGGAGTCGGCTACTACCCGCGCCTCGGCGTGAAAGACGCCTACTTCGTCGTCCGCCGCGGCGATATGCAGACCGCGCTTCACCTCAGTGACGCCATCGACGACGACCGCCTTCACCAGAACGTCAACGGGTACTGTCTCGAAGTCGTCGAGCCACTGCAGCAGCTGCACCTGACACTGGCACAGACCGAGGGTATTTCCGCAGACCTCACCTGGCGCGGGCTGTTTCCTGCTGCGCTGGAGAAGCCGCACGAGATGCTCACCGAGCGGCGAGTGACCTTGCAGGCGTGTCGCTTCGCCCAGGTCGGGTCCTGGGAGGGGTGGATCGACGTCGACGGCGAACGGCTCGAAGTCGGTCATGACACCAGCGTGGCGAGCCGTGACCGATCGTGGGGGATCAGACCTGTCGGTGAGGCCGAGCCAGCCGGTCGGCCAGACGCTTCGTTCGCCGGAATGTGGTGGCTCTACCTACCTCTGGCCTTCGACGACTATCAACTCTTCTTGATCCTGCAAGAGGATTCCGACGGCCACCGCAGCCTCTACGACTGCACGCGCCGCTGGCGGGACGGGCGCGTCGAACAACTCGACGGAGTGCGCGCCACCATCGACTACCGGACCGGAACCAGGATTCCCCGGGGCGCCCACGTCGAGTTCATGAACCGTGCAGGGGACCGAATTCAGCTGGATGTCGAATCGAAGTTGTTCGCGCCTATTGCTTTCGGGTCGGGGTACGGGGGCGACTCCTCGTGGGCACACGGCAGCTGGAAGGGCGGCCCCTTCGCCGAACGCGTCAGCTTCGACCTCACGGACCCGGAGGTGATGGCCCGAGCGCCCTTCAGTCTCATCGACCACGTCGGCAAAGCTGTGTGCACCGAAGCCGACGGGACGGTCCGCGAAGGTGCGGGCTTGTTCGAGCACGGTGTGATCGGTCCGCACCACCCGTCGGGCTTCTCCGACTGGACAGACGTCGCGGATCGGGCGCCGCTTCAGTGAAGATCATGACAGCCCTGTTCGGGCCCACCGATGCGGTCGAGCGCGCGCAAGTGCTCCAGGAAGCCGGTGCATCCGGTGTATTCACCTTCGAGGGACCGTTCGACGTGTTCACACCTCTCGTGTTGGCGTCGTCGGTCAAGGGTCTCGACCTGATGTCGAACGTCGCGATCGCATTCCCCCGCAATCCGATTCAACTTGCCCACCAGGCAAACGATTTGCAACTGCTCAGCGAGGGGCGCTTCATCCTGGGTCTGGGCACACAGGTGCGGGCGCAGATCGAGAAGCGCTACGGCACACAGTTCGATCATCCGGTCGCGCGAATGAAGGAATTGGTGGGGGCGTTGCGCGCGATCTTCGCGACGTGGAACGAGGGGGAGCCACTGGACTTCCGCGGTGAGTTCTACCGCCATACCTTGATGACACCGACCTTCGTGCCCGGACCGAACCCGTTCGGTCCGCCGCCGATCTATCTCGGCGCGCTCGGGCCTCGGCTGACCAAAGCCACCGCAGAAGTGGCCGACGGTCTGTTGGTGATGCCTTTCGGATCGAAGCGGTTCCTGCACGAGACGACGCTGCCGGCCGTTCGCGACGGGCTGGCGGCTGCCGGCCGCAGCGAGGACGACTTCGAGGTGGTGCCCGAGGTCATCGTGTCGGTGGGTACCGGACGGGACGACGACCATGCCTCGACCCGGATGCTGCTGGCGTTCTACGGCTCCACCCCGGCCTACCGGCCGGTGCTCGACGCCCACGGCTGGGGTGATCTGCAACCCGAACTCAACGCAATGTCCAAGCAGGGCCGCTGGCGGGAGATGGCCTCGTTGATCGACGACGACATACTGCACACCATCGCCGCGTGCGGAACCCCGAAAGAGGTCGCCGCGCACATCCGTGATCGCGTCGACGGTGTGTCGGACCGGATTTGCCTGTATCAACCGGGTCCTATCGAGGTCGAGGCGCTCGCCGAAATCGTCGACGCATTGGGGGGATCACCATGCCCCTGAACGCAATCGAATTCGACGAGGTCACCGATGACCGCTACGGCGGCAAAGCGGCCGGACTCGCGCAGTTGCGCCGCCTCGGACTTCCGGTACCGGTGGGATTCGTCATTGCTGATGCTACCGAGTGGGTCAGCACCGATGATGCGGAGGAATGTTTCTCGCGCATGGCCGCAGTCGGTGCTGTACCAGTGGCTGTCAGGTCCTCGGCAGTCGGGGAAGACGGCGACGACCAGTCGTTCGCCGGACAATACGACACCGTGCTCGGCGTGAACTCCGTCGATGACTTCGCCGCGGCCGTGCAGAGGTGCGCCGCCTCCGTGCGTTCGCGACGCGCCGCGGCCTACAGCGGGCAACCCACGGCCACCATGCATCTGGTGGTGCAGCAGATGGTGGACGCGCGCGCCGCCGGGGTTGTGTTCACCGCCGATCCGGCGACCGGCCGGCGCGACCTCACGGTGATCGACGCCGTCGCCGGTCTCGGTGAAGCGCTCGTCGACGGTACGGCGTCCTCAGACCACATCGTCCTGGATTCGGACGGTAACCCGGCCGTCCGCGATGTCGGTGAGGTGCCGGTCCTGTCGCCGGACGAGGTCGCCGATATCAGGTCCGGCGCCCTGCGTGCTGCGCAACATTGGGGCAGGCCGATGGATCTCGAGTGGGCGATCGACCGATCCGGCACATTGTGGTGGCTGCAGGCTCGACCGATCACCACCCTGCCCGGCGATTTGGCAGAGATGGATTCGCCTCTCGCGGGCGCAGACCACGTATACACGCGTTGCAACATCGGCGAGATGATGCCGGGTGCATTCTGCCCGTTGACCGCATCGGTCTCCGGCTTTGCCATCGACTACGCGATGCAGATGACGCAGGTGGTGGCGCGGGCACAGCAGAGTTACGAGAAGCCGTGGCTCCAGGTGGGCTACTTCCATGGCCACATGTTTCTGAACCTGACCGAGGGGACAGCTCTGAGCTCCGGACTCCTGGGTAATTCGTTGGAGCAGTTCTCCACCTCGATCTGCGGGCGGGTGGTTGACGAGCTGAAGCCGAAACCCCCGAAACCTTTTGTGCACAGGTTGATCAACACGGTCCGGCTCACCACGTATGCGTTGTCCGCCGGCCCCGCGATTCGGCGCCTCGAAGACCAGATCGCCGCGTTTCAGATCCCGACCAGCGACGACCCACGACGCGTGATGGGCCAGTTGGAATCCGGCGTGCAGCAGTATTGCGACATCACGCTGACACATGTGCGGTCGTCATCCCGCGCGGCGGTTGCGGCCAACATTCTCGAAAGTGTTCTGATGAGAAAAGCGGTGAAGAACGGACGAAGCGAGGACGAGGGTCGTGCCGAGGCAACCCGGCTCATGGCCGGAGCCTCCGATGTCGAGAGTGCGATGATGCTCGTGGAGCTCGACTCGGTGGTACGCGCCATAGCCGCCACCGAGGGGGTCGCCGAGCAGTTCTCGGCAGCAGAGCCGGACGCCGCGGTCAACGAGCTGCAGTCCACACGAAGCGCCGCAGGCACAGCGTTGCGACAGTTCTTGACCCGTCACGGTCACCGCGGATACCGCGAGTTGTGCATGCGTGACCCCTCCTGGGCCGAGGATCCTGAAGGCCTGGGCGCGATGATGCAGGTGATGGTCCGTTCGGCGCTCGATCCGACTCGTCGTGAATCGGGAAGCACCCACGTCGAAGCACCAAGATCCTTCCCCATCAGGTTTCTTGCCCGGTTGGCACAGGGCGGCGCACGCGGGCGCGAGGAGACGAAATCGAAGATGGCGCTCATGGCGCATGCGCTCAAATTGGGCTACCGCCACCTCGGTGAGGTGCTGGCCGAGACCGGGCGACTGCCCGACTCGGATCTGGTGTTCTTTTTCGACCGTGCCGAATTGACACGCGTCGTCGGTTCGGAAGACATCACCGGTCTCGTGCAGAACGCGCTGAAGCGTCGGGAAGCGCTGGCGTTCCAGAACTCTCTCGAGTTCGACGATGTGTCTGTCGGACGACCGACCCCGCTGATCGCCCGGCTTGCGCCAGGGGTCACCGGCGATGAGATCGTCGGCCGACCCGCAAGTCGTGGCACTGTGGAAGGGGTTGTGCGGGTGGCGAAATCGATGGTCGATGCGCGCGAGCTGCAGCGGGGAGAGATCCTCGTGACGCCGGTGACCGACGTCGGGTGGACGCCGTACTTCACCGTCATCGCGGCGCTGGTCACCGACATCGGCAGCTCGGTGTCCCACGGCGCTGTGGTGGCCCGCGAATACGGCTTGCCCTGCGTCGTGAACACCTTGGTGGCCACCCGAGCGCTCGAGACCGGCGACCGTGTACGCGTGGATGGAGACCGAGGTGTGGTCACCCGTCTCGACCAGTCGTGATTCGGACGCTGAGCGATCACTCACGACCGAGCCAGAGTCATCGGCATCACGAAAGTTGGTGCACCGGACGGTCATAGGTGAGCATGGCGGCAGCGACCTGGTCTGCCGCTGTGTGCGGCAGGGCGGACCCATGTCGTCGAGGACGAGCAGTCGCGCGGGTTCCCCCGGGTGCACCACACTTTTGCTATACATACGTTAGGCCCTGGTCGAGGACGGATGGAGACCCATGAGCTCTGCCACGCGAAAAAAGCCCGGTTCGTCCCGGACCCACCCCGCCGACAGCCACGACTGGATCCGCGTACACGGCGCACGCGAGAACAATCTTCGGGACATCAGTCTCGAGATACCGAAACGGCGGTTGACCGTGTTCACGGGTGTCTCGGGCTCCGGAAAGAGTTCGCTGGTGTTCGCCACGATCGCCGCGGAATCGCAGCGGATGATCAACGAGACCTACAGCGCCTTTGTACAGGGCTTCATGCCGACCCTGGCGCGACCCGACGTCGACGTGCTCGAGGGCCTGACGACGGCGATCATCGTCGATCAGGAGCGGATGGGTTCCAACCCTCGTTCCACCGTCGGCACCGCGACCGATGCGAACGCCATGCTGCGCATCCTGTTCAGCCGGCTCGGGAAGCCCCATATCGGCTCGCAGCAGGCGTTCTCCTTCAACGTCGCCTCCATCAGCGGAGCCGGCGCGGTCACCGTGGAGAAGTCCGGAAAAACGGTGAAGGAACGCCGGAGTTTCACCGTCACCGGCGGCATGTGCCCGCGCTGCGAAGGCATGGGCACGGTGTCCGACTTCGACCTGACCGCCCTGTACGACGACAGCAAGTCGCTCGAAGAGGGTGCGCTCACCATCCCGGGTTACACCATGGACGGCTGGTACGGGCGCATATACCGCGGGTGCGGATTCTTCGATCCGAGCAAACCGATCGCGAAGTTCACGAAGAAGCAACTGAACGATCTGCTCTACAAGGAACCCACTCGGATCAAGATCGACGGCATCAACGTGACGTTCGAGGGGCTGATCCCGAAGATCCAGAAGTCGTTCCTGTCCAAGGACCGAGAAGCGATGCAGCCGCACATCCGGGCGTTCGTCGACCGCGCGATCACGTTCCAGACGTGCCCCGAATGCCACGGCACGCGGCTCAACGAAGGAGCCCGATCGTCGAAGATCGACGGCATCAGCATTGCCGACGCCTGTGCGATGCAGATCAGCGATCTCGCCGAGTGGGTTCGCGGGCTCGACGAACCGTCGGTGGCCCCGCTCCTGAAGTCGCTGGGCGACACCCTCGATTCCTTCGTCGGGATCGGCCTGGGATACCTCGCCCTCGACCGCCCCGCGGGCACGCTGTCCGGTGGTGAGGCTCAGCGCACCAAGCTGATTCGTCACCTCGGGTCGTCGCTCACCGATGTCACCTACGTCTTCGACGAACCGACGATCGGCTTGCACCCGCACGACATCGCACGGATGAACGACCTGCTGCTGCAACTGCGCGACAAGGGCAACACCGTACTGGTCGTCGAGCACAAACCGGAGGCGATCGCGATCGCCGACCACGTCGTCGATCTCGGCCCCCGCGCCGGCACAGAAGGCGGCAAGATCGTGTTCGAGGGCACCGTGGAGGAGTTGCGCACGAGCGGCACCCTCACAGGCAAGCACTTCGACGACCGCGCGTCGCTGAAACCGTCCGTCCGTACCTCGACGGGCGCCCTCGAGGTGCGCGGCGCCGACACCCACAACCTCCGCGACGTCGACGTCGACATACCCCTCGGAGTGCTCGTCGTGGTGACCGGCGTTGCCGGATCGGGGAAGAGTTCACTGATCAGCGGGTCGGTCGCTCACCGCGACGGGGTGGTCTCGATCGATCAGGGCGCGATCAAGGGTTCGCGCCGGAGCAACCCGGCGACCTACACCGGACTGCTCGAACCGATCCGTAAGGCGTTCGCCAAGGCGAACGGCGTCAAACCGGGCTTGTTCAGTGCCAATTCCGAAGGGGCATGCCCCAACTGCAACGGTGCCGGAGTCGTGTACTCGGACCTGGCGATGATGGCCGGAGTAGCGGCCCCCTGCGAGGTGTGCGACGGCAAGCGGTTCATGGCGGAGGTGCTCGAGTACAAGTTCGGCGGCAAGGACATCGACGAGGTGCTCACGATGTCGGTCGCGCAGGCCGAGGAGTTCTTCGGTGGTGGCGCGAACGGCTCGTCGCTCCCGGCAGCGCACAAGATTCTCAGGCGTCTCGCGGACGTCGGTCTCGGCTACATCAAGATCGGTCAGCCGCTCACCACACTGTCCGGCGGCGAACGCCAGCGACTCAAGCTCGCGACCCACATGGGCGAAAAGGGCGACGTCTACATCCTGGACGAGCCCACGTCGGGCCTGCACCTCGCCGATGTCGAGAACTTGCTGGGCCTGCTCGACAGGCTCGTGGACTCCGGAAAATCGGTCGTGGTCATCGAGCACCACCAGGCGGTGATGGCCCATGCCGACTGGATCATCGATCTCGGTCCCGGTGCAGGCCACGACGGCGGCCGCATCGTCTTCGAGGGCACACCACGCGAACTCGTCGACGACCGCTCGACGCTCACCGGCAAGCACCTTGCGGAGTACGTCGGTGCGTGAGACCGGCTGCGGCCGTGCGGTTCACTCCTCCTGCCGGAACCGGACTGCGAGTTCGCTGCGTGGGCGGATGCCGAAGTTCGGGTAGACGCGAGTGAGGTGGTCTGCGGGGTCATTGCATCTGCCGCCACGACGACGACAGGACATACTCGGACCATGACTCTCCCGCTGCGCGATGTCTACGCCGAACCCACGCTCGCCGACGTGATCCCGTCGGTACTCGCGTCCGCGGGGGTTCCCGGTGAACGCAACCGCCTCGGCCTCACGGACAGCGCGCACACGGTCGTCCTGCTGGTCGACGGTATGGGATGGGAACTGCTGCGGCGCAACAGGAACACGGCGCCGTATCTCACCGACCTTCCCGGTCGGCCGATCCGTGCCGGATTCCCCACCACGACCGCGGCGAGCATCGCGTCGCTCGGCACCGGATTGCCGTCCGGGCGCCACGGCATCACCGGATACCAGTCGTACGTCGAGGAAGCCGAGACCGCGGTCAACTGGCTGAGCTGGACGGCGGCGGGGACCTCCCTCGATCAACGCGACACGCTCGTGCCCGAACAGGTCCAGCCCCATCCCACGGCCTTCGAACGCGGAGACGCTGCGGGGCTGGCCGTGACGACCGTCGTTCCCAGGGCGTTCGACGGCAGCGGGCTGACCCGGGCAGTCCTGCGTGGTGGCAGATTCGTCGGGGTGTCCGCCTACGGTGACCTGCTGGCGGAGGTCGTCGCGGCCGCACGCGCCGGTGAGCGGAACCTCGTGTACTGCTATCTCTCGGAAGTGGACACGCTCGGACACGTCTACGGGCCCGACTCCCAGGCGTGGCTGGCGCAACTGACCGTCGTGGACCGCTTCGTGGAACAACTCGCCGGCGCTTTGCCGGACGGAACCCGATTGCTCGTCACGGCGGACCACGGCATGGTCGATTCCTCTCGCGGCCGCCGCGTCGATTTCGACCGTCATCGCGGTCTCGAGGAGGACGTCGACGTCGTCGCCGGTGAGCCGCGGTGCCGGCACATTCACACGGGGCGCGTAGACCGGGTCCTCGAACGGTGGGCGAACGAACTCGGCGACGACTTCTGGGTCGGCACCCGCGACGAAGTACTGTCGGCGGGACTGTTCGGGCCCGACCCGGACCCTTCCGTCACCGGCCGCATCGGGGACATCGTCGTGATCGGCCGTGACGAGGCGACCGTGATCCGTTCCCACGGCGAGCGGATGCTCTCAGCGCTGCCCGGCCAGCACGGCGCACTCACCGCTGACGAACTTCTCGTACCTCTTCTCCAGGTCCGGTAACGCCGCCGCACTCGGGCGGTGTGCCATTTACTGTGTTCTCATGCGCACTTCCGCTCCGGTCACGTGGCACGAACGCACGAGCAGGATCGCATTGATCGTCCTGTGGGTTGCCCGACTTCTGTTCAAGCCCGTGCTCACCCTCTGGCCCAGCAACGATTTCGGGATCGCTGTGCTCGGGCGGCTGTCCTGGCTCGTCGACAAGGTCACTCCGACACCGAGAAATGTCCATGTCACGGAGACCGAGCTGGGCGGTGTCCCGGCGGAGCAGATTATGTCGCCGAAACCCGTGGACGATCCGCTCGAGGACGCCACTATCCTGTACTTCCACGGCGGCGGATTCATCTTCTGCGGACCGTCCACCCACCGGCAACTGTGCGTGCAACTAGCGCTCGAATCGGGTGCACCGGTGTATTCGATGGACTACCGACAGGTTCCGGTCGTGCCTGTTGCGGGATCGGTGCAGGACGCGATGAGCGCGTACGAGGCACTGCTCGGCATCGCGGACGACCCGACGCGCATCATCGTGGGAGGAGACTCCGCCGGTGGGTACCTGGCTGCGAAGGTGGCCGAGATCGCGGCACGTCGCGGACTTCAGCGGCCGGCGGCGGTCATCGGGTATTCGCCACTGCTGAATCTCGATCTCGGCGATCACGACCGGGCCTACATGGCCAGGGATGCGTATCTGCCGATCAAGGCGCTCGACAAACTACGCCCTCGGTGGATCGGGGAGGACGCGATCGAGGGAGAAATGAACCCGGTCGACGCCGACCCCGCACTGTTTCCGCCGATGTTTCTCTGTGCGGCCGAATACGAACTCACCCGCCCCGACGTCGAGATCATGACGCACCGCCTCGCCGAGGCGGGTCGCGTGGTCGAAACCCACCTGTGGCGCGGGCAGGTCCATGCGTGGCCGGTTCTTGCGCGCGCCTTGCCCGAAGCCCTGGAACTCATCACGCTCAGCATTGCGTTCGCACGCCGCGCCGTCGTGGCGCTGGACGACGGTCGCGCCGCCTGAACGCAGGCTAGTGCTTCGTCGTCTTCAGGAGACGTGGCTGCAACCATTCGACGAGATCGCCGAGCACACGGTCGTTCTCGGGTTCGTTGAACACCTCGTGGAACAACCCGTCGTACAACTTCGACGTCAGGTCCTCCGATCCGGCATGGTCCACAACCACGCGTGCCCCCGCGGGGTCGGCCAATGTGTCGGCGGAGCCGTGAAGCACGAGCAGCGGCAACGTCAGGCCGGGCAGACGCTCCGCGACACTCTCCTCGTTGAGCACGAGGACCCGCGCGAGGCCGGCGGGCACCAAACCGTGATGCACGAGAGGATCCGCGTCGTATGCGGCGACCACCGCGGGATCGCGCGACACCGCTGCGCTGTCGAGTTTCTGCACCGGTACAGCAGGGAGAATCCGACCGATCAGCTTTCCGAGTTCCACAACGAGCTTCGGCGTGCCGGACGTGACCACGAGCGCCGGTCCGGACAGCACCAGTCCGGTGAGCCGGTCCTGGTGATCGAGTGCGTACGCGAGTGCGATCGCGCCGCCCATGGAATGGCCGAGGAGGAACGTCGGCAGGCCGGGATGGGCCGCGGTCGCGATGTCGAACAGTGCGTCGAGGTCGTCGGTGAAGTCGTTCATGGTGCGCGCGTGCAGTCGCTTGCCGCCGGATCGGCCGTGTCCCCGATGGTCCGGTGCGTACACCACGATGCCGAGTTCGGTGAGCCGTTCGGCGACGTGGTCGTAGCGACGGGCATGCTCACCGAGGCCGTGCGCCAGGACGAGCAGCGCGGTGGGTTCACCGTCCGGCGACCACACGTCGTACACGATTCGAGTGCCGTTTCCGCCGGTGAACGAGGACTCGCGGTGCTGCATGGGGTCTCCTGCCGGATGGTCGACGTGGGGGCCATCGCATCCTTGCACGTGTGTGGCTCGCGTCTCGGGACTCGCCACGGATGAAACGGAGTTACCGGTCGGGAATCAATCCGATTGACGCCCTGTTGTGCATCGGTACCCTGGATGTCGTGATCCAGGCACTCCTCTTCCACTGACGCCCGCCGGCCCGCCCCTTCCCTCGCCCGCGCGACGGGAATCGGAGAAGCGGGCCGTTGCCTGTGTCCCTCGGCCGCTGACCCGGCCGTTCGTCGGAAACCGAGCGACTCCACCCCACCACAGTGGGGACGAGGTGCCCGGTATGCGGAGGAAAACATGACCACCACAATCACACTGCCTCGCCGTTCGCGCGCGCAACTCGGAGCACTCGACGTCCACATCGCCCGCGGCGGCCACCCCGTCCTGCAAGGCGTCGACCTCGCTGTCTCACCCGGCTCCCGGATCGGCGTGGTCGGTGAGAACGGACAGGGAAAGTCCACGCTGCTGCATATTCTCGCGGGCAGCCTCGAACCCGATTCCGGATCCGTTCGACGATTCGGGTCGCTCGGCGTCGCAGAGCAGGAGATGACCGTCAGCGGCGGTCGTACGGTCGGCGACCTGATCGACACCGAACTCGCCGCGGCCCGTGCAGCCCTGCGCGCGCTGGACGACAGTGCCGTCGGGCTGTCCGAGGGCAGGTCGGCTGCCGCGGAGACCTACGCGAACGCGCTCGAGGCAGCCGAGCAACTCGAGGCCTGGGACGCCGATCGCCGCGTCGATGCGGCCCTCGAGGCACTCGGTGCTGTGACCGATCGGTCCCGGCTCCTGTCCGAGATGTCCGTGGGGCAGCGCTACCGCGTGCGGCTCGCAGCCCTGCTCGGCGCGGAACACGACTTCCTTCTGCTGGACGAGCCCACCAACCACCTCGACGCCGACGGTCTCGACTACCTCACCGAGCGACTGCAACAGACCCGCAGCGGTCTCGTCCTCGTCAGCCACGACCGGGCCTTGCTGTCCGATGTCGCGACTTCGATCCTCGACCTGAACCCGAGCCGGGACGGGCGCCCCCGCCTCTACGGCGGTGGCTACGCCGGTTATCGCGAGGGACGAAAGGCCGAATACGCGCGATGGGTCGAGGAATACAACCGGCAGGAGGCCGAGCGTGCCCGGCTCACCGGCGAGCTCGAGCACGCCCGGGACAGGCTGATCGACGGCTGGCGACCGGACAAGGGAACGGGAAAACACCAGCGCGCGACCCGCGCTCCCGGCCTGGTTCGATCCGTCCACCGCCGGCAGGACGCGCTCGACGAGCAGGAGATCACGACGCCTGTCCCTCCGCTGCGGTTCACGATGCCCTCACTCGGCGCCGAACTCGACTTGCTCGAGCCCGACGCGCCGCTGATCAGGGCGGAGAAGATCGCGGTCGCGGGCCGGCTCGACCGGCCGGTCTCGCTCGCGGTGCTCGCCGGGTCGCGGCTGATGGTGACGGGACCGAACGGTGCCGGGAAGTCGACACTTCTCGCCGTGCTCGCACAGACGATCGAGCCGACGTCGGGAACGCTGGTCGTGGACCCGGTGGTGAGGGTCGGGCGACTCGCGCAGGAGTCGGCACCGCCGTCCGGGAAGCGGGTACGCGAGGTGTACGACACCCACATCGGACTCCTCACCGCCCACGGTGTGGTGCCCGAGGACCGCACCGTGCCCCTGGAGGATCTCGGTCTGCTCGACGAGCGGGATCTCGACAAGCGGGTGCGGGATTTGTCGATGGGCCAGCAGCGTCGGCTCGACCTGGCGATGATGCTCGCGACCCGGCCCCACGTTCTGCTGCTCGACGAGCCGACGAACCATCTGTCGATCACCCTCGTGGACGAGATGACCGAGGCCCTGGAGGTCACCGACGCCGCTGTGGTGCTCGCGACCCATGACCGCCAGCTTCGCCGGGACGTTGCGGGGTGGAAGCATCTGAACCTCACGGTGAACCGGGCGGACCGCGAGGTCGCGTGACCGGCGTCAGATCCCGGCACCGCGTGCGGCGGCCGGAGGGGTGGTCGTCGTGGGCACGATCGAGTGGGCCAGCGCCTGAACGAGAAATTCGAGTTCCGGTGTCGGTGTCGCCCCGCTTCGCAGGACACCGCACACCGGCACGCGCAGCCGGTGGTCGGTCTCGCGCATGAACTTCAGGCCCTTGTGCGGTGTCTCGGCGGCGGTGCCGGCGTAGAGGACCGTCCAGGCCCGTGGGTTGGTGATGACCTCGAGGGTGGCGGTGTGGTCGCTGGCGATCGGGGGACCGAGCCGGACGCGGCGACCGACCTCGACGAACGCGTCCTCGATCACGCGGTGCAGCAGAACCTGGTTGTTCCGGGGTGGCAGCAGCAACGGATAGTGCGCGAGTTCTCCGATGTCCACGGTGGAGAAGGCGGACAACGGGTGTCTCGTCGAGGTGACGATGACGAGATCTTCGATCCCGAGGCGAATCGCCTCGAGGCCGGGCCGGTCCACGTCGCCGCGGATCAGGGCGAGGTCGGCTTCGCCGGACGCGACAGCGTTGACCCGATCGGTGAAGTCCTTGATGACGAACTCGACGTCGAGGTTGGGGTGGCGCTCGCGTACGCGGGAGATGGCGTCGAGACTCTGCGACGCGAAACTCATGTTCGCCGTGATCCGGATACTTCCCCGCGGCTCGTGCCCGACTTCGAGCGCGCGGGCCTCGAGGCTCAGCACCTCGGCGGCGATGGGCATCAGCCGTACCCCCGCCGGGGTGAGCTTGACCGAGCGCGTCGAGCGCTCGAACAGCTTCGCGCCCACCTCCTGCTCGAGTTTCGCGATCTGGTGACTGATCGCCGACTGGGAGATGAAGCATCGTTCGGCTGCCCTCGAGAAGCTCGTCTCTTCTCCCACGGCGAGGAAGTACCGCAGTTGCCGGAAGTCCATCACGCCCCTACTTATGAGCAGAACAGATAACAGTTCCCCGAATATCCCAGGTTACTGGATACAGGAGGGGTCGGAAACCTAGGTTGGACTAATACATGAACTCGAGTGGAGGTATCGCTGGCGTGGGTGGGACAGGAAAGGAAGAGGCGAACATCATCGACCGGACAGAGGTTGTCATCGTCGGTTCCGGCTTCGGAGCACTGGCGACGGCGAAGAAACTCGCGAAGGCCGGCAAGCCGTTCGTCCTCATCTCGGAGACCACCGAGCACCTGTTCCAGCCTCTGCTCTACCAGGTGGCGACGGGTGTCATCTCGCCCGGCGAGATCGCACCGTCCGTCCGCGCGATCCTCGCGAAGTACCCGCAGGCCGATGTGCGGCTGGGCAGGGTCGTCGACGTGGATCCGGATGCCGGCACCGTCACCTATGAAGCCGGCGGCACTCGGCACACCCTCGGGTACGACCACCTCGTCGCCGCGACCGGTGCCCGCCAGGCGTACTTCGGCCGCGACGAGTTCGCCGACCTGACGTACGCGCTCAAGACCGTCGACGATGCCGAGCGGCTGCGCCGCCAGATCGTCCGCTGCTTCGAGGAAGCACACACGACCTCCGATCCGGAACACCGGAAGAATCTGCTCAGCTTCATCGTCGTCGGGGCAGGGCCCACCGGCGTCGAGCTCGCCGGCCAGATCAAGGAACTCGCACAGCGCTACTTCGCGGATGCGATCCACAACATCACCGCGGACGACGTCACCGTCACGCTCGTCGAAGGTGCAGACAAGGTGCTCCCGCCGTTCGGCGGCAAGCTGAGCGAGTACTCGAAGGAATCGCTCGAAAAAGCCGGCGTCGAGGTTGTGCTCAACACCCTCGTGACCGACATCGACGAGCACGGCGCGACCCTGTCCACGCCGACCACCGAGGCATCGCGTCGTCTCACCGCCGAGACGATCATCTGGTCCGCCGGCATCCAGGCCAACGACTTCGCCGCAGTGCTCGCCGAGCGCACGCGCTGCGAGACGGTCCGCGGAGGACGGCTCGTGGTCGACGCGGACTTCACGGTGGGCAGCGCCGACAACATCTACGCCATCGGCGACATGGTCACGCTCGACAACCTGCCGGCGCAGTCGCCGTTCGCCATGCAGGGCGGCCGGCACGTCGCCAAGATGATCCTGGGCAAGATCCCGGCCGGCACGCCCTTCAAGTACAAGGACAAGGGCAGCATGGCGATCATCAACCGCTTCCGCGCCATCACGCGGGTCGGGAAGGTCGAACTCACCGGCTTCATCGCGTGGGTGCTGTGGCTGGCCGTGCACCTCGTGTACCTCGTGGGCTTCCGTAATCGCTACATCGCGGTCATGTCGTGGTGCGGGTCCTTCCTGGGCCACCGCCGCCCGCACTTCTACTACGCGCAGGAACCCACGCCTGTCGCTGCTCCTCCGGAGCCGGTGTCCGCGTCGGCGGACGAGGCGGGCACAGAACCCGTGCGCGTGTCCGCGTAGGAACTCGCTCTTCAGGACCCCGGCCGTCGTCACGGCCGGGGTCCTGACTAGTTGTGAACCGGGACACATGTGGGCGCGGCGGGATTGAGTTCGCGCACGCACAGCTCTAGAGTCACGTCGAATTGCGCAAAACGGGCGTCGGGGCTCGTTGGGGGACATGTCGGAGCGCACAGATGCCGGGCGGAACCTGATGAATTCTTCCGAAGTGGCCGTGGCCGAACCTCTTCGCCCACTGTCTGTCTCCGCACGCCGGAGGAACCCGTGAATGCCGGCCCGGCCCCGACGATGACGCCTCGCATCGGTTGCGACGTGGTGACTGTCGCCGACGTAGCCCGGAGCATCGACCTCTTCGGGGATCGGTACCTGCGACGGGTCTTCACACCGCACGAACTCTCGGTGTGCACCGGGGCCGGCCGCGTTCAGCGACTTGCCGCACGGTTCGCGGCGAAAGAAGCCGTGATGAAAGTGCTCCGCCCGCGCGACGACGCGATTCCGTGGCGCTCCATCGAAATACGCCGTGCGCCGTGGGGCGGATGTGCCGTGCACCTGGACGGTAACGCTGCCGCGCGCGCGTCGGATGAACAGTTGACCGATTTCCAGGTCTCGCTCTCCCACGAGCCCGACTACGCCTTCGCAACCGTGGCCGCGACCCGCACAGCAGTGACAGAAAGAGAACAGGCATGACTGAACAGGCAATCCGCAAGGTGCTCGGAGAGCACGCCAAGCTGTCGGTCGACGCCACAGAACTCGATCTCACTGCGGATCTCTACGAACTGGGACTGACCTCGCACGCGAGCGTCAACGTGATGCTCGCTCTCGAAGACGCATTCGACATCGAGTTTCCCGACGAACTCCTGCGTAAGAGCACCTTTGCGAGCGTCGGTTCCATCCGCTCCGCCCTGACCGA
Organism: Rhodococcus sp. 105337; assembly: GCF_012844225.1. GTDB lineage: Bacteria > Actinomycetota > Actinomycetes > Mycobacteriales > Mycobacteriaceae > Rhodococcus. Next base: position 148,987 of record NZ_JABAGQ010000010.1, read on the forward strand.
ACTGGGTGTCGGGTGAGCGTCGTCGACGCTGCGTTCGGCAGTGCGCCCACACAGTTGTCGTTGCGAGAGCGAGCCGAGATCGTCGGCCGCGACATCGCTGCGGTGTGGGCGGACGAAGTCGATCGCGAAGCCCGGTTCCCTCGTGAGGCCGTCGACGCGCTGCGCGCCCACAAACTGCTCACGTGTGCCGTTCCGGCGGCGCAGGGCGGCGAGGACGCATCGCTGAGCGACCTGTGCGAGATCGCGCGCATCCTGGGCCGTTACTGCGCTTCCACCGCGATGATCTTCGCGATGCACCAGACGCAGATCCTCTCGCTCGTGCGGCATTCGACGCCGGGTGTGGCCGCGTTCGTCGCCGACGCCGCACAGCACGACTACCTCATCGCGTCGGCGACGACCGAACTCGGCACGGGCGGCGACGTGCGCAGTAGCCTCTGCGCAGTCGAGCGCGTCGACGATTCCGTGTCCGTCGTCAAGAACGCCCCGGTCATCTCGTACGGCGAGTACGCCGACGCGGTCCTGGTGACGGCACGCCGTACCACCGACAGCCCGCCGAGCGACCAGGTTCTCGTCGTGTGCCCCCGTGACGGCGTGACTCTCGAGCCGACCGGACCGTGGAACACCCTGGGGTTGCGTGGCACCTGCAGTCCCGGATTCGTCTTGTCCGCAAAGACTTCCGCGGATCTGATCGTGGGTGCGGCGTACTCCGAGATCTCGTCACGGACCATGCTGCCCGTGTCTCACAGTGTGTGGTCGGCCGTGTGGCTGGGAATCGCCGATGCCGCCATGGAGAAATCCCGCGCGTACGTGCGGTCGGCGGCCCGCAAGCAGCCCGGCGTCACTCCGCCCGGTGCGCTGCGTCTCGCGGAGGCGGCCGCCGCTCACCAGCAGTTCGCCGATCTCGTCTTCTCGGCCGCGGGACGTTTCGACCGGACCACGGCTGCGGAAGCAGGTTCGGCGGAGGCCGAATCGCTGACGGGGATGGGGTTCTCGCTGGCGATGAACAATCTCAAGGTCAGTGCCTCCACCGCCGTCGTCGACCTCGTGAACCGGTCGATGCTGATCTGCGGAATCGCGGGCTACCGGGAAGAGGGCCCCTATTCGCTCGGCAGGCACCTGCGTGACGCGCACGGTGCCGCGGTGATGGTCAACAACGACCGCATCATGAACAACTCTGCCCAGATGTCGATCGCATACCGAGGGACGATATGACCAGCACGGCCGTCGGGGACCGCACGGAACTCGAACGGGCACGGCAGGACTTCCAGCAGCAGTTGCTCGCCGCGGGACTGCTCGTCGACACCGCGGTTCCCGGGCTCTACGGCCGCTCCGGCGAATTCGAAGACATCGTCGACGGAATCGACCGGGTCGTGGTCGCGGCCGGCCCGGGCGCGGCGGCGACCCGCCTGCGCTTCCCTCCGGTCTTCCCGCGCACCAGTTTCGAGCGAACCGACTACATCGCCTCGTTCCCGCACCTGACCGGTGCCGTGACGACGTTCGCCGGGACCAACGCCGAACACGCCGAGTTGCTCGCCGCTCGCGCGCGGGGCGAAGCGTGGGATGCCTGGCTCGAACCCGCTGATACCGTCCTGGTCTCGGCGGCATGCCACCCCGCATACGCGAAGTACAGCGGAACCCTGCGTGAGGGTGGCGAACTGCTCGATGTGTACGGCTACTGTTTCCGGCACGAGCCGGCAATCGATCCGGCACGCATGCAGGCGTTCCGCATGCACGAGTTCGTGCGTCTGGGCACCGCCGACGACGCCGCGCAGCACCGCGACACCTGGATCGGGCGCGGACTCGAGGTACTGGACTCGCTCGGCCTCGACGCCACCGCGGTGCCGGCCAACGACCCGTTCTTCGGCCGGGCCGGACGCATGCTCGCGGCGAATCAGCGCCACGAGAACCTCAAAACCGAGTTGACGGTGCGGCTCTACGGAGACCTCGACGACGGCACCGCCGTGGTGTCGTGCAACTGCCACCGCGATCACTTCGGAGACACCTTCGGCATCGTCACGCCGGACGGCGAGGTCGCACACAGTGCGTGCGTAGGTTTCGGAATGGAGCGCATCGCGCTGGCGATGCTGCGCACGCACGGCCTTGCCGTCGGCAACTGGCCGGACTCGGTGCGCAACAGGATGTTTCCGTGACCCGACGCCTCATCGACGTCCAGGTCGAGGACTACGTTCCGCATGCGATCCACGGCGCAGACCGGGTGTGGACCGAAACCAACTGCTACGTCGACCTCTGGGTCGAAGTGCTGCACTCGCTCGGACTCGACCCCGTACCGGCCGCGGCGTGTGCCTTCTCCGCGCGCTTCGACGGCAGCCAGTGGACGTTTCTGAAGTTCAAGCCCGAGGACCTGTTCTCCCTGTACGGCATCGAGGTCGCGGAGATGAACGTGTGGCGCCGGCCCATCGAACATCTCGAAGCGAACGCCGATGCAGGTCTGCTGTCGACTGTCGAGGTGGACGCCTTCTGGCTGCCCGACACGGACGGAACCGGTTACCGCCGAGAGCATTCGAAGACGACCATCGTGCCGAACCTCATCGACCGTGAAGCGGAAGTTCTCGAGTACTTCCACAACAGCGGCTACCATCGCCTCGCCGCAGACGACTTCCGCGGTGTGTTCGGACTCGACGAACCAATTTCCGCCTGGCCGCCCTACCTCGAGCAGGTGCGGCTCGGTGTCTCGCTGCCGGAATGCGACGCCTTCGACGCTGTCGTGCGCCGGCACCTCCGCCATCGGTCCGTTGCCAACCCGGTGCGCGCGCTCGCCGAGCGCGTCCTCGACGACGTCGACCAGTTGAGCTCGGGCGGGATGGAACTGTTCCACCGGTGGACCTTCGGTGTGCTGCGTCAGTGTGGGGCGAGCGCCGAACTCGCAGCCGACATATGTGAATACATGGAGGACCACGGCTATCCGGGCACAGCAACCGCCGCGCCGGGATTCCGGTCGGTCTCCGAGGGAGCGAAGAGCGTGCAGTTCCGCATGGCCCGTGCCGCCCGCGGACGGACTGTAGATCCCGCCGAACAACTCGGCCTGATGGCGGATGCCTGGGATGCCTCGATCACGACGGCCGCGCGCGCTGCCGGATCTCGCTAGGAACAGCACTCGAGCATGGATCTCCTTGCCCAAGCTCAGTGGGTATGCACCGCTGTGGAGCCAGGTTCCGTCGGCCACCCCGACGAACTCGACGCGCTCGACCAGTGGCTACCGGTATCCGTCCCGGGCACCGCGGCGGGAGCCATCCGCGACGCGAACGGGGTGGACGCGGCACGACAGGCGCAGACCGACGCGAGCGACTGGTGGTTCGTCACCGACGTGCCCGCGCGCGGACGCGGGCCGTGGCGCCTGTCCTTCGACGGCCTCGCCACCGAGGCGGAGATCTGGGTGGGATCGCAGCGTGTCGCGGTATCGGAGTCGATGTTCGTCCCGCTCGTCGTGGTCCTCGACGAACTGCCTGGATCGGCTCGAATCGCCCTCCGCTTCCCGTCTCTCGACGCGGCACTGAAGACACGGCGGCCCCGTGGCCGGTGGCGCTCGTCGTTGATCTCCGCCCAGGGTCTTCGCTGGTTCCGCACGACACTCATCGGCCGCGCACCCGTATTCGGTGGGGTGCCCGCTCCGGTCGGGCCCTGGCGGCCGGTCCGACTCCTCGACGGCACCGACCCCGTGACAATCTCCCGTCGCGTCCACACGCATCTGGACGGGAGCGACGGCGTGGTGGAGATCGAAGTCGTGCTCGCCGGACCCGCGGTGACATCGGCCCTCGTCACGGTGGATGAGCAGGAAGCCCGCGCGGAAATCGTCTCCCGACAGGACCGTTCGCAACTCGTTCGTGCTCGCGCCGTGGTACCGAAGGCACGCTTGTGGTGGCCGCATACCCACGGGCAACCGGCCGGGTACAGCGTCGACCTGCACCTCGACGGAAAGGCCCTTCACCTCGGTTCGGCTGGCTTCCGCTCCGTCACGGCAGACTACGACGACAACCGATTCGCGCTGCAGGTCAACGGGATCGACGTGTTCTGTCGCGGCATCGTGTGGACACCCTCCGATCCGATCGGGCTGAACACACCGCGGGAGGCACGGCGAGTGCTCGAGCGGTGCGTCGATGCCGGCATCAACATGATCCGGATCCCCGGGACCACTGTGTACGAACGCGACGACTTCTATTCGGACTGTGCAGAACTGGGAATCATGGTGTGGCAGGACGTCATGCTGGCCACGACCGACCCGCCCGACGACGTAGGGTTCCGCACGTTGCTCGAGGAAGAGTTGCGGTCGTTCGCGCTGAGGCACTCGGGCAACCCCGCACTCGTCGTGCTGTGCGGTGGGAGCGAAACGGAGCAGCAGCCGGCCATGCTCGGAGTGCAGCGAGCGGTCATCCCCGCCATCGACGACGTGCTTCCGGCGATCGCGGACGCGGTCGCTCCGGGAGTCGTCTGGGTGTCGTCGTCACCCTCCGCGCCTCCGGGCTCGGACGCACTGCCGATCGATGTGAGTTCCGGTGTGGCGCATTACTTCGGGGTCGGAGGTTATCGTCGGCCACTCTCCGATGTGCGTGCGGCAGGCGTGCGGTTCGCCGCCGAATGTCTCGCCTTCTCGATTCCTCCCGGAAACGACGCTGTCGAGGCGGCATTCGGCAGTGTGGCCGTCGCGGGTCACCACCCGGCGTGGAAGGCCGCAGTTCCGCGCGACAACGGGGCGTCGTGGGATTTTGAGGATGTTCGGGATCACTACGTGCGCAGTCTATTCGGCGCCGATCCCGCAGCCGAGCGTTGGTCCGACCCCGAACGCTACCTCGATCTCGGACGTGCCGCCGTATGCGAAGCCTTCACCGAAGTCCTCCAGCACTGGCGTCGGCCGGACTCCGGTTGCCGGGGCGCTCTGGTGCTGGCGGCCCGGGATCTGGAACCGGGTGCCGGATGGGGTGTCCTCGACCATGCAGGTGTCCCGAAAGCTCCGTGGTTCGTCCTGCGCCGCGTGTTCGCGCCTGTCACAGCCCTTCTCGTCGACGACGGGCTGGACGGGTTACGGGTCCTGGTGTTCAACGACACCGACCGTCCGCTCGCCGCCACTCTGCACCTCCGTTCCCACACCGCCGCGGGTGTCGTCTCGACCGACATCACAGTGCCGCTGACACTCGCTGCCCACGACGCGCACATTCTGTCGTGGAACGTAGTCACCGGAGGTTTCGCGGACGTGAACCACGCATATCGTTTCGGGACAAAAGCATTCGATGCTGCCTCCGTCCGGTTGGTCGACGCGTCCGGCGTCGTGCTCGCCGAGAATGTCCATCTCATCGGGGGCGCCGCCCGTCCCGTCGAGCGCAACATCGGCCTGAGGGCGACCGCGCACCGATCCGCGAACGGGTGGTCGGTCACGGTGGACACCGACGGCGCTGCTCAATACGTGCGGCTGAACGTGGCCGGGTTCGACGCAACCGATTCGTGGTTTCATCTGCCCCCCGGTGGTTCTCGCACGGTTCCCCTGCGACCGGCCGGTCTCGCGGATCGGCCGACAGGCCGAGTGGCAGCACTCAATTCGGCGGTGACCGCTCCCATATGCGCAGGTGACGGCAGGTAGGTGCTCGTCCGGGGCGCTGGCACCGGAGGCGACACGAGAACGCCGCGGAAACCCGCGCGTGCGTTGCGCACGTCGAAGGGGTATATGTATTCGCAAGGGGGGTCGCACACCCGTCGAGTCGATGCGCGACGGTGTTCGGTAGCGCCTTCCTCCCCGTTTCCGAGAGGAGTCGAAGTGTCTATTCGATCCACATCCAACATGTCGCCGGTGCGTAGGGAGCAGCCCAGGCCTGCCCGGCGGGTCGAACAGGATGGGCCCTCGTTCACCGAGGTCGTCCACTCCCGGTTGTTCTCCAACTATGTGCCGCCCCGAGGAGAAGCGCACCGGATCGTCTGAGGCCGCCGGGCGATGTGCGGCACACTGGAGTGATGAGTGCATCCACGTCAGCCCAGAGCACCCGCATCGTTCTCGCCTCGCGCCCGGACGCCACACCCACCACCGACAACTTTCGCACCGAGGTCGTGGACCTGCCGGAGGTCGGCGAGGGACAGCTCCTCGTGCGGGTCGTCTATCTGTCGCTCGATCCGTATATGCGGGGACGGATGAGTACTGCCAAGTCGTACGCCCCGCCCGTCGAACTCGGTGACGTCATGGTGGCGGGCACCGTCTGTCAGGTCGTCGAGTCCCGCGCCGCCGACATTGCCGCCGGCGACTATGTGCTGGCGGGCGCCGGATGGCAGTCGCACGCGGTGGTCGACGCCGGGGCAGTGCGGAAGCTCGATCCGGCGGCGGCCCCGATCTCGACCGCGGTCGGTGTGCTCGGGATGCCCGGATTCACAGCGTATTCCGGACTGCTGAAGATCGGGCAGCCGAAGCCCGGGGAGACGGTGGCGGTGGCGGCCGCCACGGGCCCGGTGGGATCGGCGGTGGGTCAGATCGCGAAGCTGAAGGGCGCGAGGGCAGTAGGTATCGCGGGTGGCCCCGAGAAGTGCCGCGCACTGACCGAAGAATTCGGGTTCGACGTCGCCTTGGATCATCGCGATCCCGACTTCGCGCAGAAGCTGAAGGACGCCGTCCCCGAGGGTATCGACGTGTATTTCGAGAACGTCGGCGGCGCGGTGCAGGACGCGGTGTGGCCGTTGCTCAACACCTACGCCCGAATCCCGGTGTGTGGACTGGTCGCGCAGTACAACGGCGCTGTCGAGGAGCGGGCAGACCGCCTGCCGAGGTTCTTCTCGTCGGTGCTGACCAAGAGCCTCACGATCCGGGGCTTCATCCAGACCGAGTTCGTCAAGGAGATGTACGGCGACTTCCTGCGCGATGCCTCGGCCTGGGTTCGCGACGGATCGTTGAAGTACCGGGAGGACATCGTCGACGGCCTGGAGAACGCACCGGCGGCGTTCATCGGGATGCTCGAGGGAAAGAACTTCGGAAAGATGCTGGTGCGCGTGGCACCCGAAGAGTAAGCGGGGTCAGCGGCGCGGCGTGCCGGTGCTCCAGAGCGCCCAGAGGATGAGCACCGGCTGGAAGAACAGCCTCACCAGGCGCTTCCGGTCGGTGTCGAGCCCGAACGCGCTGCGCCGCCCGCGGTACTGCGCAAGATTTCCCGGAAAGACCGCCGCGAAGAACAAGGCGGCGATCCGGCCCACCCGGACCCGGTCGCGACCGAGGACGGCCAGCCCCGCGCCGAGCATGATCTCCACTCCTCCGGATGCCATGACCACCCCGTCCTTGTCCATGGGCACCCAGTCGGGCACCTGGGCCTGGAAGTCCTTACGGCCCCAGAACAGGTGACTCAGACCCGCGAAGACCAGTGCGGCGGCGAGCAGGAGTCGCGCGGCCGTACGGGGGCGTGTGGTGGGCGGTGTGTCCGTCCGAAGATCACTCATGCCCCGATGCTACGGAGCGCGACCGCGCTCGTGGCCGGATCAACCGATGCGTTCGAAGACCGCTGCGAGTCCCTGCCCGCCCCCGATACACATCGTTTCCAGGCCGTAGCGGCCCTCCCGCCGGTCGAGTTCGCGCAGCAGAGTGGTGAGGATGCGAGCGCCCGTCGCCCCGACCGGATGGCCGAGCGAAATACCCGATCCGTGCGGGTTCAGCCGCGGATCGTCCGGCTCGAGCCCCCACACGCGCATGACCGCCAGCGCCTGTGCGGCGAAGGCTTCGTTGAGCTCGATGACGTCCATGTCGGCGAGTGTCAGGCCGAGGCGGCCGAGCGCCTTCTCCGTGGCAGGGACCGGGCCGATTCCCATCGTCCGTGGCGGGACACCGGCGACGGCCCAGCTGGCGAGCCGCGCGAGCGGACGCAGTCCGAGCTTCGATGCCTTCTCCGCGGTGGTGACCACCGCGAGCGCGGCACCGTCGTTCTGGCCGCTGGCATTACCGGCGGTCACCGTGGCATCCGGATCTATCCTGCCGCGGATCGGGCGCAGCTTCGCGAGTCCCTCGAGGGTCGTGTCCGCGCGCGGATGCTCGTCGGTGTCGACGGTGATCGGATCGCCCTTGCGCTGGGGAACGCGCACCGGGACGATCTCCTCCGCGAAGATTCCGTTCTTCTGTGCGGCAACCGCGCGGTGGTGCGACTGCACGGCAAGCGCGTCCTGGTCCTCGCGACTGAGAGAGAATTCGGCGCGCAGGTTCTCGGCGGTCTCGATCATGCCGCCGGGCACGGGGAAATCGCGACCGCCGGCGGTCACGCGGGCACGCGCGAGCCGGTCGTTGAGGGCGACTGCCTCTCCCTTCACGCCCCAGCGCATTCCGGTCGCGTAGAACTCGGCCTGGCTCATCGACTCCGCGCCGCCCGCCAGGACGAGGTCGCTGCCGCCGGACTGCACCTGCATCACGGCCTGGAGCACCGCCTGGAGCCCGGAGCCGCAACGACGGTCGACCTGAAGGCCGGGAACATCGACACCCAGGCCGGAATTCAGCGCGGCGATACGGCCGATGGCAGGGTTCTCACCGCTGGGGGAGGCTTGGCCGACAATCACGTCGTCCACGTCCGATCCCGTGATCCCGGTGCGAGCCACGAGTTCCCGGATCACGGTCGCGGCAAGGTCTTCGGGTGCGATGTCCTTCAGGACGCCACCGAATCGGCCGACCGGGGTGCGGAGGGGTTCACAGATCACTACGTCGTTCATGGGTTCCTCGGGGTGGTGTCTCAGTTGGTGCGGGTGCGGACGAGATCGTGGGAGATTGCTTCTGCGGTCGAGATCAGGGAGGGGACGAGAACGTCGTGGACGGTGTCGTCCGGGTATCGCCCGGCGTGGGTGGAGATGTTCATCGACGCCACCACCGCACAGGATTCGTCGCGGATGGGTGCGGCAAGGGAGCGCAGGCCCTCTTCCAGTTCTTGGTCGACGATCGCGTACCCGTCTCTGCGCACCTTCTCGATTTCGGTTCGCAGGTCGTCGACGGTGGTGAGCGTACGAGACGTCATCGGGGTGAGTTCGGCTCGCGTGAGGTACTTTTCGAGTTCGGAAGGCGACAAGCCCGCGAGGAGTACCCGTCCCATGGATGTCGCGTGTGCGGGAAACCTGGTTCCCAAGGTGATGGACACCGTCATGATGCGGCGGACGGGCACGCGCGCGATGTAGACGACGTCGTCGCCGTCGAGCACCGACACCGAGGTCGACTCGTGGACTTTCTCTGCAAGCATTTCGAGATGGGGCCGTGCGACATCCGGCAGGGACAGTGCCGACAGGTAGCTGTAGCCGAGTTCGAGCACGCGGGGTGTGAGCCAGAACTGTGAACCGTCGGTACGCACGTAGCCGAGTTCGACCAGTGTCAGCAGAAACCGGCGCGCGGTGGCGCGCGTGAGGCCGGTCGCCCGTGCAACGTCCGAGAGGGTCTGCCTGGGGTGGTCGGCCCCGAACGCTGTGATCACCGAGAGTCCACGCGCGAGCGATTGGACGTAATCGGTCGACGCGACGGAACCCTCGCGCGGGTCGTTCAGGTCCGAGGTGCTCACGAGGCGGCGCCTTTCGAGGAGGAGTCGAGGAACGAGTGTCGCGCGGGAGATCCACCGCTGCGGATTTCTGTGCTGACGTGGACCGTCCTGCCGTGCTCTGTGCGCGCGATGTGCTCGACATGCAGCGGGACGGTCATCGGTGGTCTCCTGCGGGTCGCTGCGGGCAAGCGGGCCGGTTCAGCGTTCGCTATGTGGACGATCGAACGCGATGCGAACAGCGTAGATCCGCCGGAGCGCGACGTGCAAGGCGCCGCGGAGAGTGTTCACAATGCGAACGCCGGTTCACATTACGCACAATCGGGTCTATTCTGGGATACATGGACAAAGTTGTTGCCTCAGCCGACGAGGCCGTAGCCGACATCCCCGACGGCGTGACCATCGCTGTGGGCGGGTTCGGCCTGGTCGGAATCCCCGAGATACTCATCACCGCGCTCCTGGAACAGGGCGCCACCGATCTCGAGACCGTGAGCAACAACTGCGGCACCGACGGGTTCGGTCTCGGGCTGCTCCTCGAGAAGGGCCGCATCCGGCGCACGATCTCGTCCTATGTCGGCTCCAACAAGGAGTTCGCCCGTCAGTACCTGTCCGGCGAACTCGAAGTGGAGTTGACGCCCCAGGGCACGCTCGCGGAACGGCTACGTGCCGGAGGCGCCGGAATCCCCGCATTCTTCACCCCGGCCGGTGTCGGTACCGCCGTCGAAGAGGGCGGCCTGCCGCTGCGCTACGACGGACACGGTCACATCGCCGCCGCGTCGGAGCCGAAGGAAACCCGCGAATTCGATGGGAAGACCTACGTACTCGAGCGCGGCATCACCGCTGATTACGCTCTCGTCCACGCGTGGAAGGGCGACCGCCACGGCAATCTGGTCTACCGCGCCAGCGCCCGAAACTTCAATCCGCCCGCCGCGGCCTCCGGCCGCATCACCATCGCGCAGGTCGAGCACCTCGTGGAGCCGGGCGAACTCGACCCCAACGAAATCCACACACCAGGCATCCACGTTCAGCGTGTGGTGCACGTCGGCCCGGTCGAGGTCGGCATCGAGAATCGGACGGTGCGAGCATGACCCAGGCAGATATCCGCAGGCTCACCCGTCAGGAGATGGCGGCCCGTGTGGCACGGGAACTGTCCGACGGTCAGTACGTCAATCTCGGTATCGGCATGCCCACGCTGGTGCCGAACTACCTCGATCCCGATATCGAGGTCATCCTGCACTCGGAGAACGGCGTGCTCGGCGTCGGCCCGTACCCGACCGAAGAAGAACTCGACCCGGAACTCATCAACGCCGGCAAGGAAACCATCACGGCTGTTCCCGGTGCGTCGTACTTCGACTCCGCGGCCTCCTTCGGAATGATCCGCGGTGGCCGGATCGACGTCGCGGTTCTCGGGGCCATGCAGGTCTCGGCGAAGGGTGACATCGCGAACTGGATGGTGCCCGGCGCGATGGTCAAGGGGATGGGCGGCGCGATGGACCTGGTCCACGGCGCCAAGCGCGTCATCGTCATGATGGAGCACGTCACCAAGAAGGGCGACCCGAAGATTCTCGAGGAGTGCACACTGCCCCTCACCGGGCGGCATTGCGTCCAGCGCATCATCACCGACATGGCCGTCATCGATGTCACCGACGCGGGTCTGGTGCTCGTCGACACCGCTCCCGGAGTGACCGTGGACGACGTGCTCGCCGCCACCGCCGCGCCTCTCGCCGTCTAGGGTCTCCCGCCCGGTGGGACACGACGCTCCCGCCCCCGCGTGCCGGACGGTTAGCATCTGCCGACGCCGGACCGACGGAGGAACGCAATGGTGGACTGGGCCGAGGAATGCGACGTACTCGTGGTCGGATCGGGAGCGGGCGGGTGCTGCGGCGCGTATACCGCTGCCCGGGAAGGTCTTTCGGTGATACTCATCGAGGCCTCCGAGCACTTCGGTGGGACCACTGCGTATTCCGGTGGCGGGGGAATGTGGTTCCCCACCAATGCCGTATTGCGGCGGGCGGGTGACACGGACACCCTCGACGACGCCCGTACCTATTTCCGTTCCGTGGTCGGAGACCGCACCCCCCGCGACCTGCAGGACACGTTCGTCACCAGTGGCGCGCCCCTCATCGACTACCTCGAAGCGGACGACAACTTCGAGTTCCAGGTGCTGCCGTGGCCCGATTACTTCGGCAAGGCACCCAACGCCAGCGCCACCGGCCGGCACATCTGCGCGGCGCCGCTGCGGGTGCGTGACGACCTCGAACTCAACGAATCCATCCGCGGCCCCCTCGGTCGCGAACGCGCCGGCGAGCGCCTCCGCAGCACCCTCATCGGAGGACGGGCGCTGGTCGGCCGTTTCCTCGTCGCCCTTCGGCAATACCCGAACGCCGACACCCGTCTCGACACCGCCCTCGAAGATCTCGTGGTCGAGAACGGTGGCGTGGTCGGAGCGATCGTCTCGCACGGAGGTGAGCGACGTGCCATCCGCGCACGGCGGGGTGTGGTCCTCGCTGCCGGTGGATTCGAGCGCAACGACGACATGCGGGCCGAATTCGGAGTCCCGGGCCACTCACGCGATTCGATGGGGCCGTGGTCCAACCTCGGCAAGGGGCACCGCGCGGGAATCGCGGCGGGCGCGGATGTCGATCTCATGGACGAAGCATGGTGGTCGCCCGGACTGACGCACCCCGACGGCCGCTCGGCGTTCGCGCTCTGGTTTACCGGTGGAGTGTTCGTCGACGACCGGGGTGAGCGTTTCGTCAACGAATCCGCACCGTACGACCGGATCGGGCATGCCGCCCTCGCACATGCGGAGAGCGGAAAGCTGACCATGCCGTTCTGGATTATCTACGACGACAAAGACGGTCTCGCACCACCCGTCCAGGCCACCAACGTGCCGGTCGCGGAGGCGGAGCAGTACGTCGAGGCCGGTCTGTGGAAGACCGCGGACACGCTCGAGGAACTCGCCGACATGATCGGTGTTCCCGCCGACGTGCTGGCCGCGACGGTCGAACGATTCAACGCCTTCGCGGCGGCCGGCGTCGACGAGGATTTCGGCAGGGGGGACGAACCCTACGATCGCGCGTTCTCGGGTGGCGAGTCGCCTCTCGTGCCGGTGGACACGCCGCCGTTCCACGCAGCGGCGTTCGGACTGTCCGATCTCGGTACCAAGGGAGGGTTGCGCACCGATACCTGTGCCCGTGTGCTCGACACCTCCGGAGCACCGATACCCGGGCTGTATGCGGCCGGTAACACCATGGCGGCGGTCAGCGGAACCGTGTATCCCGGCGGCGGAAACCCCATCGGGGCGAGCATGGTGTTCGCGCACCTCGCGGCACGTGACCTGGCTTCACGCACCTGATCCTTCGTCCGGTGCCCTCGTGTCTCCGGCGTCTCCGGCGTCTCCGGCGTCTCCGGTGTCGCGGTTCGCGTCCGGCGCATCGGGCCCGGGTGAACCGGCGATTTCGGGCACGAGTTCGTAACGCCGGCCGAACGTTTCGATCAGCGATTGGATCACCGCGATGACCGGCACCGAGACGAGCGCGCCGATGGCACCGAACAGTGACGCACCGATGATCACCGCACCGAAGGCCACGGCGGGATGGATGGCCACGGTGCGCGCGGTGACGCGCGGATGCAGCACGTAGTTCTCGATCTGCTGGTAGAGCGTGCCGAAAACCACGACCCACACGGCGTTGATCGGATGCGTCGTTGCCGCGATGATCGCGGGCAAGGCGATCGCCAGGTAGGTGCCCAGTGTCGGGACGAACTGGGAGACGACGCCCGTCCACAGGGCCAGGGGCAGCCAGTAGGGCACATCCAGCGCGACCAGGAACACCCCGGTCGCCACGGTGCTGAAGGCCGCGAGAATGAGGCGGGAGACGACGTAACCGCCGGCCTTGTCCACCGAGATCTCCCAGACGGTCGAAATCACTCGTTGCTGCTGAGCCGGAAACCAACTCGCCACCGTGCGCCGCAGAGCAGGGCCCTCCGCCGACATGTAGAACGCGAAGAGCAGCATCGTCAGCAACTGGAACACGACTTCGAAGAGCGAAGTCACCACACCGAGCACACCCGGAGTGAACCGGGCGGCGAGTTCGCGCACCGTGTCGGGCGTGATGCGGAGATCATCCGAATCGACCGAAAAGTTGGTGTCGAACGTGCGGTTCGCCCACTGGGTGACCGAGGACAACGCGTCCGGCAACGCGGTGACGAGCTGGGAGAGCTGCTCGGCGAGCAACGCGCCGAACAGCGACAGGAACCCGACCACCAGGAGGACCAGCCCGAACAGCACCAGTCCCGCTGCGGCCCCCCGTCGCATCCCGAAGCGTTCCATCCGGTCCACGACGGGCTCGACGGTGATGCTGAAGAGCCACGCGAGGAACAGCAGCCCGAGGAAGCCTTTGAGATTGTGGAACAGCCACCCGGACATCTGGTACGCGGCGATCGCGAACAGGACGTAGAGGATCACGGGGCGGAACCAGCGGGGAAGCCCGGAGCGCTCGACGCGCCGGGCACCACCCCGCGGCGCCCTCGTCGGTTCCGGGCTGTCTACGTCGTCCATGTCGCCCCCGCGGCCGCTACTGATGCAGGCACAGCGAATCTACCGTGGGGAAAGCAAAACCGGCCCGGACTCGTGAGAGTCCGGGCCGGTGGTGGTAGCGGGGACAGGATTTGAACCTGCGACCTCTGGGTTATGAGCCCAGCGAGCTACCGAGCTGCTCCACCCCGCGTTGCCTGACCAACGATACACGACTTTCGGAGACGATTTCACCAGGGTTCCCGCCGCCGGCGATAGTGTGGGACGGACCACAGATTGATGCGGAGAACTCGATGCGGATCGCGCTGTTCGGCACATGTCTCGGCGACACCCTCTTCCCGTCCGCGCTCGAGGCCACCGCTGTCCTGCTCACGAGACTCGGACACGAGGTGGTGTTCCCGCCCGGACAGACCTGCTGCGGCCAGATGCACATCAACACCGGATACCAGCCGGACGCGCTGCCGCTCGTGGAGAACTTCGCGGAGGAGTTCGGCGACACCGCGATCGACGCGGTCGTGGTGCCGTCCGGATCGTGCACAGGGTCGATCCGTCACCAGCACCACATCGTGGCCGACCGCTATGGAACCCCCGCGCTCCGCGGACGGGTGGAGGTGGTGAAGGCCAAGACGTACGAGTTGTCGGAACTGCTCGTCGACGTGCTGGGGGTGACCGACGTCGGTGCGTCGTTCCCCCACCGTGTCACCTACCACCCGACCTGCCACTCGTTGCGGATGATCAGGGTGGGAGACAAGCCGCTCCGGTTGCTGCGCCGGGTACACGACATCGACCTCGTCGAACTTCCCGAAGCCGACGTGTGTTGCGGGTTCGGTGGAACGTTCGCGATCAAGAATGCGGAGACGTCCACCGCGATGCTCGGCGACAAGATCAGAAATGTGGCCTCGACGGGTGCCGAGGTCTGCACGGCCGGAGATTCGTCGTGCCTCATGCACATCGGCGGGGGAATGTCGCGTCTGCGGATGGGGACACGCACCCTGCATCTCGCCGAGATTCTCGCGTCCGTCCGCGAACCCGCTCCGGTGGTGGGCTCGTGACCGCGGCCTCGCTGGGGATGCCGCCGATCCCGCCGCGCGGCACCGGAAACGTGCGCGGAACCGAAACCTTCCCTGCCGCAGCACGACACGAACTCGCCGACGCGCAACTGCGGCGCAATATCGGTAAAGCGACGCACACGATCCGCGGCAAGCGACTTGCGGTCACCGAAGAATTACCGGACTGGGAAGACCTCCGGGTCGCCGGAGAGGGAATCAAGAACGACGTGCTCGCGCGACTACCCGAGTTGCTCGAGCAGTTCGAAGCAGCCGTCGTCGCACGGGGCGGTGTGGTGCATTGGGCCGCAGATGCCGACGAGGCCAATGCACTGGTGACACAACTGGTTCGGGAAGCGGGGGCGGACGAAGTCATCAAGGTGAAGTCCATGGCCACCCAGGAGATCGGTCTCAACGAACATCTCGAGTCCGAGGGCATCACCGCGCACGAGACCGACCTCGCCGAACTCATCGTCCAACTCGGCCACGACACACCGTCGCACATTCTCGTGCCCGCCATCCATCGCAACCGGTCCGAGATTCGCAGCATCTTCCTCAGCGAGATGGACGGCGTGGATCCCGATCTCGACGCGAACCCGGCACATCTCGCCGAAGCATCCCGGAAATACTTGCGGCACAAGTTCATGACGGTGCCGGTCGCGGTCTCGGGAGCGAACTTCGGCATCGCCGAAACCGGGACACTCGCGGTGGTCGAATCCGAAGGCAACGGACGAATGTGCCTGACATTGCCGCAGACCCTCATCACCGTCATGGGTATCGAGAAGCTTCTGCCCACCTACCGTGATCTCGAGGTGTTCCTCCAATTGCTCCCGCGATCGTCGACGGGGGAACGGATGAACCCGTACACCTCGATGTGGACCGGTGTCACCCCCGGGGACGGACCACAGACGTTCCACCTGATCCTGCTCGACAACGGACGCACCGCAACCCTTGCGGACACCGTCGGACGAGCGGCGCTGCGCTGCATCCGCTGCTCAGCATGCTTGAACGTGTGCCCGGTGTACGAACGCACCGGCGGTCACGCCTACGGGTCGACGTATCCCGGCCCGATCGGTGCGGTGCTCACCCCGCAACTGGCCGGCATGGACGAACCCCACGACCCCAATGCCACCCTGCCGTTCGCGTCGAGCCTGTGCGGCGCCTGTTTCGACGCCTGCCCGGTCCGAATCGACATTCCGTCCCTGCTGGTCGAATTGCGGCACCAGAAAGCCGAGCACGCGCGGCCGGGTGCCGAAGCCGCGGCCATGAAGGCGGCCTCGTTCGCGATGTCTTCGGCCGCGCGATGGACCGCAGCCCAGAAGGCCGCGGGCATCGCGCGACTGCTCGCGGGACGGAAGGGTCGCATCACGACGCTGCCGTGGCCGCTGAGCGGGTGGACCGACGCCCGCGATATCGCCGCACCTCCGAAACAGACGTTCCGTCAGTGGTGGGACACCGAAGAACGTCGGATCACCCTCGAACGGGCGAGACAATCGGGGGAACAGTCATGAGTTCGAAAGACGTTGTCATGGGGCGTATCCGAGATGCACTGATGCTGTCGGACTCTCCTCCCGTGGAGGTTGTCCGCCGCTACCGGACAGGAAGGACACTGCCCGACGACCAGCGTTACGAGATGTTCGCCGACAGGGTGCGTGACTACAAGGCGACCGTGCATCGTCACACCTCCGCGGAACTTGCGAGTGCGCTCTCCGGGATTCTCACCGAACTCGGAGTGCAGAGCCTCGGGGTGCCGCCCGGACTGGACCGGTCGTGGCTCGCGGAATTCGATGGCCGGATCGTCGTCGACTCTCCGGAAGTGCCCGCTCCCGACCTGGGGCAACTCGACGGTGTGCTCACCGGATCGGCTGTGTCGTGTGCGGAAACGGGCACCATCTTCCTCGACGGAAGCCCGGATCAGGGTAGGCGAGCACTCACGCTGGTGCCCGACCTCCACGTGTGCCTGGTGGGACTGGATACCCTCGAAGTCGGTGTGCCCGAGGCGCTGGCGAGGCTGGTGCCCGAGCGGCCCACCACACTCGTCAGCGGGCCCTCCGCGACCAGCGACATCGAACTCGAACGTGTCGAAGGGGTGCACGGTCCGCGGACACTCGTGGTGGTCGTCGTCGGCTGAGCGGCGGAGGTCAGATCCGGGCGACGAAGTTGTGCGCTTCCCGGGCGGCGTGCCGCCAGGTGTCCAAGGTGCCGGCAAGGTCGTTTCCGTCGAGTGGGAAAGCAACCCACTCCTTCATGGTCCGGCTTCCCATCGTGACGTGGTGGGCGGTTCCGGTGTCGACCGCTTCCAGAGCGCGGGAACGGGGAAGTTTGACGATCAAGCGCTGGTCCCCACCGAGAAACGCGAAGATTCTGCCTCCCACGCGCAGGCCCGGGCTGCGGAACATCGTGCCCATCTCGACCGCGGGATCACTGCGATACTCGACTGCGATCTCGTCGAGGAATGCTTGTGCCGGATCAGGATCGGTTTCATAGGACAGATCGGTTTCGTCGGACACGGGCTTCTCCTGGCGATGGAGTCGACGGGACAACCGTCCGACGACCGTACCCCGGGATCCGTGGTGCACGGCGTCGATCGCCGGACATAGTCGGCAGGTGTGGCGTGTCAGTTCTGCAGTTTCCACGATGCCAGGTCGATGGCGGTCGCGACCGATTCGGTCAGCACCTCCACGCGCTCGGCCGGGCCGGGTGTCGCGAGCACCGCATACCGATCCGCCTCACCCATGGGAATGTGACGCGCGATCGCGAACAACCGCGCGCCCGGATCGTCGGGAAGCTCCGTGGGGGACGGCAGCGGTGGAGCATTGCCGTCGGTCAGGCGGTCGAGGAGATCGTGAAGACGCTCGAGTGCCTCCATCAGCGGCGCCATGTCGACCGGCCCCGAGTCGGTATCGGGCCACGGTTCCACCTCCGCGCGCGGATACGGATCGTCCGGGAGCCAGTGATCGATGCGGATCCGTTCTTCCGCAACGCATTCCAGAACGTGCCGTCCGCCGCCGATTTCGGTGTCGAGGAGGATTCTCGCGACGGTCCCCACGTCGTTGCGCTGATCGCCGCCGCCGACCTCGTGTCCCCGTGCAATGAGCACCACGCCGAAACGCGGGCCGTCCGGCGCGGTCGAGCAGTCGCGTACGAGTTGCTGGTAACGCGGCTCGAAGACGTGGAGCGGTAGGCCGGCTCCGGGGAGTAGTGCGGTACCCAGAGGGAACATGGGGAGAATCGGCATCAGGGCATCCTCAGCATCGGGATCGGTGGTTCGTCGGTGGGGTCGCCGCGTTCGATCTCGGTCAGGAGATGAGTTGCCCACGCGGACAATCCGTCGATGTCGAGGCCGTACGGTGGTGCGTCCTCGTAGTGGCGGATACGCGACCTGCCCTGTTGTAGCAGCGAGGCGGCGCCTCGGGGGTTGCCGCGCAGCAGGTGGGTCAGGCCCACGGCGAGCTGAGCGAGACCCTGCCACAGCGGGCGTTCTTCGGGCGGAGCCTTTTTCCACATGGATTCGAACACTTCGTGGGCGTGGAACGGATGCCCCTGATCGAGCAGTCGCTGCCCTTCGGAAATGGTCTCCTCGGTGTCGAGATCGAGGTCGTCGGGGACGCGCGGGACGCCCTCTTCGCCGGGTGGCAGGGGACGGCCGAGCGCGTCACGGGGACGTGCGTTCTGCGGTCGGCCGTCGGGGGTGCGGTCCCGATCCGTCATGGCCTTCAGGGTAGACGACAGTGGACGTCGGCGGATCGCCGCAAAGGCTGGTCAGTACGGTTGCAGCGGCCGGCGGAACTGTGTTCGCGGTGCGGCGCGTGCGACGTCCAGACGCGACGACAACTCGGTGTGCAGCGCTTCGGTCGTGCCGGGAGCCACGCGCGTGTCGGCACCCTGGACGAACAGATACCGGCCGTCGTCGGCGACATCGAACCAGCCCACGTCACCCGCCCCGGTAGGACCTGTGCCGGGGGAGCGGAGAAGAAACCGGATGCTGCCGGTCGCCGTCCTGGGTCGGAGCAGGACGTCGCGAACGGCCGGTGCCGCCCCACCGCCGAGCGGGAGACGCACGGCGGTGTTGACGGGCAGATCCAGGAGCGAGCGTGTCGGCGCGGTGTGCTCCGGTATCCGGCCGGGTGGAACGGTGGGCAGCAATGCGGCGATCGACCTGGGAAGCCCGCCGATCGGCATGGTCGTGACCTCGATGTCTCCGGCGTTCACGTGCTGCCGGGCCAGAACGGCGTCCTCTCCGGCGACGGCACCCGCGAGGAACAGCGATTCGCCCGGACGGGACGAGTTCGCATAGATCTCGATCGCGATCTCACCCGCGCGCAGAATGTGGAGCGCGCGTTCGAGGACAGGGTCGTCGAGTTGTTGCCGCCATCGTTCGGCTGCGCGGAGGTCGGCGATATGTTCGTCTTCCCACCGGGCCGCGGAGCGGTACCGCAGGGGGAACGGCAGGTCGTCGTCTCCCGAGGCGGTCCACAGAGACCGAAACCGATCCGGTGTCAGGCGTTGGCTCATGTCGGGTCCGCCCCCAGCACGGGCGGCGCGGTGTCCGGTATCGAGCCGATGAGTTCGCTGCCGTGGTCGTTGGTGACGAGGTAACCGGGGACGCGGCGCTGGTCGTCGTTACCCTGCGCCGAACTCGGCGGCATCATGCCGGGATACATGCCCATCGGGCGTGCGCCACCGTTGCGTGACCCGGCCGCTGCCTGTGGTGCCGAGCGGTCGGTTCCCGCAGGTGCCGCTCCGCCGAGGGCACCGGCGCCGAGCCCCTGACCCCAGGGTGACGAGACACCGCCACCTGCGCCGCCGGCGCCGCCGGAGGCTCCGAGGCCGGCGGGAGATCCGGAGGCCCCGGAACCATACGGCTGACCGGGCAGTGGTGACGGCCCCGAGGTGCCGGCCGGTGTGGTCGTTGCCGGATCGGAGCCGGAAGCTTCGAACGGGCTTGGCTGCGCCGCATTCTCGCGCTTCGCGGAACGGTCTTCCGAATTGTCGTGGGGTCCGTCGGCCGTACGGGACGTCGCGGAATCGAGGTCTTCGCGGCGGTTCGAGCCGAACCCTCCCGCCGTCGGATCCACGCCCGCGGAATCTCGGCCGGACTCGCTCGCGGCGCCCCATTGCCGGCCACCGGCAACCTCTCCGCCGGACGCCGTGGCCGCCACAAACGGCGGCGGGAGCACCGGAACCGCCGCACCCGAATCCCGGTAGTACGGCTTGTACAGCGATTCCATCACATGCACCGACTGCACCCGGATCGCTTCCGCTTGTCGTGCGGCCTCGGCCCCGGCCACCGGATCGAGCGCGGTGAACGCCATCGGAATCCGGGCGGTGGGCGGCGGAACGGACGACTTGACCCGTTCCCCGACATCCGCGGCGATGTGCAACTTCTGGGCGACCGCCTGCGCTGCGTCGCACAGTTGCTGAGCCGATTCGCCGAAACGCCGGGTGGCTTCGGCCGCCGCCGTTGCTGCGTCTCCTTCCCAGTGCCGCGCGATCCGGTCGCGGATCATCACGGTGCCGAGCGAGACCGCAAGGCTGAAACCCTTTCCCAGCTCGGCCCATTCACCGGCCAGTGTGGTCATCGCGATAGGGCTGATGGTCTGGGCGATGCGATAGATCTCGGCATGCTCCATGCTGTGGAAGTTCTCGAAGTCGCGGATGTATTCGGGATCGAATCCCGCGTCGAGTCGCGCGGCGAGTTCGTCGTGCCGGGCCTGTCGCCTGGTGACCGACCCGGGCACACCCGAGCCGAGAAGAGGTTGGAGGAGTTCTTCCAGCGGAGTGTCGTCCGACATGCAGCTACCGCCCTTGTCCGACGAATGTCAGCGCGTACGCGCGCTGTGAACCGGTGACGGCTCCTTCGCCGCCGGAACGCGACGCGACTCGATGTTCCCCCACCACGACCCCCCGATCTGTTGGTGGCGAGATGCTAGCGCACCGCACCCACCAGGCGCAGTGCGAGATCGGCGTACAGGGTGCTGATGGCCTCGGGCTCGCTGTAGCGGCCGGACGGATACCACCGGCAGATGTCGACGCACAGCGACATGAGCGCGAGGGTGACGCCTTCGGCGTCGGGGACGGTGAACTCACCGGACTCGAGCCCCGCGTCGACCACGTCCCTGACGACCTGGGTCGTCTGCCGGCGCAGCCCGGTGATGATGCGGTAGTGGTCGCGGTCGAGGGCGTTCAGTTCGTACTGGATGACTCGCGCGCGCCGGTGATGTTCGGCTTGCCATCCGGCGAACCGGCCGATGACGGAGGAGAGGCGCGTGACGGCGTCGGCGCCGGGGATGTCGGCGTCCCGCGCTACCCGCAGGGCGAGGTCGTGCCCCTCGTAGGAGATGGCATAGAGAAGCTCTTCCTTCGACTTGTAGTGCGGATACATCGCGGCGGGACTCATCTCCAGCCGGGTGGCGATCTGCCGGGTGGTCGTGCCTCCGTAACCGTGTTCCGCGAACGCCTCGATTGCGGCCTCGCGGAGGCGCGCGGCTGCCTTCGAGGTGCTGATGACGCCGGTGCTCGGTGTGGTCACGGTTTACTCCAGTTCTTGCCTGCTCGTGTGGTTGACAGGCTCACCACAACGCTTCATCATAAGCGAGTGCTTAGAAAATAAGCACTCGCTTATTTCACTCTAGGAGCTTTGGATGCGACGCACCCTGTACGGTCCCGATCACGAGGCCTTCCGGGACTCGGCCCGGGAGTTCGTCAATCGGTTCGTACTGCCCCGTGCAGAGGAACTCATCGATCGCCACGAGATTCCCCGCGACATCTGGCTCGAAGCCGGTAAGGCGGGCTTCCTGGGGCTCGAGATCCCGGAGCGCTTCGGTGGCATGGAGGCCGGTGACTACCGCTTCAACGCGATCGTCGCCGAGGAATTCGCGCGTGCCAACATGGCGCTGTCGTCCTCGATGGGTATCCACTCGGACATCACGGTTCCGTACATCGTGCACCTCGGCAACGAGGAGCAGCGCGAACGCTGGCTGCCCCGTTGTGCGACAGGCGAGCTCATCTGTGCCATCGGCATGACCGAGCCCTCCGGCGGCTCCGACCTCGCCAACCTCAAGACCACGGCTGTCCGCGACGGCGACGACTGGATCCTCAACGGCGCCAAGACATTCATCACCAACGGTTACAACTGCGACCTGGTGGTCGTGGCCGCCCGCACCGACCCCACGAAGGGCGCCAAGGGCATTTCGCTGCTCGTCGTCGAGCGCGGTATGGAGGGCTTCGAGAACGGCCGCAAGCTCGACAAGGTGGGACAGCCCGAGGCCGACACCGCCGAACTGTTCTTCAAGGACGTCCGGGTTCCGGGCGCGAATCTCCTCGGCGAAGAAGGCATGGGCTTCATCTCGATGATGAAACTGCTGCCGCAGGAACGCCTCGGCTCCGCCGTCAACAACGTGCACCATGCCAAGCACATTCTCCTGGAGACTCTCGAGTACTCGAAGGAACGCAAGGCATTCGGTCAGGCCATCGGCACCATGCAGTACAACAAGTTCCTGCTCGCCGAACTGGTGACCAAGATCGAGGTCGCCGAAGCGTACGTCGACCAGGCTGTCGAGGCCCACGCCGACGGCAAGCTCACCGCGGTCGACGCGGCGAAGGCCAAGTGGTGGAGTGCGCAGACCCAGTCCGAGGTCCTCGACGCGTGTGTTCAGATCCACGGTGGGTACGGGTACATGAACGAATACCGTGTCGCGCGGGCATGGCGGGACGCCCGTGTGACGAAGATCTGGGCCGGCACCAACGAAATCATGAAGGAACTCATCGGCCGCGATCTCGGCCTGTAGTCCCGGCAGACGATTCCCGACCGACAACTCTCGAAGGAGCTTCCGATGCCCGAAGCAGTGATCGTCTCAGCAGTACGCTCGCCCATCGGGCGCGCGATGAAGGGGTCTCTCAAGACACTCCGGCCCGACGACATGACCACGCAGATGGTCGCCGCGGCACTCGCGAAGATTCCGGACCTGGATCCGGCGGAGATCGACGACCTGATGGTCGGCTGTGGCCAGCCCGCCGGCCAGTCCGGCTTCAACATCGCCCGCGTGGTCGCCGTGCAGCTCGGCTACGACTTCCTTCCCGGCGTGACCGTCAACCGGTACTGCTCGTCGTCGCTGCAGACCACCCGCATGGCGCTGCACGCGATCAAGGCCGGCGAGGGCGACGTGTTCATCTCCGCCGGTGTGGAGTCGGTGTCGAGCTTCGTGACCGGCAACGCCGACGGCCTGCCGAACACCAAGAACCCCTTGTTCGCGGACGCAGAGGCGCGGACCGAAACTCTTGCCCAGGGCGGTACGGCCTGGACGGATCCGCGGTCCGAAGGAACACTGCCCGACGTCTACATCGCGATGGGTCAGACCGCCGAGAACGTCGCGTCCTACACGGGGATTTCCCGCGAAGACCAGGACCGGTGGGGCGTGCGCTCACACAACCGGGCCGAGGAAGCCATCAAGTCGGGGTTCTTCGAGAAGGAAATCACGCCGCTCACACTCCCCGACGGCACGGTCGTCTCGACCGACGACGGCCCGCGCGCCGGCACCACGTACGAGAAGGTCAGCCAGCTCGAGCCGGTGTTCCGTCCGGACGGCAC
>NZ_JABAGQ010000011.1 GCF_012844225.1 Rhodococcus sp. 105337
GGATGATCGCACCAAATAATTGGCACTGACATTCATCGGCACACTGTTGAGTTCTCAAAGAACACGCACACACCATCGCGTTCCAGACTGTGTCTGACCCGCTCCGGGGCAACCGTTCCAATCTATCACCTTCGACCGGCGGCCCGCAACTCGTGCGTTCCTCGATCTTCGGCTGTTCTGAGTGACGTTCAGGACACCACTGAACTCCGAACCTCTCGGTCCGGGGCGGGTGTCCCTGTCGCTCGAACGAGGACTAAGTTACGCCCACGCTTCCGGGCCGTCAAATCGCCTGGTCAACGGCCCGGAAGCGAGTCAGAACCTCCGCGGTCAGCTGCGGTGCACGCGAACGCCGGCGAAATTACGCTTCCCCCGGCGGATCACCAGCCAGTGCCCGTGCAGGAGCTCTGCGTCGGACGGTGTCCACTCCTCCGACGAGACGCGGACGTTGTTGACCGACGCGCCGCCCTCCTTGACCGTGCGGCGCGCAGCGCCCTTGCTCTCGCACAGACCGGTCGAGACGAGCAGGTCGACGATGGTGTCGGGCTCCCCCGGACGCAGGTCCATCACCGAGGCCTCCGTGAGCGCCGCCGCAAGGGTGGGCTCGTCGAGGTCCGCGAGTTCCCCGCGCCCGAAGAGAGCGCGACTCGCCAATTCCACGGCTGCGGTGTTCGCAGCGCCGTGGACGAGCGTGGTCATCTCCGCCGCGAGCCGCTTCTGGGCCTCGCGTGCATGGGGACGCTCGGCCGTCGCGGTTTCGAGTTCGGCCAGTTCCTCGCGGTCGAGGAACGTGAACCACCGCAGGTACTTGACGACATCGGCGTCCGCGGCATTCACGAAGTGCTGGTACCAGGCGTACGGACTGGTCATCTCCGGGTCGAGCCACAGGCTTCCCCCGCCCGTGGACTTCCCGAACTTCTTGCCGTCCGAGGAGGTCACCAGCGGGACCGTCAGCGCGTGGACCGATGCTCCGTCGGTCCGTCGGTTCAGTTCGACGCCGGCGATGATGTTGCCCCACTGATCCGAGCCACCGACCTGGAGCGCGCACCCGTAGTCGCGGCGAAGCTGCACATAGTCGTTCGCCTGCAGCAGCATGTAGCTGAATTCGGTGTACGAGATGCCGTCGCCTTCGAGCCGCCGCTTGACGGTGTCGCGTGCCAGCATCACGTTCACCGAGAAGTGCTTGCCGATGTCGCGCAGGAAGTCGACCGCCGTCAGGCGCCCCGTCCAGTCCAGGTTGTTCGCGACGACGGCACCGGTCGGCGAATCGTCGAAGTCCACGAAGCGTTCGAGTTGTCCCCGGATCCGATCCGCCCAGTCGGCGACGGTATCGGCGGAGTTCATCGTGCGCTCCCCCACGTCCCGAGGATCGCCGATCAAGCCGGTCGCTCCGCCGGCGAGGACGATCGGACGGTGGCCCGCGCGCTGGAATCGTTTCAGTGCGAGAAGCGGCACGAGGTGACCGGCGTGCAGGCTCGGTCCGGTCGGATCGAAGCCGGCATACAGGGTGATCGGACCTGCGTCGAGATCGCGTCGGAGTGCATCGAGATCGGTCGATTGGGCAATGAGCCCGCGCCAGGTCAGTTCGTCGAGAATGTGCTCAGTCACCGCTCGATCATCCCATTCGTGTTCGGAGTGCGGGCGCCCGTGGGCTCCGTCGATACGCCGAGACCCCCGGAGAGCCCGGAATCCACAGACGCCACGGCCGGTCTGCGGCGACGCTGATCCCGACGCGCGGGCCGGAGGCCACGTCGACGTCGTCCCGTCGCTCGGGCAGTTCGAGGCGAACCCGCGACCGCGGAGAGAATACGTCGAGACCGTTGTCGGAGATATCCAATCCCAGTGCCGCGGCGAGGTTTCCGGGTCCGCGTGCAAGCTTGTCGGACGGCATCCCCGGGGTCCGTCGCCGGCTCGCGCACTGTTCGCCGTCCACGATCTCGCCGCCGCGCAGCAACACGGCGGCGGCCACGCCGTCGGGTCCGACCGAGATGTTGGCGCACAGATGCAGGCCGTAGCTGCGGTAGACGTACAGATGGCCGGCGGGTCCGAACATCACGGCGTTGCGCGCGCTCGGCCCCCGATACGAATGAGCGGAGGGGTCGGGCCACGGACCGTCCTCCGGTCCGCCGTACGCCTCGACCTCGGTGAGCCGAATGGCGACATCGCCTACCCGGACCACAGCACCGAGCAGCGCACGAGCCGCCTCGACAGGATCGAGGGATTCGAGGTACTGCGCGCTCATCGCGGCGGGGTCGGTCAGTCTCGGGTCCAGCCGGGAACGCCCCGCGTGACGTAATCCTCGTGTTCTGCGTCACCGACGGCCACGGCCTCGTCGATCAGGAGCACCGGGATGCCGTTCTCGATCGGGTAGGCGCGGCGCAGCCGAGGGTTGTAGAGAACCGTGTCGTCGACGAGAAGCAGCGGCCCCTTGTCCTCGGGGCAGGCAAGAATGTTCAACAGCGTGGGATCGACGGCCACGGGGGTCCTTCCGACTTCGTACACAACGGAACGGGTTCAGCCTACCGGGCGGCGGGCGTGGCTCCCGCCGTGCCCGTTGCCCATTTCGTGGCGACCGCCTTGGTGAACCGCTTGTAGGTGCCGGTGTCCCGGTCCGCGTACCACGAGCGAACGGTCGGGGTCGGCAAGCCGTGTTCGCGCAGCTTGTCGGCGGCGGGACGGTAGGACGGCCCGATCGGGATGGACGGGACGATGTGCACCAGATCGGGGCGCTCCGCTTCGGGAACGACGTCGAGAGCGGCCGTGATCTCCGCTGCCGTCGGGGCCTTCTTACCGCGCAACGTACACGCGGCCACCGCGATATCGCTGTCCCCCAGAGTGATTCCGTACGAGACCGCCAGATCGATACGCGGAATCATCCCGAGCATGTCGATCACCGGCTGCGAGTACACCGGTCCGTGCGCGGTGACGACCACCCCGCGTTTGTTGTCGAGAAGCCAGTAGTCACCGTCCGCGTCACGGCGGAACAGGTTTTCGGTGGCGATCCACACGTCACCCGGTTCGAACACACCGCGCATGACGTCGCCGAGCGCTTCGTTGGACGCACCAGGTTTGCCGAGGAGAAGTCCGACCTCGCCGTCGGCGCACGAGCGTACGAAGCCGCGGTCGTCTTCGATGAGCCGTCCGGTGAGCGGGTCGTAGGCCGCGAGACCGACCGCAGCGCTGCCGGGGAGCGGGCGTCCCTTGGATCCCACTTTCGAACCCGACACGTTGGCGAGGATCACGTCGCCTTCGGTGGACGCGTAGAACTCGACCACCCGCGCGGGAGCAAAACGTTCGAGGGTGCGCCACCACAGCCCGGGCGGCATGCCGGAGCCGATGAACAACCGGATGGGGTGACTGGCGTCGATGTGCAGGGAAGGGCTGTCGAGCACCTCTCGCATCATCGACCACGTGTACGTGACCACCGTGACGCCGTAGCGATGGACTTCCTCCCCGAACTTCGCCGGGTCCAGTCCGTTCGACAAGGCGATCCGCGCTCCACCCGCCAATGCACCGCCGAAGCTCACGAGCAGGCCCGACGAGTGATGCAGCGGTGCCAGGCAATACATCGTGTCGCGGCGGCCGAGCGACGCAGCGGTCGCCGTACCGAACGCCGACAGCGCCCAGCGATAGTTGGTGACCCGCTTGGTTTCGAGCGTCGGACCACTCCCCACGAAGAGCACGAACGCCAATTCGCGGGCGAGGCCCGGATCCGGGACGTACCAGCCCGGCAGGTGCACCCCGGAGATGTCGGTCCGCTCGAGATCGACGACGTCGGCGCCGGGCTCGACGTCGAGGTCGCGGACGTCGCCTCCACCCAGCACGAGAACCGGCAGGCCCGTGCCGATAGCGAGGTCGAGGTTTTCCGGGTCGGAGACGAGTTTTTCCACACCGCCGAGTCGGGCGGCGGCGGCCGCGTCCGGTCCGGGGGGGATCAGGACCGATACCGCGCCGAGACGGGAGACGGCGGCCACCGCCGCCATGGCGCTGGGCCGGACGTTCATGAGCACACCGACACGCATCGCCGGCCGGACGCCGTTGTCGACCAGACCGAGAACGATGTTGTCGATACGGCGGTTGACCGCTTCGTAGGTGTAGACCCGGTCCTCGAAGATGAAGCACTCGCGCTGAGGCCCTCTCCTCCCCTGTTCGGCGAGGAGGCTGCCGACGGAGACACGGGTGCGGGGCTGGATCTGTCCCAGGCGGGCGAGACGCGGAAGTGCTCGCGCGGCTTCGCCCGACAGGTCGCGGGCACCGCGCACCGCGCCGGTCGCGACCTCGGCGATCCCCTTCCCGATATCGGCGCCGACATCGGCGAGCGTGGCGACCGTGTGCGCCACCCGGCTACTGATGGAGACGCCGGTCGCGCCCTCGTCGCTCGGCTCCGGCGCGGTCATGGGACTGACCCCGACGGGCCGGTCCCCGATCCCTTCCCTCCACTGCACCCATTCGCTCGTCGCAGGCCACGTCTGTTGCGCTGCAACGGATCCGACGACGAGACCGAAATGGCCCGCGCGGAGCGAATATTCGTAGACCTCGGCGCGCGGCGACGCTCTGCGAATTCCGCGTACTGCGAGAGGCTGGCCGATGTCGTCGACTTCTCCGAGGAACGCAAGGATGGGGCAGGTGATCTCCGCGAGCGTCACGGGCTTGTCGTTGATCACGAAGCCCCCGCTGACCATGCGGTTGTGCGCGACGAACTGGCGCAGCAGGTCGGCAACCGCGGGTCCGGACCACGCGACCCAGCCCTCGGTGTCGAGGAACCTGCGCTGGGGCTCCCGCGGAAGGAGAGCTTCGCGGTCGTGGAGCTGCCGGAGGAAGTCGATACGCGACCGCACCGTCTTGACCGGGTCGAGGAACTGGAATCCGGTACGAGCCATCCAGCCTGTGATCGCGAGACGGTTGAAGACGTGATCGGCCAGGAAATCGGCCGAGAGTGTCGCCACAGGGCCGGGGATGCCGAAGGGCAGTGCGGCGAGGGTATCGACGGGACTGCCGAAGGTGATGAGGCTGGCGATGTTGCGGCTGCGGCGATAGGCGGCAGCCTGGTAGCAGAACATGCCGCCCTGCGAGTAACCCCCGAGGTGGACGTCGCGTCCGGTGTACGCGTGAATCCGGTCGACGATTTCGTCGAGAGCGAGGATGTGGTCGGTGAGGGTGCGGTCCCACCCGCCTTCCTCTTGGTCGGGCGAGCCGAAGTCCACCACCCAGGGATCGAGTCCCGCGGCGTGCAGGACACCGACCGCACCGCTGTCGCGGGTGACGTCGTAAACGTCCGCGGACATCATCATCGGCGGCACCAACACCACGGGTGGACCGGACGCGGCGGTGTCCGAGTCGGGGAAATAGCGCCGGAGACGGTACATCCCGCACCGTTCGACGACCTGATACGGAGACGACGAGGTGCCCGGTTCGAGCCCCCCGAAGCGGATGACTTCGAGACCGTTCTGCGCCGTCGCGATGAGCCGACGCATCGGTCCGGTCACCGCTCTACCGTCCAGTCCCACGATCGCTTCCCTCCACGATGCCCATGACCCCGGTACATGACGGGTGTACGCGTAAGCCTGCCATATCCGTGATCCGGTCCCGGGCAATTCGGACGCCGCCCGGTCCCGGGCTATTCGGATGCCGCCCGGGACCGGAAGAGGAACAGACGCAGCGCGGCGCCCGCCTACGCGAGGGGCGTCAGGCCCGCACCCAGGCCCGCAGCGCCGCCGCGGTCTCGCGCACCCTGCCGAGTTGCTCGGCAACGCGGACTCCCGCGGTGCCGCCGCGAGCGTTCCGCGACGCGATGGAGCCCTCGACCGTGAGAACTTCACGCACCTGAGGGGTGAGCGCGGGATCGACTGCCGCTAGTTCGGCGTCGGTGAGGTCTTCGAGCCCCACCCCGCGCGTCTCCGCTGCCCGGACGCAGGCGCCGGCAGCTTCGTGGGCCACGCGGAACGGGACGCCCTGGCGCACCATCCACTCGGCGATGTCGGTCGCCAAGGTGAATCCGGCGGGCGCGAGTTCGGCCATCCGTTCGGTGTGGAACGTCAGCGTCGACACGAGCCCGGTGATCGCCGGAAGCAGAAGCTCGAGCTGGGCGACCGAATCGAAGACCGGTTCCTTGTCTTCCTGGAGGTCCCGGTTGTAGGCCAGCGGCTGTGCCTTGAGCGTCGCGAGCAGGCCCGTGAGGTTTCCGATGAGCCTGCCCGCCTTGCCGCGGGTGAGTTCGGAGACGTCGGGATTCTTCTTCTGCGGCATGATCGACGATCCGGTGGACCATGCGTCGGCGAGGGTGATGTACCCGAACTCCGGTGTGCTCCAGAGGATCACCTCCTCCGCCATCCGCGAGAGGTCGACCGCGATCTGAGCGAAGACGAACGCTGCTTCTGCGGCGAAGTCGCGCGCACTGGTCGCGTCGATGGAATTGTCGGCGGCAGCGTCGAATCCCAGATCGGCGGCGATTGCCTCGGGGTCGAGCCCGAGGGACGAGCCCGCGAGCGCGCCCGACCCGTACGGCGAGACAGCCGTGCGCCGGTCGAAGTCACGCAGACGATCGACATCACGCAGCAAGGGATGCGCGTGCGCGAGCAGATGGTGCGCGAGCAACACCGGCTGCGCCGCCTGCAGGTGGGTCTTGCCCGGCATCACGGCGTCGGGGTGCGCGGCGGCCTGGCCTGCGATGGCCTCGACGACATCGAGCACACCGTCGCCGATACGCCGCGCGCTGTCGCGCAACCACATGCGGAACAGCGTCGCGACCTGATCGTTGCGGGAGCGCCCGGCGCGCAGACGTCCGCCCACCTCGGGGCCGACCCGCTCGATGAGACCGCGCTCGAGTGCGCCGTGCACGTCCTCGTCGGAATCCGACGGGACGAACGCGCCCGATGCGACATCGGCGGCGAGGCCCTCGAGCCCGTCGAGCATGGTCGCGAGGTCGTTGTCACTCAGTAGCCCGGCCCGATGCAGGATCTTGGCGTGCGCCTGGGATGCCCGCACGTCGTAGGGCGCAAGCACCCAGTCGAAGTGGGTCGACTTGCTCAATGCCGCCATGGCGGCGGCCGGTCCGGATTCGAACCGGCCGCCCCACAGCGCACCTTCGTTGGTGCCGTGGGTGGCCATGACTACAGGCCCAGATCGCGCTTCGCGGCGACCTTCGACGACAGGCCGTGGATCTGGACGAAGCCCTTGGCGTTGGACTGGTCGAAGCTGTCGCCCTCGTCGTAGGTGGCGAGGTTGAAGTCGTACAGCGATTCGGGGCTGCGGCGTCCGTTGACGGTGATGTGCCCGCCGTGCATGGCCATCCGGATGTCGCCGGTGACGCGTTCCTGCGTGTTCTGGATGAACGCGTCGAGCGCGTACTTGAGCGGGGAGTACCAGAGGCCGTCGTAGACCAGCTCGCTCCACCGCTCTTCGACACGGCGCTTGTAGCGGCCGAGCTCACGCTCGAGGGTGACGTGCTCGAGTTCCTGGTGCGCGGTGATCAGCGCGATCGCGCCGGGCGCCTCGTAGATCTCGCGGCTCTTGATGCCGACGAGGCGGTCCTCGACCATGTCGAGCCGGCCGACACCCTGTGCGCCGGCGCGCTTGTTGAGTTCCTGGATCGCCTCGAGCACGGAGACGGGCTTGCCGTCGATCGCGACGGGACGACCCGCTTCGAAGGAGACGATGAGCTCGTCGGGGGCCTGCCAGTTGAGGGTGGGGTCCTCGGTGTAGTCGTAGACGTCCTTGGTGGGGGCGTTCCACAGGTCCTCGAGGAAGCCGGTCTCGACGGCGCGTCCCCACACGTTCTGGTCGATGGAGAACGGGGACTTCTTGGTGACGTTGATCGGCAGGTTGTGCTCGGCGGCGAAGGCGATGGCCTTCTCGCGGGTCCAGGCGTAGTCGCGCACGGGTGCGATGACCTGCAGGTCGGGAGCGAGGGCACCGAAGCCGACCTCGAAGCGCACCTGGTCGTTGCCCTTGCCGGTGCAGCCGTGCGAGACGATGGTGCCGCCGTACTCCCGGGCCGCCTTCACGATGTGCTTCACGATCAGCGGACGGCTGATCGCGGAGACCAGCGGGTAGCGGTCCATGTAGAGCGCGTTCGCCTGCACGGTGGGCAGGCAGTACTCGTCGGCGAACTCGTCCTTGGCGTCGACGACGACGGACTCGACGGCGCCGCAGTCGAGCGCACGCTGACGCACCACTTCCATGTCCTCGCCGCCCTGACCGAGATCTATGGCGACGGCGACGACCTCCTTGCCGGTCTCCTTGCCGATCCAGCTGATGGCAACGGAGGTGTCCAGCCCGCCCGAGTAGGCGAGTACGACGCGATCGGCCATTGTCTTGTGCTCCTTCTTTTCTTTCGTGTACGTCTCTCGACGTGATGGTTCAGGCCAGTGATTCGAACAGGGCGGCCAGTTGGGCCCCTGTCATCGGTTCCCGGGCGATCACCGCAATGGTGTCGTCCCCGGCGATCGTGCCGACCACCTCCGGTAATGATGCCCGATCGAGTGCGCTGGCCAGATAGTGCGCTGCCCCCGGTGGCGTCCGGAGGACCGCGATGTTGCCGCTGGCGTCGGTGGAGACGAGCAGTTCACCGAGTAGCCGGGATAGTCGATCCGTGCCGCCGGACACTCCGCGGACGGGGCTGCCGTCCTCGGGCACGATGTACACGCCCGCTCCCCCGTCTGCGCCGCGCAGCTTGACGGCACCGAGTTCTTCGAGGTCACGGGAGAGGGTGGCGGTGGAGACCTCGATGCCTTCGGCCGCGAGGAGTGCCGCGAGTTCGGTGTGGCTGCGCACCGCGCGGGTTGCCAGGAGCGCGGTGATACGCGCCTGCCGCGCGGCCCGAGTCGGGGCGGCGCTGCCGGCCCGTTCGACGGCTCCCTCCGCGGTGTTCACGTTCAGCTCCTGCGCTGCTCGAGCAGCCACACGAGCAGGGCCTTCTGTGCGTGGAGCCGGTTCTCGGCCTCGTCCCAGACGACGGAGCGGGGTCCGTCGATGACCTCTTCCGTGATCTCCTTTCCGCGGTAGGCGGGCAGGCAGTGCAGCACGATCGACGCGGGATCGGACAGTGCCAGCAGCGTGTCGTCGAGCTGGTACGGCCGGAAGGGGGCCTCGCGGTCCTTGCCGTCGACTTCCTGCCCCATCGACACCCAGGTGTCGGTGACGAGGACGTCGGCGCCGGTCGCCGCTGCATGGGGATCGTCGGTGACGGTGACGCTGCCGCCGGTCTCCTCTGCCCGCGCGCGGGCTGCGGCGACCACTTCCGGGTCGGGAGTGAAGCCCGTCGGGGACGCGATGGTGACGTGGAGGCCGGCGGTGACGCCTCCCAGCATCAGCGAGTTCGCCATGTTGTTCGCGCCGTCACCGAAGTAGGTGAGTTTCAGCCCGTGGGTGCGGCCCTTGTGTTCGCGGATGGTCTGGAGGTCGGCGAGCACCTGACACGGGTGGAAGGTGTCGGTCAGCGCGTTGACCACGGGCACGGTGGAGTGCGCCGCGAGGGTCTCGATGCGGTCCTGCCCGAAGGTGCGCCACACGACCGCTTCGGCGAACCGGGAGAAGACGCGCGCGGTGTCCTCGAGCGTTTCGCCTTTGCCGATCTGCGTGGACCCGGCGTCCACGACGATCGCGTGACCGCCGAGCTGGGCGATGCCCGCGTCGAACGAGAACCGGGTGCGGGTGGAGGGCTTGTCGAACAACACCGCCACGCTGTAGGGGCCCTCGAGCGGACGCCGCGACAGCGGGGCTTTCTTGAGTTCCGCTGCCAGATCGAGGATTTCGTTCTGTTCGGCGGGAGTCAGGTCGTCGTCACGCAGAAGATGTCTCAGCACGGTGCTTCAGTTCCCTTCCCGGTCTGCGTTGTCGAGGATGGCGGGTAGCGCCGCGACGAAGCTTTCGGCCTGGCGCTCGGTGAGGATGAGCGGCGGCGCGAGCCGGATGACGTCGGGCGCCGGGGCGTTGACGAGGAACCCGGCCTCGCGCGCGGCGGCTTCGACCGCTGCGGACTTCGTGTCGGTGAGGACCATGCCGAGAAGGAGGCCGGAGCCCCGCACGTGCGAGACGAGGGGGTGCCCGAGGGACTCGATGCCGGTGCTCAGTGTCTTGCCGACGGCGTTGACGTGGTCGAGCAGGTTCTGCTCGTCGATGGTGCGGAGGACGGCGAGGGCCGCGGCGGCGCACACCGGGTTCCCACCGAACGTGGTTCCGTGCTTGCCGGGCTGGAAGAGGTCCGCGGCCGGCCCGGTCGCGAGGACCGCACCGATGGGCA
The DNA here is from genome assembly GCF_012844225.1 of Rhodococcus sp. 105337. Lineage (GTDB taxonomy): Bacteria > Actinomycetota > Actinomycetes > Mycobacteriales > Mycobacteriaceae > Rhodococcus. The sequence continues at coordinate 10,238 of NZ_JABAGQ010000011.1, forward strand.
GACCGCCGCCGAGACCCTTGGCGAGGGTCATCACGTCGGGCACGACTCCGGCTGCCTGGTGGGCGAAGAAGGTGCCGGTGCGGGCGATGCCGGTCTGGACTTCGTCGAGCACGAGCAGCGCGCCGCGCTCACGGGTGATGCGGCGGGCTTCCGCGAGGTAGCCCTCCGGCGGCACGACGACCCCGGGCTCCCCCATGATGGGTTCGAGGAACACGGCGGCGGTGTTCTCGTCCACCGCGGCGTCGAGCGCGGCGATGTCGCCGTAGGGAACGAACTCGACGCCGGGGGGCATCGGCTCGAACGGTGCCCGTTTGTCGGGCTGACCGGTCAGCGCGAGGGCACCCATGGTGCGGCCGTGGAACGCCTTCTCACAGGCGATGATCTTCGGCCGGCCGGTGAGGCGGGCGATCTTGAACGCCGCTTCGTTGGCTTCGGTGCCGGAGTTGCAGAAGAAGGCTCGCCCGGGGTGTCCGAAGTGCCCGAGGAGTTGTTCGGCGAGTTCCACTACCGGTGCGGAGGCATAGAGGTTGGACACGTGGCCGAGCTGCCCGAGCTGAGCTGTGACGGCCTCGAGGATCGCGGGATGCCGGTGGCCGAGGCTGTTGACCGCGATGCCCCCGAGCAGATCCAGGTATTGCATGCCGTCGGCGTCGGTGACGACCGCGCCGTCGCCGGCGACGAGCGCCAGCTTGGGGACGCCGTAATTGTTCATGAGCGAGCCTGCCCAGCGTTGCTGCAGCTCGGACGTGCCGGTCATGCGTTTCCTTCCGTGACGGGGAGCACCGTCGGGCTGTGCGTGCCGGTGCCCCGGGCAGGGGTGACCATGGTGCCGATGCCTTCCTCGGTGAACAGTTCGAGCAGCACCGAATGCGCCTGGCGACCGTCGATCACGTGAGCGGTCGGTACCCCGCCCTGGACGGCGCGCAGGCACGCCTCCATCTTGGGGACCATGCCGGAGTCGAGGGAAGGCAGCAGTTCGGCGAGCGTGTCCACGTCGATGGACGAGGTCAGCGACGAGCGGTCGGGCCAGTTCGTGTAGAGCCCCTCCACGTCGGTGAGTACCACCAGTTTCTCGGCGCCGAGGGCCTCGGCGAGCGCGGCCGCGGCCGTGTCGGCGTTGATGTTGTGGACGACGCCGTCGATGTCGGGCGCAACGGTCGACACCACGGGGATGCGACCGGCGGCGATCAGGTCGAGGACGGCGGCGGGGTCGACGGTGGTGACGTCACCGACGAGCCCGATGTCGGTGTCCGTGCCCTCCACGACGACGGTGCGACGGGTTGCGGTGAACAGCCGCGCGTCTTCGCCCGAGATCCCCACGGCGTAGGGGCCGTGGGCGTTGATGAGGCCGACGAGTTCGCGGCCGACCTGGCCGAAGAGCACCATCCGCACGATGTCCATCACCTCGGGGGTGGTGACGCGGAATCCGCCGCGGAATTCGCCTTCCAGCCCGAGACGCCGCAGCATGGCGTTGATCTGGGGTCCGCCACCGTGCACCACGACGGGGTGGATGCCGACGGTGCGCAGGAACGCCATGTCGGCCGCGAACGCCGTTTTGAGGTCGTCGTCGATCATGGCGTTGCCGCCGTACTTCACCACGACGATCTTGTCGCGGAACTTCTGCAGCCACGGCAACGCTTCGGCGAGGACGAATGCTTTCTGCTGTGCGGACACGTTCGCGATGAGGTCTGCGGCCATGTCGGCTCCGGTCACGTGCGCGGTCACGACGAGTAAGCCGAGTTCTCTTCGACGTACGCGTGCGACAGGTCGGTGGTGCGGATCGACACCTCGGCGTCGCCGAGCCCGAGATCGATGTCGAGCGCGATATCGATACCGGTCAGGTCCACCTCGCGGGCACCGGGGGCGCCGACGCCGCCGATGCACACGGGCTGCCCGTTGAACGTGACGGTGATCGTGTTCGGGTCGAGTTCGATCGGGGCGATCCCGATGGCGGCGAGCACCCGTCCCCAGTTGGGGTCGGAGCCGAACAGCGCGGTTTTCACGAGGCTGTCGCGGGCGACGGTCCGGGCGCCGATGAGCGCGTCGTCTTCGCTCGCGGCACCGCGCACGGTGACGGTGACGCGTTTGGTGACACCTTCCGCGTCGGCCATCATCTGGTCGGCGAGACTGTCGCAGACGGCGAGGACCGCGGCGTCGAGTTCGTCCTGTGTGGGGCTGACCCCGCTGGCGCCGGAGGCGAGCAGCAAGACGGTGTCGTTGGTTGAGGTGGCACCGTCGATGTCGAGTCGGTCGAACGTCTTCCGGCTGGCGTGGCGCAGCGCCGCGTCGAGTTGTTCCGGGGTGGCGACGGCATCGGTCGTGAGCACGCAGAGCATGGTGGCGAGCGCCGGGGCGAGCATGCCCGCGCCTTTGGCCATGCCGCCGACGTTCCAGTTCGCCGCGTGGTGGAGCGCCGCCTGCTTAGGGACGGTGTCGGTCGTCATGATCGCGTGGGCGGCGTCGGTGCCGCCGGAGATTCCTCCGGCGAGTTCGTGGACGATCTCCTGCACGCCGGTGAGGACCTTGTCCATGGGCAGCCGGTCGCCGATGAGCCCGGTCGAGCACACGGCGATCTCACCCGCGCCGGTCTCGGTGCCCCAGTTGCTCAGTGCGTCGGCCAGCGTTTCGGCCGTGGTGTGGGTGTCCTGGAATCCGCCGGGTCCGGTGCATGCGTTGGCACCGCCGGAATTGAGGATCACCGCGCGCAATGCGCCGGTGGTGAGGACCTGCTGGGACCACAGGACGGGAGCGGCTTTGACCTTGTTGGTGGTGAAGACGCCTGCCGCGGCGAGCTCGGGTCCCTCGTTGAGGACGAGGGCGAGATCGGCGTTGCCGTTGGCTTTGATCCCGGCCCGGATGCCGGCGGCGCGGAACCCTGCCGGGGCGGTCACGCCCTGGGTGCGGATGAGCCGTCCTCCGGCGATCTCCTCGGCGTGTGCGTACGCGGCGTCCACGCTGTCCTCCGTGGTGGTGCTGTCGGTCAGATCGGTCACGGCGCCACTCCTACGGTGGACAGGCCGGCGGCCTCGGGCAGCCCGAGCGCCAGGTTCATGGACTGGACCGCAGCTCCGGCGGTGCCCTTGGTCAGGTTGTCGAGCGCGGCGATCACGATCAGCAGGCCCGCGTCGGGGTCGACGGTGACGGCGAGCTGAACGGCGTTGGACCCGATCACCGAGCCGGTGGCGGGCAGCACCCCTTCCGGTAGCAGGTGCACGAATGTTTCGTCCCCGTAGGCCTTTTCGTAGACGGCGCGCGCTTCCTCGGCGGTAGCCGTGGTCGGCGCCGTGCAGGTGGCGAGGATGCCCCGGGGCATGGGTGCGAGAACGGGGGTGAACGAGACGGAGACGTCGGTGCCGGCGAGCACTGAGAGATTCTGCTTGATCTCGGGGGTGTGGCGGTGGGCGCCGCCGATGCCGTAGGCCCGCACCGATCCCATCACTTCGGAGCCGAGCAGGTCGACTCTCGGCGACTTGCCCGCGCCGGAGGCACCGGACACCGCGACGACCTGCACGGACGGTTCCACGATGCCGGCTGCGACCGCCGGAGCGAGAGCGAGCGACGCGGAGGTGGGATAGCAGCCGGGTACGGCGATGCGGGTCGCGCCGATGAGCTTGTCGCGCGCGCCGGGCAGTTCCGGCATGCCGTACGGCCAGGTGCCCGCGTGGTCGGTGCCGTACCAGCGCGTCCAGTCGTCGGAGGAGGTCAGCCGGAAGTCGGCGCCGCAGTCGATGACGACGGTGGTCTCGGGCAGTTGCTCGGCGATGACCGCGGAGTGGCCGTGCGGCAGGCCGAGGAAGACGACGTCGTGCCCGGCGAGGCTGTCGAGGTCGGTGGGTGCGAGAACCCGGTCGGCGAGCGGCAGCAGATGCGAATGGAATTCGCGGAGGGTGGCTCCGGCGTTGCTCCCGGCGGTGAGTGCACCGATGACGAGTGATCCGTCCTGGTACGCGGGATGGCCGAGAAGGAGGCGCAGGATCTCGCCGCCCGCGTAACCGCTCGCTCCCGCGACGGCCACCCGGAGCGGCGCCTGCGGCGTCGCCGTGAATACCGGTGAATTACCCATACGATTGATTATGCACGATGATGCAAACTATTTCATCCAGCTCTGGGTCACACCCAGTTCCGGGTCATTCCGAACGCAACGACCGCCGGATCTCCGCGAGCTTGTCGGCCGCGGCTGCCTGCCGCGCCTCGTACTCGTCGTCGAGGGTGCGCCCGGACACGCTTTCCCTCGCCAGTTCCTCTGCGCCGATCGCTGTCGCCGAACGGTGCTCGATCTTCTCTCGCACCGAGTCCAGCGTGGGCACGCCGTCGCGGGTGTACCCGGTGATCTCCTCGATCGTCGGCGCCCGCGTCCCCGAACCGACGGGGCCGGGATCGGTGGCCGGTTCGGGCTCGGCGGGCGGCACGTCCGGGATGTCCGGCGACGGCGGCACGTCGGGCACCGTGGGAGTCGCGGGTTCGGCCGGTGTGACGTCGGGCGCAGGCTCGTCCGGCGTCTCGGGCTCCGGTGTCCGGCCGTGGTTCCGTTCGTCGCTACTCATACATCCAGGTTACGTCGGACGGACCGAGAGCGGGGGCGCCGAGCCGTGACCCGGCGCGCCCCCGCCGAGGACAACGTCAGCGACGCATCTCGGCACCCACGGAGGCAGCAGCCGCAGCGACCGCAGCGTCACGGGCAGCGCTCGCCTCGTCCTCGGTGAGCGTGCGATCGGGCGCCCGGAAACGCAACGCGAACGCGAGCGACTTGCGGTTCTCACCCACCTGCGCGCCTTCGAACACGTCGAACAGCCTGATGTCTTCGAGCAGTTCGCCGCCACCCGCGCGCAACGCGGACTCGACCGACGCCGCCGGCACCTCCGCGTCGACCACCACCGCGACATCCTGCAGCACCGCCGGGAACGGCGAGACCACCGGAGCGGGCAGCGACTCGGAGATCGGGAGGGCGTCGAGATCGAGCTCGAAAGCACACGTGCGCGCCGGAAGGCCCGCCCGTTCGACGACGGCCGGATGCAACTCACCGGCGTGGCCGACGACCACCCCGTCGACGAGCAACTCGGCGCAACGACCAGGATGCCACGGAAGATACTGCGCCGCACGCCGTTCCAGCTGCACACCCGCGGCCCTGGCAATGGTCTCCGCGGCCGCGAAGGCGTCGGACGCCTCTGCGGCACGTCCGGATCCCCACGGTCCCGCGGGCTCGCGCATTCCCGCGAGCGCACCGCCGACGTGCACGGGCTGCGCCGGGAGCGACTGCTCGAGGGTCGCGATCTCGTCGTCGCTGGGACGCCGGTCGACCGGCAGCGGCGCGACCGCCACCGTGTCGGGACCCGGCTGCACCACCTGGGCGATGGAGAACAGCGCCAGGTCGCGCTGACCGCGCGAGACATTGCGCGCGAGCACCTCGAGGAGGCCGGGCAGCAAGGTGGTGGCCAGTTCCGGGCGGTCGGATTCGAGCGGGTTGAGCACCTTGGTGGTGACGCGGCGCGGATCGTCGGCGTCGAGTCCCCAGGTGTCGAACACGCCGGTGGGCAGGAACACCGGGGCGAGTACCTCGACGTAACCGTCGTATGCCAGCGCCTTGCCGACGGCGCGGCGACGCTTCTGGCTCGGCGTCAGTCCCCGTCCTGCGGGAGCGGCCGGGAGCACCGACGGGATCTGTTCGAGTCCCTCGAGGCGAAGCACTTCCTCGACGAGATCTGCGGGCTGACGCAGGTCGGGGCGCCACGACGGCGGCGTCACCACGAGCTGACCGTGCCCGTCCTCGCCGACACCGACCTCCACGGCACACCCGATCTGGGTCAGGCGACGGGCGGCGGTGCCGTTGGGGTAGGTGACCCCGGCGATGCGGTCCGGAAGGTCGATGTCCATCCGGATCGACACGGGTTCGGTCGGAACGACGATGTCGGTGAGGGTGGGCTCGACGGTGCCGCCGGCGATCTCGACGAGCAGCGCTGCCGCGCGATCGAGTGCGGCGCGGGCGACGGCGGGGTCGACGGTGCGCTCGAAACGCTTCCCGGCTTCACTGCTGAGCTTGTGACGCCGGTTGCCGCGGAACACGGCGAGCGGATCCCAGGTCGCCGCTTCGAGCAGGATGTCGGTGGTCGCGTCCCCGACTTCGGTGGTGGCGCCGCCCATGATGCCGGCGAGGGAGATGACGCCGGAATCGTCGCAGATCACGACGTCCTCGGGATCGAGGTCGCGCTCGACACCGTCGAGGGTGGTCAGCTTCTCCCCCGCCCGAGCCCGGCGCACGACGATATCGCCCTGCAGGGTGGCCGCGTCGAACGCGTGCAGCGGCTGGCCGAGTTCGAGCATCACATAGTTCGTGACATCGACGGCCGGGGAGATCGGGCGCACACCGGCGGTGTGCAGGCGCCGTTGCAGCCACCACGGGGACACTGCGTTCGGGTCGATGCCCGTTACCCGGCGTGCCGCGAACCGGGTGGCGTCGGTCTCCGGCTCGAGCCGGATCGGGTAGGCCTCGCCACCGTCGGCGGGCAGCGGGGTGACCTGAGCGGGGTCGACGAATTCGAGGTCGAAGCCGCAGGCGAGTTCGCGGGCCAGTCCGCGCGCGGAGAAGCAGTAACCGCGGTCCGGAGTGATGTTCAGTTCGACGACCGTGTCGCCGAGCCCGAGCAATTCGTTCGCATCCGCGCCCGGCTCGGCACTTCCCGGTTCGAGCACCAGAATGCCCGAGTGGTCGGTGCCGATACCCAGTTCGCTCACCGAGCAGATCATCCCGTCGGAGACCTGCCCGTAGGTCTTGCGGCTCGCGATGGCGAACCCGCCGGGAAGCACCGCGCCGGGGAGTGCGGCGACCACGAGGTCACCTTCGGCGAAGTTGCGGGCACCGCACACGATGCCGCGGGGCTCGTCTTCGCCCACCTCGACCTTGCAGAACCGGATGGGCTTCTTGAACCCCTCGAGTTCGGTGATCTCGGCGACCCGTCCGACGACCAGGTTGTCGATGCGTTCGAGGGTTTCGATGTCCTCGACCTCGAGCCCGACCCGGACGAATCCCGCGTCGAGTTCCTCGGGCGTGACGTTCCACTCCGGGGTGGCACGCTGCAGGATCTCGGTCAGCCAGGACTGCGCTATTCGCACTTGGGTTCAGCTTTCTCGTTCGTTCGGGGACGGATGGAGGTGGCGGGCGTCAGCCCTGCACACCGAAGGGCAGGGTGAAGCGCACGTCGCCTTCGACGATGTCGCGCATGTCGGGGATGCCGTTGCGGAACTGCAGCGTGCGCTCGAGACCCATGCCGAATGCGAATCCGGTGTACACGTCGGGGTCGATGCCCGAGGCCCGCAGCACATTCGGGTTCACCATGCCGCAGCCGCCCCACTCGACCCAGCCCGCGCCGCCCTTCTTGTTCGGGAACCAGACGTCCACCTCGGCGGACGGCTCGGTGAACGGGAAGTAGTTCGGACGCATCCGCGTCCGGGTCTCCGGTCCGAACAGGGCACGCGCGAACGCATCGAGCGTGCCGCGCAGGTGGCCCATGGTCAGACCCTTGTCCACCGCGAGACCCTCCACCTGGGAGAACACCGGGGTGTGCGTGGCGTCGAGTTCGTCGGTACGGAACGTGCGGCCCGGGCACACCACGTAGATCGGGATGTCGCGGTGCAGCATCGTGCGCACCTGCACCGGGGAGGTGTGGGTGCGCAGCACCTGACGCGACCCTTCCGGTGCGATGTGGAAGGTGTCCTGCATCGTGCGGGCCGGGTGGTCGGGCAGGAAGTTGAGGGCGTCGAAGTTGAAATGTTCGGTTTCGACCTCGGGCCCTTCGGCGATTTCCCATCCCATCGCGACGAACACGTCGGCGACCTGGTCGGAAATGATGCTGATCGGGTGCCGGGCACCGAGCGGGCGGCGAGTCGCCGGCAGCGTCACGTCGACGGCCTCGGCGACGAGGACTGCCGCGTCACGCTCGGCCTGCAGTTCCTCCTTGCGGGCGTCGAATGCGGCCTGCGCGGCGGTGCGGTGGGCGTTGACCCGCTTGCCCGCGTCGGCGCGCTCCTTGCCCGGCAGCGAGCCGAGCGCACGCTTGGCGAGGGAGATGGGCGCCTTGTCGCCGAGATGGTCGACCTTCGCTCGCGCGAGCGCGTCGAGGTCGGCGGCGGCCGCGAACGCCTCGATCGCAGCCTTCTCGGCCGCAGCGAGGGCCTCCTCGGTCAAGGCGCTCGGATCGACTGCCGGCGGGGTGCCGCCTTCATTCTTGGCCACGACCGGTGCAACTCCTTCTTCGGGCGAACGATGGTTCGAAATGTTCTCGCGGGCGCCGCCGCGACCGGATGGTCGACGGCGCACCGACAAATCCTATGTGATGGGTCCGGAGGCCCGAGTCTGCACCGGGGGCCGGTGCTGCACCCGGGAGCTGGCGTACAGGCAGATCGACGCTGCGGTAGCGAGGTTGAGAGACTCGGCACGACCCCGGATCGGGATACGGACCCGATGGTCTGCCCGCGCGGCGACCTCCGGATCGAGACCGTGGGCCTCGTTACCGAACAGCCACGCCGTGGGACGGGCCAGCAGTTCGTCGGCGTCGTCGAGTTCGACCTCGCCGTCGGCGGCCGTCGCGAGGATCTGCACGCCTGCGCCGGAGAGGGCGTCGAGAACACGCAGGGTGTCCCGCTCCCGCGCAACCGGCAGGTGGAAGATGCTGCCTGCCGACGCACGCACACACTTCCCGTTGTGCGGGTCCACCGAGTCGCCGGCGAGGATCACCGCGTCGGCGCCGACAGCGTCCGCGACACGGATCAGGGTGCCGGCGTTGCCGGGCTCCGCCATCGCGACGGGCACCGCCACGAGCCGGGGGCGCGGCGACAGTGCCGCCTCGAGAGGGACGTCGAGGGTGTCGCAGACGGCCACCAGTCCCGGCGGGGTCACTGTGTCCGACAGACGGGCGGCGGCTTTCTCGGTCACGGTGGCGACGCGCACCCCCGCGCGGTGCGCGGCGTCGACGCAGTCGCGGTAGCGTTCGGCCGCGGCTTCGGTGACGAACAGGTCGTGCACGTGACCGGCCGCGAGCGCTTCGGTGACGGAGTTCTCACCCTCGGCGAGAAACCGCCCGTTTTTGCGTCGTTCCGCGGCCCGCAAGAGTTTCACAGCAGAAACGACCCGCGGGGTGCGCTCGGTGAGCGGATCCACGGGCCGTTCCTGTGTTGTGTCGTCGTTCAGCGTCGTGCTCAGGCAGCCGGAGCGTTGACGTCGGCCGGCAGCGCAGCCTTGGCGAGCGCGACCAGGCCGGTGAATGCCTCGGCGTCGGAGACGGCGAGCTCGGCGAGGATCTTGCGGTCGACCTCGACACCCGCGGCCTTGAGGCCCTGGATGAAGCGGTTGTAGGTGATGTCGTTGGCGCGAGCCGCCGCGTTGATACGGCTGATCCACAGCTTGCGGAAATCACCCTTGCGGGCGCGACGGTCGCGGTAGGCGTAGGTCAGCGAGTGAAGCTGCTGCTCCTTGGCCTTGCGGTACAGACGCGAGCGCTGCCCGCGGTAGCCCTTCGAGGCCTCGAGAATCGAACGGCGCTTCTTCTGGGCGTTGACGGCCCTCTTCACGCGTGCCACTGGTTAAGTCCTGTCAAAGTTCGGGGGACGACATTGTTTCGTCCCCGGAGAGCGGGAAACGGTCGGGGAAGCTCAGAGGCCGAGCAGGCGCTTGACCCGCGGGGTGTCCGCGGGCGCGACCACTGCCACGCCGTCGAGACGGCGAGTGACGGTCGAAGGCTTGTGCTCGAGAAGGTGGCGGCGCCCGGCCTTCTGGCGCAGGATCTTCCCGCTGCCGGACACCTTGAATCGCTTCGCGGTGCCGCTGTGGGTCTTCGACTTGGGCATGGAGTCCTCAGTTCTTGTCGGTGTGTACATCGGTGCTCGCACGCAGCACCGGGTGTGCTGGTTCGAGCGGCTAGCTGCTTGGGGCGTCGCCCTGCTGCGGCGCCGGCGGCGGGGTCGCAGGGGCAGATGCCTGCGTTGCCTGCGCGGTGCTCGAGGGCTGCGCGGTGTTGACCGGTGCAGCATGGGCGGCTTCCTGCGCCTTCGCGCGGGTCTTCGCGCCCTTGTGCGGGGCCAGCACCATGGTCATGTTGCGACCGTCCTGCTTCGCGGAGGTTTCGATGAAGCCGAGTTCGGCGACATCCGCACCCAGACGCTGCAGCAACCGGTACCCGAGTTCGGGACGCGACTGCTCACGGCCACGGAACATGATGGTGACCTTGACCTTGGACCCGGCCTCGAGGAAGCGAACGACGTTGCGCTTCTTGGTCTCGTAGTCGTGATCGTCGATCTTGGGCCGGAGCTTCTGCTCCTTGATCACGGTCATCTGCTGGTTCTTGCGCGATTCGCGCGCCTTCTGCGCGTTCTCGTACTTGAACTTGCCGTAATCCATGATCTTGCAGACCGGCGGCCGAGCGTCGGGCGCCACCTCGACGAGGTCGAGGTCGGCTTCGATAGCCAGGCGGAGTGCATCTTCAACACGCACGATGCCGACCTGTTCCCCGCCAGGTCCGACGAGACGGACCTCGGGAACTCGGATGCGTTCGTTGATGCGGGTCTCAGCGCTGATGTGGCCTCCTAGGTAGAACGGTGGGTCGGTGTGACCGCACCGCAGCAGGTGGCCCGAGTTCCTCGACGAAAAGACCCCGCTGTGGTGCCGAGGCTCCACGCGGGGTCCGATACCGACCGGTCGACGAACGGCAGTTGCACTGCACATACGCCCCAGCATCCCGGAGGATGCGGCATCCGCGGTGCGAGCACCGGGAAGACCGGACCACTGAACTGCATCTATGTGCCGCCAGAGGTGGGAGTCGGACTCCACTTTGCTGCCCATGCTGGTATGCACGGGCGGTCGTGGGGACAAGTCTAGCAAAGATGCACGTCGGCATCGAATCGCCCCGCGAGCGACCACCCGAACTGCGTCGCTCCCGGGCGCAGTGGGATCCTCGATGCATGACCGAGGCACCCGATTCCCAGGACCCGAACGTAGCGCCGGACGACGTGCGCGAACTCGCCGAGATCCCGGCCGTCGAGGTGATCAGCCGCGCTGCCGTGATGTTGATGAGTTCGGCCGCCGAGAAGCTGGGTCTCGGCGACGCCGACCCCCAGCAGAGCAGCCACCTCGATCTCGACGAAGCACGACGTGTGATCACTGCGCTGGCCGGCCTCGTCACGGCTTCCGTGGAATACCTCGGACCGCACGCCGGACCGATCCGCGAGGGCCTGCAGGCACTGCAGCGCGCGTTCCGTGAGGCATCGTCGACTCCCGACGAGCCCGGATTCGGTCCCGGCGAGAAGTACACCGGCCCCGTCTACTGATCCGACCCGCACAGCACGACACCCGGGACGCAGCGCTCGGCGCCGCTCCCGGGTGTCCTGCGTGACTATTTCGCCGCGACCTTCTTCTTCGCCGCCCGCTTCCGGGCCGGAGCCTTCTTCGGCGCGGGCGGTACAGGCGCGAGTGCCTCGGCGAGGAAGCGCCCGGTGTAGCTCGCTTCCACCTCGGCGATGTCCTCGGGCGTGCCCTGTCCGACGACGGTGCCGCCCCCGGCTCCGCCTTCGGGTCCCATGTCGATCACCCAGTCGGCCGTCTTGATGACGTCGAGGTTGTGCTCGATGACGATGACGGTGTTGCCCTTGTCGACAAGCCCGTTGATGACGCCGAGCAGTTTGCGGATGTCCTCGAAGTGCAGGCCGGTGGTCGGCTCGTCGAGGATGTACGCGGTGCGCCCGTTCGACCGCTTCTGCAGTTCCGCCGCGAGCTTGACGCGCTGGGCTTCGCCGCCGGACAGCGTGGTGGCCGGCTGGCCCAGCCGCACGTATCCCAGTCCCACCTCGGTGAGTGTCTTGAGATAGCGGTGGATCGAGGTGACGGGCTGGAAGAACTCGGCCGCCTCCTCGATCGACATGTCGAGAACCTCGGCGATCGTCTTGCCCTTGTAGTGCACCTCGAGGGTTTCGCGGTTGTACCGCGCGCCGTGGCACACCTCGCACGGCACATAGACGTCGGGCAGGAAGTTCATCTCGATCTTCAACGTGCCGTCACCGGAACACGCCTCGCAGCGTCCGCCCTTGACGTTGAAGGAGAAGCGCCCCGGCTGGTACCCGCGCACCTTCGCCTCGGTGGTGGCCGCGAACAGCGTGCGGATCTTGTCGAACACCCCGGTGTAGGTCGCGGGGTTGGACCGCGGCGTGCGACCGATCGGAGACTGGTCGACGCGCACGAGCTTGTCGAGCTGGTCGAGGCCGTTGATGCGGGTGTGCCGGCCGGGCACCTGGCGCGCCCCGTTGAGCTTGTTCGCCATCACCGTCGCGAGAATGTCGTTGACCAGCGTGGATTTACCCGAGCCGGATACGCCGGTCACGCAGGTGAGCACACCGAGCGGGAACGACACGTCGATGTCGTGCAAGTTGTTTTCGCGCGCCCCCACGACGGTGATCTGCCGCTTCTGGTCCACGGGACGGCGGAGCGCCGGGATCTCGATGGCTTCGCGGCCGGACAGGTACGCGCCGGTCAGCGACTCGGGGTTGTCGAGCAACTCCTTGTAGGTGCCGCTGTGCACCACCCGGCCACCGTGTTCGCCCGCTCGCGGACCGATGTCGACGACCCAGTCGGACGCGCGGACGGTGTCCTCGTCGTGCTCGACGACGATGAGCGTGTTCCCGAGATCGCGGAGCCGCGTGAGGGTGTCGATGAGCCGGCGGTTGTCGCGCTGATGCAGGCCGATGGACGGTTCGTCGAGCACGTACAGCACACCGACGAGGCCGGAGCCGATCTGGGTGGCAAGCCGGATGCGCTGCGCCTCCCCGCCCGAGAGGGTCGCGGCGGCGCGGGAGAGCGAGAGGTAGTCGAGGCCCACGTCGAGCAGGAACCCGAGCCGCGCTTGCACTTCCTTGAGCACCTGGCCGGCGATGGCCGCCTCCCGGCTGCCCAGTGTGAGGGTGTCGAGGAACTCGGCGCATTCGGCGATCGACAGGTCGCACACCTCTGCGATCGACCTGCGGTCGTGGTTGCCGGCGGTGATGGTGACCGAGAGGATCTCGGGTCGCAACCGGGCACCTTTACATGCGGGGCAAGGGATTTCCCGCATGTACCCGTCGTAGCGCTCCTTCATCTGATCGGACTCGGTCTGCTCGAGGCGACGATGCAGGAACGGCATCACACCTTCGAACTCGGCGTAGTACGAACGGACGCGGCCGTACCGGTTCTTGTACCGCACGTGCACCTGGTCGGTGCTGCCCTCGAGGACCGCCCTGCGAACCTTCGCGGGCAGTTTCTTCCACGGAGTGTTGATGTCGAAGCCCATGACGTCGGCCAAGCCGGTCAGCAGGCGCGTGAAGTACTCCGCACTCTGGCCCATCGACCAGGGCGCGATAGCACCTTCCGCCAGGCTGACGTCCGGGTCGGGCACGACGAGATCGACGTCGACTTCCTTCCGGACACCGAGGCCCGCGCACTCCGGGCACGCGCCGTAGGGCGAGTTGAAGGAGAACGAGCGCGGCTCGAGATCGTCGATCGCCAGGGGGTGCCCGTTGGGGCACGCCAGCGACTCGGAGAACCGGCGCTCGCGATCCGGCGCATTCTCGTCGCGGTCCACGAAGTCGAGGACGACCACGCCTTCCGCCAGGCGCAACGCCGTCTCGACCGAATCGGTCAGGCGCTGCTTGGCGCTCGGCTTCACAGCCAACCGGTCGACCACGACCTCGATGTCGTGCTTCTCCTGCTTCTTGAGCTTCGGCGGATCCGACAGCGGATACACCACGCCGTCGACCCGGACGCGGGAGTAACCCTGCACGGTGAGCTGCTCGAACAGATCCACGAACTCGCCCTTGCGGGTACGGACGACCGGCGCGAGGATCTGGAATCGCGCCCCTTCCTCCATGTCGAGGACCTGATCGACGATCTGTTGCGGCGTCTGCCGGGAGATCTCCTCGCCACACACCGGGCAGTGCGGAGTGCCCGCGCGGGCGTACAGCAGACGCAGGTAGTCGTACACCTCGGTGATCGTGCCGACCGTGGATCGAGGATTGCGGTTGGTGGACTTCTGGTCGATGGACACAGCCGGCGACAAGCCCTCGATGAAGTCGACGTCGGGCTTGTCCATCTGTCCGAGGAACTGCCGGGCGTAGGCCGACAACGATTCGACGTAGCGCCGCTGGCCCTCCGCGAAAATGGTGTCGAACGCGAGGCTCGACTTGCCCGATCCCGACAGGCCGGTGAACACGATGAGGCTGTCGCGCGGTAGGTCCAGGTCTACTCCCCGCAGGTTGTGTTCCCGTGCTCCACGCACGATCAGGCGGTCCGCCACGCCATATCCTTCCTGTAGACACGGCCGAGGTTCGGCCTTGATCCATGGTAGGCGCGGGTACCGACAGAGGCCGGGCGCGCTTCGTCCCCTCCCGGGTGTGGCGGCGGTAGGTTTGCGGGTATGACGCAGCACACCGTGATCATCGAGGACACCTACACCGGCGACGTCACCCCCGGGAGGTCCGGCCCAGCGACGCGCAGTCCCCGGCGCGGAGATCGTCAAACTCGCCGTCGGCCCGATGAACAACAACACCTACCTCGTCACCGACACCGCGACCGGCAAATCCGTATTCATCGATGCCGCAAACGAACCCGACACACTGGTGCAGTTCCTGCGCGACAACGCCCCGCACCTCGAACTCATCGTCACGACCCATCAGCACTGGGATCACTGGCAGGGTCTCGAGAAGGTCGCCGCCGAGACGGGTGTCCCCACCGCCGCGCACGCACTCGACGCCGGACCGCTGCCGGTCGCACCCGATCGAATTCTCACCGAGGGAGAGTCGATTCGGGTGGGTGACCTGGATCTCGAGGTGATTCACCTCGCAGGGCACACACCGGGGTCGGTCGCGCTGGTTCTCACCGAACAGGGCACAGGCAAGCACCACATCTTCACCGGCGACTCCCTCTTCCCCGGGGGTCTTGGGCGGACAACAAAGCCCGAGGAGTTCGATTCGCTCTACCAGGACGTTACGACGAAGATCTTCGATCGCTTCGACGACGAGACGGTGTTCTACCCCGGCCACGGCAAGGACTCGACCCTCGGCGCGGAGCGTCCGCACCTCGGCGAGTGGCGCGAACGCGGCTGGTGACGGACTGCGTAGCAGGTCATCGGCCCGAGCCTCGACGCCGGCCGTTCGGGGACCCCGCATTCGAGGCGGAGCGAGGTTCCGGGCCGGTGATCCCGTACTGTCAGGTCATCAGGACCGTTCAGGTCCTCGAATGAGGGTGGCAGCATGGCCGACAAATCGCCTCGCAGTTCCATGTCCAAGAAGTCCGGCAAGTCGCTGAAGGAAAAGCGGGCCGACAAGAAGTCGGGCGCGAACTCCCAGGCCGATCCCGAGATCGTCGCGCACGTCAAGAAGCGCTGACACAACTCTCCCTCATCACCAAACCCGCAGGAGCACAACTACATATGCTTGATCTCGGTGTCCTGGCGCACTCTCGGAAGAAAAACGAGCGACGTCTGCCGATCCACCCGCACCACTTTTCCCGGATCGACGAGGATTTGCGTGCCCACATCTATCTGGAGCCCGGCTACGGCACACCCTTCGGTGTGTCCGATACCGATCTGGAGCCCTTCGTCGCGGGATTCCGTTCCCGGGAGCAGTTGATTGCCGACTGCGACGTGATCGCTCTGCCCAAGCTTCAGGCGAGCGATCTCGCGGAGTTCCGGGAGGGCCAGACGGTGTGGGGCTGGCCGCACTGCGTCCAGGACACCGCGGTGACGCAGCAGGCCATCGACCGGCGGCTGACGCTGATCGCCTTCGAAGCGATGAACCACTGGCGCAGCGACGGGAGCTTCGGGCTGCACGTGTTCCACAAGAACAACGAGCTTGCCGGTTACAGCTCGGTGATCCACGGTCTGCAGATCATCGGGTGCACCGGTGACTACGGCCGTCGTCTGCGCGCCGTCGTCATCGGGTTCGGGGCAACGGCCCGGGGCGCGGTCACCGCCTTGAACGCACACGGCATCGACGATGTCCGGGTGCTCACCAACCGTGATGTGGCCGCCGTCGGATCGCCTATCCACTCGGCGCGCATCGTTCGGTTCGAACACGACGCCACCGATCCGCATCGCAGCTTCGTGCTCACCGACGAGGGACGGGTGCCGCTGGCGCCGTACCTCGCGGAGAACGACATCGTGGTCAACTGCGTCCTGCAGGACACCGCGGAACCGCTCACGTTCCTCCACGAAGAAGACCTGGATGCGTTCGCGTCCGGCAGCCTGATCGTCGATGTGTCGTGCGATGCGGGCATGGGGTTCAGCTGGGCGAGGCCCACCTCGTTCACCGAGCCGAGCTTCGTCGTCGGTAACAACATCCACTACTACGCCGTGGATCACAGTCCGTCGTACCTGTGGAACTCCGCGACGTGGGAAATCAGTGCAGCGCTGCTCCCCCACGTGCGGACGGTCCTCTCCGGCCCGGACGCCTGGGCCGGCGACCAGGTCATCGCCCGAGCGATCGAGATTCGCGACGGAGTGATCCGGAATCCGAGTATCACCGCGTTCCAGCACCGCGCCGCCGACTACCCGCACGCGATGCTCGCTGAGACGGTGGACGCGACCGCGCGATGACGGGTGCCGCGACCGGCACCCGCCGGTCGCGGTTACACGATCGCGGGCATCCGGACGACCTGCCCGGCGTACGAAAGCCCGGCCCCGAACCCGAGCAGCAGTGCCGTGTCACCGGGCTTGGACGCACCGGATCGCAGCAACTCTTCCATGGCCATCGGAATCGAGGCCGCGCTCGTGTTGCCCGTTTCCGCGATGTCGCGAGCGACCGCCACGGTGTCGGGTAGTCCCAAGGTCCGGATCAGGGCATCGGTGATGCGGCTGTTGGCTTGGTGCGGCACGAAGGCATCGAGGTCGTCGACCGTGACGCCGGATTTCGCCAGGGCGTCTTTGCACGCCGTCTCGAGGAACGTCACGGCCCAGCGGAAAACGGCCGCGCCGTTCATCCGGATGTACGGGCGTACCGGCGTCGGACCGCCGGCCAGCGCGGCGTCGACCTCGCCGAAATACTGCTGGAAATCCTTGTCCTGCTTGATGGCGTCGGTCTGGCTGCCGTCCGAGCCCCAGGCGACCGGCCCGATCCCTTCCTCGTCGGCCGGGCCCACGATTGCGGCCCCGGCGCCGTCGGCGAAGATGAACGCGCACGTGCGGTCGGTGGGGTCGAGCAGGTCGGACAGTCGCTCCACACCGATGACCAGGACGTTGCGGGCCTGGCCGGCGCGGACGAGACTCGCCGCGTTGCCGAGCGCGTAGCAGAACCCGGCGCAGCCCGCGGAGACGTCGTAGGCGGCGGTGTTCTGCATGCCCAGTTCGGTGGCCACGACAGCCCCCGCGGACGGTCCCAGCACCATCTGCGACGAGGTGGCCAGTACGACGGCATCGATCTGATCGACATCCATGCCCGCCGCGGACAGCGCGTCGCGGGCAGCGGCCGTGCTCATCGAGACGATCGTTTCGTCAGGTTCGGCCCAGTGGCGGGCGGTGATGCCGGAGCGGGTCCTGATCCATTCATCGGTGGAGTCGATGCGCTCGACGATCTCCGAATTGGGAACGACGCGGCGAGGCCGGTAGACCCCCAGACCGAGGAGGGCGGTGTGAACTGTCGGCGGTGCGGTGGTGATGTGTGCGGGCATTCGCACATCTTGCCCCTCCCGCGCGCCGTTCGGAAGCACTTCCATGGCATCGCCACAACGCCCCCGCGCGCACGACTGAACGCCGGACAGGACAGCCGGCCGCTCTACTGCCGGTCCGCTTCCGATTCGTCCCCGCGATGTTCGTCGTCAGGCTCGGCGAACGCGGTACCGGAGACCATTCCGTCGGTACCCGGCACGGTTTCGGTGGGCCGTACCCCGGGTTCGTACATCTTGCGGACCTTCTCGGCCTTGTCCTGCGCCTGCCGCTTCGCGTCTTCGTCGAGGTTGTCCCATCCACTCGGATCCTGACTGTCGTCCACGCCGGACTCCCCTCGTTCCGAAGTTCCGCCGGCGGAGACTGCCGGCATCAACAGCGTCCCCCCGATTCCCCTTCCCGGGGCTCGTTTCGTCGGGATCGGCCTTCTGATCCCGGTACGATTCGGTCGCATCAGGCCTCGCTCCTGCGAACTCCGGCACGGTGAACCATGGCGGCACTTCTGCTCGGCCCCGTCCTCAGGCACGTCGGTTCCACGGACGCCACGGTGTGGGTGGAAACATCTGCCCCCTGCACCGTCGAGATACTCGGCCGTTCCGAACGGACGTGGTCCGTCGAGGGACACCATTACGCGCTCGTGGTGATCGACGGCCTGGAGCCGGGTTCCACCACGCCGTACCGGGTGCGACTCGACGACACCGACGTCTGGCCACTCGAGGACGCCGACGCCTCTGTCATCCGGTCCCTGAGCGACGACGCCCGGTTCGATCTCGCGTTCGGCTCGTGCCGGGTCGCCACCACCGGCGCCGAGACCGACGGCGGGGGCGACGAGTCGCTCGGCGCGGACGCTCTCGCGGTTTACGCGCAGCGTATGAGGACGCAACCGCGCGACCTGTGGCCCGACGCGTTGATGCTGCTGGGCGACCAGGTCTATGCCGACGAACTGTCGCCCGAAATCCTGCAACGCGTCGGAGAGCGGCACGACCTGGACGAGCCGCCCGGCGCCCAGGTGCGGGACTTCGAGGAATACACCTGGCTCTATGCCCAGGCGTGGTCGGACCCGGAGGTGCGGTGGCTGCTGTCGACCGTGCCGACCTCGATGATCTTCGACGACCACGACGTGCACGACGACTGGAACACCTCGCAATCGTGGCGCGCCGAATTCGAGGCGAGCAACTGGTGGGAGGAGCGGATCGTCGGGGCGCTCATGTCGTACTGGATCTACCAGCACCTCGGAAACCTCTCGCCCGCGGAACTGCGCCGGAACGAGTTGTACGCCAAGATCCGCGGGACCACCGGCGACGCGACCGCCCTGCTGCGCGAGTTCGCGTCCGAGGCCGACGAGGAGGCCGACGGTGCGCGCGGTGTGCAGTGGTCGTATCGCCGGGATTTCGGGTCGGTGCGTCTTCTCGTGATCGATTCGCGCTGCGGGCGGGTCCTCACCTCGGAACGGCGCGAGATGGTCTCCGATCCGGAGTTCGACTGGATCGAAGACCAGACGGTGGGCGACTACGACCACCTCCTCGTCGGAACGTCGTTGCCCTGGCTGCTGCCCCGCGCGTTGCACGATGCGGAGGCCTGGGACGAGCAGTTGGCGTTCGGTGCGCGGGGACCGCGGCTCGCCCGCTGGGCGGAGAGTCTGCGCCGCGGCGCCGACCTCGAGCATTGGGCGGCGTTCCACGACTCGTTCGACCGTCTCGCGCGACTCTTCGGCGAAGTCGCCCGCGGAGACCGGACCGACGCGTCCGGCATCCCGCCGGCGACGATCTGTGTGCTGTCGGGCGATGTCCACCACGCCTACGCCGCGAGCGCGCGGTTCACCTTCCCGACCGACTCGCAGGTCTATCAGTTGACGTGTTCACCTCTCCACAATCGGGTTCCGGCCGCGGTCCGGGCGGGGTTCCGGGCGGCGTGGAGTCGCCTGGCGGAACGGTCGGTACGCGGGTTGCTCCGGCTTGTCACGCCGGTTCCCCGGTCGCCCGTGGAGTGGGATCGGATCGCCGGGCCGACGTTCGGGAACCAGATCGCGACGCTCCGGTTGCACGGCCGCGCGGCACGACTGTCGATCGAGCGCACCACGAGCCGTGGTAGCGCCGCCCCGTACTTCGAGTGCGTCACCGACCTGGTCCTGTCGCGGGACGACGCGACTACGGACGCGCCGCGACTGCATCGTCCGGACCGCGCGGAGACCTGACCTGCCGTAAATGCAATTCTCACGAAATCGCAACCACATAATCGCCGACGACATATCTTGTTGACATCGCACCGTCGGCGATGTTAGACATTCCGCACGTGCCGAACCCGCACGTGTTTGCGCTTTCATTCTCGAACCTGTTGGGGCACAAGCCTTCAGCGGACGCCTGACGGACTGTCCAGGTGAACGGAGAACCTGCCGCATGACACTTCCGCCGTCGTTTTCCCGCATACCGAACCGCCCTCTGCGACGAGCACTCCGGTGACCCGCACGCAGACTCCCCCAGCTGTCCGCGACGACGCCGCCGCGCGCGGGGTAGTCGGCACCTCGGTTCCGCGCATCGAGGATCTCCGCCTGGTCACGGGCGCCGGCACGTTCGTCGACGACGTGACACGGCCCGGGATGGTGCACGCCTGTTTTGTACGAAGCCCGTTGCCCCGCGCGCGAATAGGCGCGATCGATACATCCGCGGCACTGCAGCTCGAGGGCGTCTTCGCGGTATACACCGCCGCCGAACTGAACACCGTCGCGCACCAGATCTCCTACGCGCTCGACATGCCCGGCATGCCGCCGGTACCTCGGCCACCGCTCGCCGAAGAAGAGGTGCGATTCGTCGGAGACCCGGTGGCCCTGGTCGTTGCCGTCGACCGGTACGTCGCAGAAGACGCCGTCGAACTCGTGGAAGTCGAGTACGAACCGCTCGAACCGGTACTCGATTACGTCACCGCGGATTCGTCACCGCATCTCGTGCACGCCGGGTTCGCCGGCAACTCCGCCGGTGAGATGGCCGGACGTCCGGCATCGGATCTCGATCCGATCTTCGAGGCCGCCGCACATACCGTGCAGCAGCAGATCTTTCAGCAGGCCTACCTACCCGTTCCGATGGAAACCCGCGGGCTGGTGGCGGAGTGGTCGGCCTCGACAGGCGAGATGACGGTGTGGATCTCCACCCAGTCGCCCCACGAGGTGCGCGGCTTCTGTGCCCGGCTGCTGGGCATCGACGAACACCGGGTCCGGGTGATCGCGCGCGACACCGGAGGGGGTTTCGGACTCAAGGTTGCGCCGCTGCGCGAGGAGATCTGCATCCAGCTCGCGGCACGCACGCTCGGCACGGCGGTCAAGTGGATCGAGGACCGGCAAGAGAATCTGATGTCGTCCGGTATGGCGCGTCATGAGCACGCAGACGTGCGGATGGCCTTCGACGCGGAGGGCCGGATCCTTGCGGCGGGAATGGACCATGTGCAGAACGTCGGTGCCTACCCCACTCCTTCGCCTCTCACCGCCGGAGTCGTGGTGGGCATGCTGTTCCCGGGTCCCTACCGGGTCCCGGACGCGTCGTTCAGCGTGAAGTTCCACTAGTCCAATACCGTCGGCCGGCTTGCCTACCGTGGTCCCTGGCAGTTCGAATCCGTCGCTCGTGAAGTGCTTCTCGACCATGCCGCCCGCCGGATCGGCATCGATCCCGTCGAGCTGCGACGTCGCAACATGATCCGCCGCGAGGACTTGCCCGCGTTCAACCCGCACGGCATGCCGCTCGATCACATCACACCCCTCGACACTCTCGAGCAGGCTGTGGCGATGCTCGGCTACGAGGACTTCCGGGAAGAGCAGCAACGCGCCCGCGCCGAGGGACGGTACCTCGGCGTCGGTACGTGCACCTACGTCGAGCCGACTACGGGCGGAACCTCGTTCCACAGCACCGAGGGCGCCACCATCCGGATCGAGCCGACCGGCAAGGTGAACGTCTATGTTGCCGGTGGCTCCGCGGGCAACAGTCTCGAGACGACCGTCGTGCAGTTGACGGCAGATGCCCTCGGCGTTGCGATGGCGGATGTCCGGACGGTCCAGGGCGATACCGCCGTCACGCCGTTCGGGGCCGGCACCGGTGGCAGCAGGTCCGGGTCGATGACGGCAGGTGCGATTGCCGAGACCGCCGCGGGCCTGCGTGAACGGATCGTGGCGATCGCGGCGCACCGGTTGGACACGACTCCCGACGAGATCGACTTCGTCGACAGCACGGCGTCGGCGCGGAACGCACCGGACAAGACACTGTCGCTGGCCGAGATCGCGGATATCGCCTACTTCCAGGGTGAGGCCCTGCCACCGGGTGTCCCGCCGGGTCTGGAAGCGAGCGGGCGCTACCGGACACCACACATGATGATCTGGGCCAACGCCACCCACGTGTGCACCTGCGAGGTGGACGTAGCGACCGGCAAGGTGACCCTGCTTCGCTACATCGTGAGCGAGGACTGCGGCAAGATGATCAATCCGAGCGTGGTGGAGGGCCAGATCTGCGGCGGCACCGTCCAGGGAATCGGCGGCGCACTGTACGAGCATCTCGCGTACGACGACAGCGGCAATCCCGTCGCCACCACCTTCATGGACTACCTGCTGCCGACGGCATCCGAGATTCCGGCGATCGAGATCGGGCACATCGACACCCCGAGCCCGGGGCCCGGAAACTTCAAGGGCGTGGGCGAGGGCGGCGCGATCGGCGCGACGCCCGCAGTGCTCAACGCGGTGATGGACGCGCTTGCTCCGTTCGGAGTCGAACTGAAACAGCTGCCGCTGTCCCCCTCCGCCGTTCTGACGATGATCGACGACGCGCGCACCGCCGCGAAGGACGACGAATGAAGCCCGCCGCGTTCGACTATCACGCACCGGAGACGGCCGACGAGGCGGTTCACCTGCTCGCCGAACTCGGTGACGAGGCCAAGTTCATCGCCGGCGGGCAGAGCCTGATGCCGCTGCTCGTCCTGCGGCTCGCCGTGTTCGACCACCTCGTCGACCTCCGGCGACTCACCGATCTGGCGGACATCACGGCCGGCACCGACACCGTCCGGATCGGGGCCACCACCACGCACACGATGGTCGGCCGGTCCGAGACGATCGCCCGAAGCGTTCCCCTGCTCGCCCGCGCGACACCGCTCATCGGGCACTTCCAGATCCGCAACCGCGGCACGATAGGCGGTTCCCTCGCGCACGCAGATGCCGCAGCGGAGTATCCGGCGGTGGCCCTGACCCTCGATGCCGACATCGAAACGCGCTCCCCCGGGGGTTGCGCACGATCCCCGCCGCCGACTTCTTCCAGGGGATGTGGACGACGGCGATGGAACCGGACGAGCTGGTGACCGCAGTGACATTCCCGGTGTGGCGCGGCCGGTGCGGTTCTGCGATCGAAGAATTCACCCGCCGCAGCGGCGACTTCGCGGTGGCGGGCGCTGCGGTCGCGCTCCGCGTGGATGCGGACGAGCGGATCGAACGGTGCGCGGTCACGGTCTTCGGAATGGGCCCGACACCGATCCGCGCGCGAACGGTCGAAAGGGAACTGCTCGGGCGCGGGGCGTCGACGATCTCCGCCGAGGAGGTCGGCCGCAACGCGACCGCACATCTCGACGCGGTTCCGTCGGACGGTCACGGCACGGCCGGGTACCGACGCCGCGTCGGGTCCGCGATGGTCGCTCGCGCGTGGAACCGCGCCGTGAAGGAGGCACTCGATGACTGACGTCGATATCCGTGTCCGGATCAACGGCGCGACCCGCCACGATCGCGTACCACCGCGCTTGACGCTGGCCGATTACCTGCGCGAGCGGTGCGGCCTGACCGGCACACATCTGGGATGCGAGCACGGAGTGTGCGGGGCGTGCACCGTCCTCTTCGACGGCGAGGCCGTGCGCGCGTGCCTGATCTTCGCGGTCCAGGCCGACGGAGCCGAACTGACGACCATCGAGGGCCTCGCCGGCGCCGACGGGGAACTGTCCTCCGTCCAGGCAGCCTTCCGCGACCAGCACGGACTCCAGTGCGGTTTCTGCACACCGGGATTCATCGTCTCGGCAACCGCATTCCTGCGAGAGAACCCGTCACCGTCCGACGACGAGATCCGGGAAGCGATCTCGGGCAACCTGTGCCGCTGCACCGGTTACCAGGGCATCGTCCGCGCGGTACGCGCCGCGGCCGGTGGCCCGGACTCCAGCGGCGAGCCCGGCGCCGTCGCCGCATCCGGCGCCTGACGCATACGACGACAACACCGAGTGAAGACGATCCCGCCCGAGTATCCCTGTACCGCGAAGGAACAGCTGTGACCATCGATGACGCACCCGTCGACCGGGACCGTAAGCACCCCCGGGCCCATTTCGACCGGCACACCCCGGAATACCGGCATCGGTTCGAGGAGATCACGCATGATCTTCACGCCCGGTGCCCCCTCGCCTGGACCGACACCTACGACGGGCACTGGGTAGCCAGCGGGAGCGACGAGGTCTTCGAGCTCGCACGCAGTGCCGACGTGTCGAACGACCACGACGTTCACGGCACCCGGCGCGGATACAAGGGGATCTCGATTCCCACCGCACGTCGCGCGGCAATGGTGCGCGGCGGCATTCTCGAGATGGACGACCCCGAGCATCGCCTCTACCGGCCGGTCCTCAACCCTTACCTGTCCCCTGCCGCGGTGAAACGGTGGGAACCGTTCATCGACGAAGCAGCCCACGCCGCGCTCGACGAGAAGATCGAATCCGGACGGATCGACTTCGTCGACGACCTGGCCAACGTCGTGCCCGCCGTCCTCACCCTCGCCATGCTCGGTATCCCGATCGAGAAATGGTCCGTGTACAGCGAACCGGTGCACGCGTCGGTCTACACACCGGAGAATTCGCCGGACGCCGAGCGGGTCGCCGAGATGCACCGCGCGATGGGGATCGACCTGCTGTCGAATCTGGCCGAGATCAAGACGAACCCTCGTCCGGGACTCGTCAACGGGCTCGTCGAGTTGCGCATCGACGGCGAGCCGGCGCCCGACCTCGAACTGCTGGGCATGCTCGGACTGCTGATCGGTGGCGGTTTCGACACGACGACGGCGCTCACCGCCCACTCGCTCGAGTGGTTGTCGTCGAATCCAGACCAGCGTGACGTGCTCATCCGCGACCGCGAACAGTTGCTCGATTCGGCCACCGAAGAGTTCCTGCGCTTCTTCACGCCGGCACCGGGCGACGGGCGCACCGTCGCGGCCGACTTCGAGGTCGGTGGCACCGAGTTGCGCGAAGGTGAGCGCTTGTGGCTGTCGTGGGCGATGGCGAACCGTGACGCGACGGTCTTTCCCGATCCCGACGAGATCGTCCTGGACCGGAAAGGGAACCGGCACTTCAGTTTCGGTCTCGGAATCCATCGCTGCATCGGCTCCAACGTAGCCCGAACGGTGTTCAAGTCGATGCTCACCGCGGTACTCGACCGCATGCCGGACTTCCGGTGCGATCCCGAAGGGACGGTGCATTACGACACCATCGGTGTCATCCAGGGCATGCGGCACCTGCCCGCGTCCTTCACTCCGGGCCCCCGGAGAGGCCCGGGCCTGAGCGCCACGCTCGAGAAGCTGCAACGGATCTGCGACGAGCAGCAACTGGCCGCCCCGGTGACCGCCCGCCCGGAGGTCGCGCGCATCGATTGACGCGACGACCCTCAGGTCTCGGCCCGGTTGTGCCGGCGGGTGTGCACCCCTGCCGATTCGGGTTATCTAGAAGTTCCGTCCTATGCGAACCCCACTTCTGCGCGGAAAAGGACATCCCGGGCGACACTCCGGGATCCCGGGCATATTCCGGCAGCGGTGGGGGTACACGGGTTGCGGTGGCAACACACCCGACTACGGGAGGAATTACATGATCGTCCGGAGACTCGCGAGACCGATGCTCGCGTCCATTTTCATTGCCGGGGGCGTCGACGCCCTCCGCAATCCCGCTCCGCGGGCGAACGCGGCTCAGCCCGCGTTGGATCAGGCGGTGAATGTCCTGCCCGCCTCGGTCACCGATCGGCTCCCGAGCAACCCCGAGACGCTGATCCAGCTCAACGCCGCCGTGCAGATCGGTGCCGGCGCGCTCTTCGCGCTCGGTAAGGCACCTCGACTCTCGGCACTCGCCCTCGCAGGTTCGCTCATACCGACCACCGCCGTCGGACACGACTTCTGGAACGCTCAGGATGCGGAAACCCGTTCCAAGCAGCGCACCGAGTTCATCAAGAGTGTCAGCCTGCTGGGCGGGCTCCTCATCGCCGCGGTGGACACCGAAGGCAAACCGTCGCTCGGATGGCGAGGCCGCCGCGCGGCGCGGCACGCCCAGGCTTCCGTGGCAGCGGCTCTCCCCCTCGCAGCTTCCTCCGATCGCGGCACTGCGGAGGCCTTCAGCAACGTCGCCGATCGCGTGAAGTCCCTGACCGGTGACGCAGCCGAACACGGCGGTCATCTGCTCGATGTCGCCAAGGAACGTGGTCCCGTCCTCGCCGAGGTGGCGAAGGAACGCGGCACCGACTTCCTCGAGGTTGCGCGTGATCGTGGCCCCGTACTCGCAGAACGCGCACGGGAGCGCGGCACCGGCCTGATCGACATCGCGAAGGAACGCGGCCCCGTGTTCGCGGACACCGCACGCGAGCGCGGCACCGAACTGCTCGACGTCGCGAAGGAACGCGGCCCCGAGATCGCCGAGGTCGCCCGTGTACGCGGCACCAAGTTCCTGGACACCGCCCGTGATCGCAGCAGCGAGTGGGCACAGCTTGCAGACGAGCGTTCGGCGGTGCTCAACGCCAAGGCGCTCAAGGCCGCTGAGAAGGCACGGATCAGCGCCGAGAAGGCCCGCAAGCAGGCAGAAAAGACCATCGAGAAGAATCGTAAGGCGCTCGAGAAGAAGCGGTAAGACCGCCTCGAGACGAGCACAGCGAGCGGAGTGATCGGCTTCCGCGGCAGGCACGTGGATCCACCCGGATCCGCGTGCCTGCGCTTTGTCTCCGGGTGTTCCTCGACGCCCCCGGCGATCCGACTAGACTTCTCGGGCACTTCCGTCGACGCCCCCACGCGTTCGATCTGTCCCTATCCGAGGAGTTCATGTGCCGGCCGATGGCGCGTCCCACCCAGACCTCGAGCCTGAGCAGGCCTACGTCTCGATGCTCTACCGGCACCTCGACGACCTGCGCGACTACGCGAAGACGAGGCTGACCCGCGTGCTCCGGGAGTCGGGGGGCACCCCGCAGGCACGCTCCGAACGTGAGTCGTTCACCCAGATGTATACCGAGGATCTCGCGAAGTACGACGCCGCGGAACACGGCCTGTGCTTCGGGCGGATCGACGTGCGGGACGACGAGGTCGACAACGACGGGGGCCTCGACAGCCGATACATCGGGCGCATCGGAATTCTGGACGAAGACAACGACTACGAGTCGCTTCTCCTCGACTGGCGGGCACCGCAGGCGCGGCCTTTCTATCTCGCCACGCCGGCAACACCCGACGGCGTGGTGCTGCGTCGCCACATCCGCAGTCGTGGACGTTCGGTGACCGCCCTGAACGACGAATACCTCGATCTCGACGCCGCGCAGGAGCACTCCGACACCCCGGCTGCAGGCGGAGTCGCCGGCGAGTCCGCCCTGCTGGCGGCCCTCAACGCCGCCCGCACCGGGCAGATGCACGACATCGTGGCCACCATCCAGGCCCAGCAGGACGCGATCATCCGCTCCGAGCACCGAAGCGTGCTCGTGGTGCAAGGCGGGCCGGGAACGGGCAAGACTGCGGTGGCGCTGCACCGCGCCGCATACCTGCTCTACACGTACCGGAAGCAACTCGCGAAGAGCGGCGTGCTCATCATCGGCCCGAATTCCACCTTCCTCGACTACATCGGTCAGGTGCTGCCCTCCCTCGGTGAGACGGGCGTGCTGCTGTCCACCATCGGCGACCTGTATCCGGGTGTGAAGGCCACGCTGGACGACAGCCGCGAGGCCGGTGAACTCAAGGGGTCGTCGGCCATGGTCGACATCCTCAAGAAGGCGGTGCGGGACCGGCAGGAAGTCCCGAGTTCCCCGGTGCCCGTCTCGTTCGACACCTACCGCCTCATGCTCGACCGGAAATCTGTCTCGCGTGCACGCGGCCGGGCGCGCTCGTCGCGTCGGCCACACAATCTGGCTCGTCCGATTTTCGTGTCCGCGGTCATCGAAGCGCTCGCAGACCAGCTCGCCTCCATCATCGGTACCGACCTGGTCAACGGCGGAAACCTGCTCAGCCGCGACGACATCGACGACATCCGGTCGGAGATGCGGGCGGACCGGGACATCGTCTCCGCGATCGACGCCTTGTGGCCGGAACTGACCCCGCAGCAGGTGCTCACGGATCTGCTCGGCTCACGGGAACGTCTTGCCTCGGCCGCTCCGCACTTCTCGGAAGACCAGATCGAGGCTCTCTACCGCCCGGACGGTGCAGGACGTTTCAGCGCCGCCGATGCCCCGTTGCTCGACGAGATCGCCGAACTGCTCGGGGTCGACGACGCGGCGGAACGAGAACGCGCGTCCCGTAGGTGGCGCAGGCAGATCGCCGATGCCCAAGGCGCACTCGACATCCTCACCGGTTCCGCACCGCAGGATCTCGAGGACGACCTCGACCCCGAACTGCTCATGGCGTACGACCTGATCGACGCGTCCCAGCTTGCGGAGCGCCAGGACCACCGGGACCACGAGACCACCGCGGAACGTGCTGCCGGTGATCGGACCTGGACCTACGGGCACGTGATCGTCGACGAAGCGCAGGAACTGTCGGAGATGGCGTGGCGGGCGCTGATGCGCCGAATCCCGAACCGGTGGATGACCCTCGTGGGCGACACCGCCCAGACCGGTGATCCGGCGGGCAGCACGTCGTGGCAGCGGGTCCTCGAGCCGTATGTCGCGAACCGGTGGAAGAAGGCCGAACTCACCGTCAACTACCGGACACCGGCAGAGATCATGCGGGTCGCGCACGCGGTGCTCGCGGAGATCGACCCCGAGCAACTCCCGCCGGAGTCGGTGCGCGAATCCGGCTACGAACCCTGGGCACGTTCGGTGGAGGCCGAAAGCTTGGTCGACGCGGTGCGCAGTGCACTGGACGAGGAGTCGGGACCGGGCACGACGGCGGTTCTGGTACCTGCCCGCCTGGTGGCGGAGTGGGCGCACCTCGCCTCACCGTCGGTGACGGTCGCTGCCGTCAAGGACGTCAAGGGCCTCGAGTTCGACGCCGTGCTGCTGGTGGAGCCGTCCGAGATAGTGTCGGAATCTCCCCGCGGCATGAACGACCTCTATGTCGCACTGACCCGAGCGACCCAGAGACTCGGCGTGCTGCACACCACCCCGCTCCCCCGGGTGCTCGACGGACTCGCCGCCCAGGCGCGGTGTTGAGCGGGGGCCGTCTCGAGGTAGCGGTGTGGAAGCAGCACGCCGTGGATCGGAACGATTCCGTTATGCCGGGAAGGTACGGTCCTGTGCACGGTGCCGTACGCCACGGCACCGCCGACAGAAACGTCCGGTTCGTCGACGGTGTGAGGTGAGGGTGATGGGACGGGGACGGTGGCCGATCGGCGCCGCGGCTCGGGTTCTGCTCGCCGGCGCGGCAGTGCTCGCGGCTGCCGCATGCTCGGCCGGCACAGCCGACCCCGTCGAGGCGGTGGAGACACCCACCGCCACGGCCGCGGCCGAGCCACCGGTACTGGACGCGCGCGCGACACGCATGAAGGAGACACTGGACGAAGCGGGACTGGTCGCAGATGTTCCGGACGAGACCCTGCTCGCGGTCGCGCGCGGACTGTGCGATCAGATCGCAGCCGGAATGCCGGAGGAACGCATCCTGGAGACAGCGCGGCCGATCGCGTCGTACGCCGCGGCGGCGACGCATACGACGGTGCCGGGCGACGATGCCGCCCGGCACTATGTCGAGATCACGCGCGAGACCTACTGCTGACTCCCGCGCGTTCGCGGAACTCTGTCAGCGGACGGTGTGCACGACCAGCACGTCGGAGGTCGCTTTCCGGGCCACGTCCGACGGCACCGAGCCGAGGAGCCTGCCGGTGAGGGTGTTCAGTCCGCGGTTACCGATCACGATGAGATCCGCCTCGACCTCTGCGACGAGGGCGAGGAGGGATTCCACGGGCGAACCGACGACGGGCCGTTCGACGATGTTCTTCGCGCCCGCCACGGTGGCCTTTTCCCGTGCCGTGCGGAGGATTTCGTAGGTCGGTGCGGATCCGGTGACCTGGTAGGCCTCGTCGCGCAACACGTCTGCGGCGTGTGCGGTGTCCTTGGGATCGGCCGGGTAGTACGCACAGGCGATCACCAACTTGGCGCCGGCGTCTCCCGCGAGGGCAGCTGCCTTCTCCACCGCCTTGTACGACGATTCCGAACCGTCCGTCCCGACGACAATGGTCCGGTAGGCGCTCATTCGTTCCTCCATCGTGTTCCGGTCACCGGCGCGTGCCGCCGATGGTGCCGGTGGAAGAAATGCGAACCCTCCCCCCGGCGCTGGCGTAGACAGTATCGGGACACCGGGGCGCATGGGGGATTTGGGTCCCACGCCACAGGGACGCGTCCCGGACCCTCGCGGCCGCCGGGAGCGGTTATCCGGATCTACTTCAGACCGGCGGCGTCCATCCCCCGCAATTCCTTCTTGAGATCGGCGATCTCGTCGCGGAGCCGACCCGCCAGCTCGAACTGCAGATCGCGTGCGGCCTGCATCATCTGGTCGGTGAGTTGCTGCACGAGGTCGGCCAATTCGGCGCGCGGCATCGTCGTGGTGTCGCGACCTTCGACGACACCGGAACTCGTCGCGCGTCCCGACTCGCCCTGGGCGCGACGTCCGCGCGAGGCATTGCGGCCCGATCCGCCCACCTCGATGGCTTCGGTGTCCTCAGCTTCCTGATACACCTGGTCCATGATGTTGGCGATCTTCTTGCGCAACGGCTGCGGGTCGAGGCCGTGCTCCTTGTTGTAAGCGATCTGCTTCTCGCGCCGGCGGTCCGTCTCGTCGATGGCGCGCGCCATCGAGTCGGTGATCTTGTCGGCGTACATGTGCACTTCGCCGGAGACGTTGCGCGCCGCGCGCCCGATGGTCTGAATCAGCGACGTGCTCGAGCGGAGGAACCCCTCCTTGTCGGCGTCCAGGATCGCCACCAGCGACACCTCGGGGAGGTCGAGACCCTCACGGAGCAGGTTGATGCCCACGAGCACGTCGTACTCGCCCAGACGCAACTGCCGGAGCAGTTCGACGCGGCGCAACGTGTCGATGTCGGAGTGCAGGTACCGCACCCGGATACCGAGTTCGAGCAGGTAGTCGGTGAGGTCCTCGGCCATCTTCTTCGTCAGCGTCGTGACGAGCACACGTTCGTCGCGCTCGGCCCGCTCCCGGATCTCGTGGATGAGGTCGTCGATCTGGCCCTTGGTGGGCTTGACGACGACCTTCGGGTCTACCAGTCCGGTCGGGCGGATCACCTGTTCGACGAATTCGCCGCCGGTCCGTCCGAGTTCGTACGGTCCGGGCGTCGCCGACAGGTAGACGGTCTGGCCGATTCGAGACGCGAACTCCTCCCAGGTGAGCGGCCGGTTGTCGACGGCCGAGGGCAGGCGGAAACCGAATTCGACGAGGTTGCGCTTGCGCGACATGTCGCCTTCGTACATGGCGCCGATCTGCGGCACCGTGACGTGGGACTCGTCGATGACGAGGAGGAAGTCTTCCGGGAAGTAGTCGATCAGCGTCGCGGGTGCGGTGCCGGCGGGCCGGCCGTCGATGTGCCGCGAGTAATTCTCGATGCCGGAGCAGAATCCGACCTGCCGGATCATCTCGAGATCGTACTGCGTGCGCATCCGCAGCCGCTGCGCCTCCAGAAGCTTGCCGCGGTTCTCGAGATCGGCGAGACGCTCCTCGAGTTCGGCTTCGATGTCCTTGACCGCGCGTTCCATCCGCTCGGGTCCGGCCACGTAGTGCGTCGCGGGGAAGATCCGCAACGAATCGACCTTGCGGACGACGTCGCCGGTGAGCGGGTGCAGGTAGTACAGGGCCTCGATCTCGTCGCCGAAGAACTCGATGCGGACCGCGAGTTCCTCGTAGGCAGGGATGATGTCGACGGTGTCGCCCTTCACACGGAACGAGCCGCGGGTGAACGCGAGGTCGTTGCGGTTGTACTGCACGTCGACGAGCAGGCGGAGCAGGGCGTCGCGCGGAACTTCGAGGCCGACCTCGAGCTGGATCGAGCGGTCGAGGTAGGACTGCGGGGTGCCGAGGCCGTAGATGCAGGACACCGAGGCGACCACCACGACGTCGCGGCGGGAGAGCAGCGACGAACTGGCCGAGTGACGCAACCGCTCGACGTCGTCGTTGATCGACGAGTCCTTCTCGATGTAGGTGTCGGTCTGCGCGATGTACGCCTCGGGCTGGTAGTAGTCGTAGTACGACACGAAGTACTCGACCGCATTGTTGGGCAGCATCTCCCGCAGCTCGTTGGCGAGCTGCGCGGCGAGAGTCTTGTTGGGTGCCATCACGAGGGTGGGACGTTGCAGCCGCTCGATGAGCCACGCGGTGGTAGCGGACTTGCCGGTACCCGTGGCACCGAGCAGGACGACGTCTTTCTCCCCCGCCTTCAGCCTGCGCTCGAGTTCGTCGATCGCGGCGGGCTGGTCGCCGGCGGGTTCGTATTCGCTGACGACCTCGAACGGGGCGTCGGTGCGTTCGATCTCCCCCACCGGACGGAACTCGGAATGGGCGACTACAGGATGCTCACTTGCGAACGCCATGTTTCCAGGGTAATTGCTCCCACCGACACGTGCGGCGCGCCGCCGAGCCCGCCGCTCCCCGCCAGGCGCAACGCCCGTTCCCGCGCGGACGGTAACGTGCGGTCATGACGCCGCACCTTCACCCCGTCAAAGAGGAACGTTTCGATGTTCCCGCGCAGACCAACACCGACCCGAAGGGCAATGTGCGGCCGGTGGACGTGTACCGGGTCGAGCCGTGGGGGCTGTACATGGCGCGGCCGGCGGACCACCACGAGTTCGGGTACGTGGAGTCCTGGCTGCTGCCGTCCCGGCATCTGCGCGTGACGATCTTCCATTACCGACCCGGGCACGAGCGCGACCTGGATCGGTACGTCGATGTGGGCGAGTACTGGCGAGACGGTGACGTGTGGCATTCGCGCGACCACTACCTCGATCTTCTCGTCCGCACCGGCCGTGGCACCGCGGTAGAAGATGTCGACGAACTGTTCGCCGCCGTCGCCGCGGGTCTGCTCGACACGGACGACGCCGAACTGGCCGTCCTGCGCGCGTTCGAAGCGGTCGACGGCATCGCCGCCCACGGTCACGACGTCGACGCGTGGCTGAGCTCGGTCGGGCTGCCGATCAGCTGGCAGTGACGCCCGCCGCTCCCCTGCTCATTCCCGGGCTCCGGCCCCGCTCGCAGCCGGAGCTACGAGCCGGTGCGGCGACCCGGGACGACCTCGCGACCGAGGATCTCGATCTGCTCGAGCACCACGTCGAGCGGCAGACCGGCGTGATCCATGAGGAACAGCTGACGCTGGTAGTCGCCCGCGTAGTCGGCGAAACCGAGGGTGCGCTCGACGACCTGTTCGGGGGTGCCCACGGTGAGCGGGGTCGTCGCAGAGAATTCCTCGAGGGACGGGCCGTGGCCGTACACCGGCGCGTTGTCGAAATACGGACGGACGATGCGCCTGGCCTCGGCTTCGGTTCCGCCATGAATACCTGGCCGCCGAGTCCGACGACGGCCTGCTCGGCCGCGCCGTGCCCGTACTGTTCGAAGCGGTTCCGGTACGGGGTGATCATCTGCCGGGTGTGTTCCTTGTTCCAGGAGCCGTCGCCGTAGAACGCTGGCTGTTCAGCGATTCCAGGCCACCGAGAACTACCACCTGCTCCGGCGCCTCGTCGAGCCCGGCAGAATCGACGATCGCCGCGTTCGGGACGCTGGCGGTCGGCTACGTCGCACGGCCCTTGGGGGGGTTTGGTATTCGGGCATTGCAGCGATCGGCTAGGCCGCAAGTCGATGCGGCGCGGCGTTGATGGTCGCGGAGCACTCCGGCGCCCGTCGACGGGGCTTCTGGACCGGCCTCATGCAACTCGGCTCCCCCATCGGATTTCTGCTGTCCACCCTGGCGGTCATGCTCGTCACTCTGCTTCCGAACGAATCGTTCGAGTCGTGGGGCTGGCGCATTCCGTTCATTGCCAGCGCGGCACTCCTGGCGATCGGCCTGTACGTCCGCATGAGCGTCGTCGAAAGTCCGGTCTTCGAAGAGGCCGCGGCGAAGGCACGGCGAGCGCGACACCGCCGGTGCTACAACTGCTTCGCCAGCCTCGTCCACTCGTCCTTGCCTGCGCAGTGGGCATCGGACCTTTCGCGTTGACCGCGCTCATCACCTCGCACATCATCTCGTACACCACCTCGATCGGGTACGAGTCTTCCACTGTCATGCGGATTCTGGTGGCGATGGCAGCAACCTCGGTCATCACGATCCCACTGTTCTCGGCCCTGTCCGACCGCATCGGCCGGCGGACGGTGAGCCTCACCGGCGCGGCTGTGGCCGTGCTGTATGCCTTGTATTCGATGATCGACGCCGGTTCGGTTGCGGTGCTGACCGTCGCGCTGATGCTCGGGCAGGTGGTGCAGTCCGCGATGTACGCGCCCCCCGCGCCGATGCTCTCTGAGATGTTCGGAACGAACGTGCGATATACCGGGGTGTCGTTCGGTTACCAGTTCGCCAGCCTGATCGGCGCAGGCTTTACCCCGATGATCGCTGCGAGCCTGCTGGTTGCCTTCGAGTGTGCCGCTGAGCCTCCTACTCGCGGCGACCGCCGGAATCACCATCCTCGCAGCGTGGACCGCGTCGGAAACGAGCGGAAAGAACCTGGAACCAGCAAAATGGAGTAGAGCCCACGACGGACCCGGTGGGTAGGCCCTGTTGTGCAGGGTCTACCCACTGCAAAGGAAAGCCGACACCGGAGAAGGGCGTCCGGCTATGCGCTCCAGCCGGTGTCCTGCGCCCATGCCCACGCGCGGTGGTAGGCGCGGTCGAACCAGGGCGACTTCGCCTCGCTGTACGCCACGGCCGACTCCAACGGATCACCGAATGCCGACGCCGCGTCTGCTGCGGCACGTTTGACGTCGGCGTATTCCGCGGCCGCTTCCGCGTCGGCACGCAGCCAATCGCGTAGCAGCAGCGCGAACTGCTGCCCGGGCCAGCCGTCGACGCGCACCGCGACCCGCGCGGGCTGCCCAGGATCGGCGCTTCCGTGCAACCGCATCGCCCACAACGCAGGGTCCGTCTCGCCGCCCGCGCCGTACGAGGGCTTCGGCTGGTCGTGATCGACCTGCTCGATACGAGGGAAACCTGCGACGGCCAGCGGCTCGGCGAGCGCGTCGGCGGCAGCGAGGTCCGGCACCGTGACCTGCAGATCGAGCGCGTCGACTGCGTCGAGCCCTGGCACTGCGGTCGATCCCACGTGGTCGATGCGCAGCGCGCTGCCGCCACAGGCCACGGCGAGCCGGGCGATCAGTCGTTGCGCTGACCGATCCCATTCGGGGCGTGCCGGAACGAGTACCGGCGCCGGTGTCACCGCGGTGCGGGTGCGCACGTTGCGTTCGAACGGCACCAGACGGTCTGCCCACAGCGTCCGTACCCGGCTCACCACATCGTCCGGCTCGCCGGTGTTGTCGAGCCAGACATCGGCCACCACGCGCCGCTGCTCTTCCGTGGCCTGCGCCGCGATCCGGGCACGAGCGTCGGACTCGGGCATTCCCCGTAGCTCGACCAGCCGGCGGAGTCGCTCGTCCTCCCCCGCGTGCACGACGGCCACCAGATGGAAGATCGGGGCCATTCCACCTTCGACGAGCAACGGAATGTCCTGTACGACGACTGCATCCTCCGGTGCCGCAGCAACGAGTTCGGCGGTGCGAGCGCCGACCCGCGGGTGGGTGATGGCATTGAGGACGGCGCGTGCGTCGTCGGTGGCGAACGCTTTGGCCGCGAGCGCGGGCCGGTCCAGCGAGCCGTCCGGCCGGAGAATGTCCTCTCCGAACGCGTCGACGAGTTCGGCGAGACCTTCCGAACCCGGCTCGACGATCTCGCGCGCGATCGCGTCGGCGTCGACGAGCACCGCCCCGAGATTCACGAGTTCCTTGGCGACAGTGGACTTACCCGCGCCGATACCTCCGGTCAACCCCATTCGCAGCACGCCGACCAGTGTCGCACCACACAGCCGAGCACCGTGAGTCGACCCGCCGCTGTCACGGCACAGTCACGGCACGGTCACAAGCTGGTCGCGACCGCGGCCTTCCTGGGGAAACACGGCCTTTCACCTGCGGTAAATGACCGGCAGGGCTCTTCGCGTCCGATATCGTCTTGGCGAAGCGTCCGACTCCGGTTATCCCGTTCATCGAGAAGGCAGGCTATGCGTTCCTCCCCCTCACCTTCCGGTCGACATCGCCTCGGTATGGAACACGGTATTCACTGCGTCCTCATTCCCGAGGTGGCCGCCGCGCTCGCCGAGCATCGGCGCAACTGGTTCACCACGCTGCTGAGCAATGCGCGGCACAGTCACGCCGCGATGCGTAAGCGCGCGGCCGCACTTCCCGCGCAGTGGGCAACCCCCGCCGTGGGCTGATCCCGCACGGGCCGGACCGCTACGGTCACACACCACAACGGCGACCCCTCCCGACAGGAGGTGGTCGCCGTCGTCGTCCGAGCCCGGGAGCGCCGCATGACGCACCGACGCAACCGGCACCGAACGCAGAAAAGCGGAAGACCCCGCACCGAATCGGTGCGGGGTCTTCCGTCGATCAGAGTCGATCAGATCTGTCAGGCGTTGCCGGACAGCTTCTCGCGCAGTGCAGCGAGCTGAGCATCGCTGGCCAGCGAGCCACCGGTCTGCTCGGCGGGCTCTTCGGCATCCGTCTCGGACGAGTAGTTGCTGCTGGACACGCCGGCAGCAGCCTCGGCAGCCTCGTCGGCGGCCATCTTCTCGATCTGAGCGGTGTGCATCTTGTGACGACGCTCGGCCTCCGCGTAGCGGGACTCCCACTCCTCACGCTGCTTCTCGTAACCCTCGAGCCATTCGTTGGTCTCGGGATCGAAGCCCTCGGGGAAGATGTAGTTGCCCTGCTCGTCGTAGCTGTCGGCCATGCCGTACTTCGACGGGTCGAACTCGGCCGTGTAGTCCTCGTTCGCCTGCTTCAGCGACAGCGAGATACGACGACGCTCGAGGTCGATGTCGATGACCTTGACCATCGCGTCGTCGCCGACTGCGACAACCTGGTCCGGGACCTCCACGTGGCGCTCGGCCAGCTCGGAGATGTGCACGAGGCCTTCGATTCCCTCTTCGACGCGCACGAACGCACCGAACGGAACCAGCTTCGTGACCTTGCCCGGGACGATCTGGCCGATCGCGTGGGTCCGGGCGAACTGACGCCACGGATCTTCCTGCGTCGCCTTGAGCGAGAGGGACACGCGCTCGCGGTCCAGGTCGACGTCGAGAACCTCGACGGTGACCTCGGTGCCGACCTCGACAACCTCGGACGGGTGATCGATGTGCTTCCAGGACAGCTCGGAGACGTGCACGAGGCCGTCGACACCGCCGAGATCGACGAAGGCGCCGAAGTTGACGATGGAGGACACGACGCCCTTGCGGACCTGGCCCTTCTGGAGCTGGTGCAGGAACTCGCTGCGGACCTCGGACTGGGTCTGCTCGAGCCATGCGCGGCGCGACAGGACCACGTTGTTGCGGTTCTTGTCGAGCTCGATGATCTTGGCCTCGATCTCCTTGCCGACGTACGGCTGGAGGTCGCGGACGCGACGCATCTCGACGAGCGACGCGGGCAGGAAGCCACGCAGGCCGATGTCGAGGATCAGGCCGCCCTTGACGACCTCGATGACGGTGCCCTTGACGGCCTCGTCCTTCTCCTTGAGCTCCTCGATCGTGCCCCAGGCGCGCTCGTACTGCGCACGCTTCTTGGACAGGATCAGACGGCCTTCCTTGTCCTCCTTGGTGAGGACCAGAGCCTCGACCTCATCGCCCACGGACACGACCTCGTTGGGGTCGACGTCGTGCTTGATGGAGAGCTCACGGGAGGGGATGACGCCTTCGGTCTTGTAACCGATGTCGAGCAGCACCTCGTCGCGGTCGACCTTGACGATCGTGCCTTCGACGATGTCGCCATCGTTGAAGTACTTGATCGTGGCGTCGATGGCGGCGAGGAAATCCTCGGCGGAGCCGATGTCGTTTACGGCTACCTGCGGCGAGGTGACGGTGGTGGAGGCCATGTGTTGAGTTGCTCCGGACGGGTTGATAGTCGGTTGATGGAACTTCGGTCGGGCATGCGAATCGGGCACTGCGATGAAGCGGTGATCGAATCACGGCGAGCGTCCCCGTCCGACCGATGAAGCCGAGCAGCGGACACTCGCGACCACCAGGCTACGCGTCCGCAGGGGAGCTGGGCAAACCAGGACGCCCCACCCGCGTGCCCGCCCCCGCGAGACCTTTACGCTCGGATCCATGCCCAGCCCCGAAAACTCCTCCGGCACAGCACCTCACCAGTCCCAGCTGTCACCCGAGGAACGGCACGCATCCGCGAACGCGCTCCTCGGCACCGCCAAGGTCGGGCGCCTCCGGCTCGGCTCCCGCGACAGCGAGCGCGCAAGCAGGGCGTGGTGGGACGCCGACGCCGAGGACTACCACCGCACGCACGGCGAGTTCCTCGGCGTCGACTCGGCCGCCGGTGAGTTCGTCTGGTGCCCCGAAGGACTCCACGAGGGCGACGTCCATCTGCTCGGCGACATCGCGGGGCGGGATGTGCTCGAGATCGGTTGCGGGTCCGCTCCGTGCGCGCGGTGGCTGGCCGAGCACGGCGCACACCCCGTCGGACTCGACATCTCGATGGCGATGCTCGAGCGCGGCCTGGCCGCGATGGACGCCACGGACACACCCCGGGAGCGTCGCGTTCCGCTCGTGCAGGCCGGCGCCGAGAATCTCCCGTTCGCGGACGGGAGCTTCGACGTGGTGTGTTCGGCCTTCGGGGCCGTGCCCTTCGTCGCGGATTCGGCGCAGGTCATGCGGGAGGTCGCGAGGGTGCTGCGACCGGGAGGCCGCTGGGTGTTCTCCGTCAATCACCCGATGCGGTGGATCTTCCCGGACGACCCGACCGAAAAGGGACTGGTCGCGATGTTCCCCTACTTCGATCGCACGCCCTATGTAGAACTCGACGACGCCGGCACCGCCACCTACGTCGAACACCACCGCACCATCGGCGACCGGGTGCGCGAACTCGTCGGCGCAGGACTCGAGGTCTACGACATCATCGAACCCGAGTGGCCCGAGCATCTCGACCGCGAGTGGGGACAGTGGAGCCCTCTGCGCGGCGAGTACTTCCCGGGCACCGCGATCTTCTGCAGCCGCAAACGGCACTGACCCGGGCGCCGGCCCAGCTACAGCAGGCGTGACAGGAACCCGCGGGTGCGCTCGTGCTGCGGGTTCGACAGCACCTCACGCGGATTGCCGGCTTCGACGACGACACCGCCGTCCATGAACACGAGTTCGTCGGCGACCTCGCGCGCGAAACCCATCTCGTGGGTGACCACGACCATCGTCATTCCGCCGGCAGCGAGATCCCGCATCACGGCGAGGACCTCACCCACCAGTTCCGGATCGAGCGCCGAGGTGGGCTCGTCGAAGAGCATGAGCTTGGGGTCCATCGCGAGGGCACGGGCAATGGCGACGCGCTGCTGCTGGCCACCCGACAACTGCGCCGGGTACGCGTCGGCCTTGTCGGACAGGCCCACGCGGGCAAGGAGTTCACGCGCACGCTCCACCGCCTCCGCGCGCTTGACCTTCTTCACCAGCATCGGAGCCTCGATGATGTTCTCGAGCGCCGTGCGGTGCGGGAACAGATTGAAGTGCTGGAAGACCATGCCGATCTCGCGGCGCTGCCGGGCGGCGACCTTGGGCGAAAGCTCGTGGAGCTTGGAACCGCGTTCGGCGTAACCGACGAGGTCACCGTCGACGTAGAGGCGCCCGGCGTCGACGCGTTCGAGGTGGTTGATGCACCGCAGGAAGGTGGACTTGCCGGACCCGGACGGGCCGATCATGCATGCGACCTGACCGCGTCCCACCTCGAGAGAGATGCCTTTGAGCACCTTGACGGCCCCGAAGTTCTTGCACACGCGGTCCGCGCGAACCATCGGCGTTTCGGTCGAGGTCATGCGAGCCCACCTCCGGGGTGCTTCGGGGTCTTCGGCGCGGCGGCCGGCGTGTCCTGTGCGTCGGCGAGGGCCTGCAACTGGCGGTTCGTCAACTGGCGGCTCAGCCCCTTCGAGTAGTGCCGTTCGATGAAGTATTGGCCCACCATCAGCACGCTGGTGATGGCGAGATACCAGGTCGCGGCGACGAGCAGCAGCGGGATGGGCTGGAAGTTCGCGCCCGAGATGTCTCGCGCTCGGCCGTACAACTCGAGGCTGTAGGGCACCGCCGCCACGAGCGAGGTGGTCTTGAGCATGCTGATCAGTTCGTTGCCCGTCGGCGGGATGATCACCCGCATGGCCTGGGGCAGCACGGTGCGCCGGATGGTCTGGGACCATGACATCCCGAGCGCGGTCGACGCCTCGACCTGCCCTTCCGGAACCGATCCGATGCCGGCGCGCACGATCTCCGCCATATAGGCGGCTTCGTTGAGGGCGAGACCGACGACGGCGAACAGGAATGCAGCGTTGAGCCCTTGGACGTCGATGTGGACGAACTGGTGCACGAACGGGATGCCGAGATCGATCTGCTTGTAGATCGAGGGAAACAGGCCCCAGAGGACGAGTTGCACGTAGACCGGGGTGCCACGGAAGACCCAGAGATACAGCCACGACACCGACTTGAGCACCGGGTTCGGCGACAGTCGCATCACGGCGAGGAGGACACCGAGCAGCACCGCGATCAGCATCGCGAGTGCCGTCAACTGCACCGTCTTCCACGCGGCTGCGGTGATGCGGCTGTCGAAGAGGTACTGGCCGTACACATCCCAGCGGTAGGCCTCGTTGGTGGCCGCGCCCCACAGGAACAGGCCCAGCCCGATCAGCACCAGTGCCCCGGAGATCCAGCGTCCGGGGTGCCGGAGAGGAACCGCCTGGATCGGTTCCGGTTCGGTCGCAGGCGCACCGCTCGGATGCGTGTGCTCGCTCATCGGTTCCCTCTCAGCTCGTTGCCGCATTGATCTGCGACGTGGTGATCGCCCCGACCGACATGTTCCAGCGCTCGAGGATCTCGGCGTAGACACCGGTGTCGATGAGGTACTGGACGCCCTGTTGCAGTACGGGGCCCAGCGGTGATCCCTTCGCGACGACGAAGCCGTACGGCGCCGCGTCGAACAGCGGTCCCGCCGCCTCGAGTCGGTCCTCGCTGCGGGCGATGACGTACGCGGTGACCGGTGAGTCGGCGGACAGGGCGTCGACGCGTCCGAGGATGAGCGCGTTCGCCGCTTCGTCCTGGCTGTCGTACTTGACCTTGTCGATCGGCGGGAGCCCTGCGGCGACACACGCCTCGTTCTTCGCGGGGATTTCTTCGATGTCCTCGACCGTGTTGGTCTGCACCGCGACACGCATCCCGCAGGCGTTGTCGGGATCGACGTGCTCGCCGGTCCGTTGTGCCCACTGCACGCCGGCGTTGTAGTAGGTCACGAAGTCGACCGTTTCCTCACGTTCCAGCGTGTCGGTGAACGACGAGGAACCCAGATCGAAGGTGCGGGCCTGCACCGCCGGGATGATCCGGTCGAAGTCGGCCTCGTTGAAGACTGTCTGCACGCCCAGCACGTCGCCGAGCGCCTGCACGAGTTCGACACCGAAGCCGACGATCGTGCCGTCGTCGTCCCGGAACTCGTTCGGGGCGTAGGGCACGTTGACGCCGATCTGGAGGTCGGGGTCGGAGGCCCAGTCGGGAAGCTGGGACGCGATGCTGTCGACGCGTTCGGCGCGGACGCGGTCGCCCGCGGGCACGGTCGATTCCGAGTTGACGACACACCCCGTCGTGACACACAGCACCGCGAACAGGGATACACACGCTGCCGCGATGCCTCGACCGCGGCGCGTTCCGCTCGCCTTGCGTCCGGAATGTCCGGTGCTTTCGGTGGGATGTGTGTCGCCGGTGTGCCCCCTGCCGTGGGTGCGCACTGCTTCTTTCACAGAGAAACAGTATCCACTCCGGTGCCCGTGCGGCCGAATCCCGCGCCGATCGCTCCGGGGTCAGAGGTCGCGCACGCGCGCGATCAGGGCATCGGTGAACTCGGCGGTCGACGCCGTGCCGCCGAGGTCGGCGGTGGCGATTCCGGAGCCGACCGTCGCGTCCACGGCAGCGTCGATCCTGCGCGCAGCTGCGGCGAAGGAAGGATCGGATGTGTCGCCGATCCGGTCGAGAAGCATTGCCGCAGAAGATATCAGCGCGATGGGATTGGCCCGGCCGAGACCGGCGATGTCGGGCGCGGCACCGTGTGACGCCTGCGCCATCGTTCTGGTGCCCGAGGCGTTGACCGACGCCGCGGTGCCGAGCGAACCCGACAACTCGGCGGTCAGATCGGAGAGGATGTCGCCGAACATGTTTTCGGTCACGATGACGTCGTACCGGTCGCCGTGCCGGACCAGCAGCGCTGCCATCGCGTCGACGTGGGCGTCGTCGACCTGCACGCTCGGATAGTCGCGGCCTA
This sequence comes from Rhodococcus sp. 105337, assembly GCF_012844225.1. Classification (GTDB taxonomy): domain Bacteria; phylum Actinomycetota; class Actinomycetes; order Mycobacteriales; family Mycobacteriaceae; genus Rhodococcus. The sequence goes on from NZ_JABAGQ010000011.1 coordinate 52,590, forward strand.
CTTCGCGGCACACGTCCCGGAACAGTCCCGTGGTCATCGACAGCACATTTGCCTTGTGGACGATGGTGACGCGGCCGCGGCGCTTCGACGCGAGGTCGAACGCGGTCCGGGCGATCCGCTCACACGCAGCCCGTGTGACGACACCCACGGCAAGGGCGACGTCGGGGGTCGGCATGAATTCACCGCTTCCGACCGCCATGTTGCGGTCCGCGTAGAAGCCCTCCGTGTTCTCACGGACGACCACCAGGTCCATCGCCGGTGAGACGGCCCGCACGCCGGCGAGTGTGCGCGCGGGCCGGATGTTGGCATAGAGGTCGAAGTGCTTGCGGATGCGTCCGCCGGGAGTCAGTTGTCTCCGGTACGGCTCCGGGTACGACGCACTGTCGTGCGGACCCAGGATCCACGCGTCTAGGCCCTCGAGCGCGTCGAGCGTCTCCTCGGGCAAGGGCGTGCCGTGCGTGTCGATCGCCTCGGCCCCGATCGGCAGCGGGACCCACTCCACCCCGATTCCTCCGGCCGCGGCGACCGCCGCATCCACGACCTCCCGCGTTGCCGGGACGATCTCGTGGCCGATGCCGTCGCCTTCGAGAAGGCCGATGCGGTGTGGACCTGTTCCGGGGAGCGCTGCCGGTCGTGTCGCGTCGCGGGGCGTTGCGGTCTGGTCGGTCACCCGGTCATCATTGCTCACCATGGTGCAGTCGGTGGAACTGCTGCTCGACGACCGCCTCGACGCGGCGGTGCGTGACGAGTGGACACGCATGCTCGACGGGGGAATCGACAGTCAGGGCCGTGTCCGCTCCCCGACCAATCGCCCGCACGTGACCCTGTTCGTCTCGGCCGAGATCCCGGCCGAGGTCGAGGACGCCGTACGCGCGACCCTCACCGACACTCCCCTGCCTGTGCGGCTCGGGGGTGCCATCGTGTTCGGCGATCGGCACGCGACCCTCGCGCGCCTGGTCGTACCGTCGTCCGCGCTCCTCGATCTGCATGCGCGGATCTACGAACTGCTGAAAGTGTGCCCCGGGATACCGGCACACATCCGGCCCGGCGAGTGGACCCCGCACGTGACCCTGGCCCGGCGGGTTCCTGCCGATCGCATCGGAGCGGCCCTCGTCGCGGCACATATCGGGGGCCACGACCTGAGCGGGACGAGTGCCGGGATCCGCCGGTGGGACGGCGCAGCCAAGCGCGAATGGCGTCTGGTCTGACCGCGTACCCGGAGGGTGCTCAGAACGTGTAGTCGCCGAATTGCGTTGTCTCCAAGTGGGTATCGGGCGTCCTCCCGAGGAGCGCGAGCACGTCCAGGACCAGCAACACGGCCAGGAACAGAATCAGCAGCGAGATCATGGTTACCAGCGTCGCCCTCGTCCACCCGCCACAACAGTGGCAGAAAAGACATGATTACTCGCTTTCCTGCCACCCAGGGTGCAGACTGACGTCATGGCCGACAAACTCGAGACAGTGGTGGTCCCGGTCCTGCCCCGGACCGAGATGTTCGAACTCGGTGTCGCGTGCGAGGTCTTCGGATTCGACCGATCCGACGACGGCCTGCCCACCTACGATTTCTCGCTGATCGCCGGGAGCCCGACTCCGTCCCGGACCCGCTTCGGGTTCACGGTCGACGCGCCCTACGACCTGACGAAGATCGACGAAGCCGATCTGGTGGTGCTTCCCGCCGGCGGCACGGACATGGCCTCCCTCGACGATCCGTCCTTCCTCTGCGGGAAGGGTGCCGACGCATCCGAACTCGAACCGCTGTTCGAGCGTCTCCGCGCGGCAGTCGACCGCGGTGCCCGCGTTGCGAGCCTGTGCACCGGAGCGTTCCTCCTGGGTGCGGCGGGGCTTCTCGACGGCCGGCGCTGCACGACCCACTGGCGACATGCCGAGCGACTCGCCCGGATGTACCCCGAGGCGCGGGTCGACCCCAATGTCCTCTACGTCGACGACGGCTCGGTGCTCACCAGCGCGGGCACCGCAGCCGGCATCGATCTGTGCCTGCACATCGTGCGCACGGTGCAGGGCTCCCACGTCGCCAACTCCATCGCCCGGCGCATGGTCGTTCCCCCGCACCGCGACGGCGGCCAAGCGCAGTACGTCGCGATGCCGCTGCCGGAATGCGAATCCGAGGCTCTGGCCCCGCTCCTCGACTGGATGACCGAGAATCTGGGCCTCGACCTGCCCGTTCCGGCGCTCGCCGCGCGGGTGCACATGTCGCCGCGGACCTTCGCGCGGCGTTTCGCCGCCGAGACCGGCACCACTCCGGCACGGTGGTTGCGCGACCAGCGCGTTCTCGCTGCCCAGCGACTTCTCGAGCACAGCGACCTCCCGGTCGACGTGGTGGCGGACCGCGTCGGGTTCGGTACCGCCGCGGTGCTCCGGCAGCATTTCCTGCGGCTTCGGCAGACCACGCCCCAGGCTTATCGGCGTGCGTTCCGAGCAGCCGAAGCGGTACCGGTGTCCTGACCACCGGGCCCGATCGACGGGCCGAGCACGCCGCACGGGCGGAACCACTCGCGTAGCGTGGCGGGAAGAAAACGAGACGTCCGGATGTTGGAACCGTCGATACGCCGACGAAAGGATTTCCGTGGCAACCCAAGCTCTCACGCAGCAGAACTTCGATGAGGTCGTCACCAGTAACGACATCGTGCTCGTCGACTTCTGGGCCGATTGGTGCGGCCCGTGCAAGCAGTTCGCCCCGACCTTCGAGGCATCGTCCGAGGAGCACCCCGACGTGGTGCACGCCAAGGTCGACACCGAGGCCGAGCAGGGCATCGCGGCAGCGGCGAACATCAGGTCGATCCCGACGATCATGGCCTTCCGGGAAGGCATTCTCGTCTACAACCAGGCCGGTGCCCTTCCCCCGGCTGCCCTCTCCGATCTCGTGAGCCAGGTCAAGGCACTCGATATGGAAGATGTGCGCAAGCAGATCGCGGAAGCGCAGAACGCCCAGAACTGACCGACCCGGACCACGGTCCGTCGCGGCCGTGCCTCCCCGTCACGACAACGTCCTCCCCACCCCGCGCGGGTAGGGAGGACGTTGTCGTCTTTGCCCGGTATCCGGTGGGTGCGGCCCGTCAGTGGGCGGCGGCGTCCCAGCTGCGGCCGTAGCCGACCGAGACATCGAGCGGCACCGACAAGTCGATCACGGAGTCCATCTTCTCCCGCACGATCGCCTCGACCTGCTCGCGTTCCTCGTCGACGACCTCGAGAACGAGTTCGTCGTGCACCTGGAGCAGCATCCGGGACCGCAGGTCCGCGGCCCGCAGCGCGCGCTGCACATCGATCATGGCCACCTTGATGATGTCGGCAGCCGTGCCCTGAATCGGGGCATTCAGCGCCGCGCGCTCGGCCACCTCCCGGCGTTGACGATTGTCGCTGTTGAGGTCCGGCAGGTAGCGGCGTCGCCCGTACAGCGTCGAGGTGTAACCGACCTTGCGGGCCTCCTCGACCACATTGTGGAGGTAGTCGCGCACCCCACCGAACCGGGTGAAGTACGCCTCCATCTGCGCACGCGCCTCGTCCGCGGAGATCTTGAGCTGTTGCGCGAGACCATAGGCGCTCAGCCCGTAGGCCAAACCGTAGGACATGGCCTTGACCCGGCGTCGCAATTCCGGAGTGACCTCCTCGAGCGGCACCCCGAACGCCCGCGACGCGACGAACGTGTGGAGATCTTCCCCGGTGCGGAAGGCTTCGATCAGTCCTTCGTCGCCCGAGAGGTGCGCCATGATGCGCATTTCGATCTGGCTGTAGTCGGCGGTGAGGAGCATGTCGAAGCCGTTGCCGACGACGAAACCCTCGCGGATCTGCCGTCCCGCATCGGTTCGTACGGGGATGTTCTGCAGGTTCGGCTCGGTCGACGACAGCCGGCCGGTTGCCGCGACCGTCTGGTTGAACGTGGTGTGGATCCTGCCGTCGTCGGCCACCGATTTGATGAGCCCGTCGACCGTCGTCTTCATCTTGGTCGACTCACGGTGTGCGAGAAGATGTTCGAGGAACGGGTGGCCGGTCTTGTCGAACAGGCCCTGCAGTGCGTCCGCGTCGGTGGTGTACCCGGTCTTGGTCTTCTTCGTCTTCGGCATGTCCAGTTCGTCGAACAGCACGACCTGCAACTGCTTCGGCGAGCCGAGATTGATCTGCTTTCCGATGACCTCGTATGCGGCATTCGCGGCGGCGGCGACGTCGGCGGCGAAACCGGACTGAAGGTCGTGCAGGTGGTCCGCATCCACGGCGATGCCGGTGGCCTCGATGTCTGCCAGCACTTCGAGCAGCGGCAGTTCCATCTCGGACAGCAACGCCACCGACTCGATGTCGGCCAGTTCGGCGTCGAGCGCCGTGGCCAGGTCGACCACCGCGCGGGCAGCGAGGATCTGAGTCTGTGCGGCCTCCTCGTCGACGGCGTCTGCATCGTCGAGCAGGGACAACTGACCGTCGCCGTTGCTTTCCGCCCGCAGTTCCCGCTTGAGGTAACGCAACGACAGGTCGTCGAGCTTGAAGCTGCGCTGTCCCGGCCGGACGAGGTACGCGGCGAGCGCGGTGTCGCTGGTGAGGCCCGCGAGTGTCCAGCCTCTGCCACGCAAGGCGTGGATCGCCGATTTCGCTTCGTGCAAAGCCTTTTCGACGGCCGGGTCGGCGAGCCACGCGGCGAGCGCGGCGTCGTCCTCGGGAGTGAGAGCGATCGTCGTGACGTAGGCGCCTTCACCGTCGGCTGCCGCGATCGCCACAGCAGTGGCCTCGCCGCCGTACGGCGTTCCGGATCCGACCACCGACAATCCGTGGCGGTGGCCCGCCACAGCGTGCGTGGCGAGCCAGTCGCCGAGCGCACCGGGCTCGACGATCCCGCCGCGCACCTCGAAACCCTCTTCGGCTTCGGGCGCGGACGAGGCGAGCGTCTCGAAGAGGCGATCTCGCAGCACCCGGAACTCGAGGTCGTCGAACAAGCGGTGGATGCGGTCGCGATCCCAGGGCGCGAGCGCGAGCTGATCCGGAGAGTAGGGCAGCGCCACGTCGCGCACCATCTCGGTGAGCTGCCGGTTGAGCAGGACGTTGGACAGGTTCTCGCGGAGCGCGTCGCCCGTCTTGCCACGCACCTCGTCGACCCTGTCGACGAGACCGCTGAGGCTGCCGTACTCCCTGATCCACTTCGCGGCGGTCTTCTCCCCCACGCCCGGAATACCCGGCAGATTGTCGCTCGGATCACCGCGCAACGCCGCGAAGTCGGGATACTGCGCCGGTGTCAGGCCGTACTTCTCCTCGACCGCCTCGGGGGTGAAGCGAGTCAGGTCGGAGACCCCGCGACGTGGATACAGCACGGTGATGTCGTCGTTGACGAGTTGGAGCGCGTCGCGGTCGCCGGTCACCACCAGCACCTTGTAGCCCAGGGCGTTGGCCTGCGTCGCGAGTGTGGCGATGAGGTCGTCGGCTTCGTACCCCTCGATCGCCATCACGGGAATGCCCATCGCGCCGAGCACATCTTTCGTGAGTTCGATCTGACCCTTGAACTCGTCGGGTGCGGCGCTGCGCTGGGCCTTGTAGGCGGCGAACAGCTCTGCCCGGAAGGTCTTGCGGCTGACGTCGAAGGCCGCCGCCACGTGCGTGGGCTGCTCGTCGCGCAGCAGGTTGATGAGCATGGAGGTGAACCCGTACACCGCGTTGGTGGTCTGCCCGCTGTGGGTCTTGAAGTTCTCTGCCGGCAGCGCATAGAAGGCACGGAAAGCCAGAGAGTGTCCGTCGAGAAGAAGAAGGGTCGGGCGGGCGTCGGCGTCCGCAGTGGGCGTAGTCGAGGAGGATGCACGGGTCACGCGCTCAGTCTAGGGACCGGTCCCGACACCCGTCGAAGCCGCAAGTGCGGTGACACGGGGTCGCCGGCTCCGAAACACAGGTGTTTTCGTGAGATACGGGAACGAAACACGTGGGAAACCGGGGATGTCGGTGCATTTCCGTTACAGACGCTAAAGTGCCCACTCACGACACCGCCCCAGGCGTCGCGCTCGACAACATTGCACCTGATTCGGGAGGACCTGCGTGGCCCCTACGGTGAGACTCCGGAGACGTCGATGGGCGTCCGGATTCCAAATCGTGCTATTGCTCCTGGCGGCGGTTTTCGGCTTAGCGATAGGAGCCGGCACCGCCGCCGCCCAAGACCCTCCGGAGCCCTCGCCGACAGGCACCACAGCACCTCCCGCCGACGCACCACCGGTTGCGGACGATGCCGTCACGGTTCGCGGCACGCTCAACAATGCGGGAGAACGACTGGACGGCGTGACGGTCCGTGCGTCGGACGCGGCCGGCGAGGTCGTCGGCGAAACGGAGTCCGCGGACGGTGGCCGGTGGGAACTCGCGGTGCCGCCGGGGACATACGTCTTCGAGGTCATCGGTGAGAGCCTCCCCGACGACGTGACCGTGCAGTCGACCGTGACCCGCGATGTCGCCGCCGGCCAGCCCAACACCGTGATCTTCTCGTTCGGTGAGGCAAGGTCCGGATCGAATGTGGCGTTCGCGGAGACACTGATCCGCACGATTGTCGACGGCTTACGGTTCGGCCTGATCATCGCCATCGCAGGCGTCGGTCTGAGCCTGATCTTCGGGACGACCGGCCTGACGAACTTCGCGCACGGCGAGTTGGTGACGTTGGGCGCGGTCGCGGCCTGGGTCTTCAACGTCAGCTTCGGCATCCACCTGATACCGGCGACGATCCTCGCGATCATCGTCGGCGTCATCATCGGCTGGCTCAACAACGCGCTGGTCTGGGCTCCCCTACGGCGGCGGCGCACCGGCCTGATCGCACAGCTCGTGGTGTCGATCGGTCTCGCCATCGCGTTGCGATACCTGATCCTCATCTTCTTCTCCGACCGCGCTCAGCCCTACAGCGACTACCAAGCACAGCGTCAGCTCCAGTGGGGTCCGCTCGCGATCACCCCGGTCAATCTCGCGTGCATCGTGATCAGCCTGGTGGTGCTCGTCGGGGTGGCCTTGCTGCTCCAGCGCACCCGGATCGGCAAAGCGATGCGCGCGGTCGCCGACAATCGCGATCTCGCCGCGTCGTCGGGCATCGACGTCGAGAAGGTGATCCGCTTCGTGTGGGGCCTCGGCGGCGGACTCGCCGCGCTCGGCGGTGTGTTGTTCGGTCTCTCCGAACTCGGAGGACGCGTCCAGTGGGAGATGGGCTTCAAGCTGCTCCTGCTGATGTTCGCCGGAATCATCCTCGGCGGACTCGGAACGGCGTACGGCGCGCTACTCGGCTGCGTCGTGGTCGGGCTGCTCGTGCAGTTGTCCACACTGGTGATCAATCCCGACCTGAAGTACATCGGCGGCCTGCTGGTACTCATCGTGATTCTGGTCATCCGCCCTCAGGGCATCCTCGGCAGCAGAACAAGGATCGGGTGACACATGGACCTCCTCGCTGTTCTCCAAGTGTCCTTCGCGCAGATGATCGGCCCGTCGGCCATCTTCTATGCGCTTCTCGCAATCGGCCTCAACCTCCACTTCGGTTACGCGGGCCTGCTCAACTTCGGCCAGATCGGCTTCGCGCTGCTCGGCGGGTACGGAGTGGGCATCATGACGGTCACCTACGGCCAGCCGCTGTGGATGGGTGTACTCGTCGGGCTCGCACTCCCTGCGCTGCTCGCCCTCCTGCTCGGTATCCCGACGCTCCGTCTCCGAGCCGACTATCTGGCGATCGCAACGATTGCCGCAGCCGAGATCCTGCGGTTGGTGTTCCGGTCCACCGCCTCCGACTCCGTCACCGGGTCGACCCGCGGCCTGTGGGGATTCGCAGGTCCGTTCACGGCGTGGAGCCCCTTCGATTCCGGTAAGCAGTACAACCTGCTCGGGATGCGCTTCTACGGCGACGACCTGTGGGCGATGGTGGTCGGCTGGACGCTCGTGCTCGTCCTGTGCGGCGTCGTCTACCTGCTGTCCCACAGCCCGTGGGGACGCGTCCTCAAAGCGGTCCGAGAGGACGAGGACGCCGCCCGCGCCCTCGGCAAGAACGTGTTCGTCTACAAGATGCAGGCTCTCGTATTGGGCGGCATGATCGGCGGCCTCGGCGGCATCTTCAACGCGCTGCAGACCAAGTCCATCAACCCGGACTTCTATTCCACTGCGCAGACGTTCTTCGCGTTCGGCGCGTTGATCCTCGGCGGCGCGGCCACCGTGTTCGGCCCGGTCCTCGGGGCGATGCTGTTCTGGTTCATCCTCACGCTCCCGGACGCATTCCTGCGCCAGGCGATCTCCGGACCCGATCCGCTGATCTCCCTCACCGAACAGCAGGTCGGGGCGATGCGATTCGTCCTCCTCGGCATCCTCATCGCGGTGATGATGGTGTTCCGTCCACAAGGAATCCTGGGCAGCAAGCGGGAGGTACAACTCGATGCCTGACACCACCATCCGCACGCCTCTGTCGCGCGAACAACGAGTCGCCGTGTTCGCGGATGTCCCCCACGATCCGGGAAGCCCGAAGGTTGATCCGATCCTCGTCGTCGACGACGTTTCCCGGACCTTCGGTGGGCTCAAAGCCGTGGACGTCGCTCACCTCGAGATCCAGCGCGGCTGCATCACCGGCCTGATCGGGCCGAACGGAGCAGGCAAGACGACCCTGTTCAATCTGCTCACCGGTTTCGACCACGCGGATACCGGAACGTGGAGCATGGACGGCCACTCACTCGGCCGCATGGCTCCGCACCGTGTCGCGCGGCACGGCATCGTGCGCACGTTCCAGCTCACCAAGGCGCTGTCGAAGATGACGGTGCTCGACAACGTCCGTCTGGGAGCACGTCACCAGACGGGTGAGCGGATGGCCGGCGCGCTGCTCCCCTGGACGTGGCACGCGCAGGAGCGCGCCATCACCGAACGCGCCCACGCACTGCTCGCCCGGTTCAACCTCGAGCAGAAGGCCGACGATCTCGCCGGGTCATTGTCCGGCGGACAGCGCAAACTGCTCGAGATGGCACGCGCACTGATGACCGATCCCACGATCGTGATGCTCGACGAGCCGATGGCCGGCGTGAATCCTGCACTGACGCAAAGCCTTCTCGGGCACATCAAATCGCTGTGCGACGACGGTATGACCGTGGTGTTCGTCGAGCACGACATGGATGTCATCCGCGACATCTCCGATTGGGTGGTGGTGATGGCCCAGGGATCGGTGATCGCCGAAGCACCGCCGGACGAACTCGCGAACAACAATGCGGTCGTCGACGCCTACCTCGGCAGCCACCACGACCAGGCACTCGAGTTCGACGACGAGGGCAATCCCGTCGGCGCGACCGCGGAGTTGGCGGAGGTGCTCGCCGAGGCGGAGGCCCAGGTTCTCGAGTCCGGAGCCGACCTGTCCGACCCCGACGCGGTACGCCCCACCGATCTACCAGGATCCCAGGAGAAGTCATGAGCGACACCCCACCCACCGGGTCCATGACCCCGGCCGAATCGGCCGCGACTCCCGGCGAACACGCGCGGTTGGCCGAGGGTGCGCTCGTGCGCGCGGACGACGTCGTCGCCGGCTACTTCCCCGGCGTCGACATCCTGCGTGGCTGCAACTTCTTTCTCCGCGAGGGTGAGATCGTCGGGATCATCGGCCCGAACGGTGCCGGTAAATCCACTCTGCTCAAAGCGCTCTTCGGCCTGATCCCGGTGCGGCGGGGCGAAGTCACGCTCCGGGGCGAATCGATCACCTCGGAGCCCGCGCACGTCCTCGTGCGCAAGGGCGTGGGGTACGTCCCGCAGACGCAGAACGTCTTTCCGTCGCTGACCATCGAGGAAAATCTCGAGATGGGAATCTACCTGCGGCCCAAGCAGTTCAGTGAGCAGTTCGACCGGGTCTCGACCCTGTTCCCCCTTCTCGGGGAACGCCGCAAGGTCAAGGCAGGAGCGTTGTCCGGTGGTGAGCGGCAGATGGTGGCGATGGGCCGCGCACTGATGATGGATCCGTCGGTCCTGCTTCTCGACGAACCGTCGGCGGGCTTGTCGCCGATGTTCCAGGACGAGGTGTTCATCCGCTGCAAGAAGATCAATGCCGCGGGCGTGTCGATCATCATGGTCGAGCAGAACGCGCGGCGCTGCCTGCAGATCTGTGACCGCGGGTACGTGCTCGATCAGGGCCGTAACGCCTACACCGACACCGGGTCCAACCTCATGCACGACCCCAAGGTCATCGAGTTGTATCTCGGGACTCTCGCGGGCAGCAAGGAGAAGAAGACTCCCTGACGCGCTCGCCCGAACATACGACGGGGCCGGTCATCCATCGGATGACCGGCCCCGTCGTATGTTTCCTGCGTCTGTCAGCCACCCACGACGATGTAATCCTCGGTCGTCAAGGTGTTGTCGGGTCCGAAGACGAGACGGCCGTACGAACCGACTCCGGGCTCACCGGCATCCACGAACGACAGCTCGCCGGTCGCGCCGTCGTAGTCGATGTCCTGTCCCGATGCGAGGAGGTCCTTGCACTGCTGGAAGGTCGTGCACTTCTCGCCGTCCTTCGTGACCGCGTTGATGTTCGCCGCGATGTCGACGCCGGCGGTGGAGCCGGCCACCTCGGCGGCGAGCGCCGACACGACAGCTGCGTCGTAAGACTCTCCGGCGTAGTTGAAGTCGATCAGCGCGGGATCGACCTCGAGCAGGCGCTGCTGGAAGGCCTCACCGGTGTCGGTGAGAGGGGTCGTACCCGCCATGCCCGCGAGCAGGCCGTCGGCGACACTGTCGCCGAGCGCGTTGCCCATGTTCCCGTCGACACCGAAGACCGCCATGCCGTCGGACGGGCCGATGCCGACCTCGTGCATACGCGTGATGATCTTGGCCGATTCCTCGAACCCGATGAGCGCCACGGCGTCAGGACTGAAGTTGGCGACCTGGTCGACCTCGGCGTTGAAGGACTGCGCGTTGGGGTCGTAGATGATCTTCTGGATCTGGTCTTCCGGGATACCGGCGTCGACGAGGTTCGTCACGGTGTTCTCGGCCAGGCCCGTGCCGTACGGATCGTTCAGCGCGAGGATCGAGACGCGCTGAGCGCCGTCCTCGGCGATGAGCTGAGCAAGTGCCTGCGCCTGCAGGGAGTCCGTGGGCGCGGTACGGAAGTACATGCCGCCGTCGGCGTAACACACGAACTGATCGGACGTGTTGGCAGGAGAGAACATGACCACGCCCGCGCTGGCGATCTTGTCGATGACCTTGAGCGAGACCGACGACGACGCCGCACCGATGATCACCTGGGTACCCGCGGCGAGTTCCCGGTCGACGGTGGCGTTCGCCGTATCGGTGGTGGTGTCGCCCGAGTCGCCCGGGATCAGCTCCACGGGCTGGTTCAGGACGCCGCCGGCAGCATTGATCTCGTCCACGGCCAGGCGCACCGCCGCGACCTCGGGCGGACCGAGGAACGCGAGGCTGCCCGTCTCGGGGAGCAGGGTGCCGATCTTCAGCGGGCCGGTCGCCGGGGTCGCACCGGGCGTGGCCTGTTCGGGTTCGCAGTCGGTGTCGACAGTCGTGGCGGTCGCGGAACCACCGCCCTCGGCAGAACCACTCGTGGAATCGTCGCTGTCCGAGCTACAACCCGCGAGTGCGAGTGTCACAGCACCGAGAACCGCAGCGGCGCGGACATAGGTCCGTTTTGCCATCCAACTCTCCTTCAATCGCCTGTCCCCCCGGCTGATGCGCCGGACGTGGGTCGAAACATAGCCGGAGAAGTGACGATTCGAACACAGCCGAAATCGTTGTGACCCGACCGTTATATTTCGGGCAGGAGAATTGATGTGGCCGTAACGAGCGGAGTCAGCCTGCCGCTTCGGAACCGAGGGTGTCGACGATGACCTCGGCGACCTGCTTCATGGTGGTACGGCGGTCCATGGCGGCACGCTGGATCCAGCGGAACGCCTCCGGTTCGGTCATCGCGTGCTTCGCCATGAGCAGGCCTTTGGCCCGGTCGATGAGTTTGCGGGCCTCGAACCGCTCCGACAGCCCGGCGACTTCACGTTCGAGTTCGCGCAATTCGGCGAACCGGCTCACCGCCACCTCGATCGCGGGAACGAGGTCGCTCTTGGAGAACGGCTTGACCAGATAGGCCATCGCTCCGGCGTCGCGAGCACGTTCGACGAGGTCGCGCTGGCTGAAGGCTGTGAGAATAACCACAGGCGCGATGCGGCGCTGCGCGATCTCCGACGCTGCGTCGATCCCGTCCCGGCGGGGCATCTTCACGTCCATGATCACGAGGTCGGGCGAGAGTTCCTCTGCCAGTTCCACCGCCCGCTGGCCGTCGCCCGCCTCCCCGACGACGTCGTACCCTTCTTCGCGCAGCATTTCCACCAGGTCGAGCCTGATCAGCGTCTCGTCTTCCGCAACGACGACCCTCCGGGGGGTTGCGGTGCTGTCGTGCGGCGCGGTTGTCATGATCGGCCCTTCCCATCGTGCTCTGGCGGCCCCCGCGAAGGGGTGGAACGATTGAAGGGTACCGGTGTTTGACCGCCACGCCTGATCCCTTACAGTGGTCTCCGCAAGCACGCCCTCGTATCCCAATTGGCAGAGGAAACGGATTCAAAACCCGTGCAGTGTGAGTTCGAGTCTCACCGAGGGCACCACCACACCGGTCGACGAATGATGGTGCGGCACCACCTGCGTGGTCCCGCACCATCGCCCGTTTCAGGAGTCCGGCCACTCCCCTAGGATCGCCGGGTGACCGGTTACGACGATCTCGATATGTTCAGCGGCCTCGACGCCTCCGCCCTTCCCCATCGCCAGCAACTGATTCTGGCGACCATCAGGGATTGGGTGGCCTCCCACGGTTCCGCTCCGAGCACCCGGCAGATCGCCGATGCGGTCGGCCTGAAATCGACGTCGACGGTGTCGAAGCATCTGCGACTCCTCGAGGATGCGGGTTTCCTGCGCCGTGGCTCCGCGATGGCACGCCAACTCGATGTGCGACCCTTCCTCGCCGGATCGTCGGCGGGCCGATCGTCCGACAACAGGGTGTCGGTGCCCGTCGTCGGCGACATCGCGGCCGGCACACCGATCCTCGCCGAGGAGCATCCCGACGAGGTGCTCGATCTCCCCCGCGAACTCGTCGGCACCGGCACCGTGTTCGGCTTGCGCGTACGCGGGGAATCGATGATCGACGCCGCGATCTGCGACGGCGATGTCGTCGTCGTCCGTCGCCAGGACGAGGCCCACTCCGGAGAGATCGTGGCGGCGATGATCGACGGCGAGGCGACCGTGAAGGTTTTCCGGCGCCGCAGCGGTCACGTCTATCTCGAACCCCGCAACGCCGCATACTCGGTGATCGACGGCGACAACGCGGTCGTGCTGGGCAAGGTGGTGTCGGTGATGCGGCGGCTCTGAGCGCCGGGCCGCCCCGCCGCACAGTGAGGTGTCGCGCGGCGGTCGGGCTCACTTCGACTGTGCGCGCATTCGGAACCTAAGGATCCGGTCCAATTCGACCGGGCCCCATAAACGGCGCGCTCCCTCGGGTGGATAAGAGAATCCTGGCACGATACGCCCGGCCATTTCGGCACCGAGCAGCACGATCACCAACGCGGGCACGAGGGTCTGCCACAAATATGCGAAACCGGGATCGGCGAGTCCTATTCCGCCAGCGCACAGCGCCGCCGGTACGTGAGGAGCGCGGAGAAACACCGTGACGGCGACGGCAGTCACGGCCGACAGCGCCGCAGCGGTCTGCGAGGGGGCGAGCAGTTCGGCGATGGTGAGCGCACCGATGGTTGCGGCGGGATACGCGCGGAGGATGACACCCGGACGCGGTCGCCCGAGCCTGCCCGCCATGCGAAGGAAGCGGCGCGGGTCCTGCTCGTGGAGTCCGTTCCGTGACGGCTCCGGGACGGAAGATGTTCTCGGACTGCACGCTTCGGAGCGCTCCCTGGTGCACGATGCCGCGCCCCGAAGTGCGCTCCATGAGGAGGATCGCCGCGGACATCGCACAGTCCGTGAGTCCGTCAGCTCCGCTGTCGAGGTACGAATCATCGCCGCCGATCCGCTTCATTCGCCCGAATCGCACCGGGCCGACAGACCACTGCTTCTACAAGTCGGAGAACCCCTACGCAGTCGGCTCCTCCGCCCGAGGAAGATAGCGGAGCAGAACGACGCCGGACCGCGCGAACGTTTTCGACTCCACCAATCGCAGATTTCGGCACCCCAGGGGAGGAAGCGGCATTCCCTTGTCGAGCAGCACCGGGAAGACCATCAGCCGGTATTCGTCGATCAGATCGTGGGAAGCGAAGGCAGAGATCGCGGTCGCCCCGGCGAAGAGTGCCAAGTCCTTACCGGGCTGTTCCTTCATCTGCGCGACCTCCCGTGGGAGGTCGTCGCCGACCCGCCGGGCCGGGCCCCAGTCGGTGGTGAGTGACGAACGCGAGAGCACGTACTTCGGCAGCGAGTTCATCCGCCGCGCCTGCTCGGCTTCGATTTCCCTGCTCGAGTTCTCGGCGGCGGGCCAATGCTGCGCCAGAAGTTCATAGGCCACGCGCCCGAAGAACATGCCGTCGATCCCGGCAAGCAACTCGGCGATGCGAGTGTCCAGTTCGTCGTCCGCGACGTCGATCCACTCGAGCTCTCCGTTCGGTCCCGCCGTGAAGCCGTCGACTGTTGTCATGACAGACAGAATTACTTTGCGCATCGTCGTCGCCTTTCGTCCGGGTCTCGACAACACGGACTCGCAACCCGCGGCGAACTCATCGGCCACAGTTGTAGAGACTGGATCATTCGCGCAATTCTCTCACCACATGTGCGCAAGTGCGCACCTGTTGGCGTATCGTGGACAGTAGGAAAATGGTTCAGGAGGTAGCCGGGTGCTCGCGACCCTGCGGAACCGCACGTTCCGCCGATTGTTCGCCGCGCAGGTGGTCGCGCTCGTCGGCACCGGCCTGCTGACCGTCGCGCTCGGCCTACTCGCATACGACCTGGCCGGCACCCAGGCCGGCGCGGTATTGGGCACGGCACTGGCGATCAAGATGGTCGCGTACGTGGTGATCGCACCGGTGATCTCGGCCCTGACCGATCACGTGCCGCGGCGGGCGCTCCTGGTGGGTGCGGATGTGGTGCGTGCGGTGATCGCACTGGCGTTGCCGTTCGTCGATCAGCCGTGGCAGATCTACGTGCTGATCTTCGTGTTGCAGTCGGCGTCGGCGACGTTCACACCCGCGTTCCAGTCGGTGATCCCGTCGGTGCTCGTCGACGAGGACGACTACACCCGGGGGCTTTCCCTCTCGCGGCTGGCCTACGACCTCGAGTCGCTGCTGAGCCCGATACTCGCAGCGGCGCTGCTGTCGGTGGTGACCTACAACTATCTGTTCCTCGGTACCGTTGCCGGGTTCGCCGCCTCTGCGCTGCTGGTGGTCTCCACGACTCTGCCGATGATCGCGCCCGCCGATCGTTCGGTCCCGCTGGTGCAGCGGGTCACCCTCGGCGCGCGGGTGATGTTCTCCCGGCCGCGGCTGAGGGGCCTTCTCGCACTGAACCTGTCGGTCGCGGCAGCGACCGGGCTGGTCCTGGTCAACACCGTCGTCTACGTCCGCGAACTCCTCGGCGGCTCGAACACCGGGGTTGCGATTGCACTCGGTATCTACGGAGGCGGGTCGATGCTGGTGGCATTGACGCTGCCCCGCCTGCTCGCCCGGATCCCGGACCGGCGGGTGATGCTCACGGGCGCGGCCCTCCTGCCGATCGGACTGACGGCGACGGTCGCGCTGCTTGTCGCCGACGCGGGCCGCGGCGCCGGGTGGGCGTTGCTCGCAGGGACCTGGCTGGTCATGGGCATGGGTACGTCGTTGATCAACACGCCGTCGGCGCGGCTGCTGCGGTTCGAATCCGAGCCGGAGAACCGGGGTGCGGTGTTCACCGCGCAGTTCTCGCTCTCGCACGCCTGCTTCTTCTTCACCTACACGATCGCGGGCTGGGTCGGGGCCACCGTAAGCCAGCCGATAGCGGCAATCACCCTCGCCGTTCTCGCTACACTCGCAGGACTCGTTGCTGCCCGGGCATGGCCGGCGCGCACCGAACCGATCACCGAGCCGGTGCCGGCAGGAAGGGCGTGAGCGATGAAGCCGGGAATCGAAGCGCCGCAACGGTCCGCGAGCCTGAGCCACCCGGTCGCGCCGGACCAGGAGCGGCTCGACGCAGCAACTTCTACATTCCGGATGCTCGCCGACCCGACCCGCTTCCATATTCTCTGGCTGCTCACGCACGGCGAAGCCGACGTCACCGCTCTGACCGATGCGTGCAGGGGCTCCCGCACCGCAGTCAGTCAACACCTGGCCAAACTGCGCTTCACCGGCCTCGTCGACACCCGCAAGGAAGGCCGGCGCGTGATCTACCGCATCCGTGACGGGCACCTCGCCCGCCTGGTCCGCGAAGGCATGAACCACGCCGACCATGTCGTCACCGGCGAACCCCCACACGAATAGACCCACCTACACTCCCCGGCGGGCTGTGCGCGGCTCGAAAGCGCAGGAGGCACACCATGAATGCAGACCGGCGCGACCCGTCCGCTCCCGACGGGCAACCACGGAAGATCCGGACCTACAGCCGGGGTCGCGCGCATCGCCTCGAGAACACTGTCATGAGTGCGCTGGTACGCGCCGGCGTCGTGCCCCACACCCACCTGCTGACCACCCGGGGCCGGCACACGGGCCGACCTCGCACCAACCCGGTGACGGTCGTCCGGCACGACGGCCGGCGCTGGCTGGTCGCGCCGTACGGCGCGGTTCCCTGGGTTCACAACGCCCGCGCCGCGGGCCACGTCCGTCTGACGCGCAGGTTCCGCAGCCACGACTATTCCGTGCGGGAAATCTCGGCACACGAGGCCGGACCCGTCCTGAAGCACTATGTCGCCGTCGCCTCAGCTACCCGGGATTACTTCGACGCCGAGAAGAACGCGCCCGCGGAAGATTTCGAAGCCGAAGCACACCTGCATCCGGCTTTCGAACTGGGTCCGCTGGAACCGCCGGAGTAGCGCACGTCTCGGTGTGCTCGCCACCGGGCATGGCACGCATCGCGGCAGTCCCGCTCACGGGAGCGGGCCCGGATTCTGTCGGAGGTCCCGTCTAGGGTTGCGCCGTATCGGAGATTGCCTCGCACCTCACCGACACGGAACGGACTCCCACCATGACGCCGCCGGTCATTCCCCCCGCACCCCGAGCTTGTTCCGGCGCTGCCCCCGCACGCCCGGCGCGAGCGCCGGGCGACGGGCTGCCGCGCGGCGCATCTACATGCACTGCGGCCGCCCCCGCCCGCCGGACCCTGATTCCGTTCGGCCGCGACAGTGCGGGCATGCCGGTGTCCTGGGATCTGTCGGCCGGGCGCAATCTCCTCATCGCGCGCGACGAGCGACTCGCCCCGCCCAGCGTCGCCCTCGACCTGGCGGCCATGAACGCCCTGTCGTGTGGCACGCATGACGTGGTCGTGCTCGATCCGCACCGTCGGCACGGCTGGCTGACGGGGCTCGATGCCCGGCAGTCCGCTGCGTGCCTTTCCGCCGTGACACCCGCACAGATGTCCCGGGTGGTCACCGAGCTCGCAGCCGGCGTGGTGGTGCGGCCTCGCCTGTTGCTCGTGGCCGACCTCGCAGCCACGGTCGCGGCGCTGGGCGCCCAATCCCGTGTCGCGCTCACCGACCTGGCGGTCACGGCACGCGAGCGTCAACTGACGGTGGTGGCGACCACCGCGGACACCGATCCCCGACGGTTTCCCGAGCACCTGATCGACGCGTTCGACGACATCGTCGCGCCGCAGGTGGGCGCCGGGCGGTACCGCGAGCCGCGACTGTGGATGCGCTGACTCCCCTGCCCGGGCCGTGCCATGGCACCCCGGGCCCTCACCGTCGTCCGGTCACGCAACGCGCCGCGCGCCGGCGACCCTTTTGTCAGCGCGTGTCGGAGAACGGAGCGCTGTCCTCGGTGGCAGCGTGAGCAGGGTCAGCGGTACGCGCCTGGGTATCGGAGGGATGCCGGCCGCCTCCCGGCAAGGCAACGGTGCCCGGACGTAGTGCCTCCACGCGAAGGCCCGCCATGGCGGCTTTCAGCCCGAGATCCTTGATCGACAGGGCAATCCGGCCGGCAAATGCTCGATCCTTCGGGGTGTCGTCCCGCTCGTGGAACTGGACGACGCCCGAGCGTCGTCCCAGGCTGATACCGATGCCGTTGAATCCGAGGTCGAGCGTCGCGGGTTCCTCGCCCGCGATACGGCTGAGAACCGTATCGGCCGCGGTGAGTCCCATCGGAAGTGCAGACTGGCATGCCATCCGCACCGGGTCGCCCGAGGGGGCTGCGCAATCTCCTGCGGCGATCACACGATCGTCGTCGATGCTCGTCAGTGTCTCGTCGGTGAGGATCCGGCCGAGCGTATCCGTGCGGAACCCGCTCGCGCGGGCGAGTTGGGGAACCCCGAATCCGGCGGTCCAGACGGTGACCGCGCTGGGCAGAACCGTACCGTCCCCGAGCGCCAACTCATCCGGGCCGACCCGGACCACACGTGCATTCTCGTGGACCTCGACGTGCAGGTTCGACAGACGTTCGTGCGTGGCGCGGCGTGCTCTCCCGGTCAGCACCGGGCCGATGACACCGCTGCACACGAGACGGACCCGACGGCCTTGCTCGGCGAGTTCCCCGGCTGTTTCGAGACCGGTGAGCCCTGCGCCGACCACCGTGATCACCGCCTCGGCGTCGAGCGTGTTCAGGGCGTGCCGAAGGCGCTCTGCGTGCTCGAATTCCGCTACCGGGTAGGCGAATTCTTCGACCCCCGGCACGGTGGCCCGCCGTGTCGCGGTGCTCCCCACGGCGTAGATCAGGTAGTCGTACCCGACGGAGTCGTCGGTGGCGAGATGAACTGTCCGCGTGCGGGATTCGATGCGTGTCACGGTATCGACCAGCAGTTGTGTTCCTTTCCCCAGGAGTGTGCGGTAGTCGCCGGAAGCATGATGGTTTCCGACTGCGAACTGATGGAGCCGGGTCCGTTCGACGAAGTGCGGCCGAGGATTGATCACGGTGACTGCCGCCTTCCGGCTCATGCGACCGGCTGCGGCAGCTCCGGCGTATCCGCCGCCGATCACGACGACGCGGGGGCGTGGCTGAGACATGATTTCTCCGATCCCTACGTGGCTCTGTGTCGAGCCCTCGTCATCGAAGACAAGACAGGATCGGTGTTTGTGACACGGTTGCAGAGAATCGGGCCCGGCGGGTTCACGGTCGTTGCAGGTCGCGGAGCTGCTGCGCGAGCGCGCGTACGTCCGCGACCCGCCCGAGGTGCACGAGTTTGTCCGGGTTGATCACGACCCGGACTGCGCCGATCTTTCCGTCGGCGATGTCGAAAGACATGACCTGCACGATGGCACCGCTGTTGTCGCGCACGATCACACCTGGATGCCGGTTGATGTTTCGAGGCTCGAGCACCATGCCGATCTGCGCCATGGGCGCCACATACGAGGCGAGCAAACGCATGACCTTGTCGTCGCCGACGACAACCCTCCGCACCGCCGGCGCGTTGCCGCCGCTGTCGGCCACAAGGTGCACGTCGGCGGCCAGCAGGTCGCGCATGCCGTCGACGTCACCGTCCTGAAACGCCGTGAGAAATCGCGCGGTGAGCTGTTCGTGGGCATGCGGATCGGCATCGAATCGTGCCGCGCCGCGGTCGACGTGACGGCGTGCTCGCACCGCAAGCTGCCTGCACGCCGCCTCCGATCGGTCGACGATGTCGGCGATCTCGGCAAAACCGAATCCGAATGCTTCACGTAACACGAAGACGGCGCGCTCGAGGGGGGTCAGGCGCTCGAGCAGGACGAGCGCCGCCATCGACACCGATTCCGTCAGCTCTGCCGAGCGCTGCGGATCGTCGTAGGGCTCGTCGAGTATCGGCTCCGGAAGCCACTCCCCCACATACTGTTCGCGGCGCGCGCGGGCCGATTCGAGCACGTTGATCGACACCCTCGTGACGACCGTGGACAGGAACGCTCGAGGCGACTCCGGCAGTGTTCCGGATGCGTCGTATCGCACCCAGGTTTCCTGGACGGCGTCCTCGGCCTCCGCGACGCTCCCGAGGATGCGGTAGGCGATGGCGAAGAGCAGTGGACGCAGGTCTTCGAACTCCTCGACGGCAGTCACCTCTGCCCCTCCCGTAGATCCGTGTGTTCGATGACAGCACCCCACCCGGGGTCGGTGCAACGACCCGCAGCCGACGGAGTCGCCCAACCCGTCCCGAGGTCGGCGCTCCGGGCGCACAATCGATCGGAGCGCCCGTGCACATCCGCCGGGACTTTCGGTGGCGGTCCGCGCGGCGGCAGATCGATCCGCAGGTCGGGAGGAGACTCATGTCGCATCCGGAACCCGGTCACTCCCATCCGGACTCGGCCACGGCCACGCACGCCGAGCACGTCACCCACGGCGAGCATCCGGCCCACGCGGAACAGGGCGGTCACACCGGACACGCCGACCACGGCGGGCATATGGGACATGCCGGTCACGCCGCGATGTTCCGCCGCCGATTCTGGATCAGCCTCGTCCTGTCTGTGCCCGTGGTCGCATTCAGCCACATGGTCGCCGACCTGCTCGGCTACCACCTGCCGGATTTCCCGGGCGCCTCGTGGATTCCGCCCGTTCTGGGCACGGTGATCTTCTTCTACGGGGGTATGCCCTTCCTCACCGGGGGCTGGGCCGAACTGCGCTCCCGCCGGCCGGGAATGATGCTGCTGATCGCCATGGCGATCACCGTCGCGTTCGTCGCATCGTGGGTCACCACGCTCGGAATCGGTGGGTTCGAACTGGACTTCTGGTGGGAACTGGCCCTGCTGATCGTGATCATGCTGCTGGGGCACTGGCTGGAGATGCGCGCCCTGGGATCGGCGTCCGGAGCCCTCGAAGCGTTGGCGGCGATGCTCCCGGACACCGCGGAGAAGATCACCGACGAGGGGACCCGCGAAGTCCCCCTCACCGAGTTGTCCACCGGCGATCTGGTGCTGGTGCGCGCCGGAGCCCGCGTGCCCGCCGACGGCACCGTCGTCGAGGGGCGTGCAGAGGTCGACGAGTCGATGATCACCGGCGAATCCAAGACTGTCGCCCGAAGCGCCGGCGACACGGTGGTCGCGGGTACCGTCACCACCGACAGCGCCCTGCGACTGCGGGTCACCGCGGTCGGCGACGACACCGCACTGGCCGGCATCCAGCGTCTGGTTGCCGACGCCCAGGCCTCCTCTTCCCGCGCCCAAGCGCTCGCGGACAAGGCTGCTGCGTTCCTGTTCTACTTCGCTGCCGGCGCGGGCGTGCTGACGTTCCTGATCTGGTCGCTGCTGGGCAACTTCGACGAGGCCGTGGTCCGCACCGTCACCGTTCTCGTCATCGCCTGTCCTCATGCTCTGGGTCTTGCCATTCCACTCGTGATCGCCATTTCCACCACGCGGGCCGCGCAGGCCGGGGTGCTGGTCAAGGACCGGCTCGCGCTGGAACGCATGCGCACCGTCGATGTGGTTCTGTTCGACAAGACCGGCACGCTGACCGAAGGCCGCCCGCGCGTCACGGGGGTCGCCGCCACGGCGGACACCGGCGACGCGTACCTGCTCGCCCTGGCCGCCGCAGTCGAAGCGGACAGTGAACATCCCGTGGCCCGTGCGATCGTGGCTGCGGCCGACGACCGGGTCGCCGCGCCCAACCGTCTGAGCGCCACGGATTTCCGTTCCTTGCCGGGGCGCGGGGTGCGTGCGCTCGTCGACGGCACGGAAGTGATCGTCGGTGGCCCGGCGATGCTCTCCGACCTACGGTTGTCGGTGCCCGACGACGTCGCCGGAGTCACCCGTGGCTGGGTCCGGCGCGGCGCAGCGGTCCTGCACGTCGTGCTCGCAGGCCGCGTGCTCGGCGCCGTGGCGCTCGAAGATGCGGTCCGCGACGAATCCCGGCAGGCGATCGACGCTCTGCACGCCCGCGGAATCGATGTCGCGATGATCACGGGCGACGCCCGGCAGGTCGCGGAAGCCGTGGCCGCAGACCTCGGCATCGACGAGGTGTTCGCCGAGGTATTGCCCGAGAACAAGGACGCCGAGGTCGCCGAACTACAGCAGCGCGGTCGCACCGTCGCGATGGTCGGCGACGGCGTCAACGACGCACCCGCTCTGGCGCGCGCCGACGTCGGCGTCGCCATCGGCGCCGGCACCGACGTGGCCATCGAATCCGCCGGGGTGGTCCTCGCGGCCGACGACCCCCGGGCGGTGCTGTCGATCATCGAACTCTCCCACGCCAGTTACCGGAAGATGTGGCAGAACCTGGTCTGGGCGGCCGGCTACAACGTCGTCGCCGTGCCGCTCGCCGCCGGGGTACTGGCCTTCGCCGGGATCGCAATCTCACCCGCGGTCGCCGCCATCCTGATGTCGATCTCCACCATCGTGGTGGCCCTCAACGCCCAGTTGCTGCGCCGCCTCAACCTCGACCCTGTGCACCTCGCTCGCACCGGCACACCGGTGTCGCATCACCTGTCGTCGGAGCGCGTGCACCGGCTCTGATCGTCGGGCTCACGACCCGCCGCAGGGGTGATCGTCGGACCGCTACTGCAGGAATCCGACGGCTTGCTCCGCAAGGGAGAGCACCGGGGAAGGCATGATGCCCAGCAGAACGGTGATGACCGCCGCGAACGCCACCACCGCACCTGTGGACGTGCTCGTCGCCGCGAACTCCGGTGGCGACTCGGGTGGATCGTTGAAGAACATCAGCACGATCACCTTGACGTAGAAGTACGCGGCGATGGCACTGGCCAGTACACCGACGATCACCAACGGGACCGCGCCTCCCGCAACCGCAGCACCGAACACCGCGAACTTCGCGATGAACCCGCTGGTGAGCGGGATACCTGCGAGCGAGAGCAGGAACAACGCGAACACCGCGCCGAGGGCGGGATACCTCCTGCCCAGACCGGCCCACCGGGACAGATCCCACGCCTCGCCGTCCGGGTCGCGGACCAGGCTGACCACCGCGAACACGCCGACGGCACCCACGGCGTAGACGAACAGATAGAACAGTGTGGCCGCCACCCCGACCGCGTTCGAGGCCACGACGCCGGTGAGCACGAATCCCGTATGGCTGATGGCCGAGTACGCGAGCATGCGCTTGACGTCGGTTTGGGTCACCGCCAGCACCGCCCCGACGAGCATCGTCGCGATGGCGACGGCCCACAGGATGGGGCGCCAGTCGTCGCTCAGGCCCGGCACCGCGACGTACAGCACTCGCATGAGGGCACCGAATGCGGCGATCTTCGTCGCGGCGGCCATGAAGGCGGTGATCGGTGTGGGCGCTCCCTGATAGACGTCCGGGGTCCACGAATGGAACGGCACCGCACCGATTTTGAACAGCAACCCGACCGACAGCAGGCCGACGCCGATCAGCGCGACCGTCTCGTCTCCGGTTCCCGCCGTGACCGCGTAGGCGATCCCGGGCAGTTGCACCGTGCCCGCGTAGCCGTACAGGAGGGCGATTCCGTAGACGAAGAACGCCGACGAGAACGCCCCGAGCAGAAAGTATTTCAGTGCCGCTTCCTGCGAGAGCAGCCGACGCCGGCGGGCGAGTCCGCACAGCAGGTACAGCGGCAACGACAGGACCTCGAGCGCGACGAACATGGTGAGCAGGTCGCCCGACGCGGGAAAGAGCAGCATGCCGCCGATCGCGAACAGTGCCAGGGGAAACACCTCGGTACGGGTGATTCCCGCCGCGGTCGCCTCACGCTCGGCGACACTGCCGGGCAGCGCGGCGGCTTGGGGTGCGAATGCGTCGGTGCGCCGGGGCGCACCCCCGCCGTCGGGTTCCGGGAGAGGCGCGGTCTCGACGCCGCGTTCCGCGACGAGCCCGATGGACAGCACCGACACCACCAGGATCGAGCCCTGCAGGAAGAGCGTGACGCCGTCGATCACGACTGCCCCGCCCACCGTCCACCCTCGGGTGCCGATCAGCAGCACGACCGCTACGAGCGCGGCGACCAGTGCACCGAGACTCAGTACGACGTGCGTGACGTATCGCGCCCGGGACGGAACGAATGCCTCGACGAGCACTCCGAGGACCGCAGCCGCGAATACGAACAGCATCGGCGCGAGCATGCCGTAGTCGATGTCGGGCGCAGGCAACGACTGTGCGAGCGCGGCTCCGCTGTCGGGAAGTATCACTCGTGGGCCCCTTCCTCGGTGCCGTCACCCGAGCCGGGCTCGGCTACGGGACTGTCCGACGGAACGGTCGGCTCGGGTTGGTCCAGGTCGATGGAGATCAGCGTGGCGTCGACCGCGGGTGTGATCACGTCGAGTACCGGCTGTGGGTAGAGACCGAGGAACAGCAGTACAGCGATGAGCGGTGCCACCACGGCGATTTCGCGCGGCACCAGGTCGGTGACGCGGGTGCCGTGCGGTGCGGCGTCACCGGACGCGTCGCCGCGGACCGGGCCACCCATCATGCGCTGATACAGCCACAGGATGTAGAGGGCGGAGAGGACCAGCGCCACGGTCGCGATCACGGCGGCGGCCTGGTAGCGGGGATACGTGCCGACGAAGACGAGGAACTCGCTCACGAACGGTGCCAGACCGGGAAGCGAGAGCGTCGCCAGGCCCGCGACCAGGAACGTGCCGGCCAGGACGGGAGCCACCTTCTGCACCCCGCCGTAGGCGGCGATCGCACGGGAACCTCTGCGCGAGACCAGGAATCCCGCGATGAGGAACAATGCTGCGGTCGAGACGCCATGGTTGACCATGTACAGCGTCGACCCGGTCTGGCCTTGCGCTGTCATCGCGAAGATGCCGAGCACGATGAAACCGAAGTGCGAGATGGAGGTGTAGGCGATCAGCCGCATCACGTCCGTCTGGCCGATCGCGAGCATCGCGCCGTAGACGATTCCCACGACCGCCAGCGTGACCACCACGGGCGCGAAATACACCGACGCTTCCGGAAACAATTGCAGGCAGTACCGCAGCATGCCGAAGGTGCCGACCTTGTCGACCACCGCCATCATGAGCACCGCGGCCGCCGGGGTGGTCTGCACCGCCGCGTCGGGAAGCCATCCGTGCAGAGGCCACAGCGGCGCCTTGACCGCGAAAGCAACCATGAAACCGAGGAACAGGAAGTTGAGTACGACCGGTGCGACACCGAGGTCCCCGGCCGCTGCGGCCTCGGTGATCACCCGGATGTCGAAGGTGCCGAACCCGGGGTCGCTGCCCAGTCCCGCCCGCGCGGTCACCACGTAGAGGCCGACCACGGCGGCGAGCATGACGAGACCACCGAGCAGGTTGTAGAGCAGGAATTTCACGGCGGCGCGCGACCGGGTACCACGGTCGCTGCCCCGGCCTCCGAAACCCGCGATGAGGAAGTACATCGGGATGAGCATGGCCTCGAAGAACACGTAGAACAGCAGCACGTCCAGTGCCGTGAACGAGACCAGCACCATCGATTCGACGAGCAGTATCAGCGCGACATAGGTGTGCGCGGAGCGGGGCCGTGACCGTTCTGCGCGGTCGCCGGACTCACGAGCGTGGGCATCCCGTTCGTCGGCGTCCCGTTCGTCGGAGTCACGGCCGTCGTTCCACCCCGCCATCATGAGCAGTGGCACCAGGGCTGCTGTGAGCAGGACGAGCACGAGGGCGATGCCGTCGATGCCGAGCCGGTATCCGGAACCGAAAGACGGTATCCACGGCTGTGATTCGACGAACTGGAAACGGTCACCGGACGGATCGAAGCCGGCAGCCAGCCCGATACCGACGAGCAGGACCGCGACAGCCACCCCGAGCCCGAGCATCCTCGCCCCGGAGGCCATCCGGGCAGGCAGAGAAAAGACGAGCACTGCGCCGATCAGCGGGAGGACCCACAGGATCGTCAGCCAGGGCACGGTGGTCACGAGCGCTTCACCCCCATCACAGTCTCACCAGCATCAGGGCGCCGACGACGATCGTCGCGCCCGCGAACATGTAGAGGGCGTACGACCGGACGAACCCGGTCTGAAGACGACGCAACCGGCGGGACACACCACCGACGACGGCGGCCGTTCCGTCGATCGTGCCGTCGATTCCGCGGCTTTCGACCTCACCGAGCGCACTCACCGCCACCTGCCCGGGTCGCATGAAGACCTCTTCGTTCACGGTGTCGCCGTAGAGGTCCCGGCGGGCGGCAGTCGTGAACGACGACACGTCGACCGGGGCGGATTCCGGCACCGGCCGCGTCGCGTACTGCCGGTACGCCACGGCGACTCCGATCGCGACCACAGCGAGAGTGAGCGTCGTGACCAGCCACACCGGCAACCCGCCGCCGTGCGGTGCGACCCCCACCACCGGTTCGAGCCAGTGCTCGAGCGCCCCGCCGGCGACCAGCGCACCCCCCGCGGCCACCGATCCGATCGCAAGCACGATCATCGGCCACGTCATGATCCGCGGTGCTTCGTGCGGTTCGACGGGTTCCTCCCACCGCCGTTCTCCGAAGAACGTCATGATCATGACGCGGCTCATGTAGAACGCGGTCAGCCCCGCGCCGAGCAGCGCCGCACTCCCCAGTACGGCTCCCCCCACACCGCCCTCGGCGAAGGCGACCTCGATGATCTTGTCCTTGGAGAAGAACCCGGAGAACGGCGGAACCCCGATGATCGCGAGGTATCCGAGTCCGAACGTGGCGAAGGTGATGGGCATGACCGTCCGCAGCCCGCCGAATCGTCGCATGTCGGTCTCGTCGTTCATCGCGTGCATCACCGAGCCCGCGCCGAGGAACAACCCCGCCTTGAAGAATCCGTGGGTGAGCAGATGCAGGATCGCGAAGACGCATCCGGCGGGTCCCAGCCCGGCGGCGAGCACCATGTACCCGATCTGGCTCATCGTGGACGCGGCGAGCGCTTTCTTGATGTCGTCCTTCGCGCAGCCGATGATCGCGCCGAACAACAACGTGGCAGCGCCGACGATCACCACGGCGAGCCGCGCGGCGGGCGCGGCCTCGAAGACCGTGTTCGCCCGGACGATGAGATAGACGCCGGCGGTGACCATCGTCGCCGCGTGGATGAGCGCCGAGACGGGAGTCGGGCCTTCCATCGCGTCGCCGAGCCACGATTGCAGCGGCAGCTGTGCCGATTTCGCGCATGCGGCGAGCAGCAGCATCAAGCCCAGCGCGGTGACGATCCCCTCGCTCGCGTCCGGTACGGCAGCGAACACCGTGTCGTAGTCCAGGGAGCCGAAGGTGGCGAACATGATCATGAGCGCGACGAGCAGTCCCATGTCTCCCACGCGGTTGACCACGAACGCCTTCTTCGCGGCCGTCGCCGCGGAGGGCTTGTGCTGCCAGAAACCGATCAGCAGGTACGACGCGAGACCCACGCCCTCCCAGCCGAGGTACAGGACGAGGAAGTTGTCGGCGAGAACGAGCACCAGCATCGCCGCGAGGAACAGGTTGAGGTACGCGAAGAACTTCCGCCGGGCGGCGTCGTGAGCCATGTATCCGACCGAGTAGAGGTGGATCAGCGCCCCCACCCCGGTGATCAGCAGCACGAAACACACCGACAGCTGGTCGATCCGGAGCCCGAAGTCGACCTGCAGCCCGCCGACGGACACCCACTCGAACAGGGCCTGCCCGGTGCTGCGTGCGTCGGCGTCCGTGCCGAGCATCTGCGCGAACACCACCGCGCCGAGCACGAACGACACGAGTGCGGTGCCGCAGCCGAGCAGGTGACCCCACCTGTCGCTGCGGTGCCCCGCGAGTAGTAGTACCGCTGCCCCGAACAGTGGGATCGCGGGGATCAACCAGAGTGCCGACGAGGGGAACGAGTTCATGTCCTGTGTCCTCTCGGCGCGTCGTGGTTCGTCACTCTCACCGTCCTTTGGGGGCGACCGTCAGTATTTGAGAAGATCCGCGTTGTCCACCGAGGCGGAGCGACGACTCCGGAAGATGGTGACGATGATCGCGAGTCCCACCACCACTTCGGCTGCAGCGACCACCATCGTGAAGAAGGCGAAGACCTGACCGTGCAGGTTGCCGTGCATTCTCGCGAACGTGACGAAGGCGAGATTCGCAGCGTTCAGCATGAGTTCGATGCACATGAAGACAACGATCGCGTTGCGCCGCAACAGCACTCCGGAGGCGCCGATCGTGAACAGCAATGCCGACAGGTAGAGATAGTTCTCCGGATTCACGGCCGTTCCCCCTCGTCACGGTCAGGCCGGGCCTCCCCATGCTTCGCGGGGCCCCGGATGCCGAGATCGGCAGGCCCCCAGCCGCGCCCGATCCGCCGCAACAGCGGACCGACGGAACTGTCCGCGAACGAACCGTCGGGAAGCATCGCCGGAACGTCGGCGGCGTTGTGCCGGGCATAGACGCCCGGTCCGGGCAGCGGAGTCACCCGGCCGCCGTTGCGGAACCGTTCCTCGGAGAGTTCACGCTGGGTGCGCCGCGGCCCGAGCCGTTCCCGGTGCGCGAGCACCATCGCGCCGATGGTCGCGGTGATCAGCAGAGCGCCGGTGAGTTCGAAGGCCCAGACGTAGTCCAAAAACAGCAGTACGGAGAGTTCTTCGACATTTCCGGCTGCGTCGGCTGAATCGAAGCCGACAAAGCCCGTCACCGCCGCGTTTCCGAGTCCGCCGATCAGCAGCACCCCGAAGCCGATTCCCACCGCGATGGCGAGAACGCGCTGTGCGCGCAGTGTCTCGACCAGCGAGTCCGACGAGTCGATGCCCACGAGCATGAGCACGAACAGGAACAACATCATGACGGCACCGGTGTACACGACCACCTGCACGACACCGAGGAACAACGCTCCCTGGGCGATGTAGAACACGGCGAGCACCACCATGGTCATCGCGAGGAAGATCGCCGAATAGACGGCCTTCGCCGCGCCGACGACGCCGAGTGCACCGATCACCGCGACGGTCGCGAGAATCCAGAACTGCACCCCTTCCCCGGTAGAGGTGCGGGTGAGTTCCTGGGCGAGCAGCATTGTTCCCGGCGCACCCATCACGGTTGCCCTTCCGTCGGAGCCGACGCATCGCTGTCGTCCACCGGCGGGACGGTGCCGCGGTAGTAGTCCTCGTCCGCGGCGCCCGGCGACATGGGATGCGGCGCCGGCTGCATTCCGTCCTGGAGCGGCGCGAGAAGGCGATCCTTGTCGTAGATCAGATCGGTGCGGTTGTCGTCGACCATCTCGTAGTCGTTGGTCATCGTCAGGGCGCGGGTGGGGCACGCCTCGATGCACAGTCCGCAGCCGATACAGCGCAGGTAGTTGATCTGGTAGACGCGTCCGTATCGCTCACCCGGCGAATACCGTTCGCTCTCGGTGTTGTCCGCTCCCTCGACGTAGATGGCGTCGGCCGGGCACGCCCACGCGCAGAGTTCGCACCCGATGCACTTCTCGAGTCCGTCCGCGTACCGATTGAGCTGGTGGCGACCGTGGTAACGCTCGGCGGTCGGATTCTTTTCTTCCGGATAGAACTCGGTGTTGGGCTTTTTGAACATGGTCGAAAAGGTCACGCCGAAACCGGCGAGCGGGCCGAGGAATTCAGACATTGCTCTCCTCCTGGGTTGTGGCCGGCGCACTCGCGGGCAGTTGCCCGGGCAAGGGAGGCACCGGGTATCCGCCCATCGTGGGGTCGTGCCGGACGGGCGGCCCGGCTGTGCCGGTGCCGGGGTCGTTTCGGGGGTCGGCCGCACGACGCCAGCGGTACCCGAGGTACCAGAACGACACCGCCGAGACGGCGATGCCCGCGACGACGAGCGATGCGGTGCCGGGCAGGCGTCCTTCGCCGGCGAGAAGAACGATGACGGCGACCACCATCACCCACACCACGGCGATCGGGATGAGCACCTTCCATCCCAGTGCCATGAACTGGTCGTATCGCAGGCGGGGCAGCGTGGCCCGGAGCCACACGAACACGAACAGCACCAGCCAGATCTTCACGACGAACCACAGCAGCGGCCACCATCCGGTGTTCGCTCCGTCCCAGATGCTCAGCGGCCACGGCGCGCGCCAGCCACCGAGGAACAGCGTGGTGGCCAGCCCGGAGACGGTGATCATGTTGACGTACTCGGCAAGCATGAACATCGCGAACCGGAGCGAGGAGTATTCGGTGTGGAACCCACCGACGAGTTCGCCCTCAGCTTCGGGAAGGTCGAACGGCGCCCGGTTCGTCTCACCGACCATCGACACGCAGTAGATGAGGAATGCGGGCAACAGCAGCAGAGCGAACCAGATCCCCGTCTGCTCGGCGACGATCCCCGACGTCGACATGGTGCCGGCGAGCAGGAAGACGGCGGCGAAACACAGTCCCATCGCGATCTCGTACGAAATGACCTGCGCCGTCGAACGCAATCCGCCCAGCAGCGGGTACGTCGATCCCGACGCCCATCCGGCGAGCACGATCCCGTACACACCGATCGAGGTGACGGCGAGGATGTAGAGCACGGCGACGGGAAGGTCGGTCAGCTGCAGCGGCGTGCGTTCTCCGAACACGGACACCACGGGACCGAACGGGATGACCGCGAAGGCCATGAGCGCGGGGGCGGTCGCCAGCACGGGCGCAAGCAGGTAGAGGGGTTTGTCCACCCCGCTCGGGGTGATGCCTTCCTTGAGACCGAGTTTGATGCCGTCCGCGACGGTTTGCAGCAGTCCCTTCGGTCCGACCCGGTCCGGTCCGACCCGCATCTGCATCCATGCCATGACCTTGCGTTCCGCGAGGATCAGCACGAGCGTGGTGAGCACCAGGAAGGCGAAGACCAGCAGGGCTTTGACGATCACGAGCCACCAGGGGTCGATCCCGAACATCGACAGGTCGACCTCCCGCGCTGTGGGCACGGACCGGTCGGCGGAGATGATCATTGCGGTACCTCCGTATCCGGAAGCGCGGCACGGATACCCACCACGTCACCGGCCGTCGCGGCGAGGTGTTCGTGGACGCCCGCACCGGGCGAGGCCGTCGGGAGCCAGACCACCCGCTCGGGGAGCGCGTCGATCACGAGCGGCAATGTGATCTCACCGCGTTCGGTGAACACCGTGATCGATTCGCCGTCGCGGGCACCGATCTCGGCGGCCGTCGGCTCCGACAGCCGCACGACCGGTACCCGCGCGGTCCCGGCGAGATTCGGCTCACCGTCCTGGAGCCGTCCCGCGTCGAGCAGCATCCGCCAGGTGGCCAGAACCGCTTCGCCCGGTCCGGGGCGTTCGCGTTCGGTGGAGACGACGTCGGGAAGCGGTGCGTCCGGTGCCGGACGGTCACCCACACGGCCGAGTTCGGTTCGCGCCGAGGCGGTGTCGGACGCACCGAGATCGATGTCCATGGCGTCGGCGATCGCGTGCAGTACACGCTGGTCGGGCATCGAGTCGGCCTCGCGCAGTGCGATTCCGAAGGGTCGTGCCCTGCCCTCCCAGTCGACGAACGTGCCGGACTTTTCGGCCACGGACGCGACGGGAAATACGACATCGGCACGGTCGGTGACCTCACTGCGGCGCATTTCGAGACTGACGACGAACGGCGCGGCGACGAGCGCCGCCCGCGCCGCGTCCGGGTCGGGCAGATCGGCGATCTCCACCCCGGCGACGACCAGAGCGCCGAGATCGCCCGCTGCCGTGGCCTCGAGCATCGCGGCGGTGTCGCGGCCGGGAACGTCCGGAAGATCGTCCGCCGAAGGCAGATTCCATGCCGTCGCGACCTCGCGCCGCGCGTCGGCGTCGGTGACGGCACGGCCACCGGGAAGCAACGCCGGGAACGCGCCCGCATCGAGTGCGCCGCGTTCCCCGGCGCGCCGCGGGATCCACGCCAGGCGCGCACCCGTGGCGTCGGCGAGTCGGGCGGCGGCGGTGAGTCCGCCCGGGGCACCGGCAAGACGCTCCCCTACGAGAACGAGTGCTCCGTCGCGGCGCAGGAGGTCGGTGTCGACATCCTGCCGGTCACCCGAGCGCAGCGCGTCGAGCAGTTCCGCCTCGGTGCCGGGTACGCACCCGAGCACGCGGGCCTGCATTTTCTTCGCACCGGCACCGGCATACGGCGCGACGGTCCAGACCGCGGTGCGCCCGGCCCGGACGGCTTTGCGCAACCGGAGGAACACGATGGGCGATTCCTCTTCGGGTTCGACACCGACCAGGAGCACGACCGGCGCGTTCTCGAGGTCGCGATAGGTGACACCGACGCCGCGTCCCGCGACGCGGGTGGCGAGGAACCGGGTCTCCTCCGCCGAGTGGACCCGGGACCGGAAGTCGATGTCGTTGGTCCGGAGCGCGACGCGGGCGAATTTCGCGTACGTGTAGGCATCCTCCCGGGTGAGCCGCCCGCCGACCAGTACCCCGGCCGCGCCCTGGGCGGCTTTCAGGCCGCGCGCCGCGACCGCCAGTGCCATGGGCCAGGAGGCGGGGACGAGTTCACCCGACTCGTCGCGAACCAGCGGACCGGTGATCCGGTCGGGCAGCGTGGCGTACGCGAACGCCCACCGGCCCTTGTCGCAGTTCCACTCCTCGTTGACCTCCGGATCGTCGCCGGCGAGTCGCCGGAGCACCACGCCGCGACGATGGTCGGTGCGCTGTGCGCATCCGCTGGCGCAGTGTTCGCACACGCTCGGGCTGGACACGAGATCGAACGGCCTCGCCCGGAACCGGTAGGCGGCGCCGGTGAGCGCTCCGACAGGACAGATCTGCACGGTGTTTCCCGAGAAGTACGATTCGAACGGTTCTTCGGTGTAGATGCCGACCTGTTGCCGTGCCCCACGCTCGAGCATGTCGACGAAGGGATCGCCGGCGATCTGGTCCGAGAAGCGGGTGCAGCGCGCGCACAGGACGCAGCGTTCCCGGTCGAGCAGCACCTGCGACGAGATCGCGATCGGCTTGGGGTACGTGCGCTTTTCTTCGATGTACCGGGATTCGGCGCGACCGTTGCTCAATGCCTGGTTCTGCAACGGGCATTCACCACCCTTGTCGCACACCGGGCAGTCGAGCGGATGGTTGATGAGCAGCAACTCCATGACACCGCGCTGCGCTTTGTCCGCCACCGGCGAGGTGGCCTGGCTCCGGACGACCATGCCGTCGGTCACCACGGTGGTGCACGAGGCGAGCGGTTTGCGCTGCCCTTCGACGTCCACCAGGCACTGCCGGCACGCTCCGACCGGGTCGAGCAACGGGTGGTCGCAGAAGCGAGGGATCTGCACGCCGACGAGTTCGGCCGCGCGGATCACCAATGTTCCCTTGGGAACGCGGATTTCGATGTCGTCGATGGTGACGGTGACCTGATCGTCCGCCGGGGCGGCGCCGACCGGGTCCGTTCCTGGAGCTGAACTCATGAAGTCTCCTCGCGTACTGCGCCGGCGGCGAGTGTGGCGCTGTGCGGATCGAAGGGGCAGCAGCCCTGTTCGACGTGCGCGCGGTACTCGTCGCGGAAGTATCCGATCGACGAGGTGATCGGACTCGTCGCGCCGTCGCCGAGTGCGCAGAACGCCCGGCCCAGGATGTTGTCGGAGATGTCGAGCAAGGTGGCGAGGTCCTCTTCGGTGCCCCGGCCCGCCTCGAGCCGCTCGAGGATCTGCACGAGCCACCACGTGCCTTCGCGGCACGGGGTGCACTTCCCGCACGACTCGTGGGCGTAGAACTCGCTCCAGCGCAACACCGTCCGGACCACGCACGTCGTGTCGTCGAAGATCTGCAGGGCGCGTGTCCCGAGCATCGACCCTGCGGCGCCGACACTTTCGTAGTCGAGCGGTGTGTCGAGATGCTCGGCGGTGAAGATCGGTGTGGACGATCCGCCCGGAGTCCAGAACTTCAGCTCGTGACCGGAACGGACACCGCCCGCGTACTCGAGCAGTTCGCGCAGCGTGATCCCGAGCGGAGCCTCGTACTGACCCGGGGTCGTGACGTGCCCGGACAAGGAGAACATGGCGAAGCCCGGAGACTTCTCGGTGCCCATCGACCGATACCACTCGACTCCGTTGCGGATGATCGGCGGCACGTTGGCGATGGATTCGACGTTGTTGACCACGGTGGGGCACGCGTACAGACCCGCGACCGCCGGGAACGGCGGCCGCAGTCGCGGCTGCCCGCGGCGACCTTCGAGCGAGTCGAGCAGCGCGGTTTCCTCACCGCAGATGTAGGCACCGGCGCCGGCGTGCACGACGAGATCGAGGTCGTATCCGGAGCCGAGGATGTCGTTGCCGAGGTACCCGGCGGCGTACGCGTCGGCGACAGCGGCCTGCAACCGCCGCAGTACCGGAACAGCCTCACCGCGGAGGTACACGAACGCGTGCCGCGCGCGGATCGCGTAGGCCGCGATGATCGCTCCTTCGAGGAGGGCGTGCGGAGTGGCGAACAGGAGCGGGATGTCCTTGCAGGTTCCGGGCTCGGATTCGTCGGCGTTGACGACGAGGTAGTGGGGCTTGTCGTCACCCTGCGGAATGAACGACCACTTGGTGCCGGTGGAGAACCCCGCGCCCCCACGCCCGCGCAGGCCCGCGTCCTTGACCGCCGACACCACGGCGTCGGGTTCCATGCCGAGGGCGATCGGCAACGCCTCGTAACCGTGCTGACGGCGGTACGCGTCGAGAGTCCACGCCTCGTCGTCGCCCCAGGACCGCGTGAGCACGGGCGTCAGAGCCGTCCCCACGTTCCCGAGATCGCTGTCGGCGCGGGCGTCACCGTCGCGTGGCGCCGGCGGGGCGGCCATACCGCGATCGCGAGCGACGCGCAGACCGGCCAGCGAGGCGCCACCTGCGGTGCCGCCGGCTTCGAGCGCGCCGTCGCGTTCGTCGGGGAATCCGGCGAGCAACCGGGAGGTGTCGCGGAACGTCGTGAGCGCGGCGCCGCGGGTGGGCTGAGGCGGCCGCCCCGCACGGAGGTCGCCGACGAGGTCGACCGCGGACTCCACGGACGCGTTGTCGAACAGTTCCCAGTTGACGGTCATCACGGGGGCGAAATCGCAGGCGGCGTTGCATTCGATGTGCTCGAGCGTGATCGCGCCGTCCTCGGTGGTCTCGCCGTTGGCGACGCCGAGATGATCCCGCACCGCTTCGAAGATCTCGTCACCGCCCATGACCGCGCAGAGCGCGTTCGTGCACACTCCGACGTGGTAGGTGCCGGTGGGCTTGCGCCGGTACATGGTGTAGAAAGTGGCAACCGCAGCGACCTCCGCGCCGGACAATCCCAGTTGCCGGGCGCAGAATTCGAGTCCTGCGGGCGTGATGTAGCTGTCCTCGGCCTGGACGAGGTGCAGCAGCGGAAGCAGGGCGGAGCGGCCGTGGGGGTAGCGGCCGATGATCTCGGCGGCATCCTTCTCGAGCCGGGCGAGCACGTCGTCGGGATAGCTCCGGCGTGCACCGGGGCGCACGATCGAGGCGTCTTCTTCCGGTCGCGGCCCGAGCGGAAGGAAGACCGGTTCCTGCCCTCCGGTGGGAACGGGTGTGTCTCCCTTGTGGACGTATTCGGTGCTCATCGGTCCACCCCACCCATCACCGGATCGATACTCGCGAGCGAGGCGATCACGTCGGACACCATGCCGCCCTCACACATCGCGGCCACCGCCTGGAGGTTCGTGAACGACGGGTCGCGGTAGTGCACCCGGTAGGGCCGTGTGCCGCCGTCGCTGACCATGTGGACCCCCAATTCGCCGCGAGGCGACTCGACCGAGACGTACACCTGGCCCGCGGGCACCCGCAGTCCTTCGGTGACGAGCTTGAAATGGTGGATCAGTCCCTCCATGGACGTGCCCATGATCCGGCGGACGTGCTCGGGGGAATTGCCGAGACCGTCGCCGCCGCGGGTGAGTTGCGACGGCCACGCGATCTTCCTGTCCTCCACCATCACCGGGCCCGGGCGGAGCCGGTCGAGACACTGTTCGACGATCTTCAGCGACTCCTTCATTTCACCGATCCGGATCCGGTACCTGCCGTAACAGTCGCTGCCGGTGTCGGTGACCACCTCGAATTCGTAGTTCTCGTATCCGCAGTACGGCTGTGCCTTGCGCAGGTCGTGCGGCAGGCCGGTCGACCGCAGGATCGGCCCGGTGACCCCCAGCGTCATGCACCCGGTCAGGTCGAGGTAGCCGATACCCCGGGTGCGCGAGATGAAGATCGGGTTGTCGTCGAGAAGCATTTCCATGTCGCGGATCCTCGAGGGCAGGATCGCCAGCAGATCGCGGATCTTCGGGACCGCGTCGGACGGGAGATCCTGGACCAGCCCGCCCGGCCGGATGTACGCGTGGTTCATCCGAAGTCCGGTGATGGTTTCGAAGACGTCGAGGATCAGTTCGCGCTCGCGGAAGCCGAACAGCATCGGCGTGGTGGCGCCGAGTTCCATGCCTCCGGTCGCGAGGGCGACCATGTGCGAGGAAATCCGATTGAGTTCCATGAGCATCACCCGGATGACGTCGGCCCGCTCGGGCACGAGATGGGTGATGTCGAGCAGTTTCTCCACGCCGAGGCAGTACGCAGCCTCGTTGAAGAACGGCGCGAGGTAGTCCATGCGGGTGACGAACGTGACGCCCTGCGTCCAGTTGCGGTATTCGACGTTCTTCTCGATACCGGTGTGCAGATAGCCGATACTGCATCGCGCTTCGGTGATGGTTTCGCCGTCGATCTCGAGGACGAGCCGAAGGACGCCGTGCGTGGACGGGTGCTGCGGGCCCATGTTGACCACGATGTGGTCTTCACCCGCCGCCGCGGCGGCCGTGACGACCTCGTCCCAGTCCTGGCCGGATGCGGTGAGGATGGTGGTGTCGTCACGCGCGCCGCCGGACGTGGCTGCTGTGTCGCTCATCAGCTGTATGCCCTCCGTTCGTCCGGAGGCGCGATGGTGGCGCCCTTGTACTCCACGGGGATCCCGCCGAGCGGGTAGTCCTTGCGCTGGGGATGCCCGGACCAGTCGTCGGGCATCTCGATGCGGGTCAGCGCGGGGTGACCGTCGAACCTGATCCCGAAGAAGTCGTACGTTTCACGCTCGTGCCAGTCGTTGGTCGGATAGATGGCGTAGAGCGACGGGATGTGCGGATCGGACTCCGGCGCAGTGACTTCGAGTCGCACGCGCCGGTTGTGCGTGATGGACATGAGGGCGTACACCGCGTGGAGTTCGCGGCCGGTCTCCTCCGGATAGTGCACCCCGCTGACTCCCAGGCACAGTTCGAACCGCAACGCGGCGTCGTTGCGCAGGGCGAGGGCGACACGCGGCAGATGCTCTCGGCGGACATGGATCGTCATTTCGTCGCGGAAGACGACGATCTTCTCGACCGCGTCGGCGAATCCCTCCCCCGCGGTGGGCGCGAGCGCATCGTCGAGGGCGTCGGCCACGTCGTCGAAATAGCCGCCGTAGGGCCGGGGCGAACTGCCGGGCAGGGTGATCCTCCGTACGAGGCGCCCGTACCCGGAGGTGTCGCCGCTGTCGCGGGCACCGAACATGCCGCGCCGGACATCGATCTGCTCCCTGCCGGTCTCGGGGCCGATCTGTTCCCGGCCGGCCTCAGTGGGGTGTTCGCCCGTCATCGCCGAGGCACCGTCAACTCGATGAGCGGGCGTGCCGAGAGTGCGGCCTCCTCGGCTGCGCGCACAGCGTCCGCGCGGTTGGCACCGAGAGGCATGTGCGCGATCTTCTCGTGCAGCGCCAGAATCGCGTGGATCAGCATTTCCGGGCGCGGGGGGCACCCGGGTAGGTAGATATCGACCGGCACCACATGGTCGACGCCCTGGACGATGGCGTAATTGTTGAACATGCCGCCCGACGATGCGCACACCCCCATGGAGAGCACCCATTTGGGCTCGACCATCTGGTCGTAGACCTGGCGCAGCGCCGGCGCCATCTTCTGGCTCACCCGGCCGGCGACGATCATGACGTCGGCCTGCCGGGGGGACGCCCGGAAGGCTTCCATTCCGAATCGTGCGAGGTCGTAGCGGCCTCCCGCAGTGGACATCATTTCGATCGCGCAGCACGCGAGGCCGAAGGACGCCGGCCACAGCGAACCCTTGCGTGCGAACCCGGCGAGGGTTTCGACCGTGCTCAGCAGAAATCCGCTCGGCACCTTCTCCTCGAGACCCATGTTCGACTCCTACCACTTGCGTCGTTGGTGTGGATCACTTTCTCGCGCAGCCACTTCGACGACACCGCCCTCGGCCGGTGCGTCACGCGGGCTACTCCCAGGCGAGTCCGCCGCGTTTCCATTCGTAGGCGTACGCGACGAACACATTGACCATGAACAACCCCATCGCGAGCAGTCCGAACACGCCCAGCGCGTCGAAATTCACCGCCCACGGATACAGGAAGACGATTTCGATATCGAAAATGATGAACAGCATGGCCGTGAGGTAGTACTTGACTGGAAAACGTCCGCCTCCGACGGGCTGCGGTGTCGGATCGATGCCGCATTCGTAGGCTTCGAGCTTGGCACGGTTGTAGCGACTCGGCCCGGCTATCGACGCGACGACCACCGAGAACACCGCGAACGCGACAGCGATCGCTCCCAGCACCAGGATCGGTACATAGACGTTCATCGCCACCTCCGGTTCCGCTGACGTCTCCCGGTCGTGCCGTAGTCACAGAACCTCGGTCCCCGGTGCCCGAGCCCGGCAATCCGGGACAACTCGGTCACATGTGAGCTACCGCACACACACTAGTAGCGTTCGTGCCGCAGTTGTCAGCGATTTCGGATGCAGAATTCCGTCGCGCGTGTCCGCTCGGGAGCGAGGTACGGATGGGGTAGGTTCGTGCGCGCCGTTCGGTACGGAGCGGTCGGTTCGGTATCGGCCCGCGGGCGGTTCAGCGGCCGGCCGGACGCAGCAGTCGTACCACTTCACGCGCGAGCGTCAGTGGATCGATCGGGCGCGTGACGACCGCCTCGGCACGTGACCAGGACGCGAGCCACGCGTCATCGGCTCTGCCTGTGAGCACCACGATCGGTGGGCACGGATCGATCTCGTCCTTGAGCTGTTTCGCGATGCCGAGTCCGCCCGCGGGCGCCGTCTCACCGTCGAGTATCGCGAGGTCGACGTCGCCCGCGTCCATATGTGCGATCACCACCGGCGCGGTGGCCACTTCGAGGTACTCGAGCCGGGGCAGGTCGGGGTGCACCCGGTCTCCGAGCGCCGACCTCAACTGCGCGCGCACACCCGCGTCGTCGCTGTAGAGGAGTATCCGCAGCGGCGCGGAGGGGCTGGTGCTGTCGGGCGCGGCGGTCACGCGCCCGATGCTAGAGGCTCACCGGGCGAGCGGGGTGCATCCGGCGGGCGTCGGGACGCGTGTCGCCGGAGGCCGGTCCGAAGCGCTCGCTGCCGCCGGTCTCACAGTGCTCCCGACCGGGAGGCGCCGGCGCGGACCGTGACGGGTTCGGCGAAGGACTGCCGGACGGCGCGTTCGTAGG
The DNA here is from genome assembly GCF_012844225.1 of Rhodococcus sp. 105337. Taxonomy (GTDB): domain Bacteria; phylum Actinomycetota; class Actinomycetes; order Mycobacteriales; family Mycobacteriaceae; genus Rhodococcus. The sequence goes on from NZ_JABAGQ010000011.1 coordinate 91,855, forward strand.
CACCGACAAGGTCGACGACGGCCCGTCCCCAGGAATAGCGCGTTTCGGCACGATCGCGCCCCGCGACACCGAAAGCGCCGTGCTGCACCGGATCAGCGATCAGTTCCCGTACGGCCGTAGCGACGGCGTGCGGGGAGCGCGGTGGTACGAGGAGCCCGGTCACCCCGTCGACCACGATGTCGCGCAGGCTCGCGACTGCGGTCGCCACCACCGGGCGTCCGCACGCCATGGCCTCGAGCGCCACGATCCCGAACGGTTCGTACCGCGACGGGCACAGCACCACGTCGGCCGAACGCAACAATGCGGGCATCCTGTCTCGCGTGACGTGCCCCTCCATGTGCACTCGCTCGCGCACCCCGAGTTCGTCGGCGAGCGCGAGCAATCGGTCCGTTTCGTCCGCCGCCGCGTCGTCGTGCGCGGCTCCCCCGGCGATGACGAGTTCGGTGTCGGGCAGCAGCGGCAACGCCGTGACGGCGGTGTCGAACCCGTCCTCCGGCGCCGGCCGCCCCGCCGCCACGAGCCGGTACCGTCCACGGGACGACGGGACCGTGCCGAATCCGGCGACGGTGAAGTGGTCGACGTCGACGCCGGACGGGACTACCGACGTCCGTGTTCGTGGCAGACCCATCCGAGACAACTCGAAGACTTGTTCCGAGCACGTCGCGACCACATGATGTGCTCCCTTCGCCAGCACACGTTCGAGCCGCATCCGGCTCGAAAGGTCCACCTCCCCACCGGATTGCAGCGCGGATTCGGCAACGCTGAGGGTGGCGAAGGTCTGCACGGTAGGGAGGGAGAGCGCTCGGGCGGCGAGTTGGGTGGCGATTCCCGATGTCCACGAATGCGCATGCGCGACGTCGGGACGGTGCCGCATCCAGTCCGCTTCCAGGAAGCCTGCGAACGTGCCCATCGTCGGCAGCACTTCGTCTTCCACCAGCGGGGCTGCCGGGCCCGCTGGTACATGGACCACCGTGTATCCGTGAGCTGTGGTGACGCGTTCGGGGAGATCAGGATTGTCGCGCCGGGTGTAGACGGTCACGTCGTGGCCCGCACGGGCGAGAGCGGGCGAACAACTCGGCACTATGCGCTTTCCGGCGGTCCGTGTCCGCACGCCCGCAGGTGGCGAGCGGGCTGATGTCGTCGGATACCATCGCGATTCGCATGATCTTCCTCTTTCTTCTTTCGCGTATTCCGGCGCGAGTGGGCTACTGCTGCCGGCCACGGCCGTAGCGCCGGTGCGCTCGACAGCGGAAGGGCGGGGCCTCCCGCTGCGCGAGCGTTGTGTTCTTCGGATGCCGAGCGGGAGACGAGTCGGCCACTTGCGCTGATCCACCCGGTGATCCCGGGGTGCGCATGGCGAGGACCATGCTGACGACGCTGCCTGCAGGCACAGGACTCGGATCGTTCATCCACCCGTGACCGAGCGCCGGAGCCCATCGGGGGCGTGGAGAACACCTCGTCCAGAGTGCGGCGATGAGCCGTTCGAAATACGTCGGATCCATCAGCAGTGTCGCTTTCGCCTCGCCGGTGCCATGCGCGGCACGCGGTGCATTCGATGCGAGGGCGGCGCACTGCTGGACCGACCTATCGGTACCGGACTTGTACCCGCGGTACGGGAGCACCAAACATGCGACGGGAGGGGCCGACATATGTCGGCCCCTCCCTGGTTCCTGCGCCCGAGCGCCGCTGTGCGTTTCCACTGCGGACCCGAACCACTCCGTGGTGTCCGTGGCCGCCGGGCACCGGCGACCGTCTCCCTCGCCTACTCAGGGTTCGGTGTTGACTGCGTCCTTCATCTTGCCCATCAGCCCCTTCTCCGTGCCCAGCGCAGCCGAACGCGGCTCACCCTGCGACCCGTCATAGGTCGCATACAGCTTCGGATCCGGCGGCGGCGCACTGGCCACATCACCGAGCGGAACCGGATCCGCCAGGAACGACATCGGCGTCGACCCGTCGGGACCGGTACCGTGCGCCCACCGGCCCTGATCCGACGCGACACCGTCCGACAGATGCCACAAGCTCGTGGCATGTTCGGAATGCTCCTCGTCGAACAACGCGTTCGGTGCGATCGGGGACGGCTCGATCCCGTCGGCCTGCAGTTCCTCGATCGCCGCGAGCCACAGATTCTGGTGGTACGTATCGCGCGCCAGGTTGAACTCGAGCATGTCCTTGACACCCGGATCGTCGGTCATGTGATACAAACGCGCGGTTTGTACCCGGCCCTGCGCTTCGGCAGCGACGTTGGCCCGGAAGTCGGCGAGCAGGTTGCCGCTCGCGACGATGAACCGTCCGTTCCAGGGCACACCGTTGCTGTCCGACAGCGTCGGTCCGCCGCCGGAGACGATGGCCTGTTGCGGGTCCATTCCGCCGAGCACGGCCGCGACGACGGGGTCGGCGGCGGCGTTCTTGGTCGATTCGGTGGCCGGTGCGCCTTCGAGGAGCCGGGCGACCATGGTGGCGATCATTTCGACGTGGCCGATTTCTTCGGTGGCGACGTCCATGATCATGTCCTTGTACTTGCCGGGCATCCGGCAGTTCCAACCCTGGAACAGGTACTGCATGGTGACGGTCATTTCGCCGTATGCGCCGCCGACGAGTTCTTGGAGTTTGCGGGCGTAGACGGGATCGGGCTTCTCGGGTTTGACGTCGAACTGGAGGTGATCTGTGTGACGGAACAAGGGTTTCACCTTTCAGGAGGTCGGCGCACAGTGCGTGCAGTAGCGGTGTCGTACCACCGCACAACGCGCCCAAACTCCTGGGGCGGATCTGTCCCTTTTCGGTTCGGCCGATGTCCGTCCCGGGAACACGTCGGCGCCCGGTGCCACACCGGTCGTTGCCCGTCACCGTGAAAACGAATCCGGAGCGCCCCGCGTGTTGCGGACGCGCTCCGGATACGGAGGCATTCATCAGCCGTGACGGATCTCGAATACTCGTGGCGGAGGTGCGATTTCGTGCCGAGCGGGACCCTGGACAGTTCCCCGTCCGATGATCGCGCCGGGCGCGATCATCAGGTGCGCCACGATGATGCACGCTCCGATGAGCAGCGACGAGATCAGCCCCACCGAGTACGAACCGGTGAGTGCGGCAGCGACGAAGCCGATGGTGAGCATGCCGGAAAGAACAAGTATGGCGAGCATCCTCCGCTGCGACGACGGCGCGTTCTCGGATGCCTTTCGACGGTGTGCAGCCATCACGATCTCTCCGTTCCCTCCCTGGAGAACAGTTGCCGGACGCCCCCACGTCCGCACCCCTGCCGACCGATGCCCTTCTCGGTACGACGGTGTGCACCTCCGCTGTCAACGGATTCGGCGTTCTGCTTCCCTTCCGCTCGAAGAGAGCGGGTTTGGTAACGGAAATACTATCAACTGTGACATACATCTCGCAATCGATTAGTGGCTCGTCACCGGCCTGTATCTGTCGACGATCACCGCCGGTGCGCGTAGGCCCGGATGATGCCGTCGCCGACCGATTGCATGATCTGCACCATCACGATCAGCACGACCACGGCAACCAGAAGCACCGGCGTGTTGAACCGCTGGTAGCCGTACACGATCGCGAAGTCGCCGAGTCCGCCGCCGCCGATGACACCGGCCATGGCGGAGTACCCGACGAGAAGGACCAGGGTGAGCGTCGCGCCGGCCACGAGAGGCGAGACGGCTTCGGGCAGGAGAACCTTCCGCACGATCTGCCCGGTCGACGCTCCCATCGCCTGGGCTGCTTCGACCCGGCCGCGCGGCACCTCCCGCAGCGCGGATTCGACGATCCGCGCGAAGAACGGGATGGCCCCGATGGTGAGCGGGACGATCGCCGCCGTCGGACCGATCGCTGTACCGACGATCGCCCGGGTGACTCCGATCAGCGCGATGAGCAGGATCAGGAACGGCAACGACCGGAACAGGTTCACGATCACACCGAGCACCGTATTGAGTGTCCGCCGCGGCAGGAGGCCCGACGGGGAGGTGACCTGCAGGACGATGCCCACCAGCACTCCCCCGATCACCGTGAGCACGAACGACACCGTGACCATGTACAGCGTTTCGAGGGTCGCCTCCCACACTTCGGGCAAGGAGTCGTACCACGTGAGCTTGTTCATCGCGGATGTGACCTCATTCGGTGAGTCCCTCCAGTTCGGTCCCCGCGCCCCACGACAGGGTCAGGTGCGGGTGCTGGTCCACGAATCGTTCGACCCGGGCGTGGTCGGTGTCCGTCGTGAATCGCAAACGCATCCGGCCGACGGTCACGTCGCCCACCTGCTCGACGCGCCCGCCGACGACGGCGATATCGGCGTCCGCAGCCCGGATCATCTGGGACAGCCACGGCCCGTGCGCCGCGTCTCCGATCGCCGTGACCACCGCGGTGTCGGCGCTCGACCCCAGAGAGGGGTCGTCACCGACCGGCAGCATCGCGGCACCGAGCGCAGAGTCGGGCGAGGCGACGAGGTCGGTGATGCGCCCGGTCTCCACGATCCGGCCGGCTTCGAGTCGCGCCGCCGACGTGCAGATTCTGCGTAGCACCCCGAGTTCGTGGGTGATCACCACAACCGTCACGCCCAGGGTGCGGTTCACCTCGGCGACGAGGTCGAGAACCTGCTCGGTGGTGTCGGGGTCGAGGGCGCTGGTCGCTTCGTCGCACAGCAGCACCTCGGGTTCTGCGGCGAGCGCGCGCGCAATGCCGACGCGTTGCTGCTGGCCGCCCGACAACTGGGACGGGTAGCTCTTCTCCTTGCCGGACAGGCCGACGAGGTCGATCAGCGACGCCGCGCGGGCGCGCCGCTCGTCCTTGCCCAAGCCGGCGAGTTCGAGTGGCAACTCGATGTTGCGGAGGACGGTGCGCGAGTGCAGCAGGTTGAACTGCTGGAAGACGGTGCCGATCCGGCGCCGGGCGGAGCGCAGTTCGGCCCCGGAGAGAGTCGACAGGTCGTCCCCGCCGAGAAGGATGCGACCCGACGTGGGCTTTTCGAGGAGGTTCAGGCACCGGAGAAGAGTGGATTTACCCGATCCGGACGGACCCACGATGCCGAAGATCTCTCCGTCCGGGATGTCGAGAGAAACCCCTCGCAACGCCGCGACCTCCCCGGCGCCACCGGCGTCGGGGAAGGTCTTGACGAGGTTGTCGACGACGATCATCAGTTCGTGGGCTGGACCGGAACGACGGAACCCGAGTAGGTCTCCTCGATCCACGCAGCGGTTTCCGGCGACTCGAGAGCGTCCGCGAGTGCGACCACCGCGGGGTCGTTCTCGTTCTCGGCGCGCACGACGAGCAGGTTGGAGAAGGGGTTGCCGTCGACCTGCTCGGTGACGATGCCGTCCTCGGCCGGGGTGAGTCCGGCCTCGAGGGCGTAGTTGGAGTTGATGACGGCGGCGGTGACCTGCGCGTCGTCGAGCTGACGCGCGAGCTGGGGCCGCTCGATCGCCAGGAACTTCAGGTTCTTCGGATTCGCGGTGATGTTCGATTCGGTGACCACCGACAGATCTGCCCGGTCGAACGGCACGTCCATCTCGATCAGCCCGGCCGATTCGAGCAGGTACAGCGCGCGGGCGTAGTTGGTGGTGTCACGCGGCACCGCGATGGTGTCGCCGTCCTTCAACTCGTCGAGCGACCCGATCTTGTTCGAGTACAGGCTCAGCGGCTCGAGGTGCACGTCGGCGACAGCGACGAGATCGTCGACACCGTTCTGCTTCTGCCAGTCGATCAGGTACGGCTCGTGCTGGAAGAAGTTCGCGTCAACGTCACCGGCTTCGAGCAACTCGTTGGGATCGACCTCACCGGTGATGTCGAGGATGTCGAGCTGGTAGTCGCCGAGCGCACCGGTGCTCACGAGGTGATCGAGGATCTCGACGTGCGGCGTGGACGAGGCCGAGATCCGCAGGGTGTTCTCGTCTCCTCCGGACGACGAGCAGGCTGCCAGGCCGAGGGCGAGGGTGAAAGCGGTGGTCGCGACGACGGTACGACGCAGGAACATCGGGTACTACCTTCCGTTGTGGAACTGCCGGTGCTCGGCAGGGTGGAACTGTGGGAGCGCCCCGGACGACGCGGGATCACGCAGTCCGGACGGGTCGGCTCTCAGGCTACGGCGGACGTGTGGTCGGGCCGGACGAATCCGGCGGTGCGGGGGCGGCAGGCGACGACGCGGTCATCGGCCGAGTTCGAACGAGCGGAGCAACTCCGCGTGGTACCGATCGGTGACATTGGGATGAGCACGCAACCGGGATTTGAGCGCGTTCAGTCCGTACACCGCGTGCAGCGCTCCGCCGTGCGCGTCGTGTCCCACGCCCCGCGCCGCGGCCGCCAGATGATCCGGCAGCGGGAGGGTGGGCAGCGCTTTGTCGAGTGCGGGATTGAGGAAGAACGGCAGGGACACCCGATCCGTTCCTGTTGACGGCGGTTCGACGCGGTGGACGGTCGCCGTGAGATATCCGCCGGTGGCCACCTCGAGCAGTTCGCCGATGTTGACGAGAAGGTGCCCCGGGAGCGGATCGACCTCGAACCATGCGCCGTCGCGCTGCACCTGAAAGCCGGTGCTCCCGGGTTCGGGGTACAGAAGGGTCAGCGCGCCGACATCCTTGTGGCTGCCCACTCCCTGGTCGGTCACCGATCGATCGTGGCCGGGATAGCGCACGATCTTGAGCAACGGGTCCGGGTGGGCGAAGGCCTCGTCGAAGAAATCTGCGGGGGCCCCCAGGGATTCGGCCCAGGCGCGCAGCAAGCGGAGACCGACCACCTGGAGTCGGTCCATCCACTCCACTGCTGCCGGGCGCAACTGCGGAACCTGCGCGGGCCACAGGTTCGGTCCGTGGAGCACCTCCCAGGGACGCGCCGGATCGAACTCGGCGACGGCGTCGCGTTCCGGCCCGATGTCGAGTTGTTCGCGCCAGTCGACGTGGCCCTGGGTGCGCTCACCGCCGACCCGGGTGTAACCGCGGAAGTGTGGTGAGTGGCTGTTCTCGACCTCGAGTTTGGCGGCGTCGGGAAGCGCGAAGAACTCGCGGGAGGCAGCAATCAGGCGATCGGCCGCCGCGGGATCGATTCCGTGGCCGGCGAGGTGGAAGAAGCCGATCTCGTGCGTGACGGTGCGAAGACGGTCGAGCGCAGCATCGCGTGTTTCGGGTGCATCGAAGTCGGCGAGATCGATGACGGGAAGTGCCGTCGAATCGGACATGCGGAGGATCCTTTCGAACCGTGGCGGGCTCGGGTGACGAGGCCAACGGCGCACGGTTCGGGGGACGGATTTCGGGCACGGCTCCCGAGGGGGACCTATGCCCCGGTCGGGGGTATCAGCGGCAGGCGCAACAACACGACGTGGCGGCGACGCCCGCACGTGTGTGCATGTCCTGTGCTCGATTCATGCCGAACATGTCCCCTCCGATGGGTCGGGCTCGACCCTAGACGACAGCAAAACCACCGAGTGGTCGATACGAGGCTAATCGTCGACGCGGCGGTCGGGCAAATCGTCCATCTGCGGCACACCGTTGCCAGCACGCTGTCATGCTGACAGCATACTGTCATGAATGGCATCGTGTACTTCGCCGTGTACGACACGCTCGCCGACTGGGAGATCGGATACGCGATGTCGGGCATCGCAGATCCCGACTTCCAACGTCAGCCGGGGCGCTACAGCGTCCGCACCGTCTCGACCGGACGCAACCCGGTCACCACCATGGGCGGCCTCCGCATCGTGCCGGACGTCACACTCGACGAGGTGGATCCGGCCTCCTCCGCAATGCTCGTACTCGCCGGCAACAACATCTGGCCCACCGAGGCGTTCACTCCGTTCACCGACAAAGCGAGAGAGTTCCTCGACGCCGGCGTCCCGGTCGCCGCGATGTGCGGAGCGACCGGCGGACTCGCGCGGGCGGGGCTGCTCGACGACCACGCCCACACGAGCAATGCGAGGGAATTCTTGGAGAGCGTCGGATACGGCGGCGCACACCTCTATCGCGACGATCTCGCCGTCACCGACCGGGACCTCCTCACCGCGAGCGGGATAGCGCCGGTCGAGTTCGCCCGCGCCATCTTCGAGCGTCTCGATCTGTACACACCCGAGGTGCTCACCGCCTGGTACAAGCTCTACGGCGAGCACGACCCGTCGGGATACTACGAACTGACGGCACACGAGGGATGAGCACGACCGAAACCTCGATTCCGGAACTGCTCAGCGCCGCCGCGTTGACATCGTTCCGCCTCAACGGCCAGTTCCTGGACCTCGCGGACACCCTCGCCGCACCCGCGGGCCTGACCGCCTCGCGCTGGCAGGTACTCGGCGCCGTACTCACCACGCCGCTGCCCGTCGCGGGGATCGCACGCGAGATGGGTATCACCCGCCAGAGCGTGCAGCGCATCGCGGATCTGCTCGTCGAGCAGGGTCTCGCGGAATACCGGCCGAACCCGGCGCATCGCCGCGCGAAGCTGGTCGCCGCGACGCCGGCGGGTCTCGAGGCGGTCGCACAGATCGGCCCCGCGCACGCGACGGCCGCGCGCCGTCTGTGCGACGAGATGGGCTGCGACGACTTCGAGGAGGCCGTGTCGGCACTGCGACGGTTGTCGGCGGCGCTCGAGCGGATGACCGGCGATTCCGGCGACCGGGCGTGAGCGTCGCTCAGCGGCGGGACGGGAAGTGCCGCACCAGACCTTCCTGCACGACCGTCGCGACGAGTTGCCCGTCGAGGTCGAAGTACCGGCCCGTCGCCATCCCGCGCGACCCGGCCGCGACCGGCGACTCGGTGGCGTAGAGATGCCAGTCGTCGAATCGGAGCGGGCGGTGGAACCAGATCGAATGATTGACGGTGGCCGCGACGATCCGGTCGAGACCCCACGACAGTCCGTGCGTGGTCAGAATCGAGTCGAGGACCGTGGTGTCGGAACTGTAGGCCAGAGTCGCCGCGTGCAGCAGCGCATCGCCGGGCATCTCACCGTCGGGACGCATCCAGACACGGTTGTGGTTGAGCTTCTCGCCGGTGCCCCGCAGCACCCATGCGGGGTCGTTCGCGTACCGCATGTCGATGGGCTTGAGTGCCCCCGCGAAGTACGGCAACTGTGCCTCGAACCCCTGCAACCGCTCCCCGATGGATGGAAGTGTTTCCGGCAGAGGAACTTCCGGAACCCCGACGGAATGCTCGAGTCCCTTCCCCCAGCGCTGGAACGCCGCGAGCATGACGAACAGTTCCTGCCCGTCCTGGTAGGCGGTCACCATCCGGTTCGCGAAGTCACAACCGTCACGGTGCCGCGCGACCCGGTACTCGATGGGCGCCTTGACGTTTCCGCCCCGGATGAAGTGCGCGTTGATAGCGTGTACCGGCCGGTCTCCGACCGTGCGCCCCGCCGCGACGAGCGCCTGCGCGACGAGCTGCCCTCCGAACGTCCGGGCACCGACCTGCGGGGGATGTTCGCCGCGGAGCACGTCCTCCCCGGTCTGCTCGAGATCGAACAGTCCGAGGAGGACGTGGAGATCCGACGTGTCGACACCCGTCACCGGGTGTCCTTCTCCCCCAGCCGGTGTACGTGGATCAGGTTGGTCGAACCCGTCCGTCCCGGAGGGGCACCTGCGACGATCACCACGAGATCGCCACGCTGGTAACGCCCGAGCGAGAGCAGCGCCGCGTCGACCTGCTCGACCATCTGGTCGGTGGTGTCCACCGGCGGCACGGAGAACGTTTCGGTGCCCCACGTCAGTGCCAGCTGATTGCGAATACTCGGCGCGGGCGTGAAGGCGAGCAGCGGGAGCCTTGTGTGCAGCCGCGCGAGTCGGCGCACCGTGTCGCCCGATTGCGTGAACGCGACGAGTGCGCTCGCATCGAGCCGCTCGCCGATGTCGCGGGCCGCATACGAAATGACGCCGCGTTTCGTTCGGGGCACGTGCGTCAACGCGGGAACGTCGGTCGAATCCGATTCGACTGCCGCGATGATGCGCGCCATCGTCTTGACGGTCTCGATCGGGAACTTGCCCACCGAGGTCTCGCCGGACAGCATGACGGCGTCGGCGCCGTCGAGTACGGCGTTCGCGACGTCGGATGCCTCCGCGCGGGTCGGGCGGGAATTCTCGATCATCGACTCGAGCATCTGCGTCGCGACGATCACGGGCTTGGCGTTCTCCCGGGCGATCTGGATCGCGCGCTTCTGCACCAGCGGGACCTCTTCGAGCGGCAGTTCCACACCGAGGTCGCCGCGAGCGACCATCACCGCGTCGAATGCCAGCACGACCGCTTCGAGGTTCTCGATCGCTTCGGGCTTCTCGAGCTTGGCGATGACCGGGACACGGCGGCCGACACGATCCATGATCTCGTGCACGAGTTCGATGTCGGCCGGGGAACGCACGAACGACAGAGCGATGAAGTCGACACCGAGCTGCAGCGCGAATTCGAGGTCGGCGATGTCCTTTTCGGACAGCGCCGGAACAGAGACGTTCATCCCGGGCAGCGAGACGCCCTTGTTGTTGCTGACCGGGCCGCCCTCGGTCACGCGGCAGACCACGTCGTTTCCTTCGACGGATTCGACCACGAGGCCGACCTTGCCGTCGTCGACGAGCAGCCGGTCGCCGGCGACCGCGTCCTGCGCGAGTTCCTTGTACGTGGTCGAGACGCGGTCGTGGGTGCCTTCGACGTCGTCGACGGTGATGCGGACGAGTTCACCGTTGTTCCAGACGGTGGGGCCGTCGGCGAATCTGCCCAGACGAATCTTGGGTCCCTGGAGGTCGGCGAGCACGCCGACCGCCTTGCCGGACGACTCGGCGGCGGCACGAACGTGGTTGTACTGGAGCTCGTGATCGGCGTGATCTCCGTGGCTGAAGTTCAGCCGCGCCACATCCATGCCGGCGTCGACGAGTTCCCGGAGGACGTCGGGGTCCGAAGTAGCCGGGCCCATTGTGCATACGATCTTGGTACGTCGGGTCACGCCTCGAGCCTAGCCCCCATGGTGCGCGCCCACCATCGGAGTCCGTAACCCGCACGCGCGCACCCGGAGCGGCAGCCCGGTGTGTCAGTCCTTCTGGTCCTCTGCTATTTCGGGTGCGTTCTCCCTGGTCGCCATCCCGCCGGTCCCGCCTTCGTCGGCGGGTCCGGGCCGGCCGCCCTTGGGTGCGCGGGCGTGCGACGCGCTCTCGTCGGTCGTCTTGCCGGGGCCGTCCGAACGGTTCTTCTTCTCTGCCATCACGTCGTCTCCTCATCTACCGGATACATGGACACCGTCGGTCTCACGCGTCGAGAACCTCACGCATCGAGGGAGGCTGCCCGTCCCGCGCGGCTGCCGCGATACGCGTCCCGGCGAATCTCTGCGACGAAGTCGGGCCACATCCGCAACGTAGGGGGACAGTGCACCACCGGGTCGAACGAGGTCATCTCGGAATCGTCCACCGCGAGTCGCGAGGTGAGGGTGACATTCCCGAACGGGAGTGCCGCGCCCCGCGCGGGCGCCCAGCCGAGCGAGAAGACGAGCGGTGCCACCTCGGGCCGGAGATCGTCCGTCGATGTGGTGTTCGGCTGTCGTCCCACGGGCGTCGCGAGGACCCATCGCACCCGGTCGTCCCCGTATCTGCGGTACGCGGCGAGGCTGCTGTAGCGGGCGCTCCCCCAGCCGCGCACCGGGAGCAGTACCGCCCGCGCCGGGAGATACGAGGTCGCGAGCAGCAGATCCCAGGGGCCCGATTCCAGGGAGACGCGCAGCGCGAGACCGAGAATGTCGGGAACGCCGGCGGGCAGCCCGATGCCCCGGGAAAGCCGGCCGGTGACGGCATAGCGCCCCGGAGGCACGGGCCCGCCGTCCACCCGTACGTCCAGCTGGCCGCGGAACAACGCGCCTTCGGGGTGGAACGCTCGCGCACCCCGCAGCGCCGAGGCGGCCCGGAACACTCCGGACACGGCCGAACGCAGGGGTCCTGCGGATCGGGTGCGGCTGGAAAGATCGAGGGGCGACACGGACCGCGTATACCCGGTGCGGTCGGGTTCAATCCTGGCCGTCCGGTCCGGGCCGGAGGTTCGCCGCACGGGTGAACCCGTCACCGGTCGGTGCCGGCCGCTACGGGCGGAGCGGCCGCCCGTGCTCGTCGCGCACCTTGCCGGTGAGCATCAAGATGCCGTCGATGAGCGGCCAGATCCCCCCGATACCGCAGGTCAACCATGTGACGGCGATCTGCGCCACCGCCGTGCCGGGCTGGCCGAGGTAGAAGCGTCCTGCACCGAAGGCGCCGAGCAGGATTTCGAGTACGCCGGCCGTGACCTTCGACTTGTCCGAGTACGCCTCGCCGGTATAGGGGTCGCGTCCGAACGGGGCGGAAGGATCGGTGCCGTATCCCTGGGGCGCGCCGTAGCCCTGGGGGCTGCCGTAGGCCGGAGGAGGTCCGTAGGCAGGCGGCGTGCCGTATCCCGACTGCGGGCCGTCCTGCACGGGAAAGCCGGGGGCGGAAGTCGGATAGCCCGGGTCGGGAGTGCCGTAAACGGGCCCCGGCGACGCGGATTTTTGTCCCTGGTTCGGACCGGGGTAGGGATAGCCGCTCGGGGGCGGATAGTCGGACTGATGCGCCGCCGGCGGAGGGTAACTCGGCGTGGTGCCCCAGCCGGGACCGTTGCCGATCCCGGAGTAGGTATCCCAGCCGGGGCCGGGGGTTCCGGTGTGACCGCCGAAGGACTCCGCCGGGGGCTGCTGCTCGGAGAGCGAGGCCTGCGCGGTCGCGTCGTAGTCGAAGGTCCGGCCGAAATCCCGGGTCGGCTCGTCGTGGTGCGCGGTGTCTCCGCCCGGTGTCCCGGTATCGGAGTGTTTGCGCAGGTCCGGCTTGGCAGGTTCGGCGTCGCGCGAGTCGGACGCGCCCGGGTCCGGTGCGGTCACGAGTTGTCTCCCTTGCTCTTGCCTGGCCGTGAACCATCTAGTTTAGCTGCGACTTCGGTCCCGTCGTCGTCCGCTGCGCGGGGCGTCTCGGGGGCAGTCGATTCGCCCTCGGCCGTCTCGGCCGCGGAGTCCTTGTCGCCGGGCGCGACCTGTGGGTCGGCAGGCGTGCCGCCGAGCGTGGCCGGATCTTCGCGGCCCTTACGCGCGAAGATCACGTAGGCGACCGCCAGCACGAACACGATGCCCGAGGTGAAGGTGTTGATGCGGATTCCGGCGATCTCGGTTGCCGCATCGGCACGCATCAGCTCGATCCAGAACCGTCCGGCGCAATAGCCCGCGACGTACAGCGCGAACAGGCGTCCGTGCCCGATGGCGAATCGGCGGTCGATCAGCACCAGCAGAATCACCACGGCGACGTTCCACAGCAACTCGTACAGGAAGGTCGGGTGGACGACGAAGGCCACTTCGCCGGTGGAGACGCCGTCGATCAATGCCGGCGATACGCGACCGGCGTCGTCGCTGCGCTGGTAGATCTCGAGGCCCCACGCGACGGTCGTTTCCCGCCCGTAGAGTTCCTGGTTGAACCAGTTGCCGAGTCGCCCGATGGCCTGGGCCAGCAGAATGGCGGGTGCCAGCGCGTCGCCGAACGCGGGCAACGGGATGCCGCGGCGGCGGCAGCCGATCCAGGCTCCGACGGCGCCGAGCGCGACGGCCCCCCAGATTCCGAGGCCGCCTTCCCAGATCTTGAGGGCATCCGCAGGGTTCGCGCCCTCCCCGAAGTATTTCTGCCAGTCGGTGAGGACGTGGTAGAGACGGCCGCCGATGAGACCGAACGGCACGGCCCACACGGCGATGTCGAGAACCGTGCCGGGCTTGCCGCCACGGGCGACCCAGCGACGATCGCCCCACCAGATGGCGACGACGATGCCGACGATGATGCAGAGGGCGTAGGCGCGCAGGGCCAGGGGCCCGACGTACCAGACGCCCTGTGAGGGGCTCGGCAGATAAGCCAGAACAGACGCAGTCGATGTCACGAGGCCACGGTAGCCGAGCGCACGCCCCTCGCGAGATCCTGCGTCAGGGCGAGCAGCGCGTCGCGGCCCTGGGCCGCCGCCGTCACCAGCGCCGAGCCGACGATCACGCCGTCCGCGTACCCGGCGATCTCGGCGGCCTGCGCGCCGTTGCGGACGCCGAGTCCGACGCCGACCGGGATGTCGCTGTGGGTGCGCACCCGGGCGACGATCTCGGGTGCACGGTTGTCGACCTTGTCGCGGGCGCCGGTGACACCCATCGTCGACGTCGCGTAGACGAAGCCCACACACTGGTCGAGCGTCTTGGCGAGGCGCTCGTTGGTGGACGACGGGGCGACGAGGAACGTCCGGCCGAGGCCGTACTTCTCCGCGGCGGCGATCCACTCTCCGGCCTCGTCGGGAATGAGGTCGGGGGTGATCATCCCGAGTCCGCCGGCAGCGGCGAGGTCACGGGCGAAGTTGTCGACGCCGTAGCGCATCACGAGGTTCCAGTACGTCATGACGACCGCTGCGCCGCCGGCGGCGTTCACCGCTTCGATCGCCCGGAACACGTCGCGCACCTTGACGCCGTTGGCGATCGCCTCGAAGGCCGCTTCCTGGATGGTGGTGCCGTCCATCACCGGGTCGCTGTACGGGATGCCGACCTCGATGAGATCGCACCCGCCCTCGACCAGGGTGGTCATGGCTTCGAGCGAGCGTTCGACGGTCGGATAGCCGACGGGGAGATATCCGATGAGCGCGGCGCGGTTCTCCGCCCGGCAGGTGTCGAATATCTGGGTGAGGCGTTCGTGGGGGGCGCTCACTGCGCGGCTCCTTGGGTGCTGTCGCTGGCGTTGTCCGGGAGGTAGCCGAACCACTTGGCTGCGGTGTCGACGTCCTTGTCGCCCCGGCCGGACAGGCTCACGAGGATGATCGCGCCCTCCCCCAGCTCGGGTCCGAGTTTCAGGGCTCCGGCCACGGCGTGCGCGGATTCGATCGCGGGAATGATGCCTTCGGTCCGGCACAGCAGGCCGAACGCGTCCATCGCCTCGCTGTCGGTGATCGCCCGGTACTCCGCGCGACCGATGTCGGCGAGCCACGAATGCTCGGGGCCGACACCCGGATAATCCAGACCTGCCGAAATGGAATGCGATTCGATGGTCTGTCCGTCTTCGTCCTGCAGCAGGTACGAGTAGGCACCGTGCAGTGCGCCGTGGGTGCCACCGCCGATGGTCGCGGCGTGCCGGCCGGTGTCGACGCCGTCGCCGCCGGCTTCGCAGCCGATCAGCTTGACCGACGGGTCGTCGATGAACGGATGGAAGATGCCGATGGCATTGGACCCGCCGCCGACGCACGCGACGACCGCGTCGGGCAGGCGACCGGTCATCGCCCGCACCTGCACACGCGATTCGAGTCCGATGATGCGCTGGAAGTCG
This sequence comes from Rhodococcus sp. 105337, assembly GCF_012844225.1. Lineage (GTDB taxonomy): Bacteria > Actinomycetota > Actinomycetes > Mycobacteriales > Mycobacteriaceae > Rhodococcus. The sequence continues at coordinate 107,114 of NZ_JABAGQ010000011.1, forward strand.
CGCACCATGGCGGGGAACGGGTGCGGTCCGGCGGCGGTGCCGAAGCAGTAGTACGTGTTGTCGGCGTTGGTCACCCAGTCGCGCATCGCTTCGTTGATCGCGTCCTTGAGGGTGCGCGACCCGGTCTTGGCGGCGACGACCTCGGATCCCAGCAGGCGCATCCGCGCGACGTTGAGGGCTTGGCGCTCGGTGTCGACCTCGCCCATGTAGACGCGGCACTCGAGCCCGAGCAGAGCGCAGGCGGTGGCCGTGGCGACACCGTGCTGCCCCGCACCGGTCTCGGCGATGACGCGGGTCTTTCCCATGCGCTTGGCGAGCAGGACCTGCCCCAGCACATTGTTGATCTTGTGGGAACCGGTGTGGTTCAGATCTTCCCGCTTGAGGAGGATGCGGGCCCCGCCCGCGTGCTCGCTCAGTCTGGTCGCTTCGAACACCGGGGACGGCCGGCCGGTGTAGTCACGCTGCAGCCGGTCGAGTTCGGCGAGAAATCCGGGGTCGGTCCGTTCCTTCTCGTACGCGGCGGTGACCTCTTCGATGACCGCCATGAGCGCCTCGGGGACGTAGCGTCCACCGAACACCCCGTAGTGGCCACGAACGTCCGGCTCGTGGGCGGTGGGGGTGGATACGGCGTCACTCATCGAGGGAAGGCCGTGCCCCTTGGCGAAAAGTGCGGAATCGTCTGCAGTCACGTCTTCAGTCTGCCCCACGTGGCGACGCGGATCGTGCCCGGGTCCGGCCCCGGCGACGGTTCAGCGTGCAGGCTTGGGGCACGACGGATGTGTGCCCACGGTCACCAGTTCGGCGACGGCCTGACGCGGGTCGCCACTGGTCACCAGACCCTCGCCGACCAGCACCGCATCGGCTCCTGCTCCGGCGTAGGCGAGCAGGTCGGCCGGTCCCCGCACACCCGATTCGGCGATCTTGATGACGTGGCTGGGCAGTCCGGGCGCGATGCGGCCGAAGGTGTTCTTGTCGACCTCGAGAGTCTTGAGGTTGCGGGCGTTGATGCCGATCACGGTCGCGCCGGCCTCGAGCGCGCGGTCGGCTTCTTCCTCGGTGTGGGCTTCCACCAGGGCGGTCATCCCGAGCGATTCCGTGCGGTCGATCAACGCCGTCAGCACGGTCTGCTCGAGGGCCGCCACGATGAGCAGCACGATGTCTGCACCGTGAGCACGCGCCTCGTGGATCTGGTACGGACCCACGACGAAGTCCTTGCGGAGCACCGGGATCCGCACCGCGCGCCGCACGGCATCGAGGTCGGCGAGACTGCCGTGGAAGCGACGCTCCTCGGTGAGCACACTGATCGCGCGTGCACCGCCTGCTTCGTAGGCCTTGGCCAGCTCGGCGGGATCGGCGATGTCGGCGAGCGCACCCTTGGACGGGCTGGCGCGCTTGACTTCGGCGATCACTGCGATGCCGGGCTCGCGGAGAGCGGCCTTCGCGTCGATCGGCGCGGGCGCGGCAGCACCGGCGGCCTTGACGGAAGCGAAGTCGACAACTGCCTCACGGGCGGCGACGTCGGCTCGCACACCTTCGAGAATCGAGTCGAGAACTGTCATCGTGGCTCGAGTCCTTTCCCACCCTTGTCAATCCCGATGTGATTAAGCTCATCGGATTTCCTCAGAGCCTAGTGCGCGTGCCCACGGCGCTCATCGCCGGGTACCCGAATCCGACGGGCCCTCGTCGTCGTGCCCCTCGTCACCGTGGTCGACGGTCGGATCCTCCCCCGCATCCATTGCGTCCCACAGCGTCCGTTCGGTCATCGGTTCGTCGGTGTCGGCCCGTCGCACCGCCGCGTCACGGCGTACTGCGGGGCTGTCGTACTTCGACGACAACCCTGCCTGCTCGCGCGGGGTCCGCCACAGTGCGAACCCGGCGCCGAGCGCCAGGACCGCGCCCAGCAGCGCCAGGACCGCCGGCAACGGCGACACGGTCACCGCGGTGACCGTGGCACGGCCCGGAAGTTCGGCGATCCTGGCCGCCGTCTCCGGATCTCCGCCGCCGGCAAGCAGCTGCACCGCGGGAACAGCAGCCGCCACCGCAACCGCCGCGACCGCGACCGCGACGACACGCAGGGCCCGTCCCCGGACCGCGAACGCCGCGGCGATGGCGGCGAGCAAGGCCAGCGCGAGGGGTGTGGTGGCTGCGGCCCATCTCGCACCTTCGAGGTCGGTGACACGATCGGCACCGAGCCCGTCCGACGATTCGGCCCGCACCCAGGTCATCCGGCTCGAACCCCACAGTGCGGCCGCGCCGAGGGCGAGAAGCCCCGCCGCCACGACCGTGGGGCGCCCGCTCACGCCTGTGCGCGGGCGGGCATGGTCGCCGGTCTGCGGGTCCGGGGCGGTCACCGCGCGTCCCCGCTGTAGTTGGTGACGGTCGCGGCCGCAGCGACCGCTGCGAGCGCGGACATCGCCTTGTTGCGGGCTTCGGTGTCCTCCGCGTCGGGTACCGAGTCGGCGACGATGCCCGCGCCGGCCTGCACGTACGCGACCTTGTCCTTGATGAGCGCCGATCTGATCGCGATGGCGGTATCTGCGTCACCGGTGAAGTCGAGATAGCCCACGATGCCGCCGTAGATGCCGCGGCGGGTGGGTTCGAGTTCTTCGATCAATTCCATCGCCCGCACCTTGGGAGCGCCCGAGAGGGTTCCCGCCGGGAAGCACGCGGTGACGGCGTCGAGCGCGCGCTTGCCCTCGGCCAGCCGCCCGGTGACGGTGGACACGAGATGCATCACGTGGCTGTACCGCTCGATGTGCCGGTAGTCGTGCACCTTCACGGTGCCTGGCGCGCACACCCGGCCGAGATCGTTGCGCCCGAGGTCGACGAGCATGAGGTGCTCGGCGTTCTCCTTCTCGTCGTGCAGGAGATCCTTCTCGAGCAGGGTGTCCTCTTCCTCGTCGGCGCCTCGCCACCGCGTCCCGGCGATCGGATGTGTGGTGGCCGTGCCGTCCGCGACGGTCACCAGCGCCTCCGGACTCGAGCCGACGATGGAGAACGCCGTGTCGCCGTCCGGTCCCGGAATGTGCAGCAGGAACATGTACGGGCTCGGGTTCGACGCGCGGAGCATGCGGTAGACGTCGATGGGCGCAGCGTCGCAGTCGATTTCGAAACGTTGCGAGAGCACGACCTGGAACGCTTCGCCGGCTTCGATGTCGCCGATGAGCTTGCGGACGTCGGTGCCGAACGACTCGGTGGTGCGCTGACGACGGTATGCCGGTTCGGGGCGCGAGAACGTCGCGACGGTGGCCGGTGCCGGTGCGGCGAGCGCGGCCGTCATCCGGTCGAGGCGTGCGACCGCGTCGTCGTAGGCCTCGTCCGCGCGCTGATCGGTCCCGTCCCAGTTCACCGCGTTCGCGATGAGCCAGATGGTGCCTTCGTGGTGGTCCACGGCGGCGAGATCGGTCGCGAGCATCATCACGAGTTCGGGAATCTCGAGGTCGTTCTCGGAGAGGTTCGGCAGCTTTTCGAGATAGCGCACGGTGTCGTAGCCGAGATACCCGACCATGCCGCTCGTGAGGGGCGGCAAACCGTGGATGCGGTCGGTGTGGAGCAGTTCGAGGGTGTCCCTGAGCACGTCGAGCGGGTTGCCCCCGGTGGGTGTGCCGGCGGGGACGTGCCCGTACCACGCGGCTTCGCCGTCGACCACGGTCAGCGCCGCGGGGCTGCCCGCGCCGATGAACGACCACCGGGACCACGACCGGCCGTTCTCGGCGGACTCGAGCAGGAACGTGCCGGGACGGTCGTCGGCGAGCTTGCGGTACGCCGAGAGCGGTGTCTCCGCGTCGGCGAGCACCTTGCGGGTCACGGGGACCACGCGATGCTCGCGCGCCAGTTGCCGGAACTGCTCTCGCGTCGTGGTCGAATCGGACCAGCCACCTGCGGGGGAATCGGTGGTGGCTGCGGGAATGGTGGTGGGCTCGCCGGACATGAAGACATCATCCCAGGGATCATCCGGGGCGGCGCAGGCGCGGTCGTCCGCAACCGGACGTGCGCCGCCTCCGGAACGGCCACGTGTCTCAGGCGACCTGGATCGACCGCTTCGCCAGTCCCATCCAGAATCCGTCGATGACCTGTTCGGGCGGCTGCGCCGGGTCGCGGGATGCGCCGAGGGTGACGAACAGCGGAGCGAAGTGCTCGGTGGTCGGATGCGCGTACGGCATGCCGGGTGCGCGGTTGCGGAAATCCAGCAGTGCGTCGACATCCCCGCGCGCCAGTTGTTCGCCCGTCCACTGGTCGAACTCCGCGGACCACCCCGGCGCCGGGGCTTCGGGCCGCGGGTCGCGCAGGAACGGGAGTCCGTGGGTGGTGAAACCGGAGCCGACGATGAGCACTCCTTCGTCACGCAGCGGCCGCAACCGCTCACCGAGGAGCAGCAGGCGCTGCGGGTCCAGGCTCGGCAGCGATATTTGCAGGACCGGGACGTCCGCGTCGGGATACATCACGGTCAGCGGCACGTAGGCGCCGTGGTCGAGGCCCCGGTGCGGCTGTTGTACGACGGGCTCTCCGTCGGGCATCAGCATCGCGACCCGGCGCGCGAGGTCCGGTGCTCCCGGCGAGGCGTAGGTGACCTCGTAGAAGCGGCGTGGGAAGCCACCGAAGTCGTAGACGAGTGGTGTCCCCGTGGTGGTCGACCCGATCGTGAGGGGTGCGGATTCCCAGTGCGCCGAGACCACGAGGATCGCCGTCGGGCGCGGCAGACCCGCGGCCCAGGTGCGGAGCTGCTTCACCCACAGGTCGCTGTCGACCAGGGGCGGTGCCCCGTGGCTGAGGTAGAGGGCAGGCATCTCGCTCATGAAACTCCTTAAGTTGAAGCTTCAAGTATCGTAGCGCGTGCGGGCCGGTTTGCCGAACCGACTCCCCCGCCGGATACACCCACCACGGCTTTGACAGGCTGGACACAGGACTACGGAAACGAGGACACCGGCAATGAACAGCGACCCGAGGTGGCTCGATGCGGACCAGCAGGCGGCGTGGCGCGTGCTGGTCTCGGTGATCACCCGGCTACCCGCGGCCCTCGACACCCAGATGCAGCGCGACTCGGACATGACGCACTTCGAGTACTTCGTGCTCGCCGTGCTGTCGGAGGCTCCCGGGCGCCGGTTGCAGCTGAGCACGCTCGCCACCGAGGCCAACGCGTCGCTCTCGCGCCTGTCCCATGTCGTGACCCGACTCGGCAAACGCGGGTGGCTGCGGCGCGAACCGGTCACCGGGGCCCGCGGGTCCTACGCGGTGCTCACCGACGCCGGGCACGCGAAAGTCGTCGAGTCCGCCCCCGCGCACGTGGACACTGTCCAGCGCTTGGTGTTCGACGGACTCGACGACTCTCAGGTGCGTGAACTCACCCGCCTCGGCACGGTGCTCGTCGAGCAGATCGACAAGGGGATCGCCTCCGGCACCGGCAAGGCCTGATCTCGCCTATCCCGCAGCGCGGCCCTTCGGCACGTCGCGGAATGCGAGATTGGGATCGTGGCTGCGCTCGCGCGGCATGCCGAGCACCCGCTCACTGATCGCGTTGCGCGCCATCTCGGTGGTGCCGCCGGCGATGCACCACACCTGGCGCAGCAAATAGTCGACTCCGCGCTCGGCAACCGCGCCGTCGTCCTCGTCCCACGCGGCGCCGTCCGCGCCCGTGAACTCGTATCCGATGGTGACCAGGCGGGACTCGACCACGCCGGACATCAACCGGGAGATACTCGCGGACTGGTCCGAGATCGTCCTCGCCGCCATCCCTTGCCCGACGCGTTTGTTCAGTGCCTGTTTGGCCAGTTCGAGCGCGCGGGCCTCGCCGAGAAGATCGCGTGCGACCGGGTCGTCGAGCCGACCCGCGTCGCGGGCGACCGCGAACAATTCCGAGATACGGGATCCGCCGCGCACCGAACCCGCCGGAATCGTGGTGTACGGCGAGTTCTGATACATCCGCTCGTGGAACATCCACCGCGTTCCCACGGTCCAGCCGTCGTCGACCTCGCCGATGCGATCGCTGTCGGGCACACGCACATCCGTGAGGTACTCCTGGCAGAATTCGCTGGAGCCACTGAGCATTTCGATGCGGTGCACTTCGATGGACGGTTGCTTGAGCGGCAGCATGAACACGGTCAGGCCGCGGTTCTTGGGCACATCCCAGTTGGTGCGCACCAGGCACAGCGCCCAGTCCGACCACCATGCCCCGGTGGTCCAGATCTTCGAGCCGTTGAGAATCCAGTCTTCGCCGTCGCGCACCGCAGTGGTCACCGCGCCCGCGACATCGGATCCCCCGCTCGGTTCGGACAGCATCTGCATCCACAGTTCCTCGCCCTTGAGGATGGCGGGGATGTGGCGCCGCTTCTGCTCTTCGGTACCGAACTCGAGCAGGACCGCGGTGCACGGCACGAAGGTGGGCACCTGTAGCCGCGACGGGTATTCGTAACCGCGGAGTTCCTCGTTGAGTACCTGCTGGTACGGCCGCGTGAGCCCCTGCCCGCCGTATTCGCGGGGCACGCAGATTCCTGCGAGACCGGCATCGAAGAGTGCGCGCTGAAGGTCGCGTTCCCGTTGGACCGCGGCGAGTTCTTCCTCGTCGGAGCTTTCCTCGCGCAGCACCCCGATGTGGGACGCGAAGTCGGACCGTTGCAGATTGGCGCTGATCCATATGCGGGCGCGGGCACGGAAATCGTCGAGCGATTCCACATCCCGGTCGGTCGCCGAACTCTCGACGGTCATCGGTTGGCCTCCTGGTATTCGACGATGTCGGCGATGCGGGCGCGATGCTCGGCGGGCGTCCCGTAGTTCGACCGGTTGGCGGCGCCGCGGCGCGCGAACAGATGCAGATCGTGCTCGAACGTGATGCCGATACCGCCGTGGATCTGCATGCAGTCCTGGAACAGTTCTCCGCCGTAGTGACCGATGTACGCCTTTGCGGCCGAGACCAGTTCCGGCGCGTCCGCTGCCTGCGTCGCCACGGCGAACGCGGCGCTGTCGCTGATGCCGTGGCTGGCCTCGAGCCACATCTTCATGTCGGCGAACCGGTGCTTGAGTTCCTGGTAGGAGGCCAGGGGGCGACCGAACGAGTACCTGTCGAACGCCCATGCCACCGTGAGGTCGAAGGCGGCCTGAAGCGCGCCGACGGATTCTGCGCAGCCCAGCACGGCGCCGACGCGCAGCGCACGTTCGATGTCGGCTGCGGCGCCGCCCGCGGCACCGACGAGCGCGGTGGCGGGTAGGCGTACCTCGGTGAACTCGACGGCGGCGTAGCGGCGGGTGATGTCGATGGACTTCAGGGGAACGATCCGCACACCGGGGGCCTCGCGCGGCACGAGTACGTGTGAGAGGCCGTCACCGGACCGTCCGGTCACGAGCAGGAAGTCGGCCGAGACCGCCGCCTCGACGGGACGCTTCGTTCCGCGCACGACGACCTCGTCGCCGTCCACCGTGATCTCGACGCCGTCGGAGGCTACTGTGCCGCCCGCACGAGGCTCCTCGAAACACCATGCAGCGGTGGCAGTTCCTTCCACGAGTGAAGTCAGAACATCGCCGTGTGCCTCGGCGTGCCGGCTCAGGAGGTCGGCGACGACGTTGGTGGGGACCAGCGGGCCCGGAGCCGCATGCGTACCGAACTCGTATGCGACCAAGGTCAGATCGACGAGGCCGTAGTCGCCGATCGACCCGCCACCTGTGGCGTCCCCCGCGAGCAGGCTGGTCCAGCCGAGCTCGGCACCGCTTCGCCAGTATTCCGCGCCGAACCCCGCCGGGTCGTGGCGGAGGCGACGGATCTCGGCCACGGGCACCCGGTCGGTGAGGAACCGAGATGTGGTGTCCCGGAAGAACTCTTGATCCGGACTCGGATCCAGCAACATGCGCTCCCCTATCCACTTTCAGTTTACGTATATATAACTCTCAATACAGAGAACACTATTCTCTATCAATGCGAAAGGTCCGGGGTGACATTCGTCGGGACGCCGAGCAGCCCGGGCCGGGCGAGCACCGGCGGACCGGGTGCCGGGTATGGCAGAGTCGCCGCTGTGCCCTTGATTCAGATCAGCCAGACACCAGGTCTCACGCCGGAGCAGAAGCGCGCAGTAATCGCAGCGGTGACCTCGGCGTACGCCGAAGCAGCCGGAAAGAATCCGGACAAGGTGTGGGTGACGATCACCGAGGTTCCCGGCGAGAACTGGGGCGTGGGCGGCGTTCCGCTGAGCTGACACCTTCGGCGTCCCAGCGCTCCGCGGGCACCCGGGCATACACCACACCGAGCGGACCTCGGAATTGTGATCGGCCCACCGATGAGCCCCGAGTCTGTTCTTATTCGAATGTATGTGCGAATATTGCGGACATGGGGTCGTGTGAGCGTACGCGTGGGCCGCCGCATCGATGTTCACGCGGCCGCCGCACCCGTCGATGCGCGCGCCGCACATGCGCCCGCATAGGGCGCCGGCGCGCAGCATTCCCTCCCCGTGGCGGACGGTTCTTCGGGATTTCCAACCCGCAAACCCACCGATTCGGCCACGGACACCGCCCAGCGGACCGTGGCCCTTTGTCGTTTCCGGCCGAGTTCGCATCGCATTCGCTCTTCGATCGAACCTCCAGGAGCCCTCATGCCGAGCGAAAACCGTTCGACCGCCTCAGGTCGAGGCGGCAATGTCATCCGCGCGGGCGCCGACGCCCTGCCGTGCGACGGTCAGGACCCCGACCTGTGGTTTGCCGAGGACCCGTCAGACGTGGAACTGGCCAAATCCCTGTGCACCGGATGTCCCGTGCGTGCGCGCTGCCTCGAGACAGCGCTCGCCCGCCGAGAGCCGTGGGGAGTGTGGGGTGGCGAAATCATCAACCAGGGTGCGATCGTCGCTCGCAAACGCCCCCGTGGACGTCCCGCACGAGGTCCGATCAGCCAGCCGCGAAAAGACTTGGTGTGCGCCTGATCGTGCCGTGGTATTCGGCGCTGCCGTCGCTGGACGCACTCCTGGGTCCTGCACCCCATGACCGAGTCGGTTGATCCTTCGGCAGATGTCCCGCCTCGTTCGTGCGCCCTTAACTGCGGGACATAGTTTTTTCACGTACCGGGTATTCGCTCCTGTGCGCCTCGACCCGGACGATCGCCGCCGTCCCGACCGTGGGATCCAGATCCGCGACGTTGCTGAACACCTCCGTGTTGTTCTGTCTGCCGGACCTGCCGATGGGCGCGACCGCACAGTTACCGGCATCAGCGACGATTCCCGAACGGTGCAGCCCGGCGATCTGTACGTGGCTCTTCCCGGACACCGATTCCACGGCCTCGACTTCGATGCCGATGCCGCGGCCCGCGGCGCCGTCGCCGTGCTCAGCGACCGGCCTTCTCGACTCCTGCCCACCTTGATCGTCGACCGGCCACGCGACCGGGTCGGCGGGCTGGCGTCCTGGATCTACGGCCATCCCTCGCACGAACTGCAGGTCCACGGCGTCACCGGCACCAACGGCAAGACGAGCGCGACCTATCTCCTCGACGCCGCCCTCGCTGCCACCGGTGTCGTCACAGGCTTGATCGGTGGTGTCGTCGTCCGGGGACCGGAGAGCACCCGGCCCGCCACACACACCACGCCGGAAGCCGCGGTGATCCAGCGGACCCTCGCGGAGTTCCGGGACCAGGCCGCGAGGGCGGTGACACTGGAAGTGTCGTCGCACGCCGTCAGCCACGGCCGCGTCGACGGCGTGCGGTTCCGTACGGTCGCCTTCACCAATCTCGGACCGGACCATCTCGACTTCCACCACACGATGGAGGAGTATTTCGCCGCCAAGGCAGCGCTGTTCACCTCCGACCGCGCGCAAGCGGCCGCGGTGAACATCGACGACGAGTACGGCAGACGGTTGGCCGCCACAACGGACGTACCGGTGTGGACGCATTCGACGCGCGACCCGGGCGCCGACGTGTACGCAGACTCGATCCGGTGCGACGTTCACGGCAGTACCTTCACCGTGCACACTCCGACCGGTCACGCCGGAGTCCGTCTGGCCCTTCTCGGCCCCCACCAGGTGGCCAATGCACTGACAGCGCTCACCTCGATAGCCGCAGCAGGGCACGACGTCCTGCAGGCCGCCGCGGGCTTCGAAACTCTCGCCTGCGTGCCCGGCCGACTCGAGCGCGTCGAGGCCGACCACGGCATCCTCGGCCTGGTCGATTTCATGCACAACACCTCCGGACAGCAGGAACTACTGCCGTTCCTGCGGTCGCTGGCAGCCGAGCGCCGACTGATTCTCGTGATCAGCGCGACCGGAGAGCGCGATCCCGGAAAGCGCTTTCCGATCGGCCACACCGCGGCGACCTACGCCGACATCGTGGTCGTCACCGACGACAGTCCGTACAACGACGACCCCAGGCTCCTCAGGGAAGCGGTCGCCGAAGGCGCGCATGCGGCGCAGAGCGCCCACGTGGTCGTCGAAGGCGACCGTCACCGCGCTTTCGAGATCGCTGCCTCCCACGCGAGGCCCGGGGATGTTCTCGTCGTGGCGGGACGGGGCAGTGAGCAGCGCCTGGTCTCGGGCGACTCGGTGCGGATGTTCGACGACAGGGAAGAACTGGAACGCGCGCTGCAGCGGATGCAGCGCAGTGTTCGAAGGACCCGAACCGGTCGTGAGACCCGCGGACGCTGATCGGGAGACACGGGCGACCGGCCCTCCCCACTTTGGGTTCGTGCGCGTCGACACGGCCTCCGGCCGGATGCTTCCCGTGTATGTTCCGGTTATGCCCGACGACGTCACCGGGATCAGCACACTCGCCGAAGCCCAGCAGACGCTCGCGTCTCAACCGTTCAGTGTTCTGATCGGAGCACAACTCGTCGTGTACACGAGGGGCCGCGCCGAACTGGAGATTCCGCTCAGACCGGACCTGTTGCAACAGTTCGGTTTCGCACACGGCGGGGTTCTGGCCTATGCGGCCGACAACGCACTCACCTTCGCCGCCGGTACGGTCCTCGGCCCATCGATCGTGACGACAGGCATGGCCCTCGATTACCTACGTCCGGCGAAGGGCCCGCTGCTGCGGGCGGTCGCCACCGTCCTCAACGGCGGCCGTACGCAGGCGCTGTGCCGATGCGAGATCTACTCCGTCGACGACGACTCCGTCCAGAAGCTTTGTGCCGCTGCCCAAGGCGGGGCACGCGTCATCGACCTGACCCGGTAGCCGCCGTGGGCGGGAACGGGTCGTTCGGGGCGACGAACGACGTTGTGCAGCACACGACGGCCGATTAGTCACTGGTTCTATTCGGGCCGACCGTAATTCGTGACGTGACGCCACCACGTTGGTTGGCTGCCTTCATGACAGACGAACCTCAGCGTGTGGATGCCGCGCGCACCACCTTGCTCAACGAGGACTGGGCCGCAGTCGTCGCGGGCCTGATCCTCATCGCCGCCGTGTTGCTCGGCGTGATTCCGTCGGGGCTGGTCCCGTGACGACGCGAGATAGCGACGAGCGGAACGCCGCCGTCGAGACCGAGAGCGCGCCCCGGGCAGACGGTGCAACGAAGGTCGAGGCGGCACCCGCACGGCGTTCCTCCGCTCCTGCGTGGGCCGCGGCGGGCGTAGCCGTCGTCATCGTGCTGGGCGGCCTCACCAGATTCCTCGAGCAGAACGTCCCGGACTGGGCCGAGGGAGGACCCTTCGAGCGGGTGGCGGGAGCGATCGAGTTCCCCGTCTACGCGATCGCGATCGGCCTGCTCGGGAATCTCGTCCTGACCCGCACGGGTGTGCGCGACAAGCTTTCCGGTGGTTTCCGTACCGAGTTCTTCATCAAGACCGGGCTGGTTCTGCTCGGCGCATCCATCAACCTGACCGTGCTCGCGACGGCAGCCGGGCCGGCGATCCTGCAAGGTCTGCTGCTGATCACCGCCGTGTTCTCGTTCAGCTGGTGGTTCGGCGGGAAACTCGGACTGGACGAGAAGCTGCGGGCGCTGCTGTCCGCCGCAGTATCGATCTGTGGGGTGAGCGCCGCCATCGCCGCGGCCGGGGCCGTGCAGGCCAAGCGGGAACAGCTCGCGTACGCCGCGTCGCTGGTGATCGTGTTCGCGTTGCCCTCGATCTTCCTGTTGCCCTGGCTCGCCGGTGTCTTCGGACTGTCCGATGTCGTCGCCGGAGCCTGGATCGGCGGCAACATCGACACCACCGCCGCCGTCGCGGCGTCCGGCGCGATCCTCGGCGACGACGCCCTGCAGATCGCCACGATCGTCAAGACGACCCAGAACGCCCTCATCGGTTTCGTGGCGGTGGGCTTGACGGCCTATTTCGCGCTGAAGGTGGAGCGTCGTCCCGGCTCGGCACGGCCGAGCATCGGTGACTTCTGGGAGCGCTTCCCGAAATTCGTGCTCGGCTTCATCGCCGCGTCGATCATCGGCACGCTGTGGGTGAAATTCGTCGACGACGGCAAGGCCGATATCTCCACCATCAACGACCTGCGGACGTGGTTCCTGATCTTCGCGTTCGTCTCTATCGGCCTGGAGTTCTCCGCGAAGGGACTGCGCGACGCGGGATGGCGCCCGGTAGTGGTGTTCGGATCGGCGACGGTGGTCAACATCGTCGTAGCGCTCGGTCTCGCAACGGTGTTGTTCGGCAACTTCGAACTGCCGCAGTGAGCGATCGCCCCGCACCTCGGTGCGGGGCGATCTCGTGTTCACCGTGTCGTGATCAGCCGGGCTGTTCCGCCCCCAGCAGTACGTCGGTGTCGAAGCAGGTGTGGGTGCCGGTGTGGCACGCCGCCCCGACCTGGTCCACGACGAGCAGCACGGTGTCGCCGTCGCAGTCCAGCCGCACCTCGTGCACGTACTGCGTGTGCCCGGAGGTCTCTCCCTTTACCCAGTACTGCTGCCGTGACCGCGAGTAGTACGTGGCCTTGCGGGTCGCGAGTGTTCGGGCCAGTGCCTCGTCGTCCATCCAGGCCATCATGAGCACGTCGCCGGTCGACTTCTCCTGGACGACCGCGGCGAAGAGTCCGTCGTCGTTGCGCTTGAGTCGTGCGGCGATCTCCGGGTTCAGGATGTCGCTCATCGGACGATGATCCCTTCCGCGCGCATCGCGTCCTTGACCTGGCCGATGGTGAGCTCACGGAAGTGGAAGACGCTGGCGGCGAGCACCGCGTCGGCGCCGGCGTGGACGGCAGGCGCGAAGTGTTCGACGGCTCCGGCACCGCCCGAGGCGATCACCGGAACGTCGACGGTCTCGCGGACCGACGCAATCATCTTCAGATCGAATCCGGCCTTCGTGCCGTCGGCGTCCATCGAGTTGAGGAGGATCTCCCCGACACCCAGTTCGGCGCCGCGGCGCGCCCACTCCACCGCGTCGATCCCGGTGCCCCGGCGACCTCCGTGGGTCGTGACTTCCCAACCCGACGGTGTGGGCTGCTGATCGGCGGGGACGGTGCGGGCGTCGACCGACAGCACGATGCACTGCGACCCGAAGCGCTCGGACATCTCCCTCAGCACCTCGGGACGCGCGATCGCCGCAGTGTTCACCGAGACCTTGTCGGCACCGGCGCGCAGTAGGCGGTCGACGTCCTCGACGGTGCGCACGCCGCCACCCACCGTGAGGGGAATGAATACCTGCTCCGCGGTGCGTGTGACCACGTCGAGCATCGTGCCGCGGTCTCCGCTCGAGGCGGTGACGTCGAGGAACGTGAGCTCGTCGGCGCCTTGAGCGTCGTAGAGCGCGGCGAGTTCGACAGGGTCGCCCGCGTCGCGCAGGTTCTCGAAATTGACACCCTTGACGACGCGTCCGGCGTCGACGTCGAGGCACGGGATGACCCGCACGGCCAGTGTCATGATCGATCTCCTTCGAAACGCGGATTCGTCGCGGATTGCACTATGTCCAGTATTTCACCGTGGATTCCGGGTGCGGCGGCGAGCACCGACCCCGAGCCGATGCGCCACGGCTTCCCGTGGAAATCGGTGGCGATCCCACCTGCCGCGCGCACGAGCGCGACACCGGCGGCGTTGTCCCAGGGATGGTGGCCGAAGACCACGGCACCGCCCAGCGAGCCCGCCGCGGTGTAGGCGAGGTCGACGCCGGTCGATCCGTGCATCCGCAGGCGCGAGACGCGCCGGCTCAACTCGGTGATCACCGCGAGTCGTTGCGTGCCCGGGACGCGGCCACGACTGTCGATGTCGAAACTGCCGACCCCGACCATCACGTCCTCGAGACGGCGCGGCTTCAATTTCTCGGCGATCTTCCCGTTGAACCACAGCGGGCCTTCGGCTACCGCAGAGAACCGCTGATCGGTCAGGGGTAGCCAGGTCAGTCCGATGACGGGAACCCCGTCCTGGACCAGAGCGAGCAGGATGCCCGCCATCGGCAGGCCCGCCGAATAGTTGACGGTGCCGTCGATCGGGTCGAGCAACCAGACGGTGCCCTCGCCGGCCGCCGGACCACCGAATTCCTCGCCGTGCACCGCGATTCCGGTGCGGTCGACGAGCTCGGCCGAAATCCGCCGTTCGAGTTCGAGATCGAGGTCGGTGGCGAAGTCGTTGGGTCCTTTGTCCACCGAACGCGGCGCGCCGTGCCCGGCGACGAAGCGCTCCGACACCTCGTCGAGCACATCACCCGCTATCGAGCGCAGACGGTCGAGATCGACGGATGCGGTCATGGGATCAACGGGACACGGCGTCGAGCGCCTCGGTCAGCGTGAACCGTCCTGCGTAGAGCGCCTTGCCGATGATCGCGCCTTCGACGCCCTCATCGACGAGCGTGGCGATGGCACGCAGGTCGTCGACCGTCGAGACACCGCCCGACGCGACGACCGGTGCATCGGTCGCGGCGCACACCTCACGCAGCAGGTCGAGATTCGGTCCGGTCAGGGTGCCGTCCTTCGTCACGTCGGTGACGACGTAGCGCGAGCAGCCGTCGCGGTTGAGGCGCTCGAGCACCTCCCACATGTCTCCGCCGTCGGACACCCAGCCGCGTCCGCGCAGCCGCCACTCGCCGTCGATCAGCTTGACGTCGAGGCCTACGGCGATCCGGTCGCCGTACTCACCGATCGCGCGGGCACACCACTCGGGGTTCTCGATGGCGGCGGTGCCGAGATTGACGCGTGCGCACCCGGTGGCGAGCGCCGCGGCCAGCGTGGCGTCGTCGCGGATGCCACCGGAGAGCTCGACCTTCACGTCGAGTTCGCCGACCACACCGGCGAGTAGTTCACGGTTGTCACCACGGCCGAAGGCGGCGTCGAGGTCGACGAGATGCACCCATTCGGCTCCGGCGTTCTGCCATTCGAGGGCGGCGTCGCGGGGAGATCCGTAACCGGTTTCGCTGCCTGCCTCTCCTTGTACGAGGCGAACTGCTTCACCGTTGGCAACGTCGACTGCAGGCAAAAGGACCAGGCTCACTGTCCCTACATTAGTGCCTGCGCGACGGACGCCACCACGCGCCTTCGACGGGAGGCCGCCCGCTGCGGTCACCGCAGTTTGATGGTGCCGCCGTCGACCATCAGGGTCTGGCCTGTCATATAGGCGGCGTCCCTGCTCGCAAGGAAAACGGCGACCCCGCCGATGTCCGCCTCCGGGTCGCCGAAGCGGCCCAGCGGTGTCTTCGCCAGCAAGGCCTTCTCGATGCCGGGATTCGCCTGGATGTACGCCTCGACGCCTTCCGTCAGCGCGAGCGGCGAGATGATGTTGACATTGATGTCGTCACCGGCCCACTCGTTGGCGGCGACACGGCTGATCGCGCGGATCGCTTCCTTGGCCGCCGCGTACGACCCCTGCGTCACCAGACCGTCGATACCGGCCCCGGAGGCGAAGTTGATCACCGATCCGCGCTGCGCGGCGAGTTGCGGATGTGCCGCTTTCATCAACCAGAACGTCGGATAGAAGCCCGTTCCGAAGGACAGGTCGAGCATCTCCTGGGTGGTCTCGAGCAGCGGTGCCTGGCGGGAGGCGTGTGCGTTGTTGACGAGAATGTCGAGTTGGCCGAACGCGTCCACCGCGGCCGCCACGATCGCGGCGGCATTCTCCTCGACGGAAATGTCCGCCTTCATGAACTTGCCCGCGCCGCCGAGTTCCTCCTCGAGCGCCCGCCCGGCGTCGTCGTCGATGTCGACGAACAGCACCCGGGCACCTTCCTTGGTGAACGCCCGGACGATTCCACGCCCGATTCCGCCTGCACCACCGGTCACCACGGCGACCTTGTCCGTCAGCCTCATGCGGTACTCCTCTGCATCGAGTCGATCACAGGCCCGTCGTGGATCGCGTGCTGCCGCGGCAGGCTCCAACACTTCCGACCGTACGCATCGAGACGCGTCGACCGCCGCAGTCTTCTGCTCTCCGAGACTGATGCCAGGTCCTGCCCGGCGAGCCCATTCGAAGCTGACGACACGGGGCGGCTTGATGTCAGGGGCGGGCGCGGGCAGACAGGTCGCGGATGAAGCGTGCGATCTCGGCTGGCTTCTCTTCGGCCATGAAGTGCCCGGCCTGGATGGGCTCATAGGTCAGATCAGGTGCCCACGCCCGCCAGAGCGACGCGGCATCGAACCCCAACTGGGAGCCCCAATCCTGAGAGATGACTCCGACGGGCATGGTGAGCTGCTTGCCCACCTCGCGGTCGTCTCGGTCCATGTCCAGGTCGATACTCGCCGTGGCGCGGTAGTCGGCGACGATGGAATCCACGGCATTCACCGAGCTGTCGATGTAATGCCGGCGGACCTCGAGCGGGAATGTCGAAGCATCGGTCTCCCAGGCGTCCAGGAACGAGCCGAAGAACTCGGGTCCGACGGCGCGGATCATCTTCTCGGGGAGACCCACGGGCTGCGCCATGAGATAGAGGTGCCAAGCGACTTTGGCGTCTACGCCCCGCAGGACGTCCCAGGTGTCCAAGGTGGGCAGTACGTCGAGGATCCCGAGAAACTGCACCGCGTCCGGGTGGTCGAGGCCTGCGCGAACACCGACGAGGGCGCCTCGGTCATGACCGACCAGCCCGAAGCGGTCGTGGCCGAGCGCCTCGGCGATCAACCGAATGTCTCGGGCCATGGTCCTCTTCGAGTAGGTTTCCGGGCCCCGCTCTGCCGGCTTACCGCTCTCGCCGTACCCACGCAGGTCGGGGACGATGACGGTGTACTGCGCAGTGAGTTCGCGTGCGACGTGACGCCACATGTAATGCGTCTGAGGAAACCCGTGGAGGAGGACGATCGCGGGACCGTCGCCGGCGACGGCGACGTTGAGGTCGACTCCTTCGGCGCCGGGTAGCGTCTTGTATCGGAATCCGTCGATAGTCAAGCGGGTCATGATGTTTCCTTCTCAATGATGTCGGTCGGTTGGGCGGCAGGATGGCCCGAGAAGATTCCTGCGGGTAGTGAATGCCTCGCGGACGGTGTGGCACGGAGTGCGGGGATCAGAACGGTGTCGACGAGGGACTCGAGATAGCGGTCGTCGATCTCGAGTCCGTTGAGTCGGCGAAGCAGGATGACAGCGCCGGCGACTTCCTCGAACGGGAACGGATCGATGCCCGGAGGCAGTTCCCCACGATCGACCGCGGCCTGGATGACGGTCTGCGGTAGCCGCGACCCGGTCGGGCCCACCGATCGTTCGATTTGCTCGCACAGTTCCGGGTCCTCGAGACCTGCTTGGAGCAGCAGCATTGCGGTCTGCCCGTCTGCAGAGCGCATGGACTGCACGAGGCGGCGACCCAAGGCGAGAAGGTCACCGCGCAGGCTTCCGGTGTCGACCTCGTCGGGCCCGTCGCGGCGTGCGGGACCCGCTTTCAGGGCGGCAACCACCATGTCCCTCTTGGACTTCCACCGTCGGTAGAGAGTGGCCTTGGATGCGCCCGCCCGGCGGGCGACCTCTTCGAAGGTGACACCCTCGTACCCGACCTCAGAAAGCAGCGAGTTCACGGCCGTGAGGATCTCGGTCTCTCGTTGATCATCACGAGGGCGCCCACGACGAGCGCTCGGCCGAGTCTCGTCGAACTGATCCTGATTTGTATACGACACGTTTCGTATCGTAACAGCTACTCCAGCCGGCGGTTCTCGTGCCCTCTCGCCGAGCGAGCGTCGAGCCCAGGAGTGAGGGGCAAGCGAACGGATAGCCCAAAGTGCCCGGGTCCTCGACTGCGGAGCGGCATCGAGCCAATTTCGGCACAGAGCCAACGAGTTGAGCGATTCCCATCGAGCAAGCTCCCGCCGACCTCTTCCCACCGACCCCCGCGTGAGGTAGACAGAACTACGTTCCGCTCACATGAGAACGTTGTTTTACTCTGCCGATAGGAAGGTTCTTTTCGGCGGGAGCTCTGAGCGGAACGCTGCAACTTCCGGTCCACCACCCGATACGAGGCACCGATGCTCCGACGACGACGCTCCGTCACTTCGACACTCGCTGCCCTGTGTGTCGCGGCCCTCGCGCTCACCGCATGCAGCAGCGGCGACACCTCGGCTGCATCCGCACCCGGGACGCCCGTCGGCGACCCGGTCTCCGGTGGCACCTTGCAGGCCATCCAGATCCGCGAGCCGATCAGCCTCGACCCCGTTGCGCTTCCGAACGTGTGGACCAACTCCGGCTTGCTCGGTAACGCCCTGTACGGCACGTTGATGACCAACGACATCGACTCCCTGGAGATCGAGTATTCGATGGCCACGGACTTCTCGACCGACGACGGCGGCCGGACGTTCGTCCTGAAACTTCGACCGGGACTGACCTTCACCGACGGCACTCCCCTGGACGCCGCCGCGGTGGCGTACAACTGGGATCGCCTGCGCGACCCGGCCAACGGATCGGAGTCGATCCGGCAAGCCGCGCAGATCGCGGGCACCGAGGTCGTCGACGCCGAAACACTGAAGGTCACGATGGTCGCCCCCAGCCCGGTGTTCGCCTCGTCGCTGGTGCTCTCCGGACTCAACTGGATCGCCTCCCCCACCGCACTGGCGAAGGGCCGGCAGGCGTTCGACGAGAATCCGGTCGGCGCCGGGCCGTTCACCCTCACCAAGTGGGCTCGGCAGGACGTGCTCGAACTGACCCGCAACCCGGGCTACTGGGACGCGCCGCGACCGTACCTGGACGGCATCACGCTGCGCCCGGTTCCCGACGCGAACCAGCGTCTCAACGCGCTCACCTCCGGCAGCGCCCAACTGGCGTCCGAAAGCAGTTGGTCGAACCTGAGCAAAGCGGAAAGCGCGGGACTGTCCACCTCGGTGGTGCCGCTCGGTGGCGGTCAGTACCTCGCGATGAATACTCGCCGGAGCCCGTTCGACGACGCCCGTGCGCGACGCGCGGTCTCCCTCGCGCTCGACCTGGATGCGATCAACACCGCGGTGTTCGAGGGCACCGGCACCGTCCCTCGGACCTTCTTCCCCGAGACCTCGCCGTTCTTCGAAGACATCGCACTGTCGAATTCCGACGATGCCGAAGCACAACGACTGTTCGACGAACTGGCAGCCGACGGCACTCCGGTGAAGTTCACGTTCCTCGCGTACTCCCTCGTCGAGATCAAATCGGTGGCGGAAGTCGTCCAGGCACAGCTCGCAGCGTTCGACAACGTCGAGATCGCCGTCGAGATCATGGATTTCACCGCAGCGCAGGCCAGGGTCGCCGCCCGCGACTTCGACATGACGATCGCTGCCGCCGTCGTCCAGGACCCGGACTCGTCACTGTGGACGTCGTTTCATGCCCGATCCCAGGGAAACCCGACGGGTATCGACGACCCTGAACTCAACGACGCGCTCGACGCCGGACGGATCGGCACGACGGTCGAGGAGCGCAAGGCCGCTTACGACGTGGCACAGCAACGTCTGGTCGATCTGGCTCCGGGAGTGTTCTACGTCCAGTCGGCGCCCTCGGTCGTCTCGGGCCCGGAGGTGCAGGGTGTACGGATGTACGGGATGGGATCCGCGTTGCTCGATGCAGTGTGGCTCAGCGAGTAGCGCAGCTACCGATTCTGCCCGCCGCGTCCGAAGGCGCGGCGGGTGGTACGAACGGACACGAATCCCATCGCTGCGATAGCGCCCACGACACCGAGCAGCGCGATCGTGAGGCTCAGTCCCGGACTCGGCTTCAGTACCACGATGACCACGGTGACGAGCGCGAGCACCGCTGCGGCGGACCCGAGCGAGGACAGGGCGAGCCGGGCCAGCGAGAAGTTCGCACCCGGCTCGTCGTCCCCGCCGCGTGTCACAACGAGTTCACCCAGTTCCTCAGCAACTGCGCCCCGGCATCCCCGGACTTTTCGGGGTGGAACTGCGTTGCCGACAACGGACCGTTCTCGACGGCCGCGAGGAAGCGGCTTCCGTGCTCGGCCCAGGTCAGCTTCGGCGGGGCAAGCCGCTCCGGGTCGGGCAGTTCCCATTTCTGTGCCGCGTACGAATGCACGAAGTAGAAGCGGGTGTCGGGGTCCATGCCGGCGAACAGCACCGAATCTGCGGGGGCCTCGACAGTGTTCCATCCCATGTGCGGCAGCACCGGTGCGTCGAGGCGCTCGACGGTTCCCGGCCACTCGCCGCACCCCTCGGTCTCGATGCCGTGCTCGATACCGTCTTCGAAGAGGATCTGCATACCGACGCAGATGCCGAGCACCGGACGGCCACCCGCGAGGCGCGTACCGATGATCTTCTCGCCACCGACGCTGCGAAGGCCGCGCATACACGCGTCGAATGCCCCGACGCCGGGCACGACGAGTCCGTCGGCGGCGAGCGCAACCTTGTGGTCGGAGGTGACCTCCACGTCCACGCCGGTACGGGCGATCGCCCGCGTCGCGGAGTGCAGATTGCCGGAGCCGTAGTCGAGGACGGCGACCTTGGTTGTGCTCATGGAGTCGATTCTATGCGGCGGCACGAACAGCACTGTGCGGTGGCAGGTGCTGTCTAGTCCGCGCCGGGACGTTCGGCGACCTGTTGCACCCCGGGACGCTCCGAGGGACCGGCGAGCCGAGCCAGGAGCGGGAGGACCGGGACGAGCACCGCAGCGACGGTGAACGCCGTGGGATAGCCGGCGGAAGCCGCGATCGCACCGAGTGCGAACGAACCCGCTCCGGTGCCGGCGTCGAATCCGATGTTCCACGCGGCGCTGGCCGAGCCGATGTGTTCGGAGCCCGCACGACGGAACGCGATGAGCAGCGCCTCGTTCTGCACGACGCCGAACCCGAGTCCGAAGCACACCGCCGCCCCGATGAGAGCCACGGCGCCGGCCCGGCCGTCCGCGACGAGCGCGAACGGCACCATCGCGAGCGCGGCGAGGCCGAGCCCGACGGGAAGCATCCGGCCCGCACCGATCCGGTCCGCGACGGCGCCGGCACCGAACCGGCCCACCAGCGTCGAACCGCTCAGCACGGCCAGCGCCGCCGCCACCGGGAGGTCGGCCACGGCGATGGCGAGCAGCGATGTCAGACCGCCGTACGCGATCGCGCCGGCGCCCACCGCCACGGTCGGGAGCAGTAGCAACACGAACGGCATCCGTGCCGGGCGCGGACCCGTGCGCGCTTCGAGGCGCGGCAGGCGCGCCGCGGCGATCAGTCCCGCCGACGACAGGACGGCGCCCAGCACGAACACCGGTGTGGTCGAGAATCGTTCGGCCAGTGCGAGCCCCGTGGGCAGTCCGATCATCTGCGACGCGGCGATCGCGATACCGAGCATGCCCGTGGCGCGGCCGAGCAGACGGGCGGGTGCGAGTTCACCGACCAGCGCAGCGGAGGCCACGGTGATCATTCCGAAGCCGATCCCCCGTATCGCCGAAATTCCCAGCGCGGCGGCAGGCTCCATGGACACGAGGAACAGCAGCGACGGCGGACCGAGGAACAGGCAGCCCGCGACGAGAGTCGCGCGATGACCGAATCTGCGGAGCAGCGCGGGCATCGCGATCTGGGTGAGCACCGTGGTGAACATGAACACCGCGGTGACCGAGCCCGCGACGGTGTCGCTGCCGCCCTCTTGCGCGATCGCCCAGGGCACCACGGGCAGTAACAGCGAGAAACCCGCGAACGCTGCCGCGGATGTCGACCACGCCGCGACGAGTCCCCGGACTCCGAACAATTTCGGGTTGTCCGTCACATCGGATTCGGCCACGTCAGATCAACCGGAGGACACCGGCGATCGCTGCCAGCAGTCCGAGGGCGAAGAGGATACCCGCGAAGAGGGTGTTGCGGGCCTTCCACATCGACCACGTGCCGCCCGCGAGGATTCCGGCGGCGATGAAGCACAGGTAGGTCAGTACGACATCCATACCGTCAGAGCGTTCCCTTGGTGGACGGCACGCCGGTGACGCGCGGATCGGGTTCGACCGCTTCACGCAGCGCGCGTGCGACTGCCTTGAACTCGGCCTCGGTGATGTGGTGCGGGTCGCGCCCGTACAGCACGCGCACATGCAGTGCGATCCGCGCGTGGAATGCGAACGATTCGAAGACGTGCTTGTTGATCACGGTGGCGTAGGGCACGCCCGGGTAGCCACCGATCACCGAGTGCACCAGGTAATCCGGTTCGCCGGTGTGGACGAAGTACGGACGTCCCGACACGTCGACCGACGCGTGGGCGAGCGTTTCGTCCATCGGGATGAACGAGTCGCCGAAGCGCCGGATGCCGCGCTTGTCGCCGATGGCCTGGTGGAACGCCTGCCCGAGAACGATCGCGGTGTCTTCGACGGTGTGGTGCGCGTCGATCTCGACATCACCCTTCGCATGCACGGTGAGGTCGAAGCTGCCGTGCTGGCCGAGCGCCGTGAGCATGTGGTCGTAGAACGGGATGCCCGTGGAGATGTCGGTGCGGCCGGTGCCGTCGAGGTTCAACTCGACGGTGATGGACGATTCCCGCGTAGTGCGCTCGACCCGGGCGGTGCGATCGTTCGTGGTGATGGGGTCGCTCATCGGGTTGCCTCGATTTCCGTAGCGGCGAGTTTCTCACTGACCCGCAGCAACTCGTCGTTCTCGTGTGCCAGGCCGATCGTGGTGCGCAGATATCCGGGGATGCCGACGTCCCGGATCAGGACACCTTCGTCGAGGTAATGCTGCCAGGTGGTGGCCGAATCGGCGAAACGGCCGAAGAGGATGAAGTTGGCGTCGGACGGGATGACGTCGTATCCGAATCCGGCGAGTTCGGCTGCGACGCGGTCGCGCTCGGCGGACAGTTCCGCGACGGAGCCGAGGGTGTCGTCGGCGTGACGCAGTGCGGCGCGCGCTGCGGCCTGGGTGATCACCGACAGGTGGTACGGCAACCGGACCAGCAGCAGCGCGTCGATCATCGCGGGCGCGGCGGCCAGGTAACCGAGACGGCCACCGGCGAAAGCGAATGCCTTGCTCATGGTGCGCGAGACGACGACCTTGGCCGGATACTCGTCGATCAGGGCGACTGCGCTGGGCGCGCTCGAGAACTCCGCGTACGCCTCGTCGACGATCACGATGCCGGGAGCGGCGTCGAGGATCTCGCGGATCCCGTCGAGCGGGACGCTGTGCCCGGTCGGGTTGTTGGGGCTGGTGACGAACACCACGTCGGGACGCCGGTCGCGGATGGCAGCGACCGAAGACTCGATATCGAGAGTGAAGTCGGAGCGGCGGTACGCAGGCACCCACTCGGTCTGGGTGCCGTCCGCGATGATCGGGTGCATCGAGTACGACGGCACGAATCCCATCGCGGAGCGGCCCGGTCCACCGAACGCCTGCGAGAGCTGCTGCAGGACCTCGTTGGACCCGTTTGCAGCCCAGAGGTTTTCGACGCCGAGCGTGACACCGGTCTGCCGCGTGAGATACGCGGCGAGGTCGGCGCGCAACGCGACGGCGTCCCGATCCGGGTACCGGTGCAGCTGTGTCGCGGCCTCGCGGACCGACTCGGCGACGTCGTCGACGAGGGCCTGCGTGGGCGGGTGCGGGTTCTCGTTGGTGTTGAGCTGCACGGGCACCGACAGCTGCGGTGCGCCGTACGGCGACTTGCCGCGCAGGTTCTCGCGAAGCGGCAGGTCCTCGAGCGTGATGCGCGAGCCGGGAATCGACGCGCCGGTCACCGGAGTGCCTCGAATCGCAGTCGCACTGCTTCGCCGTGTGCGGGCAGATCCTCGGCGTTCGCGAGGGTGATCACGTGACCGGCCACGTCTTTCAGTGCGGCTTCGGAGTATTCGACGACGTGGATGCCGCGCAGGAAGGTCTGCACACTCAGTCCGGACTGGTGCCGCGCGCAACCCGCCGTAGGCAGGACGTGATTCGAGCCGGCGCAGTAGTCGCCGAGGGAGACCGGCGCCCACGGGCCGACGAAGATCGCTCCCGCCGCGCGGACCCGCGCGGCGACAGCGGACGCGTTCTCCGTCTGGATCTCGAGGTGCTCGGCCGCGTAGGCGTTGACCACTGCCAGGCCCTGATCGATGTCGTCGACCAGCACGATGCCCGACTGGCTTCCGGACAGTGCGGTGGCGACCCGTTCGCGGTGCTTGGTCAGCTCGAGTTGCGCGGCGAGCGCGGCATCGACGGCGTCGGCGAGCTCGGGGCTGGTGGTCACCAGGACGGAGGCGGCCATGACGTCGTGCTCGGCCTGGCTGACCAGATCGGCGGCGACGTGCACGGCGTCGGCTGTGTGGTCGGCGAGGATCGCGATCTCGGTGGGGCCGGCTTCGGCGTCGATGCCGACCACCGAGCGGCACAGCCGTTTGGCGGCCGTGACGTAGATGTTGCCGGGGCCGGTGATCATGTCGACCGGGGCGAGTTCGCCGCCGTCGGTGTCGGTGCCGCCGTAGGACAGCAGGGCCACGCCCTGCGCGCCGCCGACCGCCCACACCTCGTCGACGCCGAGCAGCGCGGCAGCAGCGAGGATGGTCGGGTGCGGGAGACCGCCGAAGTTCTTCTGCGGCGGCGAGGCGATGACGAGGGACTCGACTTCCGCGGCCTGCGCGGGCACGACGTTCATCACCACCGACGAGGGGTACACGGCGTTGCCGCCGGGCACGTACAGGCCGACACGGTCGACCGGCACCCAGCGTTCGGTGACGGTGCCGCCGGGGACGACCTCGGTGACGGTGTCGGTGCGACGCTGCTCGGCGTGGACCTTGCGGGTCCGTTCGATGGCGACCTCGAGTGCGGCGCGCACAGCGGGGTCGAGTTCGGCGAGCGCGCGGTCGAGTTCGGCCTGGGGAACGCGCACCGAGGCGGGGCGCACGCCGTCGAACTTCTCGCAGTAGTCGAGGGCGGCGTCGGCGCCGCGCTCGCGGATGTCGTCGACGACGGGACGGACCTGATGGAGCACCGCGTCCACGTCCACTCCGCCGCGGGGCAGCGCGCCCCTCAGCTCCGCGGTGGTGGGTGTACGACCACGCAGGTCGGTGCGGGCAAGCATGAGGTGTCCTCTCTCGCAGAACAGGGATCGATCCCCATTATCCGC
The DNA here is from genome assembly GCF_012844225.1 of Rhodococcus sp. 105337. Taxonomy (GTDB): domain Bacteria; phylum Actinomycetota; class Actinomycetes; order Mycobacteriales; family Mycobacteriaceae; genus Rhodococcus. The sequence continues at coordinate 132,372 of NZ_JABAGQ010000011.1, forward strand.
GATGAACCGGAGTGGTCTGTCATCCACTCCCCGTAGTGGGCGTTGTGTGCCCTCGTCGACCATAGACCGACGGCACGCCCGGCGAATCGGTCTCGAAGTGCCGCGGGTGCGTCGCAGGCCCTCTACCGTGCGATACATGGCTGCCGCGTGGCGTGCTCGGATGTCCGTCGCACCCGCTCGCGCGGCACTGCGGGTGGTGCTCGTCACTATCGTGGCGCTGACGGCGGCCGTGTCGGGCGGCCCTGCCCACGCCGACACCGGCGCCTTTCTGTGGGGCGTGTCGAGTTCCGGTTTCCAGTCCGAGGGGTCGAGCCCGGACAGCAACTGGTCGCGGTATGCGGCGAGTGGTCGCCACGAGCCGGTGGGTACTGCCGTGGACTTCCGGCATCGCTACCGCGAGGACATCGCGCGCGCCGCCGACCTGGGCGTCGGGGTGTACCGCCTCTCGGTGGAGTGGGCCCGCATCCAGCCGGAACCGGAGCGGTGGGACGACACCGAACTCGCCTACTACGACGACGTGATCGCGACGATCCGCGGGCACGGCATGACTCCGATGATCACGCTCGACCACTGGGTGTACCCGGGCTGGATCGCCGACCGGGGCGGCTGGGCCCACCCGGGGACAGTCGACGCGTGGCTCGCCCACGCGGACACGGTGGCGGCACGCTACGCCGGACACGGCGCGCTGTGGGTCACAATCAACGAGCCCAGCGTCTACGTGTGGCACGAGGTGTCCAACGGTGCCCTCTCCCCCGGTGACGCACCGATGATGTTCGACCGTCTCGTGGACGCGCACCGCGGGGCCTACGAGACGATCCACCGGTACGACCCCCGGGCGCAGGTCACCTCGAACGCCGCCTATGTTCCCGGTGCGGCGCCCTACCTCGACACCTGGTTCCTCGATCGCGTCCGCGACCATCTCGACTTCGTCGGCGTCGACTACTACTACGGGGTGGCCCCCGGCAATCTCACCGCGATTCGTGCGGCCACCGGGGAGCCGGCTTCGGTGACCCCGCACCCGCCCGGGATGTACGACGCACTGATGGATTACACCCGGCGCTTTCCCGGGATGCCTCTGTATGTCGTCGAAAACGGAATGGCGACCGCGGACGGCGCTCCCCGCCCGGACGGCTGGACCAGATCGCGGCACCTGCGCGAGCACGTGGACCAGATGATGCGTGCGGTCGACGACGGCGCGCCGGTGTTCGGGTACAACTACTGGTCGATCACCGACAACTACGAATGGGGTTCGTACGAGCCGCGTTTCGGCTTGTATTCGGTCGACGTCCGGACCGATCCCGCACTCCTCCGGCGGCCCACCGAGGGGGTGGAGACCTACCGGACGATCATCGCGGAGACCCGTGCCGGGTAGCGGATCAGTGCCGTGCGGGATCGACGCCGAGTCGCGCACACGCCGCCTGGTAGAGCGCGACCACCGCGGTACGCAAACCGGAACGGTCCGTGACCGGCTCGAGCCACGGAATCCGGACGGTCTGTTCCTGGCCGTCGATCACGATCACCCACACGCCCGCCTCGCTGCTCACGCCGGTCATCCGGGTGTGCGCCGCGCGCGGTTCGGCGAACGCCCGCACGATGAGCAGACTGTCGTCGGCGTGGTCGTCGTTCATATGAGCGGTTACCGCCGCCACCACATCGGGTTCGAATTCGGTCACGGGCGTCGAGCCTAGCCAACGACCCGCCGCCGTGGGCCTCACCGGCTGGGTCTCACCGGGCCTCGTCGACCGCACCCACGGTCACGACGGCTTCGAGTGCGAGGAGTTCCGCGTCGAGATGGTCGAGCAGACAGTGCAGATCCGGCACGGTGCGCCCACATGCCGTGAGCCCGAAGGCGATCTCGTCGTCGGTGCTCGTGCACGTGATGTTGAGAGCCTGACCGTCCACCGGAACCGACAGGGGATACAGCGCGTCGACGCGCGCGCCGTTCCAGTACAACGGCTCCTCCGGCCCGGGAACGTTGGAGACGATCACGTTGAACGGCGTCCACGGCACTGCCCGGTTGCCGGTCAGTACACCGACCGCGACGGGGGCGACACCGACTGCGCTTGTCGCGAGACGGCCCACCTTGCTCATTCCGCGCATCGCACGTTTGCCCTCGGTCATCGAGTTCCGTACTCGCTCGAGCCGGTGCGCCGGATCGGCGTGCCGGGTGCCGAGATCGCACATCAGGACGGCGATGTCGTTGCCGGACTCTTTGCTGCGCAACGAGACCGGGACCATCGCGACGAGGGACCGGTCGGGAAGCGCGTCGCGCGCGAGGAGGTAGGTGCGCAGCGCTCCGGAGGACAGCGCGAGCACCACGTCGTTGATCGTGCTGTCGGTGAGCTTCGCCACGAGCCGGAGACGCTCGAGCGGCCACGATCGGGCGGCGAACCGCCGCGAACCCGAGATCTGCTCGTTGAACATGGTGTGCGGCGCACCGAGTGACAGCGGACCCCCGCGGTCGTGGAGGGCACGATCGACCGTACCGACCAGCGCCGGAACCAGGGAGGCTGCACCGGAGGCGACCGTCAGTGCCTCCGAGACCGCACCTCGGACGGCGCGCACGGCGTGGCCGGGGAAGCCGATGGCCGCGGCCACCGTCGAGCGTGCGGGCGGTGCCCCGTCGGTCGCTGCCCACGGCGCGGGCATCCCGACCTCGCTCGGATCGGTGCCGAGCGCGCGTCGCAGCAACCGCATGGCGCCGATCCCGTCGGCCAAGGAGTGGTGGATCTTGGCGTAGAGCGCGTACCGGCCGTCGGACAGGCCCTCGATGAGGTGCATCTCCCACAGCGGCCGCGTGCGATCGAGCAACGAGGCATGCAGCCGGGAGACCAGGTCCCACAAGACCTCGGTGTTTCCCGGCGCGGGCAGGGCGTTGAACCGCACGTGATACTCGATGTCGAATCTCGGATCTTCTTCCCACGCCCACTGTCCCAGGGTCGTCACCGACCGAACGGGCCGCTTGCGCCACAGTGGTGCTGCCGGAGCGTCGCGGCGCAGCGCCTCGTCGAACCTCTCGCGCAGTTCGGTGGCATCGGAATTCTCCGGCGGTTGCAGGAGCAGCAGGCCGCCGACGTGCATCGGATGGTCGGGCGATTCGCCGAGCAGGAACATCGAATCGGTCGGTGCCATGGGTAGCCGCATCGTCAATCTCTCCGCCCCCGCTGACGAGAACTGTTCTCCGCGCGGGGCCGCCCCACCCCGCGATCCGACATCACTGGTACTCAGATGAACAGTTGTACCCCAGATCGATCGGCCCCGACCTCGGAACGACGCAGTTCCGGGACTCGCCGAAGATCGCCCCGTAGGCAAATTGCCCGTAGGCAAATAGCACTGCACCGGAAGTTCCGGTGCCGCAGAATGGGCGCCAGTCGCGACGAACGGAGATCTCGTGAGTCTTCGAACCTGGACCGGGCCGCTTCACGGCGGCATCGTCATTCTCGGCGGTGGCCTGAGCGGGCTCTCGCTCGCCGCGCATCTCGCGGCGACACGTGCTCGGCCGGGCCCGGTTCTGGTGGTCGACGACGCCGCCCGCGACATCACCGCCGCCTCGTGGGCGTCGTGGACGCGGCGTACCGCGCTGCTCGACTCGGCGGCCACCGAGATGTTCGACCGGATGCGTGTATATGCGGGCGGGCACGACCGGACCCTGGCGCTCGGGCACTATCGCTACCGCGTGGTGCACGGTGCCGCGCTGGTGGCGGCGGTTCGCCGCCTCACCGATCCGGTGCCGGACGTGGGATCGGTGACCGGGCACGTCGTCGACGTCGACGATGCCGACCGGCCACTGGTGACACTCGACGACGGGCGAGAACTACGCCCCGACTGGGTGTTCGACGCGCGCGGTCCCGCCGCTACGACCGCCGGAGAAGACGCCGCCCTGGATTTCCTCGGCGTGCGCGTGCGCGCCGAAGCGCCGCTCTTCGACCCCCACGTTCCGGTGCTGTTCGACTTCCGCACCGATCAGGCCGAGCGGGCGTCCTTCGTGTACGTGCTTCCGAGCGATGCCCATCACGCGCTCGTCGAGCACACCTGTTTCGTGGCGCCGGGAACCCCTGATGTAGCCCCAGAGGTGCATCTCGCGGCGCTGCGCGTCTATCTGACACAGGTCCTCGGCGTACCGGAGAACGCCTACGAGCTCGGGCGGTCCGAGCACGCGCGTCTGCCTCTCGTCGCGCAGATCGCCGAACGCGGCGACGGACGTATCCTCCGGATCGGGGCCGCCGCCGGGATGATGAAGGCGAGCAGCGGTTACGCCTACGAACGTATCCAGCGGGACTGCGAGGCGATCGCGCGTTCGTTCGAGCAGCACGGACATCCGTACGACCTGCCCAAGCGCCCCGGACGGTTCGCCCGCTACGACCACGCGTTGCTCACCGCCGTCACCGGACACCCCGGTTTCCTCGAGGAGATGTTCGCGGCGTTGTTCTCGCGCGCGTCGGCCGAACCCGTCCTGCGGTTCCTCGACGAGGATTCGTCGTTGCGCGACGAAGCCGGGTTGTTCGCATCCCTCCCGGCGGGGCCGCTGATCCGGGCGATGACCGGACGGTGACACCTACATGTCGAGGCCGAGGTCGAGCACCGTCACCGAATGGGTGAGGGCACCGACCGCGAGGAAGTCCACTCCGGTGCGGGCGTACTCCGCGGCGACCTCGAGCGACAGGCCTCCCGACGACTCGAGCCGGGTCTGCGGGGCGTGGGTGTTGCGCCGTTGCACCGCGATCTGTGTCTGCCACAGCGGAAAGTTGTCCAGGAGGATCAGTTCGACGTTCTCGGCGAGCACCTCGTCGAACTGCTCGAGGGTGTCGACCTCGACCTCGCACGGGACGCCGGGTGCGTGCGCACGAACCGCACGCAGCGCGGCGAGCACCGACCCTGCGGCCGCGACGTGGTTGTCCTTGATGAGAGCCTCGTCGCCGAGACCCATGCGGTGGTTGACACCGCCGCCGACGCGCACCGCGTACTTCTGCAGTGCGCGGAGGCCGGGCAGCGTCTTGCGGCTGTCGCGGATCTTCGCCTCGGTGCCCTGCACCGCGTCGACCCAATGCGACGTGGCGGTCGCGATACCCGACAGGTGGCACAGAATGTTGAGCATCGTCCGTTCGGCGGTGAGCAAACCGCGCGTCGGGGCGTCGACGGTGAGCACGGCCTCCCCCGGCACGACGCGGTGGCCGTCGTCGGCGCGGTCGACCACCCGATAGTGATCCGGTCCGATCACCTGGTCGAGGACGAGAAGTCCGACGTCGAGTCCGGCGACGGTCCCGGCCTGCCGGGCGACCACCGACGCGGTGGTGGTCGCGTCTGCGGGCACGGTGGCGTCCGAGGTGATGTCGGGTCCGTAGCGCAGGTCCTCGTCGAGGGCGCGCACGACCAGCGCGCGCGTCTCCTCGAGATCGAGGCCGGCGGGCAGGGCGGTGGCCATATCAGTTCGCTCCTGTCAGTTGCGGGGTGGTGACGACGGTGCGGCCATCGGGGCCGAGACGCATTTCGATGCTGTGTGCCCGGCCGGGGTGGGACTCGGGGTGGTCGCTTCGGGTATGACAGCCGCGTGACTCGGTGCGCCGCTCCGCCGCGGCGACGAGTGCCCGCGCCGTGACGGTGAGCGCGGCGTCTTCGAGCAGCGGCAGGTCGATGCACGTGCTGCTCGGGGCCGCGCCGAGCGTGGCCGACGCGGCCGCGAGTCCGTCCGCATCCCGGACGACCGACGCGTGCCGTGTCATCAACCGTTGCAGGACGTCCCGGTCGAGTCGGGGCAGGACGGGCGGCGACGCGTCGGCTGCTTCGACGCGCACACCGGTGCGTTCCACAGCGGCGGCGATGCCGGCACGTTCGCCGAGCACCAGCCCTTCCAGCAGGCTGTTGGACGCGAGACGGTTCGCCCCGTGCAGCCCGGTGCGGGCGACTTCCCCGGCCGCGTACAGCCCCGGAATCCGGGTGCGCCCGTGGATGTCGGTGACGACACCGCCACACGAGTAGTGCGCGGCCGGGGCGACCGGCAGCAGGTCGTGGGCAGGATCGAGTCCCGCGTCGGCGCACAGGGCCGTGATGGTCGGGAACCGCCTCGCGAAATCGCCGAGGTGGCGTGCATCGAGGAAGACGTGATCCTCACCGAGATCGGCGAGGCGCCTCGCGATCGCGCGGGAGACCACGTCACGAGGTGCCAGGTCGCCGAGCGGATGGACACCGCCTGTGACCGATCCGCCCCGCGAATCGACGAGGCGAGCGCCCTCGCCGCGGACCGCCTCGCTGATGAGCGGTCGCCGTCCCATGCCACCTGAGGCGAACAGCACCGTGGGGTGGAACTGAACGAACTCGAGATCGGCGATCCCCGCGCCTGCCGCGAAGGCGAGCGCGATGCCGTCGGCCGTCGCCCCGGGCGGGTTGGTGCTGCACGCATAGAGCTGTCCCAGCCCGCCGGTGGCGAGCAGCACCGCGGGAGCGTGGACGACACCGGCGCCGCGCTCGTCGAACACCAGTACGCCGGTTACGCCGGCGTGGTCGGTGAGGATCCGTGCTGCGGCGGCACCGAACAGCACGGGCAGACCCGCGGCACCGAGCGCACGCTGGATTTCGGCGCCGGTCGCGTCGCCGCCGGCGTGGATGATGCGGCGGATGCTGTGCCCGCCTTCCCGGGTGCGGGCGACGTCACCGTCCCGGCCGGTGTCGAACACCGCGCCGAGGTCGCGCAGTGCGGCGACCGCGTCGGGACCCGCCGACACGATCGATCGCACGGCATCGTCGTCACACAGCCCACCACCGGCGGCGACGGTGTCGGCGACGTGCGCGTCGACGGTGTCACCCTGCGGCGCGACCACGGCGATACCGCCCTGCGCGTACTGGGTGGAGGTGTCGGTGGGCCCACCCTTGCTCACGGTGAGCACCCGCATCCCGCGCCGGGACGCGGCCCGCGCGGCGGTGAGGCCGGCGACCCCACCGCCGATCACGACGAGGTCGGTGTGGTCTTCCCACACCACCGCGCTCGTGCGGGTCGTCACTCGCCGCCACCCGGGTTTCCGATGGCGATCATTCGCTGCACCGACAGGCGGGCACGCTCGGCGACGTCGGGCGCGACGTGCACCTCGTCCTTGCCTTCCTGGAGGCACCGCAGCAGAGCGGCAGGGGTGATCATCTTCATGTACGGGCAGGAGGCGCGATCGTTGACGGCCTGGAAGTCGATGCCCGGCGCGGCCTTACGGAGTTGGTGCAGCATCCCGACCTCGGTGGCGACGAGAACCTGCTTCGCGCCGGTTTCACGGGCGGCGTCGATCATGCCGCCGGTCGACAGGATCTTGACCTTGTCGTCGGGGACGAATCCCTCTCCCGCGAGGTAGAGCGCCGACGTCGCGCAACCGCACTCGGGGTGAACGAAGAGGTCGGCGTCGGGATGTGCCTTGGCCTTGGCGGTGAGTTCGTCACCGTTGATCCCCGCGTGTACGTGGCACTCACCGGCCCAGATGTGGATGTTCTCGCGCCCGGTGACGCGCTTGACGTGCGCGCCGAGGAACTGGTCGGGCAGGAACAGCACTTCGCGGTCCGGGTCGATCGACGCGACCACGTCGACCGCGTTGGACGACGTGCAGCAGATGTCGGTCAGGCCTTTGACCTCGGCGGTCGTGTTGACGTAGGAGACGACCACCGCGTCGGGGTGTTCGGCCTTCCACTCGCGGAGCTGGTCGGCGTTGATGGAGTCGGCCAGCGAGCAACCCGCGCGTTCGTCGGGGATCAGGACGGTCTTGTCCGGGCTGAGGATCTTCGCGGTCTCCGCCATGAAGTGGACGCCGCAGAAGACGATGGTGCCTTCTTCGGCCTCCGCCGCGATGCGCGAGAGGGCGAGAGAGTCGCCGACGTGGTCTGCGACGTCCTGGATCGCGGGCAGCTGATAGTTGTGCGCCAGCACCGTCGCGTTGCGCGCTCGGGCGAGCCGGCGGACCTCGTCGGCCCATTCCGGTGTTGCCTCGATGCCCGTGTAACCACCGGGGCCGTCGACGATGGCGGCGGCTCCCGCCCACTCGGTCGTGGTCATGGCCTTGCTCCTTCGGGAAGGGGATTCCGGGCGGGCTGCGCTCGGATTTCCGCTTTCAGGGGTTTTCGACTTAGAATCGAAAACATGCCACATAGTAACACTCGTCACGAAGTGCTCATCGTGGTGTTCCAGGTTCGCACCTTCCCGCCCTCGTCACGGAACCCGGGCGGCGACCCCGAACTCGGGGTCCTGCTGTGGCAACGCGCCCTCGATCCCGAAGCCGGAACGTGGTCGCTGCCGGGAGGCACGCTCCGCGACGACGAGGACCTCACCTCGTCCGCGCGTCGCCAACTGGCCGAGAAGGTGGATGTGCGCGAGGTCGCCCATCTCGAGCAGTTGTCGGTGTACTCCGATCCCCACCGGGTGCCCGGCGAACGCACCATCGCGTCGACGTATCTGGGCCTGGTGCCGATCACGTCCGACCCGCAACTACCGGCGGACACGTCGTGGCATCCCGTCTCGCAACTGCCCGCGATGTCGTTCGATCACGGACGGATGGTCGGCAACGCGAGAACCCGCCTCGCGGCGAAGCTCTCCTACACCAACATTGCCTACGGGCTCGCGCCCGCAGAGTTCTCCATGTCGACGTTGCGCGACATCTACTGCGCCGCACTGGGATACCAGGTGGATGCGACGAACCTGCAGCGCGTACTGGCTCGGCGCCGCGTGCTCACGGCGACCGGAAACACCGCACCGCCCGGGCCGGCCGGTGGCCGTCCGCCCGCGCTGTACCGATTCACTGAATCCCGGCTGCGCGTCACCGACGAATTCGCCGCGTTGCGCCCGCCCAGCTGACGACCCGACCGAACACGGGTACGGCGAAGTGTGGTTAGGGTGCGCACGTACTCGACATCGGCTATCCAGGAGCATCGTGACCACGATCGGCAATTCCCGGCTCGACATCTTCCCTCTCGCCCTCGGCGGCAACACCTTCGGCTGGACAGCCGACGAAACCGCATCCTTCGAGATCCTCGACGCGTTTCGCGCCGCGGGAGGCAACCTCATCGATACCGCGGACTCCTACTCCGCCTTCGCGCCCGGCAACTCGGGTGGCGAATCCGAGACGATCCTCGGCAACTGGGCGGCAGCGCGCGGCAATCGCGACGAGGTGATGATCGCAACCAAGGTCGGGCACCATCCCGAACACCCCGGCCTCGCCCCCGCGAACGTCCGCGCCGCCGCCGACGCCTCCCTGAAGCGGTTGCAGTCCGACCACATCGACTTGTACTTCGCGCATTCCGACGACCCCGACACGCCGCTCGCCGAGACCGTGGCCGCGTTCGACGACCTCGTCCGCGACGGCAAGGTGCGCTACGTGGGCCTGTCCAACTTCTCCCCCGCCCGGGTCTCCGAATGGCTCGAGATCGCGGACACGCACGGGTTCGACGCTCCCGTATCACTGCAACCGCACTACAACCTCGTCCACCGGGCGGAGTACGAGACCAGCTACGCCCCGATCGCTCTCGAACACAACTTGGGTGTGCTGCCGTACTACTCCCTCGCTTCGGGGTTCCTGACCGGCAAATACCGGTCGCAGGACGATTTCACCGGCCGGGTGCGCGAGCGGATGGCCTCGCGCTACCTCACCGATGCCGGTCTCGCCGTGGTCGACGCACTCGGTGAGATCGCGACCGCCCACGCGGTCGAGATCTCCACGGTCGCGCTGGCCTGGCTGCTCACCCGCCCCGGGGTCGTCGCCCCGCTCGCCAGTGTCAGCGGGATCGAGCAGTTACCCGCACTGCTCGACGCCACACGTCTCACGCTCACCGACCTCGAACGCGACCGCCTCACCGCGCTGTCGAACGCCGTCGGAGCGTAGGGAATCCGGCACCGGGGTGGTGGTGGACGCGGTGCCCACCACCACCTCGTCGGCTACCGCGGAGTTCGGGGTGGACGTATCTCCCTCGGTCGGCTCGCCGACCCGCCCGAGAAGCAGCAGACCCGTCGTGCCGACGGCTGTCACGGCCATCGCGACCGGTGCCAACGCACCGGTACCCGAACCGGCCACCAGGCTTCCGAGTGCAGCCCCCGCGGCGACGCCGAGGTTGAGGAGCGTGATCACCACCGCTCCCGCGAGGGAACGGAACTGCGCGGACGCGAGCCGGACGACGCGGACTTGGAATACGGGTGGAAGCAACCCGATGGCAGTTCCCCACACCACGATCGCGGTCACGAATACCGCGGGCGTCGTGGGTGCGATCGTCACCAGAGCGAACGCGGCGAGCATCGCCAGGGCAACCGCGGGCAGGGTCGCTCTCGGCCAGCGATCCGAGAGCCAGGCCGACAGCACCAAACCGACCGCCCCGGCCGTGCCGAACAGTGCCAGGAACCACGCGAGCGCAGTGGGTTCGTACTGCGCGACATCGGTGACCACCAGCGAGACGTAGGTGAAGACCACGAAGTGTCCGACCAGCACGAGCGCCCCGGCCACTGCGGTCCCGACGGAGGGGATCGCACTGCGATCCCATCGCGCCGCCGAGGCACGATCGGCTGTTCCCACCGACTCGCCGGTATCGGCGAGGAGCGGCACGAGGGCGACGGCGATGACGGCGAGAACCACCGACGCTCCCGCGAATATCGCACGCCACCCGACCACGTCCGCGAGCGCGGTTCCGAGGGGCAGCCCGACGAAACCGGCGATCGTGGGCCCGGCGAGCACGATGGCCATCGCACGGCCGATGCGCTCGGGTGCCACGATGTCGGCGACATACACGACGATCACCGCCACCAACACACCGTGTCCGGCTGCAGCGATCACTCGCCCGAGCAAAGCCGTCTCGAAGGTCGGCGCGAATGCCGTGGCCGCCCCCGCCGCCGCGACCACACCGAGGGCTGCGGGGATCAGCCGCGCCCGGCGGGCCTTTCTGGTGACCCGGACGAGTGGGATACCGGTGACCACGATCGTGAGTGCCCACGCCGTGACCAACATTCCCACCACGGCCGGATCGACCCCCAGACCGCGCCCGATCTGCGGGAGAAGCCCCGAAGGAAGCATCTCCATCGTCACCGTTGCGAACGCTGCGCAGGCCAATGCGATCAATTTCGGCCACGGCAGTGCGGCAGCGTTCGGTGGGATCCCCGCGGTGGATTCGTTCGTCGTGCTTTCGGATGTGTTCGATCCGTCGATATCGGTCATCGCCCGACGCTAAACTTTGACATCAGTGTCAAGGTCAAGCCCGAAATCGAGGGAACCTATGCGGATCGGCGACCTGTCCCGTCACACCGGACTCAGCTCCCGGATGTTGCGCTACTACGAGCAGGAGGGTCTGCTCCACCCGACGAGGGGCGCGAACGGCTACCGCGAGTACACAGAGGATGACGTCGATCGCGCGAAGTGGATTCGCGACCTCGTCACGTCCGGTGTACCTACTCGTCTGATCTCGATCGTCATCGACCAACGCGACGACCGGGAAGGCAGATGGACGAGCAACTGCGATCGAGTGTTCGCCGAGCGGCTGAGCACCGAAATCGAGGACCTCGACCGCCAGATCGCCTGCTTCACCCGCAGTCGGCATGCACTCGACGAGCTGTTGCGCATCACTCGGTCGGAGATTCGGTCCGCGCAGGTAGATGCCTGAGCAGTCCTGATCGCTGCACCGGATTCGGGAGCGGAGAGCGAACGCTACTTCACAGCTGCCGGTACCCCCGAGCCGGTCGGCTCAGGGGTGCCGGGTCAGGGCGACGGTTGCTAGTCGCCGAGCCTCTCGTCTGCGTAGACGACCATCGCGTCTCGCTGGTACTCGGCCAGGCCCTCGGCGATCTTCTCGTAGTTCGCCTTGAACCGCTCGTCGTCCACGTACATCTGCCCCAGGCACTTGTACGCGTCCCTGTTCGGCGTCCACATGCGGCATATGCCCTGGTACTGCGTGTGGATTTCCGCTTGCACGGCCGCGTCTCCGACCTGGGTTCCGGCGGCCATGAACTCCGCCATACGGATCATCGCCGCGGTGACCTCACGCTGCATACTCCCGACGTCGTCGGTGGTCAGCGTGGCGGTCTTGCGCCGAGACTGCTCGAACTCCTCCGGCCAGCGCTCGCGGGCCTCGTCGTCGTACTGCTTGTAATCGAAGCCCTCGAACAAGTTCTCCGGGCGGTTGATCTTTCCGGTCATTGCCGTTGTCCCTTCGATTTCGGCGATGGTGCGCGCCACCGTGTCGGCCATCCGTGCCAGTCGGTTCCGTTCCGTCAGCAGGCGGTCGTGCTGCCGTTTGAGGGCGGCGAGCGTGTCCGGCTCGGAATCGACCGCTTGTGCGATCTCGGCGAGGCTCAGACCGAGTTCACGCAGTACGAGAATCTGCTGCAGGCGCAGCAGTTGCTCCTCCTCGTAGTAGCGGTAGCCGTTGGCGCCCACATAGGCGGGCTCGAGCAGTCCGATGTCGTCGTAATGCCGAAGAGCGCGGGCAGTGACTCCCGACATCCTCGCCACATCCGCGATCGACCAGCTCATATCCGTTCCCATCGTTCCGCGAGACCGGTCGGTCCGGTCTCGGCTCCGACCGTAGAAGTTGCCGTAGCGAGAAGGTCAAGCGAAAAAGCATGCACTCTCCACGTCACACCGCTGCGAACTCAGCCGAGGCGTCGCGCGCGCAGCACCGAGTCGCGGACGGTGATCTCCTCGCCGGTGTGCGGGTGGGTGGCCGTGCGGGACCGGGCCTCGCAGAGTTCGATCTCCCACTTGCCGTCCTCGAGCGCCGGCACGAGCGATTCGGGAGTGAAGAGGAACGAGTGGTGGCCGTGCCGGAGCCCGGTGGCCATGTCGTCGGGATGGTGGCCCACCACAAGCAGGGTGCCGCCCGGGGCGACCGCGGAGCCGAGGCGCCGGGTGAGGTCGACCATTCCGCCGTCGGGCAGGTGCATGAACTGCGACGAGACCAGGTCCCAGCGCTCCTCACCGGGTTCCCAACTGCGGATGTCTGCCTGGCGAGTCGTGACGCGGTTCCCGACTCCGGCCTGGGCTGCGTGCGCGGCGGTCTTGTCCAATGCCGCGACGGCGAAGTCGAGGGCGGTCACCGACCAGCCGCGGCCGGCCAGCCAGATCGCGTCGGCACCCTCGCCGCAGCCCACGTCGAGTGCCCGCCCGGGTGCGAGGGCGGATGCCTCGGCCTCGAGTTGCGGGTTGACGTTTCCGCTCCAGACGCGATCCCCGGAGTAGCGATCCTCCCACGCGGGTTGCTCGAACATCTCGGCCCTGCGCTCGGCGACCGCACGGTCGGCGTCCTCGGCAGCCAGGTCCGCATTGATGAAGGCGCCCACCCGATTTCCGTGTGCGGCCGAGCCGATCAGGGTCATGCTGATGTCGGTCGCGTTGCCGGCTACGTAGAGACCGGGAACAGTGGTTGCTCCCATCGCGTCGACCGGGATCACGGTGCCCATCGGCACCCCACCGAACTCGACCTCTTGCGGCTCCAGTCCCAGAGGCGCGAGGAACTCGAGATGTACCTGCGGCCGCGCCCCGACCACGATCGCCTCCCGTTCGAGGACCGAACCGTCGGCGAGCCGCAACCCCACCAGTCGATCACCATCGGTGACGACCTCCTTCGGAGTGCCGTGCTCGATCCGCACACCGATGGCGGCCATCCGTTCCACATCGTCGTGCGGCAGTTCCACCCCGTCGGCGACGACGATCACGACGTCGTCGGTCAGTTGACGGAAGAGCAGACCCTGATGTCCTGCCATAGGGGTAGTCGCCAGCACCGCAATCGCTCGATCGCGCACCTCCCAGCCATGGCAGTAGGGGCAGTGCAGCACGTCGCGGCCCCATCGTGCTGCCAGTCCGGGAACGTCGGGCAACTCGTCAACCGCGCCGGTCGCGATCAGCACGCGCCGGGCTGTCACCTCGCGTCCGTTTCCGGTGCCCACGGCAAAGCCGTGCTCTGTTCGGGTCACGGCTTGCACCCGATCGCCGGTGACTTCGACGCCGTACGCTTCCACCTCGGCTCTGCCGTCGGCCAGCAGGTCGAACGGAGCGACGCCTTCCCGGCCGAGGTAGTTGTGCGCATGCTCGGCGGGGGCATTGCGGGGTTCTCCGGCGTCGATCACCAGCACCCGGCGACGGGACCGGCCCAGCGCCATCGCGCCGCTCAGGCCGGCAGCGCCGCCGCCGATGATCACCACATCGAAGTTCTCGTTATCCGTCATGTTCCCAGGGTGCAGACCCGAAACCGGAATTGGCAAACATTCTTGCCGAGTCAGCAAAGCAGTCGGGCATACTGGATGCCATGGAAGACGAAGACGTGCTGAAGGGCGTGGGCCCGAGACTTCGACAGCTCAGGCTCGAGCGGGAGGCCACCCTCGGCGACCTCGCCGCGGAGACCGGCATCTCCGTCAGCACCCTGTCCCGGCTGGAATCGGGACAGCGCAGGCCCACCCTCGAACTTCTGCTGCCGCTGGCCCGCGCCTACCGCGTCGCACTCGACGAACTCGTCGACGCCCCGGAAACCGGCGACCCCAGAATCCGGCCGAAGGCGGTGACCCGGCACGGCCGGACCTTCCTCTCGCTGACCCGGCGTCCCGGCGGCCTTCAGTCCTTCAAGATGGTGCTTCCCACGGTCGACGACGTGACTCAGCCGACGTTGCAGACGCACGAGGGCTACGAGTGGCTCTACGTCCTCAGCGGGCGGCTGCGTCTGATCCTCGGTAGCCGCGACATGGTGCTCTCACCGGGAGAGGTCGTCGAATTCGATACCCGCACGCCACACTGGATCGGCAATCCCGGGCCCGCCGCATGCGAGGCATTGGCGATCTTCGGTCCCCAGGGCGAACGGATGCACGTGCGTTCGTGAACCTGTTGTGGACTCGGTGATGTAGGGCGCTATCGCGTCCGGCGCGGTTCCGGCGATCATCACTCGGTCGTCGAACGAATCCGGAGATTCTCACGGCTGCACCCCCGCGTACTCCGTCAGCCAGCGCATGCCCGGACCCCGGGTACGCGCGATGCCCTTGTACTCGGCCATGTCCTCGGGCAGTTCCTCGAGCACCCGGTACAGGCGATCGGCCCATTCGGGTACCAGGGCAATGTCCTCGAGCGGGAGCAGGTGCGTGCGGATCAGGAACATGATCGTCCCCGACACCCCGAGCCGGACGAGGTGCTGCACCTCCACACGGAGGTGCAGCCTGCGTCCCACTTCGCCGAGTGGTCCCTCACCGAGCGTGCGACGGTCGTGACCCCACACCGGGTACGTCTCGGTGGACTGGTCCAGCCGCCGATCCACGCTCAGCGACCAGTTCGTGCGTCGATACCGTTGTCCTGCTTCGAGTTTCATGAGGAACTGTTGTGCGCGGGGAATCACGCCTTCGGTGTGAACGCGCGGAACCGGCCCGTGAATCTGCAGGAAACTCATGCCGACGTCGAAACGCAGCGACCAGTCGGCGGCGAACGTCACCAAACCGGCGTCGCCCCACAACTCGCCGTTCCGTTGATCGAGCAGCACGACATCTTCCTGGATGTGCCGGCCGACGTAGCGCAACGGCGGCTCCGGAAGAGTGGTGCGTTCACCGAAGACAAAGGCCTGCTCGACGTCGAGCGCCCGATTGCACCAGCGCCACAGCTTGCCGTCGCGTACGAGGGAGAACGTCTGGGGGTATGCCTCCTCGAGCATCTTCATCAGCGTGAGCATCGCGTCCCACTGTGCGATCTCCATGTGCGGTAACGACTGGAACCGCGTCGGGTCCGTGTCGAGGATGCGGTCGCGTTCGGCGAGGTCGTCGAGGTAGAAGCCGTCGACGTCGACGGGGTGCTCCCCCCACCGTCCCGCCGGCGTGGTCACCGGAATTCCGGCCGGTTCGACGTTGGTGCTGTACCGGTAGGTGTCTCGTGGAAATGGGAAGGGGAACCGCACAATCCGCTCCGGAAGAATCCCGCGGTCTGCTATCGCGCTCACAGGTCCAGCTCCAATCGCTCACCGCGAGCGCGGGAAACACACGGCATCATGCAGTCGCCGACGGCCTTCTCGGCTTCGCTCAGGTACATGTCACGGTGGTCGACCCCGCCGCCCCTCACCGGTAGACGGCACTCGCCGCACACTCCCTGACGGCAGAGGCTGGGCACCGCCAGTCCTTCCGATTCGAGAGCTTCGAGGAGGCTGACTCCCGAATCGACGGTGACGTCCACACCGGTGCGGCCCAAATGGGCGGTGAACGGGTTTCCGGGGTCGAGATCGCCGACACCGAAGTGTTCGTAGTGCACGCGCGCGTCTGGCCACCCGTCTTGGCGAGCCCTGCCGGTGAGCGCGTCGATCAGGCCGGGCGGGCCGCACACGTACAGGTGGGTGCCGAGCGGCTGGTCGAGCAACGCCGGTTCCATGTGCGCCCAGAAACTCTCCGGCGTGTTGTAGATATGCAACCGGTCACGGCAGAGTTCGCGCAGGTCCTCGAGGTACGGCCCGTCGCCCTCGCGGAAGATGTAGTGCACCTCGAAGGACCGTCCCCATTTTCGCGCGGCACGCACGTGCGACAGGATCGGTGTCACACCGATACCGCCCGCGACGAGCACGTGGTGGCGCGCGGTGAGGACCGGGGCGAAAGCGCTGCGGGGCATCCCCGCCCGCACCACTTGCCCGACCCCGAGTTCGTGGACCCATCGAGATCCGCCCCGGCCGTGCTCGTCGAGGCGCACAGAAATCGAATAGTGGTCGGGTTCGAACTCGGGACCCGTGAGCGAATACGCGTTGCGGCGTGGACGCCCGTCGACGCCGGTGCCGCACGAGAGCACCAGGTGGCTGCCTGGCGTGAACGATGGAAGCGTGCGTCCCGCGGCGTCGGCGCAGCGCACGTGCCGGACCCCCTGCGTAAGCGGTACGACCTCGGCAACGGTGAGCACGAGGCTCGTCTCGTCGACCGAGGATCGGACGTCGGTCCCTGCTGCCAGTGTCATCAACGCTCCTCCGCATCGAACATGTAACCCAGATAAGCGCCGTGATGACGCGACACATGGTGATAGACAACCAGTTCCACCGTGCAGGTCGGGCAGGCGGTGACCTGTCCGATCCCGACCGAGGCGAGGTGGGTGGAGTGGCAATGCGCGCAATAGACGGTGCGTGCTTCGCTGCCGATCGTGATCGGCAGGATCTCGTCATCGAGCAATCCCGCAGCTACAGCCTCCGCGCGGGCGGAAAGCACCGGCGCTTCTCCACCGACGAGCACGAGTCGGAATCCCACGCGCGCCGCCGAGAGCCGGCGGCGGAGTGTGTCCGCCGACGCGCCGTTCCAGTTCGTCGCAAGCCGTAACCAGTCCACTCGGCGACCAGGGAAGGCGGGCAGAACTTTTCGCGCATGCTCGGTTGCAGCGTCACCGAAGGAAAGGATGGTCACGGCCCGCCCGCCTTCGGCGATGTGCTGCTCCTCGTGCCAGCGCGGCACGCTCGTGGTTTCCATACACACGCTCATGACGTATCCCTACGGCGCGAAGGTGCGTTGGCCGACATAGAAGGCGAGCGCGCCTTCCGGGGTTGTGAAGCGGATCCGGGAACCCTTCGGGAAGAAGATCGCGTCCCTGGCGCGTGCGGTGGCCACCTGGCCGGTGTCGAGGTTCTCGAGCCGGAACTCTCCTTCCAGCACGACCTTCATCTCGTCGTATTCGTACAGGTAGTCGAGCGGTGCATCGGTGGGCTGCAGGGCGAAGTAACCGGCGGCCATGTCCGACCCTCCGGGGTTCGGGTAGACGTCGTCGATGTATCCCTGTGTGCCGGGAAACTCGTCGGTGGACATCTGCGGCAGCGACTTCCAGAAATCTGCTGTAACCAGGAAAGTTGGCACGATGCGTGTTTCGACCATGAGGAGTCCTTCGAACGAGGCCGGTGATCCGGCCGTGTCGGGGGAAGCGCGCCGATCGCTGGCGTGAAACACACGATAGTGGCAAGAAACGCGATGGCGGTTTCATCATGGTTAACTCGTGTAACCGACTCCTTCCCTATCGATCCCACAGCGAGACCGGCACTGCCACCTCCTCAGCCGATTGCGCCGCCCTCACCGCATGCCGCGAATAAGGCCACCGATGAGTGCCGGGGCACCCCCCGACGATGAGTGGGGTGTGTCGACGGCGACTGGCGGTTGACCCGTGGCGGCGAATGAAAACTGACCCCGGCGTGCCGCTTCCGATGCTCGGCGACGAGTCACGGTAGAAGTTGCAGAGGGCCGGGGCCGTTCCGTCGAAGGTTCACCAGTTGAGCGAGGCTGGTCACGAGCACCGCCAGGAACCCGGCAGGCCAGAAGAAACCGAACAGATCGAGCAAGGTCGGCTTCCATGAGAAGACGAGAGCGAAAACCCCCACGGCTGGAAAAACGAAAAATGCGGCCGTGGTCAGCCGGGCAACACGCTGGCGCGGCATGAACACAGGTATCAGGCACACGAAAACCGGCAGCGCAAGCACAGGCACGATCACATTCCCGAAGTAACTTTGGATCGAAGCGTTGCAGACCTCACGATTCGGGACTTCCGGCGAGTACATGTCCAACTCGCAATCCGTAATCTGCAGCATCGGGCCGGTAGCTGCACCGATTCCGAGCAGCACAACTATGGCGGCCATGAGAATCCAGCCCACACGGATCGCGATCATCGAGAGATCATGCAGCATCTGAATCGTTGACGCCCGCACCCGATCAGCAGTGTCCCCGGTCGAAGTACAAGGCAGACTGCCTGTCATCTAAGGCGCGGGCAGCCGTTACGTCGACAACGCCGGGATCGGACCCCCGCGATGGTTGTGATCATGGCTGCGCCGATGCGGGTGCGGAACGCTCACCACACGTCGATCACGCCGCGGCACGTGTTGGTCGGGATGCTCCACAACGGAAGGCTGTTGACTGCACGGAACGTGAATTCGACCCGGCCAGGTCCCGTGCCCAAGAAGAAAGTCGCCGTACCGGCAGGGACAGTGGAGCGGATCGATGTGTTTTCCGTTCCCCGGGCGCCGGTGTCGGTGTTGTGCCAGTCGAGGCGGATATCCGTGTTGTAACCGCCCGCGAGGAACCAGAAGGACGATGCCGTCCCGAGGGTCACGACGACACTCCCCGACACCCGTTGGTCGACGGTGACGCTGGTCTGTACGTACGGCTGATCGAGAATGTAGGGACTCAGGCTGAAACAAGGCTGAGTAAGCGGCACTTTCGTTTCCCCTGCCGCCGTGCCGGTTCCCGTCGTCACTCCTGCTATTACAGCCGCGGCCGCGAATCCAGCTGCGACGATGCGTCGACGGATCGGAGTAGACATGAATTCTCACCCTTCGTGGGGGACTTCGGTCGGGCGGAGTCCATCACGCTGCCGGCCGCAGAATTTCGTTCTCGGAGAAGATCACAAACTACGAACCGAGGATCGCGTGCGTCTCCCACTCGATCGGGACTGCCCCCGGTTTGGTTGACATCTGATCTGTGAGGATCACTCCTCACGATGGAAGGATGTTTCCCATGCCGAA
>NZ_JABAGQ010000012.1 GCF_012844225.1 Rhodococcus sp. 105337
GGAAGCTAAGCCCCATTGCGCCGATGGTACTGCACTCGACAGGGTGTGGGAGAGTAGGACACCGCCGAACACCCGTTTGCTGAAGGCCCCCAACTGTGTTGGGGGCCTTCAGTGTTTGGTATGCAGTTTTTTCTGTATGCAGTGTTTTGCAAGCCGGCTCAGCCGGAAGGTGTTGTCGAGGGGGCCACGAAATGTGGCCCCCTCGACTGCTTTCAGGCGGGATTACGCCTTGGGCTTCGGCCGGGCGACCGGGCGGGGCAAGGCGCGCGTGAGGCGCGGCGCCCATCCGTGCGACGGCCATCGCTTGAGCCCCAAGCGATCCGGACTGAGGCGTGTATCGACGAACTTGGGCTCGAGGTCCGGATCGGATTCACCGAAGAAGCGGTAGAGAACGGTGCCGCCGTTCTCCTCACTGCGCCCCGCGGCTTCCCACCGCGTCGCCCGGTATACCGCGCGAACGATGTTGTCGGCCACCACGATGATCGGCAAGCCGTCGATGCCGCGCGCTGCCGTACCGGCCGGCCACGGCCTCGATGCCAGGGCGCGAACCTGCGCCGCGTCGGCGTTCTTTGCCTCGTTGATGCGGAGGACGACGCACGGTGTCGGTAATTCCGGTGCGGGAGTCGCCGAATACTGGCGTACAAGTTCGGAGATCGGGATCGCGGTGCGGTCCGCCTCCGAAACATCCGTCGTACCCGCGAGATTGGTGAGAATGCACTCACCCCTGTGCGGCTCGATCAATCCGAGCGCAGCGATCACTGCCTGCGCGGTGACGTCCGCCGTGTGGTCGGCGTCGGACTTCGGGTTGAGCCGGTCGGCCACTACGTAGTGGTCCACGGAGTAACCCGAGTCGTAGATGGCCTTGATACGGCGGAGTGCCGCCTCGGTTTCCGGGGTCGCCGGTGGTGCTTTCTCCCCGGCTTCGGCGAGTTTGTGGGTTTCTCCGAGGGCTGACCAGACCAGAGTGAAGATCCGATTTCCACGTCCGGTTCCGATGTAGACGATGCTGCGATCGCGCGGATCGAGCAGGGCGTAGACATACGCACCGAGCTGGTCGATCACAGGCTGCGGCATCGGCTGGGGAGTCGGGGTGCGGTCGTCTACCTGAGCGACGATCGCGCGCAGCACGGTGAGGCGGAGCGACACGGGCACCCTGCCGGCGGAACCGCCGAACAGTTCGCGGTTGGCCGCATCAACGGTGCCGAAGGTGCGCCCGGCGTGCTTGCTGAGCGCGCCGAGAGCCAGAGTGAACTCTTCGAGCCTCTGGCGGGGATCGTCTGCGGTGTCGGGCAGCTCATTGCTGGTCAGAAACATCTGGATCTCGGGAGATTCCAGCAAAGTTTGGGCAATGTTCAGAGGAACTGTCCACACGGTACGCATGGTGCGACTCTAGGCCAATACCGATGGCCGAGTGCCCCTCCGCGCACAGTCCACAACAGTCGATGCTGCCGGTCCACGCGCCACCGACGACGCCGAGGCCACGTTCGATTCCCCAGGACCCCTAGCGGCGTCCGGATTGCCCGAACTTGTCGTACGCGGGAAAAGGGGCGCGCCGTCGGCGCGAGGATTTGCGCCGGTCGAGGAGATTCGCGCGGGCGCGGGAACCCTCTGAGGTGCCCAATAACGGCACCGCTGCCTCCCCGCCGACGGTCGTCGCTTAACGTATAGCTCGTGAGCATCCCAGCCTCTGATGCCGCGGGTTCTGCGGCGAGTACAGCGTCGGCATGGCCCGCGCTTCTCACCTGGCGAGCGCTGGACGCGCCCCGTATGGAATCTGTGCGCGTGCAGCTCAACGGCCGCCGGATCAAAGCGTCCGGTCGCATCGTGGGTGGCGCGTGCGACGACCATCCCGCATTCAGCGCGTCCTACGACCTGGTGACCGACGAAAACGGCGTCACGCGCCGGCTGTCCGTGCGGACCACCGTCGCGGCGGGTGAGCGACACATGTCGATCAGCCGTTCCGAAGAGGGCATCTGGATGGTCGACAACGGCACCCAGCACCAACGTTCCACGTTCGGTGGGGCGCTGGACGTCGATGTCATCCTCAGCCCGTTCTTCAATGCGCTGCCGATCCGGCGATACGGACTGCAGTCGGGCTCCGCGGACCTCGAGGTCCCGGTGGTGTACGTGAACCTCGTCGACCTGGGCGTGCAGGAAGCTGCCGTGATGTACAGCAGCGCGTCCGACGGCATCCATGTGCTGTCGCCCGTGTCGACCTCGTCGGTGACCGTCGACGCGGACGGATTCGTCGTGGAGTACCGCGGGCTGGCCGAGCGGATCTAGCCGTCGGCTGTTTCCACCGCGAGGGCGACCGCAAGCGCCGTGGACTCGGCGGGGTGGCTCCCGTGTCCGCCGGTTCCCGCGGTGAGTCCGACCACCTGCAAGCCGATCGGTCTCGTGCCGCCGCCCGGTGCGGGTACCGACAACGCGGGTACGCCGAGGACGCTGAAGGGAATGCAGTGCTCGAGCAGCGGCCTCCGCAGAGCCAGCGGATCGCTGTTCTGGGGTGCCGAACGGATGCCGGTCGTCGCGGTGACCAGCGCGTCGAGTCCTTCCGCTTTCCGCAGGCGATCCAGGACGTCGCGGCGCAGGCGTGAGACCGTCCGTACCGCGCGCACGTACTCGTAGGCGGGCCGGTCCCGCTGGGCTGCCAGTAGCGACGCCGTGGCGGGCTGGTAGCGCTCAGGGGTCGACTCGAACCACTCGCGGTGGGTGTCGTAGGCCTCCGAGCCGGTGACGACGGGATACACCTCGAGAAGCTCCTCGGTTTCCGGGAGCGTCACCTCGACCACCTCCGCACCGAGGTCGGTTAGTGTGCGGCACGCGGCGTCGACTGCTGCCTCGAAGTCCGGGTCGGGGAAGTCCCAGATGCTGCCGCGGAGACGACCGATGCGGAGCCCGGACACCGGGGTCCGCAGGTGCGCGATGCCCGGGATCGCACCCCACGCGAGCGCGACGTCCAGCGTGTCCGCGGCGAGCAGACCCACGTGATCGAACGTCGTCGACAACGGGAATGCCCCGTCGACGGGTAGTGCTCCGTGACCCGGCTTGAAACCGGCGATTCCGCACAAGGCGGCCGGGGTGCGCACACTGCATCCGGTGTCGGTGCCGAGGGCGACGGGGACGATCCCGCGCGCCACCAGAACCGCCGACCCCGACGACGAGCCGCCACTGATGAGCCCGGGTTCGTGCGGATGCGCAGCGGGCCCGGAAGCATTGACGAGACCCGTCGGACCGTAGGCGAATTCGTGAAGGTGGGTCTTCGCGACGATGATCGCGCCCGCCTCCCGCAACTTACGAATGATGCGGGCATCGGTCGTCGCGGGCGGCGCATCGTCGAGCACGGCGCTGCCGCAGCGGGTGGGCATGCCGGCGACGTCGATGTTGTCCTTGACCGCAACTGCGACGCCGTGCAGCGGGCCTATCCAGTTCCCGGCCGCAATCTCCGAGTCGGCGCGTGCCGCAGACTCGAGGGCGGCCGCGTCGTCGCGGGCCGCGACGATGTTGTGCCACGGCGTGCCGTCGAGCGCGTCGAGGTCGGCCAGTACCTGTCGTACGTGTTCGGTCGGCGTCAGCTTGCCGGTCGTGAGCGCGGAGGCGACGTCGCGCAAGGTCATCGGGTCCATACCTCTCCGCGACGCCCGGCCTCGCGGAGCACGGTCAGCCAGTCACCCTCCCCGGGGACGACGCCGGTGACAGAGACGCGCTTCTGCTGGTCGTACCGGGCGCGGGCGTCGAATCCGGCCCGGGTGAGGTCGGTGGTGCTGCCGTCGGCAAGCTGTTCCCGCGCGGCCGACAGCACCTCGAGGGTCTCGTCGAGTGCCACGAGCAACGCTGAGGCGTTGGCCTCGCACATCGCGTCGACGAGTGCCGGAGCGGTCGCTGCCACGCGGGTCCCGTCGCGGAACGAGCCCGCAGCCAATCCGAGGGCCAGATCGCCACCGGCGGCCCCCGCCAGCGCGAGGGCTTCGGCCAGCACATGCGGCAGGTGCGAGATCCGGGCGACCGCCGCATCGTGTTCGGCGGACTCGGCCGGCACGACGACCGAGCCACAGTCGAGCGCGAGGTCCGCGACGGCCTGCCACACCTCGGGGTCGGTGCCGTCGTCGACCGTCACCACCCACACGGCGTCACGGAACAGCTCGACGGTGCTCGCGGCCCAGCCCGACTCGGCGGTGCCGGCCATCGGGTGACCGCCGACGAAACGCCTGGACAAGCCGTGTGCGGCGACGGCGGCCGCCACTTCCGACTTGACGCTGACGACATCGGTGAGCGCGACATCCGGTGCGTGTTCGGCGATCGCCTCGAGGATGCTCCCGACCGCCGGCATCGGGACCGCGATCACCACGATCGCGTTCGCATCGGCGGCGCGTTGGAGCGTCGCAGTCAAGTCCGTGCTCGCGTCGAAACCCAGATCGCGGGCCGAGTGCACGACTTCCGGCGAGCGGTTGTACCCCCATGCTTGGCGGCCGGTCGCTGCCGCTGCGCGGAGAAGCGATCCACCGATCAGGCCGAGGCCGAGGACACATACGGGCGGGGCGAACGTAGCGGTAGGCACCGCTCCAGGTTGGCATATTCGGGCGCGGGCTTCATTCGCGGGACGAGGCAGACTACCGTTGCGCGCATGGCTGCACAACGCGTAGGGAACAAGAGCCCTTCGGTGAGTTCGATCGAGGACCTCGACGGTTTTGCCGTCGCCGTGACGCGTGAAGACGGACTCTGGAAGTGCCGCGCACTCTCGGATGCGGCATTGACGAGCCTCGAGACGGCCGTGACGGAGTTGCGGGAGCTCCGCAGCTCCGGCGCCGTGTTCGGCTTGCTGAACGTCGATGACGAGTTCTTCGTCATCATCCGGCCCGCACCGTCCGGAACGCGGATCCTGCTGTCCGACGCCACGATGGCGATCGACTACGACATTGCGGCCGATATTCTCGACGCACTCAATGTCGACATCCCGGACATCGATCCGGACGAGCTGGACGACGTGGAGCCGTGGGAAGAAGGTGACCTGGGGATTCTCAAGGACATGGGTCTACCGGAACCCGTGCTGTCCGTGATCCTCTCCGAGACGGATCTCTATCCCGACGAACAACTCGAGGAGGTCGCACAGCGCCTCGGGTTCGACGATGTGTGGGCCGCTGCGCTGGACAAACTGCGTTAGATGGGGCTGCGCGACGACGAGAAACTGATTCGGGTCGCGCTGGACGCTGCGACCGCTGCGCCTGCCGGGGACGTTCCGGTGGGCGCGGTCGTGTTCGCGGCCGACGGCACCGAGCTGGCCCGGGCCGCGAACTCGCGTGAGGCCACAGGGGACCCCACCGCGCACGCGGAGATCCTGGCGCTGCGGGCGGCGGCGCGCGTGCACGGAGACGGCTGGCGTCTCGAGGGCGCAACCCTCGCGGTCACCCTCGAGCCCTGCACGATGTGCGCCGGTGCAGCTGTCCTGGCGCGCGTCGAGCGGATCGTCTTCGGCGCATGGGAGCCGAAGACCGGCGCTGCCGGATCGTTGTGGGATGTCGTGCGGGATCGCCGGCTCACTCATCGCCCTCAGGTGCGCGGCGGTGTGCTCGAGAACGAGTGTGCGACGGTTCTGGAGGAGTTCTTCCACGGTCGGCGCGACCCTCGTCCGGGGCTTTGACCTGCCGATTTCAGTGCAGGCGCACCATCCGGTAGAGTCTTTTAGCGGTGGCGTGTCCGAGCGGCCTAAGGAGCACGCCTCGAAAGCGTGTGACGGGTAACCCCCGTCCGAGGGTTCAAATCCCTCCGCCACCGCCATAAAGTCCCTCACCTGCATGCAGGTGAGGGACTTTTTTATTGCGGGGCTGCCGACGTTTCGACCGCGGCGGTGCGAAACCCGGATCCGCGCCAGGTCGGCATCTCCCGAAGGCCCGCCGCGACTTCCAGCGCCGCGCGCCCGCCGAGCCGGGTGGAATCCAGAATCGGAAGCGGCGAGAGGTCAGGAGGCACGAGGAGTGGGATCTCGGTGCAGACCAATGCCACCGCATCACACCCGAAGTCCGCGAGTCGTCCGATCAGGTCGATGAAGGAATCCCTCGTCTCGTCCCGGAAGGTTCCGTGTACCAGTTCGTCGAAGATTGCCGAGTGGACCATGGCCTGATCGTCGTCGGCGGGGCTGACGGCTTGGATGCCTCGCGCTGCCAATTCGCGGGGGTAGAGAGGACCCTGCATCGTGTAACGGGTTCCGAGAATTCCCACGCGTGTGTACTCGGCCCGTTCGGCGGCCGCTGCGACGGTGTCGACCAGGTGAAGGCCCGGAAGTGCGAGGTCGGCTCCTGGAGCCTCGAGCGCGAGGTGCGCGGTGTTGTCGGGACATATGAAGAAGTCGCATCCTGCCCGTGCGAGGCGGTCGACGCTGGTGGCGAGCACCGCGCGCACCGACTCGTAGTCCGACGCCTCCCACGCCGGCATGCAGTGCTCGAACGAGATGCAGTCCATGGTGAGATCGGGGTGCGCCGGCAGGCCCTGCGCGGTGCTGTAGCCGCATATCTCCCGCCAGCAGAGAGACGCGCCCTCCCAGCTGTGGGCCAGGATTCCGATGTGTTTCGGATGAGTGCCTTCCATGAGTTCCACCTTGCCGGAATTGCATCCGGGCGGTCAGGGGCGTCCGAAAAAAAGCCGACGCCGCAGTGGGGGAGCCGCCACTCCTGAATCCCACATGCGGCGTCGATACCACACCCGAAAGGAACCGCGGTGATGCTAACCCGGCAACAGTCACATCGGGCAACTGGCTCCCGTTGACGGCTCGCGGTATCGGTGGGGAAGCTCTGAGAAGGGCGAACAGTGCGGCGCTACTTGCTCGTGGGGACCCACCGCGTCGTCTCGTCGTCGAACCGGATCAACCCGCGCCCGGCGAAGGCGTCGAGCCAGCCACGCATCGGCCACCATCCCCATCGGTCGTGAAAGACGGTGGCGTTGGCCAGGATGTCGTGCAGTCGCTCGACCGGCGGATCCGACACCGGGTGATGCTGATGAAAAGCGTGGGCTCCGCCGACCCAGCGAAGCCCGACGCCGCGCTGCGCCGCGACCTGCCCGAAGTCGGTGTCCTCCCCGCCGTATCCCGAATAGTCGGTACAGAATCCGCCCACGCGGTGCCAGGTCGCCGCGGTGACAGCGAACGAGAGTGACCAGAAGAGCGTGTAGTCCTCACCGGTGACGACGTCACCGGCGCGCGGGTGGGGACGGGCGGGATGCGGATCGATCAGCGCGTCCAGTGCATCCAGGTCGTACCCGCCGACCGGAGGCGGTGGCAGGTAGGTCACCGGACCGCACAGCAACGCCACCTGGTGACGCGGATCGTTGCCGACCTCCTCGTAGCGGCTCACCAGATTCGTGGCCGGGATGCAGTCGACGTCCAGGAACACCAGTAACTCGGCGCCGAGTTCGAGTGCCCGCCGGGCGCCGAGGTTACGGGCTTCGGCCAGAGGCAGACGGCCTTCCGTCGGCTCCATCCACTGCACGTCCGCACCGGCGGCCCGGGTCAGCGAGAAGACCTCGCGATCGCCCATGGACACGACAACGTGCTGGTCGGGACGCCGGGAACCGCGTGCGAGCGCCGTCATCTGCCTGCGCAGGTGAGTGGTTCGGTGCGCTGCGATGGTCACCACGCCGACTTTCACGTCGGTGCCTCCTCCTCGGCGATCCGGTCGACGATTGCGGCGGCGCGCGCCGCGGCTCCGGAGGTCTGCCAGCGTGCCCACTGCGCGGGGTCCTCACCGCGGGCCCGCTCGATCAACTCCGGCCACCGGTCGGGGTCCGGCCACTCCGGCAACCCCACCGACAATCCGGCGCTGTGGAGGGCGGCCGTCGTGGCGTGCTGCTCGTCGTAGGGACGCCGCTCGGCGACGAGCACCGCGGGGCGCCGAGCCGCTGCGATGTCGGCGACGGTGTTCTGTCCGGCGTGGCCGATCACCACGTCGGCCCGGCACAGCGAGGGCCACGGATCGTCGGCCCAGACGCCCCCGGGAACTCCCAGGCCTTCCCACCGGTACCGGGTGTGGCGACTCTTCCAGGACCGAAAATCACCGGACGACAAGGCCGAACCACCACTCCCGCCCATCACCAGCACGGTGGGACGGTCATCGGAATCGTCCGCATCGGGGGGAGTGCGGCGCCCGTCGAATCGGCTGATGCCACCCACATACGACGTCTTGTGCGCGTACGGGTGCAGCCACTCGGGGTCGTACACCTCCTGCGGCCACGCGGCGATCAGGTGGTCTGCCGAGCGGTAACCGAGAGTGTGCGGTGCGTCGGTGCGGGTTCCGGGCATGGCCATGACCACGACCGGGATGCCGAACAATCGCGCCAGCAACGTCACCTCCACCGACACATCCACCACCATTACCCGGGCCATCGCGTCGGTGTCGCCCGCGGGGACCAGCACCCCCGACCCGGAGTCGACGATCTCGGGAATCCCGCCGCGGGCGAACGCCACCACGGGGGTGCCGCAGGCAAGGGCTTCGGCGACGACCAGGCCGTACGGTTCGTCCCAGCACGGCGTGATCAGGACGGCAGCGCTGTGGCCCACCCGGGCAGCCAGTTCCGTGCGCGGCAGATGTCCGAGGTATTCGACTTCGCCGCCGAGTCGGGGGGCGATGCGGTCGTCGAAATACTTCCGGTCGGAGATCGGTCCGGCAAGGGCGAGCCTGCGGCCGCTTCGGCGCGCGACCTCGATCGCGAGATGCGCGCCTTTTTCCGGCACGAGGCGTCCGAACCACATCAGGTCGGTCCCGCCGGGACCGACCGGCCAGCCCGAGAGGTCCACCCCGTTGGGGATGACGGTCGCGGGAGCCTCGAGCGCGTGCCGCCACGCGTGCGCCGTATGCCGGCTGACCGCGACGAAGGTCGCCGGGACCTGTGCCGTCGCGGCCAGGGCCGACTCGAGCCAGGGGGTCGGCGGAGTGTGCAGCGTGCAGACCATCGGGATGCGCAGTGCCGGTGCCATCGCCACCGGCAGGTAATGCAGGCTGTGGTTGTGGACGACGTCGAAGGAGTCGGCCAGCGGACCCGCCAGGTTCAGCATCAACGACAGGTACGCGTGGTGGTCCTCGAGGAAGCCCTTCGGTGCCATGGACGGGTCGTGGCGCGCGGTCGCGCTGGGGGAGAAGGACCGGACCTCCAGATGTGAGGCACCGAGGGACTCGTCGGAACCGGACGCCGCGAACAGTGTGACGTGGTGACCGGCTTCTCCGAGGGCACGCGCCAGATGCCAGACGTGGGACTCGAGGCCACCGGCGAACGGCTGGCGGATGGGATACCGGTTCGACGCGACGAGCGCGATGCGCAGCGGTCGGGCGGTCATGCCGAGGCCCGCTCGTAGATATCGCGGTGGGCCGCGGCGAGACGTCGGCGTTGCTCGAGTCGTCGCGGCCACTGTGCCCGCGGAATGTGGTGCCGCCGTTCGTACAGCGACCGGATGGAGCGGTCGAGGGAGGCCGGGTCGAACCGGTCCTCGTCCAGGGTGAACACGTCGCAGGACTGTTGCTGACGATAGAAACCGCAGCTCGGAGCAACCACCGCGGTTCCGAGATCGTGGCAGGCCTCCAGCCAGCCCGAATGGGTCCCGAATCGGTACGGGAGCACCGACACCGTCAACTCCGAGAGGTATTGCCACAGTTCGTCGTCGTCGAAATACGGGTGCACCCGGACGTCCACCGCGGGATTCTCCCCGAGCGCCAGCAGCGCGGCTCCCATGTCCGGGGCGTACCAATGGTTGGACGGAACGAAGATCTCGTCGTGCAGATCGATCTGCAGCCGGGCCTCGGGCAGGTCGGCGACCGTTCGAGCCAGCGCGGTCACGACCGGCAGCACATCCATATTGGCTCGCAGGCTCTTCGCATGGACACCGACGACGAACGGGTCCGGCGGGCGGTGCGGCGCGTCGAACCAGTCCCGCTCGAGCACGTGCGGGTGCGGCAGGACCGTCGAGGTCCGTCCCCAGCCGGCCCGGATTCTCGCGGCAGCGCCGGGGGTGAGGGTGATCAGTTCCCGGGCCGCCGGTATCAGCACGTCGAGGTTCTTCAGATGCGCGCCCGGGGTGGGGTGGTGAGGGTTTCTCAGGTCGTGCACGGTGTAGACGAGGGGGATCCGGTGGGTGTCGAGGGCGCCGACGACCTCCTCGAGCACTTCGGGTTCCACCGCGTCGAACCCGAAGTGGATGTGGAAGATGTCGAATTCATCGTGGTGATCGTCGATCCATCCGGGCTCGAGCATCATCGGTGGCCACCATCCACCGGGGACCTTTCGTCCGTCGGCGGGTACCGGGTCGGGCAGCCGGATCACTCCGTCGTCGCCGTCGGGTGACGACAGATGCCGCACGTAGACGTGCGATGCGGGGACCGACGCGACACGCAGTGTTCTCATACGCACCTTCCTCGGGCACGGAGTCGTCGGCCGAACCCGGCCGACCCTCGGTAATCGCCGGGGTATACCCGGTTTCGAGCGGATGACACCGATGTCCGAGCCGAGCGCGTCATCGTTCCGGAATCGTCCATGGCGGCCGCTCGTACCGAGTAGGTTCCTGCTCGGAAGGGGCGACGATGACTCGAGCCGGCAGCAAGCGCGATCGGGGTCTGTTCCGAGTGAAGTCGGTGGAGCAATCCATCCGCGATACCGACGACCCGGATTCGAAGCTGCGCAAGGATCTCACCGCGTGGGACCTGATCGTGTTCGGTGTCGCGGTCGTCATCGGCGCCGGCATCTTCACCCTCACCGCTCGCACGGCCGGGAATGTCGCGGGACCGTCGGTGTCGCTGGCGTTCGTCCTCGCCGCCATTGCCTGTGCTCTCGCCGCGTTGTGTTACGCGGAGTTCGCGTCCACCGTGCCTGTCGCGGGTAGCGCATACACCTATTCGTTCGCGACATTCGGCGAGTTCGTCGCCTGGATCATCGGCTGGGATCTCATCCTGGAGTTCGCGCTTGCCGCGGCGGTGGTCGGCAAGGGCTGGTCGCTGTATCTCGGCGAGGTGATGGGAGGGCTGTCGTCGAGCGTGATGGTCGGACCGGTCAAGGTGGACTGGGGAGCGGTTCTGATCGTCGTGGTGATCGGCGTCGTCATCGCGTCCGGAACCAAGCTGTCCTCCCGGGTGTCGCTGGTGATCACCTCGATCAAGGTCGGGGTGGTCATCTTCGTCGTCGCGCTCGGGGCGTTCTACATCAAGGCGGAGAACTACACGCCCTACATCCCGCCGGCCGAGGCCGCGGAGACCGACAACGGACTGCACCAGTCGCTGTTCTCTTTCGTCACCGGAGCGGGAGGCAGCACGTTCGGCTGGTACGGCCTGCTCGCCGCGGCGAGTCTCGTCTTCTTCGCATTCATCGGCTTCGATGTCGTCGCGACGACTGCCGAGGAGACGCGGACTCCGCAGAAAGCCGTGCCGATCGGGATCCTCGGTTCGCTCGCGATCGTCACCGTGCTCTATGTCGCTGTGAGTCTCGTCCTGACGGGCATGGTGAACTACCAGGAACTCGAGGGCGACGAGTCGACCCTGGCCACCGCCTTCGCGATCAACGGCATGGATTGGGCGAAGAACCTGATTTCCATCGGTGCCCTCGCAGGCCTCACCACCGTGGTGATGGTGCTGATGCTGGGTCAGACGCGTGTGCTGTTCGCGATGGCACGCGATGGCCTCATGCCTCGTCGACTCGCCCACACGGGCACGCGGGGAACACCGGTGCGGACGACGGTCGTCGTCACCGTGGTGGTGGCTGTGCTCGCCGGCCTGGTTCCGCTGGGCACCCTCGAAGAGATGGTGAACATCGGCACGCTCTTCGCGTTCGTCCTGGTATCGATCGGAGTGCTCGTGCTGCGCCGTACCCGGGGCGATCTCGAACGCGGGTTCCGGGTGCCGTTGGTGCCGTACGTGCCGATACTCGCGGTGCTGGCCTGCCTGTGGCTCATGGTGAACCTCTCGGTGGAGACGTGGATCCGCTTCGTCGTGTGGATGGCGATCGGGGTCGTCATCTACTTCGTGTACAGCCGACGTCATTCGGTGCTGGCAGGCACTGCTGACCCCGATCCGCCGGTATAGATCCGGGGAGCACAGCGTTCGACCTCTTCTCGCGTTCGACCCCGCACGGCGTTGAAGCCTCAACTACTGTCGGGGCATGCGCAAGCTCGGATGGTCCCTCGCTGCCATTGTCGTGATCGCGATCGTCGGGTTCTTCGTCGCGCCGTGGGTCTACGGCAACTTCATCGCCGAGGACGACGCGCCGGCAGCGTCGGTTTCCGAATCCGGTGCCGAAGCCGCCTCCGGTGAGCTGAACGGTTCCTGGACGGTGACTGCGGGGACCGACCCGAACCGCACCGCCGCGGGCTACACCGTCGAGGAGATCCTGCGCGGAGCCGATGTCACCGTGGTGGGCAGTACCGACCAGGTGACCGGCACCGCCACCATCGAGAACGACACGCTCACTGCCGCCGAGGTGACGGTCCGGGTGGACTCGGTCACCACCGACAGTTCCCAGCGCGACGGGCAGTTTCGCGATCGGGTGATGAACACCGGGACCTATCCGACGGCGACGTTCGTCCTGACCGAACCGGTGGACCTGACGGCGCTCCCGACGGATGGAACGGCGACGACCTTGCCTGCGACCGGGACGCTGACGTTGCGGGGGCAGGAGCGACCGGCCACGCTGGAGGTGCAGGTGCTCCGCACCGGTGACGTGATCGTGGCGTCTGGAAGCATCCCGACGGTCTGGGCGGATTACGGTGTGGAACCGCCGAATCTCGGGTTCGTGACCGTCGACAGCACCGGAAGCATCGACTTCCTGATCACGCTCGAGCGGACCTGACGGTCTCCGAATCCTCCCGGCCGTGTGCGGGAGTCCACCCGGGCGGTCCGAACACGTAACCCATCTTGTCCCGCAGGGCCGTTGCCGAACGCCAGTCGCGGGCGATCGCTTTGTATTCGTGGGTCTGCAGTTCCCAGATCTTGTAGGTGCCCACGGGTTTCGTCAGGCCGTACGTCGGCCGGTGTGTCTCCGGCTGGAACGTGCCGAACATCCGGTCCCAGATGATGAACATGCCGGCGTAGTTGCGGTCGAGGTACTCGGGGTCGCAGCCGTGGTGGACCCGGTGATGCGAGGGGGTGTTGAAGACGAACTCGACGGGCCGGGGCAGGGTGCCGACTCGCTCGGTGTGCACGAAGAACTGGTAGACCAGGTTCACGGAGAAGCCGACGAATACCATCCACGGCGGGATTCCCAGCAGCGGAAGGGGCAGCCACATGATGATCTCGCCGCTGTTGTTCCACTTCTGGCGCAGAGCCGTCGCGAAGTTGAAGTACTCGCTCGAATGATGAGCTTGATGGGTCGCCCACACGACGCGGACCCGGTGCGCGGTGCGGTGGTACCAGTAGAACAGCAGGTCCACCCCGACCAGCAGGATCACCCAGGTGTACCAGGCGTCGGCGGGCAGGTGCCACGGCGCTAGGTAGACCCAGATCGCGGAGTATCCGACGAGCGCGAGCACCTTCCAGAGTGCGCTGGTGACGATCGACACCAGTCCCATCGAGAGGCTTGCGCGTGCGTCGCGTGCTTCGTAGCCGCCTTTCGGCGGCTGCGTCCGGCCGTCGGGCCCGGGTTCGACGTGTTCGAGCGTGCGAGCCGCGACCCATTCCAGAACCAGGAACAACACGAAAGCCGGGATCGCGAGCGCGACCGGATCGTGCAGGGGCTCGAGCAACGACCCCCAGGAGTCGAAGAGGGTCTCCCGCATGGCACCACTTTCGGTAGGTGTGAACAACGGTTCAATCTACTCGTGATGTGGTGTGTGTCACCAGTAGCCTGGGAATCGTGAACGGCCGTTTCCGCAGTTTGCTGGTAGGAATTGGGGGTTCCGTCGGCAGCGTAGTGAGAGGCGTGGAATGCACATCACCGCGAGGGTCGACTATGCCGTCCGTACCCTCCTCGAGCTCGCGGCCAAGGGCGACGGCCGCCCGGTGAAGGCCGAAACCCTCGCGACCGCGCAGTCGATCCCGCACAAGTTCCTGGAGGCGGTGCTCGCCGATCTGCGGAGGGGCGGTCTGGTGTGCAGCAGGCGCGGCCCCGAAGGGGGTTATTGGCTCGCTCGTCCTCCGGGGGCGATCTCGATAGCCGATGTCATTCGGACGGTCGAGGGTCCTCTCGCGTCGGTCCGGGGTGAGCGGCCCGAGGATGTCGTCTACACCGGCGCGGCCGAGAAGTTGCGCGACGTCTGGATCGCGGTGCGGGTGAATCTGCGCGCGGTCCTCGAAGAGGTGTCGCTCGAGGATGTCGTCGCCGATGACCTGCCCGCGTTCGTCGAGGAACTCACTCGCGATCAGGGTGCCTGGGAGCGCCGCCGAGTGTGATCTGCGTTACTGCGAGCGCCCCGATGTGGGTAATCGCATAATCTTGCACACTTCTGCAAACTTACCGAGCTCTGCAATTTCTGTACGGTCGATGGAGTGAGTCTTCCCTCCTCAGGTCTGCGCGACCGCAAGAAAGCGGCGACGCGGGCGGCGCTCGCCGAAGCGGCCGCCGAACTCGCCCGCGAGCACGGTGTGCACGCGGTCACCGCCGATGCGATCGCCGCACGCGCAGGCGTCTCGACGCGCACGTTCCACAACTACTTCGCCAGCAAGGAAGAAGCGGTCTTCGTTCATCTCGAGCGTGTGATCGAGGAATGGATCGAGATGTTGCGGCAGCGCCCGGCCGACGAACACATCCTCGATTCCCTCCGGGAATGCGCCGTCGGTCTCGTCACCGACCCGAAGTGGTCGTTCGACGAGATCGGTGCGTGTGTTTCGGTCGTGGAGGAATCTTCGGCACTGCTCGTCCGGGGCATCGAGGTCGAGCGACGGTCGACGCGGATGCTCATCGACGTCATCGCAGAACGCACGGGCACCGATCCGGGCGTGGAACTGTTCCCCAACCTGATCCACCACGTGGCTCTCGGCGCGATCAAGGCAGCGATCGAGATGCATCTCGCGGGAGTCGGCCGGTCGCCCGAAGACCTCATCCGCGACGCCTTCGGCCGGTTGCGTCTCGGTTTCCCGTAACGCGCGAGTACGCCCCACAGCGGTCGACTCGACCCCTCCCTCCGCAAGAAATGTCCGAACGAAAGGGTGCCTCGTGGCGACCTACCTATATCGGATCGGCAAGTTCGCCTACCGGCGAAAAGGCACGGTTCTCTCCTTCTGGCTGGCGATCCTCGTCCTGTTCGGTGTCGGTGCCGCGACGCTGTCGGGTCCGACCACCGATTCCTTCTCTCTGCCCGGTACCCCCGCGCAGAAGACACAGGACCTGATGGCCGAACGCTTCCCGTCGGCCGAAGATCCGATGAACCAGCTCAGCGCCCGGTATGTGTTCGCCGCCCCCGACGGACAAACGCTCGACGAGCCCGCCAACATGCAGGCCATCGACGACGTGCTCGCCGCAGTGCGCGACATCGACCGTGTGGCGCCGCCGGCCAAGGTGGATCCGGCGACCGCGACGCCCGAGGAGCAGGCCGGTGTACTGGCCAACCCGGTACTCGCCGACGCCGGCCTCGTCGAACAGATGAAGGCTGCCGGTGCGGAACAGGGACTGC
Source organism: Rhodococcus sp. 105337 (assembly GCF_012844225.1). Lineage (GTDB taxonomy): Bacteria > Actinomycetota > Actinomycetes > Mycobacteriales > Mycobacteriaceae > Rhodococcus. Next base: position 15,569 of record NZ_JABAGQ010000012.1, read on the forward strand.
CCGAGGACGCCGCTCTCGCGAACGCCGCCGCACTGTCGCCGTTGAGCTCCGACCGCACGGTCGGCTTCGTCACCGTCCCCTTCACGGGCGAGATGAGCGACGTCGACGACACCATGCGTGACCAGATCGCGGCCGCAGCGGACATCGGCCGCGACGCCGGCTTGACCGTGGAGGTCAGCGGGACCGCTGCCAGCGCGGTCGAACTCCCGGGAGGTACCGCGGAACTCGTCGGCATCGGCATTGCCGCGATCGTGCTCGCCTTGACGTTCGGGTCCCTGGTCGCGGCCGGTCTGCCGCTCATCACCGCCCTGGTCGGCATCGGCATCGGCAGCATGGGCATCACCATCGCGACCGGCTTCACCGACCTCAGCTCGATGACGCCGACCCTCGCGATCATGATCGGTCTCGCGGTCGCGATCGACTACTCGTTGTTCATCGTCTCGCGCTTCCGGCACGAACTCACCGTCACCAGCGACCGTGCCGAAGCGGCAGGTCGCGCGGTGGGCACCGCCGGTTCGGCGGTCGTGTTCGCGGGTCTGACAGTCATCATCGCGCTCGCAGCCCTGCAAGTCGTGGGTATCCCGTTCCTCTCCGCGATGGGATACGCGGCCGCCTTCACCGTCTTCATGGCCGTGCTCATCGCCATCACCCTGCTCCCCGCCGTCCTCTCGCTCTTCGGTGAGAAGGCCTTCGCGGGACGCATCCCCGGCCTGAAGGCCGGTGCGGGTGACGACGACAAGCCCGGTGCCGCTCCGAAGTTTGCCGCCGCGCTCGTGCGCCGCCCGCTCGTTCCGCTCGTCGCGGGTGTGGTGCTGCTCGGCGTGCTCGCCCTTCCCGCGACCGGCCTGCGACTCGCCCTGCCGAGCGAAGCCACCGGCGACCCCGCAACCAGCGCACGCCAGGCCTACGACCTGATCGACGAGGGCTTCGGCCCGGGACGCAACGGCCCGCTCGTCGTCGTCGCGGACGCCCGTGAAGCCGAGGTGGACGCACCCGCGGCGTTCGGTGCGGTCGTCGCGTCGCTGTCCGAACACGACGAGGTCGTCAACGCGCAGATCGTGTCGGTCAACGAGGCCGGTGACACCGCGCAGATCCTCGTCACGCCGCGCAGCGGCCCGAGCGACGAAGCGACCATGGATCTCGTCTCGTCCATCCGTGACGACGAGTCCCGGCTGCAGGACGAGTTCGGAGTCTCGTACGGCATCACCGGGCAGACGGCGCTGGAAGGCGACGTGTCCGAGAGCCTCCAGACCGCTCTGGTTCCGTACCTCGCCGTGGTGGTCGGACTCGCATTCATCCTGCTCATGCTGGTCTTCCGCTCCATCCTTGTGCCGCTCACCGCGACGCTCGGCTTCCTGCTGAGTGTGCTCGCGACGTTCGGTGCCACCGTGGCGGTGTTCCAGGAAGGCTGGGGCGGGCTCATCTCCAACCCGCAACCCATCGTGAGCTTCATGCCGATCTTCCTGATCGGTGTCGTCTTCGGCTTGGCGATGGACTACCAGGTGTTCCTGGTGACGCGCATGCGCGAGGAGTTCGTGCACGGCGCGTCGGCGAAGGATGCTGTGGTGTCCGGCTTCGGCCACGGCGCCCGCGTCGTCAGTGCGGCGGCGGTCATCATGATCTCGGTGTTCGCGGCCTTCATCGCAGAACCGAACTCGCTGATCAAGTCGATGGGCTTCGCGCTCGCCGTCGCCGTGTTCTTCGACGCCTTCATCGTGCGCATGGTCATCATCCCGGCGGTGATGGCGCTGCTCGGCGACAAGGCGTGGTGGCTGCCGAAGTGGCTCGACAAGATCCTCCCGAACGTCGACGTGGAGGGCGAGAAGCTCACTCGCGAACTCGCCGCCGGCGAGGCGGAGACGGAGACAGAAACGGCCCGGGTGTGACGACCCGGTCGGCGGTCACCGGTATTCGTGCCGGTGGCCGCTCGGCCGGTTCCGCGGTGACCGGTCCCGGGCAGGGCTCCGCAATCCGGGATCGTCGCGCCACGCAGGTAGCGTGTTGCCCATGCTGATACAGCTGTTGCGGCGGTTTCTCGCGCCATACAAGGGCGCGCTTGCCGCAGTGGTGCTGCTCCAGCTTGTCGCGACGGGCGGGATGCTGCTCCTGCCGAGCCTCAACGCCGACATCATCGACGAGGGCGTGGCGGCCGGGGACGTCGACTTCATCATGCGTACCGGCCTGGTGATGCTGGCCATCAGCGCCGTCGAGATCAGCGCCGCGATCGGCGCGGTGTACTTCGCCGCGCGGGCCGCCATGTCGTTCGGCCGGGACGTCCGGCTGGCGATCGTGCGGCGTGTCGGCGAGTTCTCGGCGCGGGAGTTCGGCACCTTCGGCGCGGCGTCGCTGATCACCCGCAACACCAACGACGTGCAGCAGGTCCAGATGCTCGTCCTCATGACCTGCACCATCGTCGTGACTTCTCCGATCATGGCCGTCGGCGGCATCATCATGGCGTTGCGCGAAGACCCCGGAACATCGCTGGTTCTCGTCGTAGCGGTACCGGCACTCGTCTTCACCATGGTGGCGCTGATCCTGCTCATGCTGCCCGGTTTCCGGGTGATGCAGAAACGCATCGACGGGGTGAACAGGGTCCTTCGCGAACAGATCACCGGTATCCGGGTGGTGCGGGCCTTCGTTCGCGACGACACCGAACGCGCCCGCTTCGAGCGGGCCAACGACGACCTCACCGCGACTGCGCTGCGCGTCGGACGGGTCAACTCCCTGCTGTATCCGGCGGTCCTGCTGATCGCGAACGCCAGCACCGTCGCCGTGCTGTGGGTCGGTGGCCAGCGCATCGACGCCGGTGAGATGCAGATCGGTTCGATCACCGCGATGATCACCTATGTCGCACAGATCCTCATGGCGGTGCTCATGGCTTCGTTCATCGCCATCATGGCGCCGCGCGCCACGGTGTGCGCGGAACGCCTGCTCGAGGTGCTCGACACCGAACCCACGGTCGCATCGCCGCCCGAACCGGTCCGGCAACTCCCCGCCCGCGTCTCCGTGGAGTTCCGCGCGGCGGGATTCTCCTATCCCGGCGCCGACGCACCGGTGCTCCGCGGCATCTCGTTCCGCGCCGAGCCCGGCACCACCACCGCCGTCATCGGCGGTACCGGGTCCGGAAAGAGCACGTTGATGCGCCTGCTACCGCGGTTGATCGATGCAACCGAAGGTCAGGTGCTCGTCGCCGGCACCGACATCCGCACGCTCGATACCGAGGTGCTGCGCTCCCGGATCGCCGTCGTGCCGCAGAAGGCGTATCTGTTCTCGGGCACCATCGCCGACAACCTGCGCTACGGACGGTCCGACGCCACCGACGACGAGTTGTGGCGCGCCCTGGAGATAGCGCAAGCCGCGGACTTCGTCCGGGCCACGTCGGACGGGCTGAACACCGAGATCTCGCAGGGCGGCACGACCGTCTCGGGTGGGCAGCGACAGCGCCTCGCGATCGCCCGCGCACTGGTTCGCCGTCCGTCCATCTACCTGTTCGACGACGCGTTCTCGGCGCTGGACCCGGCCACGGACAGCCGGTTGCGTGCGGCCCTCGAGCCGGAAACCCGCGATGCGTGCGTGCTGATCGTCGCCCAGCGCGTGTCGACGGTGCAGGACGCCGACCGCATCGTGGTGCTCGACAACGGCACGATGGTCGACGTGGGTACGCACCTCGGTCTCCTCGGTCGCTGCCCCACGTACGTCGAGATCGTCGAGTCCCAGAGGATGGCGTCGGTATGACCACCCCGGAGGAGAGCGCGCCGTCGCGCATTCGCACCGTCGCCCGTGTCCTCGGGATGCTGCACCCGCACCGATACGCCGTCTACTCGGTGTTCCTCGCCGCAGTGCTCGGTGTCGTGAGCGTGTCGATCGCCCCGTTCGTTCTCGGTCGCGGCACCGACGTGATCTTCAACGGTGTGATCGGAAAGCAACTCCCCGCCGGCGTGTCCAAGGAAGAGGCGGTCGCGGGGCTGCGGGCGGAGGGGCGAGACCAGTTCGCCGACATGGTGTCCGGCATGAACGTCGTGCCGGGTGTCGGGATCGATTTCGGGAATCTCGGCCGGATCCTCGTGATCGTGCTCGCGCTGTACCTGTTGTCGTCGGGCCTGATCTGGATGGCTGCGTACGGTCTCAACGAGATCGTGCAGCGCGTCGTGCGCGACATGCGGTCGCGGGTGGAACGCAAGATCCACCGGCTGCCCCTGAGATACTTCGACACCCATTCGCGCGGCGACATGCTCAGTCGCGTCACCAACGACATCGACAACGTGTCGGCGGGCATGCAGGAATCCATTTCGCAGCTGGTGCTGGCGGTGCTCACGCTCATCGGGCTCGTCGTGATGATGCTGTTCATCTCGCCGGTGCTCGCCGTCGTGGCCATCCTCACCGTCCCGGCGTCGGTGCTCGCGACGGTGATCGTCGCGCGCCGATCCCGCAAGCATTTCGCGTCGCAGTGGGAGGCGACGGGCACACTCAACGGGCAGATCGAGGAAGCGTTCACCGGCCACGAGCTCATCACGGCGTACGGCCGCACCGCGGAGGTCCAGAAGCGTTTCACCGAGACCAACGAATCGCTCTATCAGGCGTCGTACCGAGCGCAATTCGTCTCGGGCCTGGTGATGCCGCTCGTGACGTTCCTCGGGAACGTGGGCTATGTCGTGATCGCCGTCCTCGGCGGGTTGCGTGTCGCCTCGGGTACCGCCACCCTCGGCGAGATCCAGGCGTTGATCCAGTACTCACGACAACTGGTCCAGCCTCTCGCCCAGATCGGCGCGATGGTCAATCTGCTGCAGTCGGCGTCGGCATCGGCCGAGCGGGTATTCGCGGTGCTCGACGAACCGGAGGAGGAGCCGGAACCCCCGGCACCCACGATGCCGTGGAGCCGTCACGGTCTCGTCGAGTTCGAACACGTCTCCTTCTCGTACGTGCCGGATCGACCGCTCATCGAGGATCTGTCGCTGCGCGTCGAGCCCGGTCAGATGATCGCGATCGTCGGCCCCACGGGTGCCGGCAAGACCACGCTCATCAATCTCATTCTCCGTTTCTACGAAGTGAACTCGGGCCGCATCCTCGTCGACGGGGTGGACATCACCCGGATGTCGCGGGAGGAATTGCGTTCGCGTATCGGAATCGTCCTCCAGGACACCTGGCTCTTCGGCGGCACGATCCGCGAGAACATCGCGTACGGCAATCCGCACGCCACCGAGAACCAGATCATGTCGGCCGCGCGGATGAGTTACGTGGATCGCTTCGTGCGTGCGCTGCCCGACGGCTACGACACGGTGCTCGACGAGGAGAACGGCAGCCTCAGCGCCGGTGAGCGCCAGCTCGTCACGATCGCTCGCGCGTTCGTCGCGAAGCCGTCGATCCTCATTCTCGACGAGGCGACCAGTTCCGTGGACACCCGCACCGAACTGCTCGTCCAGCAGGCGACCGCCCGGTTGCGCGACGAACGGACGAGTTTCGTCATCGCACACCGGCTTTCGACGATCCGGGATGCCGACCGGATCGTGGTGATGGAGGACGGACGTATCGTCGAGCAGGGCACGCACCACGGGTTGCTCGAGGCGGGCGGTGCGTACGCGCGCCTCTACGACGCCCAGTTCAAGGTGCTGGTCGACTGAGATCTCGCCCGAATCCCGCTACCGCAGGACTTCCCGGGCGGTGCGTCGTACAGCCTCGGTGAGCGAGTCGAGAACCGGCGATTCCAGTTTCCATCGCTGCCAGTACAGCGGCACATCGAACGGCCGGCCGGGGTCGAGGCGGACCATGCCCGTCGTGTCGGTGAGCATGGGTTCGGGCAGCATGCCCCAGCCCAGGCCGAGGCGGACCGCGTCGACGAACTCGAGGGCGCCCGGGACATAGTTGCGGGGCGGTTCGAGTCGCGCGCGTGTCACCCTGCGCAATGCGCGGTCCTGCATGTCGTCCTTGCGGTCGAAGCTGAGCATCGGTGCGACACGCAGGGCGGCAGGGGTGGTCCCGTCGGGAAACCAGTGTTCGGCGAAGTCGATGCTCGCCATGGCGTAATACCGCATGGCACCGAGCTTTTCGGAAGTGCAGCCCTGGACCGGTTCGGGTACCGAGGTCACCGCAGCCATCGCGGTGCCGTCCCGCAGCAGTTCGGTGGAATGGAACTCGTCCTCGCGGTGCAACTCGAACAGCGCGCGGTGCCGTTCCGGCATGCGGGCGAGTGCGCGCAACATCCAGGTCGACATGGAGTCGGCGTTGACGACGAGGGACATCGTGACGTGATTGTCGTCACCGGGTGCGAGCCCGAGTGCATCCTCGGTGTCTTCCTCGAGGCGTGAGACCTGCCGGGCCAGTCGCATGATCGCCTCGCCGGCGGTGGTGGCCGTCACGGGGCGGGTGCGCCGCAACAACACCTGGCCCACATGGTGTTCGAGCGCTTTGATCCGCTGGCTCACCGCGGACGGCGTGATGCGCAGGACCGCGGCCGCACCGTCGAACGTGCCTTCGTCGAGTACGGCGGCGAATGTGCGCAGTTGTGCGAAGTCGACGTCCATATGAAGCAACTCTAATGGTACTGAAGAAAAATCACCTGTTCTTCATAGTCTCGGATTCCTACGGTGGACGGCATGCATCTCGTCGTCGCCGGATTCGGCATGGGCATGTCCCTCATCGTTGCGATCGGCGCGCAGAACGCCTTCGTGTTGCGAATGGCCATCGCGCGCCGGCACGTGCTGCCCGTCATCGCCGTCTGTGCGATCTCCGACGCGATACTCATCACCGCCGGCATCGCCGGTATCTCCACCCTGCTGGACCATGCGCCCGGAGCAGTGGACGTGATCCGCTGGGCCGGAGCGGCGTTCCTGATCGTCTACGGACTGCTTGCCGCGCGGCGTGCCCTGCGTCCGGCGGCGCTCGCGGCCGCGCCCGGTGGCGCCGTCACCATCGGGGCGGCCCTGGCCACGTGTCTCGCCCTGACCTGGCTCAATCCCCACACCTATCTCGACACGGTCCTCATGCTCGGATCGGTGGCGAACCACTACGGCAACCCGGGCAGGTGGTGGTTCGGTGTCGGCGCGATCGTCGCGAGCGCGGTCTGGTTCGGCGCGCTCGGTTACGGCGCCCGGCACCTCCAGCGATGGTTCGCGAAACCGAACTCGTGGCGTTTTCTCGACGGTGGCGTCGCGGTGCTCATGCTCGGCCTCGGCGCAGGGCTCGTGACGGCAGGAACGTAGCGACCGGCCACCGGACTCAGGGTTCGGGAATGTCGAGTCCGAAGTTTTCGCGGGTGATGGCTTCGGGTTCGGGTCCGCCCCGCACTCCGGTGTCGAGGTCGTCGATCGCCGCGAGTTCATCCGCGGTGAGATCGAAGTCGAAGACATGGAAGTTCTCGGCGATCCGCGACGGGGTCACCGATTTCGGGATGACCTGGCGCCCCTGCTGCAGATGCCACCGCAACATCACCTGAGCCGGGGTCTTGTCGTGTGCCCGAGCGATACCGCCGATGACGGGGTCGTCCAGGGTGGATCCGTGAGATCCGTTCCGATAGAAGGTGATTCCTCCGATCGGTGACCACGCCTGCGAGACTGTGCCGTTCTCGGCATCGGCTTCGAGCACGGCGGACTGGCGGAAGTAGGGATGCACTTCGATCTGGTTGACCGCCGGGACGATCGAGGTCGCATCCATGAGCCGGTCGAGATGGTCCGGCATGAAGTTGCTGACTCCGATGGCACGCACCTTGCCGTCCGTGAGCAGTGTCTCGAGCGCCCTGTAGGCGGCGAGGGTGAGGTCGAACTCGCCGGGCAGCGCCTGGTGCAGGATGAGCAGGTCGATCTGCTCGACACCCAGTTTCGCGGCGCTCTTGTCGAACGAATGCAAGGTCGCGTCGTATCCGTAATCGGTGATCCAGACCTTGGTCTCGAGGAAGACATCGGACCGGTCGACCGAGGACCGGGCGACGGCCTGACCCACTTCGCGCTCGTTCAGATACGCGGCGGCGGTATCGATGTGCCGGTAGCCGATGTCCAATGCGGTGGTCACCGCCGCGACGGTCTGCTCGGGTGGGGTCTGGAAGACACCGAAGCCCAGCGCGGGGATGGTGACTCCGTTGTTCAAGGTGATCAGCGGTGTGCCCATCACTCCACGCTAGGCGCCCGTCACCGCCTCCGGGGTTCGTCTGCCGAAACCGCCACAGCCGGCCGGATCGGTTCGAGGTGCGTGAAGACCGTTGTTCCGGGCAGAGCATCACGGAGATCGGCTTCGAGCCGGTCGAGCAGATCGTGGCCCGCCCGGACCGTCCAGTCACCCGGTACCCGCACGGTCAGGTACACGAAGCGCTGCCGTCCGGACTGCCGGGTGCGCGGCGGAAGGATCACGACGGAACCGCCTTGCCGGTACCGCTCGAGGACCGCATCGACCGCGGCGACATCCTCCGGGGGGAGCACGACGTCGAGCATGCCGATGACGGACTGCTTCACCAGCCCGTACCCGATGCGCAGGATGTTGACTGCCACGAGGATTGCCACGACGGGATCGAGCACGTCCCATCCGGTGAGTACGACGAGTCCGACACCGGCGAGCACACCTACCGAGGTCCACACATCGGTCAGCAGGTGATTGCCGTCGGCGACGAGCGTGATCGAGCGGTGCCGCCGGCCCGCCCGGATGAGGGCGAGACCCACGGCAAGGTTGACGACGGACGCGGCGGTGGACAACGCGAGACCGATACCGGGCTGCTCCACCGGTTGCGGATGCACCAGGCGGTCCACCGACGACCACAGGATCGCGGTGGCCGCGACGAAGATCATGGTTCCCTCGACGGCCGCCGACAGGTACTCGGCTTTGCCGTGGCCGAACTGGTGGTTGTAGTCGGCAGGCTTGGCAGCGACCCGCAGTGCGATCAAGCCGACCACCGCCGCGACGAGGTTGACCCCGGACTCGAGTGCGTCGGACAGCAGGCCCACCGATCCGGTGAGCCACGCCGCGAGCACTTTCATCGCGATGGTGACCAACGCGGCGGCGACCGACAGCAGCATGAACCGCATCAGCAGGCGGTTCTCGTCCGCGTGGGTCATGAGGGCGGTGTTCGACCGAACGTCCGTGTTCGACCAGTGATCAGTGCTCGACCAGGGCGAACCTTCGACCTGTGGTTTCCGCGGCGACCAGCTCGACGTAGTTGAATTTCGAATCCGGAACCCAAGGGGTCAGGCCCAGCGCGTCGACGGCCTGCACGTCGCTGAAATGCAGAAGGATATGGGCGCGCCCGTGGATCACGACGCTCCATGCTTCGCTTGCCTCGATGTGGTCGACCTGGAACGCCACCTTGGGATACACGGTCAATTCCGCGAGTTTGCTGCCTTCGGCGCTGCGGAAGTACACCTTCCGGTCGCGCACCGCGTAGTTGACCGGATAGATCTCCGGATAGCCGTCCACCACGACGACGAGACGGCCGACCTTCTCGGTCGCGAGCAGTTCCCAGCTTTCCTCGTCGCTCAGAACGGTGGTGGGTTCGCCGGTATTCGGGCTGTCGCTCACGGCATACTCCTCGAACTCGATGAGTCTTTCCCCTAGCTCACCACGAACGCCGGACGGGTGCACTCGAACCCCGTGACTGTCTGCTCACAGTACGGTGAGAACCGACCGATTTCCGACACCGAGGAGCCGTCATGCAGGTGGCAACCGCGCAGCCCTGGCACACCGCTATGGCTCCCGAGGTGACCGGCGCGCTGGGCGTCGACACGCAACGAGGGCTCTCCACCGCCGACGTGGAGCAACGACTGGCGGAGCACGGACCCAACCTGATCGCCGAGACGGCAGGCACCCCCGCCTGGCGCAAAGTGCTCTCGCTGCTCGCCGACAAGATGACCCTGGTGCTCGTCGTCGCCGCGGTCGTGAGCGCAGTGGTGTCCCGGGAATGGGAAACCCCCGTCGTCATCTTTGCGGTGATCGCGCTCAACACGGTGCTGAACTTCGTGCAGGAATCGCGGGCGGAGAACAGCCTGCAGGCGCTGAAGAAGATGTCCGTGTCCACAACGCGGGTGCGGCGCGACGGCCGCGAACAGTCGTTGCCCCGGGAACAACTCGTCCCCGGCGACATCGTCCTGCTCGAATCCGGCGACTCGGTGCCCGCCGACGGCCGCCTCGTCCATGCCGTGCGACTGCAGGTGGCCGAGGCCGCGCTCACCGGTGAATCGCACCCCGTGGACAAGTCGATCGACCCGGTGGATGCCCCGGACGCCCCGCTCGGCGACCGCACCGACATGTTGTTCATGAACACCGAGGTCACGCGCGGACGCGCGGAAATGGTCGTGACCGCGACGGGTATGGCCACCGAAATGGGCGCCATCGCCACCCTTCTCGGTAGCGCAGGCGTGGAACAGACTCCGCTGCAGCGCCGGATCGGCCAACTCGCCCAGACGCTGACCATCGTCGCGATCGTCACCGTCGCGCTCGTCTTCGTTCTCGGTCTGCTGCGGGGGCAGACGTGGTCGGACCTGCTCGTCACCGCGGTGTCGCTGGCTGTCGCGACCATCCCCGAGGGGCTCACGGCGGTGGTCGCGTTCACCCTCGCCATGGGAGCCTCCCGCCTCGCGGCCCGCGGGGCGATCGTCAAGCAACTCGCGGCAGTCGAGACGCTGGGCAGCACGTCGCACATCGCCACCGACAAAACCGGAACGCTCACCCTCAACGAGATGACGGTGCAACGTCTGCTGATACGCGGGCGCACGTTCCGTGTCACCGGCTCCGGCTACGGGACGGACGGGAAGATCCTCGTCGGCGACGGTCAGCCGGCCCCCGACCTCACCGACGCGTTGCTCGGTATGGGTCTGTGCAACGACGCCACGGTCAACGACGGTGTGCTCGTCGGAGATCCGACCGAGGGTGCGCTCGTCGTGCTGGCCGAGAAGGGCGGCATCGACGTCGACGGTGCGCGCGCCGCACTCACCCGGATAGCCGAGGTCCCGTTCGACTCGGCCTACAAGTACATGGCGACCTTTCACACCGTGCCCGACGGCGGGTTCCGTTGCTTCGCCAAGGGGGCGCCGGGTGCGTTGCTCGAGCGCGCATCCACCGCGCAGGGCGGGGACGGGACGATACCGCTCGACGACGCGGCGCGCCGGAAGATCCGCGACGCCGTCGACGGACTCGCCGGCGAGGGGCTGCGAACGCTGGTGATCGCCGGACGCGACCTCGACGCGGTGCCGCGGGGGGATTCGGATGCGCTCCAGGCACTCGTATCCGACCTCACGATCTATGCGGTGGTGGGCATCGTGGATCCGCCGCGGACGGAGGCGAAAGCGGCGATCGAGGTGGCACACGAGGCAGGTATCGCGGTGCACATGATCACCGGCGACCACCTGGTCACGGCATCCGCGATCGCGGCACAACTCGGAATCGACGGGAACGCCGCGTCGGGCGCAGACCTCGATGCCCTCGACGACGAGGAGTTGCGCGCCCGGGCCGAGGGGTTCGGTGTGCTCGCGCGGGTGGCACCCGAACACAAGATCCGGTACGTCAAGGCCCTGCAGGCGGACGGGCAGATCGTCGCGATGACGGGCGACGGCGTGAACGACGCGCCCGCGCTCGAACAGGCCGACATCGGCGTCGCGATGGGCATCACCGGCACCGACGTGTCCAAGGGCGCCGCGAACATGATCCTCACCGACGACAACTTCGCCACGATCGTCGCTGCCGTCGCCGAAGGACGCGGCATCTACGACAACATCGTCAAATTCGTGAAGTTCCAGTTGACCACCGCGTGGGGATTCGTCTTGATCTTCCTCGCGGCCGGTGCACTCGGGCTCGCGGGCGGCGCCCCGTTCACCGCGCTGCAGATCCTGTGGGTCAACATCATCATGGACGGCCCGCCCGCCCTCGCCCTCGGTGTGGACCGGACGGAACCGGACGCGATGAAGCGGCCCCCGCGGCCGGCCAAGGAAGCGTTGCTCACCCGGTCGCGGATTCAGCGGATCCTGGGCCTGGGCATCGTGATGGCCGTCGGCACCCTCGCAGTGCTGCGCTTCGGACCGGACTTGTTCCCCGACAGCGCGGGCGATCCGCTGTTCGCCACGACGCTCGCCTTCACCACGTTCGTGTTCTTCCAGGTCTTCAACCTCTTCAACGTGCGCTCGAACGTCGGATCGGTGTTCTCGCTGCAGACGCTGACCAACCACACCATCTGGATCGCGATCGTCGTCGTGATCGTGCTGCAGGTCTGCGTGGTGCAGACGAGCTTCCTGCAGGGTCTGTTCGATACCACCGCCCTGACCGCACCCCAGTGGATGCTGGCGATCGCGGTCGGTTCGGTGGTGTTGTGGGTGGACGAAATCGGGAAGGCGATCGCGCGTGCCCGGCGTCGGGACTGAACGCCGCCTCGGCGGGCCGAGTGCCGGGCGGTCGTCGGGGAGGTAGCGGTGACCTGCCACAATCGTCGGGTGAGTGTCCTTCGCAGTACCGATTCCGCGCTACCGGTTCCGCCCGACCCGTTCTTCACCGTCGGGGCCCGACTCGACAACGGACTGGGCCGCACCGGCACCATCCACACCCCGCACGGCGACATCCGTACGCCCGCGTTCATCGGTGTGGGGACCAAGGCGACGGTCAAGGCGGTTCTGCCCGAGGCGATGAAGGACCTGGGTGCGCAGGCGCTGCTGGCGAACGCCTACCACCTCTACCTGCAGCCGGGATCGGACATCGTCGACGAGGCCGGTGGGCTCGGCAAGTTCATGAACTGGGACGGCCCGACGTTCACCGACAGCGGCGGCTTCCAGGTCATGTCGCTCGGCGTGGGATTCAAGAAGGTCATCGCCATGGAGGCGGTCGGCGTCCAGAACGACGATGTCATCGCGCACGGCAAGGAACGGCTGGCCCGGGTCGACGACGACGGCGTCACCTTCAAATCCCACCTGGACGGATCGCGGCACCGGTTCACTCCCGAGGTGTCGATGCAGATCCAGCACCAACTCGGCGCCGACATCATGTTCGCGTTCGACGAGTTGACGACATTGATGAACACGCGCGGCTATCAGGAACGCTCGATCGAACGTACCCAGGCGTGGGCGGTGCGCTGCGTCGCCGAGCACGAGAAGCTCACCGCTGAGCGCTCGCACCGTCCCTACCAGGCCCTTTTCGGTGTCGTGCAGGGAGCGCAGTACGAGGACCTTCGCCGGCAGGCGTGCCGTGGCCTCGAATCGATCGTGGGGGAGTCGGGCCGGGGCTTCGACGGATACGGAATCGGCGGAGCGCTCGAGAAGCACAACCTCGGCACGATCGTGCGCTGGTGCTGTGAGGAACTCCCCGACGCCAAGCCGCGGCACATGCTCGGTATCAGCGAGCCCGACGACGTCTTCGTCGCGATCGAGCACGGTGCCGACACCTTCGACTGCGTCAATCCGTCGCGGGTGGCGCGCAACGCGGCGATCTACCACCCGGACGGCCGGTTCAACATCAACACCAGCCGGTTCCGCCGCGACTTCACCCCGATCGACGAGAACTGCGATTGCTACACGTGCACCCACTACACCCGGGCGTACATCCATCACCTGTTCAAGGCGAAGGAGATGCTCGCGTCCACGTTGTGCACCATCCACAACGAACGGTTCACGGTGCGCCTCGTCGACGAGATCCGGTCGAGCATCGAAGGCGGCTACTTCGAGGAGCACAAGGCCGAAACCCTCGGCCGGTTCTACGCGAAGAAGCGTCAGGCGGAGTCCGACGCCGGCGCGTAGGTCGGCTCGCGCCTCTTCACGTACGCGATCACGCGGTAGGTGACCGGCAGGAGCACGATCTCGATCACGGTCTTCCAGAGGAAACCGATGATCACGAAGTTGACGAAGTCGCTCCACGTGGTGATGCCGATCGCGCCGGCCGCGATGGAGCAGAACACGAGGGTGTCGGCGAACTCGCCGACCACCGTCGACCCGATCAGGCGCGCCCACAGATGCTTCTCCTGCGTGCGCTCCTTGATCCGCACCAGGATGTACGAGTTGAGCAACTGGCCGACGACGTAGCCCGCCAGGCCCGCGAGCAGCATCCTCGGCACCACCCCGAGAACGGCCTCGAACGACTCCTGGTTGGCGTAGAACTCCGCCGCGGGAAGCGACTGGGCGACCCAGAAGCAGAGTGCGGACAGCGCCACGGCTCCGAACCCGTACAGCACGGCCCGGCGGGTCGCCGCGAACCCGTACACCTCACTGAGCACGTCGCCGAGGATGTAGGCGAGCGGGAACAGGAAGAACCCGCCGTCGGTGATGATCGGCAGGACCTGCAGTGGACCGAGCGAGACCTCGGCGTCACCGAAGAACGCGATGCCCTTCGTCGCGCAGATGTTGGAGATCATCAGCACCGCGGTGAACAGGACGACGATCCCCGGGTAGGAACTGCGCCCCACGCTGGCGAATGCCGCGTGATGCGTGGTGGATGACGGGGAACTCGTTTCGTGCTGTGTCACCCGGCCATCCAAGCATCACGCGACGATGATCGCGAAGTTGTTCAACGGCAGCGGGCCCCGTCCTGGAGGACGGGGCCCGCTTCGCAGAGTGCGGCGTCAGGACTTGACGACCCGCGTGCCACCGGCGAACTTGTCGTGGAAGCCCTGCTTGCCACTGTCCTGCTCGATGGTCACGGCGATGCCGATCCAGGCGACGAAGGACGCCAGGCTGACGAGCCAGCCGAGGAACGGGATACCGCTGAGGATCTGCAGTGCGACAAAGGCGTTGCGCTTCGCGGCCTCCTCACGGGTCGGGAGTCCGCCGCCGGGTCCGACGACCGACAGACCGAGCAGTTTCTTGCCGATCGTGGCGCCCTTGGTCGACTCGAAGTAGGTCCAGTACGCGAACGCTGCGACGCCCGAGAGCACCGACATCACGAACGCCATGAACCCGCTGTCGCTCCCGAACACGACGATGCTCGTGAGAATCGCCATAGGGATGCCGACGATCAGCGCGTCGATGATGCGGGCGCCGAGACGGGGCAGCAGTTCCCCCGGCCGCGTGGGGCCGAATCCGGCTCCGGGCGCGGGCGGGAAACCGGGTGCGCCGTACTGCGTGGCGCCGTACGGCTCGTTCTGGGGAGCCCCGTACTGGGGGACACCCTGCTGGGGTCCTCCGTACTGGGGTGCTCCGTACTGGGGAGCCCCGTACTGAGCGCCACCCTGCTGCGGTGCTCCGTACTGAGTGGCACCGGCGCCGTGCTGCTGAGCGCCGGGCTGCTGCCCGTACTGAGGCGCGCCGTACTGGGGAGCCCCGTACTGCCCGCCCTGCGACGGGTCGTTCGGGTTGTACCCGGACTGGATGGGGTTCTGGAACTGCTGGGTGTAATCGGCGGGCTGGCTGCCGTACGGCTGGTCACCGTGCGAGGGAGCACCCGGGTAGCCGCTGTGCTTGCGCGGGTCCTGCGAAGGGGGTGGGTATCCACCGGTGGTCATATGACTCCTTGTCGATCGGCATGGCAACGCGCCACGGTACAACGTAACCGTGGCGCATCGACAGCGATGTAGCGATGTGTAACGGACGGGCAGAAGACGAGCGGTTCAGGCGACGACCGGACCTCCCGTGGTGATCCGGTAGGCATACGTCGACGCGATGATCGAGACCGGAATGCTGACGAGAAGTCCGAGACCACAGAGCAACGCACCGAGGATGTTGATACCGATCAGCGCCAGCGCCAGCAGGATCAGCGTGCCCGCATTGGATTTGATCGCAGTGAAACTGGATTTGATGGCCGTGATCGCGTCTTGGTTCCGGTCGACGACGAAGGGCATCGCCCACCACGTCAGGAACGCGAAGACCAGTCCGGGCAGGATGCACAGCACGAGACCCACCGAGGTGCCGATCCCGACGAGCAAGCCGGTCAGAATGACCGCGCCGATCGGGCCGACCTGCAGGAACGTCCCGAACGCGGGCTTCCGGCCGTCGACCTCGCTGAGCGCTCCGCGCACGAATGCGGCCTCGATGAGATAGCCGACCACTGCGGTGACCAACGTGCCGATCAGGTTCGTGGCGGAGAAGGCGGTGGTGAACGAGATGTTGTCGGAATCCTGCGTGTAATCGAACCCGTTGAAGATTCCGTTGATCAGGGCCTGGATGACGAAGGCGATGACGACCAGCACGATCCAGACACCTGGATTCGCGCTGAATTTGCGCCAGCCGAAGGAGATCGCGTCGCCCACGCTCAGCCGGGCCGGTCCGGGCGCTCCGAAGCCCCCGGAGCCGAAACCGCCGGGAGGGGGCGGGTAGTTCCCACCGGGTGGGGGCGGGTAGTTACCGCCGGGAGGGGGCGGGTATCCGCCCGGGGGTGGATAGTTTCCGCCGGGTGGGGGTGGGTAGTTGCCGGGCGGGGGATAGTTGCCGGGCGGGGGATAGTCGCCTCCCGACGGAGGTGGGGGATATCCGCCCGGGGGCGGGTAGTTCCCACCCTGCGGCGGATAGGGATCGCCACCCGGATTCTGTGGGTCTTTGCTCGGGTCGTAACCGCCGGTAGTCATCGGTGCCCTCTCCGCAGGAGTGGATGAACGCCTGCTCCACCGCAGAGTACGTGTCCTTCAGCCGAAAAGCACCACTTCGGTCCTCCGTTCACCCCGCCTCACACGCCACGATCGGGATGGAAAACCCACGGCTCGCGGGGCATTCGCGCGGGGTCCCAGCGGTCCAGCAGCAACGGCAGTGTCACGGGTTCACCTGGGTCCGCCAGACGCAGCGACACGGCGATCGTGCCCAGCACGTCTGCCGCGGACCGGCCCGCTGCTTCCTGGTCGGAGAGCGTCACCGCACCGTCCCGCTTCGCGAGCCGCTTGCCTTCCTCGTTCAGTGCGAGCGGCACGTGCGCGTACTGCGCCACCGGGAGGCCGAGCAGGGTGGCCAGATACGCCTGCCGCGGAGCCGAGGTGAGCAGATCGTCTCCGCGTACCACCTGGTCCACGCCTTGGGCGGCGTCGTCGACGACGACGGCGAGGTTGTAGGCGGGAGTCCCGTCGTTGCGGCGCAGTACGAAGTCGTCGACGATCCCGGTGAAGTCGCCGTGCAGGACGTCGTGGACGGTGAACCACTGCTCGGTGGAACGGAGTCGGATCGCCGGTGGGCGATCGGCGGTACGTTTTGCGTTCCGCTGGTCCTCGGTGAGGTCACGGCAGGTGCCGGGGTATGCGCCGGCCGGGGCGTGCGGAGCCGATGTGGCCTGCTGGATCTCCCGTCGCGTGCAGTAACACTCGTAGGTGAGACCGGCACGGGTGAGGCGGTCGATTGCGTCCTCGTACAGACGGATTCGACGGGACTGGTGCACAACCTGACCGTCCCAGTCGAGACCCAGTGCCGCGAGATCCGCGAGTTGCCGTTGTTCGGCGCCGGGGCGGACCCGGTCGAGATCCTCCACGCGCAGCAGGAACCGCCGATCCGTCGAGCGTGCGAACAACCATGCCAGCACGGCGGTCCGGAGATTGCCGAGATGCAGGTCGCCCGACGGGCTGGGCGCGAACCGGCCCGCCCCTGCGGTGGCGGGCTCCGGTCGTTCTGTGGGATGTGACATCGGTGTACTCCGCCGAGCCGGGCTCAGTGCGCGTCCGCGCCGTGCAGGGCGAGCTGGATCTGCGTGTGCAGGGCGTGCGTCAGGTATTCGCGCGGGTAGAGATCCGGGCTCGATGCGGCATCGAGCGCGAGACCGTGCACCGCGGCGAGGAGGAGCGTTGCGCGCGTCTCCGGGTCTGGGGCGCCCAGCCTGATCAATACGGTTGCGATGCCGGTGCGAACGGTGAACAGCGTCGAACTGCGGATCCCGCTCAGCGACGGGGACGTGACTGCGCGGACGGCGAACGCAGCCATCACGTGGACCTCGCTGCCGCGTTGCTCGTCGAGCGGCAGCAACTGGCTGAGCGCGGCGAACAGCGTCCGCGCCGGGTCGATGTCGGGATCGACGTTCGCGAGGCGGGTGAGTACCCGGTCGGATAGGGCGCGGAACGAATAGGCGAGCATCTCGTCTTTCGTCGGAAAGTGATGCTGCACCGCGCCGATCGATACGCCGGCCTCGTTGGCGACTTCGCGCACGCTGGCCGCTTCGAGTCCACTGCGTGCGGCAACTTCGAGCAGTGCCGCAGCGAGCCTGGTGGGGCTGGTGGTGGCGTAGGGGCGGGCGCGCATGGATGCACCGTAGCGGAGCGGGCGACCGTACGAACGTACGGGGATAACGCTCCGCGCCGATCCGGATCTCGCTGTCACGCCGTCTTCTTCACTTCCGGCGAGCGAAGGAACCGCACCGCCACGGCGAGCGCGGCGGCGACCGCGGTCGCGATCCAGAGGGCGTGCAGGCCGAACAGATGATGCGCGAGGGCTCCGAGCAACCCTCCCGCCACCAAGCCTCCCCATCGGCCGAGGTAGGGCAGCCAGCCCCAGCGTGGGCCGCCGAAGAATGCGGACGCTATCTCGTGCCCGATCTTCACGAGCGCACCGGTCATGTAGGTGAGGGCAACGGTTGCCTCGCCTTTGCGCCGGAACACGGAATTCTCGACGCCCATCGCCAGCGTCATCGCCGTCACTGCCACCGGTATCCACCCGGGTATCGCGCTCAGCGAACCGATGGCGAGCAGCACCGCGACGGTGACGAGCACCGCAGTTTTCCGCGTTCTGCGGTCGCGGTCGGTGAGTTCCGCGATGACGCCACCCAGAATCACCCCGATCACGAAGAGGACAACGATGCCCCCGATCAGAGCAGCCGTGCGCCATGAGGCGTCGGCCGTTTCGACGGCGAACCGTGTGGAGTTGCCGCTCATGAAGGAGACGAACACACCACCGAGGGTGATGAACCCGAGAGCATCGACGAACCCCGCAAGTGCCGACAGGGCCACCGTGAGTGCCTGCAGCTCTCTGTTGTTTTCGGGCACGGGGCAATAGTAGGACCGAACCCGTCGCCGGGACCCCGTTGTAACGGCACAGCGTCCGGTCGGCGATGAGCAGGGGGCACCCGGCCTCACCTTTCTCAGGAGTTTCTGCATGGCATCACCCCGCACGTCGTCCGGCTTTCGCGCGCTTGTCGCGGCGACGGTCGCAGGGTTCGTTCTGGTGGGCTGCGGTGGGGTGGAGGAGGACACCGCGTCGGCCGTCCCCGCCGTCGCGGCCACAGACCGGTCGACGACGGAACGGGTCGCGCCGGCCCCGACCACCCCTCCAGCGCCGACCGCGCCGAGCACCGCGCCGCCGGCCGTGTCCGAGGACACCTCGTCGATGTCGACGGCCCTGTCCCGGTTGACAGAGATACCGATCAAGGGACGCGCCCCGAAGACGGGCTACGACCGCGACCTGTTCGGTCAGGCGTGGAGTGACGATGTGTCGGTCGAGTTCGGGCACAACGGCTGCGACACCCGCAACGACATCCTGCGCCGTGACCTGGTCGACATCGCCTACAAGCCCGGCACCCGCGACTGCGTCGTCGCGTCCGGCACGCTGCACGATGTCTACACCGGCACCACGATCGCGTTCACTCGTGGTCAGGACACGTCCACCGCAGTGCAGATCGACCACGTCGTTGCGCTATCGGATGCCTGGCAGAAGGGTGCGCAGCAACTGGATCCCGAGACGCGCGCGAACTTCGCGAACGATCCACGGAATCTTCAGGCGGTCGACGGTCCCACCAACTCGCGCAAGGGCGACGGCGACGCCGCGACCTGGCTGCCGCCGCATCGCCCGTACCGCTGTACGTATGTCGCACGTCAGGTCCAGGTCAAGGCCGAGTACGGGTTGTGGGTGACTCAGGCCGAGCACGATGCGATGGTCAGAATCCTCACCGAATGTGGCGGCACGGCAACAGGAGTCGCAGCCGGTTCCGCCGGGACCGACACCGCGACGCCGGTGCCGACGACGGTCGCTCCCCAGCCCCAGCCCCAGCCCCAGCCCCAGCCCCAGCCCCTCGCGCCGGCTCCCGCTCCCGCGCCGGAACCTGCACCCGCGAGCGCGTACTACAAGAACTGCTCGGCTGCCCGCGCTGCAGGAGCAGCGCCGCTCTATGCCGGTGAGCCCGGCTACCGGGCCGAGATGGACCGTGACAAAGACGGGGTCGCGTGCGAGTGAACCCCGCGAAACGGGTTGCCGCCCCGGGAGTCACGGCGTGCGTGACTTCCGGGCCTTCTCGATCGTGAGTTCGATCGAATCGAGGAGTCGTTCGAGGCTCGGTTCGAACGGCCCGTCCGGTTCGTCGAAGGCCCCGGCTTCCCAGACACGGGTCATGGTCGGGTAGCGCTCGACGTCGAACCAGTCTTCCCAGAAACTGTTCATCGACATCCAGTACGCGTCGCGGTCGAGTCCGGTGTTCTCCCTGTCCCGGTTCTCCGCGATCGCGCCGCGTGCAAGCCCTTGGACGAAATTGTCCACGACACCGATGATTTCGACGACCTGACGCTCCGTGGTGCCCTCGTCCACGAGGATGCGGAGGCCGGCTTCCTGTGTGTCGAGAACGTGTGGAGCGAGCGGTGCCCGCCACATGTTGGTCTGCAGGATCCAGGGGTGCCGGAGGTACAGGTTCCAGTGCTCGCGCGCGTACGTGGCGAGCGCGGGACGCCACGGGGTGCCCGGTGCCGGCAGGTCGAGTTCGGAGTAGGCGCGGTCGACCATGAGATCGATCAGTTCGGTCCGCCCGGGGACGTACGTGTAGAGCGACATGGCGCCGACGCGAAGTGCGGCCGCGACGCGCCGCATCGACAGTGCGTCCAGTCCGCCCTCGTCCGCGACAGCGATTGCGGCCCCGACCACGTCGTCGCGGGTGAGGCCGGCTTTTCTTCCCCGGGTCTTGGGTTCGGTCGGTGCCCACAACAGCGCGAGACGACGGGTCGCCTCGGCGGTGCGGTCCGATTCTCTGTCTTCTTCGTTCTGCCGGTCGGGCGGCAACGACGATCCTTTCTCCGGGTTTGTTTCCGTACATCGTATGATAATCTGGTCCCGCCTATTCCGGTACGACGTACGAATAGAGAATCGGATGATCCGAGCACGAGGACTTACCAAGACGTTCCGTCGCAAGAAGGACACGATCCAGGCAGTGGACGACGTCGACGTCGACGTTGCGGAAGGTGAACTCGTTGCCTTCCTCGGCCCCAACGGGGCCGGAAAGTCCACCACCATGCGCATGCTGACCAGCCTCCTGACACCGACATCGGGCACGGCGACGGTCGCCGGGTTCGATGTCGTCCGCGACCCCGACCGGGTACGCGCCCACATCGGTTACATCGGACAGGGCAACGGCGGTGGCTACTCCTACAAAGTGCGCGACGAGCTGTACAACCAGGGCCGGTTCTACGGCCTGCCCGCACGCCGATACCGCAGCCGCGCTGCGGAACTCATCGAGGCGCTGGAACTCGGTGGGCTCGAGAAGCGCGGCATCCAATCACTGTCCGGCGGCCAGAAGCGCCGGTTGGATGTCGCACTCGGTCTCATGCACGAACCGCCACTGCTGTTTCTCGACGAACCCACCACGGGTCTGGACCCACACAGTCGAGCCAATCTGTGGGAGCACATCCAGGAACTCCGCCGGCGCACCGGTATGACGATCGTGCTCACGACGCACTACCTCGACGAAGCGGACAAGATGGCAGAACGAGTGGTGGTGATCGACCACGGCCGGATCGTCGCCGACGCGTCGCCGGGCGATCTCGAACGCGAGTATGCCGACGACGTCATCACCGCACGCGTCGCCTCGCCGGCCGTACTCGACGCCACCGAGGCGGCCGGGCTCGTCCGCCGGGCTCTCCCGCCGGACATCGGAGCCGTGGACACCGAGGTCTCGGGCGATGTCGTCACCGTCGTCATTGCCACAACCCACGGCGCCGAGCGGCTTCCCGCCGCGCTCGAAGCGATGCGTCTTGCCGGCCTGGCGGTGCTGTCCGCCTCGCTCACGCAGGCGAGCCTCGACGACGTCTTTCTCAACCTGACCGGTCGCAGCCTGCGAGAGGAGATCGCGTCGTGAACGTGCAGACCGACGTCCCACCGGTTCGTTCCCGCCCCGCCGACGTAACGGCACCACGGGCTGGGGCCGCAAAATTCACCGCCGACACCGCAGCGGTGTTCATCCGCGAGATACTGCTGCTGCTCCGCGACCCGTTCAGCCTTACGTTCTCGCTGCTGCAACCCCTCGTGTTCCTCGCGCTCTTCGGCCCGCTCCTCACGGGTGCACTCGGCGTCGGGTCCACCGCCGAGACGTTGCAGTGGTTCGTGCCCGGCGTGATCGTCATGATTGCGCTGTTCGGCACCTCGATGACGGGTTCGAACCTGTTGTACGAATTGATGACGGGATCCTACGAACGCGTACTCGCGACCCCGCTGTGCAGGTCTTCACTTCTCGTGGGACGAGCGCTGAAAGAGTTCGCGCCGCTCATGATTCAGGGTCTGCTCATCGTGATCGTGTGTGTGCCGTTCGGTTTCGAGTTGTACCCGTTCCATGTACTTGCGGGACTGGCGCTGCTCGGTGTGTTCGGAATCGGGGTGGGCGCACTGTCCTGTGCGCTTGCCCTCGCCGCCCAGAACCGCGAGTGGATGTTCTGGACCGTGCAGCAGACTCTGTTGTTCCCGCTCCTGATCCTGTCGGGAATGATGCTGCCGCTCGATGCGGGCCCCGCATGGATGCGGACGGTCGCGCTGCTCAACCCGCTGACCTACATCGTCGACGCCGAACGGGCGTTGCTCGGAGGTGCGGTTGCCGATCCGGCTGTCGCACGCGGCGTCCTTGCGGCAGTGCTGACCTGCGTGGTGGGGCTCGTCGTCGGGATCCGCCGGACCCGCCGAACCGTATAGCTCCGAGGTCCGCCGCTACTCCGGAGTCCACCGGATGCAGAAAACCCCCGCGGGCCGCTTTCGCGTCCCACGGGGGTTCCTGTGGCGGAGGATAGGGGATTTGAACCCCTGAGGGCGTTAACCCAACCCGCGTTCCAGGCGAGCGCCATAGGCCACTAGGCGAATCCTCCGTGGGGAAGCATAGCGAATGTCCGGCCATAGTTACCAAACGGGCAGGTCGAACCACGGATTTCCGCCCCTGGGAGGGGGGTGGTGCGCGGCGTGCCGTACGTCCTCTACACTTGCCGATGGATCCCGCGCGGCGCGCATCCTGTGAACTCCCCCAGGGCCGGAAGGCAGCAAGGGTCAACGGGCTCTGCCGGGTGCGCGGGGTCCTCTTAATCTCCGCCGATGCCCGTGTCACCGTGCACGGTGAAAGGTCCTTCCGCATGCCTAGGCAGACCCAGTTCGGGTTGATGAGCCATGAGGAACTCGTCGCAGAGCACGAGCGCCAGTCCTCGAATTACGAGCGCTTGAAGACCGAGAAGCTGACGCTGGACCTGACGCGCGGCAAGCCGTCGCCCGAACAGCTCGACCTCTCTGCGGAGTTGCTGTCGCTGCCCGGGCAAGGCGACTACCGCGATGCGAACGGCACCGACACCCGTAACTACGGTGGCCTCACCGGCCTGCCCGAGCTGCGCGCGATCTTCGGCGAACTGCTGAACATCCCCGCTGAGAACCTGCTCGCGGGCAACAATGCGAGCCTCGAGATCATGCACGACCTCATCGTCTGGTCGATGCTGCACGGTACGGTCGATTCCCCCCGTCCCTGGTCGCAGGAACCGGTGGTCAAGTTCCTGTGCCCCGCACCGGGGTACGACAGGCACTTCGCGATCAGCGAGTCGCTCGGCATCGAGATGATCCCCGTTCCGGTGCGCGACGACGGACCCGACGTGCGGCTGATCGCCGATCTCGTCGCGAACGATCCGCAGATCAAGGGCATGTGGACGGTGCCCACCTATTCGAACCCGACCGGCGCGGTGTACAGCGAGGACGTCGCACGCGAACTCGTGTCGATGCCGACCGCGGCACCCGACTTCCGGATCTTCTGGGACAACGCGTACGCGGTGCACCCGCTGACCGAGAACCTGGCCCCGGCGATCGACATCCTGGGACTTGCCGCGCAGGCCGGCCACCCCAACCGGGTCTTCGCGCTGGCGTCGACGTCGAAGATCACGTTCGCCGGGTCCGGTGTCAGCTTCTTCGGTAGCTCCACCGAGAATCTCGCGTGGTACCAGAAGCACCTCGGCATCAAGACCATCGGACCCGACAAGGTCAACCAGCTCCGGCACCTGCGCTTCTTCGGCGATGCCGCGGGCGTCCGAGCCCACATGGCCAAGCATCGCGAGATCCTCGCGCCGAAGTTCGCGCTCGTCCGCCGCATCCTCGAGGATCGGCTGGGTGAGTCGAAGGTGGCGTCGTGGACCGACCCCAAGGGTGGCTACTTCATCAGCCTCGATGTCGTGGACGGCACCGCCAAGCGGGTTATCTCGCTCGCGAAGGACGCCGGCATCGCACTCACCGGTGCGGGCTCCGCGTTTCCGTACAAGAATGATCCCGACAACAGGAACATCCGGCTCGCGCCGAGTTTCCCGTCACTCGGTGAACTCGAAAAGGCCATGGACGGCGTCGCGACATGCGTCCTGCTCGCCGCCACGGAGAAAGCGCTCGAGGCGTAGCTCCACCGGCTCGACGACGGTCGGCGTCCGCCGCAGACCGCGTGCCGGTCTCCGCCGGTGCCGGGGTCCGAACGGAAAGGCCCGGTTCACGCTTGTTCCCAAGCTGTGGACAACCCTGTGGAATTCCGGTGGACCGAACGTGGACAACTGCGAGCGCAGCGCTCTGACCTGTGGTTCTCGGAGGGGCCTGCGAATTCCACACCCTGTGAGAAATGTCCGTTTCTGCGCGGCGTGGTTCGGTACGGTGCTCGGAGCCGGTCTAAGGCCGTCACGCCGGGCTGTGGCGTCGGCTGGGCCGACCGGGGCATGATCGACCCATGGACGCAACGCTGAATCTGGTGGGAGACCCCGACGCCGACGCTCTGCTCTCGCAGAATCCGGCGGCGCTGCTCATCGGGATGCTGCTCGATCAGCAGGTCCCCATGGAAACCGCGTTCGCGGGCCCGAAGAAGATCGCGGATCGGCTCGGCCGGCTCGATGTCCATGAGATCGCCGCGATGAAACCCGACGAGTTCATCGCGGTGTGTGCGCAGCCCCCCGCGGTGCACCGGTTCCCGAAGTCGATGGGGGCACGTATCCAGTCGCTGTGCACATACCTCGTGGAGCACTACGACGGCGACGCCACCGCGCTCTGGACCTCCGGTGAACCGGACGGCAAGGAAGTGCTGAAGCGGCTGAAAGCGTTGCCGGGATACGGCGACCAGAAGGCACGCATCTTCCTCGCGCTGCTCGGCAAGCAGGTCGGTGTGGAGCCGACGGGCTGGCGAGCAGCGGCGGGCGCCTACGGTGACGAGAATTCGCGCCGGTCGATCGCCGATGTCGTAGATCAGCAGTCGCTTCTCGAGGTGCGTGAGTTCAAGAAGGCGGCCAAGGCCGAGGCGAAGGCCGCGAAGAAGTAGCCCGGCTGGGTCACCGGGCTACTTCGTTGCGAGATCAGAGTTCGCGGAACCGCGGGATGAGATGCTCCGCGACGTGCTTCGCCTCGTCGATCAGCGGCCATCCCGCGAGGATGAGGGTGGTCAATCCGGTTTCGTCGCGCAGCGTGCGCACATGCCCGGTGATCTCGTCCGGTTCGCCGACGTAGTACACCGCCGACGATCCGGTGGCGAAGATATCCAGCGGCGACCAGGCGGTGATGCCCGCGTACAGACCGTCGCCGAGGTACAGGTCCTCGGGCTCGGGCAATTTGCCGGCGTTGATCGTGTCGACCCAGCCCTGTCGCTGCGCGTCGCGAGCGGTGAACGTCTCCAAGGTCTGCTGACCACCGGTCCGGCGGCGCACCGCATTGTCGAGCACCTCGCGGATCCGCTCGATCCCGGTCTTCTCGAACAGCGAGCGGAACCGGTCGAGCGCCTCGGCGCGATTCGGGCGCACGATCACGCCCGACAGGCCACCGAAGTCGCTGAACTCGCGCCCCTCGGCGGCAGCGGATGCGCGCGCTGCGGTGAACTTGTCTCGGACGAAAGCGTTTTCGCGCAGCATCACCAGGTAGGCGTCGAGCACCTTGCCGGAGTTCTGCAGGCCGGCGGGGGAATCGCCTGTGCCCCAGAGGGGCACCGTGTGCCCGGTTTCGGGCGGATCGATCCGCAGCGGGGTGTTGGGAAAGTTCGACTCCGTGCCTTCGGCGTAGATGCGGCGGAAGTCGGCCCAGTACTGCTCACCGAGTTCGTAACGCCGATCGTGCTCGACGTTCATGTCGTACTTGGTGAGGATGTTCTCCCGGCCGTTGACGGAATTGATCATCAACCGGCCACCGCTGAACGCGTCGAAGGTCAGCGCCTTTTCGGCGAGGAGCCGCGCGGGTGTCATGTTGGCGTAGACCGCGACGAGGAACTTCATCCGGCTGGTGTGCGCCGCGGCCCACGTGGCGGAGATGAACGGGTCGTTCGGCCAGGTCGCCACGAGCGCGCCGTCGAAGCCGCCGTCGTCGATGGTCTTGGCCAGCTCGATCTGTCGCTGCCCGTCGACCGGGTACAGCCCGTCCGGGCTCCAGGGATAGTCGCCGTCCGCCTGGGTGAGATACCAGAAGGTCTTGATGCCCATCAGTGTGCGTCCTTCGTCGGGAGATCGAGAGTGTCGATGCGTGCGCGGGCGCGAAGCGCCGCCGCATCGACGGTGAACAGTGCGTCGAGGTAGGCCACCGCGAACGAACCGGGACCGGTGGAGTTCTCCTCGGCGATCTCCGACGCGACCGCGACGTGGGTGTGGGCGGCCGCGAGGCCGATCAGCGGCGTCGGAGCAACCGCGAGGTACGCCGCGACCAGGCCGCCGAGCGAGCATCCGGTGGAGGTCACGCGGGGGAGCATCGCGCTGCCACCGCCGATGCGCAGTCCGGTGATCTCACCGTTGCGGTCGCGGCCGACCAGGTAGTCGATCGGCCCCGACGCGGACACGGCGTCCGCGTGCTCGAGCAGAGCCAGCGCGGCAGGCAGGGCGGCTGCGGCCTCGTCGGCACTGTCGACACCGCGGGTGTCGCCGCCGAGTCCGGCGAGCGCGATGATCTCGGATGCGTTGCCGCGGACCGCGGTCGGCCGGAACTTCAGCAGATCCGCGGCGAGACCGGTGCGCCAGGACAGGCCGCCGACCCCGACCGGATCCAGCACCCATGGGGTGCCGGCATCGTGTGCGGCTTCGGCGGCGCGGGTGAAGGCGAGGGCGGTCCCGTCGTCGGGCGTCCCGAGGTTGACGAGCACACCGCCGGCGATGCGCGCGAACTCTCCGGCTTCGTGTGCGTTGTCGATGTGCGCGTTGCTGGCACCGGCCGCGAGCAGCACGTTGGTGAGGAAGTTCGCGGAGACGATATTGGTGAGCGACTGCACCAGCGGCACTTGCGCACGGAGCGCGTCGAGGGCAGAGACGAGATCGTCGACGGTGGGAGCATTCGTCGTGGTAGTCACAGAAATCCTGTCGGAGAGGGGGATTCGGGGCAGGGTCAGGACCGGGGACATCGCGTCATGCGTCGCCCTTCCCTTCCGTGACGGTCGATTCGGTCGCGGTCGTGCCGGTGACCATGGGCAGGGCGGGATCTGCGGCCCACTCCTCGAGCGACCCGTCGTAGACCGCGATGTCGTCGCGTCCCGCCCGGACCAGCGCGAGTGCGACCAGGCACGCGGACACGCCACCACCGCAGTAGAGGATCACCGGACGTGCAGCGCCGGCGAGTGCCGCATCGGCCAGTTCGGCCACGTGCGACGCGGACCGCAGGGTGCCGTCGTCGAGCAGGCTCTTGGCCGAGAGGTTGAGGCTTCCCGGGATGTGCCCGCGACGCGCGTAGCGGGTGGTCGCGGTGCCTGTGAACTGCTCGTGGTCGAGGGCGCAGACCAAGGTGCCGGGCTCGTCTCCTCGGACGACGCCGACGACGTCCTCCCGATCGCGCCACAGTCCGCGGTCGGTCAGGTCGGTTCGGATGCCGGTGGCGTGGTTCTCTGCGGCGTCGCCGGTCTCGACGGGAAGCCCCAGCGCAGTCCAGCGTGCGAGACCACCGTCGAGCACGCGGGCGGGGATGCCGACGTTGCGCAGCATCCACCACAGGCGGGAAGCCCACGTCATGCCGCCGTCGTCGTAGACGACGATGTCGGCGCCGGGAGCGACTCCGAGTCCGGCGAGGGCTCGGGCGAGTCCGTCCGGAGCCGGACGGGAGAAGTGCAGGGTGGGATGGTCGGCGCTGAGATCTCCGAGCAGATCGGCGTGCACCGAACCCGGCAGGTGGGCGCCGCGCCAGGCCGCGTATCCGGATTCGGGGCGGTAGTCGCCGTCGAATCGCGGTTTGGGGAAGGACACCGTGGCGTCCAGGATCGTGTAGGTGCCGACGTCACGTGCCAGTGTTTCGGCGCTGATCAGCACCTGCTCGGATGGTGAAGCCTGGTCGGGCACGCGGTCGTCCTTTCGTGGAACTCGTTTGCGACGCTAAACGACCACGAGCGTATACGCAAGTATTCGTGTGTCATCAATGGCATAATCGGCGGACACACCGGGATCAGCACACGGGGGCACACATGACCGAGCAGGACACTGCGGCAGAGTTGGGGAGTTCGCTCCTCGTAGTGCCGCCGACCGGGCGCGACGACCAGACGTCCAAGCAGTACCTGCGTCTGCGCTCGGACATCCTCGCCGGCAAGTTCCCGCGGGGTGCGGCTCTGCACGAGACTCAGCTCAGCGAGACGTACGGCGCGTCGCGCACGCCGATCCGGGAAGCGCTGAACTGGCTCGCCCACGACGGTCTGCTGGAACGCGCGAATCGCGGTTTCCGGGTGCGTTCGGGCACGCCCGAGGACGTGATCGAGATCTACGCCGCGCGAGTGGCGCTCGAGTCGGAGGCTGCGGGTGCCGCTGCCATCCGGCACACCGACCTGGATCTGGCCCGTCTGGAGCGACTTCACGACTCGTGTTGCCATGCGACGGGCGAGGTCGCGGTGCGAACGGGAAACTTCCGGTTCCACGAGGCGCTGTGGCAGGCGGCGCACAACTCCACGATCACGGCGCTGCTGGTGAGGTTGACCACCCAACTCCGGATCTACGACTCCGGCCCGCCGTCGAACTACGGCGAGCCCGACCTGCTCAACGACGAGCACGCCCAGATCCTCGACGCACTCCGGGCGCGCGACGAGACCGCGGCCCGCGAACACATGCGCGCGCATCTCGAGCGCAGCCGGGAGCAGCGCATCCGGATGTTCGCGGGGAGCTGAGCGCAGGCCGCGTCGAACTCGGTCACCGTCGAACTCAGTCGCTCTCGGGCGACGCGGTCGTACCGTCGTCTTCCGCCAGAATCCGGTACAGCGCCTTCTTGGCATCGGTGAGCACCTTGTGTGCCGCGGTGACGTCCGCGTCGGTTCCGGTCACGGCGACAGACCGCGCCGCGTGCTGCAACCCGTGCAGGGCTGCACGCAGGTCCGGTGTCTCC
Organism: Rhodococcus sp. 105337; assembly: GCF_012844225.1. Taxonomy (GTDB): domain Bacteria; phylum Actinomycetota; class Actinomycetes; order Mycobacteriales; family Mycobacteriaceae; genus Rhodococcus. The sequence continues at coordinate 44,908 of NZ_JABAGQ010000012.1, forward strand.
GCTTCGCGGGTGTGGCCCTCGAACGGGTCTGCCGGGACGTTCTCCGGGTCGTCGACGAGAGCGCGGCCCTCGTCGGTGAGCGAGACGAGCTTGCGTCCGCCGTTCTTGTCGACGACGACGAGTCCTTCGTCCTCGAGTTGGGCGATGGTCGGGTAGATGGCACCCGGGCTGGGCCGCCATGCCCCGCCGGTGCGTTCGGCGATGGCCTGCATGAGCTGGTAGCCGTGCATCGGCTCGTCGGTGAGCAGCATCAGGACGGCGGCGCGCACGTCGCCGCGCTGAGCACGGCCCCTGCGTCCGCCGCGGGGTGGGTGTCCGCCGCGATGCGGCCGGGGATGAGGCCCTCCTCCGGGGTGTTGCGGCGTGCCCCGCTGCGGGCCGTCCGGACGGAACGGGCCGTCGGGGAAGAAGTCGTGATCGTGTCCGGCGCGACGCGCGCCGTGGGGGAATCCGTGGATGCGCATGAGGTGCACTCCCTTCCTGTGGATACGATCAAGATAGAACGCGATATATCGTTACGTCAAGGGTCGGATATGAACTGACCCACGCAACGCCTCTCCCGCGCGGCCGGGACCAGGGGATGTGCCGGCGACGCGGAGACCGACCTGCTCATGTGTCGGCCCGCGCCGGTACTCTCGGCGCGTGGCCCTGTACCGGAAATATCGACCCGCGACCTTTGCCGAGGTGGTGGGGCAGGAGCACGTCACCGTTCCCCTCGGCACCGCCCTGGATACCGGCCGTATCAACCACGCCTACCTGTTCTCGGGTCCGCGCGGATGCGGCAAGACATCGTCCGCCCGCATCCTTGCCCGTTCGCTCAACTGCGAAAAGGGACCGACATCCACGCCGTGCGGTACCTGCCGGTCGTGCATCGCGCTCGGTCCGGGCGGGGGAGGCAACCTCGACGTCACCGAACTCGACGCCGCGAGTCACGGCGGCGTGGACGACACCCGCGAACTCCGCGACCGCGCGTTCTATGCGCCGGCCGAGTCGCGCTACCGCATCTTCATCATCGACGAGGCGCACATGGTCAGCACGCAGGGCTTCAACGCCCTGCTCAAGATCGTCGAAGAGCCGCCCGAGCATCTGATCTTCGTCTTCGCCACCACCGAGCCCGAAAAGGTGCTGCCGACCATCCGGTCGCGTACCCACCACTATCCGTTCCGGTTGCTCGCTCCCACCGCCATGCGCGGCTTGCTCGAAGAGATCTGCACGCGGGAGAACGTCCCGGTCGCCGACGCGGTCTACCCGCTGGTGATTCGTGCCGGGGGCGGTTCCCCACGCGACTCGCTGTCGGTGATGGATCAGCTGCTGGCCGGTGCCGGACCGGAGGGCGTGACCTACGAGCGGGCCCTGTCGCTTCTCGGCGTCACCGACGTCGCGCTCATCGACGAGGCAGTCGATGCCCTCGCTGCCGGAGACGGCGCGGCGCTGTTCGGCACCGTCGAGAAGATCATGGACGCCGGTCACGACCCGCGGCGATTTGCCGTCGACCTTCTCGAGCGGTTCCGCGACCTGATTCTCATGCGCACCGTCCCCGATGCTCCCGAGCGCGGCCTGATCGACGTTCCGGGTGACGTCCTCGAGCGGATGCGCGACGAGGCGTCACGGATCGGACCGGCCACGCTCACCCGCTACGCGGAGATCGTCCACGCCGGACTGGGGGAGATGCGAGGTGCCACCGCGCCGCGTCTGCTGCTCGAAGTGATGTGCGCCCGCATGTTGCTTCCCGCCGCCTCCGACACGGATTCGGCTGTGCTGCAACGACTCGAACGGCTCGAGCAAGGCATGGTCGCGGCGCGGCCCGCCGCCGCACCGGCCCGCGGCACCGCTCCGGAACGAGAGACGCCGGCAGATGCCGTCGTCCCGCCGCAACCGGCGGGAGCGCCGGACGAGGCCGCGACCCGATTCCGGCGGCCGTCCCAGCGCCAGGCGACGCCGCCTTCGCAGCCCGACACCGCGGTCCCGGCATCCCCGCCTGCTCCGTCCGAGCCCGACCCGGTGTCGCCCCCCGTGCGGGATCGACAGCCGGCCCCGCCGGTTCCCGCGCAAGATGCGGTCCGGGCCGGAGACAGCCCGTCCGGCACGCCGGAACCCGACGCCGTTCCGGAACCCCGGCGTACTCCCGAGCCGGATCCGGCTGCGGCACAGCCGCTGTCGCCGGAGGTGTCCGAGGTCCCCGCGCCGGTAGCGGCAGGACCCGACGCCGCCGCGATCCGCGCGGTGTGGTCCGAGGTCCGGGCGAAGGTGCGAGACCGCAGCCGCACCGTCGAGGTCATGTTGTCCGGTGCGACGGTGCGCGAAGTCGACGGTAACCGCGTCGTCCTCGTCCACGACTCTGCGCCGCTGGTCAAGCGACTGGCCGAGCCTCGCAACGCGACCGTGATCGCCGCCGCCCTCGGCGACGTCTTCGGCGGCACGTTCGAAGTCACATGCCTGCACGGATCTGCACCGGCCGCCCCGGTCACAACCGCTCCCGCACAAGCACAGTCGAAGCAGTCCGGGCAGCCTCGCTTTTCCCGTCCGAGCCAGGCGAAGCAGACACCTGCCCCCTCCCCGGCGCCGTCCGGACCGTCGGGGCCTCCGCAGAATGCCTCCGCGACCCCGCCCGACGACGACATCCCGCCGCCGGAAGCGCCCGACCTGCCCGACGACCCCGGACTCGAGCCTGGCTACGTGCCGCTCCCGCCCCCGGACCCGTCTGTGGTGACCCCCGAGGACGTCGAGCAGATGTTCGCCGAGGCCGCCACCCCGGGCGATCCCTCGGCGCGGCGCGACCCCGAAGATGTCGCGATCGAACTGCTCGAGGACATGCTGGGAGCGAAGCGACTCGACGAGAAGTAGCGGCGGGTCAGATACCGTCCTTGGTCTCGAGTCCCACGGCCTGCTGCACTTCCTTGCGATCCTTGGTCAGCTTCGGCCGCTGATCGGCGAGTTGCTCCATCAGATCGCTGCGGGCGACTGCCCAGTGCCAGAGCGAACCCCGTTTCTTCGACCGTCTTCGCGGTGCGTGTTCTGACGGAAGGTCGCTCGGTTCGGTCACGGACCCCGATCGCTTCGGTCCTTACTGCTGTGGGCCACACCTTCTACGGTGGTGTGAAGTTGGGCACGACGGCTCCGAAGGGGGCCGTCGGTGCTGTTACTCCGCAAGCACGGGAAGGAACCTGCGCACTGTGACCACCGAGGCATTCATCTATGAAGCCATCCGAACACCACGAGGCCGAGGCAAGAAGACGGGATCGTTGCACTCCGTCAAGCCGATCTCTCTGGTTACCGGCCTGATCGACGAACTGCGCGTCCGCTTCCCCGACCTGGACGAGAACCGCATCTCGGATCTCATCCTCGGTGTCGTGGGCCCGGTCGGCGATCAGGGTGCCGATATCGCTCGCACCGCCGTCACCGTCGCCAACATGCCGGCCACCACCGGTGGTGTCCAGATCAACCGTTTCTGCGCGTCCGGCCTCGAAGCCGTCAACATGGCTGCGCAGAAGGTCCGCTCCGGCTGGGACGAACTGGTCCTCGCCGGTGGTGTCGAGTCCATGTCGCGCGTGCCCATGGGTTCCGACGGCGGCGCGTGGATGCTCGACCCCGCCACGAACTACGACAGCTACCTCGTGCCCCAGGGCATCTCGGCCGACCTGATCGCGACCATCGAGGGTTTCTCCCGCGAGGACGTCGACGCCTACGCACTGCGTTCGCAGCAGCTCGCAGCCGCAGCGTGGTCCGGTGGCTACTTCTCGAAGTCGGTCGTGCCCGTCAAGGACCAGAACGGTCTGACGATCCTCGAGCAGGACGAGCACATGCGTCCCGACACGACCCTCGAGGGTCTGGCGAAGCTGCAGCCGTCGTTCGCTTCGGTCGGCGAGATGGGCGGCTTCGACGCTGTCGCGCTGCAGAAGTACCACTTCGTGGAGAAGATCAACCACGTCCACCACGGCGGTAACAGCTCGGGCATCGTCGACGGCGCGGCTCTCGTGCTCGTCGGCTCCGAGCAGGCCGGCCAGGATCTCGGTCTCACCCCGCGTGCCCGCGTGGTGGCGACGGCCACCTCGGGTGCCGATTCGACCATCATGCTCACCGGCCCGACTCCGGCCGCCGAGAAGGTGCTCGCCGCCGCCGGTCTCACCGCCGACGACATCGACCTCTTCGAGATCAACGAGGCGTTCGCGTCCGTCGTCCTGAAGTTCCAGAAGGATCTGAAGATCCCGGACGAGAAGCTCAACGTCAACGGCGGCGCCATCGCGATGGGTCACCCGCTCGGCGCTACCGGCGCCATGATCACCGGCACCATGATCGACGAGCTCGAGCGCCGCGGAGCCAAGCGCGCCCTCGTCACCTTGTGCATCGGTGGCGGTATGGGCGTGGCCACCATCATCGAGCGCGTCTGATACCCGGAAGGATTCGAAATACAGTGACCGACAACATGATTTCTTGGGATCAGGACGCCGACGGCATCGTTGTGCTCACCCTGGACGACCCCAACCAGGGCGCGAACACCATGAACGCGCTCTACAAGTCCTCCATGAAAGCCACCGTCGACCGCCTGGTCGAGGAGAAGGACTCGATCAGCGGTGTGGTGATCACGTCGGCGAAGAAGACCTTCTTCGCCGGAGGCGACCTCCGCAACATCATCGCGATCGGGCCGGACGACGCGCAGGCCGCGTTCGACGAGGTGCAGGACATCAAGGCAGACCTCCGTCGCCTCGAGACCCTCGGCAAGCCCGTCGTCGCCGCCATCAACGGTGCGGCCCTGGGCGGTGGCCTCGAGATCGCTCTCGCGACCCATCACCGGATCGCTGCGGACGTCAAGGGCGTTCAGATCGGCCTGCCCGAGGCCAGCCTCGGCCTGCTGCCCGGTGGCGGCGGTATCACCCGCACCGTGCGTCTGCTCGGCATCCAGACCGCGCTCCTCTCGGTCCTGCTGCAGGGCAACAAGTACAACGCCGTGAAGGCCAAGGAGATCGGCCTGGTTCACGAGGTCGTCGGCAGCGTCGACGAACTCGTTCCCGCTGCGAAGGCGTGGATCAAGGCCAATCCCGAGGGTGGCGTTCAGCCGTGGGACGTCAAGGGATACAAGATCCCCGGCGGCACCCCGTCGACCCCCTCGCTCGCCGCGAACCTCCCCGCGTTCCCGGCGAACCTGCGCAAGCAGATCAAGGGCGCGCCGATGCCGGCTCCGCGCGCGATCATGTCCGCCGCGGTCGAGGGCTCGCAGGTCGACTTCGACAACGCGTCGACCATCGAGTCCCGTTACTTCACGGAACTGGCCACCGGCCAGGTCGCGAAGAACATGATCCAGGCGTTCTTCTTCGACATGCAGGCCATCAACTCCGGCGCGTCGCGTCCGAAGGACGTGCCCAAGCGTGAGATCAAGAAGATCGGCGTGCTCGGCGCCGGCATGATGGGCGCGGGCATCGCGTACGTCTCAGCGCGTGCCGGGTACGAGGTCGTCCTCAAGGACATCAGCATCGAGGCCGCCGAGCGCGGCAAGAACTACTCGGAGAAGATCGAGGCCAAGGCACTCTCGCGTGGGAAGACCACCGAGGAGAAGTCCAAGGAACTGCTCGGCCGCATCCACCCGACCGCCGACGCGGCCGATTTCAAGGGTGTCGACTTCGTCATCGAGGCCGTCTTCGAGAGCACCGAGCTCAAGCACAAGGTGTTCCAGGAGATCGAGGACATCGTCGAACCCGACGCGCTGCTCGGCTCCAACACCTCGACGCTGCCGATCACCGGTCTCGCCACGGGTGTGAAGCGTCCCGAGGACTTCATCGGGATCCACTTCTTCTCGCCGGTCGACAAGATGCCGCTGGTGGAGATCATCAAGGGTGAGAAGACCTCGGACGAGGCGCTGGCCCGCGTGTTCGACTACACGCTCGCGATCCGCAAGACCCCGATCGTCGTCAACGACAGCCGTGGATTCTTCACCTCGCGAGTCATCGGCACGTTCGTCAACGAGGCCATCGCGATGCTCGGCGAGGGCATCGAGCCCGCGACGATCGAGCAGGCCGGTTCGCAGGCGGGCTACCCGGCTCCGCCGCTGCAGCTGACCGACGAGCTGAACATGAAGCTCATGCAGAAGATCGCCAAGGAGACCGCGGAGGCCGCCAAGCAGGGCGACACCAAGATGGGCGCCACCCGTCACCCCGCGCTCGACGTCATCGACTGGATGGTCGAGCAGGGTCGTCCGGGTCGTCTGGAGAAGGCCGGTTTCTACGAGTACGACGAGAACGGCAAGCGTCAGGGCATCTGGCAGGGCGTGCGCGATCAGTTCAAGACCGTCGCGACCCTGGATGTTCCGCTGCAGGACCTGATCGACCGGATGCTCTTCGCCGAGGCCATCGAGACGCAGAAGTGCTTCGACGAGGGTGTTCTCGAGACCACCGCCGACGCCAACATCGGTTCGATCCTCGGCATCGGCTTCCCGGCGTGGACCGGTGGTGTCTCGCAGTTCGTCACGGGATACCCGGGCGGCAAGGCCGGCTTCGTGAAGCGGGCCGAGGAACTCGCCGCGAAGTACGGTGAGCGCTTCACCCCGCCGGCGTCGCTCCGCGACTGACCTGCGCATGCATGTCCGATAGACAGGAAGGGCCCCGAATCGCTTCGGGGCCCTTCCTCGTTCCGGCTACGGCGTCATCGGTGTGAGGCCGCCGGCGGCGGGGGCTATGCGACCCACCACGGGCGCAGGGGTACCTGCGGACGCTGGTCCGCGCCGAGCTTGACGCCGAGCACGTGGTGCAACTGGATGATGTTGCGTTCGAATCCGAGCCGGGACCCGGCCATGTACAGGCCCCACAACCGCGCGGTGCCCTCGCCCACCTCGGCGACACACGCATCCCAGTTCTTTTCGAGGTTTTCGCACCAGCCCGCGAGGGTGTACGCGTAGTGCTGCCGGAGGTTCTCCTCGTGCACCACTTCGAATCCGACGTTCTGCGCTTCGGTGATGATGCGGCCGGAGCCGGTGAGTTCCCCGTCGGGGAACACGTACCGGTCGATGAATCCGCCCGCCTTCACCCGCCCACGGTTGTGCGGGCGCGTGATGCAGTGGTTGAGGAGCAGCCCGCCCACCCGCAGCTTGTCGTGCAGGAACTGGAAGTACGCGGGGTAGTTTCCGACGCCGATGTGCTCGGTGAGGCCGATCGACGAGATCGCGTCGAATCCGGTTTCGGTCACGTCGCGGTAGTCGGAGTGCCGAACCTCGGCCAGATCGCCGAGCCCTTCGTCCGCGATCGCCTGCCGCGCCCACTCCGCCTGCTCGCGCGACAGGGTCACCCCGAGTGCCTTCACTCCACGGCGCGCGGCGAAGCGCACCATTCCGCCCCAGCCGCAACCGATGTCGAGGAGACGGTCACCGGGTTGCAGGCGGAGCTTTTCGAAGATGAGGCGGTACTTGTTCTCCTGGGCATCGTCGAGTTTCTGGCTCTCGGAATCGAAGAGAGCGCACGTGTACGTCATCGTCGGGCCGAGTACGTACTCGTAGAACGTGTTGGACACGTCGTAGTGGTGATGGATGACCTCGGCATCGCGATTCTTGGAATGCCGGAGACCTTCCGCGACGCGGCGCCATCGGGGCAGATGTTCCTGCGGCGGCGGCGCGATCGGCCTGAGCAGTTCCGTACCGAGCGACCGGGCGATCTGCGCGAGGACGCGGACCGGGGGGCGCTCGAAATGCATGTCTCCCAGGGCGGCAAGCAAAGCGTAGGGGTTACCGGGATGAGCGCCGCGGATCTCGAGTTCACCGGAAATGTATGCGCGCGCCATCCCGAGGTCGCCGGGGGCGGTCGCGATGTAGGTCGCGCCCTTGGGCGACGCGAGATGAAGGGCGTAAGGGGAGTTTTCCGGACCCGCGGCCGAATTGTCGTACGCCGTGAAACGCAGCGGCATGGCGCCGCCCGTGACGGTTTCGACGATCTTCGCGAGGGGGATCTTGTCATCGGCCGGGCGCACGCCGGCCGAAGGCTCGGACTTGAACGTGGTCATCTTCTTTGCACCGCCTTCGAGAAAAGGTCCAGTAAGCGGGACCGCGGGTCGTACTTCTTCTTGAGTGCGGTGTATTCCCCACCGCTGTAATACAGTTTCTCGAACTCGTCGCGTGTGTAGTACGAGTCGGAGTACAGGGATTTGTGACCGTCGAGTTCCGCCACCTTGTTTTCGATGAGCCGGTTCGCGGCACCGTCGACCCCGCCGGGATCGGCGGGCACCGAGGACCAGAAGCCGACGTTGACATACGTGCGTTTGGGTTCGAGGGGATACAGCGGCCACGGACGCTGGGCATCGAACGACGCACCGCCCGGTCCGTGACGCTCGCGCAATCGCAACGGGCACAGCCATATCGGCTCGATGGGGGTTTCTTCGAGGAACCAGCGCACGAATTCCTCGGTGCGTTCGACCGGTACCTCGATGTCCTGCACGACACGTTCACGAGGGGGATTGCCCTTGCGTGCCTCGATACGATCGGCGACCGCGTATTTGTGGTCCAGCGCGATGAGCTTCCAGTAGAAACTGCTGCGCAGCAGTCGCTTCGGCCAGAACCGGCGGATTCGGGGGTCTTGTGCCCCGAACGCCCTCGAACACCAGAACCAGTCGGTGTCCCAGCGCCACAGGTAGTCGCGGATCGTGAGCCGATCGGTTTTGGGATGGTTGACCGACGCGTGCTGGATGGACCGGTAGTAGATGTCGCGTCCGGTGTAGTCGGATACCGGACCCGGCTCGTCCGTCTGGACCCCGAGTGTGAGGTAGCTTTCCTCGGCGGAGAAGACGACGCCGTCGATGTAGTCCACAGCGACACCGGCATACACGCGGTCGGCGGTGATCCGGTCGAGCGCTGCCTGCATCTCGGCGAGTGAATCGAACCGCAGATGGCGCAGGGCAACGAACCGTTTGACCGGTTCGAGTTCGATCCTCAGGCGGGTCGCGTATCCGAGGGACCCGTACGAATTGGGGAATCCTCGGAACAGATCCGAGTGTTCGCCGTCGGGCCGCGCCGTGACGATCTCACCTGCGCCGGTGAGGATGTCCATCTCGAGCACCGATTCGTGGGGCAGACCGTTCCGGAACGAGGTCGACTCGATTCCGAGACCGGTGACGGCGCCGCCCAGGGTGATGGTCTTCAGTTGCGGAACCACGAGGGGAGCAAGCCCGTAGGGCAATGTCGCGTCGACGAGGTGTTCGTAGGTGCACATCCCGGCGACATCCGCGGTGCGGGTACGCGGATCGACCGACACGACACCGCCGAGGCCGGAGACGTCCAGCCCGGGGGCATCCACTTTCGCGCGGGCACGGAAGAGATTCGACGTTTTTTTCGCGAGCCGTACCGGCGCACGCTCGGGAATGTCGCGGTACGAGCGCAACAGTCGTTCCACACCTTCGCGGTGAACCTGCAGTCCGTACGGACTCGTGGCGCGTGGCTTTCCCAGCATGAGCATCGACTCCCCTGCGGCGCTGCTTGATGGCACACCCACAATAAACCCGTGGCTCGTGCCCGTCCCGGTACTGAGGAGAAGGCAGGATGGACGGAGAACTCGTCCACGAGCAATATCCGATCGACTACGGAGGAAATCGACATGGCGCAGGTCAGTGCGAGCAGTTCGATACAACTGGAGGCAGCGCCCGACAAGGTGCTTGCCGCCCTCGCCGATTACGAGACGGTGCGCCCGCGCATCCTGTCGGATCACTACCGCGACTACCGGGTGATCTCGGGTGGCCGGGGTGAGGGCACCGTCGTGCATTGGATTCTCCAGGCCACCGAGAAGCGGCAGCGCGATGTGCAGGCCACCGTCTCCGTCTCCGGCAGCACCATCACGGAGACGGACGCGAACTCGTCGCTCGTGACCACCTGGAGCGTCGTGCCCCACGGCACGGGTTCGACGGTGGTCGTCCTCACCGGCTGGAACGGAGCGGGCGGTATCGGTGGATTCTTCGAGAAGACCTTCGCGCCGATCGGGCTGCGCAAGATCCAGCAGCAGGTCCTTCAGAACCTGAAGAACGAAGTGGACTGAACTCTCTGTCGTATCACCGCAGACGGTGGACGACTACCCTGGACAGACAAACGTGCAGAAAGGACGTGTCCGTGCAACCCGGTGGAATGCCCGACATGCAGCAACTCCTCGCTCAGGCCCAGCAGATGCAGCAGCAACTGATGGCCGCTCAGAACGAAATGTCACAGGAGGAGGTCACCGGTCAGGCCGGTGGAGGCCTGGTGACCGCGACGGTGAAGGGCACGGGCGAGGTCGTCGCCGTGCACATCGATCCGAAGGTCGTCGATCCCGACGATATCGAAACACTGCAGGACCTGGTGGTCGGCGCGATCGCCGATGCATCCGCGAAGGCGCAGGAGAGTGCCGCCGAGAAGCTCGGCCCGCTCGCCGGCGGTCTCGGCGGCGGCATTCCCGGCTTGCCCGGTCTCTAGAGGCTCGCGTTGTACGAAGGACCGGTACAGGACCTCATCGACGAGCTGGGCAAGCTTCCCGGTGTCGGGCCGAAGAGTGCGCAGCGCATCGCGTTCCATCTGTTGTCGGTGGAGCCTCCCGAAATCGACCGACTCCAGGCGGCGTTGCAGAAGGTGCGCGACGGGGTTCAGTTCTGTGAGGTGTGCGGCACCGTGTCGGATCGGGAGCGGTGCAGGATCTGTTCCGACCTCCGGCGCGACCGCACACAGATCTGCGTGGTCGAGGAACCCAAGGATGTGCAGGCGATCGAGCGCACCCGCGAGTTCCGCGGCCGCTACCACGTGCTCGGTGGTGCGCTCGATCCGCTCAACGGCATCGGGCCTGACCAGTTGCACATCCGGGAACTTCTCACCCGGATCGGCAACCAGGAGGACGGCGTCGACGTCTCCGAGGTGATCATCGCGACCGATCCCAACACGGAGGGCGAGGCCACCGCGACGTATCTGGTCCGGATGTTGCGCGACTTCCCCGGGCTGACCGTGACGCGCCTCGCGTCCGGCCTGCCGATGGGCGGTGACCTCGAGTTCGCGGACGAGCTCACCCTCGGACGTGCGCTGTCGGGCCGGCGAGCGATGTGACCGGCGGAGCCGCGGACGACATCTCAACGGACGAACCCGAGAAGCGCCGACGGAGTTCGGACGAGACGCGCAAGCTGATCCTCGATGCGGCGGGCAAGGCCTTTGCGACCCGGCCGTACCGCGACATCACCCTCAAGGACATCGCGGTGGACGCGGGGGTGAGTGCTCCGCTGATCATCAAGTACTTCGGCTCGAAGGAGCAGTTGTACGAAGCGCTGGTGGATTTCCAAGCCGGCGCGCAGGTGCTGTTCGACGGCCCGCTGGAGACGCTGGGGGAGCGGATGGTCGCGATGTTCGCCCGTCCGCTCGAACCGTACAAGCCGTTGTCCATGAACATTCTGTTCATGAGCGGGGCGAGCGACGAGAGCAATCGCCTGCTGCGTGAGAACTATTCGACGCAGATGATCGATGCTCTTGCCGCGAGGCTGCCGGGCGCCGATGCGAGGTTGCGCGCCGAACTGGCGATGTCGGCGGTGATGGGTCTCGCGATCATGCGTCGTCGCATGATGCGGGAGCACGCCACGGGAACGCTGGACGAGGTCGTGGCCCTCTACGCACCGCTGGTGCAGACGCTTCTCGACGGCATTCGGGAGTGAATCGTCTCACTCGTGTTGTGAGGTGAATGGGTGTTCACCTAATCTGGTGAACACCCATTCACCTATGCCGAGGAGGGGCCTTGACAGTTTCGGTCCCTCTGCGGCTGTCCGTGCCCCGCCGCTTCCGTCCCGCTGAACGAATCCGCATCGACGCTCGCGCTGCCCGTCGTCCGGACCTGGGCCGGTTCGTCTTCGCGGTGCTCGCGGTCGGAGCCGTCTTCCAGGCGATCATGCAGACCGTCATGGTGCCGCTGCTGCCCAGCATGCCGGGCTTCACCGGTGCCGGACCGACCGCGGTGTCGTGGTTGGTGACGGCGACGCTGCTGGTCGGCGCGGTGATGACACCGATCTTCGGCCGCCTCGCCGACATGATCGGCAAGAAGAAGATGCTCCTGATCGCCTTCACGGTGATGACGATCGGCTCGCTGATCTGCGCCATGACCTCGAACATCGGGCTGCTCATCTTTGCGCGCGGCCTGCAGGGAGCGGGCGCCGCAGTGCTTCCGATCGGCATGGCGATCCTGCGCGAGGTGCTGCCGCGCGATCGCGTGGACCGCTCGGTTGCGATGCTCAGCTCGACCCTCGGCATCGGCACCGCGGTCGGAATCCCCTTCGCCGCCGCGATCGTGCAATTCGCCGACTGGCACCTGTTGTTCTGGGTGACCGCGGCCATCGGTGCGGGCGTGACGCTTGCGGCGTGGTTGGTCGTGCCGGAGTCGGACAGCCGCGCGGGCGGACGCTTCGACGTGGTGGGTGCGGCCGGATTGTCGGCAGCACTGATCTGTTTGCTGGTGCCCATCACCCAGGGCAGTTCGTGGGGCTGGACGAGCCCGGCGGTGCTGTCCATGGCCGCGTCCGCCGTGGTTGTCTTCGGCATCTGGGGCTTCCAGCAACTGCGCAACCGCAATCCGCTCGTCGACCTTCGCGTCGCCGCTCGGCGTTCCGTGCTCACGCCGCACCTGTCGGCGTTGCTCGTCGGATTCGCGTTCTACGGAAACACCCTCATCACCACCCAGTTGCTGCAGGCACCGAGGGGCGAGGGCGCGGGATACGGTCTGACGATCCTCCAGGCGGCGGCGTGCCAGCTCGCCGCGAGCTTCGCCATGATGATCTTTGCGATCGTGGCGTCGCGGATCACCGAGCGATTCGGTCCGAAGGTGACGATCATGATCGGTGCGCTGTTCCTGCTCGCCGGCTACGGTATCCACGCGGTGCCGGACAAACCGCTCTGGCTGGTCGTGGCCGCGATCTTCGTCGCGGCAGTCGGCACGTCGCTCGTGTACTGCACCTTGCCGGTGCTGATCCTCGGAGCCGTACCCCTGGAGCAGAACGCGGCAGCCAACGGCGTCAACGTTCTGCTGCGCACGGTGGGCAGCACGGTGTGCAGCGCAGTGGTCGCATCGGTGCTCGCCGCTCACGCCTTCGCGGGCGGTGTGAGCACCGCCGGGTTCGTCATCGCCTATCTGGTGTGTGCCGCATGCGCGATCGTGGTCTTCGCGTCGGCGTTCGCGTTGCCGTCACGACAGACGCGTCGGTCCGGCTCGACGACAGTCTGACGGCGGCGGGGGTCTGACGGCGACGGGCGGGGCCTGGGCGCTGCGACGTCAGTGCTGCTCTACGCCGAGGTCGCGCGGACGGTATCCGAGCGGGTAACCCGGGTAGGTCCGGTTGCTCGGATTGCTTGCGGAGAGCGACGCCCGTCGTTTCGGGAAGCGGCGGACCAGTGCGGACCGTGCGCGCAGCGCACCCTCGGACACCGCCCGCATCCGAGCCGAGCCCTTCGGGAACCCGAACGCCGCGGCCATCCGGTCGTCGATCAGCGAGTACACGACCTTCTCGACTCCACCGCGCAGCGGTTTCGGGTACCAGGACTGGAACAGCCGCAGCGTGTAGGTCCCGATGGCGTGGTTGTCGTCGCTGTAGACGAACCTCGTCCGCTCGTAGTCCTGCTTGAACCGGTAGTACTCCTGGAACGTCTCCGGAATGTCCTTGATACCCATGCGGATACCGACCTGCCGGTAGAAGTGGAACGACGCGAGACGTTCGTTCGGGTGGAGGCGACGCCACCCGTACCTGTCGATCCAGTCGAGCGGGTCGAACGCGAAGGTCGACAGCACGTACAGCATGTCGTCGTTGTCGATCGAGTACTTGCCGTGCATCCGGTTGATGTTCCGCAGCGATTCGCGGCCGCGTTCGGCGTCGTATCCGTGCTCGACGAGTTCGGCCATCAGCAGCGCTGTGTCGTCGTAACGCTTCTGCGGGCGCTTCTCGAATTCACCGGTGCGCGCGAGGAGTGCGGAAATGGTGGGAACGCAGTACGTACGGAACAACGCGAACTCGAGGGAACGCTGGTAGTCCCAAGGAAATTCGTACCCGGCCGTGATCCGGTGGATGTCCTGGTGCTGCGTCACCGGGTCGAGTTCTTCGATGACCTTGACCCACCCCATGCGACCCCGCCGCGGGCGAGGCTCGCGGTCCGGGGGCGCGAACGTTCCTGCCTTCTCGATACGAGCCGCCGGACTCGCCACGACGGCCGCCTTGCGGCTGCGGGTGCGCGGGGGAGTGGTCGTCATCCGATCACCTTCCGTGCATGTACTTGAGCATGAGTTCGGAAATCCTCAGGTCACGCGCCGGCCGCTCGAGGCTCATCAGTTTCAGTGGGGAACTGAACCTCTCGACCGTGACCGACTTGGGGCGGCTGAACTCGCGAAGGCCGTCGGCGCCGTGGATGCGTCCGAAGCCCGACTCGCCGACGCCACCGAACGGCAGCGACGCGATGGCGGCGAAACCGAGCACCGAGTTGATCGACACCATGCCGTTGCGCAGGCGCTCGGCGAGCTCGCGTCCCTTGGACTTGTTGCCGATGAAGATCGACGCCCCGAGACCGTATTCGGTGCCGTTGGCGCGATCGACCGCCTCGTCCAGGTCGCGAACCTGGTTGACCACCACCGTGGGACCGAAGGTTTCTTCGCACACGGCCGTGGACGTCTCGGGGACGTCGGTGAGGATGACTGGTCCGATGACGAGACCCTGGATCGAGTCGAGGCCGCCGAGTACCGCTTTGCCCCCGCTCGCGAGCGCATCCTCGATATGGCCGCGCACGACGTCCACCTGGCGCGGCAGAGTCATCGGGCCGTAGGTCGAATCGGTGTCCCCGCCCGGATGTGCGCGCGAGACGGTCGCGGTGAGCTTGTCGAGGAACTCGCGGTAGACAGGCTCGACGACGTAGATCCGTTCGACGCCCGCGCATGTCTGGCCGGCGTTGCCGAACGCACCGAAGGCGGCGAATTCCACCGCCTTGTCGATGTCGGCGTCGGCCGCGACGATCATTGCGTCCTTACCGCCGCACTCGGCGACGAGCGGGGTCAGCGTCTCGGCACACGCGGCCATGACTTTGCGTGCGGTGGGACCGGATCCGGTGAACGCGACCTTGTCGACACCCGATCGGACCAACGCCGAACCCGTTTCCCCGAGACCCGTGATCACCTGGAACACAGGCTGGGACGGGGAAATCGAATTCCACTTGTCCTCGAGCCACTTTCCGACGCCCGGCGTGAGTTCGCTCGGCTTGAAGACGACCGCGTTTCCTGCCGCCAGCGAGTAGGCAATGGAACCCATCGGTGTGTAGACCGGGTAGTTCCACGGCCCGATCGCACCGACGACGCCGAGCGGCTTGTACTCGAGGGTGGCCGCCTGGTTGAAGCTTGCGACGCCCGACGGGACCCTGCGCGGGCGGAGCACCTTCTTCGCGTTGCGCGCGGCCCAGTCGAGGTGTTCGACGGCGAGCAGGACTTCGAGGAACGCGTCCCCGTACGGCTTTCCGGTCTCCCTCGACACGACGGTGGCGAGCGAGGTGGCGTCGGACGCAATGGCTTTCTTGAACTCGAGCAGCCACTCCCGGCGTCCGCGGAATCCCTGCGCCTCCCACCAGCGTGAGGCGATCCGTGCGCGGTCGACGGCGGCGGCAACCTCGGCGGCATCGGCGATCGGATACTCGGCGATCACCTCGCCGGTGCGGGGGTCGAGGCTGGCGAACGTGTCGGAGTGTTCCGAGGCGGCAACCGCCTTCGCGGTACCCGCTTCCGAGGTCTCCGAGGGACTGAGATTCTGGGTCATGACCGACACTTCCTGTGGACCGCATCAAATATATTTGATGTGATAGCTGTAGTGGACATCACATTAGGCGCTGTCGCGGTGATTGGACAACCCCTGTGTGCAGTTGTCCGGACTACCTCAGGAGACGATATGTCGGCACCCACACCGAGCACCGACAAGGCCAGTGAGCGGGGCGGGATCCGGCCGCGGGCGGGGTTGCCGATGCGGCGGCGACCGCAGTTGTCCGACGAGGTCGCGGGGCACCTGCGCGGCTCGATCATGTCGGGCGCGCTCCGGCCCGGAGATTTCATCCGCCTCGACGAGACGGCCGCCGAACTCGGGGTCAGCGTCACGCCGGTGCGCGAAGCGCTCCTCACGCTGCGGGGCGAAGGAATGGTCGAGTCGGCGCCGAATCGTGGATACCGGGTCTCACCCCTGAACAGGTCCGACATCGACGACATCTTCTGGTTGCAGGGGCAGATCGCGGTGGAACTGGCGCTGCGCGCCGTGGATCGGGTCACTGCCGAGGATCTCGTGCGGCTCGCGGAACTCAACGAGCGGTTGCGCTCGCTCGTCGCAATTCCCGGCGGCGCGGTGCCGGATGTGGAGCGGATCGCCGACGCGGAGTTCGACTTCCATCGGGAGGTCAACCGCATCGCGGGCAGTCCCAAACTCGCCTGGTTCCTCAACAATGCGGCACGTGTCATCCCGTACCGCCTCTACGCACGCGACACCGGGTGGGGGACGAAGGCGGTCACGGCGCACACCAAGCTCATCGAGGCGATGCGGGTCCGTGATCACAACGAGGTGATCACGCAGACCCTGGTGCAGTTCGACGACGCGGCGGAGAGATTGGTCGAGCATCGCCGGCGCGTGGTGACGGACCGGCCGGGGGTGTAGGACCGGCGCTTGCCTATCTGAACACGGGTGTGCACAATTCGAATGATCGTGCTGCATCCGTATTCCCGTCAGGAGAGCCCATGGTGACCCGCACCGGAGAGGGCGCACCCCGCGTCGCCACCGAGTCCCGTCCGATTCCGCCCGGCTCCGTCGACCTCGCCGATTTCGTGGGTGAGTCCATGTTGCTCCTCGGAGCAGGGGCCACTGTTCTCCTGCAACTCGCGGAGCGAGGAGTCGGGCACGGCGTTGCCGAGCACAGCACCACGTTGCAACGGCCGCTCGACCGGCTGCGGACCACCATGACCTACGTCTACGCGGTCACGCTCGGTTCCCCCGAGGAGAAGCAGCAAATCGTGCGGATGGTCAACAAGGCCCATGTGCCGGTGCATTCGGAGACGTACACCGCGTTCGATCCCGAACTCCAGCTGTGGGTGGCGGCGACGCTGTACCGCAACGGTGCGGAGATGTACTCGCGCATGTTCGGCGAACTCGGCGACAACGACCTCGAGCACCTGTATCGCCAATCGGCGGTGTACGGAACCGCGCTTCAGGTCAAGGAACACATGTGGCCGGCCACGCGAGCCGACTTCGAGGCGTACTGGGACGAGAAGATCGCGTCGTTCGAGGTGGACGCGAAGGTTCGTGCCTTCACGCGCCACCTGCTTTCCGGTGGCGACGCCCCCCTCGCAGTCCGCGCGCTGATGCCCGTGCAGCGGTTCATGACGATAGGCCTTCTGCCGCAACGGTTGCGAGAGGAGTTCGCCCTTCCGTGGAGTCGGCGCGACCAGCGCCGATTCGACCTCTTCTGGAAGGTCTTTCCCCCGCTCTATCGCCTCGTCCCGAGGCCGATCCGGCAGTTGTCGGCGACGTACTACCTGCGCGACATGCGCCGCCGCATGGCAGCGCAGCAGCATCTTATCTGACGGAGAACTCAGAGAGCCACGTCGCGCTCGAGTCCGAACCAGTAGTGCTCTCCGCCGTCGAAGACGAGTTTTCCCTTCCCGTTCATCACACCGATCAGTGTGTCGTCGTCGACCTTCTTGAAGTGGTCGAAGACGGGCATGCCGTCGTACACCATCGTCGCGGTCACCTCGCCCCGGAACACGATTTCCCACAGGCTCGCCTCTCCGCGACCGGTTTCCTTGTCGGAGAACAGTTCCCCGTCCTCACCGCGGCACACCAGGGGTTGCACCTCGGTCGGTGAGACGAACGTCTTCCCGTACCACCGGGACGCGCCGAGAAGCCCGTGGGTGCGATGGCCGGTATCGAAGCTGAACCCTTTCCAGCGGAATCCGACGAGATCGTCTATCCGTGCCGGCGTGAGACGCGGCCACAACGCGTCGAGTTCGCGCGGATCGATTGTCTCGGTGCGGGCGCGAAGGTCCGCGACGTGCCGAACTACGTCCATGTCGTCTCCTCTAGTTGTCGAAGGTCAGAACTGCCTTGACGACTTCGCCCGAGCGCACGGCATCGAGGGCGTCGTCGAGTTTTGTGAAGTCGAACGTACGGACCAGTTTCTCGACGGGGAAACGGCCGTCACGCCACAGGTCCGCGAGTTCGGGCAGGAACCGATGAGGATCCGCGTCACCTTCGATCACTCCGGTCAGCGTGCGCCCGCCGAGCAGATGCGTCTGATCGACCGTGATGGGATTGCGGCCTGCCTGCAGGCCGAGTGTCGCGCACACGCCGGGACTGCCCAACGACGACAACGCCTGCCGAACAACCGATTCGGTCCCGACGGCTTCGACCGCGAAATCGGCTCCGCCGCCCGTGAGACGACGGAGATGACGGCCGAGGTCGTCGTGCTCGTCGGGCGATACCACCTCGGTGGCCCCGAGTTCGCGCGCGAGGTCGTGCCGGCGACGGTTGGGGTCGATACCGATGATGGTGGTGCACTCCGCGATGCGGGCGGCCATGATCGCGGCCATCCCGACCGCACCGAGGCCGAACACCACGATCGACGAGTCGGGTTCCGGCCGAAGAACCCGGAGGACCGTGCCCGCGCCGGTGGCGAGCCCGCATCCGAGAGGTCCCGCGAGAGCGACCGGTACGTCGCAGGGCAGCCGCACCGCATTGCGCTCGGTGACCACCGCCAGCGACGAGAAGGACGATTGCCCGAACCAGTTGCCGTGCAGGGCACGGCCGTTCGCGTCCTGAAGAACAGTCGTGCCGTCGCTCCGGGTACCGCCGTAGTTGAGCCCGGCGAAGCGGGCGCAATACGCGGGTCGGCCGCGTGTGCAATTGCGGCACTGCCGACACGAATCGAAACCCAGAACCACCGCGTCTCCGACCGCGAGTCGCGTCACCGCCGTGCCGACTTCGGTGACGACGCCGGCGCCCTCGTGTCCGAGGACCGCGGGCACCGGAATGGGGACGCCCCCGGCCGCCGCGGTGAGGTCGGTGTGACAGATTCCGACGCCGCGAATGCGCACGAGGACTTCGTCGGGACGAAGATCGGGGACGCTGACCTGCTCGAGTTGCAACGGGGCCCCGTACGTCCGGAGAACTGCTGCCGTCGCCGTGCGCCTCATCCGTGCTGTGCTTCCGGCCGGGGTGTGCCGAGCAGTATCGCGAGCATCAACTGCTGCACTCGGCGCCGCGTGGATGCGGTGGACCGGAATCGCAGGAGGTTGCCGGTGTCGAGCACGACGTTGAGGGCCGCGTGCACGAGGAAGCGGCATTCCACCGGCGACAGGTCGCTGCGCAGTTCCCCGATGAGCCGCGCCCAGTCCTCGATGTTGAGTCGCTGGATGTTCCGCAGGTCGCTGCGGTGATGGGCCGGAAGGTTCCCGATCTCCGCGAAATACACCGACATCAGGGCGCTGTGCTCGAACGACAGCCGGATGAAGAAGTCGCTGAGGGTCTCGAGCGCCTGGGCCGGTGTCGTCGACTCGGTCAGGGCCGCGCCCACGGCCACCGCCACCCGATCGGCGGCGCGCCGGAACGCGGCTGCGAGAAGTTCGGCTTTGCTGGGAAAGTGCCGGTAGACCCCGGAGGCGTTGATGCCCGCCGCCGCCCCGATCTCCTCGATGCTCACCTCGTGGTAACCGCGGGCATCGAACAGCAGCACGGCCTCGTGGAGCAGCACTTCGCGTTTGTTCGCCATGGTGAGGCCCTGGGGTGCGGGCGCCGGGTCGGCTTCCGGGAGATCCGGTACGAGGGGGACCGCGGCGAGTGCGCGGCAGGCATCGAGCAGCAACTGCTGGATGCGACGGGTGGACAACGGTGCGCGGTGGGTGGTGATCGAGCCGATGACACTGAGCACGGCCGTGCTGAGCAACACGTGGTCGGAATCGGAAAGATCGGGTCGCAGACGGGAGAGGGTATGCGCGAGCCGCCTGTTGATCGCCACCATCTTCGAGCGGATCACGCTGCGGTCGTCGCTGGTGAGGTACCGCCGCTCCCAGCGATACAGACCCCCGGTGCGCCGGTTGTCGACGGTGGTCCGGATGAGCGAGGTGAGCTGCCGGTCGAGCACGTCGGCCGGATTCTGGTCGTCCCCCGGATCGAGCTCGTTCAGTGCGCCTTCGAGCGCGTCGGCGAGCGTGGCGACGGCGTGGTGGAAGAGCGCGTACTTGTTCGGGAAGTGCCGGTACAGCGCGGGACCGGAAATGCCGACTGCGGACGCGATCTCGTCGATGCTCACTCCGTGGTAGCCGCGTTCGCTGAAGGCCTCGGCGGCAACGGTGGCGATCTGCGCCTTCCGGTTCTTGGGCCGGCGGCGCGGTGCGGGAGTGGCGGAGCCGGCCTCCGCGCGGTTGCGCGCCTCGACCTGCGCGTGTTCGGGCACCGGGCCTCCTCGGATGGGGTGAAGCGCGGCCCACGACCGGGGCCGTAGGGGGATGGTCGGTTTCAAAGGTAACAGCCGCACCCCGGGGAAAGGAACGCGCATCTTCCTCGCGATCGGCGGAAAACCGCAGTACAGAACGTATTGACAAACCCCGGAGGAGCCACCAAAGTTAACACCGATTCTCCATGCAATTCATGGAATTGAGGTAGGGAATCGTGCTGGACACAAGCACATCCAGGATCCGAGGGGGACCCGTGAGGACTCGATTCACCGAGATGTTCGGGGTGGAACATCCCATCGTTCAGGGCGGCATGATGTGGGTCGGCCGCGCCGAACTGGTCGCCGCTGTCGCCGATGCCGGCGCGCTCGGCTTCATCACGGCTCTGACGCAGCCGACCCCCGAGGATCTCGTGCGTGAGATCGAGCGGACCCGCGAACTCACCGACAAGCCGTTCGGTGTCAACCTCACCATTCTTCCCTCGATCAACCCGCCTCCGTACGCCGAATACCGGCAGGCCATCGTCGACTCGGGTATCGAGATCGTCGAAACAGCGGGATTCAACCCCGCGGACCACCTTCCCTTTTTCAAGGACGCCGGTATCAAGGTGATCCACAAATGCACCAGCGTTCGTCACGCGGTCAAAGCGGAACGGATCGGCGTGGACGCGGTGAGTATCGACGGCTTCGAATGTGCCGGGCACCCCGGTGAAGACGATGTGCCGGGCCTGATTCTCATCCCGGCCGCTACCCGCAAGCTCACGATCCCGGTGATCGCATCCGGTGGAATCGCCGACGCCCGCGGTCTCGTAGCCGCGCTCGCGCTCGGTGCCGAAGGGGTGAACATGGGCACCCGGTTCATGTGCACGGTCGAGTCGCCGGTAGCGCAGGAGGTCAAGGAGCAGATCGTCCGGAATACCGAACTCGACACCAAGCTCATTTTCCGGACGCTCCGGAACACGGCCCGCGTCGCCTCCAATGCCGTCAGTCGCGAGGTTGTCGACATCGAGTCGGGCGGAGCGGAGTTCGGAGATATCCAGCATCTCGTCTCGGGCGCCCGCGGCCGGAAGGTGTTCGAGGACGGAGACCTCGACGCAGGAATCTGGAGCGCGGGTCAGAGTCAGGGGCTGATCGACGACATACCGACGGTGTCGGACCTCGTCACACGCATGGTCGCCGAAGCCGAGGACATCATCACCAGCCGGCTCCAGGGTTTCGTGGCCGCCGGCTCGGAGGTGGGGGCATGACCGCAACGCCCACCGTCGAGGGACTCCGCTCCGAACTCGCCGACGGGATCCTCAGGCTCACCATTTCCCGGCCCAAGCGAATGAACGCGATCGATCTGGCGACGTTGTCGGCGCTGCGCGACGCGGTGACGGCGGCCGATACCGACACCCGGGTGCGCACGATCGTTATCACCGGTGAGGGCAAGGCATTCTGTACCGGAGCGGATCTCGCTGCGGGAGCGGCGAATCCGCAGGACCCGACCGTAGCGATGGATGCCACTACCGGTTTGATCCGCGCGATCACCGACGTTTCCGTTCCCGTCATCGCGGCAGTGAACGGTCCTGCCGCCGGTGTCGGAGTGTCGATCGCCCTCGTCGCCGACCTTACGTACGCTGCTGAGAGCGCATACTTCCTGCTGTCCTTCGTGAACATCGGGTTGATGCCCGACGGTGGGGCGAGTCTGCTCGTTCCGGCCGCGATCGGCCGCGCTCGCGCGGCCGAGATGGCGCTGCTCGGCGAACGCATCGGTGGTGCGGACGCCGACCGTTTCGGACTGGTGACGCGGACACTGCCGGACGACGAACTCGCGGCACACGTGGACGCGGTGGCCGCGCGCACCGCGCGGGGACCCCGACGCGCACAGGCCCTCACCAAGAAAGCACTCAACGCCGCGACCCTCCCACTGCTCGACAGCGCGCTTGCGCGGGAGAAAGAAGGTCAGGTGGAACTGCTCACTTCGGCGGATTTCGCCGAGGGCGCCATGGCGATGCTGGAGAAGCGCCCCGCCCGTTTCACGTAGCCCGGAATGCTCCAACAGGTCGTGCACTTTCCGACGGTGAGTCGCGGACCGCGACATCACCACGCTGCACGGTGCCATTCGGAAAAGCCGCTGTTGAAAGCGGATAACACACGCGTCGTTCGGGTCTGCTCCCTTTCGGGATATCGCGCTCTGTCAGTGTTCGACCGTGGAGAATCTACGTTAACAAAACTCTGGTCTTACCACCGTCGCCCCTGTAATGTGCCTCACACATCGAAGGCTCGGCTTCCCACCGGTTCGCCTTCCTGTCCCGTCACGAGAGGACCCATCGATGGCGCCCCCCGCAGGCACTCCCGGATCGACCGGCACCCGATCGACTGTCACCGAGTCGATGCGTTTTCGTAGCAACAACTGGAACAACCAGGTCTCCCGGCACGCGTTGATGATTCCCGACCGCACCGCACTCCGATTCCTGGGCGAATCCATCTCCTGGTCTCAGCTGGACGCACGGATCGACAAGCTGGCAGATGCGCTGTCGCGGCGGGGCATCGGCTTCGGCGACCGGGTGATCGTGCTGATGCTCAACCGCCCCGAATACCTCGAGACGGTACTGGCCGCCAATGCGCTCGGTGCCATAGCGGTCCCCGTGAACTTCCGCTTGACCGCGCCCGAGGTGGCATTCCTCGTCGCCGATTCCGGTGCGAAAGCCATTGTCGCCGAAGGGCCACTCGTCCCGCTCGCCGCCGCTGCGCGAGCACAGTCGGAAGGCATCGAACTCTTCGTCACCCTCGGTGCCGAACCCGAGGGCGACGCCGTGAGTTACGACGACCTCGTCGCCGAGGACGGCGATGCCCGCACGCCGGTGGAGATCCCGAACGACACGCCGGCGCTCATCATGTACACCTCCGGAACCACCGGCCGCCCGAAGGGCGCTGTGCTCACACATTCGAACATGGAAGCCCAGTCGCTCACGTGCATCCGGGCGTTCCGCCTCTTCGACGAATCCGGCATCGGGTTCTGTGCGTCGCCGATGTTCCACATCGCGGCGCTCGGTTCGATCGCACCGAGCCTGATGCTCGGCACGACGACGGTGATCCACCCCGTCGGCGCGTTCGACCCCGAGGTGCTCCTCGACGTACTCGAAGCGGAGCAGGTGACCAGTCTGTTCCTGGTTCCCGTGCAGTGGCAGGCCGTGTGCGCAGCCCAGCAGTCGAACCCGCGAAAGCTGAAGCTGCGCAACATCTCCTGGGGCGCAGCGCCGAGTTCGGATACCATCCTCCGCGCAATGGCCGAATCCTTCCCGGATGCTTTCAATGTCGCGGTGTTCGGGCAGACGGAGATGTCGCCGATCACGTGCGTCCTCGACGGAAACGACGCGATTCGCAAGCTCGGATCCGTCGGCCGGGTCATACCCACGATTCAGGCGCGTGTCGTCGACGACGAGATGAAGGACGTCGAACCGGGTCAGGTCGGGGAGATCGTCTATCGCGGGCCGACCATGATGCGCGAATACTGGAACAACCCGTCCTCCACGGCGGACGCGTTCTACGGCGGATGGTTCCATTCCGGAGATCTCGTTCGCGTCGACGACGAAGGTTTCGTCTACGTCGTCGACCGCAAGAAGGACATGATCATCTCGGGCGGCGAGAACATCTACTGCGCCGAGGTAGAGAACGTCCTCTTCGGGCACCCGAAGGTTCTCGAAGCCGCTGTCGTCGGCCGTCCGGATTCGAAGTGGGGCGAGGTCCCCGTGGCGGTGCTCGCGCTCGGATCCGGCACCGACGACCTCACCATCGAGGAACTCCAGCCCTACCTCGACGACCACTTGGCGCGGTACAAGCACCCCAAGGAAGTCGTGCTCGTCGAGGCGTTGCCCCGCAACGCCAGCGGCAAGGTCGTCAAGGGCCAACTCCGCGGCGGATTGTCCGCCGTGATTCAAGGCTGACCCTCCCGCACCGGCCACCCGGTCGCGTTCGGGACCGGGCCGTGGATCAGTGAAAGGAGAGGGGGCACATGACGTTCGAACTGCCCAAACCGAAGGGACCGGCACACGATCTGGCGATCCAGGTCGGTGCGCTCGTCGGCTTCTCTCTCGAAACCCTGGTTGCCACGGCCCGCGTCCTGTTCCGCCGTCGTCTCTCGCTCGGCGAGACCGTTACCCAGGCGCTGTTCATCGCGAAGGTCTGCAGCGGTCCCGCACTACTGCTGATGCTCCCGGTCGGTGTACTGATCGCGGTGTCGGTCGGTTCGCTCGCGGGACAACTCGGCGCCGGCGCCTACTCCGGCGCAATCGTCTCGTTCGTCGTGGTCGGACAGGCCGCCGCGCTGGTGTGCGCTCTCATGCTCGCCGGTGTCGGCGGTTCCGCGATCTGTGCAGACCTGGGGTCGCGCACGATCCGGGAAGAGATCGAGGCGATGGAGGTGATGGGACTCAACGTGGTCGAACGACTGGTGGTGCCTCGACTGCTCGCCTCGGTACTCGTCTCGCTCATGCTCTGTTCCCTCGTCACGCTGGTCGGTGTCACCGCGTGCTACCTGTACGAGATCTATCTCAACGACGGGTCCGGCGGGGCGTTCTTGAGAACCCTCGGCGAATACGGTCGACTGTCGGATTTCGCGACGGCCATGTTCAAGTCCGCGTGCTTCGGCGTCACGTCCGCGCTGATCGCTTCCTTCAAGGGCCTCCACGCCAAGGGCGGACCGAGCGGTGTCGCCGACGCCGTCAACGAAGGTGTGGTGCTGGCGTTCGTCATGGTGTTCGTCGTCAATACCGTTCTGTCCCAGATGTACACCGTGCTCGTTCCCGCGGTGGGCACCTACTGATGATCTCGTACACCACCTTCACCCGTGCGCGCTCGATGACGCATCGCCCGGTCGCCGCGACCGTCGACGGGTTCGCATCGATGGGCCGGCAGGTTGTGTTCGCCGGGAAAGCGGTCGCCGGAATCCCCATTGCGCTGCGGCGGTACTTCCGTCACGTGCTCTACCACATCGGCGATGTCAGTTTCGGATACGCGTCGCTGCTCGCCGGGGGCGGCACGATCGGAATCGTGTTCGCGATGTCCGCGGTGGCCGCGATGATGGTGGGTGTCGAAACGCAGCGAGGACTCGAGCTGATCGGCATGACGTCCCTGTCGGGCATGCTGTCCGCGATCGCCAACACCCGGGAACTCGCCCCCGTCGTCGCCTCCATCGCGCTCGCTGCCAAAGTGGGAACGGGCTTCACCGCACAACTGGGCGCGATGCGTATCTCCGACGAGATCGACGCGCTCGACGCGATGGCCGTCCGGTCGATCCCGTTTCTCGCCAGCACCCGTCTCGTCGCCGCGGCGGTATGCGTCGTACCGATCTACATGGTGGGGTTGCTCGCCTCGTTCGTCGCCACCCGGCTGGTCGTCGTCAACTTCCAGGGCAATTCGGCCGGCACCTACGACTACTACTTCCACCTCGCGCTCTCCCCGGCCGACCTCTGGTATTCGCTGATCAAGGCAGTCGTGTTCGCGATGATCGTGGCAATCGTGCACTGTGCGTACGGCTTCTACGCCTCGGGTGGACCGGAGGGCGTGGGCCGTGCCGCAGGGCGGGCGTTGCGTACGAGCATCCTGGCCATCGGGATCACCGACGTCGTGCTCACCTTCGCCCTGTGGGGTCTCGTGCCCACCATCCCGGGGGTGGGAGTCTCGTGACGTCCGCACGCCTCGTCCCGCGGCCATTGCCCGCTGCCGCCGCCCCTCGCCGGATAAACAAGATGTCGGGTCCGACCCGCCCGGTCCTCGCTCTGATCGGTGTGGTCTCGACCGCGATCCTCGTCGTCACCGGGGTGTTGCTCGTCGCTTCCGGTGCCGGGTCCTTGTCACGGGATCCGCGCATCACCGCCACACTTCCCGCCGACGCCGGACTGATCTTCGGTTCCGCGGGGGTGCAGTACCAGGGTGTGCACGTGGGAAGCCTCACCGGAATCGACGCCGGCGTCACCAGTTCCCGTCTGACGATGCAGATCGACGCGGCGCAGATGTCCGAGATTCCGGCATCGGTACGGGTACGCGTCGTGCCGCGCACGCTCTTCGGCGACGTGTTCCTCGAGTTGGTGCCGCCGGAGGAACCCGAGCGCGGACCGCGACTCGAGCCGGGGGCGGAACTGAGCGTCGATACCTCCTCGGAGTCCGTGCAACTGGCGAACCTGTACTACCGGGCCGCCGAGTTGATGGAACAGCTTCGGCCCGAGCAGCTTTCGGTCGCGCTCGACGCCATGAGTCAGGCATTGCAGGGACGGGGAACAGCCCTGGGGGAGACGATCGACCGCATGGCCACGCTGACAACCGATCTCGGCCCGCTCGTCGATTCGGGTATCGCCGCGGCCCCCCAGCTCGCAACTGTGAACGAAGCGATCTCCGCAGCCACCGACGATGTCGTCGCCATCATGCAGAACGCGTCCGAACTGTCCCAGGTCGTGCTGGACCGGGAGGACGGTATCCGCCGACTGCTGTCCGGGGGCGCGTCACTCGGGCAGGAAGGCGCGGCTGTGCTGTCCGCCAACACCGGCAACATGATCGCGGTGGTCCGGAACGGGGCACCGGTGATGGGCGCGTTCGCAGGCAACACCACAGGCCTCGACGAGA
Source organism: Rhodococcus sp. 105337 (assembly GCF_012844225.1). Classification (GTDB taxonomy): domain Bacteria; phylum Actinomycetota; class Actinomycetes; order Mycobacteriales; family Mycobacteriaceae; genus Rhodococcus. Next base: position 71,915 of record NZ_JABAGQ010000012.1, read on the forward strand.
CCCTTCGCTACCTGTCCGTCTTCGGTGGTGCCGGCGCCCGGGTGTTCTCGACCGGCCGGTTCGACATCACCGCAGTTCCGGATTTCGCCGACCCGATGCCGTACACAGCAGCGGACTGCCCGAGGTACCCGGGCATGGACGGCGCGAACTGCGGTGATCCGGTCCGGACGCCTGCGCCGAACCCCTCCTCGATTCGGTCCGCATCGGCCGAGCGCGCACCGCTCCGTTACCTCGAGCAGATCGCCGCGGGTATCGCGCCCGACGCGGCGGAGTTCGGTGACGACCCGTCGGCAGCCGCGTCGATGCTGCTCGCGCCGTTCGTTCGTGGAGCGGAGGTGAGCATCCCGTGAGTGCCCTGACCGGACCGATGCTGCGCCTGGGCGCGTTCTGCGTCGTAGGAGTGCTCGCCGCTGTCGTCGTGGGGAACACCCTCGACCAGCCCGTCGTCGGATCCACCCGCGAGTACTCAGCCGAGTTCACCGATGTCGAGGGGCTCACTCCCGGCAGCGACGTGACACTCGCCGGAGTCCGTGTCGGCAAGGTCGCGCGTGTGGAGTTCGCACCGCAGGACGACGGAAGCTCGCGTGCGCGAGTGCACTTCGACATCGAATCCGGTCGGCAACTGACGACCGACGTCACCGCGAAAGTCAATTACGGCGACATGATCGGCGTACGCTACGTCGCGCTGCGCCTGCCCGCCGACACGACAGGGGTGGTGCTCGAGGAGAACGCGACCATCCCCCTCGAGCAGACCGCCCCGCCGGTCGATCTCACCGCGCTGGTCAACGGCTTCAAGCCACTGTTCGAGGCGATCGATCCCGCCCGCATCAATTCCCTCGCGGTCTCCGTGGTGGAGGCGTTCCAGGGGCAAGGCGGAACACTCGAATCCCTGCTTCTGCACATCGCCTCGGTGAGCGCGGACGTCGTCGAACAGGAGCAGGTTTTCAACGAGGTGATCGCCAATCTCGAGCAACTCGTCACCGTCGTCGACCGGCGCAACGAGGAGGTCTCGTCCCTGATCTCCGGGATGGCGGTCGTGAGCCAGGCACTCGCCGGCGACGAGGCGCAACTCGCGGCACTCGTCGATCGAGGTAGTTCGGCCGTACGGGCCACCGCTGCACTGATGTCCGGCGCCGTCACCCCACTCGATACCGCGGTGACGGATCTGCGGGTGATGACCGACGCGTGGATTCCGCAGACCGACAACTTCGACGAGGCGATGGCGGGGCTGCCCGCGCTCGCCGGCAGCCTCAATCGGATCGGCGACTACGGCGGCTGGCTCAACCTCTACATGTGCAACTTCACGGTCCTGTCGGGAGACTTCGAGACGAACCTTCTCGGCACCGCCTACTCGGAGGTGTGCCGATGAGCGCGACACGCGAGACGCGGGACGCGATCGCGGCGATCTTCTCCGGACGGCACGACCGGAATGCGAATCCGATCCTTCTCGGTGTGATCGGCATGGTCGTCGTCGCGGTCGTGATGGTCGGTGCACTGGCGCTTCCGCAGTTGACGTATCTGGTCAGGACACAGTCGTATACCGCCGAATTCGCCAACGCGGCGGGCCTCGCTCCCAACGACCCGGTCTACGTCTCCGGTGTCCCGGCGGGCCGCGTCGAGGGCCTGGAGATGGCAGGCGACCACATACTGGTCGACTTCCGGATCGACCGGAAGCAGGATCTCGGCGACCGCACCACGGCGGAGATCAAACTCAAGACCATCCTGGGTAAGCGCTATCTCTCGGTGACACCCGCGGGTGCCGGCGAACTCACGGGCGGCCGTGTTCCGTTGTCCCGCACCGCAGTGCCCTACAGCCTCGACGAATTGACCACGGACGCACAGGCGGTGAGCGAAGGACTCGATATCGAATCCGTCGAAACGATGATGCAGACGCTGACCGACGCCATGCCCTCCGACTCCCGGCACATCACCGACGCACTGGCAGGCGTCGAAGCGACGTCGCAGATGATCGTGCGCAACGATGCGCGGATCACGTCGTTGCTGCGTTCCGCGAAGTCGCTCACCTCGGTGGTCGCCACGCAGAGCGAGGACGTCTCGGTTCTGGTCCGCAATGCCACGACGGTGGTGGACATCCTCGCCGCGCGCAAGGAGGCCCTGGTCCGTCTCGTCGAGGATCTGCGCGGCCTCGCCGCCACCACGGCAGCGTTCCTCACCGACAACTCGTCCGAGGTCGACGCGCTGCTCGTGAATCTGGAATCCGTCACCGCGACGCTCGCGGCCAACGCCGCGAACATCGACCGGATTCTCGCGACGCTGCCTGCGGGCCTCCGCGCCGCGACCGATGCGTCCGGCAACGGGAACTGGGTCGACGTGCACGCCCCTGCCGGGCCGATTCCCGACAACGCGTTGTGCGCCGTCGGCGTGATGGAGGGGTGCAATTGAGTGGGACGGGAAGAAGGTGGCTGACACGCGTTATCGCGATCGTGGCCGTCCTGGGTCTGTGCGCGGCCGGTGCCTGGTACGTCGTAGGACCCGACCGCACCAGAACCGTGGTCGCACAGTTCGCGTCGGTGAACGGCATCTATCCGGGGAGCAAGGTGGCCGTTCTCGGCCTGCCCCTCGGCACGGTCGAAGAGGTGCGGCCGGCGGGGCGCGTCGTCGAGGTCACGATGACGGTCCCGACCGACGTCACTCTTCCTGCCGACGTGTCGGCCTTCGTCATGAACCCGGCGGTGATCAGCGACCGCTTCATCGAACTGGGGCCGGCGTATCAGGACGGCCCCACCCTGCAGGACGGCGACGTCATCCCAGTCGAACGCAGTCACGCCCCGATCAACTGGGACGAGTTGCTCGAAAGCGTCGACATGCTCGCCGGTGCGCTCGGCCCCGACGGAGGCGAACTCGGCCGGACCCTCGAGGTCGCGGCGGACGCGACCGCCGGAACGGGCGAGGACATGAACCGCGCGATCGTCGCCTTGAGCCAGGCCACCTCGGTCGTCGGCGCCAAGTCCGACGACATCGGCGGGGTGATCGACGACCTCGCGGTCGCGCTCGGGGCAGTCCGTTCGAAGGAGGGAGATCTCGCCACCCTCGTCGAGGGGATGGGCGAACTGGGCGAGGAATTGCAGCGCGCAGATCTCGACGTCGCCGCCCCGGTCGATCAACTCACCGTCGTGCTCGACCGACTCGACGTCCTGCTCGCCGACCGCGGCGGCGACATCGAACAGATCATGTCGAATGCGCAGACGCTCACCGACACATTTGCGCTCCACGAGGTCGGGCTCGCCGAGATCTTCGACGTACTGCCTCTGACCATGCAGAACATCGACAACGCCATCGGACCCGACGGCCGGGCACGTATCCGGCTCAACATCTCCACGCAGATCGGCCAGTTCCCGCGCGCACAGGAACTCTGTGCGCAGGAACCGTTACCGCTGTGCACCGGCGCGGGATTCACCAACCCCATCACCGTGCCGTTCGATCTCTCCGACCCCTACGAAGATCTCGTACCCGAAGCACTCGACCGTGCCCTGAACGAAGGCGGCACCCGATGATCGGGCGTCTCCGCGTGGCCGGGGCACTGGCGTCGATCACGGTGCTGTCCGGGTGCGGTCTCAGCCTGCACGAACTCCCGCTCGGCCGGACCGCAGCCGGCGAGACGTACACGGTGACGGCGGTCTTCGAGAGCGCCGACCGGATCGACCCGGGAGCGGAGGTGCGTGCCGGGCAGGCCGTCGTGGGCCGTGTCCACACGCTGCGGACGGACGGCACACGCGCGTACCTGGATCTCAGCATGTCGGCGTCTGCCGAGCTCCCGTCGAATATCGGCGCGTCCGTGCGACTTCCGTCCGCGCTGGGCAGCCCTTTCGTGCAGATCGACATGCCGGAGGACCCGTCACCCGAGCCGCTGTCCGACGGCGACACGATCGAGCGGACGGAGGTGGGTCCGGACATCGAGGCAACCTTCGCGATGCTCGGTCAGGTGGTCAACGGCAGCGGGCTCGACCAGCTCCGCACCATCACCACGGAACTCGATGCCGCGTTCGGCAACCGCGGGGAGAAGATCCGCGACATGCTCACCCGCCTGGACTCCACGATGGCGCTGGCCGATGAGAACAGCGTGCACTTCGAGCGCACTTTCGTCGCGGTGGAGTCGGTGTCCGGGCGTCTTGCGCAGCAACAGGAATTGCTCGACCGCAGTATCGACGACAGCTCGCGCATGGTCACCTTGCTCGCCGAGCAGCAGCAGGATCTGACGACGCTCGTGTCGAGTACCGCGGCGGTGTCCGCGTCGGTCGATGCCGTGATGCAGGACTCCGGCACGATCGGGGGAGCGGTCTCCGACCTCGCCGACATCACTTCGGGTATCAAGGATTTCAACAACACCGTGGAGGCGGCGCTCGTCAACATGACGGGGTTCATGGACGGCTTCCGCCGCGCGACACCCGGCGACTACTTGATCTTCGACGGCGCCTTCGACATTCCCGCAGCCATCGACCTGCTCGTGACCGGAGGGGTACCGCTCGACGGCGGGCCGGCGGTGCCGTTGCCGCAGGCGGACATCGCGACGGGATTGCAGGACCTGCTCCGAGGCGGTGTCCGGTGAACCGCTCGGTGAAAGTGCAGGTCACCTTGTTCGTGATCGTCGGCCTCCTCGCGACGGTCTTCGGTGTCCGGTACGTGCTGGGACCGCAGAGTCTCGGCGGGGCGATCGACATCCGGGCACACCTGTCCGACGCGCGGGGGATCGGTCCGGGCACATCCGTGACGTACCGAGGTGTCGCGGTGGGGGAAATCGACTCCATCGAGGTTGCACCGGGCGGACGCGGGTCAGACGCGGTGCTCTCTCTGGACCCGGGGACGCAGATTCCGGTCGGCAGTACTGCGCGGGTGGTCACCGCAACAGCGATCGGCATTCTCACTCTCGACATCGAACCCGAGACGGACGAGGGCCCGTACCTCGTTGCCGGCGACGAAATCCTCGTACCGGTCGAGGAACAGAGTCTTCGGCTGGACCAGATGCTGATCCGGATGACGTCGCTGATCGAGAGTCTGGACGCAGACTCTCTGGTCACCCTCGGCGAGACCTGGGGAACCGCCCTCGAAGGGACGGGTCCCGAACTGCAGGCGTTGCTCGAGAACGCCGACGCGTTGTCGCGGATGGTGGAAGAACGGGCGCCGGCCCTCACGACGCTGCTCGACGAGGGACTCGGTCTCGTCGACGCACTGGCCGCCAACTCCGAGTCGTTCCCCGGCACGGTCGGGGCGGTGCGCGACGTATCCGACCAACTGGTGGGCAGCAAGGACTCGCTCGTGTATCTGCTCGATCGCTCGCCGGAGGCCCTGTCCCGCGTCGAAGCGCTGTTCGCGGCGACCGAGGACAATTTCGGTGTCCTGCTCACCAACCTGGTGACGGTCGGCGAGGTGCTGGGACCACGGACCCCGGCGTTGGAGGCCGGACTCGTGTCGATTCCGGCGGCTTTGAAGGATCTCGACCGGGTTGTCGTGGGTGACCGGGGCAACTTCTCGCTCGTGGCCACGCAGGGGCCGGTGTGTTACTACGACACCCCGCGCCGCACCATCCCGGACTACGGCCCCCGGCAGCCGAACCTTTCGCTCTACTGCCCACCGGGCGAAGGCCATGCTCAGCGCGGCGCGCGGGTGGCCCCGAGACCGAACGACCTCGGCTTGCAGAACCAGACCACGCCGGGTGCGGTGACCGGCCCGGACATCGCCGACGACCCGCTCCTCATTCCGACCGGGGTGGAAGCACTCAACTACTGGCAGCAGCTGTTGGAAGGATTGGGCAACTGAGATGACGCAACCTGCCGAAACGTCGGAAGGCACGACCGCGACGGACGTCGACGCGGGAGACGACACCCCGGCGCTGTCGCCGGACGCGCGGGGCGCATCCCGGAGGGGCGGGCCCGCACGATGGGCGGTAGTCGCGTTGATCGTTGCGCTTCTCGCCGCCGCGGCATTCCTCGGGTTCCGGTGGTGGCAGGCGGAGGAAGTTGCCGCGCTGCGCGCCGAAGCCGTGACGAAGGCGCGGGAGTACGCGGTCATGCTGGGCACGTACGACTACCGCACCTTCGACGAGTCGCTGGCTGCGGTCACCGCGAATTCCACCGCCGAGTTCGCGGCGAAGTACGAAGGTGTGGCGGGCGATCTGCGTGGACTGGTCGAGAACGGGCAGGGCACGTCCGTCGCCCGCGCCGACCACGCCGGACTCGAGAGCTTCGACGGTGAGACCGCCACGGTGCTCGTCTTCCTCGACCAGGACGTCACGAATGCGGTGGTGCCAGACGGCCGCACCGACGCGACCCGGTTCATCGTCACGGTCGAGCGCGTCGACGATCGGTGGCTGCTCGACGGCGCCGACGCCGCGTAACCGGATCCTTCCACCGCTCCGAAGCCTCGCCGTTGCATCCTGAGACAATCTGACTATCTTTTGAAGATAGGAAAGTTCTCACAAACCAGAATCCCGTTTACGCGGGTGGAGCAACGGCAGACGGCTCGCCGGAAAGGCGCACAGGTGACAATGCGGTTCATCTTCCACTACCCCGAGATCAACGGCCCCGAGGGCGATGTACTCGACCCCGGGCCCGTCCGCGAGGTCGCGGTGGCTGCCGAGCGTGCCGGATTCGACGCCTTCTCCTTCAGCGAGCATCCCGCTCCGGGCGCGCGCTGGCTCTCCGCCGGTGGGCATCAGACTCTCGACCCGTTCGTTGCTCTCGGTTATGTGGCCGGCGCGACCGAGCGTCTCCGTCTGCTCACCTACCTCGCGGTGGCGCCGTACCGGAACCCGTTCCTGCTCGCCAAGGCAGCGGCATCGCTCGACAAGATCTCCGGGGGACGCTTCATGCTCGGAATCGGCACGGGCTACCAGAAGAGCGAGTTCCATGCGCTCGGCGTCGACTTCGACGAACGCAACGCACTGTTCGACGAGGCGCTCGACGTCCTTCCGCTGCACTGGAGCGGTGAACCCTTCAGCTACGACGGCCGTCACTTCAGTGCGCACAACATCGTGGCGAGGCCACGCCCGGTGCAGAATCCGATCCCGATCTGGATCGGGGGCAACTCGGCACTGACCCGCCGTCGCGTCGCGCAGCGAGCGCAGGGGTGGATGCCGATGTCCGGTGGCGCCCAGCTCAGTGCGACCGCGCGCACGCAGGAACTCGGCCCCCTCGATCAGCTTGCGGGCCAGATCACCGACGTGCGCGAGGCGGCGGTCGCCGCGGGCCGCACCGACCACATCGACGTCGTCTATTCGTACAGCGGTGAGATCGGTTCGGCGGACGTCCACCCCGACCGGCACCGCGAGGTCTTCGCAGATCTCGAGAAGGCCGGTGTGGACTGGGTGACCGTCTCCTGCCCCATCGAGGGACTGTCGGCCACCGTCGACTTCCTCGAATCCTTCGGCACCACGTACCTGTCGTGAAAGGTCCCGCAGCCGTGCAGAACACCACCGCGAACGCCTCGCCCGGAGGATGGTTCGAGGAGCGGGCCCGACTTGCCGGCACCGTCGCCGTGATCACCGGAGGGGCAGGCGGTCTCGGTGAGGCGATCGTCCGGGACCTCGCCGCCAACGGCGTGCGTCCCGCCGTCCTCGACATCGACCGTGCCGCAGTCGATGCACTGGATTCGTCGCTGCGGGAGGCGGGCGTCGACGCCGTCGTCCGGCACGGTGACGTCCGGGATCCGGAGACGCTCGAGGCCTTGTTCGACGCGGCCGACGAGCGATGGGGGAGACTCGACACCCTCGTGAACATCGTCGGTGGCACGTTCCGGTCACCGTTCGTCGATACGACCCCGAAGGGGTGGGACGCGCTCGTCCGCACCAACCTCTCGCATGTGTTCCACGCGTGTTCCCTGGCGGTGCCCCGTATGCAGCGTGGTGGTCGCGGGGGGAGCATCGTCAACCTCACCACCATCGAAGCGCACCGTGCCGCACCCGGATTCGCCGTCTATTCGGCGGCGAAGGCTGCCGTGGAGCAGTTCGCCCGCACCCTTGCCGTCGAGGTGGCGCCTGACGGCATCCGGGTGAACAACGTGGCCCCGGACTTCGTTCCGACGCCCAACCTCGACAAGCTGGCCGTGGGCGAGCACGCGCTGGCGGATCCACGCAGCGCGGCTGTCGCGATCCCGATGGGGCGGGTCGGTCACGTCCACGACGTGTCCCATTGCGTCGTGTTCCTCGCGTCGGGCCTGTCGTCGTTCGTCACCGGGACCACGCTCCACCCCGACGGCGGCACACTCGCGTCGTCGGGGTGGTTCAACTGGCCTGGGACGGGCTGGGCCAACTATGCGCCGGAGAGTGTTCTCGCGCGAGCGTCGTCGACGCTCGACGAGTAGCTGCGTGGGATCGTGAAGGTCGCTGCCACAACGAGTATCGCCGCTACGAAGCACGCCGCCGTGTACCAGAGGCTGCCGACGGGATCGCCGTCGGCGGTCACGCCGTCGGTGGCCGCGAAGTAGTCGGGCAGCGCACTTGCCCACAACACCGCCATCACCAGCAGGTACACGATGCTGAAATACCTGACGAAGTCGTTGGAATACGCCGGTGTCGCCGGTGAACCGGTCGTGCCCTGCACGGTGCGCAACCGGCGCCACTGGCGTGCGAGCACATAGATCGCCACGGCGGAGACGAGGACGAGTTCGGCGGCGTAGATGGTCGCGCGGACCGTCGTGCTGCCCATCCCGATGACGGTCGCGGGTGCCGGGAGGATCACCGTTCCCAGAGCGGCCAGAAGCCCGACGACCACTGTCCGCCAGACCAGTTCGAGACCTCCGAAGGTGCGGCCCGCGTCGGCGTGGCGGCCGACGAAGTACTGGACGCAGAACGCCAGGGACATCGGCCACAGGGCGGCGAAGACGACCACGCTCGGCAGCGGAACCGACTCGAAGAACGGCTGGTTGACCGGATTGTCGAGCGACCACTCCCACCACCGCAACTGGGGGCCGAGATGATCGAAGATCTCGTAGAAAGCGTGGTGGACGAAACCGACGCAGGCGGCGCCGACGAGGGTGCCGTACTGCCGGAACACGCCGAGCATCCGGACGATCTCGAACGCGATCGTCGCCATCAGCGGGTAGATCGCGATGATGTACAGGGGCAGACGCCCCCACATGAATTCGACCGTGAACACGTTGTGCGCGAACATCGTGTCCACGTATTCCTCGACGCCGAAGGCGTCGGGGAAGTACAACAGCGGTTCGATGATGAACAGGAACGCGAGCGTTCCGAGCCACACGACCAGATTGGTGGGATCACCGGTGCGGCGGAGCCGGACGATCGCGTAGATCAGCGCCAGGAGCGCACCGATCACGATCGTCGCTTCGAGCACCGGAAGGGTCCAGTTCTCCAGGGCGAACGGGCTGCGCAGTTCGAAGAGCCCGCCGGCTTCGGCACACGAGAACCCCAGCCGCGTTGCGAGATCCTCGAACGTGGGGGAACAGAGATCCGACATCACTCGGCCTCCCGCGCGGACACGGTCTCGGCGGTGTACCAGTGCGAGACGTCGTAGCCGGCGTCGAACCGTTCGAACCAGACATCGGCGAGCGCGGGAAGCTTCTCGTGATCGGGATTGTGCTTGGGCAGCTGGCTGCGCACGACACCCGCAAGTGCGACGAGTTGCTCGCGCAAGGGCAGCACGTCGAACGCCCGCGGCATCGGCCCGTGGTCCTCGGCGTCGAGGAACGGCAGGCGTTTGCGCAGGATCTGCTTACGCCGGTACGACGCGAACATCGACATGGCGTCGATCTTCCGGTCCTCGATCGGGACATGCTTGTTGAAGCCGTCGCACGCGATGGCGATGACGTCGAGCACGTGCTTGAACACCGAAGGTGCCATGCGCATCCGGTAGAGGTCGCTGCCGACGACCGCATCGAAGATGATGAGCGCGGAGCTGCGGTGCTCGACCTCTTCCACGAAATGCCAGATGAACAGCGATGCGACACGGTCGTCGCCGGGCCGGAACAGGTGCGAGTCGTTGTCGAGCATCAGCTTGAAGACCGGAGTGAAGGTCGCTTCCAGATCCGCCGTGTAGGCGAGGCGGTACTCGAGGGATTTCTCCGCCGTGAGCCGGTCGAACGCAGCGACGACCTCGTCGAGCGTTTCCTGCAGACCCGGGTACCGCTTGATCAGCCCTTTGACGTGTTGCCGGTGGGCGGTGGAGTGCTGGCCTTCCTGGTACATGAAGGCATTGGCTTCCTCGACCACCTTCGGGTCGGCGATCCGGTGCACGACCTCCTGGACCATGTTCACGATCATCTTCTCGAAGCCGATCGCGAGGAACGACACCGCGTTGGCCATGCTCGAGAAGGCCGGGTTCTCCTCGTTCCACAGGAATGGCACGTCGTAGTCCGCGAATGCGAAGCGCATCTTCCGGACCTGCAGGTTCGTCATCGTGGCGCTACCTCGTCTCATGCCGGCCCTGGGAGGCCGGGCGGGTGGGGCCCCGGGTGACGAGGCCTCGGTTCGGCGTGACCATACATCAGTGCGCTCATTTGTATGATAGGAATCCCGGCGCCGATGCGGAAGGCCCCGCGACGCGCACACGGGCCCGGTGTGCGGACGTGCGCCGTGTTACCGTCGGGTTCTTGTTGCAGGTCGTGGTACCCGAGGAAGCAGATTGTGGCGCGGAGACGTGGGTGGGGCGGGCGTCCTCCCGTCGACGACGAGGAGGCCACGCAGCGGATAGTCGCGGCGGCGGTCGAGCTGATCGCGCAGTCCGGAGCCGAAATCAGCATCGCCGATGTGGCTCAGTCGCTGGGGGTCATCCGCCAGACGGTGTACCGGTACTTTCCCGGCGCCGACGCGCTGATGCGCGCGGCGGCGATCGCGTCGGTCGAAGGATTCCTGGATCGGCTGGCCGACGAAGTGAGCGGCATCGGTGATCCGGCGGACGCGATGGTCGCGGGGGTCGTGTTCACGCTCGCGGAAGTCCGTCGCACCCCGCACCTGGGCATTCTGCTGTCGAGTACGTATTCGGACCCGCATCCGGAAGTGATCGCGTCGGGTGAGGCGCGCGCCTTCGGCATGACCATGATCCGGCGGTTCGACGTCGACTGGGAGAGCTACGGCTACGACGACGAGTCGCTCGGCGAACTGGTCGAATTCGTCCTGCGGACGATGCAGTCGTTCTTCGTCTCCCCGGGGGATCCTCCGCGCAGCGACGACGAACTGCGCCGATATCTGCGCCGGTGGATGGGTACCGCGATCCTCGCGCAAAAAGCTCCTGGGGTTGCACCCGTCGATGTGACCTAGGTAACATCGGTCTTGCGAATCGAGCCGGAGACGTCCGCGGACGACAGAGAAGTGCTCGTGAAGCAGAGATCCGGCCCGGTACACGCGAGAGCGGAACCGGGCCGAACCCCTGTCGGGGGGCCTGCGACGAAAGGGAACAGGGTGGGGGAACGCATCACGACCGTCGTCCACAACGGATTGACGTTCGACATCCGGGACGACGGACCGATCGACGGCGAACGTGTCGTACTGCTCCACGGGTTCCCGCAGGATTCACGATCGTGGGACGGCGTGGCCGCGTGGCTGCACGAGGCCGGATACCGCACCTTCGCGCCGGACCAGCGCGGGTATTCACCGGGCGCGCGTCCGGCCCGTCGCCGCGACTACCGGATTCCCCTGCTCGTCGGGGATGCCGTCGCGATCATCGAGCAGGTCGGCGACGGGTCGCCCGTCCACCTCGTCGGGCACGACTGGGGTGCGATAGTCGCGTGGGGAGTAGCTGCCCAGCACCCGGACCTCGTGCGGTCCCTCACCGCAGTGTCGGTGCCCCACCCCGCGGCGTTCCTTCGCGCGTTCGCCACGAGCACCCAGTTGTTCAAGTCCTGGTACATGCTCGCATTCCAGATGCCGTGGGTCCCGGAACTCCTGCTGAGCAACGAGTCGGTCGGACGCTTCGTTCTGAGCCGGTCGGGCCAGCCCGACGCTGCGGTGACGCGCGACGCGGCCCGTCTTGCCGACCGATCCGCGGTGCGCGGTGGGGTGAACTGGTACCGGGCGATGCCGTGGAGCGATCCCAAAGCGACGCTCGAGTCCGTCACGGTGCCCACGCTCATGGTGTGGAGCGACGGTGACGTCGCCGTCGGGCCCGCCGGGGTCGAGGCCACGCCGCGCTACGTCTCCGGTCCGTACCGGTCGGAGACGCTCGCCGGCGTCAGCCATTGGATACCGGACGAAGTCCCCGACGAACTCGCGCGCCTGGTCGTCGAGCACGCCTCCGCCCACAGCTGACGGAGACGCTCTCTCGACGGAGTCCTAGGCGCGCAGGCGCTCGCGTCGCAGCAGGTCGACTTCCGGAAGATCGAGCGGCGGAAGTGAATTCACGCCGAGTGCCTGCGCGATCAGGTGGTCGGCGAGTTCGGGATTGCGCGCCAGCACCGGTCCGTGCAGATAGGTGCCGATCACCGAACCCTGGACTGCTCCTTCGAATCCGTCGCCGACACCGTTGCCGACGCCGCGGGACACGCGTCCCAGACCTGTCGCACTCGACCCGAGAGTTGTTCCGCCTCGGTGGTTCTCGAAGCCGGTCAGCGGCTGCGTGAGACCGCCGACGACGGGCTGTGTGACGATCTCCCCGATCGAACGGACCTCTTGCGGCGAGGTTGTCACGTCGAGGAGGCCGACACCGTCGACGCGTTCTCCCGACGAGGTCTCGTACCAGTGGCCGAGCACCTGGATGGCGGCGCAGATCGCGAGCACGGGTGCACCGCGCCCGGCGGCCTGCTGCAGACCCGGATAACGCTGGAGATGCCGCGTGGCGAGTCGCTGCGCGGCATCTTCGGCTCCGCCGAGTGTGTACATGTCGAGCGACTCGGGCACCGGGTCGCTCAAACCGATCTCGATGACTTCGGCGTCATAGCCGCGCATGCGCAGGCGCTGCCGCAGCACGAGGGCGTTTCCGCCGTCGCCGTAGGTGCCCATGACGTCGGGCAGCACCAGCCCGATCCGAACGGTCGAGTCAGACATTGGCCGTCCTCCTGGAGATTTCGGTGTTGAGATCCCGGAACGCGGTGTAGTTGGCGAGCACCTCCACCCGCCCGGGCGGGCAGGAGGCGATGGCTTTCAGCGGGTCCGGAACGAGAGTGTGGTCGACGCCCGCGTAGGTGAGGCGCACCGCAAGGTCGGTGCCGCGCTCGCCCGCCGCGACCACCTGTACTCCCTCGAAGTGTTCGAAGCGCACATCCCACAGCCAGGACAGGTCTTCGCCGTCGGGCACCTGACCGTTGACGGCGATGACGAGTCCGTCGACGGTCGGATCGATCATCGACAGCGCTTCCTGCCAGCCCGCCGGGTTCTTGGCGAGCAGCATGTGGACGGAATGCGGGCCGACCTGGACGGTCTTGTACCGGCCCGCGACCTCGTCGACAACTGCTGCTGCGGCGACCGCGTCGGCAGGGTCGGCGCCCAACGCGACCGCGGCCGCGACCGCCTGGGCGGCGTTTCCGCGGTTGGCTTTGCCGGGCAGTGTCAGCTTCAACGGCAGCACAAGACCGTCGGGCCCGTACAAGTTGTCGTCGTCGACCCACCAATCAGGTTGGGGCCGAGCGAAATCGGATCCCGTGCTGTACCAGTGGACGCCCTCGCGGGCGATGGGTTCCCCGGTGCGGGGGCAGCTCACCGAATCGTTCGCCCATCCTGCGCCGGCGGCCACCCACACGACGTTGGGGTTGTCGTATGCGGCCGACGTGACGAGCACATCGTCGCAGTTGGCGATGATCACGGCCTCGGGGTGCCGCTGAAGACCCGCGCGTAGCTTGCGCTCGATCATGTTGATCTCGCCCACGCGGTCGAGCTGATCGCGGCTGAGATTGAGCAGGACTATCGCTTCGGGGGCGAGGGCGTCGGCCACGTGCGGGGTGTGAAGCTCGTCGACCTCGATCGCGGCGAGAGGCGCGCCGAGATCGGAGGCGAGGGCCGCCACGATGCCCGCGTCCATATTCGCGCCGTCCGCCTGCGTGACGGTCTTGTCGATCGTCTCCAGGGCGGCGGCGGTCATCCGCGTCGTGGTCGACTTGCCGTTGGTGCCGGTGACGAGCACCGTGCGGCGCCCGTGACCGACCTGCTTCATCAGCGTCGGCTCGATCTTCAGGGCGATGAGCCCGCCGATCATCGACCCCTTGCCGCGTCCGGCCTTCTGGGACGCCCAGGCGGCAGCTTTCGCGGCGCGCAGGGCGAACCGGCCGCGCGCGGTGATTTCAGTGCTAGTTCCCACGTCGGCGAGTGTTCCACAGGCCCGGGAGCGGCGCTCCGCCGACTCGGTGCCACCTGGGCAGCCAGTGCCCCTGCGATGACGACGGCACCTCCGAGCAGGGTCAGGAGAGCCGGCTCCTCACCCAACGCGAGTCCCGCTGCCGCGAATCCCACGATCGGCACCATCAGCGAGAGCGGAGCGACGGTGCTCGCCGGATAACGCGACATCAGCGCTACATAGATGCCGTTACCGACGATCGTGGCGAGCAGGACGATGTAGGTCAGACCGGCAAGCGCGAGCGCTCCGTCGGCCGTCGTGAACGCGGTGCCGAGGGTGGCCCACGCCGACGGACCCTCGACGACCCACGACACGGCGAGCAACGGAAGGACCGGGACGACGCACATCCACAGCATCAGGCGCATCGGTTCGCGCGACGCGGCCTTGCGCGTCGCAATGTTGCCGATCGCCCACGACAGCCCGGCGAGCAACGCGAGCATCATCGGGACCAGGCTCGCGTCGGCGGCGCCGTGTGCGAATGCGACCACCACCATCCCGGCGACGGCGGTGAGTACGCCGGCGATCCGAATGCCGCCGAGCCGCTCGCGCAACAGCACTGCACCCAGCACGACCGTCAGCGGCGCCGAGGCTTGGAGAACCAGCGAAGCCAGGCCGGTGGGCAACCCGGATTCCATGGCCCAGAACAGGAATGCGAATTGTCCGAACCCGAAACCGGCACCGTAGAGCACGAGCCACCGCAGGGGCACCACGGGTCGCGGTACGAACAGCACCACGGGAATCGCGATCACGGCGAAGCGGAGTGCTCCGAAGAAGAACGGTGGGAAATGGTCGAGCCCGACCCGGATGGCAAGAAAATTGCAGCCCCAGAGAACGACCACGGTGAGAGCGAGAAGGCGGTCGCGGGGAGTCATACGGATATTGTTCGCAGGAAGAAACGTCCAGAACAATCGAATCTTTCCGAACGCTACATTTAGAATATCTTCATGGATGTCGCGAGATTGAGGATCCTGCGCGAACTCGCAGACCGTGAGACCGTCGCCGCCACCGCAACGGCACTGTCGATGACACCGTCTGCTGTGTCGCAGCAGCTCAAGATCCTCGCGCGCGAAGCGGGCGTGCCACTGCTCGAACCCGACGGCCGGCGCCTGCGATTCACCGACGCGGGCAGGGCCCTCGTGCTGCGCGCCGACGAGGTCGTCGACGCGCTCGAACGGGCCGATGCAGAAATGGCGGCCTACCGGCAGTCGCCGACCGGCCGGGTCCGCGTGGCGGTGTTCCCGTCGGGAGCCGCGTTGCTGCTCCCTGCCGTCCTCGCGTCGGCAACCGCGCTCGGTGTCGAACTCGACGTCAGCGACGAGGACGCGCCCGCGTCCGCAGTGCCGGGGCTCCTCGCCGACTACGACGTGGTACTCACCCACCGCGACGAGCGCGGCGCGCCGCTCACCGCGCCGCGGGTGGTCGTCGATGCGCTCATGCGGGAGCCGATCGATATCGTGCTCGCACCCGGACACCGCCTGGCGGCACGTTCCGAGGTGCGACTCGACGACCTCGCCGGGGAGAGCTGGATCAGCGTGCGGGGCGGTTTTCCGGTCGACGACGTCCTACTGTCCGTCGCGGCCGTCACGGGGATACGGCCACGGGTCATACACCGCATCAACGACTTCCGCGTGATCGAGGAATTGGTTGTCGCGGGTCGTGGTGTGGCTCTCCTGCCACGGTATTCGATCCTGAATCCACGGCTGGAGCGGCGTCCGCTGGCCGGGGTTCGCGCGGGACGGATCTACGACCTGGTGACCCGGCCGGGTGCGGAACGGCGACCCGCCGTCGCTGCGGTGATGGAGAGCTTTCGTGCCGCAGCGGCGGCGGTACTCGGATCGCAGTGAACCGGCATCGTTTTCGAACGGAAGCGACTCAGGCGAGGGCTTTCGACTTCAGCACCCGGTACTCGTCCTCGTCGATCGTGCCGGCGTCCAGCAGCGCCTTCGCGTCGGCGATCTGGTCGGCCGGGGACTTGCCCGCGACCTCGCGGATGTAGTTGTCCTGCGCGGATTTGATCTGCGCGGCCTCTCGCGCCGACCGCTCGGCCATACCGCGACCGTGGACCACCAGGTACACCAGGCCGGTGAGCAGCGGGAAGATGAAAAGGAATACGATCCAGATCGCCTTCACCCATCCGGACTGGTCGCGGTTGGCGAACAGATCACTGATGATCAGCCACAGCATGATCAGATACGCGATGAACGCGAAGCACACGATGATGTACCACATGATGTCCCAGAACTCCACGGCGATCCCCTTACTCGTAGGACGAGCTCAGTGGTCCGGGGATGCGTACCGAACCGACCACGCGGCGGTACCCCGGGAACTTCCCGCAGAGTACCGCCGCGTGGGTCGGGACATCGGCCGAATCGGCCGACTGATCAGCTGGCGCGGTTGACCGCCGAGACGACCGCCCGCAGCGACGCGACGGTGATGGACGAGGCGATTCCCACGCCCCACACCAGCGTCGTGGTGCCGTCGGGACGGGTCACGTCGGCCTCGACGTAGGCGGCGGCATTCGCGTCGTCGCCGGCGGACATGGCGTGCTCGGAGTATCCGCGTACGGCGACGCGGTAGCCCAGCGACTCGAGGCCGTCGACGAAGGCGGCCAGCGGGCCGTTGCCCGTACCGGTGATCTCCTTCTCGACACCGTTGACCTTGAGGATCGCGGTGATGGTGTCTTCGCCCTCGTCCGTCTCCGCAGCCGTGACCTTCTGGCGGATCCGCTCGAGCGGGGTGATGGGAGCCAGGTACTCCTCGTGGAAGATGTCCCACATCTCCTTGGGGCTGACTTCGCCGCCTTCCCCGTCGGTGACGGCCTGCACGGACTGCGAGAACTCGATCTGCAGGCGACGCGGCAGATTCAGGCCGTGGTCGTGCTTCATGATGTAGGCGATGCCGCCCTTGCCGGACTGCGAGTTGACGCGGATCACGGCCTCGTAGCTGCGGCCGACGTCCTTCGGGTCGATCGGCAGGTACGGCACGGCCCACGTGATGTCGTCGACATCGGAGCCGGCCGCATCGGCGTCGGCCTTCATGACGTCCATGCCCTTGTTGATCGCGTCCTGGTGGCTACCGGAGAACGCCGTGTAGACCAGGTCGCCGCCGTACGGGTGCCGCTCGGGGACGGGCAGCTGGTTGCAGTACTCGACGGTGCGGCGGATCTCGTCGATGTTCGAGAAGTCGATCTGCGGGTCGACCCCGCGGCTGAACATGTTCACGCCCAGCGTCACCAGGCATACGTTGCCGGTGCGTTCGCCGTTCCCGAACAGGCAACCCTCGATGCGGTCGGCGCCGGCCTGGTAACCCAGCTCGGCGGCTGCGACGCCGGTCCCGCGGTCGTTGTGGGGGTGCAGCGACAGGATGATCGAGTCGCGTCGGGCCAGATTGCGGTGCATCCACTCGATCGAGTCGGCGTACACGTTCGGGGTGGCCATCTCGACGGTCGCCGGCAGGTTGATGATCACCGGGTGCTCGGGGGTGGCGCCCAGGGTCTCGACGACCGCGTCACACACTTCCTTGGCGTACGACAGTTCGGTGCCGGTGTAGGACTCGGGGGAGTACTCCCACCGCCAGTTGGTGTCGGGGTAGTCCTTCGCGGTCTCGATCACCAGTTCCGCGGCGTCGGTCGCGATCTTCTTGACCGCGTCCTTGTCGGCGCGGAACACGACGCGGCGCTGCAGGATCGACGTGGAGTTGTAGAAGTGCACGATCACGTTCTGTGCACCGACACATGCCTCGAAGGTGCGCCGGATCAGCTCGGGACGAGACTGCGTCAGCACCTGGATGGTGACGTCGTCGGGAATTGCATTGTCCTCGATGATTTCCCGGACGAAGTCGAAGTCGGTCTGGCTCGCGGACGGGAAGCCGACCTCGATCTCCTTGTAGCCCATCCGCACCAGCAGATCGAACATCCGCCGCTTGCGGGCCGGGCTCATCGGATCGATGAGCGCCTGGTTGCCGTCACGCAGGTCGACTGCGCACCAGCCGGGCGCGCGGTCGATGATCTTGTCGGGCCAGGTGCGGTCGGGCAGCGAGACCGGCTCGACTTCCTCGGCGAACGGCCGGTACCGGTACGTCGGCATCGACGAGTTCTTCTGGGTGTTCCACGCGGGCTGATCGGCGGGCGCGGGCTTGCTCGGCGGGGTGATGGTGCGCGAACCGGAGGTGAAAGCGTCGGCGGGTGACATGACGTATCTCCAAAGAGGTGGGACCGGTGGGTCCAGATCAGGATATCGACCGGCGCGTAGAAACCCCGCGACGGGAAGCCGGTCTGGTCAGATCCCGCCGCGGCGGCCGAGGAGAAGCGCGCGCTGCATGCCAAGCAGTGTAACGCCACGACACTTCATTGCACCGCCGGCCCCCGCTTTGTCCGAAAGGGCTCCGATTGTTCGTCGTCTTTGCAAAGGGGCTTCCCGCCCCTTTCCGAGACGAGAGGATAGCGAGATGAAGTACTTGGCGTTGCTGGCGGAACCGGAAAGCGGGCCCGCCTCCATCCCGGGCACCCCGGAGTTCGAGGAATCGGTGGCGCATCATGCGGTCTTCGACGCGTACGCCGGTCCGGCGATCGTCGGCGGCGGTGCGCTGCATCCGGTGGCCGAAGCGGCGACCGTCAGGAACACCGGCGGCACCCCGCTGGTGACGGACGGTCCGTTCGCCGAGTCGAACGAGGTCGTCGGCGGGTTCTACATCTTCGAGGCGGACGATGTCGATGCCGCACTCGACCTTGTGCGCCGGATTCCCGACATGGACAACGGCTACATCGAGTTGTGGCCGATGGTGGAGTGGTTCTCCACGCCGCGCAGCGCCGGATGCTGGCTCGCACTGCTGCGCGAACCCGCCGGCGGCGCGGACGATCCGGGTACCCCGGCCTGGGACGAGGGTGCGGCCGCGCACGCCCGATTCACGGAAGCGGCCGGCTCGGCGGTGCGCGCGGGAGGAGCACTCCGCCCCCCGGCCTCGGCGACCACGGTTCGCACGAAGGGCGGCGAGGTGATGCTGACGGACGGGCCGTTCTCCGAATCCACCGAGATCGCCAACGGCCTGTACGTGTTGTCCGCGCCCGATCGCGCCACCGCAGTGGGACTCGCGCTGCAGATCCCGGTGGGCCCCCGGGGATGCGTCGAACTACGCCGCATGGTCGACGAGTAGCGGAGTGGCCGCATGGACGTCGCCCGGGTGTTTCGCGCGGAGCACGGCCGCGCGGTAGCAGCGGTGACGCGATTCACCGGCGATCTCACCCTTGCGGAGGACGCCGTTCAGGACGCCTTCGTCGACGCATTGCGGACCTGGCCGGAGCGGGGCGAACCCGCGAATCCCGGCGCGTGGATCACCACCGTTGCGCGTCGGCGTGCCCTGGACAGGATCCGCCGGGAGGCGGCCCGCGACGGAAAGGAGGTCGCGGCTGTGCGACGCGGCGACGTACCGGGGGCGCTCGACGACGAGGTGCCGCGGGTGCGTGACGACGAACTGCGGTTGCTGTTCACCTGCTGTCACCCGGCGCTCGCGCCCGACGCCCAAGTCGCTCTCACGCTCCGTCTGGTGTGCGGGCTGACGGCCGCCGAAATCGCCCGGGCGTTCTTGCAGACCGAGTCGGCCGTGACGCGGCGTCTCAGCCGCGCGAAGGCGAAGATACGGGATGCAGGGATACCGTTCCGGTCACCTCCGGAACACCTTCTGCCCGAACGTGTTCCGCAAGTCACGACCTGCATCTACCTGGTCTTCACCGAGGGTTATTCCGCGACATCCGGTGACGCACCGGTCCGAGAGGACCTGTGCGCGGAGGCGATTCGGCTCGGGCGGTTGCTGTGTGACCTGATGCCCGACCAGCGGGAGGCGTGGGCACTCCTCGCGCTGATGCTCCTGCACGACAGCCGGCGTCACGAGCGAGTCGGCGCCGACGGAGCGGTGCGACCGCTCGAGGAGCAGGATCGCGGGCGCTGGGACGGGAACCGTATCCGGGACGGCCTCGACGCGCTCGATCGCGCGGGTGGCTCCGCGGGGCCGTACCTGCCCCAGGCGGTGATCGCCGCCGTCCACGCCTGCGCTCCGACCTGGCACGCGACCGACTGGGTCACCATCGTCGGTGCGTACGACCGCCTGCTGGAGTTGTCGGGATCTCCCGTCGTGGCGGTCAACCGCGCGGTTGCCCTCGGGTTCCGGGACGGGTGGGAGGCGGGGCTCGCAGCACTCGAG
Organism: Rhodococcus sp. 105337; assembly: GCF_012844225.1. Classification (GTDB taxonomy): domain Bacteria; phylum Actinomycetota; class Actinomycetes; order Mycobacteriales; family Mycobacteriaceae; genus Rhodococcus. Next base: position 92,344 of record NZ_JABAGQ010000012.1, read on the forward strand.
GCGCTGCCCGAAGACCCACGATTGCGCAGGTTGATCGAGCCTGCCCGCGCAGATCTGCTGCGGCGCGCCGGGCGCCGGGCCGACGCCGCCGACGCGTACCGCGCCGCACTGAAGACCACGGGCAACGAGGCAACGGCCCGGTTTCTGCGGCGAAGGCTCGAGGAAGTAGACCGGTCGAACATTCGGGCGGCCGGTTCGTGACGCCGACGGCGACCGCCCGTTGTTGCGCACGACACTTTCCCGATGGGCCCGACCGACCCCCACACAGCCATCGGTAAGCTTGGCCCCTGGACTTGTTCCCAAGACCCGGAGGTTCGACAGCGTGGCACTCGTCGTCCAGAAGTACGGAGGATCCTCGGTCGCGACGGCCGAGCGGATCCGGCGCGTCGCTGAAAGGATCGTCGAGACCAAAAAGGCGGGCAACGACGTCGTGGTCGTGGTGTCCGCAATGGGTGACACCACGGACGAACTGCTCGACCTCGCTCATCAGGTGTGCCCGGTGCCCCCGGCGCGAGAGATGGACATGCTCCTCACGTCGGGTGAGCGAATCTCGAACTCCCTGGTCGCGATGGCTATCCATTCTCTCGGTGCCGAAGCCCGCTCGTTCACCGGCTCGCAGGCCGGCGTGATCACCACGGGCAGCCACGGCAACGCGAAGATCATCGACGTCACCCCCGGTCGTGTCCGCACGGCCCTGGACGAGGGCAGCATCGTGCTGGTCGCCGGGTTCCAGGGTGTGAGCCAGGACAGCAAGGACATCACGACCCTCGGTCGTGGTGGCTCCGACACGACCGCTGTCGCTCTCGCCGCCGCACTGGAGGCGGACGTGTGCGAGATCTACACCGACGTCGACGGTGTGTTCACCGCGGACCCGCGCATCGTCAAGGACGCACAGCGGCTCGAGAAGGTGTCCTTCGAGGAGATGCTCGAGCTCGCCGCGAGTGGCGCCAAAGTCCTGATGCTGCGGTGCGTCGAATACGCCCGCCGCTACAACGTGCCTGTGCACGTTCGTTCGTCGTACACCACCAAGCCCGGCACCATCGTGTCCGGATCGATGGAGGACATCCCTGTGGAAGAGGCACTGATCACCGGCGTTGCGCACGATCGCGGCGAAGCGAAGATCACCGTGGTCGGTCTGCCGGACACCCCCGGCTACGCCGCCAAGGTGTTCCGTGCGGTCGCCGACGCCGACATCAACATCGACATGGTGCTGCAGAACATCTCGAAGGTCGAGACCGGCAAGACCGACATCACCTTCACCCTGCCCACCTCCGACGCTCCGCGCGCGGTCGAACTGCTCACCAAGCGGCAGGAAGAGATCGGCTTCACGCAGGTCCTCTTCGACGACCACATCGGCAAGGTCTCCCTCGTCGGCGCAGGCATGAGGAGCCATCCCGGCGTCACCGCCAAGTTCTGTGAGGCACTCGCCGACGCCGGCATCAACATCGATCTCATCTCAACCTCCGAGATCCGCATCTCGGTCCTCGTCGACGACACCGAACTCGACGAAGCGGTGCGTGCCCTGCACGCAGCGTTCGATCTCGGTGGCACCGAGGAAGCGGTCGTGCACGCAGGGACGGGGCGATAGATATGACCACCATTGCTGTTGTGGGTGCCACCGGACAGGTCGGCATCGTCATGCGCACGCTCCTCGAGGAGCGGAACTTCCCGGCCGACAAGGTTCGTTTCTTCGCCTCGGCTCGCTCGGTCGGCAAGAAGCTTCCCTTCCGGGGTGAGGAAATCGTCGTCGAGGACGCTGCCGCGACGTCCGACGAGGACCTTGCGGGCATCGACATCGCCCTGTTCTCCGCCGGTGCGACGTTGTCCCGTGCGCAGGCTCCGCGCTTCGCTGCCGCAGGCGCGACCGTTGTCGACAACTCGTCGGCATGGCGCAAGGACCCCGACGTTCCCCTCGTCGTGAGCGAGGTCAACCCCGAGCAGGCGAAGAACCCGCCGAAGGGCATCATCGCGAACCCCAACTGCACCACGATGGCCGCGATGCCGGTCCTCAAGGCGCTGCACGACGAGGCGGGCCTTCAGCGTCTGATCGTCTCGAGCTACCAGGCGGTCTCCGGCAGCGGTATCGCCGGTGTCGAGGAACTGCTGGGCCAGGCCCGCGCGGTCATCGACGACGCGGAGAAGCTGGTGCACGACGGCGGCGCGGTCGATTTCCCGGCACCCGACAAGTACGTCGCACCGATCGCGTTCAACGTGCTGCCGCTCGCCGGTTCGCTCGTCGACGACGGTTCCGGCGAGACCGACGAAGACCAGAAGCTGCGCAACGAGTCGCGCAAGATTCTGGGTCTTCCGGATCTGCTCGTGTCCGGAACGTGCGTGCGCGTGCCGGTCGTGACGGGCCATTCGCTGTCGATCAATGCGGAGTTCGAGCGGCCCCTGTCGGTCGAGCGTGCGCAGGAGATCCTCGCCGCGGCTCCGGGTGTCCGGCTCGTCGACGTGCCGACCCCCCTCGCGGCAGCCGGTGACGACGTCTCGCTGGTGGGCCGCATCCGCCAGGACCCGGGTGTGCCCGATGGCCGTGGCCTCGCGCTGTTCGTCTCGGGCGACAATCTGCGCAAGGGCGCTGCGCTCAACACGATTCAGATCGCGGAGTTGCTCGTCTGAGCTCCGGCATCTCGGTACTCGAGCGAGTGGATCATCCCCAGGGGTGGTCCACTCGCTGCTTTTCGTCCGAGGGTTCGCTGTGAGCGCCCACCTAGGATGGCCGCTGTGACGTCCATTCGTTCCGCGACCCTCGACCGCATCGCACCGGCGACCCTCTACCGCATCGTGCGGTTGCGCACGGAAGTGTTCGTGTACGAGCAGGGGATCGTGTCCGAGCCCGAACTCGACGGCCTCGACCTCGAGCCCGGCACGACGCACTACTGGGTCGAGGAGGGCGACGATGTGGTGGCGACCCTCCGGGTCCTCGACGCCGACGGACCGGTCATCCACATCGGGCGGGTCGCGACCGCGAAGCAGGCCCGGGGCAGGGGTCTCGCTGCCCGCTTGATCGAGTCGGTGATCGACGACCATCCGCAACCCGTCGAGATCCTGGCACAGGCATATCTCGAGGACTGGTACGGCCGCTTGGGTTTCGAGCGCACCGGCCCGAATTGCGTCGAGGCGGGTATCGACCACCTGCCCATGAGACGGCCCGGTCGCTGAACCGTCCCTAAAGGGGTTTACATACAGTCTGGACTGTTTGTTGGTTTACCGTTACGATCCGTAGCGTGATCCACGACACTGTGTCCGGCGCCACACGAACTCAGGCGCAACGAACAGCGGCCACTCGCGCGAAACTGCTCGACGCAGCCGTGGAATCCCTGGTCGAGCAGGGATACGCGGGCATCAGTACGCAGGGCATCGCCACCCGTGCCGGTGTCTCCCGTGGCGCACAGTTACACCACTTTCCCACCAAGGAATCTCTGGTCGTGGCGGCGATCGAGCATCTGGTGGAAAAGCGGTTGCAAGAGATCCTCGAATCCGACCCCGACCCGGAGTACGGATTCGAGGCATTGTTCGACGCGTTCTCCGGACCGTTGTTCGACGCGGCACTCGAACTGTGGGTCGCGGCCCGGACCGATCCGTCGCTCCACGCAGCGATGATCCCGCTGGAACGCAAGGTGTCCGACGCGCTGCGCACCGGTTGCCTCGAAATCATGGGCGACCGGGTGAGTCCCGACATCATCGACCTCGCCATAGAACTGGCGCGAGGTTTCGCCGTCTCCGCCCTGATGCGTACCCCTGAATCCGATCGAGAGTTCCGGGAGCGTCTCCTCCCGGTTTGGAAGGCCCTGGTGTCGAAATGAGTCTCGCGATGCTCCCCGACCACGTGCACACGCTTGTCGTGGGCGCCGGCTTCGGCGGAATCGGAACGGCCGCTACCTTGCTGCGCCAGGATCCGGCCGCAGATGTTCTCGTCCTCGAAAGGGGAGACGACGTAGGCGGTACGTGGCGGGCCAACACCTACCCGGGCGCGGCATGCGACGTCCCGAGCGCGCTGTACTCGTTCTCCTTCGCGCCCGAACCCGATTGGTCGCGTGCCCACGGCACCCAGGAAGAGATCTACGCCTACCTCCGGCGCGTGGCTCGCGACGAGGGTGTCACCCAGCGCACGGTGTTCGGATGTGAGCTGCGGGAGGCGCAGTGGGACGCCGCCCGCGCAGTGTGGTCGGTGTCGACGTCCCGCGGCGACCTCACCGCAGACGTGCTCGTCGCCGCAACCGGTGCCCTCTCGACGCCCACCTACCCGAAGGTTCCCGGACTCGAGTTGTTCCGGGGCAAGACCTTCCACTCCGCCGAATGGGACCACGACCACGACCTCGCCGGTGAACGCGTCGCGGTGATCGGCACCGGGGCATCGGCCATCCAGTTCGTTCCCGCGATCGTCGATCGCGTCGCCCACCTCACCCTGTTCCAGCGCACCGCGTCGTGGGTCATGCCCAAGCACGATCCCGCCATCGCGCGCTCGGTCCGGTCGTTGTACCGCCGCTTCCCCTTCACCCAGAAGCTCATGCGGGGCGCTGTATACGGGCAGAAGGAAATCTATGTCGTGGGCATGACGAAGCCGTTCGCCCGCAAATACCTCCTGCCGTTGTTCGAGCGCCGCGCCCGGCAGGTGCTCCGCAAGCAGGTGCAGGACCCGACGCTGCGCGAGCGGCTCACGCCCGATTTCGCGATCACCTGCAAGCGGATCCTGCTGTCCAACGAGTGGTTCCCCACCATCACGCGGTCCGATGTGAGCGTGGTGTCGTCCGGGCTGACCGCGGTGACGGAGAACGGCGTCGTCGACAAGGACGGCAACGAGTACCCGGTGGACACCATCATCTTCGGTACCGGCTTCACGCCGACCGAACCTCCCGTCGCCCACCACATCCGCGGAACCGACGGTCGCACACTCGCCGAGACGTGGGACGGCAGCCCCGCGGCCCACCTGGGAATCTCGGTACACGGGTTCCCCAACCTGTTCCTCGTCTACGGACCCAACACCAACCTCGGACACAGCTCGATCGTGTACATGCTCGAATCGCAGGCTGCATATATCGCCGACGCGTTGCGCACCATGCGATCCCGCGGGATCGCCGCCCTCGAAGTGACCGGGGACGCGCAGCGCCGCTACACCGACGAACTCGATCCGATCCTCGAGGGGACGGTCTGGAACGCCGGAGGTTGCAGTAGCTGGTACATCGACGAGAAGGGCCGCAACTCCGTGATGTGGCCGACGTTCACCTGGCATTACCGTGCGCGCACGAAGCAGTTCGATCTCGAGAACTACACGCAGCGGACCGCCGCGGCAGGAGCAACAGCATGACCCACTTCGACGTTCTCGTGATCGGCTCCGGTTTCGGGGGCAGTGTCGCCGCGTTACGGCTGACCGAAAAAGGCTACAAGGTAGGCGTTCTCGAAGCGGGCCGTCGCTTCTCGGACGAGGATCTGCCGAAGACCAGCTGGCGGCTGCGCAAGTACCTGTGGGCACCGGCGCTGGGGTGTTACGGAGTGCAGCGCATGCACCTGCTTCCCGACGTCCTGGTGATGGCCGGGGCAGGCGTCGGCGGTGGCTCGCTCAACTATGCGAACACGCTGTACAAGCCGCCCACACCCTTCTTCCGGGACCCTCAGTGGGGGCACATCGACGACTGGGAGGCCGAGCTCTCCCCGTACTACGATCAGGCCGCCCGGATGCTGGGCGTGCGCCCGAACCCCACCACCTCTCCCGCCGACAAGGTGATGCGCGAGGTCGCCGAGGAGATGGGCGCCGGTGAGACCTTCGTGACCACGCCGGTGGGCGTGTTCTTCGACGAGCCCGGCAAGACCGTGGCGGATCCCTACTTCGGAGGTGCCGGACCCGAGCGCACCGGCTGCACCGAATGCGGAAGCTGCATGACCGGGTGCCGGGTCGGGGCAAAGAACACCCTGGTGAAGAACTACCTGTACCTCGCGGAACGTGCGGGCGCAGTGATCCACGCACTGACCACGGTGACTCGGGTGGTTCCCCGCTCCGGTGGTGGCTACGAGGTCCACACCCGGAGCACCGACGGCATTCGTAAGCGCCGCACCGTGTTCACCGCCGACCACGTGGTCGTCGCCGCCGGCACCTACGGAACCGCGCGCCTGCTTCTCGCGAGCCGCGAGACCGGGGATCTGCCCAATCTGTCGAGCACCCTCGGAACGGTCGTGCGTACCAACTCCGAGGCGGTACTCGCGGCGACCGCCCGGAATCGCGACGTGGACTACACCGGCGGTGTGGCGATCACGTCGTCGTTCCATCCCGACGATCACACCCACATCGAACCGGTGCGGTACGGCAAGGGAAGCAATCTCATCGGGATGATCCAGGCGATGCTCGTCGACGGTGGCGGCCGGGTGCCCCGCCTGGTGAAATTCTTCGGTGTCGCGGCCCGGAATCCGGGTGCGTTCCTGCGGAATCTGTCCGTGCGGAACTGGTCGGAACGTACCGTGATCGCGCTGGTGATGCAGACGGACGACAACTCCCTCGAACTGAAGACCAGGCGCACCCCGCTCGGTCGCGGGCTGACCAGCAAGCCGGGACCGGGGGAGCGGCCTCCGGAGTGGATTCCGGTCGGGCACGAGGCGATCCGCCGCATCGCGCAGAAGATCGGAGGCGACCCGGGCGGTTCGATCGTCGACCTGGTCAACATCCCGATGACGGCGCACTTTCTCGGCGGCTGTGCGATCGGTGATTCTCCCGAACGCGGCGTCGTCGACCCGTACCTGCGTGTCTACGGGCACGACGGTCTGCACGTCGTCGACGGGTCTGTCGTCAGTGCCAACCTCGGGGTCAACCCGTCGCTGACGATCACCGCGCAGGCCGAGCGGGCGATGGCGTTGTGGCCGAACAAGGGCGCGAACGACACCCGGCCTCCACTCGGCGCACCCTACGAACCGGTGACGGCGGTTCCTCCCGTGAAGCCCACGGTCCCTGCCGGTGCTCCTGCTGCGCTCCGACTCCCGATCTATCCGATTCGACGAAAGGACGCAGACCGTGCTGTGGAAAGTGCCTGAGAGCGCAGACGAGCGCACCGAATGGCCGACGTCGCCGCCCCCGCCGTGGCCGGCAGCGGTGCGGGCGACGTTGTGGTGGCACCGCAGTACGCCTGTCGCCGCGGAATACGGGCCCGAGGGCCCGACTCTCCCGATCACTCTCGCGATGATGGTCGACTACCTGGATTCCCCGGTGGGGCCCTATCGCGAGATCCTGGCCAGTCCGGTGTTACGACGGGGACTGATCCCGGCGATGGCGGTGCCGTTCATCGCGGTCGATTCCGAACCGTCGGTGCACGGCGGCCGGGCGCACTGGCGACTGCCGAAGGTGCTGGCGACGTTCTCGGGCGATGTGCTCGGCGACTTCTCCGCAGCCGGGGGCGGATGGAAGGTCGCGACCTCGGCTCGCCCGCGCGGCCCGGAACTGCCGATCATCGGTGGCCTCACCTTCGCACAGCCCGGTGACGACGGTTCGATCTCTCGCGCGACCGCACGACTGCGGGGCAAGTTCCGGTACGCACGTGTCGGGGTGGAGGCGGAAGGGCCGACGCTGAGCCGCTGGCTGCGTCCGGGAACCCACCACGGCATCGTCATCACCTCCGGACAGATGAGCACCGGACCTGCGAAGTAGACCGGTATGCCCCTTTTCTTGACTAATTCCAGAAAAGGGGCATACTGGGTCCCATGCAACGAATGGACGGGCACCACTTCGACCCCACGGAACAACTGCGTTCCGCGGGCCTGCGGGTGACGGCTCCGCGAGTTGCCGTGCTGGGAACGGTTGCCGAGCATCCTCATTCGGATGCCGACCACATCGCCGCCCGAGTGCGGGAGACTCTCGGATCCGTGTCCACCCAGGCTGTATACGACGTTCTGAAGGCGTGTGTGGGTGCCGGACTGCTCCGGCGAATCGAACCTGCCGGATCGGCGGCCCGGTACGAGACGCGCATCGGCGACAACCACCACCACCTCGTCTGCAGGAACTGCGGTTCGGTGGTCGACATCGACTGCGTCGTCGGCGCGGCGCCGTGCCTGACCCCATCCGACGACCACGGTTTCGTCGTCGACGAAGCCGAAGTCACCTTCTGGGGCCTGTGCGCGAACTGCCGCTAGCCGTTCCCTGCACCCCCGCTCATCTTTCATCGCTTCACCAGCACGGACTCGCTTCTCGCGGCCCGTGCCGATCACGCACACCCGAAATCCGGGCATGCAATTCGGAGGACACTGATATGTCGAACACCCGGTTCACCACCAACGACGTCGGTATTCCCGTCGCCAGCGACAACGAATCGCTCACCGCGGGAACCCAAGGGCCGATTCTCCTGCACGATCACTACCTGATCGAAAAGCTCGCACACTTCAACCGTGAGCGGGTGCCGGAGCGTGTCGTGCACGCCAAGGGCGGCGGAGCATTCGGCGAACTGGTGGTCACGGAAGACGTTTCCGCGTACACCAAGGCAGCACTCTTCCAGCCGGGTGCGAAAACCGAGTCGCTCGTGCGCTTTTCCACGGTTGCGGGCGAGCAGGGCAGTCCCGACACCTGGCGTGACCCCCGCGGTTTCGCCGTGAAGTTCTACACCGAAGACGGCAACTACGACATCGTCGGTAACAACACCCCGGTCTTCTTCATCAAGGATCCGATCAAGTTCCCGGACTTCATCCACTCCCAGAAGCGGTTGCGTGGCTCGGGTCTTCGCGACCACACGATGCAGTGGGACTTCTGGACCCTGCGGCCGGAGTCGGCACATCAGGTGACCTGGCTCATGGGCGACCGCGGCATCCCGCGCTCGTGGCGGAACATGGACGGTTTCGGTTCGCACACGTACCAGTGGATCAACGCCGCCGGTGAGCGGTTCTGGGTGAAGTACCACTTCAAGACCGATCAGGGCATCGAGTTCCTGACCCAGGCGGAAGCCGACACCCTTGCCGGCACCGATCCGGACTTCCACCGGGCCGACCTGTACAACGCGATCGAGCGGGGCGACTTCCCCAGCTGGACGCTGCACGTGCAGATCATGCCGGTCGCCGAGGCGGAGACCTACCGTTTCAACCCGTTCGATGTCACCAAGGTCTGGTCGCAGAAGGACTACCCGCTCGTCAAGGTCGGCACCTGGACCTTGAACCGCAACCCGCGCAATTTCTTTGCCGAAATCGAGCAGGCGGCGTTCGCGCCCTCGAACGTCGTTCCCGGAATCGGGTTGTCGCCCGACAAGATGCTGCTCGGCCGCGTGTTCTCCTATGCCGATGCGCATCGCTACCGGATCGGCGCCAACCACGCCCAGCTTCCGGTGAATGCACCGAAGAACACCGTCGACTCCTACTCGCAGGACGGCACCATGACGTACCGGTTCAACGACCCGGACACGCCGGTGTACGCGCCGAACAGTTTCGGTGGGCCGCACGCCGATCCCGAGCGTGCCGGCGACGACGGGCTGTGGACGTTCGGTACCGAAGCGGTGCGCGCCGGATACATCGAACACCCGGAAGACGGTGACTTCGTTCAGGCCGGCATCCTCGTCCGCGAGGTTCTGGACGACGCGGCGCGCGACCGGCTGGCGAACAACATCATCGGCCACGTGCTGGGCGGGACCTCGGAGGCACTCTACGAGCGCATCTTCGAATACTGGCGCAACGTCGACGCGGAACTCGGCAAGAAGGTCGAGGAAGGCGTGCGCGCGGGAGCGTAAGCGCTCCTCGTCTGCCTTTCGGCGCATTCGAACATCCGTGTGACGGGTGGGTCGGGTGTGATTGCTAGGTTGATAGTCCGGCCCCGGTGGCTCGTCCACCGGGGCCGGACTCGATTCCGTGCGTCGAAAGGTGTTGTGCGAGATGGTGATGGGCCCAACCCATGCAGTGTCAGGGGCGCTCGTCGGCCTCATCGTCGCCGATGTGCTTCCCCGCGAATGGGGCGGGCCGACCTCGACGGCCGAGGCCTTCGCGTTCGCGGCCGTCTGTTCCGGCGCAGCACTGTTACCCGACCTCGACACGGCGCAATCGACCGTGTCGCGTTCGTTCGGCCCGATCAGTCAGGTCGCGGCGCGAGGGATCGACAAGGTGTCGCTGGGGTACTACTCGATCACCAAGGGCCGGCGCGACGGAAAGCGTCGTGGGGGGCACCGCACGATGACCCACACCGCGCTGTTCGCTGCTCTGCTCGGTACGGGGGTGTCCCTGCTCGTCGCGCGATTCGACCGGGCAGCAGTCATCGCGGTCCTCTTTGTGACCCTGGGCCTGGCATTGCGGGGGTTGTTCGGTAACTGGGCGAAGAAGAACGGGTGGTTCACCGTCACGGCTGTCGCGGCGGTGCTGTCGATCCTCACGTGGCGGTGGTTCCCGGGGGAGGTGGGGTCGACCGGGCTCGGTGTCGCGGTGGCGCTGGGATGCGTGACGCACTGTATCGGCGACGCCATCACGAAGGAGGGGATTCCCTTCCTTGCACCGTTCGTCCCGTGGAGAGGTTCCCGATGGTGGGAGATCAAACTCCCGAAGATGATCGCGATCAGGGCCGGAGGGCCGTTCGAAATGGGGATCCTCGGTCCCGCACTGACCCTCGCGACCGTGGCTTTTGCCGTGTGGTCCATCGACGGTGCTCCCGAGTACATCATGGAGACCCTCGAGGCTTCCGGTCTCGCGTTCTAGCCTCGCGTCCTGACGAGGTAGCGCCGCCTCACAACCGGGCGGTCCGAACTCGGGGAACTGTCGGGCTGCCGGGCTATGGCCTAAAAAGAGAACTTGTTCTATTTTTAGGCCATAGCCCGGCTCGTCCCGACAGAACGGAGCTCGCCACCGTGAGCATTCGCGCCTCTGGCCCCATCCTCAGTCGCCGTGGTCTTCTCGGTGCCGCGGCCGGCGCCGCGCTCGTGATGGGGACAGGGTGGAGCCGCGCGGGTGCTGTGCCGCTCGGCGATCCGGCCGCGACCATCGCGGCGCCCCCGAACTTCCCCGCGGACATTCCGCTCGCGCAGCAGCGATTCGTCAACTGGGCGAAGACGATCGAATTCGACGCAGTGTGGACCGCGACTGCCCGTGACGCCCAGGACATCGTGCGGCTGGCCGACTGGGCGCGGATCCACGGCTTCCGGATTCGGCCGCGCGGCTCCATGCACAGCTGGAGCCCCCTCACCCTCGAAGCCGGGCAGAACGTCGAGAAGGTCGTCCTGGTGGACACCATGTCGCAACTGAATTCTGTATCGGTCGATCCCACCGGCGATCCGGCGACGGTCACCGCCGACGCCGGCGCGAGCATCGAAGCCATCCTGAGCGCCCTCCAGCAGGAGGGGTTCGGCTGGGCGAATTCCCCGGCCATCGGGGATATCTCGATCGCCGGTGCGCTGTCGATCGGAGCACACGGCTCCACGTACCCCGCCGCGGGTGAGACGGTCGTTCCCGGCCAGTCGTTCGGGTCGCTGTCGAACCTCGTGCTCGCCCTCACCGCCGTTGTATGGAACGACGCCGCGGGGTCTTACGAACTGCGCGAGTTCCGTCGCTCCGACGCCGAAATCACGCCCCTGCTCGCGCACCTCGGACGAACCTTCGTCACCTCGGTCACGTTGCAGGCCGGCGCGAACTACCGCGTGCGCTGCCAGAGTTCCACCGACGTGCCGTGGCGCGAACTCTTCGCCCCGCCCGGTGCGCCGGGCCGCACGTTCGAAAGCTACGTCGAACAACACGGACGCGTCGAAGCGATCTGGTTTCCGTTCACGGAGACGCCGTGGCTCAAGACCTGGTCGGTCAGTCCGGAGAAACCGGCAGAGTCGCGTGAGGTCTTCGGTCCCTATCCCTACGTGTTCTCCGACTCCATCCCCGAACCGGTGACCGATGCGCTCGCTCAGGTGGCGAGCGGCAACCAGGCCATCACCCCCGCGTTCGGTGCCTCTCAGTTCGGCGCCGTCGCAGCCGGACTCGTAGCCACCGACACCAGCGATCTGTGGGGATGGTCGAAAGACCTGATGTTCTACCTTCGTGCCACCACGTTGCGGGTCGTCGCCGGTGGAGGCGTGGTGGTGACCCGGCGCGAGAACATCGCGCAGGTCATCCACGAATTCACGACGTGGCTGCACGAGCGGATGACGTACTACGCGTCGCTCGGGCAGTATCCGGTCAACATGCCGTTCGAAGTCCGGTTGTGCCGTGTCGACGACCAATCAGAGGTCCTCACCGATTCGGCAGGGGCTCCGAATCTTTCACCGGTGCGTCCCCGGCCCGACCGTCCGGACTGGGACACCGCGATCTGGATGAACGTCGTGTCGATTCCGGGCACCGCGGGACTGTCCGCCTTCTTCCGCGAGATGGAACAGTGGATGGCCGACCGCTACTCGGGCGACTACGCGACCTTCCGATCCGAATGGTCGAAGGGGTGGGCCTTCGACAACGAGGGCGGGTACCGCGACGCCGGTTTCCTCGGCGGCACCATCCCCGCGATGTATCGCGAGGGCTTGTCGTCCGACGAGGGCTGGGACGCCGCCCTGGCGGCGTTCGATCGCCACGACCCCCATCGCGTGTTCAGCAACGACTTCCTCGACCGTCTGCTGCCCTGACCTCAGCACCCCGTGTGCGAGAGGCGCGCACGTAGCCGGCGGTCTGGTCGCGTACGTCCATGCCCAGTACGAGAGGGATGTCCTCGGGGCTGGAAGCCATGATGAGCTCGCCGTCGAAGCAGCGGTCGAGAATGAATCGCGCCCGCGAGATGTGCGGTACGGACGTGACCACGATGACCCGCTTCCAGCCGTAGTTTTTGAAAACCCGCCAAAACAAACTGCGAGTATGCGGCTACGAAGGGGGTGGAATGCACTCAGGGCACCTTCTCCGTGAGGAGAAGATGCCCTGATGAGTCCTTCTACGAGTCGGGGTGGCGGGATTCGAACCCACGACCTCTTCGTCCCGAACGAAGCGCGCTACCAAGCTGCGCCACACCCCGTGATGAACCTCGGCTAGCTTACATCACGACTCGGGCGAAGGTTAAATCTGCTGGTCAGCGGTGAGATCGTGCGCTTTCGGCCGCGCTGTCGAGATCCCGGTGCCGGGTCTCGCGCGGAGCCGGGACGAGCGTCAGCAGCGTGGCCTCCGGACGGCAGAAGAACCGTGCGGGGACGAACGGCGACGTGCCGAGGCCGGCGGACACGTGCAGCTGCATGTGCGAGCCCCACCGGGACGGGCCCTTCACCCGCGACCGGTCGATACCGCAGTTGGTGACCAACGCGCCGACGAACGGGAGGCACAGCTGACCGCCGTGGGTGTGACCGGCGAGCACCAGGTCGTAGTTGTCGGCCGCGAAGCGATCCAGCACGCGCGGCTCGGGGGAATGCGTCAAACCGAGGCGAAGGTCGGCGGACGGGTCTGCCGGGCCGGCGATCGTCTCGTACCGGTCGCGCTCGAGGTGCGGGTCGTCGACTCCGGCGACGGCGATACGGACGCCGCCCACCTCGATGTCGCGACGCACATGCGTCATGTCGTGCCAACCGCGTTCGGTGAACGCGGCCCGCAGATCGCCCCACGGCAGCGGCGCGCCGTAGACGCGGTCGTGGTTCTTGTCGAAGTACGCGAACGGGTTCTTCGGGACCGGCCCGAAGTAGTCGTTGCTCCCGAACACGAACAGACCGGGACGTGCGAGCAGACCACCGAGCGCCTGAACCACGGCCGGCACCGACCGCGGGTGGGACAGGTTGTCCCCGGTGTCGACCACCAGGTCGGGCTCGAGCAAGTCGAGTTCGCGCAACCAGTTCTGCTTGAGACGCTGGTTGGGCATCATGTGCAGGTCGCTGATCTGGAGAACGCGGAGGGTCGATGCGCCCGGTGCAAGCACCGGGACCGTCACCTCTCGCAAAGTGAAGGCGTTGCGTTCGATCAGAGTCGCGTAGCCGAGGCCGAGGGCAGAAGCTCCGGCGGCGCCGACTGCGACGCGGCGAAGAGCAGAAACATCAGGCACTCGTCCAGGGTACCGCCGCGATCGGTCCGCGCGCCGTGTTCGTGGTCTCGGGCGTAGCGTTTCCTCCATGACCGACACCACTCCCTCGCTCAAATCCACACTGCGCGCGGACCTCACCGCGGCAATGAAGGACAAGGACAAGCTGCGCACGGCGACGATCCGCATGATGCTGTCCGCGATCCAGACCGAAGAGGTGGCGGGTAAGGAAGCTCGCGAACTCTCCGACGAGGACATCCTCAAAGTTCTGGCGCGCGAATCCAAGAAGCGCGGCGAAGCAGCCGAGGTGTACACGGAGAACGGCCGCGGTGAACTCGCCGCCAAAGAGCATGCCGAGGGCCGGATCATCGACGAATACCTCCCGACGCCGTTGACCGACGCGGAACTCGTCGACGTCGTCGACACCGCGATCGGGCAGGTCGCCGAGGAGATCGGTGAGCGTCCCGGGCCCAAGAACATGGGGCAGGTCATGAAGGCTGCGACGGCGATCGCCGCGGGGAAGGCAGACGGCAAACGGCTCTCGGCGGCGGTCCGTTCGCGGCTGTAGTTTTCGCCCACTCCACCGAAGAGAATCAGGGCGCGACCTCGTGGAGGTCGCGCCCTGATCTATCGGGACCGGTCAGTTGTCGGGTCTGCTCGGAGTGGTGGTCGCCGACGAATCTTCGTCCGGCGGCGGCGACGATTCGGATTGCTCCGGTTCCCGGCCCGGAATAGGCGCCGGAGTGGAACGGCTGGTGGTGTCGGGCACCTCCCGGCCGTCGGGCCGGGCGGGGGTGGCACTGGCCGACGGCACGGCGCGCACCGAGCCGTCACTGACGAAGATCGTCACCGTGCTGCCCGGGACGGCCGAACCCGAGGGGGAACTGCTCGTCACGGTGCCGGCGCGCTGCTCGGCTTTCACCGTCGCCTCCGTCACCGAGAATCCGGCGTCCTGAAGCTGCTGCGTGGCGCGCTCACGAGGGAGCCCCGCCACGTCGGGCACCTGGGCGTTGCCGGCACCGCGCACGTAACGCGGGTCTACCGGCGGAAGTTCGATCGAGCCGAATCGTGTCGCCACCGGCAGCATCGCGGAGAACCAGGTTCGCGCCGGCTCGGTGCCGCCGAAGAGGTTGCCGTCGTAGCAGGGCCGGACGGGACCGGAGCAGATCTGGCCGGGCGTGGGGGAGTCACCGTAGGTGTAGACGACGCCCGCGTACCGGTTGGTGAAGCCGAGGAATGCGGACGACATGTGGGACTCGGTGGTACCTGTCTTGGCCGAGACGGGCAGGTTCCATCCCACGGATCCGGCGGCACCCGCTGCCGTGCCACCGCCCGAGGTGTCCTTGCTCAGTGCGTTGGCGAGGGTATCCGCCAGGCCGGGCTCGACGACCTGCTCGCAGGCCTCCTGGGTGATCGGAACAGGCTTGCCCTCGCGGTCGAACACGCCCTCGATAGGCGACGGGGGGCACCACTTGCCGTGCGACGCGAGAGTTGCCGCGACATTCGACAGTTCGAGTGGATTGACCCAGGTCGGCCCGAGTGTGTACGACCCGAGGTGCTGATCCTTCTGCATGTCCGACATCGACTGGTCGCCGAATCCGGACGTGCGGGGCTGCAGGTACGAGCGCAGGCCCAGTCGCACGGAGATGTCGACGACGGACTCGACGCCGGTGGCCTCGATCAGCTTCACGAACGCGGTGTTCGGTGACTGGGCGAGCGCATCGCTCACCGACAGGCTCGCCGGGTAGGGGGCGGCGTTCTCGACGCAGTAGTAGTTCGGCGGGCAACCGCGGGCACCACCGTCGCCGAGTCCGCGAGCGTTGTACCGGTTGGGGACGTCGAGTACTGCCGACGTGCCGAGGCCCCGCTCCATCGCCGCGGCGACGGTGAAGACCTTGAAAATCGACCCGGCGCCGTGACCGGTGAGCGAGTACGGCTGCGGCTGGACGGTTTCCTTGTTGTCGCCGTTGAGGCCGTACGTGCGGCTCGAACCCATCGCGAGGACCTTGTGCGTGTCCTGGCCGGGTTCGATCACATTCATCACGGAGGCGACGTCGTCGACGGTGGGGCTGGTGAACTTGTCGAGCGACGATTTCACCGACGACTGGACCTCGGGGTCGAGCGTGGTGCGGATGACGTATCCGCCCTTGTCGATCTGCTCGCGCGAGATCCCGGCGTTTTCGAGGTACTGCAGCGCGTATTCACAGAAGAAGCCACGATCACCTGCGGAGATGCAGCCGCGAGGCAGGGTGTTGGGTTCGGGGAGGACACCGAGGGGGAGTTGCTTGGCTTCGCGGATCTCCGCGGCACGCTCGGGAATGTTCTCGATCATGGTGTCGAGAACGATGTTGCGACGCTCGAGGACGCCCTCGGAGTTGGTGTAGGGGTTCAGTGCGGAACTGGACTGCACCATGCCGGCGAGCATCGCGGACTGCGGGATGTTCAGGTCCTTGGCGTCGATGCCGAAGTACGTCTGCGCAGCGTCCTGGATTCCGAAGGAACCGTTGCCGAACGGCACCAGGTTGAGATACCGGGTGAGGATCTCGTCCTTGGTCAGCTTCTCGTCGAGTGTGAGCGCCATCCGGATCTCACGGATCTTACGAGCCGGAGTGGTTTCGATGGCGGCACGGCGCTCGGCGTCGGTCTTGGCGACGACGTGCAGCATGTAGTTCTTCACGTACTGCTGGTCGATCGTCGATGCACCCTGCTCGACCTGACCGCTCGTGGTGTTGGTGAGGAACGCGCGCATCGTGCCCTGCCAGTCGACACCCCGGTGTTCCGGGAAGCGCTTGTCCTCGATCGAGACGATCGCAAGTTTCATCTCGTTGGAGATCTGGTCGCTGGGCACCTCGAACCTGCGCTGCTCGTACAGCCAGGCGATGGGGTTGCCCGCGTTGTCCACCATCGTCGTCACCGCGGGGACGACACCCTCCACGAGTTCGGCAGAACTGTTGTCCACGGTGTCGGCGGCGCGGTTGGAGACGTACCCGAAACCCCCTGCGGCCGGGAACAGCATCCCTGCCACGAGAACGCCGCCGAGGGCGGTACAACCAACAAGCTTCGCCACCGTGCTTCGGATCGACACGAAGTACACAGTACGGGCAGCCGTCCTCCGCGGTCGTATTGAGGGCGGCGGCATGCCGCGCGACGTGCAGCTATGCACGTACGTACCAGAAAAGGTTTTCCTCGCCTTGCGCCCGGGCATCAGGTTACCTAGATTGAGACATCAGTGTGATGCAGGTAACACCTTGACAGGGGAGATTGCGTTATAGAGGAAGCGCTACGGCGCGACTCCTACGCAATATCGGACACCGCGTAGCGGTGTTCGGAGAGTAGAGGGGCAACTGAATGCACATGACCACCCCGACGGCCCGGCTCGACGTCGACCAAGCGGAAGCACGCATTGCCTGGGTTTCCCGGGCACGGTGCCGCGAAGTCGATCCCGATGAACTGTTCGTGCGAGGCGCTGCACAGCGCAAAGCCGCGGTCATCTGCCGACATTGCCCTGTGATGCTCCAGTGCGGTGCTGACGCACTCGACAATCGAGTGGAGTTCGGTGTCTGGGGAGGCATGACCGAGCGCCAGCGCCGAGCACTTCTCAAGCAGCACCCCGAGGTCGAATCCTGGGCAGACTTCTTCGCAGCGCAGCGTCACCACCAGAACGCGGTCTGACGCCGCCCACCCGCAGAGGTTCAGGCCTCACGGGTGAGCTGGTCGGCCACGGCCCTCAGCGCCTCGAGGTCCGACACCTCGAACGGCAACGAGGGCACGCCCACCACGGGCACGCGCGGGTTCGCGGCGGTGAAACTCCGCAGCAGACGTAGTTCCCGCTTGGCTGTGACTGCGCGGTGCGCGTGGATACGCAGGACGGCTTCGGCAGCCTCCGCGTCGTCACCGCCCTGCTCGGCAAGTGCGTCGGCCGCGGTCAGCGCATGGTCCGGGGGCATCTTCGACAGGGTCGGATGCGTTCGGTTGAGCACCAGGCCCGCGAGCGGCATCCGGTCCTCGCCGAGCCGCTCGACGAAGTAGGAGGCCTCCCGGAGCGCGTCCGGTTCGGCGGACGCCACCACCATGAAGTGGGTGCCGGGCTGCTGGAGCAGCTGATAGGTCCGGTTGGCGCGCTCGCGGAACCCTCCGAACATGGAATCGAGCGACTGCACGAACGCGGACGCGTCCGACAGCATCTGGCTGCCCACGATCGTCGACACGGCCTTGAGAGCGATGCCCATCGCTCCGGTGACCAGACGCCCGATGCCCCGGCCGGGAGCGGTGAAGATCCGGATCATCCGGCCGTCGAGGAACGCGCCGAGCCGTTGCGGAGCGTCGAGGAAGTCCAGCGCATTCCGGGACGGCGGTGTGTCGACGACGATCAGATCCCACTCGTCGCTCTGCGCGAGCTGTCCGAGCTTCTCCATCGCCATGTACTCCTGCGTACCGGAGAACGACGACGCGACGGTCTGATAGAAGGGATTGTCCAGAATCTGCTGGGCTTTGTCGGGCGTCGAATGCTCGAGGACCATGTCGTCGAACGTGCGACGCATGTTGAGCATCATCGCGTGCAATTCGCCGGTGGATCCGGCCGGGAGTTCCACCTTCTGCGGCGAATTGTCGAGACTCTGCACCCCGAGGGCCTGCGCGAGCCGACGCGCCGGGTCGATCGTCAGGACCACCACGCTGCGCCCCTTCTCGGCAGCGCGCAACGCCAGCGCGGCAGCAGTGGTGGTTTTCCCCACGCCTCCGGATCCGCAGCACACGATCACCCGCGACGACGGATCGGCCAGGATTCCGCCGACATCGAGCGGAGTGGCGACGCGCGCCTTCCCGGTCATCGGACGCCCTGCTCGGTCAGTGCCTGGGCAAGCTCGTACAAGCCGCCGAGGTCGATGCCGTCGGCCATGGAGGGCAAGGACATGCGCGCCACCTTCACGTCGTCGAGTTGAGCGGCGCTGACCTGCTGTGCCTGCAAGGTTGCAGCGTGCTCGATGGCTTCGGTGAGCAGCCCGGCAAAATCTTCGTCGGAGAGCTTCACCCCGACCCGGCCGAACGCGGCGCGGATCGATTCTCCGGGTACCCGCCCGCCGGCAAATTCATCGACGAGATTTTCGGGCAGATGTTCGGGCGCGGTGCGGTTGACGATCACGGTGCCCAGGCGCAGATCTGCTGCCTGCAATTCCTCGACCGCGTCCGCGGTTTCCTGAACGGGTAGCGCTTCGAGCAGAGTGACAAGGTGCACGACCGTCTCGTCGGAGTGCAGCAACCGCACCACGCCTTCGCTCTGCGACCGGATCGGGCCGGACTTCGCGAGGTCCGCCATGGCCTTGGTGACGTCCAGGAAACTGCTGATTCGTCCCGTGGGCGGCGCGTCGACCACCACCGCGTCGTATACGCGGCGTCCCGACGCGTCGGTGCGCACCACGGTTTCCTTGATCTTGCCGGTGAGAATCACGTCACGCAGACCCGGTGCGAGGGTGGTCGCGAACTCGACGGCACCGATCCGCCTCATCGCACGGCCCGCGAACCCCAGGTTGTAGAACATGTCGAGGTATTCGAGGAACGCCGCCTCGATGTCGATGGCGAGCGCGGAGACGACTCCGCCGCCCTCGGCGGAGGCGATCTTCGTCTCTACCGGCGGTAACGGCGGAACGTCGAACAACTGCGCGATTCCCTGCCGGCCTTCCGTCTCGACGAGCAGGACCTTGCGGCCGCCCGCGGCGAGCGCGAGCGCGAGCGCTCCCGCGACCGTCGATTTGCCGGTACCGCCCTTGCCGGACACGAAGTGCAGTCGCGCCTGTGCGGCGCCGGCCGGCCACTCGCCGGAATGAGATGTCGGTGTTGCCACGACCACGAGCCTATAAGTCGTGCGCTCGTTAAGGCGGCGGATAGGGTCATGACATGAGTGAAACGACTACGTGGGAGTACGCGACCGTGCCCCTGCTCACACACGCGACCAAGCAGATTCTCGATACCTGGGGTTCCGACGGGTGGGAACTCGTCACCGTCCTGCAGGGACCCACCGGCGAACAGCACGTTGCCTACCTCAAGCGTCCGAAGGGCTGACGCGGTGGCACAACAGTGGTCCGCACGCCTCGCCGAGTTGGGGCTCAGCTTGCCGCCGATCGCCAAGCCGGTGGCGGCGTATGTGCCCGCCGTCCGTTCCGGTGACATCGTCTACACCTCGGGCCAGCTGCCGCTCGTCGACGGCACCCTCACCCACACCGGCAAGGTCGGCGCCGAGGTCTCGCCCGAGGACGCGAAGCAGGCGGCACGTACCGCCGCGCTCAACGCGCTGGCGGCAATCGATGGACTCGTCGGCCTGGACAACATCGCCAGCATCGTGAAGGTGGTGGGATTCGTGGCCTCGGCCGAGGGTTTCACCGGCCAGCCCGGCGTGATCAACGGCGCGTCGGAATTCCTCGGTGAGGTGTTCGGCACCGTCGGTGCGCACGCCCGCTCCGCCGTGGGCGTCGCGGAACTGCCGCTCGGGGCTCCCGTCGAGGTCGAACTCATCGTCGAGGTGCGCTGACCTCGGCGGTGACCCGATCTACGGGGGTCGTGGCCCGGGACATCGATCCGCGGCCCTCGTAGAGTGGGATCGACCACGACGTCCCTGTCAGGAAAGGCAAGAACATGGCGCTGGTCCACCCCGCGTACGGCCGGCTGCGGCAGATCACGGAGAACGCTGCCGTGGTTCTGGCAGAGAACCCCTCGGTCATGTCCTTGGAGGGCACCAACACGTGGATCCTCCGTGCGCCCGGGGCAGACGAGTGCGTCGTGGTGGATCCGGGCCCGCTCGACGAAGCGCATCTCGCGCGCGTCGCGCAGGTTCCTGTCGCCGCGACACTCATCAGTCACCGGCACTTCGACCACACCGAAGGTGCGGGCCGGTTCGCCGAACTCGCCAACTGCCCCGTGCATGCGTCGTCGGCCGATCACCGGCACGGCGGCGGGAACGAACTTTCCGACGGTGACGTCGTCGAAGCCGCCGGGCTTCGCATTCGCGTACTCGCGACACCGGGCCATACCGCGGATTCGCTGTCCTTCGTCGTGGAGGACGACAACAGTGTCCTGACCGCGGACACCATCCTCGGACGCGGCACCACGGTGCTCGACGACACCGACGGCGATCTCGGCGACTATCTCCGCTCGCTGCGTGCACTGATCGGCTTGGGGCCGGGTTACACGGTGTTGCCCGGGCACGGCCCCGAACTGGACGACCTGGAGACGATCGCGCGGGACTACCTCGCCCATCGTGAGCAGCGCCTCGAACAGGTGCGTGGCGCGGTGCGCACCCTCGGTGAGGACGCGACAGCGCGCCTCGTCGTCGAGCACGTGTATGCGGATGTCGACCGGTCGTTGTGGGACGCGGCGGAGAAGTCGGTGAACGTGCAACTCGAATACCTGAGGAGCTTCGCCTGACGGCGATACCTCATAACCCGTAAACGAGCGAGCCCGGGACGCGTGTCGCGTCCCGGGCTCGCCCGTGTGTCGTGATGCCGCGTGTCAGCGGGCGCGACGCGCCAGACGCTCCGAGTCGGAGATCAGGACGCTCTTGCCTTCGAGGCGCAGCCAGCCGCGGTGCGCGAAGTCGGCGAGAGCCTTGTTCACGGTCTCGCGCGACGCACCGACGAGCTGGGCGATCTCTTCCTGCGTCAGGTCGTGCGTGACGCGCAGAGCGCCCGCCTCCTGCGTGCCGAAACGCTGCGCGAGCTGCAGCAGAGCCTTGGCGACGCGACCGGGAACATCGGTGAAGATGAGGTCGGCGAGGCTGTTGTTCGTGCGGCGGAGCCGGCGGGCCAGCACGCGGAGCAGCTGCTCGGCGATCTCGGGACGCTGGTCGATCCACGCCTTGAGTGCCTCGCGGTCCATGCTCACGGCACGCACCTCGGTGACGGTCGTCGCGGTGGACGTACGGGGGCCCGGGTCGAAGATGGACAACTCGCCGAACATGTCGGACGGGCCCATGATGGTCAGCAGGTTCTCGCGACCGTCGGGCGAACGCCGACCGAGCTTCACCTTGCCGGAGACGATGATGTACAGGCGGTCGCCGGGCTCACCTTCGTTGAAGATGACATGGCCACGGGGAAAATCGACCGGCTGAAGCTCTTTGACCAGCGCCGCAACCGCAGAGGGCTCGACTCCTTGGAAGATGCCTGCTCTGGCCAGGACCTCGTCCACGTGCGCTCCTTTTGGGAAATGAAAAAACGTTGTCTTGCTGCTGTGTCGGCACGTCTACGGGCATCCGACGGAGGTCACCTGTCAGGCGTACGACTCCCCAGTCTACTGTGCCGAGGTCAGGCGTGAGTGACCGACACCACGGATCGGGTGTTTTGCTTCCGAAAACCTTCTCGCAGGCTACCGGCGAGTATGTGGGTCAGCTGGCGCGACGAGTCCCCAGACCGTGATGTGAGGTGCTGCCGTCCGACTCGGTCGACCCCCGGCGCCGACGGCGGTGGAACCGGGCGAGAGCCCCGGGGAAACCTTCGCGAGCGAGCGCGGCGACATCACCCTGGTCGGCTTGGTCGAGGAATTCCTCGACCTCGTCCTCACGGACGGAAAGCCGACTCAGGCGGGACTCGACACGCTCCATGGCGAGTGCGAACAGCGTCAGCAGCACTGGGAAAAGCACCACAGCGAGAGCTTGCATACCGGGAAGTAAACACGGGTTAGGTCTCAGATGAGACACGGGGGCGGATTGATGCGGAGGGGTTTACGTACAGTGGTCCAGGTGCATGCGACCCCGTCCGAGAGCTCAGATCAGGCTCCCCGTCGTGACTCGGGCGCGGCCCCCCGCTCCGAATCCCGGCTCGCCCTGGTGCGCCGCGCGCGACGGATGAATCGGCGGCTCGCCGAGGCTTTTCCCCACGTGTACTGCGAACTCGATTTCACGACGCCGCTCGAACTGGCGGTCGCGACGATCCTGTCCGCTCAGTGCACGGACGTGCGCGTCAACCAGGTGACTCCCGCGTTGTTCGCCCGGTACCCCGATGCCCGCGCCTACGCCGAAGCGGACCGGACGGAGCTCGAAGAGTTCATCCGATCCACCGGCTTCTTCCGCAACAAGGCGAACGCACTCATCGGTCTGGGCCAGGCTCTGCTCGAGCAGTACGACGGCGAGGTGCCGGCTCGGCTCGACGACCTCGTGAAGCTGCCCGGCATCGGGCGCAAGACCGCGAACGTCATTCTCGGCAACGCCTTCGATGTGCCGGGAATCACCGTCGATACGCACTTCGCGCGCCTCGTCGGACGCTGGAAGTGGACCACGGAAACCGACCCCGTGAAGATCGAGCACGCCGTCGGAACGCTCATCGAACGCAAGGAGTGGACGCTGCTGTCCCACCGGGTGATCTTCCACGGCCGTCGGGTCTGCCACGCACGCAAACCCGCCTGCGGAGTGTGCGTGCTCGCCAAGGATTGCCCGTCCTACGGGATCGGACCCACCGACCCGCCGACCGCCGCCGCGCTGGTGAAGGGACCGGAGACCGAGCATCTGCTCGAGCTGGCCGGTAGGTGACGCCGGTGCACCCTTCCTCAGCAGGCCGTTGGAGCCTGGCAGCACTGGTCGTCGTGATCGCCTTGATCGTCGCCATCTGGCCGCGCGGCAACGATGACGCACCGGCTCCCTCGGCGACCGGCGCTGCGACCTCGGCCGCACCCGTCGACCGGCGAGCGCAGGACAACCCGCAGGCTCTCGCGCCCCTCCGGGAAACCGCCGCTCTGGATCCCTGCCCGCCGGCAGCGGGAACGCCTGCAGCGGGAGCGTCTGCCGGCAGCCCGCTCGCGGGGTTGACGTTCGAATGCGTCGGCGACGGTTCCACGGTGGACCTGGCCGCCGCACTCGCGGGCAAGCCGGCTGTGGTGAATCTGTGGGCGTGGTGGTGCGGCCCGTGCGCCGAAGAACTGCCCGTGCTCGAGGAGTTCGCCGAACGAGCCGGAGATGCGGTGACCGTGGTGACGGTGCATACCGATCCCAACGAGGCCAATGCGCTGAGCAAGCTGACGGACTACGACGTGCATCTGCCCGGAGTGCAGGACGGCTCCGGACGAGTCCAGGCCGCGGTCGGAGCCCCGGCGGTGCTGCCGGTGACGATCCTGCTGCGAGCCGACGGCTCGGTGGCCAAAGTGCTGCCTCAGCCCTTCCGCTCCGCCGACGAGGTCGCCGCCGTGGTCGACGAATACCTGGGGGTGGCGGTATGACGCCGTACTGGTTGCGGAAGGTCACGACCCTCGAGCCGAAGGACCCGCACGACGACAATCCGATCATCAACCGGCGCGCGCCCTCCGGGCTCCCGGTCCGGCAAGCGGCGGTCCTGGTGTTGTTCGGTGGTTCGCCGACGCCTGACCCGCTCGCCCGTGGCGGCCTGCCGGCCGACGCGGATGTGCTGCTCACCCAGCGTGCGGCGACCCTGCGCCAGCACAGCGGACAGGTCGCGTTTCCCGGTGGCGCCGCCGATCCCGACGACGAGGGTCCCGAACACACCGCTCTGCGCGAAGCGCAGGAGGAAACGGGCCTGGACCCCGCCGGGGTACGTCCGCTCGCTGTGCTCCCCGAACTGTTCATCCCGCCCTCGGGCTTCGACGTGACACCCGTGATCGCGTACTGGGAGCGTCCGAGCCCCGTCGGTGTGGTCAATCCCGCCGAGGCTTCCCGCGTGGTGCGCGTGTCGCTGCACGACTTGCTCGACCCGCGGAACCGCTTCCAGGTACGGCACGCCCTCGGGTATCGCGGACCGGCCTTCCGGGTCGAAGGGATGCTCGTGTGGGGTTTCACCGCGGGAGTGCTCGCAGGCCTGTTCGCCGTCTCCGGATGGGAAATCGAATGGGATCACCACGACATTCGTGACCTCGATGTCGTACTCGCCGAAATGGAGACCGAGGTGGTCGAACCGTGACCGGATCCGGCTGGCTCGACCTGATCATCGTGCTGATCGTCGTCATCGCGGCATCGTCGGGACTGAGGCAGGGCGCGGTTGCGTCGGCCCTCGCGTTCCTGGGTGTACTGCTCGGTGCGATCGCCGGCATTCTCATCGCGCCGCACGTGCTCGTGCACGTCGAAGAGGGGCGAATGCGGATCCTGGCGGGGATCGCGTTGATCGTGGTGCTCGTCGTGATCGGCGAGGTGGCCGGGATGGTGCTCGGCCGGGCTGCCCGCAGTGGCATCCACAGTCCCGGCGTCCGGGCGGTCGACAGCGTCGTGGGCGCGGGTCTGCAGGCCGTCGCCGTGCTCGTCGCCGCCTGGCTTCTCGCCATTCCGCTGACGGCCACCACTCAGCCCGTGGTGTCCGCAGCGGTGCGGGGTTCTCATGTCCTCGGCACCGTCGACGAATTCGCTCCCGAGTGGATGCGGGCGATACCCAACGAATTCTCGGCTCTGCTCGACACGTCCGGGCTACCCGAGGTGATCGGACCGTTCGGAAGGACCCCGATCGCCGAGGTCGCGATCCCCGACGCTTCGTTGCTCGACAGCCCGGTGGCGGCAGATCTCCATCCGAGCGTGCTCCGCATCAACGGACTCGCGCCGAGTTGCCAGAAGGCACTCGAAGGGTCCGGCTTCGTCGTGGCGCCGGAACGGGTCATGACGAACGCGCACGTCGTGGCGGGCACTGCCGCCGTGACCGTCGACACCGAACAGGGCGCACTCGACGCCTCCGTGGTGCTGTTCGACCCGGCCGTGGACGTCGCGATCCTGTCGGTGCCCGGGCTCACGGCCCCGCCGCTGGCATTCGCCCCCGTGCCCGCGGACTCGGGTGAGAACGCGATCGTCCTCGGCTATCCGGGTGGCGGGCCGTATACGGCGAGCGCCGCACGGGTCCGCGAAACGCTGGATCTGCAGGGACCCGACATCTACCGCAGCGGAACGGTCGAACGCGAGGTCTACACCGTGCGCGGTCTGATCCAGCAGGGCAACTCCGGTGGACCACTCGTCGACGCGCAGGGTCTCGTCCTCGGCATGGTGTTCGGGGCGGCCATCGACGACTCCGATACGGGATTCGTGCTCACGGCCGGGGAGATCAGCCGTCAACTCGCACTGGCCGGGTCGGTGTTCGAACCCGTGGAAACCGGCGTCTGCATCGTCTGACGCCGGCGCCCGGCCCGTGCGGTTGTCCGTCGGAGTCAGAGACCCCGCACGAAGCCGAGTAGTTGCGACGTCACGACGTCGGGCTTCTCCTGATGCGCGTAATGACCCGCGCCGTCGACGAACTTCAGGACGCGTCCGGGCGCGTGACGCTTGCACCGGCGCAGCGTCGCGGCCAGTACGTACGGATCGAGCACGCCGTGCAACTGGAGGACGGGCAGCGAGAGGGTGACGTCCATCGCCTTCATGAAACGTCGCCCGTCGGGCCGCCACTGGCTCCGGAACGCCCACCGCTGGTATTCCAGCGTGCAGTGCGCGACCCCCGGGATACGGATTGCCGAGCGGAGGCGCTCGACGACGTCGGAGAATTCCGGCGTGGCCTGCCACTCCGGCCCCGAGCGCAGGCGCGCGAGCCGTTCGATCTCGCGACTCTCGTCGCGAACCAGCCGACGTTCGGGCCGCCACGGCACCTGATACGACAGGAACGTCGGCAGGAGTGCTTTTCGCTGCGCCTTGTCGCGCAGTGCCCCGTCGCGCAGAGAGATCGGGTGGGGTGAATCGACGACGGCGATGGCACGCACGAGCCGAGGATGCAGAACCGCCGTCGCCCAGCAGACCAGCCCGCCGTCGGCGTGCCCGACGAGGATCGCCTCGCTGTGCCCGAGCGCGCGGACGAGACCCGCGATGTCGTTGGACAGGGTCCAGCCGTCGTATCCGCGCGGGGGCTTGTCCGAATCGCCGTAGCCGCGCAGGTCCACCGACACGGCTCGGTAGCCCGACTCGGCGAAGGCGGTGAGCTGGTGACGCCAGGACCACCACAGGTCCGCGAAACCGTGCACGAAGAGTACGAGCGGGGTGTCCGGATCGTGCGGGCCGGTTTCGACCGCGTGGAACCGGATTCCGTTCGCGTGGATGTCAC
Source organism: Rhodococcus sp. 105337 (assembly GCF_012844225.1). GTDB lineage: Bacteria > Actinomycetota > Actinomycetes > Mycobacteriales > Mycobacteriaceae > Rhodococcus. The sequence continues at coordinate 119,239 of NZ_JABAGQ010000012.1, forward strand.
GATGCGTCCACGGCCCGGGATAGCGGGCCGTGGACGGGTCGGGTGGAGCCACCTCTATATCGCTCGGCGCATCAGCGCGCTGCGTGATGACGACCGGCGGGAGCCTGGTCGTCCTGGTGGTTCGGCAGGACCGACTTCGTCTGCTTGAGCGAGTCGATCGTCTTGCTCGGTGCGCGCACCTTGCGCACGCGCATATATCCGATCAACGCGAGGAGCGCGGTCACCACGACCATGATCAGGAAGACGATGAGGAAGGCGAGCCAGCGCGGAACCCAGACGTCGAGGAGTTCGGCGAGGAAGAAGAAAAAGAAGAAGGAGCTGAAGGTGAGGACGGCGAGCGCCAGGACGAAGAAGAGGCTGCCCTGCAGGCCCTTCTTGACCTCACCGGTCACTTCCGCCTTCGCGAGCTGCACTTCGGCGCGGAAGAGCGTCGACACCTGAGTGGCCACGTCACGGACAAGATCACCGACGCTGGCATCCCGCGGCGTCGGAGCGTCCACCTTCGTCAGCGGAATGCCCGAGATACTCGTCGGCACACCGTCCCCGGGACGGTTCCCGTTCGTCACGCTCACTAGTCGACCCCTTTGGTTGGTTCGTTCTGCTTGCGGTGGGCTCGCCCACGCCGTAACAGTAGCGCCGAACCGAGTATCGACGCGATCAACGAGGTAACCAGGACGGCAGCTTTGGCGATCTCGGCGGCGGCGCCACCGTCGACACCCCCGAGCGAAAGTTCCGCGATGAGCAGGCTGACGGTGAACCCGATCGCGCCGAGCACCGCCAGCGCGAACAGATCTCCCCACATCAGACCGGTCGGGCGGGTCGCGATACCCACCCGGATCGCGAGCCAGGCGCTGCTGAAGATTCCCACCGTTTTGCCGATGAGCAGACCGAGGACGATGGCAAGACCGACCGGGTCGGTGAAGACGTTGCCGATCATCTCCGCGCCGAGAGGCACCCCGGAGGCGAAGAGCGCGAAGACGGGCACGCAGAATCCTGCCGACCAGGGTTGGATCCGGTGCTCGAGACGCTCGGAGGGTGCGTAGTCCTCGCCGGGGTCGGTGCGGACGCGTGTGAGCAGACCCAGAACGACTCCGGCGACCGTCGCGTGGATCCCGGCTTGGTGCATGGCGTACCAGGTGAGCAGCGCGAGCGGCACGTACAGCCATGCCGTGGTGATGCGGCGCTGCTGGGCAACCCAGTACGCCGCGGCGAGGACCACGGTCGCCACCAGCCACATCAACGCGAGTCCCGAGGTGAACAGCACCGCGATCAGCGCGATACCGATCAGGTCGTCGACCACCGCGAGACTGAGCAGGAAGACTCGTGCACTGGTCGGTATGCGAGAACCGGTGAGAGCCAGGACGCCCAGTGCGAAGGCGATGTCGGTCGCGACGGGAATCGCCCAGCCGCGATCCATTCCGGGCGTGCCCCAGCCGACGGTCGCGGCAATGACAGCGGGCAGGACGACGCCTCCGCACGCCGCGATCACCGGGAGCAGGGCTTTCTTGCGGTCTGCGAGTTCGCCGACCACGAGTTCGCGTTTGAGTTCGAGTCCGGCGACGAAGAAGAACACCGCCAGAAGCCCGTCTTTGGCCCACGTCCCCAGCGACAGGTGCAGGTGCAGCGACTCCGGACCGATCTGGAAGTCGCGCAGGGCGGTGTAGGAGTCGCCGAGGGGGGAATTGACCCAGATCAGGGCCAGCGCGGCGGCAAGAAGGAGAAGGGATCCGCCCACGGTTTCGGTACGGAGGAAACGGGCGAGCGAGGTGCTCCAGGCGGGGTTGGACAACGGGCGGCTTTCGGTTCGGCGGATTCCGGTAGGGTCGAGCGCTCGCCGACCAGACTTCCCGGCACACCGTCGAAAATTGTAGACCTGCCGGAGCGCCCGCCCCTGAGTGACCGATCGGGCGCGACCGCAAACCCGCGCTGCCCGGAGACGAGTGCGGCCCCTCCCGGGACACGAAGTCCGGAAGGGGCCGCACCCTTTGTGGAGCTACTTGCCCCGGATTGCGTCGAACACCGCGGGATCGACGAGGGTCGAGGTGTCACCGAGTTCGCGGCCTTCGGCCACGTCGCGCAGCAACCGTCGCATGATCTTGCCGGAACGCGTTTTCGGCAGTTCCGGTACGACCGTGATCTGACGCGGCTTCGCGATCGGGGAGATCTCCACCGCCACGTGCTCGCGGAGTTCCTTGATCAGCGCGTCACCGGTGTTCTCCACGTTCTCCCGCAGAATCACGAAGGCGACGATGCCCTGACCGGTGGTCTCGTCGGCCGCGCCCACGACGGCGGCTTCGGCGACGGTCTGGTGGCTCACCAGCGCCGACTCCACCTCGGAGGTGGAGATGCGGTGGCCGGAGACGTTCATGACGTCGTCGACACGGCCGAGTACCCAGAGGTCCCCGTCCTCGTCGTAGCGCGCACCGTCGCCGGCGAAGTACCAACCCTGGTCTTCGTAGCGTGACCAGTACGTTTCGCGGTACCGCTGCGGATCACCCCAGATGCCGCGCAACATGGCCGGCCACGGCTGGTCGAGTACCAGGTAGCCGTTCCCGCCGGGACCGAGCGGACGGGCTTCGTCGTCGACGATCTTCGCGGAGATGCCCGGCAGCGGCGCCATCGCCGAGCCCGGCTTGGTCGCGGTGATCCCGGGCAGCGGGGAAATCATGATCGCACCCGTCTCGGTCTGCCACCACGTGTCGACGATCGGAGCCTTGCCCCCGCCGATGACGTCGCGATACCAGCGCCACGCCTCGGGGTTGATCGGCTCGCCGACACTGCCGAGCACGCGGATGGACGAGAGGTCGTGCGCGTCGGGGATCGCCCGTCCCCACTTCATGAAGGTGCGGATCAGCGTGGGAGCGGTGTAGTAGATGCTCACCCCGTACTTCTCGATGATCTCGAAGTGCCGGTGCTGGGTCGGTGAGTTCGGGGTGCCTTCGTAGACGACCTGCGTCACGCCGTTCGACAGCGGTCCGTACACGATGTAGGTGTGTCCGGTGACCCAGCCGATATCGGCGGTGCACCAGTACACGTCCTCGCCCGCTTTGTGGTCGAACACGTTGTGGTGGGTGTACGACGCCTGCGTGAGGTAGCCACCCGACGTGTGGATGATTCCCTTCGGCTTACCCGTGGTGCCGGAGGTGTAGAGGATGAACAGCGGGTGCTCGGCGTCGAACGGCTGCGCCTCGTGCTCGGGCGATGCCTGCTCGACGGTGTCGTGCCACCACAGGTCCCGGCCCTCGGTCCACTCGACGTCGATGCCGGTGCGCCGAACCACGAGAACGTGCTCGATCGACGCGGCACCGGCGGTCGCCTCGTCGGCCGACGCCTTGAGCGGCGCGGCGGCGCCGCGGCGCCACTGACCGTCCACGGTGACCAGAAGCTTCGCCTCGGCATCGTCGATACGTGAGCGGAGCGCCGTCGCGGAGAAACCTGCGAACACCACGGAGTGCGTCAGGCCCAGACGAGCGCAGGCGAGCATCGTGACGATCGCCTCGGGAATCATCGGCATGTAGATGGCAACGCGATCGCCGGCCACCAGGCCCAGTTCCGTGAAGGTGTTCGCGGCGCGGGAGACCTCCGCCAGCAGGTCGTTGTACGTCAGTGCTCGCGTGTCGCCGGGTTCACCTTCGAAATGAATGGCGACGCGGTCACCGTTGCCGGCGAGTACGTGCCGGTCCACGCAGTTGTAGGCGACGTTCAGTTGCCCGCCGACGAACCACTTCGCGAACGGTGCGTCCGACCAGTCCAGCACCTCGGTCCACGGGGAGGCCCACTCGAGTCGTTCGGCCTGGGTCGCCCAGAATCCGAGGCGATCGGCGTCGGCAGCAGCCTGCAACTCCGGACCGGCGTTGGCGGTGGCTGTGAACTCGGCACTCGGAGGAAAGGCCTGCTGTTCGTGGTCCGGAGCTGCGCTCGTCATGATGCGGGGCACCTTTCGGGTCGTCTATCGTCGGGCTCCTGAGAGCGTAATCATCTGTGACGCGCATCGCACCGTTGCGCCTGTATATGGTCACGCCACAGTCGCCCATCGGTCGGTTTCGAGCGACGGGTGGTCTGCGGCGGGGACGAGTGGTGTGGTGCGGTGCGTACGCCCGGTCCCACCGGCGGTCGCCGGGAACACCGGCGGTACCGTCGGAGACTGTGACCGACCCGCTTGCACCGCTCCTCGACCTCCCCGGCGTGCGCGACGCCGCCGACCGTGCGCGCGACGCGCTCGCGGAGGTCCATCGCCATCGCACGAACCGGCGGGGCTGGGCGAACACCGCAGCCGAGGCGTCGGTGCGCGCGGCACGAGCCTCTGCCGCGATCGACGGTGGGTCGATGGAGCTGCCGCAGCCCGGTGAAGCCGGTGACCCGATCCTCGCCGGTGCGCTGCGTGTCGCGCAGACGCTCGACGGTGACGCGCTGGGCAACATGGTGTCGACCTGGCGCCGCGCGCCTCTGCAAGCCCTGGCCCGGTTGCATCTGCTCGCGGCGGCGGACCTCGTCGAGGACGCGGGTCAGCTCGGGCGGCCACGTACCGGGAGCGGGGTCGGAGAACGTCTGGACGCGTTGGCGCAACTCGTGACAGGTGGGTCGGACGCACCCGCGCCGGTGCTCGCGGCGATCGTGCACGGCGAACTGCAGGCATTGAAGCCGTTCGGCGTCGCGGACGGCGTGGTCGCACGGGCGGCGTCGCGGCTGGTGTGTGTGGCGACCGGTCTCGACACCCGGAACCTCGGAGTGCCCGAGGTCCACTGGATGCGCCGGCTCGACGCGTATCGCAGCGGGATCGACGGTTTCGCCGGTGGTACCGCCGAGGGCGTCGGCGGGTGGGTGATCTTCTGCTGCGGGTCGCTCGAGGCGGGAGCGCGCGAAGCCACCTCGATCGCCGAGGCGTTCGCGGGCTGATCGGCCCGGCACTCGGGAGATTCGACGGAGGCCACCGGGCCGCAGCGACAAGCGCTGGACACAGGAAAAGCGGGTGACGCGTCGATATAGAATCGGCGTACCACCCGCTGACACGGTGAACCGCGTTACCATGCGTGCTGAAATGGGTTGTGTCTCAACGGCCTCGGCGACGGTGCGATTATCTCGGCTCGGCCTCGCAACGGGTGCGGGGTCTTTACCTTCGAAGAGTCACATCTCGCAAGCCCACAACGCTTCTGCCCTTATAGTGGCACCTGCTCCGCGTGGGTACTCGGCTTCCGTGCTGGGAACTCCGGTCGGGAGATCGAATCTTCTCTTCTGATTCGCTCTTGGCCTTCCGTCGTTCCGTAGTTCCTTTCTACCCCCCTTGCGGTGGCGTAGGCAAGCCCCATGCCGGCTTCGCGTCGCATCTGTGCCGTTCGGCGAAATCGTGTTGTGCAGTGCGATATTCGGGTGGCACGGAGGGCCGCGGACGCGGTGTGCGCCATCCGCCGCGGGTCGCCCGGAATCAGTACCGCAGCGAAGCGTGCGACCGGCGCGCGAGACGGCTCGAAACACCGATGATCAGGGCGAGTGCGCCGGCGATCCCACCCGCCATCCAGAGTGCGCGAGGCGACGTCGGAATACGTCTTTTCAACGGCACGGGAAGTGTGAATCGCAGTATCGGCCAATGGTTCTCGGTCGCGACACGTCGCAACGCCCGACCGGGGTTGACGACACGGGGATTGCCGACCGCCAGGAGCATCGGCAGGTCGGTCGCGGAGTCGGAGTAGGCAAAGCTCTGTGCCAGGTCGTACCCGTACCGGTCCGACAGTTCGCGGATCGCGACGGCCTTGGCCTCCCCGAAGCAATAGAACTCGAGTTCACCGGCGTACCGTCCGTCGACGATCCGCATGCGGCTACCGACGCTGTGGGAGGCACCGAGTGCCTGCGCGATCGGCGTGACGACCTCCTCGCCCGAGGCCGACACGATGATCACGTCGTGACCACGCGCCCGGTGATCGGCGATGAGGTCCTTCGCTTCGGCGTAGACGAGGGGAGTGACCACTTCCTGCAGAGTCTCGTCGACGATCGATTTGATCTGCTCGACGTCCCAGCCCTCACACATGTGCGCGATGTGCTCGCGCATCCGCTCGATGCGGTCCTGATCCGCGGCGGACAGCACGTACAGCAACTGGGCGTAACTGCTCTCGAGCACGGCACGGCGGCTGAGCAGTCCTTCGTTGAAGAACGGGCGCGTGAAGGCGAGAACGCTCGACTTCGCGATGACGGTCTTGTCGAGGTCGAAGAAGGCGGCGATGCGGCCACTTCCTGCCGGATGATCCACTGTCGAGATGCCGGTGCTCGTGTTCCCGGACGCGTCAGTCACGAGCACCACAATAGGTGCCCGGAGGCGGACTGTGGGGGTCGCGCGTGGCCCTCGCCACGCCGGTCCGCTCAGTTGCAAACAGCGTGCACGTTCGGTGTACTATCACGATTGCCCGGATCCGTCCGGGTTGTGTTCAGCCCGACCCCCCCGGGGCTGAACACAGACGACCCTCGCCTCCTCCCCCCTGGCGAGGGTCGTCCTCGTTCCGGGGGTTCCCGCCGGCCCTCGCGGCGGCGTTCCCTCCCCGAAAGCCCGCAGGTGACGGGGTTTGTCCACAGGCGTTCCGACGATCCCCAGATTCGGCGTCGCACGCAGTTCTGCGGTCCCGCCGGAGCGTTCACCCCGCACGCTCAGCACATGACCCACGTTCTCGGGCTGACCGACGATACCGCTCTGATCGCGGCGTTGCGCCGCGTCGCTGCGGCCGCCGATCGCGAACTCCACGAAGCCGTCGCGCCGCCGTCCCGCCGTTCCTGGACCGATGCCGCCGTCGTCGTGGTGGACCACGCGTCGGCGCTGGCGTGTGCCGCCGATCTTCCACGGCGCCCCGGTGTCGTACTCGTGTGTCCGGGAGCCGCCGACCTGCGGGAGTGGCAGGCCGCTGCGGTCGTGGGAGCCGAACACGTCCTCGGGTTGCCCGACAGCGAGGTGGAACTGCTCGCCGTCATCGGTGCGACCGCCGAGCCCGACGCGGCCGGCGGCACGGTGATCGCCGTCGTCGGAGGCTGTGGTGGTGCAGGAGCGTCGACGTTCGCCGCCGCCCTGGCCTGGTCGTCGGCGCGACGAGACGCCGGCCGCGACGTCCTGCTCGTCGACGCCGATCCCTACGGGTGCGGTATCGACGTGCTCACCGGACTCGAGGAACGGCCCGGCGTGCGATGGTCCGGGCTCACCGTCGAGAGCGGACGCATCTCTGCCCGGGCGCTCCGCGACGCCGTCCCCTCGTGGACTCAGGGGCTCGGGGTCCTGTCCACGGATCGGGATTCCGGCGCGCAACTCACCGCCGGCGCGGCGACGGCGGTCGTGGACGCGGTGCACCGGTCCGGGACGACCGTGATCGCCGACATCGGGCGGGCCTTCGGTCCCGTCGCTGACGCACTCCTGTCCCTCGCAGATCTCACGGCGGTCGTCGTGCCGGCCCGCGTCGGTGCAGCGCTGTCGTCGGCACGGATCGCGGATCGACTCCTCGACCGCGCAGTGCCGGCCGGCCTCGTCGTCCGGGGACCGGCCCCGGGTGGGCTCACACCCGACGACGTCGCGGAGGTCACCGGGCTACCGCTGCTCGCGTCGATGCGCCCCGAACCGGGCCTTGCCGAGACACTCGAACGCGGGGGTATCCGGTTGCGGTCGCGGTCACCGCTCGTCGGTGCGGCGGAAGCCGTGCTCGACGGGCTCGATCCGGCTCGCCCGCGAACGCGGTGGATCGCGTGACCGGGACTGTCGCCGCCGACCTGCTCGACCGGGTTCGCGACCGCCTCGCGGACGAACCCGGGGATCTCACCCCCGCGCGGGTAGCTGCGGCGCTACGCGCAGAAGCCGGGGGCGTGCTCGGCGACTCCGACCTTCTCTCCGCCCTCCGGCACCTCCAGACCGAGCTCACCGGAGCCGGACCGCTCGAAGTGCTGCTCGGTGATCCCGCGGTCACAGACGTACTCGTCACCGCACCCGATCGGGTGTGGGTCGACCGAGGCTCCGGACTGCACCTGACCGACGTGACCTTTGCCGACGAGACCGCAGTACGCCGCCTCGCGCAGCGTCTGGCGTTGTTCGCCGGACGCAGACTCGACGACGCGCAGATGTGGGTGGACGGCAGGCTGCCCGGCCACGGCGAGTTCGGAGTCCGGCTGCACGCGGTGCTCTCGCCGGTTGCGCAGGGCGGAACGTGCCTGTCGTTGCGGGTGCTGCGACCCGCCACCCAAGGACTCGATGCCCTGCGGGAGCGCGGTGCGGTGCACGACGACGCCTACCGTCTGCTGCACCGCATCATCCGTGCGCGACTCGCGTTCCTGGTGGTCGGGGGCACCGGTGCGGGAAAGACCACACTGCTCGCGGCGCTGCTGGGAGCGGTGGACCACCGGGAGCGGATCGTCTGCGTCGAAGACGCTGCCGAACTGGTGCCCGCGCATCCCCACGTCGTTCGGCTGGTCGCGCGTGCGCCCAACGTCGAGGGGGTCGGGGAGGTCACCGTGCGGGACCTCGTCCGCCAGGCGTTGCGCATGAGACCCGACCGGATCGTCGTGGGGGAGGTCCGCGGGGCGGAGGTGGTCGATCTCCTGACGGCGTTGAACACCGGCCACGACGGGGGCGCCGGCACCGTGCACGCCAATTCACCGGACGAAGTACCGGCGCGGCTCGAGGCACTCGCGGCGCTCGGCGGCCTCGACCGAGCGGCCCTCCACAGTCAGCTCGTTGCCGCAGTCCAGGTGGTCCTTCATGTTCACCGCAGCCCCGGTGGTGCCCGCCGCCTCGTCGAGATCGGCGTCGTCGAACGCGATCCCGTATCCGGAGTCGTCGTGTCGCCGGCCTGGACGTACGACCACGGCGCGGTCGCCGGTATGGCGTCGCTCGAACGTGCTCTTCGCCGACGGGATGTCCCGTGATCGGGGCGACACTGTGCCTTGCCGCCGCGTTGCTCGTCGTCCCGGGTTCGTCGGGAGCACACCGAATCCGCCCCCACGTTCCCTTTCGTTTTCCCGTTGCCGGTCACCCGGGAGTGCTCGCCGCCGCTGCAGGTGTCGCACTCGCCATGCTTGTCGGCGTCGCACCTGCGGTGGCCGCCGCCACGGTGGCGGCGACGACGCTGTGGCGGATACGCCGGAAACGCCGCGCGGCGCAGATCGAGGCACATCGGCGAATGTTGCTCTCCGGCTTGGAGGCGGTCATCGCGGATCTGCGAGTGGGTGCGCATCCGGCCGACGCCTGCGATACCGCAGCGCGCGAAACCACCGGACCTGCGGCAGATGCGTTCCGGGTCGCCGCTGCCCGCTCCCGCCTCGGCGGCTCAGCGTCGGACGGATTGCGTTCCTCGGTTCCGTCCGGCGACAGCGACGGACTGGCGGTAAGTCTGGCACGACTAGCCGACGCATGGGCTGTATCGGATCGGCACGGTCTGGCGCTCGCCGAACTCCTGGCTGCGGCCCGGACGGACCTCTCCGCCAGGATGCGGATTCGCTCTCGCACGGACGCGGGCCTGGCAGGGGCGCGCGCAACCGCATCCGTCCTCGCGGCCCTCCCGTTGCTCGGAGTCGGGCTCGGGCAACTCATGGGTGCGGCGCCGGTGGGGATTCTGCTTTCCGACGGACTCGGCGGCATGCTTCTCGTCGCGGGCACGGTGCTGGCATGCGCCGGGTTGTTGTGGACCGACCGTATCGCCGACAGGGTGAGCGCATGACGGCGGCCGTCGCTGCCGCGCTCGCTGCCGCGGCCCTGCTGATCCTTCCGATCGCCGGCGGCAACGCTCGCCTCAGAGATGCGAAAGGTGTTCCCGGCCTGCAGGTATCGGCCGGACGCCCCGACCCGAATGCTGTGCCGGCTGCGTTCGACCTCTTCGCCGCATGTCTGCGCGCCGGAATGCCGGCGCCGTCGGCGGCCCGTGTCGTCGCGGAGTCGGCTCCACCGGATTTCGCCGCGGCGCTGCGCAGGGGCGCCGACAGGCTCGCGCTCGGTGCCGATCCGGCCGAGGCATGGGACGGCCCGGGTGACGACCTGCTCGAGGACTTTGCGAGGGCTGCGCGGCGTTCGGCGAAATCCGGTTCACCCCTGTCGGAGACCGTGGCCGAACTGGCCGTCCGGTACCGGACGGAGGCGGAGGACCGGGTGGCCGCCGATATCGAGCGCGCGGGTGTGCTCGTCAGCGGCCCGCTCGGGTTGTGTTTTCTGCCTGCGTTCGTGTGTCTGGGCATCGTGCCGGTAGTGATCGGCCTGGCCAGGGACGTGCTCGGGGGAGGGCTGTTGTGAAACGTCGGTGCGGACCGTCCGCGCCGCAAGGAGGGAAAATTATGCGCACCATCGGTTTTCGGGGTTTCCGGAGTCGCGTGTCGGATCTCGTTGTGGACGACGACGGAATGAGTACGGCGGAGTACGCGATCGGAACCATCGCGGCAGCGGCGTTCGGTGCGGTCCTGTACGCGGTGGTGACCGGCGACTCGATCGTGTCGGCGTTGACCGGCATCGTCGAGCGCGCGCTCAACACAGCGGTGTGAGACGCCGGGGGCCGAGCGTCGGTCGGTGCGAGGCGATCCGGGGATTCCGGGCCGGGGATGCCGGCGGCGTCACCGTCGAAGCGGCGCTTGCGATCGCGAGTCTGGTGACCGTGCTGGTCCTGTGCCTCGGTGCGGTGCTGAGCATCGCGTATCAGGTGCGGTGTCACGACGCGGCGCGAGAGGCGGCGCGACTCGCCGCACGAGGTGATCGCACACGGGCGGTCGAGGTGGCCGCCCGTGTCGCGCCCCCCGACGCCGGAATCACGCTGCGGGAGGAGGGAGATCTGATCGTGGCTGTCGTGACGGCCGAGAGTCCTCTGTTTCCTCTGGTGACCTTGACGGCCGAAGCCGTCTCGGTGCGGGAACCGGAGGGGTTGCGGTGATGTCGGACCGGCTTCCGGCGGGTGACCGCGGGAGCGCGAGCGTGATCGGCTGCGCCGTGATGGCGGCCCTGATCGCCGTCACCGCGACGCTGCTTCATGTCGGATCGGTCGTCGTCGCACGGCACCGTGCGCAGGGCGCGGCCGACCTCGCCGCGGTGGCCGTCGCGTCGGCGCTCGATCGCGGTGTCGTGGCGGCGTGCGAGGCGGCCGAGCCCATCGCGCTTCGCATGCACGTGCGGGTGCGACGATGCGACATCGAGAACTGGTACGCGCTCCTCGAGGTGACCGCTCCGGTGTCGTCGCTCTTCGGCGGGGACGAAGCGAGGGCGGTCGCGCGAGCGGGTCCGGCCGCGGTGACAGGCACCGAATGAGGAGCGGACCGTCCGATCGAGACCGATGTGACACCCATCACATGTGACGGGTGTCACACATGACTGAGGGCTCCGGCGCCGTCGGCCACTTGCCGGATTTACGAGGCCTCGGGGCGCGGTGTAGTGCTGCGATAACGCTTCCGGTGGATGGAAGCGCGGATTCGCTCGGCTCGCCCGGCCCGTGCGACCCCCGCTCGTCGCGTTAAGGACGCATTTCGTCGGGTTCGTCGGGCTTTCTTTCCGGCGGGGCGTGCACGTCCGTCGCTAGGCGTGTGTCTAGAGTCAACCGACGTTCCGGGCCGCACGGTCTTGTTCTTGTGGCTCACACCGACACCGTGGATCATCGCGGACTTCGTGGACAGCGGTGCTGTCCCGTTGGGGCTGAGGAAGGATTGATTTTGAGGATCAAGCGCACGATCGCGGTCGTGTCGGTGGGCTTCGTAGCCGTCGGCATGCTTGCGGCATGTGGCGGCAGTAGTGCTGCCGGCAGTAGTGAGGGCACGTACAGCCTGTACATCGGTCAACCCGAGAACCCCCTGGTTCCCGGCAACACCACCGAGAGTGAGGGCAACCAGGTCCTCAAGGCGCTGTTCGCGCCCTTGGTGAACTACAACGACGAGACCAGCGAGGTCGAGTACACCGGCGTCGCAGAGTCGGTCGAGTCCGAGGACCAGGTCAACTGGACCATCAAGCTGAAGCCGGACTGGACGTTCCACGACGGGACTCCCGTCAATGCCAAGTCCTACGTCGACGCCTGGAACTACACCGCGCTGAGCACCAACGCATACGGCGCGTCGTACTTCTTCGAGAACGTGAAGGGCTACGACGATCTGCAGGCCGCAGAGGGCGGCGAGCCGGCCGCGACCACCATGTCCGGTCTGAAGGCAGTGGACGACTCGACCATCTCGGTCGAGCTGAAGGAGCCCTTCGCGATCTACCCGATCACGCTCGGGTACTCGGCGTTCATGCCGCTGCCCGAAGCCTTCTTCTCCGATCCCGAGGGCTTCGGCCGTCGTCCGATCGGCAACGGCCCGTTCAAGGCCGACGAGGACTTCGTCGACGGTCAGGGCTTCACCGTGACCAAGTACGAGGACTACGCCGGTGAGAACGCCGCGCAGTCGAACGGCGTGCAGTTCAAGGTCTACACCGAACTGGCCACCGGTTACACGGACGTCCAGGCCGGCGGCCTCGACGTGATGCTGGACCTGCCGCCGGACGCGTGGGCCACCGCTCGCGATCAGTTCGGTGATCGCTACCTCGAGCGCCCGCGCCCCGACATCACCTCGCTCAGCTTCCCCACCTACGACCCGCGTTTCTCGGATCCCCGTGTCCGTGAAGCCTTCTCGATGGCCATCGATCGTGGAGCCATCACCGAGGCCATCTTCACCAACACTCGTACGCCGGCCAAGTCCTTCGGGTCCCCGGTCGTCGAGGGTTACCGTGAGGACGCCTGTGGCGCTAAGTGTGAGCTGAACGTCGAGCAGGCCAACAAGCTTCTCGACGAGGCCGGCTTCGATCGCAGCCAGCCCGTTGATCTGTGGTTCAACGCCGGAGCCGCGCACGACCCGTGGATGACCGCGGTCGGTAACCAGATCCGCAGCAACCTCGGTATCGAGTACGTGCTGCGCGGCGATCTGCAGTTCGCGCAGTACCTGCCGTTGCAGGACGAGAAGGGCATGACCGGCCCGTTCCGCTTCGCCTGGATCATGGACTACCCGTCCCTGTACAACTTCCTCGCACCGATCTACAGCACCAGCGCATTGCCGCCCGCGGGCTCGAACAACACCTTCTACAGCAACCCCGAGTTCGACGCGGCCCTGTCGGCCGGTAACAACGCCGACTCGCTCGAGGCTGCCACGACGGAGTACCAGAAGGCCGAGGACATCCTGTTCCGCGACATGCCTTCCGCACCGCTGTTCTACGGTCTCAACCAGGCCGTGTACAGCGACCGGGTCGACAACGTGAAGATCGACGCGTTCGGCGACATCGTGGTCGAAGACGTCACGGTCAACTGAGTGACAAGTGGTGGGGTGTTTCGCACAAGCGAGGCACCCCACCACTGTGTAGGACGTTCTGTTCCGTATAGGAGAACCCAGTGGGTCGCTTCATCACGCGCCGATTGCTGCTGACCATTCCGGTCCTGATCGGCGCCTCTTTTCTGATCTTTGCGATGGTCTACGCCCTCCCGGGCGACCCCATTCGTGCCCTCGCGGGTGATCGTCCGCTCGCGCCCGCGGTCATCGCGCAGCTTCGCGCCCAGTACAACCTGGACGATCCGTTCTTCGTCCAGTACATCAAGTACGTCGGCGGACTTCTGCAGGGCGACTTCGGTTCCGACTTCTCCGGAAGGCCGGTGCTGGACACCATCGCGCAACGGATGCCGGTCACCATGCAGTTGACGGCGGTAGCCGTCGCCTTCGAGGTCGTCATCGGTATCACGGCCGGCGTGCTCGCAGCCCTGCGTCGCAACTCCTTCTTCGACAACCTGGTGCTCGTCTCGTCGACACTGCTGGTGTCGGTGCCGGTGTTCGTCCTCGGCTTCGTCTCGCAGTACGTCCTCGGATACAAGCTGGGACTGTTCCCGATCGCCGGTATCAACAACGGCTGGTACAGCTTCCTGCTCCCGGGCCTGGTGCTCGCGTCGCTGTCGATGGCATACGTTGCCCGGCTGACTCGCACCGCGGTGTCGGAGTCGATGGCCGCCGATTACATTCGCACCGCGCGGGCCAAGGGCGTCGGGTATCGACGCATCGTGGTCCGGCATGCGCTGCGTAACAGCTTGATACCCGTGGTGACCTTCATCGGCGCCGATATCGGCGCACTGCTGGGCGGCGCGATCATCACCGAATCGGTGTTCAACATTCCCGGACTGGGCCGCGCAATCTTCGACGCTGTACAGAACCAGGAAGGTGCGGTGGTCGTCGGCATCGTCACGCTGATGGTCTTCTTCTACATCTTCTTCAACCTCGTCGTGGACGTGCTGTACGCATTCCTCGACCCCCGGATCAGATACGAGTAGTGGTATGGATTCCAAAAATGCCGAGGCCGCCCGTACACATGCCGTGGAGGAGGGCGAGCCGGGCAATGTCATGACGGGCGAAGCCGTCCAACTGGTGGGCCAGGCGAGCTTGTGGGGCAACGCGTGGAAGAAGTTGCGCCGCAGCGTGTTCTTCTGGTTCGGCGGGATCATCACCATCGTCCTGGTGATGATGGCGCTGATGCCGCAGCTGTTCGCCCGCGGCATCGACCCTCGGGCGTGCAACCTGTCCGACAGCCGCCGGCCACCGAGTGCACAGCACTGGTTCGGAACGGATCTGCAGGGCTGCGACTACTACGCCAACGTGATCTACGGTGCCCGCGTCTCCCTGAGCATCGGCCTCCTCGCAGTCATCGGTGTCCTGATCATCGGTGTGCTGATCGGTGCGCTCGCCGGCTATTTCGGTGGCGCCCTCGACAGCGTGCTCGCCCGTTTCACGGACATCTTCTTCGGCATCCCGCTCCTGCTCGGCGCGCTGGTGCTGCTGACGGTGACGTCCGAGCGGACCATCTGGACCGTGTCGCTGGCACTGATCACTTTCGGCTGGATGACAGCAATGCGCCTGGTGCGTTCGTCGGTCATCGCCATCAAGGAGAGCGAGTACGTTCAGGCCGCCCAGGTGCTGGGAGCCTCGACCTTCCGCATCCTGGTCCGGCACATTCTGCCGAACGCGCTGACCCCTGTTCTGGTCTACGCCACCATCGCCGTCGGTACGTTCATTGCCGCGGAATCAGCACTGTCGTACCTCGGTATCGGCTTGCAAATGCCCGCCATGTCATGGGGCCTGCAGATCAACCTGGGCCAGAACTACATCTCGACGTCGCCGCACCTGGTGCTGTTCCCGGCCGCGTTCCTGTCGGTGACCGTGCTGGCCTTCATTCTCATGGGTGATGCGCTGCGAGATGCGCTCGACCCGAAACGGAGCTGACGCAATGAGTGTCGACACGATCGACGAGACCACGACCGACCGCGCAATCCTCGGAGTCTCCGGTCTGACCATCGACTTCGAGGTGGACAAGACCTGGAGAACAGCCGTACGTGACGTCTCGTTCGAGGTGGCGCGGGGCGAAATCCTGGCGATCGTCGGCGAATCCGGATCGGGTAAATCGACGACGGCCATGGCCGTACCGGGTCTGCTCGCCGACAACAGCCGTGTCCGCGGCAGCATCACTCTCGACGGTCGTGAACTCGTCGGTCTGTCGGAACGTGAACTGAACTCGGTGCGCGGCAAAGACATTGCCGTGATCTTCCAGGAGCCCATGACGGCCCTGAACCCCGTCTACACGATCGGGTGGCAGATAACCGAGGCCATTCGCTCGCACTCGGACATGACCAAAGCGCAGGCCAAGGAGCGTGTGATCGAGCTGCTCCGTCTCGTGGATATGCCCGAACCGGAGAAGCGGGTCAAGTACTACCCGCACCAGCTTTCCGGCGGGCAGCGCCAGCGAGCGATGATCGCCCAGGCGCTGGCCTCCGAACCGTCGGTGCTCATCGCCGACGAGCCCACCACAGCGCTCGACGTCACGGTGCAGGCCGAGATCCTGCAGCTGATGCGGGATCTGCGCGAACGCGTGGACGCGGCGATCGTGCTCATCACGCACGACATGGGTGTCGTCGCCGACATGGCCGACCGCATCCTCGTCATGCGCAACGGTGCCATCGTCGAGCAGGGGACGTCGGACAAGGTCTTCAACAAGCCGGAGCACGCCTACACCCGTGAACTGCTGGCGTCGGTGCCCCACCTCGGCTCGCGGGTCGGCGAAGCCGGAACCGACGACACCCCGGACGTGCGGTACGCACTCGAAATCGTCGACGGCGTGATCGAGTACCCCGGGGCGCGTCGCAACAGCGGCTTCCGGGCGGTCGACGGCGTGAGCCTCAACATCGAGCCCGGTGAGGTCGTGGGACTCGTCGGAGAGTCCGGTTCGGGCAAGTCGACGATCGGCAAGGCCGTAGTGGGATTGCTCAAGTTGCACTCCGGCTCACTGTCCGTTGCGGGCACCGACATCACGAAGATGTCGACACGCGATCTGCGCCCGGTCCGCCGCAAGGTCGGCATCGTGTTCCAGGACCCGGGTTCGTCGCTGAACCCGCGCTGGCCCATCGGACAGTCCATCGGCGAGCCGATGCTGCTGCACACCGAAATGGACCGCACCCAGCGCGACAAGAAGGTCGAGGAACTGCTCGATCAGGTTCAGTTGCCGCGAGACATGCGCAACCGCTACCCGCATCAGCTTTCCGGTGGTCAGCGTCAGCGCGTGGGTATCGCCCGGGCGCTGGCTCTCGAACCGACACTGCTGGTGGCGGACGAACCGACGTCGGCGCTCGACGTCTCGGTGCAGGCCAAGGTGCTCGAGCTGTTCCAGGAACTGCAGCGCGAATACGGCTTCGCATGCCTGTTCATCAGCCACGACCTTGCCGTCGTGGAGGTGCTTGCACGTCGTATCGCGGTGATGCGGGCCGGCAAGCTCGTGGAGTTCGACCGGACCGATCGTATTCTGCGGTCGCCGTCCGATCCGTACACCAAGCGGTTGTTGGCGGCTGTCCCGGTTCCGGACCCGGCCCAGCAGGCGCTCCGGCGGAAAGAGCGTGCGGCACTGCTGGCCGCCGAACGTGCCGAGGACGAGCACAGGCCGGCGGTCTGACGGTTGTAATGCGGTGTCAGTCCTGGCTGCCGATCGCGTCGAGCACGGCGGTCAGGACGAGCACGGCGCCCGACTTGTCGAGCGGATCGTTGCCGTTGCCGCACTTGGGTGAATACACGCACGACGGGCAACCCGAGACGCACTCGCACGCTGCGACGGCGTCTCGGGTTGCCTCGAGCCATTGCGAGATCCGGCGGTAGCCGCGCTCGGCGAATCCGGCTCCGCCGGGCTGCCCGTCGTAGACGAAGACCGTGGGAAGACCGGTGTCCGGGTGCAGGTCGGTGGAGACGCCGCCGATATCCCCTCGATCGCACGTGGCGACGAGGGGGAGCAAACCGATCGCCGCGTGTTCGGCGGCGTGGAGCGAACCCGGGATCCGCTCGGCCGTGAGGCCGATCTGCGAGAGCAGTCCGGGATCGACGGTGTACATCACAGCGCGGGTCGCAAGGGTCTGCTCGGGCATCTCCAGCGGGATCTGATCGAGGATCTCGCCGGAGGACAGACGCCGGAGATATCCGACCACCTGATGCGTCACCTCGACACCTACCGCCGCGACGGTGACGGGGCCGTGGTCCCGATGCTCGTCGATCGACGTGCAGCAGATCTCCGTGACTTCCCGTGCGCTGGTGGACCATTCGGGGTCCTCGGCGTGGACGAGTGCGATTCCGTCGTCGAGGTGCAGTTCGTCGACAACGAAGGATTCCCCCCGATGCAGGTGTACGGCACCCGGATGCATGGTCGCGGGCGCGCGACTGCCTTCGACGGTGCCGAGCATCCGCCCGGTCTCCGCTTCCACGATCGCGACCTGCCCGCCGATGCCGCCGCGGATGTCGATCTCGGCGTGCGGATGCGTACCGGGAGTGACGAACCAGCCGTGCGGGCGTCTGCGGACGAGGCCGTCCTCGGCGAGGCGAGCGAGGACTTCCCACGCGTCGTATTCCTCGACTTCGTCGTCGCTCAGCGGCTTTTCCGACGCCGCGCAGAGCAACTGCGGCCCCAGGACGTACGGGTTCGCCGGGTCGGTCACGGTCGACTCGACCGGCCTGCCCAGCAACGCCTGAGGATGGTGCACCAGATACGTGTCGAGGGGGTCGTCGCGGGCGACCAGCACCACCAGCGATCCCTGCCCGCGCCGCCCGGCGCGGCCGCCCTGCTGCCAGAACGAGGCCACGGTGCCGGGAAAACCCGCGACGACCACCGCGTCGAGACCGGCGATGTCGACTCCGAGTTCGAGTGCGTTCGTACTCGCCACCCCGAGCAGACGTCCGTCCGAGATCGCCGCCTCGAGGTCGCGGCGATCTTCCGCGAGGTAACCGGCGCGGTAGGCGGCAACGCGATCGACGAGGTCGGGCGCTGCCGCGGCGAGCAACCGTCGCGCGCCCATGGCCGTGAGTTCCGCACCGTGCCGGGATCGCACGAACGTCAGCGTTCGTGCACCTTCGACGACGAGGTCGGCGAGCAGCCGGGCCGCTTCGGTTCCGGCCGCGCGTCGCACGGGAGCCCCGTGTTCTCCGGTGACCTCCCGCAGCAACGGAGGTTCCCACATCGCGACGGTCCTGGGTCCGTGTGGCGACCCGTCCTCGGTCACCGCACGGCACGGTGCACCGATGAGCCTGGACGCCGCGTCGGCCGGTTCGCCGGTGGTCGCGGAGGCCAGGATGAACACGGGATCGGCGCCGTAGTGTCGGGCCAGCCGCCGGAGCCGGCGCAGGATCAGTGCGACGTGCGACCCGAAAACTCCTCGGTACGAGTGGCATTCGTCGATCACCACGTATTTCAGCCGACGCAGCATCCGCGCCCACCGTGCGTGCCCGGGCAGTAGCGACACGTGCAACATGTCGGGATTGGTGAAAATCCACCGTGAGTGCCGGCGCGCCCACTGCCGCATCTCCGTGCTGGTGTCGCCGTCGTACGCGCACGCCGCCACCGTCGACAGTGCGGGCTCCATCATGGTCAGTTCGGTGACGGCGCGAAGCTGATCGGCCCCCAGTGCCTTGGTGGGGGAGAGATACAGCGCGGTGGCCTGCGGGTCGGCTGCCAGGGCAGTGAGCACGGGAAGTTGATACGCCACCGACTTGCCGGACGCGGTTCCGGTGGCGACGACCACGTTCTCCCCGGCGGCGGCGAGATCGGCGGCGGCGGCCTGATGGCTCCACAGCTGCGGTACCCCGTGCTCGCACAGCGCCCGGACCACCGGCTCGGCTGCCCAGCGAGGCCAATCGGTGTGCTGCGCCGGCCGGGTGGGCAGCGCGGCGACGTGGGTGAGCGGGGACTCGCCGGCGGGTGTTCCGGCCAGGAGGCGGTCGAGGAGTTCACGTCCGTAGGTCGCAGCCGTGCCGTTACCCGGATCGAACGGGGGTGAGCTGGGCACGGAGCGCTCCGGGGGTTGCGGGGTCGAACGGGGGCGGCGGTTCTGCCGTCTGCGGCGGGCGGAAACCACTACCGATCGGTAATCGTACCGACGGTCGGGGACCTTCGATTTTTCTGGGACGTTTGTGCCCATTACTACTGTCGCGACCGCCCCGGGCATGGTTGACTGGCACGCGGTCGCAGCTTCTGTGTTCGTGGACTTGAGAGAGTGAACGCTCGCAGGATCGATGGTTGCGGGCGCGGTGCTTTGCTCTTCCCACGGGGGTTCGGAAGTACAGCGGTCGGAACCGGGGCCGGGCGGGCCGCGTTTCCGGTGGTCTGTCGAATCCGGTGGTAAGAAAGAGAAGGAAAAGCATGGCACAGGGCACTGTGAAGTGGTTCAACGCGGAGAAGGGCTTCGGCTTCATCGCTCCCGAGGACGGTTCTGCAGACGTGTTCGTTCACTACTCCGAGATCCAGGGCGCCGGTTTCCGGACCCTCGAGGAGAACCAGCGCGTGGAGTTCGAGGTCGGTCAGGGCACCAAGGGCCCGCAGGCCACCGGCGTGCGCGCTGTCTGAGAGATTGCTCCCATGAGCGCAAGGTGAGGCTCGACTCCTCATCTGAATCGTCCCCCGTCACCTCCGGTGATGGGGGACGATGCATTTTCGGGTATCGATCGACCGGAAGGAGGATCGTGAGCCAGCTGTCGTTCTTCGGCGCCGAGCTCGGGCCACCTTCGGTCGCAGACCTGAGCGGGGTGCTGGCAGCCCAGGGCCGGGTCGCGATTCGCGGAGACCGGGCCCGGATCTCCGCCGTTGTCGATGTCCCCTGGCGCGCTACCGGGATCGCACACCTGATGTCCGAGGCGGGGCTGGAACCGGAGATCGGCACCACCGACGACGGCCGCACGACAGTGTGCACGGCGTTCGCCGCAGAGACGGTGCCATTGGCTTTGCTGTGGATGCGCGGCACGGTGAAGACGGTGCCGTTCGAGTGGGTGCCGAGTTCGCGTGCTCAGCGCGCATGGTTTCTTGCCGCGGGTACGAAAGAAGTGGACGGAGAGCGATACGTCCTCGGCCTCGATCCACAGACACCCGACACCCATGCGCCCCTCGCCGAGGCGTTCCTGCGGGCCGGTATCGCACCCACTCTCATCGGCACACGCGGGTCGTCGCCGGGCCTGCGAGTGTCCGGCCGCAAGCGCCTGACCAGGCTCGTCGAGAACATCGGGGCACCGCCCGACGACCCCGGGGCGTGGGAGGTCTGGCCTCGTGCCGCGCCGTGGGACCACCACACGTGATGAGGCGTCCGCCCAGGATGTGCGACCCTGTGTGTGGCTACGTCGGGGGGACGTGGTCGGTATACATGTCTTCGAGAAGCGCGACATGTCGGTAGAGGGAAGGCACAGGCGGCACGGTGGCAGCAGACAAGAGCACTTCGGACGGGTCCTCGGGTACACGTCGGCTGGTCATCGTCGAATCCCCGACCAAGGCGAAAAAAATCGCCCCCTACCTGGGGCGCGATTACGTCGTCGAGGCGTCGGTCGGTCATATCAGGGATCTGCCGCGCGGCGCCGCGGATGTCCCTGCCAAATTCAAGGGTGAGTCGTGGGCCCGCCTCGGTGTCGACGTCGATCACGATTTCGAGCCGCTCTACGTCGTCAGCCCGGAGAAGAAGTCCAAGGTCTCCGAACTGAAGAGTCTCCTCAAGGACGCCGACGAGCTCTATCTCGCCACCGACCCCGACCGTGAGGGCGAGGCGATCGCCTGGCATCTGCTCGAGACCCTCAAGCCCAAGGTTCCGGTCCGGCGCATGGTGTTCCACGAGATCACCGAATCCGCCATTCGGGCGGCCGCGGAGAACACCCGCGAACTCGACACCGACCTTGTCGACGCGCAGGAAACCCGGCGCATCCTCGACCGGCTGTACGGCTACGAAGTCAGCCCGGTGTTGTGGAAGAAAGTCATGCCGCGCTTGTCGGCCGGGCGCGTGCAGTCCGTCGCGACCCGCATCATCGTGCAGCGCGAACGCGAGCGGATGGCATTCAGGTCTGCCGAGTACTGGGACATCGCGGCGACCATGGACGCGGGCGAAACCGCGAGCCCCCGCTCGTTCGGTGCGCGTCTGGTCGGAGTGGACGGCTCCCGCGTCGCTTCCGGCCGTGACTTCGGTGCCGACGGCAAGCTGAAGTCCACCGGCGTCGTGGTTCTCGACGAGACCTACGCGCGTCGTCTGGCCGAGGCGCTCGCCGGAACCGCGCTGACGGTGTCGTCGGCCGAGAGCAAGCCGTACACCCGTAAGCCGTATGCGCCGTTCATGACCTCGACGTTGCAGCAGGAAGCCGGGCGCAAGCTCAGGTTCTCGTCGGAACGCACCATGCGCATCGCGCAGCGGCTGTACGAGAACGGCTACATCACGTACATGCGTACGGACTCCACGACGCTGTCCGAGTCGGCGATCAGCGCAGCGCGCGCCCAGGCCACCCAGCTGTACGGCGCCGAATTCGTGCACCCGACGCCGCGCCAGTACACCCGTAAGGTCAAGAACGCGCAGGAAGCGCACGAGGCGATCCGCCCCGCCGGCGACGTGTTCGCCACCCCGGGTGAGTTGCATGCGCGTCTCGACGGCGACGAGTTCCGCCTCTACGAGCTGATCTGGCAGCGCACCGTCGCGTCGCAGATGGCTGATGTCCGCGGCACCACCCTCACCCTCCGGATCACCGGCACCGCCGGCACGGGGGAGGAGTGCACGTTCTCGTCGTCGGGCCGCACCATCACGTTCGCAGGCTTCCTCAAGGCCTACGTCGAGAGCGTCGACGAAGAGGCAGGCGGCCAGTCCGACGACGCCGAGTCGCGCCTGCCCAACCTCAGCGAAGGCTCCGCGGTCACCGCGACGAAGCTCGATCCCGACGGCCACTCCACGAACCCGCCGGCGCGGTACACCGAGGCGAGCCTCATCAAGACGCTCGAAGAACTCGGCATCGGCCGGCCCTCGACGTACGCCTCGATCATCAAGACGATCCTCGATCGCGGATACGTCTACAAGCGAGGCAGTGCGCTCGTCCCGTCCTGGGTGGCGTTCGCCGTGATCGGCCTACTCGAATCCCACTTCTCGCAGCTCGTGAACTACGACTTCACCGCGGGTATGGAAGACGACCTCGACGAGATCGCCTCCGGTCACGAACACCGGACCGACTGGCTGACGAGGTTCTACTTCGGCGGCGAGCACGGCGGCGAGCAGTCGGTCGCACGACAGGGCGGCCTGAAGAAGCTCGTCAGCGAGAACCTCGAGGACATCGACGCCCGCGAGATCAACTCGATCCGCCTGTTCGACGACGCGGAGGGCCGCGAGGTCCATGTTCGGGTCGGGCGGTTCGGCCCGTATCTCGAGCGGATGGTGGTCAACCCGGACGACCCGGACGGCGACCCGATCTCCCAGCGCGCGAATCTCCCCGACGACCTGCCGCCGGACGAGCTGACGCTCGAGTACGCGGAGAAGTTGTTCTCCACGCCCCAGGAGGGGCGCGTGCTCGGTGTCGATCCCGCAACCGGTCACGAGGTCGTCGCGCGGGAGGGCCGCTTCGGTCCGTACGTCACCGAGTTGCTGCCCGAGTCCACCCCGGAGCCGGAACCCGAACCGGACGTGACACCGATCCCCGTCGAGGAGGTCGAGGCCGCCGGCGGTGGCACGAAGACCGCGACGAAGAAGGCTGTCGCCAAGAAGGCGGCGAAGAAGGCACCCGCGAAGAAGGCGGCCAAGAAGGCCACCGGTCCGAAGCCGCGCACCGCGTCGCTGCTCAAGACGATGGATCTGTCGACGGTCACGTTGGAGGACGCGCTCCGGCTGCTGTCTCTCCCGCGCGTCGTGGGTGTCGATCCCGAGTCGGGTGAAGAGATCACGGCGCAGAACGGCCGTTACGGTCCGTACCTGAAGAAGGGCACCGACTCGCGGTCCCTGGCGGACGAAGAGCAGATGTTCACCGTCACGCTCGACGAGGCGCTGAAGATCTACGCCGAGCCGAAGCGCCGTGGCCGGCAGGCTGCGGCCACGCCGCCTCTCCGTGAACTGGGCGTGGACCCGGTGAGCGAAAAGCCCATGGTGATCAAGGACGGGCGGTTCGGTCCGTACGTCACCGACGGCGAGACCAACGCGAGCCTGCGCAAGGGTGACGAGGTCCCGACGATCACCGACGAGCGGGCTTCGGAGTTGCTCGCCGACCGGCGTGCGCGCGGTCCGGTGAAGAAGGCCACCAAGAAGGCCGCGGCGAAGAAGTCGCCCGCCAAGAAGACCGCAGCGAAGAAGACCGCAGCGAAGAAGACCGCGGCGAAGAAGGCCCCGGCCAAGAAAGCCGCGGCGAAGAAGGCAGCAGACTGATCCCGGCCCGGGCGCCTACCCTTGCGGTGTGTACCGCGAATGGGCGTCCGGGATACCCGGGGTCATCGCCTGGGTGTCGACGCCCGATCCCGCCGGACCGGCCGGAAACACCGTTCTGCCCGACGGATGCATGGATCTGATCTGGCACGAAGACGGTCTTCTCGTTGCGGGTCCCGACACGCGCGCACAGTTCTCGGACCTCGCGGCGCGGCGAAAACTGGCGGCAGTGCGGTTCGCACCCGGCCTCGGGCCCGTGTTCCTGGGTGTCGACGCCTCCGAATTGCGCGACCGGCGCGTCTCCCTCGACCAGATCTGGTCCCCGCGTCGGGTCCGCGACATCGTGGCGGCCGTCGAAGACGACCCGGTGTTCGGCCTCGTCCATGCCGCTCGCCGCGATCTGGACGAAGCACCTCGAAGTCCTCTGTCGGGGCTCGCGCATGCATTCGCATCCGGTATGACGGTCGCCGATGCCGCGACCGCTGCCGGCTGGAGTGAACGAACCCTCCGCCGGCGCGCACACCAGGCGTTCGGCTACGGGCCGAAGACGCTGTCCCGCGTCCTGCGCTTCCGGCGGGCGGTGGAACGCGCTCGTGCGGGCGAAGACCCGGCCAGGGTTGCGGCCGAGTGCGGGTACAGCGACCAGTCGCACCTCGCGCGTGAGGTGCGCGCCCTGTCGGGATCGACGCTCGGTGACCTCGTCCGTCCGCGGTCCGGGCCGTAACTACTCGGAAAGGGCAGCGAACAGGTCGATGCCGTGGCCGTCCGGATCGAGCAGGCTCGCGTAACGCTGCCCCCACGCCGCATCCCAGGGCTTCATCGCCGAAGTGCACCCGGCGGCAACCAGTGCCGCGTACATCTCGTCGACCTCGCCCGGTGAACCGCACTCGAATGCGAGGCTCGGCCCGCCCGTCCCCGGTTCGAAACCCGGATCGAACGACTTCACGGAGTCGATCGTGTCCCACATCAGACGGACACCGTCGGCCGCCGTCACCTCGAAGTGCGGCGCGTCGGGCGCTTCGGCGGGCAGGTCGAGGCCGAGTGTGCGGTAACACTCGAAGGAGCGCCCGAAGTCCTCGACAACCAGGCCGATGGCAGAGAATCGAATGGTCATGACCCGACGGTAGAGCGGGCCGGGCACGTAGGTCTTGAACGTTTCGGACAGCCGGACGGAACAGGTCGGTGCCGGTGGTTACGCTGGTCGGCATGTCCGGTGTCTTCGATCGTCTCGTCGGCCAGCACGATGTCGAGACCGATCTCGTTGCGGCTGCAGTCGCTGCGCGCAACGGCGATACCGGCTCGGCGATGACGCATTCGTGGCTGTTCACCGGCCCGCCCGGATCGGGCAGGTCCATCGCGGCGTTGTGCTTCGCGGCCGCGCTGCAGTGCACCGACGAACAGACTCCGGGATGTGGACACTGCCACGCATGCACCACCACGATGGCCGGTACCCACGGCGACGTGCGGCGGGTGATCCCCGAAGGCCTGACCATCAGCGTCAAGGCGATGCGCGCCATCGTGCAGGTCGCATCGCGCCGGCCCAGCACCGGCCGGTGGCAAGTCGTGGTGATCGAGGATGCCGACCGTCTCACCGAGGGAGCGGCCAACGCGCTGCTGAAGGTGGTGGAAGAACCGCCGCAACGCACCGTGTTCCTGCTGTGCGCCCCGTCGACCGATCCCGAGGACATCTCGGTGACGCTTCGGTCCCGCTGCCGGCACGTCGGTCTCGTCACGCCCAGCGCCGCGTCGATCGCCGAGGTCCTGCAGCTCAGCGACGGCATCGACGAGAAGACTGCGCGGTGGGCCGCGTCGGTGAGTGCGGGCCACGTCGGCAGGGCCCGCCGTCTGGCCACCGACACGATCGCGCGGGAAAACCGCAACCGCGCCCTCGAGCTCGCCGGGGCCGTTCTCCGGCCTGCGACGACGTACTCCGCAGCCGAGGAACTCGGACGCAGCGCCGAGGTGGAAGCCAAGGAGATCAGTGTCGAACGCGACGAGCGTGAGACAGAAGAGCTGAGGACGGCGCTCGGTGCAGGCGGTACCGGTAAGGGAGCCGCAGGTGCGCTGCGCGGTTCGGCCGGCGTACTGAAAGAACTCGAGCGCACGCAGAAGTCCCGCAAGACCCGGACCGAACGCGACATCATGGACCGCGCGCTCATCGACCTCGCGGGGCTGTACCGGGATGCCCTCGCCCACGCGTTCGGTTCCACCGCGACGCCCAACCATCCGGACATGACCGAACGTGCAGCCGATCTCGCCTCCCGTACCAGTCCGGAGGCCCTGCTCGACTGCATCGAAGCGATCCTCGAGTGCCGCGAGGCTCTCGCGCAGAACGTCAAGCCGAAGTTCGCGCTGGCAGCCATGGCGGCGCGCTTGAGCGCTGCGTTCCGGTGACTGAAGTGCCGGTTTGCATCCCGGTGGGGGTAGTCCGCTAGACTTCGGACGCCGAACGGCATGCTGCCTTAGCTCAGTCGGTAGAGCATTTCACTCGTAATGAAAAGGTCGTCGGTTCGATTCCGACAGGCAGCTCCACGAAGAGCCCCTCACCCACCGGTGAGGGGCTCTTCTGGTTCCAGGGCTCGGTCGTCCTCGCGTGATGTCGTGCGGACAGGGACCATGGAGTCATGTTGATGGAAATCTTCTCCCTGATCCTGATCATCGGTGCGCTCGTCGTGGTGATCCCCATGGCGATCCGCGTGTTCCGGGATCGCGACGACCGGTGACACGCCCTCCTCGGCGCTCGACAACCACAACCGGCGCACTCATGCTCGGTATATGGGTGACTCTCTGAAGGACCGGGTCCGCGACAAGATCATGCGTCAGCGTGCGGAGGACGGGGGCCGGCCGATCGACGCCGCGGAGGCCGACGACCCCCGCCTGACCGATATCGACGGCGATCTCGCGTTGCTGTCCCAGGCCGGCGAGGACGACGAGGTGGTCCAGAGCCTCGCTGCGAAGTACTGGGTGCCCTGAACGCGGCCGGAATCGGCGTTGACCTGGCGATTTGGTGTTTGTGGGGGTGCTCGCGTAACTTAATCCAGGTCAGAGCGACACGGACAC
>NZ_JABAGQ010000013.1 GCF_012844225.1 Rhodococcus sp. 105337
GTATCCAGCACGACTCGTTGATCACTACGTCTACTGCAGAGCCGATCCGAAGTCCACCACTCCACGGGGCACTATCCGGGACTCGGCGTCGCGATACGGACGGTGTCGAAGCGGACGGTCTCCAAGGGACTCGCCCGGCGGCGCTGACACACAGCGAACGGGTCGGACCGGCGCCCGGGTTCGGCGGGCCTGGGTTTGGCGGGCCGGGCATCGGAAACCCGATATCCATGAACAGCACCGAAGGACCCGCAGACCGTTACGACCCCAGCCAGGATCCGGACGCCGATCCAGAGAATCTCCGGTCCGGCGCACCCCTGCAGCCGGACCAGGCCGAAGGGGAAGACGATCCCGAGGAGACCGATCCCGAGTGACGTACAGGGCCGCCGGGGAGCGGCTCCGCGGGGGGAAGGCACCACGATGACAACGATCGCACCGGGTAGCGACACACTCGGCCACCGCCTCGCCCGGCTTCACGGCTCGCTGAATGTCGCCGGAGGGCTGTGGCCCCTTGTACACAGGCAGAGTTTCGAAGCCGTTTTCGGGGCGAAGGTGGATCGGTGGCTGCAATACACCGTCGCCGGGCTCCTAGTGGGCAACGGGATCGCGCAATTGCGGGCCGAGGACAGTCCCGAAGGGCACCGCCATGCTCGACGGGTCGGCGTGGCCACAGCCGCGACCCTCCTGGCCGTGGACCTGATCTACGTGCCGGCAGGCAGGATCCCCAAGACCTACCTGCTCGACGCCGCGATGGAAGCCGCACTGCTGGCGGGCTGGGGGATGCACGCCGCCGGTGGGGGAGGGAAGCGTTAGCGTCCCTGCACACGAGTGGGGCCCGAACCTTGGAAGGTTCGGGGCCCCACTCGTGATGAAACGTGCCGGTCAGTGCTTCGTGTCGGGCAGGTTCGTCGTCGTCTCGGAACCGTTCGACTCGCCGTGCACGCGCTCCTGGTACTCACGGAGCGTGGTGCGCAGTTCGGCCTCGGCCTCGTGATGAGCCGCTTCGAGTGCAGCCGTCTCCTCAGCGGGGTCCGGACGCCACCAGCTGCCGGCCCCGGGCTTACCGGCGGTACCGAGACGGTTCATCGTCTTCGGGATCGCGGCGCCCTGGTACTCGAGCGGAACCGGGTGGCCGTGCTCGTCCACCGGGCCGAGCGGCTGGTGGATCTCGACGTACTCACCGTGCGGCAGGCGACGGACGATGCCCGTCTCGATGCCGTGCTCGAGGACCTGGCGGTCGCTGCGCTGGAGGCCCAGGCAGAACCGGTAGGCGATGTAGTACGCGAGCGGCGGCAGCACGACCAGGCCGATACGGCCCATCCACGTCGTTGCGTTGATCGAGATGTCGAACTTGTACGCGATGATGTCGTTGACACACATGATGGTCGCGACCGCGTAGAAGGCCAGGGCCATCGCGCCGATGGCGGTACGAACCGGCACGTCGCGCGGACGCTGCAGCAGGTTGTGGTGTGCGTCGTCCTTGGTGAACCGCTTCTCGATCCACGGGTAGATCGTCAGGATCACGAACACCAGGCCCATGATCAGGGCGATCCAGAAGGGCTGCGGGATCGTGTAGCGGTTGAACAGGTACAGCTCCCATGCCGGCCAGATACGTGCCAGGCCGTCCGTCCACATCATGTAGATGTCGGGCTGAGAACCTGCGGAGACCTGCGATGGGTTGTACGGGCCGATGTTCCAGACCGGGTTGATCTGGAGGAGGCCGGACATCAGCGCGAGGACCGCGAAGGTCATCGCGAAGAACGCACCGGACTTCACTGCGAAGACCGGGAGGATGCGCACGCCGACGACGTTCTGCTCGGTGCGGCCGGGGCCGGGGAACTGGGTGTGCTTCTGGTACCACACCAGCGCGAGGTGCGCGGCGATGAGCGCCAGGATGATGCCCGGAACCAGCAGGACGTGCAGGACGTAGAAGCGCGGGATGATCAGGTCACCCGGGAAGTCGCCACCGAACAGGGCCCAGTGCATCCACGTGCCGATGACCGGGATGCTCAGCGTGATGCCGGAGAACGCGGCGCGGAGACCGGTACCGGAGAGCAGGTCGTCGGGGAGCGAGTAACCGAAGAAGCCTTCGAACATCGCCAGGATGAGCAGCAGCGAGCCGATCACCCAGTTGGCCTCACGAGGACGCCGGAACGCACCGGTGAAGAAGATGCGCAGCAGGTGCACCACGATGGACGCGGCAAACATCAGGGCAGCCCAGTGGTGGATCTGCCGGACGAACAGGCCGCCACGAACCTCGAAGGACAGGTTCAGGGTGGTCTCGTAGGCACGGGACATCCCCACGCCGCGCAGCGGCTGGTAGACGCCGTCGTACACGACGTGAGCCATCGACGGGTCGAAGAACAGGGTCAGGTAGACACCGGAGATCAGCAGGATGATGAACGCGTAGAGCGCGATCTCGCCCAGCAGGAACGACCAGTGTGTCGGGAAGACCTTGTTGATCTGCCGACGGATGCCTGCCGACAGGTGATACCGGGAATCGATGTTCTCGGCGGCCTGTGCGGCGCGGGATGGAGTTGCAGTACTCACGGGCGACGCTCCCAAAATGCCGGGCCGAGTGCCTCGGTGAAGTCACCGTTGGCGACCAGGAAGCCCTCTTCGTTCACTGTAATAGGCAGCTGCGGCAGTGCACGAGCAGCGGGACCGAAAATCGGCTTGCAGTACTCGAGTGCGTCGAACTGCGACTGGTGGCACGGGCAGAGAATGCGGTTGCTCTGCTGCTCGTACAGCGAGGTGGGGCAGCCGAGGTGGGTGCAGATCTTCGAGAAGGCGAAGTAGTCGCCGTAGTTGAAGCTCTCCTGGCCCTTGCGCTTGATGGCGCGTTCGGCATCCTCCGTGCGCAGACGGATGAGCATGACGGCGTTGCGGATGCCGCGAAGGCTCTGCAGCAGCGCGTGGTCGTCGCCACGGTCGGATTCACGGAACGGGAAGACCGTCTCCATGCCGCCGGCGTCGAGATCCTCCGGGCGAACCAGGACGATGTCCTGGGGCCGTCCGGTGTCGCGGCGCAGGTAGATGGTTTCGCCCTCGTAGTTCGGGGTCCAGCCCGAGACCCACAGCGGAGACTTGTCGCCCTGTGCCCACGGGTTCTTGATCAAGCCGCCGAGCGGCATGATCAGGCCGACGCCCAGTGCGCCGCCGCCGAAGATCGCGGTGCGCTTGATCAGCTTGCGACGCGGGAGCGTCGACGTGTCGAGCGAATCGGCGAGCTCGGCGACGATCGTCTTGCGATCGACCTCCGTCGACGGGCCGTCGTGGCGATCCTGGATCGACACCTCTTCGGGGATGAACTTCTTCGTGAACTGCACCGCGCCGACACCGATACCGAGGATCGACAGACCCAGGGTGAGGCCGAGCATCGGGGTGTACAGGTTGTACAGGGTGTAGTTCGGGTCGCCCGGGCCCTGGTACTCCCACGGCCAGAACAGGTAGATCGCGATGAACGCGATACCTGCGATGCCGGCGAGCGCGAACCAGATCGCGACGCTTCGCTCGGCGCGCTTCTCGGCGCGGGTGCCCTCGACGGGCCACCGATCCTTGCGGAATGCGACATCGACACCGTCGAGATTCGTCCCGAGCGCGACGAGGTCGTCGCGGCTCATCTGTTCGAGGTTCTCGACCGAGTGCTTGTTAGTCGGCGTTTCGCCGCCACTCATGACCTTGCTCCGATCCACAGTGCAGCGCCGACGACGGCGACAATGCCGATGACCCACATCGTCGGACCTTCGGCGGCCGGGCCGAACCCGCCCAATCCGTAGCCGCCGGGGTTCGTCGTCTCGCTGGCCGACTTGACGTACGCGATGATGTCCTGCTTCTCCTCGACCGTCAGCTGACGGTCGGAGAACTTCGGCATGTTCTGCGGCCCGGTGAGCATGGCCGTGTAGATCTGCTGTTCATTGGCCGGATCGAGGTTCGGCGCGAACTTTCCGGACGACAGCGCGCCGCCGCGGCCGGTGAAGTTGTGGCACGAAGCGCAGTTCTGGCGGAACAGTTCCGAACCGCGGCCGATGTCGTTGCCACGGAGCGAAGACTGGGAGATCTCGCCGTCTTCGTCACGGATGACCGTCGGGCCGCCGCCGTTCGCCTGGATGTAGGCACCGAGGGCGTCGGTCTGGGCCGCGTTGAACTTCGGTTCCTTGCGGAGCGCCTGGGCCTCGTTGCGCGAGGCCGGCATGCGACCGGAGGACACCTGGAAGTAGACGGCTGCCTCACCGACACCGATCAGGGTGGGACCGCGGTCCTGCACACCCTGCAGGTTGATGCCGTGGCATGTCACGCAGGAGGTCTCGTAGAGCTGCTTGCCCTCGCGGATCAGTGCGCTCTGATCGTCCTGCGCAGTGGCCACCTGCGGGGCAGGGGTCAACGCGGAGGCGAGGAAGCCGGCGCTGAGCAGGCCGACCGCCAGAACCAGGGCGCCCGTGACGCGCCGGCGGAATTTGCGCTGGCGGCGGGACTTGGCAGCGGAAGCTGTCGAGGATCGACCGGGCATGTCACCCTCGGAACCGAGAGGTGGGGATGAACTCATCTGTATCCCTTTTTGTTTTGGGACGGACTGGACGTCAGGGGGCTGCCTGTGCGTTCAGCTGGCTAACGGATGAAATAGATCGTGGCAAACAGTGCGATCCACACGATGTCGACAAAGTGCCAGTAATACGAAACGACGATGGCTGCGGTGGCCTGCGCGGGCGTGAACTTGCTGACGCGGGTACGGACCAGCAGGAACACGAAGGCGACGAGGCCGCCGATCACGTGGAGGCCGTGGAAGCCGGTGGTGATGTAGAACACCGAGCCGTAGACGCTGCTCGAGATGGACGTGCCGTCCGAGACCAGCGTGATGTATTCGTAGCCCTGCCCGAGCACGAAGAACGTGCCCATGGCGAGGGTGATCAGGTACCACCGTCGCAGCCCGAAGACGTCGCCGCGCTCGGCAGCGAACACGCCCATCTGGCATGTGAAGGAGGAGGCGATCAGCACCGTGGTGATCGGAACCGCCAGCCACAGGTTCAAGTGGGTGGGCGGCGGGGGCCACATGCCCTCCGGCGCCTGCGCCCGTGCCACGAAATACATGGCGAAGAGCCCTGCGAAAAACATGAGCTCGCTGGACAACCACACGATGGTGCCGACGCTGACCAGGTTGGGCCGGTTCAACGAGTGCACGCGCTGTGTGATTGCAGATCCTGAAGTCCCTACTGCGCTCGTCACGCTGGCTAGTATGACCCGTCGTAGTACGTCTTGGGCAATCGGGGCCGAAATAGGCGCGTCAGTGCTGGTCGCGCCCAGATAATTTCCCTGGTGGGGTCACTGTGCGGGCCTTCGGGGGACGTGCGAACCTGGTGCTATGAGTACCGGAAGTGGCTTGTGGGACCGGCTCCGCGCGATGGTGTCCAGGCGCCGGGCCCCCCTCGACCGGGAGCGTACGGATCTCGTCGTAGTGGTGTCCTCGTTCGACGACGCCGAGGCGTGTTCGACGGCCTTGACGCGCGGTGCCGAATCGGAGCCGTATTGGACGGAATCCGACGAGGCGGTACTGCGCCACCATCTCACCCTTCCGCCCGACGCTGTCGACCGAGCCGTCGAACTGGCCGCACAGGACGGCTATACCGTCAGCGGCGCCCCGATGGAGGCGCCGGTCGCCGGGGACGAAAGCCTGACAGCACTGGTGTTGCAGCGCACCCAGGTTCTGGACGCGATGCACTGCGCCCAGGAGAAGTCCCGCATGGTCTCGCTCGCGCAGCGACTCGGTGGCACCGCGCTGGGGTGGGACGCGCTACAGCCCCCGGTATCGCCTGACTAAGCTTCGCGGCGGAGGGCACACCGGTGCCCGGTAGGGAGCGGCATGCGGCGAGGTCAGGTGCGATGAACGCGACTCGAGTGGTGGACGGGACGGGGACCACCTGGTCGTCGGTCCTCGGTGCGCTGACTGCCGGGCACGATCTCTCGCGCGAACAAGCACAGTGGGCGATGGAGGAGATCTTCTCCGACAACGCGACCGCCGCGCAGATCGCCGCCTTCGGTGTCGCGCTGAAGATGAAGGGGGAAACCCCCGACGAGCTGCGCGCGCTCGCGGACACCATGCTCGGCTACGCCCGGCTCGTGCCCGTCGACAACGACGTGGTCGACGTCGTCGGCACCGGCGGTGACCGCGCCGACACCGTGAACATCTCGACGATGGCGGCGATCGTCGTCGCGGCGTCCGGCATCCGCGTCGTCAAGCACGGCAACCGGGCGGCATCGTCGAAGAGCGGCGGCGCCGACGTGCTCGAGGCACTGGGCGTCCACATCGACCTCGGGCCGGAGGCGGTGGCCCAGTCGGTCGCCGAGGCAGGCATCGGTTTCTGCTTCGCGCCGGTCTACCACCCCGCGCTCCGGTTCGCCGCGGCCCCGCGCAAGCAGATCGGCATCCCGACAGCGTTCAACGTGCTGGGGCCGCTGACCAACCCGGCGCGCCCGCGCGCGGGTCTGATCGGATGCGCTTTCGAGAACCTCGTCGGCACGGTCGCCGGTGTGCTCGCCCAGCGCGGGAACTCCGCGCTGGTGGTACGCGGCGACGACGGCCTCGACGAACTCACCACGTCGACCACATCCACCGTCCACATCGTGCGGGACGGCGAGGTCCGGGTCGTCACCCTCGACCCGACCGATCTCGGCATCACCCGGGTACCGCTCGAGGCGCTACGCGGCGGAGACGCAGAGAAGAATGCCGCCATCGCCCGCGCGGTCCTGGCGGGGGAGACCGGGCCGGTGCGCGACGCGGTCCTGCTGAACGCGGCCGGCGCGATCGCAGCGTTCCGGGGGATCGGCGACAGTCTCGAGGAGGCACTCGCGGCCGGACTCGAGGCCGCTGCTGCCGCGATCGACACCGGCCGGGCCGAAGAAGTCCTCCGCACGTGGTCCGAGGTGACCACCCGGCTCGGTGCCGCGCCGGGAATATAAGGAGTACGCGAACGGAGTGTGGGCCCGGACTCGTCGGAGTCCGGGCCCACACTCGTCCGCCGGGCGGATCAGCTACCGATCGAGAAACCCGCGTCCACGTCCGCGCTGGAGTAGGACTGGAAAGCGATGTGCGTGACGGTCTTCGTCACGCCTTCGACCTTGTTGATGCCGCGCGTGACCACTTCGGCGATCTGCTCGTGGTCGCGGACGCGCACCAGGGCCACCAGGTCGACGTCCCCGGCGCACGAGTACACCTTGTCTACCCCGGCCAGGTCGGCCACCGCTTGCGCGGTCTCCGGAATGCGGTGCGCTTCGGCGTCGATCAGGACGATGGCGTTGATCATGAGGGCTCCTTGCCTTCCTCGGGTTCCATCAGACTAGGTGGTCGTCCGCTCGTCGGGCGCCACCGCCGATACCGCGCGGGCGTCACGTGCCTTCTCGGCCCACTCGTTCCAGCGACCGGCGCCGAGAGCCGGTTCGCACCACCCGTGGCTGGTGCGGACGATACGGACGCCCCCGGAGTCCAGCCAGCGTGCCACCAGACCCAGTTCTTCGGGTGAGGCGCCCCGGAACGGCCCCGGGATCGGTCGCACCGTCTCCGCAGCCGCGACGATCGCGTCCACGACGGGCATCGGCGGCACCCCCCGAGGCGCCACCCCGGCGGAGGCGAGTCTTCCCGCCCGCACGACCGCGAACTCCCACCCGCCCTCGTCGCGTGGACGCGCCGCGACGAGTTCGTCCACCGCGGCGAGCGCGGCGAGTCGCTGGGTGCGTCGCAGGGCCAGCAGCGTGCCGGCCGCGCGGTCGCGCAGACGTGCCGCATTCTCGAACAGTTCGTCGAGAACGAGCCGGTCGAGCCGGCCGTGCAGGTCGCGGAGAACCTCGTCGTCGCTACCCCGGATCACGGCGCGGGCCCGTTCGACCTGCGTCGAGTACGCGGCCGCGTCCTGAACTCCGAAGGTCGCGGCTGCACACGCACCCACGGCCTCGGGCAGGCACCGGTCCCCGTGCTTGCCCGTACGGCCGATCCGGCGCGTACAGGTGCGGATCCCGCACAGTTCGGCGAGGTGGGCCGCGACCTCGGACGCCGCTGTGCGCGCCGAGAACGGCCCGATCGCATCGGTCGCGGGGGTGCGGCTGACCGCGAAACGCGGGAACGGGTCGTCTGTGAGCACGATCCACCACCCGCGGGTGGGGTACTTCGAGCGGCGGTTGTAGGGCGGCGCATGCGCTGCGAGCAACCGGAGTTCGCGCACACCCGCTTCGAGGCCGTGGGCGCACTCGACGTGGTCGATGCGGGTGGTCACCGCGACCATTTCACGCAGCCGTGGACGCGTCTCCGACCCGGTGAAGTAGGAGCGGACCCGGCGGTGGAGATCGACGGCGGTGCCGACGTAGAGCACTTCGTCCGACGGTCCGCGGAACATGTAGACACCCGGTCGCCGGGGCAGGTGCGCGGCGAGCGTGCGCTTGGCCCGTTGTTCGCTGGTGACGGCCGGGATGTAGTCCCGGAGCTCGGTGAGACTGTGGACGCCGAGATTGCCGACGCGCTCGATGAGCGCGTGCAGGACGTCCACGGTGGCGCGGGCGTCGTCGAGCGCGCGGTGTGTCGGCTGCGTCGAGACGCGGAAGAGCTGGGCGAGTGCCGAGAGTTTCACCGAGGGTGCCTCGTCGCGGCCGAGGACGCGACGCGCCAGTTTGACTGTGCAGACCACGGGGAAACGCGGCCACGCCGCGCCGCAGTGGGCAGTCGCGGCCTTGAGGAAACCGACGTCGAATCCGGCGTTGTGGGCGACGAGTACCGAACCCGCGGCGAACTCGAGAAACGCCGGCAGCACCTCGTCGATCTTCGGTGCGGCGTACACCATCGCGGTGGTGATGCCGGTGAGCTGCACGATGTGCGGTGGGATCGCACGTCCCGGGTCCACCAGCGTCGCGAACTCGCCGAGGACCTCTCCACCGCGGATCTTGACCGCGCCGATCTCGGTGATCGCGTCGTCGCCCGCCCGGCCCCCGGTAGTTTCCAAGTCGACGACGACGAAGGTGGTGTCTCGGAGCGGGGTGTCCAATTCGTCGAAGCCGAGCTGGACTCCGCGACCGGATTCGGTGAACCGTGGCGGCGACGTCATGCGGCGAGCCTAGGAATCGGCACCGACACGGCCTCCGGCCCCTCCGTCACGGCGTGTGCCCGGGCCGTGACATCACCTCGGAAAACGACGCCGGCAGGGGTCTGGACGGGCGCAAGAGACGAGCGTCACAGGGGTCTTTCGGTTTGGGACACAGGGCCGTTGGACTGCCCCGAAACATACCGATCGGCCCGGCGCGGGAGCCGCGCCGGCACGGGGCGACCGTGGGGGCACGCCCGCCGGGATAATAGGCCGGAGACCTGGGAAGGCGTCCGCACGGACGTCGTAGGAACCATGGTGGGCCCCGCCGCGGCGCGCGCGGCGGCAGCGGTAAAGCAGACCGGTCGTTATTGCTTCGTTACCGAAAGGGAGCGCCGGGCGAAAAAGTGACGAAAATTAAACCAAAAGGGACAATGCTCACGCGAGGCACTCGACTTCTCCGTTGCCGTTTCGTAATCTTCTCGAGACCAAGCGGAGAGTTTTCCGGCCCACTCCCGTGTCGGAGCCGCTCGGTCACCGCCTAATCGGAGGCTCCAGTCGCGGAGCATCCGAGCCGGGGACCCACTTAGTACCTGGGGTGAATCCCTTCAGCCGCTCGCCGGCGAAGGGTAGGGCTGACTTCCGGCCCGAACCCGTCAGCTAACTCGGTCGGCGGGTGAACGGAAGAAATGGAGCACCCCCCTCGTGGTTTCGCAGAACAACAAGCGCACCGTTCGGCGCGCGCTCGTCGCCGGAGCCATCGCGCTCGGCGCAGTCACCGTCTCGGCCGGCCCCGCCATGGCGGACACCGTCACCATCCCCGGTGTGGGATCCTTCGACCTCCCCGCCGGCGTCACCCTGCCGCCCGAGGTCGCCAACCTCATCCCCCAGCAGGCCGGAACCGCCCCCGCGCCTGCGGCATTCACCGCTCCGTACACCTCGGTCGGCCAGCGTGCGGCCGACGCCGCCCAGAGCAAGATCGGGTCCCCCTACGTGTACGGCGCCGCCGGCCCGAACTCGTTCGACTGCTCCGGTCTCGTGCAGTGGGCCTACCAGCAGGCCGGACTGAACGTTCCCCGCACCAGCTACGACCAGGCATCTGCCGGTCAGGCCGTGAACATCTCCGACCTGATGCCGGGCGATGTCGTGTCGTTCTACGGCGGAAGCCACACCGGGATCTACGTCGGTGGCGGCAACATCGTGCACGCGTCCACCTCGAGCCAGCCGGTGAAGATCGCGCCGCTCGACTCGATGCCGGTCGATGGAGCACGCCGCTTCTGATCCGTCGGTATGCAGCTACGTGAGGGTGGGTCCGGCTCAGGCCGGGCCCACCCTCACGTCGTAGTC
Organism: Rhodococcus sp. 105337; assembly: GCF_012844225.1. Lineage (GTDB taxonomy): Bacteria > Actinomycetota > Actinomycetes > Mycobacteriales > Mycobacteriaceae > Rhodococcus. The sequence continues at coordinate 10,404 of NZ_JABAGQ010000013.1, forward strand.
CGGGTTGCTACCACCGGGTAGACACAAACGTATGCCGTTCCGTAACCTCATCGAGACCTTTGGAAAGGATGCGCCTTCGTGGTTTCCGATAGGACGAAGCAGGCAATTCGTGCGTTGCTGGCGGTTGCGGTCTTGATGGCACTGGCCGTCTCCACCTCGCCCGCGGGGGCGCAGCCGGTGGACGACAGCCCCACAGCAAAGCTCGAACACCTGGCGGACCTGTCCCGTCGGTCCGAACAGACCACCGAAGCCCTTCACAACGCCGGGCTGGACCTCGAGAAGAAGATCGCCGACCAGCAGTCCACCGAGGCGGTCGCCGCCGAGGACCGCGACGCGCTGGATCTGGCGCGCGCCGAGGTCGCCCGGTTCAAGCCCACCGTGGACAAACTCACGCAGGCGAACTACCGGGGTGCCCGCACCAACCGGCTCTTCGCCCTCATGGTCAGTGATTCCCCGCAGCAGATGCTCGACCAGATGGTGCTGCTCGACGTCCTCGGCGCCCAGACGGCCCGCGACGTCGAACGATTCAAGGTCGCCACGGCCGCGGCCGCCGAAGTGGCCGCCTCGTCACAGCGATCTGCGGAAGCCGCCGCCGTCGCCGCCGAGGAGGCACAGGTACTCCGGGACGATCTGCAACGCCGCAAGGCCGAACTCGAATCCGATATCGCCGGCGTCCTCGACGCCTTCGACGCGCTGAGCGACCAGGAAAAGGAAGTGCTCGCGGGCACTCCCTTCCCGCCCGGTCTCGACGCCGACACGATCCTGCAGCACCTCGTCCCCGGCACCGGTGGGGGAGCGCTCCGCGCTGCCATGACCCGGATCGGCGACCCGTACGTGTGGGGCGCGACCGGACCGAACCAGTTCGACTGCTCGGGTCTCGTCGTGTGGGCGTACAACCAGGTGGGCAAGACCCTGCCGCGCTCGAGCCAGGCCCAGGCACAGGGTGGCATTCCCGTCTCGCGCGACAACCTTCAGCCCGGCGACGTGGTGATCTTCTACGACGACGCCTCCCACGTGGGCCTCTACGCGGGCGACGGCAACATCGTGCACGCGTCCACGTTCGGTGTGCCGGTGAAGGTGCAGTCGATGGCAAGCTTCCCTTTCCACAGCGCACGCCGCTACTGACCGGGCGGGCGGCCCCTTACACTGGCCGCCGTGCCTGCGCCTGCGTCGACAAACCGTCATCGGCGGTGGGAACGTCTCGGCTTGGCCGGGCTCGTCCTCGCCGTCGTCACTGCCGGTGTGCTGCTCGTCGTCGCACCCGCGGACTCGGCCGACACCGATCAGACGACCCGCACCGAACTGCAGTCGCTGGTCGATCGCTGGGCGGATGCGGTGCGCCGCGCCGACCGCGACGCGCTGGCGTCGGTGATCGACCCGGCCGCCACAGCGCTGCTCGAGTCCGAAACGCTGCGCGCGGAGTCGCTCCGGGCGGTGCCCCTCGCCGATTTCGGATACGAGATGGGACCCGAACCGGACCTCGACGTACCCACGACGCTCACCGCCGCGTTCGGCGCGGACCCGGTGCGCGCGCACATCGTCTATCTCCGCTACGCGGTCGACGGCGTAGACGAGGAACCGACCCGCCGTCCCGTCACGGCGTTGTTCGTCGAGCGGTCCGGCGGATGGCTGCTCGCAGACGATGCACCCGTGATCCCCGGCGCGGTCACGTGGCGCGGCCCCTGGGACCACGGACCCCTCCACGTCGCGGAGGTCGCGACCGCCGGAGGCCGCTCGCTGGTGATAGGACCCACCGACCGCCACGACCTCATCGAGGCGACGGCGACCGAACTCGACTCCGCCGTCGACGCCGTCTCCGAAGTATGGGGAGAGGAATGGTCACGGCGCGCCCTCGTGGTCGCGACGGGATCGCGGGAGGAATTCACACACCAGGTGGGAACCCGCCACGACGGGGAGGAAATCGCGGCCGTCGCCGTCTCGGACGCCGTCCGGCCGGGGACGGACACCGCGACCGGGCAGCGGATCGTCTTCGCTCCGGATGCCGGGGAACGCCTCACCCGTCAGGGTCTGCGCGCACTGCTGCGGCACGAGATGGTGCACATCGCCACCCGGACCGAGACGGTCGACGGCTCCCCGCTGTGGGTCCTCGAGGGATATGCCGACTACATCGGGTACCGCGGAACGGGCACGGACCCCGCGGGCGGCGTCACCGCGAACGACCTTCGCCGGATCGCACCGACCCTCGTCCAGGATTCCCTCCGCAACGGCCTGCCCCGTGCGCTACCCGACGATGCCGAGTTCACCGCCGGTCAGGGCGCACGCAGCGCCTACGAGAAGGCGTGGTCGGTCGCGGCATTCACCGCCGAGGAGTTCGGCGTCGACAGTTTGACGTCGCTGTACCGGGCGCTCTCGACGGGACCGGCCGAGCCGGACGAGGTCGACGACGCGCTCCGGGAGGTCGTGGGACTCGGGACCGGCGACTACGTCGGCCGGTGGGGCGACTGGGTCTCCGAACGACTCACCGTGGGCTGAGCCGACCCGTCCATCCGGATCCGGTCCGGACATCGCTACGGTGTAGCCATGTCGCGAACTCTGCTGGTCACGAATGACTTTCCGCCCCGACCCGGCGGTATCCAGTCGTACCTGCAGGCGTTCGCCGGGCAGTTGCGTGCCGAGGATCTCGTTGTCTATGCGCCTCGCTGGCGCGGGGACAGTCACGTGACGTTCGACGCGCAGCAGCCGTACGAGGTGGTGCGGCATCCCACGACGCTGATGCTCCCCACCCCGGACGTCGCTCGACGCGCCGCGCGGCTCGTGTCCGAGTACGGCTGCGACAGCGTGTGGTTCGGAGCATCCGCACCGCTGGCGCTGATGGCTCCCGCCATGCGACGCGCCGGGGCGCAGCGCGTGATCGCGAGTACCCACGGTCACGAGGTCGGCTGGTCGATGGTGCCGGGCGGACGTCAGGCGCTACGCCGGATCGGCGACCACACCGACACCATCACCTATGTGAGCCGCTACACGCGCAGCCGATTCGCGTCGGCGTTCGGCCCGCATGCCGCGCTCGAGCACCTCCCGTCGGGCGTGGACACCGACGTCTTCTGCCCGGACCCGGTCGCACGCGCCGAGTTGCGCGCCCGGTACCGGCTCGGCGACCGCCCGACGGTGCTGTGCCTGTCGCGGCTCGTGCCGCGCAAAGGCCAGGACATGCTGATCCGCGCGCTGCCCGAGATCCGGCGCCGGATCGACGGCGCGGTCCTCGTCATCGTCGGCGGTGGCCCCTACGAGGACCGGCTCCGCGACCTCGCGCACCGCACCGGTGTCACCGACCACGTCGTCTTCACCGGTGGCGTTCCCGCCGCCGAACTCGCGGCGCATCACACCATCGCCGACGTGTTCGCCATGCCGTGCCGGACCCGGGGTGGGGGACTCGATGTCGAAGGACTCGGCATCGTGTATCTCGAAGCGTCCGCGACGGGTGTCCCCGTGGTCGCGGGGCGGTCCGGGGGCGCGCCCGAAACCGTGCGGGACGGGGAGACCGGGTTCGTCGTCGACGGCACGTCCGTGACCGCGATCGCGACAGCCGTCAGCGGGATCCTCGCCGACCGGGACCGGGCCGCGACGATGGGTGCGGCGGGACGCGAATGGGTCTCGACAGAGTGGCAATGGGACGTACTGGGCGCAAAGCTGCGCCGGCTCCTCGAGGTGGACCCTGCGCCTTCGGCGACGGATCCCGATCGGCGGGGCGACGGACGGACACCCTCGGCGGATATGTGAAGCTGTCCCCGTGAGCAGCATTCAGGTGGCGGACCAAACCTTCATCGCCGCACCCCCGGAACGGATCGCGACCGCGCTGGCGTCGCCCGCGCGATGGCGCGAGTGGTGGCCCGAGCTCGCGCTCACAGTCCGGGAGGACCGAGCCGAGAAGGGCATCCGGTGGGCCGTCGCAGGCCCGCTGAACGGAACGATGGAAGTGTGGATCGAACCGGTTCTCGACGGAGCCGTCGTCCACTACTTCCTGCACTGTGAACCGACGGGTGTCGCACCGTCGCGCATCGCATCGCTGAACATCGCCGGCATCACCCGCGAGCGGCGCGTCGCGGGAAAGAAGATGGCGTTCGAGGTGAAGGCACGCCTCGAGGCGGGTCGTCCGGCGGGCGAATCCCCGCGCCTGTGAGGTCGTAGCCGCCGGATACGGTGTGTGGTAGACAACGGCGACGGCGCCGAGCGCGCCGTGTCGGGTGGACGGACGAAAGGGAGCATTCATCGCATGGCCGATAAGACCAAGAGGTCGATCACCATCGATGCGCCGGCCGATCGGGTCATGGCTGTCATCGCCGACTTCGCCGCCTACCCGACATGGGTCGAAGCCGCCAAAACCGTCGAGGTACTGAGCACCGGGCCGGACGGTCTCGCCGACCGGGTCCGCTTCGTGCTCGACGCCGGAATCGTGAAGGACACGTACGTCCTGCGATACCAGTGGGCCGAAGACGGCCGCGCCGTGAGCTGGGAACTCGAATCCGGAGAGATCCAGAAGGCGCAGTCCGGCTCGTACGTTCTCAACGACACCCCGGACGGCGGAACGGTCGTCGACTACCAGCTCACCGTGGACGTCAACATCCCGATGATCGGACTGTTCAAGCGCAAGGCGGAGAAGGTCATCACCGACACCGCGCTCAAGGAACTGAAGAAGCAGGTGGAGGGCTGAGCACCTCGAGCGAGGCCACCCCCGCGCGCGTGCGTGTGTTCTTCGGCAAGGGCGGAGCAGGCAAGACCACGCTGGCCGCGGCGACGGCGCTCGGCATCGCCCGCACCGGCGCACCGGTGCTCATCGCCTCGATCGACCAGGCGCATTCGCTGTCCGGCGTCCTCGACGTCGCCCCCGGTGAAGGTGTGCGCTCGGCAGGCGACGGAGTCGACCTGATCGAGGTCGATTCGCTCGCGTTGCTCGAGCAACGCTTCGCGAGCCTGGCGTCGCTGGCGTCCGTCGCCGCGGGCCACGAGCACGGCGACCGCTTCGCTCTGCCCGCGCCCGAAGAACTCACCGGCCTTCCCGGGGTGGAGGAACTGCTCGGCCTCTCGGAAGTGGCGCGCTTGGCCGACAGCGGACGCTGGCACACCGTGATCGTCGACGCCCCCGCATCGGCCGACGCGGTGCGCATGCTCGCGGCGCCGCGCACGATCTCGGATTACATGGACCGCATCTGGCCGCAGCACAGCCGCGTCGAGGCGGCGATCGGACCGGACCCGCGCCTGACGGTCGTCGTGGCGTTGTTCGACCGGATTCTCTCCGGGATCGCGGCCACCCGCGACCTGTTCGAGAACCCGGACAGGACCACCGCCGTGCTCGTCTCCACTCCCGACCGTGCGGGTCGTGCGGAGATGGTCCGGCTCCGCTCGTGGGCCGCTCTGATCGGCCTGACACTCGAGGCCGTCGTCGCCAACGGGATCGTGCCGGCATTCGACGGCGACGGTCCGGCAGCCGGGTGGCTCGCGCGCCGGCGTGCCGACCAACTGGCGGTGCTCGACGAGATGACCTCGATCGTCACCGAGGTGCCGGTGGTCGGGTGTGAGCAACGCGACGAAGAACCGGTAGGGTGGGCGTCTCTCGGAGACCTGGCGACCGATATCCGGGATCTCTGCGATCCGGCCACCCTTCGCGACGGCGTGGAACGGGTTCGCGTACAGCACGAATCGGGGACGGGGGTGGACGCGGTGTATGCGATGCGGATGTATCTGCCGCTGGCGGACCCGGCGTCGCTGACATTGGGACGAGTCGACGACCACCTGGTGGTCGGTGCCGACGGCATCCGCCGCCGGGTGCACCTCGCCTCGGTGCTGCGCAGATGCACGGTGTCCGACGCGGAGTTCGACGGCACCGATCTGCTCGTGCGCTTCGTGCCCGACCCGGCGGTGTGGCCGCAGTGAGCAAGAACGACCACGACGCCCTCCTCGCCGACTTGCGGGTCCTGGCCGACACGGTTCTCGACTACATGGACGGCGTGGCCGAACAACTTGCCGGTCGCGGCGACGTCCCGGACCCGGTTCCGGAGAAGGCGGCAGCGCACGCCGACGCAGGCGAATCCGGGCGGCCGGCGACCACCGGATGCTCCTGGTGCCCGGTGTGTGCGGTGGCGGCGCTGGTCAACGGCGAGAACCACGAGTTGCTCACACGCCTCGCGTCCCAGCTCGCGGCGTTCATCGCGCTGGTACGCGAACTGCTCGCGCGGTATCTCCCACCGCGGCCCGACCCGTCGGCGCCCACGGATCCGACGCCCCCGGAGCCTCGCGACAACGGCGGGGGATTCGTGCCGATTTCCGTCACCATCCGCCCCTGACCCCGCAGGCTGTAGGTATGAACCCGGACCCGCGGCAGCGCGATTCATCCGACCGCCACACGATCGGAATCGATGTGGGCGGCACCAGCATCCGCGCTGCGGTGGTGAACCGTGGCGGCGAAGTGGTCGATTCGGTGCGAGCGCAGACTCCCGGGTCGGCCCCCGTACTCGAGGACGCCCTGCACCGCGTCGTACGGCAGCTCGCCGAACGTAACGATGTCGCTGCGGTCGGTCTTGCGGTCGCGGGATTCCTCACGGCCGACTGCACCACCGTGCGGTTCGCGCCGCATCTCCCGTGGGTCGGTGCCCCGGTCGGGGCGACGCTCACCGAGAGATTCGGGTTGCCCGTAGTGCTCGAGCACGACGCCAACGCCGCGGCGTGGGCCGAGTACCGGTTCGGGGCGGCGGCCGGGAGCAGAGTCGCGGTGGTCGTCGCACTCGGAACCGGAATCGGTGCCGCCCTGCTCATCGACGGCCGGCTGTACCGCGGGGCCTACGGCGTCGCGCCGGAACTCGGCCATCTCCAGGTGGTGCCGGACGGGCGGCCGTGCCCGTGCGGCAAGCGTGGGTGCTGGGAAAGATACTGCAGCGGAACAGCACTCGTCGATACCGCGGTGGAGATGCTTGCCGCGGACCCCGGCAGGTCTCAGCTCGCGGCACATGTCGCCGCCGATCCCGGTTCGCTCACCGGGCGCCGGATCGCCGGCGCCGCGCAGGACGGCGACCCACTCGCGGTGGCCGCGATCGCGGAGTTCGCCCGGTGGCTCGGGCTGGGACTGGCGATGGTGGCCGACATCTACGACCCCGAAATCATCGTGGTGGGAGGCGGGGTGTCCGGCTCGGCGTCGTTGTTCCTCGACGACGCCCGAGAGCACTACGCCGCCGCGACCACCGGTGCCGGGCATCGGCCTCTCGCGCGGGTCCGCGTGACCCAACTCGGCGACGCGGCCGGGCTCGTCGGGGCGGCGGACCTCGCCCGCGCGGCGATCGAGGAGTGAGATCCTCGTCACCTCGGCGGCGTATGCGTGGGGCCGGGCACGTTGCCGATGTGCGTGTGGTGGGCGCATCGTCGTAGAGTCGACCGACGGGCCGGTTGTGCTGCCCGCACCGATCTATGTCGGGGACCGATCTATGTCGGGGAAGGATGCCATGTGGTACTGGCTGTTGAAGTACGTTCTGCTGGGCCCGCTGCTCTTGCTGATGGGACGCCCGAAATTCGAAGGCGGCGAACATATCCCCGTCAACGGTCCGGCCATCCTGGCGAGTAATCACCGCGCGGTCCTCGACTCGTTCTACCTTCCCCTCCTGGTGCGGCGGCGGATCACCTTCCTCGCCAAGAGCGAGTACTTCACCGGCACGGGCCTCAAGGGTCGCTTCCAGCGCTGGTTCTTCTCCGCGGCCGGCCAGGTGCCCATCGACCGCACCAGCGCCGATGCCGCGCAGGACGCTCTCGCGGCCGGCATCCGCGTCCTCGGTCAGCAGAAACTCCTCGGCATCTACCCGGAGGGCACCCGCTCGCCCGACGGGCGTCTGTACAAGGGCAAGACCGGCCTCGCCCGGCTCGCGCTCGAGACCGGCGTCCCCGTCATTCCGGTTGCGATGATCGGGACCGACCAGATGAACCCCATCGGATCCAAGATGTGGCGTCCGGCGAAGGTCACCGTACGCATCGGCAAGCCCATCGACTTCTCGCGTTTCGAAGGGATGGGCGGCAACCGGTTCGTCGAGCGCACCGTCACCGACGAAGTCATGTACGCGCTCATGCAGTTGTCGGGCCAGGAGTACGTCGACATCTATGCGGCCTCCCTCAAGGAGCCGAAGCCCCAGGACATCGCGGAAGGGAAGGCTGCCGTCGAGCCTCCGGCGGCGGATCGCCTGCCCGACACCCAAGCGGGCTGATCGCGCCGCGACCCCGCGGGCACGCTCGCCGGTCCCACCGGCATAATGTGAGTACGTGCGCTACTTCTACGACTGCGAGTTCATCGAGGACGGTCGAACCATCGAACTCGTATCGATCGGTGTCGCCTGCGAAGACGGACGCGAGTTCTACGCGGTGTCAACGGAGTTCGATCCCGACCGGGCCGGGGAGTGGGTGCGCCGCAATGTTCTCCCGAAGCTGCCTCCTCGGTCGCATCCCGCGTGGCGTTCGCGCGAGCGGATCCGCGACGACCTGCTGAAGTTCCTCGTTCCCAGGCCGGGCGTCCAGCCGGAACTCTGGGCGTGGATCGGCGCATACGACCACGTCGTCCTGGTGCAATTGTGGGGAACCATGCCGGAACTGCCGGAGGTACTCCCGAGGTACACGCGCGAACTGCGCCAGCACTGGGAATACGCAGGCCGGCCCCCGCTGCCCCGGGTCCCGGACGACAACCACGACGCGCTCGCCGACGCCCGCCACAACCTCGCGAAGTTCGAGGCGATCGAGGTCGCGCGCCGCTCCCGGTGACACCGCGATACGGGGTGATCGCACGGCAGAGCGCGCCGGGTCATATCCTGGTTCTGTGAACTGGACTGTGGACGTGCCGATCGACCGCTTGCCCGAACTGCCTCCACTTCCGGCGGAGCTGCGCGACCAACTCGACGCGGCGCTCGCCAAGCCGGCGTTGCAACAGCCGAGCTGGCCGGAAGATCAGGCGGCCGCGATGCGGACCGTGCTCGAGAGCGTGCCCCCGATCACCGTGCCGAGCGAGGTCGAGGAGCTGCAGCGACAGCTCGCGTCCGTCGCCCGCGGCGAGGCCTTCCTCCTGCAGGGAGGCGACTGCGCGGAGACGTTCGCCGACAACACCGAACCGCATATCAAGGGCAACATCCGCACGCTGCTGCAGATGGCCGTCGTCCTCACCTACGGAGCGTCGACGCCCGTGGTCAAGGTCGCGCGGATCGCCGGTCAGTACGCCAAGCCCCGCTCGTCCGACACGGACGCGCTCGGCCTGAAGTCCTACCGCGGCGACATGATCAACTCTCTCGTCGCCGAGGAGAGTGTGCGCGCACACGACCCGTCGCGGCTGATACGCGCCTACGCCAACGCCAGTGCCGCGATGAACCTCGTGCGCGCCGCCACCGCCGCCGGTGAGGCCGACCTGCACCGCGTGCACGACTGGAACCGCGCCTTCGTGGCGTCGTCGCCGGCCGGTGCGCGGTACGAGGCGCTCGCCTCCGAGATCGACCGCGGCCTGCGCTTCATGGATGCCTGCGGCGTGGTCGACCCCAACCTGCGCGCCGCGACCATCTTCGCCAGCCACGAGGCACTCGTCCTCGACTACGAGCGCGCGATGTTGCGTCTCGACACCTCCGGTGACGAACCGCGTCTGTACGACCTGTCGGCCCACTTCCTGTGGATCGGCGACCGCACCCGTCAGCTCGACGGAGCGCACATCGCGTTCGCCGAACTGCTGTCGAACCCGATCGGCCTGAAGATCGGCCCGTCGACCACACCGGAGATGGCCGCCGAATACGTCGAGCGCCTCGACCCCACCAACAAGCCCGGTCGCCTGACGTTGATCTCCCGTATGGGCCACGGGAAGGTCCGGGACGTGCTGCCCGGTATCGTCGCCGCCGTCGAGGCCACCGGCCACAAGGTGATCTGGCAGTGCGATCCGATGCACGGCAACACCCACGAGGCATCGACCGGGTACAAGACCCGCCACTTCGACCGCATCGTCGACGAGGTGCAGGGCTTCTTCGAGGTGCACCGTGCGCTCGGCACCCACCCCGGCGGCATCCACATCGAACTCACCGGCGAGAACGTCACCGAGTGCCTCGGCGGCGCTCAGGACATCTCCGACCTCGACCTGCACGGTCGGTACGAAACGGCGTGCGATCCCCGGCTCAACACCCAGCAGTCGATCGAACTGGCGTTCCTCGTCGCCGAGATGCTGCGGGGCTAGCACTCCGCCCCCGATACGGCTCCGCCCCGGATATCACTACCCCGGTGGCGGAACCGATCAGGGCAGCGCGGTCAGTGTGATCGTGCTGCCCTCTTCGGCGCGACCGTTCGCGCCCGGGCTCTGAGCGATCACCACGGAGCGGTCGGAGTCGGCGACCTGCCGCACCGACACGTCGAATCCCAGTTCCCGCAGTTCGTCCCGTGCCGAGCCGACGGACCGTCCGAGCATCGACGGCACCTTGACCGCGTTGGACACCAGCAATGTCAGAGTGCTGCCCGCGCGGACTTCGGTACCCGCCTCCGGATCGGTGCCCGCGACGCGACCGCCGTCGACCTCGGGATCGAACACCTCCCGCACGTCCTGCACCGTCAGGCCGGCTTCGTCGAGGATGCGCCGGGCGTCGTCGACGGTCCGTCCGGCGAGGTCGGGCAGGTCCACCGGCGGGGAACCCTTGCTCACCACCACTTCGACCTGCGACCCGACGGGCAGGACTGTCCCGGGCGCCGGATCGAGCGCTGCGACCCCGCCCTCGGGGACAGTCGTGCTGAAGGCGCTTCCGCCGTCCACGGGCTCGAACGTGCGCCGGCGCAATTCGTCCTCGACGACCGACAGCTCACCTGATCCGGGGACGTTCGGAACCGTGGGCGGCCCCAGCGAGACCAGTAGCGCCACGGAGTTGCCGTCCGGGACACGGGAGCCCGTCGGGGGATCGGTGCCCAGCACCGTCTCGGGCGGGATGTCGTCGGAATACTCGCCGCGTACCTCGGCCGTCAGCCCGGCCGCCTCGATCGCGGAGACCGCGGCCGCGCGGTCCAGTCCGTTGACCGTCGGTACGTCCGTGAGCCGGCCGGCGCCGAGCCACCATCCGGCGATGCCCATGAACAGGGCGAGTACGAGAATCGCCGCGATCCACCCGACTACCGAGCGCCGGTGCCGATGATGCTCGTGCGCGTAGTCGGGCTGCGGCGCGGGCTGCTCCGGGTCGGAGCGAGGATGCGGCTGCGTGACGACCTTGGTGTGCATCGTGCGGGTGGGATGCAGCTCGGCTTGCGGCACCGCGCCGGGATCCGCGGCGGCGCCCTGCTCGGCTACGGCCGGGTGGACGGCGGTGGGAGCGTGCGACGACGTCGACTCCGGCGACGTGATCACCGCCGTGGCAGGTTCCGCCCGGGACGCCGCACCTCCCGCCGCACCTCCCGCAGAGGCAGTAGCTGCGGCGGCGGGCGCCGCGCTCGTCGCGAGAGCCGACCGGCGAGGAGCCGGTACCCGGTAACGGGGAAGGTCGAGCGCTTCACACGCGTCGTTGAGGGCGCGGGCCATCGCCTCGGCGTCGTCGAACCGTTCGCCCGGCTCGCGTTCGGTGGCGCGGCGTACCAACTCGTCGAATTCCTCGGGCACCCCGTCGATCCAGGACCCCGGATCGGGCACGTCCTTCTCGACGCGCTGGTATGCCACGGACAGTGACGTGTCGCCCGAGAAGGGCGTGCGGCCGGTGAGCATCTCGAACACGAGGACGCCGGCGGAGTAGACGTCGCTGCGGGCGTCCGCGCTCCCGGCGGTGACCTGCTCGGGAGACAGGTACGCCGCCGTGCCGAGGATGACGCTGCGCGAGGTCGTGGTGGCCGCCGCGACGGCCCGGACCAGACCGAAGTCGGCGATCTTGACCTCTCCGGCCTCGGAGATGAGAACGTTCTCGGGTTTGACGTCGCGGTGCACGAGACCCGCGCGGTGGGCGACAGCCAGCGCTCCGAGGACGGGCGCGGCGACGGCAGCGGCGGCGTGCGGCGGCATCGGTCCGCGTTCGCGGAGCAGTTCGCGCAGCGTGCCGCCTTCGACCAGTTCCATGACCAGGAAAACGTGGTCACCGTCCTGGCCTTGGTCGTATACGGCGACGAGACCGGGGTGGTTGAGTCGTGCGACGGCACGTGCCTCGAACTCGAAGCGGGCGAGGAACTGCGGATCGGCCGCGAACTGCGGATCCATGACCTTCACCGCGACCGGACGATCGAGACGCAGATCTGTCGCGCGGTAGACCGTGGACATCCCGCCGCGCGCAATCCGCGATTCGATCCGATAGCGCCGATCGAGCACGACGCCGACCATTCGGTCGCCTCCAGCGGTCACCCGGTGTACTCCCGTCTCTGGTGTGGAACATCGGTGTGGAGCATTGATGTGGAACATCGAACCGGCACCGGACGCGACTGCCGTGGTGCCGGCGAGACGGAGTACGTCGTCGCCTGCGCGGAAGCCGATCTCGTCCTCTGTAGATGGTAGCCAGCCCACAAAAGCGGCAGCCGCGTAGATGGCTGCGGGTAGGCGACGATACCGTGGAGCAGTGAGTTCGATTCCCTATTGCGACGACGTCCTCGACCCCTCCATATCGGTCTATCAGCTCGTCGACGTGGCAAAACGCCTCGACGTCCCGATTGTCCGCGTGCACCAGATGCTGCGCGACCGGCAGTTGCTCGCCTTCAAGCGCAACCGCGTCCCCGTGGTGCCCAAGGCATTCTTCGGCGACGACGGGCAGGTGCTCCGCCAGCTTCGCGGCCTTCTCGCCCTGCTCCACGACGGTGGATTCCGCGACGAAGAGATCCTCGAGTGGCTCTTCCAGGAAGACGACACGCTGCCGGGTGACTGCCCGATCGCCGCGCTGCACACCGACTCGGCGCGCGAGGTCATGCGGCGCGCTCAGGCTGCCGCCATCTGACGGACGCCCCGACCGATCCCGCGACGAACTGCGTGAGCACCACCGCCGCGCGGGTGCGGCGCGGGACCGTCACTCGCCGGTCCAGAACCCGGAAGCCGCTCGCCTCGACCTCGTCGAGGATCCGTCCGTAGAGCACGAACGCGGCACGGATACCCGGTCGCACCCGGTCGGGTAGCAGATCCAGACCCGGTTCGGCCTTGCGGTATTCGGCGCGGGCCAGCGCGACCGCGTGGGCCAGAGCCCGCCGGACACGGGGATCCACCGTGCCGGTGCGGCGGCCCTCCCGCAGCAGTTCGACATCGACCCCGAACGACGCCCACAGCTCGACCGGAAGATAGAGACGGTCGCGGTCGAGATCCTCACCGACGTCGCGGATGAAGTTCGTGAGCTGGAATGCCGTGCCCAGCGCGGAGGCGTGCGGCACCGCGTCCGGGTCGTCGACGCCGAACACCGGGAGCAGTTCGAGACCGATCACCACGGCGGAGCCGTACATGTAGTCGTACAACTCGGCCATGTCGCGGTAGTGGCTGTGGTGCTCGGGCGTACCGGGCACATCCATGCGCATCGATCGGAGGAACGCCTCGAAATAGGCGATCGGAACATCGTATCGGCGCACCGTCTCGGCGAGAGCACGCAGTACGAGGCCCAACTCGTCCGGCCGGCCCGGTTCTCCGGCGAGAGCGGCCCGGAACCGGCGCTCTGTGGCGGCGAGCCCGCGGGCGGCCTCGACGGGATCGTCGACCGCGGTCACGTCGACGAGGTCGTCGACCACCCGCGCGAACCCGTACAGGGCGTGGACCGCGCGTCGCTGCGAGGCCGGGAGCAGCCGCGCCGCGAGGTGGTACGTGCGCCCGTGCTCCGCGGTGAGACGAGCACAGTGTGCGAACGCCGCGTCGAGGTCGTCGGGGCGTGGCCGGGGAGCGTGCGGATCGAACACTCCGGTGATCAGGCCCCGCCGACAGGTGCGGAGCCCGGACCGTCGACCTGTGCGGTGCGGGAGCGCGAACTCAGGCGCAGCGGGTCGCGGGTGGTCAGCGACCGAGCGGCGATGACGGCTGCCACCACAGCGAGCGCCACGTGCGCGATGTTGTACATGCCGATCGAACCGTCGGGATTGAAGACCAGCATGAGCCATGTGGACAGGGCGACCAGGATCATCAGGGTGCGATCCGACATGGCGAAGGCCGCGGCCACCGCGAGCGGCCACGAGTAGTACCAGGGCAGCGCCGCGGGGGACAGCAACGTCACGGCGGTGAGCGCCACGACGATGCCCAGCACGGCGTCGCGTTCGGTGCGGCGGAATCGCCACCATGCCCACACGAGGATCACCACGAGCGCGACCGCACACAGCATGCGGGTGACATCGAGGATCGATCCGAGTCGCCACGGCGTGATCCAGGTGCCCACGTGCGCCACCATGGTGGGGAGCGAGAGCCAGTTGATGATCTTCGAAGATCCGGACAGCGCCGTGAGCCAGCCGATACCCACGCCGGCGAGGAGCGAGGCACCGCCGAAGACCGCCACGAACACCGCGAATCCGGCGGCCGCCGCCTTGAAGAACAACCGCACCGGGGCCGCCGGTTCGCGCCCCTCGGCGAGCGCCCGGTCGCGTTCGTGGATCATCCACACCCAGACCAGGAACGGCAGCGCGATCCCGGCGGTGGCCTTGATCGCCGCACCCGCCGACACCAGGGCGATGCCGCCGACATGGCGGCCCTGGAGGACGAGCACGATGCCCGCCGTCATCAGACCGACCATGAGCAGTTCGTTGTGGACGCCACCGACGAGGTGGATGAGCACGAGGGGATTGAGCACCGCGAGCCACAGGGCGATCGCCGGGTTGCCGCCCATGCGGCGTGCGAGGCGGGGCACGGCCCAGGCCATGAGGAACAGGCCCGGCAGCATCGTCACCCGCCACAACCAGGTGCCCGACACGACATTGTCGCCGGTGACGGCCGTGATGCCGGAACCGAGCAGCAGGTGCACCGGACCGTACGGCGTGGTCGTGGTGGTCCATACGTTGCTCACGTTGTCGAGCAGGACGCCGGGGTTGACCACCGGGCCGTCGGTGTAAGGATCGAAACCGGCCCGCAGCATCGCACCCTGCGCCAGATACGAATATGCGTCGCGACTGAACATCGGCGTGGCGACGAGGAGCGGCGCGGTCCAGGCGGGCAGCACGGTCCACAGGTCGCGGAGGCCGACCGTGCCGGCGAGCGTCGCGCGCCCCACGCGGACCCACGCGCCGATCATGATCAGCACGCCCACCCAGAGGATGATCATCGACAGCAGTTGACCGTGACCGAACCGCAGCCACGACAGGAACATCTCTTCGAGAAGCGGGTCCTGCCGCCGGACGCTACCGGCGCCGAAGCTGCCGAACGTCATCAGCACCGAACCGCAGGTCCCGAGGAGGGCTGCGTTGCCGGCGGGGCTCCGCAGAAAGGCTGTGACCCTGCCGGCCGACGTTCTGCCGTCCGGCGCCCGGTTCTTCGAGGCAGGGAGGTCAGAGGGTGGGGACGCTGCCGAATCCGCCGCCGATCGGTCCTGCGGGTCGGCGTCGGGGGCGGCGGGGGACGACATGGGTGTGGGTTCCTCCCCGGAAGCGGTGCCGGCGCGGAGCGCAGGGTCTGGCGAACGATGTTGACGAACAGGTGCTGACGAACGGTGACAGTTTAGTGGAGGCGTGATGTCCCCGGCTCCCTAGTCCGTCGGGTCCGCGGGACCCCGAGTCGTTCCGCGGCCAGCCGTCCCGACATGAGCACAGTGGGGACACCGACTCCGGGAACCGTATCCGACCCCGCGAGCACGACATTCGGGAACCGCGGATCGACATTGCGACGACGGAACGGCCCCGTCTGGCGGAACACGTGCGCCGCGGCGAACGGGCTTCCGGCGATCATGCCCCGGGCGTGCCACGTGGCCGGCGTGTCGACGTGGTCGACCCGGAACTCGTTCGCGACGCCGCGGTAGCCGCGCGACTCCAGCACCGCGAGCAGTTCCCGGCGGTACGGGCCGGACAGCGCGGACCAGTCGAACGGCGCGCTGTCGAGATTCGGGCACGGTGCGAGCACCGAGAGCGGTTCGTGTTCTCTGCCGTCACGCTCGAGCAACTGTCCCGGGTCGGACAGAGCGGGCCGGGTGATGAGCAGAGACGGATCCGACATCAGCCGTCCACGGCCTCGCCGCCGGGTGATCTCGGCGAACGTGCGTTCCCACGCGCCACCGAAATCGATGACGTGGTGATGCCGGGCGCTCCATGCGCCCGAGACCGCGGTGGGGACGGTGCCGTGCAGCACGACCGCCGACGGTGCGGCGAGCGTCCGGCGACGCCGGCGCGCGGGCAGCAGGCTGTCCACCACGGGCGAGCCCGGCGTGAGCACCACGGCGTCGCATGCGTAACGGTCACCCGCCGCCGTGGATACCGCTGTGACACGCCCCGTGTCGACATCGAGCGCCGTGACCTCGCTGCCGAGGTGCAGGCGCCCGCCCGCACCGACGAACGCTGCGGCCATGGTCCGGGCGATCTGGCGCATCCCACCCTCGACGGTGTACACACCGAGTGTGGTGTCCATGTGCGCGATCGCCCCGTACACCGCGAGTGCCTGCGCGGGAGCGACCCCCGCGTAGAGCGCCTGGAACGTGAAGACCCGCCGCAGCCGCGGGTCGGTGACCCGGCGGCCCACCTGAGTGCCGAGTCGGCCGAACCCGCCGATCCGGAGCAAACGCAGCAGGTCGCGGACGGCGGCCGGAGAGGAGACGAGGTCGAGCGGCGAATCGAAATTCGCGTCCATGAAGCGGTCGTACTCCGCGTCGAAGATGTCCGCGAGCCACGCGCGCAGGCGCAGATACCGCTGCGCTTCCTCGGCTCCGCACACTCGCGTGATCTCGGCGGTCATCGCGTCCGGGTCCGAGTGGACGTCGAGGGTGCTGCCGTCGTCGAACCGGGCGTGATAGGCGGGGGAGAGCCGCGTCGTGCGCAGTGGCGGATCCACGGAACCGGCATCGGCACCCACCGCGGCGAGTGCGTCGGCGATCAGTTCCGGCATCGTCAGCACCGTCGCGCCGTTGTCGATCTCGTAACCCGGGCCGGTGTACGTCCCGACGCAGCCCCCGACGGTGTCGGCGCGCTCGAGGACGGTGACCTCTTTCCCGGCACCACGGAGGTGCAGGGCGGCAGCGAGGCCGGCGAGGCCCGCACCGACCACGACCACCCGGTGGGCTCCGGGCACGACGCGCGTGCCGGTCATCAGGCGGCGCGGCGCGTCGCGGCGACCGCCGACGCACGTAACCGCGCTTTGCCCTCCTCGGTGGCGCCGGACGCGTCGAGAGCCTCGAACGCGCTTTCGGTGAGGGCCGTGATCCGCTGCTCGACCTTGTCGACTGCGCCGAGGTCGACGAGCACGCCGCGGATCTCCTCGACCTGATCGTCCGTGAGGTCGGCGCCGATCGCCGCGCGCAGCGCTCGCGCGACAGCCGGGTCGGTCGCGTCCGCGGACTCGAGCGCAAGTGCGAGCAGTACGGTGCGCTTGCCGGACCGGAGGTCGTCTCCGGACGGCTTACCGGTGACGGCGGGGTCGCCGAAAACTCCCAGTAGGTCGTCGCGAAGCTGGAATGCGAGACCGATGTCGGTGCCGAACCGGCGATAGGCGGCGATCAGGTCGTCGTCGGCGCCGGCGAGCACCGCACCGATGTGCAGCGGGCGCTCGATCGTGTACGCCGCCGTCTTGTATCGGTTCACGCGCGTCGCGGACGCGACCGTCTCGTCCGACGCGACCTCACCGACGATGTCGAGGTACTGGCCACCGAGGACTTCGGTCCGCATCGCCGACCACACCGGCGTCACCCGTGCGAGTTGCTCGGCGGACAATCCCGATTCCCGCAGCATGTCGTCGGCCCAGACGAGAGCGAGGTCGCCGACCAGGATGGCAGCGGCCTCACCGAACTGCTCCGCCGAACCCTGCCACCCGGCGTTGCGGTGCCCGCTCGCGAACTCGACGTGCACGGTCGGAAAGCCCCGGCGGGTGGTCGACGCGTCGATGATGTCGTCGTGGACGAGCGCACCGGCCTGCACCAATTCGAGGGCCGAGCAGGCGCGCAGCACGGCGTCGGCGTCAGGTCCGGCCGGATCGCCGCCGGCGCCGAGCCAGCCGGTCCAGGCGAACGACGGCCGGACCCGCTTTCCGCCGCGTAGCACGAACGACTGGAGTGTCGCGACGGCGTCGCGGTATCCACCGCCGACCGAGTCGACCAGTTCGGCGCGGGTGGCGAAGAACTGCCGCAGGGCGTCCTCGACGAGTCCGGGGAGTGAGGGGGCGGGCACGGGATCGGCTCCGGTGGACAGGACAAACCTCCTGGTCGATGTGCACGGCACCGTCGGACGACCACGGTCCCGGCACCGCGGTCCACCCTATCCGGCCCCCGCAGGGGTCGCCGCGGACCGGACGCGAATGCCCGCGCCTTATGCTGAACGCGTGGAAAACGATCTGGTCAGGGCGACCGAGGACAGCGGAGAGTCCCGCACCCCATCCATCGTGGACCGTCTCGGTGCCACACGGTCCGGCAGGATTCCGTTCTCGGTCGAGTTCTCCCCGCCCCGGGACGCCGACGCCGAGGCGCGACTGTGGCGAGCCGTGCGCGCGTTCGAGCGCCTCGGCCCCGCCTTCGTGTCCATGACGTACGGCGCCGGTGGATCGACCCGGGACCGTACCGTTCGCGTCACCGGCGACCTCGCCGAAGAAACCACGATGCTTCCCGTCGCCCACCTCACCGCGGTGGGGCACAGCGTCGACGAGATCCGCGCGATGGTCGGTGCCTATGCCGACCGCGGCATCACCAATATTCTCGCGCTCCGTGGCGACCCGCCGGGAAATCCGCTCGGCGAATGGGAGAAGCACCCCGACGGTCTCGAGCACGCCGACGAACTCGTGCGACTGGTGCGCGACCTCGGCGACTTCCACGTCGGAGTGGCCTCGTTCCCGGAGGGGCACCACCGCTCGCCGGACCTCGACCACGACACCCGCTACCTCGTACAGAAGTTGCGTGCGGGTGCCGAGTACTCGATCACGCAGATGTTCTTCGATGTCGAGCACTACCTGCGACTGCGCGACCGGGTCGCCGCGTGCGATCCCGAACAGGCGGCCAAGCCGATCATTCCGGAGATCATGCCGATCACCTCGCTGCGCTCGGCGCGCCGGAGCCTCGAGCTGTCCGGTTCGAAGCTGCCCGCCGCGCTCGAGGAGCGGTTGGTCCGCGCAGCCGGAGACGGGCCCGAAGAGAATCGCGCCGCTGTGCGCGAGGTGGGCATCGAGGTCGCGACCGAGATGTGCGAGCGGCTGATCGCGGAAGGCGCGCCCTGCCTGCACTTCATCACGCTGAATTTCGCCCGCGCGACCAGCGAGGTGCTCTCGCGGCTCGGGATCGAGGTCCGTTCCTCCGTGCCGGCCGGGCAGCCGGTCTGAGACCCGGCCCGCCCGATCCCCGGGTCACGGCAGCAGGCGGTCCTTCCATACCGCGCGACCCGCGCTGCGGGCCCGCACGGATGCGGCGGTCAGCCACCCGAAGATGACGACGGACACCGGATGCGCGGCGATACCGAGGGCGTCCGCCGCGTCCAGGCGCTCGCCCCGCTCCGTCGATCGTGCGACCGCGCGGGACAACAGTGCCGCGCCGGTGCCGAGCACCCCCCAGCGGCGAGTGTGGCCACGCCCCGCCACCGCGGCGACGGCGGGAACGACGTAGGCGACTGCGTATGCCGTCACGACGGCTGCCGCGCCTGCCGGTGATCCGAACGCCGACCACAACCACCGCGTGTAGCCGCCGGTCAGCGTATGTCGGCCCTCGTACATCCGGCACGACACGAGCGGCCCGCCCGCCGCGACGACGGTGGTGCGCCCGGACCGCCGCAACGTCCGCGCCAGGTCGAGGTCCTCGGTCGGGCTCGCCGCGACCGCGGAATGGCCCCCGATCGCGCGATAGTCGGCCGTATCGAACGCGAGGAACTGACCACAGGCGACGGCCATCGACGGACGACGGGTGCGATGGGCGACGGCGACCGGCAGTATCGAGAACCAGGACCAGAACAGCAACGGCTGCACCAGACGCTCCGTCACGGTGCCGGCAACCTGGTACGGCCACGGCGACACCAGTGCCGCCGATCGGGACCGGAGAAGTGTGACCGCCGCGGCGATCGCGCCCGGCCGTAGCCGGACATCCGCGTCGATGAAGACCACGACACCGGTCTCGTCCGGGTGGGACTCGGAGAAGGCGCGCTCGCACGCCGCGGCTTTTCCGGTCCAGCCGTCCGGGGGCGGCGTGCTCGATCGCACCACCGTGATCCGCGGATCGCTGTCCGCCGCGCGTCGTGCGATCTCGAAGGTGCCGTCGGAGGAGTCGTCGTCGAGCACGAGCACCCGCAGCCGCGGAACACCGCGCTGTTCCCGGAGGTCGGCGATCACGGATGCGATCCGGGGTGCCTCGTCGCGGGCCGGGACCACCACGGTCACCGATTCGGTGACGGCGGCTCCCTCGCGCAGGCGAGGCAGAGCGAACCGGTTGGCGGCCGCGACGACCGCTCCGTACAGAGCGGCACCGGCGCCCAGCGCGACCACTCGGCGGGGGAGGCGGACCCGGCTCAGGATCGGTCCTCGTCGTCGGGCACCGTGGTGCGCCGGCGTACCGGGTCGCGGGTCCACCAGGCGAGTACGCCGACCAGGAGCGCGACACCGAATGTTGCACCCGCCATGATTCCGGCCCAGCCGGCCAGGCCCCGGGTGTTCGGGTCGGAGTAGCGCACCTCGGCCCGCAGGGTGCTCACCTCTCCGGCGGGCAGCTTCCACGTCACGATGGAGTCGGATTCACGCGTGCCGTTGGTGGTCGCGACCCGGGCGGGGAAGGCGAGCGTGAACTGCACGTCGGTGCCCAGCGACGGGGCCGATTCGAGGTCGACCCGGCCGTTGAGCGAGACCAGGTCCCCGTTGCGCTGGAGGTTGAGCTGGAGCATCCCCGCACCCTGCTCGGACATCGTCATCAGCTGTTGCACATCGCCGAACGTCAGACCGCTGAAGTAGACCTGGCTGCCCACATAGCCGTCCTGCTCGTATTGCTGGACCTGGACCTTGCCCTCCAGCGACGGGGGTGCCACGAGCTGTGGGCCGGCGTCTTCCTCGTCGGCGGGAATGGTCGCGGCGACGATCTGCCCCGACACACGGTCGTCGGACGAGATACCCATCGACGCCTGGACCCGCAGACAACCGGTGAGGAACGGAAGGGCGAGAAGGACGAGGCCCGCGACCGCGAGGGCGCGGCGGACAGACATGGTGGACTGCTGCACGGGGAATATGGTGCCAGGCGCGGTCACGGTCGGCGGGCCATCCGGGTCGTTGCGGCGAGTCGCACCTCGGAGTCGTCCGGTGGCGTGGACACGAGGGACCGCAGTAGCGGAACGCCGAGAATCCCCATGACGACGAGACCGTAGATCGCGGAAAAGCGGAGTTCGGACGCCTGGAGGAACACGGTGTGGGCAAGGGCGGAGCCGAGCCACGTCCACAGGAACAACGCGATCGGGACGGTGTCGTGCCGGGGTGAGAGGCGTCTCGAGCGGGAGTCGAACACCAGAAGGACTGTGGCCATCGCCGCGGCGACCACCACCCAGCCCGCGTAGTTGGTGGGGGGAATGTGCGCGATGCCCGGCAGACCACCGCCGTTGCACCACACCCACTGGCCGTCCGCGACCATCTGGGGATCGAGGTACAGGTCCCAGCCCACCATCCCGACGGTGACCGCGGCGACGCGGCCCGGGGCCGTACGGGTGATGCGCGTGGCGACACACCACACGGGGTAGAGGCCGGCGGTCCAGGCGAGGGGAACCACGAGCGGTACGTCCGCCACGGCCGGACCGATCCGGTCGACCGCGTAGGCATAGCAGCCGTACGGGTAGCCGGTGGCGGTCCCGATCACCTCGGAGGCGAAACCCCCGCCCGCGGAGACCACGAACAGCACCGCGGCCCACCCGAGGCCGCGGCGCGCGGCGGCATGGGTGAGGGACGCTGCGGCGAGCAGGAGTACCACCGCGACCGTGACCCGGTCCCGCGCGGTTCCCTCGGTGAGCGGATAGGCGATCTGGGCGGCCACAGCGCCCGCGGCCAGTGCGACCGGCACGGCCGTCTGCCACGCCGGGACCCTCCGCCCGGTGCCGGCATCGGTCACCGGGAGATCCGGTTCCAGGTCCGCCGCAGTACACCGCCCCGTGCATCCGCGAGCACCGTGCGCGCGGCACTGCGGCCACTGGCGCCGGAGACCCCGCCGCCCGGGTGGGTCGACGCGCCCGTGAGATACATACCGGGAGCGTCGGGCACCCGGTAGCCGGACAGTTCGGGCAGCGGACGCCACAGGAACATCTGGTCGAGCGACATCTCGATGTGCATCACGTTGCCGCCCAGCAGTCCCAGTTCGCTCTCGATCGAGGCGGGAGTCTGCACGTACCGGTGCCGGACACTGTCGGTGAAACCGGGTGCGCGCAATTCCATCTCCGCGAGGATCCGGTCCGTCTCGCTCTCGGCGACCTCGTCCCAGCTGCGTCCACCGCTGAGCCGGTACGGATGCCACTGCGACCACAGGGTCACCTGGTGCTCGCCCACGGGGGCGATCGTGGGGTCGATCGCGGAGAAGCTCATCCCGAGCACGGAGGGGCGCGGCGGCAGTTCGCCCGCCATCGCAGCACCGTGTGCGAGGCGAAGGTGCGCGCGATCGTCGACGAGCAGTTGCAGACCGGTGGTGGTGTCGGCGGGTTCGTCGGCGCCGAGGTAGCGGGGAAGAGCATCGGTGCCGAGTCGGAGCACCATTCCGATGCCCGGTCCCACCCGTACCGCGCGGCGCCAGCGTGTCAGTGTGTCGGGGTCGTAGCCGCCCTGCCCGAGCAGTTCGAGGGTGGTGAGGATGTGGCAGCCGGCGATCACGGTGCGAGCGGTGAAGGTGCTCCCCGACGCGGTGCGCACCGTCCACGTCGACCCGGTCCGGCGGATCTCGGTGACGGCATCGCCACAGGTGACCGATCCGCCGTCCGATTCGAGGCGGGACAGGAGCGCCTGGGTCAAGGCGCCGCTCCCGCCGATCGCGCGGCCCGGTGGAAGCGTGTGCATCAGCGCGGCGAAGCCGACCATGGCGGCGGTGCCGGGTTCGGACATCGGCGGCCCGGACTGTGCGCCGAACCAGGCGAGCGCGGCCTTGAGCGGTTCGTCGTCGAAGTACTCGTCGAGGAGGGTGTCGCCCGTGGTCAGGAAGCGGCGCGACAGTGCGCTGCCGCCGTCCTTCGCGTCGAGACCCCAGAACGACGACAGCAGATGTCGGCCGGTCGGGGGGTTCGCAAACGACTTCATGACGGCGGCGCTGCGCGGTCTCCAGTCGGTCACGAAGCGGCGGTAGGCGTCGGCCTCCCGTTTGCCGGCTGCCTTCTCGATCGACACGCACGTCCGGTCGAGGTCGCGGTGGAACACGATCCCGGGACGGTCGGTGTTCGGAGGCGGCGGCGCGAAGGCCCAGGGATCACAGTCCAGATACCTCAGCCCGTGTGCGGCGAGGTCGAGTTCCTCCACGATGCCGGAGTGCCGCACCATGATGTGCGCCGACGACCCGCGGTCCACCGCGTAGCCGGGAAATCGTTCGACGGTGGACACGGCCCCGCCCGGCACGGTGTCACGTTCGAGCACGTGGACCGACCAGCCCTCCCGGGCCAGATAACACGCCGATACCAGCGCGTTGTGTCCCGAGCCGACGACGAGGGTATCCAGAACTGGCGTCATGAGGGTCCTGTCGAAGCGGGAGGGGCGAGATGTGGTTCGAGCGGAAGCGTGCGGCCGAGGACGGCGAAGGGCCGCGCGTCGCCGGTGAAGACGAATCTACGTACGACGTCCACGAAACCGAAGCTCCGGTACAGCCGCCACGCACGATTGTCCTCGCCCGGGACCTCCGGGGTGGAGAGCAACACGGTGCGTTCGGTGCGGTCGCGGAGAAGCCGGTACAGCAGGGACCGGCCGAGGCCGAGGCCCTGGATATCGGGTCGCACGTGCAGTTCGGTGAGTTCGAAATAGTCACCGAGGACCGACTCTATGTAGTCCTGCGTCCGGCCCGTGTGCCGCATCCCCGTGCGGACCTGCTGGTTCCACCACTGGTGCGGGTCGCCGCGGTATCCGTAGGCGATGCCGACGAAGGTTCCGGGGTCCTCGGGAAGCGCGACCGCGACGGCCTGCCATCCGGCGCGCCCGGCATGTTCGGACCACATCGGTGCGCGATGCTGCTCCGTCCCGCGCGGGTATCTCATCGCGGCTACGTAGACCGCCAGCAATTGGGGCAGGTGTGCCCGGAACGCCGCGGGGGACAGGTCGACGAAGATCGGTGCGCCGCGAGAGGGCTCGGGACGACGGTCGTTGCCCGTCTCGGCGGGCGGTTCGTTCGATGGGTTCACAGAGGATCGATGCTCGTCTGGGATCGGGGGCCGCCTTCTCTTGACGGGTTGTCGGTGGGTCCGGTTATCATTCAATACGTCGAACGCATGTTCGATACCGGTGATCCGGTGATGTTCGAGGGAAGCGAACATCCCCGGATCACTCCGGGCTCCTACCGGAACACCGGTAATACCACCATCGAGACCACGGTGGTGGGTGGCACTACCGGACACCGGTGGTGAGGTCGAGGAGGTGCACGGCATGTCCACCATAGATTTCGGCATACGAGGACCACGCCACGTTCCGGGCGAGTCGCCCCGCGGCGCCGCGCGATGCGCCGGGCATTCGACATCCGCCCGCGCGGCCACGCTGCTCCGCAAGGCGGACGCACTTCTGTCCGCGGCTGCCGGTGCGGACGCCCCTCCCGAGCGCTTCCGGCTCGCCTATCTCGCTGCGCTGCGAGGTGCGGGCGCGGTGGTGGCGGCGGCGGAGCTGCGCGCCCCGGCTCGTCCGCTGCGGCGGCCCGGCACACGCAACGCGTGGGTCCTGATGGCGCGCGCCGACGAGTCGTTCGCGGTCTGGGCGGACTACTTCGCCGATCGCTCCGCCACGCGCACCGCGGTCGAAGCCGGGGTGGCGCGAGCGGTGGATGTCGACGACGTCGGCGAGTTCTACGACGAGGTGGGCCGCTTCCTCCACGACGTCGAGGACTATCTCGCCAGTGAAGAAGGTGCCGAAATCGCCTCTACGCGGTGACTTTTGTCCCCATCCGGCCCCCATTTTCGTGAGCCGTCCGGGAACTCGGCCACAGAGTTGGTGGTCCCGGGAGAGATGTACTCGTATTATCAACACCAGGCGGCCGTCAAAGTCGGCCCCCCGTCGGATTCACCCAGAATTCGGTGGCCACCGTTTAGTGCCGGGGGAGGTACCGTGCCACTCTCCGAGCACGAGCAGCGCATGCTCGATCAGATCGAGAGCGCGCTCTA
The DNA here is from genome assembly GCF_012844225.1 of Rhodococcus sp. 105337. Lineage (GTDB taxonomy): Bacteria > Actinomycetota > Actinomycetes > Mycobacteriales > Mycobacteriaceae > Rhodococcus. Next base: position 35,724 of record NZ_JABAGQ010000013.1, read on the forward strand.
TGCTGAGGACCCCAAGTTCGCCTCGACCGTCCGCGGGAAGCGGCTGGGGATGGCGTCGAACCGACATCGGCTACAGGCCGGTGTGCTGTTCGTCTTGGGATTGACACTGTTGATCGCTGGAGTCGCGTTGCCGGTCAAGCCCGGTGGATTCCCGGTCATCAGTTTGCTCGGGTTTCTGGTGATGTTCGCGGCTGGTGTTCTGCTCCTGGTAGGCGGTCGTCGACGATCGAATGCGGGAGACGCACCCACCCGGCCTGCTTCCGGGAGGACCGGCGGTACCGGACCTCGGGGCGGAAAGAAGTCCGGCGGAGGGTTCACCCACCGCATGGAGGAGCGCTTCCGAAGGCGCTTCGAACAAGACTGACGCATCACCGCTTCACACGTATTACGGCGCGACCCGACGGGTCGCGCCGTAGTCGTGTCCGGGGAGGTCAGCGGCCTGCGGGCGGCCTGGCGCGGCCGTATCTCCACGACGCCCCACCTTCCGGCTCGGTGTCCTCGACGGTCCTCCGACGTTGTCGCGCCACCAGGGCTTTTGTCCGGCTACGTGTGATGGAGATCGCACCGGAACGTCGGCGTGTTCGGGGCCGCCGGCCGGGTGACGAAATCGCCCCCACTTTCCGCCACTACGGGTGAGCTGGAACTTTTGCCGCAACACACGCGAAACGGGTGCGGTAATCGGGCTGCGGTGGGGGAAAGTGGGGTACTGTGGGTCGCGGCGGGAGGCAGGCTGAGCCCGTCATAGACGAAAGATCCGTCCGACCAAGGCGGGAGGTGCCGAGTGTTCCTCGGTACCTACACGCCGAAGCTGGACGACAAGGGCCGGCTCACGCTGCCGGCCAAATACCGAGACGAGCTGGCGGGAGGGCTGATGATCACCAAGGGGCAGGATCACAGCCTCACCGTGTTCCCTCGGGAAGAGTTCGCTGCCTTGGCGGAGCGCGCTGCGGGTGCTTCTCGCAGCAATCCCCAGGCTCGCGCGTTCCTTCGGAGCCTCGCTTCGGGAACGGACGAGCAGCGTCCGGACGGTCAGGGCCGCATCACGTTGTCCTCGGCGCACCGCAAGTACGCGGGGCTCACCAAGGACTGTGTGGTGATCGGCTCGGTCAAGTATCTGGAGATCTGGGACGCCGAGGCGTGGGACAGCTACTTGGCCGAACACGAAGAGGACTTCTCCGAAGCGAGAGACGAGGCACTGCGCGACATCCTGTGACCGCGACATCTCGTGACGGAGCCACGGCTGCGCGGCGAATGCCGCGAGGTCTCTGCCCGACGCCGGCCCTGACGCACTTCCCCAGCGCCAGGTCCGGACAGGGAAGCCCTGACGCACTTCCCCAGCGTCAGGTCTCCCTCGCTCGGACAGAGACCTCGAGGCATTCGCCGTCGCCGTATCCGGAACCGGTGCGACACCGAGCATCTCGAACGAGTAACCGACAGACCGTATGCGGCCCGAGCAGGATTCCGGAGGAGACATGGTGGACGGCGAGGACGAGTCGACCGCGGACGAGCACGGAGAATTCGGGCATGTCCCCGTCCTTCTCGGCCGGGCCGTCGAAATCCTCGGCCCCGCGATCGAAGCGGTCGGCCCCGGCGGCGAAGGTGCGGTCTACGTCGACGCCACGCTCGGTCTCGGTGGGCACGCCGAGCACTTTCTGAGAACCTATCCAGGTCTTCGCCTCGTCGGACTCGACCGCGACCCGGATGCGCTGTCGATCGCGCAGAACCGGCTCGCCGAGTTCGCCGATCGCACCGACTTCGTGCACACGCGATACGACGGCTTCGCCGACGCGCTCGAGCAGTGCGGCCTCGACAGCGTCGGGTCCGTGCACGCCGTTCTGTTCGACCTCGGAGTCTCGTCGATGCAACTCGACGAGGCGGAACGCGGTTTCGCGTACTCCAAGGACGCTCCCCTCGACATGCGGATGGATCCCACCACGGGCATCACGGCCGCGGACGTGCTCAATACCTACAGTCACGGCGACCTCGCGAGGATCCTCCACACCTACGGGGAGGAACGCTTCGCGGGCAAGATCGCCTCCGACATCGTCCGCACCCGGGAGAAGACCCCGTTCCGCACCAGCGGCGAACTCGTCGAACTGCTCTACCGGGCGATCCCTGCTGCGGCGCGACGTACCGGCGGCCACCCCGCCAAGCGGACGTTCCAGGCGCTACGCGTCGAGGTCAACAGCGAACTCGACTCGCTGCGTGACGCGATTCCCGAGGCTCTCGACGCGTTGGCGGTGGGCGGCAGGATCGTCTTCATGTCGTACCAGTCCCTCGAAGACCGAGTGGTGAAGCAGGAACTCGCTCCTCGCGCGAAATCGCGCAGCCCCGAGGGACTCCCGGTGGAACTGCCGGGGATGGGACCCGAGCTTCGCATGTTGACCCGTGGCGCCGAACGCGCCTCGGACGACGAGATCGAGATCAACCCACGTTCGGCTCCCGTCCGCCTGCGTGCTGCAGAACGAATCGCCAGGAGGTAACCGATGACCGTACAGGTGGCGTCGTCGCCCCACCGCGGGCCGGCTCGATCCACGGCGGCGCAACGCGCATATCAGCGCCGGAACCAGCGCGCCGCGCAACTCGGTGTGCCTGTGGCGCAGACGCGCGGACGTACCACCGGAGGCGGTCGTGTCCGGACCCGAATCCCGTTCGTGGCTACCATTCTGGCCCTGCTCGGGGTGGGTATGGCCGCGACGCTCCTGCTCACGAGCGGTGCCGCGGAGGACACCTACCACCTGAGTACCGCGCGCGCCCACAACGAGACTTTGATTCAGCAACGAGCAGTGCTGCAGCGCGACGTCGAGGCAGGAAACTCCGCACCGGTACTCGCCGTGGAAGCCGCGAAGCTCGGCATGATCCCCAGTTCGCAGGTGGCGCGGATCGTCGTCGCCGAGGACGGATCCGTCCGCGTCGTGGGAGAAGCCGTCCCTGCGCAGGGCGCTCCTCCGGCTCCGCTCAACCGCGGGCGGGCGAGCACCGAGACACGTGGGCAAGCGCCCCTGTCGGGTAGTGCCGGCGTCGAAAACCCGCGCCCGCTGTCCGAGGTCGGTGAAGAACCGACCCCGCGCCCGAGCGGAACGGACGCGCTGGCCGAGAACGCTGCGCCCCGCCCGGCGAACCCGCAGACCGCCACGCCGGAGCTCCCGAATGCCGGGGCCCCCGGGGTGGAAGCGGAACAATTGGTTCCCGTGAGCGAGATGCCCCGACCCGAGGACGCCGCGCCGCAGGCCGCCGAGGCTCTGGGCGCCGGGCAACCGGCGGAGCCCGAGGACGGGCGCCGGTGACGCGAGGCTCCACCTCTCGCCGTGTACCGCCGGGTCGTGCGACACCGGCAGCACGCGGCGGCGCCCGACGCGCTCGACAGGCTCCGGCTCGTGGCGGCTCCACCGGCTTCGAGTTCCGGAACCGGATCGGGCGCGGGGTCATGTTCTTGGCGTTGGCCGCCGTCGCCGTGCAGTTGCTGGTGGTCCAGGTGTTCCAAGCGCCGACGCTGTCGGCCGAGGCTGCGAGCCAGCGGACCACCCGTCTCGTCGAACCTGCGACCCGGGGGACGATCGGCGACCGCAACGGGAACCCGATCGCCTACACGATGGAAGCGAAAGCGCTGACTTTTCAACCGGTCCGCGTCCGAAAAGAACTGGAAGAAGCACGCGAGAAGGACCCGTCGGCGCCTGCGACCGACGAATACCTCGAGGGCGTCGCCAAGGCCGTGCACAAGGCACTCGGTACGGCGGCACCCGAGAAGGACGTGCTGGAGAAACTCGAAAGCGACGAGAGTTTCGTCTATCTCGCGCGCGGGGTCGACCCGGGTGTCGCAGCCGAGATCGTCGAGGAATACGACATGGTCGGTCTCGAACGGCAGGACATCCGGCTGTATCCGGGCGGTTCCCTCGCCGCGAACATCGTGGGCGCGACGGGCTGGGACGGACACGGTCTCATCGGCCTCGAAGCCTCGATGGATTCGATGCTGGCCGGTACGGACGGTTCGTCGACGTACGACCGGGGTTCCGACGGTGCGGTGATCCCGGGCAGTTGGCGTGACCGGCAACCCGCCGTGAACGGATCGTCCGTCGAACTCACCATCGACAACGACATCCAGTACTACGTCCAGCAGCAGGTGCAACGTGCCCGCGACCTGTCGGGTGCGAAGAACGCGTCGGCCGTCGTCCTGGACGCGCACACCGGCCAGGTGCTCGCGATGTCCAACGACAACACGTTCGACCCGTCGATCGGCGTGGCCAACAACCCGCCCGACGCGGAGCAGGGCAACCTCGCGGTGAGTTCCCCGTTCGAGCCCGGGTCGGTGAACAAGATCATCACTGCTGCCGCGGCCATCGAGGACGGCCTCACCACCCCCGCCGAGGTACTCCAGGTGCCCGGCACCATCACCATGTCCGGTGCCACGGTCAAGGACGCGTGGGACCACGGGGTGGTCCCGTACACCACGACCGGCGTGTTCGGAAAGTCCTCGAACGTGGGCACACTGATGCTCGCGGAGCGGGTCGGTGAGGACCGCTACGCCGAAATGCTGAACCTGTTCGGACTCGGGCAGCGCACCGAGGTGGGCCTGCCGGGCGAATCCGCCGGCCTGGTACCCAGCCGCGAGCAGTGGTCCGGTGGCACCTTCGCGAACCTGCCCATCGGGCAGGGCCTGTCGATGACGTTGTTGCAGATGACGAGCATCTACCAGGCGATTGCGAACGACGGCGAACGCGTACCTCCGCGGATCGTCCGGGCGACGATCGGACCGGACGGGTCCCGGGAGGAGACACCCCGGCCGGACCCGGTGCGTGTCGTGAGCCCGCAGACCGCCGCGACCGTGCGCGACATGTTCCGGTCGGTGGTGCAGGACGACACCGGTAACCAGCGCGGGACGGGCACCGGAGCCGCGATCGAGGGTTACCAGATTTCGGGTAAGACGGGCACCGCCCAGCAGATCGACCAGAACTGCAAGTGCTACTCGAATTCGGACTACTGGATCACCTTCGCCGGTATCGCCCCGGCGGACGATCCTCGGTACGTCGTCGGGATCATGCTCGACGCACCGACGCGCAGTGCCGACGGGTCCGGCGGTCAATCGGCCGCGCCGCTGTTCCGCGACATCGCGTCGTGGTTGCTGCAGCGCACCGGAGTGCCGCTGTCCACCGATCCGGGGAGCAAGTTGATCCTGCAGATCGACTGATCGTCCGACCGCCTGCTGCCCTTGCCCCGGCACGTCGGTAACGTGATACGCCGGAACGAACGCAACCGTTGAGCCCGGCAGCGAGACGCTGCGGCGATAGTGAGAGGAACCTGGTGCCTGTGTCATCGAGTCCGGATCCGACGCCTCCGGAGGAGGGCCGTCGGCCCGAACATCCACCGGTGACGCGGATCGAGGATCTCGCCGCCGCGATCGGCGCCGAGCTGACCGCGGTGGGGAACGAAGCGCCGGCCGGGGACACCTCGGTGACCGGCATCGATCTCCGGGCACAGGGCATCCGACCCGGCGATATCTTCGCGGCCCTGCCCGGTGCACGCGCGCACGGCGCGTCCTTCGCAGCCGAGGCCCTCGACCGGGGTGCCGTCGCCGTCCTCACCGATGCGGAGGGATGCGACCTCGTCGCTGCGGTCGCGTCCGGCCCCGTCGCGGTCCTGGTGCATCCTGATCCTCGTTCGGTACTGGGCGCTGCCTCGGCGACGGTGTACGGACATCCGTCCCGCCGGATGCGCGTCGTCGGCATCACCGGCACCTCCGGCAAGACGACCACCGCCTATCTCGTCGAAGCGGGGCTGTCCGCGGCCGGGCATGTCGCCGGTCTGGTGGGCACCGTCGAGACCCGCATCGACGGCATCCGGATACCCAGCGCCCTGACGACGCCGGAAGCTCCCCAACTCCACGCTCTGTTCGCCGTCATGCTCGAACGCGGTGTCGACACCGTGGTGATGGAGGTGTCGAGCCATGCGCTGGCGCTCGGACGCGTCGACGCCACGGACTTCGACGTCGGTGCGTTCACCAATCTGTCGCAGGATCACCTCGATTTCCACAAGGACTTCGAGGATTACTTCGGTGCGAAAGCGCGACTGTTCGCGCAGGACTCCCCGGTGCGAGCCGCACGCGCGGTGGTATGCGTGGACGATCCCTGGGGCGAGCGGATGGCCGAGGTCGCCGCGACCGGCCGCGCCGGCGAGGACGCGGTGTGGACGCTCGGCACCGCACCGGGGACCGGGGCCGATTGGACGGTTTCCGACCCGACCACCGACCCCGACGGAGCGCAGGACTTCACGCTGACCGGACCCGCCGGCGACGGGCACCGCATGTCGGTCGCTCTGCCCGGGCGGTACAACGTCACCAACGCCGCCCTGGCGGCAGCGATCTGCGCTGCCGTGGGCGCCGACCTCGACGCCGCGATCCGCGGCATCGCCACCGTCTCGGTTCCCGGACGGGTCGAACGTGTCGAGCGAGGACAGGACTTTCTCGCGATCGTGGACTACGCCCACAAACCCGCGGCTCTCTCGGCGGTGGTGGACACTCTGCGCGGCAGCGCCACCGGCCGGATCGCGGTCGTCGTCGGGGCCGGAGGAGACCGCGACCGCGGTAAGCGACCGCTCATGGGCGAGGTCGCCGCTCGCGGAGCCGATCTGCTCATCGTCACCGACGACAACCCCCGCAGCGAGAACGCCGCCGCGATCCGCGCGGCGGTGCTCGACGGGGCATGGGCCGTCCCCGACACCGAACGCGGTGACATCCTCGAGATCGGCGACCGTGCGGCCGCCATCGATGCCGCCGTGCAGTGGGCCCGCCCGGGGGATGTCGTCCTCGTCGCCGGTAAAGGCCACGAGACCGGTCAGGAAATAGACGGCACGAAGCATCCTTTCGACGACCGAGAGGTGCTGGCCGCGTCCATCGACCGCCGCGGCACCTCCGGGTACGACGGTCACATCCCGCCCGCTGTGGGCGGTCCGCATCACGGAGGCACTGCATGATCCCGATGACACTCGAACGCATCGCGGAGGTGGTCGGGGGAACGCTCTACGACACCGATGATCCGTCCGCCGAGGTGACCGGCACGGTGGAGTTCGATTCCCGGAAGATCGGCCCCGGGGGCCTGTTCCTCGCGCTGCCCGGCGCCCGGTCGGACGGCCACGACCACGCGGCCGCAGCGATCGAGGCCGGGGCGGTCGCGGTGCTTGCGGCGCGACCGGTCGGTGTTCCCGCGATCGTGGTGCCGGCGCTCGCCCCCACCGACACCAACGCGCTCGCCCTCGAGCACGACGCCGACGGTTCGGGCGCTGCGGTCCTCGCGGCGCTGGCCGCTCTGGCACGGTCGGTCGTCGACGCCCTCACCGCACGCGGGCTGACGGTCGTCGGCGTCACCGGATCTGCCGGCAAGACGTCGACCAAGGATCTGCTCGCGGCGGTGCTCTCACCCCTCGGCCCGGTGATCGCGCCGCCCGGATCGTTCAACAATGAACTGGGTCATCCGTGGACGGCGTTGCGCGCCACCGAGGACACCCGGTTCCTCGTGCTGGAGATGTCCGCGCGTGGTCGCGGGCACATCGCGACACTCGCCGCCATCGCACCGCCGAAGATCGGCGTGGTGCTCAACGTCGGCACCGCGCACCTCGGCGAGTTCGGGTCGCAGGAAGTCATCGCCCAAACTAAGGGCGAACTGGTCGAGGCACTGCCCGACGCCTCGGAGGGTGGCGTCGCGGTGCTCAACGCAGACGATCTCCTCGTGGCGCAGATGGCAGCGCGGACAACGGCACGCGTGGTGTGGGTCGGCAGCGGAGACACTGCCCATATCCGCGCCGAGGACGTGCGCCTCGACGACGAGGCGAGGGCGTCGTTCACCGCCGTCTTCCGCGAGGACGCGGGGGAGCGCCGCGTACCGGTGACCCTCGCGGTGCACGGTGAGCACCAGGTCTCCAACGCCCTGTCGGCCCTCGCCGTCGCGGTCGAGTGCGGTGCGACCCCCGAGCAGGCCGCCGGCGCTCTCGCCGCCGCATCGCCCGTATCGGCGCACCGTATGGCGGTGCGCACGCGCGCCGACGGCGTCACGATCATCGACGACGCCTACAACGCCAACCCGGATTCGATGCGGGCGGGTATCAAAGCACTGGTGACGATGGCGCGAGCCGGAAACACCCGTCGCCGCACCTTCGCGGTGCTCGGCGAGATGGCAGAACTCGGCGACGACTCCGTCGTCCAGCACGACGCGATCGGCCGCCTCGCGGTCCGGCTCGACGTCAGCCGCGTCATCGCGGTCGGACCCACGAGACAGGTCCGTGGCCTCTACCAGGGCGCTGTGATGGAAGGATCCTGGGGCGAGGAAGCCTGCCACGTGCCCGACGCGGACGCGGCGATCGCTCTCCTCCGTGAAGAACTGGAGCCGGGCGACATCGTTCTCGTCAAGGCGTCACAATCGGTCGGACTGTGGGCGGTGGCCGATGCCCTGCTCGGCGACCCCGCCGACAACACCGCTGCTACGGGGACGGAGGACGCCCGGTGAGACAGATTCTCTTTGCCGCAGGTATCGCACTTGCGGTGTCGATCCTGCTCACCCCGGTCCTCATCAAAGCCTTCTCCCGGCAGGGCTTCGGCCAGGAGATCCGGGTGGAGGGCCCGCAGAGCCATCAGGCCAAGCGCGGCACGCCCACGATGGGCGGCGTCGCGATTCTCGCCGGCCTGTGGGCCGGATACTGGGGGTCGCACCTGATCGGCCTGGGCTACGACGCTCAGGGACCCACGGCGTCGGGCCTGCTCGTCCTCGGCCTGACCACCGCATTGGGCGGCGTCGGTTTCCTCGACGACTTCATCAAGATCCGCAAGCAGCGCAACCTGGGTCTGAACAAGACGGCCAAGCTCGTCGGCCAGCTGGTCGCAGCCGTGGCCTTCGGCATCCTCGCGCTGCAGTTTCGCAACAGTGACGGACTGACGCCCGCCAGCACCGACCTGTCGTACGTGCGCGACATCGCCACGGTGTCGATGGGTTCGATCGTGTTCATACTCTTCGTCTATCTGCTGGTCAGCGCGTGGTCGAACGCGGTGAACCTCACGGACGGACTCGACGGGCTCGCCGCGGGGTCGATGGCGCTCGTGCTCGGTGCGTACGTGATCATCACGTTCTGGCAGTACCGCAATGCGTGCGTGGTCGAACCGACCGCCGGGTGCTACGACGTCCGCGACCCGCTCGACCTCGCGCTGCTGTGCGCGGCCGCAGCGGCCGCGTGCATCGGCTTCCTGTGGTGGAACGCCGCTCCCGCGAAGATCTTCATGGGCGACACCGGTTCGCTCGCCCTCGGCGGGATGCTCGCCGGTCTGTCGGTCACCACCCGTACCGAACTGCTCATGGTCGTCATCGGCGCGCTGTTCGTCGCCGAAGCCGCATCGGTGGTCATCCAGGTGGCGGTGTTCCGCTCCAGCCGACGGCGCGTGTTCCGCATGGCGCCGTTCCACCACCACTTCGAACTCGGCGGATGGGCGGAAACCACGGTCATCATCCGGTTCTGGTTGCTCGCCGCCATCGCCTCGGCGATCGGCCTCGCCCTGTTCTACAGCGAGTACCTCGCGGCGATCGGGGACTGACGCCATGACCTACGATCTGGAGCGACTGCGCGGAGCCCGCGTCCTCGTCGCGGGTGCCGGGGTGTCGGGCCGGGCGACGATCGCGCCGCTGTCCCATCTCGGCGCCCACGTCACCGTCACGGACCGCAACGCCGATGCGCTGGCACGGTGCGCCGAACTGGGAGCCGACACGGTCGAGCTGGACCGCCTGCTCGAAGACAACACGTCGCTGCGTGATTTCGCCCTGGTCGTCACGAGCCCCGGTTTTCCGCCGAGCGCACCGCTGTTGTCGCGGGCGGCCGGTGCCGCCCTTCCCATCTGGGGCGATATCGAGTTGTCGTGGCGCATCGACCGGGCGGAGATCTACGGTCCTGCCCGCAGGTGGCTGGTGGTGACGGGCACCAACGGCAAGACCACCACGACGACGATGCTGCACGCGATCCTCGAGGCTGCCGGGATCCCCAGCGCGGCCTGCGGCAACATCGGTCTGCCGGTGCTCGACGTGCTTCGCCGCAGTGAGCCCCGCGCGGACGTGCTGGCCGTCGAACTGTCGTCGTTCCAGCTGCATTGGGCTCCGTCGGTGCGGCCCGACGCCGGCGTGATCCTCAACATCGCCGAAGACCATCTCGACTGGCACGGCGGCATCGAGAACTACATCGAGGCGAAGCTTCGCGCGCTGACCGGGACCGTCGGGGTGCTCGGACTCGACGACCCCATCGCAGGGTCGCTGCGCGACCGATCGCGCGCCGTCTTCACCGTCGGATTCACGCTCGGCTATCCCGATGCCGGCGAACTCGGGATCAGCGGCGACGTTCTCGTCGACCGCGCATTCGCGGACTCCGCGGTGCTCGCGTCCGTCGACGACGTCACACCGCCGGGGCCCGCGGGCCTGTCCGATGCGCTGGCGGCAGCGGCGCTCGCCCGTGCCATCGACGTCCCGGAATCGGCCGTGCACGACGGACTGCTGCGGCACCGGGTCGGGCCGCATCGCGCCGCACCCGTCGGGGTCGTCGACCAGGTCCACTACATCGACGACTCGAAGGCCACCAACCCGCACGCCGCGCGCAGTTCACTTCTCGCCCACGATCGCGTGGTGTGGATCGCTGGAGGCCTCCTCAAAGGCGCCCGCGTCGACGATCTCGTGGTCGAAGTGGCACCGCGGCTCTCCGCGGTGGTGCTGCTCGGACGTGACGCCGGGGAGATTGCCGACGCACTCACGCGACACGCACCCGAGGTCCCCGTGGTGCTGGTGGACACGCGCGACGATGGTGCGATGACCAGTGAGCTCGCCGGAGAGGCGCGTGGGCAGGCCGGACCGAGACGAGTCGCCGTGCCCGGCGCCGACGCCCCCACGGCGATGCGTGTCGCCGTGCAGGAGGCCGCCGCGCTCGCCCGGCCCGGTGAGGCGGTGTTGCTGGCACCGGCCGCCGCGTCGCTCGACATGTTCGCCGACTACGCGCAACGCGGTCGCAGTTTCGTCGCCGCTGTGGAAGAACTCCGCCGGGGCGGGACCGAGCGGTGATCTCGAAGCCAGGCCGAGCGTCCCGACGTCCGGCCGTGGAGGCCCGTGGCGGGCGGCTCGGCGCGTGGATGGCCCGGCCACTCGCATCGTTCCACCTCGTGGTGACGATCGCCGTGCTGCTCACCGTGCTCGGCCTGGTGATGGTGCTGTCGTCGTCCAGCGTCGGGGCCGTGGTGTCGGTGGGGTCCGCCTACGGGCTGTTCACCTCCCAGCTGGTCTTCGCCGCGATCGGCATGGTCATCTTCTATATCGCGTTGCAGATACCGGTCCGGTTGCTGCGCAAGTACTCGTTCGTCGCATTCGCAGCGTCGGTCGCCGCGCTCGTCCTGGTGCTCATCCCCGGCATCGGCACCCTCTCGCAGGGCACACGAGGCTGGTTCGTCGTCTTCGGAGTGTCCCTGCAGCCGTCCGAGGTCGCCAAGATCACGCTCGCATTGTGGGGCGCCCACCTGCTGGCATCGCGACGCGCAGAGAACTCCACGCTCAAGGAGATGCTCGTCCCGCTCCTCCCCGCCGCGCTGGTCGTGACGGGGCTGATCGTGTTGCAGCCCGACCTCGGTACCACGGTGTCGCTGGTCATCATCGTGCTGGCGCTGCTGTGGTTCGCCGGGTTGCCGCTCAAGGTGTACCTCGGGATGCTCGGGACCGCGGTCGCGCTCGCGGCGATCCTCGCGGTCACCGCCGGTTACCGCTCACAGCGCGTGCGCGCCTTCTTCAATCCGGGCGACGACCCCCAGGGCATCGGATATCAGGCACGCCAGGCCAAGTTCTCGCTGGCGGACGGGGGGCTGTGGGGCCGCGGCCTCGGCCAGAGCCGCGCGAAGTGGAGCTACCTTCCGAACGCGCACAACGACTTCATCTTCGCGATCATCGGCGAAGAACTCGGTTTTCTCGGCGGCGCCGCGGTCATCGGCCTGTTCGGCCTGTTCGCCTTCGTCGGGCTCCGCATCGCGATGCGGTCGGTCGACCCGTTCCTGCGTCTGTTCACCGCCACGGCGACCACCTGGATCATCGGCCAGGCCTTCATCAACATCGGCTACGTCGTCGGTGTGCTCCCCGTGACGGGTCTCCAGTTGCCGCTGGTGTCCGCCGGTGGCACCTCGACCGCGACGACACTTCTCATGTTCGGGCTGATCGCCAATGCTGCCCGCCACGAACCGGAGGCCATCGCCGCACTCCAGGCGGGCCAGGACGGCCGGTTCGCGCGGCTGATCCGGTTGCGGCAACCGGAACCGTACCTGCCGCCCCGGGGCGGAACGCGTACCGTCACAGCACGGGCAGCCCAGCGCCGTGGAGACCCGCGGGCCGCCGGCCGCGACGACCGTGGCCGTTCTGCCGGTGCCGGTACCCGGACGCGCCGCGCGCCCGCCCGGGTGGACGGCGCACCCACGCGCAGAGCCGAACCCGCACGGGAATCGGCCCGTGCCGCCCGTCAGAAGACCGCCCGCACCACACGCGGTGCGAATGGACGAACCGGAGAGCGAGGGAATCGTAGGTGAGTGGGGAGAAGTCTGCCCTGTCCGTGGTGGTGGCCGGAGGTGGGACCGCCGGCCACATCGAACCGGCACTCGCCGTGGCCGATGCCGTCCGGGAACTCGTGCCCGATGCGAGGATCACCGCGCTCGGCACCGCGCGCGGATTGGAGACGACGCTCGTGCCGCGGCGCGGGTATCCCCTCGAGCTGATCCCGCCGGTGCCCCTGCCCCGCAAGCCGACCCTCGACCTGGCGAAGCTGCCCGCCCGTGTGGTGGCCTCGGTGCGCCGCACCCGCGAAATCCTCGACGAGGTCGATGCCGACATCGTCGTCGGGTTCGGTGGATACGTCGCGTTGCCCGCCTATCTCGCCGCCGGCGCCGGACCGCTCCGGAGGCGGCGGCGCATCCCCGTGATCGTGCACGAGGCCAACGCGAGCGCCGGTATTGCGAATCGGATCGGCGCGCTGCGCGCCGAACGGGTACTCGCGGCAGTGCCGGGATCGGGGATCCTCCGCCGCGGTGACGCGCAGATCGTCGGTATCCCGGTGCGCTCGTCCATCACCCGTCTCGACCGTCGGGCGCTGCGCGCCGAAGCGCGCCGCCATTTCGGGCTTCCCGACGACGTGCCGGTACTGCTCGTCTTCGGCGGATCCCAGGGCGCACGCTCGCTCAACGAGGCGGTCGTCGGGGCATCCGGCGCGCTGGCCGAGGCGGGGATCGCCGTGCTGCATGCGCACGGTCCGAAGAACACCGTGAGCGTTCCTTCCCATCCCGGCCATGCGACCGCGCCGTACGTCGCGGTGCCGTACCTCGAGCGCATGGACCTCGCCTACTCGGCGGCCGACGCCGTCGTGTGCCGTTCGGGTGCGATGACCGTCGCGGAGGTGTCGGCCGTGGGACTGCCCGCGGTATACGTGCCGCTTCCACACGGAAACGGGGAACAGGCACTCAACGCCCGTCCCGTCGCCGCCGCCGGGGGTGCGATGATTGTCGCGGACGGCGATCTGACGCCCGAGTACATCGCCGGCACTGTGGTCCCGCTCCTGCGCGACCGGCAGCGAATCGACGAGATGGGTCGGCGTGCGGGCGCGGCCGGACACCGCAGTGCCGCCGACGAAGTGGCACGAATCGTGCTGGACGTGGCCGGTACGGAACCGAACAGGAGCGAACGATGAGTGCGCAGTTGCCCGCAGAACTCCAGCGGGTGCACATGGTCGGGATCGGCGGCGCCGGAATGTCCGGTATCGCACGCATCCTCCTGGCTCGCGGCGGACAGGTATCCGGGTCGGATGCGAAGGAGAGCCGCGGCGTGCTCGCACTGCGAGCGCGCGGCGCCCAGGTTCGCATCGGGCACGACGCCGGTGCCCTCGACCTGCTCGAGGGCGGTCCGACCGCGGTGGTGACCACGTTCGCCGCGATCCCGCAGAACAATCCCGAACTGGTCGCGGCACGGCAGCGCGGTATCCCGATCCTGCTGCGACCTACGGTCCTCGCATCGTTGATGCGCGGGCACCGGACCTTCCTCGTCTCCGGTACGCACGGCAAGACCTCGACCACGTCGATGCTGGTGGTCGCGCTGCAGCACTGCGGGTTCGACCCGTCCTTCGCGGTCGGCGGTGAACTCAACGAATCCGGCACCAACGCCCATCACGGCAGTGGGGACGTCTTCGTCGCCGAGGCCGACGAGAGCGACGGCTCGCTCCTGCAGTACGACCCCGACACCATCATCGTCACGAACATCGAGCCCGACCATCTGGACTACTTCGGCACTCCCGAGGCCTACACCCGCGTGTTCGACGACTTCGTCGCGCGCCTGCCCGAAGGTGGGCTGCTCGTGGTGTGTCTCGACGACCCGGGTTCGGCCGCGCTCGCCGAGCGTGTCGTCGCGTCGGGCCGCCGCGACCTGCGGATCCTCGGGTACGGCACGTCCGATGTCATCGGCACGGATCCCGAATACCGTGGCGTGCCTGTGGGCGTGCGACTGCTGGACTGGGAAGCCAAGGACATCGGCGGTGTCGCCGAGTTCCATCTCACCGGTGAAGAGGGTCCGCGCACGGTGCGCCTGTCGGTGCCCGGCCGGCACATGGCGCTCAACGCTCTCGCGGCGTTGCTCGGGGCACTCGACGCCGGTGCCCAGGTCGACGAAGCGATCGAGGGTCTCGCGGGATTCGGTGGGGTACACCGCCGTTTCCAGTACACCGGCCGCGAACACGGCGTGCGGGTGTTCGACGACTACGCGCACCATCCCACCGAGGTCCGGGCCGTTCTGGCCGCAGCCGCCGAACTGGTCGCGGGGGAACCGCTGCGGTACACCGAATCCGGGACGGAACGCCCCCGGGTGATCGTGGTGTTCCAGCCCCATCTGTATTCGCGGACAGAGACGTTCGCCACCGAGTTCGGTGCCGCGCTCGATCTCGCGGACGAGGTGGTCGTCCTCGACGTGTACGGAGCCCGTGAGGAACCGATTCCGGGGGTGAGCGGCGCACTGGTCGCGCGGGCGGTGACCAAACCGGTGCACTATCAACCGGATCTGTCCGCGGTGCCCCGTCAGGTGGCGAACCTCAGCCGACCCGGTGACATCGTGATCACCATGGGCGCGGGCGATGTCACGATGCTCGGCCGGCAGATTCTCGACGCCCTGCACAGCCGGCCCAGCCGGTTCCGGTCCACCGCTTCCGGACCGGAGTCGGCAGGCTCGTGACGCCCTCCTCCACCCGAACGCGGGATCGACGCGACCGCAACACCGCCCGGCGCCCGTCGGGTCGTTCCGTGCGGGTGCGAACGGTGTTCCTCGGCGCCGGTGTCGTGGTGGCCTTGCTCGCCGCGATCGCCGTCGCCTGGTTCTCGCCGCTGTTGTCGGTGCGCACCATCGACGTCGAAGGAATCGGCGTCGTGACACGGGAAGAGGTGCTCGACGCGCTCGCGGTCGCAGAAGGCACACCGCTGCTCCAGGTCGATACCGCCGCGGCAGCGCAGCGCGTCGCGACTCTCCCGCGTGCGGCGTCCGTCCGGGTGCAGCGTGAGTACCCGTCGTCGGTGCGGGTGACAGTCACCGAGCGTCAAGCGGTCCTGTATTTCGAGGCGTCCGACGGCACCCACTCGGTCGACGCCGAGGGCGTCGATTTCGCGGTCGAACCACCGCCGCTCCTGACTCCCCGTCTCGTCACCGCGACACCGGGCACCGGCGATCCCGCGACGGTGGCCGCGGTGCGCGTGCTCGACGTGCTGCCACCGGAACTCGGTGTGCAGGTCGACGCCGTGGAAGCCCGCTCGGAGACGGATATCTCGCTCGTTCTGGCGGACGGCCGGGTGGTGGTGTGGGGGAGTGTGGAAAGATCGGAACGCAAGGCAGCGGTGATTCTTCCGTTGCTCACCCAGCCAGGTCAGCAGTTCGATGTCGCCAGCCCGGACCTCCCGACGGTCCGCTGAGGAGATCGCCGCGAAATTCGTGCGCTCTCTCCGGCGAGTCCACTAGCAAATCCCCGTTGTGGTGCCATAGCGTTTCGAACCAGTCGCGCACTTGACATCACCTTCAAGCTATGGTTGAGGGTTTTCACGGTGGCGGCGACATCGATTGATCGAAGCGTGACCCGAAAACCCAGGAAGGCGAGAGCCCATGACGCCCCCGCACAACTACCTCGCCGTAATCAAGGTCGTCGGTATCGGCGGTGGCGGCGTGAACGCGGTCAACCGCATGATCGAGCAGGGACTCAAAGGAGTCGAGTTCATTGCCGTCAACACCGACGCGCAGGCTCTGCTGATGTCCGACGCCGACGTCAAACTCGACGTCGGCCGTGAACTGACCCGCGGACTCGGCGCCGGCGCCGACCCCGAGGTGGGCCGCAAGGCCGCCGAGGACCACAAGGACGAGATCGAAGAGGTGCTCAAGGGCGCCGACATGGTCTTCGTGACTGCCGGCGAGGGCGGCGGAACCGGCACCGGTGGCGCACCCGTCGTCGCGAGCATCGCCCGCAAACTCGGCGCCCTCACCGTCGGCGTCGTCACGCGTCCGTTCTCGTTCGAAGGCAAGCGGCGCGGGAGCCAGGCAGACAACGGCATCCAGTCGCTGCGCGAATCCTGCGACACGCTCATCGTGATCCCCAACGACCGGCTGCTCCAGCTCGGGGACGCCGCGGTGAGCCTCATGGACGCCTTCCGTTCCGCCGACGAGGTGCTCCTCAACGGCGTTCAGGGCATCACCGACCTCATCACCACCCCGGGTCTGATCAACGTCGACTTCGCGGACGTGAAGGGCGTGATGTCCGGCGCGGGATCCGCACTCATGGGTATCGGCTCGTCGCGGGGTGAGGGTCGCGCGATCAAGGCCGCCGAGGCCGCGATCAATTCGCCGCTGCTCGAAGCGTCGATGGAAGGCGCACGGGGCGTGCTGCTCTCCATCGCCGGCGGTTCGGATCTCGGCCTGTTCGAGATCAACGAAGCGGCATCGCTCGTGCAGGAAGCCGCGCACATCGACGCCAACATCATCTTCGGCACGGTCATCGACGACTCGCTCGGAGACGAGGTGCGGGTCACCGTGATCGCCGCCGGCTTCGATGCCGGCACTCCCGCCCGCCGACCGGTGGAATCCGCTCAGCCGGCACAGACCACCACCCGCTCCGCGGGCATCGGGGCCGGTCGGGCCGGTGAACTCGGCCGTTCCGAGCGTGAGAACGCGGACGCGGTCTCGTCCCGGGAACCCGCTTCCACGCCGGTGGGCGGCGGTCTTCCGCCGACGACCGGTGGCGCTCAGCCGCGTCCCGTCGACGACGAGGACGACGGCGACGACGTGGACGTGCCGATCTTCATGCGCCGTTGACCGATTCGCACACCGGGTTGCGTTCTCGCCGGGTCGTGACCACACGAGCCGGCGGGATCTCGGCCCCGCCCTACGACAGTTTCAACCTCGCCGGCCATGTCGGCGACGATCCCGCGGCTGTGGCCGCCAATCGTCGCCGGCTGGCATCGGTGATCGGCTTGCCCGAAGAACGCTTCGTCTGGATGGAGCAGATCCACAGCCGGAACGTGACGGTGGTGGACGGCCCGGTGCAGGGGGAGGTTCCAGCAACCGACGCCCTCGTGACACGGGCGACGGATCTTGCCCTCGTTGCCCTCAGCGCCGACTGTGTGTCGATTCTGCTGTCGGACGACGAGGCGGGCGTCATCGCGGCGGTGCACGCGGGGCGTGTCGGTGCCCGGATCGGGATCCTCCCGCGCGTACTCGACGTGATGCGCGATCTCGGCGCACGACCGGAACGCATTGCCGCGCTGCTCGGTCCGGCCGCCAGTGGGGCCAACTACGAGGTTCCGGCCGCGATGCGTGACGACGTGGAGGCGCATCTCCCCGGCAGCGCCACCCGAACAGCCCGTGGCACACCCGGTCTCGACCTCCGCGCGGGACTGAGGAGGCAACTCCTCGACCACGGTGTCACCTCGGTCGCCGAGGACCCGCGGTGCACGATCGAGGATCCGATGTTGTTCAGCCACCGGCGCAGTGCGCCCACCGGCCGGTTCGCCTCGGTGATCTGGCTCGAGGACACCACCGCGGGCGGTGCGAAGGAGGACCCGGCGTGAACTCGGCCGAACAATCCCCGCAGGATCGCCGCGCGGAACTTTCCGCCCGATTGCAGGCGGTGCGAGAGCGTCTCGCTGCCGCAGCCCGCGCGGCAGGACGCGATCCGTCGGAGGTCTCGCTGTTGGTGGTGACCAAATATTTTCCCGTCACCGATGCGGTGCTGCTCCACGAACTGGGTTGCCGCGCTTTCGGGGAGTCCCGGGAGCAGGAGGCGGCGGCGAAGATCGCGCAGTTCCGCGAGAGGGTGCCGGACGAGGTCGAGTGGCACATGATCGGCCGACTCCAACGGAACAAGGCGCGTGCCGTCGCACGCTGGGCGCACACGGTCCATTCGGTCGACAGTCTTCGGCTCGCCGGCGCTCTCGCCAAAGGTGCTGCCGCCGCGCAAGATTCAGGAGAACGCTCCACGCCGGTGCGGGTGCTTCTCCAGATCAGCCTCGACGGCGACCGCGAGCGCGGTGGTGTGGTCGCCGACGAACTGGACTCCCTTGCCGACGCCGTCGCCGATTCCGGTGAGCTCGAACTCGGGGGAGTGATGGGTGTCCCGCCACTCGGGTGGGAACCGGACGCGGCCTTCGAACGCCTGGCGGAACTGCACGCGCGGTTGCTCCAGCGATATCCCGGCGCAACGGAGTTGTCGGCGGGCATGTCGGGTGATCTTGAACACGCGGTGCGATGGGGATCCACTTGTGTGCGTGTCGGAACGGCTGTGCTGGGTATACGGCCGTTAGCCTGATGGGAACCGCCACGTGAGGGAAGGGCGATCGATGAGCACGCTCCACAAGTTCAAGGCCTACTTCGGAATGGTGCCGCTCGAGGATTACGAGGACGATTACCTCGATGATCCGTCGAGTGCGCGCCGTGAGCGGGATCGCGACTACGGCGAACCGCCGTACTCCTCGTACGCCCCGTCGCACCGCGACGAGTACCCGCCCGTCCGGCGTGACGACAGCGTCCGTGAATTCGCGGACGACGACTTCGATCGCTACGAGCCGCCGGCCCGGGCTCCCCGGGTCGAGCCGATCACGGCGCGGGCACCCCGATCCGTAGCGCCGGCACGTGTGCCGGCCCGTTCGGCGCTCGGCGCCGAAGCTCGACTCGACCGCGTGGAACCCCGCCGCGGCGCTCTGTTCGACGAAGGTGGACCGTTGTCGAAGATCACCACCCTGCGACCCCGGGATTACGGGGAGGCACGCACCATCGGCGAGCGGTTCCGCGATGGCACGCCGGTGATCATGGATCTGGTGGAGATGAGCAACGCCGACGCCAAGCGACTCGTCGACTTCGCGGCCGGCCTCGCCTTCGCCTTGCGGGGTTCTTTCGACAAGGTCGCGACGAAAGTGTTCCTTCTCTCGCCCGCAGATATCGACGTCTCCGCCGAAGAACGCAAGCGCATCGCGGAGACCGGCTTCTACAACCAGCAGTAACCGACGCGCGCCGTCACCCTCACGGCTCGCGAACACGCCCGGCCATGATGCAGATCACTGCAGGCCGGGCGTTTCGGTTTGGCTAGCTTGTGTTCGTCGGGCATTGTGGAAACGTGGCCGTATTCGAGGTGCTCTGGTTCCTGCTCTTCATCTTCTGGCTTCTGCTGATCGGGCGGATCATCGTCGAGTTCATCAGGACTTTCGCTCGGGACTGGAAGCCCTCGGGTTTCGTCGTGGTGGTGCTCGAGGCAATCTTCACCGTCACCGATCCGCCGGTGAAGTTGTTGCGGCGGTTGATTCCGCCGCTCAATCTCGGCGGTGTCCGGCTCGACCTTTCGATCATGGTCCTGCTGTTCATCGTGTACTTCCTCATGGCGTTCCTGCCGCGTGGCGGGGTTGTATGACGCGCCGTCCCGGCGCGGCCACGAGGCTCGTGACGACCGCGATGTGCCAGAATGGGAAGCCGGATACAGTGAGTTTTGATACGCGTGACGCACTGTCGATAACACCGAACGCCTGCTTGACCGCTTATTTGACGCGTGAAGGGACCCTTCCATGCCGCTGACACCAGCTGATGTGCACAATGTCGCGTTCAGCAAGCCCCCTATCGGGAAGCGCGGATACAACGAGGACGAGGTCGACGCATTCCTCGATCTCGTCGAGCAGGAATTGACCTCCCTGATCGAGGAGAACGCCGACCTCCGTCAGCGCGTGGCCGAACTCGACCAGGAACTGGCCGAGGCCAAGAAGGCCCCGCGCTCGGCCTCCTCCGCTCCGGCAGCCCAGGCCAAGCCCGAGCCGGCACGGGTGGTCGAGACTGCGAAGCCGGAACCCGCACCGACGCCGGCGCCCGTGGCGGCTGCCGCGCCGACGAGCGGTGACGCCAGCATGCAGGCCGCCAAGGTGCTCGGACTTGCCCAGGAGATGGCCGACCGGCTCACCGGCGACGCCAAGACCGAGGCCGAAGAGCTCGTACGCAACGCGCGGACGAACTCGGAGCAGCTCGTCTCCGACGCGCGGACGCGCAGCGAAGCGATGATTGCCGACGCACGCCAGAAGTCCGACGCGATGCTGTCGGATGCGCGTACCCGGTCCGAGACGCAACTGCGTCAGGCCAAGGAGAAGGCCGATGCCCTCCAGGCCGACGCGGAGAAGAAGCACACCGAGATCATGGCGACGATCAACCAGCAGCGTTCGGTGCTGGAAGGACGAATCGAGCAGCTCAAGACGTTCGAGCGCGAGTACCGCGTCCGCCTGAAGTCGTACCTCGAATCGCAGCTCGAGGAACTCGAGCAGCGTGGCTCCGCGGTGCCCGTCGACGGCGGCCAGGATGCGTTCAATCAGTCCAATTCCTCGTCCTTCGGTTCCACGTCCTTCGCGAAGGGCACCAACTGACCGAGCTCTACGGTCGCTGTTGCCCCGCGGTTGAGGAGGAGCGTCGTGCTGGTCGTGACGCTGGTGCTCGCAGCAATCGGATTCGGTCTTCTCGTCATTGCGCTGATGACCGGTTCGGTGGTGTGGGCGTGGGGTTGCATCGCGGTGTGCGTGGTGGGGGCGGTGCTCCTGCTGGTCAGCGCACTCGGCGCGCGTAACGCGTCGGCAGGCGATCGCGCCGCCCGAACGGGCCGCTCGTCGTCTCGCACGCCGAAGAAGGCCCCGGAAGACCAGGGTTCCTCGGACGAGTGATCGCTCCCTACAATGGGAAGCGCACAATCGTCGAAGATGAGCAGTACCCCCGCCCAGCGGGGCGGCGTCGATCCGGCCATCACCGGGGAGCCTTCGGAAGAACAGCGATGCACCGCTCGTGTGGGCACCGCTCAGTAGAACCGAACGGGTGGGCCCGTCACAGCCCGAAGAACGAGTGGCTCGTTCCGCAGGAGCGAGCAAGCGGGGTGGTACCGCGGTGACCGTGCGAAGGGCACGGTGATCGTCCCCGTGCCGGAAGACACAGGCACGGAGGTATCAACGCTGTGACCGACAATCACGCTGCATCGGATCGCACCCCGGAACCCACGGCGACGCCGGCGGAAGGCAGCGGGTATCCCCGAGTGGACTACGGGCTCCCGCGCGATTCCGGCGTCGACTTTCCCGACCTCGAGGAACGGGTCCTCGCACACTGGGCGAAGGACGACACGTTCCGGGCGTCGCTCGAGCACCGCGCCGGCGCCGAGGACTACGTGTTCTACGACGGCCCGCCGTTCGCGAACGGTCTGCCGCACTACGGCCATCTCCTCACCGGGTACGTCAAGGACCTCGTGCCGCGGTTCCAGACCATGCGCGGCAAGAGGGTCGATCGCCGATTCGGGTGGGACTGCCACGGACTTCCCGCCGAGCTCGAGGCGGAGAAGCAACTCGGCATCACCGACAAGTCGCAGATCGACACGATGGGTCTGGCGGAGTTCAACGAGTACTGCAAGCAGTCGGTGCTGCGGTACACGGGCGAGTGGCGCGACTATGTCACCCGGCAGGCCCGGTGGGTCGACTTCGACAACGACTACAAGACGCTGGACCTGGACTTCATGGAGTCGGTCATGTGGGCGTTCAAGTCGTTGTACGACAAGGGCCTGATCTACCAGGGTTTCCGCGTGCTGCCCTACAGCTGGTACGAGCAGACTCCCTTGTCCAACCAGGAGACCCGTCTCGACGACGCGTACAAGATGCGTCAGGACCCGGCCGTCACCGTGGACATGGTGCTGCGGGCACCGGGCAGCGAGCTCGACGGGGCGAACGCGCTGATCTGGACCACGACGCCGTGGACGCTGCCGTCCAACCTCGCGATCGCGGTACACCCCGACATCACCTATGTCGCGGTGCGGGCGGGCAGCGGTGACGAGGCCAAGACCTATCTGCTCGCGAAGGACCGGCTCGGCCATTACAGCCGCGAGCTCGGAGACGAGCCGGAGGTGCTCGCCGAGTACACCGGAGCGGATCTGGTCGGTCTCGCGTACGAGCCGCCGTTCGATTTCTTCGTCGGCCGGGACAACGCGCACCAGGTGATCGCCGCCGACTACGTCACCACCGACTCCGGTACCGGAATCGTCCACCTCGCACCGGCTTTCGGTGAAGAGGACATGGAGTACTGCCAGCGCAACGGCATCGAACTGGTGCAGCCGCTCGACCCGGGTGGCAAGTTCACCTCGATGGTGCCGCCGTACGAGGGCCTCCAGGTCTTCGACGCCAACCCGGTCATCATCAAGGACCTCAAGGCCGCCGGAAAACTCTTGCGCCACGAGACGATCGAGCACTCGTACCCGCATTCCTGGCGTTCGGGCCAGCCACTGATCTACATGGCGGTGCCGTCGTGGTTCGTCGCGGTCACCGAGTTCCGCGACCGCATGGTCGAGCTGAACAAGCAGATCACCTGGGTGCCCGAACACATCCGCGACGGACAGTTCGGTAAGTGGCTCGAGGGTGCACGCGACTGGAACATCAGCCGGAACCGCTACTGGGGCAGCCCGATCCCGGTCTGGGTGTCGGACAACCCGGAGTATCCCCGAGTGGACGTCTACGGCTCGCTCGACGAACTCGAGCGTGACTTCGGCGTGCGGCCCGACGATCTGCACCGGCCCATGATCGACCTGCTCACCCGGCCCAATCCCGACGATCCCACCGG
Organism: Rhodococcus sp. 105337; assembly: GCF_012844225.1. Lineage (GTDB taxonomy): Bacteria > Actinomycetota > Actinomycetes > Mycobacteriales > Mycobacteriaceae > Rhodococcus. The sequence goes on from NZ_JABAGQ010000013.1 coordinate 58,880, forward strand.
GGCGTCGACGATGCGCCGGGTTCCCGAGGTGCTCGACTGCTGGTTCGAATCGGGCTCGATGCCGTTCGCGCAGGTGCACTACCCGTTCGAGAACACCGACTGGTTCGACTCGCACTTCCCCGGCGATTTCATCGTCGAGTACAACGGGCAGACGCGCGGCTGGTTCTACACGCTGCACGTCCTCGCGACCGCGCTGTTCGACCGTCCGGCGTTCAAAACCGTTGCTGCCCATGGCATCGTCCTCGGCGAGGACGGCCTCAAGATGAGCAAGTCGAAGGGCAACTACCCCGACGTCAACGAGGTGTTCTCCCGCGACGGCTCCGACGCCATGCGGTGGTTCCTCATGTCGTCGCCCATCCTGCGCGGCGGCAACCTGGTCGTCACCGAGCAGGGCATCCGCGAGGGCGTGCGACAGGCGCTGCTGCCGCTGTGGAACGCATGGAGCTTCCTGCAGCTGTACGCGTCGACCCCCGGAACGTGGCGCACCGACTCGTCGAACGTCCTCGACCGGTACATCCTGGCCAAGCTGGCCGAGACCCGCGACGTCATCACCGACGCGCTCGAGGCCGTGGACATCGCCGGTGCCTGCGACGAGTTGCGCACATTCTGTGACGCACTGACCAACTGGTACGTGCGACGGTCCCGCTCGCGGTTCTGGGACGAGGACCGCGACGCGATCGACACCCTGCACACGGTCCTCGAAGTCGTGACGCGGCTCGCGGCGCCGCTCCTGCCGCTGGCCACCGAAGTGATCTGGCGTGGGCTGACCGGCGAGCGCTCGGTGCATCTCGCCGACTGGCCCACCGCGGAGGAACTGCCCGCCGATCCCGCGCTCGTCACCGCGATGGACGAGGTCCGCGGTGTCTGCTCGACGGTGCTGTCGCTGCGCAAGGCACAGCATCTCCGCGTGCGGCTGCCGTTGCCGCTCGTCACGGTCGCGACCCCGGGCTCGGCGCACCTCGAACCGTTCGTCGACCTGATCAAGGACGAGGTCAACGTCAAGAAGGTCGTGACCACCGACGACGTGGAAGCGCACGGCCGCTTCGAGATCGCGGTGAACGCACGGGTCGCCGGACCGCGCCTCGGTAAGGACGTCCAGAAGGTCATCAAGGCAGTCAAGGCAGGGGACTGGACCGAGTCCGAGGACGGCGTCGTCACCGCAGCTGGCATCGAGTTGCTGCCGGAGGAGTACACGAGCAGGCTCGTCGCGGCGGAACCGGAATCCACCGCCGCACTGCCCGACGGCAACGGGCTCGTCGTCCTCGACACGGCCGTGTCCGAGGAACTCGAGGCGGAGGGCTGGGCCAAGGACCGCATCCGGGAGCTGCAGGACGCGCGCCGCAACCTGGGTCTGGATGTGTCCGACCGGATCTCGGTGCAGTTCGAGGTTCCCGCAGACCGCGCCGAGTGGGCGGCCCGGCACCGTGATCTGATCGCCGGTGAAGTCCTCGCGACGACGTTCGACCTCGGCCCCACCGGACCGGACGCGATCGAGCTGGGTGAAGGAGTCCGCGCGTCCATCACCAAGGCGTGAAGGCGCGGGCGGGCAGGCGTGAGCGCGTCGGTGTGGGGCTCTAACCTGGAGACGTGCCCGCCTCCGTGAGTCGGCGCTGGGTTCTGCACCTGGACCTCGACGCGTTCTTCGCGTCCGCCGAGCAACTGACCCGGCCGACCCTTCGGGGTCGGCCGGTGCTCGTCGGTGGGCTCGGTGCGCGCGGGGTCGTCGCGGGCGCGAGTTACGAGGCTCGTGTGTACGGCGCAGGCTCCGCCATGCCGATGAGCCGCGCACGCCGGCTCATCGGAGCGTCGGCAGTGGTGCTGCCACCGCGGGGGGTGGTCTACCACCACCTGAGTTCGGTCGTGTTCGAGACCTTGCGTGCCCACGTGCCGGTGCTCGAGACCCTGTCCCTCGACGAAGCGTTCGCCGAACCGACCGGGCTCGCGGGAGCGTCCGCCGCCGAGGTCGAGCGGTTCTGCACGGAACTGCGCGCACACGTGCTCGAGCGCACCGGACTGGTTGCCTCCATCGGGGCGGGTTCGGGAAAGCAGATCGCCAAGATCGGGTCGGGTCTCGCGAAGCCCGACGGACTTCTCGTCGTTCCGCCCGACGAGGAATTGGCGCTGCTGCACGGTCTTCCGGTCCGCAAGCTGTGGGGTATCGGACCGGTCTCGGAAGAGCGGCTGCGCAAGCTCGGAATCGACACCATCGGCGATCTCGCATCGATGCCGGTCGCGGAAGCCGCGTCCATCCTCGGGCCCACCGTGGGCCCGGGGCTGCACCGGCTCGCCAACGGGCACGACGACCGGCCCGTCGCGGAGCGGGCCGAAGCCAAACAGATCAGCGCCGAAACCACCTACGCCACCGACATCGTCGCGCTCCCGGACCTGCGACGCGCCATCTCGGCGAGTGCGCTCGCGGCGCACACCCGGCTGTGCAAAGACGGTCGTGCCGCGCGCACGGTGGTGCTCAAGCTGCGGAAATCCGACATGTCGGTGCTGACCCGGTCCTCGACGCTGCCGTACGCCACCGAAGACCTGCAGGTGCTCACCGCGGCCGCGCAACGGCTCTCCCTCGACCCGCTCGACATCGGCCCGATCCGCCTCGTCGGGGTCGGCTTCGCCGGATTGTCGGCGTCGGTGCAGGACACCTTGTTCCCGGAACTGGACCGGTCGGACGGCGATGCGCCGGACACCGTCGCCGACGACGCGGATCTCCCGGCGATCGCGCCGGTGCTCGCGGACCGGTGGCGTCCGGGAACGGATGTGTTCCATCCCGAATACGGGCACGGGTGGGTGCAGGGAGCGGGCCACGGGGTCGTCACCGTGCGATTCGAGACCCGCTCGACGGGACCGGGACCTGCTCGTACACTCCCTGAAGACGACTCGCGTCTCGAGATGGCCGATCCGCTGGCGAGCTTGAACTGACACGGGTTCTCACTACCCTCACGGTGTTCTTACTACCGCCGGGTACTGTTGCGGACGATCGCAACCGGATGAACCGGGCACGAATACTCGTGCACGACCGAGAAACGAGAAGGACGACAAGTTGAAGCTTCGCAAGATCACCGTGGCCACGGTGGCGCTCGCCGCCGCCCTCACGATGTCCGCCTGCAGCTCGGATGACGGAGGTAGCACCGAGACCACCGCGAAGACCACGACGGCAACCACGACGACCGAGGTCGTTGCGGACTACCCGCCCGTCCCGACCCCGGAGGAACTGCAGGCCTCGCTCGACCGCGCGTTCGACGAGACCGTGCCCGCCGAGGAGAAGACCGACCTGGTGCAGGGCGCCGAGCTCGATCCCACCCTGATCGACCAGGTCGCCATCGCTGCGAAGCAGGCCGGTGCGGTGATCACCATCATCGACGTCAACGACAACGAGAACGGCACCGCCACCGCCGGCATCGAAACCCAGCTCGGCGACCAGGTCGCCACCGGCACCGTCGATTTCGTCGCGGAGGACGGTGTCTGGAAGCTGTCGAAGAACAACGCCTGCGGCATCGTCGCGGCCGCGCAGCTGCAGACCCCTGCCTGCCCCTGATATCCCTGCCCGACCCTGATACAAGGGTTAGGCACAGAACGGTGCCCTACGCGGATTTCCGCGTAGGGCACCGTTTTTCGCTGTTCGGGCCCGCTCAGTTCTCGGGGGAGTGCCATTCCACGCGGTCGACCTGCGACTGCGCGAGCCGGGTGGTGGCGTCGGGGTCGACGTAGACCTGGTCGCCCGACAGCACGAGTGTCCCCTCGACTGGCAACGGAAGCATCGGATCGAATGTCATGCTGCCTTCCCCGGCCATCGTGTAGTGCTCGATGTCGAGTTGGCCCTGTCCGTTGGGCAGCATCCACACCGAGCCCTGCGGTGTCTGCTCGACCCGGACGTCGACGGTGACGCGCTCGTCGTCGTCGGAGACCAGCGTGGCGGTGCTCACCTGGTCGATCGTGACGCCGGCGCTCATCACCTGCTGACGGATCTGCCACACCGCGCCCACGCCGATCTCGGCGTCCGGGAACGAGACCATGCGGTACACGGACTGATAGAACGCCTGCTCGATCGCGGAGCGGGCGACGTTCGCCGTTTCCACCGTCGGCGCCAATCGGAGTGCACTGATCGCGCCGGTCGGGGCGACCGTCAGCCCGGCCCGGGAGCCGGCAGCGTCGGCGAGCGCCGACGCGAGCATCGGATCGGGCGACGTCCCTTCGCCGAGAACGATGTCGACGAGCGTGCTCGGCTGGGTGTCGGAGACCGCCTGCGTCACCGACGCGGCGAGGGGAAGGTTGAGTTCGGGAGTGGAGAAGTCCTGACGTGGCTCTTTGTCGATCTGCTGGAACACCTCCGAGCGGGTGGTCAGCACGACGTTCTGCTCGACGTCGGCCGGAGGTGCGAGCCGCACCACCGCGCGGGGCTCGCTGCCCGCCTCCAACACCGTGGTCGTCACCGCGGATACGGGCACCGTCACCTCGGAGGATGTCGCCGCGGATGTAGCAGGGGCCCCCTCCGAAGAATCGCCGCATCCGGTGACGAACGCGGCGAGGGAGAGAACGGCGGCGAGGGCACACGGCCTCGGGTGAGGGAATCTGGACAGCACAGGCACATCACCAGGGTAGCCACGGCGGGAGGGGTGACCGCTCACTCGTGCGGGTAGGGGATGATGTAAAGGTGACTGACGAAGCTTCCCGCCCCGATCCCGCGGGCGATCCCGCTGTGCCGAGGGCGGTGGAGACGCCCACGCCCGACGCGGTAGCGGCACCCCTGCCCGAGGCGGTAGCGGCCCCCCTGCCCGAGGCGGTAGCGGCACCCCTGCCCGACGCGGCAGAGGAACCCTTGCACGGCGCGGTGAAGTCCCCGGTCGGTCGTCGGGCGACCCGCGCCCTCTTCGTCCTCGCGTTCCTGATCTACGTGGCGGACCTCGTGACGAAGGTGCTCGCCGTCCGCTTCATCGATCCTGCCGATCCGGTGTCCATCGTCGGCGACACGGTGACGCTCACGCTCGTCCGTAATCCCGGTGCCGCGTTCTCCATGGCCACGGGCATGACCTGGCTGCTGACCATCGTCGCGATCGGCGTGGTCATCGGCGTGATCAAGATCGGGAGGACACTGCAGTCGCGCTGGTGGGCGCTGGGCCTCGGCCTGGTACTCGGCGGGGCGCTGGGCAACCTCACCGACCGCCTCTTCCGTTCCCCCGGCCCGCTGCAGGGTCACGTGGTGGACTTCGTGTCGGTCGGATGGTGGCCGGTGTTCAACGTCGCCGACTCCGCGATCGTGTGCGGAGCGATCCTCCTCGTCGCGCTGACCGTGTTCGGTATCGAGCCGAACGGCAGCAGGTCCACGAAATCCGACACCACCGGAAAGGAAAGCCGCCAGTGAGGGAAACCCGGTCGATGCCTGTACCCGACGGGCTCGACGGGATGCGTGTCGACGCCGGCCTCGCCCGCCTGCTCGGTTTGTCCCGTACCGCCGTCGCCGCACTCACCGAGGAGGGCGCCGTCCTCGTGGACGGGACGCCCGTCGGCAAGTCCGATCGTCTCTCGGCCGGGTCGTGGCTCGAGGTCGAACTCCCCGAGCCGCCGCGTCCGCTGACCATCGAGCCACAGCCCGTCGAGGGCATGGAAATCCTGTACGCCGACGACGACATCGTCGCGGTCGACAAGCCCGTCGGGGTGGCGGCGCACGCGAGCGTGGGGTGGACCGGGCCGACCGTCATCGGCGGTCTCGCAGCCGCAGGGTTCCGCATCTCCACGTCCGGTCTGCACGAACGGCAGGGCATCGTGCACCGTCTCGACGTCGGGACTTCGGGGGTGATGGTCGTGGCGACCTCCGAGCGGGCCTACACCGTGCTCAAACGCGCCTTCAAGCAGCGCACCATCGACAAGCGGTACCACGCGCTGGTGCAGGGCCACCCGGATCCGAGCAGCGGCACCATCGACGCACCCATCGGCCGGCACCGCAGCAGCGACTGGAAATTCACCGTGGCCGCGGACGGCAAGCCCAGCGTCACCCACTACGACACCATCGAAGCGTTCCAGGCCGCGAGCCTGCTCGACGTCCACCTCGAGACCGGCCGCACGCACCAGATCCGGGTGCACTTCTCGGCGTTGCGGCACCCGTGCTGCGGCGACCTCACCTACGGTGCCGACCCGCGCCTCGCGGCCAGGCTCGGTCTCGAGCGCCAGTGGCTGCACGCAAAGTCGCTGGGGTTCGCGCACCCGACCCAGGGGCAGTGGATCGAGATCGAGAGCAAGTACCCGGCCGATCTGGAACACGCACTCGACGTGCTCCGCAGCGCCTGACCGATGAGGCGCGCGCTCCCGTGGGCGGCTGTCGCCGTCCTCGTTCTCGCCGTGCTCGTCGCAGGGTGGCTCTCGCCCGTGCGGCCCGCCTCGGTACGGAGCGACGGCCTCGGTCCGGACAGCGGTGAACTCGTCGCCGACTATCTCGCACGCGCCGACGCGAGCCTTGCCGACGCGGAACGCGAACCGGACGCCCCGCACTGGGGCCTGATCTCGTTCGAGCGGGAGGTCGACACGGCCGCCGTCGCGGCTCTGCCCGGGCAACTGCGGATCGCGCAGGTGTTGTTTCGCGTTCCGATCGACCGAGTGCAGACGCCGCTCGTCCCGGTGGCCGTGTCGGCGCATCCGGAGGCGCTGCGCAAGGCTCCGCTCGTGGCGGCGGGACGGTTGCGTCTCCAGTCGTCCGGTCCCGACCGGGCCGCGCGGATCGCGGCGGTGTCGGCGGACCGGCTGGCCGCGGGCTGTGCCTGCGTCGTCGGCGTCGCGGTGCGGGGCACCGCCGCACAGTTGCGTGCCGCCGCCGACGACCCGGCAGTACGCGCGGTGGAAGTACTCCCGTCCGATGCCGTCGCGGGACGTTTCTCCCTGATCCCGCTGCTGCCCGAGCATGCCGAGACCGTCGTGCCCGGCCCGGACGACGCCGAACCCTGAGATCGTCCGCCCTCGGCGTGAGCCGGGATCGTCGCAGCCGTACGGTGTCCTCGTGAACCGCCCGACCGCTCCCGTTCTGCGCACAGGCGTGCTGTGCGGCCTCGGCGCATACCTGTCCTGGGGGCTTTTTCCCGCCTTCTTCGGGCTTCTCGCGCCGGCCGGTGCCATCGAGATCCTCGCGCACCGGGTGCTGTGGACGCTCGTGCTCATGGTCGTCGTGCTCGCCGTGATGGGCAGGCTCGGTTCGCTGCGCGGCCTGTCCCTGCGCACCTGGGCACTCGTCGCGGCGGCCTCGGCGGCGATCGCGGTCAACTGGGGCACCTACATCTACGGGGTCACGTCGGGGCGCGTCGTCGAAACCGCACTGGGGTACTTCATCAATCCGCTCGTGAGCGTGCTGTTCGGCGTGCTGTTCTTCCGCGAGCGGCTGCGGCCGGCCCAGATCGCTGCGCTCGTGCTCGCGGTGTGTGCGGTCCTGGTCATCACCGTCGACTACGGGCGGCCCCCGGTCCTGGCGCTGACGCTGGCGCTGTCGTTCGCGTTGTACGGAGTGATCAAGAAGGTCGTGCCACTCGACCCGAGGACATCGCTGGCGGGGGAGGGCGTGGTCGCGGCTCCGTTCGCGCTGGGATACGTGATCTTTCTCGCTGTGACGGGGACCGGCACCTTCATCGGTTTCGGCGCGGGTCACACCGCTTTGCTGATGTCCGCCGGGGTGGTCACCGCCGTGCCGTTGCTGTTGTTCGGGGCTGCCGCCCAACGCGTTCCGCTGGCTACGCTGGGGATGTTGCAGTACCTGACGCCCAGCCTGCAGATGGCGTGGGGGGTACTCGTGCTCCACGAGGACATGCCGGCGTCGCGGTGGATCGGTTTCGTCCTGATCTGGGTGGCCCTTGTGGTGTACAGCACCGACGCGCTGATCCGGTCGCGTCGTGGGCGCGCCGCGGTCAAGGCTGTCGGTAGCTCGGCTTAGACTCGTCGGTGCCCACAGACATCCCGGGAGAGGCACGCGTGGCTGACTCGTTCGTTCATCTGCACAACCACACCGAGTACTCGATGCTCGACGGCGCCGCCAAGGTCGGCCCGTTGTTCGCCGAGGCGCAGCGGCTGGGGATGACGGCCGTCGGCATGACCGACCACGGAAACATGTACGGCGCCAGCGAGTTCTACAACGTCGCCAAGAAGTACGACATCAAGCCCATCATCGGTATCGAGGCATACGTCGCGCCCGGCTCCCGCTTCGACACCAAGCGTGTCAAGTGGGGCGACCCGAGCCAGAAGTCCGACGACGTCTCCGGCTCGGGTGCCTATACCCACATGACGATGGTCGCGGAGAATGCCGCCGGCCTGCGGAACCTGTTCAAGTTGTCCTCCCTGGCTTCGATCGAGGGCCAGTTGGGCAAGTGGGCGCGCATGGACGAAGAACTCATCGCGTCGCACGCCGAGGGCATCATCGCCACCACCGGCTGTCCGTCGGGCGAGATCCAGACCCGCCTGCGGCTCGGCCACGACCGCGAGGCCCTCGAGGCCGCAGCGAAGTGGCAGGAGATCTGGGGCAAGGACAACTTCTTCCTCGAACTGATGGATCACGGTCTGTCCATCGAACGCCGGGTCCGTGAGGGCCTGCTCGAGATCGGCAACAAGCTCGGTATCCCGCCGCTGGCCACCAACGACTGCCACTACGTGACCAAGGACGCCGCGGAGAACCACGAAGCGCTGCTGTGCATCCAGACCGGCAAGACGCTCTCCGATCCCACCCGGTTCAAGTTCGACGGTGACGGCTACTACCTCAAGTCCGCCGACGAGATGCGCGCCATCTGGGACGCCGAGGTGCCCGGCGCGTGCGACAACTCGGTGCTGATCGGCGAACGCGTGCAGCCGTACGACGACGTGTGGACCCACCGCGACCGCATGCCGATCTTCCCGGTGCCCGAAGGCCACACCCAGGAGAGCTTCCTGCGCCACGAGGTGATGCGCGGACTCGACCGCAGGTTCCCGTCCGGCCCGCCGCAGGAGTACCTCGCACGCGCCGACTACGAGATCGGCGTCATCAACGAGATGGGCTTCCCGGCCTACTTCCTCGTCGTCGGCGACCTGATCAATCACGCTCGGGAGGTCGGTATCCGGGTCGGACCCGGTCGTGGTTCGGCCGCGGGTTCGCTCGTCGCCTACGCGATGGGCATCACCAACATCGATCCCATCCCGCACGGACTGCTCTTCGAGCGATTCCTCAACCCCGAGCGCGTGTCGATGCCCGATATCGATATCGACTTCGACGACCGCCGCCGCGGCGAGATGGTGCGGTACGCCTCGGAGAAGTGGGGCACCGACAAGGTGGCGCAGGTCATCACGTTCGGCACCATCAAGACCAAAGCTGCGATCAAGGACTCCGCCCGAGTGCAGTTCGGGCAGCCCGGTTTCGCCATCGCGGACCAGATCACCAAGGCGCTGCCGCCGCCGATCATGGCGAAGGACATCTCGGTGTCCGGCATCACCGATCCGAGCCACGAGCGGTACAAGGAAGCCGTCGAGGTGCGCGCGCTGATCGACTCGAACCCCGACGTGCGGAAGATCTACGAGACCGCGAAAGGTCTCGAAGGCCTGATCCGTAACGCGGGCGTGCACGCCTGCGCGGTGATCATGTCGTCCGAGCCGCTGATGGACGCGATCCCGCTGTGGAAGCGTGCGCAGGACGGCGCGATCATCACCGGCTGGGACTACCCGTCGTGCGAGGCCATCGGCCTGCTGAAGATGGACTTCCTCGGGCTGCGCAACCTCACCGTGATCGGTGACGCGATCGAGAACATCAAGGTCAACCGCGGGATCGATCTCGATCTCGACACTCTTCCGCTCGAAGACCCGGCGACCTACGAACTCCTCGCGCGCGGCGACACCCTCGGCGTGTTCCAGCTCGACGGCAGCGCCATGCGCGATCTGCTGCGCCGGATGCAGCCCACCGGCTTCGAGGACATCGTCGCCGTCCTGGCGTTGTATCGCCCCGGCCCGATGGGCATGAACGCCCACAACGACTACGCCGACCGTAAGAACGGCCGGCAGCAGGTCACCCCGATTCATCCCGAGCTCGAGGAACCGCTCAAGGAGATCCTCTCCGACACCTACGGTCTGATCGTCTACCAGGAGCAGATCATGCAGATCGCTCAGAAGGTGGCCGGTTATTCGCTCGGGCAGGCCGACATCCTCCGGCGCGCCATGGGTAAGAAGAAGCTCTCGGTGCTCGAGGAAGCGTATGCGGGCTTCCGGGAAGGCATGCTGAAGAACGGCTTCTCCGAGCCGGCGATCAAGGCCCTGTGGGACACGATCCTCCCGTTCGCGGGTTACGCGTTCAACAAGTCGCACGCAGCCGGCTACGGTCTCGTCTCCTTCTGGACGGCGTACCTGAAGGCGAACTACCCCGCCGAGTACATGGCGGGTCTGCTCACCTCGGTCGGCGACGACAAGGACAAGGCCGCGATCTACCTGTCCGACTGCCGCAAGATGGGCATCACCGTGCTGCCCCCCGACGTCAACGAGTCGCACACCAACTTCATGTCGGTGGGTGAGGACATCCGGTTCGGGCTCGGCGCGGTGCGCAACGTGGGCACCAACGTCGTGGCATCGATCATCAAGGCCCGTGAGGAGAAGGGGAGGTTCACCGACTTCTCCGACTACCTCGACAAGATCGACACGGTCGCCTGCTCGAAGAAGGTCACCGAATCTCTCATCAAGGCAGGCGGTTTCGATTCGCTCGGGCATCCCCGTAAGGGATTGATGCTCGTGCACGCCGACGCGATCGACGCGGTGATGAGCACCAAGAAGGCCGAGGCCATCGGCCAGTTCGACCTGTTCGGCGGCGCCGACGCCGACGAGTCGGTCGCGTCGGTGTTCAACGTGAAGATTCCCGACGAGGAGTGGGACAGCAAGCATCGTCTCGCGCTCGAACGCGAGATGCTCGGTCTCTACGTCTCGGGGCATCCCCTCAACGGTGTCGAGCACGTACTCGCCGCCCAATCCGACACGCACATTCCGGCGATCCTCGAGGGCGGGTTCAAGGACGGTACGCAGGTCACCGTCGGCGGCATCCTCGCGTCGGTGAACCGGCGCATCAACAAGAACGGTCTCGCGTGGGCGTCGGCTCAGCTCGAAGACCTCACCGGCGGCATCGAGGTGCTCTTCTTCCCGCAGGCCTACGCCGTCTACGGCATGGACGTCGTCGAGGACTCGGTTGTGCTCGTCAAGGCGCGGGTCTCCGTCCGCGACGACCGCATCTCGTTGATCGCCAACGACCTCGCCGTACCCGACCTGTCCCAGATCGGGGTCGCGAAACCGGTGTCGGTGTCGATGCCGACACGGCTGTGCACTCCCGACAAGGTCGGGGCGCTGAAGAATGTGCTCACGAGGCATCCGGGGACGGCCGATGTGAACGTGCGACTGATCACGGGGAGCAAGGTCACGGTGCTCCGACTCGACGACAGCCTGCGCGTCGAACCCTCGTCCGCGCTGATGGGTGACCTGAAGGCGCTGCTCGGTCCCAGCTGTCTGGCGACCTGACCGGGGACTCGGCACCGGGCTCCGGGGTCGGGGTGTTCCAGCTGTTGTTCCGCGACCGCGGCACACCGCAAAGCCGGAGTCGGGCCCGAGCCGCGCAACCCCTACACCGAGCTGCGCGATGCGCTGGTGGCTCGGGATAGACGAGAAGGCCCTCGCGCTCGAAGGCCCCGGTAGCGGGGTAGTTGTCGACAGTGGGCGATTCGGCAGCCCCCGCCGAATCCGGCACCGCTGCCACAGAAGATCGCCGCGCAGCCGCACTGCGGGGTCTCGTGTGCGCCACCCACCGACCCGGCGAAAGCTCGCCGTACGTGAGACTGCGCGTCAACACCCGATTCCTGATCGGGATCATCGCTGCTCCCAGCGGCGTCGCCGATGCCCTCGACCGCATCGACCTGTACGAACCGACGACACGGTGCCGGCCGCGGTCAACGACAGCATCGTCGAGTGCAGCCATATCAGGCGAGCCCGCCGACCCCGAAAACCGGATAGCGTTGCAGCCCTTCTCGACTGCTTACGCGCCCGGTTCTGGATCGACTCTGCGTGCAGGATCGGGTGCGGATTCGAGACCAGAAGATGAGTGACCGCCCATGCGTGGCTCGCTGGTTCGGGCAGACCGCGGCTGCTGCGCATGCGCTGCCGCAGCGGCAGCCAGTGCGGACAGCAGGGCGTCGCGTCCGCTGCGATCGGGTGCGACCTCGACCCCGGCCTCGTTGCGGCTACCCGGTCGGTTTGGGTTCACATCGGGGTCGGCGACGTGTGTGCGGATGAGAGCGGCGAGACGGCCCGGCGCGATCGTGAGGCCGTCGACCGGGCGGCGTCGGTCGATCATCGACACCAGAGCGAACAGTGCCTTGGCCGCATCGCCACGGGCACCCTTGTGTGGAGTGTCGAGCTTCCACTCGGGGAGCCGATCCCGATACTCGTGGGCGATGACCAACAGGGCGCACAGATCCGTGACGTCCTTCGGTGCGAGGCGGCTGCGCCAGGCAAGCGCTTTGAGCACGACCGCCTGCTCGACGTCGGGGACCGGCACCTCGAACAGCAACGTCTCGGAGGTGGTCAGGCGTGCGCGGACCCGCACGTCGAGCGCGTCGGTGGCGAGCGCGAGATTCAGGCCGGGAATCGCATGGAATCCTCGGCCGTCGTACTCGATCTTCGCCAAGGGTCGTCCGCTGGTGCCGGGGACCAGCAGGTCCACCGACAGTGGGGTCGCCGAGCCGGAGGGCGCTTCGTAGTGATTGCCCGTCACCAGCCGGTATCCGCGTTCGACGAGCGCGTCGTGCAGAGCGCTGTCGGCAGCCGCGACGGTGTCCATGCCGGCGTCCGCGTCGGCGGTCACCCGAGCGACCGAGTCGGTCGTCGGATAGATCCGGTTGAGCAGGTGCACCATGTGCCCGCCGATCACCCGATAGTTGCTGCCGTAGGCCGCCGCCGCGAGATCGGCGAGGGCGCGCAGCCCGCGATCGGCCGCGTTCGATGCGGCAAGGACTTCGACCTCTATCACAGTGCACCCTTCTTGATCGCGGCGAGCAGGTGCTCGGCGGCCTCGTGTGCGTCGGCACCGGAACTGTGGAGCACATCGTGCACGGCGATCAGCGGATCGGCCAGCAGTGCCGGTTCGCCCGCTGCGGCGGCGGTGCGCCACAGTGTCGGATCCGCCGGCACGGTGACCGCCAGCGTATGGGCCTCTGCGGAGGCGGGACCGAACCCGGCCGTGGCCACGTCGACGAACTCCGGGACATAGAGCACGGCCTGGGCCGGTAGACGCCACGGTGCGTACACGTCCGCGGCCGCATCCCCACTGAGGAGGGCGGTGACACCCCGGTCGGTGCAGAACTCCACCGCGGTGGCCGCTTGGGCGAGAACCGGGTCCGCGCCGTACCAGTACGTCGTCGCACCGCCCGGGCCGGGATAGTCGGCAAGATAGTCCTCGAGCAGTGCCTCGCGGGAGTCGGCGACCCAGCCCGCGGGGGTCCGGTGCACGTGAGGGCACTGTTGCAGCGCCAGCGACACCGCCTGCTGGGTGACGTCCAAAGTCGCTGCGAGTTCTCGTTGGGGCATCGGCTGGTCGGTCAACAGGAGCAACCGTTCGATCGCCCAGCGGGTCCACGGTTTGCGGCCGCGGGCCGGGTGCCCGGCGGACGCGGGCCGGGGGGCGGATTCGGGTGCCACCGGGTAGCGGGTGCCACCGAGCACGATCAGATTCTCACCGGGGGCGATCACGTCGACTTCGCCATCCAAGGCGAGAGTGCGCAGGTGCGGGGTGGCGTGTGGTGTGACGATCAGCAGGTGGCGAGCCGGGATCGGAGTTTTGCGAAGGGCGGTGAGCGTGTGTGGGGTGGGGGGACGCCGCCGCACTCGCACGATGGTGGACCGCGTACGGCCGTCGGGAAGCGTCAGGTCCAGCTCGTGCAGGGAGCCCGACGCGATGCGGATGCCGGCTCGGCGCAGCAGTTCTACCGCGTTGGTGAGGAGCTGTGCTGTCTCTTTCATGCTGGTTCACCCCCTCTGCCTGAGGATACAAGCATAGATGGAAATACCTGTCTTAGCTTGTATCGCTCAGCAAATCCCTAGGGACGGAGCGGTGACGCAGGGGTAGTAGGCGCTGGCTCCGACGCTGCGTTTAGACGCCAGATGCATTGCCGGATCAGCGGAGGTTGTTGTGCACGACGCGGTCGATCGGTTCGTTGGTACTCACCCCAGACGTGGCTAGCTCGAGTGACCCTGTCGATGACAGGACTGCGATTCCGTGGATGCCCACCCACAGGGCGGCGGCCACCTCTGCCGGGTCCGGCGTGGTCGTCGACTGTTGAACCAACCGGAGCACCTCTCGTTCCGGTCGCGATCACTGGAACCACGCCCGATCGCAGCGTGCCGTGGTGGCGTCGTCGGATGGTGGTCGAGGCCCTCGAACCGCTGGATCTGTCCGTCTATCGGAGAGCCGGCGTCGACGGCGTACGCGCAGCCACTGACGCCGTGATGGCCGCGATCCGGTCCCGAACAGGACAGGAATACGTCGACACCTACGCCAAGGGTTGGGTGCCACCGGCTGCCAGTCCTGAAGCGGCGTGACCAGCAAGGAGTCGCTATGGGTTGCTCTCGCGGTGGCCTGTCACGCGAGCCGACACCAACGCCATCTCGTCGACGGCACTTGTGTCGAGGTCATCGGTTCCTATCTCCAAATCCCAAGTTGCCCCATCGATGACTTCGCGGGCAATGTTGAGGTGTCCGAGATGACAGCTGGTCTCCCCGAGGAGATGCACAACACCCCTTGAGCGCGGATGTGGTGACGCGCTCGAACCGCCAGCACCTCAGTGCCGTTGAGGCCGGGATCGACTTCGAAGTCGCCAGGTACGGAGTAGTTGGGAGAGTTGCCGAGCATGATCTCGTCCAGAAAGAAGCGCACTCCCTCTCGTACATGGACGCTCATGCCGAGTGGAGACCACCCCGACTGCACGGCGGATTGGCGGAGCTCGCTCTCCGACAGTCCGACGAGCATTGTGGGGAACTCGCTCCACCTGCCTCGACAGCGCGCGAAGCAGCGGACGGTTGCCCGTCATGGGTTCGCCCTGGGGTCTGCTGACAAGTGCACTCATCTGCAGAGACCGTCTGATGCGACTCGATTTTCGGATCGTGTCGAAGATGATCGACCGGCTCCGATGTCACACTAGAAGGGCCGGGAGGCGGCTCTCGACGGAAGGCAGACCGATGAAGTACGTGATCCTTATCCACTCGAATCCCCAGCCCTGGGGCCACCCGACCGGTGACTACCTGGCAGAGCACCAGGCGCTGCCGCAGGCACAGCGCGAGAGGATGAACGCCGACTTCGAGTCCCTGCTCGGTCAGATGCAGGAGAGTGGCGAGTTGCTCGGCGGCGAAGCGCTCGGAGATCCAGCCGCATCGAAGCTGTACCGTTGGCAGGCCGGGGAACCCACCTCCAGCGACGGACCTTACGCGGAGAGCAAGGAGCACCTGGCCGGCTTTTTCATGATCGACGTCGACTCACCGAGTCGCGCCGAGGAGATTGTCGCAAGGTTCGCCGGGCCGGGTGAGACCGTCGAACTGCGGCCCGTCATGTGGCCCGGAGGCGATAGCAGCGAATGACTGCCACGGTCGGCGAGGATGTGTGGCGGCGCGAGACGCCACACATCCTCGCTGCGCTCGTCAGGAGGTATGGCGACTTCGCCGCCTGCGAGGACGCCGTGCAGGAGGCCCTGATCGAGGCATCCCGTCAGTGGCCCGCGAGAGGCGTGCCGGAGAAACCCCGAGGCTGGCTGCTGCGCGTGGCATCGCGACGCCTCATCGATGCCCGACGCCAGGACGCTGCGCGACGAGATCGCGAACGACACGTCTTTACGTCGGACCAGCCCTATCACGCGGTCGAGGCTGAATCGATGGTCGAGAACCAGGATGCTTCCCTGGAAGTCCTGACCCTGTGCTGCCATCCAGCGCTGACGCCGGAGTCACAGGTGACGCTCGCCTTGAGGACGGTGCTCGGGCTCACCACCAAGCAGATCGCCGCCGTACACATTATTCCGTCCTCCACCGCCGGTCAGCGAATCAGTCGAGCCAAGGCGGCCATCGATCTGCACCGCAGACGATTCCCGCCACCCGCATCGCCGAAAGAGCGACTTCCAGCTCTGATGCACGCGCTGTACCTGATGTACACCGCCGGACACAGCCGCGCTGACGGGAAACAACTGCTCGACGCTGCGGTCACGACCGAGGCGATCCGCTTGGCGCGCCTCCTGTACAAGGGGTTCCGCGATGAGCCGGAGACGGCGGGGCTGCTCGCACTGATGCTGCTCAGCGAAGCGCGTCGGCCTGCGCGCATCACGGTACGCGGCGACCTGATACCACTCAGGGATCAAGACCGCTCCCTGTGGGATCGGGAAGTGATAGCCGAGGGGATCGACCTCATCGAACATGCACTGCCCACCGGTCCGGTGGGCGCCTACCAGCTACAGGCCGCGATCTCGGCGGTGCACGCGGAGGCTCCCGGCTGGGAGGACACCGATTGGGAGCAGATCGCAGAGCTGTACGCCATGCTCGCCCATGTCGCCCCGTCGCCGGCCGTCACCTTGAACTACGCGGTGGCCGTCAGCGAAACACAGGGGCCGGTGAGCGCGTTGAGCATGGTGGAACCGCTCCTCGACGATCCGCGTATGAGCGGAAGTCACCGCCTGCACGCAGTACGGGCTCCCCTCCTTGAAGCCTGCGGTCGCCGGGAAGATGCGCTGGAGGCGTTCAGGACCGCGAGCAGGCTGTGCACAAACATTCCCGAACAGCGCTTCCTCAACAGCCAGATCACCCGTGTACAGGCTGACGCGATCGAGTAACAACCCCCTGCGTTCTGCTGCCGGCACGCATTCACCTGCGACGGGCAACTGCTCCGACGCGGCCTGCCTCTATTAGAGGCCACACCACCACGTCGCAGTCACTCCGGCATCAGCATGCCGCCGAGGACTCGGCGCACCACAGGCTCGAACATGTCACCGGGCTGGTCGGCGCCGGGATCCGAAATATGGAGCGCAGCTGCAAGATACGGATGATTGCCAACCGCGGCCGTTTTGTGCAAGTACATCACCTGAGAGGATCGACGCTCCCGACTTGCCGTTCCACCACCGACCTCGGCACGAGCGAACTGCTGGACAAGGGTGTTCAGAACGGCCACCACCTGAAGCTTCACCGCCCCCGTCGCGTCGACCGCCGCCATGGCCCGGAGCGCATACTCGAGAAAGTCGATTCCGCGAGGGCCGACGCGCATCGACTCGACCGGAATATCAAGCAGCCACGGGTATTTCACGTGAACGCCCTTCGCGCGAGCCGCGAGGGCGGTGAGGTCGTCGATCGCCTCGCCGCGCAGCGCCACATCGAGGTCGATCTCCCCGGCAGCGGCATCCACCATGAGGTCGAATACTTCGTCGTGCCCCGCCACGTAGCGGTACAGAGCCGACTGACTCACTCCGAGTTTCTGCGCGATCCGGCGAGTGGAGACGGCCGGCAATCCCCCCTCGTTTGCAAGTTCCATCGCCGCGGTAGCGACATCGTCGCGGCTGTGCGCCGGCGCCGGACCGCGTGTGCCGTACGAGCGTTCCCACACTGTCGTGTGCGGTTGCTTCATTCCGGACTGTGTCACTCGACGCCACTCTCCACTCGTTGCTGCCTGTCTTGACCTATACTAAAACTGCGTTCGGTGAACGCAATAAATGGAGGTTCAGGATGGCACTCGACAATCAATGGGGACCGCGGCGATGGGCACAGAACGGATCGGTACGTCTCGCGTTCGATCAATTCCGGCCGGAACTCGGCGGAGAACCGCTACTGATCGCGACGGGGCTGGGTGTCGATCGGCATGCGGTTCCCGACGGGTTCTGTGAGCAACTGGCCGACCACGGTTTCGCTGTCGTGCGGTACGACCAGCGTGACGGCGGCGAGTCGACACATCTGCCGCCGACGGCCGTACGAAACCCGATCGCCGCGCTGCTGGCCAAACGCGGGGAGACCTACACCGCCGAAGACATGGCGGACGACGCAATTGCGGTGATCGACGAGCTCGACTGGAGCTCGGCGCATGTGCTCGGAGTCTCGCTCGGTGGTGCCCTCGCGCAACGCGTCGCCCTTCGGCATCCCGACCGAGTGCGTTCCCTCACGTCGGTCGCGGCCGTCCCGGGCGATGTCGCCGGGTTGCGCACATTCCGCTACATCCGTTTGCGCACGCTTTCGAAGTTTGCGCGCCTCAGGTTTCCCGATACCCGAGAGGGCGGGATCGAGGCCGGCCTCGCGGTAGCACGACTGGTGACGTCCCCTCGCCGCGAGTTCGACGAAGCCGAAATGCGCGCACGATTGGAAAGTAATCCCGACCCTGGGATGCACGACCAACAGGCACAGAGCCGGCAAGTCGGCGCTCGGTGGAGCGGGCCACCGATCACCGCGATCACGCAGCCCACACTGGTGGTGCACGGCGAGGACGATCCTCTGATCAAACCCGAAGCCGCGCATGCCATCACAGCCAGGATCCCCGGCTCACGCATGCTCATCCTCCCGGAAGCCGGGCACGAGCTGCCTGCGCACGCATGGAAACCACTCGCTGCCGCAATCCGCGAACTTGCAGACACCACTACCTGTGCGAGGTCACGAACTCTTTCGAGCACGGATCGGCTCGGCCGGTCGCATCTGTTCACCCACGATCAGCGGCACGCCATCACGGAGGGGACAGACCATCGATACTCACGCGGTACTCGATGCCCTCGAGTGTTGCCATGGTCCAGCCGTCCTTGACTCGGTATCGGCACAGTGCGTTCCGGCCGCATCAACCAGACCGGAGAGGTAGGCGTCGTCCTCGAGTTGCCGCAGTACCAGGTCACGCTGCCCGCATCAACCAGTCACCGTTCACGCCTCGGGGCCGTCCCGTCCGGGCGGTTACGACCGCCGGTAATACGCCCGGCGGACCCACCACACGAGCGTGGTGGCTGCTGCGGCAGTGAGCACCGCGGTCTGTGCGGTGCCGGTGAGGACGAGCAGCGCCACGAGTACCAGGAACCCGACTGCGAGGGCCTCGAGTTTGTACATCGGCCATGCGGAACCGGCGATGTCGATGTGGCTGTCGCGCGCAGCGTCACGGGTCGGCGACTCGAGTGTCGTCATCGCACCTCCTGCGGGTCGGGAAAGCCTTCTGTCAGGGTAGTCGCATCCGAGAATTCGGGTCAACGAACTTTCGGACGGACGTGTGGCGGATCACGGGAACGTGTTCACTGGGTGCATGCCCCTTACCGGAGAATATGAACCCAGCCCCTCGTCCTGGGCGGCCGATCAGGTCGCGACCTACGAGTCGTCGGGCGGCACCGAGGGCACCACCCTCGGCGGCAGGCCCGTGGTGATCCTGACAACTCGCGGTGCCAAGACCGGCAAGCTGCGCAAGACCCCGTTGATGCGGGTCGAACACGACGGCACGTATGCCGTCGTCGCCTCGCTCGGGGGCGCTCCCAAGAATCCGGTGTGGTACTACAACGTCGTCGCAGATCCGCACGTCGAATTGCGCGACGGCACCGAGGTCTACGACATGATCGCTCGCGAAGTGCACGGTGACGAGAAGGCGCTGTGGTGGGAGCGGGCGGTCGAGGCGTACCCCGACTACGCCGACTATCAGACCAAGACGGAGCGTGCCATCCCCGTTTTCGTCCTCGAGCGGACCTAGCACGATGGCCGGGCGCACCGTCGCGGACCAGCTTGTGGCTCAGCTCGTCGATGCCGGCGTCCGCCGGATCTACGGCATTGTGGGCGACAGCCTCAATCCGGTCGTCGATGCGGTGCGCCGCACCGGCGGCGCCGCCCGGGGTGGCATCGACTGGATCCACGTGCGCCACGAGGAGGCGGCCGCGTTCGCGGCGTCGGCCGACGCGCAGATCACCGGTGAACTGGCTGTGTGCGCAGGTTCCTGCGGTCCGGGAAACCTCCACCTGATCAACGGGCTGTACGACGCCCACCGGTCGGGCGCCCCTGTCCTGGCGATCGCGTCCCACATCCCGTCGACGCAGATCGGAACGGCCTATTTCCAGGAGACCCACCCTGACCGGTTGTTCGTCGAATGCTCGGCCTACACCGAATTGATCGGCGCGGCCGCGCAAGCGCCGCGCGTCGTGCACAGCGCGATGGCGCATGCCCTGGCAGCCCCGGGTGTGGCGGTGGCGATCCTGCCCGGCGACATCGCCGCGCTGCCTGCGGCTGGTACGGCACCGCGCCTCGTCCGCACGGGCGCACCCACGCTCGTTCCCGATCCCGCCGACGTCCATGCGCTCGCCGAGGCCGTCAACGCAGCGGACAAGATCGCGATCTTTGCCGGCGAAGGGGTGCGGGGAGCGCGCGAGGAGTTGCTCGCGCTCGCCGATACGGTCGCGGCGCCGATCGGGCACAGCCTGCGCGGCAAGGAATGGATTCAGTACGAGAACCCGTTCGACGTGGGAATGACCGGCCTGCTCGGATACGGCGCCGCACACGACGGTTTGCACGGTGCGGATCTGCTGCTGCTCATCGGCACCGATTTCCCGTACGACCAGTTCCTTCCCGATGTCCGGACCGCCCAGATCGACGTCGATGCCGCGAGGCTGGGCCGCCGCACCGAGCTTTCGCTCGCGGTGCACGGGGACGCGGCCGCAACCTTGCGTGCCCTGCAACCCCTGCTCCAGCGCAAGACCGACCGGGGATTTCTGGAACACACCCTCCAGCGGCATCGCGACCTGATGGAGAAGGTCGTCGGGGCGTACACGACACCGGTGGGCCAGCGAAAGCCCATCCATCCCGAGTATGCGGCCTCGATCCTCGACGACGTCGCAGCGGACGACGCGGTGTTCACAGCGGACACCGGGATGTGCAACGTGTGGTCCGCCCGGTACCTGAACCCGAACGGCCGACGGCGATTTCTGGCGTCGGCCCTGCACGGTTCGATGGCCAACGCATTGCCGCACGCGATCGGCGCACAGATCGCCGCACCCGGACGGCAGGTCGTGTCCGTGAGCGGCGACGGCGGACTGGCGATGCTGCTCGGGGAACTGATCACGGTGGCGATGCACCGGCTTCCCATCAAGATCGTCTTGTTCGACAATTCGACCCTCGGGATGGTCAAACTCGAAATGCTGGTCGACGGTCTCGCGGACTTCGGGGTCGACGTCCCGGCGGTGGACTATGCGAAGGTGGCCGACGCGCTGGGGTTCTTCACCCGCCGCGTGGAAGATCCGGGCGACGTGGAGCACGCGCTGCGGGATGCGTTCGCCCAGCCGGGACCGGCGCTGATCGATGTGGTCACCGACCCACGAGCGTTGTCGCTCCCGCCGACGATCACCGGAGAACAGGTCAAGGGCTTCGCCCTGGCCATGTCGAAAGTCGTCATGAACGGGGGAGTGGGCGAAGCCGTGCAGATGGCGAAGTCGAACCTTCGCAACGTGCCGAGGCCGTCGCAGTTCGGCTCCTGACCGGGGCGTCCCGTGGCGTCCGAGAGGCGCGGGTGGGGGTCCCGCGTTGTCGCGCAACCACAGGTAGTGGCAGCATTGACCGGTGACCTCCACCGCGCGAACAGCAGAACCGACACACGAGACGACCGTGCCCAGCGCGGCTGACATCGATGCGGCTGCCGAGCGAATTTCCGCGGTCGTCGCCCCGACCCCCCTCGAACCGAACCCCCGGCTGTCCGCGCTGACCGGCGCCCACGTCTACCTCAAACGCGAGGACCTCACGCGGGTGCGGTCGTTCAAGTTGCGCGGCGCCTACAACGCAATGGCTCAACTCGACGCCAGCGAGCGTGCGGCCGGGGTGGTCACCGCGAGCGCCGGCAACCATGCGCAGGGTGTGGCATACGCCTGCCGCGCGATGGGAATCACCGGCCGTATCTACGTTCCGACGCGCACCCCGAAGCAGAAGCGCGACCGTATCCGCGCGCACGGTGGTGATTTCGTCGAGCTCATCGGTGTCGGCGACACCTTCGACGCGGCGGCCGCCGCGGCCGCCGCAGACGTCGCGCGGACCGGCGCCACGATGATCCCGCCGTTCGACGACGCGCGTACCGCCGCCGGCCAGGGCACCATCGCCCGGGAGATCCTGGAACAGTTGCACGGAGACCTCGACGTGCTGATCGTGCCGGTCGGCGGAGGCGGACTCATCGCCGGACTCGCGGCGTACCTGCGCGAACGATCGCCGCACACATCCATCGTCGGTGTCGAGCCTGCCGGTGCGGCGTCGATGACCGCTGCGCTGGTCGCGGGTGGTCCGGTGACGTTGCCGGAGGTCGAACCGTTCGTGGACGGCGCCGCGGTCAAACGGATCGGTGATCTTCCGTACGCCGTGGTCTCCCGTCTCGGCGCGGAGGTCGTCACCCACTCGAACCTTCCGCTCGTGGCCGCGCTGCGCCGGGAGGGTCTCGGCAGCGGGCCGTTCGGGTTGGCACAGGTCGACGAGGGAGCAATCTGCACCGCCATGCTCGAGCTGTACCAGAACGAAGGCGTCATCGCGGAGCCTGCCGGCGCGCTGGCAGTGACCGCGCTCGAGTCACTCGCGGTGCAGCCGGGAGCCAATGTCGTGTGCCTGGTGTCCGGTGGCAACAACGACGTCTCGCGCTACGGCGAGATCATCGAGAGGTCGCTCGTGCACCGTGGTCTCAAGCACTACTTCCTGGTGGATTTCCCGCAGGAGCCCGGATCGTTGCGCAGGTTCCTCGACGAGGTGCTCGGCCCCGACGACGACATCACCCTTTTCGAGTACGTCAAGCGCAACAACCGCGAGACGGGTGCGGCGCTGGTCGGCATCGAACTCGGTGCGGCAGAGAATCTTTCGTCGCTGCTTCATCGGATGGACGCGTCGCCTGTCGAGGCGCAGCGGCTCGAGCCCGGGTCGCCGGCCTACCGTTATCTGACGTAGGCCGGCGTCCCCGCCGACGGAGATTTCTCGTCAGACGAGCGGTTCCGATCGGGTCGCGCCGGTACGGGATTCGAGAATCACGAAGGAATGTCCCGGCACGAGCACTGCGGATTCGGTGCGATTGACGGTCGGTTCGTCCCACCACAGGATGGGGCGCCCTCCGACCGGTACCGTCACCGGATCCGGTCCCAGATTGCACACCACTCGTAATGCCCCACGGTACAAGGTGATCCAGCGTTCCTCTTCGTCGTAGGTGACGTGGAGATGCTCGAGCCACGGATCGCTGACTTCGGCCCGCGCGCGGCGCAGCGCGATCAGCTCCCGGTAACAGTCCAGCAGTCGTGCGTGCTCGGGTGCGGTGCGCTCGTCCCAGTTCAGTTTCGAGACCTCGAAGGTGGCCGGATCCTGCGGATTGGGAACGTCCTCGGTGTTCCACCCGTGTTCACCGAACTCCCGGCGCCGGCCCTCCACGACCGCCGCGGCGAGTTCCGGTTCGGGATGCGAGGTGAAGTAGCGGAACGGTGTACCGGCACCCCATTCTTCGCCCATGAACAGCATCGGCGTATACGGCGAGGTGAGGACGAGAGCAGCCCGAACGGCAAGCTGCCCGGCGTCGAGATAGGCACCGGGCCGGTCGCCGAGCGCCCGGTTGCCGATCTGGTCGTGGGTGCACGTGTAGGCGACCAGTGAACTCGCGGGCGTGCGGCGGATATCGAGGGGACGACCGTGTATCCGCCCGCGGAACGTCGAATACGTTCCGGCATGGAAGAACCCGTGTCCCAGTGTCTGCGCCAGGCATTCGAGAGACCCGAAATCGCCGTAGTAGCCCTGACGTTCCCCCGACACGGCGGTGTGGATCGCATGGTGGATGTCGTCGGCCCACTGTGCCTGCAACCCGTACCCGCCACCGGAGCGCGGGGTGATCATGCGGGGATCGTTGAGGTCGCTCTCCGCGATGAGGCTCAGGGGGCGTCCGAGATGCGTGGAGAGACGGAATGTTTCGACTGCCAGTTCCTCGAGAAGGTGGGTCGCGGTGTGGTCGAGGAGGGCGTGAACCGCGTCGAGCCGGAGCGCGTCGATGTGGAAGTCCCGGAACCAGCGGAGCGCGTTGTCGAGGATGTACCGGCGGACCTCGCCGGAGTCCGTGCCGTCCAGATTGATGCTGTCGCCCCAGATGCCCGGGGCGGGCGCCACATACGGGCCGAACCTGCCGAGATAGTTACCCGACGGGCCGAGATGGTTGTAGACCACGTCCAGCGCCACCGCGATACCTCGCGCGTGCGCAGCGTCGACGAAACGTTGCAGTGCGGCCGGGCCGCCGTAGGGCTCGTGCACCGCGTACCACAACACACCGTCGTAGCCCCATCCGTGGGGGCCGTTGAAGGCGTTGAGCGGCATGAGTTCGACGAAGCCGACACCGAGATCGGCGAGTTCGTCGAGCCGGCCGATCGCCGCGTCGAGCGTGCCCTCCTCGGTGAACGTGCCGATGTGAAGTTCGTAGAGGACGCTGCCCGGGAGTTGCCGGCCGGTCCACAACCGGTCGGACCACCCGCCGGGGTCGACGGCATGGAGTTGTGACAGTCCGTGCACCCCGTCGGGTTGCCTCGGAGAGCGGGGGTCCGGGAGCACCGTGTCGGTGTCGCCGTCGAGGACGAAGCCGTATCGGGCGTCGGGGGGGACGTCGACTTCGGCACGCCACCACCCTCGCCTGTCACGCTCCATGGGATGAAGAGCCTCGTGGGCGTACAACTGCACTGATGATGGGATCGGGGCCCAGACCTCGAAGGTATGCACCACACCAGCATGCCGTGTGTTCGCCTGCGGTGCAGCGTGTCACCTACGCCGGGACCGATTTCGGCGCGTCGGCGCTGCACGCGGTGCTGCTAGGGTGATCGTGATGTCCGAGCCCGTCCGAAGAACCTACAGCTCGCCGCTCAGAGAAGAAGCGGCGCGCCGGACCAGGGCCGCGATCCGTGGGGCAGCGGCGCGCCTCTTCGTTCGCGACGGATACGTGAGCACTACGGTGCGGCACATCGCCGAAGAGGCAGGTGTCGCGGTGCGGACCGTCTTCACCGCCTACCCCGGTGGAAAGGCAGATCTGTTTCGCGAAGCCCTCGACGAAGCCGTCGCAGGCCCCGGTGACACGTCGGCAACTCAGGGGCGTCCCACCGTGCGGCGACCCGGTGACCGCCCGATGACCGAGGCCGACCTGATCGTCGAGCGGGTCGTCGACTACGGCGCCGAGATGCTCGAACGTGCCGGCGGGCTCCTCATGACTTCCGTCGAGTCGTCGGGCGCCGACCCCGATATGCGCCGGTTCGCGGAAGAAGACGCACGTGCGACCGCCGACAACGCGCGCACCATCGCGGAAGGCCTGTACGAGGGCGGCTGGCTGCGTCCCGACATCACCGCCGAGCACGCCGCCGACGTGCTGTACACACTCATCTCGCCGCAGGTGCACTCGCTGTTACGCCGTGACTGTGGGTGGGACATCGCGCATTACCGCTCGTGGCTCGCGTCGACGCTCCGCGCGACACTTCTCCGCTGACCGGATCTACCGGCCACCGTCGGCGTCGAGGTAGAGCCAGTCGCCGTTCTCCCGCACGAACCGGCTGTGCTCGTGCATCGAGTCGGACACTCCTACGTGCGTCCAGTGGGCGCGGAACTCGACGGTGCCTTCCGCGTGGAGGAAACCCCCGCCGGTAGTGTGCAGGATTTCCAGACCGGTCCAGTGTTGTTCGGGATCCAGGTCGAGGCGTGCGGGCCGGGTGGACGGGTGCCAGGTGCGACGGAGATAGTCGACATCGCCGAGGACGAACGCGGTGTACCGCGACCGCATCAGTTGTTCGGCGGTCGGTGCGCTGCGCCCGGCGAGAAATACTCCGCAGCATTCGCCCAGGGGGATACCGCGCCCGCACGGGCACGCGGTGTCGGCGGAATGCACAGAATTCTGACGGCGTCGGACCATCGCGCCATTGTCCCACTGCCGCAGATCCCTCACCGAGGGGCGTGTGGTGGTGCAGAATGCCGACCATGCACGCTCAGCGATACGTCGGGGTGGTCGGACCGGGTGAGGCCACGCCCGAGCAGCGACGGATCGCCCGCACGCTGGGCGGTCTGCTCGCGGGGCGCCGCGCGATCGTGGTGACCGGGGGATTGGGCGGGGTCATGGCCGCGGCGTCCCGGGGAGCGATCGAGGCGGGCGGCACCACCGTCGGATTCCTCCCCGGTGACGATCGTGCCGACGGCAATCCGTATCTGACGGTGGCGATCCCCACCGGACTGGGCGAGATGCGTAACGCGCTTCTCGTCCGCAGTTGTGACGCTCTCGTGGTCGTCGGCGGCAGTTGGGGGACGATGAGTGAAATCGCGCTCGCGGTGCGAACGGGTGTGCCTGTCTTCTCCGTCGGCGGATGGAAGATGCCCGCTGGTGGCGTGCTCGACGTCGAATCTCCGGCCGAGGCGGTGGAGTGCGTGCACGCGCTGCTGTGGCGCCAAGAACCCCGGTAAGGCGCGCAACACCGGCCATCCGATGGGATGGCCGGTGCTGCAACGGATGCCGAGAGGAGACGGCGCCGTGTTTCCTGGTCCGGTACGGACGTCTACGAGTTCGCGAGTTCGTAACGCCGGCGGTACTCGCTCTTGGACGTCTCGCTGATGTCGACGTCCGTGGCCCGGGCGCGCAGAGCACCGACCGTCGCCTGCTCACGAGGGATGTGGGCGAACGGGTCCCAATCGAAGAACCGCGCGGCGTTACCGAAGGTGATCTTGTCGATCTCCTCGTCGGTGCACTCGGAGGCGACCAGTTCCTCCATGAGCATCTCGGGGGAGTTCGGCCACGTCGAATCCGAGTGCGGGTAGTCGCACTCCCACGCGATGGTGTCGATGCCCAAGTGGTTGCGGTTGTTCAGGCCGCTCGGCTCGGTGATGTAGCACGCCAGGAAGTTCTTGCGCCACACGTCCGTCGGGGTCATACCCGTGGGCAGGAAGCTCACTCCCGTCCACGACTGGTTGACGATGTGCCGCTCGAGACGGTCGAGCCACGGAGCCACCCAGCCCACGCCGCCCTCGCTCATGGCGAATTTGAGGTCCGGGAACTTCCGGAAGACCCCGCTGAGCATGACGTCGTTCGCGGCGATCGTGGAGATGAGCGGCGTCAGCACCATCATGTCGTCGATGTTGAAGCCTTCGGGCCGCTTGACCAGGCTGAAGCCGCCACCGATGTGCAGGCTGAGCACGATGTTGTGGTCGACGCAGGCCTTGAAGATCGGGTCCCAGTAGCCGGACTTGAAGTCCGGGTAACCTTCGCCGACACCGTAGGGAGTTTCGGGGATGCTGATCGAGCGGCAGCCCATGGCGGCGAGTCGCGCGATCTCCTTGACGGATTCGTCGACGTCGAAGAACGGGATGATCCCGAGCGGAATGAATCGTCCCGGGTGGGCGTTGGGGACCTCGCCGACCACCCAGTCGTTGAACGCCTTACAGGCGGCGAGGGACAGCTTCTTGTCGGGAAGGCTTGCCAGGTGGGTGCCGGCGAAGCCGGGGAAGGTGGCGAACAGCGTTGCGGCGAGGGTGCCGTTGGCATCCATGTCACGCACGCGCATGTCCATGTCGTAGACGCCGGGACGCATTTCGGCGTATCCGGTGGGGTCCATGCCCCATTCGCTCTTGGGCCAGGAGACGACGGCGTTGAGGCCGGAGCTTCCCACGACCTTGTCCTGGAACAGCCAGGCCTGCACGTTGGGATTGCGCGGATGGGCGGTCAGGCGCGGTGCCTGGTCCATCAGGCTCTTGGGGAAATACTTTTCGAAGATGTCAGCTGGCTCCACGACGTGGTCGTCGATGCTGATCATCACCATGTCATCAATGTTCATTTGGGTCCGTTCCTCTCCTGTCCTGCGCGGTGAGCGCTCGCAGCGATCCCGGTCACACAAGAGAATATCGCTTCCATGCACGAGAATCAGGTTCAACACTACTGAAAATGGTGCTTCTTGGGAATCCTCGGCCGCCGGAGGTCGGGTTGGCCGTCGTTCCGGTAGGGGAGGTGGGGCCGAGGGAATGTCCGGCGCCCGCTCACCGCGCTGTCCCGTGCCGATAGGTTCCCCTTCGATGAATTCGCTGAAATGCCAGTTCAGCGACAGTTTTTCGGGGCCGAAGACGCTAGGATCGGCCTCATGGTCCGGCACCGTCGACGAGGGATGTTCCGCGGTGCGGCAAGGAGGTCGTGTGGCAGACGAGGACACCCAGCGAGAGGCAGCCGGTTCCGGGGGTCAGGGAGGACGTAGTGGTGGCGCAGAGCGGAGAGTTCCCCCTGCCGGTCGAGGACAGCGATCCGGCGACGGAGGCCGAGCGGTGGGCCGACCGGACAGCGGAGCAGAAGTGGGAAACGGCTCGGACGGCGCGGGACCCGGATCGGTGGCGGACGCAGAACGTCCGGCCGAACCCGCTTGCGGTGCGTTGCTGAGAACGCCTCGGCGACCGAGCAGGTCTGTGGTCTCGACGGTGACGACCGGCCTGACGCCGCGGATCTCGTCTCCCTCGGCGAGCGCCTGACCGGCCTCCGCGTGCAGTGGCGTGAGCTGCACGACCTGGAAGCTCGACTCCGCAGCGAATTACACGCCTCGGGCATCGAGCCGGAGGTTGTGCCGAAGCGGGCGGTGCGTGACATCGCAACGGCCCGACCTTCCTGGAGGGAGCGCCCGGTCACCGCCCGTCAAGTGCAGATCCTCGAACGGCTCGAAGCCGAGACGGATGCGACGTTTCCGGCTGGGTCGACCAGCACCCGTGGCCAGGCCTACGACCTGATCGCCTCGTTGCTGGCCGGCAACATCCCGCAGGCGCAGATCAGGGACCGGCTCGCAGGACCCCTGTTCATGTTCGGCCCCGACGTCGCCGAAGAACGCCCCGATCTGGTCGATGCGACCTCGGACATTCCGCGTGCGCGTCTGGCTGCCGAGCTGCGCGGGAACATCATCCCGAATCTGCCTGCACTCGAGGCGCCGGATACCTCCGCATTGTTCACCGATGCCGGTGGATACTGTGCGTTGCGCTTGATCGACCATGTGGAGTCCGAGCTCCGCTACTTCCCGGTCCTCGGATGGGACTACACGCTCGACGGCGGTGCCTCGTTCACGCAATGCGGCCACAATGCTCGCGTAGCGACCGGCGCGATACTCGAGGCACGCGACAAGCCGGTCCCGGACTGGATCGAGCGCGTCTACCGCCCCTACGCCCAGGCTGATCCCACCTCATGACCGGGGTTACCGATTAGGTCCGGAACGACGAATCGCAACGCGATCGCGGAAGTGGTTGAAGAAGAGGGGCTTTCACCGATCGCAGGCACGGGCACGGCAGTGCTTGCGCGAACCGGATTGCACTGCGCCGCAGTAGGATTCCTCCGGTAGATTCACTATCCCTTCGTGAAGAATGACGTTCTGCAATGAGAGAACATTAGTATTACGCCCACGTATCCGCAAGGATTTCCGGGGAATTACTTTCCGAGTCGCCGAATTGCTTGGTGCCGTTGACAAATGGCCGATGCTCCGTGACAGTGGGCGTGCACCGGGCGGCTTTGCTCCTCGAATCCGGTGAGATGTCATCTGTTCTGTCGGGCGCGCAGCGCTCGAATCGAGTTCTGTCGATCCGTTGCACTGCGCATGGGTGGATGTGTGCGCGTGTGGTTCGGCTCGCCCCTTGTTCCGCACGTCGAGAGGTCCCCATGTTCCGACCCCACCGCTTCCTACCCGCGATCGCGGCGGCCTGCGCCGCTGCCCTTCTGCTGACCTCCTGTGGCGGCGCCGAATCCGGCAACGTCGCCTCCGCGGCAGGCGCCGATGCCGGCGACCCCGTGGCGGGCGGCACCCTCCGCACCATCCAGATGGGCGAGCCGCGCAGCCTGGATCCGGCCGCACTCTCCAATACCTGGGCGCACCAGCCTGTGCTCGGCAACGCGCTCTACGGAACGCTGATGATCAACAATCTCGACACCCTCGACATCGAGTACAAGATGGCGACCGACTTCGCCACCACGGACGGGGGAGCGACCTTCGACCTCGTCCTGCGCCCCGGGCTGACGTTCACGGACGGCACACCGCTCGACGCGGCTGCGGTCAAGTTCAACTGGGACCGGCTGCGCGACCCCGCGCTCGGATCGACCGCGATCCGGCAGGCCGCACAGGTGGCGTCTTCGGAGGTCGTCGATCCGACCACACTGAGGATTGCTTTGGCGGCACCCAATCCGCATTTTCCGCAGGGCATGCTCACTACCTCGATGAACTGGATCGCCTCGCCGGCCGCATTGCAGAAGGGCGCGGCGGAGTTCGACCGTGAGCCTGTGGGCGCCGGGCCGTTCTCCTTGGAGAACTGGGTGCGGGGTGACTCGATCGATCTGGTGAAGAACCCGGACTTCTGGGACGCACCCAAGCCGTACCTCGACAAGCTCACCGTCCGCACCGTGGCCGACAACTCCCAGCGGTTCAACATGATCTCCACCGGCGGCGCCGATCTGTCTCTCGAAGCGAGCTGGGGAACTCTGGCCAAGGCGGACGCAGCGGGTATCCCCGCCGAGGTCGTACCCGCAGGTGGCGGTCAGATCATGATCATGAACTCGGCGCGCGCGCCCTTCGACGATGTGCGGGCCCGCCGGGCGGTATCCCTGGCGGCAGACCTCGACGCCCTCAACAGCGTCGTCTTCAACGGCGAGGGTGAGATCCCCGAGACCCTGTTCCCCGAGGGCTCCCCGTACTTCGCCGACATCCCGCTCGCGACGAGCGACAAGGAGACCGCGCAGCAACTGTTCGACGAACTGGCAGCAGAAGGCAAGCCGGTTTCGTTCACCTTCATGTCCTACCCCACGCAGGAAACGAAGGCGGCCGCCGAGTCGCTGCAGGCGCAACTCGGTGCGTTCGACAACGTCGAGGTCAAGGTCGAGGTGGTGGACTACGCCGCGGCGACGGCCCGCGCCGGCTCGCGCGACTTCGACATGGTGATCTCCTCTGCGATCACTCAGGATCCGGACTACGCGCTGTGGACCGCATTCCACGGTGACTCTCCCGGAAACTTCTCGGGTCTCGACGACCCGGAACTCAACGACGCCTTGGATGCCGGCCGCGTCGCCGAAGGGGCGGACGAGCGCAAGGCAGCGTACGAGACAGCACAGAAGCGGCTCGTCGACCTGGTGCCCGGTATCTGGTACACCAAGGCCGCGCCCGCGGTGGTCTACAGCGAGAACGTCCACGGCGTCCGGATGTTCACCCTCGGCTCACCGATGCCCGAAGAAATGTGGATGACGAACTGATCCGGTTCGTCACGGGAAAGGTGAAGCGATGGAACTGTCTTCGGCGCGGCATGCATTCGTCACCGGCGGGGCCAGCGGGATCGGGCTCGGAATCGTCGACGCGCTGACGCAGCACGGGATCTCCGTGACGATCGCCGATATCGATCGGCAGGCTGTCGAGGCGGTGACGGCCGAGCGGGGGCCCGCGATCTGCGGAGTCGGTCTGGATGTTCGCGATCGCGATTCCTGGGCGCAGGCGAAGGCCGACGCCGAATCGGTGTTCGGACCGGTGGACATTCTCGTCAACAACGCCGGGATCGGGTTCAACGGCCGCGACGTGGTGGATACGGACGCGGACGTTTTCGACCTGCTTGTTGCGATCGATCTGGCGGGAGTGTTCCACGGCGTCACCGCATTCGGTGCGCAGATGCGGGATGCGGGGCACGGGCACATCGTCAACACGGCGTCGGTCATGGGGCTCACGGCGGGTGCTCCGGGCCGCGGTGCCTACAGCGCGGTGAAGAGTGCCGTCGTCTCCCTGTCGGAGGCGCTCCGTGCCGAGATGGCGTCACACGGCGTCGGCGTGTCCGTGCTGTGCCCGGGACTCGTGAGGTCGAACCTCGATGCGAACACCGCCCGGTTGGGAGGGCATGTGGAGGATGCTTCACACATCAAGGGCGCGGGAGATGTAGGGATGACACCGGCCGCGGCAGGGGCCTGCGTGGTGCGGGGGATCGCCGAGGATCTGCCCTACATCGTCACGCACCCGGAATATCTCGGGTACATCGAGAAGCGAATGGACGCCATCAGAGCCGCGGTGGAGGCAGTGGCCGCGGTGGAGATCGGGAGCGGAGCAGGGCCGGTGGCCTGACCTGGCCGGCCGGTGCGCTGCTGAGTGGGAACAGTTCGAAAGACAAGTATTCTTGACATGAAATGACAAGCAGGCTTTACTTCTGGCATGCCGGAGACACCGAGAGGCAACAAGGTCCGCGAGCTGCGCAAGCAGGCGCGCCTCACGCAGGCCGAACTCGGTACGGCAGTCGGGGTAAGCCGTCAGAGCATCGTCTCGACCGAGAAGGGTGATTACGCACCGAGTGTCTACCTCGCTCTGCGACTCGCTCGCACCCTCGGTACCACTGTCGAAGAACTGTTCCCACTCAACCCGGAGGGGCTCCCATGACCGCGTTTCTCAAGGCTGCTCGTGTCGTCGCCGACCTCGACGACGACTTCTACCACGACGAACGGCAACGCGATGTCTGGAACGAGGCCTCCGCGGTGGGGTTCCAGCTGTTCCAGTGGTGTGCCCTTGTGGTCGGGGCCGTCCTGCCGTGGGTCGCGGGCCGGGCCGGTGCCCACATCGCGATCGGTGTTCTGGCCACGTGGTTCGTCCTCTCGATGGTG
Source organism: Rhodococcus sp. 105337 (assembly GCF_012844225.1). Classification (GTDB taxonomy): domain Bacteria; phylum Actinomycetota; class Actinomycetes; order Mycobacteriales; family Mycobacteriaceae; genus Rhodococcus. The sequence continues at coordinate 91,449 of NZ_JABAGQ010000013.1, forward strand.
ACCATCGCCTATGCCCGCGCTCGAGATGTCGACGTCTACGCCACCGCGAAAACGCTACGTCCGCGAACCGTTTTCGCGGTCGTGCTCTACCTGGCCGGTGTCGCCGGCATCTACGTGGAACTCGCGAACCCCGTCGGCTACGACAGCGCGACCTGGGCAGGTATGGCCGTGGGGGCGTTCGTCGGCGCCGGTGCGGTGGCGGCTGTTCTGGTGTGGGTCCGCCGCCGCGACCGGCGCCGCGAAGCCGAGGAAGCAGCGCGGGACGAAACCGAGGTGTGAGCACGGGGCCCGCAAGTTTCGGTTAGTTTTTGCCCGCTGTGCGGGCATTTAACCACCAAGGTCAACAGACATCATCTCAGTCGCGCACCAGCGCCGCCACCGGCAGCGCTGCGAAAAGATCTGCGGGCCGGACGGTTCCGGAGAATTGCCGTCCCGAGAGCGCATCTGTCCAGGATCCGGGCGGGAGGTGGAACACCGTGTCGCCCCAGCCCGTCGCAGCGAGAGCCGCGGTATGCCGCATCGACAAGGCGAGCACATCGACGTCGTCGGCCGTCGGGCCACGGCCGAACGCCAGGACGTGCTCGGCTCCCGGCCCGGCCGCAAACAACGGGACGTACGCGCCGTCCACGAAACTCTCCGGCTTCTCCCGGCGCAGCCGCAGCGCACTCTTCACGACCGTGAACTTCGCGGGCACCGAACCGGATTCGCCGAGCAAGCCCTTGCGGATCGCGAAATCCACCGGACGCCGGTTGTCTGGGTCGACGAGGGAGTCGTCCCACAGTTCCGTCCCCTGGTAGACATCGGGAACGCCCGGCCCGAGAAGCTGCAGGAGCTTCTGCCCGAGGGATGCCGCGGCGACATGCTGCTCGAGTTCGGCGACCAGTCCGGTGAGAGCCACACCGACGGGTCCGCCGCACACGGCATCGAGCCAGTCCGTGACGGCGCCCTCGAACTCCGCGTCGACCTCTGTCCACGTGGAGCGGGTGCCGTTCTCGCGCAGCGCTTTCGTGGCGTAATTGTGGAGCCGCTCGCGCAGTTCCCCGGTGACAACACCGTCGGCCGGCCACACCCCGAACAGTGTCTGCCAGAGGAACAGCCCGATGGCGGCGTCGGGCGGCGGCGCGATCGCATTCCATTCGCCGAGCCGCTGTGACCACAGGTCGGAGACCTGGGACAGCACTCCGATACGAGCGCGCACGTCCTCGCTGCGTTTGGTGTCATGTGTCGACAACGTCGTCATCGCGCGGGGAAGACGACGTGCACGTTGGGTCCAGGAAAGGTGGAATTCGGCTGCGCCGAGGGAGAAGCGGCCCGGCTGCCCGCCGACTTCCTGCAGGGACACGAGCCGGGCAGCCCGGTAGAACAGGCAGTCCTCCACCGCTTTCGCGGTTGCCGCGCCACAGACCTGGCCGAAGCGTGCGGCTGCTTCGCCTCCGGTCGCGAGCGCCGTTGTGAGCATCCGGAGGGCGGGCTCGAGGTCCGGCTTCTCCCGGGCGACCTCGCCGACGATGCGGGGGAGCATCGTGGCGAGCGGAGCATAGTCGGCGCGGTAGACGGGCACCCGCGCCGCGACCGTGGTCACCGCATCGCGCAGGACTGCGTCCGAGAGTTCCTGTGCGGAGCTGGCCGCGCCGTATCCGGCGGTGTCCTTCCGGATCGCGCGGACGAGCCGGGCCACCTCCGGAGCAAGTCCGGACCGCAGCACCGAGCACTTGAGGTCGCGTTCCTGGGAATGCAACCACGCGGCGTCCCCGTCGGAGCCGGTGTAGGTCCGGGACACCGCGGTGAGCGCCTTGTCGCCGCGGGGGTCGACGAACACCGCGGCGAGTTCGTCGAGTGCGTCGTACCCCGTGGTGCCGTCGACCGGCAACGTCATGTCGAGGGGCTCACCCTCGGCGAGGATCTTTTCGATCACCAGCCAGCGCTGCGGTCCGATCAAGGAGCGCAGGCGCTCGAGGTACGCCGACGGATCGGCGAGACCGTCGGGATGGTCGACCCGCAGGCCGTCGACGAGGTCGTCGTCGATCCACGACGCGACCTGGGCGTGCACCGCGTCGAACACCCGCGGATCCTCGACCCGCACCGCGGCCAGATCGTCCACGGTGAAGAAGCGCCGGTATCCGATCAACCCCGAATCCCAGGGCACCAGCCGGTACGCCTGGCGTGCATGGATTTCGGCCGGGGTTCCGTCGTCGGTTCCCGGTGCGATCGGGAATCGCTTGTCGTAGTAGGCGAGCACGGGTTCGTCACCCGTGCGATCCACCGTCAGTTCCTGCACCGCGTCGGCGGAACCCAGCACCGGAAGGGCGATCCGGCCGTCGGCACCGTTGTCCTCCGACCAGTCGATGTCGAAGAACGACGCGTACGCCGAGTCGCGGCCGCGCCGCAGCACGTCCCACCACCAGGCGTTCTGGCGTGGGTCGCCCACGCCCACATGGTTGGGGACGATGTCGACGATCACGCCCATTCCGCGCGAGCGCACCTCTCGTACGAGGTGTTCGAAACCCGCACGCCCCCCGAGTGCCGGCGACACTGTGGACGGATCGACGACGTCGTATCCGTGATTCGATCCGGTGGTGGCGGTGAGCAGGGGAGACAGGTACACGTGCGAGATCCCGAGGCCGTCGAGATAGTCGACGATGGAGACGGCGTCGGCGAACGTGAACGCGTCACCTCGCATCTGCAGCCGGTAGGTGGACAGCAACGGGAGTGAGGTCATGCGGTCCTCCGCAGCACCACCATCGAACGTGCTTCGACCAGGATCGGCTTTCCTGCGGTGACGCTGAACTCCCGCACGCCGTCCGCGACATCGGTATCGATTGCCACGGACCATTCGTCCGCGTGCGCGCCGTCGGGAGTCACGAACTCGATCGGTTCGTGGTGGGCGTTGAAGCACAACAGGAACGAAGTGTCGACGACGCGTTGCCCGCGCTGGTCCGGTTCGGGGATGCCCTCTCCGTTGAGGAACACCGCGAGCGACTTGCCGAAACCGCTGTCCCAGTGCTCTGGGGTCATCTCTTCCCCGGAGGGAGTGAGCCACGCGATGTCGCGGGACTGGTCGCCGCTGCGGATCGGCCGGCCCTCGAAGAAGCGACGACGCCGGAACACCGGATGCTCGGTTCGCAGCGCGATGACATTGCGGGTGAACGCCACCAGATCGGCATTGGCCTCCGCGAGAGACCAATCCATCCACGACAATTCGTTGTCCTGGCAGTACACGTTGTTGTTGCCGCGCTGGCTGCGCCCCATCTCGTCGCCGTGCGCGAGCATCGGGGTGCCCTGCGACAGCACGAGCGTGGCGAGGATGTTGCGCTGCTGTCGCGCCCGCAGAGTCAGGACCTCGGGATCGTCGGTCGGACCTTCTACGCCGCAGTTCCACGACCGGTTGTGCGACTCGCCGTCCCGGTTGTCCTCACCGTTGGCGTCGTTGTGCTTGTCGTTGTAGGACACCAGGTCCGCGAGTGTGAAGCCGTCGTGCGCGGTCACGAAGTTGATGGACGCGCCGGGACGCCGGCCGGTGTCCTCGTACAGGTCGGACGAGCCGGTCAGGCGGGAGGCGAATTCCCCGAGGGTCGACGGCTCGCTGCGCCAGTAATCGCGCACCGTGTCGCGGTACTTGCCGTTCCACTCGGTCCACAGGCTGGGGAAGTTGCCCACCTGGTAACCGCCTTCGCCGATGTCCCACGGCTCGGCGATGAGCTTGACCTGCGAAACCACCGGATCCTGTTGCACCAGATCGAAGAACGCCGACAGCCGGTCCACATCGTGCAGTTCGCGGGCGAGCGTGGATGCGAGGTCGAACCGGAAACCGTCGACGTGCATCTCCGTGACCCAGTACCGCAACGAATCCATGATCAGCTGGAGAGTGTGGGGATGCCGGGCGTTGAGGCTGTTGCCGGTCCCGGTGTAGTCCATGTAATGGGTCTTGTCGTCGTCCACGAGACGGTAGTACGCGGCGTTGTCGATTCCCCGGAAGCTGATGGTCGGCCCGAGGTGGTTGCCCTCGGCGGTGTGGTTGTACACGACATCGAGGATCACCTCGATTCCCGCTTCGTGGAACGCGCGGACCATAGCCTTGAACTCGGCAACCGCCTCGCTCGGCTTCGACGACGACGAGTACTCCGTGTGCGGGGCGAAGAACCCGAAGGTGTTGTAGCCCCAGTAGTTGCGCAGACCCTGGTCGAGGAGCACCTGGTCGTGCATGAACTGGTGCACGGGCATCAGTTCGATCGCGGTGACCCCGAGGTCGAGCAGGTGGTCGATGACGGCGGGATGGGCGAGACCCGCGTAGGTGCCGCGCAGGTATTCGGGGACGTCGGGATGCGTGGCCGTCATCCCCTTGACGTGTGCCTCGTAGATCACCGTCTCGTTGTAGGGGCGCCGGGGATGCCGGTCGTTCGCCCAGTCGAAGAACGGGTTGATCACCACCGTCGTCATGGTGTGGCCGAGGGAGTCGAGCTGGGGGAAGTCGGCGTCCGGCGCGCCCGATTCCGCGCTCTCGTCGCTGTCGGACTCTGCGTCCGTGTCCGAGGGCAGCGCGTACGAGAACAACGACGCGTCCCCGTCGAAGTCACCGTCGAAGGCCTTGCCGTACGGGTCGAGCAGCAGCTTGCTCGGATCGCACCGGTGGCCGTTCTCGGGGTCGTAGGGGCCGTGGACCCGGTATCCGTACCGCTGGCCCGGCGAGACCGTGGGCAGATATGCGTGCCACACGTAGCCGTCGACCTCTTCGAGCGGAATGCGGGTCTCGGTGCCCTCACGCGAGATCAGGCACAGTTCGACTTTTTCGGCGATTTCGGAGAACAGTGCGAAGTTCGTTCCGGCGCCGTCGTACGTCGCACCGAGGGGGTAGGCACTACCGGGCCACACAGGGATCGGCTCCGGTGTTTCTTCGCTGGTATCCGTGGGGCTGGGCTGCATGACTGCACAGTAGCCGCACCCGGGCACATGAACTCGCCGGGCGTTCACCACCAGCCGGTAGCGGGACCCAGTTGCGCCTCGAGATCGGGTGTCATCGTGCGCACGTACGTCGTCGTGAGGTGGTTCTCGTCACGGTAGATCAGCACATTGCCCTCGACGACGCGGCAGAGCTCGGGCCGGCACAGGGAATCCGACAGGTCGATCAAGCTCACGTTGGGGGAGAAGGCCGAGGCCTCGATCGCCGGGTCGACCGGGTCGAGGGCGTCGGCGCGCGCCACCGCACACGAGTCGGAGTTACCGCCACCTGCAAGGCAATCGGCAGCCCGGTAGCTCATGTCGTCGTGGAACAACCACGGGTTGTCGCGGATCGCGACGACGGGGATGCCGTACTCGTCGAGTGTGCGCCACAGGTCGACGTACCAGAACGGGGTGAAATCGCCGGGCCCCTCGCCTTCGTCCTTCGTCCGCGTCGATGTGGTGAACAGGTAGTCGGGAGGATCGGCCTGGAGTTCTGCCAGCACCTTCACCGACCATGTGTCGCACTCCACCGTCGGAGATTCCTCCGTGAGCTCCGCGAGCGGGTCCGAGAGCGGGCACCCCACCTTGAGATAGGTGTCGAGCCGGAAGCCGTGTTTCTTACCGAGGGTGTCGAGTGCCGCGAGCCAGTGCTCGGAGTGGGAGCCTCCGGCGAGCACCATTCTCCGGGTCGACAACGGGTCGCCGTAGGTGCACGTCAGCGGTTCGCGGTTGGTGTGCTGGGCGATGCAGTGGTCGAGCGTCGCCGGCGGCAGATCCCGGTGTGCGACGAGCAGCGGGGGCTGGACGGGCTGCGGCTCGACGTCGACGAAGCCCTTCAGCGCAGCAGCACCGGGATACAGGTCGGGTGACAGTGCCACCACGCGCTCGAGGACATCGTCCTGACGGGCAACGTGGGTTGTCCAGCTTGCGGTCGCGGCCACGAGTGCGACACCGGCCACTGTGACGGACGCCACGAGAACCTTGCGGGTGCGGCCGGACTCGGACCGGCGGATCGGGTTCTCCAGCCATCGCGTGGTGGCCTCCGCGAGCGCGAGAGACACGGCGATCACGCCGAGGCCGCCGAGCAACCCGACCGAGGGCCTGTCCCGGAGCACCAGGTAGCCGATGAGTACCGGCCAGTGCCATAGATAGAGGGCGTAGGCGACGGCTCCGAGCCGTACCAGCGGGACGCTCGACAGCACCCGCGCGGTCGGTGTGTCGGCAACGCTGTCCCCGGCCCGGGTGTTACCGGCCACGACCAGCGCCATGGCCGCGCCGACCGGCACGAGCGCCCACGGTCCCGGGAAGAGACTGTTGCCGTCGAGGACGACACCACAGGCACACAGCACCGCCAGACCCACGACGCCCAGAACGATCCGCGCCGGACGGGGGACCCGCAGCCACGGGGCCACACAGGCGAGCACTCCGCCGAGTGTGAGCTCCCACATCCGGGCGGCGCTGTCGTAGTAGAGCCACGACTGGGGCACGTCGGCCAGGACGGCGTATGTGAGGGAGGCGACGGTGAGGATGGTGAGCAGCGCCGTGAGGGGAGCGCGGGCGGGTATCGATCTGCGTCGCAGGAACCACGTCGCGCCGAACACCACGATCAGTGCGCCGATGTAGAACTGGCCCTGGACCGAGATCGACCACAGGTGCTGCAGCGGGCTGACCATCGGGTCGGCCGCCAGGTAATCACTCGCTGTGCGCGCGAGATGCCAGTTCTGCATGAACAGCAGCGACGCACCGGTCTGCTCGGCGACGCGGAACCACTGCGTATACGGCAGCAGCGCCACAGCCGCGACGGTCGTCCCCAGCAGCACGAGCACCAGCGGCGGGAGCAGTCGCCTGCCCACCCGCCGCAACACCGGTCGCGGGTCCAGCGGGGCGTGCGACTCGGCAACCCGGAGCAGGGTGCCGACGAAGAAGAAACCGGAGAGCGCGAGGAAGACGTCGACACCGCCCGACACGCGTCCGAACCAGACGTGGAAGACCACGACGAGGGCGATCGCAAGGCCCCGCACGCCGTCGAGATCGGCGCGATACCCGAGACGGGTGCCCGGTGCCGCAGTGGCCTCCGGGGCCCGGTCCGAGGTGCGGACTGGCATACGTGTACTCCTCAGCGTCGTGGACTCGGCGGTGCCTCGGGCGGGACGCCGTGGAACACGCGAGCAGTTTTCCTGTGACCTTGGTACCCAGGAACTTGGGCAGACTACGTCCAATGCACCCGCCGATTCCAACCGCCTACAGTCGTGCCGTGGTTTCTCCCCGCATGTCCGCCGACCGGATCCGCACGCTCGACGCCGATCATCTGTGGCACCCGTACGGCGCGTTTCCGGCCTCCACGGAACCCCTGGTGGTGGACCGTGCGGCCGGTACGAGGCTGGTGCTCGCGGACGGACGCGAGCTTGTCGACGGCATGAGTTCGTGGTGGGCGGCGGTGCACGGTTACCGGCATCCGGTGCTCGACGCCGCGGTGACCGATCAGCTCGCGAAGATGAGTCACGTCATGTTCGGCGGACTCACCCACGCTCCGGCGGCGAGGCTCGCGGAGTTGCTCGTCGACATCTCGCCGGAGGGCCTGGACAAAGTGTTTCTCGCCGACTCCGGATCGGTGTCGGTCGAGGTGGCCGTGAAGATCGCGTTGCAGTATCAGCGGGCTGTCGGCCGTCCCGAGCGACATCGCCTCCTCACGTGGCGGGGTGGGTACCACGGGGACACGCTCGCCCCCATGAGCGTGTGCGACCCGGAGGGCGGCATGCACGCGATGTGGACGGACGTGCTGGCCAGGCAGGTTTTCGCGCCGGCGCCTCCCCGCGCGTTCGATCCCGGTTACGTCGCTGCCTTCGAGTCGGTCCTGACCGAGCACGCGCACGAACTCGCCGGGGTGATCGTCGAACCTGTCGTGCAGGGGGCGGGAGGTATGCGCTTCCACGACCCGGCGTACCTGCGCGAGTTGCGGCGCATGTGCGACGAACACGGATTGGTACTGATCTTCGACGAGATCGCGACCGGGTTCGGGCGGACCGGGGAGATGTTCGCCGCCGACCACGCCGGCGTCGCGCCCGACCTGATGTGTGTGGGGAAGGCGCTGACGGGCGGCTACCTGACCCTGGCGGCAGTGCTTTGCACGACGCACGTCGCAGAAACGATCAGTGCCGGGGAGGGCGGCGGTGTCATGCACGGGCCCACCTTCATGGCGAATCCACTCGCGTGCGCCGTCGCGGTCGCGTCGACCGAGCTTCTGTTGTCGCGGGACTGGCGGGCCGAGGTGGCCGATCTCACTGCCGGGCTCGTGTCCGGGCTGGCGACGGCGCGCGATCTTCCGGGAGTGACCGACGTGCGGGTGCTCGGCGGAATCGGGGTGGTCGAAACCCGGGAACCGGTCGACATGCGGGCGGCGACCGCGGCGGCGGTGGAGGCGGGCGTCTGGCTGCGGCCGTTCCGGAATCTCGTCTACACGATGCCGCCGTACGTGTGCACGCCGGAGGATGTCGCCGCGATCACCGCGGGTGTGGTCGCTGCGGCTGCCACGGTGCGGGGCTGAACACCCGGGGCTACCGTACTTGAACACTGTTCAAGTACGGTGTGGCCATGTCCACCTCCGCCGGTCTCGCCTGGCTCGACCACGCCGCGGAACGGCGACGGGTCGCCGGTCTGCACCGAGAACTCGTTCCCCGCACCGTCGCCGCACCGATCGTCGATCTCGCATCCAACGACTACCTCGGGCTCGTCCGCCATCCGGAGGTGCTGGCCGCGGCGACGGCCGCGCTACGCCGCTGGGGCGGCGGTGCCACCGGATCGCGACTGGTTACGGGCACCACCGCCGAACACGAGTTGCTCGAACGCGAACTCGCCGAGTTCACCGGCGCAGAAACCGGATTGGTGTTCTCGAGCGGATACGCCGCCAACCTCGGCGCTGTCACCGCGCTGGCGGGCAGGGACACCGTCGTCGTCTCCGACGCGGGATGCCACGCATCGCTCGTCGACGCGTGCCGGCTGTCCCGGTCGAGGATCGTCGTCACCCCGCACGGTGACGTCCGGGCGGTCGCCGGCGCCCTCGCCGCACGCACCGAACCGCGGGCGCTGGTCCTCACCGATTCGGTGTTCAGCACCGACGGCGACCTTGCCCCGCTGCGCGACCTGCACGAAGCGTGCCGCACCCACGGCGCACTCCTCCTCGTCGACGAAGCTCACGGGATCGGGGTCCGGGGAGCGGGCGGCCGCGGGCTCGTCCACGAGACTGGCCTGGCCGGGCAGCCGGACGTGATCGTCACCGCCACCCTGTCGAAATCGCTGGCCTCCCAAGGGGGTGTGGTTCTCGCGGACGCCCGGGTGCGTGAACACCTGATCGACACCGCCCGCACGTTCATCTTCGACACCGGACTCGCTCCCGCCGCGGTCGGTGCCGCGCGCGGAGCCCTGAAGGTGCTGCGCGCCGAGCCCGGACTCGCCGGCGCGGTCCTCGAGCAGGCGGCGCATCTCGCCCGGGTGACGGGTGTACTGCCGCCACCCTCCGCGGTGGTGTCGGTGATCCTCGGCGACCCGCACGTCGCGGCACGTGCGGCCCGGCGATGCCGCGAGCGCGGCGTGCATGTGGGCTGTTTCCGCCCGCCCTCGGTGCCCGAGGGAACCTCCCGCCTGCGCCTGACCGCACGGGCGAATCTCTCCGAGCACGAACGCTCGCTGGTGGACTCCGTACTCGCCGAGGTAGTGGCCGAGGCCCGCACGTGACCACGCTGTGTATCACCGGCACATCCACCGGAGTCGGAAAAACCGTCGTGACCGCCGCGCTCGCGTCACTCGCCACGAACCGGGGACTGCGGGTCGCGGTGTGCAAGCCGGCGCAGACCGGGGTCGGCGACGGCGAACCCGGCGACCTCGCCGAGATCGTCCGGCTCACCGGAACCGATATCGAGACCGTCGAACTCGCCCGATACCCCGACCCACTCGCGCCCGACACCGCAGCCCGGCGCTCGGGACGGCCGTTGCTCGATCTCGACCGAACCGTCGACGCGGTGCGTGCGCTCGAGGACACCGCCGACCTCGTCCTCGTCGAAGGCGCCGGCGGCGTGCTGGTCCGTCTCGGTGCCGCCGGGTTCACACTCGTCGATCTCGCCGGGGCGCTCGGCGCACCGACGGTGGTGGTCGTGGCCGCGGGCCTCGGAACCCTCAATCACAGCGCGCTGACCGTCGGGGCGCTGCGCGCGGCCGCCGTGGAATGCCGCGGACTCGTCATCGGCAGCAGTCCTGCCACACCGGATCTGGCGGAGCGCTGCAACGTCGGTGACCTGCCCGCGGTCACGGGTGTTCCACTGCTCGGTTCCGTACCCGAAGGGGCGGCCGCCCTCACGTCCGCGGAGTTCGCGCGCGCTGCGCCCCGCTGGTTGCGTGACGTTCCGGTCTAGGACGGCGAGTGCGCCACCACCCGGATACCGACTCCCGCGAACCCGGTGCGTCGCACCTCGTCGATCACGAATCCGGCCCGTTGCAGGTAGACGACGGGGTCGCGGGTGAGGTGATCTGCTCCGAACCGAATCGACACAGGTTCGAGCACGCGCATCGCCGCTGTCACCGCTCTGCTGGTGGAAGGGCCGTGCTCGGCGAGCACGACCTTGCCGCCGGGCACGAGTACACGCATCGCTTCACGCGCGGCCGACTCCGGATCGGGGATGGTGCAGAACGTGAGCGTCGACAGCACGGTGTCGACCGATGTGTCCGGGACGGAGAGCGACTGCACGTCGCCGCGGACCACGGCGCAGTGGTCGAGCCCGTATTCCTCGATGCGCCGCCGCGCCAGCCGCAACATGCCCTCGGAGAGGTCCACCCCGAGGACTTCGGTGACATCCGGCCCGTACAGGGGCAGATTGAGCCCCGTACCGACGGCGATGTCGAGCACTCGGCCACGGGCCTGCTCGACCGCCCATTGCCGGGGACGGCCGAGCAGGCGTCGCTCGACGACACCGATCTGCGAGTCGTATCGATCGGCCATGGCGTCGAAGACCTGCGCAATTCGTGCGTTGTCCGGCTGCGCCACGAGCCCTCCGTTCCGGGTGCCGGTGTGCGAGGGAAGGCAACCGCTCTTCGCAAACCGGAAACGGCTCGGGAGTACGCACACCTGTCGTAGTGTGAATGCAATCACATGGAGTCGGCGGGCGTCGGCGTGCCGACCGTTTTCCTCGGAGGTACGGATGTCCACCACCGATATGCACGAGCTGCAGAACGCGATCGGCCAGCTACGCCGATGCGTCGGGTCGCTACGGTCGCGCTACGGCGACGCCGCGCCGGTCCGCAGGCTCACCAACGACCTCGACCGGCTCGACATCGACGCGCGTGACTTCCAGGAGACACCGCCGCGTTCGCTGTGGGCGGCATCCGAGGACCGCATCCCGATTCCGGATTCGCCCTACGACGAGTCGTTGTTCCGCGGAGTCGACGCCGACGACGAAGGACTCGGCGGATTGCACGGGGAGCGGTGAGCGCCCCTGTCGGCGCCGGGGTCCGAAGTGCGGCCCGGGCGCGCATCGCCGCGCGCACATTACGGACCGATCGGTGGTGGCAGACACCTGCGCTGACCGTTCTCGGTCTGGCCGCGTTCATCGTCTACGCCACCGTGCGGTCGTTCACGCGCTCTGCCTACTGGGTCGACGAGTACCACTACCTCACGCCGTTCTATTCACCGTGTGTCAGCGCCTCGTGTTTGCCGGGTTCGTCGCACTTCGGCGTGTGGGTCGGCGAACTCCCGCGGTGGATTCCGCTGGCGTTCGTCTCGCTGCCGTTCCTGCTGCTGTTCCGGCTCACCTGCTACTACTACCGCAAGGCGTACTACCGGTCGTTCTGGTTGTCGCCACCGGCCTGCGGTGTTGCGGAACCGCACCGGACGTATACCGGCGAAACCCGATTCCCCCTCATCGTGCAGAACTCGCACCGCTACTTCTTCTACATCGGGTTCGTCATCTCGCTGGTCAACACGTACGACGCGATACTCGCGTTCCACAGTCCGAGCGGCTTCGGGTTCGGACTCGGGAACGTGATCCTGGTCGTGAACGTGATCTTGTTGTGGGGGTACACGCTCTCTTGTCACTCCTGCCGGCACGTCACCGGTGGCAGGCTCAAGCATTTTTCGAAACACCCTGTGCGCTACAAGATCTGGACGTTCGTCTCGAAGATCAATGCGCGGCACATGCAGTTCGCGTGGATCACTCTGGGCACGCTGGTCCTCACCGACTTCTACATCATGCTCGTCGCGAGCGGCACCATCTCCGACCTCCGATTCATCGGCTGACAGACCGGCACGACCGGCACCACACGAGGCACGACGCGATACGGAAAGGCACTACACATGGGGGAAGTCGAGCGGCACGACTACGACGTGGTCGTGATCGGAGCGGGGGGAGCCGGACTGCGGGCGGTCATCGAGGCTCGGCAACGCGGACTGAGAGTTGCGGTCGTCTGCAAGTCGCTCTTCGGCAAGGCCCACACCGTGATGGCCGAAGGAGGGTGCGCCGCCGCGATGGGCAACGCCAACTCGCGCGACTCCTGGCAGGTCCACTTCAAGGACACGATGCGCGGCGGAAAGTTCCTCAACAACTGGCGCATGGCAGAACTGCACGCCCGTGAGGCGCCGGACCGGGTCTGGGAACTCGAAACCTACGGGGCGCTGTTCGACCGCACCCCGGACGGACGGATCAGCCAGCGCAACTTCGGCGGGCACACCTATCCGCGACTCGCCCACGTCGGCGACCGGACCGGCCTCGAACTGATCCGCACGATGCAGCAGAAGATCGTCTCGCTGCAACAGGAGGACTTCGCCGCGACCGGCGACTACGAGGCGAAGGTGAGGGTGTTCTCCGAATGCACCATCACCGAACTCCTTCTCGACGGGCAGGGCCGCGTCGCGGGAGCCTTCGGATACTGGCGGGAATCGGGCAGGTTCGTCCAGTTCACGGCTCCTGCCGTCGTCATCGCGACCGGGGGAATCGGCAAATCCTGGAAGGTGACCTCCAACTCGTGGGAGTACACCGGGGACGGGCACGCCCTCGCGCTGCGTGCCGGTGCCTCACTGATCAACATGGAATTCGTCCAGTTCCACCCCACGGGCATGATCTGGCCGCCGAGCGTGAAGGGCATCCTCGTCACCGAAGGGGTCCGCGGTGACGGCGGTGTCCTGAAGAACTCCGAAGGGGAGCGGTTCATGTTCTCCTACGTCCCTCCGGTGTTCAAAGGGCAGTACGCGGAGACGCCCGAGGAGGCGGACCGCTGGTACGAGGATCAGGAGAACAATCTCCGCACGCCCGACCTGTTGCCGCGCGACGAAGTGGCACGGGCCATCAACTCCGAGGTCAAAGCGGGTCGCGCCACCCCGCACGGAGGCGTATTCCTCGATATCGCGTCGCGGATGCCCAGCGCGGAGATCATCCGGCGATTGCCGTCCATGCATCACCAGTTCCTCGAACTCGCGGACGTCGACATCACCCGGGAGGCGATGGAGGTCGGCCCGACGTGCCACTACGTGATGGGCGGCATCGAGGTCGATCCCGACACCGGCGCGGCGTCGGTACCGGGCCTGTTCGCGGCAGGGGAGTGCTCGGGAGGGATGCACGGATCCAATCGTCTCGGCGGTAACTCGCTGTCGGATCTGCTGGTGTTCGGCCGTCGTGCAGGGCTCGGTGCCGCCGACTACGTGCACGGTCTCACCACCCGGCCCGAAGTAGCCGACGAAGCGGTGGAAGAGGCGGCCCGCACAGTGCTCTCACCGTTCGATCCCGCCGACCACGACGAGGTGGAGAACCCGTACACGCTGCACCAGCGGCTACAGGGCGTGATGCACGACCTCGTGGGCATCATCCGCACAGCCGACGAGGTGGAACGCGCGCTCGCGGAACTCGACGACCTGCGCGCGCGGATCCCCAACATTGCGGTGGAGGGGAACCGGCAGTACAACCCGGGCTGGCACCTCGCGCTGGATCTGCGCAACATGCTGCTCGTGTGTGAGTGCGTGGCGCGGGCGGCGTTGCTGCGCACCGAGAGTCGCGGCGGTCACACGCGCGACGACCATCCCTCGATGGACGCGAACTGGCGGCGGACATTGCTGGTGTGCCGCAAGTCCGGTGAGGACCGCATCATCCCTGAGGTGTCCGTCGAACGGGAACAGCAGACCCCGATGGATCCGGAACTGCTCGAACTCTTCGATATCGAGGAACTCGCCAAGTACTACACCGACGAGGAACTCGCCGGTCACCCCGGACGGAGGCACTGAGATGGCCGACAGTGAGGGCTACACCGCCGAGTTCAGGATCTGGCGCGGGGACCGCGACGGCGGGGAACTGCAGGAGTATTCGGTGCGGGTCAACGAGGGTGAGGTGGTCCTCGACATCCTCCACCGACTCCAGGCCACCCAAGTGCCGGACCTCGCGGTGCGATGGAACTGCAAAGCCGGCAAATGCGGTTCGTGCTCGGCGGAGATCAACGGACGCCCGCGTCTGACGTGCATGACCCGTATGTCGCTCTTCGAGACGGACGATCCGATCGTCGTCACGCCCTTACGGGGTTTCCCGGTCATCCGTGACCTCGTCACCGACGTGTCGGGCAACTACGCCAAGGCCCGGGAGATTCCGGCGTTCGCGCCTCCCCCGGACCTCGCGCCGGGGGAGTACCGCATGCAGCAGATCGATGTGGAACGCTCGCAGGAATTCCGCAAATGCATCGAATGCTTCTTGTGTCAGAACGTATGTCACGTCACGCGCGACCACGAGGAGAACCGGCCCGCGTTTGCGGGACCCCGGTTCTTCATCCGCCTCGCCGAACTCGACATGCACCCACTCGACGTCGCGGACCGGCGCGACCTCGCTCAGGACGAAGCCGGACTCGGCCTCTGCAACATCACCAAATGCTGCACCGAGGTCTGCCCCGAATACATCCACATCACCGACAACGCCATCATCCCGATGAAGGAACGGGTGGCCGGTCGCCGGTACGACCCGGTCGTGTGGCTGGGCAACAAGCTGTTCCGGCGCTGACCTACCCGCGCGGTCGTCAGCTGACGCGCTCGCTCAGAAGCGGCACCAACTGCTCGAGCGCGAACGGAATCGACAGGGCCGAGTTCAGCGAGATGGCGTTGGCGATGTCGCTGCCGCTGTCGAGGACGAGGAAACGACCGTCCCGCACGGCAGGAAGCTGCTGGAACAAGGGATTGTCGGTGACCTCGGAGGTCTCGACGAAGATCGGCAGCACGACGAGCAGGTCGGCGTCGAGCATGCCCAGGTTCTCCTCCGAGACCGGGATGAAGAAGCTGTCCGTCTCCACGGCCTCCACCGCCGGGTTGTTGACGAACCCGAGGTCCTGCAGGAACTGCACGCGCGCGTCGCCGGAGACGTACGCACCCCATCCGTCCGAGGTGTAGGCGGCGACGGTGACGGTCTTGCCGGCGAACTCCGGATGCTCCGCCGCCGCGGTGGCGAACTGTTCGTCGATGTCCGCGACCACTTCGGCACCCTTGTCGGGGACGCCGAGCGCGGAGGCCACCATCGAGATCTGCTCGTCGCGCGGCGTCAGATATGCCGTGGCGCCCTTCGGGGGACCGACCGTGGTGGCGATCGCCGAGAGCGTGTCGTACCGGCCCTGATCGCCCGAACTGGCGGTGTCGAGGATGAGATCGGGTGCCAATGCGGCGATCTGCTCGAAGGACGGGTCGACGGTACCGATGATCTCCGGAGACTCCGAGTAGCCGTTCTCGACCCACGGGCCGACTCCGTCGCCACCGAAGGCCAGCCAGTCGCTCACGCCGACGGGCTGGACGCCGAGCGCCAGTGCCGTCTCCGCGTCGCCCCATCCGAGGGCGGCGACGCGCTCGGGCTGTGATTCGACGGTCACATCACCGAACATGGTGGCGATGGTGGCGGGAAACGCTCCGGATCCGTTGTTGCTCGTCTCGTCGGCCGAATCGCTGTCGGTCGAGCCGCACGCTCCCACGGCGAGCGTGGTGGCCGCCATCAGCGCCACAAGTCGGAGTTTCACAGGTGTCCTCGTTTCACTTGCCGGTGCACGTCGTATGTGCGTTAGGTGATCCTAACCCCCGGTGGGGGCGGCACGGTATCTCGGCGGCCGAGTTACATCGACTGTGCCCATCGACCGATATCGCCACGTTCGAGCGCGAGTGCGAGCAGGTCCGGGAAACGGTCCGGGGTGCACGCGAACGCCGGCACGCCCAGAGCGCCGAGCGCCGCCGCATTGTCCCGGTCGAACGCCGGAGCGCCGTCGTCCGATAGCGCGAGCAACACCACCACCTGGACCCCGGCGGCGAGCATCTCGCGCACCCGGGAGAGCATTTCGGCCCGGATGCCGCCCTCGTACAAGTCGGAGATCAGCACGAACAGCGAGTCCGTGGGGCGCGTGATGAGGGTCCGGCTGTAGGCGATCGCCCGGTTGATGTCGGTGCCCCCACCCAGTTGCGTGCCGAACAGCACGTCGACAGGGTCGGTGAGCTTGCCCGTGAGGTCCACCACGGCGGTGTCGAAGACGACGAGGGAGGTACGCAGCGCCTGCATCGAGGCGAGCACCGCAGCGAAGACCGCCGCGTACACCACGCTCGACGCCATCGATCCCGACTGGTCCACGGCGAGCACCACGTCCCGCTGCACCGCCTGGGAGCGTCGCCCCAAGCCGACGAGACGCTGCGGAACCACGGTGCGATAGTCGGGTTGGTAGTGCGCCAGATTGGCGCGGATCGTGCGGTGCCAGTCGATGTCGCGAGTTTTCGGATTCGAGGTCCGGGACGATCGGTCGAGGGCTCCCGACACCGCGGTCCGGGTGCGCTGGGCGATGCGTTCCTCGACCTCACGGACGACTTTTCCGACGACCGCTCGTGCTGTCGCCCTGGTGGTCTCGGGCATCACGCTGTTGAGGCTCAGCAGGGTGCCGACGAGATGCACGTCGGGTTCGACGGCGTCGAGCAGTTCCGGTTCGAGCAGCAGCCTGTCGAGTCCGAGGCGGTCGACCGCGTCGCGCTGCATCACCTGCACGACCGTCGTCGGAAAATACGTGCGGATGTCGCCGAGCCAGCGTGCGACCTTCGGGGCCGAGGCGCCCAGTCCGCCGCTGCGCGGTCCTCCGGTCCCGTCCGCGTCGGTGTCGTACAACGCGGCGAGGGCCGCGTCCATCGCCGAATCGGTTCCCGCGCCCAGCGCAGTGGTAGATTCTTCCGCGGCATCGCCGAGGAGAAGTCGCCAGCGCCGCATTCGCTCGTCGAACTCCGTTGTCATGCCGGGACCCCCAGAATCAAGGCGGATGCCGCGACTGCGCGACGGCCGCGTTCGGCATCGAGTGCCGCAGAGGTGCGGTGCTGCTCGGGGCCCCCTCGCACGGCCCGGCCGAGCAGGCTGCGTTCCCCGTGCGCGAACGAACCGAACGTGCGTCGCAGCACGGGCAGGACGTCGACGAATTCCTCGGAGCGCAGATCCGACACCCACGTGTCGATCAGGGACAGCAGGTCGCGGTCGTGCACGAGCAGCAGCCCTCCACCGCCGACGAATCCGTCGATCCAGCGTGCCTTCGCGGCCGCCGTGGACCCGACCGACAACGCGCGGGCGACCCGCACAGCGGTCGCGCGCTCGTTCAATCTCCCCACATCGCGAAGCATCCGGACCGTCCGGCCGGTGAGCACGCCGTCGACATCGTCGCGGTCGCACACCGAAGCGAGCGTGTCGAGCCAGCGGTCCGTCGCGCCGGGATCGTCGCGCAGCGCCAGCGCCGTGTGCACCTCGTCGACGGCATTCCGCACCGTGTCGGCGGCGTCGGTGTCGAGCCCGGTGACGGCGGACGGCAGGCCCGCGCAGACGCGAGCGAGGACCGCATCGGCGACATGCACCAGCGAGGACAGATCGGTCCCGCGCACGTCGCCGTAGCGGACCGTACGGATCAGCGACGGGAGTGCCGACATCAGATGCAGCACATCGTGATCGAGAGCGGCGGCCGCGTCGATCGCAGTGACCAGTTGGGGCACCGCGTCGCGCAGATCCGCGAGCAATGCCTGTTCGAGCAGGTCGGTGACCTCGCCGAGCGTGGTGCCCGCGGTCCGGGCGCGGTCGAGCACCGTGGCGGATGCGGCGGCCTCGACGGTGGTGCCCCACCGGGACGCCTCCACGATGGCGACCGCCAGTTCCGGATCCCATTGCAGCGACCAGGTCTCGCGAAACGTTCCCGTCGAACGCACCGCGCTCTCGGCCGGTAGCGCCCACTCGATCCCGAGCAGCGACAACTTGTGCAACAGGCGGGATCGTTGCAGATCGAGATCTTTGCGGAGGTCGAGGTCCAGCTTCTTGGCGATCGGGGCGCGTTTGAGCCGAAGGCTTTTCGAGCGCGCCTGCAGGTCGGCGTCCAGCGGAACCGTCGGGGTGTCCTCGGGGACCGCGCCGAGTGCTTCTCCGATCACGAGTGTGCGCGCCACGAAGTCGAGCAGCACCTCGTCGCCGTCGCACAGGACCGCACGGGTGGCCTCGACGGCCTCCGCCAAACCGGGCACAGCGCGGCCGCGCAGCGCCGCGAGCGTATCGGCGAGGCGGGTGGCTTCGATGACATGCGCGCTCGAGACCGGGAGGTCTTCCTCGCGCAGCACCCGCGCGACGCGGGTGAACCAGCGTGCGGTCGTGTCGTCCGGGTAGCGGAAGAGGTGGTCGTACCAGCCGGGCGAGGTGATGCCGGCGCCGTAGCCGGACGCGGCAGAGAGCCGCGAATGGGTCCACGGCACCCACGTGAGCGCCGCTTTCACCTTCGGAAGACCTCTGAGCACGCGCGCGTCCGGCGCGGCCGGACCGAGCGGGCCGCTCAGGGCGGGCGCGTGCATCGCCCCGCACACGACGGCAATGTTGCGGGCGCCGGCCTTGACGGCCGTGCGCAACACCTGCCGCATGTGGGCTTCGCGGCGCGCCGTGTGCTCGTCGAGTTCCACGTCGGCGCGCAAGGCCGCCATCGCCGCAGTGATTTCGTCGAACGCTCCGGCCCCCGACTCCTCCTCCGCCGAGGCATGCTCGATCACGGCATCCCACCACTGCTCGAAGTCGTCGTAACCCGCCGCGGACGCCAGCGCTGCGAGCGGGTCGGTGCGCTCCGCGGATTCCGGAGAGCGGTCCGCGGCCAACGAGATTGCCGCCGGAAGGTCGCAGAAGCGCACGTCGGCGTCGTGCAGGATCGCCCAGCGCAATGCCTGCCACTCCGGCGAGAACGCCGCGAACGGCCAGAACGCCGCGCGCGCGGGTTCGTCACGCACGTAGGCGAGCAGCGCGACCGGCGGTTGCATCTCGTCGGATGCGGCCAGGGCGAGGAACGGATCGGCGTCGGCCGGTCCCTCGATCAGGACGGTGTCGGGCTCGAACTCCGCGAGGGCGCGCAGCACCGCGCGCGCCGACCCCGGCCCGTGGTGCCGGATGCCGAAGACCCGGATCTCGGCGCCGTCGCTCACCCGGTGATCTCCCGGCATGCGCGATAGAAGTCCGCCCACTCGGGACGCTCCCGCACGACCGCCTCGAGATATTCGTTCCACACCACGCGGTCGGCGACCGGGTCCTTCACCACCGACCCGAGGATGCCCGCGGCGATGTCGGTGGAGCGCAGGACTCCGTCACCGAAGTGCGCCGAGAGCGCCAGCCCACCGGTGACCACGGAGATCGCTTCGGCGGTCGACAAGGTGCCGGACGGCGACTTGAGTTTGGTGCGTCCGTCGGTGGTCACACCCTGGCGCAGTTCCCGGAACACAGTGACCACGCGCCGGATCTCCTCGGCGGCAGCAGGGATCTTCGGGAGTTCGAGCGAGGTTCCGAGTTGTTCGACGCGACGGGTCACGATCGCGACCTCGTCCTCTTCGCTGGCGGGCAGGGGGAGCACCACGGTGTTGAATCGTCGTCGCAGCGCCGAGGACAGTTCGTTGACGCCCCGATCGCGATCGTTGGCGGTGGCGATCACGTTGAAGCCCTTGCTCGCCTGCACTTCGATGCCGAGTTCGGCGACAGGCAGTGTCTTTTCCGACAGGATCGTGATGAGGGCGTCCTGCACGTCCGCGGGGATGCGGGTGAGTTCCTCGATGCGGGCGATGGCGCCGTCGCGCATCGCCGTCATGATCGGCGACGGGACGAGCGCGTCCGCAGACGGTCCTTCGGCGAGCAGTCGCGCGTAGTTCCAGCCGTAGCGGACCGAGTCCTCGGACGTGCCGGCGGTGCCCTGGACCAGTCGGGTCGACGACCCACTGATCGCCGCGGAAAGATGTTCGGACACCCACGTTTTGGCGGTACCCGGGACACCGAGCAGCAACAGTGCGCGGTCGGTGGCGAGGGTGGCCACCGCGACCTCCATCAGACGGCGCGGGCCCACATACTTGGGGCTGACGACGGTGCCGTCGGACAGTTCGCCGCCCAGCAGGTACGTCACCACCGCCCAGGGCGACAGGTGCCAGGACGGCGGGCGGGGCCGGTCGTCGAGCCGCGCCAGCGCCGCGAGTTCGTGCGCGTACTGCTGCTCCGCATGGGGGCGCAACAGCGTTGGTTCGGAAACGGCGTCGGTCAACTCAGCTCCTCGTGAAGGGTCTTGCGCAGGGTCAAGGTGTCGGCGGCCGTCGCGAACAGGTTCAGCCGGTCGAGGTGGTCGGTGCGGTTCGCGGCGTCGGCGAGCAGTTCGGTGAGCTCGAACGGCGCGCGATGCGCGATCAGGGTGAGGATCGTCCGGAACGAGCGGACGCCGGTTCCCTCATCGCCGTACAGCGCGATGAGTACCTTCTCCGCCAGGTCCCGGGGCCACGGCGCGGGGAGAGCGCCGAGCAGGTCGGGGTCGAGCAGGGCGCGGCCGGCCGAGTCGCGCAGATGCGCCACCAGCACGGGGCGGGGCAGCGCCTGCGCGACGTCGGCACCGACCGTGCCGTCGCGGCGCAGCAGTGCGGCGGCCCATTCTCCGTTGCGATGCAGGGCAGTGGCCGCGGCCCAGCCCGCGTCGAGCGCCTCGCGTGCGGGTTCGCCGACGCGGTACCCGAGTACCTGCCGGGCGGTCGGAGCGATGTGCTGCCACGCGGACGGAGGAGCGGAGGACACGACCGTCGTCAGCCGGCGCATCGCGACACCACCCGGCCGGGAGGCGCCCTCGTCCACGCCGTCGCGCAGCGCTTCCGCGTCGAGTCGGTCCGGGACCTCGACCACGAGATCGCCGTCGTCGACGCGTGTCCACTCCCGCACCCGCCGGGACATCCGCTCGGCAAAATCGGAGTCGGGGAGGCGGCGCAGCAACCCGAGGGCGGTCGCGCGGACCTTGCGGCTGCGGTCGTCGAGCGCGTGCTCGAGCAAGGCTTCGTCGTGCTCGCCGAGGCCGTTCGTCAGCAGTTCGAGCAGCGCCGCTCGCTGCGCCGCCGTCTCCGACGACCACGACGCCGTCAGTCGCGCTGCGGCGGCATGGGGGTCGGCGGCCCGCGCCACCGCGAACCATCGGCGGCGCTGCGCAGGCGAGCCGTGCAGCCAGAGTCGTTCGTCGGCCGGGTCGGGTGTGACGAGGTGGGACCACTCCGGGTTGAGCGCCGCCACCCACTGGCCGCGGGCGCCGGCGAGGCGCAGCAGGTGCTCGCGGTGTGGGGTGTCGGGCGCGGCGAACCACAGCAGATCCACCACGATCTCGTGCGGTGCCCGGAACCGCTCGGCGAGCGCGAACCACTCCGGAAGAAGGGGCGAGCGGACGACGAGCAGTCCACGCAACCGCTCGGCTGCCGCCGGTGGGAGCGTGAGGCGGTCGTCGTCCGGGGCAGGGCTCGGCAGTGTGCGCACCGTGGGGAGGGTCGCGGCGGTGAGGAACGCGGACTCGAGGGCGGCGGCCGCGAGCAGACGCGAAGCCGGATCGCCGGTCAGCGCCGTCGCCGCGTCCGCGGTGTGCAGCGTCGACGTTGCCGGTGCCGAGCGGGCTGTGCCGAGCAGCGCCGCGGTCGACAGGGTTTCGAAGGTCTCCGTCACAGTGACAACTCCTGTCCTGCCGTGAACAACGACGCCGGTGCCAGGCGGGTACCGTCCCAGTCTCCGCATACCGTCAGCGGGTGGCCACCCGCGACCGTGAGTAGTCGCCACCGCGTGTCGTCGTCACCGCCGAGCGGCAGCGCGCGACCGTGCCGGTCGACGAGGTGCCAGGACCCGTCCGATCCGACCGGAACCACGCTGTCGAGCAGCATCGGCCACGAGCGGATCCACGGGTCGGCGCCCAGCACACGGGCGTACTCGTCGAGTGCCGCATCGAAATCCGGTGCGGTCCCGGGCAAGGAGGCAGGCAGCGTGGTGAACGGTTCGGGATCGGCGTACCGCTCGCCGACGAGCGCGCGGAGCGGTGCGGCACCGGGATAGAAATGCAGGTCGGCGTCGACGAGCATGCCCGGCGGGGGAGTCGCGTCGGGGAACCGGGCGGTGCCGTGGGAGAAATCCAGAAGGATCGCCCAGCGTCCGGTGTCGCGGCCACGTAACCACACCTTGCGGGTGAACAGTCGGCTGTCCTCGGAGATGCGGGTCGCGAGTACCTGCCATCGGTCGCGGACGGGCGGCTCGGAACGCACGTCGTCGGCGCGGGTGGGGAATCCGAGGTGGGTGCGCACCGACCGCGCGAGAGGGTCGGGCAGGTCGTCGATCTGCCGGTACGCGACCACCAGCAGATGCAGACGCGCGTACTCGGTGAGCACCCGGGCGGGCCAGTCCACCTCGGTCGCGACGACCCCGGCGAGAGCGCGCAGTGTCGAGGCGACGCCGGGGACCTGCGCATCGACCATGCGAGCCGCGATGTCGTCGTAGGTGGAGTACCCGTGGTCGACGGCACCGAGACCGCTGCGGATCCGGTCGGTCAGCCAGCGGTCGAGTTCGTCGAGCCCGGCGGCCGCGCGCTCGGCGCGGCGCTGGACGGTCGCCGGATCGGGAGCCTTTGCGGGTTCGTCGCCCGGCTCATCCGGGGGAGTGGTCTGCGCGGCGCGTGACGCGAGCCATTCGGTGACCGAGCCGGGTGGGTCAGCCTTCGGCACCATGCCGTCGGACCAGCGCATGAGCAGGGCGAGTGCGTGCTTGCACGGGAGTTTCCGGCTCGGGCACGTGCATGTGTAGGCGGGGCCGTCGAGGTCGATCGCGGTGCGGTAGACAGCGGTGCCCCGGCCGCGGCATTCGCCCCAGAGCGCGCCGTCCTGCCGCCCCGTATCGATCCACCCCGACACCAGTCCGCGCGCAGCGGTCAGCGAGGACGGATCAGGTGCGGCGGCAGCGATCCGATCGGGGGGCCAGGGGCTTGTCACGTCCTGAGAACGTACGGCAGGGTTCCGACAGCGACCGAATCGTCAGGATGTGGCACGGGTGTTCAAACGCCTCCGGATGCCGTCGACGAAGAGTGTCAGGCCGAAGTCGAAACGGATGGCGGGATCACCGTCGAGGAGATCGTCGTCCGAGGTCGGCGCCGTCTCCGTCGCGACATCGGGCGATACCGGCCCCCGCGTCAGCGCGCCGAGTTCGGCGAGTTGCGCGCGGGACTGCTCGTCGACGGTGTGGCCGAGTACATAGTGCAGCAGCGCGTAACCGGCGAGTTCGGCGTGCGCGCGGGAAAGCCCTCCGCGCTGCGCCGCGGCGACGAACGCATCGCGGGCGCGGGAAGTGGTCAGCCGCGACGCGTAGGTGGATGCGACGAGTTCGGCGCCGTCGCGATGGGCGAGCAGAGCGGAGCGCAACCGGTGGGCGAGTTCGGTGAGCGCATCGTCCCAGTCGGGGGAGTCCGGTTCCGCGTCGACGCCGTCGAGGATGCGGTCGGCCATCGCGCCGAGAAGAGTCTGTTTGTTGGGGAAATGCCAGTACAGCGCGCCGGGCTGAACGCCGAGCGAGGTGGCGAGCTTGCGCATTGTGAGGTCGCCGAGCCCGTATTCGTCGAGGATCGCCATGGCGCCGTCGAGAACGTCGCCGCGTCGCAACTGCACCGTGTCCGCTCCTGTCCGTCCCGCTGTGTCTGGGCCTCCCGTTGACAGTATCGGACCCCCCACCTAACCTGAACGCCGTTCAATTGAACACCGTTCAAGTTTTCTCATGTCAGGAGACGCAGTGACCCAGGCGCCCGCTCGCACCGACATCCTCGACCTCGCTCGCGACCAGGTACTCCGGGGCGGGGTCGGGTTCGACCGCGACCGGATGCTCGACGTGCTCCGCCTGCCCGACTCCCGGCTCGAGGAACTACTCGACGTCGCGCACGACGTCCGCATGGCGTGGTGCGGACCGGAGGTGGAGGTCGAAGGCATCGTCAGCCTCAAGACCGGCGGCTGCCCCGAGGACTGCCACTTCTGCTCCCAGTCCGGCCTGTTCGCCTCACCGGTGCGCGCCGCGCGCCTCGACATCCCGTCGCTCGTGGAAGCCGCCAAGCAGACTGCCAAGACCGGCGCCACCGAGTTCTGCATCGTCGCCGCCGTGCGCGGCCCCGACGAGCGGTTGATGGCCCAGGTCGCCGCCGGCGTCGAGGCGATTCGCAACGAGGTCGACATCCAGGTCGCGTGTTCCCTCGGCATGCTCACCCAGGACCAGGTCGACCAACTCGCGGCCATGGGCGTCCACCGCTACAACCACAACCTCGAAACCGCGCGCTCGTACTTCAACCACGTCGTCACCACCCACACCTGGGAGGAACGATTCGAGACACTCCGCATGGTGAAAGAGGCCGGCATGGAGGTGTGCTGCGGCGGCATTCTCGGGATGGGCGAAACCTTGGAGCAGCGAGCAGAATTCGCGGCTGACCTCGCGTCGGTCGAACCCGACGAGGTGCCGCTGAACTTCCTCGATCCGCGGCCCGGCACGCCGTTTGCGGATCGGGAGGTGCTCCCGGCCACCGAGGCACTCAAGGCGATTGCGGCATTCCGGCTCGCCCTGCCGCGCACCATCCTCCGGTTCGCCGGCGGCCGCGAAATCACCCTCGGTGATCTCGGTGCGAAGCAGGGCATGCTCGGCGGCGTCAACGCCGTCATCGTCGGCAACTACCTCACCACCCTCGGGCGTCGTGCCGAAACCGACCTCGACCTGCTCGTCGATCTGCGGATGCCGATCAAGGCACTCGGCGAAAGTATCTGACGTGTTCGACGCGTACACCGGTGCCGAACTCGTCGACGGTCTCGAGGTCGAGAGCCGCCGGGGAGTTCGGCTGGGTCTCGAACCACCCCGGTACTGCACGCTGTGTGGTCGGCGGATGGTCGTGCAGGTCATCCCCGACGGATGGTGGGCGCGGTGTTCACGCCACGGCATCATCGATTCGTCCCGCAACGAGCAACGCTGACCGGAAGGCGATCAGAGGTCCGAATTCGGCGAGGAAGGTGGTACCTGCCGGACGACGCGGGCGGGCACGCCCGCAGCCACCACGTTCGGCGGCAGATCGCGCGTCACCACCGCTCCGGCCCCGACAACAGTGTTCTCGCCGATCGTCACTCCGGGACAGACGATCACGCCGCCCCCCAGCCACACGTTGTCGCCGATGGTGATCGGTTCGGCAGCTTCCCATTTCGCGCGCCGCAGTTCGGCATCGAGAGGGTGGGTGGGTGTGAGCAACTGGACGTTGGGTCCGATCTGCACATCGGCGCCGATCGAGATCCGCGCGACGTCCAGCATGACCGCTCCGAAGTTGACGAAGGTTCGCGGCCCGATCGTGATGTTGTATCCGTAGTCCACATACAGCGGGGCGCGCACTTCGGCACCCTCGCCCAATGATCCGACCAGGGCCGCCAAGATCGCTCGCCGGGCTGCGGGATCCGTGACGCTCGACGAATTGAACTTCTCGCTCAGTTCCGCTGCGCGCGACGCGTCGGCAACGAGTTCGGGGTCGTCCGCGATATACAGTTCGCCCGCCAGCATGCGTTGCTTCTGACCTGTCACATCGCTCCTTCCTCGACCGTGAGATTCACACGGACATCGGTAGGTCCACACGTGAAAGCTACGCTGCCGACCGCGCCGAGCGTGCTCTACGGGAATATCGCGCCCGCCATCCCGTCCGTCCGGTGGGCATTCTGCTTTTGGCCCGGCCGGATCCAATAGTGCTGGGGTGATATTTCTGAATACCTCGACGATCATCAATTCCCCGAACCTGAGGGCAGAATCGAAGATCTACTCATCATTCGGCCAGACCGTCCCCAGTGGCGAGATCGGTGTACGGGCGCGGTTGTTCAGTAGCGGAGCGTTGTGTGAAGCGACCACCTACAGGTACAACACCGGGCCGGTCGCTCAGTTCACATACGGCACGACGAACACCTGTGGAGCTGGTTGGTACAACAGCCATGGATTCACCGCAGTGTGGGACGGCACCAGCACCTACAAGGAAGCACTGACGTTCCCGACCGATCCGCTGTGGTGGGAACCCGCGGCAGCCCGCAGCTCGACCACTGAACCCGAAGTCACCCCGGCGTCGATCCCCAGCGGCACGAACGCGGATGGCCTCACCTATGGATCTGGTGCGTCAGCCACGACGGAGGCGGACCTTCCGGACCTGGTAGCGGCGATCGGAGATGACGGGACGACACTGGGTTTCGTTCGCAAGTCCGATTTGGTCGAGGCTCCTGCTGCGAATCCAGAGGAAGCCAGCGCCGGTGCGAACGCTGGACGAACTGTTCCGCTTTTCGACGAGGACGGGCAAACGCAGGTGGGATCGTTCACACTGAGCTGATATTCACTGCGGCTTGATGCAGATGCCGTTCGTGGTGACCGAGGATTAATAATTGTCGCCACGAACGGCATCGTGTTTTGTGGTCCGTGTGATGCCCTTGCAGAATGGAGAGTGCTGTGTCCTTCCCCGACGTTGAGTTTCCCTTGTTCCGGCTCGAGTACAGCAACGACGAAGTGTGGACCGAGATCGTGCAGGGGGCACTGGGTGTCGGGTCTGAGCGCACCGATCCGCTGACTGTCGTCGAAGGCCCGGAGTTCGATGGTGTGGATGTGGACGAGCTGTTGGCCCGCCTCAACGAGGACGATCCGGGCTATCTGTTCGTTGCCGTGGCGGACGAGCGGACCATCGAGGACCTGGAGCATCCGTTTCTGATCATCGCCGCCGCTAAACCATCGAGCAGACTGCGGGTCTCCGCGGACGCGGTGGCCTCTGTCGCCTCCAACCTGTTGCTAGGCAATCTGAGTCTCAAGGACTTCACGGCGGCCTCGGACTCGACCGGGACCTATCGGGCACCGGAGCGCGCCGAGGAGCCCCAGGAGCGGACCGTTCAGGTGGACGAGATCGTCGAGGTGATGGGACAGGGGCCGTGGCCGGGCCCGCTCGAAGCGTTTCGCATAGATCTGCTCGACTACCGTGCGCGGGCCGGATTCCGGGTGTTCACAACGCTCATCGACGCACAGAGCGCGCGGGAACGAAAGTCCAAACGCCCGGTGTCGTACTACGCGAAGTACTGGGATGTGTACGGACATAACGAATATCTCGACGCGTTGCGTGAGTCCGGTCGGGTGCTGGCCTTCTCGATCCACCTTCCGACCGGATTCAGCGGGAGCCGGTGGGACGCGATACTCGACCCGTCCACCCTTCGGGTGCTTGGTGCCGAGCGGTGGTTGAAGCACAGCATGTAAAGCTGATCGATGAGAGAACCAGCTGGCGAACCGACTGCGGCGACACGCAGGGACGTGTCATCAATGCAGTTCAACGCCCTGTTCTCTTCCCAGCTCTCGGGAGCCGTCGGTGGTCACGACTAGCGTTTGTGGTGTACCTGCGAGGGCGGAGGTCTGATCGTGTGTGGACGATATGCAAGTCCCACCCCGATATCTGCCTTCCCCCAGCACTGGAGGTGATCTGCTCGCGGTGTATGACGCGGCCGCGGCGGTGGGGGAGGAGCTGCCGCCGTCGTACAACGTCGCCCCGACACAGCAGGTGAACGTGGTGCTCGAACGCGCGCCCCGCGACGAACCCGGTGCCTAACCTGTCCGAATGGTCAACTCCCAGGTCACATGGGGTTTGCCGTCGTGGGCGAAGGATCCGAAGATCGGGTCGCGGATGATCAACGCCCGGTCGGAGACGATCACGAGCATTATCTGCCCGTGACTCGTCGATTGGCGATGTGGGTAGGCTTCTGAGCTGCCAAGCGTGCCCACAAGCGGTTCGGAGCCGATTCGAGGTACCTTCGGCACGAGTTTGCAGGTGCATCCACTGCCGGCCGGATGCTTGAAGTGCTCGAGCATCATGTCGGCGTCGTCGCTGATCTTCCGACCGCCTTCGGATACTTGGCCGCCAACCTGGCTGCAGCGCAACCGCTCGACCGGGTGTGAGGTGACGGCGAAAGTCGCGTCGGCCGGCGTTCAGTCCCGAGTCGCTGACCGGCGATTCGACGTATCGGACGTTGCGGCGGATTCGTCATCACGACGGGTCAGCATTGTGCGCATCCGGGTCGGTTCGTCGACGTACACGCTGATGCGACTGATCTTTTCGGTTTTTCGCCGGGAGGGTAGGAGAGCGGGGAGTCGAGCGGGGACCGGGCGGGCAAGAGTCAGATCGACGTTCGTCCCGTCGGGGTTGGGGAGGTACAGGCGATCGTCCTTGATTGCCGGCGCGGTCTCGGTGAAGCGGCGGCCGACGGTGACCGATTCGATGTCGACCCGATCGACAACAGCCACCACCGAGCCGGATTGACGGAGAACAAGCGACGTGTCGGTCAGGTAGTGCGGGTTGGTGCGATGAATCGCCAAGTAGCCGAACAGCACGACCATCGACCAGACCGAGACGACCGCGAGGCTCACTCGAAGCCACATCCACGGCAGAAGCAGATGCAGCACCACGATCTCGACGACGGTTGCGACCGCGAAGGCCACCGGCAGCACGAGCGTTCCTTTGTGCGCACCGAGAACGGTCGCGCCCGGTTCGACTCCCGAATGACGTCCACGGATCCACAGCCACAGCGCTCGGTACGCCCTGATCTCGGCGCGGATGAACAACCGGATCGGAGAATGGCCGAGCGCGGTCGCGACCGCGTCCCGAAGCCCGGCACCGTTGCGGCACTGAATCACGATCGCGAGGAGAAACGCGATGATCACCGCGCACCCGAGAGGAACCTCCACTGCCACGAACAACAGCACCGCCTGACGCGTACTGATCACACCGGCCACCAACAAGGTGGCGTCGACAACGAGAACGACCGCCGTCACCACTTGCGTCACTCGTTCGAATCGTCGTATCCGGTCGATCACCATCAGATGTCCTCCGGATTGGAGGACCGGGTGAACAGTTCTCGCTGCACCCGGAGAATGACCTCACGTTGTGCGGGGTCGGGAATCAGTTCGTCGAGCGCCAAAGTCCCGGCAACCCCGCCACCCTCCTCGTCGGCACCGTCGGAGGGCTCGATGATCCCCATCTGCTGTTGATCGAAGAACTCGAGAAGTCGGGTTGCGAGTGCATCGATCTCCGACTCGACCGAGTCCGGGCTGCA
This sequence comes from Rhodococcus sp. 105337, assembly GCF_012844225.1. Taxonomy (GTDB): domain Bacteria; phylum Actinomycetota; class Actinomycetes; order Mycobacteriales; family Mycobacteriaceae; genus Rhodococcus. Next base: position 120,799 of record NZ_JABAGQ010000013.1, read on the forward strand.
CCCTTCGAGTTGTGACCAGTGCGCAAGTAGCTTCAGGTACCGCTCGCGCCGGAGGTCGTCGATCATCGTTGCCTCGTAGCCCGTGAGCAGGAACTCGGGCGCGCTCCCCGACATCGAGAGGACTTCGACGAGGTCCCGGTCCAGCCGAAGAGCCGAACCGACCTCGACGGACGGAGCGCCGTCGATGGCGTCGGACAAGGCCGTGGCCAGTCCCGCGGGCAGCGCTGAGATCGGATTGCCGCGATCAACCTCGGCGAGCATCGCGGTGAGCTGCATCTTCTTGCGTGCGAGGATGTTCTGTTCCTTCTCGATGCCGGCGATCAAAGCCCGAAGGTCCGCGGCGACGTCGCGTTCGTCTTCACTCGATCTTTCGTCGGAGAGGATGGCGGCGACCGACCCGAGAGGAACTCCACTGGTCGCCAGCCAGCGGATTCGCATCAAGCGGACAGCGTCGGTGAGGGTGTATTCACGGTAGCCGTTGGATCGACGCCGCGGCTCGTTCAGCAGGCCGAGTCGGTGGTAGTGCCGCACGGTCCGCGTCGTTGTGCCGGCAAATTCGGCGAGCTGGCCTATTCGCATGAATCAAGTCTCAACTATGACGCAAGGTCAAGGTCAAGGGTTCCCCTGCCCACACCGGCGCTTTCGAGGAGTCGCCGGGCACGACGACCACGCATCCAGCTGCGGGTCTGTAGCTGTTCTCTTTGTTTCAAACCTGTTGGCCCGTGAACAACCCCGCGTGTTCTGTGAACCGGGCTGCAATGGGGACGAAACATGGTCTCGGTAGCCTGGTCGCTCCGACACCGACCGGAGGCTCATTGTGCCTGAACAGTTCTCACGGAATGCGGCAGAACTTCTCACGAGGGGTCTCGGCCGTCGCCGTTTCATTCAGAGCGTGGTAGCGGTCGGTGCCGGCGTGGGTGTGGCAGGGGCAGCCGCGGCGTGCTCGGACGCATCAGCGGGACCGACAGTTTCCTCACCTGCTCTGCCGTATGCGGGCGGGATTCCGATCCTGCAGCCGGGCCAAGGTGACCGGTCCGGCGACATATACCTGGGATCGCTCCCCGACGAAGTGCTCTGGGGCTACGTGCCGAATGTGCACACCAGTCCGGTGGTCCAGATGAGGTCGGGACAGACAATCACCATCGACACCGTCTCCCACGAGGGAATACTCGAAGACCAGGGCCGCAACCCCATCGACTACTTCGGTACGAAAGGTGTCGCCGCCGGCGACGTGCTCCAGGACGCTGCGGCGATCGCCGCCGAATACAACCGCACACCACGTGATTTCGGCAAGGATGGACCCCACGTAGTCACCGGACCGGTCTTCGTCGAAGGTGCCGAACCCGGCGATGTCCTCAAGATCGAGACCTTGGAGATCATCCCCCGAGTTCCGTACGGTGTCGTCTCCAGTCGGCACGGCAAGGGTGCGCTTGCGAGGACCGGTGACGGTGGCGCACCCGCGGGTATCGAGATCGCCGAGGTGATGCCACCGGTCTCCACAGACGGGCGAACCGGTGCCGATCCCACCTCGCACGGCAACGTATCGGTCTTCACGACCATCGAAAACGGGCTGGGCGTCATGCCCTTCGGGCAGAACTCCCGCGTCCGGTTTCCACTCCGCCCGTTCATGGGCATGATGGGCGTCGCATTTTCCACCGACGTCGATCCGACCTCACCCAACTCGAACTCGATTCCGCCGACACTGGGTGGTGGCAACATCGATATCCGGTTGCTGGGCGAAGGTTCTTCCTTCTACCTGCCCGTCTTCGCCCCCGGCGCACTCTTCTACGTCGGCGACCCGCACATGGCAATGGGGGACGGTGAAGTGGCGCTCACCGCAATGGAAGGTTCACTGCGCGGGACCTTCCGACTGACCGTCTGCAAGCCCGGGTCAGGAGATGCACCGAGTGTCGCCTACGGCTACCCGTTCGCGGAAACAACCGACTCTTGGATCCCCATCGGGCTGTCCGATCCCGACGGCGCGATCGACGGTCAGAGCAGCGATCTCGATATCGCGATGCGGCGGGCTGTCGTCAATGCTCTGGACTTCCTCGAAAAGGACCAGGGCATGGACCGCGCGACCGCGTACGCGTATCTCTCGGCAGCGGCCGACTTCACGGTGTCGCAGGTCGTCGACCGGACCGTGGGCGTTCACGGGCAGATCTACAAGGATCATTTCAGCTGATCATTGCGTGCGGCGGACGGCGCCGTTCGCGTGCAGAAGGGCGAGCTTCCTCACTTGTTCGCGCCTGGTCGAGGAGTGCAGTGACCAGCCTTGCAGTGCGCCGCGAACCGACCAACCAATCGTCGAGATCTGCCGCGACGAGATGCCGATCCTGCTCTCGACCGGTTGTCAGCGGCGTGTCACCCACTTGTTGGCCAACCGGTTGAGCCTTGCGGGTGAGCACTGCGCGACTGCGGCGAGCACTCGCGCCTGCCATCCCACCGTACGGTGCACCCCGCCCCAGGCGCGCCCCGCATTGTGGCGGCCGAGGATTGTGCCCGTGACGTCGACGTAAATGATCAGGCGGTGCCGTTTTCCCGGGGTTTCCTCGAACGGACCCGTCGACAGGATTGCAGTCCCTGATCATCGCGTTGGTTGCCAGGTGTGATGATCCTGGCAACCAACGCGCATAGTGGCGAAGGCTCGATCGAGGGCGAAATGCGCGACTTCTAGCGGCGCCGCCGAACGGACTCGCGCTGTAGAGCGGATTCCCTCATCGGAGCTTTCATACGCTCGGACGCGACCCGCCGACAATGCCTTCCGCTTCGATCTCAACCTTGAGTCCGGGTTCGACCAACGCGCACACCTGCACGAGAGTGGAACACGGGAAATCGCCGACGAACATTTCCGCGCGAGCGCGACCAACGGCAACCTTGTCGGCGATATCGGTGAGGTACACCCGTAGGACGAGGATGTCGTCGACGACCGCCCCGCAGGCTTCGGTCAATTCCTGTACACGTCGGAAGGCCTCGACCGCCTGTGCATAGGCGTCCTCACGGCCCACCACACCCTCGGGCGAACCGGCATGCATGCCGGAGATGAAAAATCTGTCGCCAACGACCCGCGCGTTGGAGAACATGCCGGGCCGGGGAGCGTCCGGGACGCCGATAGCGGAAATGCGAGTCATGTCGTGGCCGTCCGTGCATCCGATTCGCGGGTCAAACGTTCCCGGACGGGAACGAAGTCGTAAGTCGGGTAAAACTCGGTGGTGAACACGCCCCATGCGCGTCGTTCGAGTTCCACGTTCACCGAATTCAACTTCGATGCCGGAAGCCGGAGCGTGACGATCTGGCCCAGGCCCATCGCGACCACCCATGACACGATCTCGCAACCTTCGGGCGGGAATCCGTGCCACCAGTCGGCTTCGTCGAGTTTGCCCTGCAGTTCGCCCATGTTCTGCGACTGGTCGTGCCGTAGGAACACCGTCAGCATCAAGGTGCCCGAACCGGAGGTATTCATGTCCGCCGGAATAGTCGCGGTTTCAGTAGTGGTCATACGAGCTCACCGGCCAGGATCGCGGCCTGCTTCTTCGCATCCGCCCGGTAGATGCGCCGGATGCGCGACACCCCGAGGTCGTGCTGGTAGAGGTGTTCGTCGACATCGGCGTCGTCGGCGAGTACTTCGAGCACGACACGATCCTGCTCGAGAACCTCCCAGTGTTTTGCCTCGAGGCGCGTGCGATACAGGAAGCGCCACACCTCTCGCTCCCATCCCTGCACTTTGCGGGTGCGCCAGTGGAAGATCGCCGAGTTGTGCTCGTCGACGGGGCAGGACATACCCACGATTCCGAAGACTCCTCCGGGGCCGGCATTTTCGGCGTATGGAATCTCCAGGTCGACGTAGTCCATGGATCCGCGGACGTACTCGACCCAGTCGAAGTTCTTGCCACGCTGGTCGGTCTTCTCGAAGAAGAAGCCGCGGTCGGTTTCACGGATTCGGAAGCGTGCAGAGGTGTCTCCTGCAAACATCGAGTGCGAATCGCGATGCAGGAACGCACCATGCATGGGGTCGAGAACATTGTCCATGTAGAACCGCCACGGGCCCGCCCACTCGGCGTAGTTGGGAAACCACGAGTGTTCAGGTGACGCGAGGCGGTCAGGCAGAATGAATGGAGTCGGTTCGGAGTCGGCGGTGAGCGGGACGAACGCGAAGATGGTGTCGGCGGCTTCGACAACCTTCAGCGACACTGTGGCCTGCTTGCCTTCGAGAGCGCAACCCGGCATGCCGGGGACCGAAACGACCTTGCCGGTGCCGTCGACCTGGACGCCGTGGTACGCGCACGCGACCCGATCGCCGAGGTGCTGTCCGACGGACAGCGGGGCGCTGCGATGGGGACACCGATCTTCGAGCATGTGAACGACGCCCTGCGCGTCACGGAACAGCAGCCAGTCGATATTGAGTCGCTTGACCTTCTTCATCTCCCCGGACCCGACCATGCGAGAGGGAAGAATGGGGTACCAGCGGTCGCGCAGGCCGTACTTTGCCAGATCGTCGGCAGTCATCTCGCCGCGGATACCCACTGCGCGGCGGGAGCCGCCTCCGGTGCCGGTCGTTGAAGCGGTAGTGGTTGTAATCGTGGTCATGTCACTCTCCCAAACGTCGCATCTCGGCACGGAAGTTCTCTTCGGTCCAGTCCCCTCCATCGGGTGCGTGCAGACCAAGACCATTCAGGCTGGCAACGAGACCGGGTAGGTCATGGATGCCCTTGCCGAAGACCTCCATGATCGAACCGGAGAGCTTCATTTCGTAAGGGGTGAATGGCTCGAGGTGTGTCTGGTGCGCATCGAGGTACTGAGTAGTCGAGTCAGGCACGTGGGTTCTCCTGTCGGTTCGAGCTGTAAGCGGGTGGAGCACCGGAGTCTGCGAGACCCTCGGCGATGATGGTGAACGAGGTGACCCATTCGTTGAACGACGTCGGCCGCTCTTGATGGGCAGGGACGCGGCAACCGTCGATGACCACGAAGACGCCGTTGTCGATGCCACCGGCGATGGTTTGGGGCTGTTCGAGACAGGTCTCGTCACCGGCCTCGGGTACCGATGCGATGACGAGGGTCGGTGCAACGACCGTCCGTAGGAGATCCCGGTAGTCCTCGGATTCCGATGGCACAGCGGGATCGCCGAGAAGAAGACTGAGAACGAGTTCGGGCCGGCGGGTCGCGAACACGATCGCACCGTAGGCTGCGGGCCCGGTGGCCAGCAGATGAGACCGGCCATGCTCGACGAATCCTCCTGTCACTTCGTCCAGCCACCGTTCCAAGGAGTCGGTCTCGGCGATATCGAGCACCGTTTGGGTGCCGATGGGGAGCGCAGCGAGTGCGCGGATCTGGTCGGCGAAGTGGTCGGTCACTCCGGGGCCGTCGTGGACGCAGAGGATAGGTTCCCGCCGTTCGTCGTCGACGACGTTCCGCCCCGGGACAATGGTGCTTGCACCCACGCTGCTCACCTTCGGTCCTCTGCGACAGGGATGTGGACCGGCGGAGTGAACGCGCCCGGCGTAGGTGTCACTGCGGCGACATCGACCTCGATCAGTGCGGGACCGTGGGTTTCGATCGCCTCGCGCAGCGCCTTCTCGAAATGTCCTGGGCCTTGGACGATTTCGTAGGGCAGATCCATCGAAGCAGCGAGCAGATCGAACCGAGGTGTGTAGAGGTCGACGCCTGCGCGATCGAAGCCATTGGATTCCTGCATGTTTCGCAGCACTCCGTAACCGCCGTCGTTGAAGACGACGACTGTGCACCACGCGCCGCTGCCCGCCAGCGAGGCGAGCTCACCGAGATGAACGGCGAGACCACCGTCGCCGGCGATCACGACGGTGGGCACATGTGGACGTGCGAGAGCAGCTCCGATACCCATAGCCAGCCCCTGGCCGATTCCGCCGCCTAGCGGGAAGATGTTGGTGCCTCGTTCGTAGAAGGGAAGTAGCCTGTTTCCCCATTGACTGGACGGAATGGTCACGTCGCGTGCGACGACGGATTCACGAGGCAGCACCGTGCGGAGACCTTCGCAGATTTCGGCGTAACCACCGATGAAAGCTTTCAGACTCGAGCGCACCCCGTGTCGGGTGTCCGTCACCTTCTCCGCCCAGTTGGCTTCGGCTGCTGTGTGGGTGATCGAGGCATCGATGGCGGCGAGCGTCCGGGCGGCGTCGCCGATGATGCCGACGGTTGCCGGGTACACGCGTCCGACAGCTTCAGGATCGATGTCGATCTGAATCTGCGTTGCAGGCAGTTTCAGGTGGTAACTTCTGGTCTCGTTGGAACGGAAGTGCGTTCCGATGGCCAGGAGAAGATCCGATTCCTCGAGCAGCGACGCGGCGTCCGCATGTGTGGCGAAGTTGCCGATGACCAGCTCGTCGTCCTCCGGCACGATGGCGCGCCCGGAGTTGCTGGTGAACAGGCCCGCACCGAGTTTGTGGAGCAGTGAGGACAATTCGTCGCGTGCACCTGCGGCTCCGCCGCCGACCCAGATGAGGGGACGCTTCGCCTGTGCGAGCAGAGCCACGGCCGCGGCGATACCGGTATGGTCCAACGCGGGGAATGGGGCCGGCTCGAACTCGTACGGACGTTGTTCATCGGGTCGTGCGAGGTACTGCAGATCGGAAGGCCATTCGACGCTGGCCGGCCCGTATGGGGCACTGTCGATCGCTGAGATGGCTTCTTCGAGAACTGCTTCGACTTCCTTCGCATCGAGGATAGTTTTGGCGAACTTGGATACTGCGTCGAGCATCTGGAGTTGCTTGGGAACTTCGTGGATGACGCCTCGACACGTGCCGAGATACTCGCTCTCGATCTGTCCGGTGACATGGAGGACCCGGCTTCCGGCGGTCAACGCTTCTACCATCGATCCCGCGGCGTTGCCTGCTCCGGTACCGGTGCTGGTTATCGCGACTCCGATCTTGCCGGACGCGCGCGCGTATCCGTCGGCTGCGTTGACGACGGCGGCTTCGTGGCGCATCTCGACGAAGTTGAGTTCACGAGCCACGGCCTCGACGAGGGGAAGGTTGTGGATGCTTATCACGCCGAATGCGGTGTCGACGCCGTGCCGACGCATGACCTCGACCAGTACGTCACCGCCCGTGGGCTTCTTCCCCTCGGTGCTTTTGCTGGGTGTCATGGTGTCCTCCGTAGTACTCGATGGTTGTGAACGCTCGTCAGAGGTAGCGGCTGACGCCTCCGCCGACGTCGATCGACGCGCCGGTCGTGTAACTGCTCAGGGGCGACAGCAAAGTCACGATGTGGAAGGCAACCTCTTCGGCCCGGCCGAATCGGCCGAGTGCAATGCCCCGGTCGGCCGCGATCTCGGCGCTCCAGGCGTCGTAATCGAGATCGGTCTCGGAGTCCTCGAAGCGGCGTCGCCACTGTCCGGTGTCGATCAAACCGAGCAGTACCGAATTCACTCGCGTCCCGTCCTGAGCGAGTTCTCCGGCCATCGTATGCGTCAAGTTGAGGAGCGCGGCACGTGCCGCGGATGTGACGGCGAGCCGTTCTTCCGGTTGACGGGACAGTATGGCGTTGACGTTCACGACGGCGCCGGCGGTGGACGCGGCGAGTGCCTCACGCGCTGCGCGTACGACATTCCAGGTGCCGAAGATCTTGAGGTCGAACTCTTCCCGGATTTGATCATCGGCCGTGTCCGGCAACCGAGCCATGAGCGAGCGCCCAGCGTTGCAGACCACCCCGTCGATCCGACCGAAGTGCCCCACGGCGTCGCCGACGAACGTTTCGACGGCTGCGCGATCGGTGACGTCACAGCTTCCGGTGAAAACGCGATCGGAGTCGAGTCCCACGATGGTGGAAAGGGCATCGACCAATCGGTCCGCATCGCGGGCACAGGAAACGATATTCGCGCCTTCATCAGCGAGGTACCGGACGGTGGCAAGCCCGATACCCGAGCTGGCACCCGTTACGAGCACTGTGCGACCCGCTAGACCCAAGTCCATGATCGGCTCCTTCTCAGTTCATTACGAATCCACCGTCGACCACGATGGTCTGGCCGGTGATGTAGGCGGCGGCGTCGGACAACAGGAACTCGACGGTGCCGGCGACATCGTCGGGTGTCTGTTCGCGAGTTAGCGATCGGTTGTTCTCGTAGAGTGCGTATCTCGATGCCGGCACGGTCTCGGTCGCTTCGACGCGCGTAAGGCCGGGGGCCACGGCATTGACCCGAAGGCCGTGCGGTCCACCGTCTCGCGCCATCGTGCGGGTCATCGCCGTAACTGCTCCCTTGGAACTCGTGTAGTGCACGAGGCGAGGTGAGCCGTAGAGCGCGGCGTCCGAGGCAACGTTGACGATCGCCGATTGCTCCCGCTCGGCCATCTGGGCGAAAAAGTGCTTGCTGACGAGCCAGGTGCCATAACTGTTCACGGTCATCACCCGCAGGAAGAAGTCTTCGTCGAGCTCCCAGAACGCGTCTCCACCCACGCCGTCGGCCAGGGCGGCATTGTTAACCAGGCCGTCGGCGCCTCCCAATTGGGCCACACGCTCCGTAAGGGCAATCACGGAATCGCGGTCTGCGATGTCGGTGACGATCCCCGCGACGTCGTATCCTCGACCGCGCAGATTCTTCTCCGCCGACTCGACGAGGTCGGGACGCTTTTCGGCGATCACGATCCGATTTCCCGAAGCGGCAAGCCGTTCGGCGATGGAGAACCCGAGACCACGTCCGCCTCCGGTTACGACGATCAATTTGCTCACTGCTGCACTCCTTCGTGGAAGGTGGTGATGTGGGCAGCCATCGCGTCGGGCTGTTCCTGCAGGGCGGCGTGTCCCGCCTCGAGGATCAGTCCGAAGCGGGCTCCGGGAATGGCGTCGGCGAGCAGTCGCGATTCGGCGACCCCCGTGATGACATCGTGTTCTCCGACGAGGACGAGGGTCGGTGCAGAGATGCGATGCAGATCCGGCCCGACATTCGAGGACGCCATGAATTGGGCTGCCGCCCGGTATCCGGGAATGCGGACAGTGGCCATGTCCTCCCGCACCGCTGCTTCGACGGACGGGTGATGACTGGGGGAGAGGAGTCGCTCCGCCCGACATTCTGCGAAGTGCTCGGCTCCGAATTGTTCGAGTTCGGTCACGCGGGAGAGCATTGCGGAGGATTTCTCCACCGATGTGCCCGATCCTCGGGTGCTGTCGGCGAGGATCAGGGAGCGAAACCGGGCAGGGTTCCGGAGGGCTGCACGCATGGCAATCACGCCGCCCCATGAGGTTCCGAACAGGTGAGCAGACTCGATGCCGAGATCGTCCAGGACGTTCTCGAGCACCACGCTGTGGTCGAGAACCTCATCGGCCGGGTCGAGCGAACGCCCGTAGCCCGGTGCGTCCCAGCAGATGGTGCGATAGCCGTGGCGTGTCAGACGAACGGCGAGCTCGGCACTCGAGCGGGCGCTGCCCCCGATTCCGTGCATCAGGACTATCGGTTCTGCGTCGTGGGCCCCGCGGATATCGAGTGCGACACCATGTCGGGTGACGTGTGTGTCCGCAGCACTCGCGTGTTCGGTCGCGATCATGAGGAACTCACTCTGAACCGATGAAGTAGTCGTCGATACCTGTGACCACTTCATCCCGGTGTCCCAGGTCGGCGAGGCCGGCCATCGCGGTTCGGACGCCCGTCGTGGGCGGGCCGGCGGTACCCCACTGGTCGGACAGTTCGGGGACACGACGCCATGTGCGGCAAAGCCACGAGTCCTCGTCGACCTGGGCGACTTCCGACGTGTATTCGCACACCAATCCGGCCGGGTCGGTGAAGTAGGAGAAGGTGTTGTCTCCCGGTCCGTGACGTCCCGGGCCCCACTGGGGTTCGATACCGTGGTGTTTGAGACTTCCGAGTCCGCGCATGAAGTGGTCGACACTGTGCATCTCGTAGGCGACGTGGTTGACGGACGGCCACGGTGCTTGGTTGAGGGCGATGACGTGGTGATCGGCATTGCATCGCAGAAAGGTCATCTGATGCTCGGACCAGTCCGAGATGCGCATCCCGAGGACTTCGACGTAGAAATCGGCCATGAGGTCGATATCGGTGGTGTTGAGCACCACGTGTGCGACCTTTCGGGGGATCGCCCTTCGTCCGGCGGGTTCCTGCTGCGGGACTGCATGCGTGTCGGCCGAGAGTTGGATGGCTCGGCCTTCAGGGTCCACGAGCGTCATCCCGTAGCCACCGGCGGCATCCTCGAGTCGCCCCGGTGGTCGAAGAATCGGAATGCCGATCTGCTCCAATCGTCGTGCAGCTTCGTCGATCGCCCGCGGTGTCTCGACGGCGAAGCTGATCTGATCGAGCCGATTCTGTTCAGCCGTAACCAATCGCAGTACATGATGCTCGTCGCCTGTGGCGCGCAACCAGAAGCGCCCTGCGTCGGCTTCGACCGTCGAGAGTCCCCAGACCTCGTGATAGAAGTCCCGCGAAGCCTGCGGATCGGGGACTCCGAGCGAAACCGATCGCAGTGCGCGCATGCGGACCACGGGTTCCTCGCTGTAGCGCATGTTTCCTCTTTCCGGTGGTGGAGCGTGTCTAGAGGTCGATGACGAGTTCTGTCGATCGGCATCGTGAAACGCACGGAAGCATGGTCGTTCCGGATGCGTGTTCGTCGGGACTGAGCACGAAGTCCCGATGGTCGACGTCGCCTTTGACAACGCCGATTTCACAGCTTCCGCAAATGCCCTCGGTGCACGATGAAGGCACGGGGAGGCCGGCCGACATGAGTGCATCGAGAACGGAGGTATTCGCATCGACGGTGATGCGCTGCCCGTTCGAGGAAATGACCACATCGAATGCGGTGTCGTCGCCGTCCGGGTTCACTGGCTGCTCGGGAGCCTTGAAACGCTCGATCCGAAGTCGCGCCGGGTCGTCCAACGCTTCTGCGCACGCATTCATCAACGGCTCCGGTCCGCAGCAGTACACGGTCGCGGTGGCCGGATGAGACGCCATCAGTGCACCAAGGTCGGGAAACGATCCGTTCGCCTCGTCGTCGGCGTGAATGGTGACCCGATCCACGGGAAAACCGGCGATCTCCTCGAGGTACGCCATGGTGGTACGCGACCGGCCAGTGTAGAGCAGGTGCCACTCTTTGTTTTGCTGCTGGAGGCGGCGGGTCATCGCAAGGATCGGAGTGATGCCGATACCGCCGGCGACGAGAACGTGATGCTCGGCGCGCTCGTCCAATCCGAAGGCATTGCGCGGGACGTCCACCTGGAGTGTCGCGCCCACGGGAAGTGCGTCGTGGACGGCGACACTCCCGCCGCGGGAGTCGGGCTTACGGAGGACGGCGACCGTCCAACGTCCCCGGTCCGATGGATCGGAGCACAAGGAGTACTCCCGGAGAAGCCCGTTCGGCAGGTGCAGGGCGATGTGTGCGCCCGGTTCCCAGCTCGGTAGGTCGTTGCCGGTCGGGTCGACCAGCGTGACACTCGTGACTCCTTCGGCTTCGTAGGTCTTCTGGTGGACCCGCAGAATTCTGTTCTCGGACATCAGGTTCTCCGTCCTTCGATAGCCCGCCGCCGGTCTCAGCGAGTGATACCGTGCATCGGCGAGCTCGGCGGGTAGGTCGGGAGCTGCGGCTTCGCGGTGCCGATGATGACGCAGAAGAGAGCGTCGGTGTCGCCGACGTTCTTCAGGCTGCGAGGCACTCCGGCGGGAACGCGGATCAGGTCGCGGTAACCGAGTGTCCGCTTCGCTGTCTTGGTGCCGTCTTCCACGTCGTGAACGGCGACCTCGAGATTTCCCTCCAGTACGAAGAAGACCTCTTCGACGTCGTGGTGGGTGTGCTCGGGACCGATGGCACCGACGGGCAGGCGCATGTTCGAGAAGGTGAAGTGGTCGGCCTTGATGGTGCGCGAATCGCCTTCGTGGTTTCCTGTGGCACCGGATCCGATGTAGCGGATCTGCGCGCGACGGAACTCTTCGCCGCCCTTCTCTGCCTGGAAGGCCAAGGTGTTCCAATCCTCGTAACGGGACGAAGCCGTGGCGATGCACGAGTCGATCAGCTCGTCGAGATCGGTTACCTGGTTCGAAGATTCAGTGGTAGTCATGGAATTTCACCTTTCGTGGAGAGTTTCAGGTCAGGCAGCGGTGTTCTTGTGCGCGATCGCTTCGATCTCAACGGTCGCTCCGTAGGGCAGCGCCGCGACCTGGACGAAGGACCGCGCGGGGCGAGGCTCGGAGAAAACGGTCTCGTAGTGGGCGTTCGCTTCGTCGCGCAGGGAGACGTCGGTGACGAAATAGGTGGTCTTGACGACGTCTTCGAGCGTCATGTGGACCGTGGCGAGACGCTCGCTCAATCGGTCGACCGCAGCCTGAAGCGCCTCCCGTCGTCCCTCCACGGCAACACCGTCGGTGTCGATGGACAGTGCGCCCGAGACGAATCCGAAACCCGCTTTTTCGAAAGCCGGGCTGTAAGGATGTGCGTTCACAGCAGTTCCTTCCTTTACTCGCTCTTCGGCGCGGCCCACGGAAGAGCACGACCGGAGAGATCGAGGTAGATGCTCTTCTGGTTCATGTACGAGCGGATTCCGTCGCGGCCCTTCTCGGTTCCGATGCCGCTGTCCTTGAGTCCGCTGAACGGCGTCGATATGGAGAATTGCTTGTAGGTATTGATCCAAACGGTCCCGGCCTGCACCGCCTTGGCGACCCGCCAGGCGCGCCGGTAGTCTGCGGTCCAGATGCCGCAGGCGAGTCCGAACACAGTGTCATTGGCTTGTTCGACCAGGTCGGCCTCGTCATCGAAAGGAAGGACGACGGCAACCGGTCCGAAGACCTCCTCTTGGCAAATGGTCGAGGTGTTCTCGACTCCCGTGAGGACGGTCGGCAAGTAGTAGGCACCGCGGGCCAGTCGGGGATCATCGGGAATTGCACCACCACACAACACCTGTGCTCCGTCGGCGACTGCTTTCTCGACCACTTCGGCGACGCTGTCGCGGTGGGAGAAGTTGATCAGCGGTGCGACCTGCGTGTCGGCTTCGGTCCCCGGCCCGACACGTAGTGTTCGGGTGGCGGCCACGAGCCGTTCGATGAACACATCATACTTGTTGCGCTGCACGAATACTCGGGAGCCGGCGATGCAGCTCTGCCCGGAGGATGAGAAAACGCCGAACAGGATCCCCGCGATCGCCTGGTCGATATCGGCGTCGTCGAAAACGATGGTGGGAGATTTTCCGCCGAGTTCGAGGGTGACCGGCATCAATTTTTCGGCGGCAACGTGAGCGAGTGCTCGTCCGGTGGTAGTGCCGCCGGTAAACGAAAGCCTGCCGACTCGCGGATGGCGAGCGAGAGCGGCGCCGACGGTATGGCCCGCTCCGGGAAGGACGGACATCACACCGGCGGGTAGACCGGCACGTTCACAGATGCGTGCCAGCAACAGTGTCACCCAGGGCGCCCATACGGGGGGTTTCGCGATCACAGCGTTGCCGGCTGCGAGTGCCGGGGCGATCTTCTGTGCGTCGGATGCGATGGGGGAGTTCCACGGCGTGATTGCGGCGATGACGCCGATGGGTTCGTGGGTTGCGAAGGTCAGGTAAGAGCCGCGGGAGGGTGTGATGGCATCCTCCATGGTTTCGAGTGCGGCAGCCATATAGCGGAACGTGCCGGCGGCGCTGCGTGCGAGTGCGGCGGTTTCGGCGAGTGTCTTGCCGGTGTCGATGGTCTGCAGGCGGGAGATCCGGCCGATCTCGTTGTCGATCTCATCTCCGATGCGATGCAGGATGAGTGCTCGCTCATGCGGAAGGGCGTTCGCCCAGCCGGATTCACGAATTGCGCGATGTCCTGCGTCGACGGCGAGGTCGACATCGTCGGCGGTCGCGGCGTGCAAGGTGGCGAAGATTTCGCCGGTCGCGGGATCGACCGACTCGATCAGTTGACCGGTCCCTCGGGTCCACTGTCCTGCCACGAAGATCTCGTCGATGGTGTCGGCAGCGAAGGTGCCCGGACGACCGGAGGTCGTGACGGGAGTATGTGTCGGTGCATTCATGGTCGGTAATCCGTTCTTGTCGGAAGCTGCACTGCCGAGAGGTTCGCTGCTCTTCCCTCCCTGTAGTTCACTACCAAGAGTCTGAGCTAAAAGATATTTTCCGTCAAGGTAATACGGTTAAATCGCGGTAAAGAGATCCGGCCGAAGACGTCATGGAACCCGTTCTCAGCCAATCAGGTTGGGGCGGCGAGTACGAGCAGCGAGTGTGCGGAGAATCGAGTAGGGCACCACTGCGCTCGTCCGGGGGTTGCCCTCTGACGGCAGATTCTCGATCCGTATGGAATAGCGCCCTACCGGGCCCGCGGCTTCCACTTCGTGCCGAGTCAGCGTCGCCGCGGGGTCGGCGTACAACTCGACGGTCACGTTGGTGCCGGCGCGCCGGCCACCCACCGCGAAAGCGACTGCAGCTGCGACGTTGAGCGACGCCGGGAACAGTCTGGCGGCGTCGGCGGGTGTGCCGGAGAAGACCAGTACCGGTCCGTCCGTGTGGACGATGCGCGCCACCTCAGCGTCGCCCATCCACGGTTGGATCATAGCGCCGGGGCTCTTGGTGGACCGCACGAGAACGGAGTCGAACGGTGCTGCGTCGGCCGCGGCAGCCAGCACGTCGAGGCCGCCGATCGCCCCGTTCGTGCATACGAGCGTCCCGGGATGGGGTCGTTCCAGCATCGACGCGAGTTCGGCGTCGTACAGGGCACCCACCGACGAGACGATGAGGTCGCACCCCGAATCCAGAATCCGTTCCGCGTTCGCGCGCAATGCATCTCTACCTGCGCATTCCACCACGACCTCGGCGGATTGCAGCGCGTCGTCGAGGTCCATCACGAGTGCCGGAGCATCCACGACGGGTGACCGGCTGGTGACGGCCACCAGTTCGGCGCCGGCAACGGCCCCTTCGGCAAGGCGTTGTGCGACGATCCTTCCGATCGTCCCGTAGCCCATCACGGCGACCTTCATTCGGCCGGTGTTGGTCCCGGGTGCCTGTCCCGGGCGCACCGGCATCATCGTCCGGATCATTTCCGTCCTGCCTCGACGATCGCGGCGTGCACCCGTGCCGGAGTCATCGGGAGAGCGGTCAGCTGTGCTCCGCACGCGTCGGCGATCGCCTGCGCGATCGCGGGAGCAACCGGAAGCATGCCACCTTCTCCCATGCCCTTGGCCCCGAACGGCCCAGCGCCGTGGCCTTGTTCCTGAGTGATGGAGACGAATCGCTCGGGAATGTCCTCGGCCAGTGGCACCCGGTAGAGGAGTGCCTCGGCGTTGAGGAACTCCCCGGTGTCGCTGTAGCGCATCTCCTCGAACATCGCCTGAGCGAGACCGAACACCGCGGCTCCCTCGTCCTGACCCCGGCATCCGATCTTGTTCACGATCTTTCCGGCGTCACCACTGACCACGAGTTGTAGTACGTCGACCCTGCCGGTTTCGGTGTCGACCTCGACCTCTGCAGCGGCCCAACCGATCTCCCAGAACACGCACTGAGCTTCCAACGGGGCGCGATGGGAATTGCGTGCCTTGAAGAAGCCTTCTGAAGAGAACTCGAAGCCGGTGCCCCCGAACACCGCAACAATTGCAGGTGCGAGTGGGTGTACTTCCCCGTCCGGGGTATGGACGGCCCAGTCCTTCAGGAATGCAGTACCGGGATCGATATCGAGGTGCTCACCCGCCCAGGCGAGTACTTGATCGCGGAGTCTTCTTGCCGCGTCCTCCACGGCCTGGCCCATCACCGCGATACCGGACGAGGCATTGGTGCCCTGATCGAACGGCGCGGTGTCGGTATCGATTTTCGTATAGTGGACGCGCAGTGGGTCGGTACCGAGAACCTCCGCCACGATCTGGCACAAGGCGGAATGGCCACCCTGCCCCATCTCGGTGAGCGCACAGTTGAGCAGCACGTCGCCGCGAGTGGTGACCTTGACGCGCGCCGTCGCGGGCTTGTTGACGCCGCCGCCGTCCTTGACGCCGACGGCGACACCCATTCCACGTCGCTTTGTACCGGTCCGGGGAGACCGGTCGCGTTCGTGGTAGCCGACAGCTCCCGCGACGAGGCGCAATCCCGCGGCAAGATCGGAATCGATGTGCGACTCGCCGGGTACGAACTCCTCACCCAGCATTTTGACATTCTTGAGTCGAAGTTCGTACGGATCGATGCCAAGGCGTTCGGCTATGAGATCGACCTGTCGTTCGCTGGCCCATGTCGCCTGCGTGCCGCCGAAGCCGCGCATCGCGCCGGCAGGAACGGTGTTGGTGGTGACCACCTGACACACCGAGTCGATGTGCTTCCAACGGTAAGCGCCGGGCATCCGGTAGCCGGCCTTCTCCGCGACGAGTGGACTGTGCTCCGTGTGGGCACCGCCGTTGAGCAGGACCAGCGATTTCCGGGCGACGAAGGTGCCGTCTGCTTTCACTCCGGAGCGCACCGTAAGCGTCGCGGCGTGCTGAGACACCGTGAAAAACACCTCTTCGGTCGTCATCGCGAATCGCACCGCCCGCCCGCCACACAATTGCGACAACCGGATTGCGACAGGATCGGCCTTCGGCCCGTTCTTGGCACCGAATCCACCTCCGATAAACGGGACGTGCACGCGGACCCGATTCTCCGGAATGGTGAAGATCCGGGCGAGTTCCTTCCGCAGGTTGAAGGGCGACTGGGTGCTGGTCCACACTTCGATCTCTTCGGCGTTGGCCTCGGCGATCGTGACGAACGGTTCGAGATGCATGTGGTTCATCCGCGAGTAGTGGAAAGTGTCTTCGAAGATGTGGTCGCACTCGTCCCAGACATCAGGATCGCCGGTGCGGTAGCAGAATTCGTAAGGGACATTGCGTGAAGGGCGGAGGGATGCGGATGCCCCGTCGCCGTAGACGGGGAGAGCCCCGAACGGTACCTCCGGGTGAATCACCGGAGCGGATTCGTCCAATGCCTCGTGGACGTCGAACACAGCCGGTAGTGGCTCGTACTCCACCTCGATGAGATCGAGGGCAGCAAACGCGGTGCGTTCGTCGTCGGCGGCGACCGCGGCCACGATGTCACCGACGTAGCGTACTGCGTCCATGGCGACGGTCGGCTGATCCTTGACCATCGTGCCGTACGGCTGGAGGTCGGCCGCCTCCGTCCGGGTCAGAACGGCCCGGACACCCGGCAATGCTCGTGCCGCCGACGCGTCGATGGTAAGAATCCTGGCGTGTGCATGGGGGCTTCGCAGTACCTTGGCGTGCAACATGCCCGGACGGACGAGGTCGGCGCCGAAAACGGCTTTGCCGGTGACTTTGGCGCGAGCATCCATGCGGGGGCGGTCCCGGCCGATCAACTCGTGCGCGGCCGGGACGGTGGGAAGAGACCGAACCCGGTAACCGCCGATCGAGTCCGGATCGACAACGTGCTCGAAGGATTCGATGGAGGTCATGCCTCCTCCCCTCGGCCACAACCGCGGGCAGTGAGTTCGGCAGCGCGTTCCACGGACTCGAGGATCATCTCGTATCCGGTGCAACGACACGTATTGGACGAGATCCACTCTCGGATGATCCCGCGATCCGGCTTCGGTTCATGTCGGAGCAAACCGGTGGCGACCATCAGCATGCCGGATGTGCAGTAACCACACTGGCATCCGCCACACTCCGCAAAAGCCTGCTGCTGTGGTGACAAAGTGCCGTCAGGGGCTGCGAGGCCTTCGACGGTCTCGACCACCTTGCCGTCGACGGCGAAGGCGAATGTCGAACACGATGCGACCGGTACGTCATCGACGAGGACCGTGCAGGCTCCGCACACGCCGCGCTCGCACGACGCACGCACACCGTGGCAGTCGAAGTCATTGCGAAGCACGCCCAACAGCGTCATGTTCGACGCCACCGCGACGGAGCGCTTCTCACCGTTGAGTGTGAAGTCGAGGGTTGCGCTCGTCTCACCTTCGTCGAGTTCGGTCATCACGTGTTCCTTCGTTTCGTCACATTCTCCAGAAGCCTGCGCACCAGCACGGACACCAAGTGACGCCGATACTCGGCGGATCCGGTGTAGTCGGCGCACTCGTCCGGAAGCTGTTCGGCGAGCAGTTGCCCGGTAGCAAACGCATCGATCATGGCGAGGTCGTCGACCAGGGTGTGGAGGACGTAACCGGACCGGTATTCGGATCCGGCGACCGCCCGCACGGCCAGTCCACCGGCCACGCGCCGTACCGCGAGAGCGACGGTCGCGGTGGGCCGCATCGAACGCTCGTATCCGAACCACACGAGGTCGGAAGTGTCGATCTCTACTACCTCGAGGAGTCGTCCGGTTGGGTCGCATACACGCCGAGCGTCGAGCGCACTCAACATGAGGTGCATCTCGTACCGTGTCCGTCCGGCCATGAGGTTTCCACCGATGGTGCCGGTGTACCGGATCCGGATCGTGGCAATCGAAGACCACGCGGTAGCGAAATTCGGGATTGCTTGGATCACCGTAGGATTCGACGATCCCTGGTGGTGGCTGACAGTAGAGCCGATCTTCAGGACCCCGTCGGTGTTCATGCTGATCCGCCGCAATTCATCCACCTGCTGCAACGAGATCAAACGTTCGATGCGCTCACCCTCACGGATTCGGGCGAACAGGTCGCTGCATCCAGCGGCGAGGGTCGACTCGGGATGGCGGGCGACGAGTTGCCTGGCGGTCGCGAGGTCGGACGGCTGGTGCAGAACGAACGGCGGCATCCCGGACTGGTTCTGGGCGATCAAGCCGGCGCCCGCCATCTGCATTCGCATCAGACTTCCTCGGCTCGGCGGAGCAGGCGGGTCACGTGTGCCCTGATCTCGACGAAGCGCGGATCTTCCTTGGTTTCGATCTGGTCGCGCGGGCGGGGGAGGTCCACTTCGATGGTTTCCGCGACGACGCTCGGCGGCTTGGACAACACGATGATGTGGTCTGCCAGGTAGACGCTTTCGTCGATGTCGTGCGTGACCACGAGAACTGTGACCCCGAGCTTTGCCTGGATCGAGAGCAGCAGGTCTTCGAGGTCGGCTCGGGTCTGTGCATCCACCGATGCGTACGGCTCATCCATCAGCAGCAATGTGGGATGGCACGCGAGAGCACGGGCGATCGCGACGCGTTGCTGCATGCCACCGGACATCTGCCAGGGGTAGAGCTTCTCTTTACCGGAGAGACCGACGGCATCGATCGCCTCCTGCACGCGAACTTTGCGTTCGGCGGCGGGCAGATGCTTGAGGGGGAATGCGATGTTCTTGTCGACGTGCATCCACGGGAAGAGGGAGCGCGAGTAGTCCTGGAACACCATTGCCAGTCCGTCCGGCACTCCGTCGACGTATTCCCCGTTGAAGGTCACCGTGCCGTCGGACGGGACATCCAATCCGCTGATGATGCGCAATAGGGTCGACTTGCCGCAACCGGAGGGCCCGACGATGACACTGACCTTGCCGGCCGGTACGTCGGCGGTGATCGACCGGACCGCGAGGTTGGTGCCGTAGGTCTTCGATACTCCGACGAGAGCGAGTTCGGCGGACGCAGTTCGGTTGAGTTCGGTGCTAGTCATTTTGTTCGGTCACTCCTCGATGCCAGGCCAAGGCACGTCGTTCGACGGCCACGAATACGAGATTCATGAAGACACCGAGGGCAGCGAGCACGATGAGCACGGACCAGAACCCGGTGTAGTCGAAATTGCGCTGGGTCATCACAAGTTGGTAACCCAGTCCGTTCTCCGCCTTCTGCAGTTCGGAGATGATCATGATGATGAGAGAAAGCGACATGGCGGTGCGCACCCCGGCGAAAATTTTGGGGGCTGCGCCGGGAAGCACGATCTTGGTGAGGACATCCCATCGGGAGATCTTGAAGATTGCCGCTGCTTGCGTACGACCGGTGCCGATGGACTGAACACCGTCGATGGTGTTGAAGAGGATCGGCCACACCACCGAGAATGCGATCAGAAAGATCTTCGGGCTGTCACCCGTGCCGAAGAGCAAGAAGAACACTCCGAGGAGGGCGGGTGAGGGGAGTGAGCGCCCGAGATGGATGAGCGGCGCGAAAAGTGCTGTGAGCACGGGATTGATACCGAGTGCGATACCCAGGCCGACACCGATCGTCACGGCGAGTGCCAGGCCCGCCAGCGCTCGGTAGACGCTGGGAAACAGGTGCTCGATGGTGGCGTCGCCGAGGAACAGGTGCCCGGCGTCGGTGCTCAAGAAATCGGTGAACACCCGCGTGAAGGCGTCGAAGGGATTGGCGACGAAAAGCGAGCCGATCTCCGACTCGGACAATCCATACCACGCGGCGAGGAGAAGGACCGGGACGATGATACGAATTCCTGCTCGCCCGGCAAGACGAGTCGCTACCTGGGAAGCGCGTCGAGGTGCGCTGGTCACCGGCGAAAGGCGCACCTCTATCGGTAGGTCGTTGTCGTGAAGGTCGTTGATCACCACGTCAGATGCTTTCGTGACTGTCACTGTGCCAGCCCCTTCTTCCAAGCAAAGAGTCGGTTGTCGACGAGGGCGAGGGCGCCGCTGACGAGCACACCGAGCACACCCGCGACAAGTGTTGCGGCATAAACGATGTCGAGATTGGTGGCATTGGCGCTGTTCACCAGGATGAATCCGCCGATTCCCTCACCGTTGCCGATGAGCAGTTCGGCGCTCACCGCGACGATCAAACCGATGGAGGCCGCGACCCGTATTCCGGTGAAGGCAAAAGGAAGCGCGCTGGGAATCTTGATCCGGAACAGGATGCCCAGCTGGGTCAGCCCCAGTGTCCGTGCGGTCTGTACAGCTGTGGCATCCGCGCCACGCACCCCGTACAGAGTATTGAGCAGAACCGGCCAGACGCAGGCCAGGGCGACCGTTACGGAGAGCGGAAACATACCTGCGCCGAACAGCAGCACGAGGATCGGACCCACTGCGACGGAGGGCAGTACGCGGAAGACCTCAACGGGGAATTCGAACGCCCGGAAGACGGTGCCGAAGGCCCCCATCATGCTGCCCAGGAGAACGCCGACAACCGTTGCCATCACCACACCCAGCAGCCACTCCTGGAGCGTGAAAGATACTGCGATCCAGAAGTTTGTGTCGCCGAAGAGAGCTCCGACTCCGCTCAGCACGTTGGAGGGGATAGGAAGCCCCGCCTTGTCCGTCACCCCACTTCGGAGTACGAGCTCAGCGAGGACACACAACCCCACGGTGCCGATGACTCCGTAGGTGAATTGTTTGCTGCGGTCGAGTGGTTCGTTGAGCAGCTTCATCTGGGATCAGTCCTCCGAAGAGTCGGGGAGGATGTAGGTGTGTTCGACGATGTCGTAGTCGTCCGGGACAAGCCCCTGTTCCTTCAGCATGCTCGCGACGTGCTCGAGGCCGTCGAGATCGGGCGTGGACCGGAAGTCGGGCAGGACCATCGTCTCGGCGACGTCGTCGGAGACCCGTGTGACGGCGGGGAGCCAACTCCTGAACCCTTTTTCGTCCTCGGACATCTCGGCGCCTGCGGCATAGATCGCGCGGGCGAATGCAGCGGTGGTATCGGGGTTTTCGGAAACAAACTTGTCGCCGGCGACGAACGTTGACGCGGCGAGGTGTTCGTTGGGGCCGGACGTAACGTCGGCGATGACGCGCATCCCGGCGTTCTTCGCGGCGGAAGCGAACGGTTCTGGCGCGTACCCGGCATCGATCGATCCTGCCTGGACGCCCGGGATCATCTCGGGAAAGGGTACCTCGATGAAGGAGGGCTCGATGTCCTTGCCCAGGCTCCTCACCAGATTGTTGAAGGTGACGTCGCCGATGTTGCGAGTCGTGTTGGTACCTAACGTCTTGCCGTGAAGATCATCGATCGTGTCGATGGGTGAGTTCGGATTGACGAAAACGATGCCACTACCCAGCCCGAGCGACGAGGTGTGCGTGACGTTGGTGACCGGCGCGCCCTGTGCCTGCATGATCGAAGCGGAAATCGAGTTCGAGATCGCGAAGTCGAGTTCACCGGTGGCGACCTTCTGGATACCGATCGGACCGCCCTGGATGGGCTCGAGGGTAACCTTCAGTCCTTCTGCCTCGAACAATCCTTTTTCCTCCGCCCAGTAGACCGCCGCGTAATCGGCGAGAGGGAGGACGCCGACGGTCAAGTCGGTTTTCTCGAGCTCACCATCGGCGGTGCCTGCTGGGGCTCCGCTGGTGGAGCACGCACTGAGAAGCAATGCGCTGCAGGCTGCGAAGGCGGTGATGCCAAGGCGGAACTTCGTCATCGGGTCTCTCCAATTCGAGGGCGGAGAACTCTGAGCGAGAAACTCCTGAGCGCCAAAATGCTTGTTGGAAAGATTCCTACTTTGCTTAGGGCTAAGAGGCAAGGGGTCGACGGTGTTTTGCCTACTCTTTTACGTGTTGGTTACCCAGCGCGGTCGCCGCAAGTCCCTCAGCCCGACCCTTGGCCCCCCGGGCATCACCCGTGGTCAGGGGGTGTTCTGCGACGATTCACCCCGACACGCTGCAGTCCGGATTCAAATATCGCCCGGATCGGTCGCGACTTGAAGGGAGTCTTCGAGTTCGGAGAGGAGATCTGCGAGACGGGCTCTCGTGTCCGCGTCCAGGGGTGCCAGCATCCTCTGCAACTTTGTGAAGTGAGCATCTGCGATCTCGTCCACGAGTTTGCGACCGGCTTCGGTCAGGGCAACGTAGACAACGCGAGCGTCGTCGGCATCCCGCACGCGCGTGACCAGCCCTGCTGCCTCGAGGCGATTGACCCGGAGGGTGAGGCCGCCAGTCGTGACGAGAGTCTGTCTGGCAAGCTCACCGGCGGTGCATCGGTGGTCGGGTTCCGACCGCCGAAGGGCAGCGAGCACGTCGAAACCTGCCTCGTGGATACCGAATGCTTCGAATCCGGCATTGATCTCCTGGCGGTACAACAGGTAGCTACGGTGCAGACGACCGAACACCTCCAAGGCGGAGACGTCGAGTTCGGGGCGTACATGCGCCCATCCTCGGATGATGTCCTTGACGCCGTCGGGAGTTTCTCCAGCTTGGGCCACGTTCGCTCCTGTTCGTTGAGAGTGTCGGGTCGCCGCGGTGCGCATCGGTGGGGCACCAGGTATGGTCGCGACCTTGGGGAGCTCGGCAACTTCGATATCCAGTCTGCGGCGTCGTCGTTGAAGGTTCGGCGCCGGTGCGTTCGACGCGCCCCGGCGCTTAACTTAGCGGAAAGTTACTACAATGACGATGTCCACAGGGCATGCGGACCACCTTCAATCAATCGGACCATTCGGTGGTCTGATCGCCACCATGATTGATGTAGGTGCGTGGCAGCCGATCGCGGACTCCGTCACCGGCTCATGTTTCATGACGCCCTGGCTGGCTCAGCGCCACGGTACGTGCCTAACCCGCAGTTGGGTCCCGGGCTGATCAGGAGAAAGCTGTGCTCGAGTGACGCCGGGACGAGATCGTGCTCGACACCAACAATTACATGCCCTGTCGCGACGGCCACTTTCCCACCGTCGATTCGGGCGAGAAGGCGGCGCACGAACTTCGGCAGGAGCAGCTACCGCTTTCGAAGGTGGCCAAGGCGTTCATTCACATCCAAGCGCCCCGCCTCCTCACGTCTGCGAAGCCGGCGGGTAGCCCTGACCGTCACGCGCTCTCGGTCTCGGGCGACTTCCCCGGTGCCGTCGAATTGGTCACCAGGTTGTACGACGACTTCGGGTTCGACACCGTCGACAACAGCCCGCTCAGCGAGTCGTGGCGCAGCGGTCCCGGCCGACCGGCGTGGCTCGCACACGAAGACCAGACGCGAGAACAGTTGGCCGCCAACCTTGCCGGAGCGCAGCGACCCGGGCACACGTGAGTCGCGCTTTTCCGAGAACTCTCCGCAGTAATTCCCGCCCTGCCGTGAGCCGGTTGTCAGCGGCGTGTCACCCACTGGTTGGCCAGTCGATTTAGCCTTGCCGGTGAGCACTGCGCGACCGCAGCGAGCACTCGCGCCTGCCATCCCACCGCCCGGTGCACCCGCCCCCAAGTACGCCCCGGGCGGGTTGCCTCGTAGATCTCGGCGGCGACATCGTCGGGAGTGAGGTGGATGCCCAGCGTGCGGACGGCACCGACGTTCATGTCGTGCGTCATCGCGGTGTCGACGAACAGCGGCCACAACGCGAACACCCGGATGTCGTACCGGCTCCATTCGAGTTCGAGAGCTTCCGTCAGGCCGCGTACCGCGAACTTCGTCGCGCTGTACGTGGCGAGGTCACGTTGCCCGTAGATCGCCGACGCCGAACAGAGGTTGACCACCTGCGCGCCCGGCGTGCGGCGCAAGTATTCGAACGCAGTGTGGCAGCCGAGGATTGCGCCCGTGACGTTCACGTCGACGATCCGGCGGTGCCGTTCGGCGGGGGTGTCCTCGAACGGCCCGGACGAGAGGATGCCGGCGTTGTTGACGAGGATGTCGAGCCGACCGTCCGGGCAGAACTCCGACAGGGCACGGGCCCAGGCGTCGGCGTCGGTGACGTCGAGAATGCCTGTGACGATGTCGGGCTGCGCGTCGGCGAGGCTGTGCAGCCCCGATGCGTCGACGTCGAAGGCGCCGACGCGGTAGCCGTGTCGCGCGAACTGCAGTGCGGTGGCCCGGCCGATTCCGGATGCGGCGCCGGTGACGAACACGCTGGGTTTGCTCATGGGAGGAGCCTAGACACCGCGACTCGGTTTACGCGCCGGCTGAGTACCCTTCGTCGACGCTGGTTTTGAACGAAGCCCGCGCATCCGCTCGGCCATAAAGTTTTGACGACCGCCTCCGGCGGCTCGGTCTTTCCTGGACCGGTGTCGAACTGATGGGACTGCCCCCACTTCAGTTGACTCGTGGGGTTGAGCGGTTCAGGCCGCGTATGCGACTTGGTTGATTGTCTCAAA
>NZ_JABAGQ010000014.1 GCF_012844225.1 Rhodococcus sp. 105337
GTATCCAGCACGACTCGTTGATCACTACGTCTACTGCAGAGCCGATCCGAAGTCCACCACTCCACGGGGCACTATCCAAACTGTTCGGCGTACCCGAACTCGACCAGGTGCGTCACATACGAGTGCCGCAGACTGTGCAACGTCAACTCCGGCGCAAGTCCCGCCTCATCCCGCAACTGCGCGAACCGTCGATCCAGATACCGGTAACCCACCCGGGTGCCCCGCTCGGTCGGCCACAAACCCGGATTCGCGACCGGATGGAACCGATCCCGAACCTGCTCGACATAGATCCGTAGACCCTCGATCGCCCACTCGAACTCCGGCAGCGAGAGCACCGAGCGACGCTTGGGAATGCTGCCCTTGGACGACTTGCCGTGCCGCACATATATCAACGCGAAGCTGCCCCACTGCGGTGCCTTCGGGTTCGAACGCAGATCCACCAGGTCCAAGCCCAGCACCTCGCGCCGTCGCAGACCCCACGCGTAGGTCGTCTTGAGCAACTGCGCATCCCGCAGCGCCGCCAACGCACCCTTGCGGCCCTGCCGCACCAGCTCGTCCACCCGGCCGTCCGCGACCGCGAACAATGCCTCCAACTCGTCGTAGTCCAACGGCCGCCGTCCCGGGCGCCCTTCGAAGTCGGCGGTGTGCGCGACGGTGTTCCACTCGAAACACACCTGCGTCGGCACCGCCCCGAACCGCGATCGGCACTCTGCGACCCAGCCGTACCGCTGATCGGTCACGAAGTTCAAGAACGCCCGGATCGTCAGGTGATAGATCCGCACCGTCGACCGCGCCAAGGGCCGGACGCCGCTGAGCAAGTGCGTGGTGAAGTCCTCCACATCACCCGGCAACCATTGCCACGGGTACGTCTCGGTGAACCGCTGGAACCGTTCCACCTGCCACCGCCGCATCAAGATGGTCTGGGACGCCAATCCCCGGCTGGTCTGCTGACGGGCGAAACCCTCGAGCATCGCTGCGAACACCGCTCCGGGCTCGTTGAGCAGCACGACACCCCGCGACCTCAGGCTCAGAACCTCGTCGCTGTGATCCATCGCAACATAATTGCATTAGAAGCATCATTGTGTCGATGTCTGCGGGATTTCTGCAGTCGTTACTCGGTCTTTGGTTTGGAATTCTCGATCGGACTTACTGCTGCGCCGCACCTTCGAACCTGACAGTCGATGAACAGGCACAACGGTCTGCAGCCTGCTCCGGATGTCGCGAAAGAACGGGTAGGAATAACCTCGCACACCATGACGGGAAACGAGAACTTCGAATCAGATCGACAAGAGGGAGGACGTGAACGAGGTTCGGGTTCTGGGGACACCCCATCCGCAGACGCGGAGTCGACAGCCAACAAGAAAAAGCACCGGTCTTTCCTCCGAGAGTTGCCGATCCTCGTTGTTGTCGCACTGGCACTGAGTTTTCTGCTCCAGACGTTCCTGGCCAGGGTGTACTTAATCCCCTCCGAGTCGATGGAGCCGACGCTCCATGGTTGCGTCGGCTGCACGGGAGACCGGATTGTGGTCGACAAGGTGACCTATCGGTTCGGCGACCCCGAGCCAGGTGATGTCGTTGTCTTCAAAGGCCCGCCGTCGTGGAGCACGGAATACCAATCGACACAGTCGGACAATGTCGTTGTCCGTGGTGTCGAGACCGTGGCATCGTGGGTCGGCTTGGTCCCACCGGACGAGAATGACCTGGTCAAGCGTGTGATCGCGATCGAAGGGCAAACGGTGCAGTGCCTTCCCGAAGATCCGACCGTGCTCGTTGACGGTGAGCCTCTGGACGAGCCGTACATCGACCGCACGCTGCGCGGAAATGACAGTGCATGCCAAGGTATCTTCTTCGGACCAGTCACCGTTCCGCAGGGGCACGTGTGGGTGATGGGTGATAATCGGACGAATTCGAAGGACTCACGGTTTCATCTGGGCGACGAACTGCAAGGGACGATCCCGGTATCGGAGATCATCGGCAAGGTCCGCTTGATTATTCTTCCCCCGTCTCGGTGGGGCGTCGTTCATGCCGTGAACCCGCAGTAGCAGCTGGGCGCTCTGTCCTTGCCTGTGAATAGTGCGCCAGTATCGTGTTGCATCAGGTCGAATAGTTCCCGGTTTGCATCCCGTCCTCGCAGTACGGGCAACTGCCGCACCCGATGAACGACGGCACGACGACGCGGTCACCGACCCGCACCGACGTCACCTCGGGGCCGGTCTCGACGATCTCGCCCATGAACTCGTGGCCGATGACGTCGCCTTCCCGCATGCCGGGCAGGTACCCACCGAGGAAATGCAGGTCGGAACCGCAGGTGGTGGTCAGGCGCACCCGCACGATCACATCGTGCGGGTTGACCAACCCCGGGTCGTCGACTGTTTCGACGGACAGGTCGTTGACACCCATCCAGCACAGGGCCTTCATCATCGGTCTCCTTCCGTGCCGCGTGCGCTCGGACTTCCGTGGAGTGTGGGCATCTCCCCGGTCTGCATCAGTGCCCGGGCCCGGTACAGCGCGGTGAAGGTCAGCGCTCCCGTCACCAGGTCGGGTGCCGGGGTGTCGGCACGCAGGGTCATCTCGGTGCCGCGCCCACGAGGGGCGTCGGCCACGGCCAGCACCAGACGCGGGCCCGGCGCGTCGGCGTCGTCCTCACCGGTGAAGGCGAGTCCTTCCTCGGTGACGTCGACGCGGGTGTCCCAGGTCATAGGATCTCCGCCGGTGTCCCAGTGCCACCGCAGCCGGTTCGCCTCCGCTGTCTCCACCCGGACGCGATCGCCGAACAACCGGGTCAGGTTGTCGGGATCTTGCCAGAACTGCATGACCTGCGCGCGGGGCGCAGCCACGGTGACGGTCTGCGGTCGTCCGGCGTCGGCGGGCCGGTCGGCGGCGCGGCGGACCAGGCCGCTCACCGCCTGACCGGCGTTGCCGACGGCCCTGCTGATGTCGATCACGGTCGCCTCCTCACTCGAGGTGTCGTGCAGGATTGCTGCGTCACGCTTCTCTGCCGGGACGTCTACCCGCGGACAGCGACGGTAAACGGCCCGGACGCGACGACCGGGCCGACACCTCAGCCCTTGCCAATACCGTTGCGATCGAGCGTGTTTCAGGCCCTGCGGGATTCGAGCAGCCGCAACCACACTTCGCTGACCGTCGGGTAGGACGGCACCGCATGCCAGAGCGTGTCGAGGGTGACGTGCCCGACGAGGGCGACGGTGGCGGCATGGACGAGTTCACTCACGTCGGTGCCGACGAAGGTGGCCCCGACGAGGGTGTCGGTGGCACGGTCCACGACCAGCGCGGCGTGGCCGGTGAAGTCGTCGCGCGACAACGCGGCGCCGGCCACGTCGATGTCCGCTTCGAGCACCTCCACGTCGAAGCCGTCGGCGCGGGCCTGCTCGGCGGTGCGCCCCACCGCGGCGATCTCCGGGTCGGTGAAGATCACCTGGGGGACCTGGTGATGGTCGGCGCTCGCCCGGTAGCGGGGCCCACCGAGGGGGCGACCCTCGGCCCGGGCGGCGATCACGTCGCCGCACACCCGCGCCTGATATTTGCCCATGTGGGTCAGTGCGGCACGACCGGCGACATCGCCCACGGCGTAGAGCCAGTCGCCGTCCACGCCCTCGACGGTGAGATGGTCGTCGACGGTGACGGCCGCGTCGGCGGACAGACCGACCGTGTCGAGCCCGAGCGCCGCCGTCGTGGCGCGACGGCCCGTCGCCACCACGATCTCGTCGACGTCGAGAGTGCTGCCGTCGTCGAGGTCGACGGTGACCGTGCCACCATGGATCCGGCCGATGCCGGTTTCCCGCACGTCGGGCCGGGTGACCTGCTTCACCGCCGCGTGATGACGCACCGTGACGCCGTGGGCCCGCAGCGCCTCTGAGACCATGTCGGCCGCGAACGGCTCGACGCGGGGCAGCAGGCGCGATCCGCGCACCACCATCGTCAACTCCTCGACGCCGAGTTGCCGCAACCAGGTGGCGGCTTCGCACGCGACGACGCCACCGCCGACCACCAGCACACGGCGGGGGATCTCCAGCAGATTGGTGGCGTCGCGCGAGGTCCACGGCAACGCCGCACGCAGGCCGGTCGTGTCGGGAATCGCGGCGACGGTGCCGGTAGCCAGCACCACCGCATGCCGGGCACGGAGGGTGCGGGGCTGATCGGGGTGGGCGTCGGTGACGGTGACGGTGCGTTCCCCCGCGAGGCAGCCGCGCCCGCGCACCACATCGATGCCCGCGGAGCGGGCCCACTCCACCTGCCCGCTGTCGTCCCGGTGACTGGTGAAGCCGTCGCGGCGGGCAAGGACGGCGGGCACATCGACGCCGTGTGCGCTGACCTTGTCGCCCACACCTGCCACGTGCCGCGCCGTCGCGAGCACCTGGGCGGGGCGCAGCAGCGCCTTGGAGGGCATACACGCCCAGTACGAGCATTCCCCACCGACGAGTTCGTGTTCGACAAGGGCGACGGTGCGGTCGCTTCCGGCGACGGCATACTGCGCGGCGTTCTCGCCGGCGGGCCCACCTCCGAGCACGATCACGTCGTAGGTGTCGTCATCGGGGTCGCGGGGCCCGGAAGGACTGTCGGCGCGGGTCACCCGTTTCACGGTAGGCGGCGAGGAGCGTCGGCGGACCGGTTCCGGAGGATCGACCGGACAATTCCGGCGCGGTCAGTCCAGTTGCGGGGACCGGGCGTCGAACACCAGCCCCATCGGTGCGAGCACCCGCACCACCTGCTCGGCGGTCCACTCGTCCAGGTCGCACAGCAACACCGATCGCCACGGGGTGATCACGACCGGCCGTTCCACCGCGGCAAGGAACTCGGCGAGCCGCGCCGGCAGCACCCCGCCGGGGAGACCGCCGGCGAGCGTGACCGCGCCGTCGGTCTGGTCGAGCCACCCGATCGGAGCCGGCGGCGGCGACGGCAACGGTTCCGCCGCATCGGGTTCCCCGGAGGGCGGGGTCCCGGCGAGCAGGATCTCGGCGGCGGTGTCCGGGTCGATGCGCAGGCCGGTGTCGACGCCGTCGCGCACCAACGCCATTCGCCCGTCGGGTCGCGCGAGGACCGCGACGTGCGGGGCCAGCGCGACGATGTCGCCGGTGCCGTCGTCGATGCCGTAGATCCGGGCGGCGCGGTCGGGGGAAGCGTGCAGCCGCGCCGCGACCGCCCGGACGAGAGGACGGATGTCACGGTGCCCCTCGAGGCGGCCGCTCAGCGGTGAGGCGAGGACGCGGGGCCGGGTCGGCGCGTCGACGGTGAGCCCGATCGCGTCGAGCCGCGAGACGATCGGTTCGGCGTCACCGCGCAGCAGGATCTGTGCCCGCTCGGTCAGGTGTAGTTCGCCGCCGCCGTGCGACTCGGCGAGTTCCGCGAGCGCACGCAACTGCGCTGCGGTGACCACGCCACCGGACAAGTGGACTTCGACCTCGGCGTCGGGCATGTCACCAGGCTAGATCGTCGTGCGGTCACCGACCACATCTTCCGCTGCGTCCCGTCCGGTGTCGATGCACGTCCGGGCCGGGAAAAGACCGTAGGGTGTCGGCCATGTCCGACACTCGCTCCGAGCGCCCCTCGTTCGCAGAGCTCTCCGAGGCCAAGTACATCCTGCTCACCACCTTCCGGAAGGACGGGACCCCGGTGGGCACCGCGGTGTGGGCGGCACCCGACGGCGACCGGCTGCTGGTGTGGACGGCGGCGGATGCCTACAAGGTGCGCCGGCTGCGGCGCGATCCGCGCCTGACATTGGCGGTGTGCGACGCGCGCGGCAACGCGAAGTCCGCGGCGGTCCCCGGCACCGGCGTGATCCTCGACGCCGAGCAGACCGCCCATGCGCGTTCGGTGATCGCCCGCAAGTACGGACTGCTCGGCCGGATCACCGTGGGGGCCAGTGTGCTGCGCCGCGGCCGCACCGGGACGGTGGGGCTGGCGTGTTCCCTCGATCCCGACACCGGAACTACCGACACCGGAACTACCGACACCGGAACTACCGACACGCAGTAACCGACGGCAACGGGGGACCGATGCGGCACACCTACTACTCCCAGGCGGTTGCCGTCGCGCTCGCGAACAGTCCGCTGGTCCCCGAGACCCGGCGCGGCCGATGGCTGCTCGCAGCCGGTGTCGAGGCCGCCGCACCGTGTGCGATCAGCCGGAACGTGGTCGTGCAGGGGTTGGGCCGGCTGTCTCTCGGTGCGGGCACCTTCGTCAACGTCGGGTGTTACTTCGACACGGTCGCCGACATCACCGTGGGGTGTCGGGTGTTCCTCGGCGATCATGTGCGGGTGCTGACGAGCAGCCACCTGACCGGGGGCTCCGAGCAGCGGGCCTCCACCCTGACCGGGGAAGCGGTGACCATCCGTGACGGCTCGTGGATCGGCTCGAGCACGGTGATCCTGCCGGGAGTGACCATCGGTCCCGGGGTCGTGGTGGGCGCGAATTCTCTCGTCACGCGCGACTGCGCCGCCGATTCGCTGTATATGGGCAGTCCGGCGCGGTTTCGCCGCACGCTGCCCTGACCGGGATACGGCAGCGACCGGGATCCCACCGTGACATCGGACACAGCGGCGAGAGGATCAGCGTGTCGTAGTTTTGCTGTGACACCGATCTTGTTCGACACCCGATCGTTCTTCCGCCCGCCCCTGCATTCCCACTCGCAGCATCACATCCGCCAGGAGACCGCATGACCGTGCACGACTTCACCGTTCGTACCGCCGAAGGAGACGCCGTCTCGCTCGGTGAGTACGCCGGTTCGTATCTGCTCATCGTCAATGTCGCCAGCAAGTGCGGTCTGACGCCGCAGTACGAAGGCCTCGAAGCGCTGCACCGCGCGACCGCCGGCAAGGGACTGCAGATCATCGGGTTCCCCTGCAACCAGTTCGGGGAGCAGGAACCGGGCACCGACGCGGAGATCCAGGAATTCTGCAGTCTGACCTACGACGTGACGTTCCCGGTCTACGGCAAGGTCGAGGTCAACGGCGACGACGCGGACCCGCTGTACCGGTACCTGCGCAGCGCCGCACCCGGCGACTTCGGGCCCGATCACGGTTTCCTGTTCGAGCACGTCCGCACGACCCGACCCGAGGCCATCGGCACCGACGAGGTCAAGTGGAACTTCACCAAATTCCTCGTCGACCCCGCCGGTGCGGTCGTCACCCGGTTCGAACCGACCGTCGCCCCCGAGGCCATCGGCGCCCAGCTCGCCGAGCTGCTCTAGCTGTACCCGCCCCAGCGGTCCGGCACCGCCCCGGCGGGGCTCCGTACGCCCCGCCGGGTACCCGTGGTCAGCGCGCCGCGCTGACCGACGACATGTGGAAATCCGGGATCCGCATCGGCGGCATCGCGGTGCGGGTGAACCAGTCCTTCCATTCGCGAGGCAGCGTGCGCTCGGTGTGTCCGACCTCGGTAGCCCGGCCCAGCAGCGCCACCGGGGACTCGTTGAACCGGAAGTTGTCCACCGCGGCCCGCACCTGCCCGTCCTCGATCAGGTACACCCCGTCGCGGGTCAGTCCGGTCATCAGCAGGCTCGCCGGGTCGACCTCGCGCAGATACCAGAGCGTGGTGAGCAGCAACCCGCGTTCCGTCCCGGCGATCATCTCGTCGAGGGACGCGCCGGTACCGCCGGTGAGCAGCAGGTTGTGACCCGGTGCGGTGGGCTGGGCGGAAAACTCCGCGGCTGCGGCACGCGGATAGGCCAGCGCGTGTACCGTCCCGTCCCGGATCCAGTCGACGCGGCCGGCGGGCAACCCGTTGTCGAACACCGACACCGCATCTGTCGAGGTGGTCGCCGTGACGAACGGCGCGTATTGCAGGCCCGGCGCCGCCGGATCGGAGGTCAAGGTCAGCGGCAGGCCGGTGAGTGTGTCGCCCAGGCGGGTGCCGTGCGGACCCGACCACACCGTGCGACCCTCGTGCGCGCCGAGGCCCTCCATCGACCACATCAGGGAAATCATCAGGTCGGCCACCGCGGAGGGCGGCAACACCGTCTCGTAACGCCCCGCCGGCACCGACACCGACGTCGCGGCCCAGTCCAGTCGTCGGGACAGGTCCTCGAGCAACCGGTCCATCCGAACATCGGTGAAATCGGTGGTCCCCGCCCCGACCCACGCGCTGGCACCGTCGAGTCCGCCACGTTTGCCGGTGATCTCGAGGGACCCGTCGGGTTGCGTCCAGCGCCGCCGCAGCCCCGTCGAGGTCCCCAGCCAGCTGGTGCGCACCCGATGCTCCGCGAACCCGTACAGCGCGTCGGATCCGTCGAAACCGTGTGCCAGAGCACCTATGACGGGATCGAACACGTCGATGCCGGTGCGTCCGGCCGGTGCGTCCCAGTCTGCGGGTGTCCCGTCGCCGGCGACGAGCGGCACGGCGTCTCCGGCCGGTGGGGCGGCGCGGGCCGCGGCGTCGGCGGCCTCGGTCACCGCGGTGACCTCACCGCGGTGCACCAGCGGCGCGGTGACGATGCCGCACCGGGTACCGGATGTCGTGTGCCGCAGCGCGATCACCGTCGCCGTCCGCGCACGCGTCGACCCGTTGGTGGTCATCGAGTTGCCCGCCCACCGCAGCGCTGCTTCCTCGGTGTCGTCGACCAGAACGATCGTCTCGTCGGCCGTGGACGCGGCGAGCGCCACCTCCACGAGATCCGCTGCGGGGATCATCGGCTGCCTTCCTGCACGGTGTTGAGCACGTTGACGCCGCGCACCAGCACCGACGGGCACCCGTGGCTGACCGAGGCGACCTGGCCCGGTTGCGCCTTCCCGCAGTTCATGGCGCCGCCGAGTCGCCAGGTGGACGGCCCGCCGACCGCCTCGAGAGCACCCCAGAACTCGGTGGTGGTCGCCTGATACGCCACGTCGCGGACCTGCCCGACGAGCCGGCCCCCGCGAATCCGGTGGAACTGCTGACCGGTGAACTGGAAGTTGTAGCGCTGCATGTCGATCGACCAGCTCCGGTCCCCGACGACGTACAGGCCGTCCTCGACACCGGCGATCAGGTCGGCGGTGCTGCGATCGACGACGGGGTCCGGTTGCAGCGAGACGTTCGCCATCCGCTGGATCGGCACATGGTGGGCGGAGTCGGCGTAGGCGCAGCCGTTCGATCGCGCCGCCCCGAGTTTCGGCGCGAACGCCCGGTCGAGCTGATAGCCGACGAGCACCCCGTCGCGCACCAGATCCCACGACTGGGCGGCGACCCCGTCGTCGTCGAACCCGGTGGTGGCGAGGCCGTGCGCGGTGGTGCGGTCGGCGGTCACATGCATCGCGTCGCTGCCGTACCGCAACGTGCCCAGCCGGTCCGGGGTCGCGAACGACGTGCCGGCGTACGCGGCCTCGTAGCCGATCGCCCGGTCGTACTCGGTGGCGTGCCCGACCGATTCGTGGATGGTCAGCCACAGGTTGGTGGGGTCGATCACCAGGTCCGTCGGACCGGCCGTCACCGACGGTGCCTGCGCTTTCTCGGCCAGCAGGCCGGGGAGCCGGTCCAGTTCGTCCGTCCAGTCCCAGTGGGTGTCGGAACTCAGGTACTCCCAGCCGCGCCCGACCGGCGGCGCCAGGGTGCGCATCGACTCGAAGGTGCCCGCCCGGCGGTCCACGGTGACGGCCTCGAGTTGGGGGTGCACCCGCACCCGCTGCTGGGTGATCGACGATCCGGCCAGATCGGCGTAGAACGTCTGCTCCTTGACCTCCTCCACGCCGGCGGTGACGTGGTCGACGCCGGCCGCGTCGAGGAGGCGGCGGGAGAAATCGCCGAGCAGCGCCACCTTGTCGGTCGTGGGCACGGCGAACGGGTCGATCTCGTACGAGGAGGTCCACACCGCGTCCCGGTACACCGGCTCGTCCGCCCATTGCACCGGGTCCCGGTTCAGCGGCCGCACCGCCCGGGCGACCGCCACCGCCCGCGCCGCCGCGTCCGCCGCCCCCGCCGGTCCCGGCACCGGGTGCGACGCGAACCCCCAGGTGCCGTCGAGGAGGACCCGCACCGCGAGCCCGCAGTCGGTGCCGTCCACCGCGGCCTGCACCGCTCCGTCGCGCAGCGTCAGCGAGTGGGTGCGTACCCGCTGCACCCGCACGTCGGCATGCGTGGCCCCGGCGGCGCGAGCCACCGACAGTGCCGCATCGGCGGCGGCCCGCAGCGGCAGGGCCAGAAAATCGTCGTCCACACCGGTCACCGGCCTACCGTAGCGACTGTCTCACCCGAACTGCTGGAAGCCGAGCCGCACCGCCATCGCGACGACCACGACCAGCAGCACCACCCGCACGAACCCGGCACCGCGCTGCAACGCCATCCGGGAGCCGAGCATCGACCCGGCGACGTTGCACACCGCCATGGTCAGCCCGAGGGTCCACCACACGTGCCCGCCGATCGCGAAGACCGCCAGTGCGCCCACGTTCGAACCGAGGTTGATCACCTTCGCCATCGCGGCGGACTTGACGAACTCGCTGCCGAGCATCGCCGCGAAGATGAGGATCAGGAAGGTGCCGGTGCCCGGGCCGAGGATGCCGTCGTAGAACCCGATCACCGCGGCCGCGCCGACGATCACCGTCACGATGCGTGTCGCGCTGGGGCGGTGCTGCTCCGTTCCGGAGCCGAGCTTGGGCCGGGCCGCGACGAACACCGCCACCCCGACGAGCACCACGATCACGATGGGGATGAACACCTCGCGGTCGATCAGCGACACCGCGGCCGCGCCCGCCCCGGCGAAGACCGCCGCGACCAGCGCGGCCGGCGCCAGCACCGACCACCGCAACGGAATCCGGCGCGCGAAGGTCCACACCGCCGCGCCGGTCCCGAAGATCGCGGTGAGCTTGTTGGTGCCCAGCGCCGCCTGCGGCGCCAACTGAGGCGCGACCAGCAGCAACGCCGGCAACAAGATCAGCCCGCCGCCGCCGACCACCGCATCGACCCATCCGGCGGCCGTCGCCGCGGCCAGCAGCACGGCCCAGTCGCCCACATCCATGCGCGCCATTCGATCATGGGGCGAGCACACCGACCGGATCGCCTCCGCGTCTGTGCGCCGCGCCGGGAGCAAACTCGGCTTCTCGTACGTTGAACAAACGAGTCCCTCACCCGAGAGACGTTCGCGCCGGACCCGGCGTACGGAAGGACCCCGCGTGTACCTGTTGCTGTTCGTCGTCTACGTCGCCGCGGAGATCGCTGTGCTGGCCTGGCTCGGCTCCACCGTCGGCGCCCTCGCCACCGTGCTGATCTTCCTGGCTGTCAACGTCGCCGGGTATCTGGTGCTCGGCGCCCAGGGCCGCCGCGCGCTGCGCGGACTCGGCCGGCTCCGCAGTGGCCCCCTCCCGCCCACCGGCTCACCCGACAAGATGCTCACCGACGGTGCGCTCATCGGCGCCGGAGCCGGCCTCGTGCTGCTTCCCGGCTTGATCACCACCGTCCTGGGCATCGTGCTGCTGCTGCCGAGCCGCGCACTGCTCCGCCCGGTGGTGCGCGCCGTGGCCGCCCGCACCGCCCGCACCCACGCCGCCACCTGGCGCGGACAACGCCTGGTGGTGGTCGACGGTCAGGTCGTCGAGAACACCGTCGTCGGGGCGGCGCCCCATCTGCCCGGTGGCCCCGGCCGCGGCCCCGTCGGCACGACCCGGCCGGACGTGGTGGACGGCGAAATCCTCGAAGGGGAGATCGTCGAGACCCCGCGGCAGCCCCGCCGCCCGTGACGGGGCAGACTGGGCAGTTGTGAGTCCAGCACCGCACACCCAGCTCTTCGTCGGCGGCCGCATCTACAGTGCGAGCGCACCCGACGCCACCGCGATGGCCGTCACGGACGGAACGATCGTGTGGGTCGGGCAGGACCGCACCGGACGCGTCCTGCACCCCGACGCCGAGATCGTCGACCTCGACGGCGCGTTCGTCGCACCGGGATTCGTCGACACCCACGTGCATGTCACCGCCCACGGGCTCGCCCTGACCGGACTGGACCTCACCGGCGCCGCGAACCGTGACGACGTGCTCCGCCGGGTAGGGGAGTACGCCGCCGGCCGCGACGACGCCGTGATCTGGGGCCACGGCTGGGACGAAACCCGCTGGCCCGATCCCACCCCGCCCACCACCGACGAACTCGACGCCGCCGCACCCGGCCGCCTGGTGTACCTGGGACGGATCGACGCACATTCGGCGGCGGCCTCCACGGCGCTGCGCGTCGCCGCCGGCGCGCTCGACATGCTCGGCGGCTACCACCCGCAGCGCCCGGTCACCGCCGCAGCCCACCACGCGGTGCGCGCCGCGGCCCGCACCGGGCTCACCGCACCGCAACGGGCCGAGGCCCGCACCGCCGCGCTCGACGACTTCGCCGCGCACGGCATCGTCGCCGTCCACGAATGCGGCGGCCCCGACATCTCCGGCCGCGACGACTTCACTGAACTGCTCGCCACCGACCACCCGGTGGAGGTGCGCGGCTACTGGGGACAGGCGGTCCGCACCGCCGACGACGCCACCGCCCTGCTCGCCGCGACCGGTGCGCACGCACTCGGCGGTGACCTGTTCGTGGACGGCGCGTTCGGATCGCACACCGCGTGGCTCGCCGCACCGTACGCAGACCGGCCGGACTGCCACGGCACCGCGTACCTGAGCACCGAGGAACTCGCCGACCACGTGCGGGCCTGCACCACCGCCGGCATCCAGGCCGGATTCCACGTCATCGGGGACGCCGCCGTCGCCGCCACCGTGGCGGCATTCGACGCGGTCGCCGCAGAACTGGGCGGACCGGCGGTCGGTGCACGCGGCCACCGCCTCGAGCATGTCGAGTCCATCACCGGCCCACAAGCCGAACAGCTCGCCCGGTACGGCGTGATCGCCAGCATGCAACCGATGTTCGACGCATTGTGGGGCGGACCCGACGCGATGTACGCCCAGCGCCTGGGCACGGCGCGCGCCGCGACCCTCAACGCGTTCGCCGGTATCGCCTCGACCGGGATGTCCCTCGCGTTCGGTTCCGACGCGCCGGTGACTCCGCCCCGGCCCTGGCAGATGCTGCGCGCCGCAGTGCATCACCGCACCCCCGGAAGCGGCATCTCACCGCGAGCCGCATTCGCCGCCTCGACCCGCGGTGCGTGGCGCGCCGGTGGCGTGCGCGACGGGATGGCCGGAACTCTCGATCCGGGTGCCCCGGCGTCGTACGCGCTGTGGGAGGCGGGGGACCTGGTGATACGCGCCCCCAAGGACAGCGTGCAGCGCTGGTCGACCGACCCGCGCTCGCGGGTCGCGCCGCTGCCCGACCTCGCCGACGGCACCGACGATCCGGTACTGGTGCGCAGCGTGCACCGGGGCCACGTCGTGTACGCACGGTGACCGCACCGGCCGGCCCGACACGGAGGCGGACCGCCACCGTGGTGGGCCTGCGGATGGCCGCGGCGCTGCTCGCCGGAGTGCTGCTGTTCGCAAGCTTCCCGCCGCGACCGCTGTGGTTCCTCGCACCGGTCGGCATCGCCCTGCTCACCGCGGTACTCACGGTGCAACCGATGCGGCGACGCGCCGGTTTCGGATACGGCTACCTCGCCGGACTCGGGTTCCTGGTACCGCTGCTGCCCTGGGTAGGGGTCTATGTGGGGCCGCTGCCGTGGCTGGCGCTCGCCGCCGCGGAGGCGGTGTTCGTCGGCCTGTTCGGGGCACTGGCGGTGCATCTGCGCACCCTGCCCGCTGCGCCGCTGTGGATCGCGGCAGCGTGGAGCGCCACCGAATTCGCGCGCGCGTCGGTACCCTTCGGCGGATTCCCGTGGGGGCGGCTCGCGTTCGGGCAGCCCGACGGGGTGCTCGTGTCCCTCGCCGCGCTCGGCGGCGCCCCGCTCGTGTCGTTTGCCGTGGCGCTGACCGGCACCGGTCTGGCCGCGTTGGTCTCGGTCGTCGTGCGCAGCAACGGTGCCCGCCTCGACCGGCGGGGCGCCGTGCGGGCCGCGGCGTGGGCGGCGCTCGCGCCCCTGGCCGCGCTGGCGGTGTGGCCGCTGCTGCGCACCGACCCCGCCGACTCGCCGGTGGTGACGGTCGCGGCGATCCAGGGCAGCGTGCCGCGACTGGGCCTCGACTTCAACGCACAACGCAAAGCGGTGCTCGACAATCACGTGGCGCGGACCCTGGAACTGGCCGCGGACGTGCGCGCCGGCGCGGTGCCGCAACCCGATGTGGTGATCTGGCCGGAGAACGCGTCCGATATCGACCCGCTGCGCAATGCCGACGCCGCCCGCGACATCACGGCCGCGGCGGCAGCGGTACAGGCGCCGATCCTGGTCGGCACGGTGCTGCGCAACGACGACGGCACCACCAGCAACTCGGTGATCGTGTGGGACCCGCAAGCCGGACCCGGAGAGCAGCACGACAAACGGATCATCCAGCCGTTCGGGGAGTATCTGCCCTACCGCTCGTTCTTCCGTCTGTTCTCCGAGTACGCCGACCGGGCGGGCAACTTCGTACCCGGCGACGGGGACGGGGCGGTCACCGCGGACGGCATCACCATCGGGGTCGCGACCTGCTACGAGGTCGCCTTCGACCGGGCGTTCTCCGATTCGGTGGACGCGGGTGCGCAACTGCTCGCGGTGCCCACCAACAACGCGACCTTCGGCGACACCGAGATGACGTATCAGCAGCTGGCGATGTCACGGGTGCGGGCGGTCGAACACGGCCGCACCGTTGTGGTCGCCGCCACCAGCGGGGTCAGCGCCATCGTCGATCCGGACGGGTCGGTGCAGCAACGCACCCCGCTGTTCGAGCCCGCAGCCCTGGTGGCGCAGGTGCCGTTGCGGGCAGACGTTACGCTGGCAAGTCGGCTCGGACCGATCCCGGAGCTCGTGCTCTGTGTCGGTGCCGTGGTCGCCGCCGGTCTCGCCCTCGTGCGTAGCCGACGTCAGAACGCCGGTCCGGGAGCAGACCCCGCGCCCGGCACCGCAGGAGCACCGGCCCCCGGCCGGTTCGACAGGGAGGACCTTTGATGGCATCGGCGACGCCGGCCGGGAACGACAGCGCACCCAGCGCCCGCACCCTGGTGATCATTCCGACGTACAACGAGCGCG
Source organism: Rhodococcus sp. 105337 (assembly GCF_012844225.1). GTDB lineage: Bacteria > Actinomycetota > Actinomycetes > Mycobacteriales > Mycobacteriaceae > Rhodococcus. The sequence continues at coordinate 15,003 of NZ_JABAGQ010000014.1, forward strand.
ACAACATCGGTCGGATCGTCGAGCGGCTGCACGCCGCCCTGCCCGGCACCGACGTGCTGATCGTCGACGACGGCAGCCCCGACGGCACCGGTGCGATCGCCGACGGCCTCGCCGCCGCGGACGACCGCATCCACGTGATGCACCGCACCGAGAAGAACGGGCTCGGCGCCGCGTACATCGCCGGGTTCCGATGGGGACTGGACCGCGACTACACCGTGCTGGTGGAGATGGACGCCGACGGCAGCCACGCCCCCGAACAGCTGCATCTGCTGCTCGAGCGCGTCGACGCGGGCGCCGATCTGGTGCTCGGCTCCCGGTACGTGCCGGGTGGCACCGTGGTGAACTGGCCGTGGCACCGCGAGGTGCTCTCGCGCGGCGGCAACATCTATTCGCGTCTCGCGCTCGGGGTGAACGTCAGCGACATCACCGGGGGATACCGCGCCTACCGGCGCGAGGTGCTCGAAACCCTCGATCTCGACGCGATCGCCTCCCACGGCTACTGCTTCCAGGTGGATCTGGCGTGGCGGACGCTGCAGGCGGGGTTCACCGTCGCCGAGGTGCCGATCACGTTCACCGAACGGGAGATCGGGGAGTCGAAGATGAGCGGGAACATCGTGCAGGAGGCATTGCTGCGGGTGACGCTGTGGGGGCTGCGCAGCCGCTACGAGCGGGTGCGGGCGCTGCTGCAGCGCAACTGACCGCCCGCCCAGCCGCGCACGTCAGGACCGGCCTCGCCGGGCACGGTGCGCGTCGAACGTGTCGCCGGCGCCGACGGACGCACACAGGCGGCGGATCGCGCTGCAGTCCTGTACCACCGGTTGGTGCGCGGTCGCCGCGGCGGTGTCCGCGATCAGTTCCCGGCCGCCGGGGACCTGTTCGTGCGCGACGATCGCCGCCCAGGTGGTCATGTCGCCGCCGGTGAAGGCATCGACCCCGGCGGCGAGCGCGTCGAACAACAACTCACGGTCTGCGGCGTCCAGTTCGGTGAACACCGTGGTGAACAATTCCCCGGTGAGGGTGGCGTGGCACAGTTCGTCGCGCCGGTGGACCGCGACGGTGGCCCGGTTGACCGGTTGCACGGTCTCGTCGCCGGTGAACAGCGCGAGATACGCGCTGATCGACGTCTCGGCGACCGTGGTGAACGCCAGTTGCACCAGCGCCGCGTGCCGCGGATCGACGGCGCGCTGCAACTCCGCGCGGTGTGCGCGCAGGGTGCGGCACGCGGGGAGCACCGCGTCGGGCAATGCCCAGCCACGCCCGCGGCGGGTGAGCGCATTGGCGTTCTGGTGCATGAGGGTGTGGTACTGCTCGTCGACCATCGCCTGCATCACCCCGACGACCACGGTGTCCGGCGGAGCGAGACCGAACACGTCGGAGGTGATCAGCCCGAAACCGGGATTGACCACGTACTGCTCGATGTCGATGACGTTCTTGTTGTAGGCGATCCACCCCCACGCCCGCAGCCGCGCGCGGGCGGGCTCGTCGAGTGCGAGGTACCGGGGATGGGTGTGGAACGGCAGCAGGGTGTCGGGGAAATCGTCGCGCGCGGGTTCGAACAGCGCATCCAGGTCGGGTTCGGATTTCTTCACCGCGGCGCGCCGCGGCCACGACCGGGTCAGGCCGCGAATCACCGCGGCGGCGACCGGGTCGCCGGTGTCGTGGCCGGGAAGCTCCGGGGGCCGCAACCGGGCCCGCAGCTTCGCGGCGTCGCGATCGGTCATGGCGACACCCCGTTTCGCACGGCGTCCGGTGCGTGCAGGTCCGACGGGAGCAGGCCGAACAGTTCCCCGCACAGTGCCCGGTACTGCTCGCGGTCGTCGCCGAGGGCGCGGTAGCCGCGTGCGGTCAGCGCCGCGAACCGGTCGGGGTCCTCGGCCGCGTCGAGGTCGTCCAGGGCGGCGCGCAGGGCGCGGCGGGCGTCCGCGGCGTACGGATTGGCCACCTGGATCTCGTGATACACCGCCGGTGTGCCGGACGCGATCCGGGCGAGCAGTGCCCGCAGCAGCACGTGCGGCGGGGGAGCGGCGGTCGCGGCCGTCGGTGGTCCCAGCCGGTCGAGGGCACCGCCGAAAGCGAGAACCACCGCGTGGGTCAGCGCCTGAGTGGTCGCCGTCGCGCGGTCGTGCTCGGCGGCGCCGACCTCCACGACCCGCGCACCCCAGCGGCCTACCGCGTCGACGAACGCCCCGACTGCGGGGCCGTCCCGGTGCCGCACCGCGAGTACGGGGCGCCCGGCCCAGCCGAGCGCCGGAGCGAACATCGGATTGATACCGAGCGCCTCCCGGTCCGGCAGGCCGGTACCCAGCGCCGCAGCGAACGGGGTTTTCACCGACAACGTCTCTACCAGCAGCGCCTCGGGGCGCAGCAACCCGGCCAGGGCGGGCAGCGCGGCCACGGCGACGGCGTCGGGGACGGCGAGGATCACCGTCGGCGCCGCGCGCACCGCCGCCGCGACGTCCGGGGTGGGCGCGGCGATGTCACCGGGCAGCACCGCGGCGCCGGCTGTGCCGGTCGTCGGGGCCGGAGCGCCGGGGTCGATCGCCAGCACGCGGTGGCCGTCGCCGGACAGGGCCGCGGTGAGCATCGCGCCGACCGCACCGCAGCCCCCCGCCACGACGACGCGGCCTGGTCCGCCGGCGGTCACGGCGCGGTGCCGTCGGGTCGGGCGCGGAGTGCGGCGTTGCCGTCGGCGGGATCGGCGTCGGTCTCGGCCAGGCAGCGCCGCATCACCAGCGATTTGACGAGCGTTTCCTCGAGTTCGTCGTCCGGGTCCGACAGCGCGACGATCGCGCCGCCGATACCGAAGGTGACCTGATGGTCGGTGGCGACCATCGTGCGGATCACGATCGACAGGTCGGCGGTGCCGGTGGGGGACAGGTAGCCGATCGCCCCGGAATACACCCCGCGCGGACCGTCCTCGAATTTGTCGATGATCTCCATGGTGCGCAGTTTCGGTGCGCCGGTCATGGACCCGCCGGGGAATGCGGCGCGCACACAGTCCACGGCGGTAACGTCGGGGCGCAGGGTCCCGCGCACGGTGGAGACGAGTTGGTGTACGGCGGAATAGGTTTCGATGTCGAAGAGTTTCGGCACGTGCACCGAACCCGGTTGGCACACGCGGGAGAGGTCGTTGCGCACCAGGTCGACGATCATCAGGTTCTCGGAGCGGTCCTTCTCGCTGACGAGCAGACCGTCGCGCAGTGCGGCGTCCTCGGCGGCGGTGCGGCCCCGGGGCCGGGTGCCCTTGATCGGTTTCGACTCCACGATGCCGTCGGTGCCGATCCGCAGGAACCGTTCCGGGGAAGCGCTGAGCACCGCCACCTCCGGGAAGTCCAGCAGCGCACTGTACGGGGTGGGGCTGATCTCCCGCAGTGTCCGGTAGGTGCGCAGCGGGTCGATGGTCCGGTCGACGGTCGCGGTGTTGGTCAGGCACACCTCGTACGTCTCGCCGCTGCGGATCTCGCTCTGGCACTGCTCGATCATCTCCAGGTAGTGCGCCGGTGTGTGCCGCAACCGGATCTGCAGATCGTCTTCGTCACGCAGCAACGGCACCGCCGTCGGGGCGAGAACATCGGTGTCGGCGAGCGCGGCGAGCGCCGCGGCGGTGGCGTCGAACCATGCGACGGACGCGGGATCGTCGGGTTCGTCCGACAACGCCAGGAGATAACAGCGGCCCGCCTCGTGGTCGAGGACGACCGCACGGTCCGCGAACACCATCGAGGCGTCCGCGATCGGGGAGGTGTGCACCAGTTGCCCGCCGGCGTCGGCCTTGAGTTCGTAACCGAGATAGCCGACGTATCCGAGTGCGAACGCGAACGGCAGATCGTCGCGGGGGGTGATGCGCCGTTCGGCGAGCCGCGCATCGAGGTAGTCGAAGAAGGTGCGGTGGTACTCGGCGACGGGCGCACCCGCACGGTATTCGCGCACCAGGGTTTCGGCGACGCTGTAGGTGACGAACTCGGCGCGGGGGCCGGACCCGTCGCCCATCACCGTGAACCGGGAACCGGGTTCGGTGGTGACGGAGCCGTCGAGCCAGAAGCTGTGCGGGTCGTCGGCAAAGAGTGTTTCGTAGACGGCGTGCGGCGCCGGGTGGAAGTCGAGGACCCGGGTGTCGAGCACATATCGGGGTGGGGCCGGTTCCGGCGGTGTCGGGGCGCTGACGGTGATCGGTGTCCGGGCCGGGGTGGCGGCCCGGAAGTTGCCGAGCAGTTCGGTGCCGTAGCAGGTGCAGATCGATTCGGGATGGAATTGCACTCCCCACAGCGGTCGGTTCCGGTGCTCGACCGCCATCAGCAGCCCGTCGTCGGTGTAGGCGGTGGCGACGAGCTGGTCGGGGACGTGCTCGGCGATCAGCGAGTGGTAGCGGACCGCGTCGAACGGGGACGGGATCCCGGCGAACAGACCGGTGCCGTCGTGCACGATCCGGCTGATCCGGCCGTGTACCGGCTCGGGGGCGGGCACCACCGCACTGCCGAACAGCTGGCACAACCCCTGGTGGCCGAGGCACACGCCCAGGACCGGCAGCCCGGAGTCGGCGAGGATGCGGTCGCTGATCCCGAAGTCGCGGGGCCGGTCGGGGCGTCCCGGGCCGGGGGAGACGACGATGTTGTCGAACCGGTGCAGCCCCAGTTCGTCCCACACGGTGTCGTTGGTGACCACGACCGGGGGAACTCCGTTGACGCGGGAGAGCAGGCTGTAGAGGTTGTAGGTGAACGAGTCGTAGTTGTCGACCAGCAGGGTTCGGGTCGGTGGCGGCGCAGACATGGCGGCCTCAGATCTGGGGGTCCCCGGAGCGCGCCGGGCGCGGACCGGTGTCGGCGCCCGCGGCGGCGACGATGTCGTCTTCGAGCCGGCAGGCTTCTCCGATGAGCAGGGTGTAGAGCGCTTCGACGAAGTCGCCGGACAGTCCATTACGGTGCGCGTAGTCCTGGGCTCGGCGATGCACAGCCTGCATCCGGCCGGGTTGGAGCACCGCGATGTTGTGGCGCCGTTTGATTTCCGCGACGCGGGCGCAGAGCGCCAGCCGGTCGCGGACGTCGTCGAGCAGTGCGCGGTCGACTCGGTCGAGTTCGGTGCGCAGAGCGTCGAGTTCGGTTTCCGGTGTCGGTGCGGTCGTCGTATCCGCCGCGGTATGCCTGTCGTTCACGTGCGCTCACCCCTGTACAGCCCCCGGGGGTGGGGGTCGGATCGTGAAGTGTTCGACGGTGCCCGACTCGTCGGTTGGTATTCGCTCATGATTGCACGCAGCCGAACGGGGTGCCGACAATTGATGGATTTGTGCCACTCCGGCAATGCAATTGCGTCCGGGACGGAAAAGCGTGCCGGCCGATACCGCAGACAAAAGGCGAATGCCGTTGCGGGAACAATTCCCGCAACGGCATTCGGAGGTGGTGCTGGCCGGGCCTGTCAGGCGCCGCGGCGCTTCGCCTTGATCAGATCGAGGCGTTCCTGCAGCAGGACCTCGAGTTCTTCGACGGAGCGGCGTTCGAGCAGCATGTCCCAGTGCGTGCGCGGCGGCTTGACCTTCTTCGGCTCGGGTGCCGCGCCCTCGACGAGGGTGCCTTCCAGCCCGTTCTTGCACATCCAGGTGCCGGGGATCTCGGCTTCGTCGGCGAACGGAACATCGAACTCTTCGCCGTTGTCGCAGCGATAGCGCGCGATCCGCCGCGGCGCCAGATCGTGGTCACGGTCGGTTTCGTAGCTCACCGCGCCGAGCCGGCTGCCTCGCAGTACACGATCTGCCATGGTGGTGTCCTCTCTTGTGTGCTCCACCCGCTGGTGGGTCCGCCTTGCAGGCGGGCGCCCACGCGGGATCAACGTTCACCTCATGTCAACGTCGACGGGGCCGATTCCGTTCCCGCGGCCCGCCTCGAGGCCGGATACACCACATTACCGGCCGCCTCCACAGCGTCGGTAAAGTGTCCGGACATGACCGACCGCACCCGTCCGCCGGGCAGCTGCCTGTGGTGCGGACGCCCGGTCCCGGAGATCGGGACGGGCCGGCGCCGCCGGTACTGCCGGCAGTCGTGCCGGCAACGCGCGTACGAGCAGCGCCACACCACCCGCGAGGCGGGATTGCCCGAGGACGCGGTGGTACTCACCGCCGCCGAGGTGGAATCGCTGGCGGACCGCGCCTATCTGGTGCGCTGCGCCGCCGAAGATGTGGCCACCGCGGTCGCCGAGGGCGCCGACGCGGCGGAACTGGGCCGGTTGTGTACCGACCTGGTGTCCCTCGCCCGGGACGCCGAGCGGATCCGCTGACCGGACCCGCCCGGCCGGGCGTCAGGCGAAGAACCCGCCGATCGTGAACACCACCTGGCAGAAGGCACCGTTGGTGTAGTTGATCGAACCGAAGAGGCTGGCCAGCACCGGGCCGGTGCCGGTGTTGACCGTCTTCGACAGTTGCGGCACCCCGCCGGCCTTGTCGTCGAGGGTCTCGATGCCGCCGCGGAAGGTCTCCATGTTGAGCCAGACGAATTTGAGGTCGGCGGCCGCAGGGGTGACGGGGATGGTCGGTGCCACGAAGATCTTGAGCTGCCCGATCTGTACGTCCGGGTTCACGTTGGGGCCCGGTTGCACCCAGCCGGTGGTCATGGCGTACGGCACGAGGCCGCCACCGCAGCCGGGTCCGAGAGTGGGGGCGGGCTGCATGAACGGCTGCGGAGTGTTGCGCGGCGGCGGCGCGAACAGCGCCGACCCCGTTCCGGCGCCCAGCATGTCGTCCACGGCGCGCAGGGCGTCCGGGTCGGGTGCGGCAGCGGCCCGCAACTGGTCGAGGGGCAGGCCCGGCGGAGCGGGCTCGGCAGCGGCCTGCGCGGGCAGGGCGACGGCCAGTGCGGTGGCGAACAGGGCGCCGAGAATACGGACGGTCCGGCGACGCGGCATCTGAGGCTCCTTCGGGTCGGCTGCGAGAAGTCGTGCGGGAAGGCGGCGAGCAGCGTGATCCACGGGCAACGGGGCCCGGGCACACGGTGAGGCGGGAGTGCGTGACGCGGACGTGCACGGCAGCGGAAAATTCCTGACGCGTACGGGGGTACCAAAACCTGAGGATAAGGATTCACCCCGCCGCTCCGGGGGATTTCGCCGATATCTCCGAGCATTCGGGACATTCACCCCACACCGGAAGATCAGGGGCCCCGCCGGCACGCTTCCGCGAAATTTCGCGTAATTGTTGGGACAGGGTCTCGGAAATGTTCGGTAAAGATTTCCGGGGCATATCCAAGATCGAATTCGATATCCGGTGTATTTCCGGATACCTCTGACCGAATGCGGGCAATGCCGCGCCATTCTGGTCTAACTTGGGGGAGTGCTCCCGGTCTTACCCGGGAGCACGACACGGGGCCCGGTCTCGGCGAGAGAGGTTCGACGAGCATCGGCCCCGACGCGATGTCGGGGGCGCGCCGTTTACGCCAACATCGCTCTCGGAGGGGACATGTCGTTGCGACAGCGTCGTCTGCAGCTACCACCCGATGCTTTTCCGCTTTCGTCCGCACAACGTTCGATCTGGTTTGCGCAGCAACTCGCACCCGACGTGCCGATCTGCATCGCCCAGTACGTCGATCTGCCCGGCGAACTCGACATCGACCGGGTACGGCAGGCCGGGTACGTCGGGGGCGGCGAGTTCCAGTCCGCCTACCTCCGGGTCGTGGAGGTCGACGGCGAGCCGTACCAGTACGTCGACCCGGCCTTGGCGGCGAAACCGATCGAAGTGGTCGATTTCCGCGCCGACCCGGACCCGCTCGACGCGGCGCACCGGTGGATGACGGCGGACTACTCCCGTCCGGTCGACCTCGCGCACGAACCGCTGATGAACATGACACTGCTGCGGGTCGGCGATGCCCGCTATCTCTGGTACGGCCGGATCCATCACGTCGCACTCGACGGCTACGCCGCGATGACCATGGTCAACCGCATCGCCGCGCTGTACACCGCGGCCGTCGAGGGACGCGATCCCGATCCGTCGCGCGCCGCCGACCTGCGCACCCTCTACGACTGGGACCGCGACTACCGGGCTTCCTCCCGGTACGCCTCCGACCGGGACTACTGGATGGAGCGCGTCGCCGGCCTCGAGGACGGCTCGTCGCTGGCCACCCGCACCGGCCCGCTCGCTCCGGTCTCGTTGTTGTCGAGCATCCCGTTGCCCGACGACCTGGTGACTGCCCTGACCGCCGTCGACGAGGACGCCGGATCGTCGTCCACCGCCGCGGTGGTCGCCGCGTTCGGGTGCTACCTGGCGCGGATGACCGGCACCGACGATGTGGTGGTGAACCTGCCGGTCTCCGCCCGCACCACCGCCTCGGCCCGCCGCTCGGGCGGCATGCTCGTCAACACCGCACCACTGCACCTGCACATCGACCCGGACGACACCCGCACCGCCCTGGTGCGGCGCGTGCAGCTGGAACTGACCGGGGCGCTGCGCCACCAGCGGTGCAGCATCGAGGACATCCGCCGGGAATCCGGCACCACCGCCCCGCACGCCTACGCCGGTCCCACCATCAACGTGATGCTCTTCCGGCAGGAGATCGTGCTCGGCGACCTGCGCGGCGAATTCCACATCATGACGTCCGGACCGATCGAGGACCTGCTCGTCAATATCTACCAAAGTGGCACTCCAGCCACGACTTTCATCGATTTCCGAGGTAACCCGCACCGGTACGACGACCAGGAGTTACGTGCGCACCATCGCCGGTTCGTGGGACTGCTCACCGCGTTCCTGCAGGCCGACGGCGACGCTCCCGTCGCCGGGATCGATCCGGAGACGGCCGCGATCGGTGTCCAGCGTGCGCGCGCCGCCGAGGCCGCCACCTATTGGCAGGGCGTCCTCGCCGACGCTCCCGACCACCTCGCCTTGCCGCGGCCGGCCGCGAGCCCGGACTCCGCAGCCGCCGATACGGGGGTGGCCGAGTTCGACACCGATCTGCCCGTCGCCCCCGGCACCGCACAGATGCTCCGCGACCACGCCGCCGACCCGGAGTCCGTGCTGGTGGCCGCGACGTCGGTGGTCACCTCGGTACTGACCGGCAGCCGGGACACCCTCGTGGGCGCCCCGTCCGGCACCGCCGTGTTGCCCTTGCGCAGCGACGTCGACCCCGCCGTGCCGTTCGAGCAGTACCTGAACCGGATGCGCGGGCTCGCCCGCGACGCCACCACCCACGCCGACGTCGACCCCGCGGTGCTCACCGGCGCGTCCGTCCCCGTGGCCGTGGGCCTCACCGACTCGTCTGCAACACTCCCGCAGCCCGACAGCACCGCGCTGACGTTGCGCCTCGCCGCCGGCGGCGACGGGGTGCACGTCCACGTCCGGTACCGGCCCGAGGCAGTGGACGAGGACATCGCCCGAGGGTTCGTCACCCGCCTGGCCCGCGTCCTCGATACCGCCGCCACCGCCCCCGCGACCCCGCTCGGCGCTCTTCCCGTCGTCAGCGGCGGCGAACTCGACGGTTTCCTGCCCGCACGTGGCCGGCCGGCGACCTCCCCGCAGACGCTGCCCGAGATCCTGACCGGCGTCGCGGCGATCGTGCCCGACTCGGTCGCCCTGACCTGCGGAGACGACGCACTGACCTACCGGGAACTCGACGAGTGGTCCAACCGGGTCGCGAGAATGCTCGTCGCGGCCGGCGCCGGCCCCGAACGATACGTCGCGCTGGGAATCGGCCGATCCCTCGAATCCGTCGCCGCGATCTGGGCGGTCGCGAAGTCCGGTGCCGCGTTCGTACCGATCGACCCTGCCTACCCCCGCGACCGGATCGAGTACATGCTCGGCGATTCCGGCTCCGTCCTCGGACTGACGACACGGGCGCACCGCGACGCGCTGCCCGACGACGTGGACTGGCTCGTCCTCGACGACCCGGCGGTGCGCACCCGCATCGCGGGCACCGACGCGACCGCACTGACCGACATCGACCGCCGGGCGCCTCTGCGCACCGGCCATCCCGCCTACCTGATCTACACCTCCGGCTCCACCGGCCGCCCCAAAGGAGTCGTGGTCCCGCACCACGGCCTGGCAAATCTGTCGGTGACACTGCACTCGCGGCTCGCCCCCGAGCCCACGGCCCGCGTCTCGCACTTCTCGTCACCGAGCTTCGACGCCTCGATCTTCGAATACATGACCGCGTTCGCCATCGGCGCGACCCTGGTGGTGATCCCCGCCCACGTGTACGGCGGCGACGAACTGGCCCGGTTGCTGCGCGACGAGCGGATCACCCATGCCTTCTCCACGCCGGCCGCACTCGCCTCCGTCGACCCGGCCGGGATCGGCTGCCAGGCGATCACCGTCGCGGGCGAGGCCTGCCCTCCGGAACTGGCGGCCCGGTGGGCTCCCGGACGGCGCATGTTCAACGCCTACGGCCCCACCGAAACCACCATCGTCGTCAACATCACCGACCCGCTCGTCCCCGGCGAACCGATCACCATCGGCACGCCCGTGTGCGGCGTCGACGAGGTGATCCTCGACGCGCGGCTACGCCCGGTCCCCACCGGGGTGACCGGCGAACTCTACGTCGGCGGACCCGGCGTGACCCGCGGCTACCACCGCAACCCGGGACTGACCGCAACCCGGTTCGTCGCCGACCCGCACGGACCCGCAGGCAGTCGCATGTACCGCACCGGCGACGTGGTGCGATGGCGGCCCACCCCCGACGGCGCCCCCACCGCCGAATACCTGGGGCGCTCCGATTTCCAGGTCAAGATCCGCGGGTTCCGCATCGAACTCGGCGAAATCGACACCGCCCTCACCGACCATCCCGACATCGCGTTCGCCGCCACCCTCGGCCGCACCGGTCCGTCCGGCGATACCGTCCTGGTGTCCTACGCGCTGCCCGAACCCGGCCGCACCGTGGACCACGACACGCTCCTCGAGCACCTGGCGCGCCGCCTGCCCGCCCACATGGTGCCGGCCGCGCTCGTCGAACTCGACGAGATCCCACTCACCGCGGTCGGCAAACTCGACCGCCGCGCCCTGCCGGAACCGGTGTTCGGGACCGCCGGCCCGGCCGGCACGGCACCGGCGACGGCCACCGAGGAGACCATCACACAGGTGTTCGCCGACCAACTCGGCGTATCCGGCATCGGCGTCCACGACAGCTTCTTCGACCTCGGCGGCAACTCGCTGATCGCCACCCGGGTGATCTCACGGCTCAACGACGCACTCGGCGCCGACCTGGGAGTGCGGACACTGTTCGAGGCGCCCACCGCGCACACCCTGGCCGCACAGATCGGCGAGACCCCCACCGACCGCATCCCGCTGATCGCCGGGCCGCGCCCGGACCGGGTCCCGGTCTCGGCCGCGCAGCAGCGGCTGTGGTTCGTCAACCAACTCGACCCCGGCTCCGCGGCCTACAACATCCCGGTAGCACTGCACCTGGCAGGCCCGCTCGACACCGCGGCGCTCACCGCCGCCGTCACCGACCTGCTCGACCGGCACGAAACGCTGCGCACCGTCTTTCCCGCCACCCCCGACGGGCCGATCCAGCGGGTCGTGCCCACCGGCGACCTCGGGCCGGACCTGACCGCCGTCCCGATCGACGCCGCCGACCTCGACGCCGCCGTCGCCGAATTCACCACCGCCGGTTTCGATGTCACCACCGACCTGCCGGTGCGGGTCCGCCTGTTCACCACCGCCGACGACGACCACGTACTGGCGGTGGTCGTGCACCACATCGCCGCGGACGGCGCGTCGATGGCGCCGCTGGCCCGTGATCTGGTCTCCGCCTACGCCGCCCGCATCCACGGCGCCGCACCGGCGTGGACACCGCTGCCCGTCCAGTACGCCGACTACACCCTCTGGTTCGACCGGCTGCTCGGCGACCCCGCCGATCCGCAGTCACGGGCCGCGACGCAACTCGACTACTGGCGCGACCGGCTCGCCGGTGCCCCGGACCTGACGGCCCTGCCCACCGACCGGCCCCGCCCACCGCGGCAATCCTTCCGCGGCGACACCGTCCGCTTCGACCTCGACCCGCAGCTGTACCGCGCGGTCGACACACTCGCCCGCACCGCCGGAGCCACCCCGTTCATGGTCGTGCACGCCGCCCTCGCGGTGCTGGTGGCGCGCCTCTCGGGCAGCGACGACATCACCATCGGCACCCCGGTCTCCGGTCGCGGGGACCCCGCGCTCGACGACCTGGTGGGCATGTTCGTCAACACCGTCGCCCTGCGCAGCACCATCCGCGGCGATCGCGCATTCGGCGACCTGCTCACCGCCGTCCGCGACGACGACCTCGACGCGTTCGCGCACGCCGACCTGCCGTTCGACCGGCTCGCCGACACCCTCGCCGGCGCCCGCTCGGAGGCGTACTCACCTCTGGTGCAGGTGATGCTGGCCTTCCAGAACAACGAGACCGCGCACCTCGCGTTGCAGGACCTGACCATCGACATCGCCGAAATCGACACGGCCACCACAAAATACGATCTGCATCTGCTCCTGAGCGATGTTCCCGGCGACGACGGCACTCCCGTCACCCTCGCCGGAGCCCTGTCGTACGCGACCGATCTGTTCGACCATGACACCGCCGTCGCCTTCGGCGACAGCTTCGTGCGGTTGCTCGCCGCGCTCGTCGCCGCACCTGCCACCCCCGTCGGCGACGTCGATCTGCTCACCCCCGCCGAGCGCACTCGCATCCTGCACGACTGGAACGCCACCACCGCGCCGCGCAGCGACGCGACACTCGGCGACCTGTTCGCCGCACAGGCCGCCGCGACCCCGCACGCCCCGGCCGTCACGGCGGACGGCCACACCCTCGACTACGCCGACTTCGACGCGGCCGCCAACCGCCTCGCCCATGTGCTCCTCGACGCCGGCGCCGGACCCGAACAGGTGGTCGCGCTCGCCGTACCCCGCTCGCTGGACCTGCTCGTCGGCATGTACGCCATCGTCAAGACCGGTGCCGCCTACCTGCCGCTCGACCCCGAGCACCCGCCCGAGCGGCTGCGCTACGTCCTCGACACCGCGCACCCGGTGACGGTACTGACCCGCGAACGCGACCGCCTCACCCTGCCGCCCGGCACCCCCGTCCTGGACTTGGACACCCTCGACACCACGAGCGCACCCGCGACCGCACCCACGGTCGAGCACCGGCCCGGCCCGACCGGCGACACCCTCGCCTACGTGCTGTTCACCTCCGGTTCGACCGGCCGGCCCAAAGGTGTCGCGGTCGCGCACGACGCCATCGTCAACCGGCTGCGCTGGATGCAGCACACGTACCCGTTGACCGCCGCCGACACCGTCGTCCAGAAAACCCCCGCCACGTTCGACGTGTCGGTGTGGGAGTTCTTCTGGCCGCTGCAGGTCGGGGCGCATCTCGTCCTCGCCGAACCCGGTGGCCACCGCGACCCCGCCTACCTGCTGCAACTGATCGACGAACAACAGGTCACCGTCGCGCATTTCGTCCCGTCGATGCTCGAAGTGTTCGTCGACGCCGTCACCGCCGGACGCGGCCGGTCGCTGCGGCTGCTGTTCGCCTCCGGGGAAGCGCTGCCCGCGTCCACCGCCGCCGCGACCCGCGCGGCGCTGCCCGGCGCCGCGCTGCACAACCTGTACGGGCCGACCGAAGCCGCCGTGGACGTCACCGCGTGGCCCACCGGCCCCGCCGACACCGGTGCGGTACCCATCGGCACCCCGGTGTGGAACACCCGCACCTACGTGCTCGACGCGCGCCTGCATCCCGTCCCCCCGGGAGCGGCCGGGGAACTGTATCTCGCCGGCATCCAGCTCGCCCGCGGTTACCTCGACCGTCCCGCACCCACCGCGGAACGGTTCGTGCCCGACCCGTACGGACCCGCCGGCAGCCGCATGTACCGCACCGGCGACCTCGCCACCTGGCGCCGCGACGGTGCCCTGATGTACCTGGGCCGCACCGACTTCCAGGTCAAGGTACGCGGCCTGCGCATCGAACTCGGCGAAGTCGAACAGGTGCTGCGCAGCCACCCCGATGTCGCGCAGGCCGTCGTGGTCGTCTACCGGCGCGAGGACGACCAACTCGCCGGATATGTCGTGCCGCGACCCGACCGCGCCGTCGACACCGCGGCCCTGACCGCGTTCGCCGCCGCCCGCCTGCCGGGCTACATGGTGCCCGCCGCGCTGACGGTGCTCGACCGGCTCCCCGTCGGCCCCAACGGCAAACTCGACCGCCGCGCGCTGCCCGAACCGGCACGCACCGGAGCCACCGCCCTGTACCGGCCGCCGCGCACCCCGCACGAAGAACTCGTCGCCGCGGCGTTCGCGGACCTGCTCGGCAGCCCGACCGTCGGCGCGGACGACAACTTCCTCGACCTGGGCGGCACCTCGCTGCTCGCGATGCGCCTGGCCGCCCGGCTCGCCGCGACCCTCGATACCGACGTCGGGATCCGGGACCTGTTCGACCATCCCACCGTCGCCGACCTCGCCGCGCACCTGAGCGCCCCCGACCGCGCCGCCGCCACCCGGCCCGCGCCGGTCGCCGGCCCCCGGCCCGACCCGATCCCGCTGTCCCCGGCGCAGCAGCGCATCTGGTTCATCAACCAGTTCGACACCAGCTCACCGGCCTACAACATCGCTGTCGCCCTCCGGTTGTCCGGGGACCTCGACCTCACCGCGCTGCGGCACGCCGTGAGTGACGTCGTCGCCCGGCACGAATCCCTGCGCACCCGTTACCCGTTCACCGACGCCGGTCCCGTGCAGGTGGTGGTGCCCGCCGCCGCGGCCCCACCCGAATTCGCGGTGGTGCCCCTCGACGGCACCCCCGACGCCGCGGACCCCGACGCGCAGATCGCCCGCATCGTGGGCGCCGGATTCGACGTGGCCACCGAAATCCCCACCCGCATCCGGGTACTGGCCGTCTCCGGAACCGAACACATCCTGGTGCTGGTCGTGCACCACGTCACCGCCGACGGGTTCTCGATGGGCCCCCTGGCCCGCGACATCATGACCGCGTACACCGCCCGCCGCGCCGGGCAGCCACCGCAGTGGGCCCCGCTGCCCGTGCACTACGCCGACTACACCCTGTGGCAGCACCGCATCCTCGGCGACGAGAACGACCCCACCTCGGTCGCCGCCCGGCAACTCCAGTTCTGGCGCACCACCCTCGACGACACCCCGGAACTGCTCGAACTGCCCCTGGACCGGCCACGCCCCGTGCAGCAGAGCCTGCGCGGCGCCCAGGTGCCGTTCACCGTCGACGCGGCCACCCACCGGCAGCTGGTGGCGGTGGCCCGCCGCCACGACGCCTCGGTGTTCATGGTCGTGCACGCCGCGCTCACGGTGCTGCTCGCGCGGCTCGCCGCCACCACCGACGTCGTCGTCGGCACCCCCGTCGCCGGACGTGGCCACCGCAACCTCGACGACCTCGTCGGGATGTTCGTCAACACCGTCGTGCTGCGCAGCCACGTCGACGAAACCGACACGTTCGCCGACCTGCTCGGCCATCTCCGGGACGCCGACCTCGCCGCCTTCGGGCACGCGGACGTCCCGTTCGAGCGCCTCGTCGAAGTCCTCGACCCGCCCCGGTCCACGGCGTATTCACCGCTGTTCCAGGTGCTGCTCGAGTTCCAGGACACCGAGCGGCCCGACGTCCGGTTGCCGGGGCTGACCGCCTCGGTGCTGGACCTGCAACCGGGACTGTCGCACTTCGACCTGCAGTTGTCGATCGCCGAAACCGCCGACGAGAACGGACCCGCCGGGATCCGCGCCGCGTTCACCTACGCCACCGACCTGTTCGACGAGACCACCGTGGCGTCGTTCGCCGACCGGTTCGTGCGGATCGTCGAGACCATCGGCACCACTCCCACCGTGCCGGTCGGCGACATCGACATCGTCACCGGACGTGAACTCGCCGCGCTGGCCCCCGCCCGCGGCCTGCCGCCGGTCTCCCCCCAGTCGTGGCCGGAACTGCTGTCGTCGATCGCGGCCATCGTGCCGGACGCGGTCGCCCTGTCGTTCCGGGGCCGCGAGGTGACCTACGGCGAACTCGACGAGTGGTCCACGCGCGTCGCGCGGCTGCTCATCGACTCCGGCATCGGACCGGAATCGGTGGTGGCCCTCGGGTTGTCGCGTTCGGTCGAGTCGGCGGCCGTGGTGTGGGCGGTGACCAAGACCGGTGCGGCGTTCGTCCCCGTCGACCCCGCGTACCCACCCGACCGCATCGCCTACATGCTCGCGGACTGTTCCGCTGCCATCGGCATCACCACCACCGACCATGCCGCCGCGCTGCCCGACACGGTGCCGTGGCTGATCCTCGACGATCCGGGCGTGCGCCGCCGCATCGAGGAGACCTCCGATGCGCCCGTGACCGACCTCGACCGCACCGCGCCGCTGCATCTCGACCACCCGGCCTATCTGATCTACACCTCCGGATCGACCGGCCGGCCCAAGGGCGTGGTGGTCACCCACAGGGGCATGGCCAACCTGCACGCCGAGGTGCGCAGCCACTTCACGCTCACCCACACCGCCCGTGTCTCGCACCTGGCGTCCCCGAGCTTCGACGCCTCGATCTTCGAGTTCACCAAGGCGTTCTGCGCCGGCGCCACCTTGGTGATCGTGCCGCCGGACGTGTACGGCGGCGACGAACTGGCCCGGTTGCTGCGCGAGGAACGGGTCACCCACGCCTTCGTCACACCCACCGCCCTCGCCTCGCTCGACCCGGCGGGCCTGGACACCTTGCAGGTGCTCGTCGTCGCGGGGGAGGCGTGCCCCCCGGACCTCGTGACCCGGTGGGCGCCGGGCCGGCAGATGTTCAACGGGTACGGTCCGTCCGAAGCGACCATCGAAACCAGCGTCAGCGCGCCCCTGCAACCCGGGTACACCGTCACCGTCGGCGGCCCCGCCATCGGCTTCCACCAGGTGGTGCTCGACGACCGGCTGCGGCCCGTCCCGACCGGGGTGGCCGGCGAACTGTACATCGCGGGTGCCGGTGTGGCGCGCGGCTACCATCACCGCCCCGACCTGACCGCCGCCCGGTTCGTCGCCGACCCGTACGGCGCGCCGGGGGAGCGGATGTACCGCACCGGCGACATCGTGCGGTGGCGCTCCGACGGCACCGTCGAATATCTCGGCCGCTCCGACTTCCAGGTCAAGGTGCGCGGGTTCCGCATCGAACTCGGCGAGATCGACGCGGCACTGACCGCCCACCCCGAGGTGGTGTTCGCCCACACCCTCGGGCACACCGCACCGAGCGGCGACACCTTACTGGTGTCCTATGTGCTGCCCGAACCGGCCGCCGACCCGGACCCGCACACCCTGCGCACCCATCTCGCCGCGTCCCTCCCGGCGCACATGGTGCCCGCCACCGTCGTGGTGCTCGACGAGATTCCGCTGACCCCGGTCGGGAAGCTCGATCGGCGCGCCCTGCCCGTCCCCGACCTCGCCGCCACCGGCGGCGACTACCGGGCGCCCACCTCCGACGTCGAACGGGTCCTCGCCGGGATCGTCGCCGAGGTCCTCGGCCACCCGCGCGTCTCCGTCGACGACAACTTCTTCGATCTCGGCGGCAACTCGTTGATCGCGACGCGTGTCGTGGCCCGCATCAACACCGCGCTCGGTACCGACGCCGGGGTGCGCGCGCTGTTCGAGGCACCCACGGTGCGGGCGCTGGCGGTGCGTGTCCTCGACGACCACGGGGGCCACGGGCGGGTGCCGCTCACCGCCGGGCCGCGTCCGGAGCGCCTTCCGCTGTCCCCGGCGCAGCAACGGATGTGGTTCGTCAACCAGTTCGACACCGACTCCGCCGCGTACAACATTCCGCTCGCGATCCGGTTGACCGGCCGCCTGGATCTGCCCGCCCTGATCGCCGCCGTGGGCGACGTCCTGGACCGGCACGAGATCCTGCGCACCTGGTATCCGGAAGACGAGCACGGCCCACATCAGGTGGTCACCGGCACCGGCCGGGTTCTCGCCGACCCCACCCCGGTGCCGATCACCGCCGCCGATCTGCCCGGCGCGCTGCTCGAGTTCGTCTCCGCCGGCTTCGATGTCGCCTCGGCCGTGCCGGTGCGGGTGCGACTGCTGCGCGTGCTCCCCGACGAGCCGGACACCGACTCCGGCACCGAACACCCCGGCACCGACCACTCCGACGTGCACGTCCTCGCCGTGGTGGTGCACCACATCGCCGCGGACGGGGCGTCGATGGCGCCGCTGGCCCGTGACCTGATGGGCGCCTACCTGGACCGGACCCGCGGCTCCGCGCCGTCCGCCGCGCCGCTGACCGTGCAATACGCCGACTATGCGCTCTGGCAGCAGGCACTGCTCGGCGACCCCACCGACCCCGAGTCCCTGGCCACCACCCAACTCCGGTACTGGCGCGAGACCCTCGCCGACCTCCCCGAACTGCTGCCCCTGCCCACCGACCGGCCCCGACCGGCGCACCGCACCTTCCACGGCGACATCGTGCGGTTCACCCTCGACGCCGACCTGCACCGCCGGATCTCCGCGCTCGCCGCCGCGCACAGCGCCACCGTGTTCATGACCGTGCACGCCGCGCTCGCAGTGCTGCTGGCCCGGTTGTCGGGCACCGACGACATCGCCGTCGGCACCCCCGTCGCCGGCCGCGGACACCGCGCCCTCGACGACCTCGTCGGCATGTTCGTCGACACCGTGGTGCTGCGCACCCCCGTCTCCGGGGGACTGTCGTTCTCCGACCACCTCGACCGCACCCGGGAAATCGACCTGTCCGCGTTCGGGCACACCGAACTGCCCTTCGAAAAACTCGTCGACGCGCTCGCCCCCACCCGAGCCACCGACCATTCCCCCCTGTTCCAGGTGGTCCTCGAATTCCAGAACAACGAGCGCGCCCACCTCGACCTGCCCGAACTGACCGTCGACGCACTCGACACCGACCTGCCCGTCGCGAAATTCGACCTGCAACTGTCCCTGCAGGAAGAGCCGGACGCGTCGGGAATGTCCGGCGGATTCACCTACGCCACCGACCTGTTCGACGCCGGCACCGTCGCCGACTTCGCGGACCGGTTCGTGCGGCTGCTCGACGCGGTCACCACCGACCCGCAACGACCCGTCGGCGACGTGGACCTGCTCGCCCCCGGCGAACATCCCCGCCGCGCCGACGCACTACGCGTCCCCGGCACCGACACCCTGCTCGACCTGTTCCGCCGCGGCGCCGACCGTGATCCCGACGCCGTCGCCGTCACCGCCGCGGACGGCGACCTCACCTACCGGGACCTCGACGCGCGGGTGCACCGGCTGGCGCGGCTGCTGCTCGGCCACGGCGCCGGGCCGGGCACCCTCGTCGCCGTCGCGCTGCCCCGCACCTCCGACCTCGTCGTCGCGCTCCTCGCGGTGCTGGAGACCGGGGCCGGCTACCTGCCCGTCGACGTCAGCTTCCCGGCCGAGCGGCTCGCCCACATCTACCGCGACGCGCAACCGGTGTGCACCGTCACCACGGACGATCACGCCGGGTCGCTGCCGGACACGCCCGCACCGGCGATCCACCTCGACAGCCCGGAGGTGCACGCGGAACTCGCCGTGCTGCCCGGTACCGCCCTGACCGACGCCGACCGGCACGGCCCGCTGCACCCCGAATCCACCGCGTACGTCATCTACACCTCCGGCTCGACCGGCCGGCCCAAAGGCGTTGTCGTGCCGCACCGCACCGTCGTCACGCTGCTCGACGACACGCGGGAGATGTTCGGGTTCGATCACCGCGACGTGTGGACGATGTTCCACTCCTACGCCTTCGACTTCTCGGTCTGGGAACTGTGGGGCGCCCTGGCCCACGGCGGCCGGCTCGTCGTGGTCGACTACCACACCGCCCGCGCCCCCCAGGACTTCCTGGAATTGCTGCGCCGCGAGCAGGTCACCGTCCTCAACCAGACTCCCACGGCGTTCTATCAGCTCATCGAAGCCGACCGCGCCGCCGGCGGTGCGCCCCTGCCACTGCGCCGGGTGATCTTCGGTGGTGAGGCCCTCGACCTGGCGCAACTCGAACGGTGGTACCGCCGATACGGCGACACCGCCCCGACGCTGGTGAACATGTACGGCATCACCGAAACCACCGTGCACGTCACCGCACTGGCTCTGGACCGGCACCGCGCCGCCACCGCCACCGCCAGTCTCATCGGTGATCCGCTGGCCGCACTGCGGTTGCATCTGCTCGACGCCCGGCTGCATCCGGTACCGCCCGGCGTGGCGGGAGAACTGTACGTGTCGGGGGAGCAGTTGAGCCACGGCTACCTCGGGCGTCCCGACCTGACAGCGTCCCGGTTCGTCGCCGACCCGTACGGTCCGCCCGGGGCGCGGCTGTACCGCACGGGCGACCGCGCCCGCCGTACCCGCGACGGTGACCTCGAGTACTTGGGGCGCAGCGACTTCCAGGTGCAACTGCGCGGGTTCCGCATCGAACTCGGCGAAATCGAAACGGTGCTGCTGCGCTGCCCCGGCGTCGCCCGCGCCATCGCGGTCGTGCACACCGACGACCGGTCCGGCACCGACCGGATCGTCGGCTACGTCGTCCCCGAAACCGGCACCGACCTCGACGTGACCGCCACCCTCGACCGCGCCGCGGCGGATCTGGCCGCCTACATGCTGCCCGCCACCCTCGTCGTCCTCGACTCGCTGCCGGTCACCGCCACCGGAAAACTCGACCGGCGGGCGCTGCCCGCGCCCGACTTCGCGGACCGCACCAGTTCCGGCCGCGCACCCACCGACGGCGTCGAACGGACCCTCGTCGATCTGTTCGCGCAGGTCCTCGGACTCGACACCGTCGGGGTGGACGATTCGTTCTTCGCCCTCGGCGGCGACTCGATCATGTCCATCCAACTGGTCTCCCGCGCCAAAGCTCTCGGCCTCGACCTCACGCCGCGCGCCGTGTTCGAGCACAAGAGCCCCGCCGGTCTCGCCGCGGTCGCCGGCACCACCGACGCCCCCGCGGTGCTCCCCGAACTGCCCGGCGGGGGAGTCGGCGCGCTGCCGCTACCCCCGATCGTGCACTGGATGCTCGACCGCGGCGGCCACTTCGACCGGTACTCCCAGGCGGTGCTGTTGCGCCTGCCCACCGGACTCGACGACGCCACCCTCACCGCGGTCGTCGACGCCGTGCTCGACCGGCACGACATGCTGCGGGCCCGCCTGGTCCCCGACCCGGCCTCACCCGCCGGATACGGCCTGCACGTCGACCCCCCCGGCACCGTCACCGCCGGCACCGTCGTCCACCGGGTCCCGGTGACCAGCGCCGCCGACACCGACGACTTCTTCGCCCTCGCCGCCACCGAACTCGACGCCGCCGCCGACCGTCTCGACCCGACCGCCGGGCACGTGCTGCAGATCGTGTGGTTCGACGCCACCAGCGGCGCCGGACGGCTGCTCATCGTCGTCCACCACCTCGCCGTCGACGGCGTGTCGTGGCGCATCCTCGTACCCGACCTCGCCGCCGCCTGGGGTGTCGCCGCCCACGACGACCCCGCCGGGCCGCTGCTGCCACCCCCGGCCGGGACTTCGGTGCGGCGCTGGGCGCACGCCCTCGTCGACGCCGCCCACGATCCGTCGCGCCGCGCCGAAGCCGACTACTGGCGCGACATGCTCACCGGCGACGACCCGCCGCTCGGCCACCGGCCGTTCGACCCGGCCCGCGACACCAACGACACCGTCACCAGCGTCGTCGCGGATCTGCCCACCGCCGTCACCGACGCGATGCTCACCACCGTGCCCGCCGCCTTTCACGGCAGCGTCGACCACGGTCTGCTCACCGCCGTCGCCCTCGCCGTGACCGGATGGCGACGCGAGCGCGGTGAGGACACCACCAGCGTGCTGCTCAACCTGGAAGGGCACGGCCGCGATACCGCCGCCGCCCCGGGCGCCGACCTGTCGGGCACCGTCGGCTGGTTCACCACCATCCACCCGCTGCGTCTGGACCTGTCCGGCATCGACCTCGACGACGCGCTGGCCGCCGGTCCCGCCGCCGGCCGCGCCGTCAAAACCGTCAAGGAACACCTCGCGGCCGTCCCCGACCACGGCATCGGCTACGGGCTGCTGCGCTACCTCGACGCCGACACCGGCCACCAGCTCGCCGCCCACCCTGCACCCCAGATCAGCTTCAACTACCTCGGACGTCCCACCGCCGGCACCGGCGGCGGCACCGACATCCCGTGGCTGCCCGTCGCCGGGTTCCCGCACGGCGGCACCCAGGACCCCGACATGCCGGCCGCCGCCGTCGTCGACATCAACGCCGTCACCGTCGACACCCCCGACGGACCGGTCCTGCGCGCGCACTGGTCCGCCCCCGCCGGTCTGCTCGACACCGCCGACCTCACCGAACTGAGCGACCGGTTCACCGCCGCGGCCACCGCGCTGACCCGGCACACCCGCAACCCGCACACCGGGGGACTGACCCCGTCCGACCTGCCGCTGGTGCGGCTGCCGCAGGACACCATCGAAGACCTCGAACAGCGCTACGGGCCTCTCGACACGGTGTGGCCCACCGCGCCGCTGCACACCGGGCTGCTGTTCCACGCGCTGCTCGCCGGGGACGACCCCGACGCCTACATCGTGCAACTCGTCCTCGACCTGCGCGGCCCCCTCGATCCCGCCCGGTGGCGGCGCGCCCTCGAGATGCTGCTCGACCGGCACCCCAACCTGCGGGCCGCGTTCACCACCGGCCCCGACGGCCACCTGCAGGTCGTCCCCACCCACGTCGATGTCCCGTTCACGGTCGTCGACACCACCGACGACCCCGATCCCGACGCCGCCGCGACGGAACTGCTCGACACCGACCGGCACACCCGCTTCGACACCACGCACCCGCCGCTGCTGCGCGCCACCGTCATCCGCACCCACCCCGACCGGCACCTGGTCGCCCTGACCAACCATCACCTGCTGCTCGACGGCTGGTCCACCCCCGTCCTGATCCGCGAACTGCTGGTGCTCTACGCCACCGACGGCGACCCCGCCGTCCTGGACCGTCCGCACAGCTACGGCACGTACCTGCAGTGGCTTGCCGACCGTGACCCGGCCGCATCGATCGACGCCTACCGACATGCCCTCGACGGTCTCGACGAACCGACCCTGCTCGCCCCGCAGCACCGGTCCGCGCACGGCGCCGGCATCTCCGAAGACCTCGACATCGACCTCGACCCGACGCTGTCCGCGCGCCTCGACGAGATCGCCGTGGCACGCGGCGTCACCGTCAACACCCTCGTCCAGACCGCGTGGGGGCTCGTCCTCGGAGCGCTCACCGGCCGCACCGACGTGGTGTTCGGCGCCACCGTCTCCGGCCGCCCACCACAGGTCCCCGGCATCGAATCGATGGTGGGCCTGTTCATCAACACCGTGCCGGTCCGGGTCGCGGTCCGCCCCGGCGACACCGTCGGCGGGCTCGTCGACCGGGTCCGGTCGGAACAGACCGCGCTGCTCGACCACCACCACATCGACCTGAGCACCCTCGACCGGCACGTCGGTGCCGCCGCCCGCTTCGACACCCTCACCGTCTTCGAGTCGTATCCGGTCGAACGCGCCGGCCTCGACCGCGACACCGACATCGGCGGCATCCGGGTCGCCGACATCACCGGCCGCGACGCCGCGCACTACCCGCTCAGCGTCGTGGTGCACACCGACGACGCGGTACACCTGCGGATGAAGTACCTCCCGGAGGTGTTCGACCGCACCGAGGTCACCACCATCGCCGACCGCATCGCCCGCACCCTCGACGCGCTCGCCGGCGACCCGACCGCACCCGCCGCCGGCATCGACGTACTCACCACCACCGAACGGCGCACCCTCACCCCGGTCCACGGACCGGTCGGCGGTAGCGTCGCCACCCTGCCCGACCTGCTCACCGCCACGGCCGCCGCGCATCCCGACACCGTCGCGGTGCTCGACCCCGCCCCCGGCGGCACCGACCGCACCGTCACCTACCGCGACCTCGACGAGCGCTCCACCCGGCTGGCCCGGGTCCTGCTCGACGAGGGCATCGGGCCGGAAACCTTCGTCGCGCTCGGCATCGCCCGCTCCGTCGAATCCCTCGTCGCACTGTGGGCGATCACCAAGACCGGTGCGGCGTTCGTCCCGGCCGATCCCCGCTACCCGGCCGAGCGGATCGCGTTCATGCTCGACGACTGCGGTGCCACCGTCGGCCTGACCACCACCGCGCACGTCGCCGACCTGCCCGGCACGGTCCGCTGGCTCGTCCTCGACGACCCCGCCCTGACCGGGCCGCTCGCCGCCACCGATCCGGCACCGATCACCGACCGGGACCGCATCGTGCCGCTGCGCCTCGACCACGCCGCCTACGTGATCTACACCTCCGGTTCGACCGGCCGCCCCAAAGGGGTGCTCACCACCCACCGCAGTCTCGACAACTTCGCGCGCGAGCAGCAGGACCGGTTCCGCGCCGGACCCGGCGCCCGCGTCCTGCACTTCTCGTCCCCGAGTTTCGACGCGTCGATCTTCGAATACCTGCTCGCGTTCGGGTCCGGTGCCACCCTCGTCGTGATTCCTCCGCACGTGTACGGCGGCGCCGAACTCGGTCGCCTGCTCCGCGAGACCGGCGTGACCCACGGGTTCCTCACCCCGGCCGCGCTCGCGTCCCTCGACCCGGCCGACCTGACCGCGTTCGTCGACCTCGCCGTCGGCGGCGAAGCGTGGCCCCCCGAACTGCGCGACACCTGGGCGCCACACCGCCGCCTCGTCAACGGGTACGGCCCCACCGAGACAACGGTCATGGCCGCGATCAGCGACCCGCTCGGTCCCCACGACCCGCTCACCCTCGGCGGTCCGCTGCGCGGAGTGCACGCCGTGGTGCTCGATCCCGCGCTGCGCCCGGTCCCGCACGGCGTCGCGGGGGAGTTGTACCTGGCCGGATTCGGGCTCGCCCGCGGCTACCATGCCCGGCCGGCGCTGACCGCCTCCCGGTTCGTCGCCGACCCGTACGGCACGCCGGGGGAGCGCATGTACCGCACCGGAGACATTGTGCGGTGGACCGGCGATCCGGACGACGGTCCCGGTCTCGAATACCTCGGCCGCGCCGACTTCCAGGTCAAGATCCGCGGGTTCCGCGTCGAACTCGGCGAGATCGACGCCGCCCTGACCGCCCATCCTGCGGTGTCGTTCGCGGTGACCGTCGCACACACCGCACCGAGCGGCGACACCGTGCTCGTCGGGCACGTCCACCCCGCAGCCGGCAGCACCATCGACCCCGACGACATCAAAGACCATCTGGCACAGCTCCTTCCGGAGCACATGGTGCCGACCGCCGTCACCGTCCTCGACACGATCCCACTCACCCCGGTCGGCAAACTCGACCGCCGTGCCCTGCCCGTCCCGGACCTGACCGCCACCGGCGCCTACGAGCCACCCGACGGCGACCTGGAAACCGCCGTCGCCGACGACTTCGCCGACGTTCTCGGCCTCGAGCGCATCTCCGTGACCGACAACTTCTTCGACATCGGCGGCAACTCCCTGATCGCGACCCGCGCCGTGGCCCGCCTCGGCGACCGGCTCGGCCGCGACATCGCCGTCCGCACCCTGTTCGAAGCCCCCACCGTGCGGATGCTCGCCACCCGACTCGATACCGACACCGCCCCCGGCCGCGACACCGCCGGCCCGGTTCCGCGGCCCCGCCCCGACCACATCCCGCTGTCCCCGGCGCAGCAACGCCTGTGGTTCCTCAACCAGTTCGACCCCGGCAGCGCCTCCTACAACATCCCCCTCGCCATCCGGCTCAGCGGCCACCTGTCCCCGGCCGCGCTCGGGGCAGCGCTGCACGACGTCATCGCACGGCACGAGAGTCTGCGCACCGTCTACCCGGCCTCCGCCGCCGGGCCGCGGCAACGCATCCTCGACGCCGACGACGTCCCGCTGACCGTCGACGTGGTGCCGGCCGACGCCGACGGCGTGTACAGCGCCGTCGCCGACTTCCTCGCCACCGGATTCGACGTCACCGTCGACATCCCGTTCCGGGCCCGGGTGTTCGCCCTCGACCGCGACGAGCACCTCGCCGTGCTCGTGGTGCACCACATCGCCGCCGACGGTGCTTCCACCGTCCCGCTCGCCCGCGACCTGCTCGGCGCCTACCAGGCCCGCAGCCGCAACGAAGCCCCCACCTGGACACCGCTGCCCGTCCAATACCCCGACTACACGCTGTGGCAACTCGACCGGCTCGGCGACCCCACCGACCCGCAGTCCCTCGCCGCCGCGCAGGCCGAGTACTGGCGCACCACCCTCGACGGCCTGCCCGACGTGCTGACCCTGCCCACCGACCGGCCGCGGCCGGCCCAGCAGTCGTTCCGCGGCGACATCGTGCGGTTCCCGATCGATCCCGCGCTGCACAGCCGGCTCACCCGGCTGGCCTCCGCGCACGGCACCACCTTGTTCATGACCGTGCACACCGCTCTCGCCGTGCTGCTGGCCCGCCTGTCCGGCAGCGACGACATCGCCATCGGGTCCCCGATCGCCGGGCGCGGGCACCGCGCACTCGACGACCTGATCGGCATGTTCGTCAACACCGTCGTGCTGCGCACCCGGATCCCCGGCGCCGCACCGTTCACCACCCTGCTCGACAGCGTCACCCACGACGACCTCGACGCGTTCGCCCACACCGACCTGCCGTTCGAACGGGTCGTCGAGGCGGTCGAACCGGCCCGCTCGACCGCGCATTCCCCGCTCTTCCAGGTTTCGCTCGAATTCCACAACACCGAACGGCCCGCGCTCGAACTGCCGCACCTGACCGTCGAGGGAGTCCAGCTCGACCCGCAGTCGTGCAACTTCGACCTCGAACTGCTCCTCGGCGAATCCGCCGACCCGGCCGGCGGCATGGACGCCGCGTTCGTCTACGCCACCGACCTGTTCGATCAGGACACCGTCGCCCGATTCGCGGACCGCTTCCTCCGGCTCCTCGACGCCGTCACCACCGATCCCGGCGTCCCCGTCGGCGATCTGGACCTGCTCACCGACTCCGAACGGGCGGCGCTGGTGCCCGCCACCGGTCCGGCGGGCGAACCGACACGGTTGTGGCCGGACCTGCTCGACGACGCCGTCGCGGCGAACCCCACCGGGACCGCGCTCGTCGACGGCGACACCGTGTTGAGCTACCGGGATGTCGAGGCGCGCTCCGCTGCGCTGGCCCGTTTGCTGCTCGACCGGGGAGCTGCCCCGGACACGGTGGTCGCGCTCGCGTTGCCGCGTTCGGCAGAGGAGATCACCGCGGTGTGGGCCACCACCCGCACCGGCGCCGCGTTCGTCCCGGTCGACCCGACGTACCCGGCGGACCGCATCGCCTACATGCTCGACGACAGCGCCGCGACACTCGGTGTCACCGTCGCCGCCCACCTCGAACACCTGCCCCGCACGGTGCAGTGGCTCGTCCTCGACGACGACGAGATCCGCGACGACCTGGCGCACCGCAGTACCGGCCCGGTCACCGACGCGGACCGCGCCGCACCGCTGCGCCCCGACCATCCCGCCTACCTCATCTACACCTCCGGGTCGACAGGCCGGCCCAAGGGCGTAACCGTCACCCACCGCGGTCTCGGCAACCTCGCCGCGGACGAACGGCACCATCTGCGGGTCGCGCCGGACAGCCGCGTCTCGCACCTGGCCTCACCGAGCTTCGACGCGTCGATCTTCGAACAGATGATGGCGCTGTGCGCGGGCGCCACCCTGGTGCTCGTGCCCTCCGAGGTGTACGGCGGGGAAGACCTCGCCGCTGTGCTGCGGCACCACCGCGTCTCGCACGCGTTCGTCACACCTACCACGCTGGCGTCCCTCGACCCCGCCCAGGTCCCGGACCTGCAGGTGCTGCTCGTCGCGGGGGAGGCGTGCCCACCGGAACTGGTGACGCGCTGGGCCGACGGACATCGCATGATCGACGCGTACGGCCCCACCGAGGCGACGATCATGACGTCGCTCGGGGAGCCGCTGAATGCCGGCGACCACGTCACCATCGGCCGTCCCACCCGCGGCGCCACCGCCGCCGTCCTCGACGCCCGGCTCGGGCCCGTGCCGGTGGGGGTGGCCGGGGAACTCTACGTCGCCGGCGCAGGACTGGCCCGCGGCTACCACCACCGGCCCGGCCTGACCGCCACCCGGTTCGTCGCCGATCCGTACAGCGACCGTCCCGGCGCCCGCATGTACCGCACCGGCGACGTCGTGCGCTGGACCGGCGACCACCGGCTCGATTACGTGGGCCGTTCCGACTTCCAGATCAAGGTGCGCGGGTTCCGCATCGAACCGGGGGAGATCGACACCGTCCTGACCGCCCACGACGACCTCGACTTCGCCCACACCCTCGGCTACACCGCACCGTCCGGCGAAACCGTGCTGGTCAGCTACGTGCGGGCCACCACCGTCCCCGCACCCGACCCGTCCGCGCTCCGGGACTTCGCCGCCGCCCGCCTCCCGGCGCACATGGTGCCCACCACCGTGATCGCGCTCGACGAGATCCCCCTCACGCCCGCCGGCAAACTCGATCGGGGTGCGCTCCCGGTCCCCGAGTTCGCCGGCATCTCCGGAGCACACCGCGCCCCGGCCGACGAACTGGAACGCACCGTCGCGGACGTCTTCGCCGACCACCTCGGACTCGACACGGTGTCGGTCGACGACAGCTTCTTCGCCCTCGGCGGCAGTTCACTGCTCGCGACCCGGCTGGTACCGGACCTGTCCCGCCGCCTGGACCGGCGGATCCCGCTACAGGTGCTCTTCGCCCATCCCACCGTCGCCGACCTCGCCGCCCATCTGCGCGCACCGGGGGAGCAGGACACCATCGACGACGCGCTGCGGATCCTGGTCCCGCTCCGCACCGGCACCGGACCGGCGCTGTTCTGCGTCCACCCGGCCGCAGGCCTGGCCTGGGCGTACACCGGGCTGACCGAACGGCTCGGCGGGCGCGGCGTCTACGGCCTGCAACTACCGGCGCTGAGCACGGGAGAGATCGTCGAATCGATCCCGGCGCTGGCCCGCCGCTACGCCGACGAGATCCGCCGCGCGCAGCCGGACGGTCCCTACCACCTGCTGGGCTGGTCCCTCGGCGGGGTCGTCGCACACGCCGTCGCCGTCGAACTGCAACGCGGCGGAGCCCCCGTCGACACCCTCGCGCTGATCGACAGCCATCTCGGTGTTCCCGGCGGTTCGGCGCCGGTCGAGGTCAAGGACATGCTCCGCGATCTCGGGGTCGCCACCAACGGCGGGCCGGACCCCAGCTACGACGATGCGCTGGACCTGCTCGAGGACACGCTCGGCGGTCCCACCGGACTGACACCGCGCCATCTCGAACGGTTGCACCTCGGGTCGGCCGCGGCCACCCGCGCGGTGCGGCGTCATTCGCCGGACACCTTTCTCGGCGACGCGCTGTTCTTCACCGCCCTGCGGTCGTCGACCTCGGTGCCGGCGGTCACCGCGTGGCACGACCTCGTCGACGGGATGCTGCACCAGTACCGTCTCGACGTCGAACACCACGAGATGGTGGCGGCGCCGGCGGTGGACACCATCGCCGCGGTGCTCCGCGCCCGGCTCGAGGAGAGCGATTCGCACCTGCGGCGCGGGCGGCGGTACCCGCGCATCGGTACCGGATCGCGGCGGTGAACCGCGCCCGGGCGTCGGGCCGGTCGCCGTCAGGTCTGCGCGGTCGGTGCCGTCGGCGCTCCGGTCAGCGCGGCAGGAGCCCACGACGGCCACGCCACCTCGCCGACCGGGTCGCCGTCGACGAAACGCGCCGCGATGCGGGTGACGTCCGCGGCGGTGTTGTCGTAGACGGTCGAGTGGTCGGCCCGGTCGATCGCGTCCGCCACCAGCGGCCACACCCGCTCGAAACGGGAGCGGATCTTCTCTTCGGGGACCCGATGGCCCCCTTCGACGACGCGTTCGGCGACACGCGCGACGGACAGTTCGACGGGCACCAGCACCACGTGCAGCACCACCACATAGCCGGCCCGGTGCGCCCGGTCGATCAGGTCGAGTTTGGACGGGTGCGAGAACACCGTCTCGGCGATGAACGATTCCCCCTGGTCGATGAGGGCGTCGCGGATGGTCGCGGCGATCTGCGCGGCCTCGTAGGAGTGTTCCTCGGGGCTGTCCGGCCATCGCTGCTTGGCGATCACATCGGCGTTGACGAACACGCTGCCGGGCAGCAGGGGAGCGAGACGCTGCTCGACGAACGTCGTTTTTCCGGATCCGTTGGGTCCGACGACGAGATCGAGTCGCCTCACAGAACGATCTGGGTGCCGTCAGGCAGATGCTTGACGACGCGGCCCTGGTCGTCGAGCACCACCGACGCGAGGCCCCGCGCGGCGCGATCGGTGACGTGGTGACCGGTCGCGAGGGATTCTTCGAGGGCTGCGGCAATCTCGGCGTTGAACACCACGCCTTCTTCGTCGGAGAGTTCGCGCAGCGGTACCCGCCCGGCGAGCGCGGCCTCGACGCGGCGCCGCGCGACCTGCCGCTGGTTGGACACCTCGCGGCCGACGCGCGCCCAGTGTTCGAGTTGCTGGCGGGCCGAACGGTTTTCCCGTTCACCTTCGGATGCGGCCGCGTCGACGAGCTCCGACGAGAACCTGGTCACCTTGTCGACGACGTTCGTCATGACGTACTCCTTCGCGCGACGCGCCTTACCGTTCCTCCCAGTGTAGCAATCTGCTACACAGTTGGCCCGGGATCGTCCGACGCGGTGCCGACGAGGACGGCGAGCGCGTCCAGCAGGCGCTCGATCCCGAACTCCCACGCCGCACCGGGACTGTACGACGTGTTCAGCACCGCGCCGGCTGCCGCGCCGACCCGCCGCGCGAGCGGGAAGTCGTCTCCGACATAGACCGTGAGACGCTCGCTCCACGCGGACCACACCTCGGCCATGTCCACCGCGCGGGGATCGGGCCGGCGGGCCCGCGCCGCGGCGCGGGTGAAGTCCGCGACGAAGGTCAGCGCCGCGTCGCGGTCCACGTCACCGAGGCCGGTGTGGTCGAAGGCGTGCAGATCGTGGTCGTACTTCGCGATCGTCCCCGGCCCCAACGACACTCGCTGGTCCGCGATATCGAGGAGCCAGTCGTGTTCGCCGTAGAGGGCCAGGTCGGCGTCGGCGACCTCACGCACCCGGGCCCGCCAGTGGCCGGTGGCGTACGGCGCGCGCGGCTGCCTGGCGTGCACGCAGTCGGCCATGAGGACCAGCAGGTCGTCGCGGGAGCCGACGTGCGTGTACAGCGCCATACCGGAGATGCCGAGTTCGGCGGCGAGGCGACGCACGGTGAGGTGCTCGAGTCCTTCGGTGTCGGCCAGAACGATCGCGGCGTCGACGGCCTGCGAGGTGGTCACCTTCGCCCGGGGTCCCCGCGCGCCGCCTCGAGGGGCGGCGGGGTGGTCCCGCCACAGCAGATCGAGCAGTTCGCGCGCCATTGCAAATCTCTCCTCCGCGGGTCGGATACGAGCTACTCTATACACTGCACAAGGTTTTGGGGCTCCCTCGCACCCGAACACACCCTCGTCTCCGCCACCTGGAGGTACCCGTGAAAATCACCGACACCGCCCTGTCCCTGAACGTGGCCGACCCCGCGGCCTCCGCAGAATTCGCCACCACCCATTTCGGCTTCACCGAAGCGATGTCCGCCGACGGCTTCGTGTCCCTGACCCACCCCGACGCCGGCTTCAACGTCGTCTTCCTGCGCACCGGACTCGGCACCTTCAAGCCCGCCTCGATCGCAGGCCCGGCCGGCCAGGGCATGCTGATCGCCTTCGTCGTTGACGACCTCGACGACGAATACGCCCGCATCGCCGCCGCCGGCGCGACAGTGGTCACCGCGCCCGAGACCGAGCCGTGGGGGGAGCGGTTCTGCCAGTTCGCCGACCCCAACGGTCTCGTATGGCAACTCGTGCAGTGGGTCTGAGCGGGGCCTTCCACCTTCCGGTCGGCCGCCCGGTGACCCACAAGATCTACCGGGATGCCGCGCACCACTCCCGACTCGTGCTGCCGTTCACGGCACGCACGGCAGGGGAGTAGGAGCGGGGAGGAACCGCTGCGGCCGGGTGCTGCGAGGAAGACCCCTCGAAGCACCCGGCCGCATCCCCCCGACGGGTCAACTCACGATCAACGATTCAACGGGCTGTAGAAGACCAAGCCGTTGCCTTTGTTGTCGTACACCACCGCACGCCGCTCGTGCGCGTCGTCGTACGGACCTTGCACGATGCCGCCGCCGGCTTCTTCGGTGGCTTTCGCGGCGGCATCCACATCATCGGTCTTGATGCCCACGACGACCTGTCCGTGGATCGGATGATCGACCGATGTCGCGAGCGCGACCGTGACCGCGCCACCGTCGAGCGCGGCAAAATGCGTGCCGTCCCGGAACTTCAGTCGCATTCCCAGGCCCTCGCTGTAGAACTTGATCGACTCGTCGAGGTTGTCGGTCGACAGGACGATCATCTTCACTTCGTGGCTCACGGCTTCTCCTCGGATGAAAGTTGCCCAACCTTACGGCTGTCGACCTCGGCCCGACGAGGGTCGATTGTCACTCGTCGGGCCGATAACTTCCCCATTCCACAGCTCGTCACGTGGCGTGTGGACGCGAGCGGCGACGGACCCCGGCACCTGACCGAAGATCGTCCTGGTGCATTTTCCGGAGCGGGCGCCGGAGACGATGAAATACAGCAAGCCGGAGGGTGGACATAAAACGTCACTGTGACGTTTTGATGTCCACGGGCAGGATGGGAGCGGGGAGGGTCGCCGGGGCTCGAGTGCCGGTGTATTCGAATCGGACAGCCGAGGCGGGAGCCGGAGATCGGATCGCCGGCCACCAGGCGTCGAGGACGATTCGGCCCGACGATCGGCGCCGGTGGGCGGAAGACCGGAAGCGACCAGCGCGCGCCGAGGCGCGATGCGAAAAGCTGCGACGACGTCGCATCAGCTGCGTAGCGATACGCAACGTCTCCGGCGGGCTCAGGGATTACACACTGCCGTTTCCGCAGGTCACCGTTTCGCCGATAATCTACATTATGTCAAGTAACGCGGATCAGGCCCGCCCCCGGAGGGAGTGGAACGCCCGCCGAGCAACCCATGCCGTTTCCGGCACACCCGACTCCGGCGCGTCACGTGATGCGCCGACGAGTGGCGCGGTTAACCCTTCGGCCCGCTCGGCACATGAATCCCGAGACGCTCGAGCGGCCGGCCCGTGGATCTCGCGGGATTCGTGGACCATCGGCATCGGCGGTCGATATCCCGGATGACGCTGCGCACGCGAACGCCGCGTGCGAGAACACTGCGATCTCCGCACAAGCCCTTCCGGCACCAACCGTGGAGACGGCGGACGACCGCAGCGCGCCGACCCCGCGCGCCTCGGCCGCACCATGTGGGCCCGCGAACGTACCCCGTCCCCCGGGGTCGGGAAACCGAGGATGCGCCTCATCTGCCCTATCCAATTTTGATGGATAATCACCGTTATCCATGAATACTACTGCTGCACAACAGTTTCGGTGTTCGGAATGTGCGACCCGCAATCCCGCGATCCTGACGGCACCGCCTGCACCGGACACGCGACCGTCGACCTCGGCACCTCCTCCTCGGTGGATCCGGTCGACGCTCCCCGGCCGGCCAGGGCACGATCGGCACGCTGCACTCCCCTGACCCGGCCGGCACAGCGCCCTGTCCCCCATCCTCCGAGCAGCATCCGATGAGTTTGCCCGCCGCGCCCGGTCTACCTCTGCGTATCCATCCGAGACGACACGGGAGAACAGTGTGTCCCAGCTTTTGCGCGTACAGAACTTCACCGTTTCGAGCGACGGAATCGCCGCAGGAGAAGATCAGACCCTCGAGAACCCCTTCGGTCTCGACCACAGCGAAATGTTCGAGTGGGCCGGGGCCACCGCGAGCTGGCCCAACCGCGCCGATCCCGGCGGCACCCGCGGCATCGACGACTACTTCACCCGCGACTTCTCCCACAACATCGGTGCGGAGATCATGGGCCGCAACAAATTCGCTCCCAAGCTCGGACAGTGGCCCGACCCCGAATGGCGGGGCTGGTGGGGCGACGAACCACCGTTCCACACCCCGGTGTTCGTCCTGACGCACCAAACCCGCCCCTCCCTCGCACTTTCCGACACCACCTTCCACTTCGTCGGGGGCGAACCATCCGACGTCCTCGCCCGAGCGCGCGAGGCCGCGGGCGGCAAGGATGTCCGACTCGGCGGCGGGGTCACCACGATCCGGCAATTCCTCGACGCCGACCTGATCGACACCCTGCACATCGCAGTGGCGCCGCTCGAATTCGGGTCCGGCCTGCACCTCTGGGAGTCACCGGACGAATTGCACGACAGATTCCATCACGACGTCGTTCCCAGCCCGAGCGGCGTCACCCATCACCTGTTCTGGCGTAAGTAACCCGGCACAGTCGCATCCCCTGCTCACCCGGACGCCGACGCGGGTGAGCCGTTGCCGTGTCTGCCGAGCGCTGCCGTCCCACCTCGGATGTGGGTACTGTGCACCCAGATCGACGCGTGCAATCCCGATCGTCGGAAGGCTCACGATGTCTGCTGCCGTGTGGTTGACCCCCGGCGAGTTGGCTGCTCGGTCGGGTGTGGCGGTCTCGGCGCTGCACTACTACGAGTCGCGGGGGCTCATCGACAGTCGCCGGACGACCGGAAATCAGCGCCGGTACCGGCGCGACACACTGCGGCGGGTGGCGTTCATCCGGATCGCGCAGGGCGTCGGGGTGTCGCTCGACGACATCAAGGCGGCCTTGGATTCGTTGCCGGACAGCCGGGTGCCGACCGCCGAGGATTGGGCACGGATGTCCGCGTTGTGGCACGACGAGTTGACCCGCCGTATCGACGCGTTGACCGAACTCCGGGACGATTTCGCAGGGTGTATCGGGTGTGGATGCCTGAGCCTGAAGATCTGTCCGCTGGCCAACCCGGGCGATGTGCTTGCCAAGGAAGGTCCGGGCCCGCGACGGTTGCCCGTCCGCGGCGACTGACACATCGCCCGCACGTCGGAGACGGAACGACCGGGACCCCTGCCTCGCGTCGGTGTCGGCGAACCGCACACTCCGGCCTCACGCCGTGTCGGTGCAGCACCCGTCGGTCTCCTCCCCCTAGGTTCGACGCATGGGGAGTCGAGACAGGAGTCGAACACACGAAACAAGATCGACGGTGCCGAGGTGGTGGCCCGTTGCGGCGGTGATTCTTGCCGGCGCCGCGTTTCTCGCCCACGACCGGCTGCTGGGGTTCACCGACTACTACGGCTTGTTCGGCAACGGCGTCGACGCGCTGGTGTACCGGCACGGCGGCCTGACCGCGCGCAGCCCCGAACCGCTGTACTCCTTCTTTTTGTTCGACTCGTTGCCGTTCACGTACCCGCCGTTTGCTGCGCTGATGTTCGTGCCGCTGTCGCTGCTCTCCGCGGCGGGCACCACCATCGCGGTGAACCTGGTCAATCTGGTGCTGTTGTACCTGGTGGTCCGGCTGAGCTGGCGCGCGCTCGGTTACGAGGATTCGGTGTGGATGCGGGTCGTCAGCGCGGGATCGGCGGTGGCGCTCACCTGGATCGAGCCGGTGCGGATGACCCTGTGGCTGGGTCAGATCAACCTGGTGTTGCTCGTCTTGGTGCTCTGGGATCTGTCCCGTCCGGAGCAAAGCCGCCTGCGTGGGATCGGCGTCGGCCTGGCCGCGGGCCTGAAACTGACGCCGGCGTTCTTCATCGCCTATCTCGTGGTGGTGCGACAGTGGCGTGCCGCCATGGTCGCGACCGTGACCTTTGCCGTGACGATCGTGGCGGGTTTCGGGGTGATCTTCACCGACGCGTGGCAATTCTGGACCTCGGCGATCATCCGCTCCGACCGCATCGGGCTGATTTCCTCACCGGCGAACCAATCGGTGCGGGGCATCCTCGCGCGGGCGCTCCACACGCAGGAACCTCCGATGTGGCTGTGGTTGCTGTGCGCCGCCGTAGTGGCCGGCGTCGGGCTGTGGGCCGCGCAGCTCGCCCACCGGCACGGCCGCCATCTGCTGAGCCTGACGGTGTGTGGGTTGACCGCGCCGATGGTCTCACCGTTCTCGTGGGGTCATCACTGGGTGTGGGTGGTGCCGCTGGTGGTGGTGTGCCTGGACCAGGCGGTGCGGTGGGGCCGATGGTGGGCTTATCTGCTTCCCATTGCTGCGGCGGTGCCGTTGTCCGCGTGGTACCGCTCCTACCCGGACGGTGTCGTCGCGATCGGCGTCTTCATGACCCCCGGTGAGCCACTGGTGCGCACCCTTCTCCAATCCGCGTACCCCATCGTGTTCGCGGTGCTGATCGTCGTCGTCCTGATCGCCTACGGTCGCGCGCCGACACGCGCTGCCGTGCCCGAAGAAGAACAGGTGCCGACCGCAGATCGGAGCCCGACGATGGTGATGGCACCGGTGGTCATCACCTCACCCGTCGTCGAAGAAGGAAAGACCGCGTCCGGGAGTTTCGGTGAGGGAAGCAAGGATTCACCCGCTCCGAGAGTGTGAGGCACTCGTATTCGCTTCGATCACGCCCTAGCGGAGCCGACACGCTGAGCGCAGTTCACCGTGCGGACGGAGATGCGCGGCTAGCATTGCCGAACGACGCGGTATCGGGCGGTCCGACACAAGGGATGCAGCGATGATTCGTAATGCTCTGGCACGAACCGTTCTCGTCCTTGCGACCGTGTCTGCGACCGGTCTCGCGGCGCCGGCACTCGTCGACGCGACGCCCGCTGAACCCGTTCCGGCAGTGGCAATTGCCCGGGGGATCGGTTATTCCGTTCAGGTCGACGGGCTGTCGATCACCTACACGGCCACCGATGTGCCGCGTGTGCCGCTCGTCGGGTCGCTCACGTTGCCGGGCTCGTGCACCACCGCGGTGGTCGACGCGGTTCGGGCCGCGCCGGTCGTCGGACCGGTACTGCTCGACTATCTCGTCGGTAACCCCGACATCGATGTTCTCGCCTTGCTCCGGGAACTCGGCGATGCCGACGCGATCACCGCGATACAGCCCCTGCAAGGCGCCAACCGCGACAACGTGGTGTCCGGAACGTTCCAGGACATCCCGCGAGGTGTTTATGCGGTCGTCAGCATCTGCAACCTGAACTCCGACCTGCTCGGCGCGGCCGGCGCGCTGGTCCTCGGCCCGGCATGGAGCTCGGGCTCCAGCGATGGGGGCGGATCGTCGATCGGTTCCAGCACCGGATCCTGAGGGGTGGGCTCATCGCCCGGTCCGTCACGTCACTCCCTCCTGTCACACTGGAATCGCACATGCGTACGACAGGGTGACCGAAGGAGGACGTGGGAATGACGAGCCGGGACGATCCTGGTCTGATCGAGTGGGTCTCGTCGTATCTGGAAACGCTGCAGACCGCGAAGCGGTCTCCGCACACCCTGAAGGCGTACCGCCTGGACCTGCATGCGGTGTGCACACACCTCGGTGAGCTGCGGGAACGGCCGCCCGCGGACCTGACAGTCGGCGACATCTCGATCCGCGCGATGCGCTCGGCGTTCGCATCGTTCGCCGCCGAGCGGCAGCCGGCCTCGGTGCGGCGCGCGTGGTCGGTGTGGAATAACTTCTGCAATTTCCTGGTCTCCGAGGGGGTGTCGGAGGGCAACCCGATGGCCTCGATCACCCAGCCGAAGAAACCTCAGCACACACCGAAGTCCTTCTCCCCCAGTGCGATTCACCAACTCGTCGAGACCGTCACCGTCGAGGCGCAGCGCCCGGCGGAATCGTCGCGGGAGTGGCCGCAACGCGACCTCGCGCTGATCGCGACGTTGCTGCTCACCGGCATCCGCTCGGACGAGTTGATCCGCCTCGACGTGGGCAGCATTCTCGGCGGAGCGGGCACGCCGGTGCTGCGGGTGCTGGGTAAGGGCGCGATCGAACGGGAGATTCCGCTCGAGGACAGCTGGACGGCCATCGTCTCGAGTTATCTCGAGGAACGGTACGCGCGGTTCCCGGCGCCGCGACGGCAGGTGCGCGGCGAGCGCGACGATCCGGCCGTGTGGGAGCGCTACCCGGGAACCGATCCGTTGTTCGTGGGCAGCGACGGACAGCGCATCACCCGCGGGACCCTGCAGTACCGGGTGCGTCGTCTCTACCGGCGCGCCGGCATCGAGTCCGAACGTAAACGCGGAGCGCTCGCGCACGCGCTGCGGCACACGTTCGCGACGAGCCTGGCCGACAGCGGGGCCACCATGGTCGAGTTGCAGCAGTTGCTCGGACATCGGTCCTTGCAGACCGTGCAGATCTACACGTCGGCGACCGGCGACGCGGTGCGGCACGCCGCGCAGCACAACCCGGTGTACGGACTGCTCGGCGACTCGGCACCCGGCCCGCACTGACCGCCCGGCACACCTGCATCCGGCGCGATCCCCCTGTGCTGCGGCGTGTCAACTGCGAGACTGGATGCAGTCCCACCCGCGTCGGCGGGCTTCCGTGGGGGTACCCAGGGGTGGTCGTGCCGACAACAGTGAAGGAGCATGCATGAGTGTCCAGTCGGGTGAGTCTCGTCATCGTGTCGTCGTCATCGGGTCCGGGTTCGGTGGATTGTTCGGTACCCAAGCCCTGAAGAATGCTGACGTCGACGTCACGTTGATCGGGCGTACCACCCATCATCTGTTCCAGCCGCTGCTCTATCAGGTGGCCACGGGCATTCTGTCGGTGGGCGACATCGCACCGGCGACGCGGATGATCCTGCGGAAGCAGAAGAACGCGCGGGTTCTGCTCGGTGACGTCGAAACGATCGACCTCGAGAACAAGACGGTGACCTCGCAACTCCTCGAGCGGCGCACCGTCACCCCGTTCGACAGCCTTATCGTGGCGGCAGGTGCCGGCCAGTCGTACTTCGGTAACGATCATTTCGCCGAGTTCGCACCCGGGATGAAGACGATCGACGATGCGCTGGAATTGCGGGGCCGCATTCTCGGCGCATTCGAGCAGGCCGAACTGTCCGACGACCCCGACGAGCGGGCACGGCTGCTCACGTTCGTGGTGGTCGGTGCGGGACCGACCGGAGTCGAACTCGCCGGGCAGATCGCAGAACTGTCGCGGCGCACGCTCCGGGAGGCCTTTCGCCACATCGACTCCACGGAAGCGCGGGTCGTCCTGCTCGACGGGGCACCGGACGTCCTTCCGGTCTACGGTGGCAAACTCAGCCGCAAGACCCGCCAGACTCTCGAAGGCCTGGGCGTGCAGATCCAGCTCAACGCGATGGTGACCGGCGTGGATGCCGACGGCTTGACCGTCAAGGAGAAGGACGGCACCGAACGGCGCATCGAGTCGCAGTGCAAGGTGTGGTCGGCAGGTGTCGCGGCCAGCCCACTGGGCAAGCAACTCGCCGAGCAGTCCGGAGCGGGCATCGACCGGGCGGGCCGGGTGGAGGTGCTGCCGGATCTCTCGTTGCCGGGATACCCGAACGTGTTCGTCATCGGCGACATGATGTCGCTCGACAAGCTGCCCGGTCTCGCTCAGGTCGCGATGCAGGGCGGCAAGTATGCGGCGAAACAGATCACCGCCTCGGTCGAGGAGGGACAGGATCCCGCGCAGCGTGCGCCCTTCCGGTACTTCGACAAGGGCAGCATGGCGACGATCTCACGGTTCAGTGCGGTCGCGAAGGTCGGCAAACTCGAGATCACAGGGTTCCTCGGATGGATCGCGTGGCTGTTCGTGCACCTGCTGTACCTGGTGGGATTCTCGTCGAAGGTGTCGACCTTGCTGTCGTGGGCACAGGCGTTCTTCTCGACCGGGCGCAACCAGATGGCGGCAACCGAGCAGCAGGTGTTCGGGCGGCTCGCGATCCAGCGGTTGCGGACCGAGGAGGACGCGGCCGAGGCACGCGAGGCTGTCGCGCGACGCGAAGCGGGATAACCCTCCGGGCGTCACACGCGTTGTTGTCTACGGGGTGACGAGTCCGCTCCGGTAGGCGATGACCACCAGTTGTGCGCGGTCACGGGCGCCGAGTTTCGCCATGGCATGACTGACGTGGGTGCGGGCGGTGGCCGGGCTGAGAAACAGGGCGGCACCGATCTCCTGGTTGCTCAGGCCCTCCCCGACCAGCGCGAGAACCTCGCGCTCGCGTTCGGTGAGGACGGAGAGCCGATCTTCCCCGGCCCTGTCCGCCGCCTGCCGGGTGGCGAACCGGCCGATGAGGCGGCGGGTGATGCGCGGCGCCAGCAGTGCATCACCCGCCGCGATCACGCGGATGGCATGCAGGAGTTCGGCCGGACCGGCGTCCTTGAGCAGGAAACCGCTGGCACCGGCCTGTAAACCCTCGAACACGTAGGCGTCGGTGTCGTAGGTCGTCAGGATGAGGATGCGTACATTTCCCAGCCCGGCAGTGGTGATCTCCCGGGTGGCTTCGATGCCGTCCAGGTTCGGCATGCGGATGTCCATGAGGACGACGTCCGGCCGCAGCGCGTAGGCCTTCGCTACCGCGTCCGTGCCGGTGGTCGCTTCCCCGACCACCGTGATGTCGTCCTCGGTGTCGAGGAGGAGCCGGAACCCGGAGCGCACCAACTGCTCGTCGTCGGCGAGCAGCACCTTGATTGTGCCGCTGGGCGTCGCTTCCTTTCCGGTCATGTGGCCGCCGTTTCGGTCGACGTCAGCGGAAGCCACGCGGTGACGGCGAATCCGCCGTCCGGCCGGGGACCCGCGTCGAGGTGCCCTCCCAGAAGGCGGCAGCGTTCCCGCATCCCGGCGAGGCCGTACCCGCGTCTGCTCTCCTGCTGCGCCGGACGGTCACTCCCCCGACTCGGGGCCGACAACGGCGAGACCGCGGGTGTCGCCGAGAGTGCTCGGCCTTCGTCGACGACGCCCACTTCCACAGCGTCTGCGCCGTAGGTGACGGTGATCGTCACGCGGGTCGCTCCGACATGACGGATCACGTTCGTGATCGATTCCTGCACGATCCGGTACACGGCGGTGCCGACCGCAGCGGGTACCGGCTGTTGAGGCGGCGGCGCATCCACGGTCAGATCGAGGCCCGCGTCGCGCGCCAGGTCGGCAAGGTCCTGGATCTGCGCCGGGCCCGGGTTCGGGGCCCGCCCGTCGGTGTCTCCCCCGACGCCGGCAGTTCTGTCGTCTCCGACGTTGTCGTCCCGGAGTACGTCGAGGATTGCGCGCATCTCCGCCAGTGCCCGCGCGCTGGTCTGCTCGATGACCTCGAGGGTTTCGCGGGCGCGCTCGGGGCGTTTGTCGAATACATGTGCGGTGACACCGGATTGGACGTTGATGACGGCGATGGCGTGCGCCACGGTGTCGTGTACCTCGCGTGCGATCCGGAGCCGTTCCGCGTCGACCCGGGCACGGGTTTCCTCGTCACGGGTGCGTTCGGCCACCGCGGCGCGTTCGAGTGCCTGCGCCGCGATCTGATTCCTCGCCCGCACGCTCTCACCGAGAGCCGCGCTCATGACCGACGCGCCGATGCGGAAGTAGACCCAGCCGATGGCGGCGGGTGGCTCGATGTCCGACGCGGCGATGAGCCATGCCGCGGACAGGACTACGATGCCCACGGCGGCCAGCCGGAGCGTGCGGTGCCCGTCGCCGTGCGCGGTGAGCGTGTAGAGGGCGACGAACAGCGCGAGCCACCCGGGCCCGTCCGGGAAGTCGAGGCCGTAATACACGACGCTGGTAAGCGCGGTGACGGCAAACACGGCGACCGGTCGGTCGCGGCGTACGACGAGGGCCGCGCCGGGGACGATCAACAGGAGATAGCCGAGGTTCCCGAGGTCGGACAGCGGACGCAGCACGACTTCGGGCTGCCCGCTGTTGCGCACCACAGTGCCCTGAACCTGCATGACGGTGACGAACAGCGCCAACAACAGGTCCTGAACACGGGCAGGCAGGCGGAACGACGCAGCGCGATCCTGCATGCAGTGATCATAGGTTTCCCGCGCCCGCAGCACCCGAGGTCTGCGGCTCGATCACCTACGTCCGCGGTTGCGGATCGATGCGCGCGGCGTACACCCGATGCCGTAGTCGCCGACGCCCGTCGGCCGATGACCTGCCGTCCCCGTGGCACGACGATCGAAGGTGCCCCATCTCGACGGATACCCGTCCGACCGAAAGGATCGTCATGTCTGTATTCGAGGTTTCTGTTGCCCCGCTTCCGGATCCCGCCTCCATCGTTGCCGCCGGTTACGAACTCGGTGTCGGCCGGGCGGTACCCACGACTGCGGCCGTGCTCGCGCTGATCGGCGTGGTCGCCGGCGCAGTGGCCCTGAGGCGTTCCCGCCGCTCCGGCACGCACCTCGCCCTGCCGTGGATCGTCGTCGCGTTGGCGACGGGAGCGATCGGTGTGATTGTCGGTGGGATGCACGGCGCGAATGCCGCCGGTGGTCCCAATACCGGCAACGGGGTCGTCGGCGCATTGTTCGCCGTGGTGCTGGGAGTGATCGCCGTCGTGCTGTGCGGTCTGAGTCTGGCCCGCTACCGCCGCACCGAGCGTGCCGCCCCGGTGCTGTCCGGCTCGTGACCTCGCTTCACGCCGACCTGAGCGCTCTCGAAGGACCCGCCCGCGAATTCTCACGACGTGGTGAGATCGCGGCGGCGGAACAGCATCACACCACCCGCGCAGAGAGCCAGGGCAATCAACGAGAGCGCGACCAGCGGACCGGCCGTGACCGACGCGGCCGGGACCGCCGGCACATGCGTGAACGGCGACACGTCCCGGACGGCGTCGGGCACCCCGAGGAGCGGACCGAACAATCCGACGACGAGGCAGAGGGCGAGCAGTGCCCAGGACAGCCCGGCCGACCAGGCGGGCAGTCCCCCGATGAACAGCACCACCGCGGCGGCGACCACCAGGACCGCGGGTACGAAGACCAGTGCCGCCCCGGTCAGCGCCGCGACCTGTCCGGGCACATCCCCGACGATCACGCCGTGGGCCAGACCCATCGCCGCTCCGGTGAGTGCTTGCAGCGTCGCGATTCCTGCGGCGACGAGACCCACGTGTGCGAGCATCCACCGGGGCCGGGAGAGCGCGGTGGCGAGGACCGGTTCGAGCCGGCCGGCCGTTTCCTCGCTGCGCATCCGCAGCAGCGCCTGGACGGCGTAGCCCGCGACCGCGATTGCCATCAGCGCGAAGATCGCCGCGAAGTAGGCGTCGATCAGATCGGTGACACCGCCGCCCAGGTCGGTGAGCACATCACCACCCTGCTCGCCGTCGCCGAGGAAGTCGTCGATCTGATCGGCGATCGCGCCGTACACCAGCGACAGGACGACGATCCCGAAGGCCCACCAGAACCAGATCGTGCGCTGCATCCGCCACGCCGATCCGAGCGCTGTGGGTAGTGCCCGTGACGCGCGGGGCGGTCCGGGTCGGGTCGGTACCAGCCCGGACCCGAGGTCGCGGCGTCCGGTGAGCGCGACGGCGACGACACAGAGCACCAGCGAGAACACCATCGGCAGCGCCAACACCCACCAGTCGTCGGTGTCGTACGGCCGCATCTGCTCGGCCCAGCCGATCGGCGACAACCACGTGGGCCATCCGCTTTCCACGCGGGTGCCGTCACCGGTAACCGTTCCGGTCATGTCGCCCACCGCGCGCAGCAGGAACGCCACACCCAGGGCGGCACCGGCCAGCCCGTTGGCGGTGCGGGCGCTGTCGGTGACCTGCGCGGTGACTGCGGCGACCGCGGCGAAGGCGATACCGGCGGCCGCGACGCTCGCGCCGAGCGCTGCCGACCCGCCCGCCGGTAGGCCCTGCAGTGTCAGCACGGCCGCACTGAGAACACCGAGCGTGAGGTTGGCGCCCACGGCGACGAGCAGGGCGGCGGCGAGCAGCGCCCGGCGTCCGACGACCGCTGCTCCGATGAGCTCGGCCGCGCCGGTCTCCTCGTTCTGGCGGGTGTGCCGCACCACCAGCAGCGTGGTCATCAGCGCGGCGGCCAGCGCCAGCGGCATGACGGTCTGGCTGGCGACTACAGCGCCCGTGCTGTAGCCGGACACCAGTCCGTTGGTGGCGAGCGCGACCGGGGACGCCGCGGACGCGGCTGCGAAACCCCGCAATTCGGCGACGGTGGGATACAGCCCCGCCACGCTGGCCGCGGAGAACGCGAGGATCGCGGTGAGGGCGAGCAGCCACACGGGCAACCGGATGCGGTCGCGGCGCAACGCGAGTCGGACGAGCCGCCCGGTACCGGCGAATCGTTCGG
The DNA here is from genome assembly GCF_012844225.1 of Rhodococcus sp. 105337. GTDB lineage: Bacteria > Actinomycetota > Actinomycetes > Mycobacteriales > Mycobacteriaceae > Rhodococcus. The sequence goes on from NZ_JABAGQ010000014.1 coordinate 59,032, forward strand.
CGCCGGTCGTGGACGTCGGGGCCGCGGCGGCTGCCGTCGTCATCGCGGAGACGTTCCTGGTTCGGCTCGCCGGTGCCGCTCGCTCTCGCGGACCCGTTCGTCGCCGTAGTGCCGCAGGAACAGTTCCTCGAGAGTGGGTGGAGTGGACGTCAGCGAGGTGATCCCGAAGGTCAGCAGGTGGCGCAGCACCGCGTCGAGTGCGGTGGTGTCGACCTCGCAGCGGGTGTGCACACCGTCGATGCGGACATCGTGTACTCCGTCCAGTTCGGTCAGCCCGGTGACGGGACGGCCGGTTTCGGCGGTGATCGACGTGCGGGTGAGGTGCCGTAACTGGGTGAGAGTGCCGGTCTCGACGGTGCGGCCCTCCCGGATGATGCTGACCCGATCGCAGACCGCTTCGACCTCTGCGAGCAGGTGGCTCGACAGCAGCACCGTCTTCCCGGCCGCGGACATCTCACCGAGGCAGTCCTGGAACACCGATTCCATCAGTGGGTCCAGTCCGGAGGTGGGTTCGTCGAGGATGTAGAACTCGACGTCCGACGCGAACGCGGCGACGAGCGCGACTTTCTGCCGGTTGCCTTTGGAGTAGGTGCGGGCTTTCTTCGTCGGGTCGAGTTCGAAGCGGTCGAGAAGGTCCGCGCGGCGGGCCTCGTCCAGTCCGCCGCGCAACCCGGCGAGTAGATCGATAGCCTCGCCGCCGGTGAGGGTGGGCCACAGGTTCACATCGCCGGGCACATAGGCGAGGCGCCGGTGCAACGACACCGAGTCACGCCACGGATCGCCGCCGAGCAACCGGACCTGTCCCGAATCGGCGCGCAACAGCCCGAGCAGCACGCGGATGGCCGTTGACTTACCGGAGCCGTTGGGGCCGAGAAATCCGTGGATTTCGCCCGCTTCGACGGTCAGGTCGAGGCCGTCGAGGGCCCGCGTCGGACCGAACGTCTTGACCAAGTGCTCGACCGCGACCACCGTCATGGGGGCATGGTACGCCCGACCTCCGGGGGTCTGCCCGAGAAGAACAATCGGGACCGCGTGCAGATCCCTGAGCCGACCTGGCAGGTCAGTGGTGCGCCGAGTTCGAAAAGGGCCTGATCTCAACGGTATTGCGAAACCGAGGGGTCGGCGCGCCCGCAGGAGAGGACACAGCACGGTTTCGGAAGTGCGTCGGGTCGGTCTCGACGTCCGGACGTGTTAACGGAGGTCGGCGTCCCTGCGACATCTCCAACGTCGGGGTACCCCATCCATTCGGTCATCGAATTGAGGCACCCACCATGCGAAAAGCAACTTCTCTGCACCCTTCGTCGGGCAGTTTCCCCGCGGTCACACCGTCGTCGACGGCTACTGCGACGGCGGAGCAGGTCCCGTCTCCCTTCCAGCAGAACGCAGTTCCCGGAACGACGACCAAGATCGGACCGGTGACCGGGCCGAATACGTCGTCGACGCAGTACGGTGTCGGCGGTACGGACCTGGGCATTGCCCGCAGCCTTCCCAACGGCAGCCAGGCCGTCGTCCTGGGTGACACCTTCGACCAGGCCGGCGTCGGTGGCCCCGGGTGGCGGTCTCCGGTGATGCTCTTCACGAACGAGAAGTCCCCGGCGGACTACGCCGATGGACTGACGTTCCATGGGGCCGTCGGCGGCTCGTACGCCCGCCAGTTGTGGCCGTACACCCACGACAGGTACCCGTGGACCAATGGCGGGTTCGCCACGGTCCTGCCTTCGGACCTCCTCGTCATCGGCTCCCGCATCTACCTGTTCGTGACGATCTGCCGGTCCCTCTCCGAGGTCCTCTGGACGGAGATCCAGTATTCCGACGACAACGGCCAGAGCTGGCATCACGCGGGCCCCGCCGGACAACGCGACTGGCATCACGAGGGCGCTTTCCAGATGGGTATCACCTGGGAGATGGGGACCGACGGCTGGGTCTACATCATGGGCAACAAGTGGCTGGTGGACGGCGGATCGAACGTTCATCTGTACCGCTGCCGTCCCAACGAGGTGGCGGACCGCTCCAAGTGGTCCGGCTGGGGATGGAACGGGACGGACTGGGGATGGAACCGGGCATGCTCGGACATCTTCCCGGCGGGGACGAAGGTCCGGGAGATGAATCTCCGCTCGGTCCAAGGCCAGTGGCTGCTCACCTACACCCAGACCGCACCGGACATCCGCGTCAACGTGAAGGGCCTTCGCAACGGGCCGACATCCCATATCGGGGATGCTCCGACCACGACCGTGGTCCGTCACGTGGACCACGACCAGGAGCACCTGGACCGGAACAACACTCTCGCCCAGTGCTACGGCGGGTACGTCCTCGCCGGTTCCACGCTCGACGAGCTCTATGTTCTGGTCTCCCAGTGGGATACCCGCGACGGCTGGCCGTACCAGGTCAATCTCTACCGGCACACGGTCCACGCCGATATCCCGCGCCCCGCACCGGTACCGACGCTGGATCAGATCGTGGACGAGAACTACCTGCTGTCGCGGGCCGTCCTGGCCAAGGTGGGCGGGAACGTTGCGGACCTCCCCACCACTCCGGCGGTGGAGACACTCGACGCGGCGAGACAGACCAACACGGCGTTGCGGCGTGTCGCCGGCGTCGTGGGCGCCGGCACGGCAGGAATCTGACCTGACCCCCATCTCCCGCCGCGGGAACGCCATGAACCGTGGTCATCTCCGCGGCCGGCGGCGGGAGGTGGGGTCTCCCTTGTGCTGAGGGGTGAGTCGTTCCGATGAGAGCATCACGCCTGGACCGCTACAGCAGTCGGTGTGTCGGAGTTCGGCGAACGGTGCTCAGCCCGAGGCCGCGAGACCGATTGCCACGCTGGGCAGGACGAGCCACCAGGACCCGGCGGTTGTGGGCCGCTCCTGCCCCGCCGTTTCGTCTCCGGGGATGCTCCGCGCCCGTCTCCCGTCGCGTGGTGTCGGCGGATTCCGTTCGGTGCGCCGGACGACGGGAACGGGGTTGTCGCGATCCACGCGGACTCCTTCGGTGACGTCGAAACCGGACCCGGCTTCTGCGGCGAGTGGGATGTTCTCGAAATGTCAGGAAGCGATCAACCGGCGGAAGGTGCTGCGATGGAACACGATCGGTTCCACCTCTGCGTCGGTAAGCATTTCGTTGATGCGCAGCACGACGATGTCGTGATCACCGGCCGGAATCTCCTGTTCGACGGTCACGTCCATGCGCACGCTCGTGCCTGCCACGAACAGGGCACCGCCATCACGGATCTCGGTCTCGATTCCGGCGAACCGGTCACCGTTCTTCGCGGCGAGCACCTTCGCCGCACCGTCGTGCTCCTCACTCAGCACGCTGATACCCAGGTGCGGCAGAGCCGACAGTCGCGGCCACGTACCCGAGGTACGTTGCACGCAGAACGCAACGAGCGGAGGGTCGAGCGACACCGGCACGAACGTGCTCGCAGCCATCCCCACCCGCTCGCCGTGCACCTCGGCGCAGATCGCGACCACCCCGGAAGGGATGTGCGCGAAGGCGTGCCGCAGGGCGGTGCTGTCGAACGTGCTCATGACGCCCCGGTTCGGATGGCCACGGGCAGGGCCGGCGTCCAACGCTCCGCGTGCCGGCCGTCGGTGATGTAGCCGGCGTCGACAAGGTACCGGCCCGGCGACGGCGTCCCTGCGACGCGGGTGCGGGAGTACGGCTCGGGGTTACCCGTGACGACGGCGATCGTCATACGGCCACCTTTCGGATCTGCGTTGTCGGTTCCCGCGGTCGGCACGGGCACCCGCCATCCTTCGCTCCCCCGAACCGCGCGGAAACCCTTTCGCTCTGCTCGAGCAAAAGAGGGGCGCATGCCCGGCGGAGTGGCCTCGTCGCCGGTCGGAAACCTCGGGCGGATTCGGGCTCTCGGCGCCCACCGACGATCGGCGTGACGTCCGGCCGCTGCAGATCCGCCGCCCCACCGGTGCCCGGACCACCGGGTATGGTCCCGCCGGCCGTCTCTGTCCGCGAATGCTGTTGGGGGCACTCCGATCCGGCTATCTTCGACACTATTGCTTCCGGCACCTAGTGGTGACCGAAGTGTCGAAGGGACGGCAGCACATGAGGGTTCTGGTTCTCGGGGGTACGACATTCATCGGCCGGCGCATCGTGGAAAGACTCCACGAGCGCGGCGATCGGGTGCTGGTTGTCCACCGCGGACACCACGAGCCGTCCCCCTGGGTGGCGGTCGATCACCTACGGGTCGATCGGCTCGCACTGGGCGATCACGCCGACGATGTTCGCCGGTTCGATCCGGACGCCGTAGTCGACACCTATGCGCTGACCGCCGACCACGTCGATGCCGTCCTGCCGGCGATACCGGAGGTGCCGACGGTCGTGCTGTCCAGCGTGGACGTGTACCAGGCGTTCACGGGTCTCACCTCGGGGGCGTTGCGAATCCGCGGTGCCTCTGACCGAGGACTCCGAAGTGCGCCGGGAGCGCTATCCCTACCGCGGGGCCCGGAGGCCGGGGATCCCGGACGCCTACGACAAGCTCGATGTCGAGGAGCGGTGGCTCCCGCGAGGCGCCGTGGTGTTGCGTCTTCCCATGGTCTACGGACCGCACGATCCGCAGCGCCGGGAGGACCCGGTGCTGCGCCGGATCCGCGCCGGACGGCAGCACATCCCGGTCGGTGCCGGAAATCTGCTGTGGACCCGCGTCCATGTCGATGATGTCGCCACCGGCGTACTGGCCGCTCTGGACACCCGGGCCGCCGACGGCATGGCGGTGAATCTGGGCGAGCCTGCCACGGTGCCGGTGATCGCATGGGTGGAACAGATCATCGCGGCCGCCGGCTCCGCGCTGGAGCCGGTACGGGTACCGGAGTCGGTACTGCCCGGCGAACTGGCGCTGATGGGAGGACCGGCGCAGCATGTGCTCGTCTCCGTCAGCCGGGCGGAGAACCTTCTCGGCTGGTCTCCCGGCGACCCGCAGCAACGGGTAGCCGAATCGGTGCGGTGGCACCTCGACAATCCACCGGCGAGCACGTGGTCCGCCGAGGACTCACGGGTGGACGAGGATGCGCTCGGCTCCGCCTGACCCGACGACGGCACTCACGACGGCCGCAGGTGCTCGATCGTGAAGCCGTGCTGCTCGACGAGCCGTCGCGCGACCAAGGAACGATGACAGGCTTCGGGATCACCTTCGACGCAGAACAATGCGGCTGGTCCCGTGCTCGGCAGCACCGACACGACCGCCTCGAGATCCGCCGGATCGAGGATCTCGGCGGTGTAGCGGCTGACGTACCCGGTGGCGAGTTCGCGGCGGGTGCGTTTGCCGACACCCTGGCGGGCGTCCTCGGCGTACTGAAGCTCACGCAACTCGGTGGTCGGTGCCAGTTCGAGGTGGTGGCGGTATGCGATCCCGCTCGCGGCGAGTGAGGTCTGTAGTCGCTGCGAGTTCGCCCAGGCGTAGTCGGGTCCGCGAACCCCTCGACGCTGACGCACGTCGAGCAGCATCCTCACCTCCGCTCGACGCAGTCGTTCCAGGAACGTCGTCACGTCGAAGCCGTAGACGCCGATCGTCCACAGATCGGGCACCGGCACTCACCCCTCTCGGTTGCTGCCCGCGCCGCCGTGCCCCACGCGGGCAGCGGAACGGCGTCACGTCAGGCGACAGCGGTACCTTCGAGCTCGATCATCTGGCCGGGTATCGCCAGTCGCACCACGCCGAGCATCGTGGTGGTCGGTGCTGCCCGAGCGGCCGCAAGCCGTGAGGCGAGCACGCCGTAGTGCTGGAAAAGCAGGTCGACGTCGGTGGTGTACACGTTCAGCCGGACGAGGTCGGCGAGCGACATGCCCGCTTCGGCAAGCACACCCTCGAGATTGTTCAGACTCAACGCGACCTGTGCCGCCATGTCTCCCTCGTGCTGAGGAGCGCCGTCGGCATTCATTGCCGTCTGTCCGGAGCAGTACAGCGTCCTGGTGTGCCCGCTGACCACCTCACCCTGATTGAACCCCATCTCCACCGACCACGTCACCGGGTTGAGGACCGTTCGTTCGATCGTCACTTCGACTCCATTCGGATCCTGCGGGGCGCGTCCCCCGACCGCGACACCGCCGATGCGGCGTCGCGTCATGGAGCCTTCCGCTGAATCACGACACCTTGTGTCAGGTATTCGGTAACGTCCCGATTCGTGCGGGCCGACCGACTGGTGTCTCTGGTGCTGTTGCTGCGTCAGCGCGGCCGGCTGACGGCGGACGTCCTCGCCGAGGAACTCGAGGTTTCGGTCCGTACCGTCCTGCGCGACATCGAGGCGCTCTCCACGGCGGGTGTCCCCGTGTACTCCGAACGGGGCCGGCACGGCGGGTTCTCGTTGCTCCCCGGGTTCAGGACCCAGCTGACCGGGCTGAACCACGACGAAGCTCTGTCTCTGCTCGCTGCCGGTTCCGGTCCGGGCGGGCAGATTTTCGGACTCGGCACGGCTCGTGCGTCGGCGGTGCGGAAAATCGTCGATGCACTCCCCGAAAGCCACCGGATCGCCGCGAGCAATGCCGCCCGACGACTGCTCGTCGACCCCGAGACCGACCTGCTCTCCCGCCGCACGGCCCGCGACGAGGTTGCGGGCCCGATCCTGGTCGCGGTCCGGAATGCGGTCCTCGGCGGACGGAAGCTGCGCCTTCACTACTCCTCCGCGGGCCGGGCACCGCAGTGGCGCACGGTGGACCCGATCGGTCTGGTCACGGTGCGGGACAAGGCCTACCTGCTGGCCACCGAGTTCGGCTCCGACAGGACGCTGCGGATATCGCGGATCCTCGCCGCGCACGAGATGGCCGCAGCGGCGGAGCGTCCGGATCGGGTCGACCTGGCACGCATCTGGGCGCAACGCTGCGCCCGGTTCCTGTCCGAGGACCACATCGCCGTCGATGTGCGAGTCGACCCGGTGCGACGAGACGACCTGCTGGACATGGCGGAAGCCGTCCACACCGAGGAACCCGACGCCGACGGCCGGTTGCGCCTGGACGTCACGTTTCAAGATCTCCGGCACGCGGAGTGGGCGCTGTGGCAACTCGGCACCCAGGCCGAGGCGCTCGCACCGCCGGAGCTCCGCGCCTCCCTGCGCAGCCGGGCGCAGACGGTCGCGGATCGCTACCGAGAGCCCGTGTGACTCGATCCCGGTGTCGCGTGGGGTCGGCGGCGGTCAGCCGCCGAGATGCGCGGCGTCGGTGATGTTCGCGAGTCGCACCTGACCCTGGGCGACGAGGCGGTCCTGCTCGTCGGTGATGATCACCTTCCAGAGTTGCTGGGTGCGTCCGCGGTGCACGGGGGTGCCGACCGCGGTGAGAACACCTTCGCGGGTGGCACGGAGGAAGTCGGTGTTGTTGTTGACTCCGACGACGGTGCCGCGGTCGGCGAACCACGCGGAGCCACCCACGCTCGCGAGTGTCTCGATCACCGCGCAGTACACGCCACCGTGCACGATTCCGAACGGCTGGTGCTGGTTCGGGGTCACCGTCCAGCGCGCCCCCACCCGGTCGGGGCCGATCTCGAGGAATTCGAGGCCGAGGGCGGTGCCGAACCCGTTGGCGTTGAGCGCTGTGGCGGCGGCCGGGTCGTGCAGCGAGGTGGGGTCGAGCCGGGGCTGATCGGTCATGCGGTCTCTCCGTTGCATGCGGGGCCGCGTCCGGTGGATCCGGGCGCCGGTGGCCACCGAACGATGGTAGGGCATCGCGGTTTTCGGTCACGTCGCGTGTTTCGGTTGCGCGGCGCGTTCGCCGTACCCATCCCTGGACCGGGGCCACGGGATACGCACGACGGCGGGCCCCACGAGTGCTCGTGGGACCCGCCGTCGGTATGGACCCGGGAATCACTGCAGCCCTCAGGACTCCGGCGCGGTCCGTTGTTGCGCGAACATCCCCACTATAGGGAAGGCTGCCCTTATTTCACAAGACCTCGAACCGGAAACCCTGCTGCGACGAACGCGTCGAGGAGAATCTGCCCCCGGCGCGCGGCGACCCGCCGGGATCCGCCGCCGAGAATCGGCAGTTGCGCCGCACCGGTCACCACGGACCGGCCCACCATGGCCCAGAATCGCGGACCGTCGAGGGGCGCGGACCGGCAGACGGCGCCGTGCACCGCCGTCAGGGCACTGACGGCGCGATGCGCCGTCCACACGGCCATCGCCTCCTCGCACGGCAGCACCACCACGTCGCCGGAGTCGGCGGCGCGATCGTCCGGCAGAACCCGCAGCGTGTCGTCGGCGACACCCGCCCAGTCGATGCAGCCGTCGCTGTCCTGATGCAGCCAGAGATTGTCCAGTCCCGGATCCCACACGCGGCCGTCCAAGACATACGGGGCGAGCACGCGTCCGGTCACCGCATGGATGAGCGCGGCGGCGACCTGTTCCGCGGCGATGCGGGGATCCTCGACGTCTTCGCGCGCCCGGGCGTAGAGCAACTCGATGCGGTGCGTGCGCTCCATTCCCCCGAGGTACCACCAGCGTCGCCGCGGTTCCTCGTCCACGCACGCGACCGCGTACACGCGCGGCGCTCCCGCGGTGAGTGATTCCAGTCGCCGGCGCGTGTCGTCGAACGCGCGGACGGGGGTGGGAGCGGCCGCGGGTGACGGCAGCAGCAGAGTCGTCATCCGACCTCCTGATCGACGGGTCCCGTTAATTAGGTAAGCCTAACCATTGCAGTCCGGGCGGGAGCGCGCAACCCTCCCGTTCCCGTTCCCCCGGGCACCCCCTCCCGCCGCCACATAGGATTCCGTAACCTAACTCCTAGATCCGCAGTCCCACTCGCGATCCCTCCCGAGGAGCACCCCGCGCACGTGACCACCACCCCCCACCGCAACGCCGCCCCACCGGCGTCCACCCCGATCACCCCGCCCACCACGGGGCGTCGCGTCGCCGCCGAACTCCTCGACCTCGCACTCGTCGCCCTCCCCCTCGCCATCGGCGCCCTGGTGGTCGACACCCTCGGCGACGCACACGGCGGCGGGCAGGCCGACCGCATCGTGTTCGGCACCGCAGCCGTCCTCATCGCCGCAGCGGTGCTGTGGTGGAATCGCGGACTCCGCGAAGGCCGCACCGGACAGAGCCTCGGCAAACAGTGGCTGGGCCTGGTCACCCGCGACACCGTCACCAGCGCACCGGTCGGCGCCCGGGCCGCACTCCTGCGGCGCGGCACCGACACCGTCACCGTCAAGGCCGCCGTCCACGACGGCTTCACGCCCCGACCGGCCGACACCAGCCTCCCCGCGATGCGCCGCCGCCGACTCCTCGGCCTCGCCGTCCTGGCAGTTCTCCTCGTGCTCGTCCTGCTCGCCAGCATCGCCGTCGGTGCCCGGCCCATGTCCTTCGCCGAGGTCTACCACGCGCTGGCCGTCAACGACGGCGCCGAAACCGACCTGATCGTGCACTCGCTCCGCATCCCCCGCACCCTGCTCGCCCTGATCGTCGGCATCGCACTCGGCGTCGCCGGAGCGCTCATCCAAGGGCACACCCGCAACCCCCTCGCCGACGCCGGCCTGCTCGGCATCAACGCCGGTGCCGCGTTCATGGTGGTGCTCGCGATCTACCTGTTCGGCGTCACCACCCCCGCCCAATACCTGTGGTTCGCGTTCGCCGGCGCCATGCTCTCGAGCATCGTCGTGTTCGGCTTCGCCTCCGTCGGCAACGGCCGCTCGAGCCCACTGAGCCTGGCCCTGGCCGGCGCGGCCGTCGCCTTCTTCCTGCAGGCGATGATCCAGACCATCGTCCTGCTCGACCAGACCAGCCTCGACGGCTACCGATTCTGGGTGGTCGGCTCCGTCGCCGGCCGCGGCATGGACGTGCTCTGGCAGGTCCTCCCGTTCCTCGTCGCCGGACTCGTCGTCGCCATCGCGGGCACACCGTCGCTCAACGTGCTCAGCCTCGGTGACGACGTCGCCCGCTCCCTCGGCACCAACGTCGTGCTCACCCGCGTGGTCGGCATCGCCGCCATCACCGTCCTGACCGGCGCAGCCACCGCTGCCTGCGGACCGATCGCCTTCGTCGGCCTGATCGTCCCGCACATCGCCCGCGCGATCACCGGGCCCGACTACCGATGGCTGCTGCCCTACGCCGGGCTGCTCGGAGGCGTCCTGCTCGTACTCGCCGACGTGATCGGCCGCATCGTGGTGCGCCCCGGCGAACTGCAGGTCGGGATCGTGCTCGCACTCATCGGCGCCCCGTTCTTCATCGCCCTGGTGCGACGCCGGAAGCTGGTGGCACTGTGACCACCACCCCCGGCACCGAGACCCCCACGCCCCTCACGGCCCCCGTCGACAGCGCGCGGCGCCGCTCGCCGATCCAGATCTCCACCGCCGTGCCCGGCCGGCACGCGTTCCGCATCGGACCGTTCTCGGTGGTCTGGCGCGGCCGCATGGTGCTGGTGTGCGCCCTGATCGCTGTCGCCACCTTCCTGCTCACCTGTGTGTCGCTCGGACGCGGCGACTACCCGATGTCGGTTCCCCAGGTCATCGAGGTGCTCTTCGGCGGCGGCTCCCGCCTCGAGCGATTCGTCGTCTTCGACCTGCGACTGCCCCGGGCGGTCGGCGCGATCGTCGTCGGCGCCGCCCTCGCCGTGGCCGGCGCGATCACGCAGTCGCTGTCCCGCAACGCCCTCGCCAGCCCCGACATCCTCGGCATCACCGCCGGTGCGAGCGCCGCCGCGGTCGCCCTGATCGTCCTCACCGGCGGCGGATCCGTCGTCGGCATCCTCGCCACCCTCGGGTTGCCGCTGGCGGCCCTCGCCGGTGCCCTGCTCACCGCCGCGGTCATCTACCTGCTCGCCTGGCGCAACGGCGTCGAAGGGTTCCGGCTCGTCCTCATCGGCATCGGCATCAACGCGATGCTGCTCGCCCTCACCAACTGGATGCTGGTCTCCGCCGACATCAACGACGTCTCCCGCGCCCAGGTCTGGCTCACCGGATCACTCAACGGCGTCTCCTGGAACCAGGTGGCCCCGGCCGCCCTGGTTCTGCTCGTCCTCGGCGCGTGGGCCACCGTCTCGTCGTTCACCGTCGGCGCGCTGCGCCTCGGCGACGACACGGCGCGCTCCCTCGGGGTGCCGCTGCAAACGCAGCAGGCCCTGCTGCTGATCACCGCCTGCACCCTCGCCGCGGTCGCCACCGCCGCGGCCGGACCCGTCGGGTTCGTCGCGCTCGCCGCCCCCCAGATCGCAGTCCGTCTGGTCAAGTCCGCGGGGCCGCCGATCATCGCGTCCGCACTGACCGGGGCGCTGCTCGTCGTCGGCGCCGACCTCATCGCCCGTACGATCCTGCCCGTACCACTGCCCGTCGGTCTCGTCACCTCCGCGCTCGGCGGCCCGTTCCTGCTGTACTTGCTCGTGCGCTCCAACCGGAAGGTCTCCGCGTGACCGACACCCACACCCCCGCCGCCTCGGACACCGAACACCCCGAGGCTGCCCCGGCGACCCGTCTGGTCGCCGAACACATCGGGCTCGGCTACGGGGATCGGCTGATCATCGACGACCTCGACCTGGAGATCCCCACCGGCGTCATCACCACCATCATCGGACCCAACGGCTGCGGCAAATCGACCCTGCTGCGGTCGCTGAGCCGACTGCTCAAACCCCGCACCGGGCAGATCCTGCTCGACGGCCGCAACATCACCACGATGCGCACCCGCGACGTCGCCCGCGTGCTCGGGATGCTGCCGCAAGCGCCCCTCGCCCCCGAAGGACTGACCGTCGCCGACCTCGTCGCCCGCGGCCGGCACCCCCACCAGTCGTGGCTGCGCCAATGGTCGTCCGACGACGAGGGCGAAGTCGCCGCCGCGCTCGACCGCACCGGCATCGCCGACCTCGCGGACCGGCCGGTCGACGAATTGTCCGGCGGCCAGCGCCAACGCGCCTGGATCTCCATGGCACTCGCGCAAGGCACCGACATCCTGCTGCTCGACGAACCCACCACCTACCTCGACCTCGCGCACTCGGTGGAAGTGCTCGACCTCGTCGACCGGTTGCACAGCGAACTCGGCCGCACCGTCGTGATGGTCCTGCACGACCTCAACCTCGCCGTCCGCTACAGCGACCACCTCGTGGTGATGAAGGACGGCCGCATCGTGCGCTCCGGTCCGCCCTCGGAGGTGATCTCCGCCGAACTGCTCGCCGAGGTGTTCGATCTCGACGCGTCGGTGATCGAGGATCCGGTGTCCGGCCGGCCGCTGATCATCCCGATCGGCACCCGGCACGTCTACGGCGCAGTCGGGGGTCCCGTGGCCCCGGCGCACACGCCCGGAATTGCCGAAACTCCCTGATCACGACCCCGCCGAGGCTACGACCCGGGGTAGTACGCACAAACGTCGGAGAAATCCGTAGAATCGGACCATGGCAGCACTAGGCGAACTCGAGCGAGCAGTGATGGACCACCTGTGGTCCTCCACCGAACCCCAGACGGTCCGGCAGGTCCACGAAGCCCTGTCCACCCGCCGCAACCTGGCGTACACCACCGTCATGACGGTGCTGCAACGGCTCGCGAAGAAAAACCTGGTGGTCCAGCAGCGCGACGACCGCGCCCACCGCTACATGCCCGTCCACGGCCGCGACGAACTCGTCGCCAACCTCATGGTGGACGCCCTCGATCAAGCCGACGAAACCGCCGGCCGCGCCGCCGCCCTCGTCCACTTCGTCGGCCGCGTCGGCGCCGACGAAGCCGAAGCACTGCGCGCCGCACTCGCCGAGCTCGAAGCCCAGCAGTCGGGCACCACCGCCACGCTGGGCGAACACGGCTCCGGGCGCGCGAGCTGACACACTCGATGTCATGAACGCCCCCACAGCGCTGTTCTTCGGGATACTCGCGCTGCTTCTCGCGGGTCCGGTGCCCGGGCTCCTCGCCCGTGCCACCTGGCCGCACCGCAACCCGCGTGCGGCGCTCGTGCTCTGGCAGGCGATCGCGCTGGCCGCGGTCCTGTCCGCGTTCAGCAGCGGGCTCGCCATCGCCAGCCGGCTCCTCGTCCCCGGGGCCGACGGCCGGCCCACCACCGAGCCGCTCCGCGAAATCGAAGCGCTCGGTCTGCCGCTTTGGCTGACCTACATCGTGGTGCTCGCCCTGACCCTGCTCATCGGTGCTCGCCTGATCTACTCCATGCTCCGCGTCGCGGTCCGTACCCGCCGTCGCCGGTCCCGGCACCGGATGCTCGTCGACCTTCTCGACAACCGCGACTCCCGCGAGGTCGTCCGACGCCACCCGCACGTCCGGATCCTCGACTCCGCCGACCCCATCGCATACTGCCTTCCCGGCCTGCGCCACCGCGTGGTGCTCAGCGCCGGCACCCTCGACAACCTCAGCGACGCCGAACTCCGCGCCATCCTCTGCCACGAACACTCGCACCTGCGGGCCCGCCACGACCTCGTCCTCGAGGCGTTCACCGCCGTGTACGAAGCCTTCCCCCGCTGGGTGCGGTCCCGTTCCGCTCTCGGCTCGGTGCAGACGCTCGTGGAGATGCTCGCCGACGACTCCGCGGTCCGCGTGACCGGGCCGACCCCCCTCGCCCGGGCACTGGTCGCGTGCGCCGGCACCTCCACCCCGAAAGGCGCCCTGGCCGCCGGGGGGCCGAGCACCGTGCTCCGGGTGCGGCGCCTCGCCGATCCCGGACCCGACCTGCGTATCTCCGCCGGCGCCTACATCGCCGCCGCCGCGATCCTGGTGGTGCCCACCGTCGCCGTCGCCGTACCGTGGCTCACCGAGCTGAGCCGCCTGCTCGCGCACTGACCCCGCGCCGATTTCGATCCCACCCCGTTTCGGGGGAAGCTGTACCCATGACCGTCGAACACACCGCGACACCCCAAGCCCAGATCGGCGTGACCGGCCTGGCCGTCATGGGGTCGAACATCGCCCGTAACTTCGCCCGCCACGGATACACCGTCGCCCTGCACAACCGCAGCATCGGCAAGACCGACGCGCTGCTCGCCGAGCACGGCTCCGACGGCACGTTCGTGCGCACCGAAACCATCGAAGAATTCGTCGCCGCACTCGAGAAACCCCGCCGCGTCCTCATCATGGTCAAGGCCGGCGACGCCACCGACGCGGTGATCGAGGAACTGGCCGGGGCGATGGAACCGGGCGACATCATCATCGACGGTGGTAACGCCCTCTACACCGACACCATCCGCCGCGAAGCAGCGCTGCGCGAGCGTGGCCTGCACTTCATCGGCGCCGGTATCTCCGGCGGCGAGGAAGGCGCACTCAACGGCCCCTCGATCATGCCCGGCGGGCCCGCCGAGTCCTACAGCGCCGTCGGCCCGCTCCTCGAGACCGTCGCCGCCCACGTCGACGGCATCCCGTGCTGCACCCACATCGGCCCCGACGGCGCCGGCCACTTCGTGAAGATGGTGCACAACGGCATCGAATACGCCGACATGCAGCTCATCGGCGAGGCCTACCAGCTGTTGCGCGACGCGCTCGGCCACGACGCCGCAGCGATCGCCGACGTGTTCTCCGAGTGGAACACCGGCACCCTCGAGTCGTACCTCATCGAGATCACCGCGGAGGTGCTCCGCCAGACCGACGCCGCGACCGGCAAGCCCCTCGTCGACGTGATCGTCGACGCCGCCGAACAGAAGGGCACCGGCCGCTGGACCGTCAAATCCGCCCTCGACCTCGGTGTGCCCGTCACCGGCATCGCCGAAGCGGTCTTCGCGCGCGCCCTGTCCGGCTCCCGCGACCAGCGCGCCGCCGCCCGCGGACTCACCGGCGGCACGCTCGGCGCCGCCCCCACCGACGCCGCCCAGTTCACCGAGGACATCCGCGCCGCCCTGTACGCGTCGAAGATCGTCGCCTACGCCCAGGGATTCGACCAGATCGCGGCGGGCAGCGCCGAGTACGGCTGGAACGTCGACCGCGCCGCCCTCGCCACCATCTGGCGCGGCGGCTGCATCATCCGCGCCCAGTTCCTCAACCGCATCAAAGAGGCGTACGACGCGGACCCCGACCTGCCCAGCCTGATCCTCGCCCCGTACTTCCGTGACGCCATCGAAGCGGGCATCGACAGCTGGCGCCGGGTGGTGGTCACCGCCACCACGCTGGGCATCCCGATTCCCGCGTTCGCGTCGTCGCTGTCGTACTACGACGGGCTGCGCGCCGAACGGCTCCCCGCCGCCCTGACCCAGGGTCAGCGCGACTACTTCGGAGCGCACACCTACGAGCGGATCGACAAGCCGGGCAAGTTCCATACCCTGTGGAGCGGCGACCACAGCGAAGTCAGCGCCTGACCTCGCCGTGAACGGCCTCGCGGCAGCATCCGTGGCGTGCGCACTCGCCGCCGCGGTGCTGACCGCGATCGCCGGGGTCGCGCAGCAACGATCCGCCGCCGCCGTCCCCGAAACCGGCAACCTGGTCAGCTCACTGCTGCGCAACCCTCGCTGGTGGGCCGGCGCGGTCGGCGACACCGCCGGCTACGGATTCCAGATCGCGGCGCTCGCCCTCGGCTCGGTGCTCGTCGTGCAGCCGCTGATGGTGAGCTCGCTGCTCTTCGCGCTACCTCTCGCCGCCTATTTCGGCGGCTACCGCCTCACCCGCAGCACCTGGCTGCTCGCCGCAGCGCTCTGCGCGGCGCTGGCGATCTTCCTGATCGTCGGCAACCCCGCCGCCGGGACCACCGACGCGGCCGCCACCCGCTGGGCGCTGCCCCTCGGCGCGGTCCTCGCCGTCACCGCGGCCGCCGCGGCGCTCGGCGCCGCCCCGGCCCAGACCACGCGGCTGACCCCCGGCGTCCGCGCGACCCTGCTCGGTACCGCCGGCGGTCTGCTGTACGGGGTCGTGGCCGCCCTCACCAAACACGTCACCGACCTGTTCGAGGACGGGCCTGTCGCGGTACTGACCTCCTGGCAGGTCTGGATGCTCGTCGTCGCCGGTGTCGGCGGCTACTACCTGCAACAACGAGCATTTCAGGTGGGGCCGCTGTCCGCGTCTCTCCCCGCCCTCACCGTCGGCGAACCGCTCGGTGCGATGTTCCTCGGTGTCGTCGTGCTCGGTGAACACCTGCAGGTCGGCGGCGCCGGCATGGTCCTCGTCGCCGCGGCGGTGCTCGTCATGTTCGTCACCACCATCGCGCTGTCCCGGGCGGAGGCTCCCACCCCCGAGGTCGCTACGCCCGCGACAACACCGCCACCAGAAAGTCCGAATCCTCGGTGAAGGGACGCAGATCCCACGTCGACAGTCGCAGGTCGACCGTCAGTCCGGCCCGTTCCGCATCGGCGAAGAATTCCGCGAACTCGTAGTCCCGACCGGCACCGAATCCCACCACGACACGCCCGCGGTCGGCGAGGTGCCGGACGAATCCCGCCAGGACCGCATCCCGTGTCGGCGGCGCCACGAACGTCATCACGTTGCCCGCACAGACGATCACGTCGAACGCGCCCGTCACCCCCCGCGCCGGCAGATCCAGTTCCGCGAGATCCCCGACCAGCCAGCGCGGACCGGGATGGTCCTCCTCCGCCGCGGCGATGAGCACCGGATCGACGTCCACGCCGACGACCTGGTGTCCGGCGCGATGCAGATATCCGCCCAGCCGGCCCGGACCGCAGCCCGCGTCGAGTACCCGTGCCCCGCGCTCGACCATGGCGTCGACCAGCCTGGCCTCACCGGCGGTGTCCTGGCCCTGTGCCGCCAACTCCCGGAACCGCTCCACGTACCAGGTCGAATGCGACGGATCTGCCGCCGTGATCTCCTCCCACCGGCTCGGGATACGTCCGCCAGGGGTTCCTGCAGTCATGGTCGATACTCCTTCGTCCGAGGGCGCGAGCACGGATCCGTTCCGCGGTCCCGACCACACCGTAGGCCGACGGCCGGCGAACCGTCGCACCCGCCGCCGACCGGGGGCGGTTCGGCGCCGCGGCGACAACACCGCATCCCCTCAGTAGAATGAGGACTTTCACACGACGTCCGGGCGGCCGCTTCCTCTCCCCGTCCCGGACCAGACGAAAGGAACCCGGTGCCCGCGGCACCCTCTTCCCGCAGGTCAGTACCCGAAGCCACTGCGGAGCCCGACTCCGCCGGTCCGGAGGGCTCCCCTACCGAGCCGGGTGACCACCCCGGCGACACTCAGCACCCACGGGAGCGGATGTGACTTCCGTGATCCTGTCCGTCCTCAGCCTGGTCGGCTTCGTTGCCTTGACCGCCGGAACCGCGCTCTTCGTCGCGGCCGAATTCTCCCTCACGGCCCTCGAACGCAGCACCGTCGACGCCGAAGCCCGAGGCGGCGACCTGCGCGCCCGGCAGGTGCAGCACGCACACCGCACCCTGTCGTTCCAGCTCTCCGGAGCACAGCTCGGCATCACCATCACCACCCTGATCACCGGCTACCTCGCCGAACCCGTCCTCGCCCGCTTCCTCGACCCGCTGCTCACCGCGGTCGGGCTGAGCGAGTCCGCGTCCGGCACCGTGTCGCTGATCGTCGCGCTGATCCTGGCCACCTCGTTCTCCATGATCTTCGGCGAACTCGTCCCCAAGAACCTCGCCATCGCGCGGCCCCTGGCCACCGCCAGGGCCACCGCAGGCCTGCAAGCCGGGTTCTCCCTCGTGTTCAAGTGGGCCATCAACGGGCTCAACGGCAGCGCCAACTACATCGTCCGGCGCCTGGGCATCGAACCCGCCGACGAACTGCGCTCGGCGCGGTCGCCGCAGGAACTGGGCTCGTTGGTCCGCGCGTCCGCCGTCAGCGGCGTCCTGGACGAGAGCACCGCCCAACTCGTCGACCGGTCCCTGCAGTTCGGTGAGCGCACCGCCGCCGATCTCATGACTCCGCGTGTGACCATCGAGTCGCTGGACCGCAACGACACCGTCCTCGACCTGATCGACCGCTCCGACCGCACCGGCTACTCCCGGTTCCCGGTCGTCGACGGCGACCTCGACGACACCCTCGGTGTCGTCCACGTCAAACACGCGTTCACCGTCCCGGCCGCCGCACGGGCCACCACGCCGGTCCACACCCTGGCCCGCCGGGTTCCCAACGTGCCCTCCAGTCTCGACGGGGACGCCGTGATGGAACGGGTCCGCGCCGACGGCATGCAGGTCGCGCTGGTCGTCGACGAATACGGCGGCACCGCCGGCCTGGTCACCATGGAGGATCTCATCGAAGAAATCGTCGGCGATGTCCGCGACGAGCACGACGAACCGGAACTCGACGCGCACCCGCAGGGCATCGGCTGGTCGTGCGCGGGTCTGCTCCGCACCGACGAACTCGCCCAGCTGACCGGCTACCAGGCCCCCGAGGGAGACTACGAAACTCTGGCGGGCCTGTTCCTCACCGAACTGGGCCGCATCCCGGACGTCGGGGACGAGATCGTCCTGCCGGCCCGCCCCGGGGAGGAACACCGGCCCTGGTACGCGCAGATCCTCGAGATGGACGGTCACCGGATCGACCGGGTTCTCCTCGTCCCCGGCGAACCGGACGACGACCCCGAATCCGGTGACCCCGAATCCGGGCACCTCGGTGACACGGGCTCCTCGGAGACAACGGACTCCTCGGAGACCCCGGACGGTGACGCCCGATGAACGACTGGATCGCCGTCGCCCTCACCGTCGTACTGCTCGCCGGCAACGCGTTCTTCGTCGGCGCGGAGTTCTCACTCATCAGCGCCCGGCGGGACCGCCTCGAAACGCTCGTCGCCCAGGGCCGGAAACGCGCCCAGACCGTCGTCGACGCCGGCGAGCACCTCTCGCTGATGCTCGCCGGGTCCCAACTCGGCATCACCATCTGCTCGATCCTGCTCGGCCGGGTCGGCGAACCCGCGCTCGCGCACCTGATCGAACGGCCCCTGCACCTCGTCGGGATCTCCGAGGCGTGGCTGCATCCCATCGCCTTCACCCTGGCCCTGAGCCTGGTGGTCGTGCTGCACATTCTGCTCGGCGAGATGGTCCCCAAGAACATCGCCATTGCCGGTCCGGAACGCACCGCGATGCTGCTCGTCCCCGCCCACCTGATGTTCATGCGACCGGCCCGGTTGCTCATCGCGTTCTACAACGTGTGCGCCAACGGGGTGCTGCGGCTGATGCGTGTCGAACCCAAGGACGAACTCGAGGTCACCGTCACCGCCCTCGAACTGTCGGAGATGATCGGTGAGTCCCGTTCCGAGGGTCTGCTCGACGAGGAACAGCACCGCCGCCTCACCCGGGCGCTGAGCACCAGCAACCGCACCGTCGCCGACGTCATGATCCCCCTCGCGGCCGTGCGGACCGTGCCGGTCACGGCGAGCGGCACCACCACGCTCGGTGCGATCGAGCAGGCGGTCATCGCGACCGGATTCTCTCGCTATCCCGCCCAGGCACCGACCGGCACGATCAACGGTTACGTGCACATCAAGGATGTCCTCGACCTCGTCGGAGATCCGAACGCCGGTCCCGACGCCGTCATCGCCGCCGACACCATCCGGCCGCTGCCGTCGATCCGCCCGGGTGTCGCGCTGGACGAGGCGCTGTCGGTGCTGCGCCGCACCAGTTCGCATCTCGGCGGGGTCGTCGATGCCGCCGGCACCGTGATCGGCATCGTGGCGCTCGAAGATCTCGTCGAGGAGTTCGTCGGTACCGTCCGCGACGCCACCCACCGCGTCGCAGAACCCCCGGAGCGCCGCGCCCCATGACCGATCCCACCCCCGGTGCCGCCCCGACCGTGCTCGCGGAGGCGGACTGGACCGGTCGCCGCGACCGTCACCACGCCGCGGTGGACGCCCTGCTGGCCGACCATCTGCGGCGGCGCGCGGCCGACGAGACGCACCCGGTGCACGACTTCCTGTTCACCTACTACAACTACCGGCCCGGCAAGTTGCGGTTCTGGCATCCCGGTTACGGGACGATCCTGCTCGGTGCCGCGACCCGCGACTACCGGGATCATCCCGGCTACGAGCGGCTCGAGGTGGACGGCGTGCCCGCGGTCCGGGTGAGCGAGGCGGTCCTTGCGCACCGCTCCGGCACGGTGGACTTCGTCGCCGGTCTGCTCGCGGCCACCGCGTCCCGTCCGGCCCAGCTGGGGTGCTTCGGTCTGCACGAATGGGCGATGGTGTACCGCACCGGAACCGAGGACGTCCGGCACTCGTCGGTGCCGCTGCGCCTCGGCCACCAGGGCACGGACGACGTGGTGAAATCAATGCAGCTTCGATGCACCCATTACGACGCGTTCCGTTTCTTCACCCCGGAGGCCGCGTCGCGCAACGCCTCGGCACTCACCCAGGACAGCCGGACGGACCGGGAACAACCCGGGTGCCTGCACGCGGGGATGGACCTCTACAAGTGGTGCTTCAAGCTCTCCCCGCTGGTCGACTCCGATCTGGTGCTCGACTGTTTCCGGCTGGCGTCGGCGGCTCGCGAATTGGACATGCGGGCCAGCCCGTATGATCTGAGCGGCTACGGCTACTCGCCCGTCGCCATCGAGACTGCCGCCGGACGCGCACAGTACGTCCGCGAGCAGTCGGCGCTCACCACTCGCGCCGCGGCCCTCCGTGAGGAACTGCTCAATCGCTGCTCCGCCCTGCGCGCGTGTCGACCCGACACCCCTACTGCTACCGGCGGGTAACATAACTGGAGTTTTTCGTGCAAGCACCCGTGGCGCTGCCCCGGGCGCACCGCAACCGGAAAGAGTGAGGCTAATGACAGAACGCGTGCAAATCGGTGGACTCCACATCGCAAAGGTGCTCTACGACTTCGTCAACGACGAAGCGATCCCCGGCACGGGGGTAGACGCAGCCGCGTTCTGGGACGGTGCAGACAAGATCATCCACGAGCTGGCCCCCAAAAACCGAGAGCTGCTCGCCAAGCGCGACGATCTGCAGAGCCGCATCGACACCTGGCACCGCGACCGCGCCGGGCAGCCCCACGACCCCGTCGCGTACAAGGCGTTCCTCGAGGAGATCGGGTACCTCGTCCCCGCCCCCGAGCCCTTCGAGATCACCACGGCGAATATCGACAGCGAGATCGCGACCACGGCCGGACCGCAGCTCGTCGTCCCCGTCCTCAACGCCCGCTTCGCGCTCAACGCGTCCAACGCCCGTTGGGGTTCGCTGTACGACGCGCTGTACGGCACCGACGCCATCCCCGAGGACGACGGCGCCGAGAAGGGCACCGGATACAACAAGGTGCGCGGCGACAAGGTGATCGCCTGGGCCCGCGACTTCCTCGACAAGGCCGTCCCGCTCGCTGAGGGATCTCACGTCGACTCCACCAAATACGCCATCGACGGCACCGAACTCCGGGTCACCCTGGCGGACGGCACCGTCACCGGTCTGGCCCAGCCCGAGAAGCTCGTCGGCTACCTCGGCGACAAGGCCGCCCCCACCTCCGTGCTGCTGCGCAACAACGGCCTGCACATCGAGATCCAGATCGACGCCGAATCCCCCATCGGCAGCACCGACGCCGCCGGCGTCAAGGACGTAGTCCTCGAATCCGCGGTCACCACGATCATGGACTTCGAAGACTCCGTCGCCGCCGTGGACGCCGAGGACAAGGTCATCGGCTACCGCAACTGGCTCGGCCTCAACCGCGGCGACCTGTCCGAATCGTTCTCCAAGGGCGGCAAAACCCTTACCCGCACCCTGGCACCGAACCGCGTCTACACCGCGCTCGATGGCAGCGACCTCGAACTGCACGGACGTTCGCTGCTGTTCGTCCGCAACGTCGGTCACCTCATGACCAACCCCGCGATCCTCGACCGCGACGGCAACGAGGTGCCCGAAGGCATCCTCGACGCTCTCGTCACCAGCCTGTGCGCCAGCCACGGCCTCTACGGCGACGACGAGCACGGGCCGCTGCTCAACAGCCGCACCGGCTCGATCTACATCGTCAAGCCCAAGCAGCACGGCCCCGAAGAATCCGCGTTCACGACCGAACTGTTCGGCCGCGTCGAGGAGATCCTCGGCCTGCCCGCCAACACGCTCAAGGTCGGCATCATGGACGAGGAACGCCGCACCACGGTCAACCTCGCCGCCTGCATCGAAGCCGCATCCGAGCGCGTCGCCTTCATCAACACCGGCTTCCTCGACCGCACCGGGGACGAGATCCACACCTCCATGGAGGCGGGCCCGGTCGTGCGCAAGGCCGCGATGAAGCAGCAGAAGTGGATCGCCGCCTACGAGGACTGGAACGTCGACACCGGTCTCGCCGCCGGCCTGCAGGGCAAGGCACAGATCGGCAAGGGCATGTGGGCCATGACCGACCTCATGCACGACATGCTCGTGCAGAAGATCGGCCAGCCCAAGGCCGGCGCCAACACCGCCTGGGTGCCGTCCCCCACCGGGGCGACGCTGCACGCCACCCACTACCACGAGGTCGACGTCTTCGCGGTGCAGGACGAGCTCAAGGGCAAGACCCGGGCCACGCTCGACGACATCCTCACCATCCCGCTCGCCGAGAACCCGAACTGGTCGGACGCCGAGAAGCGTGAGGAACTCGACAACAACTGCCAGTCGATCCTCGGCTACGTGGTGCGGTGGATCGACCACGGTGTCGGGTGCTCCAAGGTCCCCGACATCCACGACGTGGCACTGATGGAAGACCGCGCCACCCTGCGCATCTCCAGCCAGCTGCTCGCCAACTGGATCCGCCACGGTGTCGTCACCGAAGCCGACGTCATCGAATCCCTCGAACGCATGGCACCCGTCGTCGACCGTCAGAACGAAGGTGACGCCACCTACCGGCCGATGGGCCCGGACTTCGCCGGCAACATCGCGTTCCAGGCAGCCAAGGAACTCATCCTCGAAGGCACCACGCAGCCCAGCGGCTACACCGAGCCGATCCTGCACCGCCGCCGCCGCGAGTACAAGGCCACGTTCGCCTGACAGAACGCCGGCACCGGCACACCCGCCTCGCGCAGCAGGGCCCCGATCCGAGAAGGACCGGGGCCCTGCCCTGTAATACCCGTCCGCACTACGGGCTGCACCGCGTACAGCGCCTTCGGCGGCATCACTAGACTGCTGTAGCCGGTCGGATTCGACCGGATTCACGACGAAACGAGGCGAACCCAGACGTGAGCGGGAGACATCGCGGCGACGGTGCGCGAGGCATCAGCACAAGCGTGATCGTGGTGGTCGTGGCACTCCTCCTGCTCGTGGTCGCCGTCTTCGGCTGGTTCCAGCTACGCGAACGAATCGACAGGCAGGGCGCGGACGCCGCCGCAACATGTGTCGAAGGCGACGCCGTACTCCGGATCGCCGCCGACCCTCTGATCGCTCCGACACTGACCACGCTCGCCGACCGGTGGAGCACCGACGTCGCTCCCGTCATCCGCGACCACTGCGTCACCGCGCAGGTGTTCGCCGCCGAATCGGCTCCCGTCGCGGCGAGCCTCGGCGCGGACACGCCGTGGAACGCCGCCCTCGGGCCCGGGCCCGCCCTGTGGGTGCCCCTCGATTCCCGCGCCGCCGAACGCGCCACCACCGCCGTCGACGGGCAAGCCCGCTCCCTCGCCACCTCCCCGGTCGTGCTCGCCGTTCCCGACGATCTCGGCCGCGCGCTGACCAGCTCAGCGGTCGGATGGGACGATCTCCCGAAGCTCCAGCGCGACCCGGCTGCGATGCGCGCCGTGGGCCTCGACGCGTGGGGACAGCTCGCACTCGCGCTGCCCACCGGCGAACGCACCGACGCCACCGCGCTCGCCCTCGAGGGAGTCGCCGCGGCGGTCACCGGCCCGGTCACCGGCCCGGTCACCGTCGAACAGGCCGAGTCCCCGGCTGCTGTCACCGCCGTTACCGAACTGGCGCTCGGCGCCAATGCACTCGGGCCGACCGCCGGACCGACGACGACCGACGCGCTCGCGGCGCTCGGCGCCCGGGCCGACGTCTCGGCGCCGGTCCACGCGGTGCCGGTCGTCGAGCAGCAGTTGTACGCCTCGCTCGACGGTGACGCGGTACGCGGCGTGTCCGGCTATCTTCCCGTCGGTGCCACCCCGGTGGCGGATTTCCCGGCTGCCGTTGTGGATGCCCCGTGGGTCGACGAGACCCTCTCGCGCGCCGCGGCAGAATTCGTCGATTACGTGCGCAAACCCGAGCAGACACAACTCTTGGTCGAGAACGGTTTCCGGGTCGGCGACGAAGTGCCCGCGCCCATCGACACCATCCGCCTTCCCCGCGTGGACTCGACGCTCGTTCCCGCCCCCCGTGTCGTCACCGACGCACTGCTCCGCACCCGCATCGAGCCGGTGCCGCCCGGCAAGGTCACCTTCGTCGTCGACACGTCGCAGTCGATGTCGACCGTGGACGGCGACGGCACTCGCCTCGCCCACACCGGCGACGCCCTCGATCTCCTCGTCCGCCGCTCCCCCGACACGTCCGTGATCGGCATGTACGTGTTCTCCGACGCCGCACCCGGATACCGGATCGCGGTGGAGCGGGACGGCCTGACCGCGGCGAAGAGAACAGCGCTCGGCAGCGCACTGGACGGCGTCACCCTCACCGAGGACGAGCCCGTGAGTGCCGCGCTGTCCGCCGCGTACCGCGACGCGGTGGACAAGTACGACCCCACCCGCCCGAACGTCGTGCTCGCAGTGATCGACAGCAGCGACACCGACGTGGCCGGTCTCCTCGCCACGGTCGACGAGCTTGCCTCCCCCGACAAACCCGTCCGTGTGAACCTCGTCGTCCTGGGCGAGTCCGCCGACGACCTCTCCGCGTTGCGAGCGGTCGCCGACCGCACCGGCGGAACACTCGAGACCGTCCCCTCCACCGAGGGCGCCGCCCTCGTCGACATCATCCGGAAGCTGGCGTCCTGACCGTGCTCAGATTGCTTGTCATGGCGATCTTCTTCGCCCTCATCACGTATTGGTTGCATCGCCGGCTCGTCCGCGCGCCCGGTGTGACCGGTCGCGCTGCGCTCGGCGCCGACCTCGCCCTCGTAGTGCTCGCGGTCTTCGCCATCGCCGCCGGCTCGGTGGGTACGACGCTCGACCCGTCGTGGGCACGGCCGATCGGGTTCCTCGGGTGGACCTGGCTCGCCGTCGTGCTGTACCTCGGGCTCGGGGTCCTGCTCATCGGCCTCTTCGCTCTCGGGGCACGGCTCGTCCGGCGCGTTCGTGACCGCTCGAGGCCCCGCACCGACGAGCCTGCCGACCCGTCCCGGCGCCGAGCCATCCGCATCGCAACCGCGACACTCGTCGTCGCATCGGTCGGTGCCGTCACCTACGGCGTCGTCGAGGCCGCGCGTCCGCGCGTGGTCGACGTCCGCGTACCCCTGCGCCGGCTCCCCGCCGGATTCGAGGGGACCCGCGTCGCGCTCGTGACCGACCTGCACGCCGGACCCGCTCGCGGTGCCGACTTCGTGCGCCGCGTCGTCGACCTGGTGAACGCGCAACAACCCGACCTGGTGGTCCTCGGCGGCGACCTGGTCGACGGCACCGTGGCCCTCGCCGGAGAGGACCTCGAACCGCTTCGCGACCTGCGTGCACCTCTCGGCGTCTTCGGTGTCAGTGGCAATCACGAGTACTACGCGGACGACGGCATTTCGTGGCTCGACCACTGGGAAACCCTCGGGGTACAGACATTGCGCAACGAGCACGTCGTTCTCACGCGGGGCGGCGACACGATCGCGCTTGCCGGAGTTCACGACTACACGGCGCCGGAACCACACACCGCAGACATGTCGGCCGCGCTCGACGGCATCGAACCCGGCACGGTCGTGGTGCTCGCCGCGCACCAGCCCAAGCATGTCCTCGAAGCGCGTGAGCGCGGCGTGGACCTGCAACTGTCGGGACACACGCACGGCGGACAGATGTGGCCGCTACGTCCGTTGGTCTCACTCGCCAATCCCACGGTGACCGGGCTCGACCGGTTCGGCGACACCTTGATCTACACGTCGCAGGGCACCGGCGCCTGGGGCCCGCCCGTTCGGGTCGGCGCTCCCCCCGAGATCACGATTCTCGAACTCACCGCCGGCGCCTCCTGAAATCAGCCCTCGGGTATGGGCTGAGGTGGGATTCGTCGTTCAGGTGAGGAGTGTTCTGGTTTTCTAGTGTTTCCGTACAATCCAGAATATTGATCGGAGAGCGACTGCCGGGGCCGACGGTTACGCCCGTCGGCCCCGGACAGATCAGTTGCTGTACGCCTCCAGCGGCGGGCACGAGCACACCAGATTCCGGTCACCGTGCGCACCGTCGATACGCCGGACCGCCGGCCACACCTTCGCGCGGGCCTTCCCCATCGGGAACACCGCGGTCCGGCGCGAGTACGGGTGGTCCCACTCTCCCACCAGGCATTCAGCCGTGTGCGGAGCACCGCGCAGCGGGTTGTCGTCGGCGGGCCACTCCCCTGCCCCGACCCGGTCGATCTCGTGGCGAATCGAGATCATCGCGTCGATGAACGCATCGAGTTCGGCGATGTCCTCGCTTTCGGTGGGCTCGACCATCAACGTGCCTGCCACCGGGAAGCTCATCGTCGGCGCATGGAACCCGTAATCGGCCAGTCGCTTCGCCACATCGTCGACCGTCACGCCGGTGGCCTTGGTGATGCCGCGCAGGTCGAGGATGCACTCGTGGGCCACCATGCCGTTCTCGCCGGTGTACAGCACCGGGAAGTACTCGTCGAGACGACGGGCGATGTAGTTCGCCGAGGCGATCGCGGTGAGCGACGCCTTCCGCAGGCCCTCCGCCCCCATCAGCTTGATGTACGTCCAGGTGATCGGCAGGATCGACGCCGAGCCGAAGGGCGCCGCCGACACCGGTCCGCCACCGCCGAGGCCCGGTTCGGCCGGGTGTCCCGGGAGGTAGTGCGCCAGGTGGGCGCGCACTCCGATGGGTCCGACACCCGGCCCACCGCCGCCGTGCGGGATGCAGAACGTCTTGTGCAGATTGAGATGACTGACGTCGCCACCGAACTTGCCCGGCCGCGCGAGCCCGACCAGCGCGTTGAGGTTCGCGCCGTCGATGTACACCTGCCCACCGGCGTCGTGCACGGCCCCGCAGATCTCGGCGATGTCCTCCTCGTACACGCCGTGCGTCGACGGGTACGTGATCATGATCGCCGCGAGACGCTCCGCATGGTCGGCGATCTTGGCACGCAGGTCGTCGAGGTCGACGTCGCCGTTCGGCCGGCACGCCACGACCTCCACGCGCATCCCGGCCATCACTGCCGATGCGGCATTGGTGCCGTGGGCACTGGACGGGATCAAGCACGTGTCGCGCCGGTCGTCGCCCCGGTCGAGGTGGTACCGGCGAATCGCGAGTA
The DNA here is from genome assembly GCF_012844225.1 of Rhodococcus sp. 105337. Classification (GTDB taxonomy): domain Bacteria; phylum Actinomycetota; class Actinomycetes; order Mycobacteriales; family Mycobacteriaceae; genus Rhodococcus. Next base: position 86,155 of record NZ_JABAGQ010000014.1, read on the forward strand.
GCCCTGCGTATTCGCCCTGGCTGCCCGCATTCGGCTGCAGACTGACCGCGTCGTACCCGGTCACCGCCGCCAGCCATCCCTCGAGGTCCGCGATGAGACTCCGGATGCCGGCGGTCTGCTCGGCCGGTGCGAACGGGTGCAAGCCCGCGAACTCGGGCCAGGTGATCGCTTCCATCTCGGCAGCGGCGTTGAGCTTCATCGTGCACGAGCCGAGCGGAATCATCGTGCGGTCGAGCGCGAGATCCTTGTCGGACAGACGCCGCAGGTACCGCATCATCGCGGTCTCGGTGCGGTAGCGCGTGAACGCCTCGTGCTGCAGGAAGGCGGTCGTCCGCGCCGGCGCGGCGAGCGACGCGCCCCCACCCGATCCCGAGTGCCCTTCGGCGACACCGAACGCCTCCAGCACCGCGGTGATGTGCGCCGGCGTCGTGGCTTCGTCGCAGGACACCGAAACATGATCGGCGTCCACGCGGTAGAGATTGATACCTGCCGCTGCTGCGGCACCGATCACCTCGTCGGCCCGGCCCGGGACCCGGGCCAGCACGGTGTCGAAGAAGGACTCGTGCACGACCTCCACGCCACCCTCACGCAGCGCCGACGCGAGGTGATCCGCGTGCCCGGCGACACGGCGCGCGATCGCCGTCAGTCCCTCGGCACCGTGGTACGACGCGTACATCGCGGCCAGCACGGCCAGCAGCACCTGCGCGGTGCAGATGTTGCTCGTCGCCTTTTCACGCCGGATGTGCTGCTCGCGGGTCTGCAATGCGAGGCGGTAGGCGGGGTCGCCGTCGGCGTCGACCGACAGGCCGACGAGCCGCCCCGGCAGTGTGCGTGTATCGGACGCTTTCACCGCGAGATAGCCCGCGTGCGGACCACCGAATCCCATCGGGACACCGAAACGCTGTGTCGTGCCGAAGCACGCGTCGGCGCCCTGTTCTCCGGGAGGGGTGATCAAGGTCAGTGCCAGCAGGTCGGCGCCCACCGCGACGAGCGCGCCGCGTGCGTGGGCGGCGTCGATGATCGGGGCGACGTCGTACACCCGTCCCGACGCTCCGGGTACCTGCAGGATGATCCCGAAGAAGTCGCCCTCGGGAAGGCCGTCGTCGACGAGGTTCGCCGTGACGATTTCGATGCCGAGGGGTTCTGCGCGGGTCGCGAGGACGGCGGCGGTCTGCGGGAACAGATCGGTGTCGACAGCGATCCGGTTGCTCTTCGACTTGCGGTTCGCGCGGCGCAGCAGTGTCATGGCCTCGGCCGCGGCGGTGGCCTCGTCGAGCATCGACGAGTTCGCGACCTCCATGCCGGTCAGGTCCGCGACCATGGTCTGGAAGTTCAGCAGGGCTTCGAGGCGGCCCTGGCTGATTTCGGGCTGGTACGGCGTGTACGCGGTGTACCAGGCGGGGTTCTCGATGATGTTGCGGAGCAGTACCGGCGGCGTGAGCGTGTCGTAGTAACCCTGCCCGATCATCGAGGTCGCGACGGTGTTCTTCCGGGCGAGAGCAGTCAGCTCGGCGAGAACCTCGTGTTCGGACTTCGGAGCGTCGAGGACGTCGAGCCCGTCGGAGACGGCACCGTCGCGCTCGTCGAGAATAGTCGCCGGAACGGCCCGCGCGGCGAGTGCGTCGAGCGAGTCGACGCCGATCACCTCGAGGATGCGGCGCAGGCCCGCGGTGTCGGGACCGATGTGACGGTCGGCGAAGTTCGAGGTGACATCTTCTGACATCGCAGCTCCCAGGCTGATCGGAGAGGTCCACCACCGCGCGTGGGCGCACGGGGCGTTTCCTCCCCCTCTGTCGTGAGCTCGCGGTGCGAGCGCCTGAGAGATTCGGCCCGTGGAGGGCGTTTCCCCGTGGGCGGGTGGGTGCTCCCACCGCTTTCCAGAGACGTCGTAGCTCGCACGGTCCTGTATGCCTGAGAGATTGACGGGGAGGTGCTGCTCCTTCGGCGCCCGGATCAGGTCCGGAACTCTCCCGCACGACGGCGACGCGAGCCCAAGTCTAGAACACGACGGTCTTCCGTCGACGCCGCCGCACCACCCTCGCGGGTGATCTTCGTCTAGCCGATTCGGCGGTTGATGCGACTGCGGCGCCGGGACGCCAATTCGTCTTCCGGCCGCTCTTCGACGTCGCCTCCGTCGGCACGCTCGGCGGGGAAGTCGGCGATGCTTCCGGTCAGTTCGCGCATTGCGCCGCTGACCGCGATTCCGAACACGCCCTGCCCGCCTTGGAGAAGATCGACGACCTCCTCGGGCGACGTGCATTCGTACACGGTGGTGCCGTCGGAGAACAGCGTGATCCTGGCGAGGTCGCGGACCCCGCGACTGCGCAGGTGATCGACGGCGACGCGGATGTTCTGGAGCGAGACACCGGTGTCGAGGAGTCGCTTGACGATCTTGAGAACCAGGATGTCCTTGAACGAGTAGAGCCGCTGGCTTCCCGATCCTGCCGCGCCCCGGATCGACGGGACCACGAGGTTGGTGCGGGCCCAGTAATCGAGTTGGCGGTAGCTGATTCCCGCGATCTGGCACGCGATGGGCACCCGGTAGCCGACAAGCTCGTCGGGCACCGAATCGTCGGGGAACAGCCCGGGCTGGATCTCGTCGTCGTGCGGTGTGGGTGACGAACTCGCGCGGTCGCCGGCGTCAACGGTGGAATGCTGTCCCTGCGGCCGATCTCGCACTGTGTGACTTCCTCTCGCGCGCCCTGTTGTACCTCGCAACGACCGACCGGCGGATCCCCCACCACATCCAATCGTCGAGCGCTCTCAGGCTCACCAAGTAACCCATATTCGGATTTACCCAGCGTACGCTCCGGCGTGGGGCGCGGGGCAGCAACACGCCCACCGGAAAGGCAACGTTCGACACTACTCGCGTCGGACTGTGCTGCTGCTCGAAGCGGCAACGCGTCCGTCGCCGGTCGACGAACGACCGCTCAGCCGTCCGTCGCCTTGAAGTCGTCCGGAGAGATGTTGTCGAGGAATTCCTTGAACTTCTCGACCTCGTCTTCACGCTCGTCCGGCATGACCAGTCCTGCTTCGGTGAGCACAGCTTCGTCGACGAAGACCGGCGCACCGATGCGCAAGGCTACAGCGACGGCATCGGACGGACGGCACGACACGCGCATGTCGCCGTCGAAAACAAGATCGGCAAAGAAAGTGCCTTCCTGGAGGTCGACGATGCGGACTTCCAGGAGTGCGTGACCGAATGCGTCCAGGAGATTCTTGATCAGGTCGTGCGTGAGGGGGCGGGCGGGTTCCACACCTTGCTGCTCGAGCGCGATCGCGGTCGCTTCGTTCTGGCCGATCCAGATGGGCAGGTACCGCTCCCCGTCGACCTCGCGGAGCAGTAGGACAGGCTGGTTCTGGGGTTGTTCTACTCGGATCCCCACCACTCGCATCTCGCTCATCGCGGCGCCTCCGTCCCGCTGCTCGTCAGTGGCGTACCACCCGAATCGATATTGCCTGAATTCTAGTGCGCTCCCGAACATCCGTCAGGTGCCGGCCGGCGCAGCCCGGGGCGATCAGCGGTCGAGAGCGCCCTGGACGGCGGCCTTCACCAGGCAGGTGTGGAGCGTCAACGACAGTGCGGCGAGTTCGCGCACCATCTCTTCGGCTCTCTGCCGGGCCCCGGCATCGCGCCCCTTCGCGACAGGACCCGCGATCTGGGCGACGAGTCCGGCCTCGCGGTCGGCAGCGAGCTTGAATGCGCGCAGATGCCGTACCTCGAGGCCGAACTCGGCCATTGCCTTCGCGGTGCGTGCGAGCAGCACCGCGTCGTCGTCGAAAAATCCGGCGGGTCCCGGCGTGACCAGGCCCGCCCCCACCAGTTCGGTCAGGAACGCAACATCCACACCGGCCCGCTCGCACAGGTCGTCGCGGCTGACGCGGATCTCCCGGTCGGTGCGCAGATCCTCCGGCGAGACCTCGCCGCGGGCAACTGCCAGCGGCCGCGGCCGCTTGGGCCGGGTCTCGACCGATCCCACCGTCGCAGCGCCGCGGTCGATCGCCTCGAGCTGTTCCTTGATCACCTTCAACGGAAGGTACTGATCCCGTTGTGCGGTGAGCACATAGCGCAGCCGTTCGCAGTCCGCGATGGAGAACCGGCGATAGCCCGACGGAGTGCGCTCCGGGCTGATCAGCCCCTCGGCCTCGAGAAATCTGATCTTCGAGATCGTGACATCCGGGAACTCGGGCCGCAGTCGATCGAGCACGGACCCGATCGACATGCCGGCCGGCGCCGACTGGTGGGCTGCGGTCATCAGCTACTCGCGCCCTGCGAACCGCGAGGACCGGTCAGGAACACCAACCGGAACTTGCCGATCTGAACCTCGTCGCCGTTGGCGAGTACCGCGGAGTCGACCGGTTCCCGGTTGACGTAGGTGCCGTTGAGGCTTCCGACGTCGACCACCTGGAAGTCGCCCTCGTCCTGACGGAACTCGGCGTGCCGGCGGCTGACGGTCACATCGTCGAGGAAGATGTCGCTGTCGGGATGCCGTCCCGCCGACGTCGTCGGCTGGTCCAGCAGAAAGCGCGAACCCGCATTGGGTCCACGCTTGACGACGAGCAGCGCTGATCCGGCAGGGAGCCCTTCGACACCTGAGACGGGCGCGTCGGTCGTAGCCGTTCCGGCCCCGGCGTTTTCCACTTCGTTCAGGAAGTCGGCGCGAAACACCGAAGTCGTCTCCGCAGGAGTCTCCTCGTAGCCCGCGTTGCCGTTCTCGCTCACCGTTTCTCCTTATCCGTTCGATCGCCCGGGAACTCCCGGGCGATCGTTGAGTCGTTCGCCCCGATCAAATCGACACGGCACACGCCATATCTGACCGTACCCTGTGCGGGGGCACTGGTGCAGGTAGTCGCGGCCACGTTACATGCCGGGTCCGTCAGCTTTCCGTGATGCCGCGGTAGCCGTCCGCATCCATCGTTTTTCCGAGGGCGCCGTCGAGGTCACCTTCGGTGTCCACCTCCACCTCGACCAGCCATCCGGCTCCGTAGGGAGCGCTGTTGACCAGTTCCGGGTTGGTCTCCAGGTCGGTGTTGACCGTGGTGACCTTCGCGCTGAAGGGCGCGTACACATCCGAGACGCTCTTGGTCGATTCGACCTCACCGAAGGAGTCGCCTCCGGTCACGTCGGCACCCGGCTCGGGCAACTGCACGAAGACGACGTCGCCGAGTTGAGACTGTGCGTAGTCCGTGATCCCGATCCGCGCGGTTGTCGCTCCGGTCCTCTGCACCCATTCGTGCTCCGCCGTGTAGCGCAACTCGCCGGGGGTTTCGAACTCACTCAAGGTAGATCCTTTCGGGGGCGACGTTCCGGGCGAACGTCGGATTCACTATCCGGGCTGAGAGTATTGGCGCGGCTTGATCTCCCGCAAGGCGGGCACGTCGACCTGCGGAAACTGTTCCACGGTGAGGCTGCCGCCCGCTCGGGCCACGGCGTCGACGACACCTCCCGGGATGTTCAGTGCTGCCGCGAGGGTCGGTCCGTCACCGATGGCGGTGACCGTATAGGGCGCACGGAGAGGCGTGTCGTCGACCGTGATCGCGCCCGGCGAGCCCGTCACCCACGAATCCACCCCGATCCGTACGGTCTCGCCGCCCGCACCGGCGATCTGCATCGTGTCGGCACCCGCCGCGCGCAGTTCCTGGATCATGTCGAGCACGACCTCGGCACCGACGCCACCTCGCGGATCGTTCACCGTGAGAACGACTCCCGGGCCGGACGCCGGAGCAGTGCCGAGCTGGATCGACAGGTCGTCGAGCCGCTCGCGTGCCTCGGCAAGAGCGGCGTCCGAGCCGTCCCGCTCGAGACTCGAGAGTGTGCGCTCGAGTGCCGTGATCTCCTGCCGCAGCGCGGCCTCTCTCCGATTGAGGTTGTCGAGCAGGACCAGAAGATCCGCCGGGCGCGCCGAATCGAGGGTGTCGCCCGTACCGGTGTTCCTCACCTGTGTGGCAATCGCCGTGCCGAGCAGGAAGACGAGGAGTGCGGCGAGTACTGCGAAGACCGGCGCGGTCCGCTTGGGCCCCGGCTTCGCCGCCGCCGAGTCCCGGCCATCCGAGTCCCGAGCCGGTTCGACGGCGTCCGGTTGGGGGCCGTCCCGTTCGGGACCGCCGCGTGGTTCGTGTTCGCCGCCGCGTGTGTCGTCGGACATGGGTCACGCACCGAACAATCTGCGGCGCAGCGCCGAGGCGTTGCCGAAGATCCGGATACCCAGAACCACGATGACCGCGGTGGAGAGCTGCGTGCCGACGCCGAGCTGATCGCCGAGCCACACGATGAGTGCGGCGACGAGGACGTTGAACACGAACGACACCACGAACACCTTCGCGTCGAAGATGTCATCGAGGTACGCGCGGAGACCGCCGAACACCGTGTCGAGGGCGGCAACCACCGCGATGGGCAGGTACGGCTGCACGATGTCGGGAACCTGGGGGCTGAACACGATGCCGGCTGCGATCCCGATCGCGAGCGCCAGCGCCGCATACAGCGCCTGAGCATGATTGACCCGATTCACCGATTCCCCACTTCCCCTGCTGATCCGATTTTTCGCGCCGGCGCGGCCGGGAGTTCGAGTTCGTCCTCGTCGGCAAGGGTGAAACCTACCCCGTAGAGTTGCGCGATCCCCGCAATCCTCAGGTAGGCATCGCTCACGACGAACGAGGTCTGCAGCCGGCCCGGAGACCCCACCGCCGAGACTTCGTACGGAGAGAAGACCGGCTGGTTGTCCACGAGCATCGCTCCCCCGGCCTGACGGACGGTCACGCCCGGACCCACACGAACCCCGCCGACCGACACGGCCTCGGCACCCGCGGCCCACAGTGCGTTGACCACTGCCTGCAGATCCCGGTCGAAGACCGCGGCGGTCGGGCGGCCTTCTGTCTGCTGGGACGAGTCGGACAGGTTCGGGCGGGCCGCGGGATCGGTGAGGGTGACCGTCAGTCCCGGACCCCGGACCGGCAGCGCCGCGGCCGCATCCTCGGCCGCGCGCAGTTGGTCGAGCACGGTGCCGCCTTCGGTGTCGTCGGCGAAGAGAGCATCGCGGCGGTCCTGGATCGTCCGGGTCAGTTCGTCGCGACGCGCGACGAGCGCGGCGTTCCTCTCGTCGCTCGCGCGCAGAGACGCAAGGATCTCGGCGCGCGCCTGGTCGGTCCCCGCTTCTCCCGCGTTGTTCTGGGCGTACGCGGTTCCCAGTACGAGGCCGGCGAGCACGACTCCCACGACGAGCCATACCCGGGCGGTGGCGGGCGAGGTCGGTCGTCGTCCGGCGCGCCGGTCGGCGGCAGCCGCGGCGTAACCGGGGTCGAGATGGTCCTCGAGGAGAGATTTGAGAAGCGACGGCACCGGGTTGCGGCGCACGCGTTCCCACTTGCGGCTCATCCGGGCCGGCCCGTCACCGGGACCGTCCGCGCGATGGTGACGGCCTGAGCGAGATACAGGACTGCGGTCCACACATAGAGCACGGTGCCCCAGATCAGCGCGGCCCAGCCGAGCGGGCCCGTGATCGGTTCCGATGCGGGTACCGCCACCGTTGCGAGTAGGAGCGGTAACGCGAACATCAGCAGGAAGGTGGCGCCTTTACCGAGGTAGAGCACTTCCGGCGGAGGCAGTCCCCTGCGTCGGTAGACGGCGAGGGTGGGCGCGAGGACGACTTCACGCCCGATGAGGATGGCGGCGATCCACCACGGCATGATGTCGCGGGCGACGAGTGCGACGAGCGTGGTCACGACGTAGAGGCGATCGACCATCGGATCCAGGAACGCGCCGAGGCGTGAGGTCTGGTCGAGCAACCGGGCGAGCTTGCCGTCCGCCCAGTCGGTCAGGCTGCTGACGATGAGCAGGATCAGCGCCCAGGCGTCGGCGTGGACGACGAGCACCAGATACAGGAACAGCGGGACCCCGAGCAGCCGGAGAAAGCTGAGGGCGTTGGGAACGGTGAGGATGCGGTCGGCGCTGCCCGTACCGGCGCCCGTGGTCGCATCGGTCATCGTCGCGTCATCCCTTGTTCTTCGCAGTTTTCTCGGCTTCACCGTCGGTCTCTCACAGCCTTCCACATTCGTCCCGGGTCTCCGTCCGGGGCGTCAGCGCCAGGCGAAGACTGGCTGCTCGAGTCCTTCGATGCGGGTGTGCCGGCCGTGCAGTGCCACTTCCCGGAACTGGTACACCACCGCTGCCGTGGGGGCGTGGATGAGATGTCCGCGGAAGGGCCATTGGATCACGGGCTTGTCGGACTCGGGGATCGCGACGAAGCGCGGCGCGACGTCGAGTTCGGATGCGGTGACCGCGTAGAGGATGTCCACCTCGTCCGGGCTCGGGACGAGGTCGGCCATGGCGGCGCCGGACCAGACCACGAACGGCGACATGACATATCCCGATCGGGTGACGTAGTCGTCGAGGCGGCCGAGGATCGCGTCGGGCTCGAGGGCGAGGCCGAGTTCTTCGTGCAGTTCGCGAAGCGCGGCGTCCTCGGGGGTCTCGCCGTCGTCGAGACGCCCGCCCGGGAGGGCGAACTGACCCGGGTGCGCGCGGAGTCGTGCGGGTCGTTTGGTCAGCGGCATCACGGGCTCCCCGGTGCGGTCGTCGAGGACGGCGACGACCACCGCGGCATGGCGCCTGCCCTCGAGCGGCAACCGGCGTGACTCGAACGCGGCGAGTGCCGCGGTGAGATGGTCGCGGTCGAGGGGGTGTGGGGCGCTCATGCGACGACAGTAGTTGGTGGGTCGAACCAGCCGCGGCACAGCGTGTCGGGGCAAGGCGGGGTGTCCAGTAGCTCGCGATTCGGGAAATCAATCGTTTCCGTAGAGTCCGGATTTCGTCCAGGATCGACGGGTCGTTTCGCCCACACCGAGATCCGCTGCACGCCATAGTGTGTCGAAACAGAAAGGATCCGGATGACGGACACAGCCGCACCCGCAGGTCTCGACCTCGACAAGCTCGCCGCCCACCTGAGCACCGTGGGATTCGGGCAGTTCGACGGTCCCCTCTCCGCCCGGCTCATCAGCGGTGGACGTTCCAATCTCACCTACGAGCTGACGGACGGATCCCACCGGCTCGTCCTGCGCCGCCCCCCACTCGGTCACGTCCTCGCGACAGCACACGATATGGCGCGCGAACACCGCGTGCTGACCGCCCTCGCGGGAACGGCAGTGCCTGTCCCCCGGACGCACCACCTGTGCGAGGACCACGACGTGATCGGCGCGCCCTTCTATCTGATGGACCTCGTGGAGGGGACGCCCTACCGCACCGTCGAACAACTCCTCCCCCTCGGACCCGAACGGGCACGGTCGATCTCGGAACGCATGATCGACACCCTCGCAGCCCTGCACGCAGTCGACCCGGACGCGGTCGGACTGGGAGATTTCGGCCGGCCGGAAGGATTCCTCGGCCGGCAGGTGCGACGCTGGACCACCCAGCTCGAGAACTCCCGCAGCCGGGACCTGCCCGAAGCCGACGAACTGCATCGGCTGCTCGTCGCACGACTCCCCCGCGACGGTGCCGCAGGCATCGTGCACGGGGATTTCCGGCTCGACAATCTCCTCGTCGACGACCACGACGAGGTCGCCGCGGTCCTCGACTGGGAGATGGCAACGCTCGGCGACCCACTGACCGACGTGGCGCTGCTACTCGTCTACCAGCGTCTCGCTCGGCTCGACGCCGGGTTCCCCGTCTCCACGGTCTCGCAGGCGCCGGGCTTCCTGAGCGACGACGAACTGCTCGCCCGCTACGACGCGGCCGGCGGACGCGACGTGTCCGACATGGCGTTCCACCTGGCGTTGGCGTACTACAAACTCGCGGTGATCCTCGAGGGGATCTACTTCCGCTACCGGCAGGGCAAGACGGTCGGTGAAGGCTTCGACAAGATCGGCGACGGAGTCACCCCACTTCTTCGCGAGGGGATCGCCGTGCTCCGCTGAACGGACACAATTGTCCCCCGGCGCCGGCCACACGACGAGCGTTCGACCTGCCGCGGAACGCTGCTGCCCCCGCGAAGTCGGCGGTACGCTGCCCGCATGTCGCACCCGATCATGTTCGACGAGAACGATCCGCTGCTCGCGCGGGTGCGCGAGCTGGCATTGGCGTTTCCCGGCGCCGGGGAGAAGATCTCACATGGCCGTCCGTTCTTCCACACGAAGACGGCGTTCGCGGTGTACGGCGGAACCGTGAAAGAGACCGGACGAAGCTACCCGCGCTCGCTCATCCTCAAGCCGGACGCCTCCGAACGGGAAGCGCTGCTTCAGGACGCGCGCACCTACCACCCCGCCTACATGGGTCCGTCGGGTTGGATCGGGTTCGACCTCGAGAGCGCCACCGTGGACTGGGGCGAGGTTGCCGAGCTGCTGGATATGTCCTTCCGCGTCACCGCCCCCGCGCGCCTGGTCCACGAGCTCGACGCCCGTCCGAAGTAGCCGGTCTCCTACGCGGAGGCTCCGGAGATGTTGACCATCCAGTTGACGCCGAATCGATCGGTGCACATCCCGAAGGAATCTCCCCACGGCGCCCGCTCGAGCGGCACGTCGATTCGGCCGCCTTCGATCAAACCGTCCCAGTAGCCGCGGAGTTCGGCCTCGTCGTCGCCGCTGAGCGAGACCGAGTGGTTCGTCCCCGGGATGTACTCCATCGCCGCCGGGGTATCGGAACCCATGAGCACGAAGCCTTCGGCGGTGGTGAGCATCGAGTGCATGACCTTGTCTTTTTCGGCAGGGTCCTCGCTCGCCTGCATCTCTCCGAACGTGGAGATCGTCAGTTCACCTCCGAACACGTCTCGGTAGAACTCCATCGCGTGACGCGCGGTGTCGCGGAAGCCGAGATACGGATTCAGTGTGGTGGGCACGGTCACCAACTCCTTCTGTGTCGGGAAATGCTCGGTCGCGGTGTGGCAGTGCCACGCCGTGACAGACCCGCGGCGTGGCACTTTCTCATCGTGACCGTCTTCCCACACTCACGACACCGCAATCGTCTTTCCGGCGTAGTCCGGCCGCTCGACGGCGTCGGCGAGGACCTCACCGACCGCACCGCGGGCCACGTGCCAACCGGCGACCTCCCCCGTGTCGGACGTCGTCGCCGTACCGGATTCCTCGTCCGTGAGATTGACCGGTTGCACGAGTGTCCAGAGGACGTCACTGCCCCGCACGAGAGCGTCCTGCTTCTCGGTGTCCGCGATCTGCGGACCGAGCAGCGCCCGGAACATCAGCGCATATCGCCGGGGCAGCTTCCCGCGGGTGTCCCCCACGCCGTACGAGGTCTGCACGACGAGGCGCCGAACGTCGTGGCGTCCCATCGCGGCCACGATGTTGCGCGTGCCGCGTGAGCGCACATCGAGAGCCGTCCCTGCCGGTCCGCGCATCCGCACACGGACGGGGTTTTCACTGATCCCGAGTGTGACCACCACCGCGTCCTGACCGCGCACCGCGACATCGACGTCCTCCGGGCGGGTGGCGTCCCCGGTGACGACCGTCGATCGACCGGCGAGATCTCCCAGTGCCGCGTCGTTCCGGACGAACACGGTCACGTCGTGACCGCGGCGGAGCAGCGCAGTCACCGCCGCCTTCCCGGAACCTCCTGTTGCACCGACCACCAGTACTTTCATGTTGTCCTCCTCGTTCGCGTCCATAGTTCTGTGTTCAAAATCCAGGCTATGGAGCCGATTCAGGACACTCCATGCCCCGGAGCCCGGGTTTCATGCCCGTTCGTCCGGTGCGACTGGACGAACGGGTCGCAAGGGCGGGATTGTGGCCCTATGACGAACGCGACCGGTGCCGCCACATATCCGTGGACGCCGGTGGATCCCCTCGGCGAAGCACTGCACCTGCTGCGGATGCGCGGGGGGTTCTACTGCCGCTCCGAGCTGAGTGCGCCGTGGGGTCTGGAGATGCCGGCGTTCGCCGACAGTTCGAGCTTCCATCTGGTCGTCTCGGGCGAAGCATGGCTCGATGTCCCCGGCTCACCGTCGGCGCGCATGCTTCCCGGCGAATTCGCGGTGGTGCCCCACGGGACGGGCCACCTGATCCGCAGCGAGCCGGACGCGCGCCGCACCGGTCGCGTCGACACGCTGCCACAGCAGATGATCGGCGATCACTATTCGGTTCTGCGGCACGGTGGGGGCGGTGACCCCACCGTGCTCGTATGCGGCATCGTCGAATTCGACCATCCGACCGCTCGGAGACTGGTGTCCTTACTGCCACCGGTCCTGCGGATCGACTCGGCGCGGGGAACCGCGTCGCAGATACTTGCGCTGATGGCGGACGAAGCGCGCCGGGTGCGGCCCGGTGGCGAGGCAGTGCTGACCCGGTTCGCCGACATCCTCGTAATCCTCGCGATCCGAAGCTGGGTCGAATCCGACCCCGCAGCACGGGACGGGTGGGTCGGGGCGCTGCAGGACCCGCAGGTGGGCCGCGCGCTCGCAGCGGTACACCACAGTCCGGAGGGACCGTGGAGTGTCGCCGGGCTGGCTCGCGAGGCATCGATGTCACGATCTGCGTTCGCAGCGCGGTTCACCGAACTCGTCGGGGAGCCGCCCATGCGGTACGTCGCCCGGTGGCGGATGGAAACAGCGGCCGTGGCGTTGCACAGGGGCGCGACGGTGTCCGAACTCGCCGCGCGATCGGGATACGAATCCGAGGCTGCATTCGCGCGTGCGTTCAAGCGGGCGACGGGGACAACCCCGGGAGCGGTACGGCGGCGCGGGACTCCGTCAGCGTGAAGCCCCTCCGGTTCGAGGGAAGGGCAAGGCCGTTGTCGACGGTGTCGTCACCGAGCGCCTCTGACATGGCGATCCAGGAAAGCGATCTGATCGGTCACGATCTGCTCGAAGTGCGGGTCCAGATAGGGTTCGAAGTGCGTGCAGTCATAGGACCGCACTTCACCCCGCGGGATGCGCCCCGCGATCTTCCGAGCCTTCGCATACGGGGTGACGTCGTCCTTCGTGGCGAGCTGAACCAGCGTCGGAGCAGTGATGTCGGCTGCCTTCCTCCCCGGTGAGTAGAACGGGACTCGGAGCGCGATACGAGCGGCCACATCATTCTCGGCCAGTAGTTTCTCGAACTGGTCACCGGCCATTCGCTCGACCAGGGCGTAGGCACCGGGGGAGGTCATCATCGCGAGGTCGCCGGGTATGCCGATGGACTTGACCCGATGGGGCGGGCGGCCCAGCCACGCCCCTACCTGATCGCGCACGGCCGCCACGACAAGGCGGGCGAGGAGTGTGGGGGCTTGCGCGAACGCCGAGGCTGGGCCGGTCACGTGGGGCACCTGCACGATCGCGGCAGCAAGCGCGTGATCCTGGGCGGCCAGGTCCAAGACGTGTCCACCGCCGAATGAGGATCCCCACCCGACGATGCGCGTCGTGTCGACGTTGGGCAGGCTGCGGGCGTAGGCGATGGCGGCACGCCAGTCGGCGTGCTGCCGACCGATGTCGAGGATGCGGCGGGGTTGTCCTCCGCTGGCCCCCCAGTGGCGATAGTCGAACACCAGCGCGGCGTATCCGGCTTGGGCGAACCGTGCAGCGTAGGCGTCCAGTCGCAGTTCGCGGAACGCGGCGAAGCCGTGCGCCAGCACGACGACGGGCGGATTCTCGACGCCATCGGGCCGATACAGCCATGCGGCGCAGGGGGTCCCATCGGACAGGAATGTCACGTCGTGTCGGACGTAGCTGTATGGGTGAGTCACGGTGTCCCCCCGGCGAGTATCTTGAATGACATTCAACACAAAGTAGCAGCGCCGTGAACGGCATCAAGGAATGGCACCTGGACCGCCCGAGGGGAACCACGCCATGGCACGCAACAAGCGCCCGCAACCCGCCGACGAGAAGCGCGCAGAAATCGTGGCGGCCGCCCGGCGGCTGTTCGTCGAGGATGGCTACGACGCCACGTCGATGAGCCGACTCGCCAAGGAAGCCGAGGTGGCCCCGAACACTATCTACTGGTACTTCGGAAACAAGGACGACGTCTTGATCGCAGTTCTCACAGCGGTCATGGCCGACGTGTGGCCGCGCTACCAGGACGTCGCCGCCGAACCCATTGCCGCCCGGTTGCTTTGGGTGGTCGGACAACTCACGGACATGAGTCACCTGGTGACGACGGTGCACGCCCGCGTCGAGCACTCTCCGGCCGTCGCCGAATGGCATCAGAATTTCCATGCGATCACCGGAAGTCTGTTCCGCTACGAGCTCGAGAAGGCCGGAGTCGCCGCCCCCACCGTGGACGCCGAAGTGATGATCGGAATTTTCACCATCGAAGGACTCCTCGCGCACCATCAGAACGAATCTCAGCAACGCACCATCTGCGATGCTCTGGCTTCGCGCTGGACACTGACGTAGTTGCGCCGGAAATGGGCTCTCGGAGCTCCACGAGACCCGTTCGAGGACTATGCGCCACTCGGCAGCGATCCGCGCTGAATCAGGGCTCGAACGCAGTAGAGGCGGTCTCGGATTTCTCCGAAACCGCCTCTGACATGCTGTTCCTCGGTCGGGCTGACAGGATTTGAACCTGCGACCACTTGACCCCCAGTCAAGTGCGCTACCAAGCTGCGCCACAGCCCGTCCCGCGCTCTCTCGAACGCTCGTTGAGATTACAACAGGGACGGCGGGAAAAGCTAATCGCCTGGTCAGAGCACTGTGACCGTCACGGGGTCATGGGCGCGGACCGCTCACTTGCGACGGTCACGCTTCTCCCGGACGCGAACCGAGACGCGAACCGGGCTGCCGTCGAAGTTGAACTCCTCACGCAGCTTCCGTTCGATGAACCGGCGGTAGCCGGCCTCGAGGAATCCGGTGGTGAACAACACGAAGGTCGGCGGGCGCGTCGCGGCCTGCGTCGCGAACATCACCCGCGGCAACCGGCCACCGCGCATCGGCGGAGGCGTCGCGGCCACGATCTCCTTGAGCCAATTGTTGAGGCGTCCGGTGGAGATGCGCTTGTCCCACGACTCGAGCGCCGTCTCCATGGCCGGGACGAGACGCTGCACCGAGCGGCCCGTCTTGGCGGAGATGTTGACGCGCGCTGCCCACGGCACCCGCGACAGGTCGCGTTCGATCTCGCGACCGAGTTCGTAGCGACGGTCCTCGTCGACGAGATCCCACTTGTTGAACGCGATCACGAGCGCCCGGCCCGATTCCACGACCATCGTGATGACACGCTGATCCTGCTCGGTGATGGGCTGGGACGCGTCGATCAGCAACACCGCGACCTCCGCGGCCTCGATCGCCGCGCGCGTCCGCAGCGACGCGTAGAACTCGGCGCCCGACGCATGCGTGACACGCTTGCGCAGGCCCGCCGTGTCCACGAACCGCCACGGCTTGCCGCCGAGCTCGACGAGCGAGTCGACGGGGTCGACGGTGGTGCCCGCTACGTCGTGCACCACCGAACGCTCGTCGCCGGCGAGCTTGTTGAGCAGGCTCGACTTGCCGACGTTCGGCTTACCGACCAGTGCGACGCGGCGAGGTCCTCCCCCGCCGGTGCCTTCACGCGGCGTCGCGGGCAGT
Source organism: Rhodococcus sp. 105337 (assembly GCF_012844225.1). Lineage (GTDB taxonomy): Bacteria > Actinomycetota > Actinomycetes > Mycobacteriales > Mycobacteriaceae > Rhodococcus. The sequence continues at coordinate 101,625 of NZ_JABAGQ010000014.1, forward strand.
TTCTCGAGCAGGTCGTCGAGCAGGTCGCCCGTGCCGCGTCCGTGGGTGGCGGACACCGAATAGGGCTGACCGAGCCCGAGCGACCACAGGGCGGCGGCTTCGGCTTCGACGCGGTCGTCGTCGACCTTGTTCGCGACGAGCAGCACCGGGGTCTTCGAGCGCCGCAGCACCTTCGCGACAGCCTCGTCGACGTTGGTCGCACCGACCGTCGCGTCGACGACGACGAGAATCGCGTCGGCGGTACGCATGGCGACCTCGGCCTGCTGCGCCACGGACTGCATCATGCCCTTGGCGTCGGGCTCCCAGCCGCCGGTGTCCTGCACCATGAATCGGCGCCCTGCCCACGTCGCCTCGTACGAGACGCGGTCGCGGGTGACTCCGGGCACATCCTCGACGACCGCCTCGCGGCGACCGATGATGCGGTTGACCAGAGTCGATTTGCCGACGTTGGGTCGGCCGACGACCGCGACGGTCGGAACCGGCACGAACTCTTCGAAGGCGTCACCGTCGGTGAGGTCGATATCCCAGTCGGTTTCTTCCGACCATGTGCCGTCTCCGGCGAATTCTGTGGTGACGTCGTCGCTCACAGCGTCGCTCCCGTCTGCTCGGTGACCACCGCGACCAGCGCGGCAACCACCTCGTCGATGTTCATATCGCTGGTGTCCACGACGACCGCGTCGTCCGCCGCGCGCAGCGGTGAGACCGCGCGGGTGGAGTCGAGGTGGTCGCGGCGTTGTACCGCCGCGAGCACAGCCTCGTAGTCGTCGCCGCGTCCCTGGGCGATGTTCTGGTTGTTGCGCCGGTGGGCGCGGGCCTCCGGAGAGGCGGTGAGATAGATCTTCACGTCCGAGTCGGGAAACACGACGGTCCCGATGTCACGTCCCTCGACGACGACACGGCCCGCGGCGCGTCCGAGTCGCCGCTGTGCCTCGACGAGGAGCGTGCGCACCTCGGGCACTGCGGAGACTGCGGACACCGCAGCGGTGACCTCCCCGCTGCGGATGACCTCGCGGACGTCCTCACCGTCGAGGCGGATGTCCTCGACTGCCGGATCGGTGCCGATGGACCAGGGCAGACCTGCGGTGACCGCCGCGATGGCGGCCGGGTCCGTCAGATCGGTGCCGCGACGCAGCGCGTGCAGGGTCGCGATCCGGTACATGGCCCCGGTGTCGAGGTATGCCGCCTTCAGGTGCTTTGCCAGGCGCTTGGACACGGTGGATTTTCCGGTCCCGGAGGGGCCGTCCATCGCAACGATCAGCGGGCCCTCCCCGGCGAGCGGGGCGGAGCCGGTCACAGGCCGACCGCCTCGTACAGTCCGCCGACTTCCTTCCGTCCGAGCACACGGAGAGTGCCCGGCCGCTGGTCGCCGAGCGCGACCGCACCGATGTTGGTGCGCACCAGGCGGATCACCGGGTGACCCACCGCGTCGAGCAGGCGGCGGACGATGTGCTTGCGGCCCTCGTGCAATTCGAGACGCACGCGGGACTGGCCGTTGAAGACTTCGAGCAGTGCGAACTGGTCCACCGAGGCGGGGCCGTCGTCCAGCTCGATGCCTTCCTTGAGCTTCTTGCCGACGCCGCGCGGCAACTCGCCCTTGACGGTCGCCAGGTACGTCTTGGTGACCTCGAACGACGGGTGCATGAGCCGGTGGGCGAGCTCACCGTCATTGGTGAGCAGCAGCAGACCTTCGGTGTCCGCGTCGAGCCGGCCCACGTGGAAGAGCCGCTGGCCGGCGGCGATGCGTTCGGAGACGATGTCGCCGACGCAGGGGCGGCCGAGATCGTCGGACATCGTGGACTGCCATCCGCGCGGCTTGTTGAGCACGAGATGCACGAGGTCCTTCTTCACGACCACGCGCGTTCCGTCCACACGGATGACCGTGTTCTCCGGGTCGACGCGAAGGCCCTGTTCGACCACGATCTTGCCGTCGACCTCGACGCGACCGGCATCGATGAGTTCTTCGGCGGCCCGGCGTGAGGCGACACCGGCCTGAGCGAGCACCTTCTGCAGGCGCACGCCCTCACCTGCGGGAAGCTGGGTGGGGCCGGCATCGCTGTGCTGGTGCCGCGCGGGCTTCGCGTTGCTGATCGTCGGGTTGGGCACGGGCCGCTTGGCCGCCGGTTTCGGCGCGGCCGGACGGCCGCGCTTGTTCAGCGTGGCGCCCTTGCGGTGGGGCTTCTTCCCGGCGTCCGGCGTCGAGGTTTCTGCCCGTCGATCCGGACGAGCGTCGGTGCGGCGATCGGGACGAGAGTCCGTACGTCCCTCAGCCCGATCGGGACGAGAGTCCGTACGACGATCGGGACGGGCGTCGTTCCGGTGTTCGGGACGGCCTTCGGTACGACGGTCGGTCCGGTGGTCCGAACGGCCCTCGGTACGGCGATCGGGACGGCCCTCCGTACGACGATCCGTCCGGTACTCGGGACGACCTTCGGTACGACGATCGGTCCGATGGTCCGACCGACCTTCGGTACGACGATCGGTCCGATGGTCCGAGCGACCTTCGGTACGACGATCGGGACGGCCTTCCGTACGACGATCCGTCCGGAAATCCGAACGACCCTCGGTACGACGATCCGAACGGAAATCCGAACGACCCTCCGTACGACGATCGGTCCGGTGATCCGAACGACCTTCGGTACGACGATCGGGACGGCCTTCCGTACGACGATCCGAACGGAAATCCGAACGACCCTCAGTACGGCGATCAGGACGCCCCTCCGTACGACGATCCGTCCGGAAATCCGAGCGACCTTCGGTACGGCGGTCGGGGCGGGAGTCGGTGCGACGATCGGGACGAGCGTCCGTCCGATTGTCGGAGCGCTGAGCGCGAGGATTCTGAGCCTTCGCGGCGCGGGGGTTACTACGATTGCGGTCCGGTGTGCCATCACGGCGAGCGGGTGTATTCACTTGATTCCTGTCAATTCTCTGGATCGAACTCCGCGGGCGAGAGTGTCTCGGGACGCGCGTTCTTTCCCATTCTCTCAAATCGTGGGTCCGACTCGAGACTCTCAGAGATGTCATCGATCACATCGACGTCCGGAAGCAGGGGTCCGACGGGCGGGAGATCCTGCAGCGACGCCAGCCCGAGCCGTTCCAGGAACAGATCCGTCGTGACGTAGAGCGTGCCGCCGGTCTCGCGATCCGTCCCCGCCTCGGCGATGAGATCCCGGGCGAGCAGGGTGCGCATCACGCCGTCGACATTGACGCCGCGCACCGCACTGACCCGGCTACGGGTCACCGGCTGCCGGTATGCGACGACGGCCAGCGTTTCCAGGGCCGCGCGGGTGAGCTTCGTGCGTGCGCCGCCCTGCAGCAGTTTCTCGACGTACGGTGCGAAGTCGCGGCGTGTGTAGAAGCGCCAGCCGTCCCCCGCGATCCGCAGGTCGATGCCGGAGCCCCGCGCGGTGAGACTGTGCGCGAGGCCGCGCAGTGCGGTCTCCGCACGTTCGGTGGTGACTCCGATGGCGGCGGCGAGTTGTTCGGTGGGTGCCGGGGTGTCGACCACGAGCAGCAACGCTTCGAGCGCGGCGACGAGTTCGTCGTCGGCCATCTCGAGCAGTTCCGCGTCCCAGGCCCGCTCGTCGGCGGTACCGGCGGCATCCGCGACGTGGTCCTGGCTCATCCGTAGTCCTCCTCGAAGTCGATGACGGCGTCGTCGTTCTCCCCGGTCCACGCCACTTGCAACGGTCCTAAGGGGTCGGGTTGCTCGAACGTGACGGCGCGTTCCCGGTAGAGCTCGAGCAGCGCAAGGAACCGGGCGACGATCTGCAGTCCGTGCTCGCACTCGGAAATCAGTTCGTCGAACCCTACCCAGACCCCGGCGCCGCGTTGTTCCAGGACAGCGAGAATCAGGGCCGCTTGCTCGGGCACCGACACGGTCGGCACGTGCAGGTGGTCGAGACCGACCGTGGGAACCGGCTTGGGGCGGAACGCGGCAGCCGCGATCTCCGCGAAGCGCTGGGCGTCGACGCCGAGGACGACGTCGGGCACCAGGTTCTCGAAGCATTCTTCGAGGGAGACCGCGCGCGGGTAGCGGCGCAGGGCAGCGCTTTCGAGAGCGGCGAACTGCTCGGCGACGAGTTTGTAGGCCCGGTACTGAAGGAGCCGCGCGAACAGCAGGTCGCGGGCTTCGAGGAGGGCGAGGTCTTCGGGATCGTCGACGTCGCCGGACGGAAGCAGCCGCGCCGCTTTGAGATCGAGCAGGGTCGCCGCGACGACGAGAAACTCCGTGGTCTGATCGAGACCCATCTCGGGACCGAGCCGGCGGGTGTAGGAGATGAATTCGTCGGTGACCTCATGGAGCGCTACTTCGGTCACGTCGAGGCGGCGTTGGGAGATCAGGCTGAGCAGCAGATCGAAGGGGCCTTCGAAGTTGCGGAGGCTCAGGTGGAAACCGGCTGGCCTGTCCGGCTCCGCGGCAACCGGCGCCGAGGTCTCTGCGATCGCTGCTGTGTCCGGGGCAGACGGGATTTCCGGGGCGCCCGGCGTGAGATTCCGGTCGACGGTGTCCGGACGAGTGGCTTTCGGAGGAGCCGTGTCCGGGGTGGCGGTGTACACGGATCAGCGGCCGGTCCGGTGGATCACTTCTCGCGCCAGGCCCCGATAGGCCTCCGCGCCGGCGGAGGTTGGAGCCCACCGCGTGATCGGTTCGCCCGCGACGCTGGTCTCGGGGAATTTCACGGTGCGGTTGATGACGGCGTCGTAGACCAGATCCCCGAACACCTCGACGACGCGCGACATCACTTCGCGGCCGTGCAGGGTGCGCGAGTCGTACATGGTCACGAGAATCCCCGCCACCGTCAGTTTCGGGTTGAGCCGGTCCCGGACCTTGGCGACCGTGTCGTTGAGCAGCGCGAGCCCGCGGAGACTGAAGAATTCGCATTCCATCGGGATGAGCACCGAGTCGGCGCAGGCCAGCGCGTTGACGGTGAGAAGCCCGAGCGAGGGCTGGCAATCGACGAGTATGTAGTCGTAGCGGTCGAGCAGAGGGTAGAGAGCGCGTCCGAGTGCCTGTTCGCGTCCGACTTCGGAGACGAGTTGGATCTCGGCGGCCGACAGGTCGATGTTGCTGGGCAGAAGATCGAGGTCCTCGACACGTGTGTGAACGAGGACGTCGTCGGCGGTGACCCGCGGGTCGACGAGAACGTTGTGCACCGTCATGTCGAGGTCGTGGTGGGCGACACCGAGACCGGCCGACAGCGCACCTTGGGGGTCGAGATCGACGAGGAGCACGCGGCGGCCGCACTCGGCGAGTGATGCGCCGAGGTTGATGGTCGAGGTGGTCTTGCCGACCCCGCCCTTCTGGTTGCACATCGCGATGATCTTCGCGGGACCGTGGGACGAGAGCGGGGAAGGTTCGGGTATCGACCGGCGCGGCCGTCCCGTAGGTCCGAGTTCGACATCGGCGACCGGCGGCGCGGACTCCGCGTCCCGCGATCCGGTGGCCGCGAGCGCCCACGCGGGTGTCCGGGTCTGTGTAGTTTCCGTGGCGGGTGGCTGAGGTGTGCCCACGTTCGGTACTCCCCCTGTCTGGCGACCCGGTCTCTGTCTCACCGGAGTCTGTCTGTCACCGGAGCCATGGTCCGGCGGCCGTTCCGTTACACGAACGCTACCGCCTCGTGCCCCCGATTACCGCACGGACACGCGCCGCTACGCGGTGTAACTCATCTCGCGCGCGGATGCGCGCCGGCCCACACCTCGCGCAGCGCACCCACTGTGACCAGCGTGTATATCTGAGTGGTCGTCACAGAAGCATGCCCCAGTAACTCCTGTACCACCCGTACGTCGGCGCCGCCGTCGAGGAGATGCGTCGCGAAGGAGTGGCGCAGGGTGTGAGGGGAGACATTCGAGTCGATTCCGGCTCGGTCCGCGGCGGCTCGCAACACCGTCCAGGCGCTCTGCCGGGAGAGCCGGCCGCCGCGCGCGTTGAGGAACAGCGCGGGCGTGTGTCCGCCGGCGAGGGCGGGTCTGCCCCGTACGAGATAGGCGTCGAGCGCGGCGAGTGCGGGTCGCCCGACGGGAACGAGGCGCTGTTTTCCTCCCTTGCCTCGCAGCAGCACGGCACGCGACTCGGTGTCGATGTCGTCGATGTCGAGCCCTACGGCTTCGGAGATCCGCGCTCCGGTGGAGTACAGCACTTCGAGCAGCGCACGGTCACGCAGGCCGCGCGCGCCGTCCGCTTCCCCTCCGACGGCGTCGAGGAGCGCGGTGACCTGGTCGACGGTGAGCGACTTCGGCAGTCGCCTGCCCTGGCTCGGTGGGGTGACGGACCGCGCGACGTCCACCGGGGTGTGGCCTTCCGCGGCGGCGAACCGGTGGAGGCCGCGAACCGCGATCAGTGCGCGGGCTACCGAACCGGCAGCGAGCGCAGGACGGCTGGCTTCGGGGTCGCCGCGGCGGAGCGCGACCCCGAAATCGGCGATGTGCTGTTCCTCGACATCGTCGAGCTCACCGACCCCGCGCTCCGCGAGGTAGTCGAGGTATCGGGTCAGGTCCCGCCGGTAGGCCGTGATCGTGTTGCGGGCAGCACCGCGTTCGACGGTGAGGTGATCGAGATAGGCGTCGAGGTGTCGTGCGAGCACGCCCTCTAGGTTCTCACTGTTCGGCGCGAGTGCGGGCGAACGCGGTCGGCCGGTCCGGCCATGCCGCGTCCGGGGCGCGGAGGAACGCTCCCCCGGTGGCGCGAGTGGCGGCGAACGCCAGGATGCCCGAGACCGCCGTGGCATTGACGATCTCTCCGCGCAACGCCATCGCGACGGCCTCGTCGAGAGGGACGAATTCCACCTCGAGGTCCGCCTCTTCGTGGACAGGGTCGGGGCGGTCGACCGAGGTGAGACCGCGTGCGGCGAAGACACGGACCGCCTCGTCGGTGAATCCGGGCGACAGCGCGATGTCGACGAGGACTTCCCATTCGGCGGCGGCAAGTCCGGTCTCTTCGGCGAGTTCGCGGCGTGCCGTATCGAGGGGGTCCTCACCGGGGGCGTCGAGCAGGCCGGCGGGTAGCTCCCACAGCCGCCGGCCGAGCGGATGGCGGTATTGATGGACGAGCACAACCCGGTCGTGGGCGTCGACGGCCACCACGGCCACGGCGCCGTGGTGCTCGACGACTTCCCGTTCGGCGGTCTGCCCGCCGGGCATGACCACCTCGTCGACGCGCAGCGACACGATGGCGCCGGTGTAGATCCGTCTGCTGGACCGGGTGCTGAATTCGTGTCGCTGCGCCATCGATCTACTCGGCGTCGCCGGAGCCGGACGCGGACGTGACCGGCTCGGCGGCGGCCGGGTCACCGCCGTGGACGTCGACGGGCAGCCGTTCGGCGGCCTTGTACTGCAGTGCCGCGGCGATCAGCCCGGCGAAGAGCGGGTGCGGGCGGGTCGGGCGGCTCTTCAGTTCGGGATGCGCCTGGGTCGCCACGAAGTAGGGGTGGGTGCTCGCGGGGTACTCGACGAACTCCACCAGGCGGCCGTCGGGCGAGGTGCCCGAGAACACCAGTCCCGACTTCGCGATCTCGTCGCGGTAGGCGTTGTTGACCTCGAACCGGTGACGGTGCCGTTCGGAGACGTGCTCGGAGCCGTACGCCTTGGCGACGACCGAGCCCTTCTTCAGCGTGGCCGGGTAGGCGCCGAGCCGCATCGTGCCACCGAGATCGGCTTCGCCGGCGACGGCCTGTTCCTGGTCGGCCATCGTCGAGATCACCGGTGCTGTGGTGTCGGGATCGAACTCGGTGGAGGAGGCATCGGTGATTCCCACGGACCGGGCGGCTTCGATGACGACGCCCTGCAGGCCGAGGCACAGGCCGAGCAGCGGGATCTTGCGGATACGGGCGAAGCGGATCGCGCCGAGCTTGCCTTCGATGCCGCGGATACCGAATCCGCCGGGGATCAGCACGGCGTCGACGTCACCGAGGTGCTTTTCGGCGCCGGCTTCGGTTTCGCATTCGTCGGAGGCGACCCAGCGGATCTTCACCTTGGCGCGGTGCGCGAATCCACCGGCGCGCAGCGCTTCGGTCACCGACAGGTAGGCGTCGGGCAGGTCGATGTACTTGCCGACCAGTGCGACCTCGACGGTCTCGCGAGGGTTGTGCACCCGCTCGAGCAGGTCACCCCACACCGTCCAGTCGACGTCGCGGAACGGCAGGCCGAGCTGACGCACGACGTAGGCGTCGAGGCCCTCGCTGTGGAGCACCTTCGGGATGTCGTAGATGCTCGGGGCGTCGGGGCACGAGATGCACCCGGCGAGGTCGACGTCGCACATCAAGGAGATCTTGGCCTTGAGCGTGGCCGGCACGTCGCGGTCGCACCGCAGGACGAGAGCGTCGGGCTGGATGCCGATGTTGCGCAACGCCGCGACCGAGTGCTGGGTCGGCTTGGTCTTCAGTTCGCCGGACGGGCCGAGGTACGGCACCAGCGACACGTGGAGGAAGAAGCAGTTGTCGCGGCCGACCTCGTGACGGACCTGGCGTGCGGCCTCGAGGAACGGCTGGGATTCGATGTCACCGACCGTGCCACCGATTTCGGTGATCACGACGTCGGGGATCTGGCCCTCGTTGTCGGGTGCGGCCATCGCGAGGATGCGCCGTTTGATCTCGTCGGTGATGTGCGGGATCACCTGCACGGTGTCGCCGAGATACTCTCCGCGGCGTTCCTTCGCGATGACCGTCGAATACACCTGGCCGGTGGTGACATTCGCATCGGCGCTGAGATCGCGATCGAGAAAACGTTCGTAGTGGCCGACGTCGAGGTCGGTCTCGGCGCCGTCCTCGGTGACGAAGACCTCACCGTGCTGGAACGGATTCATGGTGCCGGGATCGACGTTGAGGTACGGGTCCAGTTTCTGCATCGTGACCCGCATCCCGCGGGCGGTGAGCAGCGCTCCGAGGCTCGACGCGGTGAGACCTTTGCCGAGCGAGGACGCGACGCCCCCGCTGACGAAGATGTGCTTGGTAGCGGTACGCGAATGGCGTGACTGTGGCAAAAGAGCTCCCGTGACGTCAGGTGCAGGGCTTTTGGACTGATGTGATGCAGCTGGGGCCTGCCGACCCACGGAACTTCACGGTAACACCTTCTGCGTCCGGGGCGTACTCGACTCGCCTGTATCGCCCTCCGGTGCTGTGGACGTCACATTTCCCGGGCGGTTGGAGCACGCGCACCGGGGCGGACGGGTGCGCTCAGCGCGCCGCGGAACCGACGGTGACGCCGCTCGCTCCGGGACCGGTGCCGTAGCGTCCGGCGCCTCCGTCGAGCTGTTCCCGGACCGCGAGAATTGTGGTGATCCGGCCGGCTTCCCGATCGAGATTGTCGACGGTGGACAGCCCTGAGGACAGTGCCGCGTCGGCACGCACCACGGCGACGGGGCCGTTTCCGGCTGCAGCGCCCGGCCGACCGGCGAGGACGGCGCCGGCTCCGCGCGCGTCGACAGCGGCGGCGAAGCGGGCCACGAGCGCCCCGCGGTTTCCGCCGGCGGTATCGCTCCCGGTAGGGGGTTCTCCGGTGACGACGAGCGCCGTCTGCGCCGGTTCGGCCTCTCCGTCGTCGTAGCCGATGAAGCCGCCGCTGCGCAGAGTGGTCAGGGCCAGTGCGCGTTCCTCCGGTGTGCCGCGAGCCTCACCGGTGGCCGGGTCGACCAGCAGCACTGCGCCGAGAAGGTCCCCGGCGAGGCTGCCCGGATCGATGGCGCCGGTCTGCAGCTCCACCCCGGCGGGGATGACGTTGGTGACGGTGGTGCGAAGTTGGTCGGCTCCGGACGCGCCGACGAAGGACTCGGTGAGCGCGAGCCGGCCGGTGACCCTGCCTCCGGCGTCCCCCACCGTGCGTACGAGTGCGTCGACGTCGGCGGGATCGGCGTTCGGGGTGGTGACGACGAGGACGGTGCGGTCGGTGAGGACATCGCGCACCACGCGCGGCGCGACGGTGGCGTCGAATCCGTCGGCGGCGACGAGTTGTCCGTCGAGCCGGGCGGCACGGTCCTCGGCCTCCTGCAGTTCGCGCCGCATCTCGGACTTGTCGTCGCGCAGGCCGGAGACCACGCTGCCCGACAGCAGTCCCGATCCGAGCACGATGCCGAGCGCCAGGGCCAGGAACACGGCCACCAGCGAGACGGCGTGGTGACGCAGCGAGATCACGCGCGCAGGCCCCGGACCCAGTCGACGGCGCTGTCCCACCATTCCTGGGCCAGGGCGACGACATCGCCCCCGAGATTGGAGACGACCAGGGCCGCGATGATCGCGATCAGCGCCGCGAAGATCAACAAGGCGATGATGCCGCCGGAGACGCGGCTGCGGTACAGGGTGGCGACAGCTTTGGCGTCGACGAGTTTCGGTCCGACCTTGAGGCGCGTCATGACCGCCGACGGGTTGGTGTCGCGGCGTCCCTGGTCGAAGAACTCGTCGAGCGAGACGGTGCTGCCCACGGTGACCACGAGCGCGGCGCCGTGATGGTCGACGAGCAGCAGCGCGAGGTCGGTGGGCGTTCCGGCCGCCGGGAAGGTCATCGCGCCGATACCGAGGTCCTGAATGCGTTCGAGTCCGGGAGCATGGCCGTCCGGGTCGGCGGGCAGCACGACTTCGGCACCGGATTTGAGGGTCGCCGTGCCGATCCCGTCCGGATCACCGACGATCAGATCAGGCCGGTATCCGGCTTTGGTGAGCGCGTCCGCACCCGGTCCGACGCCGACGAGAATCGGCGAATATTCCTTGATGAAGGGCTTGAGGTCCTTGAGGTCCTGGACGTGGCCGGGCCCATCGGACACCACCACGACGTGCCGGTCGCGCAGGTCGAGGTCGATCTCCGGGATGCCGACGCCGTCGATGAGCAGCGGGCTTTCTGACCTGATGAACTCGATGGTGTTGCCGGAAAACGCTTCGAGATGGTCGACGAGACCCGTCTTGGCTTCGATCATCCGATCGGAGATCTCGGCCTCGGTCTGTTCGTCGCCCTGCACCAGCAGTCGCTCGCCGGCGTATACGCCACCCTCGTAGAGCCGGACTTTGGCGCCGTCCTTGATCTTCTTGAATGTCTCGGCGCCGGTGTTGTCGACGAGGAGGATGCCGTTGGCGACGATCACCTCGGGCCCCAGATTCGGGTACCGGCCCGAAATCGAGGCCGATGCATTGACTACGGCCGACACGCCTGCTTCGACGAGAGCGTCGGCGGTGACACGATCGAGGTCGAGCGCGTCGAGGACCACCACGTCGCCGGGACCGACCCGACGCAACAGCTTCGCGGAGTTCGTATCGACCCTCGCGATACCGCTGACTCCGGGCAACGTTTCGTTGGTACGTGACAGCAGCGCCGGCATCTTCATGGCAAAGATGATGCTCCGGAGTTCCGGTCAGTTATCGGAGGCGCGCCGAGACGACGCCGCGACGCCGCATCGACGGCCCGATCACTGTGCCCGCTCGGCGTGCGCGACGGCGAGCAACTCCTCGGCGTGGGCGCGACCGGTCTCGGTGTCGTCGAGTCCCGCGAGCATCCGGGCGAGTTCGGCGACACGTTCGGCGTCCGACAACATCCGCACGCCGCTGCTCACCACCCCGGCGCGATCGTCCACCTTGTCCACCACCAGGTGCGTGTCGGCGAACGCGGCGACCTGCGGGAGGTGTGTGACGACGATGACCTGATGGGTCCGGGACAACCGAGCCAGCCGACGGCCGATCTCGACAGCGGCGCGGCCTCCGACGCCGGCGTCGACCTCGTCGAAGACCATGGTCGCGCCACGCTCGGATCCGGCGAGGACCACCTCGAGCGCGAGCATCACCCGCGAGAGCTCGCCGCCGGACGCGCTGCGCGCCAGGGGAAGAGCCGGAGCGCCGCCGTGCGCGGCAAGCCGGAACTCCACCTCGTCGACGCCGGACTCACCGGCGTGCAGGACGCGATCGCCGATCGGCAGCGGCGCGGAATCTGCCGCCGCGGCCTGCTGTTCGCGGATCTGTACCTCGAGCACCGCGCGGCCCATCGCCAGTCCGGCGAGTTCTTTGCTCACCGCTTTCGCCAGCTTCCCCGCCACCTTCTGGCGTGCCGCCGACAGTGCCGTCGCGGCCTCGGCGGTGGCGGCGGCTTCGGCGTCGACCTCGGCGGCGAGTTTGTCGAGGGCCTCGGCGGACACATCGAGACCCGAGAGTCGTTCTCGTGCGCTGCGCGCCCACTCGAGTACTCCGTCGACGTCCGCCGCGTATTTCCGGGTGAGGGTTTTCAGTTCGGCCTGCCGGGTGAGCAGGGTCTCGAGCGCACCCGGGTCGGAGGGAAGATCCCCCAGGTAGCCCGACAGATCGCCGGCCACGTCGGTGACCACCGCGATGGCGTCGTCCAAGCGCGGCCCGAGGTCGCGAAGGGCCGGGTCGTCGCTGCCGTCGACGCGCGAGCGTGCCTCACCCAGCAAGTCGAGTGCGGAGCGGGCTTCGTCGCCGTCGGCGGCGTCCTGGCCGGCGAGCACCGCGTGTGCGCCCATCGCTGCCTCGCGGAGGGAATCGAGATCGGACAGACGACGAACGTCGTCGACGAGCCGGGCGTCCTCCCCCGGCTCCGGATCGACGCGCTCGATCTCGTCGAGTCCGTACTGGAGACGGTCGGCTTCCTGCGCCAGCTCCCGCGACCGCTCGGTACGTTCGTGCAATTCGGCGCGGGCGTCGAGCCACCGACGTCGGTGCGTGCGATACCGGTCGAGCAGCGGAGCGATCGCCTTTCCGCCGAACCGATCCAGCGCGGAACGCTGTTCGCCCGGGCGGAGCAGGCGCAATTGGTCGTTCTGCCCGTGCACGGTGAGCAGCGGGTCGGTGAATTCGGAGAGCACACCCACCGGGACGCTGCGTCCCCCGAGGTGGGCGCGGGACCGGCCGTCGCTGCCCACGCTGCGGACGGCGATGATGCTGCCGTCCTCGTCGCGTTGCGCGCCGGCGGCCTCGAGAAGCCGGGCGACTTCTTTTTCGACATGACTGGCACCGTCGTCGACGCTGAAGCGTCCCTCGACCACGGCACGGTTCGCGCCGACGCGGACCCGTGTCGCGTCCGCCCGAACCCCGGACAGCAGGTGCAGGCTCGTGACCACCATGGTCTTGCCGGCACCCGTCTCGCCGGTCAGCACGGTGAGACCACCGTGGAACCGGGCGCTCGCCTCGGAGATGACGCCCAGGTTGTCGATCCTGATCTCAGCGAGCATCTCAGAGCTTCCTTCCCCGCCAGCCCTTCACCGGAAGTTCGAACTTTCGCACCATCCGGTCTGCGAACGGTGCCGAATCCAGCCGTACCCAGCGCACCGGGTGCCGGCCGCGCACCACGTCGAGGCGTCCGCCCGCGGGCAGTTCGAGCGTGCGCCGGCCGTCACAGAACACCACCCCGTCGTGACCACCCGCGAGGGTTTCGACGGCGATGATCGATTCGGGACTCGTCACCAGCGGGCGCGCGAACAGCGCGTGTGCGTTGCTCGGGATCACCAGCAGTGCCTCGAGTTCCGGCCACACCACAGGACCGCCCGCGGAGAACGCGTAGGCGGTCGAACCCGTGGGGGTTGCGATGAGCACCCCGTCGCAACCGAACGACGAGACCGGCCTGCCGTCGACCTCGAGCACGACCTCGAGCACCCCGAGCCGGGATTTGTTCTCGAGGCTCGCCTCGTTCAGCGCCCAGCCGCGGTCGACGATCCTGTCGTCGACGCGGATGGTCACGTCCAGAGTCATTCGTTCTTCGATGCGGTATTCGCGGTGGGCGACCTGATGCAACGCGTCTTCGAGGTGTTCGGCTTCCGCCTCGGCAAGGAACCCGATTCGTCCGAGGTTGATGCCCAGCACAGGGACCGACGCATACTGTGCGAGTTCGGCAGCGCGGAGGAAACTTCCGTCCCCGCCCAGCACGATGACCATCTCGCAGCCTGCGGCGGCGTCGGGACCGGGTTCGACGATGCGAATGAAACTGCCCGGGATCGCGAGAACTCCCAGCCCGTTGCTGCCTGCCTCGTCCTCGAGTACCCGTAGACCGATGCCCGCCTCGCCCAGAACCTTGGCGACCCGCAGAGCAGTGGTGGCGATCTCGTCGCGACCCGCATGCGAGACGAGCAAGATCTCGCGTTCGGTGCCTCCGGGACCCGTCGGCGCCGGGGTGCCCGGGTTCGGCTGCGCCGGCCCTCTTGTCCCCGGGTTCGGCTGCGCCGGCCCTGTTGTCACTGTGGTCCTTCCTGTACCGCGCGGTGGACGAGATCGATCACGTTCGGGTCCAGGTCCTCGGCGCCCGGCTCTCCGGCCCGCAGCCAGAGGAAGTACTCCACGTTTCCGGACGGACCCGGTAGCGGGCTCGCGACCACTCCCCGGGTGCGGAGCCCCGCTCGCTGGGCCTCGCGTGCCACTTCGAGCACCGCTTCGGCCCGGAGTTCGGGGTCTCGCACGACGCCGCCGCTGCCGACCCGGTCCTTGCCGACTTCGAACTGGGGTTTCACCATCGGAAGCAGGTCGGCGCCGGGAGCCGCGCAACGCACGAACGCGGGCAACACCAGCTTCAGAGAGATGAACGACAGATCCGCCACCACCAATTCGACCGGTCCTCCGATGAGATCCGCGTCGATGGTACGCACATTTGTTCGATCGATGACGTGGACACGCGGGTCGGATTGCAGTCTCCAGACGAGCTGCCCGTACCCCACGTCCACGGCGACCACCTCCGACGCGCCTTCGTGCAGAAGGACATCGGTGAATCCCCCCGTCGACGCACCTGCGTCCAGGCATCGCTTCCCGGAAATCTCCAGGCCCTGCGGGGTGAAGGCTTCGAGTGCTCCGAGGAGTTTGTGCGCGCCACGTGAGGCCCAGGACACCTCGTCCGCGACCTCCGTGACGAGCAGCGGGGTGTTCGGCTCGACTGCGGTGGCGGCTTTGGTCGCCACCGTGCCTGCGATCAACACCCGGCCCGCGGCGATCAGCTCGCTCGCGTGCTCCCGCGAACGCGCCAATCCGCGTCGTACCAGTTCTGCGTCGACCCGTGCTCGGCGCGCCACGTCAGATCTTGTCCACGGTCGCCAGCGCCTGCACGAGAACGTCGTGGGCCTGGTCGAGCAGCTGGGCCTGGCGGGAGATCCCCTGGGCCGTGTCGGAGGTGTCCGCGCTGTCGCGCGCGCGCATCAGCAGCGCATCGACCTCCGCGTGGATACGGTCGGGATCGATCGCGACTCGTGGGCCGGGAACGTGTTCGCCGGGGCGTGGAATAGACGTGCTCATCACCGACCACGCTAGTGCATCCACGCCACGACCGGCACACGGCACGACCCGATTCAGGAAGCGATGCCCCACTCCGCGAGCACAGTGCGCGCGTGCTCGTCGACCGGCCGGAGCCGGCCGAAACCGGGGTTCGACCAGGCAACATCGAGCAGTCCGCGCAAGACCTCCATCGCGTCGCCGACCACCCCGGTGGACTCGAGATGCAGATCGCCGTCCTCGAGCCGTACCGACCAGCCCTCGGCGGGCATCACCCGGACCTGCGACGCCGGAGCGTCGAGGCACCCGAGCGAGGCACCGACGTACGTGGGGCGTTGCTCCACGGGAGCGCGCAACAGGTCGTCGACCGTGCTGACGCCGGTCAGGACCAGGAGGGAGTCCGCGCCGACTGCGTTGGCACCCTCGATGTCGGTGTCGAGCCGATCACCGATGACCAACGGCCGTTGTGCGGCACCACGCCGGATCGCATCCTCGAGCAGAGGAGCCGCCGGCTTGCCTGCCACGACGGGCTCGGCGCCGGTGGCGTGACGTACCGCTGCGACCATCGACCCGTTTCCGAGCACCAGTCCCCGTTCGGTGGGCAGCGTCGAGTCGATGTTGGTCGCAACCCACCAGGCGCCGGCACGAATGGCGAGTGTCGCCTCGGCGAGCATCGGCCACCCCGTCTCGGGTGAATGTCCCTGGACCACGGCAACGGGATCTGCGTCGGCGGTCCGCACCGGGTTCAATCCCACCCGGGCGACCTCCTCTGCCAGAGCGTCGGTACCGACCACCAGAACAGGTGATCCCGACGGCACCTGTTCCGCAAGCAGACGGGCGGCGGACTGCGAACTCGTCACCACCGACGCGTCGTCCGCCGGGAACCCCAGGTCGCGGAGATGGCGGGCGACTTCGCTCGGGCGACGGCTCGCGTTGTTCGTGACATAGAACAGCCTGTCGCCTGCGGTCAACGCCTCGCGGGCACCGGGAACGGCATCCGCGCCTCGATAGACCGTGCCGTCGAGGTCGAGCAGGAGGACATCGTAGAGCGAACGCAGAGAGTCACCGGTGTACTCGGCCGCCGCGTCGCCGAAGGCGCCGCTCGACGAGGTCACAAGTCTCCTCCGGTGAGCTCCTCCACCCGATCCTCGGCGTCGGTGACGCCTTCGATGTCGGCTTCCGCGGAGTGCAGGAACCACTGCACGCCTTCTTCCGCGCGTCCCGCTGCGACGAGTGCGTCGGCGTATGCGTAGAAGAGCCGTGCCGCGGGCGTACCGGTGCGGGTCGGGTCGAGATCGGAGGTCTGCAGTGTCACCACGGCCTGGTCGTACTGGCCGAGATCCATGCGGGCACCCGCGACGACGATCCGCAGTTCGCTGGCTTCGTCGCCGGTGAGGGCACGTGCTTCTTCGCTTCGCCCGAGTTCGATGGCCTTCTCCGGCCGTCCGAGGCCACGTTCGCAATCGGCCATGACAGCGAGAAGTGCTGTTCCACCGGACATCCGGCGTGCTGCACGGAGCTCGGAGAGCGCCTCGGCCCATTCGCCTGCGTGATACGCGGTGATACCGGCGGCTTCACGGACGACTGCGATCCGGCCGGCACGCTGACGTGCGGCACGGGCATGCGCCAGTGCGAGACGCGGGTCGTCGTCGATGAGCTTCCCCGCCATGACCAGGTGACGTGCGACGGCGTTGGCGTTCAGCTTGTCGAGACTGAGGAGGTCGCGCCGGATCGCCGGGTCCAGTTCCGAGGCTTCGACGTTCTCGGGCAGGTCCGGCTCGTCGGGGCGGGCATCGCGCCGGGAAGCAGAACCGTCACGTCCCCCTGCCGGGCCGAATCCGCCTTCGCCGCCACGACGACGAGGGGCTTCGCCACCGCGGCGATCACCGCCGTAGCTACGGGCTCCGCGATCGTCGCTTCCACGGCGGTCGTCGGTGCCACGGCGATCGCCGCCGTAGCTGCGGGCTCCGCCGCGTGCGTCGTCGCGGCTGCGGTCACCGGTCGGGCGATTCGGACGCTCGCTGCGACCGGCGTCTCCGCGGGACCGATCCGACGCAGGTCGGTTCCGATCACCGAACTGCCGTCCGCGGTCGTCACCCCTGCTCTGCCGAGGATCGCTGTCGCGATTCGGTCGCGAGTCGCCACTACGGGCGGGCCGGGAGTCGTCACGTCGGCGGTCGCCGGACGGCTGGTCGCGCTGCGGCCGGTAGCCGCGGTCGGACCTGTCGTCGCTGCGGGGCGGACGCGCATCGCCTTCACGGCGAGGCCGGGAGTCGTTGTTGCGGTCGGGTCGTGCATCGCCTTCTCGGCGGGGGCGCGCATCCTCGCTTCGGCCGCGCTGTGCGCGATCCGGGTAGGAGCGTTCACCGCTCCGCTGTGGCCGGCGGTCGTCTCCGCGCCCGGCGGAGGAATCGTCATGCCTGTCGCCGCTCTGCCTGCGGTCGTCGTTGCCGCGATTGGTCTGCGAGCCTTCTTTGCCTTCGCCCCGGCCCGACCAGGGAGTAGATCCTCCACTCCGGAAGGATCGACGCTCACCGTTGTTGTCGGACACAGAAAAAATCCTTTCATAAAAGCACGATAAAAACACGAAAGGGGACCCAATTATTGGGTCCCCTTTCGGTAACGGGTGTTCGGCGGTGTCCTACTCTCCCACACCCTGTCGAGTGCAGTACCATCGGCGCAATGGGGCTTAGCTTCC
>NZ_JABAGQ010000015.1 GCF_012844225.1 Rhodococcus sp. 105337
CTAAGCCCCATTGCGCCGATGGTACTGCACTCGACAGGGTGTGGGAGAGTAGGACACCGCCGAACACCCGTTTGCTGGAGGCCCCCAACTTTTGTTGGGGGCCTTCAGTGTTTTGTGTGGAGGAGGGGACCCGCGGGTGTGGTTCCCTTTTTTCGTTCGCGCGGAACCGTCAGGTTACGAGATGGTAACGACGTGGTTCCGGGTCCCGCTTTGCCACGTGATGTGGGTAACGTCCGCTGGTGCAAGATCCGCTTGGATCGTGCTGCACGGCGGTGCGCATCCTCCCGGGTCGTTCTGGGGCGACGAGAGGGATCAGACCATGAAGAACAGGTTCGGCTCGGCCGGAATTGTGAAGGCCGCTGCCACTCTTGCGGGATTCGGACTTGTCGGCGCGTCCATGACGGGATGCACAAGCGTCGACAACTCGGGCGAGGGGTCGACTCTCCAGCGACTCCAGGACTCCGGCACCGTCACGGTCGGCTTCGCCGGCGAGGCGCCCTACAGCTTCATGCAGGACGGCGAACTGACCGGCGCAACGGTCGCGCTGCACAGGGAGATCTTCTCGAACCTCGGCATCGACAACGTGGAGGGCGTGGCTACCGACTTCGGTGCCCTCATTCCGGGTCTGCAGGCTGGACGCTTCGACGTCGTCAGCGCCGGCATGTCGATCCTTCCCCAGCGGTGCGAACAGGCTTTGTTCAGTGAGCCGGAGTTCAACTACACGACCGCTCTGATGGTTCCTCAGGGCAACCCTCAGCAGCTCAGTGACATGCAGACCATCGCGGACAAGGATGTCCGGATGGCTGTGCTGACCGGTGCGATCGAGTCGGACTACGCGTCGTCGCTCGGTATCGACGCGATGCAGGTGTCCTCACCGCAGGACGGCATGGACGCGGTCATCAACGGACGTGCCGATGTCTTCGCATTGACCGGTATCTCCCTGAACTGGATGAAGCAGAACAACGAGAATGCTCCCGTCGAGGTCACCGAGTCGTTCGTCGCCGAAATCGACGGCGTTCCCCAGGTGGGAGCGGGTGGCACCGTGTTCCGCACGGAAGACACCGAACTCCGCGATGCCTACAACGCCGAACTGGCCAAGATCACGTCGGACGAGGCCACCTACCTCTCGATCGTCGGGGATTACGGCTTCACCGCGGAGGAGATGCCGGATCCGAACCTGACCACGGAGACACTGTGCGAGGGCACCGCCTGAGCGCGGGCTGCGGACAATGGCTTCGGAGTCCAACTTCGAGCAGTTTCGAGATGCAATCCCGCGCCTGTTCGACGGGATCATCGTCACGCTCGAACTGACCATCGGTAGCGCGTTCTTCGCGTTCCTTCTGGCGCTTGCGCTGGGCCTTGCCGGCGGCGCGAAGAATCTCGCGCTGCGCGGCAGTGCGCGTGTGTTCATCGAATTCTTCAGAGGCACCTCACTGCTGGTCCAGTTGTTCTGGTTCTTCTATGTGCTGCCTCTGTTCGGGTACCGCCTCGAACCGATCGTGTGCGGCATCCTGGCTTTGTCGCTGAACTACGGCGCCTACGGTGCGGAGGTCGTCCGCGGCGCCATCGCGTCGGTTCCACGACCCCAATGGGAGGCGGCGACCGCCTTGAACTTCGGGTACTGGCAACGGCTGCGCCGAGTGATCTTTCCTCAGGCCTGGGCGGAGATGATTCCTCCTCTGACCAATCTCCTCATCCAGTTGCTCAAGGGCACTGCGCTTGCGAGTTACATTCTGCTGCAGGATCTCACGTTCGAGATCGAACAGTTGCGGCAGAACACCGGCGACACGTTGTTCGCGTTCGGAATCGGCCTCGTCCTCTACTTCGTGGTCGGGTACATCCTCACGCTGGTGATGAACGCGCTCGAGGTACGCGCGAAGAGTCGCCTCGGCACCGGTCCGAGTATGCGTGAGATCTTCGGGGTCGCGCCGGCTCTGGACGAACCCGCGGGGGTGGTGAAGTCGTGACCGTCGAATGGAGTTGGCAACGCGCCGGAGAGGCGCTGCCCGTGTTGCTCGAGGGCTTCCGCATCACGCTGCTGGCGACGGTGCTGGGTTTCGCTCTCGCTGCTGTGCTGGGTCTGGCCGTGGCGATCATGCGGCGCTCGCTCCCCAAGGTGCTCGCAAAACTGCTCTCGGCGATAGTCGAGTTCATCCGGCTGACACCGCTCGTCGTGCAGTTGCTGTTCGTCTACTACCTGCTCCCGCAATTCTCGGCACTGCAAATCGGTATCGCGGTACTCGGTATCCACTACGCGACGTATATGGCCGAGGTCTACCGGGCGGGGATCGAAGCTGTCCCGGTGGGGCAGTGGGAAGCGGCACGCGCGTTGTCTTTGCCACCCGCCCGAACGTGGCGGGCGGTGATCCTGCCACAGGCGATTCGCCGGGTCGTTCCGGCTCTCGGCAACTATGCGGTCTCGATGTTCAAGGACACCCCGTACCTCTTCACCATTTCCGTGGTGGAGATGGTGACGGCCGCGCAGCAATTCGGGGCAAGAAACTTTCAATATCTCGAGCCACTGACGATGGCGGGGCTGATCTTCCTCGCCGCGAGCTATCCCACGTCGGTGCTCATCCGCAGATTGGAGCGTCGACTTGCCTACTGATCCGGCCCTCGAGGAACACTCCCTCACGGGCGACAGGTCCACTGTGCCGATGATCGAATTCGACTCGGTCGTCAAGAAATTCGGCGACAACGTCGTTCTCGATCATCTCGACTTCACGGTGGCGGCAGGGGACAGGGTGACGCTGATCGGCCCCAGCGGCTCCGGCAAAACCACCATCCTGCGTCTGCTCATGACGTTGGAGAAGGTGGACGGCGGGGTCATCCGGGTCAAAGGTGAACCGCTCAGCCACGAACGAAAAGGGGACCGTCTGGTTCCTGCGTCGGAGCGGCACCTTCGATCGATGCGTCGCAGCATCGGCATGGTGTTCCAGCAGTTCAACCTGTTTCCGAACATGAACGTGATGGAGAACCTCACGGAGGCGCCCATCCACGTGCTCGGGCGCAAGAAGTCCGAAGCGCAGGAGCGCGCGCGGGAACTGCTCGCGACGGTCGGACTGTCGGATAAGGAGAGTGCGCATCCGACGCAGCTGTCCGGTGGGCAGCAGCAGCGTGTGGCGATCGCCCGGGCGCTCGCAATGGACCCCGACATCCTGCTTCTCGACGAGGTGACCTCGGCGCTCGACCCCGAACTCGTTGCGGATGTGCTCGACGTGCTGCGCACCATCGCCGACACGACCGACATCACGATGCTCATCGTCACGCACGAGATGCACTTCGCGCGAGACGTATCCAATCGCGTGCTGATGTTCGATCAGGGTCGCATCGTCGAGGAAGGCTCGCCCGAGCGCATCTTCACCGATCCCGCTCACGAGCGAACACGGAGATTCCTCGACGCGATCATCGCGGGAGAATGAGCACGCGCGGGATCGTCAGTAGGACGGAACGGCCAGGTGGGTAGCTTCGGCCCGGCCTCGGAGCACCACTTCTTCGCCCAGCGTCCACCGGGAGCGTTCCGCGCCGGACGTGGCGTCGAGCGCACGGCGTGACGCGACGACGTGTCCGGGCACGGTTTTCGCGAGTTCGGAGAGGCGTGCCGCCTCGTTGACCGGGTCTCCGATCACCGTGTACTCGAACCGCTCCTCGGCACCGATGTTGCCGGCCACCGCAATCCCGGCGGTGATGCCGATGCCCGCACGGCATTCGGGTACCTCGGCCTCGAGACGCTGCGCCATCTTCCGGGCGGCAGCCAGTGCCCGCCCGGGGGCATCGTCGACGGCAACCGGGGCACCGAAGATCGCAAGCGCGGCGTCACCCTCGAACTTGTTGACGAAACCTCCGGCGGAATGGACCTCGTCGACGACGACGGCGAAGAATCGGTTCAGCAGTTCCACGACCTCGGAGGGGGGTCGGCTCGCCGCGATCCCGGTGGACCCGATGATGTCGATGAACAGCACCGCGACGTCCCGTTCCTCACCCCCGAGGGTCTCTGCCCGGTTCAGCGCTGCCGCTGCGACGTCACGTCCGACATGTTTACCGAACACCTCCCGCATACGTTCCCGTTCACGCAGGCCCTCGGCCATCCGGTTGAAGCCGGCCTGCAACTGGCCGAGTTCGGTGCCGTCGTAGACGACGACCGCTTCGTCGAATCGTCCCTCTTCGATCCGGCGCATCCCGAAACGCACGGACTCGATCGGAGCGATCGTGGATCGTACGGTCAGGTACATCAGGAGTGAGCCCGTGAACAGCGCCACCGTTCCCAGGACGAGGATCGTGATCGCGAGGCGGGTCGTGGTGACCGGGCGGACGAAGGTGAACACCGCGACGAAGATCAGCCCGACGACGGGCACGGCGCTGCCGAGTGCCCACGCGAGCATCACCCGGCCGGTGGTGCCGGCGAACTTCCGGCGTGGTGGTGTGCCCGCTTCGAGGGCCCTCGCGGAAATAGGGCGGAGTGCGAACTCCGTGAACATGTATGCGAAACCGCACACGGTAACCCCGGCGAGCGTGATGGTCAGGGCCACCTTGGGAATCGTCTCGGCGTCGACGATGCCGAAGCACGTGGTGAAGAAGACGAACCCGACGAACCACAGTGCACCCTGCTGAAGGGTGATCCGCCACGGCATCGTGAGAGCGATGCGCTGCTCGTCGGCGGTGGGTGGCCGGTTCTCCAGCGCCCACCGCAACCGGCGGAGGGCCCCGCGGGTGAACAGGACCGACCCCAGGACGATCGCCACCCCCACGTACACCGGCGCAAGGATCGCGGTGATCACGAGGAATTCGGAGGTGAGGACCGATGGGCCGGGGATCACCACGTTGATGAGCGCGGCCACGATCGCCGCCCCCACAAGGTGCGTCCCGATCAGCGACAGGGTGAGCAACAACTGGATGCGGATGCGCTGCCGCCGGACGGGTTCGGCGGGCTCACCGAGGATCGCGGACCCGAGCGGTGCGGTGCGGTTGCTGCGTGCTGGCATGGTCGTTCGAGAGTAGTCGAGCAGATCCACTAGGGTAGGTCCGTGCGTCTAGTGATTGCCCGTTGCCGTGTGGACTACATCGGACGCCTGACGGCGCACCTGCCCACGGCGCGCCGACTCCTGCTCGTCAAGGCCGACGGGTCGGTGAGTATCCACGCCGACGACCGCGCCTACAAACCTCTCAACTGGATGAGCCCGCCGTGCCGGCTCGTCGAGGAACCGGCCGACGAGGCGCAGGCGCTCTGGGTGGTGACCAACAAAGCCGGCGAGGAACTGCGGATCACGCTCGAGGAGATCGAGCACGACTCGAGTCACGAACTCGGGGTGGACCCCGGTCTCATCAAGGACGGCGTGGAAGCGCACCTGCAGGAACTTCTCGCGGAACACGTGGAGACGCTCGGCCAGGGATTCACGCTCGTCCGGCGCGAGTACCCGACAGCGATCGGTCCCGTCGATCTGCTGTGCCGGGACGCCGACGGCGCCACGGTGGCCGTGGAGATCAAGCGTCGCGGTGAGATCGACGGCGTCGAACAGCTCACGCGCTATCTCGAACTTCTCAACCGCGACCCGCTCCTCGCCCCGGTCACCGGAGTGTTCGCTGCCCAGCAGATCAAGCCGCAGGCGAAGACCCTGGCGACGGATCGCGGGATCCGCTGCCTCGTCCTCGATTACGAGGCTCTGCGTGGCACCGAGAGCACCGAGTTCAGATTGTTCTGACGGTGCCCCGCCGCAATCGTCCCCCTACGTCGTCGCGCAGACGCGGACACGCCGAATCGGAGAGCGCCTCCTTCGGTTACGCCACCAGCCGCACCGAGAACGGTCCGGCAGGAGCTGACGACGAGAGGTACACGGTGCGGACAGTGCCGGGAAGCCGCGCCACCAAGCCGTACCGGTGCCCGGGATGCGACCACGAGATCGCGCCCGGCACACCACACGTGGTGGCATGGCCCGTCGACACTCCGGGCGGCGCCGACGACAGACGGCACTGGCACAACGGGTGCTGGAAGGGACGCGGAACGCGGCGGCCCACGCGTCGGTGGTCCTAGCCGGCAGTGCTCCCAGTGGTGCTAGCCGACAGTGCTCCAGGGGTCCCCGCCTGCAAGAGCGGGTGGTGTCCGTCTGCACGTCGTAGTCTGGCGGCGTGCGCTGGCCGATGGCGGAACGTGATCACTGGAGGCACGGATGGCCGAGACGACTGTGGCAGATGTGATGGCCGAACTGGCCGCACTCGAGGACCCGAAGGCACGGGCGGTCAACGAGAAACACGGCGACGACCACGGCGTGAATCTCAGCAGGCTACGGGCGCTCGCGAAGCGGTTGAAGACCCAGCACGAGCTCGCGCGGGGGCTCTGGGGCACCCGGGACACAGCGGCGAGGCTGCTCGCGCTCCTGATCTGCCGGCCCAGGTCGTTCGAGCGTGACGAACTGGACGCGATGATGCGTGACGCGCGTGCTCCCAAGGTGCGGGTCTGGCTGGTGAGCTACGTCGTGAAGAAGAGCCCGCACGCAGAGGAACTCCGCGCGCGCTGGTTCCGTGACCCGGACCCGGCGGTCGCGAGTGCCGGCTGGGATCTGACCGCCGGACTGGTGGCCACGGATCCGGCCCGGCTGGACCTGGACGGACTCCTCGACATCGTCGAGACAGGGATGAAAGATGCTCCCGACACACTGCAATGGTCGATGAACACCTGCCTCGCCCAGATCGGGATCGAGCACGCTCACCACAGGCAACGCGCGCTCGAGATCGGGGAGCGGTTGAGAGTTCTCGAGGACTACCCGACGTCACCGGGCTGCACGTCGCCGTACGCCCCGGTCTGGATCAGCGAGATGGTAGGCCGCCGCCAGGGAGCAGGGTAGTCGCGCGACGCGTCAGTTTCTGACCTTGCTGGCGACCGCGGGGGAACGTCCCTGGATATTCGGTCCGGAGCCCGTGGTGTTCCGAGGCTGCGTTCCGGAACCGCGGACGCCGTCGGCGGATTTCGGGGTCTCGGTCTTCTCGGTGTCGGTCTTCTCGGCGGTGTCGGATTTCCCGGTGCCGGCGTTCTTGCCGCTGTCCGTGGTGCGTCCGGTCTCACCGGCTGCCGCGTCGTCCCGGTCCGCTCGCGCAGGCGGGGCGACCCGTCCCTCGGTATCCGCGGTCGCCTTCGGCTTCGCCGCGGGAGTGCCGCCCTCCGTGTTGCGATCGCGGGGAGCGCCGCCACCGGCCGTGTTCCCACCGGCCGAAGTGCTGCCACCGCCCGGACGGGGGGTATCGAGCGAGATCTCCCGGTCGAGCAACTCGCCTTCGCGGTTGATCGCGGCGAGCATGGTCGGCACGTCGTCGAGCTGTTCGCGCACCGCATCGAGCTGGCCGAGGATGCGTCCGCGCAGCATCCGCATTTCCTCCGTGAGGTCGCGGGCGTTGGCGACCTTGCGCTCGGATTGTTCGGTGGCAGTCGCGAGTCGACGGGCGGCTTCCTGCGTCGCCACATCGATACGTCGTTCGGCTTCGGCCTTGCTCGTGCGCTCGAGGTTGTCGAGTTCGCCGAGAAGCTTGCTGCGACGTTCGGCCATCGTGATCTCGAAGTCCTGCTGAACCTGCTCGCGCTTGCTTTCGGCCTCGGCGGCGTGGCGGTCGGCCTCGGCGCGCGCAGCCGCGACGATGCGGTCGGCTTCCTTGCGCGCGGCAGCCATCGTCCGCTTGTGCTCGTCCTCGAATGCGCGGCGCCGTTCTTCGAGCTCTGCGAGCTTCTGTTCGTAATCGCCGCGGAGTCTGATGCCCTCCTGCTCGGCGAGCGAAATCATTTCCGCGGAGTCGGCCTCGGCACGCGCCCGCAACTCGGATGCTTCGTCCGAGGCGAGGCGCAGCATCCGGGAGATGCGGTCACTCATACCCTCGGCGGTGGTGGGGGGCACCGACAGCCGGTCCACATCGCGGCGGAGCTCGTCGATCTCGTTGCGCGCATTCTCGAGCTGGCGCGCGAGATCGCGGGCCTGCGCGGACGCGGCGTCGCGGTCGGTCGCGGTCACGCGTAACTCGGCCTCGAACCGCGCGAAGTAGTTGGTTACCTCGTCGCGGTCGAAGCCTTTTCGCACGATCGAGAACGGCAGGTGGCTGGGGGTGCGATCACGATCGAAGACCATGGCGACAATCTACCTGCTGAGGCCGGAGGACACGCTGCGCTCCCGCCGAAACGCGGGCGGGAACGCAGACTCGTGATCCGTCCGCGTGGCTCAGTGCGCGGCGTGAGCGGCCGGCTCGACCAATTCGACGAGAACGCCGCCCGCATCCTTCGGGTGGAGGAAGTTGATGCGGGAGTCGGCGGTGCCGCGACGCGGGGCGTCGTACAGCAGCCGGACGCCGTTGGCTCGCAATGCGGCGGAGACCGCGTCGAGATCGGACACGCGGTATGCGAGCTGCTGCAATCCCGGACCGCTGCGGTCCAGGAACTTGGCGATCGTCGAATTCTCGTTCAGCGGAGCGAGCAGCTGGATCTGGGTCGCGCCCTCCGGACTGCCCGGCACGGACAGCATCGCTTCCCGGACACCCTGTTCCTCGTTGACCTCTTCGTGTGTGGACACGAGGCCGAGGTTCTCGGCGTACCACGTGAGAGCGGCATCGAGGTCGGGCACCGCGATACCGACGTGATCGATCGCGGTGACGAGCCCGGTCGCGAGAAGCGCAGCGGCCGGCGTGGAGGTGGGAGAGATCTCGGTCATGTTCTAGACGGTAGCGTTAACGTTGAATGCGTTCATATCGGGAGTGATGTTTCAGGCCCGGTTGGGCGCCCCACATTTCCCCGATCGTCGGAGGTCGTTTCCGTGAGCAGTTCTGTCATCGTCGCCGGAGCCCGTACGCCCATGGGGCGCCTGCAGGGTTCACTCAAGGACCTCTCCGGCTCCGACCTCGGCGGCGTCGCGATCAAAGGCGCCCTCGAGAAGGCCGGCGTTGCGCCCGAACAGGTCGAGTACGTGATCATGGGGCAGGTTCTCACCGCGGGTGCCGGTCAGATCCCCGCGCGGCAGGCCGCAGTGGCCGCCGGCATTCCCATGGACGTGCCCGCGCTGACCATCAACAAGGTGTGCCTGTCGGGCATCAACGCGATCGCCATGGCCGATCAGATGATCCGTGCCGGCGAGTTCGACGTCGTCGTCGCCGGTGGGCAGGAGTCGATGAGCCAGGCGCCGCACATGCTCGAGAAGAGCCGTGCCGGATTCAAGTACGGCGATGTGACGCTGCGCGACCACATGGCGTACGACGGGCTGCACGACATCTTCACCGACCAGGCTATGGGCAACCTCACCGAGTCCGCCAACAGCGGAGAACGTTTCGTCTCGCGCGAGGAGCAGGATGCCTTCGCCGCGGCGTCGCACCAGAACGCGGCGCGCGCCTGGAAGGACGGCCTGTTCGACGAGGAGGTCGTGCCCGTCGCCATTCCGCAGCGCAAGGGCGACCCCATCATGTTCGCCGCCGATGAGGGAATTCGCGCCGACACCACCACCGAGTCCCTCGGCAGGTTGCGTCCGGCGTTCTCCAAGGACGGCACCGTGACGGCCGGTTCGGCCTCGCAGATCTCCGACGGTGCCGCTGCGGTCGTGGTGATGAGCAAGGACAAGGCCGAGGCACTCGGCCTGAGCTGGATCGCGGAGATCGGCGCCCACGGTGTGGTCGCCGGACCGGACTCGACGTTGCAGTCGCAGCCGGCCCGTGCGATCGCCAAGGCGTGCGAGCGCGAGGGTGTCGATCCTCAGGACCTCGATCTGATCGAGATCAACGAGGCTTTCGCGGCGGTGGGCATCGTCTCGGCCCGTGAACTCGGCATCGACGCCGACAAGGTCAACGTCAACGGTGGCGCCATCGCGCTCGGGCACCCCCTCGGCATGTCCGGTGCCCGCATCGCCCTGCACCTCGCGCTGGAGTTGAAGCGTCGCGGCGGTGGCATCGGCGCGGCTGCGCTGTGCGGCGGCGGCGGCCAGGGCGATGCGCTCATCGTTCGCGTGCCGAAGGCCTGACGCGCACTGAGCACGATCACGGCCCCGGCGCACTCCGCCGGGGCCGTGATGTCTCTCACCCCCACTACGGGTCGTCGTAGTCCTCCGGCACAATGGGCGCCATGACGAACATCTTCGACCTGTCCACCCCCGCGAAGCGGTTCCGCCTCGTGGCGATCTGGGAAGCTGTGACGTGGCTCGCGCTCTTGATCGCCATGTTCTTCAAGTGGGTGCTCGGGTACGAAGAAGCGATCGCCATCCCGGGCATGGTGCACGGCGTGGCCGGTTTCATTCCGTTCGTTCTCATCGCGCTTCTCACCGCGTGGGCGCTGAAGTGGGACCTGAAGACCACCTTCCTGGCGCTCGTCTCGAGTGTCCCGCCGTTCGGCACCATCGTCTTCGAGCGCTGGGCTGTGCGCACCGGCCGGCTCGCCGAACTCTCCGCGCCCGAAAGCGCCGAAAAAGTCGACACGGCTGCCTGACCGCCCGGCACACCACCGCCCGGGCATGACAAACTGGAGAGCGTGACTCGACCCGGTTCCCGTCCAGCACGTTCCGCTGCCGCAGCCGCAGCAATGTCCGGCGCGGTGGATCTCGCGCCGCTCAAGGCGAGGGCCACCGCCCCACCGCCACCTCCGCCGAGTGCCGGTGCCTCCGGCGCAATCCCGTCGATCATCGACGTCACCGAAGCGACGTTCGAGGCCGAGGTTCTCGAGCGCTCGATGCAGGTGCCCGTGATCGTCGACCTCTGGGCGACGTGGTGCGAGCCCTGCAAGCAGCTGACCCCCTCCCTCGAGAAGCTTGCCGCAGAAGCCGGCGGCGAATGGGTGCTCGCGAAGGTCGATGTGGACGCCAACCCGCGGATCGCCCAGGCGTTCGGTGTGCAGTCGGTGCCCACCGTCGTCGCGATAGCAGCCGGGCAGCCTCTTGCCGACTTCCAGGGCGTCCAGCCCGAAGCCGCGCTCCGGCAGTGGCTCGACGCGATCCGCGAGGCCGTCGCCGGCAAATTGTCGGGGCCCCCGAGCGCCGACGGTGAACCGGCCGAACAGCCCGTCGACCCGCGTTTCGAGGCTGCGGAGCAGGCTCTCGAGCAGGGCGATTTCGAGGGCGCCGAGGCCGCCTACCGGCTGATCCTCAACTCGGAGCCGAACAACACGGACGCGCAGGCCGCACTGCGGCAGGTCCGGTTCCTCGGCCGTGCGCAGCAACTCCCCGCCGACGCCGTCGAGCGCGCAGACGCGGCCCCGGCCGATCTCGACGCTCAACTGGCGGCGGCAGACGCCGAATTGTTCGCTCAGGACCCCGAAGCGGCGTTTGCACGCCTGATCGAATTCGTCCGTCGCAGCGCGGGTGACGAACGCACCGCGGCGCGTACCCGGCTGCTCGAACTGTTCGAGTTGTTCGACCCGGCAGAGGACTTCGTGGTCTCGGCTCGGCGCAAGCTCGCCATGGCGCTCTACTAGAACTCCACGACCGACCACACGTGTGTAACGGCCGCTGCCTACCGGTAGCGGCCGTTACACGCTGCTTCACCGCCGAGCACGCCGGTGCGGAACGCGTCGACCCGTGAGAAACCACTGGGGACCGTGTTGCCGTTGACGTCGCTCGCGGCCAGGCCGTCGGTGAGCAGACCGGACACCGCCTCGTCGAGGTCACCGGGGGAGAGCCACACCATGTTCGCGTCGGGCCCCACCTCGGCCGCGAGCGGGCTCATCGGGCTCAGCGCGGCGCTGATCACGCCCGACAGACATGCCGCGCGGAGCGCCGTGCGAGGCTCGGTCAGCGATTGACCGTTCGCGTGCTGGACAGCCAGCGCATACCGCGACGCGATCAGCACGTACGCGTTGTAGTCGCCGCGGACATCGGCGCTGAATTCGTTGCCGGAGGAGTCCTCCGGTGTGCTGCGCTCGGTGAGCGCGGCGAGGTCCACTCCGATCGTGTTCGTGGCAGGGCAGTACGACACCGGGGAGGTGAACGCGGCGTCCGCACACGCGAGTTCGGCTCCCGAAAGATCCAGTGCCGGCGGGTCTGCCAGCTCGAATACGCGCTCGAACGACCGGAAGATGAGGTCGACGGAGTCCGCGGTGACCGGAAGCTCGCCGTCGTCGCTGCCGTCGAAGTATTGCGGCAGGTCCGCGCGGCGGGTCTCCACCTCCGCGGCGTCGATCTCCGCGCACGCCGCGGCGCCGTCGGTGAAGCCGATCTGGACGGCGGTGACCCGCTCGAACGCCGAACCGTGGATGGAATCCGGATCGTTGGGATCGGTGTCGCGGAACAGCACCATCGACGCGAGCACCTTGTTGAGGCCGTCCGAGGTGTTGAGTTCGAAATGCGCCGCACGCCCCTCGGCGACGTGTCGCATGAACGCACCGGCGAAACAATCGGCCTGCTGTTCGAACACGATGCCGGGGTCGTCGTCGGCGATCAGGCCCGCCGTGTACTGGATCGCGTGACCGTACTCGTGCGCGAGGACCATGACGGCCGCCATCGGGCCGAAGTCCTCGATCAACTGGGGCATCAGATAGGAGCGGTCCCATCCGATGACGTCGCCGAAACTGCAATACGCCGCATTGACGAAGTCGAACGTCGGTTCCCCGCAGAACCGGGGGCCGCGCCGTTGGGAGGGATCCCACGACATGATGGTGGACACCGGCTCGAACGAACCCTTCGCGATCGTTCCGAACTCTCCACGCCAGTAGTCCTCGATATCGCCGATCGCGTTGCCCGCGAGAGTGTCGATGGGACCACCGTCGGTGTTCTCGATGACGACCCCGGCGTCGGGAACCCCGTCACGGGGCCCGCTGTACCCGCTCGTGACGGGCAGGCCGGCGACCGTGAAGGGGTTGTCGTAGACCGACACGGGCGTGCCGTCGATCTGTTGCGCACACCCTGCCAGCAGAACCATCGCGATCACCGGCACCGCCACCCGCTCGAACCGGCGTGTCCGTCTCACGTTGTGGTGCTCCTGTCGTCGAATGCGGGTTTACCCCCGCAGCGACAACCAGATGGCACCGTGCGCGGGCAACGTGACCCGAGCCGACGCGGGACGTCCGTGCCACGAATGCTCCGTGGCCTCCACCGCACCGAGGTTTCCGGTGCCGTGACCCTGATAAGCGGTCGCGTCCGTGTTGAGAATTTCTTCCCACGTGCCGGGTTCGGGTAAACCGACACGATAGTCCGCGTGAGTGCTGCCGGAGAAGTTGTGCAGGCACGCGACGACCGAGCCGTCACTGCCGAACCGCAGAAAGCTCAGCACGTTGTTGTGCGCGTCGTTCGCGTCGATCCACGAGTAACCCTCGGGTGAACTGTCGAGCGTGTACAGCGCGGGGTGCGCACGATAGGTCCGGTTGAGGTCGCCGACGAGCCGCTGGATGCCGCTGTGGAGTGGCTGGTCGAGCTGCCACCAGTCCAGTCCGCGTTCCTCCGACCACTCGGCGACCTGACCGAACTCCTGACCCATGAACAGCAATTGCTTGCCCGGGTGTGCCCACATGTAGGCGAGCAGTGACCGGAGACCCGCGGCGCGGGTGTCGTCGTCGCCCGGCATCCGGGTCCACAGTGTGCCCTTGCCGTGCACGACCTCGTCGTGGCTGATGGGCAGCACGAAGTTCTCGCTCCACGCGTACATCAGCGAGAACGTGATTTCGTGGTGGTGGAAGGTGCGGTGCACGGGGTCGCGCGACAGGTAACCGAGCGTGTCGTGCATCCAGCCCATGTTCCATTTCATGGTGAACCCGAGTCCGCCGACGTTCGTCGGGCGGGTGACACCGGGCCACGACGTGGACTCCTCGGCCACCGTCACGACCCCGGCATGCTGCTTGTGGATCGTCGCGTTCAGTTCCTGGAGGAATCCGACCGCCTCGAGGTTCTCGCGACCGCCGTAGATGTTGGGGGTCCAGCCGCCCGCGGGCCGCGAGTAGTCGAGATAGAGCATGGAGGCGACCGCATCGACACGCAGCCCGTCGATGTGGAACTCCTCGATCCAGTACAGCGCGTTCGCGACCAGGAAGTTCCGGACTTCGGCTCGTCCGTAGTCGAAGACGTAGGTACCCCAGTCCAGTTGCTCACCGCGCTGCGGATCGGCGTGCTCGTACAGCGCCGTTCCGTCGAATCGCGCGAGTGCCCATTGATCCTTGGGGAAGTGGGCCGGAACCCAGTCCATGATGACGCCGATACCTGCGGCGTGAAGCCGGTCGACGAACTCGCGGAAATCGTCGGGTGTGCCGAAACGCGAGGTCGGGGCGTAGTAGGACGTGACCTGATAGCCCCAGGACCCGCCGAACGGGTGCTCGGCGACGGGAAGCAGTTCCACGTGCGTGAAACCCGTCTCGAGGACGTACTCGGCAAGCTGGTCCGCCATTTCGAGGTAGGTCAGGCCGGGGCGCCAGGACCCGAGATGTACCTCGTACACGGCCATCGCCTCGCGCACGGGTTCGGAGGTCGCGCGGGCGGCGATCCAGTCGTCGTCGCGCCAGGTGTGGCTGCTCTCGGTGACACGGGAGGCGGTCGCCGGCGGCACCTCGGCAGCGAACGCCATCGGATCGGCCTTGTCGAGCACCGAACCGTCGTGACCGTGGACCCGGTACTTGTACAGGTCGCCCGGTCCGACTCCGGGGATGAAGACCTCCCACACTCCGCTGGAACCGAGCACCCGCATCGGTGCGGTTCGTCCGCCCCAGCCGTCGAAGTCGCCGACGACGGTCACGCCGCGTGCGTTCGGAGCCCACACGGCGAAGGACGTCCCTGCGACGGGGCCGTCCGGGGTGTCGTAGTGCTGCGGGTGCGCGCCGAGGATCTCCCACAGCCGCTCGTGCCGTCCCTCGTTGAACAGGTGACGGTCGAGTTCGCCGAGCGTCGGCAGGAACCGGTATCCGTCGGCGACGACGACGGTGTGGTCGAACGGGTACGTCACGACGAGGCGGTAGTCGGCCAAGTCGAATTGCGGGACCAGTGCGCTGAAGACGTCGTGGCCCACCGGTTCGAGCGGGTAATCGATACCGCCGATCCGCGCGGCAACCTTCTCCGCGCCCGGACGCAACGTGCGCACGACCGTGCCCTCCGGATGCGGGTGTGCGCCGAGGACGGAGTGGGGGTCGTGGTGCTCACCGGCGGCCAGTCGCGCGAGGTCTTCCGGGCGCGGACTGTGCCGCCGCCGCGGTGGTTCCTCGGAGGAAGTCGGTGGGGGCACTGTCACGTGAGTCTCCTGTAGGCGAGAGTCGATCGGGCCGGAATCCCGATCGGGGGCAGCACCATGATGTGCGCGACCGATTTCCACGGTTCGAGCCGCACATAGTTGGCTTGTCCCCAGATGTACTGTTCCCCGCTCACCTCGTCGTAAACGGGGAGCTGGTCCTGCCACTCGTGGCCGATGGACGGCATGTCCAGCCAGACGGTGCCTTCCTCGGCGCCGTACGGGTTGAGATTGACCACGACGAGCACCGCATCGCCGGTCACCGGATCGTGCTTCGAGTAGGCGATCAGAGCGTCGTTGTCGATGTGGTGGAAGGTGATGTTGCGCAACTGCTGTAAGGCGGGGTGTGCGCGCCGGATGCGGTTCAGGGTGGTCAGCCACGGCTCGAGCGATTCGCCGCGGCGTCGTGCCTCGTCGAAACGGCGTGGACGCAACTGGTACTTCTCCGAGTCGAGGTACTCCTCGCTGCCGGGACGAACGGCGAGGTGTTCGTAGAGCTCGTATCCGGAGTAGACGCCCCAGGTGGGGGACAGGGTCGCGGCGAGCGCGGCTCGCAACGCGAACATTCCGGGCCCGCCGTGCTGCAGCGTCTCGTGCAGGATGTCGGGCGTGTTGACGAACAGGTTGGGCCGGGCCTCGTCGGCCTTGGCAGCGATCTCACGTCCGAATTCGGTGAGTTCCCACTTGGCCACGCGCCAGGTGAAATACGTGTACGACTGCGTGAATCCGCGTCGTGCCAGGCCGTACATCCGCGCGGGCCGAGTGAACGCTTCCGCCAGGAACAGCACGTCCTGATCGGTTTTCTTCACCTCGGCGATGAGCCATTCCCAGAAGTCCGGGGGCTTGGTGTGCGGGTTGTCGACCCGGAAGATCTTGACCCCCAGAGAGATCCAGTGCCGCACCACCCGGAGCACTTCGGCGTAGATCCCCTCGCGATCGTTGTCGAAGTTCACCGGATAGATGTCCTGGTACTTCTTGGGCGGGTTCTCGGCGTACGCGATGGTTCCGTCCGGCAGCACGGTGAACCACTCCGGATGGTCACGGGCCCAGGGATGATCGGGCGCGCACTGCAAAGCGAGATCGAGCGCGACCTCGAGTCCGAGTTCCTCGGCCCGCAGCACGAACTTCCGGAAACTGTCCTCGTCGCCGAGTTCCGGATGGATCGCGTCGTGGCCACCTTCCTCCGCCCCGATCGCCCACGGTGAACCCACGTCGTCGGGCCCCGCGACGAGGGTGTTGTTGGGGCCCTTCCGATTGACCCTGCCGATCGGGTGGATCGGTGGCAGGTAGACGACATCGAACTCCATCGCCGCGATGCGCGGCAGATCCTCGGCCGCGGTCTCGAAGGTGCCGTGCCGGGGCGTGCCGTCCTCGTTCCAGCCTCCCGTCGACCGGGGGAAGAACTCGTACCATGATCCGAACAGGGCCCGCTTCCGGTCGACCACGATGGTGAAAGCTTTTCCCCGCGTGATGAGTTCGCGGAGGGGCTGAGCGCGGACGATCTCGGTGACGTCGGCGGAGAAGGCCGGTGCGACCCGCTCCGCCAGCGGCCGCTCGGAGCGCAGAGCCGCGGCGACGGCGAGCAGGGCGGGCCGGTTTCCGCGCAGTACGCCGCGCGCAGCCTTCTCGAAAATCCGTGCGCCGCTCTCGAGATCGTTGGCGAGGTCCTCCGGGCCCTGTCCCGCGGTTATCTTCGCGTCGACAGCGTGACGCCATGTGGACACCGGGTCGCTCCAGGCCTCGATGCGGTAGGTCCAGATGCCGGGGGTTGTGGGCGCGAACACCGCGTGGAAGGTGTCGGGTTCGGAGCCGGGCACCATCGGAATGCGGGTGAGCTTGGCCGGTGTCCCGGGTGCCGTGGCGGGCCCGCGCACGGCGAGCGTCGCGGCGATGGCGTCGTGGCCTTCGCGCCAGACGACCGCAGCGACCGGTACCACCTCGCCGACGACTGCCTTGGTGGGATACCGACCACCGTCGATCGATGGCTGGACGTCGTCGATGCCGAGGCGACCTGTCACGCTTGCTCCGTTCCGTACGGGACCGGGACGTACCCGGGCCGGGGCGTACTGCGGCCGTAGTTCGTGTCAACCGTAATGGAGGCGGCGGCACGGGGCCGATCATGTGGTGGTGACCTCGGGGATACCCGGTAACCGATGTGACGAACCGTATCGGTTACCCACGGTTCACCGCGCGTGACTCCTGGGCAACACGGACTTCCCTAACGTCTCCGGGGTGAAGTTCGACCGGTCTGCGGAGCCACACCGAAAGGGCGTACACGATGGGCACAGGCGGCGGGAACGGCCGGAATTGTCGGGCCTGTTCGGTTGTGGACGGGAATGTGCTCTGCGGCTTGTCGGTTCCGGCACCGGAGGCACCGCACACCGGCGGACATGAGTAGGCTTCCCAGAGTGAAAGCCTTGCGTCGGTTCACCGTACGAGCCCACCTTCCCGAGCGCCTCGCCGCGCTGGGGACTCTGACCTCCAACCTGCGGTGGTCGTGGCACCCGGAGACCCAGGATCTCTTCGCCGCCGTCGATCCCGAACTGTGGGAGCGATGCGGAAGCGACCCCGTCCGACTGCTCGGCGAGGTCCCGCCGGAGCGCCTCGACGCGCTCGCCGAGAACCAGGAGTTCCTCTCCCGGCTCGACGCCGCCGCGGCAGACCTCGACCACTATCTGGCCCGGCCCCGATGGTATCAGCAACAGCAGGAGCGCGGGACCGCCGTGCCCGAGGGCATCGCCTACTTCTCGATGGAGTTCGGTGTCTCCGAAGTTCTGCCGAACTACTCCGGGGGACTCGGCATCCTCGCCGGTGACCACCTCAAAGCGGCCTCCGACCTCGGTTTGCCGCTGATCGGCGTCGGATTGCTCTACCGCTCCGGCTATTTCCGGCAGTCGCTCAGCGCCGACGGCTGGCAGGTCGAGCATTACCCTGCCTACGACCCGCAGGGACTGCCGATCAAGCTGCTCACCGAAGCCGACGGCACCACGGCGCTCGTCCAGGTGGAGATCCCGGGCGGCCGCACGCTCGACGCGCGGGTGTGGATCGCCCAGATCGGCCGGGTGCCGCTGCTGCTGCTCGACTCGGACATCGCGAGCAACGACGAACAACTCCGCGGCGTCACCGACCGGCTCTACGGAGGCGACCAGGACCACCGCATCAAACAGGAAATCCTGGCCGGGATCGGTGGGGTCCGCGCCGTCCGCGCGTACACCCGCATCCACGGCCTGCCCGACCCCGACGTGTTCCACATGAACGAGGGGCACGCGGGATTCCTCGGTGCCGAGCGCATCCGGGAACTCGTCACCGGCAGCGGCCTCGATTTCGACGAAGCGCTTGCCGCGGTCCGCGCCGGAACGGTCTTCACCACCCACACCCCCGTGCCCGCCGGCATCGACAGATTCCCGATCGAGCTTGTGCGCCATTACTTCTCGGGGCGTAACGGCGAAAACGAGTCGGCACTCCTTCCGGGCCTGACCGTCGACCGCATTCTCGCTCTCGGCCGCGAGTCGAACCCCGACGTCTTCAACATGGCTCACCTCGGGCTGCGGCTCGGCCAGCGCTGCAACGGCGTATCGAAACTGCACGGCGAAGTCAGCCGGCACATGTTCGAAGAGTTGTGGCCCGGTTTCGACGCCACCGAGGTCCCGATCGGGTCGGTCACCAACGGCGTCCACGCGCCCACCTGGGCGGCACGCGAATGGCTGGCACTGGCCGACCGGCTGGCAGGGCCGGATCTCGTCGAGGAATCGCGCGGCTGGGAACTGCTCCAGACGGTCGACGCCAAGGAACTGTGGGACATGCGCAACGACTTGCGCGGGATGCTCGTCCGCGAAGTGCGGCGTCGTCTGCGGAACTCGTGGATCGAACGCGGCGCGACCGACGCCGAACTGGGCTGGGTCGATTCGGTGTTCGACCCCGACGTGCTCACCATCGGTTTCGCGCGACGCGTGCCCACCTACAAGCGCCTGACCTTGATGCTGCGCGACCCGGAACGGTTGCGCGCGCTGCTGCTCGACCCCGAGCGGCCACTGCAACTGGTCGTCGCCGGCAAGAGTCACCCCGCCGACGACGGCGGCAAGGCGCTCATTCAGCAGGTCGTGCGATTCGCCGACGAGTACGGTGTCCGTCACCGCGTGGTGTTCCTGCCCGATTACGACATATCGATGGCGCGCTACCTCTACTGGGGCTGCGACGTCTGGCTCAACAACCCGCTGCGACCGCTCGAGGCCTGTGGCACGTCGGGGATGAAGTCGGCACTCAACGGCGGCCTCAACCTGTCCATCCGCGACGGATGGTGGGACGAGATGTACGACGGTGAGAACGGCTGGGCGATTCCGACCGCGGACGGGGTCGACGATGAGCGCCGCGACGACCTCGAGGCGGGTGCGCTGTACGAACTGCTCGAGCGTTCGGTCCTGCCGCGCTTCTACGATCGCGACATCGACGGGGTGCCCGGCCGGTGGATCGAGATGGTGCGGCACACCCTCGAAAACCTGGGACCCAAGGTGCTCGCGTCCCGCATGGTGCGCGACTACGCCGTCGACTACTACATTCCGGCAGCGGAGTCGGCGCGGACCGTCGCGGCCGACAACTTCGCCGGTGCGAAGGCTGTCGCCGAGTACCGGGAGCGCCTCGAAGCAGCGTGGCCCGGAGTGCGGGTCGCACACGTCGACACGGAGGGACTGCCCGAGGTTCCCGAGATCGGTGCACGGCTCGCGGTGACTGCTCACGTCGATCTCGGTGAGCTCACGTCCGGCGACGTCGAAGTTCAGGCCGTGATCGGCCGGGTCGGGTCGGACGACACGCTCAGCGATATCGTGTCCGTCCCGATGTCCCACACCGGCAGCGGATCGCTCGGCGACGTGTTCGAGGCCGACGTCCGGCTGCCGTTGGCCGGGCCCGTCGGTTACACCGTGCGAGTGTTGCCGCACCACGATCTGCTCGCCTCGCCGGCCGAGTTCGGGATGGTCGTGCTGCCCTGAGACCGGACCGGGTGGATCCGCAGTCCGTCGTGGAGGTGGGTCCACCCGGGCTGTCAGCTGCGCAGCCGGGTCAATGCCTTGCGCACGACCTCAGGATCCGTCGTCTCCCAGAACGGCGGAAGTGACGCGCGCAGGTAACCGCCGTAGCGCGCGGTGGCGAGCCGCGAATCGAGTACGGCGATGACGCCGCGGTCGTCGGTACTGCGCAGCAGGCGGCCAACCCCCTGCGCGAGGAGCAACGCCGCGTGGGTGGCGGCGACCGCCATGAAGCCGTTACCGCCGCGGGCTTCGACCGCCCGCTGCCGCGCGACGAGCAACGGATCGTCCGGACGGGGAAACGGAATGCGGTCGATGATCACGAGCGACAGCGACGGCCCGGGAACGTCGACGCCCTGCCACAGGGACAGGGTGCCGAACAGGCTGGTCGGCTCGTCGGCGGCGAACTTCTCGACGAGTGCGCCGGTCGCGTCGTCGCCCTGGCACAGTATCGGGGTGTCGACGCGTTCACGCAGTGCCTCGGCGGCCGCCTTCGCCGCTCGCATCGACGAAAACAGGCCGAGGGTGCGCCCGCCGGCCGCGGTGACGAGTTCGGTGATCTCGTCGAGGTGGCTCGGAGGCATGCCCTCGCGGCCCGGCGGCGGTAGTTTCTTCGCGACGTAGAGGATGCCGGACTTTTCGTGGTCGAACGGGGATCCGACATCGATCCCGTTCCACTTCAGGGCGCCGGTGTCGGACGGCGGTTCCGCCCCGGACGCCGACGTGGTGTCGCTGCGGACGGCAGCCTGCGGCGGAAGACCCCAATCGATGGCGAGGCCGTCGAACGACCCACCGACGGTCAAGGTCGCGGACGTGAGGACGACGGTGGACTCGCCGAAGAGCTTGGAGCGCAGCAAGCCGCCCACCGACAGCGGCGCCATCCGGACCGTGCGGCGGGCAACACCGCGGAACTCGTCGGCCGCGAGCCACACCACGTCCTTGCGCTGCGACGGATCGGGCTCGTCGAATGCCGTGAGGATGCGCACCGCGCAATCGTGGACGTCGTCGATCTCGGCGAGTGCCTGGTTGCGGGCTGCGGCGGCTTCGGGATCCATGCCCGGTTTGGGCGAGCCGATCGAGGTATGCACCGCCCATGCGGCGTCGCGGACTGCTGCCAATGCGGCACCGGCGCCGTCGGGCACGGCGTCCCACCGGCCGGGAGGAAGCTCGTCGAGCAACGAGTCCCAGTTCTCCGCGGCGCCCTCGAGGCGGTCGACCTCCTCGTCGCCGGCCAGTTTGAGGCAGCGCCGCGCAGCGGCGGACACCGTGCTGCCCGACAGTTCGGCGGTGGCGACCCCGGTGACCCGGTCCACGAGTTCGTGGGCCTCGTCGACAACCACCACGTCGTGTTCGGGGAGGATCTGGATTCCGGTGATCGCGTCGATCGCGAGGAGCGCGTGGTTGGTGACGACGACGTCGACCTGCGCCGCTTCGGCTCGGGCGATCTCGGCGAAGCAATCGTCGCCCACCGGGCACCGCGATTTGCCGAGGCACTCGCGCGCCGTGACGCTGACCTGACGCCAGGCCTGATCGGACACGCCGGGGGTCAGGTCGTCGCGGTCGCCGGTCTCCGTATCCGAGGACCACTCGGTGACCCGGCGCACCTCGCGTCCGATCCGCGACAGCGTGAAGGCGTCGAACAGACCGGTGTCCGGGGGTTCTTCCGCCAGACCGGTATTGATCTTGTTGAGGCACAGGTAGTTGCCGCGGCCCTTGAGGATCGCGAAGCGAGGAGGGCGGCCGAGCGACTCGGTGAGGGCCTTCGCCAGTCGCGGCAGGTCACGTTCGACGAGCTGCCGCTGCAATGCGATGGTGGCGGTGGAGACGACGACCGTGCGACCCGTGCGGACCGCATATCGGATGCTCGGAACGAGATATGCGAGGGACTTGCCGGTGCCCGTGCCGGCCTGCACGGCGAGGTGCTCACCGGTGTCGATGCTGTGCGCCACCGCCGACGCCATGGTCAGCTGATTCCGTCGTTCCTTGCCGCCCAGCGCGTGTACCGCGGTTCGTAACAGCTCGGGCACTTCGGGAAGATCGGGCACCCGTCAAGGGTAGCGGGAGGCACCGTCACGTTCCGGTGCCTACCCGCGCGGCTTCGCGGCCGCGTCACCCCGCCCGGACGAAGCGGGTCGGGATCGCCGGATCTCCCGCCGACAGCGTCATGCCCTCCCACGGCAGGCTCACCATGCCCTGGGCGAGGAACCGGCGGCTCTCCTCGAGTGTCGGCAGATCACTGACCGGCCGGCCGCCGCGCACCAGCGGAATCGTCAGGTCCTGGACCACGGATCCGTCGCCGTCGGGTACCCGGTCCAGGTGCGCCGGGTAGACGACCTCCTCGACGAGGGTCCCGCTGCGCCGCGCGTACCGGACCGCCTTCTTCGCGCCGCCGCGCGACTCCTTCGCCGCGCTGCGCTTCTCGACGGGGATCCCCGCCACCTCCACGAGCTTGTAGACCATCCCGGCCGTCGGCGCTCCCGAGCCGGTCACCACGGAGGTTCCGACCCCGTACGCATCCACGGGCTCGGCGCGCAGGCCCGCGATCCCGTACTCGTCCAGATCTCCCGACATCACGATCTGGGTACCGGTCGCGCCCAGGCCGTCGAGCTGAGCGCGGACCTGGCGGGCCAGCACGCCGAGGTCACCGGAGTCGATACGCACCGCACCGAGGCCGGTCCCCGCGACCTCGATGGCAGTGTTCACACCGGCCGTGATGTCGTAGGTGTCCACCAGCAGCGTGGTGTCCACGCCGAGGGTCTCGACCTGGCTGCGGAAAGCCGACGCCTCGTCGCGGCCGGCGGAGGTGGTGTGCAGCAAGGTGAACGCGTGCGCCGCGGTGCCCGCGGCGGGGATCCCGAACCGGCGGGCGGCCTCGAGGTTGGACGTCGAATCGAAGCCGGCCAGGTAAGCGGCGCGTGTCGCGGCTACCGCAGCCTCCTCGTGGGTGCGTCGAGACCCCATCTCGATCAGGGTGCGCCCGTCGGCGACGCTGACCATGCGGGCCGCTGCGGACGCCACGGCGCTGTCGTGATTGAAGATCGACAACGCGAGTGTTTCGAGCAGCACACACTCGGCGAACGTCCCGCTCACCGACAGGATCGGGGAGCCGGGGAAGTAGAAATCGCCTTCGCGGTATCCGTCGATGTCGCCGGAGAAGCGGAAATTGCGCAGCCACTCGACGGTGTCGGGCGCAAGAAACTCCGACACGGATGCCAGTTCGTCGTCCCCGAACGAGAACGTGGCGAGCGCGTCGAGCAGACGGCCCGTGCCGGCGACGACGCCGTATCGGCGACCGTTGGGCAAGCGCCGGGCGAACACCTCGAACACGCACGGACGATCGCCGGACCCGTCGGCCAGCGAGGCCTCGAGCATCGTCAATTCGTACTTGTCGGTGAACAGTGCGGTGCTGCCGTGAA
The DNA here is from genome assembly GCF_012844225.1 of Rhodococcus sp. 105337. Classification (GTDB taxonomy): domain Bacteria; phylum Actinomycetota; class Actinomycetes; order Mycobacteriales; family Mycobacteriaceae; genus Rhodococcus. The sequence goes on from NZ_JABAGQ010000015.1 coordinate 23,582, forward strand.
TCGCAGCGGCGGTGGCTTCGGACACCCGAACACTGTAGATCGAGGACTCGGCGGCGGGTTTTTCGGCGCGCGCGAACGCCGTACCCTGGACCGCATGGTGCCGGGTTCCACGACAGTTCGTTTCGACGTCCGCGCAATGGCGGGGCAGGCCGTCCCGGCCGAGGCCGAGCAGGTCCAGGAGACCGAATCCGTCGACCGGCCGTGGGTCACCGTCGTCTGGGACGATCCGGTCAACCTCATGCACTACGTGACGTTCATATTCCAGAAGCTGTTCGGGTACAGCAAGGCCAAGGCCACGGAATTGATGCTCGAGGTACACAACGAGGGTAAGGCGGTCGTCTCGAGTGGCTCGCGTGACAAGATGGAGCACGACGTGCAGCGTCTCCATGCCGCCGGCTTGTGGGCGACCATGCAACGGGACGAATGACCCCAGCCTCAGGAGGACCCGACCGACGTGCGGCCGTGGATCAGGAAGAACTCGCTCAGCGGACCGAAGCTTCGCTCGGAGATGGATGCCCACGAGGCATCGGTCCTCAGATCGCTCGTCGCCTCGGTCCTCGGGATGCTCGAGGATCGGGCCGGCCAGGCGCCGCAGGACGACCTCGCTCAGCTGACCGGCTTGCGCACCGGTAACGCCACGCCACCGGACAACCCGGCAGTGCGACGGCTGCTTCCCGACTTCCATCGGCTCGAGCAGGACTCGGCACAGCACGCCGACGACGAGTCTGCCGACCTCAACGGAGCGATGCGCAGCCTCCACGAACCGGACATCATCGACGCGAAACTCGCAGCGGGAGCAATGATCCTGCGCACGGTTCCGGAGACCGGCGGTCGCGTGGTCCTGACTCCCGAACAGGCCGAATCCTGGCTGTACGCACTCAACGACGTGCGCCTGGCGCTCGGCGCAACACTCGACATCGACGACGACACCCCCGAGGTGCTCGACGACGACGACCCGCGTGCGCCGCACCTCGACGTCTACCACTGGCTCACCTGGGTGCAGGATTCGCTCGTGCAGGCCCTTCAGCCATGACCGTCGCCGGGCCCACCGACTCGATTCTCGACGTGAGCGGTCTGCGCGTGGGGCACTGGCAGGCTCTCGACACCGACGTCCGCCTCGCGGACGGGGACACCCCGGGCAGCGGATCCGCCACCGGATGCACGGTCGTGCTCGCCGAGCCGTCTGCGGTTGCGTCCGTGGACGTGCGTGGCGGGGGACCGGGTACCCGGGAAACGGACCTGCTCGATCCCAGCCATTCGGTTCAGCGGGTCGATGCGGTACTGCTCACCGGAGGCAGCGCGTACGGACTGGCCGCCGCGGACGGCGTCATGCGTTTCCTGGAAGAGCACGGCCGCGGCATCCCCATGGGTTCGCCCGGTGCGGTGGTGCCCATCGTCCCGGCCGCCGTGATCTTCGATCTCCTGGTCGGAGAGTGGGACGTCCGCCCGGATGCCGCCGGCGGCTATGCGGCCGCTGCCGCTGCGGGGGAGTCGTCGCTGCTGCGGGGAAGTGTCGGTGCGGGGACCGGCGCCCGGGCGGGTGTGCTCAAAGGCGGGGTCGGTTCAGCGAGCGTATACATCACCGACGGACCGGCCGCCGGAGTGACGGTGGCCGCACTCATGGTCGCGAACCCCGTCGGTTCCGTGTTCGATCCCGACACCGGCCTGCTCTGGGGGGTGGGACCCACCCGGGCCGCAGAACTGGGAATGACCGCGCCTACGGAGTCCGAGATCGCGGCGGCGCGTGCCCTGGGAGAGAAGCGCACCGTCCTGAACACCACGATCGGGGTGGTGGCGACCGACGCACCGCTGTCCAAGGCAGCGTGCCAGCGGGTCGCGGTCGCCGGGCACGACGGACTCGGCCGCGCGATACGCCCCGCCCACTCGCCGCTGGACGGCGACACGATCTTCGCTCTCGCCACCGGTACGGCGCATCTGCCGGACAACCCCGGCGTTGCGGACGCGTTCGCCTCCGAACTGCCCGTGCTCGCCGCCGTGGGCGCTGCCGCTGCCGAGGTGGTCGAACGTGCCATCGTCGATGCTGTGCTCGCGGCGACGGGAGTCGCCGGAATCCCGTCGTACCGCGACGTCTTCCCCTCCGTGTTCCGCTCGTCGATGTCCTGATCCGGCCGAGAGGGCCACAATGGAGTCATGACCACCCCGACCGGTACCGGCACCGACTCCACGCACAGGCCGATCTGGCAGCGCGCCGCGCTGTGGACCGGCGGTTTCGTTGTCCTCCTCTACGGGATCGAATTCGCCGACGTCGTCCTGCCCGCCGACCTCGATGCGGCCGGAGTGGAACCCCGCACCGGTGACGGACTGTGGGGGATCCTGTTCGCACCGATCCTGCACGCCGACTGGGCGCACCTGACCGCGAACACCGTGCCCGCGCTCGTGCTCGGGTTTCTCGTGATGCTCTCCGGAATCGGCCGGGGGATCGCGGCGACGGCGATCATCTGGCTCGTCGGCGGAATCGGCACGTGGCTGTTCGCCGGGTCCGGCGAGAACCACATCGGGGCCTCGACACTGATCTTCGGGTGGCTCACGTACCTGATCGTGCGCGGAATCTTCACGCGCAAAGCAGGACAGATCCTCCTCGGCGTCGTCGTGCTGTTCCTCTACGGCGGGATGCTGTGGGGCGTACTCCCGAGCGAGCCGTGGATCTCGTGGCAAGGGCATCTGTTCGGGGCGCTCGGCGGTATCCTCGCCGCCTGGATTCTGTCCTCCGCGGGCCGCACGACACGCAGGACCACGACCGTGCCTCCGCTGCGCTGACCCCGGGCCTCCCCTCGCAGGTTGTTCACTCGGAGGCCTGCGCGTCACAGCTTTGTCGCAACTGTGAGTCTGCGCCTGAAATGACGCATTGGCTTCATCACAGGGCGTCCGGCATGGCAGCATGACGGGTATGCGCATGACCGTTCTGGGGTGCTCCGGCAGTGTGGCCGGGCCGGATTCCGCCGCATCCGGATACCTGCTGACCGCACCGGACACCCCGCCTCTGGTCATCGATTTCGGTCCCGGCGTCCTCGGCGCACTACAGCGTCACGCGGATCCCGGTGAAGTCTCGGTTCTGTTGTCGCACCTGCATGCCGACCACTGCCTGGATCTGCCGGGCCTGCTGGTGTGGCGTCGCTACTCCCCGAATCCTCCGAACGGCCGGACTCTCGTGTACGGCCCCAGCGGTACGGCGTGCCGGATCGGTGTCGCCTCGGCCGAGGTCGCCGGCGACACGGACGACGTGAGCGACACCCTCGACGTGCGAACCATCGTCGAGGGAGAACCGATCCGTTTCGGAGCGCTCGAGATCACGCCCGCCCGGATGCAGCACCCGCCGGAGGCCTACGGATTCCGGATCACCAGCGATTCCGGGCGCACGATGGTCTATACGGGAGACACCGGCATGTGTGATGCCGTGGTCGATCTCGCACGCGGTGCCGATGTTCTGCTCTCCGAAGCATCGTGGACCCATGAGCCGGGGGAGCGCCCGCCGGGAATCCATCTGTCCGGCACCGAAGCCGGACAGATCGCCACCCGAGCGGGTGTCGGAGAACTGCTCCTGACCCATATTCCGCCCTGGACATCGCGCGAAGACGTCATCGCCGAGGCGAAGGCCGAATACTCGGGCCCGGTCCACGCGGTGTCCGCAGGCGACGTCTACCGCATCTGAACCGCCTCCCGTCATCGCCTAGGCTCGGGTGCGTGACGACACGAGAAGACGGCAGGGCGGACGATCAACTCCGCGACATCCGCATCACCCGAGGGTTCACCAACCATCCGGCCGGATCGGTACTCGTCGAATTCGGGCAGACCCGGGTGATGTGCACGGCGAGCGTCGAGGAGGGCGTGCCGCGCTGGCGTAAGGGCTCGGGACTCGGGTGGGTCACCGCCGAGTACGCGATGCTTCCGGCCTCCACGCACACGCGTAACGGCCGCGAATCCGTCAAGGGCAAACTCGGCGGCCGCACCCAGGAGATCAGCCGGCTGGTGGGCCGCTCGCTCCGCGCCTGCATCGACCTCGCCGCGATCGGCGAGAACACCATCGCGATCGACTGCGACGTGCTGCAGGCCGACGGGGGAACCCGCACCGCTGCCGTCACGGGCGCATATGTCGCGCTGAGCGACGCGGTGACGTGGCTGCGCGCCGCCGGCCGTCTCGCCGACCCGCAGCCGATCTCGTGCCAGGTCGCCGCGGTGAGCGTGGGCGTCGTCGACGGCCGGGTTCGTCTCGACCTGCCGTACGAAGAGGATGTCCGCGCGGAGGTCGACATGAACGTCGTCGCCACCGACACGGGCACGCTCGTCGAGGTCCAAGGCACCGGTGAAGGCGCGACCTTCCCGCGCTCGACGCTCGACAAGCTGCTCGATTCGGCCCTCTCCGGCATCGAAGAACTTTGCCGGATCCAGCGAGAGGTGCTCGCACAGCCGTATCCGGGTGTCCTCCCCGAGCCCGCGGTCGCCGACCACGGGAAGAAGAAGTTCGGGGTCTGACATGACCGTGCGAGTTCTCGTCGCCAGCCGCAACGCCAAGAAGCTCCGTGAACTGCAGCGGGTGCTCGACAGTGCGGGCATCGCCGGGATCGAACTGGTGGGACTCGACCAGGTCCCGCCGTTCCCGGAGGCACCGGAAACCGGTGCGACCTTCGAGCAGAACGCGGTCGCGAAGGCACGCGACGGCGCGGCCGCCACCGGTACGCCGTGTGTCGCGGACGACTCCGGCCTCGAAGTCGACGCGTTGCGCGGGATGCCCGGGGTCCTGTCGGCGCGGTGGAGCGGACGGCACGGCGACGACGACGCCAACACGGCGCTGCTTCTCGGCCAGCTTCAGGACACCCCCGACGAGCGTCGCGGCGCAGCCTTCGTTTCCGCCTGCGCGCTCGCCTTCCCCCCGGAAGACGGGGACATCGACGTAGCGGTCGTGCGAGGTGAATGGCGCGGCCGCATCGTGCGGGAACCGCGCGGGCAGAACGGGTTCGGCTATGATCCGATTTTCGTGCCCGAAGGTGAGGAGCGCACCGCGGCGGAACTCACCGCGGAGGAGAAGGACGCGTCGTCGCACCGGGGGCGTGCGCTCGCCCAACTCGTCCCGGCCCTGGCCGCGCTCGCCGCATCTCGATAGCGAGGTGGTCCGGCACCGCGGCGGCCGCACGTGCGGGACGGCATCGTGCCCGCGTGCGCCCCGGGAATCCCGGACGTGACCGACCGTCGACGAAGAACGACACCTCGGACGTCAGTGAACGTCCGAGGTGTCGTTCTCGTTCAGTGACCAGCGCATGTCGACGACGGTGCCCCCGGGCGAGCGGTCGACCGTCATCTCGGAGGTCAGGTTCCGAATCAGTGTCAGGCCATGGCCGCGGGAACGTCGAGACTCGTCGTCCGACGCGTCGTGCCAGATCCCGTGGTCGGTGACGAGCACGTGGAGTTGCCCGTCTGCTGGACGGTAGATCGCTTCGAAATCGAGTGTCGCTGCCGGGTCGCCCGGGGCGTAGGCATGCTCGACAGCATTGGCCAGTGCTTCGTAGCTGGCCAGAAGAATGTCCTGGCGACAATCGTCGTTCAGGGGCAGTTGCGCCAGCCAGCGACGCATGCTGCCACGGAGGAGTGCGATCTCGGATGGATCGGCCCGCACACCCCGATGGCTGATGCCATCGGGGGTGAACGATGCGGGCTCGTCATAGGCGGACGACATGGGTTCCTCGGTTCGTCGATGCTGTTACGCCTGCGGTGAGGAGTCCTCCGCCCCACCGCCCAGCGCGCCGAGTGCGTCGCCGAGGCGAGGATGAACCGAGAGCACCTCGCCGAGACCGAGCAGTTCCAGGGGCCGGGCGGTCGCACTGCCGTGTGCCACCACCGCGAAGCCGCGGTCGTCACCGGCGCGCTTGGACAGTTCGACCAGCAGGGCGATTCCCATGGACGCGAGGAAGTCGACTGCGGTGAGGTCCACGACGAGTCCGGTGGCATCGGTATCGAGGAGGGCGAGCGCCTGCTCTTCCAGCATGGGGGCGCTGGTCATATCGACCTCTCCGCTGATGGAGAGAACGGCGACGGATCCCTCCCTGGAGGTCGAGTACGTCATATGAGGATGTGCGGTAAGTGGATCGTTCACCGCCCTATCATGCAAGATCGCGCCGACAGAAGCGAGAAACAGGTTGAAGATTGCGCCGTCCCAGCCGTCGGGACCGACCCAAACGGATGTCTGTATTGTTCGAATGCAGCAGGGAAGGACGACCAACGTGGACGTGTACCGACCGGATGACTCGACGTACCATCCGTCGCTACTCCTCATCGAGGACGACCCCGGCGACGCCTTGCTCGTCGAGGAGTTGGTTGCGGACAGCGCTCCCGAGATGAAGGTCGTGTGGGTCCAGTCACTGGCTGCGGCCCGGGAGGAGTTCCGCGTCCGGATGCCGGACTGCGTGCTCCTCGACCTCCACCTCCCCGATGCCAGCGGTCTCGAGGCTGTCGCCAAGGTCAAGCAGATCGCCGAATCGGTGCCGATTGTCGTGCTCACCGGTCTGGCGGAGGAGCAGACCGGCCTCGCTGCGGTGTCGGTCGGCGCCCAGGACTACCTGGTCAAAGGCCGCGTCGAGCCGGATCTGTTCGGTCGTGCCGTCCGGTATGCGATCCAGCGAAAGCAAGCAGAACAGGCCGCGGCCGCTCTGCAGGCCGGTCAGCTGCGCGCGCAGGAGAACGCACGCCTGGAGCGGGGTTTGCTGCCGTCGCCGCTGTTGCAGGCGACCGGAGACTTCGACGTGGTTGCGCGATACCGGCCCGGCCGCACCTCGGCATTGCTCGGCGGTGACTTCTACGATGTCGTGCAGACCGAGGACGGCACCGTGCACGTCCTCATCGGCGACGTCTCCGGCCACGGACCGGACGAAGCGGCTCTCGGTGTCGGATTGCGTATCGCGTGGCGCACTCTTGTGCTCACCGGAGTCACAGGACCGCGCCGACTGCACAAGCTCGAGGAGATTCTGGTCGCCGAACGGTCGGAGAATCGGATCTTCGCCTCTGTGACCAACCTCTCGATGTCCCCGGATCGGCGGACCGTCGAAGTCATGCGCGCGGGCCACCCGGGACTGCTGCTCCGGAACGGTAGTAGCGTGGATTGGCTGGAGGCTCCGGGCGGACCGGCACTGGGTCTGCTGCCGAGTCTGTCGACCTGGCCGGTACACGAGATCACCTTGCCCTCCGGGGCGGCGATCGTGCTGTTCACCGACGGCTTGTTCGAAGGTCATCGCGGCGAAGGCCGCGAACGACTCGGGGAGGAGGGTCTGCTTGCTCTGGCACGGGCCTGCGCCGACCTGGGCCCCAACGATTTCACCGACTCCCTCATCGCACGTGCGGAGGAACTCGCCGAGAGCAATGGCGGACTGTCCGACGACGTGGCAGTGGTGTACGTGCAATGGAAGAAGGAAGTGGACGCACCCGCATGACGACAACCGACACCCCGGAGCCCGACGGCACGGCAGGGAACAGGGCAGGATCCTCCACGGTGACCAGCCGTGGAGGGGGCCCCACCGTGCAGGGCTGGTTCCTGATCGTGCTGAGCATCATGGGGGTGCTGGTCGTGCTGGGCGCCATCGTGGGCAGTCACTATCTGCGCGAGACGACCGCCATGTCCGACTACGTGAGGGATCGCATCCAGCCCGCCCGAGTCGAGGCGTACCGGCTGCAAGCGGCACTGGTGAACCAGGAAACGGGAGCGCGCGGCTATATCCTCGCCGCCGATCCTGCCTTCCTCCAGCCCTACGAGGACGGTCGCCTGGACGAGCAACAGGCAGTCGAGACGTTGCGGGGGCTGGTGCGCGGTGAGGAAGATCTCATCGCCGATCTCGATGCCGTCGAAGCGGCCGCTGAGGACTGGCGCCGCGTCTACGCCGTACCGCTCGTGTCGACCGTTGTCCCGGGTGATCCCCGCCCGGCCGATCCGGTTGCGGTGGAAGCAGGCCGTGTCGCCTTCGACCGGCTGAGAGTCCTGTTCGACGTCCAGAACGAAGGCCTCCTTCAGGCTCGCGAGGACGGCATCCGAGAACTCGAAGCCGTCCGGACCAACCGCGACACCATCTTCGCGTCGATGGTCGCGGTCTTCCTGGTCACCGGAGTAGGGATGGCGTTCCTCGTACAGATGATCGTGGTACGGCCCCTGGCAAGGCTTCGCGAAGCGACCCGCAAGGTCGTCGCGCGCGAGGAATTCGGCCACCACATCACGCCCGAGGGGCCGGCGGACATCCGCGCGCTCGGCCAAGACGTGGAGAACATGCGCGAACGGATCGTCCGAGAGCTGGAAGTGTCCCGCGAACGTCATTCCCAGCTGGAAAGTCAGGCGATCGACCTCCAGCGGTCCAACGCGGAACTCGAACAGTTCGCCTATGTCGCGTCCCACGACCTGCAGGAGCCGCTGCGGAAGGTCGCGTCGTTCTGCCAGCTGCTCGAGAAGCGCTACGGCGACAAGCTCGACGAGCGCGGAACCCAGTACATCGCGTTCGCGGTCGACGGCGCCAAGCGCATGCAGATCCTGATCAACGACCTGCTGACGTTCTCTCGGGTCGGGCGGGTGAGCGACGATCACGTCCGCGTGGCGCTCGATCCCACGCTGGATTCGGCACTGGGCAACCTCGCCCAAGCCGTCGAAGAGTCGGAAGTGATCATCGAGCGGCCCGAAAAGCTCCCCGAGATCGTCGGCGACCCCACGCTGCTGGTGATGCTGTGGCAGAACCTGCTCGGTAATGCCATCAAGTTCCGCCACCCGGACCGTCCGATCACGATCCGCATCGGATGCGAGCGACTCGGCGAGGGCGAGCAGGCGATGTGGCAGTTCTCGGTCGAGGACACCGGCATCGGCATCGCCCCTGAATTCTCGGACAAGGTCTTCGTCATCTTCCAGCGCCTGCACGGACGTGACGTCTACACCGGTACGGGTATCGGTCTTGCCATCTGCCGCAAGATCGTCGAATACCACGGTGGGGGGATCTGGCTCGACCCCGAGTACAAGGGTGGTGCCAGGTTCTGCTTTACCATTCCCGCTGTGGGTGACAAGGAGCCTGCACAAGACGAGGCTCTGGAAGGAGCATCTGCATGACGATTCCCGGCGAGCCCATAGACGTTCTGCTGGTCGAAGACGACCCCGGCGACGAGCTGATGACACGCGAGGCGTTCGAGGACAACAAGATCGGCAACACGTTGCACGTCGTACGCGACGGCGAGGAAGCGCTCGACTTCCTGTACCGGCGTGGAGCCCACGAGGGTGCGCCTCGGCCGGACCTCGTTCTGCTCGATCTGAACCTGCCCAAGTACGACGGCCGGCAGGTCCTCGAGAAGATCAAGTCCGACCCGGACCTCACCGACATCCCGGTCGTGGTCCTCACCACGTCGGCTGCCGAGGAGGACATCCTCCGAAGCTACAAACTGCATGCGAACGCCTACGTGACAAAACCGGTCGATCTCGACCAGTTCATCCGGGCGGTCCGGCAGATCGACGAGTTCTTCGTCCAGGTGGTACGCCTGCCGAGGCGCTGACCCGCGCGTACAACACTCGCGTGAGACGAATCGGGTGGATGTGGTCGGATCTCTCCGGCCGCATCCACCCGATCGTCACGCTGGGGAGTCGTCAGACCCCGAAGTCGGCCTTCACCTGCTGGGTGCGCTTGTGCTCGACGTAGAACGACAGGAACGGGATCGTGCCGGCGAGTAGCGTGCCGACGGTCCGGCCGAGCGGCCAGCGCACCTTGATCGACAGGTCGAAGGTGAGCACGAGGTAGATGGCGTAGACCCACCCGTGCACGATCGCGATCCACGCGGGCACGTTCTCGATGCCGATGATGTACTTCGCGACCATCTCACCCGTGAGGATGAGGAGCCAGATGCCGGTGGCGTACGCGAGGACGCGGTAACGCAGCAGGGCGGAACCGATCTTCTTGCGGTCCGCGTCGCTGACGACGCGCGTCGTGCCGGCGGTGCCGCCGGACGCCTGCTCGGGGGTGGTGCTCACTGAGCGCTCCTATCGGACCTGCGCGCCAGCTGCGCGAGGTACTCGTTGTACTCCTGGGTTTGCCGTGCCTCAGGATCGTCGGCCTCTTCGGCCAGCGCTTCCGCCACGGTGCGGGGGCGGGAGGGGAGCAGATCGGCGGGAATCTCGGTGGGTTCCTTCGGCTCCGACGGACGCGGGGCGCCGGTGGCCTCGGCTTCGGCCTCTTCCGCCTCGAGTTTGACGAAGCGGCGGTAGGCATAAACGCAGAAGAATGCGAAGGCCGGCCACTGGAACGCGTAGCCGAGGTTCTGGTAGGTGCCGCCGACTTCCTCGAAGCGCATCCACTGCCAGTAACCGAGCCCGAGGCATCCGCCTGCAGCTACCAGGACCAGGACAACCAGGGCGAACCGGCGGGGCGGTCGATACTCGGACACGCTCTCGACGGTACCCGAGCGGTGCACCGACCTGCCAAGACGGTCGATGCACCGTGGGTCATCTCACGTGGTGCGCGAGGGGGGACTCGAACCCCCACGTCCGAAGACACGGATACCTAAAACCCGGGCGTCTGCCAATTCCGCCACTCGCGCTTCACGGACACAATACGTTACGGCTCCTGGCATGCCGACTCGAAGCCGAACCTGTGCCTGCCGGCCCAGGTCGGCGTCTGACTGTGGCAGTTCGGGCAGAGAAATCGCACGTTCTCGGGGCGGGAGTCGTTGGGGTTGCCGTCCACGTGATCGACGTGGAAGACAAGCCTTTCTCCGTTCCAGACAGGCCCGGTGGTGCAGACGGCGCAGCGGTGCTCCCGGCCCGTCTCGAGAAGCGCGCGGCGAAGGAGATGTGGTTTCACGCGGGGAGCGCCACGGGGGCGCTCGGTGAGGATCTCCGTCCAGTGTTGTCGTCCTGCACCGCCGCTGGGAAGGCGTGGTCGTCCGGTGAAGTGGGAGGTGTCGATGCCGAGGGCCTTGATTCTGCGGCCGAGATGCGTGTGATGTCCCCCATTCGGTGTGAGTCCGAAGTACCTCATGACCTCCGCGACGTTCGTCGAATGTCGCACTGCTTCTTCCAGCACTTCCTTCGTGTACTTGAGCGGTCGTGCCATCCCTACCCCTTCGCCCGGTCGTAGAAGCGAACATGTGTTCGAACATGGGCAGATTAGCGGGCTCGTCCGACACGGTTTGCCTGCCTGACGCACGGCCGAGGTCCGCCGTCAAGGTAGTAACGATTCTATAACGATAAAACGTGAGGGTTCCTCGGGTTATTGGATATCCACGCACCGGTGCAGCCAGGCGTGATTCTGGTTACTCGCCGGTTCGGCTTCGCGCTGGATGTGAGGTAACTCACTGGTCCAGGGGCTGCGGCGGCCTTGGTGCGCCGCAAAACATGAGGAACCCCTCATGATTCTGTGCGAATCTGGGCGTGCCCGTCAGAGCACACCGAGTCCGTGCGACACACCTCGCCGGCAGTGCAGCACCACAGGAATGCCTCGACCAGGGGTGTCCAGGAGAGGAAATACACGCGTGACGATCGACGAGACCACACCAGGCGACAACGGACGGAACTCGAAGGCATCACGACGCACCGGTGAACGGGGAGCCGCCGGCGCATCCCGGGGTGCTCTGGTGGACAAGTTCCTTGCCGGCGAGCCGTATGCCCTTGCGTTCGGTGGCCAGGGTGCGCCGTGGCTGGACTCGCTCGGAGAACTCACCCGTGACAACGGCCTCGAGCCCGCGCTGACCGACCTCGTCAACGCGGCAGCGGCGCACCTCGCGCCCGTCGCCGCCGATCTCGTCGTGGTGCGCCCCGCGGGCTTCGACCCCGTCGCATGGATCCTCGAGCACGAACTCGCCGACGAGGACACCCCTCCCGTCGGGCCCACCGCTGCAACTCTGACATCCGCCGCCGTGTCGCTTCCCGGCGTGCTTTTGACCCAGCTTGCCGCGCTGCGTGCGCTGGCGAACCAAGGGCTCGACGTCACCGAGGTTCCGCCGTCCGCCGTGATCGGCCACTCCGCCGGTGTCCTCGCGGTCGAAGCCGTCTCCGCCGGTGGCCGCAGGGACACGGAGATTCTGGCGATCTCTCAGCTCATCGGAGCGGCTGCAGCGCTCGTCGGACGCCGCCGCGGTCTTCTCGCGGGCGCGGGCAGGTTCCCGATGCTTGCCGTCGCCGGCGTCGATCCCGAGCGCCTCCGCTCGATCGTCGCCGAAACCTTCCGAGACCAGGATCCTTCTCGGAGTGCGGTGGTCGCGATCCGTAATGCCCGCCGCCGCGTCGTGCTGTCCGGTCCGCCGGCCGCGCTCGAGCGCGTGCAACAGCGATGCGAGCAGATCACCGCTGCCGAGACCCGCGAACGTGAGTCCAAGCAGCGTGGCGGCGCGGTGTTCTCACCGACCTTCGAACCCGTCTCGGCCGAGGTGGCATTCCACCACCCCGCATTGGCGGACGCCGTCGACCAGGTCGCCGATTGGGCAGCCCGCTGCGGTCTCGATGCCCACCTGGCCCGCTCGCTCGCCGAATCGATCCTCGTGGCCCCGATCGACTGGGTGGAGCAGGTGGACACGGCACTCGAGTCGGGTGCGTCGTGGATTCTCGACCTGGGCCCAGGCGAGCTGCTCACGCGCATGACCAGTTCCGGACTGCGCGGCCGTGGAGTCGGAATCCTCGCCGCGTCCACCCGTGGTGGCCAGCGCAATCTGCTCACGCCCGGCGCGGAGCCCGAGATCCCGCGCGCATGGACCGAGTTCGCACCGACCCCGATCACGCTGCCGGACGGTCGCGTCGGTGTGGAGACGGCGTTCACCCGTCTCACGGGCCGGTCACCGATCCTGCTCGCCGGTATGACGCCGACGACCGTCGACCCTCGGATCGTCGCGGCCGCTGCGAACGCCGGCCACTGGGCCGAACTCGCGGGCGGCGGGCAGGTCACCGAGCAGATCTTCGCCGACAACGTCGCGGGCCTGCAGAACCTGCTCGAGCCCGGCCGCGCGGCGCAGTTCAACTCGATGTTCCTCGACCCGTACCTGTGGAAACTGCATGTGGGCGGTAAGCGCCTGGTGCCGAAGGCCCGCGCGGCAGGCGCACCGTTCGACGGTGTCGTCGTGACGGCGGGTATCCCGGACCTCGAGGACGCGGTGCAGATCATCTCCGATCTGCGCGACGCCGGCATCGAGCACATCGCGTTCAAGCCGGGCACCGTCGCACAGATCCGTTCGGTGATCCGGATCGCGAACGAAGTTCCGAACTTCCCGGTGATCGTCCACATCGAGGGCGGTCGCGCCGGCGGTCACCATTCGTGGGAAGACCTCGACGACCTGCTCCTCGACACCTACGCCGAACTGCGCACCCGCCCCAACCTCGTGCTGTGCGTCGGCGGCGGTATCGGTACCCCCGAGAAAGCGGCCGACTACCTGATCGGTCGCTGGGCGACGCGTCACGGTTTCCCGGCGATGCCGCTCGACGGCATCCTCGTCGGCACCGCGGCGATGGCGACGCTCGAGGCCACGACCGCGCCGGCCGTCAAGCAATTGCTCGTCGACACTCCCGGCACGCCCGACTGGGTCGGTGCGGGTACCGCATCCGGCGGTATGGCGTCGGGCCGCAGTCAGCTCGGTGCCGACATCCACGAGATCGACAACGCGGCCTCACGCACGGGCCGTCTCCTGGACGAGGTCGCCGGTGACGCCGACGCCGTGGCGGCGCGCCGCGACGAGATCGTCGCCGCCCTCGACATCACAGCCAAGCCATACTTCGGCGACGTCGGCTCCATGACGTACCTGCAGTGGCTGCGCCGCTACCTCGAGCTCGCCGTCGGAGCGGATCATGCACCCGAATTCGATTGCGGCGCAGACCTGTCCGACGCCGTCGCCGAAACGCATGTCAGCCTCTGGACCGATGTGTCGTGGCGCGAGCGCTTCCGATCGATGCTGCAGCGCGCCGAGGCACGCCTGCACCCCGTCGATCGCGGCCCGATTCCGACGCTGTTCGCCGACGACGCCACGCTGGAACGGCCGTACGCGGCGCTCCACGCGCTCACCGCTCAGTACCGCGACGCGGACGAGATCGTCCTCCACCCCGCCGACGTGCCGTTCTTCGTATCGCTGTGCAAGACCCCCGGCAAGCCCGTGAACTTCGTGCCCGTGATCGACCGGGACGTTCGCCGCTGGTGGCGTTCCGACTCGCTGTGGCAGGCACACGACCCTCGTTACGGCGCCGATCAGGTCTGTGTCATCCCCGGCACCGTCGCCGTCGCGGGAATCACGCGAGTGGACGAGCCCGTCGGTGAACTGCTCGATCGGTTCGAGAAGGCCACCGTCGACGAGTTGCTGGCTGCCGGTATCGAGCCGACGCCGATCGTCGCGCGGCGACATCTCGATCTCGCGCCCGGCGTGCTCGACGCGGTGCTCTCCTCCCCGGACGTGTACTGGGCCGGTCGCCTGACCCGCAATCCGGTGCACCGTCTCGGCGACCTGAACGACTGGAACGCGGAATCCGATTCCGCGGCGTCGCATGCGCCGACCGGCGCGACCCTGACCGTCCTCGACGACCGGCACGTCGGGTTGCGCGTCCCGCTCGCCCGGGACAAGGCCGTCGACATCCGCATCACCGTGCCCTCGTCCGTGGGCACCGGCGGAGCACCTGTCGTGAGCGACACCGACGCGGACGCGGCGATGTCTGCGCTGCTCGGCGTCGCAGCGGGCCAGGAACTGCCGGCCGTCAAGAAGGGCGCCGCCCGGGTCACCCTGGGCTGGCTGCCGGAAAAGATCGCGGACCACGCCGGAGTGACCGGTTCGGGCCTGCCCGAGAACCTGACTCCCGCCGGCAACGGCGTGCCCGACGTGCTCGTCGGTGCGTGCTGGCCCGCGGTGTTCGCCGCACTCGGGGCCGCACGCACCACCGCCGACCGGTCCGTCATCGAGGGCATGCTCGATCTCGTTCACCTCGATCACGCCATCGACGTCAAGAACGGTCTGCCCACCGAGCCCGCCTTCCTGGGTGTCAAGGCAGAGGTCGCCGGAGTCTCCGACGCCGATCTCGGTCGTGTCGTGCAGGTGAACGTTGTGATCACCGCCGACAACGGTGACGGTTCCGGCCACAACGTCGTCGCAACCCTCGTCGAGCGCTTCGCGATTCGCGGTCGTACCGGCAGCGCCGAACTGGCCGATCCGGTCCGCGCAGGTGGCGCCCTGAGCGAGGATGTCACCGACACGCCTCGTCGGCGCCGCCGCGATGCGGTGATCGTCGCCCCCACCGACATGACCGCGTTCGCGAGGGTCTCGGGGGATCACAACCCGATCCACACATCCGGCAACGCCGCGCTCCTGGCGGGGCTGGGCAGCCCGATCGTCCACGGTATGTGGCTGTCGGCGGCCGCTCAGCAGGTCGTCACGGCCGCCGAGACGGACGCGAAGCTCCCGGTGAGGAAACTGACCGCGTGGACGACGCGCTTTCTGGGCATGGTCCGGCCGGGCGCGAAGATCGACGTGCGCGTCGATCGGATCGCCACGGATCGCGGCGCCGAGGTCGTCGAGGTGAGTTGCCGCGTCGACGGGGATCTGGTCATGGTGGCCACCGGGCGCATCGCCGCCCCGAAGACCGTCTACGCGTTCCCGGGACAGGGCATCCAGCGTCCGGGCATGGGTCTCGACGCCCGCGCCCGCAGCCAGGCCGCCCGGGAGATCTGGGATCGCGCCGACAAGCACACCCGCACGGCTCTGGGGTTCTCGATCCTCGCCGTGGTGCGCGACAACCCGACAGTCCTCACAGCGCGGGGCGTGACCCACAAGCACCCCGACGGCGTCCTGCATCTGACGCAGTTCACGCAGGTCGCGATGGCGACACTCGGCGTCGCGCAGATCGCGGAGTTGCGTGAGGCCGGCGCGTTCCTCGAGGATGCGCTCCTTGCCGGGCACTCGGTCGGCGAATACAACGCCCTCGCGGCGGTCGCCGGTGTGCTGCCGCTCGAGGCCGTGCTCGAGGTGGTCTTCCAGCGTGGCTCGGCGATGCACGCTCTCGTGCCGCGCGATGCGCAGGGCCGCTCGGACTACCGCATGGCGGCGATCCGGCCGTCGCAGTTCGGCGTCGCCGACGAGGACCTCGAGGCGTTCGTCGCCGCGGTCGCGGACCGGTCCGGAGAGTTCCTCGAGATCGTCAATCTGAACCTGAGAGGATCGCAGTACGCGATCGCGGGCACGGTGGCGGGTCTCGACGCACTCGAGAAGGTGATCGAACGCAAGGTCGCCGAGTTCGGCGGCAAGCGCGCCTTCATTCTCGTGCCGGGCATCGACGTGCCGTTCCACTCGACCGTGCTGCGCGGCGGTGTGGACGACTTCCGGGAGCGCCTGCTGCACCTGCTTCCCGAGCAGATCGATCCGGACATCCTCGTGGGACGCTATATCCCCAACCTGGTGCCCAAGCCGTTCGACCTGAGCCGTGAATTCGTCCAGGAAATCGCGGATCTGGTGCCGTCCGAGCCGCTCGCCGAGGTCCTCTCCGACT
This sequence comes from Rhodococcus sp. 105337, assembly GCF_012844225.1. Taxonomy (GTDB): domain Bacteria; phylum Actinomycetota; class Actinomycetes; order Mycobacteriales; family Mycobacteriaceae; genus Rhodococcus. Next base: position 40,047 of record NZ_JABAGQ010000015.1, read on the forward strand.
TCGACGCGTGGTCGGCGGACCGGTCCGGGCTGTGCCGCGTCGTGCTGGCCGAGTTGCTCGCATGGCAGTTCGCATCGCCGGTGCGCTGGATCGAAACGCAGGACCTGCTGTTCGCGCCGGAATCCGAAGGTGGTCTCGGCGTCGAGCGGTTCGTCGAAATCGGCCTCGGTGCCGTCCCGACGGTGGCGAACCTGGCGTCGCAGACGTTGAAGCTTCCGGGCCGATTCGGTCAGCCCGTCGAGGTCCTCAACATCGAGCGTGAAGCATCGGTCGTGTACTCGACGGACGTGGATCCCGCACCGTTGGAAGACGACGAGCCCGAAGCACCGTCCGCCGAGGCCGCGCCCGCTGCGACCGCGGTCCCTGCTGCTGCCCCGGCCGCGCCGGCCGGTGGCCCGACCCCCGACGACATCACGTTCAAGGCCGCCGACGCCACGAAGGTGCTCATCGCCCTGTGGACGAAACTGCGCCCCGATCAGATCGGCCCCGCGGACACGATCGAGGCATTGTGCGACGGCGTGTCCTCACGTCGTAACCAGTTGCTCGTCGACCTCGGTTCCGAGTTGTCGCTCGGTGCCATCGACGGTGCTGCGGATGCGGACATGGGCGCGCTGGCCGGCACGGTCGATCGTCTGGCCCGTACCTACACCCCGTTCGGGCCGGTGCTGACCGATTCGATCAACGACCACCTGCGCAAGGTGTTCGGCCCGTCGGGCAAGCGTCCCGGCTACATCACCGACCGGGTCGCGAAGGTGTGGGGACTCGGCGAGGGCTGGGCCCGGCACGTCACCGCGGAGGTTGTGCTCGGTAGCCGCGAGGGCACGTCCGTTCGCGGCGGTGACCTCGGCGGGTTGTCGCAGGGTGCGCTCGCGGACACCGCGTCTGTGGACGCGCTGATCGACGCCGCTGTGCAGTCCGTCGGGTCGCGCCGCGGGATCTCCGTGTCGATGCCGTCCGCCGGTGGCGGGACCGGCGCGACCGTCGACGCCGCGGCACTCGGGGAGTTCACCGAGCAGATCACCGGCCGGGACGGCGTCCTGGCGAGTGCTGCACGCCTGGTGCTCGAGCAACTCGGCCTCGACCAGCAGGTTTCCGGCCTGGCCGACAAGGCCGACGACGAACTCGCCGAGTTGGTCTCGGCCGAGCTCGGCGCGGACTGGTCCCGGCAGGTTGCGCCCGCCTTCGACGCTCGCAAGGCCGTGTTGATCGACGACCGCTGGGCGACCGCACGCGAGGATCTCGCCCGGATCTGGCTCGGGGACCCGATCGGCGTGGAGCGCTTCGACGGTGCGGGCGCGACGGTCGCTGCGCACGCCGCGTTCTGGCGGGCCAAGGCCATCGACGCGGGCCGCGTGGTGTCGGCCGAGACCTACGGTCGTATCGCGGCCGCCGCCCAGGCCACGGGCGACGCCGCGTACACCGGAGAGGTCGCAGTCGTCACCGGAGCCAGCAAGGGCGGCATCGGCGCCGCGGTCGCAGCCGAGCTACTCGGGGGCGGCGCAACGGTGGTCGTCACCACGTCGCGTCTCGACTCGACGCGCCTCGGTTTCTACAAGGATCTCTATGCGCGGAACGCTCGCGCCGGTGCTGCCCTCTGGGTGGTGCCCGCGAACATGGCGTCGTACGCCGACGTCGACGCGCTGATCGAGTGGATCGGCACCGACACCGTCGAGAACGCGGGCGGCACCAAGAAGCTGATCAAGAATGCGCTCACACCCACCCTGCTGTTCCCGTTCGCCGCACCCCGTGTCGCCGGATCGCTGGCCGACGCCGGTGCTCGCGCCGAGATGGAGATGCGGGTTCTGCTGTGGTCGGTGGAACGGCTGATCGCCGGTCTGTCCGGCATCGGCGCGGACACCGACGTCGACACGCATCTGCACGTCGTGCTGCCGGGCTCCCCGAACCGTGGGATGTTCGGTGGTGACGGCGCGTACGGCGAGTCCAAGGCGGCACTCGACGCGATCGTCACCCGCTGGAGCGCCGAGCGCACCTGGGCCGAGCGCGTCACCTTGGCGCACGCGCTCATCGGCTGGGTCCGGGGGACGGGACTGATGGGCGGCAACGATCCGCTCGTCGAGGCCGTCGAGGCGGCCGGCGTGCGCACGTGGTCCACGTCCGAGATGGCCACCGAACTGCTGAAGCTCGTCGGACCGGAGGCCAAGCGACTCGCGAAGCAGGCGCCGCTGGTCGCGGACCTCACCGGGGGACTCGCCGAGGCAGCCCTCGATCTGCCGGCGCTCGCGAAGCAGGCCCGGGACGCGGCCGAGGTCGCGGACGCACCCGACCGGGACACCGACCCGGATGCGACGATCGCGGCTCTGCCCGCGGCCCCGCGTGTGGACGAGCTGCCGACGCCGGAGTGGTCCGCACTCGATATCGATCCCGCCGACATGGTGGTCATCGTCGGCGCCGGTGAACTCGGCCCGTACGGCTCGGCCCGCACCCGTTTCGAGATGGAGGTCGACGAGGAACTGTCGGCAGCCGGTGTGCTCGAGTTGGCGTGGGTCACCGGCCTGATCGAGTGGGAGAACGAGCCCGAGCCGGGCTTCTACGACGCGGAAACCGGCGCGCTGGTGCCGGAAGCGGAGATCGCCGATCGCTACCACGACGCGGTGGTCGAGCGCTGCGGGATCCGCCGCTACGCCGACGACGGTGCGATGACCGACAACACGGCACCGCTGTTGACCTCGGTCTTCCTCGACAAGGACCTGTCGTTCGTGGTGGGTTCCGAGGTCGAGGCCCGCGCCTTCGTCGACTCCGACCCGGAGAACACGGTCGCTTCGGTCGATGCCGAGTCCGGCGACTGGACGGTCACCCGCAAGGCCGGCACCGAGATCCGCGTGCCGCGCAAGGCGAAGCTGACCCGCACCGTCGGCGGCCAGATCCCCACCGGCTTCGACGTCACGCGGTGGGGCATCCCCGCCGACATGGCGGACTCGGTGGACCGGGTGGGGCTGTGGAACATCGTCACGACGGTCGACGCGTTCCTCACCGGAGGGTTCACCCCGTCGGAACTGCTGCGCTGGGTGCACCCGTCGCTGGTCGCCAACACGCAGGGCACCGGCATGGGCGGCATGACCTCCATGCGATCGCTCTACATCGACACGCTGCTCGGTGAGTCCCGTGCGAACGACATCCTGCAGGAAGCCTTGCCGAACGTCATCGCGGCGCACGTCGTGCAGTCCTATGTCGGTGGCTACGGCGCGATGGTGCATCCGGTGGCGGCCTGCGCCACGGCTGCGGTGTCCGTGGAAGAAGGCGTCGACAAGATCAAACTCGGCAAGGCGAAACTGGTCGTCGCGGGCGGCTTCGACGATCTCGGTATCGAAGGCATCATCGGCTTCGGCGACATGTCGGCGACCGCGAAGTCGGACGACATGCGGGCCAAGGGCATCGACGACCGTCGTTTCTCGCGGGCCAACGATCGCCGGCGCGGCGGGTTCGTCGAGTCGGCGGGCGGCGGCACGGTCCTGCTCGCCGCGGGTGATGTCGCACTCGAGATGGGCCTGCCCGTTCTCGGTGTGGTCGCCTGGGCCGGATCCTTCGCCGACGGTGTGCACACCTCGATCCCGGCGCCCGGCATCGGTGCGCTCGGGGCAGGTCGCGGTGGGCTCGAATCGGGGCTGGCCAAGGAACTGCGCAAGCTCGGCGTGACCGCAGACGACATCGCGGTGATCTCCAAGCACGACACGTCGACGGCGGCGAACGACCCGAACGAGGCGGAGTTGCACGAACGGCTCGCGGGAGCCCTCGGCCGCAGCGACGGCAACCCGATGTTCGTGGTGTCGCAGAAGTCGCTGACCGGGCACGCGAAGGGCGGTGCGGCAGCGTTCCAGCTCGTCGGACTGTGCCAGGTGCTGACCCAGGGCGTCGTCCCGCCGAACCGCAGTCTCGACTGTGTCGACGAGAAGATGGCCGAGTTCGAGCACCTCGTGTGGCCGCGCACCCCGTTGCGGTTCGGTGAGCAGTATGCGCTCAAGGCAGGCCTGCTGACGAGCCTCGGGTTCGGGCACGTATCCGGGCTGATCGCGGTGGTGCACCCGCAGGCGTTCGTCGAGGCGGTCCCGGCAGATCGTCGTGAGGAGTACCGCGCGGCAGCAGCGGCACGCACGGTCGTCGGCAAGCGGCGCCTGGCGTCGGCGATGGCCGGGGGTGCGGCGCTGTACCAGCGGCCCGCGGACCGTCGTTTCGGTGGAGACGCGGTGCCCGCCGCCGCCGCCCGTCATCTCGAAGCGGCTGTGCTGCTCGACGCGGATGCACGACTCGGCGACGACGACGTGTACCGCCCGGGCCTGCCCGGCTGCAAGTAACGACGGGACAGGGACAGCAGGGTGGGAGTTGCGGGTATCGGGTTCGACCTCGTGTCGGTTCCGGAGTTCGCCGAGCAGTTGAGCCGTTCGGGCACGACGATGCTGGGGAACTTCACGCCGGGGGAGCGCCGTGACGCGAATACCCGCAGCTCCGATCCGGCGCGGCATTTCGCGGCCCGGTGGGCCGCGAAGGAAGCGGTGATCAAGGCGTGGTCGGCCGCACTGTTCGGCCGCCCGCCGGTGCTGCCGGAGACCATCCACCAGCAGATCGAGGTGGTCTCCGATGCGTGGGGGCGCCCGAGCATCCGGCTGCACGGCAAGGTTGCGGAGCAGTTGACGGGGATGTGCATCCACGTGTCGTTGACTCACGACGGCGACATGGCCGGTGCGTTCGTGGTGCTCGATGCCGCTGACGGCCACGGGTAGGAGCGGCCGGTCAGCTCAGGGAGGAGGGCGTGGGCTCCGCGCGGTGCGCACCCGCAGGTTCGGTCTCCCGGGACCGTTCGGACTCCTCGCGCCGTTTGCGCTTCTTCGCCTGTGTCCGTGAATCACGCTCGGCCACTTGGAGATACGCGACCATGATGCGCTTGAGTTCGGCCACCGCCTCGGCGTGGGTCTGGTCGTCCTGCACGGAGAAGTTCAGCATCGAGTAGACGACGTGGACGAGCACCTCGGCCATGAGCTTGCGACGAGGGCGAGGCGTGTCGGGAGTCAGGGGCGCGAGCATCCGCGCGACCTGCTCGGCGAATTCCCTCTCGTGGATCGCGCCGGTGGCCCGGGTGGACGGAGTGGACTGCATCGCGAGCCAGACCTCGCGCCGGGAGGGATCGGTCGCCCACAATCCGGCCATGTGATCGACGAAGCTGTTGAGAAACCGCAACCAGTCGACGGAGGGGATCTCGCCGTTGAACTTGGCGAGTTCTTCCTGGACGCCGACGAGATCCTGGCGGTTGAGTTCACACACGATCACGTACTTGTTGGCGAAGAACTGGTACAGCGTGCCGATGGGTACGTCGGCGCGGGCTGCGACTTCTTCGCAGGTGAACGACTCGAACCCCACCTCGGTGAGCAGCTCCCGGGACGCGGCGAGCAGCGCGTCGAACTTGCGCCGGCTCCGTTCCTGAGTGGGCCGCCGGCGGGGCACAAGCTCTTGTGGTTCCGTCTGGACCTCGAGCGCCGGGTCGATCCGGCGCGGGGCGCGGCGGCTGTTCGATGCTGACTCCACCCGCCCAGGCTAGCCGTACCCTTCACGAATACCGAGCACTTGCTGTGTACGCGAGTGGCAATAACCCGGCTTGTGCTGAGTTCCGGGCGCGGAACACGGAAGGGTGACATCGTCGCGGCGTGCGCACGTGGCGGTACCGGCCCCGGTCCTAGGATGTGAGGAGACCACCTCGGGTCGACGCGGAGGTTGTCGTCCCGGCCGCAGGAGGAGATTCGATGACCGACGCAGAGACCGTGCAGCGGATACGTGACCGGGTGCGGGATTCCATGGGCACCGCGCGAAGCGAACTCGAAACGCTGGTCGCGTTCCGATCCGTGGCCGACCCGCGCCAATACCCGGTCGAAGAATGCGTCGCGGCGGCCCGGTGGGTGTGCGACGCGTTCGCAGCGGCCGGCATCGAACAGGTCGATCTCGTCGAGACGGTGGACGGATCACATGCCGTGATCGGTCACACCCCGGCTCCGCCCGGAGCACCGACCGTCCTGCTCTACAGCCATTACGACATCCAGCCTCCCGGCGACGAATCCGAATGGGAAAGCCCGCCTTTCGTGCTCACCGAACGCGACGGCCGCTGGTACGGCCGGGGCGCGGCGGACTGCAAGGGCAACATCGTGATGCACCTGCTCGCCCTGCGTGCGTTGCTCGCGGACGGCGCGCTGCCCGTCGGGGTGCGAGTGGTCGTCGAAGGTTCGGAGGAGATGGGCGGAGAGGGCCTCGAACACCTCGTGGCCGCGCGACCCGACCTGTTCACCGCGGATCTCATCGTCGTCGGGGACTGCGGAAATGCCGAAGTAGGGCAGCCCACTCTGACCACCACCCTGCGCGGCACGGCGAACGTCGTCGTTCACCTCGAAACCCTCGCCGGCCCCGTCCACTCCGGTATGTACGGCGGAGGCGCCCCGGACGCGCTCGCCGCGCTGGTACGACTGCTCGGCACACTGCGTGACGACGACGGAAACACCGTCGTGGACGGCCTCGACGCCACCGCGACCTGGGACGGTGTGCCGTACCCCGAAGAGCGGTTCCGGTCGGATGCCGGGGTGCTCGCGGGAGTATCGCTCCCGACCTCCGCCACCGTGGCCGACGCGGTGTGGGCGCGACCCGCGCTCACCGTTCTCGGAATCGACGCCCCGCCGGTCGTGGGGTCCGCGGCGGCGATCGTGCCGCGCGCGTCTGCGCGCCTGAATCTCCGCGTGCCGCCGGGGGTCGATGCGCTGACAGCGCAGGACGCGCTCGTCGCACACCTCGAAGCACATGTTCCGTGGGGCGCACACCTGCGCATCGAGCGGGAAGTCGTCGGTGAACCGTTCCGCGCGGCTGCCGACGGCCCCGGCTATGCGGCGTTGCGTGCCGCCCTCGAGACCGCGTACGGCCGCGACGTCGGCTCGGCCGGGCAGGGCGGATCGATCCCGCTGTGCACCGCGCTGCAGCGTGCGGTACCGGGCGCCGAGATCGCCCTGCTCGGTGTGGAGGAGCCGCGCTGCGTGATCCACGCTCCCAACGAGAGTGTCGATCCGTCGGAAATCGAGAATCTTGCCGTCGCCGAAGCTCTGGTGATGCGCTCGCTCGGGTCCGGTTAGACCGACAGGTCGCGTCGCAGCTTCGCGACGTGCCCGGTCGCACGCACGTTGTACTGGGCAACCTCGATCTTGCCGTCCGCATCGACCACGAACGTCGACCGGATCACCCCGGTGACGGTCTTGCCGTACATCTTCTTCTCACCGAACGCTCCCCACGCGGTGAGCGTCGACTTGTCCGGATCGGACAGCAACGGGAATGTGAGGCCCTCGTTGTCGCGGAACTTGGCGAGCTTGGCCGGCTTGTCGGGGGAGATGCCGATCACGTCGAGTCCCGCGTCACCGAGTTCGGCGAGGCTGTCCCGGAAGTCACACGCCTGCTTCGTGCAGCCCGGCGTGCTCGCGGCCGGGTAGAAGTAGACGATCACCTTGCGTCCGCGATAGTCGGACAACGAGACTTCGTTGCCGTCGGCGTCCGGGAGTGTGAAGTCGGGAGCGGGGTCGCCGGGGGAGAGTCTGTTGTTTTCGGTCATGTCCGCGACAGTAGTAGACCGATCGTCCACTACCGTGGTCGCAGCACACTGCAGCGACCTTCTGGAGGATCACGTGGGTAGGGACACCGAGGACATCGAGCGGGAGATCGAAAAGGCCCGGAACCAGCTCGCGGGCACGCTGGACGAACTGAGCGTTCGCGCCAACCCGAAGAATCTGGTGGCGAGCACGAAGCAGACGCTCGTCGCGAAGATCAACCAGCCGGCGGTGAAGAAGTACGCGTTGGTGGCGGCGGGCACCGTGGTGGGTCTGCTGGTGCTGCGCAAGATCCTGCGCTGACACACCCGACCCGAACACTGTGCCCGCGCCGATGGCGCGGGCACAGTGCGTTTGGGGAACATCACAGTTCCGGTCGCGCAAACGAAAGATCCCCTACCGGCGTTGCCGGAAGGGGATCTTTGTGGTGCGCCATCAGGGACTCGAACCCCGAACCCGCTGATTAAGAGTCAGCTGCTCTGCCAATTGAGCTAATGGCGCTTGGCTGGTGTCTCCGGGCTGTTGTCCCGGCGACGAAAAGAAGATTACACACCTTCGACTACCGCACCAAATCGGCTGGTCACAGCGATTTCCGCGGCGAAGGCATGTAACGAACGCGCAGCGGAGACCGATTGTCATCGGAACGTTATCGACAGGGGGGGAGTCGGTCGTCGAGACGGACGACCGACTGGCATCATCTGAACAGGACGTATGACGTGCAATTTCGGTGCCTTGTGGGGAGGGGCGGAATCGGAGAATGGCAGTGAAGGCTGGAAGTGTGACGCATCCTCGGCGGCGAAGTGCCGGGGCGGTGCTCGGGATGTTGCTCGTCGGGCTCATGGCGTTCGTCACCGCATGCTCGGGCGGATCGGGTTCCGGCGCGGACGAGGTGCCGATCGATTCCAATCCTCTTGCGGCACTGATCAAGCCCACTGTCTCGTCCAGCGTCACCGACGGGGACATCGGGTTCTCCCCGATCGACCCCGTGACGGTGTCGGTGATCAACGGAAAACTCGACTCCGTGACGCTGCTCACTCCCGCGGGGGAACCCGTCGCGGGTGAACTCGCCCCGGACGGCCTGTCGTGGGTCAACACCGAACCGCTCGGGTACAACCGGGAGTACACCCTCGAAACCGTCGCCTACGGTCTGGGCGGGTCGGCAACGACCGTCGCGTCCTTCACCACGTCGGCGCCGGGCAATCTGACCCAGCCGTATGTGATGCCCGGCGACGGGGCGGTCGTCGGTATCGGGCAGCCCGTGGCCGTCCAGTTCGACGAGAACATTCCGGACCGGCGCGCGGCCGAGGAAGCGATCACCGTGGTGACCGACCCTCCGGTCGAGGGCGCCTTCTACTGGCTCAGCAACCGGGAGGTGCGCTGGCGTCCCGAGCAGTACTGGACACCCGGCACGACCGTCACGGTGGACGTGGACGTCTACGGCAAGGATCTCGGCGACGGCTTGTTCGGCCAGGACGACGTCCACTCCTCGTTCACGATCGGTGACGCGGTGGTCATCACCGCCGACGACAACACCAAGCAGGTCACCGTCAACCGCAACGGCGCCGACGTGATGACGATGCCCACGTCTTTCGGCAAGGACGACGCCCCCACCCCGAACGGGGTGTACGTCATCGGCGACCGCTTCGAGCACCTGATCATGGATTCCTCGACCTACGGGGTTCCGACGGATGCGCCCGAGGGCTACCGCACGCCGGTGGACTGGGCGACCCGCATGTCGTACAGCGGCATCTTCTTCCACTCGGCGCCGTGGTCGCTCGGTGACCAGGGCGTGCGCAACGTGAGCCACGGCTGTCTCAATCTGAGTCCTGCGAATGCCAAGTGGATCTTCGACAACACCAAGCGCGGCGACATCGTCATAGTCCGGAACACCGTCGGCGGAACCCTGGAGGGCACCGAGGGCCTCGGCGACTGGAACATCCCGTGGTCGACGTGGAAGGCCGGCAACGCCGATACCTGACCCGTCGTCCCGATCTCGAGGAGGCGTCCATGATGCGAGTCCGGGATCGGGAATCGTGGTGGATCCCCTCTGTGATCGCGACGGTGCTGGTGGCCTCCGTGACGGCGCCGCCGGCGGGTGCCGAGCCGGCGGGTTCTCCGCCGCCGGGAGAGATTGTGTCGGTGCAGCCACTCCCGCCCGAGTTGTCCCTCCCGGGTGCGCCGATCGCGGAAAAGCTCGAATACCGCACCGAGTGGCGCTCCGGAGAGGCCACGATCGCCACCGGCGCGCTGTTCCTGCCCGAGAGAACAGCGCCGGAGGGCGGATTCCCTGTGGTCGCCTGGGCGCACGGCACCGTCGGTATAGCCGACGACTGCGCATTCACCACCGAGACGCCTCGGCCGGCACGCGAGAAGTCGTACCTCCGGCACTGGCTCGACCAGGGATACGCCGTGGTGGCCGCCGACTATCCGGGGCTGGGCTCGGAAGGCCTGCACCGCTACCTCGACGGGCCGAGCGCCGCGAACAGCATCGTGGACAGCGTCCGCGCCGCACGTGCCACCGGCGCCCCGCTCTCCGAGCGGTGGGTGGTGGTCGGTCATTCGCAGGGTGGCCACGCCGCAGTCCACACCGCGCACATCGCGACGCGGCGTGCCCCCGAACTGGACTTCCGGGGCACGGTCGCGACCGGAGTGCCCGCCAACCTCGAGAACCTGTTCATCCTGGGCGTGCCGGGCTTCCCGGATCCCGGCCTCTCGGGACTGACGGCATTCAGCGGCTATCTGTTCGCCGGCCTCCGCGACGCCTATCCGCAGGTCGACGTGGACGGCTACCTCACCCCGGCCGGCCGCGAGGTGCTGGACCGAGCGGAAGTTCTCTGCATCAGCGAGCTCAACGCGTCCGTGCGGGATACCGGAATCGGCGACTTGCCCGCACGTCCGCTGTCGCAGGGCGACCTCCCCGCCGCTCTGGCCGAGTACCTCGCCGTCCCCACCACCGGCTACGACCGTCCCCTGTTCTTCGGTCACGGTGTGGACGACAGGGTGGTGCCGTTGCCGTTGTCTGCAAAGCTCGCCGCCGACATGTCCGCCGGGGGTGCCGACGTCGACTACCGCGTATACGACGCCGATCACCTCACGGTCATCGAGCTCTCGGCACTCGACTCCACGCCGTTCGTCGCGCGCGTACTCGCAGATCGATAACGACCGGAAACGAAGGTTGCGTCCTGCGGCCGGGACATCACGGCAACGGAAAAGGCCCCCGACCGGGATCGCCGGTCGGGGGCCTTCTATCGGGTGAGTGACGGGACTCGAACCCGCGACAGCCAGGATCACAACCTGGTGCTCTACCAACTGAACTACACTCACCATCGCATTCGCATGTGGCCGGGGCCGCTTGCGCCTGCGGTAGAGATACTAGCGTGACTTTGCCGGAAATAACGAATCGGCAGGTCAGGCCGGTCCGAGGTCCTCCACGACCGCGGCGATGTCCTCGGGGGACGGTCCGGGTGCGGCAACGAAGGCGGTACGCCGGTAGTAGCGGAGTTCGCGGATCGACTCCTTGATGTCGGCCAGTGCCCGGTGCGACAACCCCTTCTCCGGCTGCCCGAAGTAGATACGCGGGTACCAGCGGCGGCACAACTCCTTGATCGAACTCACGTCCACCATCCGGTAATGGAGGTAGCTGTCGAGTTCGGGCATGTCGCGGGTGATGAACCCACGATCGGTGCCGATCGAGTTACCGGCGAGCGGCGCCGTGCCTGCTTCCCCGACGTGTTCGCGGATGTAGTCGAGCACCAGCTTCTCGGCTTCCGCGAGCCCGACCGTCGAGCGGCGCACTTCCTCGGTGAGCCCCGAGCGGGCGTGCATCTGCTGCACGACCTCCGGCATCGCCGCGAGTGCTTCGTCGTCGGCATGGATGACGATGTCCACGCCTTCGCCGAGCACATTGAGTTCGCTATCGGTCACCAGTGCCGCGATCTCGATCAGCTTGTCGCTGTCGAGCCGCAGTCCGGTCATCTCACAATCGATCCATACGAGTTTGTCCTGCACGAGATACAGCGTAGTCAGGCGTCGGACAAGTTAAGGTCGGCAGTGGCATTGCAGTGGTCACACGCGCGCCGTAAGGAGCATCCGTATGCCGGACGACACCGAGCTCCCCGACCACCACGACGACGAGTCCACGCCGGCGGGCGCGGCCGCACGGATCGCCGCCGGGTACGCGGCGACAGGTCCCGCGCTCGAACTCGGCGCCGTCGTACTCGACGGCGTGGCCGATCCGTCGGCGAAGGTGCGCATCCCTCTGGCCACGATGAACCGGCACGGGCTCGTGGCGGGCGCCACCGGAACGGGCAAGACCGCAACACTGCAGTTGATCGCCGAGCAGCTGTCGTCCGCCGGAGTGCCCGTGGTGATGGCCGATGTCAAAGGCGATCTGTCCGGTCTCACCGGAGAAGGCGTGATCGAGGAGAAGATCGTCGCGCGCGCGATCGACACCGGCGACGAGTCGTGGGAGCCGCGTGGATATCCGGTGCAGTTCTATTCGCTCGGCACCGAGGGGGCGGGCATCCCGGTCCGTGCGACCGTCACGTCGTTCGGACCGATCCTGCTGAGCAAGGTGCTCGAACTCAACGCGACCCAGGAGTCCACACTCGGCCTGATCTTCCACTGGGCCGACCAGCGGGGGCTGGCGTTGCTGGACCTGAAGGACTTGAGCGAGGTCATCAGGCACTTGACGAGCGACGAGGGAAAGGCCGATCTCAAGAGCATCGGCGGGGTGTCCGGAGCCACAGCCGGGGTGATCCTGCGCGCGCTCGTCAATCTCGAACACGCCGGGGGCGACACCTTCTTCGGCGAGCCGGAATTCGAGACCGAGGATCTGCTCCGGTTCGTCGACGGCCAGGGCGTCATCAGCCTGTTCGAACTCGGCGATCGAGCGACACAGCCGGCGTTGTTCTCCACATTTCTGATGTGGCTGCTCGCGGACCTGTTCCAGGCTCTGCCGGAGGTCGGGGACCTCGAGAAGCCGAAGTTGGTGTTCGTGTTCGACGAGGCGCATCTGCTGTTCACCGACGCGTCCAAGGCGTTCCTGCGTCAGGTCGAGCAGACCGTCAAGCTGATCCGCTCGAAGGGCGTGGGGATCATCTTCTGCACCCAGTTGCCCTCGGATGTGCCCCGGCCGGTGTTGTCTCAGCTCGGGGCTCGTATCCAACACGCAGTGCGTGCGTTCACCCCGGAGGATCGCGATGCGCTGGACAAGATCGTTCGCACCTATCCGGCGACGGACGCGTACGACCTCGGCGAGGCACTGACCGCGCTCGGAACCGGGGAAGCGGTTGTGACGGTGCTGTCGGAGACCGGCGCGCCCACACCTGTGGCATGGACGCTGATCCGGCCGCCTCGCTCCCGGATGGGGTCGGTGGGGGAGAACGCGATCCTTGCGGCCGCCCAGTCCAGCCCGCTCTACGGGAAGTACGGCCGCACCGTCGACCGTGAATCGGCGTACGAGAAGCTGTCCGCGTCGGTGGCCGGCGCCCCGGATGTCGATCCGGAGTTCGAGGCCTCGCCGCTGCCCGCGGGTGCCGACGAGGTCCTGCCGGAGTCTGCACGCGACGACGAGCCGTCGACGATCGAACAGGCACTCGGGAGTCCGGCGGTCAAGAGCTTCCTGCGGTCGGCGGCGTCCGCGGCGGGCCGGGAGATCGGCCGCAGCATTTTCGGAACCGGACGCCGCCGCAGGCGTTAGTCCGACCCGAGTTTGCGGTAGAAGGCACCGGCGATCGGTGCGGAGACCGACCGGGGGGCGAACTGTCCCGCCGCCGACATCGCCTTGCTGATCACACCGGGCACGATGCGCATCCGGTTGGCAGCGAGGGCGTCGAGCGACACCTTGGCGGTGTGGGCGCTCGAGATCCACAGGAAGTCGGGCACGAGTTTGTCGACGATCGACGCCTCGGCAGGGTCGGGTTCCTCGGTGCGCACCGGTCCGGGAGCGAGAAGCGTGATGTGGACGCCGGTGCCTTTGAGCTCGCCGCGCAGCGACTCGGAGAACGTGTTGACGAAGGCCTTGGTCGCGGCGTAGGTCGCGTTGTGGGGGATGGGCATGTTGCCGGCAGCAGACCCGACCATGAGGATTGCACCGGACCTGCGCTCGACCATCTGCGGCAGCACCGCGAGGGTGAGATCGTGCACCGCGACGGCGTTGAGTTCGACCTGCGCGCGTTCGTACGCCGGGTCGAGTTCGGCCACCGCACCGAAGGTGGCGATTCCCGCGTTGTTGCAGAGAATGCTGATGCGGCGTCCGGCGAGTTCGCCGACGAGGACTGCGCGCGCGTCGCGGTCGGACAGGTCGCAGGCACGTACCTCCACGGCGACGCCGTGCTCGGTGCGCAACGTCTCGGCGAGGGATTCCATGACCTCGCCTCGTCGTGCGACGAGAATCAGGGAGTGCCCACGTGCGGCGAGTTCGGTGGCGAGGGCTTCGCCGATACCGGAAGAAGCTCCGGTGACGACGGCGCGGGCATCGGGATGGGGATTCGGCAGAGTCACGGTGGGTCAGCCTAGCGGGATCGGGGCGGGACGGGTCCGCGGTGTCGGCCGGGTGCGACTCGCGACGCCGGTGCGGGGACGATCGGTCCCGAGCGGCTTAGGCTGCGCACCATGAGCGCACACACGCACGCTCCGGCCGGGGCCGGGGGTGCCGCGACGGGCAGACAGGTCTTCGCGTGGGGTCTGTGGGACTGGGGATCGTCCGCGTTCCACGCGGTGATCCTCACTTTCGTCTTCTCGGTCTATCTCACCGATGCGGTGGGAGACGACCTGCCCGGCACCGTCTCTGCGACCTCGTGGCTCGGGTGGGCACTGGGTATCTCGGGTGCGATCATCGCCGTCACGGCACCGATCTTCGGACAGAGGTTCGACGCGGCGGGACGCCGGAAACGTTCGCTCGCGATATTGACTGCGCTGACGGTCGCGGCGATGGCAGGCATGTATTTCGTGCGCGACGACTACCGCTATCTCTGGCTCGGTCTGGTGCTGCTCGGTGCCGCATCCGTGGCCGCCGAGCTTGCGCAGGTCCCGTACAACGCGATGCTGCGGCAGGTCTCCACCGAGGACAATCTCGGACGAGTTTCCGGATTCGGTTGGGCCATGGGCTATTTCGGCGGGATCGTGCTGCTGCTGGTGTGCTATGCCGGTTTCATCTCGGGCGACGGAGACGTGCGCGGTCTGTTCGGGATCTCCACCGACGGCGGTGCCAACATCCGCCTCGTGGCGTTGCTGGCAGCGGTGTGGTTCGCAGTCTTCGCGCTGCCTGTGCTGTGGTCGATACCGGAAAAACCGGTCGAGCGGGGCGACGAGACACGTCGGGTCGGCATCGTCGAGTCCTATCGCGTGCTCTGGCGCGATCTGCGTGAGCTGTGGCGGGTCGACCGCCGCACCATCTGGTATCTCGGCGCATCTGCGCTGTTCCGGGACGGTTTGGCGGGTGTGTTCACCTTCGGTGCGGTGCTGGCCGTCAACGTGTACGGGATCAGCGCGGCGGATGTGTTGCTCTTCGGCGTCGCGGCCAACGTCGTCTCGGCCCTCGGTGCCCTCGCCGCCGGGCGCATCGACGACCGGTTGGGCCCCAAAACCGTCATCGTGGGCTCGCTGATCGCGATGATCGCGGCGGGAACGGTGCTGCTGGTGGTCTCCGGTCCGACGATGTTCTGGATCTTCGGACTGGTGCTGTGCCTGTTCGTCGGCCCCGCCCAGTCGTCGGCCCGCACGTTCCTCGTCAGGCTCACGCCGCCCGGGCGGGAAGGGCAGATGTTCGGCCTCTACGCGACGACCGGTCGTGCGGTGTCGTTCCTCGCGCCGACGCTGTTCGGATTCTTCGCATGGTGGTTCGCCACCGACCGCGCCGGCATCGTCGGTCTCCTGCTCGTGCTCGCGATCGGTCTCGCGGCGCTTCTCGCAGTTCGCGCGCCCGACGCGCACGCCCGTCCGTGAGCTCGTGTACGCCGATCGGCGGATCTACACGGTAGGGCCGGACGAGTCGGCCGGATCCAGCATCGGCACGAGAAACCGGCGTGCGATTCGCGCCAGCTGGGCATCGTCGTCGAGATCGACCAGACGGCTGGGATAGGTGAGGAAGGATGCGGAGATCCGCACCATCATCTCGGCGACCAGATCCGTATCCAGCGCGCGAGAAATGTTGCCGGCCTGTTGTTCACGGCGAAGCTGGCCCGCGACGAAAGCCCGTACGGTTGCCAGCATTTCTTCCCCGTTGCCCACCACGGAACCGGCGAGCAACGTGGGTTCCGTCTCGAGGAGACCGCCGATGAGCGGGTTGGTGCGGACGGCGTGGAGTGAACTGACGAAGCCGGCGACGACGCGATCGGCGGCGGTGTCGGCACGTGCGATGTCGTCGAGGAACCGCGTGAAATAGCGGCGGATCTCACGAAGGACCACTTGATCGACCAGAGCGTCCTTCGACTCGAACTTCCGGTACACCGTGATCCGCGACAATTGTGCGCGCCGCGCGATGTCTTCCATCGAGGAGCGCTGGATGCCGAGGCGGCAGAACTGCTCGTATGCGGCGTCGAGGAGTCGCGTGCGGGTGCGGTCCTCGTCGCCGGGCTGTTCGACGGCGTCGTGATATGCGCGATCGAGCAGCGACTCCACGTTTGTGCTGCGGACGAGCGGGGCTTGTTCCACGGTGTCCTCCTGGGATCCCGAGTCTACTGCGGCGCCTGTCGGAAAACCCCCGCCCGGGAAGGGCGATTGTGGTCTGATGTTACAGAGACACAAAATATGTCTCATTGCATCATCTGCCGGCCGGGGAAGGTACCGATGGAGAATCTGAGTAGACGCAGAATGCTCGAACTGAGCGGCGCACTCGGCGCACTGGGAGCGTTCTCGCTTGCCGCTCCTGCCCACGCGCAGCCGTGGAGATGGTCGCCCGCCGGGTCGATTCCCGGCGCGGGGAGCGGTGCCGATCCGAGGACGGTATGGGACACGGAGGCCGATCCGCTGGTGGCCTCGCTGCTGGACCGCGGGGATGTGCCGAGAGTCAACGAACTCCTCCGGACCTGGACCAAGAACGGCCAGCCGCTCCCCGACGGCCTGCCGGGGGACCTGAAAGAGTTCATGGAGGAGGCGCGGCAGTTGCCGGCCTGGGCGGATCCGGGCAAGCTCGAGACAGCCGTGCGTTTCAACGAGAAGCGCGGGTTGTATCTCGGCGTCCTCTACGGCTTCGCCAGCGGCATGATGAGCACGGTCATACCCAAGGAAGCGCTCGCTGTCTACTACTCCCAGGGCGGCGCGAACATGAAGCGCCGCATCTCGAAAACGGCAAAGCTGGGATACGACATCGGAACTCGCAACGCCTACCTACCCGACGGCGAAATGGCAGTGACCGCCGTGAAGACCAGGCTGGTTCATGCTGCGGTTCGTCATCTCCTGCCGCAGTCTCCGCACTGGGAGCACGCCGCTCCCGAGAACATCCCGATCAGCCAGCACGACATGATGGTGACCTGGCACAGCCTGCCCACCACGGTCATGCGCACCTTGAAGGCATGGAAGGTGCCCATTGCGGCTGCCGAAGCCGACGGTTTCCTGCACTCGTGGCAGATCAGTGCCCACATGCTCGGCATCGAGGACCAGTACATACCCGCCGCGTGGGACCAGGCCGAATCCCAGGCCGTGGAGGTGCTGGATCCGATCCTCGCTCCCACGCCGGAGGGCATCAAGCTCGCCGACATCCTGCTCGATCTCGGTGCGGGACTCGACTTCACGCTGCTGACCCGGCCGATCCTGGGTGCCCTGACTCGTTTCATGCTCGGAAACGAGATCGCCGACTGGTTGAACATTCCCCGGGAGCCGGTGTGGGGCACCCTCCTCGACGTCGCGTGGGGACCGTTCGTCGCGGTCCGTGAGGGGCTGCTCCCGCTTCCGCTCGCTCCCGAGGCGTATTGGACGTTCGACGAGTTGCTCCGTCAGTTCGTGCTGCTCTACATGTCCGAGTTGCGGCCCATCAGCATCGAGATACCGGAGTTCAACAATCCGAACTACCGCTGACAGAATCTCGCCGGTGAGCGGTCAGCCGCCTGCCGCGGTTCCGGCCCGGCGCCGGATGGCGTCGGCGGCGGCGGCGGGTGCTTCTTCCGGAATCCAGTGCGAGACGTCCGGAAGTACGACGAATTCGTAATCGGCATCGACGAATTCGTGGTACCGCTCCGCCGCGGCGGAACCGATCGCCGAGTCCCCGGTGCTCCAGACGTAGGTCGTCGGCACCTGCACCGGCGGGGTCGATTCCCACTCGGGCGACATGGCGCGATACCAGTTCAGTGCCGCGGTGAGCGCGCCCGGACGGGACAGCGTCCGGACGTAGTGGTCCACCGAGTCGCGGTCGACGCTCGGATCGAACATCGCCCGCAGCCTCCGGGCATCGTCTTCGAGCAACACGGATTCGGCCTTGTCCTCCATGCGCAGCAGCTGGATGTACGACGAGCGGGCGCGCTGGTCGTCGTCCTCCCGCAGTGCCCAGCCGTACGCAGCGAGATGCGGCACCGAGAACCCGGTGAGCGTGGAGACGCGGTCCCGGTGGTGCGCGGCGGTGTGCCATGCGACCGCGGCACCCCAGTCGTGTCCGACGAGGTGAGCCTGCTCGATCTCGAAATCGTCGAGCAGCCCGATCACGTCTCCGGCCAAGGCGGAGATCTCGTAATGGACGACGCCCTCGGGTCGTGCACCGGGAGAGTAGCCGCGCTGATCGGGTGCGATCACCCGGTATCCGTCGCGTACGAGCAGGCGGGCGACGGCCGTCCAACTCCGTGCGGTCTCGGGAAAACCGTGCAGCAGCACCACCGGAGGGCCGCCGGGTGGTCCCGCAACCCGGACATCGAAGGTCAGATCGCCCAGTGTCGTTTCGGCGTTTCCGCTCATGACCTCCACGGTACGGAGGTCGGGTCAGTTGTGCGTCGGCTTCCAGGCGGCCATGCCGAGCAGGATCAGCCGCATCTGTTTTTCCGCGCGAGTGATCACTTCTGCTTCCTCGGGGCTGCCGGGCCGTGGCACCGACAGCAGTTCCAGCACGACGTCGAGCATCGCGGTGACCAGCAGGTCGGCGACCATCTCGAGGTCGTCGAACGGCCACTGTTCGAGCCCGGGTGTGCGGGCGAGGTCTGCGGCCAGTTCGCCGGCGAGCAAACGCAGTTCGGTCGTGATGGCGCGCGCGACTTCAGGTTGGCCTCCGTGGCGTTCACGCGCGAGGAAGCGGAACGCGGGCTCGTGTACCCGCACTTCACGCACCAGGATGCGGAGTGACTCGCGGGCGGTGGCGGGACCGGGGGAGCGTCGCGCGTCGCGCAGCAGGCGTCGCAGCACCCGCATCGTATCGGCGGCGAGGGTGACGCCGAGTTCCTCCATGGAGGCGAAGTGGCGGTAGAACGCGGTCGGCACGATTCCGGCGTGCCGGGCGACCTCGCGCAGGCTGACGCCGGCAAGACCCCGGTCCGAGGACAGCTCGAGCGCCGCGTCGAGAAGTGCCTGACGGGTGCGTTCTTTGCGCTGTGCTCGGGTCGTGGAGGACGGGGCGGGTGCTGCGGACACGGTTCGAGTGTAGGCAGATCGGTGGTCGGCACGGGCAGCGGGTGTAATCGGGGTCACAAACAGGTTGACACGGGGGAGCTACCGCCTGTCACACTTACTTGAGTGCACGGATGTGCACTCAGAATCCGATGTCGTTCGGAAGGCAGGCACCAATGATTGCGCGCCACCTCCCCCCTGTAGACCATGCGCGGACCTTCGCTCGAAAAGTGCTCGTCAGCGCCCTGGGGAC
This sequence comes from Rhodococcus sp. 105337, assembly GCF_012844225.1. Taxonomy (GTDB): domain Bacteria; phylum Actinomycetota; class Actinomycetes; order Mycobacteriales; family Mycobacteriaceae; genus Rhodococcus. Next base: position 59,406 of record NZ_JABAGQ010000015.1, read on the forward strand.
CCTCTCGAGTCCGCATCATCCCGATCGGTACCTCGAGCTTGTCGATCCTCTGCTCGCCACTTCCGTCACCCGTGCTCGGATTACACACGTGGACCGAAATGCCTCAGGATCGGTGACGTTCACCGTCAGCCCGGCGCGGCCCGTGCGGTTCGAACCGGGAAGCCACGTTCCGCTGTCGATCACGGTCGACGGCGTGCGGCACACCCGGACCTATTCACCCGCGTACGCACCCGGTGCGGTACGCGACGGAAGCGGGCCGATCGTGTTCACGGTGGGGTTGCACCCGGACGGGATCGTCTCCCGCCACCTCTACGAACACGCGCAACCCGGACTCGTCGTCGAACTCGGTGAACCGGCGGGCGATTTCGTGCTCCCGACACCGCGATCCGAGCGACTGATCCTCATCGGCGGTGGATCGGGGATCACCCCGGTGCTGTCGATGCTCGAGGGACTCGCCGCCGAAGGGCACACCGGTGCGGTCACGTTTCTGTACTACGCCCGGACTCCGGCGCATGTCCCGCGGCGCGAGGCACTCGATGCCCTCGCGGCGCTCCCCAACGTCGAGGTCGTTCTCGTGTACACCCGGTCGGGTGACGGCGCTCTCCAGGGGCGTTTCGACGCCGCCCACCTCCAGGCTGTCGCACCGTGGTTCGCCGATACTCCGGTCTACGTGTGCGGGCCTGCGGGCCTGGTGTCCCGTGTTCGGGACGTCTACGCCCGAGACGGCGCCGAGAACCTCGTCCACGTCGAGGAATTCACACCGCCGACCTACACGGTCGATCCGGACGACGCCACCGGCACGGTGTCGTTCGCCTCGTCGGGTGTCGTCGCCGACAACACCGGCGTGACGGTTCTCGAGCACGCCGAGAACGCGGGTCTGACACCCGAGCACGGTTGCCGGATGGGAATCTGCCACTCGTGCACGGCTGTCCGGCTCTCCGGCTGCACCCGCGACGTGCGGACCGGTGAACTCGATTCGGAGCCCGGAACGCGAATCCAGATCTGCATCAACGCCCCGGTCGGCGACGTCGCCGTCGATCTCTGACGCTCGACTCCACAGCATCCAGACCGATACCACTGGAGGACACCATGTTCGGATTGTCCCTGCCCTCTATTCCCTTCCTGCCGTTCCTCTCGGGATCCTCCGCGCCCGCGGATCCCGAACCGCTGGTGCTCACCCGGGAACACATCGACGAACTGGGCCGCGAACTCGACGCGTTGCGCGAGGAGACCGTGGCGTCGCTCGGCGACGAGGACCGTGAATATATCTATCGCATCATCAAGGCGCAGCGTGGATTCGAGGTCACCGGCCGCGGCCTGATGTACCTCGGCTTCTTCCCGCCCGCGTGGGTTGCGGGGGTCGCGGCACTGAGCGTGTCGAAGATCCTCGACAACATGGAGATCGGGCACAACGTGATGCACGGCCAGTACGACTGGATGAGGGAGCCGTCGCTGAACTCGCGCACGTTCGAGTGGGACACCGTGTGCCCCTCGGACCAGTGGCGGCACTCGCACAACTACATGCACCACACGTTCACCAACATCGTCGGCAAGGACCGTGACATCGGGTACGGGATCCTGCGGATGGACCCCAACCAGAAATGGCACCCGTACTACCTCGGCAACCCCGTCTATGCGGCCGCACTGATGCTGCTGTTCGAGTGGGGAGTGATGATGCACGACGCCGAGGCGGAGAACATCGTCGCCGGTACCCGGTCGTGGCGAGACGTCCTTCCGCTCGCGCAGGGCTGGTGGCGCAAGGCGCGTCGTCAGGTCGTCAAGGACTACGTGGCGTTCCCGCTGCTCACCGGCCCGCTGTTCGTGCCGACCCTGGTCGGCAACGCGACCGCGAACGTGGTGCGCAACGTGTGGGCGTATTCGATTATCTTCTGCGGCCACTTCCCGTCGGGCGTGCAGTCGTTCAGCGAGGACGAGACGGCCGAGGAGACGCGCGGCGAGTGGTATGTGCGCCAGCTGCTCGGCAGCGCGAACATCTCCGGATCGCCACTGTTCCACATCATGTCGGGCAACCTGTCGCACCAGATCGAGCACCACTTGTTCCCCGACCTGCCGGCGCACCGATACCCGGAACTCGCGCCGCGTGTCCGGGAGCTGTGTGAACAGTACGGATTGCCGTACAACAGCCGCGGCCTCACCGCCCAGGTGGCATCCGTGTGGAAGAAGATCTTCACGTTCGCACTGCCGCCGAACTGGGTGTCGCAGACCCCGGACATCTCGGTGCTTCTCGAGCGTTCGCCCCGCGAGCAGGCCGACGACGCTGCGGGTACCCTCGCACGGGAGAACGTCTGAGGGGGAGTGCCATGGTCGGGAAGTTCGAACGCAACAAGGACACCATCCAGGAGATGACCGAATCGGCAGCGACGCGAGTCGGCGCTATCGCCGGGATCATCACCGGAGCCGTCCGAGACGTCACCCGCGAGGTCGGCGGGTGGATCACCGATGGCATCGAGATGCGTGAAGCTGCCCGCAAGGCGCGTAGCGACGAGGAGCGCGGAGCTGCCGAGGGCGGCCCGACGGTCTCCACGACGGAGTAGCGCGCCGCGCACGCTGCCGGAAATCACGCAGCACAGTAGTCGGCCACAAACGGCGGGCCCCGGAAAAATCCGGGGCCCGCCGTTCGTCGTCGGTGCGGAGAAACTTCAGATGACGCCGAGTGCGAACATGGCGTCCGCGACCTTCACGAAGCCCGCGATATTGGCGCCGTGGATGTAGTCGCCGGGCTTGCCGTACTCGGCAGCGGTCTCGATGCAGCGGCCGTGGATGTCGCGCATGATGCGGGCGAGGCGCTCGTCGGTGTAGTCGAAGTGCCACGAGTCGCGCGAGGCGTTCTGCTGCATCTCCAGCGCGGAGGTGGCGACGCCACCGGCGTTGGCGGCCTTGCCCGGGGCGAAGCCGACACCGGCGTCGCGGAACACGGCGATGCCGCCGGGAGTGGTGGGCATGTTGGCGCCCTCGGCGACGACCTTGACGCCGTTGTTGACGAGGGTCTTCGCGGATTCCTCGTCCAACTCGTTCTGTGTGGCGCAGGGGAGCGCGATGTCGCAGGGGACGTTCCAGATGTTGCCGCCGGGGTAGAAGTCGGCGTCGCCGCGCTCGTCGAGGTACTCGGAGATGCGTCCGCGCCGGACTTCCTTGATCTCCTTGAGCAGCTCGACGTCGATGCCCTTGGGATCGTGGATGTAGCCCGAGGAGTCGGAGCACGCGACCACGGTGCCGCCGAGCTGGTGGATCTTCTCGATGGCATAGATCGCGACGTTTCCGGAGCCGGAGACGACTGCGGTGCGGCCTTCGACGGAGCTGCCGGCGTGCTTCGCCATCTCGGCGACGAAGTACGCGGCGCCGTAGCCGGTGGCCTCGCGGCGCACCTGCGATCCGCCCCAGGTGATGCCCTTGCCTGTCAGCACGCCCGACTCGTACGAGTTCGTGAGGCGCTTGTACTGGCCGAACAGGTAGCCGATCTCGCGGCCGCCGACTCCGATGTCACCGGCCGGGACGTCGGTGTACTCACCGATGTGGCGATGCAGTTCGGTCATGAAGGACTGGCAGAAGCGCATGATCTCCTGCTCGGACCGGCCCTTGGGGTCGAAGTCCGAACCGCCCTTGCCGCCGCCGATGGGCAGGCCGGTGAGCGCATTCTTGAAGATCTGCTCGAATCCCAGGAACTTCACGATGCCGAGGTTCACGCTGGGATGGAAACGCAGTCCGCCCTTGTAGGGGCCGAGCACGCTGCTGTACTGCACGCGGAACCCGCGGTTGACGTGCACCTGACCGTGGTCGTCGATCCACGGCACGCGGAAGATGATCTGGCGTTCGGGCTCGCACAGGCGCTCGATGAGGCCGTATTCGAAGTAGCCGGGGTGGCGCTCGAGCACGACATGCAGGGACTCGAACACTTCGGCAGCTGCCTGGTGGAATTCAGGCTCTCCCGCGTTGCGGGCCTTGACCTGCTCGTAAATCTCTGCGATGCGGTCCGAAGTCGACACGCTACCTACCTGACTATGTGAGGATTCTGTAACACGGCCTTTACATCTGAACTATAGGACGTGCCGCCGATCCACTGTTAGCCCGGTCTGCCGGTGCGATCGGAAACACACGGCGCTGAAGGGTGTCCGGCCACAAAAGCCCAGGAAATGATGTATGTCCGTGGGGTCCGAGGATGTCCGAGCAGACCTGACGGCACGGTGCGCGCTCCCGTCCCCGAGATCGGAGCCCTGCCCTGGAACCATCCCGATTCCGGCTCCCGGAGACGCTTCACCACCGGGGTCCGGGACGCGGCCTCGAACGCTGCGAGCGCAGCAGCCCAAACACAAGATCGGCTCGACGGGTTGGTCACACGGACACGGTCAGTTCTTCATGAGAATCTGCTGCTCGGTGACCAGCGGGTACGACGCCAGTTCGGTTCCGTCCAGATCTTCCTTGTGCATGTCCACGCCGGTGATCTGACTGTTCTCGTAATGCCGGTAGTAGTAGATACCTTTGTCGGTGTTGCAGCACGACGAGTAGATGGTGATCTCGTATTTGTCGCCGAGACGAACGCATCCCCGCTGCTGTTCCACGGAACCGAGAATGTGGAAGAACTGACTGATCGCCTCGGATTCGGACCGGCCCGACATCGAGTTCACCTTCGTGAATGCGGCCTTCACGAATCGCGACATCGAGGACAGGTCGCCCGGCAACCCGACAGCACCGAGCCCTCGGCTGTACACGTCGAACGGTATTTCCTTCGAGAAATGCGGCTCGGGCGGGTCGATCGACAGACTCATGTAGTTGTTGATATTGAACAACTGGATATCGAATGTCGGATTGTTGGTGAGCACCTGCAGCGGATTGTCGTGAACTTTCAGGCCCTCGGCCACGGACTCGACCACAACGGACTCGTTGCGGTCGGAGATGATCCAGTGCAGGGGAGAGGGCGGAAAGTCCGCGCTGAAGGCGGTGTCGACGATGCGTACGTCCGTCAGTGCACTCTTCACCTGGGCGACGGTGTCGAACTGTGCCAGGACCCACGGAATGAACTCGAAGGAAGCGACATTCGTGCCCTCCTCCGAAACGGGTTTGTAGTCGGCGTTGCCGGGAAAATTCAGTCCCGCCATGCTCAAACCCTTCTCGTTCGTCCCGTCGTAGTACAGCGGATAACCGTCGGCGACGGTGGCCATGCCGATCATCGCGTAATGCGTAGCCTGCCGCGGCACCCTTCGGAACTCGAAGGGAAAGTTCCGAGGCGTGACGGTGACCGCTTCGTGGTAGGAGTATTCGAGGTCCAGGTTGCGGCCGAAGTAATGATCCTCAGCGGTGTAGTTGGCGGCTGTGCACATGCGACTACCTCCGAACTCGCGGTCCACCCCGATGCCGTGAGGGAGCGAGGTGGGCACCATGTGGATGCCTCGGTCGACGGAAGAGAGGGAACGCGTTGCCGCACGCCCGTCGGTGTCCGATGCTCAACGCTCACGGTATCCGAATGGCTGCACGCTCGTGGAAGGTTCGGATGGACGCGGTCTCGGGTCGGCACGGTCTCGAGCCGGCACGGTCGCGAAACGGCATTGTGGTGCCCCCGGCAGGAATCGAACCTGCGACCTAGAGATTAGAAGGCTCTTGCTCTATCCAACTGAGCTACGGAGGCGCGGCCAGAATCTTAACGGCTCGGCGGCCAGCCGTGTGCGGGTACCCCTCTACGCGTTGCGCGCGGAGCCGGGGTTGTCCTCCTGGGCCTCCGGTGCGGTGCCGTTCCCCGGCGGGGAGACGCGCGGAATGTCCACCTCGCCGCCCTTGACCCTCTGCAGCACATGGTCGATCCCGATCCCCAGGACCACCGCGACACAGACGGAGATCACTGCGCCGAGCAACGGCTGGGATTCGAACCAGCCACCGACGAGCCTGCCCATCAGCGACGAGTACAGAGCCCAGGTGATGCCGCCGAGGATGGTCAGCGGCACGAACTTCTTGCGGGGGTATCGAGTGGCGCCGGCCGTCATGTTCACGGCGATACGGCCGATCGGGATGTACCGGGCGGTGAGGATGACCGCCGCGCCGCGCTTGTCCAGCCCGCGGCGGGCCCACGCGAATGCGGCCTTGCCCTTCGGGCTGCGCATCCACCGGAACCGGTCCGTGCCGGCCCGTCGTCCGATCGTGTACGCGATGTTGTCTCCGAGGATCGCCCCGACCGCTGCGATGACGATGATCGCGGCGAGGTACGGCCGACCCGTCGAACCCGACAGCGACGCCAGCGTGACGAGCACCGTCTCGCTCGGGACCGGCGGGAAGAACCCGTCGACGGTGCACACCACGAAAAGCAGCGGGTAGACCCACAGCGCAGCCGCCTGACCGGTGATGAATTCGTTGATCACATCCATGGGCTGGTGGTGTGCTCCCGTCGGTATCGCGCACGTGCTCACCCCACGGTATGCGGTCGGGGCGGAAGTGGGAACGACTGCGACGCCCCGACGGACTCAGGCGACCAGTCCGGCCCGGAACGCGGCCAGAGCCGCCTCCACTCGATTGCGGGTTCCGAGTTTGGTGAAGACCGCCGAAAGGTGCGTCTTGACAGTCGTTTCGCTCAGGAACAAGCGGCCCGCGATATCGGCGTTGGACGCTCCGGTGGCCAGCACGCGCAGCACGTCGCGCTCCCGCTCGGACAGTCGAGTGAGGTCCGTCACCGCGGGCGCCGGGGTTGCCGCGTGGTGGTGCGCCACGATGCGGCGCAGCGAGTCGGCGCTGAACAGTGTGTTCCCGGCAGCAACCGCCCGCACCGACTGATGGAACGTCTGCGGCGGCTCGTCCTTGCTCAGGAAACTGTGCGCGCCGGCAGCGACGGCCTGCACCACGAGATCGTCGACGTCCATCGCCGTCATGGCGATCACGCGGGGAGGGTGGGGCATCGACATGAGTTGCCGGGTCGCCTCGAGGCCGCCCACTCGGCGCATCTTCAGATCCATCAGCACCACGTGCGGTGAGAACCGGTGGACGGCGTGGGGGACCCGGTCGCCGTCGTCGACATCGGCCACGACCACGATGTCGTCGGTCGCGGCGAAGATGTCGGTGACGCCTCGGCGAACGAAGGGGTCGTCGTCGACGACGAGCACGGTGATCATCTCGGCAGCAGCGGGCACGGGTCGAGCCTAGGACCCGCCCCCGACACGAGGCGTGCTCCGTCCCTTACAGAATCCCCGTCAGGCCGACCAGGGCACCCAGCAGTCCACGACGAACTCGGAGCCCACCACCCCGGCCCGGAGCGTGCCCCCGATCTGATGGGCCTGCTCGGTGAGACCGGTCAGGCCCGCTCGCGAGCCGATGGGCACGGTCGGAGGCAACGAACTGAGCCCATTGCGCACGTCGATCCGGATGCCCTGGTGGGCAGCGCCGGTGATGGTGATGCGCACCGTCTGGTCCGACGCGTACTTCTGAACGTTGGTGAGGGCTTCCTGCACCACCCGGTACGTCACGTGGCCGGACACGGTTCCGACGTCACCGGGCTGGAGATCGGTGAACAAGACGGTGTGCAGCCCGGCCGCGCGCGCGGACTGGACGAGATCGGCCACGGCATCTATCCCTTGATGTCCGCTGGCCCGCGACGCGCCCGCCGTCCCACGAAGCACCCCGACGATGCTCTTGAGCTCGTCGAGAGATTCGTGCGCGGTACTGCGGATCATCGCGGCCGTATTGGCTGTCTTCTGCGGATCATCGGCCCCACCGACCTGCAGTGCTCCCGCGAACAGGGAGATTCGGCTCAGTCCTGCGGCGAGCGTGTCGTGCATGTCGCGGGCGATCCGGGTTCGTTCCTCGGTACGGATCATCTCGTCGTGGATCGATTCCGTCTTCGCCGTCGCGCGGTCGCGCACGCGTTCGGCGACGGTCAGCTGCGAGCGGGTCTGCTCGAGCAGCGCGAGCACCACCACGACCGTGACGAGCGCCGCCGCGACCAGCAAGGGGATCCACCAGGCGACCTCCCACATCGGCTTGGGTGCGGTGTCCTCCGGGCGCATCGTGCCTATCGTGAGTACCGAGTTGTCGCGGGTGCGGTGCGCGTCGTACGTGAGTGAGATACCGCACGCGACGAAGACGGCACCGGCGGCTCCGGCAAGTCGTCCGCTGCGTTCCGATTTGACGACGGCGTACAGCGCGATGAGCGCGGCGGTGGCGTCGGTGGAGAACAGCAGAGGTCCGAGGAGCGTGACGGCGAGCACCGTCCAGGGGCTCGAGTGGCGCCACACCAGAGCAAACGCTGCGACCAGGCCGAGCACGAACCCGAGTGCGAAGTTCCATTCGGGAACCGTGTTCGAGTCCGACGACAGTCCCAGGGTCAGCAACGTGCAGAACAGGCTCAGTGTCACGGCACCGGTGGTCCAGGCACGCCGGCGCCACACCGGACGCCGGAGACCCTGAGCGGAAGTAACCATCACTCGGTGCACGCTACGCAATCGCGTGGCACACCCACATGGTCCGAACGGTCCGCAGCGATCGGTCCGAAAGGAGGAGGTGGTCCGTCCGATCGGACGAGGTGCCGGACCGGGCAACTCGGGTGAGCTGTTCACACCGGAGGAGCGGCACCGCCCGCTCCGCATCTCCAGCCCAGACCAATGAGGAGAAGTGTGATGACGCACCCCATCTCGTACCCCGACCCGAACCAGAACCCGTCCGGACAGCCGCCGCGCGCCAAGCGCCGGATCTGGCCCTGGATCGTCGTCGGGGTGCCCGTCCTCCTGTTCGGTGCCTGCTCGGTCGCCGTGGTCTCCAGCGTCGGCGGCGAGAAGGAGGCCACCGTCACATCCGGTCCCGCCGGCGACGAGGTAGTGGCCGATCGGGGGCCGGAATTCTCCGGGAAGCTCGACCACGACACCGCCGCGGTGGCCGGCGCCACCATCACCCGCGACGATCTCGCCTACACCGTCGGGCCGCTCCAGCTCATCGACTCCGTACTGGGCAGCTACCTCTGCAGCGAGGTGACGATCGTCAACGTCGGAACGGACCAGAACGACTTCAACGGATACATGGACTGGCATGTGCAGGACGCCGGCGGCGCGATCCGCAATTCCACCTTCGGCGCCGACCGTCCGATGCTCAATTCGGGCCGCCTCGCGCCGGGCGGCGCCGCAACCGGAAACGTGTGCTTCGACGCCCGGGCCGGTGCCGCTCCCGGCACGTACGTCGTCCTGTTCGAGGACACGTTCTCGCTGTCGACCGATCGGCTCGCCTGGGTTTCGACACTCTGATCCGACTGTTCGATACGTGCCCGTCGGAGTGATCCCCGGCGGGCCGTCACAGTGATGTCCGACGGGGCGTCGTAGTTACGGTTCGGGAGGTCCTACCCTGGTAGGCATGGCAGCACCCGAGCTCGCGTCCGACGCGCAGCATTCAGTGCCCGCGTCCGGACGCGGGAACCCGTCTGTTTTGTTCGTCCTCTTCGGCATCCTCGCCGCCATCGTCGCGGCACTGATCGTCGGCGCGTCCGCCGCGCAGGCGCTGGTGCTGCTCGGCATCCCGGACCCGGGGGCCTTGACCACGTACGGTCTGCCCGCCGTTCGTGCGGTGTCCGAAATCGCGACCGTGATCACGATCGGTTCGCTGTTCTTCGCGGCGTTCCTGGTGCCGCCGCAGAAGAACGGTGTCCTCGATGTCGACGGGTACCGCGCGGTCCGGACCGCAGGCGTCGCGGCGGTGGTGTGGGCCGCGACGGCCGCGCTGCTCGTGCCGCTGACCCTGTCCGACACCTCCGGCGCGTCGTTCACCGAGGCGCTCCGGCCGGAGAACCTGTTCAGTGCGCTCGGCCAGGTGGAGACCGCGTCGGCCTGGGCGTGGACGACGGTGCTCGCCCTGATCACCGCGCTGCTGATCCGGATGGCGGTGCGCTGGTCGTGGGTGCCCTATCTGCTTCTGCTGTCGCTGGTGGCATTGATGCCGGTCGCCCTGACGGGCCACTCGTCCTCGGGCGGATCGCACGACCTCGCCACCAACAGCCTGGTGCTGCATCTCGTGGCCGCGTCGGTCTGGGCCGGTGGCCTGTTCGCACTTCTCGCGCATTCGTGGCGCGGCGGCGCGTACACCGGCGTCGCGGCGCGACGGTTCTCCTTCGTCGCCGGTCTCGCGTTCGTGGTCATGGCTGTGACCGGCGTGATCAACGCGGGAGTGCGGGTCTCGCTCGACGACCTCACGACAACCACGTACGGCAGGCTCCTGATCGCCAAGATCGTGGCGCTGGTAGTGCTCGGGCTGTTCGGCTGGATGCAGCGGCGACGGGCACTTCCGGCGCTCGAAGCCGATCCGACCAGCCGGGGTGCCCTCGTCCGGTTCGCCGCCGTCGAGTCGTTCGTCCTCGCCGCGACGGTGGGCCTGGCCGTCGGGTTGGGCCGCACCCCGCCGCCGGCCCCGGATGCCGTGCCCACGGTTCAGGAAGTGGCCCTCGGATACAACCTCGAGGTGCCCCCGTCGTTCGCCAACCTGTTCTTCGGGCAGTGGCGATTCGACCTCATCTTCGGCACCCTCGCGATCGTTCTGGCCGTCGCATACGCCATCGGCCTGTGGACGCTGCGCAAGCGCGGTGACGCCTGGCCGGTGGGCCGGAGCATCGCCTGGTTCTCCGGTTGCTTCGTGCTGCTGGTCGCCACGTCGTCGGGTGTCGGCATGTACTCCGCCGCGATGTTCAGCGTGCACATGGGCGCGCACATGGCCATGTCGATGCTCGCGCCGGTGCTCCTGGCACTCGGCGGTGCGATGACCCTGGCGCTGCGCGCGTTCAAGCCGGCCGGCCGCGGTGCTCCTCCGGGACCCCGCGAGTGGATCCTCGAATTCCTGCACAGCCCGCCGTCGCGGTTCTTCACTCACCCGATCGTCGCGTCGGTGATGTTCGTCGGCGGCTTCTACGCCTTGTATCTCGGTGGCATCTTCGAGACCTTCGCCGACAGCCACACCGCGCACGTGCTGATGAACCTGCACTTCCTGATGAGCGGCTATCTCTTCTACTGGGTGGTGATCGGCGTCGATCCGTCGCCACGCGACCTGCCGCCGGTCACGAAACTCGGCATGGTCTTCGGTTCGCTGCCGTTCCACGCATTCTTCGGCGTCACCCTCATGAGCATGGGAACGGTGATGGCCGAGTCGTACTACCGCGGTCTCGCGCTGCCGTGGAACTACGACCTGTTCGACGACCAGAAGGTCGGCGGCAGTATCGCGTGGTCGGCGGGTGAGATCCCGCTCGTGCTCGTCATGCTCGCATTGCTCGTGCAGTGGTCGCGCAGCGATACACGGACTGCGCGCCGGGTGGATCGGGCCGCGGATCGTGACGAGGACGCCGACCTCGCCGCGCACAACGCGATGTTCGCGGAGTTGGCCCGCCGGGACCAGGAAGCGCGCTAGCGGCCCGCGGGAGCGCCTGCGGTCCGGGTCTCACACGGGTTTTCGCGTGCGGGCCCGTTCGGTGGCGATCCGCACGGCAACTGCGGCCACCACCGCCACGACCGCGGCGACCACCGCCGCAACCGCCGCCGGTGTCGAGTTCCAGCCGTCGTCGGCGGTGCGGCCGACCGCGATCCAGCCCAGACCCCAGGCCATGGCGGCGGCAACCGCGAGACGTCCGTGCCCGGCGAACGCGACCACCACCGACACGGCCGCGACCACGGCGAGGATCACCACGGCCCACACGTCGGCGCCCCACCCGAACGGATCGATGTCCGCGGAATTCAGGGCCGCCGCGGTGTTGGCGACCGTGGCGACCGCGACCCACCCCAGGTAGACGAACATCGTGCCGTCGACGACGACAGCCTCGAGGCGGCTCGACGGAGCAGATGCCGTGAGCCCGAGGAAAACGCGAACCAGGATTGCGAGCAGTGCGACGATCACCACCACGCTGAGGCCGACCTGATCGATCTGGATCGTCCCGATCCATAATGCGTTGAGAAGCATCGACGCGGCGATCCACCAGCCGAGAGTGCGTTGCCGCGGGTCGGTGTGGTGGGCGGGCAGCAACTGCCATACGGCGAGGGCGATCAGGCCGATGTAGATGACCGTCCAGATCGCGAAAGCCGGGCCACCTGGGGCAACGGCTGTCGCATCGGAGGCGAGCACACCGCCTGCCGCTTCGGCGACGGGCGTGCCGGCGGAGGTGCCGAGGTACGAGCCGGCCACGGCGATCACCGCACTCACCGCGACCGTGACGACGCGTGCGATATCCCGACCGGTCCTGGCCCCGACGGCAGGAGTGGAAGGTGAGAAGGAATGTGAGGTCATGCACACGGGTTGCCCTGTGTAGCGCTCACCCAATCGGGATCTGCCGGGATCCCATCTTCGATACCGGATGCCCGGTTTGCACGTATGGTGCTGCCTGTGACTGCGCGCAGGGGGACGGACGAGAAGACATCGCACGGACGTACGGGGAGTGTGATCGCGGGTTTTCTCGCGTGCCTTCTTGCCGTCGGAGCGCCCGTTGCCGTCTCCGGTACAGCGCACGCACAGCCGGCACCCGGAGCGGTGGTGTCGGAGGCCCCGCTCGACAGCCGATTGTCGTTGCCGGGAGCCGCCTCCGCTCGTGCGCTCTCGTACACGACGCAGTGGCGCTCGGGTGAGACGGCGACTGCCACCGGGGTGGTGTTCGTACCCGGCGGCGAACCTCCCGCGGGCGGCCGGCCCGTCGTCGCCTGGGCACACGGCACCACCGGTCTCGCCGACGACTGCGCCCCCTCCCGTAATCCGCGGAGTGAACGCGACACCGCCTACCTCGAGCATTGGCTCGATCAGGGATATGCCGTCGTCGCGGCCGACTACCCGGGTCTCGGATCCGACGGCCTGCATCGATACCTCGACGGGCAGAGCGCCGCGAACAGCATCGTCGATCTCGTGCGTGCGGCGCGCGCGGTGGAGCCGTCGCTGTCGGAGCGCTGGGTGGTCGTCGGGCAGTCGCAAGGAGGGCACGCGGCGCTGCACACGGCGAATACCGCCACCGATCGCGCGCCCGAACTCGACTTCCGCGGAACACTCACGACGGGGGCGCCGTCGAATCTCGAACTGGTCTTCCCGATCGGCTTCCCGGAGTTTCCGGATCTTCCGCTCGACGGACTGACCGCCTTCGGAGCGTTCATCTTCGCTGGGCTGCGCGAGGCGGATCCGGGACTCGATCTCGACGGCTATCTCACCGGTCTCGGGCGGGAAGTCGTCGATGCGGCGGAGTCGCTGTGTTACGACGAGATGCTCGCGCGCTACACCGGCGTCGGGATCGGGGACCTGCTCGCCCGACCGCTCGGCGACGACCGGTTCCCGGCGGCCCTGTCCGATTACCTGGGAGTTCCGGTGAACGGTTACGACCGGCCGCTGTTTCTCGCCCAAGGCCTCGACGACCGGGTCGTGCCGGCGCCGTTGAGTGTCAAGCTGGTCGCGGACCTGTGGGCCGGGGGAGCGCAACCCCGGTTCGCCACCTATCCCACGGGGCATTCGGAGACCATGGCCGCGTCGCTTCCGGACACCACACCGTTCGTCGCGGAGTTGTTCGCGGGCTGATCGGAGGTCCCGCTCGGGCGGGACGACGCGCAGGATGTGGGTTATCCCGCCGGGGCGGATACGCTGGTCGTCATGGCGGAGTTCATTTACACGATGAAGAAGGTGCGCAAGGCGCACGGTGACAAGGTCATCCTCGATGACGTCACCATGAGCTTCTACCCGGGCGCGAAGATCGGCGTCGTGGGACCCAATGGCGCGGGAAAGTCGTCGATCCTCAAGATCATGGCGGGCTTGGATCAGCCCAGCAACGGTGAGGCTTTCCTCGATCCGGACGCGACGGTCGGCATCCTCCTGCAGGAGCCCCCGCTCAACGAGGAGAAGACGGTCAAGCAGAACGTCGAGGAGGGCCTCGGCGACATCAAGGTCAAGCTCGACCGGTTCAACGAGATCGCCGAACTGATGGCGACGGACTACTCGGACGAACTGATGGAAGAGATGGGCGTCCTCCAGGAGGAGCTCGACCACGCCAACGCGTGGGATCTCGACTCGCAGCTCGAACAGGCGATGGACGCGCTGCGCTGCCCGCCGCCGGACGAGCCGGTCACGCACCTCTCCGGTGGTGAGCGCCGCCGTGTCGCGCTGTGCAAGCTCCTGCTGAGCAAGCCGGACCTGCTGCTTCTCGACGAGCCCACCAACCACCTCGACGCCGAGTCCGTGCTCTGGCTCGAGCAGTTCCTCGCGTCGTACCCCGGCGCAGTCCTGGCCGTCACTCACGACCGGTACTTCCTCGACCATGTCGCGCAGTGGATCTGTGAGGTCGACCGCGGCAAGCTGCACCCGTACGAGGGCAACTACTCGACGTACCTGGAGAAGAAGGCCGAGCGCCTCGAGGTGCAGGGCAAGAAGGACCAGAAGCTGCAGAAGCGCCTCAAGGAGGAGCTCGAGTGGGTCCGGTCCGGTTCGAAGGCCCGGCAGACGAAGAGCAAGGCGCGCCTCGGACGCTACGAGGAGATGGCAGCGGAAGCCGAGAAGCACCGCAAGCTCGACTTCGAAGAGATCCAGATCCCGACGCCTCCGCGCCTGGGCAACGTCGTCGTGGAGGTCGAACACCTCGACAAGGGCTTCGACGGCCGCGTGCTCATCAAGGACCTGTCGTTCACCCTGCCGCGTAACGGCATCGTCGGCGTGATCGGTCCCAACGGCGTGGGTAAGACCACGCTGTTCAAGACCATCGTGGGTCTCGAGGAGCCGGATTCGGGCACCGTCAAGGTGGGCGACACCGTCAAGCTGAGTTACGTCGACCAGAACCGCTCCAACATCGACCCCACCAAGAACGTGTGGGAAGTCGTGTCGGGCGGCATGGACTACATCGAGGTCGGGCAGAACGAGATGCCGTCGCGCGCGTACGTCAGCGCGTTCGGTTTCAAGGGACCGGATCAGCAGAAGAAGGCCGGCGTGCTCTCCGGCGGTGAGCGCAACCGGCTGAACCTCGCGCTGACCCTCAAAGAGGGCGGCAACCTGATCCTGCTCGACGAACCGACCAACGACCTCGACGTCGAGACCTTGAGTTCGCTCGAGAACGCGCTGCAGCAGTTCCCGGGCTGCGCCGTCGTGATTTCCCACGATCGCTGGTTCCTCGACCGCACCTGTACCCACATCCTCGCCTGGGAGGGCAACGTCGAGGAAGGCAAGTGGTTCTGGTTCGAGGGCAACTTCGAGGCGTACGAAGCCAACAAGGTCGAGCGTCTCGGCGCGGATGCGGCACGTCCGCACCGCGTCACCCACCGGAAGCTCACTCGTGACTGATCGTCTGGAGACGAAGCCGAACGGTGTCGGGACGAACACCGTCGGCGAGCCGTTCCGTTGTTCGCTCGAGGTGCGCTGGGCCGATTCCGATCGGCTCGGTCACGTCAACAACACCAAAGTCGTCGAGTACATGCAGGAAGCGCGGATCAAGTTCCTGGTCAGCCACCTTTCTGGGCGCGGTGTCGTCGCGGTCCGCAAGATGGACGCCGAGTTCCTGCGGCCCATCAAGGATGCGTCGGGCCCGCTCGATGTCGAGATCGCCGTGTTGCACGTGGGTACCTCGTCGTTCACGCTGCGCCACACGATCCTCGACCGGCACGGGGTGGTGTGTGCCCACGGGGACGCTGTTCTCGTCGGGTTCGACGTCCACACCGATCGGTCGAGGCCGCTGAGCGATCTCGAACGTGAGGTCCTCGACCGGTACCGGGTCGCGGCGCCGGGCTGACAGCCCGCGTGTCCGGCCCCCAACCTGTGGCGCCGCGGATAGGCTCGAACTCGGGCCCGTCCGCGGCGCTCGGTTTTGTCCGGCAAGCAGGTCAGGGAGTGAAGTAATGGCGGATTCAACTGCGTCGCAACTGGATTCGTCGTTGGTGGCGACTCTCGTGCAGATGTACGAGCAGTCGGGCGAGGAAATCGGCGCACCCGAAGCAGTGGCCGCCGCCCATCTCGAACTGGGACGCGAGCGTGCGCCGGGCACGGCGGCGATCCGGGTTCGTCCGCCGGGAGACGACCCACTGGGATCGACCGCCCAGATCGTCACCGACGACATGCCCCTCCTCGTCGAGGCCGTCCTGGCACTCTTCGCCCGCCTCGGAGTGGGTGTCGATGCGGTGGTGCACCCGGAGTTCTCGGCACTGCGCGACGACGCGGGACTGCTGCGCGACCTCTCGCCCGGAAACCCGTCGGTCGACGACGAGGACCCTGTGCACCGGATCGCCGAGTCGTGGATGCACGTGCAGTTCGCACTCGGAGCCGACGGACCCACAGTCGACGAGATCGACGACGGACTCCGCCGTGCGCTGGCCGAAGTGCGGCAGGTCGTCTCCGACACCGAACCGATGCTCGCCCTGCAGCGCGAACTCGCCGGTGCACTCGACGCGCTCGCGGTCGTTCCGCCGCCGCAGCACACCGCCACCGTTCTCGCCGAAACCGCCGATCTGTTGCGCTGGCTCGCCCGCGGGCATTTCACCATGCTCGGTTACCGGCGCTACGAGTTCGTCGACACCGATGGATCAGGCGTGGTGCGAGCGCGCCCCGTCCGGGGCAGCGGACTGGGGGTCCTGCGCACCGAGGGCCCCGACAGCGATCCACTCGAGTTGCCGCCCGGTGCGCACCCCGACCGGCGGCCGTTGCTGGTCCTCACCCAGGGGGCGCTGCCGACGACCGTGCACCGCTCGGTCTATCCGTATTTCGTGGGGATCGCAGTCCTCGATGCGGAAGGTCGCGTGGTCGGTGAGCACCGCTTCCTCGGAGTGCTGACAGTGACCGCGCTCAACGACAACATCCTCGACATCCCGCTCATCTCCCGCCGGGTGCGTGCCGTGATCGCCCGTGCCCACGTGGACATTTCGTCGTACAGCGGTCAGGCGATGCTCGAGATCATGCAGACCATCCCGCGTGCCGAACTCTTCTCGATGGACACCGCCACCCTCTACGACACCGTCACGTCGGTGGTCGACATCCGCAGGCAGGTCCGGTTGTTCGTACGCGTCGACACGCACCGCCGGTACGTGTCGTGCCTGGTGTACCTGCCGCGCGACCGGTACACGACGAAGGTCCGCATCGCGATGCAGGACATCCTCTTGAGCGAGTACGGCGGGGGAGTCCTCGACTACACCGCGCGGGTCTCGGAGGGGGAGCTGGCTCTCCTGCACGTCACGATCAGGTTCCCCGGGCGCGGCCGGCACGAGATCGACACCTCCGACGAGAACCGCATCCGGATCCAGGCGCTGCTCGCGGCGACCAGCAGGAACTGGACCGATCGGCTTTCCGAGGCCGCCGCCGGCGATGCCCGCGTCGACGCCGCACTGGTGCAGCGATACGCCGACGCGGTGCCCGAGGCGTACAAGGAGGATTTTCCGTCGGAGCGCGCGCTCTCCGATCTGGTGGTGCTCGAGGGTCTTCGGGTCGGTGAGATCGAGACGCGGCTCTGCCGGTCCGACGGCGCAGCACCCGGGGCGTGGCGCTTCACCCTGTACGTCGGCGACGAGCCGGTCACCCTCGGCCGGGTGCTTCCGGTGCTGCAGAGCCTCGGCGTCCAGGTTATCGACGAGCGCCCGTACCGGGTTCCACGGTCCGACGGAATCGATTGCTGGATCTACGATTTCGGTCTCGGGCTTCCGGGCGATCTCTCGCCGGACACTCTGGACTCCGACCCGACGCTCGCGGGCCGTTTCACCGACATGTTCGTCGTCGCCTGGCGCGGCGACTCCGAAACCGACAGATTCAACGAACTGGTGTTGCGCGCCGGGCTGGTGTGGCGTCAGGCGGTCATGCTGCGTGCGTACGCGAAATACCTGCGGCAGACCGGTTTTCCGTACAGTCAGCACAACATCGAAGGCGTACTGCTCGACTACCCCGAGATCACGGTCCTGCTGGTCCGGCTGTTCGAGGCCCGATTCGATCCGGAGGTTGCCGAATCCGAGAGTGAAGAACGCATCTCCGGCGAGCTCACGTCGAAGATCGAGGCCGTGACAGGACTGGTCCCCGACCGGATCCTGCGGGGGCTGTTCTCGCTGATCCGCTCCACCCTGCGCACCAACTACTTCGTCCCCGCGGACGACGACTCCGCCCGCGGCCGCGTCCTGTCGATGAAGCTCGATCCGGCCGGCATCGCCGAACTCCCGCAGCCACGACCGAAGTTCGAGATCTTCGTCTACGCACCCGATGTGGAGGGCGTGCACATGCGGTACGGCGCCGTCGCCCGCGGTGGTCTCCGATGGTCCGACCGCCGTGAGGATTACCGCACCGAGGTTCTCGGGCTCGTCAAGGCGCAGGCGGTGAAGAACGCCGTCATCGTTCCCGTCGGGGCGAAAGGCGGATTCGTCGTCAAGCACGCGCCGCAGCCCACCGGCGACGCCGCTGCCGATCGTCGAGCCGTCCGTGAGCGCGGCGAACAGTGCTACCGCCGGTTCATCTCCGGGCTGCTCGACGTCACCGACAACCTCGATCGGTCGCGCACCACGGTGATCCCACCGGAACGGGTGGTGCGCCACGACACCGACGACACCTACCTCGTGGTGGCCGCCGACAAGGGCACCGCGTCGTTCTCCGACCTGGCCAATTCGGTTGCGGCAGACTACGGCTTCTGGCTCGGTGACGCGTTCGCATCCGGCGGCTCGGCCGGATACGACCACAAGGAGATGGGCATCACCGCGCGCGGCGCATGGGAGAGCGTCAAGCGGCACTTCCGTGAGCGCGGACTCGATACGCAGACGGAGAACTTCACCGTCGCCGGCATCGGTGACATGAGCGGCGACGTGTTCGGCAACGGGATGTTGCTCAGCGAGCACATCCAGCTCGTCGCCGCGTTCGACCACCGCCACATCTTCCTCGATCCGGAGCCCGACGCGGCTCGCTCGTTCGCCGAACGACGGCGGATCTTCGAGCTTCCCCGCTCGTCGTGGGCCGACTACGACCCGGCACTGATCGGCGAGGGCGGGGGAGTGTGGGAACGCACCCGCAAATCGATCCCGGTCAGCGAACAGGCCCGCCGGGTGCTCGCCCTGCCCGACGACGTCACCGAACTCGCCCCGTCCGAACTGATCCGGGCGATCCTGCGCGCACCCGTCGACCTGCTGTGGAACGGCGGCATCGGCACCTACATCAAGGCGCGCTCGGAATCCCACGCCGACGTCGGGGACAAGAGCAACGACTCCGTGCGCGTCGACGGCGACAGTGTGCGGGCACGGGTGGTCGGCGAAGGCGGCAATCTCGGAGTGACGCAACTCGGGCGTATCGAATACGCCCGCACCGGCGGAAAGATCAACACCGACGCTATCGATAACTCGGCGGGCGTGGACTGCTCCGACCACGAGGTCAACATCAAGATCCTGCTCGACTCGGTGGTCACCGCCGGCGAACTCCGGACCGAAGACCGTAACCCGCTGCTCGCCTCCATGACCGACGACGTCGCGGAACTCGTGCTCGCCGACAACATCGGGCAGAACAATGTCCTGGGTCTCGAGCGAGCGGCCGCGCCATCGCTGCTCGGTGTACACCAGCGGCTCCTCGGCGCGCTCGAAGCCGAGCACGGACTCGACCGTCGCCTCGACGCGTTACCCGACGACGCCGAGATCGCACGCCGGTTCACAGCGGGGGAGGGCCTCACCTCGCCCGAGTTGTCCCAGCTGCTCGCCCACGTCAAGCTCGCCCTCGTCGAGGAACTTCTCGCCACCGACGTGCCCGACAGCGACACGTTCGCGTCGCGCCTGCCCGGTTATTTCCCGCCCGCGCTCCGGGATCGGTTCGCCACCGCAATCAAGGCGCACCCGCTCCGCCGGCAGATCGTCGCGACCATCCTCGCGAACGAAACCGTCGACAACGGCGGCATCTCCTTCGTGTACCGGCTGACCGAGGAGACCGGAGCGTCGAGCACCGACGCGGTCCGCGCATACGCCGCGGTCACCGCGATCTTCGGGCTGCCCGCGATCTGGGACCGGGTCCGCAGCGAGCGGCTTCCCACCGACGTCGAGGACGACCTGCTCCTCGAATCGCGTCGGGTCCTGGACCGCGCGTCGCGGCGGCTGCTCTCGACACGGCCGCAACCCCTCGCGGTGGGCGCGGAGATCAGCCGGTATCGCGACCGCTTCGCACGACTCGCCCCGCGGGTCGGCGAATGGGTGCGGGGGCATCACGTCGAAGACTTCGCCCGCAGGACCCGGCCCGTGCTCGATCGGGGTGCGCCGGCCGAACCCACGGATGCGGTGTACTACCTCCTCGTGCAGTTCGCGCTGCTCGATGTCATCGACGTCGCGGACATCGTCGAGCGGGACGACGAGGAGGTCGCGGAACTGTACTACGCACTCGACGCGCATCTCGGAATCGACCGCCTTCTCAGTGCGGTCTCTGCCCTCGAACGAGGAGACCGCTGGCACTCCCTCGCCCGCTTGGCATTACGCGACGACCTGTACGGATCGTTGAGTGCCTTGGTGCTCGACGTGTTCGCCGGGGCGGAGCCGGGCGAGACCACCGCGGAGATGATCGAGGACTGGGAGTTGTCCAACGGGTCGAGGCTCGTGCGTGCGAGGGCGGCGCTCGAGGAGATCTTCGCGTCTGGGAACCTGGACCTCGCCGTCCTGTCGGTGGCGGCACGTCAGATCAGAAGCATGGTGCGCACCGGCGCATCCGATCGGAGGTAACGAGTGGGCAGCGCGGGGGAACAGTTCGGATTCCACACCGAGGTGATGGTGCGGTGGTCCGACATGGATGTCTTCCAGCACATCAACCACGCGCGGATGGTGACGTTGCTCGAAGAGGCGCGCATCCCGTGGCTCTTCGCCGACGGCCGGCCCACCCAGAGCCTGCGCGAAGGTGCCGTGATCGCAGATCTCCACGTGCGGTACCGGCGGCAACTCCGCCACTCGGACGGCCCGCTCGACATCATGATGTGGACCGAGAAGGTCCGGGCGGTCGACTTCACCATCGGTTACGAGGTGCGTCCCGGTGGCGCTCCGGCCGACTCCGCACCGGCCGTGATCGCCTCCACCCAGATTGCGGCGTTCGACATCGACACCCAGCGGCTGCGGCGGCTCGACGACCACGAACGTGAGTTCCTGCTGCGGTGGCGGCGTGACTGACACAGCCGGCCGGGGCCGCGGTGAACGCGCGATACGTCTCGACGGGCCCGCCGAGCGCACCGACCTCGCCAGCTTCCTCACCCATGTGCTGCGCATGGACGACGCGGCTGTCGTACGCCTGCGCCGCCGGGGCGACGGTGTGCTCGGCGTGTGGGCGCAGACCGGCTTCGAGGTCCTCGCGTCGCGGGTCGTGCGCGGCACCGTCGATCCTGCCGACACGTGCGTCGCCGCCGACGGCCTGCGCGCCGCGCTCGTCGGGGCGTCGGGTCCGCACCCCGAGGTGGACCCGGGATGGGCGATGGATTCGGCCTGGCGCGGTGCGCTGCCCCCCGAGGGCGGCTACACGCACGTCGACGACGTCCCTGCCCGCGTGCTCGTCGAACTCGCCCACCGCGGCGTGACCGTGACCCGCGAGCAGGGCGCGCAAGGACCTCCGGCGTCGCTGCTCGCGCAGGAAGTACTGGAAGTGAGCGGCGGTGACACGACGGTGGGGGTGCCCATGCGGATGGTCTTCGCGCTGGGCGCAATGGGATTCGTCCCCACCTCGGGCCGGGACTCCGGCGATGTCGAGGGCATCGATCCCGCCGAGGTGGTCCGGGTTCGCGCCTCCCCGACGTGGCTGCGCCTCGATGCACGGTACGGGTCCGTCCATCTGCGCCGGACCGGTGGTCTCGGTCTGAGTGTGGTGTAGCCCGGTCAGACGAGCCAGGCGGCACTGTCGGGCGGGAGATGCCGGCCCGCGATCGGTGTGCTGGACAACAGCACCGTGCCCGGCGGGAGCACGACCGGCTCCGTGCCGGCGTTGAGCACACACGTCACTCCGCCGGTACGCCGGAACGCGAGACAGCCGGGCGGGCTGCCGTACCAGCCGATGTCGTCGCCGGAGATCTCCGGACGTTCGTGCCGCAGCTCGATGGCGCGCCGGTACAGCGACAGTGTCGATCCCGTGTCGGCGAGCTGCGCTTCGACGGTGAGCGCGGCCCAGTTCTCGGGCTGGGGCAGCCACGACTGCGACGCGCCGGTGAATCCGAACGGAGGGGCCGTGCCCTCCCACGGCAGAGGGACGCGGCATCCGTCCCGGCCACGGTCGGTGCGCCCCGAGCGTTCCCACACCGGGTCCTGCAGCACCTCGTCCGGGAGATCCACGTTCGGTAGCCCGAGTTCGGCTCCGTTGTAGACGAACGCCGCACCCGGTAGCGCCAACTCCACCAGGATCATGGCGCGGGCCCGGGCGAGGCCGCGCGCACCGCCTCCGTAGCGGCTCACCTCCCGGTCCACGTCGTGGTTCGACAATGTCCAGGTCGGGGACGCCGGTGTGCCGGCGACAGCGGCGAAGCCCTTGTCGATCGCTTCCTTGATCTCGTTCGCATCCCAGCCCGCGAGAGTCAGGTGGAACTCGAAACCGAGGTGCAACTCGTCCGGCCGCAGATAGGCGGAGAACCGCTCGTGATCGCTGACCCAGATCTCACCGATCGTCACCGCATGCGGATACTCGTCGAGCACTTCCCGGATAGCCCGGTGGATGGCATGGACTTCGGGATTGTCGAAGCGGGGATCGGACGCGGCATGTCCGAGGAGTTCGTTCTCCTCCCAGCCGTCGTGGTCGGCCAGGTCTGCGGGCTTGGCCATGCCGTGCGCGACGTCGATGCGGAACCCGTCCACGTGCCGGTCGTGCAGCCAGAACCGGAGAGTCTTCTCGAGGTCCTCGCCGACATCCGGGTCGGCCCAGTTCAGATCGGGTTGCTGCGAGGCGAACACGTGCAGGTACCACTGGCCCGGGGTGCCGTCGGGCTCGGTGACCCGGGTCCAGGCCGGACCTCCGAAGATGCTGGGCCAGTTGTTCGGCGGCTCGTCGCCGCCCGGTCCGCGACCGTCCCGGAAATGGAAACGGTTGCGTTCCGCGCTTCCCGGTGGCGAGGCGAGTGCCTCGTGGAACCAGGGATGTTCGCTGCTGACATGGTTCGGCACGAGGTCCATCACGACACGAATGCCCCGCGCGTGCGCCTCGCCGACCAACGCGTCGAAGGCGGCGATGTCACCGAAGAGAGGGTCGATGTCGCGGGGGTCGGATACGTCGTACCCGTGATCCGCCATCGGCGACCGCATCACGGGATTGAGCCAGAGCGCGTCGACTCCGAGGAGTTCGAGGTACCAGAGGTGGCTGCGGATCCCGGCGAGATCGCCGACCCCGTCTCCGTCCGAGTCGGCGAACGACCGCGGATACACCTGGTAGAACACGGCATCGCGCCACCAGGCCCGCGCGGGGACGGGACCGTCGGTCGGCGCATCGCTGGGGCGGGCCACGGGAGTCATCGTGACAGATGCGCGCTGCGTGGACAGGTCGAACCGTGGCAGCGAATTCCTGTGACCGCGCACACGTGATAGGACAATCCTCATGAATTGGACGCCGATCGTCGCTGTCTCCCTCGACGATGTGGAACTTCACGACGATCCGATCGACCCGGACTGGATCCACGACGGGACGCCGGTGGCCCGCAGCGGTCAATGGTCGACAGGGAGCGACCTGACCACCACCACCCATGTGTGGGACTGCACGGCGGGCCGTTTCACATGGCACTTCGGCGCCGACGAGATCGTCCACATCGTGGAAGGTTCGGTGATCGTCAGTTCCGACGACGCCGATCCGCGGATCCTCCGTGCCGGGGACGCGGCCCTGTTCCGGGCCGGCACGTCCGCGCTCTGGGAGGTTCCCGAGTACGTCCGCAAACATGCGATTCTGCATCGGGTGATGCCCGCACCGCTGATCTTCGGATTCCGCGTCGCCGGAAAGCTCAGGTCGCTCGTGCGGAGGGGCTGACCCGTTCCCGGGACGGCGTCACACGGCCGAATTCATCATCGAGTCGGCTGCCATGTTCATGTAGTCGAGCAGTTGGCGGCGGTGGGCGTCGTCGAGGGTCTCCTCGTCGATCGAGGCGATCGCGGTGTGCATACAGCGCAGCCACGCGTCGCGCTCGAGCGGTCCGATGCGGAACGGGTGGTGCCGCATGCGCAGGCGCGGGTGGCCGCGTTCGTCGGAGTAGGTGTGCGGCCCGCCCCAGTACTGCTCGAGAAACATGCGCATGCGCCGCTCGGCCGGGCCGAGATCTTCCTCGGGGTACAGCGGACGGACGATCTCGTCCGCGGCCACCTCTTCGTAGAAGCGCGCCGTGATCTTACGAAACGTCTCGGCGCCGCCCACTGCGTCGTAGAAGGTCTGCTCGTCACTCATCGGTTTCTGCTCACCATCCCTCTCGAGTGTCCATTGTGCCCGTTGCAGCGGCCCGCCCGTCGCGGCAGCGGTATCCGTGTCCGGCGGCCCCGGAAGTTCACATACCCGACCTCGGCAAGTCGCACGATTCAGGGTGCGATTTTCGACCATCCGTGATGCACTGTTTCCAGTCTTCCGGAGGTCGTATGAAGCACCGCAGCAGCGCACATCGACAACTCCCGCCCGCGGATGCCCCGATGGGGGCGCCGGGGGCCAACACCCTGCGCGTGGTGCGCGACAGCACGGCGGTGCCCGACTGGGTCAAACGACGGGTGCTGCTGCTCAATGCCACCTACGAACCTCTCACGGCGCTGCCGGCCCGGCGCGCCGTCATTCTCATGACCGGTGGTAAGGCCGATACCGTCCACGACGACCCGCACGCGCCGTTCGTCCGCTCAGCGGAATGGTCGGTGCAGTTGCCTTCGGTGATCCGCCTGCGCAGTTACGTCCGGGTGCCCTATCACGCCCGGGTACCCATGACCCGCGCGGCGCTCATGCACCGCGACGGAAACCGCTGCGCATATTGCGGCGCGAAAGCCGAGACGATCGACCACGTGGTGCCTCGCAGTCGCGGAGGCGAGCACAGCTGGGAGAACTGCGTCGCGTGCTGCGCGCCCTGCAACCACAAGAAGGCAGACAAGATGCTCGCCGAACTCGGGTGGACGATGCGCGCCGTTCTCACCCCGCCGAAGGGCAGGCACTGGCGCCTGCTCGCCACCCTCCCGGAGTTGCACCCCACCTGGCTGCCGTACCTGGGAGAGGGCGCCGCCTGACGGCACGGTACGGAATCAGGGGCGTATGCGGCCTTTCCCGGGTGCCTGGGCTACCGTTTGCGTGTGAGCATTCTCGAGACAACCCTGATCTTCGTCGGCATTCCGCTGCTGATCATCTTGGTCTTCGCCGGTCTGTCCCTGACCGGGCAGCGATACCCGGGCCCCGTTCCGTCCGATACCGCGTACACCCTCGGCCAGAAGTGGGAGTACGAGCCGGTGCTGTGGACCGCCACGGACGAAGTGACGCGCCCCGGGCATCACGCCCATCACGGACATGTCGTCGGTAACCCGGCGGATCTGATCGGAGGTACCGCAAGTGGCAAGTGGTGACGTGATCCACACTCCCGCCCGTTCCCAGGAGACTCTTCCGTACGGCGCGGCACTCACGACGAGCGGCCGAATTTCGAGCGCTCGCCCGCTCGGCGAGCCGTTCGCCGGACCGCCGTTCAAGGACAGCGACCTCATCCGGCTCGACGACACGCTGACCGATGCCATCCGGGCAACCCACGTGCGGTTCTCCGTGTACATCGGTGATGCCGTGAACCCGGCTGCCGAGACCGACGCGCTGCTGCCGGCGACCCCCGACGCGGAGAACTCGGTGCTGATCGCCGTGTACCCCAATCAGCGGGCCATCGAGATCCGTTCCGGACGCGAGGCTTCCGCCCGCGCGACGGATCGCGTCCTGCAACTCGGCGTCACCGCCGCGCTGGCGTCCTTCGGCCAGGGGAACCTGCTCGACGGCATCACCAGTGCCGTCCGCGTGATGGCCAACGCGATCATCGCACCGTAGGTCTCGATGCTTCTGTAGTTTCGGCGGTCTCGCGGCGCCGGCGACCCTGCCGTCTCTGCGCTCCGCCACCGTGGCCCGGTGCCGCGCTCGGTCCGACGACCGGGTGCGGCACCGGGCCACAGGCGTTTCACATGCCGTGTGAGATCACGACGCGTCGAACGAGCGTGCCTTCAGCGACCGGACGATCCCGGCGCGGCCCTCGACGATGAGCCGGCGCAGCGCCGGCGGATGCTCCCCGGCGAGGAAGTCGTCGGCCGCTGCCACCGCATCCTCGGTGACGGCCCACGACGGGTACAGACCCACCACTACCGTCTGCGCGACCTCGCTCGAGCGCCGCCCCCACACCTGCGGAACCTCGGCGAAGTACCGTGCGACATACGGTGCGAGCAAGTCGCTCTGACCCAGCGGCGCGAACCCGCCGATGACGGCTCGGGCGGTGACGTTGGGGACGGTGTCGTCGTGCACGACGGTCTCCCAGACCTGTTCCTTCACTTCCGCCTGTGGCCGGGCGGCGCGTGCCGCAGCTGCCTGGCGGGCGCCTGCCGCAGTGGCGTCGCGGCGGGCCTCCGCGTCGATGAACGGCGACTCGACCCCGTCACTGTCGATCTCGCCCGCCGCGGCGAGCGCGTGGACGATGCGCCAGCGCAGGTCCGTGTCGACGACGAGTCCGTCCAGTCCCACCGACGCCGGGTCTGCGTCGAGCAGTTCGGTCAGTACTTCGGTGTGCCACGGCGACAGTTGCGCGCTGCTCAGCGCATTGACGAACGCGAGCTGGTGATCCGATCCCGCCTCGGCCTCGCGGGCAAGCTCGAGCAGCCGGTTCGCGAAGTCGGGCCAGCCTCGCTCGTTCGCCCACGACGGCTCCGAGTAGCTTGCCAGTGCGGTGGCCGCTTGCATCAGCAGACGCTGCACGACGCCCACTTCGGTTTCGGCGGCGATGCCGCGCTGCACGAGTGCGACGAAGTCCCGAGCCTTCAGTTCCGCCTGCCGGGTCATCTCCCACGCGGCCGACCACACGAGGGTGCGCGGCAACGAGTCGGTGATGTCGCCGATGCGCTCGAGGACCGTCGAGAGCGACTCGTCGTCGAGGCGCACCGAGCAGTACGTCAGGTCGTCGTCGTTGACGAGCACGAACTTGCCGCGGGGCACTCCCACCAGTTCGGGGACGTCGGTGCGCTCGGCCGCGTCGACATCGATCTCGACGCGGTGGGTCCGGACGAGCTTGCCCGAGCCGTCGTCGTCGTACACACCGATCGCCAGACGATGGACCCGCAGTTCACCGGCGCCGGGCAGGGCGCCTTCCTGAACCACTGCGAAGCGGGTGAACGTGCCGTCGGCGGCGACCTCGAAATCGGGTCGCATGATGTTCAGCCCGGTGGTCTTGAGCCACTGCGCTCCCCACCCGGACAGGTCGCGTCCGGAGGACTTCTCGAGAGCAGCGAGCAGGTCGTCGAAAGTGGCGTTGCCGTACGCGTGCTCGCGGAAGTAGTCGCGCAGCCCCGCGAGGAACGGTTCCTGCCCCACATAGGCGACGAGTTGCTTGAGCACCGACGCGCCCTTGGCGTAGGTGATGCCGTCGAAGTTGACCTCCACGGCGGCGAGGTCGGGGATGTCCGCGGCGATCGGATGCGTGGACGGCAGCTGATCCTGCCGGTACGCCCACGACTTCTCGACGTTCGCGAAGGTCGTCCACGCGTTGGTGTACTCGGTTGCCGACGCCTGGCACAGCACCGACGCGAAAGTCGCGAAGGACTCGTTGAGCCACAGGTCGTCCCACCACCGCATGGTGACGAGGTCGCCGAACCACATGTGTGCCATCTCGTGCAGCACCGTCTCGGCGCGGCGTTCGTACGAGTACCGGGTCACCTTGGAGCGGAAGACGTAATCCTCGAGGAATGTCACCGCCCCCGCGTTCTCCATTGCGCCGGCGTTGAACTCGGGCACGAACAGCTGGTCGTACTTGCCGAACGCGTACGGCACACCGAAGTTGTCGTGGTAGAAACCGAAACCCTGCTTGGTTTCGGCGAAGAGGCGGTCGGCATCCATGTGTTCCGCGAGCGACGCGCGGCAGTAGAGGCCCAGCGGGATGGTGCCGTGCGCGTCGCTGTACTCGTCCGTCCACTGCGCGTACGGACCGGCGATCAGCGCGACGAGGTAGGTGCTCATGCGCGGTGTCGTCCGGAAGATGTGCTGCCCCGGTTGCGCGGCCGCCGTCTGCACCTCCGCACCGTTGGAGATGACCTTCCAGCTCTCGGGCGCGGTCACGGAGACGTCGAACGTCGCCTTGAGATCGGGCTGATCGAAGCACGCGAACATCCGCTTCGCGTCGGCGGTCTCGAACTGGGAGTAGAGGTACACCGCGTCGTCGGTGGGGTCGACGAATCGGTGCAGACCCTCGCCGGTGTTGGTGTAGAGGCACTCGGCGTCGACGACGAGTTCGTTCCGTGCCGCCAGGCCCGTCAGGGCGATCCCGGTGTCCTCGGTGTAGCCGGACACGTCGACCGGGGCGCCGTTGAGGGTGGCCGAGGTGACCGATTTCGCGATGAGGTCGATGAACGTCGACGCACCTTCGGTCGCGTCGAAGCGCACGGTGGTGAGAGAGCGGAACGTCGTGGTGCCGGGTGCTCCGGCTCCGTCCGTCAGATCGAGCTCGATGCTGTAGTTGTCGACGGACAACACGGCGGCGCGCTCGGCGGCCTGCTCGCGGGTGAGATTGGGTGGTGCCACAGAAGAGCTCCTTTTCACGACGGGATGTCGGCAGGCATCCATCCCATCATGATCGGGGTAGCGCCATGGTCGGGACGTCGGAACGTCGCCCGTGCGGACAGGGCGGGGAAGAATACGGCCCGACAGACTGTTGGACGGCGTATCGCGGCAACCGCCGGGTTCGGACCATCCTGAGGAGACCTTCGTGAGCGACTCGACCACCCCCACCGGCAAGGACACCGCTGATTTCTGGTTCGACCCGCTGTGCCCGTGGTGCTGGGTGACCTCACGCTGGATTCTCGAGGTCACGAAGGTGCGCGACATCGAGGCACGCTTCCACGTGATGAGCCTGGCAGTGCTCAACGAGGGCCGCGATCTCCCGGAGGAGTACGCCGAACGCATGAAGGACGCATGGGGTCCCGTGCGTGTCGCCATCGCCGCGGCACAGAAGTACGGCGACGACATCCTCTCGCCGCTCTACACCGCGATGGGCACCCGGATCCACAACGAGGGCAACGAGAACCTCGACGACGTCGTCGCCGGCGCGCTCGCGGAACTCGACCTCGATCCGTCGCTGGCCGACGCCGCGGCCAGCACCGAGTACGACACGGCGCTGCGTGCGAGTCACGCCGCGGGAATGGACGCCGTGGGCCAGGACGTGGGAACGCCGACCATTCACGTCAACGGCATCGCGTTCTTCGGACCGGTGTTGTCGAAGATTCCGCGCGGTGAAGAAGCCGGCACCGTGTGGGACGGCGTCGTCGCACTCGCGTCGTACCCGCACTTCTTCGAGCTCAAGCGCAGCCGCAACGAGGACCCGACGTTCGACTGAGGTCCGAGCCTGCCCGGTGCTTCGGACGCGAGACGCGTTCGAGGCACCGGGCGCGGCGTCTTCGGGCACATCCGGGCAGGGCGTCGGTCCGCACACCGGGGACTCGTTAGACTCTGCTCATGCGCGTGTACCTGGGAGCCGACCATGCCGGTTTCGAACGTAAGAATCAGATCATCGAACACCTGACCGCGAACGGCCACGAGGCGATCGACTGCGGCGCCTTCGAGTACGACGCTCAGGACGACTACCCGGCGTTCTGCATCGAGGCCGCCCGTCGCACCGTTGCGGACGAGGGAAGCCTCGGACTGGTGCTCGGTGGCAGCGGGAACGGCGAGCAGATCGCGGCGAACAAGGTCCCGGGCGCGCGGTGCGCGCTGGCGTGGAGCGTCGAGACCGCCACCCTCGCCCGCGAACACAACAATGCTCAGCTGATCGGCATCGGCGGCCGGATGCACACGCTCGAGGAAACCCTCGCGATCGTGGATGCCTTCCTCGCGGCCGAGTGGTCGAACGAGGAACGTCACCAGCGTCGCATCGACATTCTTGCCGAGTACGAGAAGACCGGTGTGGCTCCGGCCGTGCCGGGCACATCGAACTGACCTGTGCCCGAAGGACATATCCTGCACCGGCTCGCCCGGTTGCACACCGAGTGGTATTCGGGTGCGCCGGTGCGGGTGTCCAGTCCCCAGGGACGCTTCGAGGACGGTGCCCGGGCAGTCGACGGGCGGGTCCTCGTCCACGTCGACGCGTGGGGCAAGCATCTGTTCCATCATTACGACGGTGGCCTCGCGGTGCATGTCCACCTCGGTATCTACGGAGCCTTCACCGACACGGAGTTGCCGCTGGGCGAACCGGTGGGGCAGGTCCGCATGCGGATGATCGGTGCTCGTCACGGCAGCGACCTGCGCGGTCCTGCGGCGTGCGAGGTGCTCACCGAGGGTGAGGTCGACGCGATCGAGGCGCGCCTCGGACCGGATCCGCTGCGTCCGGACGCCGACGCGGAGCGGGTGTGGACACGAATGAGCCGCTCCCGCAGCCCGATCGGCTCGCTGCTGATGGATCAATCCGTGATCGCCGGGGTCGGCAACGTCTATCGCGCGGAAGTGTTGTTCCGCCACAACATTCATCCCGGTCGGCCCGGACGCGATCTCACACGCGACGAATTCGATGCGCTGTGGAGCGATCTCGTCGAACTCATGGAAGTGGGGGCGCAGCGCGGGCGAATGCACGTCGTCCGCACCGAACACGACGACGGGATGCCCTCCTATGCGAAGGACCGTCCCCGCACGTACGTGTACCGCCGTACCGGTGAGCCCTGTCGTGTGTGCGGGACCCCGGTGCTGCACAAGGTGATGGGTGCGCGGAACCTCTTCTGGTGCCCGACGTGTCAGCCGGACTGACCAGCGGCCGGGTCGACGCCGGGATCGCCGGCCGAGCCGACGACAGCGTCGACTCCGATGCGTAGGCATTCGTCGAACACGTCCCGATCCGGCACCGCGACGGGATCGACGGTGACCCCGATCCCGCATCCCGCCCGGTACGACATGAGCGTCGCGTTGAACGCGGCGCCGTGCGTCGGGCCGAAACCGTAATACCGCTCGACTTTCGCGCCACCGATGTAGAGCGGCGCGCTCGACCCGGGGAGGGTGGCGGTCAGTACGTCGTGCGCGCCGAAGAGCGCCTCGCTGTTCGACAGTGTGGTCACCGGTTCTCCGCGCAATCCCCGGCCACCCGCGGGACGTGAGTCCGCGCCGTCGGGAAAACTGGTGCGATCCGTCTCGATCCGGCGCATCAGTTCTTCCGGGTTCGAAGCACTGTCGAGCAACTCGACCGTGACGGGGTGGCTCGTGGACACCGGAATTGCGGCGCGCAGGTTGTCGGCCTTACGCCCCTGGCGGTGCTGGTATGCAGCGCACGCGAGCAGCATCGCGGCGGCGAAGCCGCTCTCGAGTCCGCAGTTCGACCGGTCGGTTGCGACCCGGAGGTCTGCGAGCGGAACGTCGACCACATGAAGCCGGTACGGCAAGTGCCGGTGAGAGGAGTGGTCGGACGCCGTGCGCCCATCCGGGGTGTCTGCGGGTTCTCCCAGAAGAGTCTTCACGACGGAAGTCGCAGTGCGGGCCAGTCCGCGTGTGGCCGAGCGTGCCCACGACCGGACGGGATCGCCCGTGTCGTCGGGGGCCGCGAGGTGATGCAATCGGATCACCAGGGCAGACCGCCCGCCCGTCAGTCCGTCGAGCAGTGTCAGCCCCCACAGAGGGTGCCGCACGGCCGGTGTCGGGGGAGCGGTGCCCGCGAAGTCGAGTACGTCGGCGAACGTGGCGTGCGGGGGTAAGGACACCCGGTCGAGGTGCCACGGCGGATCGGAATCGGGGTCGCCGGCCCATCGCGGAGCTTCGAGCCCGAACGGCACGTCGACGACCCGGTGCCGGAAGCTCGGCGCTTCGTGATTTCCCGGTGCCAGCATGCCGGTGACGCGATCCCAGTCCGGAACGGCGTCGAGGGCGACGACCGCCACGACGACCGAACGCGGCACGGGAACGGTGGTTCCGTCGCGGTCGGGTCGGTCGGTCACAGTGGGGACGCTCTCACACGATCCGGCCCGCGACACGATCTTGTGTGGCGCATCGCGGATTCGAGTCGAAACGGTGATCCGCCGTCGCCGGCGCGCAGACCGGGACGGAAACGACAAAACGTCCGCCGACCTGGTGGTCGGCGGACGTTTGCCCTGGAGGGGATGACGGGAATCGAACCCGCGTAGCCAGTTTGGAAGACTGGGGCTCTACCATTGAGCTACATCCCCGTTGCCGTTGCTTTCACCGTTTCCGCGGTGTCCGCTCCGTGCAGGATGAGACTGTACCGAACCTCGCTTTGGATTTCATAATCGGGGGGCCGTAGGATTCTGCTGCGGGTCCCCAGGGATGCTCTAGGGGTAGCCGGTGACGGGATGTGGCGCAGCTTGGTAGCGCATCCGCTTTGGGAGCGGAGGGTCGCAGGTTCGAATCCTGTCATCCCGACCAGATCGAACGGCGTCAGCGCGCTCAGTAGTGACACGAACGACCGACCAGACAGCACGACAGAAGGAGCATGTCCCGTGAAGAGCACCGTCGAGCAGCTGAGCCCGACGCGAGTCCGTATCAACGTTGAGGTGCCCTTCGAGGAACTCCAGCCTGATTTCGACCGCGCCTTCCAGTCCCTCGCAGGACAGGTGCGCATCCCGGGCTTCCGTCCGGGCAAGGCGCCCCGCAAGATCCTCGAGGCCCGTGTCGGACGCGGCGCCGTGCTCGAGCAGGTCGTCAACGACGCCATCCAGTCCCGCTACAACGAGGCTGTGACCAGCAACGAGGTCAAGGTCCTGGGCCAGCCCGAGATCGACGTGACCAAGCTCGAGGACAACGTGGAGCTCGTCTTCAACGCCGAGGTCGACGTGCGTCCCGAGATCACCCTGCCGGACTTCTCCGAGATCGCCGTCACCGTCGACCCCGTCGAGATCACGGACGAGGACATCGAGGAGCAGCTGCTGTCGCTGCGTCAGCGCTTCGGCACCCTCAAGGGCGTCGAACGTCCCGTGCAGAACGGCGACTTCGTCTCCATCGACCTGTCGGCGACCGTCGACGGTGAAGAGGTCACCGAGGCCGCCACCGAGGGTCTGTCCCACGAGGTCGGTTCCGGACAGCTCATCGACGGACTCGACGACGCGATAATCGGCACCTCCGCCGGTGAGTCGAAGGACTTCAACTCCACCCTCCTGGCGGGCGAGTTCGCCGGCAAGGAAGCGGTCGTCACCGTCAAGGTGAACTCGGTCAAGGAGCGCGAGCTCCCCGAGGCCGACGACGACTTCGCGCAGCTCGCGAGCGAGTTCGACACCATCGACGAGCTGACCGCCGACCTGCGTGAGCGCGTCGAGCGCGTCAAGAAGGTCGAGCAGGCCGGCCAGATCCGCGACAAGGTCCTCGAGGTTCTCCTCGACACCGTCGAGATCCCGCTCCCCGACGCGGTCGTCCAGGCCGAGGTCGACAGCGCGGTCCACGACGCGATCCACGAGCTCGACCACGACGAAGCCCAGCTCGACAAGCTGCTCGAGGCTCAGGGTTCGAGCCGCGAGGAGTTCGACAAGGAGGCTCGCGAGTCGGCCGAGCGTTCCGTGAAGACCCAGCTGCTGCTGGACGCGATCGCCGAGGCAGAGGGCACCACCGTCGAGCAGCAGGAGCTGACCGAGCGGATCTTCTTCCAGGCGCAGCGCTACGGCATCCCGCCCGAGCAGTTCATTCAGCAGATCAGCCAGGCCAACCAGCTCGGCGCGGTGTTCGCCGACGTGCGTCGCGGCAAGGCGCTCGGCTCGGTGGTCGATCGCGTGACCGTCACCGACACCACCGGTGCGTCGGTCGACACGAGCGAGCTGTTCGGCACCAAGAAGGACGACGCGGATGCCGAGGATTCGGCTGCCGAGAGCACCGAGGATTCGGCCTCCGAGTAGTCGGTTTTTTTCCGCTTTGAGCGAAGAGGGGCGGCACCCGGCATCCGGTCCCGCCCCTCTTGGTTAGTGTCAGTGTCAGCAATCCACGATTGACGAGAAGGCAGGTACCCGTGACTCATCAGAATCCGGCGACATCCATCGGTCCGACGATGACCTCGGCCACCGCTGGGCTCAATCTCAGCGACTCGGTGTACGAACGCCTGCTCCGCGAGCGGATCATCTTCCTCGGCACCCAGGTCGACGACGACATCGCCAACAAGCTCTGCGCGCAGATCCTCCTGCTGTCCGCGGAGGACCCCAACCGCGACATCTCGCTGTACATCAACTCCCCGGGTGGTTCGGTCACCGCGGGTATGGCGATCTACGACACGATGAAGTTCGTCGAGTGCGACGTCGCGACGTTCGCGATGGGTCTGGCTGCCTCGATGGGCCAGTTCCTGTTGGCTGCAGGTACCAAGGGCAAGCGTTACGCGCTTCCGCACGCGCGGATCATGATGCACCAGCCGTCCGCAGGGATCGGTGGCACCGCGAGCGACATCGCGATCATGGCGGAGCAGTTCGCGCACACCAAGCGGGAGATGGCAGAGCTGATCGCCGAGCACACCGGGCAGAGCGTCGAGCAGATCACCGCGGACTCCGACCGCGACCGGTGGTTCACGGCCAAGGAAGCACTCGAGTACGGCTTCGTCGACCACGTCGTCGCACGGGCCCAGCAGGCCGGCGGCACCGGCAACTGATCCCCGGGATCCACCGACCCGCTCCACGCCCCACGAATTCTTGGAGAAGCGATGACCAACATGTTCGATCCGCGCCAGCTCGGCGGCCAAGCTCCGGCTTCCCCGGCGAGCCGCTACATCCTGCCCTCGTTCATCGAGCACTCGAGCTACGGCGTCAAGGAATCCAACCCGTACAACAAGCTGTTCGAGGAACGCATCATCTTCCTCGGCGTGCAGGTCGACGATGCGTCGGCCAATGACGTCATGGCGCAGCTGCTGGTGCTCGAGTCGCTCGACCCGGACCGCGACATCACGATGTACATCAACTCGCCCGGTGGCTCGTTCACCTCGCTGATGGCCATCTACGACACGATGCAGTACGTCCGCGCCGACATCACCACGGTGTGCCTCGGGCAGGCCGCGTCGGCAGCAGCGGTGCTCCTCGCTGCCGGCACTCCGGGTAAGCGCCTCGCGCTGCCCAACGCGCGTGTGCTCATCCACCAGCCCTCGACCGGCGGAATCCAGGGCCAGGTCTCGGACCTCGAGATCCAGGCCGCGGAGATCGAGCGGATGCGGCGCCTCATGGAGACGACGCTCGCGCGGCACACCGGCAAGGACGCGGATCAGATCCGCAAGGACACCGATCGTGACAAGATCCTGACCGCCGCGGAGGCCGTCGAATACGGATTGATCGACAACGTCCTGGAATACCGGAAGCTCTCCGCACAGAAGTAGCCGAACGGCCCGGCCCGACCGCGTGTCTCGCGGTCCGGGTCGGGCCGATGTGCAATTGTGATCGGCACCATGTGCAGGGCATATAAATATGGCCGGAAACGCCGAGAAGCGGTCGACCCGACTGCCGGACTCCGGGTACGGTCGAGCCAACGGCCCGTTCCCAGGGCCGGCGCGCAACGAGAATCGCGGCAGCAGTTGCACGCACACGAGGAAGTAGGGACCTGACAGATGGCACGTATCGGTGACGGCGGAGATCTGCTCAAGTGCTCGTTCTGCGGAAAGAGTCAGAAGCAGGTCAAGAAGCTCATTGCGGGTCCCGGTGTCTACATCTGCGACGAGTGCATCGACCTCTGCAACGAGATCATCGAGGAAGAACTCGCCGAAACCAGTGAGGTCAAGCTCGACGAGCTACCCAAGCCTGCCGAGATCCGGGACTTCCTCGACAACTACGTCATCGGCCAGGACTCCGCCAAGCGGACGCTCGCCGTCGCGGTCTACAACCACTACAAGCGCATCCAGGCCGGCGACAAGGCCCGCGACGCTCGTGGCGAGACCGTCGAACTGGCCAAGTCCAACATTCTGCTGCTGGGGCCCACCGGCTGCGGCAAGACGTACCTCGCCCAGACCCTCGCGAAGATGCTCAACGTGCCGTTCGCGATCGCCGACGCCACCGCTCTCACCGAGGCGGGATATGTCGGCGAGGATGTCGAGAACATCCTCCTCAAGCTGATCCAGGCAGCGGACTACGACGTCAAGCGCGCCGAGACCGGCATCATCTACATCGACGAGGTCGACAAGATCGCTCGCAAGAGCGAAAACCCGTCCATCACGCGCGACGTGTCGGGTGAGGGCGTGCAGCAAGCCCTGCTGAAGATTCTCGAAGGCACCCAGGCTTCGGTGCCCCCACAGGGCGGGCGCAAGCACCCCCACCAGGAATTCATCCAGATCGACACCACGAATGTGCTGTTCATCGTCGCGGGCGCGTTCGCGGGACTCGAGCGGATCGTCTCCGACCGGATCGGCAAGCGCGGCATCGGGTTCGGTGCAGAGGTGCGCTCGAAGGCCGAGATCGACACCACCGATCACTTCGCCGACGTCATGCCCGAAGACCTCATCAAGTTCGGTCTGATCCCGGAGTTCATCGGCCGTCTGCCGATCGTGGCATCGGTGACGAATCTCGACAAGGAATCGCTCGTCGAGATCCTGTCCGAGCCGAAGAACGCACTCGTCAAGCAGTACGTCCGCCTGTTCGAGATGGACGGCGTCGAACTCGAGTTCTCGCAGGACGGCCTCGAGGCGATAGCGGACCAGGCAATCCTGCGGGGCACGGGCGCTCGCGGTCTCCGCGCCATCATGGAGGAAGTCCTCCTGCCCGTCATGTACGACATCCCCAGCCGCGACGACGTCGAGAAGGTTGTGGTCACCGCCGAGACGGTCACCGACAACGTGCTTCCGACGATCGTC
Organism: Rhodococcus sp. 105337; assembly: GCF_012844225.1. Lineage (GTDB taxonomy): Bacteria > Actinomycetota > Actinomycetes > Mycobacteriales > Mycobacteriaceae > Rhodococcus. Next base: position 96,211 of record NZ_JABAGQ010000015.1, read on the forward strand.
CCGCGCAAGACAGATCGTGACCGTCGCGAGAAGTCGGCCTGACCGCCTTCGGGCAACGGCTCTTCGAACGACTCGGCCCCGGCAGGATTCCTGCCGGGGCCGAGGTCTGTTCGGGTGAAGGTCGCGCCGTAGCTCGGGGCGTGATCAGTCGACCGCGAGGGCAGTCTTCTCCAGTTCCGCGATGCTGTAGGCGGCGTAGTTCTCGTACTTCCCGCGTCCGGTGAAGTACGACGACAGCTGTTCGTCGAGTTCCTCCACGGTGAATGCGGAGCCTGCTGCGTCGAAACGGTTCTCGACCTTCGGGGAGTCCATGAGCGCGACCATCTTGCCGTACACCACGAACACCTGGCCGTTGATCTCGTGCGAGGCGGGGGAGGCAAGGTACGTGACGAGGGTGCCGACGCGTTCGGGCGCGAGCGGGTCGAGACCGGTGTTCGCAGCGTCGGCCTCTCCGAACGCCTCGGCGGTCATGGCCGTCCGGGCGCGCGGGCAGATGGCGTTTGCAGTGACGCCGTAGCGGGAGAGTCCCTGTGCGGTGGACAAGGTCAGGGCAGTGATGCCTGCCTTGGCGGCCGAGTAGTTGGGCTGTCCGGCAGAGCCGAAGAGGAATGCCTCCGACGAGGTGTTGATGACCCGGCCGTACACGGGACCACCGGTTTCCTTGCTGGCGGCGCGCCAATGGACGGCGGCGGCGTGAGACGTCGCGGCGTGACCCTTGAGGTGCACGCGAATCACGTCGTCCCAATCGGATTCGGTGAGGTTGAAGATCATTTTGTCGCGGAGAATGCCGGCGTTGTTGACGAGGATGTCGAACGAACCGAATGCCTTGACGGACTCTTCGACGAGGCGTCCTCCGAGCGACCAGTCGGAGACGTCGCCGGTGACGGCGATTGCCTGCCCGCCCGATGCGACGATCTCTTCCGCGACCTGGTGTGCGGCGTCGCCCATGTCGTTGACGACGACGGCGGCACCGGCGGCAGCCAGTGCGAGAGCCTCGGCCCGGCCGAGCCCGGCTCCGGCGCCTGTTACTACTGCGGTACGACCGGCCAAACCGACTGTTTCACCCATGCGTTCGTCTCCCGTGTTCGTTTCCGTGCCGAGCTGGAGCCCGCAGGAAAAGTGATATTCATTCTAGTTTGGTCCTCGGGTGGGTCCGGACGGGTCGTACGGTCTCACTGGGCGGGAGTGCCGCGACCGCCGCTACCGGGGTCTCCGTCGCCGGTGGTGCATTGTCGCGGCGGGGATGACCTCCGCTGATGCGCGTCGCCACCCGAGTGCGGACAACGAGCGAAAAGTGTTTGCGCCCAGTGTGTTCGAATCCCCGTTCCGGTCGCTTCGCAGGAGGCGACGAGGTGCGAGATCTCACTGACCGGTACCCGAACCGCCCGGGACGGTAGGGGTGAGGATCTACGCTCTGCTTTCGTCCGAGGTGAACGAAGGGGGATGCGAGATGCCCAGGATCGGGGCGGCACGCGACGCGGCGGAGCCCAGCTCGACGGAACAGCACGCGCGATACGACCGGATCCTGACGGCTGCGGCACGACTGGCGGGGGACAAAGAACTCGAGCGCGTACAAATGCAGGACGTCGCCAAGGCGGCAGGGGTCGCGATCGGCACGCTCTATCGCTATTTCCCGTCCAAGACCCACTTGTTCGTCGCGGTGATGGTCGACCAGATCGACCGCATGGGCATCCAGTTGTCCCGGCGTCCCTCTGCCCCGGCCTCGCCGTCCGATGCCGTCTACCAGGCATTACTGCAGGCGACGCGGGCGCTGGTGCGTACGCCGCTCCTGGCGAACGCCATGATCCGGTCCGCGTCGTCGTCGAATGCCGCCACCATTCCCGATGTCGCGAAAATCGATCAGCACTTCGATCGACTGCTCCTTGCGGCGGCGGGAATCTCCGAGCCCACGGTGCGAGATGCGACGGTGGTGCGGCTGGTGGTCGCCCTGTGGTTCGGTCTCGTCCAGGGGGCACTCAACGGCCGGACCTCCATCCCGGAAGTCGAATCGGACCTGCGCGTCGCCTGCGACCTGCTCCTCGTGGATCTGTCGGTGGGCAGGCCTCGATAGAACGGATGAGCTGCGGCGGCATCAGGCGAAGCCTCCTCTCGTACTGCAAGTCCCGCTTGCCGGGACAAGTCCGAAACTCCGGCCGGTGACAGAAATAGAATAAATTTCAGAAACGCCGACACTTCAGGAGTGGCATGAGCAACGTCGTCATCGTCGAGGCCGCACGTACGCCGATCGGCCGCCGCCGCGGACAGCTGGCCGGAGTGCACCCCGCAGTGCTTCTGGGCGCCGCCCAGAAAGCAGTGCTGGACCGCACCGGACTCCCCGCCGGGCAGATCGGCCAGCTGGTCGGTGGCGCGGTCACGCAGGCGGGGGAGCAGTCCAACAACGTCACCCGGCAGGCGTGGCTGCACGCCGGCCTCCCGTACACGGCCGCCGCCACCACCATCGACTGCGCGTGCGGTTCGTCGCAGCAGGCGGTGCACATGGTTGCGGGACTGATCGCGTCCGGGCAGATCGACGCCGGTATCGGTTGCGGCGTCGAAGTGATGAGCCGAGTTTTCCTCGGGCAGGCCAACGCACCCGGCACGGGTAACCCGTACCCGGCCGACTGGTCGATCGACATGGGCGACCAGTTCACCTCGGCGGAGCGGATCGCCGCCAACCGTGGCATCACGCGCGCCGATGTCGACGCCTTCGGGCTGGAGTCGCAACGTCGCGCCGCGAATGCGTGGGCCGAGGGACGGTTCGACCGTGAAATCGTGCCGGTCGACGCGCCGGTCGTGACGAAGGACGGAGAACCCACCGGTGAGGTCGCCACCGTGACGCGCGACGGTGGTCTCCGCGACACCTCCGCGGACGCCCTCGCGGGGTTGAAGCCCGTGATCGAGGGTGGTATCCACACCGCCGGCAACTCCTCACAGGTCAGCGACGGTGCTGCCGCAGTCCTGCTGATGAGCGAGGACAAAGCACGGGAGGCGGGGTTGCGGCCACGCGCCCGCATCCTCGCGTCCACCCTGGTGGGCTCGGACCCGTACTACCACCTCGACGGACCGATCGACTCCACTCGGGCGGTGCTCGACCGCACCGGAATGTCGTTGTCGGACATCGATCTCGTCGAGATCAACGAAGCGTTCGCCTCGGTCGTGCTGTCCTGGGCACAGGTGCACAAGGCCGACCTGAGCAAGGTCAACGTCAACGGCGGTGCCATCGCCCTCGGGCATCCGGTGGGCTCCACCGGAGCGCGACTGATCACCAGTGCTCTGCACGAGCTCGAGCGGTCGAATCGCTCGACCGCACTGATCACGATGTGCGCAGGCGGCGCACTGTCCACAGCCACCGTCATCGAGCGCATCTGACGCCGTGATCTTCTATCAAGGGACCCGTTCATGACTTTGGGATTGAGTGACGAGGACCGCGAGCTTCGTGATTCCGTACGCGGCTGGGCGGCACGACACGCGACGCCCGAGGTGATCCGCGCGGCTGTCGATGCCGAGGCGGAGACCCGGCCGTCGTTCTGGGGTTCGTTCGCCGACCTCGGCATGCTGGGACTGCATCTGCCGGAAGACGTCGGCGGCGCCGGCTTCGGTTATCTCGAAACCGCTGTTGTCGCCGAGGAACTGGGCCGAGCCATGGTGCCCGGACCGTTCCTCCCGACGGTGATCACGTCCGCGGTTCTGAACGAGGCGGGGCGTCGAGCGGAACTCGAGGGACTGGCGAACGGTGCACTGTACGGTGCGGTGTCGCTGCAGCCGGGCCGGCTGCGCATCGTTCGCGACGGAGCCTCGGTCAGCCTGTCCGGCACATCGGGAGTCGTGCTCGGTGGCCAGGTGGCCGACGTGTTCCTGCTCGCCGCCGACGACGGGGGCGAGCGCGCATTCGTGGTGGTCGCTCGTGACCGTATCGGCGTCACGGACCTGCCGAGTTACGACGTGGTGCGGCGCAACGCCGAGATCACCGCGGACGGGCTGGCCCTCTCCGATGATGACGTGCTGACCGTGGACCCCGGCCGGGTACTCGACATCGCCGCAACGTTCTTCGCAGCCGAGGCGGCCGGCCTCGCGGACTGGGCCACCACGACCGCCGCGGACTATGCGCGGGTGCGCCGGCAGTTCGGCCGTGTCATCGGCCAGTTCCAAGGCGTCAAGCACACCGTCGCACGAATGCTCTGTCACACCGAGCAAGCCCGCGTCACGACGTGGGATGCGACTCGCGCACTGGGCGAGGACATTTCCGCCGATGAGGCCTCGCTCGCCGTAGCCGTCGCTGCGTCCGTCGCCCCGGAAGCGGCATTCCAGGTCACCAAGAGCTGCATCCAGGTTCTCGGCGGTATCGGTTACACCTGGGATCACCCCGCCCACCTCTACATGCGGCGCGCTCATTCTCTGCGAATCCTGTTGGGCTCCACGGCGTCCTGGCGTCGCCGGGTGACTGCTCTCACGCGCGCCGGTGCCCGCCGGGTGCTCACGGTCGACCTTCCACCCGAGGCGGAGCAGATCCGAGCGGACGTCCGCGCCGAACTCGAGCCGGCCACCCTGCTCGACGATGTGAAGCAGAAGGCGTATCTGGCGGAGAAGGGCTACACCACACCGCACCTTCCCGAGCCGTGGGGCAAGGCTGCCGACGCCGTCACCCAACTCGTCATCGCCGAGGAGCTGCGCGCAGCAGAGCTCACACCACACGACATGATCATCGGCAACTGGGTGGTGCCGACGCTGATCGCGCACGGCAACGCCGAGCAGATCGAACGGTTCGTCCCGCAGTCGTTGCGCGGCGATCTCGTGTGGTGCCAGCTCTTCTCCGAGCCCGGTGCCGGCTCCGACCTCGCGGCCCTGTCCACCAAGGCCGTCAAGGTCGACGGCGGCTGGAAGCTCAACGGGCAGAAGGTGTGGACGTCGATGGCGCGGGTCGCGGACTGGGGCATCTGCCTCGCCCGTACCGACGTGGACGCACCCAAGCACAAGGGTCTGTCCTACTTCCTGATCGACATCAAGAACACCGAAGGTCTCGACATCCGGCCGTTGCGGGAGATCACCGGTGAAGCTCTGTTCAACGAAGTGTTCTTCGACGATGTGTTCGTGCCCGACGAATGCCTGGTCGGTGAGCCCGGCGACGGGTGGAAGCTCGCACGCACCACCCTCTCCAACGAGCGGGTGTCCCTGTCCCACGACTCCACGTTCGGGGCCGGCGGCGAGGCCTTGCTGGCACTGGTGGAGAACGCTCCCGGGGGACCGGACGACGAGCAGCTCAGCGTCCTCGGCAAGGTGCTGAGCGACGCGCAGTCCGGTGGCCTGATGGGGCTACGCGCCGCCATCCGCTCCTTGAGCGGTGGCCAACCGGGTGCCGAGTCGTCGGTCTCCAAGCTGATGGGTGTCGAACACATCCAGCAGGTCTGGGAACTCGCGATGGACTGGGCCGGTCCCGCCTCGCTGGTCGGTGAGCAGGATCGCTCGTCCGCAACGCACATGTTCCTCAACGTGCAGTGCATGTCCATTGCCGGCGGTACGACGAACGTCCAGCTCAACATCATCGGCGAGCGGATCCTCGGTCTGCCCCGCGATCCCGAACCCGGAAAGTGAACGCACCATGCCTATCGACGTGAACGCCGCACTCACGGCCGCTCCCACGGTCCGCGAGGCCGGATGGACCGAACGGGACGTGATCCTCTACCACCTCGGTCTGGGTGCGGGTGTCGACTCGCTGAACCCGGCCGAGCTGGAATGGGTCTACGAGAAGAACCTGAAGGTCCTTCCGACATTCGCCATGGTTGCGGGACAAGGCGTCTCGGCCGGCGCGGTCACACCCGCCGGGCTGAACCTGCCGGGAATCGACATCGACCTGCGCAAGATTCTTCACGGCGGGCAGTCCCTCACCGTGCACGCCCCCATCCCGGCCTCGGGCGCCGCCACAATTTCGTCGCGTGTCGCCGATGTGTGGGACAAGGGCAAGGCGGCGGTGATCGTGCTCGAGCAGTCCGCGCAGGACTCCGGTGGAAACCCGTTGTGGACCACGGCGATGCAGATCTGGGCCCGAGGGGAGGGCGGCTTCGGTGGCGATGCCGGGCCCGATGGGTCGCACGCAGTGCCGGAGCGGAGCCCGGACACAGTCCTCGCGTCTCCGACGAGTACGCAGCAGGCACTGATGTACCGGCTCAGTGCCGACATGAACCCGCTGCACGCGGACCCGGCATTCGCGAAGATGGCCGGTTTCGACCGGCCGATCCTGCACGGGCTCGCCTCGTACGGCATCGTCTGCAAGGCGGTGGTCGACGGTGTGCTCGACGGAGACCCCACCCGTGTCCGGACGTTCTCGGTGCGGTTCGCCGGATCGTTGTACCCGGGAGAAACGATCGAGACCGCGGTGTGGCGCGACGGCGACACCCTCACCGTGCTCGCGACCTGCCCCGAGCGCGACGGGCAACCGGTGCTCACCCACGCCACGATGGAGATCCGATGAGAGTCGATCCGAACGTCCACCCCACCGTCGGGAATGCGCCCGACGGCACGATCCTGACGTCGGCTCCGCAGGACACCGCCGTCGACAGGGCCACCGCCGCCGCCCGGCGCGTGGTGGACGCACTTCTGCGTACCGACCGCACCAACGCGAATCTCGAGCGGGTCGCGGAGGAACTCGACAGTATCGCCGCCCACCTCGAGGAGCACGCTCCCGAGGTACAGGAACGGCTGGTCGATATGTGGCACGGAGAGGGCGTCACCCGGCACGATCCCGTCACCGGTCCGGAGAATGCGCTGGCGCCGCCGCTGGTGCTCGCCGGTCGTGAAGACGGATCGGTGGAAGGGGTTGTGACGCTGACCTTCCCGTACCAGGGCCCGCCCGGGCACGTGCACGGCGGTGTCGCGGCGCTGCTCATCGACCACACCCTCGGTGTCGCGAATGCCTGGGCAGGACGCAGTGGGGCGACCGCGCAACTCAATGTCAGGTACCACCGTCCCACCCCGTTGTTCGAACCGCTGACCGTGACCGGCCGGCTGGTTCGGGAAGAGGGCCGCAAGATCGAGACGGTCGGCGAGATCAAGACCGCGGACGGCGCCGTCTGTGTCTCCGTGGAGGCACTGTTCATCGACAAGACGGTTCCCCGTCCCCGCTGACGGCAGCGACAGACCGACATCACAGATCTGGGAGGAAGCGGCATGGGGAAGCTGGACGGACGGGTGGCAGTCGTCACCGGAGCGGGCATGGGCATCGGTCGCGGTGTCGCCGGTGCACTCGCCCGCGACGGGGCGGACATCCTGGTCGCCGACGTGGACGCGGAGGCCGGTGCCGACACCGCGCGGTGGCTCACCGACCGGTGGGGCGTGCGGGCGGAGTTCGTCCACACCGACGTGACCGATCGGGAGCAGGTGCACGCGATGGTGGACACTGCCGCCCGGGAGTTCGGCCGACTCGACATCCTCGTCAACAACGCCTGGCGGTCGCTGGGGTTCGCACGGATGGAGAAGACACCGGAGGACTCGATGCGGGCAGGCTTCGACATGGCCGTGATGGCCGCGTTCTGGGCGATGCAACGCGCGTTCCCCGAGTTGGCGCGGCACGGAACCGGACGGGTGATCAACATGTGCAGCCTCAACGGCGTCAACGCGCACATGTACTCGGTGTCGTACAACGCCGCGAAAGAAGCGTTGCGCAGCATGACCCGCACCGCGGCCCGCGAGTGGGCGCCGAAGCAGGTGTGCTGCAACGTGATCTGCCCGGGCGCACAGAGCGCGGCCTACCGGCGTGTGGCGGAGGCCGATCCGGAGATGGCTGCCACGCAGGCCGCCGCGAACCCGATGGGCCGGATCGGTGACCCGCTCGACGACATCGGCACCGTCGCGGCATTCCTCGCGAGTGACGACTCCCGATATCTGACCGGCAACACGCTCTTCGTCGACGGCGGCAGTCACATCAACGGCGTTCAGTGGGCGCCGAACGTGGACTGACCGCGCCTGCTCAGCCGACCTTGACGCGCTCGGTCGCTGTGTAGACGTTCATCGTGTCGCCCCGCAGGAATCCCACGAGGGTCAGTCCCGACTCGGCGGCGAGGTCCACCGCGAGGGACGACGGCGCCGAGACCGCGGCGAGCACCGGCACCCCGGCCATGACCGCCTTCTGGACGAGTTCGAACGACGCGCGCCCGCTCACCATGAGCACGCTGTTCGAGAGCGGGACGCGGCCGTCGGTGAGCGCCCAGCCGAGCACCTTGTCGACCGCGTTGTGCCGTCCGACGTCCTCGCGCACTGCGAGTAGTTCGCCGTCCGGAGTGAACAGTGCCGCCGCGTGCAGGCCGCCGGTCGAGGCGAACACCTGCTGCTTGTCGCGCAGGGTGTCGGGCATCGTCGTGAGGGTTCCGGCCGCGAGCATGGGCGAGTCCGCGTCGGTGAGGGGAAAGCGGGTACGCGTGCGCACCTGATCGAGCGACTCCTTGCCGCACACACCGCACGCCGACGTGGTGGTGAACGAGCGCCGGCCGACGCCTTCTCCGATCGTGACGCCGGGGGCCAGTGCGACGTCGAGGACGTTGTACGTGTTGGCCCCGTTCTCGTCGACTCCGTCGCAGTAGCGGACCGCCGCGACATCCTCACGGTCGCTGATCATGCCTTCGCTCAACAGGAAGCCGTGCACCAGATCGACATCGTGACCGGGCGTCCGCATCGTGATCGTCAACGCGTCGCCGCCGAGTCGGATTTCGAGCGGTTCCTCGACGGCGAGGGTGTCCGGTCGCCGCGACACCCGGTCCGCCGTGATGCGCAGGACAGGTCGGCGGGCGGTCACGCGTCCCATCGTTCACCTCCGGTGTGTCGTCTTCCCACGATACGGAACTCGTCGCGTGATCGCTCCCGGGGTCGGGCAGATCCGGGTGGGTCGCCCTCGGGGGGCTGCTCCGGCACTGTAACGAGATCTTCACGGGGTGGGCGCGTGCGGGTTTACATGCTCGGTCCACTCTCAGGGAACGGTGATGAACAAGGAAAGACTCTCGCCGATCGATGGGCCGAAAGGTCTTCCCTCAGGACTGGACAAGGTGACCCTATGGAACAGGCACTTGCTGCCGCGGATACCGCCTGGATATTGGCGGCGTTCACGGCCGTCGCACTGATGGTCCCGGGCCTCGCGCTGTTCTACGGCGGCATGCTCGGTGTCAAGAGTGCGCTCAACATGATCATGATGGTGCTCGGCGGGTTCGCCGTAGCGGGCGTGGTGTGGGTCTTCTTCGGTCCCGCGGCGGTGCTCGGCGACAGCGTCGGCGGACTCGGCCTCATCGGCAATCCGTTCACGGACGTCGGACTCGCCTCACTTCTCGAGGAAGACCCGGCCGGCGGGATTCCGGCCGCACTCACCGCGGCCTTCCACCTCCTCTTCGCAGGAATCACGGTGGCGATCATCGCGGGCGCGGTCGCCGACCGCATGAAGTTCTCCGCCTGGCTCGTGTTCTCCGGAATCTGGCTCGTGCTCGTCTACTTCCCGGTCGCGCACTGGGTGTTCGCATTCGACGACGAGGAGGCCGGCACCAAGGGTGGGTGGATCGCCAACACGCTCGGCGCCCACGACTTCGCCGGCGGCACCGCCGTCCACATGAACGCGGGAGTCGCCGCACTCGCGGTCGCGATCGCCCTCGGTGCCCGGCGCGGCTTCCCGCACGTGGCCCGGCCGCACAGCCTGCCGCTGGTCGTACTCGGCGGCGGCATCCTGATGTTCGGCTGGTTCGGATTCAACGGCGGATCGGCGGGCGGCGCCAACCACACCGCCGGTGTCGTCGTCCTCAACACGATGGCCGCCGCGGTAGCGGGCCTTCTCGGCTGGATCCTGGTGGAACGCATCACGGAGAAGCACGCCACCACCCTCGGAGCCGTATCCGGCATGATCGCCGCCCTGGTCGGCATCACGCCCGCCGCCAGCCTCGTCTCACCGCTCGGTGCTCTCGCGATCGGTGTCGTCTCCGGTGCGGTCAGCTGCTTCGCGGTGGGATGGAAGTTCAAGATGGGTTACGACGACTCGCTCGACGTCGTCGCGATCCACCTGATGGGCGGTGTCGTCGGCACGACCCTCATCGCGTTCATCGCAACGGCCGCTGCGCCCGCGGGTGTCGACGGCTTGTTCTTCGGCGGCGGCATCGATTTCCTCGGTCGCCAGATCGTCGCGATGGCTGCGGTCTTCGCGTATTCGTTCGCGGTGACCTTCCTGATCGCCAAGGTCCTCGACAAGACCATGGGTATCCGGGTCGATGCCGAGACCGAGAAGATCGGTATCGACGTGCCGGTGCACGGTGAAACCGCCTACGTCATGGATTCGTTCGCGGCCGGTGCGCCGTCGAAGATGCGTCCTTCCGATTTCGCGGAGGATCGTGACATCGTCGTTCCCACGACCTGACGGTCACCCCACGAGATCGTGCACGGATGATGCGCCCCCGCCGGTTCTCCCGGCGGGGGCGCGTCGTCATCCCTGGTGATTGTCGGGGTACGCCGTCACCGCGAGGAACCGGATCGGCAATGTGACGAGTTCGTTCGGGCCGTGGACGCCCTCGCCGTCGAGCAGCAGTGAATCGCCGGCCGTGAGGCGGTATTCGGAATCGCCGTGGCCGTAGACCATTTCACCCTCGAGCATGTACAGCAATTCGGTTCCGGGGTGCTGGAAGAGAGGGAAGATGTCGCTCGCGTCGGTGAGGGTCACCAGGACCGGTTCGAGACGCTGGTGCTGACCGCGGAGCGCACCGAGCAATTCGTAGTGATGGCCGGCGCGGGTACCGCGGCCGACGATCTCGGCGCCGTGGCCGCTCTTGGTGAACACGGCCTCGCGGTGTGCGTCGGCACCCCGGAACAGGGAGGTGACGGGCACGTCGAGACCCGCAGCTAGGCGTGCGAGGGTGGATAGGCTGCACGAGGTCTGCGCGTTCTCGATCTTCGAGAGCATCGCCTTGGAGATGCCCACCTTCGCAGCCATGTCGCCGACCGACAGTCCACTGGCCAGGCGCAGTGCCCGCACCTGGTGTGCGATGGCCCGTTCGAGATCGACGCCCGTGGGGGTGTCCCGAGGGACCTCGCGGCCGGAGGTGTCGTGGAGGACGGCGCGATCCGGTGTGGTCATATCAGCAGACTACAACCTGTTTCCCGGCAGTAGACAGCCCGCGGCACCTCCGGCCGGAGGCTCGGAGGTGCCGCGGGGACGCAGAGTCAGAACGCTCGTCCGGGAATCCACTCGGTGCCCGCGAGGGGCACGCGGGCCATCGCCGCGGATTCGATCGTCAGGGCCACCAGGTCCTGCGGTTCGAGATTGCGCAGGTGCGACTTGCCGCACGCGCGCGCGATGGTCTGAGCCTCCATCGTGAGGACGCGCAGGTAGTTCGCGAGCCGCCGTCCACCCTCGATCGGATCGAAATTGCGCTGCAGTTCCGGGTCCTGCGTCGTGATGCCTGCGGGGTCCTTGCCGTCCTGGAAGTCGTCGTAGAAGCCTGCGGCCGAGCCCAGTTTCGCGTACTCCGCCTCGTACTTCGGATCGTTGTCGCCGAGTGCGATCAGCGCGGCGGTCCCGATCGCCACGGCGTCGGCGCCGAGTGCCATCGCCTTCGCGACGTCGGCGCCCGACCGGATACCACCGGAGACGATGAGCTGTACACCACCCGAAGTGCGGTGCATTCCCATCTCCTGCAACGCCTGCACGGCCTGGGGGATGGCAGCGAGCGTGGGGATCCCGACGTGTTCGATGAAGACATCCTGGGTCGCGGCCGTGCCGCCCTGCATGCCGTCGACGACGATCACGTCCGCGCCGGCCTTCACGGCGAGCTTGACGTCGTAGTACGTGCGAGTGGCCCCGACCTTGACGTAGATCGGCTTCTCCCAGCCGGTGATCTCCCGCAGTTCGATGATTTTGATCGCGAGGTCGTCGGGTCCGGTCCAGTCGGGGTGCCGGCATGCGCTGCGCTGGTCGATACCCACGGGCAGTGTCCGCATTCCGGCCACCCGCTCGGTGATCTTCTGGCCGAGCAACATTCCACCGCCACCGGGCTTGGCGCCCTGACCGAGCACGATCTCGATGGCGTCGGCCTTGCGCAGGTCGTCGGGATTCATCCCGTACCGAGACGGAAGGTATTGGTAGACCAGGTATTTGGATTGGCCGCGTTCCTCCGGTGTCATGCCGCCGTCTCCGGTGGTGGTGGAGGTGCCGACCTCACTCGCGCCGCGTCCGAGCGCATCTTTCGCGCCGCCCGAGAGGGCGCCGAAACTCATTCCGGCGATGGTGACGGGGATATCCAGGTGAAGAGGGTACTTCGCATGACGATCTCCGAGGACGACATCGGTCTCGCACTTCTCCCGGTATCCCTCCAGGGGGTACCGCGACATCGACGAACCGAGGAACAGCAAGTCGTCGAAGTGTGGGACCTTGCGTTTGGCGCCCCAGCCACGAATGTCGTAGATGCCGGTGTCGGCGGCACGCTGGATCTCGTGAACGACGTTGCGGTCGAAGGTCGCCGATTCGCGCAGACCGGGCCGGAATGTCATGGAAGTCTCCTCGCTGTCGAGCGGGTCGGGATCAGTACGCGGACGCGTTGTCCACATGGAAGTGGTAGAGGCTGCGGGCGGAGCCGTACCGGGTGAAGTCGCTGGGATCGGCGTCGAAGCCGGCCGCGTCGAGCAGTTCCCGGAGTTCCGCGAGATGTTCGGGGCGCATCGGTTTGGCGATGCAGTCTGCGCCGAGGGAGGCGACAGTGCCCCGCACGTAGATGCGCGCCTCGTACAGCGAATCGCCGAGCGCCTCACCCGCATCGCCCAGTACGACCAGTCGCCCGGCCTGCCCCATGAACGCGCTCATGTGGCCGATGTTGCCGCCGACGACGATGTCGACGCCCTTCATCGAGATCCCGCAGCGAGCGGCGGCGTTCCCTTCGATCACGAGCAAGCCGCCGTGGGCGGTGGCTCCGGCGGATTGGGACGCGTCGCCTTTCACCCGCACCGTGCCCGACATCATGTTCTCCCCGACGCCGACGCCTGCGTTGCCGTCGATCGTCACGCGGGCATGCTGGTTCATCCCGGCTGCGTAGTAGCCGACGTGTCCGGAGATGTGCACCTCTATGGGCCGGTTCAGTCCGCACGCCAGTGCGTGCTGCCCCTGTGGATCGGTGACGTGCACGGTGGCGGGTGCCTCGGTCGCCTGGAGCGCCGTGTTGAGTTCCCGGGTGGTGGTCACGTCGAGGTCGTATGCGGCGGTGGGCAGCGTGTCGGTGGTCATGAGTTTCTCCGGCGTCGAAGTGGCAGCGGCAATGCGGGTCCGGTCAGCGGTGCCATACGTAGACCCGTTCGGGTTCGGGTTCGAAGATGTGTGCGTCCGATATCCCGGGAAGATGTGCGAGAGCACGGAATTCGGAAGCCATCGCCACGTAGGAATCCGTTTCCGCGACGACGGCAGGTTTGCAGGCGATCGGATCGCGCACCACGGCGAACGCATCGGCCGTGGAGACGAGCAGCGTGTAGAAACCGTCGAACCGCTCCCCGAGCAGACGGAGCGCCTTGTCGAGGTCTGCTCCCTCGGCGAGGTGCTTGGCCACGAAGCGTGCACCCACTTCGGTGTCGTTGTCGCTGTCGAACACCACGCCCTCGTCTTCCAGTTCCCGTTTCACGGAAAGATGGTTCGAGAACGAGCCGTTGTGCACCAGGCACTGGTCCGGCCCCACGGCGAACGGATGGGAGCCCGCTGCCGTCACCGCGGATTCGGTGGCCATGCGGGTGTGGCCGACGCCCTGACGACCCGACGCCCGGGGAAGTCCGAACCGCTCGGCCAGCAGCAACGGGTTGCCCATTCCCTTGAGGACGGTGACTTCGTCGCCGAAACCGATCACGGTCGCGCCCGGGTCCACCCTGCGAACGGCGTCCGCCAGTGCCGCGGCGGGAACCGGTGCATGGACCACGGTGGTGGGGGAGCGGTCGATGCCGGTGACGGAGACGCCCAGCGCATTCCTCAGGGCGCCGGCAAGATTCGCCGACGCTCCGAGGACCGAGACCGAGGAGTGTCCCGCCGGGGAGAATGCCGGATCTCCGTAGATGGCGACGCCCGCCGAGTCCGGTCCACGGTCCACCATTCGGCCGAGCATGCCTGTCAGCAGGTTACCCAGACGTGGTTCGAGTGAGGCGTCACGGAGGTGAAGCCCGACGATTCCGCACATGTCTTCTCCTGGTCGGTGTCAGAAAGCGGTCAGGTAGTTGTCGATCTCCCACGGCGTCACGGTGTTGTGCCACTGGAAGAATTCCTCGCGTTTGAGGGAGGTGAAGTACTCCGCGACCCCGGGTCCGGCAGCATCGAGTGCTGCGGTGACGACGGGATCGGCGGCGAGGGCGTCCATGGCGTGCAGGAGCGTCATCGGTAATGCGTCGGAGGCGACGCCCGCACCCGGCGTACCCGGATCGAGTCCGCGTTCGACACCGTCGAGTCCGGCGGCCACCGTCGCAGCGATCGCAAGATACGGATTGGTGGAGCCGTCACCGCCTCGTAGTTCGACGCGGTGGGAGTCCGGAACCCGGATGTAGTGGGTGCGGTCGTTGCCTCCGTAGGTCGCACGACGCGGCGACCAGGTGGCGCCGGAGGTGGTCGCGGTCGCACCCGTGCGCTTGTACGAGTTCACCGTGGGTGCCAGCACGCCCTGCAGGGCGGACGCGTGATCGAGAATTCCGCCGATGAACGAGTAGGCGAGGTCGGACAGGCCCAACCCCCGGAGGTCCCCGGCGTCGGGGAACGCGGCACGGTCGCCGTTCCACAGGGACATGTGCATGTGCATGCCGGTACCGGTTCGGTCGGCGAAGGGCTTGGGCATGAAAGTTGCGGTCATGCCGCGTTGCTCGGCGAGGACGGAGATCAGGTACCGCAGGGTCATCACACGGTCGGCCGTGACGAGGGCCTCGTCGTAGCGGAAGTTCTGTTCGAACTGGCCGTTGCCGTCCTCGTGGTCGTTGGCGTAGTTGCCCCAGCCGAGAGTGTTCATCGCCGACGAGATGGACGTGAGGTGCTCGTACATGCGGGTGACGTCGCGGGCGTCGTAACAGGGCT
The DNA here is from genome assembly GCF_012844225.1 of Rhodococcus sp. 105337. Taxonomy (GTDB): domain Bacteria; phylum Actinomycetota; class Actinomycetes; order Mycobacteriales; family Mycobacteriaceae; genus Rhodococcus. Next base: position 111,248 of record NZ_JABAGQ010000015.1, read on the forward strand.
GGCGCGAGGTGTCGAGGAGATCGGCGGTGCGCAGGGTCCCCTCCTCGTCGCGCTGGACGAGGAAGTACTCGATCTCGGCGCCGACCTTGACCGTGAGTCCCTTTTCCGCCGCGGCGGCGAGCGCCTTCTCGAGGATGATTCGCGGGGCGAAGGGCCAGGGCTTGCCTTCCACGTGGGGATCGCAGTGGACGAGCGCGAGGCCGTCGCGGATGAAGGGGATGGGGGTGAACGAAGAGAGATCGGGGATCGCGACGAGGTCGGGATCTTTCGGCACCTGGCCGATGGAACCGGCTGCGTAGCCGGCGAATCCGACACCGTCGTTCTGGAGTTCGTCGGCCGACTCGACCGGAACCAGCTTGGCACAGGGCTTTCCGGACAAGGTCGTGAAGACGGCCAGGATGAAGCGGGTGCCGGTGGCGCGTGCGAGGGAAGCGAGATCTGTGGCCTGGTCCGCGATGGTGCCGGACGCAGTGCTCGGGTGCGGGTGACCGTTCGTCGACTGCGACCGCCGGGAGATGAGGTCGGTGGCTTCGAGCGTCATGGGAACTCCTGTGGTTCGGCGGCGGGGTTTCATGATGTGAATCGCTGTCGAATGTAATGAAACATAGCACGCATGACGACGGCGTTACGGAGCGGAGAAACGTCTGTGACACTCCGCCCCGTCCCAGGCCGATATCGACGCGCTAGCTGCCCCAGTGAGCCGGCGGTGAGAGGCGGTGCGGCAGCGTGGTGTCCGCACTACCCCGGGCGGCCGCGATCTGTGGCTGCGTCACATACAGTGCGGTCGAAAGGTCTGCGCCCTCGATCCGGGCATCCCGCAGGTCGGCGCCGAGGAGATCGACACCGGCCAGGGTGCTTCCCCGTAGATCTGCCGCGATCAGACACGCGCCTCTGAGGTCGGCGCCGCACAGGCTGTGTGCGCGCAGGTCTCTGCCCGCCAGGTCGGCACCCGGATATGCGTCGGGCACGGTCGCTCGTGCGTCCGCCCGATACCCGGCGCGCACCTCTTCGCTGACCTGCCGGAGTGCCAGGGCGACGCGGGCATGCAGTGCGTTCACATCCGTCCTCAACAGCGCATCGATCGTCCCGCGCGCCGTGCGTGCGACGAGTTCGGCGAGATGCAGCGCCGCTCGCGCTGCGTCGGGATCGAAGGTGCGTGCCCGCGCCTCCGCGAGGTGCCAGAGCATCTCGTGTAGTTGCCGCACGACCGCGAACGCGGCAAACATCGTGCGGCGCTCCTGCGAGTCCCGATCCGGCTCGGTGCCGTGGAAGAGGCGTTGGGAGACCGCTTGGGACTGCCCCCACTTCAGTTGACTCGTGGGGTTGAGCGGTTCAGGCCGCGTATGCGACTTGGTTGATTGTCTCAA
>NZ_JABAGQ010000016.1 GCF_012844225.1 Rhodococcus sp. 105337
CTCGGCGAGGGAGCGACACGCCGCGGACCTGGCCGGATGCGCTCAGCCGATTCCCACCACTTCCCGGGACTTACCCGGGTTGCAGACAAGGCTGCCCTCAAACCGCAGTTGGTCCACTATTACTTCCGCACCATGGACGACCTCTTCATGGAGGTCTTTCGGCGTCGTGCGGAAGAGGGCTTGCAGATCCAGGCAGCGATCCTGGACGCGCCCCACCCTCTGCGGGCGCTGTGGAACTTCAGTACCGACTCGACCGGCGTTGCGGTGACCATGGAGTTCATCGCGCTGGCCCGCCATCGTCCCGCCTTGCGTGCGGAAATCGCGCGTTACTCGGAACTGTTCCGCGTGGGTCAGCTGGCCGCGGCCGAGCAGGTTCTCGCACGCACCGAGTACGACGTATCGAGGATTCCGGCCGTGGTGGTGTCGGTCCTGATGACGAGCATTTCCCGTGTCGTCGTCATGGAGGAGGCATTGGGCGTCACCGCGGGGCATGCCGAAACCATCGAGCTCATCGACTGGTGCCTGGGAGTCCTCGAGAACGAGGCCGCCGACCGGGCGATCGGCAACGTGCGCGGTCGCTCCGACCTGCGATAACGCCGACGGCGCGCCCACCGCCGGCAAGCAATTCGAAAACATCCATTGCATGAATGAGAATTGTCTTCTACCTTGATGAGCGGGAAGATCTCGTCTCGACGTCCGGTCGCCCGCGGGTCGTCGAGCCTGCCCCTGGATGCGCGCCGTCGTGTCGGTGACCCGACGGTTGTCGCCCGAATCGATATGCCCGAGAATTGCTTCGGTTTCCGAGTTTCTCCGATATGCCTACGCGTGCAGCGCTTTTCGATGATGCTTTCGGTGTGCCGGCGAATGCCGCACACGCGCTTTCTCACTGTCGAGGGGGAACGGCCGTGGCACAGACCATTTCGAGATCGGCGTCGCGCTGCCGGTTCCCGCTGAGCTCTGGTCCGGTCGGCGCCGGAACGCAAGGTGAGCGGTGATGGCGACGCCTGCGGTCAACGAGATCGGTGGTTGGGCACGGGGATACCTTCGTCGTCACCCCATTGCCGCACTCGAGACCGTGGGCGGTCAATTCGTCCTGGGTTTCCGCGTTGTCCAGTATCTGTTCATCGATGTCTTCACTCTGCGGTTTCCGTTCGTGGAGTTCGTTCGGCAGGCCGCGTTCATGGCTTCGGCCTCGGCGTTGCCGACGATGTTCGTCGCAGTGCCGATCGGCGTGACGCTGTCGATCCAGTTCGGTTTGCTGGCCGGCCAGGTCGGCGCGACCTCTCTTGCCGGTGCGGCGAGCGGCCTGGCAGTCATCAAGCAGGGAGCACCCATGGTCGCGGCCCTGCTCATGGCGTCCGCGGCCGGTTCGGCGGTGTGCGCGGACCTCGGGTCCCGAAAGATCCGAGACGAGATCGACGCAATGGAAGTCATGGGCTTGTCGGTGATCCGCCGGCTCGTCGTTCCACGCCTCGTCGCCGCCGTCGTGGTCGGGCTCGCCCTGACCGGGCTGGTGTGCTTCGTAGGATTTCTCTCGGGCTATCTCTTCAACACGTTCGTCATGAACGGCACACCCGGTAGTTTCGTGTCGACTTTCGCCTCGTTCGCGACCATCGGCGACTTCGTGCTGACGATGATCAAAGCGACGGTGTTCGGCGCCATCGTCGCCATCGTCGCGTGTCAGAAGGGTCTGTCGACCCGGGGCGGGCCCGCGGGAGTGGCCAACTCCGTCAACGCGACCGTCGTTGCCTCGATCCTTCTGCTCATGATCGTGAACGTCGTCTTCACGCAGGTGTATGTGCTGCTGTTCCCGCGGACGGGGTTCTGAGTGGCCTCCCGGTACGTGCCTCGCGGCACGCGCCCGTTCGTCGTCGCGGGCAGAGCGCAGGCAAGATCGATCCAGCGACTCGGGCACATGGTCGTGTTCCTGCTGCGCGCGATTGCGGCCGTCCCCACGACGCTGCGTCACTACAGAAAAGAGTTCTTGCGCATCCTGTCCGATGTCACGTGGGGAAATGGATCGCTCGTTGTCGGCGGCGGCACCGCGGGCGTGATCATCGTCCTGGGAGCGTCCGCCGGAGCGATCGTGGCGATCGAAGGCTACAACGCACTGCATCTGCTGGGCCTCGAGCCTGCGACCGGAATGGTGGCGTCGACGGCGACCACCCGGGAACTCGCACCGATCATGGCGTCGCTCGCGTTTGCGGCGCAGGCTGGTTGCCGGTTCACCGCGCAGTTGGGTGCGATGCGGATCTCCGAGGAGATCGACGCGATGGAATCACTGGCGATCCGCTCGATCCCGTACCTGGTCACCACTCGGCTACTCGCATCGGTCGTGGCTGTCGTTCCGTTGTACCTCGTGTGTCTCACGGTGAACTACGTTGCGGTGCAAGCCGTCATCGGTTTCACCGGAGGTGTCTCGTCGGGCACGTACGCGCATTATTTCGCCTTGGTGCTCAGCGGCACGGACATCTTCTATTCGCTGCTCAAAACGATTGTCTTCGTCATCATCACGACGACGATCCAGTGCTACTACGGGTTCTATGCCTCCGGGGGGCCGCAGGGCGTAGGCACCGCGGCCGGTCGCGCGATGCGCGCCAGTATCTCCGCGATGATCGTGGTCAATCTCCTCATGACGGTCGCGCTGTGGGGCATCGGGTCGGGTGCGAGGCTCGGGGGATAGCAGATGGCGATCATTCTGGAAAGCGATACCGGGCAGATGACCCCCACCAGGCTGTTCACTGCCGGCGCCGTCGCGTTGCTCGTCGCTGTGACGCTGGTGGTCCTCGTGGTCGTGAAGGTCGACGGCAGATTCACGGAGACGGTCGACGTCGAGGCGGCATTGTCCGACATCGGGGACGGTCTGCCTGCCCGTTCGGACGTGAAGTTCCGCGGGGTCCTCGTGGGGGAGGTCAGCGACGTTCGCCGGCCCGAGGGAGAGCGTGCCGGGGTCGTACTGATGTCGTTGAAACCCGGGTACGCACAGAGTATTCCGGGCAGTGTGACGGCCCGCGTCGTGCCGAGCAATGTCTTCGCGGTGTCGTCGGTCCAACTTGTCGACAACGGTGCGGCGCCACCGCTGCACGACGGGTCGACGATCCTCCAGGACACCAGCTTGTCGACCGTGCAGTTGCAGACCGCACTGACGAAGCTTCGCGAGATCACAGCCGCGACAGCGAGAGCCGAAATGCAGCACACTCTCGGTGTTCTCGCCGCCGTGGCCGAGGCCACCGACCGGCGTGGAGACGACATCGTCACCGCCGGGGCGCAACTCGACCGAATTGTGCGAGAGGTCGGAGCCGTCCTCGCGCCCGACGGAGGACCGTCGACACTGGTTGCCCTGTCGGACGCGGTGCGGGGGCTCAGCGAGTCGGCGCCGGAACTACTCGACGCCGTCCATCACGCTGTCGTTCCGATGCGCACGATCACGGAGCAGCAGGCCGAACTGGACACTTTCCTCGCTGCCGGCGCCAGCACCCTGTCGTCGCTGGCGACGGGCATGGAGAAACACGCGGACACGGTGATGGGGGTTACGGCGGCGTTGACGCCTGTACTGGGCGTAGTGGCGGACGGGTCGTCCGCGTTCACGCCGATCACTGTGAGGATGCGCCGTATCTCCGACAAATGGTTCGAGAGTTTCTGGCCGGAAGGCGACGAGCGGGGGATGGGCAAGTTCATCTTCCAGTTCACACCGCACCGCATGTACACACGAGCCGACTGCCCTCGCTACGGTGACCTCGCGGGCGCGAGCTGCGCCACCGCACCGGACACGGGCGCGCCGCCGATCTCGTCCCTGGACAGGGAGCCGCCGATCGTCAGCACCGTGCCGGTCGGCGGCAACGTCGGTCCGGTCGGCGGCGAGCAGGAAAAGGAGCTCCTCGGCAAGATTCTCGGAGGCGATGCGTCGGCCGCGGCCGAGTTGCTTCTCGGTCCTGTGGCGCGTGGAGCCGTCGTGAGCATCATCCCCGACGGGGACGGAGCGCCGAGATGAGCTACCGCACACCGCTGATAGGCCTGAGCCTGTTCCTGATCGTGTCCATCGCGCTGACCTGGCCCGTGCTCGTTACCCTCCAGCGCGGCGTGAACGGTTCGACGACACCGTACAGCGCGGTCTTCAGCGACGTGTCCGGGCTCAGGGTGGGAGACGACGTGCGGATGGCCGGTGTCCGGGTGGGACGCATCGATTCGATCGAACTCGACGACACTGTTGCGCGCGTGGCCTTCCGCATCGAATCGGATCAGGTCGTGTACGACAACACCGAAGCCGCGATCACCTATCAGAACATCATCGGCCAGCGGTATCTCGGTTTGTCGCTCGGTGACGGCGGGTCCGTGACCCCGCTTCCCGCACACGCCGAGATACCGCTCGAGCGAACCGAGCCGTCCTTCGATATTTCTGTGCTGCTCAACGGTTTCGAACCTCTCTTCAGCGTGCTCGATCCGGAGCAGGTGGACGAGATCACCGGAGCGATCATCGCTGCGCTGCAGGGCGACGCCGGGTCCGTGACCACGCTCGTGGCCGAAACATCGCGTCTCGCAGAGTCCCTGGCCGAGCCCGACAGGATTCTCGGGGACATCATTGTCGATCTCGACGGAGTGATCAACGATCTGGCGACGCAGAGCGGGGACGTCGACTCCGTCATCGGCAGCGCTCGAGCGATCTTGGCGGAACTGTCGGCGCAGCGCACCGAGACGATCGAGTCGATGGACTCGATCGCCACGACCGTCGACCGCCTTGCCACGCTGAGTGCGGAGATACAACCCGATCTGCACGACATGCTCGCCAGGGAGCCTGGATTCACAGGGCACTACATGGACAACCTGGAGGAGTTCGAGTATTTCGGGAGGAACCTGCCGGGGCTGCTCAAGGGCCTCGCCCGGGTGAGCCAGGACGGCAGCTATCTCAGCACGTACCTGTGCAACTTCAACGTCACGCTGATACCCGCTCTGAGCAACGTCATTCCGACGCTCGTCGCGCAGGCCACGCCCGAGGGCCGTGCCACGTACTCCCCGGTGTGCGGGTGATGCGCATGATGCCGAAGAAGACGGCAACCACGCGAGCGCGGAAACCCACGCTCGAGGACCGAAGTCCGCTCCTGCTGGGCACCCTGACCGTCCTCGCCGTCATCGTGGCACTGGCAGCCACCGTGGTCGTCTCCGGTGCAGGGTTCGGCTCGGTGCGGTACGAAGCCGAGTTCGCGCAGGCTGCCCGGATCACACCCGGTGACGGTGTGACGATCGCAGGTATCCAGGTCGGGACGGTCGAAGCCACCCGGCTCGACGGACAACACGTGCTCGTCGAGATGGACATCGATCGAGGTGTGCATCTGGGCGTCGACACGATCGCCTCGATCAAGCTCACCACACTGCTCGGATCCCGTTACGTGGAACTTCGTCCGGCCGGTGCGGCACCCCTACCGGACAACCGGATTCCGCTCTCGAACACCGTGGTCCCCTACGACCTGCAGGCCGTCCTGGCCGACGCAACCACGACGTTCGAGCAGGTGGACGCGGAACGGCTGGGCACGACACTCGAGACGCTCTCCGCCGAACTCGACGGGGTCCCCGCGCTGTTGCCTCAGGTGATGGCGAATATCGAGAGCCTGTCGGGCACCGTCGCCGATCGACGCGATCAGATCGGGTCGATTCTGGAAGCCACCGCCTCGATGACAAGCATCGTGCGCGCGCAGCAACACAGTCTGGGTTCCCTGGTGCGGGACGGTCGTGATCTGATGCACGAACTCGAGTCCCGGCAGAACCTGATCCAGCGGTTGCTGACCTCGACGGCGGAACTGGTCGAGGTCCTTCACTCGGTCGTCGTCGACGACCGTACGGAGATCGACTCGCTCATAGCGAGCCTCAGCGGGCTGCTGCACACGTTGAGCAACAACGACGCATTGTTCCGCAACATCCTTCAGATCCTTCCGGTACCGATCAGGAACTTCGCGAACGCGTCGGGGACGGCCAACGAGGTCGATTTCACCGCACCGGCAGGGCCGATGATCGATTCGTGGATGTGCGCTCTGGCCGGTCACACCGGCGACCCCAGCCTGACCGCTTACCTCGGGGAGTGCGAATGAGATCGAGGACCGTTCTGGTCACAGTGGTGATCGCCGCGATGGTCGTCGCCGTGGCTGCTGTCGTTGCCGGCCGCGTATCGGCCGAACCGGACTCGATCACCGTCACCGCGCGCTTCGACAGTGCAGCAGGACTCTACGAGGGAAATGAGGTCGCGGTACTCGGCATTGCGGTCGGCCGGGTCACCACCATCGAGGCCCGGGGTACTCACGTGGCCGTCACGATGGAGATCGACGGCGATACCGACATCCCGGCGGACGTCCAGGCGGTCGCCGTGTCCACCTCGGTGCTGACGGACCGGCATGTCGAACTCACTCCCGTCTACGCGGGCGGGGAAGTGCTGCAGGACAACGACACCATCGAACTGGACCGCACCCGGACCCCCATCGAGTTCGACAGACTGCTGGCGATGGCCGACACGATGGCGCTGGAACTCGAGGGTGACGGCGAGGGCAACGGTCCGGTATCGAGTCTGCTCGACCTCGGCGTCGGCATGACCGCGGGGAACGGAGTGGGAATCAGAAGTGCACTCGGGAGGCTGTCCGAAGCGATGAAGCTGAGTGCGGACCAGGGTGCCACAACCGGAAACCAGCTGACCGCGATCGTCGACAACCTCTCCGTCCTGAGCAGCACGGCCGCCGCGAACGACGCGGATATCCGAGAGTTCGGAGAGGCGACCGGAAGGCTGAGCGAGATGCTCGCCGAGTCGAACCTCGGGTGGGGGGATACCGGAACGTACATCAACGAGGTTCTCGCGCAGGCGACCTCTCTGCTGCAGGACAACCGTGAACCGATTCGCTCCACGATGACGAATGCGGAGACCGTCACCCGTGCGCTCGCCGATTACCGCAACGAGGTCGGCGAGTTTCTCGATCTTGCGCCACTGCTGATGGACAACGCGTACAACGCGATCGATCAGGAGACCGGGGCTGCCCGGGTACACGCGCAACTCGAGAAGGTCTTTTTCGACGGAGAACTCGTGTCCCAGGTATGCACTCTTCTCGAGATGCGCGACCTCGGGTGCAGCACGGGCACCCTGAAGGACTTCGGTCCGGGATTCGGGATCGCCTCGATGCTCGAGGGAATCGCGGGGCTTCCGAGATGATGTGCTCGTGGTGGCGCCGGATGGCGGTCGTGGGTACGGGGGCGGCGGTGCTCGCCACGACGGCATGCTCCGTCGGATTGGAAGATCTTCCACTGCCCGAACCGGGAGTGGGCGGCGAGTCGTATTCACTGCACGCGACTTTCGAGAACGCGTTGAACCTGCCGACGAAGGCAAAGGTGAAGTTGTCGGGAGCCGACATCGGTGAAGTCGCGTCGATGGTGGTGCAGGATTACACAGCGGTGGTCACGATGCGCATCGCGAGCGGCGTGACCGTCGAGGCAGGTACGACCGCCGAACTTCGTTCGGCCACCCCCCTCGGCGATGTGTTCGTGGCCTTGCAGCCGCCGCCCGAGGCCACCGGCGCCACGCCACTCCGGGAAGGCGACACCATTCCGCTGTCTTCGACCTCGGCGGCAGCGACCCTCGAGGAATTGCTCTCCACTGCATCGGTTCTCGTCAACGGCGGTGCCCTCCGCAATTTCACGAAGATCGTCAACGGTCTGGGGGAGGCGGTCGGGGGACGTGGCGACAACCTCGCGAATCTCGTGAACGAATCGACGCGACTGCTCGGGCTGATCGCACGACGTACCGACGAGATCGAGGAGACGCTCGTCCGTACGGATCAACTGATCACGACGATCTCGGAGCGCCGGTCGACGATCGACGACGTCGTACTCGCGGCGCGGCCCGCACTGGACGTGGTGGCCGCCGAGACGTCGCAGGTGCTCGATCTGGTCTCGCAAGTCGACCGCATCAGCCGGCAGATCCAGCGATTTCCGGCGGTGCAGGACACCGATACCCGCAGCATGATCGCAGACATCAACCGCATTGCGGCAGAGCTGAATGCGGCGGCGACCGATCCGGAGGCCGAGCTCTCCGCCGTCAACAGATTGCTGGCACCGATCATGAAAGTCACGAGCAGCACGGCGGCGAACACCGACGCGGACCTCGAGCAGTTGGTGATCGGATCCGAGCCGATTCCGGGGCACCCGGGCGATCCGGGAAGCCGGTTGCCCGACGACACGGATTGGCAAGCCTTCGTGGGAACGCTGACGTACACGCTGACACGTCTGCAGGGCCGGCTGGAGGCGGGAGGATGACCCACCGGCCAGGAGTGCGGCGAGTACCGGACGTGGTTGCGGGCGGGGTGGTGTCCGGGGTCCGCATCGGAAACGCCCATCGGTTGGGGTTGTCGCTCGCGGCACTCGTGATGACCGGAATCCTGGGTGTCGGCTATCTGGTGTTCGGTGTCTTCGATCTGGGGCTGTCGGGCGGGACGATCCGCGTACGAGTCCATTTCGACGATTCCGGCGGCATCCTTCCGGGGCGCGACGTGGCCCTCCGTGGTGTACCCGTCGGAAGTGTGACCTCCGTGGACCTGACCGGCGACGGCGTTGTCGTGCTGGCCGAGATCGATTCCCGGACCCGGATTCCGATCGGTGGTGAGGTGCGGGTGGCGGGACTGTCGCTCGCGGGCGAACAGTATCTCGACTTCCGGCCCGCTACCGATGACGGTCCGTATCTCGAAGACGGAGCGGAGATCTCGTCGGACGACACCACCACACCTGTCCCGTTGTCGGCGCTCATGCACGACATGGACGGCATGCTCGCGCAAATCGATCCCGCGTCGTTGCAGACCATCGTGGACGAACTCGGTGTCGGACCGGAAGGACCCCGGAAACTGTCCGACATCGTCGACGGCGGCACCTTCCTCATTTCGGCACTCGACGGAGTGCTGCCGCAGACGGGCACGCTCCTGCGCACCGGGAAGGTCGTGCTCGGGACGCTTGCCGACGCCGCGCCCGGCCTGCAGGCCGTGTCGGCAGAAATGGCGCACACGCTCGGTGGAATCGAATCGATGGATGAGGGATTCCGGTCGTTCGTGCAGACGGCTCCCGACACGATGGCGGCGGCCGACGCGATCATCGCCGAGAATTCGCCCACGATGGTGCAGCTGCTGGGCAATCTCACCACCGTCGCGCAGATGGCGTACGTGAGGGTGCCCGCGCTCGAAGAGTTCTTCTTCCCGAGCGAGCGGGACGGGTCCACGCTGGAGGCGCTCATGACGGCGTTCCGTGACGACGGCGTCTGGGCTCTCGTCAACATCTACCCTCGATATTCGTGCGACTACGACCTGCCGCGTGAGTCGCCGACGATTCCGAGTTTCCCCGAGCCGTTTCTGTACACGTACTGCAACAACCCCGATCCGTCGACTCTCGTTCGGGGCGCGCGCAATGCGCCGCGCCCTGTGGGAGAGGAAGGTGCGGCCGGATTGCCGCCGGGTGCAGATCCGCTTCGGCGCGCAGATCCGACTCCCATCGGGCCTCGGACGGTTCCGCTCGAATACGGCGGTCCGACCATGCACTGGGAAAGCGTCAACTGAGCCGGTTACCGAAAGCCCGAATGGAGAACGCACATGAGTACCGAGATCGCGACAGTCGGAGAAGACGTGGCCGGCACCGAAAGGGCCACCGTCACCGAAAATGCCACCGCCACCCAATCACCGGATACGCAGGCGGACGGCACGACACCGGCGAACCCCGCCGGGGACGGGCGGCCGTCGGTATCCCGGACGTTCCGCAGGGCAGGGTTCGCGGTGCTGGTGGTTCTCGCACTCGCTGCAACTGCGACAGCCGCGGTGTTCGGTGTGCAACTGCGCGACGCGAAGGCCGTCGAGAGCGCAGCCCGTGAGGCCTCCGACGTCGCACGGCAGTACGCCGTCACCCTCACCTCGGTCGGTGCCGACCTCGAGAGTGATTTCGCCGCAGTCCTCGACGGGGCAACCGGCGAGTTCGAGAAGATGTACGCGGAGTCGAGTGAGCAACTCCGGCAGTTGCTGATCGACAATCAGGCGCAGGCCGAGGGTGTCGTCGTGGAGTCGGGTATCAAGTCCGCGACACCGACGAAGGTCGAGGTGCTGTTGTTCATCGACCAGTCCGTGACCAATGCACTCGTTCCCGAGCCGCGGCTCGACCGCAGCCGCGTCGTGATGACCATGGAACTGGTCGACGGTCGCTGGCTCGCGTCGCAGGTCGATCTGCCCTGAACCGTCCCGTCCCCGCCGATCAGATTCTCCGCCGATCAGATTCTCGGGGGTGCCGGAAGTTCCTTCTGGCCCAGCCACGCATCCCACAGGGGGCGCAGCGAGGTGTCGGAGAAGCGAGCAGCGAGATCTTTGAATTGTGTCGTCGTGACGTTGGAATGGCGATGTTCCGACGTCCATGTCCGGAGAAGCGTGAAAAACGAGTCGTCGCCCAGAGTCAGGCGCAACGCATGCAGGGTGAGCGCTCCGCGCTTGTAGATCCGGTCGTCGAACATGTCCTTCGCGCCGGGATCCTCGAGGAGGATGTCCTGGGGCTTGCGGGAAAGGCCGCGATACGCGTCGGCCGCGAGGGCCTGGGCAGACGGACCACCGGAGTTCTCGGACCACAGCCACTCGGCGTAACACGCGAAACCTTCGTGGAGCCAGATGTCGCACCAGCGAGACAGAGTCAGGCTGTTGCCGAACCATTGGTGAGCCAATTCGTGTGCCACGAGCCGTTCTTCGGTCCTGTGCCCGTCGCAGAAATTGGCCCCGAACGTGGACAGACCCTGCGCCTCGATGGGGATCTCGAGGTCGTCGTCGGTCACCAGGGCCGTGTAGTGCGCGAAGGGGTACGGGCCGAACAGGCGCGTGAACAACTCGAGCATCTCCTGTTGCCGCCCGAAGTCCTTGTCGAACGCGTCGCGCAGGCGTGACGGGTGTACCGCGTACTGCGGCACCGGCGACGACGCGATCGCGCGCATCTCGTAGTGCCCGATCTGCACGGTCGCCAGGTACGTCGCCATCGGCTCGGGTTGCTCGTAGACCCACGTGGTCCGGCTGGATTTGGTCGTCTTGTGGACGAGCGTTCCGTTCGCGATCGCCTGGAACGGCGCGTCCGTGGTGATCGAGATGCGGTAGGTCGCTTTCGATCCGGGATGGTCGTCGCACGGAAACCACGACGGAGCGCCGTTGGGCTGGCTCGCGACGAGCGAGCCCTCCTCGAGTTCCTCCCACCCGACATCACCCCACATGGTGTGGAGCGGTGTGGGGGTGCCGGCGTACTGGACGGAGAGGGTCAGCACCGCGCCCGCGGGGATGGCGTCCGCGGGGGTGACGGTGAGCTTGCCGCCGCGGTGCACGAACTTGGCGGGTCGTCGCCCGTTGACCGTCACCTTGGACACGCGCATCGACGGTGCGAGGTCGAGTGCGAACTTTCCCCGCACATCGGTGGTCGTCGCGATGATGACGGCCCGGCCCTCCAACCGGTTCGCCATGATCTTGTAGGCGAGATCGAGTTCGTACCGCGACACGCGGTAGCCGCGGTTGCCGCTGGTCGGAAGGTACGGGTCGAGGGGACGGTCGGCGGTCACGGGCGGCACCGGCTTCGCGGCCTTGATCGGTTTCACCGCGGTGACCAGTCGCCCGGGGACGTCCACGCCGAGATCGGGTTGCCCTGCCAGCGGGTCGACGGTGGCACGACGTCGCCGCGCATCACCAGAGATGCGGGTCCGACAGTGGCGCCGTCACCGATCCCCGATGCGGGTAGCGCGACGCACTGGGGGCCGAGGCTCGCGCCGGCGCCGAGAGTCACGGTGTCCATGGCCATGATCCGATCATGGAACAAGTGTGTCTGTACAACGCACCCGCGTTCCACTGTCGCGCCGTCGCCCAGCGTCACGAGGTCCGCTTCGGGCAGCCAGTAGCTTTCGCACCACACTCCGCGTCCGATCGTGGAACCGAGTGCGCGCAGCCACAGGTTCGTGGCCGCGGTGCCCGTCGCCGCGCGGGCGAACCACGGCGCGGCGACGGTCTCGACGAAGGTGTCCGATACTTCGTTGCGCCACACGAATGAACTCCACAGCGGATGTTCTTCTCGGCCGATGCGCCCCACGATCAGCCATTTCGCCGCGATCGTCACCAGGCACGCGACCGCGCCGGCGGCCATCAGCACCACACCGCCGAGCAGGACGGCGATCCGGTACCCGAAGTGCGACGCGAGCGTGTTGAGTGTGAAGAGAACTCCCAGCCCGATCCCGAACGTGACGATCATCGGGACGAGCCGGCAGGTCTCGACGAGACCGCGGGCGATCCGCAGCTTCGGCGACGGTGCGAACGTGCGGCTCGCATCGCCCTCACCCGCAGCGCGGCGCAGTCGCACCGGGGGACTGCCGAGCCAGGACGACCCCGATTTCGCTTTCTGGGGTGCGGCCGAGAGGACCGCGACGAGACCGTGCTTCGGGACACGGCGGCCGGGCGCCGCCATACCGGAATTACCGAGGAACGCCCGCTTTCCGACTTTGGCGTGCGAGATGTAGAGCCAGCCGCCCCCGAGTTCGTACGACGCGACCATCGTGTCGTCGGCCAGGAAGGCTCCGTCGGCGACCTTCGTGAACTTGGGCACCATGAGCACCGTCGACGCCTCGACGTCCTTGCCGATGTCGGCGCCGAGGAGCCGGAGCCAGCCCGGCGTGAGCATCGACGCGTACAGCGGGAAGAGGAAGGTGCGCGACGAATCCATCAGACGCTCGGTGGCCCACACCTGCCAGCCGATGCGGCTCCGGACCGGATGCCAGCCCTCCGTCATACGAATCGACAACAGTCGCACGGCGATCAGCGTGGTGAGTGCGAAGACGAACATGGTCAGCAACGCCGCGACCGGAAGCATCGCCAGGGACCGGGGAACGGCGTCTGCGACGGTCGCGGTGTCGCGCACCCACCACACGAGTAGCGCGACACCTGCCGCGATCGACGCGATCGGCAGGCCGCCGAGGAGGACGGAGGTCAAGGCGTAGACGGGAATCCAGCGGGCTCCGCGGGGTGGTGCCTCCGAGGGCCAGGGACGGTCGGCCTTGCCGATCTTCTTGGCCGGCGACCCAGCCCAGTGCTGCCCGGACTTCACGCGCCCGAACACCGCGGAGCCGGCCTCGACTTCGGCATTCTTGCCGATGCGCGCACCGGGGGCGAGGAACGAGCGGGCACCGACGGCCGCGCCGGCACCCACCCGGATGGTGCCGATGTGGACGAGGTCGCCGTCGACCCAGTGACCCGACAGATCGACCTCGGGTTCGATCGAGCAGCCGTCGCCGAGTTCGAGGAGCCCGGTGATCGGGGGAAGGCTGTGGAGGTCGACATCTCGTCCCACCTTCGCTCCCAGGGCACGAGCGTAGTTCCGCATCCACGGGGCGCCCGAAATGTTGGTTGCTCCGACGGCGTCGGACAGGCGTAGCGCCGTCCACAGTCGCAGGTGCACCGAGCCGCCCCGCGGGTAACTTCCGGGAACCACATCGCGGAGCAGCAGCCGCGCTCCCACGACGGCAAGCGCCATGCGCCCGGGAGGGGTAAGGAACAGGGCGGCACCGAACGCGGTCCACCACCACGACAGGGTAACCGTCCACGGCACGTCGACGACCAGGCTGACGACGTTGTTGAGGATCGCGAGCCAGACGACCCACTGCAGTCCGGTGAGCGTCATGAGCGGCACGGTCGCGACGATCTGCGCGAACTGTGCGCGACGCGACACCGGAGCGACCACGCGGTGCGTGGCAGCGGTCGTCGGAGCCAGTTCGTCCAAGTAGACGGCGAGGGACCCGAGGCGCGGCCGGTCGTACAGCTGTGCGACGGTCATTTCCGGGTAGCGGGCACGAATGGCGGTGACGAGCTGGGCGGCTGCGAGCGAACCCCCGCCGAGTTCGAAGAAATCGTCGTCCAGGCCGTCGATGGGAGCGCCGAGGATGTCCGTCCACAACCCCGCCAGCCACGCGGCGGTGGGGTCGAGACCGAGGGCGTCGATCGAGTCGGCGTCTGCGCCGGGGAGCGGCCACGGCAAGGCGTTGCGGTCCACTTTCCCCGAGGTTCGGGTGGGGAGTTCGTCGACCCGGGCGAGCCGGGGCACGAGGGCGGCAGGAAGCTGCTCGGACAGGAGGTCGTGCGCGGCCGCCAGATCGAAGTCGGGGTCCGTCGAGGCGAGGTAGCCGACGAGAACCGAGTGTCCCGTCGCCGTCGTACGGACGGCGCAGGCGGCGCCGGCGACGCCCGGCAGGTTCTGCAAGGCATTGTCGACCTCACCGAGTTCGATGCGGCGTCCGCCGATCTTCACCTGATCGTCGGCACGCCCCTGGAACAGCAGTCCTTGCCGGTCGAGCACGACGAGGTCACCGCTGCGGTAGGCGCGCGACCATCCGAGACTCGGCATGGGCGCGTACTTTTCGGCGTCCTTCGCCGGGTCGAGGTATCGCGCCAGTCCCACGCCGCCGATGACGAGTTCACCGGCTTCTCCCTCGGCGACGGGGTTGCCCTCGGCGTCGACGACAGCGAGATCCCAGCCGTCGAGGGGCAGCCCGATGCGGACCGGCCCGGAGCCGTCCATGAGTGAGGCGCACGCGACGACGGTGGCTTCCGTCGGACCGTAGGTGTTCCACAGCTCTCGTCCCGGAACAGCGAGCCGTTCGACGAGGTCCGGCGGGCACGACTCGCCGCCGAAAATGAGCAGCCGCACCGCTTCGAGAGATTCGGCCGGCCACATCGCGGCGAGGGTCGGCACGGTGGAGACGACGCTGATGTCACGGGAGATCAGCCAGGGGCCGAGGTCCATGCCGGACCGGACCAATGAGCGCGGAGCGGGTACCAGGCACGCGCCGTGGCGCCACGCGAGCCACATCTCCTCACATGAGGCGTCGAATGCGACCGACAGGCCGGCCAGCACCCGGTCTCCCGGCCCGATCGGGGCGTCTCGGCAGAACAATCGCGCTTCGGCGTCGACGAATGCGGCGGCGTTGAGGTGCGTCACCGCCACGCCCTTCGGAGTGCCGGTCGATCCCGACGTGAAGATGATCCACGCATCGTCCTCGAGCCGTGGACCGCGCAGCGGCGGGTCGGCCCGTACGGGAGCGGTACCGGGACCGATGCCGTCGTCGGTGACGACGGCGGTCACCCGGGCCTCGGAAAACACCAGGTCGGCGCGCTCGTCCGGGTCGTCGGCGTCCACGGGAACGTAGGCCGCGCCCGCGGCCAGGATCGCCAGGATGGTCACATACAGCTCGGCTCTGCCCGAGGTCATCCGAACCCCGACCCGATCGCCCGCACCGACGCCGGCGTCGAGGAGGGCGTACGCGCCCACCCTGACTTTCTCGAGCAGTTCCGCGTAGCCGATGACGCCGGTGCCGTCGTCGATCGCCGGTGCGTCGGGATGCGCCTCGGCGGTCGCGCGCAGGATGTCGACGAGGGTGCGGGGTGGCGGTGCGTGCGACGCGCGAAGAAACTCTGCGGGGATCACAGAGCTGCGGGGTTCAGCGGGGAGTGGGGCAGGCAAGTCCGCGGCGTCCTTCTACTCGATGGTGCTCCGGTTATCTCACGTTCAAGTGGACACGAGGTGAACGTCGGGGCACATCGCCGGACCCGGGTGTGTCGCGCCCCGGCCGAATCGGAGGCGGTATTTCGGCAGGTCCGCGGGTTTCGTCCGCACCGTCACGGTCGGCACACCACATCCGGTTTGACACGGGACCGCCCGACTGCAATCCTCTTCGGCAGGTCATGAGTACCAGCATCGAGCCCCGGCTTGCTGGTCGGCAACCCTCCTCCGCGGTGGGGTGCTCCGGGTGACGACCTGGCTGTGATTCCAATACCGGACACGGCAAGCGCGGACTCCGCCGGCGATCGTTTCCCTTCGTCGTGGCGATTACCGACGGGTCCCTGGATCGACGAGGGATTTTGTCATGACTGCTGTATCTGCCACCGCCTGCATCGCGCCGTTCGCACACGTCTCCGGGTGTGATGTGCAGGTGCCGCTCGTGCAGGGCGGCACCTGCACCTACGCCAACTTCGATTACGCGGCGAGTGCACCTGCTCTCGCCACAGTCACCGAACGCATCGCCGAGTTGCTGCCGTACTACGCGAGCGTCCATCGCGGCGCCGGATACGCCTCGCGGGTGAGCACCGCGAGTTACGAGGATTCACGAGAGTCGGTGGCGCGCTTCGTCGGTGCCGACACCGATCAGGTCGTCGTCTTCACCCGCAACACGACCGATTCGCTGAACCTGCTGGCGGGCGCGGTGCCCGGTGACGTGGTGGTGCTCGACATCGAACACCACGCGAACCTGCTCCCCTGGAAGAACTCCCGTGTTGTCGTGGCGGCCGACTCCATCACGGAGACCGTGCAGCGTATCGCCGAGGAGCTGAACCGGGCGCCGGCCGCGCTGCTCGCCGTCACGGGTGCCTCCAACGTAACCGGTGAAGTGCTGCCGATCTCCGAGCTCGCCGCCCTGGCTCATTCGTGCGGTGCGCGGATTCTCGTCGACGGTGCGCAGTTGGTGCCCCACCGCAGCGTGGATCTCACCGCCGACGGAATCGATTACCTCGCCTTCTCCGGTCACAAGCTCTACGCCCCGTTCGGCGCCGGAGTGCTCGTGGGACGCCGCGACTGGCTCGACACCGCCGAGCCGTACCTCGCCGGTGGCGGCGCGGTGCGCGAGGTGACCCTCGACGGTGCCGAATGGGCTTGTGCCCCTGCGCGACACGAGGCCGGAACACCGAACGTACTCGGGGTTGCCGCCCTGGCCGCGGCATGCGACACCCTCGGCGGTTTCGACACCGAGGCCGCGGCGCGGCACGAGGAAGAACTGTGCCGCCTGCTCGTCGACGGATTGAGCGGCATCGAGGGCGTCGAGATCCTGAAGTTGTGGGACGACTCGGAAGACTGCGTCGGCATCGTGACCTTCACCGTGGATGGATACGAACCGGGTGAGGTGGCGTCGTACCTTTCGGCCGAGCACGGAATCGGAGTGCGCGACGGGCGTTTCTGCGCGCACCCGCTGCTCGCACGCGTGGGACGCCCGGGTGGGGCGGTGCGCGCGTCGCTGGGGCTGGGCAGCTCGTCGGCAGACGTGGACCGGTTGCTCGCCGCGCTGCGCACTCTGGTTGCGCAAGGACCTGCGTGGACGCACGCGAAGACCGACGGCGTGTGGAGCCCGGCACCGGAAACCCGGCCCGGACTCGCGCAGTCGGGAGAGGGTGCGTCGCAATGCATCTGAGCGTGAGGGTTGTGGTCGACAATTCCCCATGGGGTAGGTAGGGTTCTCGTCATGACCTCGGAGGCGACTGCAACGGCGCACTGGTGCCGCCGGCATGTCGATCTGTGCCGCACCGCCTCGGGTACCTGTCCGGACTGAGTTCTCTCCGCACGCTTTTCAGCTGCTGCCGCATCGCGGCTCATTCGAGAGGTTACTCATGTCCGATACCGATTCCACGTACCGGGACCGGACGCGGCGGTTGCTGCGCGTCGCGGTCGAACTCTCCGGGCACTCCGGACCCGACTACTGGGCCGATCTCACCGTCGGCAGTCCCGACGATCCTCCGCTCGATCCCGCCACGCCGTCCGGCAACGTAAGCCGGGTGCGCGCCGCAGATCTGCGGGAAACAGCGAAGATTCGCGACCGGATCCGTACCGAGGCCGTCGCGGAGGGTCGCGACCCCGACGCGGTGACGGTGCTCGTCGACCTCGAGGTGGTCGTCGACCCCGATGCACGTGCCGCGCGGATCCGCCACGCTCGGACCGACGGGATTGCCCGGCGGGGTCCGAGCACGTTGTCCTATGTGGGAACGCCGCAGGGGCTTGCGAGTCTGATCGCCGACATCCATTCCGTCGGTGTGGCAGACGGCGTCACGCTGATTCCGTCGACGGCGCCGTTCACGGTGGAACATCTCGTCGACGGCACGCTCCCGTGGCTCGAAGCCCGCGGACTGCTGACGGTGTCGCCGACTGTTGTGGAGGTTCTGCGACGGTTCGGTGAAGGGGTAGGTCCCGCGGCACGCGCGTCGTAGCCGGAACAGGGACGACGAAGGGGCAGGAGATTTCTCCTGCCCCTTCGTCTGTGGTCTAGGCGCTTCGCCGGTGGAGAGGTGTGACGACATGGACGCGCGCATCGGGGTCGAAGCGGTAGCCGGCGCCTCGGACAGTGGTGACGATGTCGCCGAACCTGCCGAGTTTCGACCGGATCCGGGAGACGTGCACATCGACGCTCCGGTTACCGCGTTCGGGATCGATGTAGCCGGCACCGAGGGTACGCAGAGTCGATCGCGGAACCGCTGTGTGAGGGCGATCGACGAGATACGAAAATATCTCGAATTCGGTGTGGCTCAGTTCTACTCGGCTGCCGTCGAGCACCAGGCCGCGAGCGGGCAGGTCCACCACGAGCGGTGCGGGCCCCGGGCTGAGGAGCGTGTGCGTGCGTGCGCCGGGAAGAAGGCCGGTCGCTGTTTCGCGGAGCGCGTCGGCGAGTGCCGCGAGGTCGCCCGGGTTGACAGCGCCCGTGTCCGAAACTTGGACGATCAGAACGAGTTCCGGCTCATCGACTGAGGCGGTGCCGGGTGTGCGTTCGAGGTGGTCGGTGGTCATTCGAAGACTCCGCTCGGAGAATGGGAATCGGCGCGCCGCATGACGCATATGCCGCGGGTGACGATCGCGGTTGCCGGGAAAGGAGAAGGGCTGGTGCGTATCTCAGCGTGCACACAGGCTCGAGCGGGTGCGGCACAGGTCGACATGCCTGCGGCTCCACGCTCGGTCGGTCATGAGTCGAAGTGTACCGCGCGTGGCACTTCGGGTGGTAGCCGAGCGGTACCCCTTCAGTCCACGTCCACGTCGATTCCTGCCGTGACGCGCATCAGTTCGCGGTATGTGGTTCGAAACAACGTGTTCGCGCACCCACCCGCCGCCCACAGTTCCGCGTGGTCCTTCAGTGACCGATCGATGTAGGTCGGGAGGTTGGTGGGGTGTCCGAGCGGGGCGACACCACCGACAGGCTGGCCGGTGACCTCGACGACCACCGAGCGGGGTGCCGGCGCCAGGGTGCCACCGAGGCGCTCGCCGGTGCGGTCGAGCGCGACCCGGTGTGCGCCCGACACCAGGAGCAGGATCGGTTCGTCGTCGAGAAGGAACACCAGTGACTTCACGATGGAGCCCACGTCGGCTCCCACCGCCGCCGCGGACTGTTCCGCGGTGGTCACGGAGTCGGGTTGCCTCGTGATGAGCCCGTGGTGTCCACGAGCGATGAGCGTGTCGGCGACACGGGCCACGTTCGGGTGCCAGAACCTGCTCATGAGTCAAGAGTAGGACCTGCTCATCGGGGACGAATACCCGAAACGCCCGAGTAGTTCCCGAGTAGTTTCGGGGCGGTGGCAGTGGTGGCCGACGAAGGACATTACTCTCGAGTAATGACCGATCACACCAGTTGGAAAGCGTTCACCGTCGAGCACAAGGACCACGTCGCCCAGGTGACGCTCATCGGCCCCGGCAAAGGCAACGCGATGGGCCCGGACCTGTGGTCCGAGCTGCCCGTCCTGTTCGCCCAACTCGACGCGGATCCGGACGTGCGTGCCGTCGTGCTGGCCGGCGCCGGCAAACACTTCACGTTCGGCCTCGACCTCGTCGCGATGGGTGGTGACCTCGCGGCGGTCCTCGCAGACGGTGCCCGCGCAAAGGCGCGCACCGATTTCCACGGGATGGTCAAGCGGATGCAGGCCGCCATCACGGCCGTCGCCGACTGCCGCAAGCCGGTCGTCGCGGCGATCCAGGGCTGGTGCATCGGCGGCGGTGTCGACCTCATCACCGCGGCCGACATCCGCTACGCGAGCGCCGACGCGAAGTTCAGCGTCCGCGAAGTGAAGGTGGGCATGGTCGCGGATGTCGGCACCCTCGCGCGCCTGCCGTACATCATCGGTGACGGGCACGTCCGGGAACTCGCCCTCACCGGCAAGGACATCGACGCTGCGCGCGCCGAGAAGATCGGTCTCGTCAACGACGTCTTCGCCGACGCCGACGAAGTCCTCGCCGCGGCCCACCGGACCGCTGCGGACATCGCGGCGAACCCGCCGCTGGTCGTGCACGGGATCAAGGACGTCCTCGACCACAGCCGCTCGGCGCAGGTCGACGACAGCCTTCGCTACGTGGCGGCATGGAACGCGGCGTTCCTGCCCTCGGAGGATCTCGGCGAGGCGATCAAGGCGATCTTCGAGAAGCGCCCGCCCGAGTTCAAGGGACAGTGACGACGGCCGGTATCCCGGCACACCCCCGCAACGACGAATCTCCCGGCCGATCCGTGGATCATCCGGGAGATTCGTCGTAGGACATTCAGGTGTTCGGCGGCAGGCTCAGTGGCCGCCGTTGTCCTTCAAGCGCGCGATGGAGGCAGTGACCTCGGCCTCTGCGTCGGCGCGTCCCGTCCAGTCCGCGGCCTCGACATGCTTGCCCGGCTCGAGATCCTTGTAGTGCACGAAGAAGTGCTTGATCGCGTCGAGTTCGAACTGCGGCACGTCGCCGATGTCCTGGATGTGATCCCACCGCGGGTCACCTGCGGGAACCGCGAGAACCTTGTCGTCGCCACCGGCCTCGTCGACCATCTTGAACATGCCGACCGGACGGGCGTCGACGATGACGCCGGGGTACACCGACTCGGGGAGCAGGACGAGGCAGTCGAGCGGATCGCCGTCTTCACCGAGAGTGTTCTCGATGTACCCGTAGTCGGCGGGGTACCCGAACGCGGTGTAGAGGTAGCGGTCGAGCTTGACGCGGCCGGTCTCGTGATCGACCTCGTACTTGTTCCGCTGCCCCTTGGGGATCTCGATGGTGACCTCGAACTCCACGCGCTTGCCTCACTTCGTCGGTGTTTTCGCTCGCCGATACGACATCCGTATCTGCGGTGATGGTCCGGAGAAAGGATAACGGGCGCGGCGCTAGTCTGGACGACGCAGGTACCGGACCACGAAGGCGGCCACCAGGGCGCGAGTGTGCAGGACACAGCGGAGGCGTGTTGGCGGGGCAGGAAAAGATCAAGAAGCAGGGTTCGTTGGTCACACGTCGGCGCCGGAACATCCGGATCCTGTTCGGTATCTGGGCAGCCGGTTTCCTCGCACTCGTCGTGGGCGGCGCATTTGCCGTCTACGACGTGCGCACCACTGCGAGCGCAACGATCGCGCCCGCTCCCGCACCGGTCGTCGCGGACCCCGCGGTCGCGCCGGTGGCGGACGATGCCCCGGCTCCGGTCCCCGCGGCCCTGGCCGCAGCGCTCGACGCAGCCGTGAAGAACCCGGCACTCGGCTCGTTCACCGGATCGGTCACCGATGCGGCCACCGGGACCGTCCTGTGGTCCCAGGACCCAGACCGGCCGATGACACCCGCATCCACGACCAAGATCCTCACCACCGCGGCCGCGTTGCTCGGCCTGCCCAGCGATCACCGCATCACGACGCGGGTGGTCGAGGGCTCCCGTCCCGGCGAGATCGTCCTCGTCGCGGGTGGCGACCCCACCCTCACCGCTCAGCCCGTCGGCGAAGACGGTTTCTACCCCGGCGGTCCCCGCATCGCCGATCTCGCGCAGCAGATCCAGCGCAGCGGGGCCGTCGTCGACACCGTGGTCGTCGATGTCGGGATCTTCAGCGGAGACCCGCTCGCGGTCGGATGGGACGCCACGGACGTCGGGGACGGGTTCGTCGCACCCATCGAACCGGTGATGCTCGACGGGGGACGCCTACGGCCGCTCGAAGACGAGTCGCCGCGATCGGCGACTCCTGCGCTCGATGCCGGGCGAGCGCTCGCCGCCGCACTCGGCGCCGATCCCGAGAAGGTCACGATCGGGACGGCCTCGCCGGGTACAGCGCCCATGGCATCGGTCCAGTCCGCACCGCTGCGGACGCGACTGGAACAGATGGTGCAGCACTCCGACAACGTGCTCGCCGAAACCATCGGACGGGAAATCGCGATCTCGTCGGGGAGCGCGCCCACGTTCACCGGTGCCGTCGAAGCTGTGACCCGCACTCTTCAGGGCGCCGGGATCGACACTTCCGGGGTCACGCTTCAGGACCTCAGCGGCCTTTCCCTCGACAACCGCATCCCGGCGCGGGTCCTCGACTCGATCGTCGCGCGCGCCGCCGGCCCGGACGCTCCGGCCCTGCGTCCGATGCTCGATTACCTGCCGGTCGCGGGTGCCACCGGCACACTCAGCGACCGCTACGGCACCACTGCTCGTGCCGGAGCCGGGTGGGTACGCGCGAAAACAGGCACACTGAGTCTTGTGAGCGGGCTTACGGGATACGTCGTGGACGTCGATGGCCGGGTACTGACGTTCGCACTCATGTCGAACGATCGGTTCCCCAACGAAGCACGACCCGCGCTGGACGACGTCGCAGCCGTACTCCGGGGATGCGGCTGCCGATGAGCGAGCACGAGCGGGGCATCGGCGACGCGATCGACTGGGATTTCGCGGCGGGTGTCGGTGCCCGGCTCACGCGCTCCGGCCCCGCGATGTCGGGGTATACCCGTGACGCCGCCATCGAGGAGCTGTACGCGGCGGCGGAGCGCGCCGAAGGCCCGGTGCGCGAGCAGACCGGGATGGGCAACGGGACGGTGCCGCCGCCCGCCCGCGTCGTCGATCGTCCCGACTGGGTGCGTGCCGCGGCGGAGTCGATGGCGGACCTCACCGGGTCGGATCGAAGCGGACGCTGGCTCGGTAAGCCCGCGGGCGCGCAGGCAGGCGCGATGCTCGCGTACCTCGCGTCGGCCGTCCTCGGTCAGTACGACCCGTTCTCGCGCACGCTGCTGCTCGTCGCACCCAACGTCGTCGCCGTCGAGCGGGCACTGAAGGTGCCGACCTCGGACTTCCGCCTGTGGGTGTGTCTGCACGAGGTCACCCACCGTGTGCAGTTCGAGCAGGCTCCCTGGATGGCGGACCTCATGCGCGAATCCACCGCCGAACTCACGGCAGCGGTCGACGAGCCGATCGGTGAGGTGGTGAGCAGGTTCGTGGCCGCCACCCGCGATCTGCGCACTCCAGGTGACAAGCCGATGTCGCAACGCGGCATGGTCGGACTGCTGCGTGCCACACAGGCAGAACCACAACGCGCATCGCTCGACCGGATGCTGGCGCTCGGAACGCTGCTCGAAGGCCACGCCGATCACGTCATGGACGGGGTGGGGCCGTCCGTCGTTCCGTCGGTGGCACGGATCCGCCGCGCGTTCGACAGCCGGCGTCGCCGCAACGGAAACCCGATCCACCGGGTGATCCGCGTCGTTCTCGGCGTGGACGCGAAGATGGCGCAGTACGTGCACGGAAAGAAGTTCGTCGACGCCGTCGTCGCGAAGGTCGGCATGGCGCAGTTCAACGCGGTGTGGTCCGGCCCCGACGCGCTCCCGACCCTCACGGAGATCGATCACCCGGACGCCTGGATCGCACGGGTGCTGGGCTGACCGTGCCGCCCGCTCCGCGACTGCCCGAACTGCCCGCCATCCACGAGGTCCGGCTGGCAGTGCGCGCCTGGCTGTCCACGCACGATGTGCGCTCGGTGGCCGTCGCGTTGTCCGGTGGCGCGGACTCCGCAGCGCTGACAGCGGCGGTCGTGGCCGAGGCCGACGAGGTGCACGCCGTCGTCGTCGACCATCGTCTGCAGGAGGGTTCGCCGGACGTCGCCGCGCGCGCTGCCGATTTCGCGCGTGCGCGCGGGTGCGCCTCCGTCCGGGTGGTGGCCGTGGATGTGACCGGCCCCGGAGGGCTCGAGGCGGCTGCTCGCACCGCCCGGTACAGGGCCCTCGACGAGGCGCGCGGGGGAATGCCGGTCCTGCTCGGCCACACTCTCGACGACCAAGCCGAGACGGTGCTGCTCGGTCTCGGCCGCGGTTCGGGGCTTCGCTCCATCTGCGGAATGGCGCCGTTCGACGCCCCGTGGGGGCGACCCCTGCTCGGCGTGCGGAGAAGCGTCACCCGGCGCGCATGCGGCGAACTCGGCTACCTCCCGTACGAGGATCCCCACAATGCGGACCCGCGGTTCACTCGCGTCCGATTGCGGACGGAGGCCCTCCCGATGCTCGAGGAGATTCTCGGTGGCGGAGTCGCCGCAGCGCTCGCTCGCACCGCCGCGCAACTTCGGGACGACGGGGAGGCGCTCGACGAAGCGGCTGCCGACCTGCTGGCCCGTGCCGCGACCCCGCGCGAGCCCGCGGCCGACTGCTCACTCGATGTGACGGTGCTCACCGATGCACCCGCCGCGGTCCGCCGCAGGGCGGTTCGCTCGTGGCTGCTCGGACGCGGTACACCCGCGCCGAACGACAAGTCGCTGCGCGCAATCGACGATCTGGTGGTGCGCTGGCGCGGGCAGGGACCCGTCGCGGTGGGCCGGGGTCCGGGAGCGGGGACCAGGTTGGTGGTGCTGCGTCGGCGTGGCAGGCTGAGTATGGAGTTCGTCGACCAGCAGCGGTGCGCGGACGACTGACGGAAGGTGGGTAGAACCCGGTGTACGAAGGTGACATTGCCTCGGTGCTGATCTCCGAGGAGCAGATCGCAGAGCGGACGGCCGAACTGGCGGCCTCGATTGCGGAGCGATACCCCGAGGGCGCTCCGGAGGGTGACCTCCTGCTCATCGGCGTGCTCAAAGGTGCGATCTTCTTCATGACCGACTTCGCCCGAGCCCTGCCGATCCCGGCCCAGATGGAATTCATGGCTGTGAGCTCGTACGGTTCCTCGACCTCGTCCTCCGGCGTGGTCCGGATTCTCAAGGACCTCGACAAGGACATCGCCGGCCGCAACGTCCTGATCGTCGAGGACATCATCGACTCGGGTCTGACGCTGTCCTGGCTGATCCGCAACCTGTCGACGCGCAACCCGGCATCGCTCGAGGTCGTCACCCTGCTGCGCAAGCCCGACGCCCAGAAGATCGACGTCGAGGTCAAGGATGTCGGCTTCGACATCCCCAACGAGTTCGTCGTCGGGTACGGACTCGACTACGACGAGCGGTACCGGGACCTGCCCTACATCGGCACTCTCCACCCGAAGGTCTACAGCAGCTGACACCTGCGCGGTGGGAGCGCAGACGCCGCAGATGAGCCGCACGCAGCTCGCTGCGGGTGGGAACAAGGGACGCCGCCGGTTCGTTGTCTGTTCGAACGACCCGCTGCGACTCCGCGGCGGTTCGTCGTCACGCGGTAACCTTGCGGTGCCTGGTTGGTCACTGCTCGCGAAACCGCGACCGCACCGGGTGTAGCGCCCTCGACACGACACCGATGACGTCACTATCGAAAGGACCGGCCGGCCGGGCCGAACCTGTATGAACCGCAAGACAGTGTTCCGTAATCTGGCGATTGTCGCCGGCATCCTGTTGGTCATCTACGCCTTCAGCTACTTCGGCGACGACACGCGCGGCTTCACGAAGGTGGACACGTCTGTCGCGATCTCCCAGCTCGAGGCGAAGAACGTCAGCGAGGCGCGCATCGACGACCGTGAGCAGCAGCTCCGGTTGTGGCTGAACAACGGCGACGATGCGACCGAGGGCAGCACCGAGATCATCGCGAAGTACCCCGCGTCGGCATCGGAGCAGATCTTCGATCTGGTCGGTGATTCCGGCGTGCCGAAGTACAACACGCAGGTCACCCAGGAGAGCTGGCTGACGTCGATCCTGCTGTTCGTGGTGCCGATGGCCATCCTGCTGGTGGTGTTCTTCCTCGTCATGAGCCGTATGCAGGGCGGTGGCCGCGGCGGGATGATGGGCTTCGGCAAATCTCGTGCCAAGCAGCTGACCAAGGACATGCCCAAGACGACGTTCAACGACGTCGCGGGTGCGAACGAGGCCGTCGAAGAGCTGTACGAGATCAAGGACTTCCTCCAGAACCCGAGCCGGTACCAGGCGCTCGGCGCCAAGATTCCGAAGGGCGTGCTGCTGTACGGCCCTCCCGGTACGGGTAAGACGCTGCTCGCGCGCGCTGTCGCAGGCGAGGCCGGCGTGCCGTTCTTCACGATCTCCGGTTCGGACTTCGTCGAGATGTTCGTCGGCGTCGGTGCCTCCCGCGTGCGCGACCTGTTCGAGCAGGCCAAGCAGAACGCGCCCTGCATCATCTTCGTCGACGAGATCGACGCCGTCGGCCGTCAGCGCGGTGCGGGTCTCGGTGGTGGACACGACGAGCGCGAACAGACCCTCAACCAGCTGCTCGTCGAGATGGACGGCTTCGGTGACCGCTCCGGCATCATCGTCATGGCCGCCACCAACCGGCCCGACATCCTCGACCCCGCGTTGCTGCGCCCGGGACGTTTCGACCGTCAGATCCCGGTTGGCAATCCGGATCTCGCCGGTCGCCGCGCGATCCTGGCGGTGCATTCCAAGGGCAAGCCGATCGATCCGAACGCCGACCTCAGCGGTCTCGCCAAGCGCACCGTGGGCATGTCCGGTGCCGACCTGGCGAACGTCGTGAACGAAGCAGCGCTGCTCACCGCCCGCGAGAACGGCACGGTCATCACCGAGGCGACGCTCGAAGAGGCCGTCGACCGCGTGATCGGCGGGCCGCGCCGCAAGAGCCGCATCATCAGCGAATACGAGAAGAAGATCACCGCGTACCACGAGGGCGGCCACACGCTCGCCGCGTGGGCGATGCCCGACATCGAGCCGGTGTACAAGGTCACGATCCTCGCCCGTGGTCGCACGGGCGGGCACGCCATGACGGTGCCCGAGGACGACAAGGGCCTGATGACCCGGTCCGAGATGATCGCGCGCCTGGTCATGGCGATGGGTGGCCGCGCCGCCGAGGAGCTGATCTTCCGCGAGCCCACCACCGGTGCTTCGTCGGACATCGATCAGGCGACGAAGATCGCCCGCGCGATGGTCACCGAGTACGGCATGAGTGCGAAGCTCGGCGCCGTCCACTACGGCCAGGAGCAGGGCGACCCGTTCCTCGGCCGGTCGATGGGGAACCAGACCGACTACTCGCACGAAGTGGCCCGCGAGATCGACGAAGAGGTCCGCAACCTCATCGAGGCTGCGCACACCGAGGCATGGTCGATTCTCAACGAGTACCGCGACGTCCTCGACGTGCTCGCAGGCGAGTTGCTCGAGCACGAGACGCTCACCCGCAAGGACCTCGAGCGGATCCTCGCCGACGTCCACAAGCGCCCGCGCATCACCGCGTTCAACGATTTCGGTGATCGAATCCCGTCCGACAAGCCGCCGATCAAGACGCCCCGCGAACTCGCGGAAGAGCGTGGCGAGCCGTGGCCGGCGGAGCCGCCGAGCCTGACGAAGCAGCCGCAGCAGGAGCAGCCGGACCCGCACGCCCCGAACGGCAGGCCGCCGCACGGCGACGACCGGCAGCCGCAGTACCCGGGTGCGCCCCAGCCGGCGCAGCCCCAGCAGGCGCAGCCCCAGTACCCGGGCGCCCAGCCGCAGTACCCCGGCGCTCAGCCCGCGCAGCCGCAGTACCAGCCGTCGGCTCCCGGAAACGGGTACGGCCGGCCCCAGCCGATCCCGGCGTCCGAGCCGCTGCCCGGATTCCCCCCGGCGCCGTACCCGGGTGGACCCCGGCACGCGACCCGGCCCGATTACGGCGCCCCCGCCGGTTGGTCGGCACCCGGCTGGCCGCCGGAGGACCAGCAGGACGAGCGCGGAACCTTCCGGGGCGGTTACCCGGATTGGACCCGCACGGGATCCGACAACTCCGATGAACAACGGGACGAGGGACATCCGACCCCCGAACCGCCACCCACGCAGCCGTGGGAAGGGCCGTCCGGCCAGCGTTGAGACGACGAGCAACTTCAAGAGTGGAGGACTGGCGGGTGTCGGTTGATCACGTGGGTACCGCAGCGGGTTCCGGTATGGACGACGACGACGTGGTGTCGCAGACGCTGAGTGTGGAGGCGGGCCGAGTCTTCGACCAGCCACGCGCCGAGGCGGCCGTGCGGGAACTGCTCATCGCCGTGGGCGAGGATCCTGAACGGGAAGGTCTGCGCGACACCCCGGCGCGCGTGGCACGGGCATATCGCGAGGTGTTCGCGGGCCTGTTCACCAACCCCGACGAGGTTCTCAACACCACTTTCGACGAGGGACACCGAGAACTCGTGCTGGTGCGCGACATCCCGATGTACTCGACGTGTGAACACCACCTGGTGTCCTTCCACGGCGTCGCGCACGTCGGCTACATTCCCGGCCCGACCGGTCGCGTCACCGGTCTGTCGAAGCTCGCACGCGTGGTCGACCTCTACGCGAAGCGCCCGCAGGTACAGGAGCGCCTCACCAGCCAGATCGCCGACGCGCTGGTGCGCAAGCTCGAGCCGCGCGGAGTGATCGTGGTCGTGGAGGCCGAACATCTCTGCATGGCGATGCGCGGCATCCGGAAGCCCGGGGCGAGCACGACCACGTCGGCTGTACGTGGATTGCTCCAGACGAGTTCGGCGTCGCGCGCCGAGGCCCTGGACCTCATCCTGCGCCGGTGAGCGTGTTCGAGGCCGAACAGCGGCCGATCGTGATGGGCGTACTCAACGTGACCAGCGATTCGTTTTCGGACGGCGGACGCTATCTGGACCGCGACTCGGCCATCGCACGCGGACTCGAACTTCGTGACCTCGGTGTCGACATCGTCGACGTCGGAGGCGAATCGACACGTCCCGGCGCGATGCGCATCGATCCCCAGGTCGAGGCGGATCGAGTCACGCCGGTCATCGAAGCTCTCACGGCGGAAGGCATCCGTACGAGTGTCGACACGATGCGCGCGTCGGTCGCCGAGGCCGCGATCACCGCGGGTGTGACGATCGTCAACGATGTGTCCGGCGGGCGCGCCGACAGCGACATGGCGTCGGTGGTGGCGTCCGCGGGCGTGCCGTGGATCCTCATGCACTGGCGTCCCACCGGTGGGTTCGTCCACGCGGGTGGGTCCGCGCATTACGACGACGTGGTGACCGAGGTGCGCGACGAGCTGCTCACCCAGGTCGACGTCGCCGTCGCCGCGGGCGTCGACCCGTCGAAGATCGTTCTCGACCCCGGACTCGGATTCGTGAAGCAACCGGACCACAACTGGCAACTCCTCCACGGCCTGCCGGAGTTGAACGCGCTCGGTTTTCCCGTGCTGATCGGTGCCTCGCGCAAGCGCTTCCTCGGATCCTTGCTCGCGTCACCCGACGGCGCAGTGCGTCCGCCCGCGGGTCGTGAAGTCGCGACGGCCGTGGTGTCGGCGCTCGCCGCGACCCACGGCGCGTGGGGAGTGCGCGTGCACGACGTGCAGGCTTCGCGTGACGCGCTCGCGGTGGTTCGGGCATGGCAGCACGGCGGTGCGGAGAGGATGCACGTATGAGCGACCGGATCGAACTGCGGGGACTACGGGTCCGCGGCACCCACGGAGTGTTCGACCACGAGAAGCGTGACGGACAGGATTTCCTCGTCGACATCGTGGCGTGGCTCGACCTCGCTCCGGCTGCGGCGAGCGACGATCTCGCCGACACGCTGCACTACGGCGAACTCGCCGAAGCCGCCGCCGCCGTCATCGCCGGCCCGGGGCGCGACCTCATCGAGACAGTGGCCGGGGAAATCGCCGACGGCGTGCTCGCCGACCCGCGGGTGTCGCGCGTAGAAGTCACGCTCCACAAGCCGTCGGCGCCGATACCGCTGACGTTCTCGGACGTCGCCGTGGTGGTCGATCGGACCCGGAGCGTGTCGTGAGCCGGGCCGTCCTGTCGATCGGGTCCAACATCGGCGACCGCGAGGCGCACCTGCGCTCGGTGGTCGAGGCGCTGGGACGGCGTGCGGTGGCCGTCTCCGCGGTGTATTCGACGGCGCCCTGGGGCGGCGTCGAGCAACAGGACTTTCTCAACGCGGTGATCGTCGCGGAGGACGCCGCTTTCGCACCGGACGACTGGCTGCGGTTCGGCCGCGAATGCGAAGCGGCGGCCGAGCGGGTACGCGTCGAGCGGTGGGGTCCGCGCAGCCTCGACGTCGACGTCGTGTCGTGCGACGCGGGCGACGGAGAGGTGCTCAGCGACGATCCCGAGTTGACGCTCCCACACCCGCGGGCACACCAGAGGGCCTTCGTGCTCGTGCCGTGGCTCGACGTGGAACCCGACGCGGTGCTCACCGTGGAAGGGGAGACCCGCCGTGTCGACGACTGGCTCGACGGACTCGAGGCGGCGGAGCGTGACGGCGTGCACCGCACCGATCTGAACTTGACCGGCACCGGCGTGGGGGAACAGGCACGATGAAACCGACCCGGGTTCGCGATCTGCTCGCGCTGGCCGTGCTGGCGGCGGTCATCACCTGGTTGCTCGTGCGCACGCTGTACGGCTCTCTGCCGGCCATCCCGGTATATGCCGGAGCGTCGCTGTACGTGGCGGCGGTGATCGAGGTGGTCCTCGCGTTCGTCATCCGTTCGCGGGTCGGTAAGCACGAGATCGGGGAGGGCCCCGGCCGGATCCACCCGATCACGGTTGCGCGTTCCGTCGCCCTGGCGAAGGCGTCCGCGCTCGTCGGAGCGGCCAGTACGGGCGTATGGGCCGGATTCCTGCTCTTCCTTCTGCCGGAGCGCGCCGAAGTCCGCGCCGCCATGGAAGACACGTCCGGCGCAGTCGTCGGGGCAGTTGCCGGTGTGGCTCTTGTGGCTGCTGCGCTGTGGCTCGAATACTGTTGCAAGGCACCGGAGGACCCCGACGAGCCGAACGAGCCCGCGACCTGACGGCCGCTGTGGCGGGACGATCCGTGCCGCCGAACGGATTTCGCTGAGACGGGCGGGCATCGCTGGTTCGACCTGGGAAGACACGTAGTCTGGTAAGTATGGTTTCCCCGGGACGAGAGAACAGAAATCGTCGTCCGTGGCGCAGTACCGGATCCATGATCGTCGCCGGTTTGCTTGCCTTGGCCATGGTCGCGTCCCTGCTGTTGGTTGTCAGCGACAGCGTGCAGGTTCTGCGTATCGCGGTGGTCGTGGCACTGTGGGCGGCCACCGTCGGCGCGATTGCGATGACCAAGTACCGCCGCGAGTCGGCGCTGGAAAAGGCCAAGGTCGACGACCTCAAGACGGTGTACGACCTTCAGCTCGAACGCGAGATCTCCGCGCGCCGCGAGTACGAACTGACGGTCGAGGAAAAGGTTCGGTCGGACCTGCGCATCGACGCCGAAGAAATGGCAGCGCTGCGTCATGAGCTCGCGACACTTCGCCGCAATCTCGAAGTGCTGTTCGACGGTCGGCTTCCCGACGAGAACGTGGCACTCGGAGGGCAGGCGGATCGTCGGCGCGAACTCGACGTCACGACACGTGTCACGGCGCCGCGACCGTCCGGACCGGCGTTTGCGTCGCCCGACGACGAGCCGCTCACAGCGGAGACGATCACGGTGGGCTCGCCGGAGGAGCGCGACGGGACACCGCCTGCCGGGACACCGCCTGCCGAGACACCGCCTGCCGAGACACCGCCTGCCGAGACACTGCCCACCCAGGCACCGCCCGCCGAGACGCCGCCCACCCAGGCACCGCCCACCGGGGTGCGCCCGCAGCCTGCCGATGTGCACACCGCAGCGGCCGAGCCCCCGACCGGCCGACGCGGCCGCCGCCGCGCGGAGGGTGCCCATTCAGAGGGCCGGAGCGTCGCGGAAATTCTCGCCGCACTCTCGTCCGAACGCTGATCCGCGCGCCACGTCGCGGGACGGTACCGGCTGGTCACAGCCGGGTGAGGCGCAGATCACTCCTTTCCGTCGTGGCGGGCGCCGAGCGCAGCGCGCTATTGTCGGGCGAACGTCCGGTACCCGCTGAGCGGGACTGGAACGAATGAGAGGACTCCCGTGAATTCCTTCGGGATCACCAACGCGCCTGCGCCTGCCCGCCTATCGGTCGGTGTCGTTTCCGCAGGTCGCGTGGGCACCGCACTGGGCGCGGCGCTCGAGCGCGTCGGCCACGTGGTCGTGGCCTGTTCGGCGGTGTCCGAGGTCTCGAAGCATCGCGCGAGTGTTCGCCTGCCAGACTCCGAGATACTGCCGGTCGACGAGGTCGCCGGCCGCTGCAATCTGCTTCTCCTCGCCGTTCCGGACACCGAACTCGAATCGCTGGTGGCCGGACTGGCCGCCACCTCCGTCGTCAAGCCGGGCACGATCGTCCTGCACGTATCCGGTGCTCACGGCATCGGTATTCTCGCGCCGCTCGCGGAGCAGGGCGCAGTGCCGCTCGCGGTTCACCCCGCGATGACGTTCACCGGGCACGACGAAGACACCGCCCGCCTCGCGTCCACCTGTTTCGGCATCACCGCAGCCGACGAGATCGGCTACGCGATCGCGCAGGCACTCGTCCTCGAGATCGGTGGCGAACCGGTCCGGGTCTCCGAGCAGATGCGGCCGCTCTATCACGCAGCGCTTGCCCACGGCAGCAACCACCTGGTCACGCTTGTCGCCGACGCAGTCGAAGCGCTGCGAGTCGCGCTCGCCGGTGACGAGTTGCTCGGTCAGCAGATCGTGGACGGTGCACCGGGCGGAGTCGCCGAACGAGTCCTTCAACCTCTGCTCACCGCCGCGTTGGACAACGTGCTGCGGCGAGGACCGTCCGCGCTCACGGGTCCGGTGGCCCGCGGCGACGCGGACACGGTCGCTACACACCTGCAGGTACTCGACGATGCCGACCCGCAGATCGCGGCGGGCTACCGCGCTATGTCGCTGCGGTCGGCGCAGCGCACCGGCTCGAAGCCGGAACTGATGGAAATTCTCGAAAGGGCTGATCACGGTGAGTGAAGCGCGGCAGGGCGGTTACGTGCGTGGAGAAACCACCGTGCACCACAATCCCGAGGACCTGAGAAAGGTCACCAAGGCGTTGCGCAGTGTGGGCCGGACGGTCGCACTCGTACCCACGATGGGTGCGCTGCACTCCGGGCACCTGGAACTGGTGAAGCAGGCGAAGCTCACGGGCGCGGTGGTCGTCGTGTCGATCTTCGTCAACCCCCTTCAGTTCGGTCCCGGCGAGGATCTCGATGCCTACCCCCGCACGCTCGACGCAGACCTCGAACTGCTCCGGGATGCCGGCGTGGAACTCGTGTTCGCTCCCACGGCTACGGCGATGTACCCGAACGGACCGCGCACCACGATCCACCCGGGCCCGCTCGGTTCGGAACTCGAAGGTGCTTCGCGGCCCGGCCATTTCGCCGGCATGCTCACCGTTGTCGCCAAACTGCTGCAGATCGTCGCGCCCAACTCCGCGTACTTCGGGGAGAAGGACTACCAGCAACTGGCGTTGATCCGGCAGATGGTGACAGACCTGAACTTCGACGTTCGGATCGTGGGTGTGCCCACCGTCCGTGAGGCCGACGGGCTCGCCCTGTCCTCGCGCAACCGCTACCTCTCCGAGCAGGAGCGCGAGATCGCAACCACACTGTCGGCTGCGCTCGTCGCCGGCGCACACGCGGCTGCCGGTGGACCGGACGCCATCCTGGCGGCAGCGCGAGACGTACTCGCGTCCGCTCCCGAGATCGAGGTGGACTACCTCGAGGTGCGTGGCGCCGATCTCGGACCCGCCCCCGAACGAGGCGACGGCCGGTTGCTCGTCGCCGCACGACTCGGTACCACCCGGCTGATCGACAACGTCGGTGTCGCTGTCGGTACCGGGTTTCTCGAACGCGCGGTCGGGCAGGTAGATCCCACCGTCGCCGACGACCTGTTGACCCGCTGACCCAGTTCGCGAAACCAGAAGGAAGCCGAGGACGAACATGTTCCGCACCATGATGAAGTCGAAGATCCACCGCGCCACGGTGACCCATGCGGACCTGCATTACGTCGGTTCGGTGACCGTCGATCAGGACCTGATGGACGCCGCGGACCTGCTCGAGGGAGAGCAGGTGTGCATCGTCGACATCGACAACGGCAACCGTCTCGAGACGTACGTGATCGCGGGGGAGCGCGGGTCGGGCGTCATCGGAATCAACGGTGCCGCGGCGCGTCTGGTCAGTCCCGGTGATCTGGTCATTCTCATCGCCTACGGCGTGATGAACGAGCAGGAATGCAAGGACTACAACCCGAGCGTCGTGTTCGTCGACGCCGACAATCGTCCGGTGGAACTCGGCAACGATCCGGCGCACGCACCCGAGGGATCCGGTCTCATCACCCCCCGGATGCTGTCCACACTCGACGCACCGTCCCTGGTGTAGACATGCTCCTCGCCGTCGACGTCCGGAACACCAACATCGTTCTGGGCGTCTTCACGGGCAGCGGGACGCATTCGAAACTGCTGTGCGACCGGCGCGTGCGCACGGACCCGAAGATGACAGCCGACGAACTGGCTCTGCTCTTCCGGGGACTGCTCGGTGACGACGTCGACCGGATCACCGGCGTCGCCGCGTTGTCGACTGTGCCGTCGGTGCTGCGCGAGTTGCGGATCATGCTGGGGCGCTACTGGTCGCAGGTGCCGCATGTGGTCGTCGAGCCGGGTGTCCGGACCGGAGTGCCGTTGCTCGTCGACAACCCCAAAGAGGTCGGCGCCGATCGCATCGTCAACAGCCTTGCGGCCCATCACTTCTACGGCTCTCCGTGTGTCATCGTGGACTTCGGTACATCCACGTGTGTCGACGTCGTGTCCGCCAAGGGCGAGTTCCTCGGTGGCGCCATCGCGCCCGGCGTGGAAATCGCGATGGACGCCCTCGCATCTCAGTCCGCGGCGCTCCGGAAAGTCGAGTTGGTCCGGCCCCGCGGCGTTCTCGGGAAGAACACCGTCGAGTGCATGCAGTCCGGCGCGGTCTTCGGTTTCGCCGGCATGGTCGACGGTCTCGTGCGGCGAGTGTGCGCGGAGGTGCCCGGATTCGGAGCCGACGACGTCGCGGTGATCGGGACAGGAGACAGCGCGCCGTTGATCATGCCCGAATCGCGGACGCTCGAGCACCACGAGCCCGATCTCACCCTCGAAGGGCTGCGCCTGGTCTTCGAACGTAATCAGGTGAGACGCGCTACACGTGCCACGGGTTCCACCGGACGCGGTTCTGTGTAAAGATGCTTCCGTGATCCGTTGCATGAGCGCCCAGGAGTGTTGTCGAGGCTGACGCCTGCCTCGACTGTCGACACTTCCTGGGAGATCTCTCATGCGCGCTGCGCTGCTCGATTCTGCTTCTCTTTCTTCTGCCCCCATCGCTCTGTTTCCGCTGGCGGTCGAACGCACCTATCCGACAGAACTCGCCGCGGCCGTCGCGCGCGGCGCTGTCGTCGTCGACATCCGCCGGCACGCCGAACGGGCCGCCCAGGGCACATTGCCCGGTGCGCTGGCGATCGACGCGGCACTCGTGCCGGAGCGGCTCGACCCCGCCCACCCGAATCACCTCGCAATGGCCACCGGCTACGACAAGGAGTGGATCCTTGTCTCCGCATACGGTGCCGACACCGACCGTGTCGTGCTCGACCTGCGCCGACGCGGGCTGCGGGGTGCAACCGCGCTCGTGGGCGGTTACGCCGCCGTCAAATCGGCGAATCTCGTCGACGCGGTCACCGTGGCCCGGCATGTCGCCGAAGACGTGGCGCGCGTCACCGCACACTGACTCTGCCGCACGCGGTGCGGTAGCTGCGGGATAAAAGCCCAGGGCTTTCGGATAGTCTGGTTACCCGTGAGTGATGCCAGTGTTCAGCAGCCCGACGATACCCCCGAGCAGATCCGGGTCCGCCGCGACAAGCGCGAACGACTCTTGGCGGAGGGTAAGGACGCCTATCCGGTCGTCGTGCCCCGGACACACACCCTGGCGCAGATCCGCGCCGCGTATCCCGACCTCGAACCCGACGCCACAACCGGCGAACAGGTGGGCGTGGTCGGACGCATCATCTTCCTCCGCAACACCGGCAAGCTCTGCTTCGCCACCTTGCAGGAGGGCGACGGCACTCAGCTTCAGGTCATGATCAGTCTCGCCGGTGTGGGAGAAGACGCTCTCGCGGCATGGAAGGCAGAGACCGACCTCGGCGACTTCGTGTTCGTCCACGGTGAGGTCATCAGCTCGCGCCGCGGCGAACTCAGCGTCATGGCCGACTCCTGGAGCATGGCGTCGAAGGCGCTGCGCCCGCTGCCGGTCGCGCACAAGGAGATGAACGAGGAGACACGCGTTCGTCAGCGTTACGTCGACCTCATCGTCCGCCCCGACGCCCGCCGGAACGCGCGGATGCGGGTCGCGGTGGTGCGCGAACTGCGCAATGCTCTCGAGCGCCGCGATTTCCTCGAGGTCGAGACGCCGATGCTCCAGACGTTGCACGGTGGTGCCGCCGCGCGGCCGTTCGTCACCCATTCGAACGCACTCGACATGGACTTGTTCCTGCGCATCGCTCCCGAGTTGTTCCTCAAGCGCTGCGTCGTCGGTGGGATCGAGAAGGTCTTCGAGATAAACCGGAATTTCCGCAACGAGGGTGCGGACTCCACCCACTCACCCGAATTCTCGATGCTGGAAACCTACGAGGCGTACGGCACCTACGACGATTCGGCGAAGATGATCCGCGAGGTCATCCAGGAAGTCGCGATGGCGGCGTTCGGCAGCCATGTGGTCACTCTGGCCGACGGCACCGAATACGACTTCGGCGGTGAATGGAAGACCCTCGAAATGTACCCGTCTCTGTCGCAGGCGATCGGCTCCGAGGTGACTCCGGAAACCACGGTCGACGAATTGAAGGCCCTCGCGGGACGTGTCGGTCTCGAGGTTCCGGAGGGCAAGGGCTGGGGCCACGGCAAGCTCGTCGAGGAACTCTGGGAGCACATGTGCGGCGACCAGTTGTACACGCCGACTTTCGTGCGTGATTTCCCGGTGGAGACATCGCCTCTCACGCGCGATCACCGCTCGGTGAAGGGCGTCACCGAGAAATGGGATCTCTACGTTCGCGGTTTCGAACTCGCCACGGGTTACTCGGAACTCGTGGATCCGGTGATCCAGCGTGAGCGTTTCGTCGATCAGGCGCGGCTCGCATCGGCCGGCGACGACGAGGCGATGGTTCTCGACGAAGATTTCCTCTCGGCCATGGAACAGGGAATGCCGCCGACGACGGGGACGGGAATGGGAATCGACCGTCTGCTGATGGCGCTGACCGGCCTGGGAATCCGGGAAACAATCCTGTTTCCGATTGTTCGTCCGACCACGCGTTAATTCCACCCACCGAGTTTCGTATTGCCATGGGTTAATTCCGGGGTATCGTGGTCCTGTCCCGGGGGGGACCGCTTTCTTCATTCGAGAGGATTCTCAACACATGGTAAAGAAGGTCACCGTCACTCTGATCGACGATGTGGACCAGGAAACGGCCGCAGATGAATCGGTGGAGTTCGGACTCGATGGAGTTACCTACGAGATCGACCTGTCCGAAGAGAATGCTGCCAAGTTGCGCGACCAGTTGGAATTCTGGATCGAGCACGCACGAAAGGTGGGGGGCCGCAAGCGCGGCAAGGTCGGTCCGTCGACCACTCCCACCACGCGCAAGCCCGCACGGGCCGGCTCGGATCGTGAACAGACTGCCGCAATTCGTGAATGGGCGCGGAACAACGATTGGCCGGTCTCCGCGCGCGGCCGCATCTCCGCCGAAATCGTGGAAGCTTACAACCAGGCCCACTAGGAATTCCGACGCAGGAGTGATCCCGCGGGGGCGTCGTCACCTGGTGGCGGCGCCTCTGTGCACGTCAGGGCTCGGACCCGGCGGTGTGGGGTCCTCTGTTTTGCACAACACATTTCTGGGGGACCTAACCGTGCCGGAGTAGGATTCGCAGGATGGTTGACAGAGTGCTCGAGCCGGGAAAAACGTGTTGGCGTACCGCACGTGCGGCCAATCTTACTTCGATCGTCGACGCCGCCACCTATTTCCATCACGTGAAATCCGCGATGCTCAGCGCGAAAAAACGGATCATACTCATCGGCTGGGATTTCGACACCCGGATCCAATTCGAACCGGGCGGCAAGACCCTCGAGGGCCCGAACAGGCTCGGCGCTTTTCTGAAGTGGCTGCCGCGCCACCGTCCCGACCTCGAGGTCTATCTGCTGAAGTGGAATATCGGGGCCTTCAGTGCCCTCGGCCGTGGGATGACGCCTGTGTTCGTACTCGACTGGTTCACCGACTCACGGCTACACCTCGAGATCGACGGTGCGCACCCGGTGGGTGCCGCACACCACCAGAAGATCATCGTCGTCGACGACGAAATCGCGTTCTGCGGTGGAATCGACATGACCGTCGATCGGTGGGACACCTCCGACCACGCGGACCGGAGCCGATACCGCCGGGAACCGACCGGCAAGCGCTACGGCCCGTGGCACGACGTCACCACTGCGGTGGACGGCGAGGCCGCGCGAGCGCTGGGCGAACTGGCCCGAGCGCGCTGGAAGGCCGCTACCGGCGAAGAACTCGGACCCGTCGAAGGAACCGAACCGATCTGGCCCGAGGGACTCGAGCCGACCGTGCGCGACGTCGACGTCTCGATCGCGCGTACGTTGCCGACGTACGGCGATCAGGAGGGCGTCCACGAGATCGAAGCGCTGTACCTCGCCATCATCGAGAACACACGCAGCACCCTGTATCTGGAGAGCCAGTACCTGGCATCGCGCACCCTCGCGGAGGCGCTCGCGGCGCGACTGCAGGAACCGGACGGCCCCGAAATCGTGCTCGTACTTCCGCGCAACGCCGACGGCTGGCTCGAACAGAAGGCGATGGACGGCGCCCGGCGTGCTCTTCTCCACCTGCTGTGGGACGCCGACGTGCACGGCCGCTTCGGCGCGTACTACCCGGTGACCGAGGGCGGCAACCCGATCTACGTCCATGCGAAGGTCGTCGTGATGGACGAGAGCGTCTTACGAATCGGTTCGTCGAACCTCAACAACCGTTCCATGGGATTCGACACCGAGTGTGATCTCGCGATCGAAGCAGCAGAACCCGGGGACCGGGTGGGCAGGGCCGCGGTCGACCTGCGCAACACGCTGCTCGCCGAGCACCTCGGCGTGGACGTCGGAAAAATCGAGGAAGCCACGGCGGACGGGGGCTCGCTGCTCGCGGCGGTCGAGCGCTTCCGCGGGCCGGGCCGTTCGCTGCGTCCCTTCGAACCCGCTACCGTGGATGGGGAGGACAGCGTGCTCGCCGAGAGCAGCCTCGCGGACCCGGAGCGTGCCCCGCGCAGCCTCGGAAGGCGTCTACAGCGCGTCCTCGCAGGCTGACGGCCTGTTCGCTTCTGGCGTACAGCTTGCGGAAACGTATCTTCCACGTGCAGCGTTACAACCTGTAGCCGGGTTTTTCCCCAACCTCCGAAGGGTAGAGGGAGAGCGGGTCGATACCACGCCAACTAGAGTGTGCAGTGGGAACGTGGAACCTTCACCGGTTCCGATGAACGACTCGAGTGCCGGAGCTAAGAGCGGCAGCAGAGATCCGGGACGATCGCGTATCGGATTCTGCGGCCGGAGAGTGTGAGGGAGTGCGATGTTCGAAAGGTTCACCGATCGCGCGCGGCGCGTCGTTGTCCTGGCTCAAGAAGAGGCCAGGATGCTCAACCACAACTACATCGGCACGGAGCACATCCTCCTCGGCCTCATCCACGAGGGTGAGGGTGTGGCGGCGAAGTCTCTCGAGTCGTTGGGGATCTCCCTCGAAGGTGTCCGGAGCCAGGTCGAAGAGATCATCGGCCAGGGTCAGCAGGCACCGTCCGGGCATATTCCTTTCACTCCGCGTGCCAAGAAGGTCCTCGAGCTGAGCCTGCGCGAAGCGCTGCAGCTCGGCCACAACTACATCGGTACCGAGCACATCCTGCTCGGGCTGATCCGCGAGGGTGAAGGCGTGGCCGCTCAGGTCCTCGTCAAGCTCGGCGCCGACCTCAACCGGGTCCGGCAGCAGGTCATCCAGCTGCTCTCCGGTTACCAGGGCAAGGAACCCGCGGAATCCGGCACGAGCCGCGGCGAGTCCGGCACCCCGTCGACATCCCTCGTCCTCGATCAGTTCGGCCGCAACCTCACGCAGGCCGCGCTCGAAGGCAAGCTCGATCCGGTCATCGGCCGGGCCAAGGAAATCGAGCGGGTCATGCAGGTGCTCTCGCGCCGCACCAAGAACAACCCGGTGCTGATCGGTGAGCCCGGTGTCGGTAAGACCGCCGTCGTCGAAGGCCTCGCGCAGGCCATCGTGAACGGTGAGGTCCCCGAGACCCTCAAGGACAAGCAGCTCTACACGCTCGACCTGGGCTCGCTCGTCGCCGGCAGCCGTTACCGCGGTGACTTCGAGGAACGCCTCAAGAAGGTGCTCAAGGAGATCAACAGCCGCGGCGACATCATCCTGTTCATCGACGAGCTGCACACGCTCGTCGGCGCAGGTGCCGCCGAAGGCGCGATCGACGCCGCGTCGATCCTGAAGCCGAAGCTCGCCCGTGGTGAGCTGCAGACCATCGGTGCGACCACCCTCGACGAGTACCGCAAGTACATCGAGAAGGATGCCGCCCTCGAGCGTCGCTTCCAGCCGGTCCAGGTCGGCGAGCCGACGGTCGAGCACACCATCGAGATCCTCAAGGGACTCCGGGACCGGTACGAGGCGCACCACCGCGTCTCGATCACCGACAAGGCGCTCGTCGCATCCGCGACGCTCGCCGACCGGTACATCAACGACCGCTTCCTGCCGGACAAGGCGATCGACCTCATCGACGAGGCGGGCGCGCGCATGCGCATCCGCCGGATGACCGCACCGCCGGACCTGCGCGAGTTCGACGACCGGATCGCCGACGCCCGTCGCGAGAAGGAATCGGCGATCGACGCGCAGGACTTCGAAAAGGCTGCAAGCCTGCGCGACAAGGAGAAGCAGCTCGTCGCGCAGCGTGCCGAGCGTGAGAAGCAGTGGCGTGCGGGCGACCTCGACGTGATCGCAGAGGTCGACGAGGAGCAGATCGCAGAGGTTCTCGCGAACTGGACCGGTATCCCCGTGTTCAAGCTCACCGAGGAGGAGACCACCCGTCTGCTCCGCATGGAAGACGAGCTGCACAAGCGGATCATCGGCCAGGAGGACGCGGTCAAGGCTGTCGCGAAGGCGATCCGGCGTACGCGTGCCGGGCTCAAGGACCCGAAGCGTCCGTCCGGTTCGTTCATCTTCGCCGGTCCGTCCGGTGTCGGTAAGACCGAGCTCTCCAAGGCGCTGGCGAACTTCCTCTTCGGTGAGGACGACGCGCTCATCCAGATCGACATGGGTGAGTTCCACGACCGGTTCACCGCGTCGCGTCTGTTCGGTGCGCCCCCCGGCTACGTCGGATACGAAGAGGGCGGCCAGCTCACCGAGAAGGTGCGCCGCAAGCCGTTCTCGGTGGTGCTCTTCGACGAGATCGAGAAGGCCCACCAGGAGATCTACAACACGCTCCTGCAGGTCCTCGAAGACGGTCGTCTCACCGACGGTCAGGGACGCACGGTGGACTTCAAGAACACGGTGCTGATCTTCACGTCGAACCTCGGTACGTCGGACATCTCGAAGGCTGTCGGCCTGGGCTTCACCCACGGCAGCGACAGCGGGTCCAACTACGAGCGGATGAAGAACAAGGTCAACGACGAGCTCAAGAAGCACTTCCGGCCCGAATTCCTCAACCGTATCGACGACATCATCGTCTTCCACCAGCTGACGAAGGATCAGATCATCCAGATGGTCGATCTGATGATCGGACGCGTGGAGAAGCAGCTGAAGAACAAGGACATGGGCATCGAGCTCACCGAGAAGGCGAAGTCGCTGCTCGCGAAGCGCGGATTCGACCCGGTCCTGGGAGCCCGTCCGCTCCGCCGCACCATCCAGCGCGAGATCGAGGATCAGCTCTCCGAGAAGATCCTGTTCGGCGAGATCGGCTCCGGCCATATCGTCCTCGTCGACGTCGAGAACTGGGACGGCGAAGGCGCCGGCGAGAACGCGAAGTTCACGTTCACGCCGAGCGAGAAGCCGGCCGAGGTGCCCGACACCCCGGCGGTCGTCATGGCGAAGACCCCCGAAGGGGAGCCGGAAGCCTGACATCGCGGTTCCGATAGACACGCCGAGGGGCGGTACCCGTACGGGTACCGCCCCTCGGCGTCGACGGGGTAGCGGCCGTCAGGCGTCGCCCGGTCGCATCCACGGGGCGGTCACGCGGCCGCACCAGTTGGCGAGTCGCTCGGTCGGGCCGGCATCCGGAGTCGAGTCGACGACGGGACCGAACGGCACCTCCCCACCGCGGGGAGAGGCAGGCAGGGCACGCTCCATGATCTCGTGAGCAGCGCGGGCCAGTGCCGGGTCCGCCTCCGGATCCTGGCCCGTGGAGACGGCCAGATCCCAGCCGTGCACGAGTACCTCGTTGAGGGAGACCAGCACGGCGGCCCGCCCGGGAAAGGTGCCCCACGGGGCGGTGACGGGCCTGTCGAGGAGAGCGTCGTCGTCCCACACCTCCCAGTACCGCGTGGTGACGGCATCCAGCGTGCCGGGCCATGCGTCGTCTGATGACGAGAGGACCTCGGGGACCGAGTGGACGTCGCCACCCATGCCGATGACTCGGCCACGATCGACAGTCGAGGCGAGATGCCCGAGGAGTGTCCGGACATCGAATTCGGGGCAGGGCGTGGGGTCGGTCATCTGTTCCGGGCGGACACCCGCGAACAAGTCACCCGCCCACTCCAGAGCGCTGCGAAACAGTGGACGAGGATCATGCTGGGCAGTGGTCATGCAGACAGGATCCGTCGTCACGGCGCCGGACCCGGTCCCGAATCGGGCGAGCGATGCGGTATCGAGACCTCGTTCCGCCCGGGGCGCGGGAAAGACTGCGAGTGTGGTTTCGGACGGGCTCGGGTACGCATCCCGAGACCCCCGTACCCCACAGGAAGGATTCAGGATGCCCACACGGACCGCGCGAACTGCTTGGAACGGCGACCTGCAGAACGGAGCCGGGCAGGTCGAACTCACGAGTTCGGGCCGCGGCACGTTCGATGTCTCGTTCCCGAAGCGATCGGCGGAGAACGCCGACGGCACCAC
Organism: Rhodococcus sp. 105337; assembly: GCF_012844225.1. Lineage (GTDB taxonomy): Bacteria > Actinomycetota > Actinomycetes > Mycobacteriales > Mycobacteriaceae > Rhodococcus. The sequence goes on from NZ_JABAGQ010000016.1 coordinate 42,891, forward strand.
CAGCCCCGAGGAACTGATCGCCGCGGCGCACTCCGCCTGCTACGCGATGCAACTCTCCGCGTTGATCGCGGAAGCGGGAGGAACCCCGCAAAGTCTCGACGTCGGCGCCGACGTATCGCTCGGGCCGGATCCGGCCGGTGGGTTCCGGCTCACGGGCATCACGCTGAAGGTGCGCGGTGAAGTCGACGGACTGGACGCCGACGGCTTCATGAAGGCAGCGCAGGACGCCAAGGCGAGTTGCCCGGTGAGCAAGGCGCTGACGGGCGTGGAAATCTCCCTGGACGCTGCCCTCGAGTCCTGAGGGAACAGCGCTCCGGGCGCGCGTGTTGGACGAGTCGTGACGACTCCCCGGATTGCCCTCCCCACCGCCCACATCGAAGTCTGGTCGGATATTGCGTGTCCCTGGTGCTACATCGGCAAACGCCGGTTCGCCGCGGCGCTCGACGAATTCGAGCACCGCGACCGTGTCGAGGTCACGTGGCGTTCCTACCAGCTCGCACCGGAGACTCCGGTGGGGAGGCGCAAGCCCGAAGCCGAAGCCCTCGCGGAGATGAAGGGCATGCCGCTCGAGCAGGTCCGGCAGATGTTCTCGCAAGTCTCGGGCGCCGCAGCCGAAGTCGGTGTCGAGATCGACTTCGACACGGTGATCGCGGCCAATACGTTCGACGCGCACCGTCTCGTGCACCTCGCCGGCGCACGCGGTGAAGACCTTGTCGAGGCGTTGTTCCATGCGCATTTCGTCGAGGGCGACGTCGTGGACGATCGCGAGACATTGGTGCGCATCGCCGCGTCGGCCGGACTGGACGCGGATCTCGTTCGCGCCGCACTCGAATCCGACGCCGCAGCGGACGCGGTACGTGCGGATCTGCTCGCGGCGCGTCAGCTCGGCGTCACAGGTGTTCCGTTCTTCGTCGCCAACCGCGCTGTCGCGGTCTCGGGTGCACAGCCCGAGGACGTGTTTCTCGCCTTGCTGCAGCGTGCGATCGAGGACGTCGACAGCGAGGAAGATCAGTCTGTGAGGGACGCCAGGTAGCGGCGAACACCCAGCGTCTGCAGAAGCGGGACTGCCGGACCGGCGAGCCGCGTGTACCAGCGCCCGGGGCGTGAGAATGCCACCACCCGGCCCACGACCCGGCCGTCGGTGGTGTGTTCGACGAGGAAGCTCTCTTCCCCGCTCACGGGGTGACCGGTCAGAGTGCCGTAGGTGAATCCCCGTCGCCGCGGCGTATCGACGACGTCGATCACGCGGCACCACGCGGGAAACCGCACCGGCCCGATGCCGAACAGCAGTTGCACGTCGACGCCGACCGCCGGCGCAGGGGTGCTGGGGGCGACACGGATTCCGGCGGCGCGGTGCATGTCCCACGCGAACAGACGGGCAACGGCGACGTCGAATGTGGCGGCGCCGTTGCCCAGTTCACGCTCCACGGCCGCGTGGCGGTATCCGGCGGGGAGCGCGCCGTGCGACGCGCCCACCTCCCGATACGTCAACTCGCGCCCGGAATTCCCGGGCGCGGTCATCAGGACTTCTTGACGTCGAGGACGACTTCGAATTCCAGGAGCGACGCGCCGGACGCGACCGGGTTCTTCGCCTCACCGGCGTGAGCGGCCCGCGCGCCGCCGTCCCGCCATGCGGCGAAGTCCTCTTCGGTTTCCCATTGGGTGACCACGAAATACCTGTTTTCACCCGCGGTGGGGCGCAGCAACTGGAAGCCCAGGAACCCGGGCGAATTCTCGACGGTGTGCGCGCGATTGGCGAACCGCTTCTCCAGTTCGGGTCCGGCACCTTCGGGGATTTCGATTGCGTTGATCTTCACGACTGCCATGGTCGCGACATTACTCCGCTACCTTGGGCCACTGTGTTGCATGACGAAGGTGGTAGCGGACGGCCGATCCTGTTGTTGCACGGTCTCATGGGAAGCGCGCGTACGTGGCGTCGCCAGGTGCCGTGGCTCCGGGAGCACGGCCACGTGTATTCGTTCGACGCGGCGGGTCACGGCCGCGCGGCGCCCGCGAACCTCGGCACCGACGCGTTCGTTGCCGACCTGGCTGCCCACTTCGACGAGAACACCGAACCGTTCGTCGTGATCGGGCATTCGATGGGTGCGCTGCACGCGTGGTGCCTCGCAGCGGCGCACCCGGGCCTGGTCGCCGCGCTCGTCCTCGAAGACATGGCACCCGATTTCCGTGGCCGGACCGCCGAGAACTGGGCGGCGATGGTGGGGCAGTGGCCACAGCCTTTCCCCACCGACGACGCGGTGCTCGACTTCTTCGGTCCGGTCGCCGGACGCTATTTCCTCGACTCGTTCAGCCGTCGCGCGGACGGCTGGTACCTGCACGGCGACGTCTCGACATTCCGTGACATCTCCGAGGAGTGGGGCCGGAGGCACTTCTGGGACGAGTGGACGGCCTCGACCGTCCCCGCTCTGCTGATCGAGGGCGAGTTCACGATCACTCCGCCGGGGCAGATGCGGGAAATGGCGAAGCGCCGCCCGGGAACCGGCTACGTCCGCATCGAGGGTGCCGGGCATCTCGTGCACGACGATCGGCCCGGGGAGTACCGCGCGGTCGTCGAAGAATTCCTGACCGGCCTGCCCTGAAAGCCGCGGACCGCACTACGGCAGGACGAGATCAGCGACCCGCTTCGCCGGCAAGAGCGAACAGGCCGTCGTCGGTCTGCTCGACCAGTCCGTCGACGAGGAGCGAGTGCAGCGCCCGGTCGCGCTGCCCGGGGTCGTCGAGCCACACACTGTCGAGCGCGGGCCGTTCCACAGGTCCCGTGCTCTCCCGGAGGACGGCCATCAGACGCCCCCGGACCTGACGGTCGGTCCCGGCGAACTTCTGCACGCGTTTCGCGGGACCGTCGTGGGCCGGCCGACCGGCCTGCACCCATGCGCATTCCGGTAAGGGGCACCGTCCGCAGTCCGGTGTCCGGGCGGTGCAGATGGTCGCGCCGAGTTCCATCAGTGCGGCGGAGAACGTCGCCGCCCTCGCACGGGTGCGCGGAAGCATAGCCTCGACGTCTGCGAGATCTCTCGTGGTGGAAGGGTTTCCCGGCTCTGCGCGACCGTGCACGGCGCGAGCGACGACGCGGCGAACATTCGTGTCCACCACCGGCACCCGCCGCCCGTAGGCGAAGCAGGCGACCGCACGCGCCGTGTAGGCACCGACGCCGGGCAGTGTCAGGAGCACGTCGACGTCCTCGGGGACGCGGTCGTCGTGCTGCGCGGCGAGCACCCCCGCGCACTCGTGCAGGCGCAACGCGCGCCGGGGGTAGCCGAGTTTCCCCCAGGCACGCAGGACGTCGGCCTGACTCGACGCGGCCATCGCCGACGGCACTGGCCAGCGCCGTACCCACTCCTCCCAGATCGGCGCGACGCGCACGACCGGGGTCTGCTGCAGCATCACCTCGGACATGAGGATCTGCCAGCCCGTCACACCGTCGCGGCGCCACGGCAGGTCGCGTGCTTCCGCGGCGTACCAACGCGCCAGCGAAGTGGCGTCAACAGGCATTTCTTCTCCTCCTGTCCCGGATGCGGGACCGTTGTGCACCGCAGTGGGACCACTGCGTGAGGGTCGCGAAGGTCCCGGGTGAATAATGCCCTTATGCCCAATTCAAACCCGATCTCCGCCTGGAAAGCTCTGACCGAGGGTAATCAGCGATTCGTCGCCGGTACTCCGCAGCATCCGAGCCAGGGGATCGATCGCCGGGCCGAACTGGTCAACGGTCAGCATCCCACCGCGGTGTTGTTCGGTTGCGGCGACTCCCGAGTCGCCGCAGAGATCATCTTCGACCAGGGTCTCGGCGATATGTTCGTGGTCCGGACGGCCGGACATGTCATCGACAGCTCCGTGCTGGGCTCGATCGAGTACGCGGTCGAGGTCCTGGGGGTGCCGCTCATCGTCGTGCTCGGGCACGACAGCTGCGGTGCCGTCGGCGCGACGCTGACAGCACTCGACACGGGTGAGGTTCCCCGCGGTCACATTCGGAGCATCATCGAGCGGGTCGCGCCGTCGATCCTGATGGGCCGGGCGGACGGATTGTCCACCGTCGACGAACTCGAGGTGCGGCACGTCGTCGAAACCGGGCGGCTTCTCACCGACCGGTCACGGATCATCGCCGAGCGGGTTGCCGACGGACGATGCGCGATCGCCGGCGTCACCTACCGGCTCGACGACGGTCACGTCCAGTTGCAGGGGCACATCGGCGACATCGGTGTGACCGCCGACTGAGCGACACGCCGAGCGCTATGCCGCAGCGCATCCGGGCTGGCACTTACCGTGTGAGGCGTGCTTGAACCCACCGGCCCATTGCCCCCCGAGATCTATCGGCGACGACGCATGCTCGCGATCGTCGTCGCTGTGGTCGTGCTGGCGTTGGTCGTGTGGCTCGTCGTCGCCCTGACCGGCGGCGGCGACACCGAACCGGAACCCGCGGCAGCTCAGTCCACATTGACCTCCAGCACCGAGCCTTCGTCGAGTGCCGCAGAGACGACGAGCACGCAGAGCGACGGTTCCGACGGCGAAGGAGATACCTCGTCGGGCTCGGGCGGATCGACGTCCGGCACGACGACGGCGGATTCGCCGGAGGAGTCAGGAGCCGAGACGACCGCCGCGGCGGTCCCGCCGGGCCAGTGCCCCGACCAGTCGCTCGCGGTGCGTGTCACCGCCGACGAGCCCAACTACCAGACGGGTACCGAGCCCGGTTTCACGATCGTCATCACCAACATCGGCACCGCACAATGCGACCGTGACCTCGGGGCCGGACTGCAGCAGGTTCTCGTGTACACGCTCGACGGCAACGAGCGACTGTGGTCCAACACCGACTGCTTCCCCGAGCCCACATCCGACATGCGGACTCTGCAACCGGGAGATCAGGCGGCCTACTCCGTCAAGTGGTCCGCGTCGACGTCCGAGCCGGGGTGCGCGTCGCCGCGCGAGCCCGTCGGTCCGGGTGCGTACACGGTGGTCGGTCAACTCGGCGGGCTCCGCAGTACGCCGGAGCCGTTCAACATCACGCCCTGAATCGCAGCGTCAGTCGTAATGGTTGATGGCCGATTCGGCCAGCCGTGACAGTCCCTCCCGGATGTAGCGCGCCCAGAGCGCGCCGATGCCGTCGACGGCCTGCAGATCCGCCGCGGTGGCCGCGAGCAGACCCTGCAACGTGCCGAATGCGGCGACAAGCCGATGAATCTGCTGGGATTGCAGGCGCGGCACGCGGTGCAGCACCCGGTATCCGCGGGGACTCATCGGCGCATCGAGCGCTTCGATGGTGTCGGGATAGCCGAACGCTCTCGAGAGCGTGGTCAGGTCCAGCAGGTCCGTGTCGCTGAGGCCGGCGAGGCGATCGAGTGCCTGCTCCACACCCCGCGTCGACGGTGGCTCGTCACCCGACAGATAGTCGCGGACGATGAGCTGCCGGGCCAATTGATTGTCGCCGACCAGTTCTTCGAGCTGCAGTGCCAATTGGCGGCCGTCGGTACCGAGTTCGAGCACGTCCTGTTCGATCTCCACCGACAGGCGATGCATCATCTCGAGCCGCTGCGCCACCGTGAGCGCGTCGCGCAGCGTGACGATGTCTTCGATCTCCACCACCGACAGCTGCCGGGTGACGTCGTCGAGCCGGGCCTTGTAGCGTTCGAGCGTGGAGACGGCCTGGTTGGCGCGCGAAAGTATCGTCGCCGAGTCGTTGATCACGTGCCGGCGTCCCGCGACGTACACACTCACGATGCTCATCGACTGGCTCACCGACACGACGGGATAACCGGTTTCGATGGCTGTGCGCTCCGCGGCCCGGTGGCGGGTACCGGACTCCACGGTGGGGATGCTCGGATCGGGAACGAGCTGGACGTTGGCGCGGACGATCCGGGTGCCGTCGGTCGAGACCACGACGGCGCCGTCCATCTTCGACAGCTCGCGCATCCGGGTCGGTGCGAATTCCACGTCCAGTTCGAAGCCGCCGTCGCACAGCGCCGCGACCTTCTCGTCGAAACCGAGAACGATCAGTCCGCCCGTGCGGCCGCGCAGAATGCGTTCGAGCCCGTCGCGCAGGGCGGTGCCGGGGGCGAGTCGGGCGATGGTGTCGCTGAGCGTCGCGGACCGCGCCGACTCGGTCATGTGGCAGATTCCTTCCGTGTCCGGATCCTGCGGTCGTGGTCACATTCCAGGGAGGGAAGAAAAAGGCTCCCGTGACCGCGCAACTACATTACTTGTTCATGAGCAGTACCTGGACCTTGCCCGACGACGTCGTTCTTCCCGAGCCTCCGGCCGACCACCCCGGCCCGGGCGCTCCTGTGCCTCAGCACTGGTCCAAGTGCTTCGGATGCGGAGACGATCAGCCCACCGGCCTCGGAATGGAGTTCACCACCGGGGAGGGACTCGAGGTGATCGGACGGTTCGAGGTCGCCAAGCGCTACCAGGGCGGTCCGGGCTTCATCCACGGCGGCATCCTGATGACCGCGTTCGACGAGGCGCAGGGCATGGCCTGCAACGCCGCACTGCGCTCGGCTGTGGTCACAGCCCATCTGGGCATCGACTTCGCGCGTCCCATCCCGCTCGGTGCGGTACTCGAGTTGCGGGCCCGGGTGGAGGGCACGGTCCGCCGCAAGGTCTACACGCGCTCGGAGGCCCGGATCGTCGAGGGGCCGCTGGCAGATCCCGATGTGATCGTGGGGTCGTCCTACGGGTTGTTCATCGTCGTGGGCCACGAGCATTTCGCCAAGGGGAAGAATTTCGCCGACGGACTGCCCGGCAACGACCAGGACATCTCCGCGGTCTGATGCGTGCCGGGCTCGGTGCTCGGTCACTGCGTATCGGGTAGCAGCGGCACGCCCGGGCGATGGTCGCGGCCGAGCAGTGTCGCCGACGTGACCGAACCCGCGCCGAATCTTCCGTGAAGGTCGTCGAGCACGGAGTCGAGCGCGTGCCGGTCGATCGGTGAGTGCGTGACGCGGCCCGGCTCCTCGCCGGAGACCGGGCATTCGCGTCGGGGGCCGGGCGGTACGTCCTGATCGAACGGCAACTCGAGCTGCTCGGTGCCTTCCCCGTCGAGGTTGGTGACGGCGATGCCCACCAGGGTTACTCCTCGCTCGGCGATCAGCGGTCGGGCTGCCGAGAGCAATTCGCGGGCGGTGTCGCCGATCAGGTCGGTGCGGGCGGTCGGGCTGCCGAGCGTGTACGACCGTGTGGCCCGCGCGTAGTCGGCGAACCGCAGTCGCAACACCACGGTGCGGCCGAGACGGTGTGCCCGCCTCATACGGCGGCACACCCGGTCGACGAGTAGTTGCAGCGTCGCCTCCACGGACTCGTCGCTGTGCGGCCCGCGGCCCAGGGCATGCTGCGCGCCCATCGAACTGCGTCCGCGATGCCGGACAGGGCGTGGATCGTGACCGACGGCGAGTGCGTGCAGATGGCGCCCGGCTGCGGCGCCGAGGAGCGCCACCAGGTCGGATTCGGAGTGCTGCGCGATGTCGCCGACCTTGCGGAGCCCGTGGGCGTGCAGTTTCGCGGCGGTGACCTTCCCGACGCCCCAGAGTCGTTCGACCGGCAGCGGGTGGAGGAAATCGAGTTCGGCGTCCGGCGGGACACGCAACAGGCCGTCGGGTTTCGCGACTCCGCTGGCAACCTTGGCGAGAAACTTCGTCCGAGCGATGCCCACGGTGATGGGCAGCCCCACCTCGTCGGCCACTCTGCGCCGCAACCGCGCCGCGATCTCGAGGGGCTCACCCGAGATGCGGCGTACCCCCGACACGTCGAGGAACGCCTCGTCGATCGAGATGCCCTCGACGATCGGGGTCGTGTCGTCGAACACCGCGAACACATCGCGCGACGCCCGGGCGTACGCCTCCATGCGGGGCGGAACGGAGATCACCCCGGGGCACAGCGCTCGCGCGGCGCGTCCCGACATCGCGGTCTTGATGCCGTAGGCCTTCGCCTCGTAACTGGCGGCCAGCACCACGCCGCCACCGACGACGATCGGTTTCCCCCTCAGCCACGGATCGTCGCGCTGCTCGACCGACGCGTAGAACGCGTCGAGATCGGCATGGAGGATCGTGGCTTCACCGGACACGAACATATGTTCGCACGGACGCCCGACAGGATCGCCGTTCTCAGCGCGACAGCGTCGACAATGCCTGTCCCACGTTCGTCACCTCGGTGGCTTTCATCCCCTTCGGGACACCTTCGACGCCGCGCGGGACCACTCCGCGGGTGAATCCCAGCCGGTTCGCCTCGGCGAGCCGGCGACCCGCGCCGGCGACGCGGCGCACTTCACCTGCCAGGCCGACTTCTCCGAGCAGCACGGTGCCGGCGGGCACCGGTTGATCCCGGACGGCCGACGCGACCGCGAGAGCCAGCGCGAGGTCGGCGGACGGATCGGTGATCCGCATGCCGCCCACCGTCGAGGCATAGACGTCGCAGTTGCCGAGCTTGCCCAGCCCGCAGCGACGCTCCAGCACGGCAAGCACCATCGCCACCCGGGCCGAGTCGAGCCCGCTCACGGCGCGGCGTGGCGACGGGTTGTGGGTGGGCACCACGAGCGCCTGCACCTCGCCGAGCAGCGGCCGCTTCCCGTCCATGGTGACGGTGACCGCTGTGCCCGGTACCGCTTCGTCGCGGTGCTGGAGGAACAGGCCGGACGGATCGCTGACGCCGACGATGCCGCTCTCGGTGAGTTCGAAACAGCCCACTTCGTCGGCGGCGCCGAATCGGTTCTTCACTCCGCGCACCATTCGGAGCGTCGAGTGCTTGTCGCCTTCGAAGTGCAGCACCACGTCGACGAGGTGCTCGAGGGACCTGGGACCGGCGACGGCGCCGTCCTTCGTGACGTGGCCGATCAGGAGCACGGGCACACCGCTGGACTTGGCGAGTGTGGTGAGGGCACTCGTCACCGCGCGCACCTGCGTGACGCCGCCGGTGACACCGTCGACGTCGGCGGCGAGCATCGTCTGTACCGAGTCGACGACCAGCAGCGTGGGGCGTACCTGCTCGACGTGCCCGAAGATTGTGGCGAGGTCGGACTCGGCCGCGAGGTACACGCGGTCGTGCACCGCCCCGGTCCGGTCGGCGCGCAGCCGTACCTGCCCCGCCGATTCCTCGCCGGTGACGTAGAGCGCGCGCTCGTCGCTGCCGCGCTGGGCCCACCGATGGACCACTTCCAGGAGCAGCGTCGACTTGCCGACGCCGGGTTCTCCCGCGAGCAGCACGACCGAACCGGGAACTATTCCGCCGCCGAGGACGCGGTCGAGTTCGTCGACACCCGTGGACTTCGCGTAGGTGGCTTTTCCGTCGATCCGGGACAGCGGGGTGGCCGGGGTGGACGGCAGCACCGCGGCAGCGCCGGCGCGGGCGAGGGTGGTCCCGGCACGCGCAGCGACGGCCGTGGGTTGCGGAAGGGCCTCGTCCATCGACCCCCATGTTCCGCATTCCGGGCATCGGCCGACCCATTTCCCGACGGTGTGCGCGCAGTCGGAACAGCGGTAGAGCGACTTGGTTTTGACCACTGCCGGAGGATAGTGGCCCGCCCCGACAGAAAAGACCCCGGTCGGCAGTGCTCGACCGGGGTCTTTTCGGAGTCTGGGTGCGGCTAGTGTGCCTCGCCGACAATCGGCGACATGTCGGACTCGTCGCGCGGGGTGATCGGTCCTGCGTCGATCGGCACGGAGACGGTGATGTCACCGGCCTCGGCGAAGGAGAAGGTCACCGGAACCGTCAGTCCCGGACGGACGAGTTCGTTCAGGCCGACCAGTTCGACGGTCGCGATGCTCGGCGCGTCGGGCGGGGTCTCCTGCGTCTGCGCCGGCTGCGGCGACTCGTCGAGGCGGGCGGTCTCGGTGGACTCACCGGCGATCACCGACGACTGGGGCGCGATCTCGATCTCTTCCGCATTCACGGACGACGCGAACTCGGTGGAGATGTCGGTGAGGACGTCCGGGGTGTAGGTATCGAGGTTCACCACCGTGAAACCGAGCAGTGCGGTGCCACCCGGTTCGATGCTGTACTCCTCGGAGTTCGGGTAGATCACGTGCACATTGCGCAGCGCGATCGATCCGACCTCGGCGTTGTTGCCGTTGATCGCCGCGACCTGAATGGCGGTCTGGCTGATCTGGCCGGCACCGCACGCCGACAGCGTGAGCGTCGCTCCGGCCGCCAGGGCGAGGGCGGTCACGACTCGCCGAGTCGGCGCTTTGAGAGCAGTCACGGGTTCCTCCATCGAGTAAGGCTCGCAATCCACTAGGCAGAGTAGTAGTCAGCGAGCGACCTGTGTACGGCGGGGCCGGAACTCGTAACTTTTGGTGTCGCCCCCGAAAGCCCGGACATGCCCACTCCCTAAGGGTGACACACGTCACATAAAGCACGGAACCGACTGCCTGTCAACCCCTGCGCTCACGTATCGATGCCCCTGACCTGCACCGTTGATGGGAGGACGGGGTAGTCACGTGTTAAACTCGGTGAATCGAAAGGGGCACGGGACACATGATTTTCAAGGTCGGAGACACCGTCGTATACCCCCACCACGGTGCGGCGCTGATCGAAGCTATCGAAACGCGCACCATCAAGGGTGAGCAGAAGGAATATCTGGTTCTGAAAGTCGCGCAGGGCGACCTCACAGTGCGAGTTCCTGCAGATAACGCAGAGTACGTCGGAGTGCGCGACGTTGTTGGACAAGAGGGCCTCGACAAGGTTTTTCAGGTGTTGCGCGCGCCGCACACCGAAGAGCCGACCAACTGGTCGCGGCGGTACAAGGCCAACCTCGAGAAGTTGGCCTCCGGCGACGTCAACAAGGTCGCGGAAGTTGTCCGCGACCTGTGGCGCCGGGAGCAGGACCGCGGCCTTTCCGCAGGTGAGAAGCGAATGCTGGCCAAGGCTCGTCAGATCCTGGTGGGCGAGCTCGCTCTCGCGGAGGGCACGGACGATGTCCGCGCCGCGAGCATGCTCGACGAGGTTCTCGCAGCCGCGTCCTGAGTGGCGAGCCGCGTGAAGAACCCCGAACACAGCAAGTGAACGATCGCAACGGGCCGGTCGTCGGAATCATTCCGGCGGCCGGCCGCGGCGTTCGTCTGGGCGAAGAACTGCCCAAGGCGTTCGTCGAACTGGATGGCCGGACCATGCTCGATCGAGCGGTCGAAGCGATGCTCGACTCCGGCGAGGTCGACCGCGTGGTTGTCGTCGTGCCGCCGGAACTTGCCGCGACCCCGCCGGCCGAACTGGTACGGCCCCCGTTTTCGGAACGGGTGCTCGTCGTCGCAGGAGGTGCCGAACGCGCCGATTCGGTGCGTGCCGGACTCGCCTGCGCGGGCGACGCGCGGTTCGTGCTCGTGCACGATGCGGCCCGGGTACTCACCCCGCCCGAGATGTTCACGCGGGTGGTGGCGGAACTGCGACGCGGAAGCGACGCGGTGATACCGGTGCTCCCCGTCACGGACACCATCAAGAGCGTCGATGCCGAAGGCGCTGTCACCGGAACACCCGACCGCGCGACCCTGCGCGCGGTACAGACACCGCAGGGTTTCGACGTCGCACTCCTTGCCCGCGCGAACACCGACGTCGGTGATGCCACCGACGACGCCGGACTCGTCGAGCGGCTCGGGGAACGAGTCGACACCGTCGCGGGCGATCCACTCGCCTTCAAGATCACTACCCCCTTGGACCTGGTCCTTGCGCGAGCACTGCTCACGGCCGGGGTTCGAACCGCAGAGGAGCGCTGAACCGTCGTGCGTGTCGGAATCGGAACGGACGTGCATCCCGTCGAGGCGGGTCGGCCGTGCTGGATGGCCGGACTGCTGTTCGAGGACGCCGACGGATGCTCGGGCCACTCGGACGGTGACGTCGCCGCGCACGCCCTGTGCGACGCGCTGCTGTCCGCGGCCGGTCTCGGCGACCTGGGAACAGTCTTCGGTACCGACCGTCCGGAGATGGCGGGCGCATCGGGCGCGGCCATGCTCGCCGAGGTGCGCAGGCTCCTGACGGAGGCGGGATGGACGATCGGCAACGCGGCGGTCCAGGTGGTGGGTAACCGTCCGAAGATCGGGCCGCGACGCGACGAGGCGCAGCGCGTGCTGTCCGACGTCCTGGGCGCTCCCGTGTCGGTGTCTGCGACGACCACGGACGGTCTGGGATTGACCGGACGAGGCGAGGGTGTGGCGGCGATCGCCACCGCGCTCGTCCTGCAGCAGAGCGACGACCGGTAGGATCGACGGTCGTGACCTTGCGCCTTTACGACACCGAAACGCGGGATGTGCGGGAATTCGTGCCGCTCGTCCCCGGCCATGCCTCGGTGTACCTGTGTGGTGCCACCGTTCAAGGCGAACCCCACATCGGCCATGTGCGCAGTGGTGTCGCCTTCGATGTTCTCCGCAGGTGGCTGACAGCCCAGGGCCTCGACGTTGCGTTTGTGAGAAACGTCACAGACATCGAGGACAAGATCCTCCGCAAGGCCGCGGAAGCCGGCCGTCCGTGGTGGGAATGGGCGGCGACCTTCGAGCGCGCGTTCAACCGGGCCTACGACGCGCTCGGTGTCCTTCCGCCGTCTATCGAGCCACGCGCCACCGGGCACGTCACGCAGATGGTCGACCTCATGGAACGACTCATCGCGGCGGGCCACGCGTACCCCTCCGACGGCAACGTCTACTTCGACGTGAAGAGCTATCCCGAGTACGGGTCGCTGTCCGGGCACAAGCTCGACGACGTGCACCAGGGTGAGAGCGCCGGGCTCGGCAAGCGCGACCCTCGCGACTTCACTCTGTGGAAGGCGGCGAAGCCGGGTGAGCCCTCGTGGCCCACTCCGTGGGGGCGCGGCCGTCCCGGATGGCACCTCGAATGCTCTGCGATGGCTACGTTCTATCTCGGTGGCACCTTCGACATTCATTGCGGCGGAATGGATCTTGTCTTTCCCCACCACGAGAACGAAATCGCTCAGGCTCGGGCGGCAGGCGACGGCTTCGCCCGGTACTGGCTGCACAACGGCTGGGTGACCATGGGCGGCGAGAAGATGTCCAAGTCGCTCGGCAACGTGCTCTCGGTCCCGAACGTGCTCACCAAGGTCCGGCCCCAGGAATTGCGGTACTACCTCGGCAGTGCGCACTACCGTTCGATGCTCGAGTACTCCGAGGCAGCGCTCCAGGAAGCGGCCGCCGCCTACCGGGGTCTCGAATCGTTCGTGCTCAAGACCCGCGATCGTGCGGGCGAGGTTCCGGTCGGTACGTGGACGGACGAATTCGCGCAGGCACTCGACGACGATCTCGGTGTGCCCAAGGCGCTCGCCGAGATCCACGGCCGGCGCAGCGAGGGCAACAAGGCACTCGACAACGGTGATCTCGATGAGGCCGTCCGGATCGCGTCGCAGGTGCGCGCGATGCTCGGAATTCTCGGAGTGGACCCACTCGATGCACACTGGAGTGACTCCACCGCCGACCGATCGGCGGCTCTGGAAGCGCTCGACGTGCTCGTCTCCGCGGATCTCGTCCGCAGGCAGAATGCGCGAGCAGACAAGAACTGGGCGATCGCCGACGAGGTGCGCGACCGGTTGACAGCGGCAGGTATCGAAGTGACCGATACGCCGAACGGACCCGAGTGGTCTCTGAAAGCAGGACAGTGATGGCAGGCAATTCCCAGCGCCGCGGCGCAATTCGTAAGGGCGGAACCAAGAAGGGGCAGGTCGTCGGCTCCGGCGGTCAGCGCCGTCGTGGTCTGGAACCGCGCGGTGCGACACCCAAGGCCGAGGATCGTCCGTACCACGCCGCCGCACGGCGATCCCGTGCTGCCGCGAAGGCGACCGATACCTCCCGTGGTGGCGGTCGGCGTCCGGCGGGCCGCAAGCCCGAGGACGGGCCGGAGATGGTGCTGGGCCGCAACCCCGTCGTCGAATGCCTGCGTGCCGAGGTTCCCGCGACCGCTCTGTACGTCGCGGTCGGAGCCGAAGCGGACGAGCGACTCAAGGAAGCCGTGCAGCGGGCCGCCGACATGGGCATCTCGATCCTCGAGGTGTCGCGCGCGGAACTCGACCGGCTGTCCACCAACGGAATGCACCAGGGCGTGGGTCTCCAGGTGCCGCCGTATCGGTACGTGCATCCCGACGACCTGATCACCCGCGCGAAAGAACTCCATGAGCGGCCGCTGCTGGTCGCGCTCGACAACATCTCGGATCCGCGCAACCTCGGTGCCGTCATCCGCTCGGTCGCGGCGTTCGGCGGACACGGCGTGGTCATCCCGCAGCGGCGTTCGGCGTCGGTGACCGCCGTGGCATGGCGGACCAGTGCGGGCGCGGCAGCACGACTGCCCGTCGCGCGCGCCACCAACCTGACCCGCACGCTCAAGGACTGGCAGGCGCAGGGTGTGCGTGTCGTCGGTCTCGACGCCGGCGGAGACACCACGCTCGACGAGTTCGACGGCACCGATCCGGTGGTCGTGGTGGTCGGCTCCGAGGGTAAGGGCTTGTCGCGTCTGGTCCGCGAAACCTGTGACGCCGTGTTGTCGATCCCGATGGCAGGCGATGTGGAATCGCTCAACGCGTCGGTGGCTGCGGGCGTCGTGCTCGCCGACATCGCCCGGCAGCGCCGCGCGTAGCGTCACCCGGCTTCGACACCGCGACCGCCGCTACCACGGCGGTCGCGGTCGTTTCTACGGCGAGGGTGCGGTGGGTGACCATCCCGTGAACGGCGGCACCGATACGCACGGCACCGGGCGCGGGTTGTCCGGGTCGAGGGCGTTGAGGACGACCGCTGCCGCCACGGGGTCGTTGACGATGGCGACGTGTTCGGCCCAGTCCGCCTCGCAGTGGTCCTGCAGCACGAAGTTCGTGGCGTTGCCGGCTTCCCGGTAGCCGCTGGTGTGCGGAAGCACCAGTTCGTCGTATCGCGTGATGATGTTGGTGTACCGGACCTCGGGCGCGTAGACGCCGTCGGCGTGCAGATCCCGGAACCACTGGGAGCCGGCGAGCACCTGCGGGCATGCCCCGCAGCCCACGGTCGCGACGAGTTGTTCGAGTTCGTCACGCAGACCGGCCTGGCCGAACAACGAGAAGGTGGCTTCGAGCAGGAACGCGTGGCTGCCGTCCCACAGCGGCGCGAGGGAGATGTGGTCCCGGACCTTGGTGTTGCCGCCGAGACGGTTGAGGTAGTACGTGGGCATGAGGGTGCCTTGCGAATGGCCGACGAGGGCGACTTTCTCGGCCCCGGTCGCCTCCAGCACCTCGTCGACGAACACCGACAACTCGGCGGCGCTCTGTTCCATGGGTTTCAGGCCGCCGAATGCGTTCAGCGGCCACGGCAGGTCGGGATAGTTGCCGTATGTGAGCGCGAAGACGCAGTAGCCCTCGTTTGCAAGCAGTGGTGACAGGTAGGCCCAGTTGTCCTGTCGATTAGCGGCTGTTCCGTGTACGAGGATCACCGGGTCGGGGTGCTCGTCGGAGGGCTCACACGACCAGTCGTTGGAGCCGGGCGCCGACCCTCCCGGGTTCGCGAGTTCCATTCCGATGCCGTCGAGAAATGTCGGCGCGAGCGGGTACTGCTGAGCCCCAGTGTCTTCGGCGGATGCGACGCCGCTTCCCATGATCGTGCCCGCTGCCACGATCGCTGTACCCATGACTGCTGCCGTTATCCGACGCAACACGTCGCCACCTCTGTCTCCGCCACCGATGTCGCGAGAAAGTTAACAGAGATTCACATTTGTGACGAGGGTGATGTCTCGATTGGCCGGATTGTCTGCCCCGGATCGGTGTGGAAGCCCGCCGGACGGGGTAAAGAAGCACAACAGTCGACGTGGGGAGGCACCGTATGTACAGCGCTCGATTCGACGGTCGGTTCGAGGTTTCACCGCCTCTGAACGCCGGTGAGATCGAGTTCCTTCGCGCCTTCGCCGGTCCCGCGAGCGGGCCGCACAATGCGGGACGGGACGGTCTGCCGACGCGGGGTCGTCCGATGTCGTGGTGCCAGTGGACTCCCACGGACGACGGATCGGCTCTGGTGTGGGACGGCGACGAGCACTTCTTCCGGCACGCCGAATGGCTCGCCTATCTGATCGATTCGTTCCTGTCGCCGCGTGCCCGTATGCGGCGGGTGCTGAGGGGACGCCGCGACCGGTTCCCGGAGGTGTTGTCGCACTTCACGTTCGACCATGTCGTCGACGGCGTCGTCTCGGTTCAGTCGAGTTCGGGAGAAGAGGAATGGATCACGGTGCGTGACAACGTCGTCCAGAGTGTCGCGCAGGTAGGCGGCCGTTTCCGGTCCGAGGCCACCCGTCCCGTGCAAGGTCTGTGCCTCAGTGCGCTCCACCGCTCGGAGCGCGCCACCGTTCCGGAAGCGACCGCGGTCCTCTAGTGTTGCGGCCGTGGCCGCTCCGCTCCCGTTCCGTACCAAGCTGTTCGCCCTCGTGGAGGGCCTCACCGGCGCGTCCATCGCGGACGAACCGCCCGAGGCGGTCCCCGCGCGACGCGCACGCCGGACGAAGCTGTTGTCCTCGCGCGTCGGGCGATGGGTCGCCGGCCGGCCACACCGCGCCGCGCACATCGTCGACCGCACGGTCGAGTTGCAGCCCGCCGAGATCGCCGGACTCGAATCCGCCACCGAGTCTGTTACGTTGCGCCTGCGCATCTACCGGCCGTCGGGTTCGGCGCCCGGTCCTCTCCCTGCCGTAGTGCTCTTCCACGGCGGAGGCTGGGTGCTCGGTGAGCCCGAGCAGGACGAGTGGTGGGCGAGCCACATGGCTGCGGAGTCTCCGTGCGTCGTCGTGTCTGTCGATTACCGGCTTGCGCCCGAAAACCCGTACCCTGCGGCGGTATTCGACTGCTGGTCGTCTCTGCTGTGGGTGGTCGAGCATGCTGCCGAACTCGGCGTGGACGGGACGAGGGTGGTGGTGGCCGGGGACAGTGCCGGCGGCAATCTCGCCGCGGTCGTCGCGGATCTCGCCGCGCAGTCCGGCCTCTCCGCACTGGTCGGACAGGTGCTCGTCTATCCGGGCACCGAGATGGAAGAGGTATTTCCCTCCGAGCGCGAGCACGCCGATGCGCCCGTCCTGACCTCCCGCGGTATGCGCGCGTTCGTCCGCTTGTACCTCGACGGCGCAGATCCGTACGCGCCCACGGCGGCACCGTTGCGCGGCAGTCTCGCCGGCGCCACGATTCCTGCGCTCATCCAGGTCGCCGGGCACGATCCGCTGCGCGACAACGGCGTGTTCTATGCGGATGCGCTGCGCGAGAAGGGCGGCGACGTGACCCTGACGGAGTACGAGAACGCGGTCCACGGGTACCTCAGCCTGCCCGGCGTCTCGCCTCCCGCACGCCGCGCCCTCGCTCAGACGATCGAGTTCGTACGGCGTGTCACGAATCCGGAGATCTCGGGGGAACCCGGTTCCCAGGCTCGATCGGACGCCTGAGAGCCGTCTCCGATCAGGACTCGGACGACAGGTTCTCCTCGCCCGCGTCGCAGATCGCCGCACAGCCGGGTTCGGCGTGCGGGTCACGGTCGAGGGCGCCCACGGCCCCCATCACGAACGGAACCACCATCGAGATCACCTCGTCGACCGGCCCGCCGTCGGCCAGCACCTGGCGGTGGGGGTCCAGGCAGCCCAGGATGCACCGGCTCGCGGACCGTGCGTCGATCAGCCGGAACACTCCCGACTTCTCACCCTCGACGAGGATCCGGTAGACCACGTCCTCGAGTTCGTTGAGTTGCGAGGTGAACTCCAGCTTGGTCGCATTCGGGATCAGGCTCATCACGGGCGGTGTCACGGGGTGGGGCCCGGCGAATTCGAGGAGAACCAGCTCGACGACGGTCTCGAGCATGTCGCGGGGATCGTCCATCCCGGCGAGCTTGCGCGTGAGCAGATCGAGAAACCGCTCGATTTCGTGGGCGGACCACGCGAGGAGCATATCGGATTTGTCGGCGTAGTAGTTGTAGATCACCGTGCGGGTCAGGCCGGCTTGCGCGGCGACGGATTTCACCGATGCGCCGTCCCATCCCTCGCGGGCCAGCACCTCGGCGAAAGCGCTGAGGATGCGAGTGCGAGTGGCGGATTTGTGCTCGGCCACGGTGTGCCCGGCGTTCAGGATAGGCACGTATTGCTCCGGGATCGGATCGGGGACTTGTGACCGATCGAAGGGTACACCCCGGCGGATCGAGCGCGCCGAAAGTGCGTCGGCTCGGATGCCTTCGGGGGGCCCGAGCGCGTCTCGAACCATGATGTTGACGACATGTCGTCATCAAATTTCAGGCCTGGCCGGCCGCTGGCAAGATCAGTGATAAGCGCAGGTAGAGGGCGGTTTCTGGCGCGTTTCGAGGTCGGGAAACTACCCATTGTCGTAGGTAAACCTTAGTGGTAATGCAACTCATCCTCTGTTGAAATCGGAGAAGTGAGTCCCGTGCCCGCCTACCTCATCCCAGGTGCCTTCGCCTGAGCGATCCTTTCCAGGAGCCCCTATGTTTCTTGCAGTGCGTGAACTGGTGTTCGCGCGTACACGTGTTCTGCTGATGGCATCCGTCATCGCCCTGATCTCGGTTCTGATGGTCATCCTCTCGGGCCTGTCCTCCGGACTCGTCGACGACGGAGTCTCGGGCCTTCAGCGGACGCCCGCCCAGGCGTTCGCCTTCCAGGAGGGCACGAAGACGGACTCCGCATTCTCGCGGTCCGTCGTCACCGAAGAGCAGGCGGCGGCATGGGCTGCCCAGCCCGGCGTCGAGCACGCCGAGCTGATGGGCAACGCCATCGTCAACGCGCACACCGGCGGCGGCATGGCGATCGACCTGACACTCTTCGGCATTGTGCCGGGCTCCTTCCTCGAGCCCACCGCAGGCGAAGGCACACAGCTGAGCGGGCCGAGAGACATCATCCTCAGCGAGACCGCTCGTGACGAAGGTGTCGCTGTCGGCGACACCGTGACGGTCGACCGGCTCGGGACGGAAATGACCGTCGTCGGGTTCACGGAGGACAAGCGCACCTTCGGCCACGTCGACATCGCGTACGTGCCGCTGGCAACCTGGCAGGAAATCAACGCGGGCACGCTCGAAGGCGCCGCCACCGAACCGCGGGCGTACACGGAGGCGAGTGTCGTCGCGATCCAGGGAACGGACGGCTCCCTTCCCGACCTGGCCGCCGGTGACGCCGCAGCAGGCACTGCGAGCAAGACCGTCGAGGAGTCGTTCGACTCCTCCCCGGGTTACTCCGCGGAGACGATGACGATGTCCATGATCATCGCGTTCCTCTACGCGATTTCGGCACTGGTCGTCGGTGCGTTCTTCAGCATCTGGACCGTCCAGCGGCTGCGTGAACTCGCGGTCCTCCGCGCGATGGGTGCGTCCACCGGATATCTGATGCGCGACAGCATCATCCAGGCAGCCCTGATTCTCGTCGTGTCCGTCGCCTTCGGTGTCCTCGTCGGCCTCGGCCTCGGCTCCGGACTCGAAGGAACGGGCATGCCGTTCTCGCTCCAAACGGGCCCGATTCTGCAAGGCGCACTGTTGCTGATCGTGCTCGGCCTCATCGGGGCCGGACTCGCGATCGTGCGAATCACCCGTATCAACCCCCTGACGGCACTGGGAGAGAATCGATGAGCGCCCTCACCACCACCACGGGCCTGAGCCTGCGGAATGTCGGCCTGCAGTTCGGCGACGGCGACAGCACCGTCACCGCACTCGACGACGTGAACCTCGAAGTCGCCCCCGGCGAACTGGTCGCGATCGTCGGTCCGTCCGGCGCGGGCAAATCCAGTCTCCTGGCCGTGGCCGGAGGACTGATTCATCCCACCACCGGCACGGTTGTGCTGCGGGACGTCGACCTGACCGCCACACCGCGTCGTCAGCTCGCCGAAATCCGCCGCAATCAAATCGGATTCGTGTTCCAGTCCTCGAATCTGCTGCCGGCACTGACCGCGCTCGACCAGCTGCGATTGATGTCGACGATCACGGGACGGCCCGGGCGTGACCCCCACGAGCTCCTCGAATCCGTCGGCATGACCCACCGCGCGGACAAGCGTCCGGGCCAGCTGTCCGGTGGCGAACGCCAACGCGTGGGTATCGCTCGCGCCCTGGCCACCGAACCCGCCGTGTTGCTCGTCGACGAGCCCACCGCGGCGCTGGACCGTGCTCGGAGCCACGACGTCGTGCAGCTTCTGGCGGACGAGACCCATAGTGCCGGGGTCGCCACGATCATGGTCACGCACGACCACGACGTGCTCGTGCACTGCGATCGCGTACTGGAAATGATCGACGGCAGGCTGTCGCCTCTCTCCGAGTGACGTCGCCGACGACACAGCATGCGGCCGGGCTACCGGGTGACGGAGAACCGCACCCGGTGGCCCGGCCGCAACTGTGCTGCGAGGGGGAGATCGGCGCGTGCCACCACTGCGATCACCGGGTATCCACCCGTGACGGGATGGTCGGCGAGGAACAGCACCGGATGCCCCTCGGGGGGTACCTGTAGTGCTCCGGGAACCATCCCCTCGCTCGGAAGTTCGGCTCGCCGCGACCGGTGGAGCGGTCCGGTGCCCCGCAGCCTGATGCCGATCCGGTCGAGCCGGGGCGTCACCGTCCAGCGTTCCCGCAGCAGGGCGCGCACGGAGGCCGGCGTGAACCAGTCGTCGCGCGGGCCGAGGCGCACCCCCAGTTCCACCGGATCGCCCAGGTCGGCGGGCGGGGGGAACTGTTCTTCGACAGGCAGGGCGTCGGCGAGTGCGCCCACCGGTAGACGATCACCTGCCCGAACGGGCGCGGGACCGGTGTTCGACAGCGTGTCGGTGGCCCGGCTCCCGAGCACCTCGGGAACATCGATGCCTCCGCGGACAGCCAGGTAGGACCGCAGTCCGATCGACGGTGGCCGGATCGCCAGCACATCGTCGTTGCTCAGGTGAATCCGCGACCAGTCACCCCGGGGCCGCTCGTTCACGGTGACCTCGGCACGCGCCCCGGTCACCGCCACGATCATCGCGCCGACGCTCCGCACGACGAGCCCGCCGGCCGTGACCTCGAGGGTGGCGGCGCCGGGGTGGTTGCCCACCAACCGGTTCGCCGCATCGTGCGCCGTCCGGTCGGCAGCGCCGGACGTGGTCAGTCCGGTTCCGCCGTGGCCGGGGCGACCGCGATCCTGGACTGTCGTGAGAACGCCGGGGGAGACAACCTCGAACCACGCCACCGCCCCAGTCTCGCGCACGGCGCCGTCACCCATCCGTGCGTCGGATGTCGGGCGCCGACGACTCTGTCACCAGCGGATGCCGCACCGGCCGGAACCGGACGCGGACACCGGGGCGGAGTAACGCAGCAGGGATCCGATCCGGTTGCCACAGTTCGGCATCGGTCGTCCCGATCAGCTGCCATCCTCCCGGTGACTGCCGGGGGTAGATCCCGGAGAACTCGCCGGCCAGCCCCACGGCTCCGGCCGGAACCGCGACACGCGGCGACTCGCGCCGGGGAACCTGCAGACGATCGTCACCTCCGGTGAGGTACGCGAATCCGGGAGCGAACCCGCCGAAGGCGACGGTCCAGGCCCGGTCCGTGTGTGCCGAGATCACGCCGTCCGCACCCAGTCCGGTCCTCTCTCCGACCTCCGTGAGATCGGGGCCGTCGTACCGGACATCGATCACGATCTCGTCGGCGACGAGGGTGTCCGCATCTACAGGTGGGGTCTCGGCGATCCATCGGCGCACGGTGTCTCCGCGAATCTCCCGGGGTTCGAAGCGAACCAGCACCGTACGGGCGGCGGGAACGAGGTCGACGACGCCGTGCGGCCGGTCCGCGTCGAGCGCCCGGTAGTGCGCGAGCACGTCGTCGAGCGATGCGAACTCGGCGAGCAGCGCGGCGTCTCCGTTCGGCAGGATCCTCATCGATCGTCCCTCACACGAATGCTTCGATACCGATGCTCTCGGCGTCGAGCAGAGCACGTACGGCAATTGCCATCGCGGTGGCGCCGGGGGAGTCGCCGTGAATGCACACCGACCGAGCGGTGACGGGCACGTCACTGCCGTCGAGTGCCGTCACCACACCTTCCGTCACCATGCGCAGCACGCGTCGCGCCACCGTGTCCGGGTCGTGGAGGATCGCATCGGGTTCGTGCCGGGAGACGAGTGTGCCCTCGGGTGTGTACGCGCGATCGGCGAACGCCTCGCTGACCACCGGCAGTCCCGCGCGTTCGGCCTCGTCGAGAAGCACCGACCCCGGCAGGCCGAGAACCGGCAGCGAGTCGTCGTACGCGCACACCGCAGCGACCACCGCACGAGCCTGCTCGCGATGGTGCACCACCGCGTTGTACAGCGCGCCGTGCGGTTTGACGTAACTGACGGACGAACCCGCAACCCGCGCGAGTCCCTCCAGAGCGCCGATCTGGTAGATCACTTCGGCGGTGAGTTCGGCCGGCGTCACATCGATGAACCTCCGGCCGAAGCCGGCGAGATCCTGATATCCCACCTGCGCGCCGATCCGCACGTCGCGTTCTGCGGCGGCCCGGCAGGTGTCGAGCAACGTCGAGGGGTCGCCCGCATGGAACCCGCAGGCGATGTTCGCGCTCGAGACGAGTCCGAGCATCGTCTCGTCGTCGCCGAGCCGCCACTGGCCGTAGCTTTCACCGAGGTCGCTGTTGAGGTCGATGCGAGGCACGAGACAAGTCTAGGGCCGGTGGGGCCGCAACCGGCCCGCGCTCTCCCGCGATGCTCTTTCGAGCGGAAGTGCTGTCAGAAGACGACGCCCACGTCGCGCGCGACGATGTCGTCGAGGGCTCGCTCGACAACTGCGGCGATCGTCATCGACGGGTTGCAGGCCGCCGTGTTGCCGGGCATGAGTGCCCCGTCGAGTACATACAGGCCGCGCTGCCCGAGCACCCGCCCGTCGAGATCGCAGACGGTTCCCATACTCGCTCCGCCGAGGGGGTGCCAGGTGGACGGGACAACGGTGTTCGTGTCCGTCAGGATGTCGTTCGGCCCGGCGATCTTGCGGGCGGCAGGATCGATGTGATCGTTCTGGATGGCTGCGTCGCCGTCTGTGGGCCACCGCAGAATCGCATCGTCGCGGCCGGAGTCGTAGACGAAATGTCCTCCGCCCGCGCTGACGCCGAAACCGACCATGACCGTGCTGCGGGTGTCGAGTCCGTACGCGGAGGGGATGGACGCCTGGATGACGGTGAACGCGTTGTTCGGGTCGTCCCAGTTCTTGCTGCCGTACACGACCGGGCCGCCCTGCACTGCGCCGAAGCTGTCTTCCAGACTGGTCCAGAGGTAGATGCGGTCCGCGTTCGACCCCCACCCGCCGCCGAGTTCGTCGGGCATGTCGGTGATCCGGCCGTGCGCCGATGCGCGCACGAGAAGGCGGGTCGTGTTGAGACTGCCCGCGGACAGTACGAGGGCGTCGGTGGTGAGGATCTTGTTCTCGACCACCGCGCCGGTGGTGTCGATCCGGTCGACGTGCACGGTCCATCGCCCGTCGGCGGCGCGCGCGACGTCGGTTACCTCGTGGAGCGTCTCCACCGTCACCAGGCCGGTCTGCTCGGCTGCGGCGATGTAGGTGACATCGACCGAATGCTTGCCACCGTTGTTGACACCCAGTGCGCCGGACCCGTCGGTATACGACGGCCGCATCTCGCCGCGAAGTTCGGCCAGTGCGTAGTCCCAGTCGATCGGCATCGGGATCTTGTCGAGCGGTAGGCCCGCTCGTGTGACGCGCTCGGCGAAGATCCGGGAGGTCTTGTAGTGAGGGCTCGCCACCAGTTCGTCGGGTGCGACGGCAAGCTTCAGCATGCGCGCGACTCGCGGATAGTGCACGCGGTCCAGGGTGGCCCAGTCGAGTTCGTTCGGGAGGTTCGCTTCGAACACGGACTCGCTGGGCTGCAACGACATCCCCTGATACAGGAGCGACCCGCCCCCGACGCCGGCTGCGCACAGGGCAGTCATGTTCTCACCGGCGACCGCCTCGACGAGACCGGTGTACGGCTCGAACACATGCGTGCGGCCGAACAGTTCGGGATTCGACCGGTGCCACAGAATCCGCTTGTCGGGTGCGTCGATTCGCGGAAAGGTCGTCGAATTCGGTCCGGTCGGCCACCGTATTCCGCGTTCGAGGACTGTGACGCGCACGCCGGCCTGTGCGAGCCGTAGCGCCGTCACGCCACCTCCGAACCCGGATCCGACGACGACGACGCGGTGTTCTTCCCGCGTGAGAGGGACCCTGTTCACGCGCGCTGCGATGCCCGGTGCGGCCGGGGCGACCCCAGCGCCTGCGAGCGACAATCCGGCGACTGCGGCTCCGGCGAAAAAAGCCCGGCGTGTGACGTGCGGCAAGTGATCCCCCCGGATGGTTGCGTCGGCCTCGGGGGTCTTCGGACAGCCGGCCCCGGAGGCGTCGCAAAACTAGACACTCTGGGGCCATAGTGTCAAGATCCCGGTCCTGCTTCGGGCCGGGTATGTGACAGCGACGGCCCGAGCCACCGGGTCAGGAAGCGTCTGAGTTCGTCGTCGGAGTGCACCGCCTCGTCGTCGAACAGCACTACGGACAACCCCAGAAAGAGCGAGATCTCGATGATGTCCTCGAGTTGTGATTCCACCTCGGGGTGCCGGGTAACGAGCGGCGCGAACAGGGTGCGCGCGACCGGCTTTGCCCGCGCGACCATGCCGTTGTCGAACACCGGGTTCTCTCGTTCGGAGCGCAGCAACGCGGCCAGGATGGCGTTGTCGCGCACGACGGTCCGGCTCGCGACGATGAGTTCGACGACGTAGTCGGCGGGGGTTGCGATATGTCGGAGACGCGTGTGGATCCCCGCGAGTGCCTCCACCGCCACTCCCGCGACGGCCTGGGACACAAGTTCTTCCCGGGACCCGAAGATCGAGTACACGGTCTGCCGGGACACCCCGGCAGCGTGTGCCGCGCCGGCGATGGTCACGCCTTCGAAGCCGACCTCCCCGATCAGTTCGACGGTGGCGTGCAGAATCTTGTTACGGGACCGCATCGGACGATTGTCCGCTACCGGGTCGTCAGTGCCGGACGGTGCTCGCGGACGGAGTGCGGCCGACGCCCCGCCGCCTGCGCGAGGACCCGACAATCCGGCACACCAGGTAGATGACGAACGCGATGGTCGTGATGAAGCTGGACACGGGGACTCCGGGCGCGAGCGCGAGGAGGATTCCTCCCACCGCGGCGATCTCCGCGAAGATCACCGACAGCACGGTTGCGGCGAGTGGTCCGCTCACGACTCGGGAGGCGGCAGCGGCCGGTGTGATGAGCAGCGCCATCACGAGCAGGGCGCCGACGATCTGCACGCCGAGGGCCGCGGTGACTCCGACGAGCACGGCGAAGACGATCGACAGCGCCCGGACCGGCACGCCTCGCGCGGCGGCGACTTCGGGGTCGGTGCTCGCGAACAGCAGCGGACGGTAGATGAAGATCAGGGTGCCGATGACTACGACCGCGCACGTCGCGAGCAGAGTGATGCCCGTTCCTCCCGGCGCCACGATCTGACCGGTCAGCAGTGAGAACGCCGCGCCGGTGCGGCCGTCGTACGCCCAGAGCAGCAGCACGGCCAGTCCGAGGCCGAACGCCATGACCACACCGATCACGGAGTCTCGTTCGCGCGCGCGGGTTCCCAGGATGCCGAACAGGATCGCGGCGATCACCGCGCCCACCACGGCCCCGAGCCCGACGGAGACGCCGAGAAGCAGAGCGGCGGCCGCACCGGTCAGGGACAACTCGGAGGTGCCGTGCACCGAGAACGCCATCTGCCGGCTGATGATCAACGGGCCGATGATCCCGGCGAGGAGACCGAGGATGGCACCGGCGACGAGGGCCTGCTGGACGAAGTCGTACTGCAGGAGGTCGGCGGTGGTGTCGAAGTCGAACAGCCGTCCCATGGCGTCGGTGAACTTGCTGCTCATGCGTCGTCCTCGTGTTCGTGATGGTGAACGCCCTCGCCGGGACGCAGACCGCCGGCGCTGCCGAGCGCGTCGATGGCGTCCCCGGTACCGATGACGACGAGGCGCCCACGCACCTCGAGGACCTCCACGTCGGTGCGGTAGAGCTCCGAAAGAACCTCCGAGGTCATGACTTCGGAGGGCGTCCCGATGCGGAACTGACCGTCCACGAGATAGAGCACGCGATCGACGAGAGGGAGGATCGGATTGATTTCGTGCGTGACGAACAGGACGGCAGTGTTGTGATCGCGACGGCGCCGGTCGATGAGCGACGAGACGAGGTGCTGGTTGGCGAGGTCGAGGCTGAGCAACGGCTCGTCGCACAGCAGGACGTGGGGATCGCCGACCAGCGCCTGCGCGATACGCAGACGTTGTTGCTCGCCTCCCGACAGGGCGCCGATGGGAGCCCCGGCGTATGCCTCGGCTCCTACCTGGGCGAGTGCCGCGTCCACCGCGACTTTCCGCTGCTTCCAGAAACGGATCCCGGTGCCCCAGCGGTGACCGTCTACGCCGAGACCCACCAGGTCGCGCCCGCGCAGGGGGACACCCTCGTCGAGGGTCTTCTGCTGCGGCACGTAGCCCAGATGCGAATTACCGGCACGCACCGGCGATCCCGCGATGGTCGCGGTTCCGCCGCTGAGCGGCAACTGGCCGAGGAGGACTTTCAGCAGGGAGGTCTTGCCCGCCCCGTTCGGTCCGAGGACGGCCACGAACTCACCCGGTTCGATGGTGAGATCGAGATCGTCCCAGAGCACACGATCGCCGAATGCCAGCCGCGCGCCGCGGAGTTCGACCGCGTGGGCGCGGTCGGGTGTCGAAGAATTCACCGGAGTCCGTGTTCTCGAGCGGGTGGTCAGGATTCGGTGTCGAGTGCGGAAGCGAGCGCCTCGGCTGTCCTGGTCTGCCACTGAATGTAGTCGACACCGTCGGGCAGGGTTTCGGAAACTTCGACGACAGGAATACCCGACGCCTCTGCTGCCGCGCGCATCTCACGGCTCACCTTGTCCTCGGTCTGCGGGTTGTACAGCAGTGCGCGGACCTGCTTGTCGAGGAGCAATTGCCGGGTGGCCGCGATGGCGGCGGGCGACGGGTCGGTGCCGTTCTCGATCGCATTCGCGAAGTCTGCGGGTACCTCGTCGCGGAGTCCGGCCGCGGTCACCAGATAGGTCGCGATGGATTCGGTCTGCGCGATCGGTGCGTCGGGATGCGCTTCGGCGATCGAGGCCACGCGATCGGCGACGGCGTGCAGATTGTCGTGGAACGCCGCGGCATTGGCTTCGTAAGTGGCGGCACCCTCCGGATCGAGTTCCGCAAGGCGATCGGCGACGGCGTGCGCGACCGCATCGGCGGTCGCGAGGTCGTACCAGACGTGCTCGTTGACGCCGCTGTGGTCGTGCCCGTCGTGCGAGTGACCCGTGCTGCCCGCTGTGTCGTCGGTACCGGTGTCGTGGGTACCCGCGGTGTCGTGGGTGTCCTCGTGGTCGTGGCCGGCGTGCAGATCGGATCCTTCGCCGGATTCGAAGAGCGCGAACGCCTCGACGGTCGCGGGGTCGCCGCTACCGGACTCGAGGATGTCCTCGACGAACTGGTCGTATCCACCACCGTTGTAGACGACGAGCGACGCGTCGCTGATCGCCGCGGCGTCGAGCGGGCTCGCCTCGTAGGAATGCGGGTCGGCCGACGGTTCGGTGATGAGGGACTCGACCTCGATACGGTCGCCGGCCACGGCCTGGGCGACGGAGCCCCACACGTTGGTGGAGGCGACTACGCGCAGGGTGTCCTCGTCATCGGATCCGGTGGTGGCGGACCCGCACGCGGCCAAGGTGGTCACGCAAGCCACGGCGGCGGCCGCGAGCGCGGTACGGGAGGACAAACGCACTGTGGTCTTCTCCTGAATCGAGAGTCGACGAACGGCCCCGGAGGCACGCCCAATCGTTATTGGTAATCGTTACCGTTCCACTTTAGCGGGTCGGGAAGGCGAATTACGCCGTCCCCGCGTCGCCGTGACGAGACCCACAGGACTACGGTCCCCTCATGCCCAGGTCCCGTCAGCCCCGCCGACAGGCGACGCTGGCCTCGATCGCTGCCGAACTGAAGATCTCCCGCACCACGGTGTCGAACGCGTACAACCGGCCCGATCAGCTGTCCGCGGAGCTACGCCAGCGTGTGCTCGATGTGGCCAAGCGCCGTGGGTACGCCGGCCCGGATCCGATGGCGCGGTCCCTGCGCACCCGCAAGGCCGGTGCTGTGGGCGTCCTTCTCACCGAGGCGCTGAGCTACTCGTTCCGGGACCCCGCCGCCATGCGATTTCTGTCCGGGCTGTCGGAGGCCTGCGAGGCAGCCGGACAAGGTCTGCTGCTCATCCCCGCCGGTCCCGGACGCGCCGACACCGAAGCCGCGCAGGTCGTGCACCGGTCGTCGGTGGACGGGTTCGTCGTCTACTCCGTACCGCCCGAAGATCCGTACCTGGCCGCGGTGCTCGAACGGAATCTGCCGATCGTCGCCTGTGACCAGCCGCGCGGTTTCGAGCACACCCCTGTCGTGGGCATCGACGACCGGGGCGCGATGCGGGATCTCGCCGCACATCTCATCGGACTCGGCCACCGGCACATCGGTATCGTGTCCATGCGACTCGGGCGCGAGCGCCACGACGGTGTCGTCGATCTGTCGACCCTCGACAGCAGCGGATTCCACGTGCAGCGCGAGCGCATCCTCGGAGTGCAGGACGCGATGCGGGCGGGCGGGCTGGACCCGGCCTCGCTCACTGTCGTCGAGCGCTACACGCACACCTCGGAAAACGGGTTGTCGGGCGCGGCGCAGATCATGAGCGTCAACCCCAGGATCACCGCACTGATGTGCACGACCGACGTTCTCGCGCTCGGCGCCCTGGCGTGGGCCGACCAGACGGGACTCGATGTGCCGGGCCATCTGTCGATCACCGGCTTCGACGGAATCGACGAAGCGCTGCGCGAAGGACTCACCACGGTGCGTCAGCCCCAGAAGGACAAGGGGCGCCGGGCCGGCGAGCTACTGCTCGCCGCCCCGGCGCATTCCGGCGTTCCGGTGCTGGAGACGCTCGATACCCAGCTCTGGTTCGGCAAGACCTCCGGCGCCGTCGAGCGCGAGTGGTACGCCGAATAACCGTCTCTCAGCGCGGCGGCCCGGACAGCAACTGGGCACACCGCAACAGCCCGATGTGGCTGTAGGCCTGCGGATGATTGCCGAGCGAGCGTTCCGCCACGGGATCGTATTCCTCGCTGAGCAGGCCGGTCGGGCCCGCAGCGGCGACTAGTTGCGTGAACAGCGCCTCGGCGTCGTTCCGCTGCCCGATCAGGAGATACGCCCCGACCAGCCACGCCGCACAGAGGTGGAAACCGCCTTCGGTGCCGGGAAGCCCGTCGTCGTGCCGGTACCGGTACACCGTCGACCCGCTGCGTAGTTCCGCTTCGGTTGCCTGCACGGTTGCGTGGAATCGCTTGTCGTCCGGGTCCACCAGCCCGGTCAGGCCGATGAACAACGTCGCCGCGTCGAGATCGGTGCCGTCGTACGCCGCGGTGTACGACTGGACGTCTTCGTTCCAGCCCTTCTCCTTGACCTCCTCGGCGATCTCGCGACGAAGCTCGGCCCAGCCTTCACCGGCGGGACGGCCGAACTTCTCCGCGAGGGTGAGTGCGCGGTCGACGGTGAGCCAGCCCATGACCTTCGAATACACGTGGTGCCGCGGGTTGTCGCGGATCTCCCAGATGCCGTGGTCCGGTTCGAACCAGCGGCGCTCGACCGCGAGCACCATGGCGCAGACCAGTTCCCAATCGCGGTCGGTGAGTGCCTGCGCGTGGGCCACGCCCCGCTCCTCGCGCCGATGCGCGAGTTCGGAGATCAGGTCGACGATCGGACCGAATACGTCGAGCTGAACCTGCTGGTTCGCCGCGTTGCCGACGCGAACGGGGCGCGAACCGGCGTACCCCGGCAAGCTGTCGAGGACAGCTTCCGGAGGCAGTGCGCCACCTGCCAGCGTGTACAGCGGATGCAGTCGCTCCGGTCCGGGCAGGGTCTCGAGCACCCCGTGCACCCAGTCGAGGTAGTTCTCGGCTTCTTCGAGCGATCCGACTCTCACCAGTGCCTGTGCGGTCAGCGCCGCATCCCGCAGCCAGCAGTAGCGGTAGTCCCAGTTGCGGACCCCACCGATCTCCTCGGGAAGCGACGTGGTGGCCGCTGCGAGGATCGACCCGGTCGGCGCGTGGACGAGGCCGCGCAGGGTCAGAGCCGAGCGCTTCATGAGATCGGGCTTGAGGGGCGGCAGTTCCAGGTTGTTCGCCCACGTGCTCCAATACGCTTCGGCCTGGGCGCGGCGCTCCTCATGGGGCACCGGATGCTCGCTCAGATCATCTGTACCGCACCGAAGTTCGAGCACGACGTCCCCCTGGGAGGGATCCACGACGGCGTGCGCCGACTGGTGCGCGCCGTCGGTGCTGATGTCCCAGCGCACGCCGGGGGACCGGAGAACGTAGGGCTCGTTGAAACCCATCACCCGGATTCCGTCGTCCGTGACTTCCAAGGTCACCTGTCCCTGTCCGAACTCGGGACGCGGCGCGAAGGTCACCAGTGCGGTCGCGCGGCCGGTGATCACGCGGGTGAGGTCGGTTCGGCCCGGCTCGACGTCGTGCGGCAGGTAATCGATGACGGCGAGGGCAGCCCAGCGGGTGACGACAGTCATCGTCGAGTCCACGTAGCGCTGGCTCAGCGGCAGCGACTCGCGGGTGGGGCCGATCGTGAAGTGGCCGGCGGGTTCTCCGCCGAGCAGGTGGGCGAACAGTGCGGCGGAGTCCGGCTCCGGGTGGCACATCCAGGTGATGGTGCCGTCGGGGGTGACGAGCGCCTTGGAGCGGGGGCTCGCGAGCATCGTCAATCGCTCGATCGGTGCGGCATTGGCACCGGACAACCACGTGCGGCGCTCCTCGAGGAGAAGCGCGAGCGCCGAGTTGACGTCCTCGGTGGTGCCGACCCGGTACTCCGCGGCGGTGTCGCCGTCGCCGACCTTCACACCCACGTCGGGACCGTGCAGTGATGCGAATGCTTTCTCGTCGGTGACGTCGTCGCCGAAGAAGACCGCCGCGGTGGCGGCGTCCTGGTGCCTGATCAGGTCGAGGGCCGCGCCCTTGTCGGTGGCCACGACGGACAACTCGATCACCGACTTGCCTTCGGTGACCTGCACGCCCGGACGCAACGCGAGGTCCCCGCGCGCGATCTCGAGTGCGCGCTCGGCATCCTCCGCGGACGCGTTGCGGACATGCAGGGCGACGCTCGCGGGCTTGGTCTCGATGTGTACGCCCTCGAACTTGTCGGCGACCGACGCGAGTCCGTCGACGAGCACGGTCAGCAGTTGCTTGGCTTCGGGATCGATCTCGTTGATGAAACCGATGTCGAACTCGGAACCGTGGCTGCCGACCAGCTTCACCTCGATGGGGAGACGCGACAGCGCGGCGAGATCCTTCAACGATCGGCCGGAGATCACCGCGGCGGACGTCGAAGGGAGAGCGGCGAGTCCACGCAGGGCGCGGACGGCGTCGGCGCGGGGATACGCCTGCCCCGGGTCGGCGACGATCGGCGCGAGGGTGCCGTCGTAGTCGGTTGCCACCAGCAGCCGCGGAGTACGCGCTGCGGCGACGAGGGCGCGTCGGAGATCGATCGGAAGGTCGTGGGCACTCACGCGAACCAAGGTAAGCGAAGAAAAGCGGCAGAGTGCCGCCGGAGCGGCCTCTGGGGTGGTGTTTCCCGTTACATCAGGCGCCGGCAGTGGCGGACGACGGACGTGCGCCCTCTCCGAGCAGCAGATCGACCGTTAGTTCCAGGCGTCGCGCGACATCCGTCGCGGACGACCGGCGGGTCAGCCAGGCGACCAGGTTGGACAGCCACACGTCGCTGATGACGCGGGCGATCGCGAGTTCCTCTTCGTCGGGCTCGCCGTCGTTCATGGCCTTGGCGAACAACCGGTCCATGAGCTTGCCGACCTGGTCGACCTCGGCGGCGGCGGATGCGTCGGCGAACATGAAGGCGCGCGTCATGGCCTCGGTGAGAAGTGGATCGCGCTGCATCGCCTTGGTGATGAGACTGAGGATGAGGTGCATCCGTTCCAGCGGGCTGTGCCCCGGCGGGATCTTTCCCTTGCTCTCGATCCGGGCGAATTCACGCCCGAGGGCCGAGACCAGCAGGTGGACCTTGGACGGGAAGTACCGGTAGAGCGTGCCCACTGCGACGTCCGCCCGTTCGGCGACGGCGCGCATCTGGACGGCTTCGTATCCGCCCTTCGACGCCAACGCGAGGGTGGCGTCGAGTATCCGCTTGCGACGTTCCTTCTGGGCATTGGAACTGAGATCGTCCTCGGTGAGGGCGGTCAACGTTCCGGTGCCGTTGGAACGTGAGCGGGACGGGGTGGCCATAACTTCGTTTCCTCACGCCTTGACTCTGAACCGGTGTCATATTAGAACACGTTCTAGGTAACCATGTCATTCCGAAAGGCGGAGACCCGCTGTGAGTATCGCCACCACCGAGGAACAGCGGGCCGTTCAGGCGTCCGTACATGCCTGGTCACGAGCCACGGCTCCACTGGCAACCATACGTCGGGAGACCGACGGGGCGTGGCGTGACGGGTGGTCGTCTCTCGCGGAACTGGGACTGTTCGGTGTTGCCGTTCCGGAGGCATCCGGAGGGTTCGGGGCGACCACCGTCGATCTCGCGGTCATGCTCGAGCAGGCCGCACACGAACTGGCCGC
This sequence comes from Rhodococcus sp. 105337, assembly GCF_012844225.1. Lineage (GTDB taxonomy): Bacteria > Actinomycetota > Actinomycetes > Mycobacteriales > Mycobacteriaceae > Rhodococcus. The sequence goes on from NZ_JABAGQ010000016.1 coordinate 75,531, forward strand.
GGGCCCGGTGCTGACCACGGCTGCGGTGGCGCTCGTGTTCGGCCGCGGCGGCGACGCGACGGCCAAGACCACCGCGCAACTCGTCGAGGGCGCTCTTCCGGCCGCCCTCGCACTCGACTCCGAGGTGCGAGCGGAACCGGCGACCGACGGGTTCGTCCTCACCGGTGACGCGGGCCCCGCCATCGCGGCCGAGCCGGGCGTCGCGGTGCTCGTGCGACTGGCCGGGCATCCCGAACGCTGGGCACTCGTCGACGCCGACGCTGCCGGTGTGCGTCTCGAGCCGCTCGACACGCTCGACAAGTCGCGGGCTCTCGCCCGGATGCGTCTGGACGGTGTCGCCGTGACGGCGGACCGTGTCGTCGAGGTCCCCAGCGGATTCGTGCGGGACCTCACCGCGGGGCTGGCAGCGGCCGAACTCGCCGGCATCGCCGGGTGGGCACTGACGACCGCGGTCGAGTACGCGAAGATCCGCGAACAGTTCGGCAAACCCATCGGCGCGTTCCAGGCCGTCAAACATCTGTGCGCCGAAATGCTGTGCCGCACCGAGAAGATTCGGGCCGTGGCGTGGGATGCGGCACGCGCGATCGATACCGATCCCGACGAGCTTCCCGTGTCGGTGGCCGTTGCGGCTGCCGTGGCACTCGACGCTGCCGTGCAGACCGCGAAGGACGCGATCCAGGTGCTCGGCGGCATCGGCTTCACGTGGGAGCACGACGCCCATTACTACCTGCGCCGCGCCGTCGCCACCCGCCAGTTGCTGGGCGGTTCCACGGCGTGGCGCGCCCGCGTCACCGAACTCGCGCGCGGCGGCGCTCGCCGGCACCTCGGTATCGATCTGTCCGGGCACGAGAACGATCGTGGGCGTATCCGGGACGACATCGCTTCCATCGCAGCGCAACCCGAAGGGCAGCGCCGTACCGCGCTGGCCGAATCCGGGTATCTCGCGCCGCACTGGCCACCCCCGTACGGGCGCGGGGCGGGCCCGGCCGAGCAGATCCTCATCCAGCAGGAACTTGCCGAGGCCGGAGTCGACAGGCCCGACCTGGTGATCGGATCGTGGGCTGTGCCGACGATCCTGGAGCACGGAACTCCGGCACAGCGAGAACGATTCGCGATGCCGACGCTGCGTGGCGACATCGTGTGGTGCCAGTTGTTCTCCGAGCCCGGCGCCGGTTCCGATCTCGCCGCACTCCGGACCACTGCGGAGAAGGTGGACGGAGGGTGGATCCTGCGTGGGCAGAAGGTGTGGACATCGCTCGCGCACGAAGCGGATTGGGCGATCTGCCTGGCGCGCACCGACCGCGAGGCACCCAAGCACAAGGGCATCACCTATTTCCTCGTCGACATGAAATCGGAGGGCATCGCGGTATCGCCGCTGCGGGAGATCACCGGCGACGCGCTGTTCAACGAGGTGTTCCTCGATTCGGTGTTCGTTCCGGACGACTGCGTCGTGGGTCCGCTCGGCGGCGGGTGGAAACTCGCCCGCACCACGCTCGCGAACGAACGCGTGGCGATGGGGGGCAAATCGTCGTTCGGTGCGGCGATCGAGGAACTCCTGGAACTGTCCACACCGGGTGACGCCGTCGCCGACGACCGGATCGCCGTACAGATCGGGGAGGCGACCGCCGGGTCGCTGCTCGATCTGCGCACCACGCTCGCCCAGCTGGGTGGGCAAGATCCCGGTGCTGCCTCGAGCGTGCGCAAACTCGTCGGCGTGCGTCAGCGACAGGACACCGCCGAACTCGCCATGGACCTCGCGGGTGAGGCGGGCTGGGTGGAAGGTCCGCTCACCCGCGAATTCCTCAACACCCGGTGCCTGACGATCGCCGGTGGTACCGAGCAGATTCTGCTCACGGTCGCAGCGGAGCGGCTGCTCGGACTTCCGCGGGAGTAGGGGGTCCTTCCCGCGGGACACCACCAAGTGCTACAACTGGAACACGTTCTAGCACGAAGGTGGTAACGGTGGACTTCGCACGTGACGAGACGCAGGAGGACGTTGCCGGCGTCGCGGCCGACCTGCTCGCCCGCGACCTGGGCGCCGACGACCTGTGGAGAGCCATGGCAGAGGCCGACCTCCTGTCGCTGGCCCTGCCCGAGCGACTCGGAGGTTCGGCACTCGGCGTCGCCGAGGCTGCCACCGTGCTCACCGAGGTCGGACGTTCGGCGGCACGGATCCCCGCGCTGCCGACCGTCGGGTTCGGGGTACTTCCCGTTCTCGCCCTCGCCACCGAGGCACAGCAGGACGTCCTGCTCGACGGTGTCCCCGGCGGCGCGGTCCTCTCCGCCGCGCTCGCCGAACCGGGCCGGCCGTTCCCCGGCCGGCCCGGGGCCACCGTCACCGCCACCGACGGCGGGCACGCCGTCACCGGATCGTTCGTGGCCGTGCCCTACGCCGATCGCGCGCGGTTCGTCCTGGTACCGACCGACTCCGGGGTCGTCGCGGTCGACCCGAACGCCGAGGGCGTCACGCTGAGGGAGAGTCCGTCCGCGGTCGGCGACCCCGAGTTCTCGATGCGGCTCGACGGAGCGGTGGGAACCCTGCTCGGCGACGGCCTCGACGGTGCGGAGTCCGTGGCGACGCTCTACCGTCTGGCAATCGCCGCGACAGCCGCCTACTCGGACGGATTGCTCTCGGGAGCAACCGATCTCACTGCCCGCCACGTCAGTGAGCGGCACCAGTTCGGTAAGCCGCTCGCCACCTTCCAGGCAGTGGCCCAGCAGATCGCGGATGTCTACGTCACCGCCCGGACCCTGCACGTCGCCGCATTGTCTTCGGTCTGGCGTGTCTCCCGAGGTCTCGACGCCGACGACGATCTCGACGTCACCGCGTACTGGATCGCTGCGGAACTTCCTCCCGCCATGCGGGTGTTGCACCACCTGCACGGCGGCATCGGAGTGGATGCGACCTATCCGCTGCACAGATACTCGTCGACCGCCAAGGACCTTGCACGGTGGCTCGGCGGCGCTTCGTACCGACTCGACCTCGTGGGGGCCCGGTGTTCATCGATCTGACCGACGACCAGCGTGCGCTGCAAGCCGAGTTGCGCAGCTACTTCTCGAATCTCGTCTCCGCCGACGAAGCCGCGATCATGCGCACCGAGCGGCACGGCCCCACCTACCGTGAGGTGGTCCGCCGAATGGGTAAGGACGGATGGCTGGGAGTGGGATGGCCCGTCGAGTTCGGCGGCCATGGCTTCGGCGACGTCGAGCAGCAGATCTTCGCCAACGAAGCCATGCGTGCCGACGTGCCGCTGCCCGGTGTCACGTTGCAGACCGTCGGTCCCACCTTGCAGGTCTACGGAACCGACGAGCAGAAGCGGAAGTTCCTCCCCGCAATCCTCGCCGGTGAGGTCCATTTCGCCATCGGTTACTCCGAGCCCGAAGCCGGGACGGACCTCGCGGCGCTGCGCACCACCGCTGTACGTGACGGCGACGAGTACGTGGTCAACGGGCAGAAGATCTTCACCACCGGGGGTCACGACGCCGACTACATCTGGCTCGCTGTCCGCACCGGCTCGGCCGACTCGAGGCACCGGGGTATCTCCATTCTCATCGTCGACACGACCGACCCGGGATTCAGCTGGACGCCCATCATCACGTGCGACGGCGCGCACCACGTCAACGCCACGTACTACAACGATGTGCGGGTGCCGGCGAACATGCTCGTCGGTGAGGAGAACAAGGGCTGGCGGCTGATCACCACGCAGCTCAACCACGAGCGCGTGATGCTCGGACCGGCGGGCCGGGTCGCGGGCATCTACGACCATCTGCAGGACTGGGTGCGACGGCACAACCTCCTGGACGAACCCGACGTGCGCCGCGCACTCGGCGAGATCCACGCGACACATCGGCTCAACGAGCTTCTCAACTGGCAGGTCGCGGCGAGTGAGAACGACGCCGTCGACATCGCCGACGCGTCGGCCACCAAGGTGTTCGCCACGGAACGGATCCAGCGGGTCTGCCGGCTCGCCGAGGAGATCGTCGGACGCCACGGCGACCCGGCCGACACCGACACGGCCGATCTGCTGCGCTGGCTCGACATGATGGCCAAGCGGAACGTGGTGATCACGTTCGGGGGCGGGGTCAACGAAGTGATGCGAGAACTCATCGCCACCGCCGGTCTGGGTATGCCCCGGGTACCGCGGTGACAGGCGCACAGACGGCCGGCGCGGAGAGCACGGCCGACGAGATCCTTGCGGCCGCCGAACGCGTGCGTAACGACGGACCGTCCGCACCCCGCTTCGGTCGCGATCCCGTCAATCTCCCGATGATCCGGAACTGGCTCGAGGCGATCGGTGACGACAACCCGATCTACACCGACGAGTCCGCTGCGGTGGCAGCCGGGCACGACGGTCCGGTCGCACCGCCCGCGATGGCTCAGGTCTGGACGATGCGGGGTCTCGGTGCCGAGCGGGAGAAGGACGATCCACTCGGCCGGATGACGCAGATCCTCGACGACGCGGGGTACACCTCGGTGGTCGCGACCAACTGCGACCAGACCTACCACCGCTATCTTCGCCACGGTGAGCACGTGACCATCGAGTCCACGCTCGAGGATGTGGTGGGCCCGAAGAAAACCGGTCTCGGGGAAGGGTGGTTCTTTACCACCCGCAACGTGTGGAAGGTCGGCGACGAGGTCGTCGCCGAAATGCTGTTCCGCATCCTCAAATTCGCTCCGCCGGGCGAGGCTGCCGACTCCGCCCCGCGGGCCACGGTGCCCGAGGATCTGGACCCGTCACGGATGATGCGGCCGTCCGCATCGCGCGACACGCAGTTCTTCTGGGACGGCGTCGCCGGCCACGAGTTGCGCATCCAGCGCCGCCCCGACGGCACGTTGCAACACCCGCCGGTACCGGCGCTGTGGCTCGACAAGGACGAGACGACCGACTACGTGGTGTCGTCGGGCCGGGGTGCGGTGTTCAGTTTCGTCGTCCACCATGCCCCGAAAGTTCCGGGCCGGCAGGTTCCCTTCGTCGTCGCGCTCGTGGAACTCGACGAGGGCGTGCGCATGCTCGGAGAACTCCGGGGAATCGACCCGTCGGACGTGAGAATCGGAATGCCCGTGGAGGCAACCTATCTCGACTTTCCCGGCGACGACGACACCGAAGGAACCCCGTGGACGCTGTACGCCTGGAAGCCCCTCGAGGAGGATTCGTGAGCATCGATGCGGTGACGGCAGGGCAGGCGCTCCCACCCTTGTCGATTCACGCCGACCCGACGTTCGTCGTCTCGACGGCGTTGGCCACCCGCGACTTCCAGGACGTGCACCACGATCGCGACAAGGCGCGGCAGCGCGGGTCCGAGGACATTTTCGTCAACATCCTCACCGACACCGGCCTCGTCCAGCGGTACGTCACGGACTGGGCAGGTCCTCGTGCCGTCGTGCGGTCGATTTCGTTACGCCTCGGCGTGCCCTGGTACGCGTACGACACCCTCACACTCGCCGGCACGGTGGCGGCCGTCGACGACGGTCTGGTCACCGTCGACGTCGTCGGGCGTAATGCGCTGGGCGACCACATCACCGCGAAGGCCACCCTCGTGATCGGAGATGCCGAATGAGCGGTCTGTCGGGCAGGGCGGTCGTGGCGGGCATCGGTGCCACCGACTTCTCGAAGGATTCCGGCCGGAGCGAACTGCGACTCGCGGCGGAAGCCGTGCGGGACGCGCTCGACGACGCCGGACTCGCCCCCTCCGACGTGGACGGCCTGGTCTCGTTCACGATGGACACCAATACCGAAGTCGCGGTCGCGCGAGCGGTGGGCATCCCGAACCTGAAGTTCTTCTCGCGCATCCATTACGGCGGCGGTGCGGCCTGCGCCACCGTGCAGCAGGCGGCGATGGCTGTCGCGACCGGCGTGGCCGACGTCGTGGTTGCGTACCGCGCGTTCAACGAACGTTCCGGCGCGCGATACGGGCAGGTGAACAGCACGCTCGCTGCCCAGGTCAACGCCTCCGGTACCGACAACGCGTTCTCCTACCCGCACGGGTTGAGCACACCCGCATCGTTCGTCGCGATGGTGGCGCAGCGGTACATGCACGTCTCGGGTGCCACCGGTGCGGACTTCGGAGCGGTGGCCGTCGCGGACCGCGCCCACGCGGCGAACAACCCGAAGGCGTTCTTCTACGGAAAACCCATCACCCTGGACGACCACCAGAATTCCCGCTGGATCGCGGAACCGTTGCGGCTGCTCGATTGCTGTCAGGAATCGGACGGGGGTGTCGCGCTGGTGGTGACCACACCGGAGCGTGCGAAGGATCTGAAGCAGGTGCCCACGGTGATCGCGGCGGCGGCGCAAGGCAGCGGACCGGACCAATACATCATGACGAGCTATTACCGCGACGGGCTCACAGGTCTCCCGGAGATGGGCATCGTCGGGAACCAACTGTGGGAACAATCGGGCCTCGGCCCGAAGGACATTCAGACTGCGATCCTGTACGACCACTTCACGCCGTACGTGCTCATGCAACTCGAGGAACTGGGATTCTGTGACCGGGGCGATGCGAAGAACTTCGTGGCCGACGGGATCGAACTCGGTGGCAGGCTGCCCATCAACACCCACGGTGGGCAACTCGGCGAGGCGTACATCCACGGCATGAACGGAATCGCAGAAGCGGTCCGCCAGATCCGCGGGACGTCGTGCAACCAGGTCGACGACGTCGAGAACGTGCTCGTCACAGCGGGCACGGGTGTGCCGACGTCCGGTCTCGTCCTCACCCGCTGAACTGCGATCGGGCGCGGACGGATCCCATGCCCCGTTTCATTCTGGGTCGACGGCTGTGGTCGCGCCCCTCGGTTCGCGGCGTGCGGCGATCAGCGCGAGGACGAGGCCGAACGCGACCCAGCAAGCGAGCACTACGCTCGGGAACCCGCTGCCGATGCCGCCGAAGAACGCGTTCGCGCGCAGGAGTGAACCGGTCGCCCCGGGGGGCAGCAGCTGCCCGAAAGTGGACCATCCGTCGGGAAGCCAGTTGCTCCCGGTCCCGAGCGCCGAGAGTGGATTGCCCACGAACATCATCAGAAAAGCGCCGAGACCGATGCCCACCGGACCGAGCAGGGCTTCGAGCCCGAGGACGGTCAACGCCAGCGCGCCCATGCCGAGCGCGAGACCCTCTGCGGTGAGCCAGTAGTTTCCGGCCAGTGATCCGGTGCCGAACTGGAGGATGGCGGTGAGCGCGACACCGGCGATCACTGCGAAAGCCACGACGCCGACGAAGCGCAGCAGCAGGCGGTTGCGTCCGGGGAACAGCTGAGTCAGTGCAATTGCCGGAATGAGTCCACCGAAGACCATCGGAAGCGCTGCGGCGGTCAGTCCGGCTCCTCGGGGGTCGTCCGCAGGGAAGGCCACCAGTTCGTGCGTCCGCACCGGCACTTGCTGCCGCTGGGCGATGCTCGTTCCGAGGGCAGTGACGGCCGCGGCGCCGGGTGCGCCACCCGCGGTGGCCGTGTAGACATCCACACCGTCGGCCGCGAAAACGAGTCCGCCTGCAGCTTCGCGATTCTCGATGCCGGCGATGAGGTCTTCGGGAGTGTCGAAGCGGACAACGTCCCAGTCATCGGGGGTGAGGTTTCCTGCGACGGCGTCGACTGCGGGCGAAGGCCCGGCCAAGCCGAGTCTCATGTCGTGGGGTCCGCCATGGATGGCAGGCAGCGCGAAGGCGAGGAGCATCACGCCGACGACTGCGGTGAGTCCGGCGACGAGCGCACTCAGCCGGATCCACGACGAGCGGGTCGTCTTGTCGGCTTGTGCATTCGCACCGGCGTTTTCATCCGGTCCGCCGGCCGATATGGAGCTGGATATCCTGCGTCCCTTCGACACGTGTCCGGTGGATGCAGCGTGTGGACCGAAAACCGTTTCCGGTAGCCATGCTTCCACACGTCTCCGACGTCGGTCTGCGGAGACGAGGACGGTCGAGTCTCGGACGACGAGCCGATGTTACGAGTCGGACGTGGCTATCGGAGAGAAAATTCGATCTTGCGGACGTGAGTGGTCGGCGCGCGCATACTACGACTATCACTCGCCTCCGAAAGGGACGACCATGTCCGAAGAAATGCGTGCGACCCGACGAGACCCCAGCGTGAAACAAGGCATTGCCGCGGGAACGTCGGTAGGTGCTGCCATCATCCTCGCGACACTCGGCGTGGTGTCCCTCCTGCAGGGAATCGCGGCGGTCGCGGAGGACGAAATCTTCGTCGTCGGTGTGGCCTACACCTACGAATTCGACGTCACGACGTGGGGCTGGATCCACATCGTGGTCGGTGCGCTGATGATCCTCATCGGTGCGGCGCTCTTCACGGGCGCCACCTGGGCACGCGTGACAGCCATCGTCATCGCGGCGATTTCCATCATCGTCAACTTCCTGTGGCTGCCGTACTACCCCTGGTGGTCCATTCTCATCATCGCGCTCGACGTGGTGGTCATCTGGGCAGTCTCCACCTGGAACCCGCGTACGTATGTGTAGGCGCATCCGGGCGGTCTAGCCGCACGGTCTCGGTGACCGCGCTCCGCGCGCCCGGAACTCGACGATGACCGCACCTGTGTACGAGTCCCACAACGGTTTCGCACTGTGGTGGGCACGCCTCGCCTGGATTCTTCTCGCGGCGGCCCTGGTCGTACCGATCGTGGTTGCGGGCCTGCGCGGGGCAGTGCTGTTCACGGTGACGAGCATCGCGGCCGTGGTGGTGGCCGTCGCTGCGGTGTACGGGTTTCTCACGTGGCGTGGTGTTCTCCGGCTGGCGGCGCTGGTGTCGGCGCTGTGCGCTCCGATCGTCGTGTTGGTCGTAATCGTGCGAGAACGCGAGTTGTGGGTGATTCCGCTCGAGGTGGCTCTCGTGCTCGCGGCATTCGGATCTGCCCGCGCCGCTCTGAGGATCCGTGCTTCCGAATCCACGATGTCCGAATACCCCGCGGAGACTGTGCACCGGCCGTTTCTCGTGATGAACCCGCACTCCGGTGGTGGCAAAGTCGTTCGTTTCGACCTGCGACGACGTGCCGAGGAACTCGGTGCCGAGGTCGTAGTACTCGACGGGCCCGAATTCGTCGATGTCCAGGCGCTCGCGCGCCGGGCGGTGGCGCGGGGAGCCGATCTGCTCGGTGTTGCCGGTGGCGACGGCACTCAGGCTCTGGTCGCGGGAGTGGCTGCGGAACAAGGGATTCCGTTCTTGGTGATCAGTGCCGGCACACGCAACCACTTCGCGCTCGACCTCGGACTGGACAGGGAAGACCCCGTGGCCGGTCTCGAGGCGCTCCGCGACGGAGTCGAACTGCACGTCGACCTCGGACACATCGACGGTCGGCCCTTCGTCAACAACGCGTCCTTCGGGGTCTACGCCGAGATCGTGGAAAGCCCGCACTACCGTGACGACAAGGCGAAGACCGTTCTCGACCTGTTGCCCGACCTGCTGGACACCAGCGCACACGGGGCATTGTGCGCACGTATCGACGGCACGGTCCTCGAGGGTCCACGCGCATTGCTCGTCAGCAACAATCCGTACACCACGGACGACCTGGTAGGGATGGGCCGGCGTCTTCGGCTCGATCGAGGCAGGCTCGGCGTGATCGCTCTGTCGGTGCAGGGGGCCGGCCAGATCGTCGGAGTTCTTCGCCGCGCGCGAACCAAAGGTCTCGTCCAGCGCACGGCCACGGAAGTCGTGGTGTTTTCGGGCGAACACGACATCGCGGTCGGTGTGGACGGGGAGTCGGTGCGGATGCCGTCGCCGGTGCGCTGCACCGTCGCCCCGGGTGCGTTACGCGTCCTCGTGCCCCGCGACCGGCCGGGGATGCGGATTCCCCGGCCGGTTCTGGATTGGGTACAGCTGTCCCGGTTGGCGCGTTCGACTACCAGACCGTGACGACGCCACCGCACGACGTGGTCGGGATGGCCCACAAAGGAATGCTGTTCACTGCGCTGACGGTGAATTCGACGTCGCCGGGGCCCGAACGCACATCGAAACGCGCCACTCCGCTGCCCGGATAGGCGACGGTGACGGAGTCGGTGAGGGTTCCGCGTGCACCGGTGTTGCGGTTGTGCCAGTCCAGGCGCACGTCGGACCGATATCCACCGGCGAAGAACCACAGGCTGGATACGTCGGGTAGGGACAGCTCGATCCTTCCCGGTTCGGTCTGCCATCCGAACAGCCGTGCCGGCGCATACGGCTGGTCCACGATGTAAGGGCTCACGCCCCAGCAGCGGTTCATCGGAATCGGAGTCTCGGCAGCAGCTGTTCCGGCGCCCACGCCGAGTCCGGTGAACATGCCTGCGGCAACGAGAGCGGAAGCGGCGGTGCGTCGGAGGAATCGTACGGTCATACAGGTCCCCTTCTCCTGGAATGAGCGTTCAGTAGAGCACGCGATATGATTTCGCGCCAACGATTTCGGGCGGTGATCGGCCCTGACGCCCGGTCTCCGTCGCGGGGCAGGCCGCTGCTTACCCACCTGTGCTGGGCGACGTGCCCCAACCTTCGAATTCACGCGTACCTCACCCCGAACAGTCCGGGTTCGCACCTCGGGCGGCCGGTGCATCGGGTACTGCCGGAGCAGCCGATTCCGAAAGTGTGCGATTTCTGCGATGAGAAAACCGGTCGAAACGTGTCGGTCCTGTAGTGCAGACTGACGACGCAACCACCAGTCAGGGAGGACTCATGGCCGACGCCATAGTCGCAGAAGGACTGATCAAGACCTACGGAGATGTCAAAGCCCTCGACGGCATCGACCTCCGGGTGCCCGAAGGGACGGTCACGGCGCTGCTCGGTCCCAACGGGGCAGGCAAGACGACGACGGTCCGGGTACTCACCACTTTGATCGTGCCCGATGCCGGTAGCGCGCGGGTCGCGGGTTTCGACGTCGTGAACGACGCCCGCGCACTCCGCTCCCACATCGGAGCGTCGGGGCAGTATGCGGCGGTGGACGAATACCTCACCGGTTTCGAGAACCTCGAGATGGTCGGAAGGCTCTACCACCTGGGCGTCAAACGCAGCAGGGAGAGAGCGCGCGAACTGCTCGCGCAGTTCGACCTCGAAGAGGCAGGAGATCGCCCGGTCAAGGGCTATTCGGGAGGTATGCGCCGACGTCTCGACCTCGCCGGCGCGCTGGTCGCCGAACCGCCGGTGCTCTTCCTCGACGAGCCCACCACCGGCCTGGACCCCCGGGCGCGGCTCGGATTGTGGGAGGTCATCGACACGCTGGTGGCGCGTGGCACCACGCTCCTGCTCACCACCCAGTACATGGACGAAGCCGAGCGCCTCGCCGACGACATCGCGGTGATCGACCGCGGCAAGGTCATCGCGCGCGGTGATGCGGACGAACTCAAGAGCCAGGTGGGTGGTGAACGCATCGAAATCGGTGTGCCCGATGCCGGAGACCAGCAAGTCGCATGCCGCGAACTCGCCTCGGTCGCGTCGGGTGAGATCCAGCTCGATTCGGGAACCGGAACGCTCACCGTCCCCCTGAGTGGCGCGGGGGGCGGGGCGGGCGCCGAAGCCCTCGTCGCGGCGCTGGGGAAGCTCGCGGTGGCGGGCGTTCGCGTGACCGATGTGGCACTGCGAAAGCCGACACTCGACGACGTGTTCCTCACCCTGACGGGCCACGAGGCAGAGAAGACAGAGGAGGCGGCGCAGTGAATTCGGTACAGCTGGTCACATCGGACGGCCTCACCATAGCCAAGCGCAACATGATCAAGATCAAGCGTGTGCCCGATCTCATCGTGTTCACGATGCTCTCGCCGATCATGTTCGTGCTGCTGTTCGCCTACGTGTTCGGTAGCGCGATCGACATTCCCGGAATGTCGTATCGCGAATTCCTCATCGCCGGCATCTTCACTCAGACGGTGATCTTCGGGTCCACGTGGACCGGTCTGGGAATGGTCGAAGACCTGCAGAAAGGCATCATCGATCGGTTCCGGTCGCTGCCCATGGCACCCTCGGCCGTCCTGATCGGACGGACGACCACGGACGTGCTCATCAACGTGGTCAGCCTCGTGGTGATGTCGCTGACCGGTCTGGTGGTGGGGTGGAGGATCCACTCGTCCTTCGGGGAGGCCGTAGCGGGTTACCTTCTGTTGCTGCTGTTCGCCTACGCGTTGTCGTGGGTGATGGCCGTGGTCGGAATGTGGGTCCGGACGCCCGAGGTGTTCAACAACGCGAGCTTCATGGTGATCTTCCCGTTGTCGTTCGTCGCGAACACCTTCGTCGATCCGTCGTCCATGCCGCCTGTCCTCCGCACGATCGCCGAGTGGAATCCGCTGTCGGCACTCACGCAGGCCGTGCGAAACCTGTTCGGGAACACCAACCCGATGGTTCCGCCGCCGGACGTCTGGCCGCTGCAGAATCCGATCCTCGCGTCGCTCCTGTGGACGGCGCTGATACTGATCGTGTTCGTACCGTTCGCGATCTACCGGTATCAGAAAGCGGTCAGCCGCTGAGTTTTCCGGTGCACCGAGTTTCCAGTGGATCGGGTATCCCGCAGGACGCTCGCGGTGGTGGAATCAGCGTGCTTGGCGAGTTGCCCAGTCGTTGATCGCCACCGCGAACTCCGCCGAGACGGGGAGCAATGCCACCACGTCGGCGGGGCTCGGAGGCAGCGGGCCGAGTTCTTCGAGGCTGTGGTTCGCGGTAGCGAAGTGCTCGAACTGCAGGTCGGTGTGCTCGAGAGACCGTCGCAGCGGATCGACCTGTGCGCAGCTGATGTTGAGATCCTTGTCCGAGCAAGTGAGCAGCACCGGTGTATCCGCCGCCAGTCCCGCGGCCAGCGCGGCTGGATCGAGCCTGTCCGCCTCGGCGAGGAACTTGGCGTTGGCCTCGTTCAACCCGAGTTGCGCAACCAGAGGATGCTGGTCCGCAGGGACGGTACCCGTGGCGCGCAGCGATTCCACGGTTCGCGGCACGTCGGCACGCACCGCTTCGGCCTGGTCCGGGCTCAGCTGCCCGGACTCTGCCACGGCCGTGATCTGTGCCGACAGCAGATCGAGATAGCGCATCGGGAGGGGCTGGAGAAGCCCGAACCCGTCACCGATTCCCCTGTCGGCGAGAGCGAGTGCGGTCAGGCCGCCTTCGCTGTGCCCGAGGACGAGGACGTCCGACGTGGCGAATCCCGTCCGGGTGGCGAGCAGGTCGGCTGCGGCCGCGGCGTGATCGACCTGGTCGACGAAACCGTACTCGCCGACGGTCTCCGCCGTGAACTTTCCGAGCCCTGTGTCGCCGGCCCCGATCTTGTCGAATCGAAGACTGGCGATTCCTTGGGCTGCAAGCGAATCGGCGACCCTCTGCAGCACATCGGAGGATGCGACCCCCGGCTGATTGCCGTTGCGATCGGTCGGACCGCTACCGGGCAGCAACAACGCAGCACCGGTGGTGGCGCCGTTCGGGAGTCGGAGACTGCCGTGGAACGTACTGCCGTCGGCGTCGAAGGTTACTGCGGTGTCGTCCCCCGAGGGCAGGATGACCGAACCGGTGTCGGGCAGCGCCGACGCCGTTCCGGCGAGCGTCACCCCGCCTCCCAGCACCAAGATCGGTACCGCTACCGCACCAGCCCACCGCCGCAGATTCCGCATGGGGCAGAACATTAGCAAAGCTGACGAGACCGGTCAGGGGAGCAACGTGTCGATGAAGCTGTTGCTGTAGACGCGATGAGGATCCAGCCGGTTGAACACCGCCCGCGCCGAATCCCAATTGTCTTCGGACGGAACGCCTTCGCGATAGGTGTCGGGCAGGCTCTGGGAGACGATGGTCTCATCGGTGTACGGCAGGTCCGGGCCGAATGCCCACCCCTTCGACCATTCCGGCCGGAACGTCGAATCTTCGCCGTTGTACCGCTGTCTCATCCACTGTTCCATTTCGCGGTAGAACGCGAACATGCCGGGTGTTCCAGGCACACCCAGCACATTGAGCCAGATGGCTGTGTCCCACTCCGGGTGGTCGGGGCGAGGACGCGTCGACGCGAGCGTCGGCGACCCGGCGGACGGCACGAGAACATCCTCCGGCAGGTCCAGACCACAACAGCGGATCTCGACCGGCCCGTTGAGCGGGTACTGCCCGAGCGCACGGTAGTGCTCGATCCGCTCCTGGAACCAGTGCGTGAAGTCGTGAATCACGGTGGCGATATTGGCGCGATCGGTGAGTACGGCGCCCCCGCCCTCGGTGAGACGCAGTGTCGTCGCTTTGATGTAGAACTGCAGGTCCTTCGACCATCCCCAGATATCGGACGACGCCGTCGCCGCCAATCCCGCGACCGTCACACCGTAATACGTCTGCCCGAACGCCGGGGCGATCGCGGTGTTGCCGGCCGTCAACTGGCCCAGCAGATCGGTGATCGGCTCCGGGACGTTGTCGGAGAACGGATAGTTGTACGGCCCGTGTACTTCTCGGGACGAGGCCGGCTTCTCGGGAGCGAGAGACCAGACTTTCAGCCACGGCTTGTCGGTGAAGGGGTACCAGATGGCCTCGGCGCGCCCGGTACTGCGCACGAACGACTCGAAGGTGCGGCCCTGGGCGCCGGGGAGAGAGAACAACTCGTCCCACGGGATGTCGGTGAAGCTCTGACAGCGCATGCGGTAGTTCGGTCCCGCCTGCAGGGTCACGGAGGTGACGAACGTGCGGCCCAGATGGCACAGCAACGGCGAGATATCGGGATCGGCGCGGGTGAACGTGCGCAACGAATACGCGCTTCCGTCCCATACGACGGCGGTGAGCTCGGTGACGTGGTTGCTCAACGACCCGAAGGTGTGTCCGGGCTCGGTGGATTCGCCGTCGGCCGGTAGAGCAGCTCCGTGTGCGTTGACGGCGAGCGAACCGGCAATCGTGAGGACTCCGGGTGCGGGGAGATTCGCCCAGCCGAGGCCGTGCTGTTGAAGTGCCGTCGTGATGGCGTCGAGTGTGGCGCCGGGACCTGCCGTCACCGTGGGGGGAGAACTTCCGGGATCAACGTCCACCCAGTCGAGGTGGGCGATGGTGTCGGCGAGGATCACCCGGTCGATGGGTGCGCCGTTGACGACCGTCAGCGGCGTCCAGCCGTGCATCGCGCCCCGCGGCCGGATCGTGTAGCCGTTCTGGTGGCCCCAATTGACCAGCTGAACAACATCATCCGGTGTTCGCGGCGCACAGGTCCAGATTGCGTCCAGCATGATCTCTTTGGACCAGTTCTGGTACGCCTGCTGGTACGGGGCGATGCCCTCGGGAAAGGAGGGCGGTGCCGGAAGGGTGCTCGCGGCCGAACCCGAAGGGACTGCGTGGACGGGCGTCCAGCCGCCCAGTGCGGTGGCCGCGATGGCTCCGGCGCCCACAGCAAGGAAGCCACGCCGGGACAGGGACGGCGACGCATCTCGAATTGCCATGTGTGTGTTTACTTTCCCCAGGGTTATGTTGTCACGACACGGTCAGGACGACATCGGCCAGTGCCGGCGCGAGGTCACGTTCGACCACCGAGGCGGTCGCAAGCTTGCGGGTACCTTCGTCCCAGACCCGTATACGAAGGGTCTCCCCGGGGAACACCACACCGGCGAACCGTGCCCGGAAACCGGCGACTCGGGCGGCGTCCGCATCGAGGAACCGGTCGGTGACGGCTTTGCACACGATTCCGTAGGTGCACAGCCCGTGCAGGATCGGGGCGGGGAAGCCGGCGGCCGCCGCGAACTCGGGATCGGAATGCAGGGGATTGCGGTCCCCGCACAACCGGTACAGCAGCGCCTGTTGTGGAAGAGTCGGGACATCGATTTCGGCATCCGGTTCCCGTTCGGGAAGCTCCACCGACTCGGACGGTCCGCGTTCTCCGCCGAATCCACCTTCACCGCGCGCAAAGATCGACGACCGGGCCGTCCACAGAGGATTACCGTCGGGGTCTTCGGTGGTGGATTCCTGCACGATCACGGCGGCCTTGCCCTTGTCCCACACCTCGGAGATGCGGGTGACGGTGCGGCCTTTGCCCGACGGCGGGATGGGCGCGTGCACGAGCACTTCCTGACTGCCGTGCACGACCTTGGCGAGATCGATCTCGATTCCGGGAAAGGACACCTTCGGCGGTTCGATCTGGTGGAACGTGGCCGCGACCGTCGCGAAGGTGGGCAGCGCCTGCGGTGCGTGGTCCCCGAGATATCGCAGTTCGCCGGCGTCGGTGGGCCGGGATCCGGCACCGAGACCGAGGTTGTAGAGCTGGATGTCGTTGCTCGACCAGGAGAATTCCTGGGCGGGCAACTCGGCGCCGAGAGCGACGGCGAGGTCGATGGGCACGCGATGTTGTCCTTTCGCGAAGACGGCGGCGCGGTGGCCCGGTATCGGTCAGCGGCTTTCGGCGGGTTCGGTCAGTTCGTCGTCGACGGGGTCACCGTGATCGGAGTCGAGGATGTCGAGGACTGCCAGATATCCGAAGGTCATCGCGGGGCCGATCGTTGCCCCCGGCCCGGCGTACGTGTGTCCCATGACGGGTGAACCGACGTTGCCCGTCGCGTAGAGCCCCGCGATCACGGTGCCGTCCTCGCGCAGCACCCGCGCGTGGACGTCGGTGACGAGGCCACCTTTGGTTCCGAGATCGCCGGGCACGACCTTGAACGCGTAGAACGGCGCCTTGTCGACGACGCCGAGGCTCGGGTTGGGCTTGTTGCGGGGATCGCCGTAGTAGTGGTCGTATTCCGACTCGCCGCGGCCGAAGTCCTCGTCTTTACCGGCACGCGCGAAACCGTTGAACCGTTCGACGGTGTCGGTGAGCGCTGCGGCAGGGACCCCGATCTTCTCGGCGAGTTCGCTGATCGAGCCGGCCTTGACGAGCACCCCGGCCTTCTCCCAGCGGCCGGGAAAGGGCGTTCGCGGGGTGATACCGGCGAAGGTGTACCGATCGCGGTAGCGCTGATCGAGGATGAGCCAACTCGGAATGTTCTCCCCGGGTCCGTCGCCACGGCCGTACTTCCCGCCGTACATCGCGTGTGTCGCCTCGACGTAGGGCGCGGACTCGTTCACGAATCGTTTTCCGGCACTGTTGACCATCATGCAGCCGGGCAGGCTTCGTTCCGACAGGGCGAACCACGGACCGCCGGTGAGCGGGAAGGACGGACCCCACCACGCGTCGTCCATGAAGTCCACTGCAGCCCCGAGCTTTTGGCCCGCCAGGATTCCGTCGCCGGTGTTGGCTTTGGCTCCCACCGTCCATTCGGTGCCGATCGGCGCGCGCTGGTACTTCTTGCGCATCTCCTCGTTGTGCTCGAACCCGCCGCTGGCGAGGATCACGCCCTTGCGGGCACGGATGATCTGCTGCTCGCCGTGCGCGTCGACGGTCACCCCGCGCACCACACCGTCCTCGACGAACAGGTCGGTCAGCGCGGTATCGAGGAGCAACGGAACGCCGGCGTCCCGCAGACCGATGCGCAGGCCGGCCATCAGCGCCTGGCCGCGCACCAGAAGGTGCTTCTTGGTGATGTTGGCCCACACGAATCGCGCTCCGACCCGAACGGCACGGAGGGGTCCGCGGGGGTTGCGCACCAGCAGGTTCAGCCATTTGTAATCGGCCTGGGTGATGACGAAGTTCTTCGGGGCGCGCGCGTAATCGGGCTCGAGCAAAGCGAGATCGTCGCCGAGGCGGCGGCCGTCGAACGGTGTCGGCTCCACCGAGCGCCCCCCTGCTCGCCCGCCGGGCGCCTCCGGATAGTAATCGGAATAGCCTGGAACCCATTGCAATTCGAGCGCACTGTGCTTCTGCACGAACGACAGCATCTCGGGCCCGCGATCGATGTAGGTATCGATCTTCTCGGCGGGCACGACGTCGCCGATGATGCTGTGGAGGTACGTGCGAGCGGCCTCGGGAGTGTCCTGCACCCCGGCGGCCACGAGGGCGTCGTTGTTGGGAATCCACACGCCGCCGCCGGAGCGGGCACTCGATCCGCCGTACCGGGATGCCTTCTCGATCAGGACGACACTCGACCCCTTGCGGGCAGCGGTGATCGCGGCGGTCATTCCGCCGGCGCCACTGCCGACGACGACAATGTCGTACTCCTGATAGCTCATGTAGAACACGTTATAGAACGAGGGGGTGTGGAGTCCATCTTTTCTGTACAACCCACTGCCGGTACAGAGAGCGGCGACCGGAACGCGTTCCAGTATCGACGGCGGAAGCCGGGTGCAGGGGACCGTCTCGAACCGGTGGAGACGGGGGCGTCGCCGAATGGCGTCGTATGACCGGATTGACCGCTTGGTGGACATAGGGAGGTTTGTTCGTTTCCGAGGTGGGTATCCGCAGCCGTCCGAACCCTCGGACACATCATCGACTGCGAGGTGGAGCCGTGCGTTTGTTGACTCTCTTGGTGCTGGTCTGGCTGGTGATCGGGGCCGTCGCTGGGTGGCAGCGAGGCTACTTCGAGGATTCCCCGCAGAACTGCAGCAGCCTGGCAACGGTGGCAACCACCGTCGTAGCAGGTCCGCTCAACTATGTGGGTGTGAACCCGCAGGTCCAGTGCGAGGGAATGCCCGAGCCCAGCCAGTAGGCCGGTGGGGGACGGCGACCGAACGACGTGTTCTGCCCCGTCCACTGTTCCGAACGGCCACTGTGAAGTGATATCCCG
>NZ_JABAGQ010000017.1 GCF_012844225.1 Rhodococcus sp. 105337
AAGCAGTTCGGTGTGGAGACGATGTGTGTCGGTGGTGGTCAGGGTATGGCGATGGTGCTCGAACGCCTGAGCTGATCTCGCCGATATAGGCCCCAGCTATTCCACCGTTAGGCCGCATGTCTGAAAAGACATGCGGCCTAACGGGTTTCAAGAGCTTTCTGCTTTGTAAAACCGCCAGAACTGGGCTATACATCTTGTGTAGGCCCCGTCACACCGAGGAGATCATCGCATGTCTGTGCTCGACAGATTCCGTCTCGACGACCGCGTCGCCATCGTCACCGGCGCATCCTCGGGCCTCGGTGTCGCGTTCGCGCAGGCGCTCGCCGAGGCCGGGGCGGACGTCGTTCTTGCGGCGCGCCGCGTCGACAGGCTCGAGCAGACCGCCGAACTCGTCCGTGCCGCCGGGCGCCGCGCGGTAACCGTCGAGACCGATATCGCCGATCCCGACCAGGCGCAACGCATGGTCGACACGGCTGTCGAGCAGCTCGGCAAGGTCGACATTCTCATCAACAACGCAGGGATCGGCACCGCGGTACCCGCGACCAAGGAAACCCCCGACCAGTTCCGCCGCGTCATCGACATCAATCTCAACGGGTCGTACTGGGCGGCACAGGCCGCCGGCCGCGTCATGCAGCCCGGAAGCTCCGTCCTGAACATTTCGTCGGTGCTGGGCCTGACCACGGCGGGTCTTCCGCAGGCCGCCTACGCCGCCAGCAAAGCCGGCATCATCGGCCTCACCCGCGACCTCGCGCAGCAGTGGGGCACCCGGAAGGGCATCCGCGTCAACGCACTTGCGCCGGGGTTCTTCCGGACCGAGATGACCGACGAATACCAGCCGGGATACCTCGACACCATGAAATCCCGAATCATCCTGGGCCGCACCGGAGACCCGGCGGAAATCGCCGCCACTGCCGTGTGGCTGGTCTCGGAGGCGGCCGCGTACGTGACCGGTCAGACCATCGCGGTCGACGGCGGCCTCACCATCAACTGACCGCTCCACCCATCCCGACGATCCACCCCCACGGAGGTTTGCAGTGAGCTCAACAGTCCGCACCGCCATCGTCACCGGAGCCGCACGCGGTATCGGTGCTGCCGTCGCCAAGCGACTCGCCCAGGACGGCCTCCAGGTCGCTGTTCTCGACCTCGACGCCGACGCCTGCGCCGACACGGTCTCCGCCATCGAGGCGGCCGGCGGCAAGGCGCTCGCCGTGGGCGCGAACGTCGCCGACGAAGAATCCGTCGCTGCGGCCGTGGAGAAGGTTGCCACGGAACTCGGCGAGCCCACCGTGCTGATCAACAACGCCGGGATCACCCGCGACAATCTCCTGTTCAAGATGACGGTCGACGAGTGGGATTCCGTCATGGCTGTGCACCTGCGCGGTGCGTTCCTGATGTCGCGCGCAACGCAGAAGTACATGGTCGACAACAAGTTCGGACGTATCGTCAATCTGTCGAGCACGTCGGCGCAGGGAAATCGCGGACAGGTCAACTACTCTGCGGCCAAGGCGGGCATTCAGGGCTTCACCAAGACACTCTCCATCGAACTGGGCAAGTTCGGTGTCACCGCCAACGCGATTGCGCCGGGCTTCATCGAGACCGAGATGACCGCCGCTACCGCAGAGCGCGTCGGGGTGCCGTTCGAGGATTACAAGAAGGCCGCCGCGGCACAGATCCCGGTCGCGCGCGTCGGCAAGCCCGACGACATCGCACACACCGCCTCGTTCCTCGCATCCGAGGGTGCGGGGTTCGTCTCCGGGCAGGTCATCTACGTGGCAGGTGGACCCAAGGACTGAGGCACACCGCAGTCGGCGGCGCCGCGATCCCTGAAGCTCTCGGGGATCGCGGCGCCGCCGTTGTATGTGGCCTGCCGAGCGGGTGACGAGACCCCGTCCGGCCACGAGCAACGACCCCCGACTCTTCTGAAACACGGCTGAACCGGGCGCGCTTTCCGTACAGTCGTAACGGCAATGCCGGCGGTTCCGATTTCACACGGTGAAGGCACGCGCGGCGCGTACTGCGGAGATTTCCGCGGTACGCGCCGACGCCTGCCACAGCTGTAGAGCTCCATCGGAGGAAGCATGAATGTCGTTGTCCCGCAGTGCAGGGTCAAATGAGAAGGCGCGCCGGTGTGCGGGCAACTCTGGTGGCCGCCGTCGCGACTGTGAGCATGGTGTGGCCCGGGTCGGCGATGAGCGACACGGTGGTGGATCAAGGTGTTCGGTACGTCGCGCTCGGTGATTCGCGGGCTGCGGGACCGTATCTCGACGCAGCCGCGATGATCGGTGGATGTGCCCGTTCCGATGTGGGGTATCCGGCGCTGGTGGCGCACGCACTTCGTCCCGCGTCGTTCATCAATGTGTCGTGCGCAGGTGCCCGCACCGACAATGTCTCCAGAATCCCGCAGGACACGAAGACCGGACAGGTACCGCGCCAGCTGGACCTTCTCGCAGCCGACACCACCCTGGTGACCCTCAGCATCGGTGGCAACGACGTCGGGTGGCGCACCCTGGTCTCCGCCTGCTACACCGATCTTCCGGGCGGAGATGCGTACTGCCGGTCCAATCCGAACGTCGCGGCTCGAATGGCTGCCGCACTCGACACGCTGGGTCCGAAAGTGACCGCGACCCTCGGCAAGATCCGGCAGAAGGCGCCCGGCGCGAGGGTCCTGCTCGTCGGGCACGGCGGCATCTTCGGTGA
The DNA here is from genome assembly GCF_012844225.1 of Rhodococcus sp. 105337. Classification (GTDB taxonomy): domain Bacteria; phylum Actinomycetota; class Actinomycetes; order Mycobacteriales; family Mycobacteriaceae; genus Rhodococcus. Next base: position 2,698 of record NZ_JABAGQ010000017.1, read on the forward strand.
CCGCGGGTGCTGGCCGAACATCCCCACCAGCGACGCCGACGCCTCCTTCGTCAAGGGGTTCTTCGGCCGGATGAACCAGGTACTCGCCGGTGCAGCCGCGAACACCGGTGCCGAATTCGTGGATGTCGCCGGGGGTTCGGAGGGGCACGACGCGTGCGCCGCTCCCGACCAGCGCTGGTTCGAGGGACAGCAGTCGCTGTCTTTTGCAGCACCGATGCATCCGACCACGGCCGGGATGCGTCATATCGCGGGACGTGTCGTGGCTGCGTGGTAGCAGGCCCGATCTCCCACAGTCCCGAGGCGGATCGGGAAGAGTAGTCCCTGTGCGACCGCGCAGGGTCGCGTGGGGAGGGCCCATGTTCGGCGACCGCTGGGGTGTGACCGACGCCGAGGTCGCCCGCCGCTACCCGTGTGACGACTTCGTCCCCGATCCGACTCTTCAGGCGTGGAGGGGCGTCACCGTGCGCGCCGCTCCGGCTGTCGTCTGGCCTTGGGTCACCCAGCTCCAGATGGCGCCGTATTCGTACGACTGGATAGACAACGGTGGCCGTCGTTCTCCGCAGACACTGCTCGATATCCCTCCACCGGAGCCCGGCCGGCCCTTCACGCGCACGGCGAACCACCCGCAAGGACGGTTGCTCGCGGTCGAAACGCAGGTGCACTACACGGGACGGATCATGGGCGCTGTCATGTCGTATGTGCTCGTCCCCGCGGGCCCGCACACGAGGTTGCTGTTGAAGCTCGTGATGAGCGGGGCCGGCGTGCTGGCTCCGGCGATCTGTGTCGGCGACCTCGTCATGGCGAGAAGGCAACTGCTCAATCTCGCAAGGCTCGCCGAGCACACGTCGCCGCCGGACGACGCACAAGGGTCCACGGCGATCTAGCTTTGGTGGGATAGTGCCCGCTATCCGGGCACTTTGTCACCAAACTTTTCACTCGACCTCCGCCGTCCCGTACCGAGTGTTCCGCCACACAACATCTTCCACCGTGCCGCATCACCGTTCCGGCACCGCTGTCGTCTGCGGTGGGCGATACGCGGGTGCCTTCGCCGACCCGCTGGGTTGGAGTGTGCGCAACAGCGGCATCACCCGGAAGGGCACGACGTTCGACAGCACCATCACGCTCGTCGAGCGGGTGATGATCGACGACCGGTTCAACTCGATGAGGGTGTGTTGTAGTCCGAGGTGGGAGTCGGCGGCGATGCGGCACAGGATGTCACCGGTTCCCGTGGTCGAAAATGCTTCCAGCACGCCGGGAATGGATTCCAGTACTTCGCGAATGGTGGCGAGTGCCCCCTGGGCGATCTCCATCGTGACGAACGCCTGGACATCGAATCCTGCGGCGGCGAGATCGACCTGTGGCCCGTATCCGGCGATGAGGCCGCCGTCTTCGAGTCGTCGCAACCGGGCAGCGCCGGTGGCACGAGCGACGCGGAGTCGCCGGGACAGTTCGAGTACTCCGATCTTGGGATCCGAGTGGAGGACTTCGAGGAGCGCGAAATCCAGTTTGTCGAGTTGCAGGACGTCACGCACGATCGTTCCTTCCCGCCGGGTCTCGGAATGTAGGCCGATTGTATAGCTGAACTGTCGGATGCCGGTGTATTCCGGTCCGGTCGACCAGTTCCGCGAGAACAGATTGCCACCGGCTCCCGACGGGTTTCTCCTGGTGACATCCGACGTCGAACCACCTCGCACTCGCGGCAGGAGATCGCTATGACTCTCGAACGGGACCTCACCGATACCGAGCGACTCGCTCGCCTGGACCCGGACGAATTACGCAGGCTCGTCGGAGCGGTCGAGTACGACGCGGCACACGATCCGTTTCCGGTCAGCGGCTGGGACGCGGTGTCGTGGGTGGTCGGCAACGCCACTCAGGCGGTGCACTTCTACCAATCCGCCTTCGGTATGGATCTCGTCGCGTACTCCGGGCCCACGACGGGAAACAGTGACCATCACGCCTACGTATTGTGCAGCGGCGCGGTGCGTTTCGTGATCAAGGGAGCTGTCGACCCGGACAGTCCACTTGCCGATCACCATCGGGTGCACGGAGACGGTGTCGCCGACATCGCGTTGCAGGTTCCCGATGTCGACGCGTGCGTGGAACATGCTCGCGCACAGGGTGCCAGGATCCTCGACGAACCGCACGACGTCTCCGACGAGTACGGCACGGTACGCCTTGCCGCGCTCGCCACGTACGGCGACACCCGGCACACGCTGGTCGACCGGTCGCGATACTCGGGCGTCTATCTGCCCGGATATGTCGAACGTGTCTCCTCCTACCGCCGACACGGCGACGCGGGGGCGCGGATGTTCGAGGCACTCGACCACGTGGTCGGCAACGTCGAACTCGGCCGGATGGACGAGTGGGTCGATTTCTACCGGCGGGTCATGGGTTTCACGAACATGGCGGAGTTCATCGGGGACGACATCGCCACCGATTACTCGGCACTGATGAGCAAGGTGGTGTGCAACGGCAACCATCGTGTGAAGTTCCCGCTCAACGAACCGGCGGTCGCGAAGAAGCGTTCGCAGATCGACGAGTATCTCGACTTCTACCGCGGTCCCGGAGCGCAGCACCTCGCGCTGGCGACCCGCGACATCCTTGCCGCGGTCGACCGCATGCGAGATCAGGGCATCGAATTCCTGCCCACACCCGATGCGTATTACGAGGACCCGGAATTGCGTGCACGCATCGGGGCCGTCCGGGTTCCGGTCGAGGAATTGAAGAAGCGCGGCATCCTCGTCGATCGTGACGAGGACGGATACCTGCTGCAGATCTTCACCAAGCCGGTAGGGGATCGCCCCACGGTGTTCTTCGAACTCATCGAGCGACACGGTTCCGCCGGATTCGGCAAGGGCAATTTCAAGGCCTTGTTCGAAGCTATCGAGCGGGAGCAGGCGGCGCGGGGCAACTTCTGACGACGCGCACGGTCATCGGTCCGGTGCCGGCGGCGACTCCGAGACGATTCCGCGCACCGCGAGCGAGAGTGCGTGACGTGCGAGTGGATCGGACACGTTGCCGGACCCGAGCAGGAGCGCCCCGGGCAGGTCGACGACGCAGTACTTCACGAGGGTGAGTGCGGTCGCATCCTCCCTGCCCCACTGTTCGACGGCGAGCACGGTGAGCAGGGTGGTCAGGGTGCGTCGCAGTCCGCCCAGCTGGTCGCGCTGAGACTCTGCGAGGTCCGGGGTGCGCAGATCGTCGAGGGTGACCGCGAGCAGCAGTTGCGCGCCGAACTCGTCGCGCTCCGCATAGGTGGCCGGCGCGAGCGCTGCCGCGACGATCGCTTCCGTGGGGCCGGAGGCCGTCAGGGTGCTGTCGGCGATGTCGCGCTGGAACTCGAGGAATCGGGTGGCCTCGCGTGCCCACACGGACGCCAGCAGACCGTCCCGGGAGCCGAACGCGTTGTAGATCGCACCGTTCGATGCTCCCGAGACGTCGCTGAGTGCCCGGATCGTCACGCCGGGTGTGCCTCGCCGTACCCACAGGTGGCGCGCGTGATCGAGCAGATCGTCGAGGTCGTGCCGGCGAGGTCGTCCCACGGTGTCCCTATCGGTCGGCGGGGTGTGCAGGTGTGGTGACGGTCAGCCCATCGGCTGCTGGAGGGCTGCGACGGCCGAGGTGAACATCGTCTGCTTGATCGCACCCAGCGTCTTGCGGTCCTTGCCTGCGAGAGGCCGGACGATGTCGGCCGCACCGGTCTGCAGATCGTCGAGGCCGGCGACGGCGTCCACGAGACCGTCCTGGAGGGCCTGCGGTCCGGGGTAGCGATGTCCGGTGGTCATCGCGGTGACTGCCGTCCGGGGAGTGAGCTTGCTGGTGATCAGGGAGGACATGCCGGGCGTGAACGGGATGTGGATGTCGACTTCCGGGAAGCACAGGTAGCCGCGGTCGTCTCGCATGATTCGGTAATCGTGTGCCATCGCCAGCATCGCCCCTGCTCCGAAGGCGTGTCCGTTCAGGGCCGCGACCGTCGGCACGGGCAGGGTCAGGACGCGCGCGAACAGAGCATGGACGCGGTCCACGTAGGACGTGTACTCGTCCAGGTGCTGCCCGAGCCAGTCGAGATCCAGGCCGTTGGAGTAGAACTTTCCGGAACCGATCGTGACCAGTGCGGCCGCGTCGGTGCCGGCCTCGAGTTCGTCGAGGCACTTCTCGACGGCGGTGAGCCACTCCGGGCCGAAGCGGTTCTCGTCGTCACCGAGGTTCAGCGTCCAGATCGGGCCGTCCTGAGTGATCGATGGCATGTGTGACCCCTTTCGTAGGCAGGTCCGCAACGAGGTGGCGGAACAGCGCCGACCTTAACAGAGCAAGTGCTCTAAAACGGATCTGCCTCGTGCATGCCGGGTTCCGGGCGGAGGTGAACGGTGCCGCGAATAGGGGTCCTGGTCAGGCCAGGTCGCGAAGCTGACTGCGCAGGGCCTGCTCGGTGTGCCGGACGGCGGTGCCCACGATCGGCTCGATCAGCTTGCCCAATGCCATTCCTGCCAGACCGCCCGGCAATTGGTATACGAAATCGACGTCGAGCCGGGTCCTTTCGTCGCCGATCTCGATGAAGCGCCACGTCGAGGCCGACCGCATGCCCGCCACGGACTCGAGGGCGAGGGAGCGGCCGAATTCCCATTCGACGACCTCGACCCGCGAGTCGAGAGTCTTGGGTCCCACGCGCATTGTTGCGTCGTAGACGGTTCCCAGGCCGCTGACCTGCGTGCCCACGGGCTGGAATCGGGTCATTCCGAACATCCACTCGGGAACGGTCCGGTGGTCGTCGACGTAGGCGAAGGCGACGTCGGCCGGAATCTCGGCTGTCGCGCTGTGGCGGAGATGGATCATGTCACCGGTCCTTCGAGGTAAGTGCGACGGAGGGTACGGGGAACCGCAGCGCCGGGACAGGGGGATTCCCGAACCCATTGCCCGATCGTCCGCGCAGTGCTTGAATTCGGCGTGACGCACATCACAATTATCCTGCTCGGGAGGCCCGGTGAAGACGAAAGCGGCAGTGATCAAGGGAATCGACCGCCCGTGGGAGATCGAGGAGATCGACCTCGGCGACCCGGTGGCGGGTGAGGTGCAGGTCCGTTTGGCTGCCTCGGGCCTGTGCCACTCGGACGAGCATCTCCGCACGGGCGCAACTCCGCTTCCGTTCTTCCCGGTTCTGGGCGGACACGAGGGTGCCGGCGTGGTCACCAAAGTCGGTCCGGGAGTGACGACCCTCGAGGAGGGTGACCACGTCGTCCTCGCATTCATCCCCGCGTGCGGCCGCTGCCGATCGTGCGCCAAGGGCTTGCAGAACATCTGCGACGAGGGAGCGGGCCTGCTCACGGGGCAGGCGATCTCGGACAAGACTTATCGCGCGAGCTTGAACGGCGACCCGGTCCTGCAGATGTGCCTGCTCGGCACTTTCGCCCCGTACGTCACGGTCAACGAAGCCTCGGTGATCAAGATCGAGAAAGACATTCCGCTCGAGAAGGCCGCACTCCTCGGCTGCGGGGTCGCTACGGGATGGGGTTCGGCCACGGAAATCGGCGGAACCAAGCTCGGCGACACCGTCGTGGTCGTCGGTATCGGCGGCGTCGGCATCAACTCGGTTCAGGGCGCGGCTCACGCGGGCGCCCGGTTCGTCGTCGCAATCGATCCCGTCGAGTACAAGAGGCAGAAGGCGAAAGAATTCGGCGCAAGTCACACGTTCTCGTCACTCGAGGAGGCGGCGCCGGTGATCGGTGAGATCACCTGGGGCGCAATGGCCGATGTCACGATCATCACTGTGGGGGAGATCCACGGGGACATCATCGCGCCCGCGCTCTCGGTCACGGCGAAGGGTGGGCAGGTCGTCGTCGTCGGAATGGGCAACGCAACCGACACGCAGGTCACTCTGAGTCTGTTCGAACTGACGCTTCTCCAAAAGAGACTGCAGGGCGCCATTTTCGGCGGCACAGGTCCGCGTTCGCAGATCCCGAAACTGCTCGACCTCTACCGCAACAAACAACTCGATCTCGACGGCCTCGTCACCAACACCTACAAACTCGAGGACATCAACCAGGGGTACGAAGATATGCACGCGGGCAAGAACCTGCGCGGCCTCGTCGTCTACGGAGACGACGACTACTGACCCCGCTCCGCTCGGGTGAGGTGGCCGGGGACCGTCCCCTACGGTGTTGTCCATGGACATGCATGAGGATCCGGTCTCCGGCGACGTCGGGTCGTGGCGGCGTTACGGACCCCCGACCTTGCCAAAACCTCTTGCGGCGGCCCTCGAAGCGTTCGCCGAACGCGGGTACGACGGCACCTCGATCCGGGAGATCGCGTCGAGGGCTGGATTGTCGGTGCCTGGGCTGTACCACCATTACCCGTCGAAGCAGGCCCTGCTCGTCTCGCTCACCACCACCGTGATGCACGACCTGCTCGACCGCAGCCGCCGGGCGCTCGCCGAGGCCGGCCCGACACCGTCGGAGCAGTTCGACGCCGTGGTCGAATCGCTCCTGCGTTTCCATATGGTCCGGCGGGATCAGGCGTTCGTGGCATCCACCGAGATGCGCAGTATGGAACCCGCGAGCCGTGCGGCCTTCGTCGCCTTGCGCGACGAACAGCAGCGCATGCTCGACGGGATCGTCGAAGGCGGGGTGGCGACCGGGGAGTTCACGACTCCGTATCCCAAGGACGCCAGCCGCGCGGTGACGACGATGTGTGTCGGTGTCGCGAGCTGGTATCGCCCGGACGGCCCGTCGAGTCCCGATGACATCGTCCATCGGTACCTGGTCATTGCACGGAGCACCGTCGGGGCGCGGTAGAGCCGGGGTTGACCCACTCTCCGGGATATGCCACCGTAGCGGTCACCGAGCGATCGATCGGTCGGTTGGTCTGGAAGGAGTATCAGCATGGCGGTCGACCTGGCCTACCCCGAGCACGTGCAGGATCTCGTGGCTCGAACCGAAGCGTTCGTTCGCGACGAAGTGCTTCCCGTCGAGGACGCCCATCGGGGCGACATCGCCGCAGCGGGTGGCGATTCCGTACGGGTGGCACTGCAGAGCGCCGCCAAGGCAGCGGGTGTCTTCGCCCCCCATGCGCCGGTCGAGTACGGCGGCCAGGGCCTCGGGATGGTGGACCGAGCTCCCGTGTTCGAGGCGGCCGGCTACTCCCTGTTCGGCCCCGTGGCCCTGAACATCGCCGCTCCCGACGAAGGCAACGTGCACATGCTCGCGCATATTGCGAGCGACGAACAGAAGAGCCGATACCTGGCTCCTCTCGCTGCGGGCGACATGCGCTCGGCCTTCGCGATGACCGAACCGGCACCCGGCGCCGGCGCCGACCCCAACGCACTCACGACCCGCGCCGAGAAGGCGACGGGAGGCTGGAAGATCAACGGCCGCAAGCACTTCATCACAGGGGCGGACGGCGCCGGATTCTTCATCATCATGGCCCGCACCTCCGGGGAGCCGGGGCAGCGCGGCGGAGCGACGATGTTCCTCGCTCCCGCGGACTCCGACGGGCTGAAGGTCGGTCGTCACATCGAGACGCTCGACAAGTCGATGATCGGCGGACACTGCGAGGTCGACTTCGAGGATCTGTACGTCCCGGACACCGCAGTGCTCGGTGAAGTGGATCAGGGATTCGCCTACGCGCAGGTCCGGCTCGGCCCGGCGCGCATGACACACGTCATGCGCTGGCTCGGTGCCGCCCGGCGTGGTCACGACACCGCGCTCCGGTACGTGGCAGGACGTGAAGGATTCGGCTCCAAGCTCGGTGATCTCGGCATGATCCAGAAGATGGTCGCCGACAACGAGATCGACATCGCAGCGACCCGGGCTCTGCTGGTGCAGGCATGCTGGGAACTCGACCGGGGATCGCACGCCGCGAACGCCACGTCCATCGCCAAGACCTTCGCCGCCGAGGCCATCTTCCGCATCGTCGATCGCTCGGTACAGATGTGCGGTGGTCTCGGGGTTTCCGAAGATCTTCCCCTCGCCAGGCTCTCGCGCGAGGTCCGCCCGTTCCGCATCTACGACGGACCGTCCGAGGTGCACCGCTGGGCCATCGCAAAGCGTGCTGTCGGTGCGGCGCGCAAGGCCGCCGCAGCCGAAGGAGCAGCGAAGTGACCGCGGTGCACAAGGGGCTCGACCTCGTCGCCCTCGACCGATTCTTGCGTCGATCCGGGGTTGCGGTCGACGGCGAACTGCGGGCAGAGCTCATCTCCGGCGGGAAATCCAATCTCACCTACGGCATCCTCGACGACACATCCCATTGGGTCCTGCGGCGACCACCCACGGCGGGACTGACACCGTCGGCACACGACGTCGCCCGTGAATACCGCATCACGTCCGCGCTGCAGGGCAGTGCGGTGCCGGTCGCGCGCACCGTCGCGCTGTGCGAGGACGACTCCGTGATGGGCGCACCGTTCACGGTGGTGGAGTACGTCGGGGGGCGCGTCGTACGCAGCAAGGACGACCTCGATTCGCTGTCCGATACCGACATCGACCGCTGCACAGGCGAACTCGTGCGCGTGATCGCCGAGCTCCACGCCGTCGACTACGAAGCCGTGGGGCTGGGCGGGTTCGGACGGCCCGACGGGTACGTCACCCGCCAGGTGAAGCTGTGGCAGAGCCAGTGGGACAGGGTGAAAACCCGGGAACTTCCCGATGTCGAGCGGCTGCACGCCGCACTCGCGGACTCGATCCCGGAGTCGCCCACCCCGTCGATCGTGCACGGTGACTACCGTATCGACAATACGATTTTCTTTCACGACGACGTGGGAAGCGTTGCAGCCGTGGTCGACTGGGAGCTGTCCACTCTCGGCGACCCGCTGACCGACCTCGCCATGATGTGCGTGTACCGGCATCCCGCGCTCGACCAGGTGCTCGGGTTCCCCGCAGCCTGGACCAGCAACAGGCTGCCGTCGGCGGACGACCTCGTCGAGCGATACGCCACCGTCTCGGGACGCGACATCGCCCACTGGAGTTTCTACATGGGCCTCGCCCACTTCAAGCTCGCCGTCATCGCCGAGGGCATCAATCATCGCTGGCGGGCCGGCGCGACCGTCGGCGACGGGTTCGACCGCGCGGGTGACGCGGTGCCCGCGCTCGTCGCCGCAGGACTCGACTTCGTGACGGGAGCAGGTTCGTGAGCGCGAGCGCCCTCGTCACCGGGGCGACACGGGGCATCGGCCTCGGCGTCGCCACCCGCCTCGCGGAGCGCGGATTCGCGCTGACGATCTCCGCCCGGGACGCAACCCGGCTCGACGAGGTCGCCGCTCTGTTGCGGGATGCGGGTGCGACGGACGTCCGCACCGTCGCCGCCGACCTGGCGGACCCCGACGCCGCGGGCAGGGTGGTCGCCGCACACGCCGACGCGTTCGGCGCGATGAAGGCCCTGGTACTCAACGCGGGTGTCGGCACCGCCGGCACCATCGCGGAGTTCCCCTCCCGCCGGTTCGACAAGACGGTGGCAGTCAACCTCAACGCGCCGTTCGCTTTGATACAGGCGGCACTGCCGCTGCTGCGGTCCGGTGCGCGGAACGATCCGGGTCGCGGCGCGAAGGTGATCGCGCTCGCGTCCATCGCCGGTGTGTATGCCGAAGCCGGTCTCGCCGCGTACGGCGCGACGAAGGCCGCACTCGTGTCGCTGGTGGAAACCCTCAACGCCGAGGAATCGGGTAACGGCGTCTCGGCGTCCGCAATCGCTCCCGGGTATGTCGACACCGACATGTCCGAGTGGATCAAAGACCGGATCCCGGCGGAGGACATGCTCGAGGTCGGCGACGTCGTCGAGCTCGTCGACGCACTGCTGAAGTTGTCGTCGCGCGCGGTCCTGCCCCGGCTGGTGCTCAGCCGCGCGGGAGCGAGTCTCTACAGCGCCTGACCTTCCCGCCTGCGCATCACTCGTCGTCCGAGTTCTCCTTTTCTTCGCCTCGCCGGCGAAGGAAGTTGAACCCGGGCACGCCGGTGATCGCCTGACGGAGGTCCTTCACGACGCAGAGCAACTCGTGGATCTCCGGCGCGACCGTGTCGAGCGTGCCGAGGATCGGCATGATCATGTTCATCCGCTCGGACAGCTCGGGAAGCCGGTCGAGCATGAGGATTGCCGCGTGCACTTCCTCCGGCGACAGTTCCTCGATGAACTGGGCCGCGAGGGGCGCAGCCTGACGTGCGAGGGGCTCGTAGGTCTCGAGGAGTTCGCTCGCGATGTCGGCACTTCGTCCGGCGGAGTCGATGATCGTGCGGGCTTCCCCGGCGACGAGAGCGACCTCTCCGACGACCGTCCGGGCCTGCCCGGCGACGGTGCCGACATCTCCGACGATGGCCTCGGCTTGCGTGGCGACGGTGCCGACCTGGCCGACGATGGTGCGCGCTTGTCCGGCGACCGCGTCGGCGTCCGCGACGACCGAAGTCGTCGACGCGATGATCGCCTCGATCCGAGCGACCGCCACTGCGGCATCGTCGACCACGGCGTCGACGCGCCGGATCAGCGATTCGACATTGTCGAGCAGCGCCTCGGCACGGGCGGGCACCGACACCGCGAAGGTGGCGGTGGCGACTGTGCGCTCGACCACCGTGCGCGTGGCACCGAGAAGGGAACCGACGAGAGGGACAGCGGGTAAGGCGATCATCTCGCCATCTTTCACCACGGCGGCCACGGTGCGACAGCAACCTCACGTTTCGGTCGTCCCGTGCGTCTACTCGATGTGAACCTTGCATCGGATGGAAGGATCGAACCCGTGACCGCATCGCGCACGCACACCCTGATCGACACCCCGATCGGTGAGTTGACGTTGGTCAATACCGACGGCGTCCTGTCGGGCCTGTACATGGTGGAGCACCGTCCTTCCCCCGATCGCACTTCCTTCGGGTCCCGGACCACCGAAGGGTTCGACGAGGCGCGGACACAGTTGGACGAGTACTTCGCAGGTGAACGCACCCGCTTCACTCTTCCGCTCGCACCGGCCGGCACCGACTTCCAACGGACGGTGTGGGCCGCGTTGGCGGAGATCGAATACGGCACAACCTGCACCTACACCGCCGTTGCGGCCGCGGTGGGACGGCCCACCGCGGTTCGCGCGGTGGCCGCGGCGAACGCGAGGAACCCGTTGTGCATCGTGGTCCCGTGTCATCGGGTGATCGGGAGCAGCGGCAAGCTCACCGGATATGCCGGGGGTCTCGACCGCAAGCGCCTGCTGCTCGATCGGGAAGCGGCGTTCCGGAGGGCACAGGCCACTCATGCCCCGGTCTGACACGACGGAGCCCACACATCTACCCCCGTTCGAACGGGTGGTCGCCGACCACGGTCCGACGGTATCGAGGGTGTGCAGGGCTCTGCTGGGTCCCACCGACGCAGACGACGCGTGGTCCGAGACGTTTCTCGCGGCGTTGCGTGCGTACCCCGCCCTGCGGCCGGGCAGCAATATCGAAGCGTGGCTGGTCACCATCGCCCACCGCAAGGCGATCGACGTGCACAGGCTGCGTGGTCGTGCGCCTGTGCCGACGGAGATCGTCCCCGAACGCCCCGCAACAGCGGGATTGCCGGGATCAGGCGACGACCGACTGTGGTCGGCGGTGGCGGCGCTGCCGTTCACGCAGCGCGCAGTGCTGGTGTATCACTACGTGGGCGGGTTGCCGTATGCCGAGATCGGCGCGATTCTCGGCAACAGCGCCGACGCGGCCCGGCGAGCCGCCGCCGACGGCCGGGAAGCGTTGCGCCGCTCCTATCACGCCGAAACAGGAAGCCGCTCATGAACTTTCCTATCCCGTCGGTGTCTACTTCCGATCTGGCCTGGCTGCACGACAAACTCGTCCTCGACGCCGAAGCCGCAGGGTTGCTGGATGTCGCCTACCGCGTCGTCGATACTCCGGTGGGTCCGCTGCTGTTGGCGTCCACCACGGTGGGGCTCGTGAAGGTGGCCTTCGTCGCGGAGGGCGAGGACGCCGTGCTCGACGAACTCGCCCGGCAGATCGGGCCACGCATCCTCGACGCACCCGGCCGGTTCGACGACGCGGTACGTCAGCTCGACGAATACTTCGGCGGCACTCGCACCGCGTTCGATCTCCCCCTCGACTTTCGTCTTGCCACAGGGTTTCGGCGGGAGGTGATCTCGCGGCTCGCCGACATCGAGTACGGACGTACCGCCAGCTACGCGGACGTTGCCGCATCAGCGGGAAGTCCTCGAGCGGTGCGTGCCGTGGGGACGGCATGCGCGAAAAACCCCTTGCCGGTGGTTCTCCCGTGTCATCGCGTCGTCCGCACCGACGGAGGACTCGGGCAGTACGCGGGCGGTGTGGAAGCCAAACAGATCCTGCTGCGGCTCGAAGCCGCCGCGTGATCACTGTCGCCCGGCTCCCGGTGGCGCTCCCATTTTCGGTGCGTCCACTGCTCGCCACCATGCGGAGCCATGCGGTTCCGGGGCACGAACGTCACGATGTAGCCACCGGAACGCACTGTATTGCGCTGCGCACCGCGCACGGTATTGCGAGCGCGGCCGTGACACTCCGCGCCGATACCGGCAGCGTGGTGGCGCGGATCGATGCGCCGCGCCGGGCCGACATCGCAGATGTCGAAGCGGCGGTGTGCCGTTGGCTCGACCTCGACGCCGACCCCACCGTCGTCGACGCCGCGCTTGCCGCCGATCCTGTCCTTGCTCCATTGGTGCGAGCCCGGCCAGGCTTGCGGGTGCTCGGCAGTACCGACTGGTTCACCACGGCCGTGCAGACGATCCTCGGGCAACAGGTGAGTGTCGCGGCAGCAGCCACTTTCGCGGGGCGGCTCGTCGCGGCGTTCGGCGACGACGCGCCAGGTGGATTGCGGTGCTCTCCGACACCGCAACGGATCGCTGCCCTCGCGCCGGAAGATCTGCGTGCGGCGATCGGCACCACACGGTCTCGGGCGAACACCCTGCTGGTCTTGGCCCGAGCGGTATCCGACGGCCTCGATCCCGCGTCGGCGTCCTTTTCCCGTGATCTGCTCGCGCTGCCCGGAATCGGGCCGTGGACCGTCGACTATCTCGCCCTGCGAACCGGCGACCGCGATGCGTACCCCGCCGGTGACCTTGTGCTCCGGCGCGCCCTCGAGGTCGGCACCGCACGCGAAGCGACTGCGCTCGCGGCACAGTGGCAACCGTGGCGTGCCTACGCGGTTGCTCATCTGTGGGCGCATGCAACATTGAATCGGCACCCGTAACGCCCGAACGCACGTATTCTTCGACCAGTCCGGAATGTGCCAGCAGTCCGTCAGCAGTACCCGAGACGGGGGTGTAGACCGCCATGTCGACGAAGCCACGCGTCACGTCCGGTCTGTTGTGGCGGTGTATCGCGTGCGTGACAGTTGCCGTCACGGCCATGGTTCTCGGCGCGGGCAGCAGTGTGGCACAGCCGATCCCGGAGCCCCTGCCTTCGCAGGATCCGTTCTACACCTATGACGGTCCGCTGGCGGATTTCGCTCCGGGCACGATTCTTCGCTCCAGGCCCTCGGTGTTTGCCGCACCGGGTGTCACCACGCCGGTCACCAGCACACAGGTCCTCTACCGTACGACCGACCAGCAGGGCGAGCCGACCGACACCGTTGCGACTGTGCTTCAACCGCTCGCACCGGGGCCCACCAAGCTCATTTCGTTCCACATGGCGTACGACGCACTCGGATCCGAGTGCGATCCCTCCTATACGTTGACCGGGAGCGCTGACAGTGGTGTGTCGCTTGCGGAGCAGACCGTCATCGCCGGATATATCGCCGCGGGATACACCGTTGTGGCTCCCGATTACGAAGGGCCGGAACTGGAGTGGACGGTCGGACGCGAATCGGCGTACGCGGCACTCGACGGGATCAAGGCTACCGAAGAACTGCTGTCGCTTCCCGATTCGACGCCCGTCGGCCTGATCGGCTACTCCGGTGGATCGGTACCGACCCAGTGGGGCGCCGAGGTGGCGCCGAGTTACGCGCCCGAACTGAATATCATCGGCGCTGCCGCCGGCGGCGTGCCGGTCGATCTCGCACACAACCTGCCCTACGTCAGCGGTAGCGCGAAATGGGCGGGCGTGATTCCGGCTTTGGTTGTGGCCTATCAGCGTACATACGACCTCGACACGGACGCGTTTCTCTCCGACCGGGGCAAGCAGGTCGTCGCCGAGGTTGCCAACCGGTGCATTGCGGAGTTCGCGTCCGACTATCCGGGGCTCACCGACGCGGATATGGTTCGTGCGCCCTACCGGTCGTTGCTCGACGTCCGAGAAGTGGCGATCGCGATCAACGACAACATCATGGGCACCGCCGGTACCCCGATTGTTCCGATGTTCCTGGCTGTCGGCCACAGCGACCCGATCGGCGACACCATCATGGTGACCGGCGACGTCGAAGGGCTTGCCCATACGTACTGCACTCGCGGAGTCGCGGTGGCCTATTCCCAGTACGACGGCCTCGACCACGAGGAGGCATTCGTTCCGTTCCAGGCGCAGGCGGCCGAGTTCCTGAACAGTCGCTTCGCCGGCGACAACGTCCGAAACGACTGTGCCTCGATCGGAGTCGGAAATTCGCTCGCGCCTGTTCCGGTGCCCGCAGGCTGATGTCGGGGCCCAGGTTCCTCCGGACCGTACCGCGTGCGACTAGGCGAGTGCGAAGACCGGGAAACCTGGTGCGATAGCCGCCAACTCGTCATCGCTGGAGTTTTTGGTGACACCGTCGAAAAATTTCCCGACTTCCCAGCCCCACCGTTGCAGATACTCGCGCAGCACCGGGATCTTGTCGGCGTCCGCAACTTCGGAGGCGCTGAATTCTTCGACGCGACGCCCGAGGCGAAGTTCCCCGGTGCCGGCTACCCGCAGATTGCGCACCCATTGCGTGTGGCCGCGCGGGGCGACGAGGTAGCGCCTGCCGTCGGAGGTGGTCAGCACATTGACCATGGTGGTGCGCCATTCGCCGCTTTTCCTGCCGCGCACTGCAAGCAGGCGAGAGCCCGCGACGCTGATTCCGAGCTTGGGAAGTGTGTTGAAGAACCGGTTCATGATCGAGTCCAGTCCGGTGGGACCGATGTAGCGGGTGGAGGCATCCATGACGTTTCCTCACTCTCATTCAGAGAGCGGTGCTCTCTGTTGAGAGCCAGTGTGCGCCGGTTGGCGGGGCAGAGTCAAGAGCAGTGCTCTCTGTTGCCGTGTCGCCTGCCCGGGACCGGCCCGTCACCACTGCGAGACGCTTACTCCGGGTCGTCGGCGTAGGTCGTGCGCACGGCTGTCTTCATCGGAAAGCGGACCCGCGTATTGCCGAACATCAATCGGGTGGCGACGTCGACCGACGCGGAGATGTGCGCGGACGCGAGCGCGGGGTTGCGGGTGTGCACCACGACTTCGTCGTGCTGGAAGAACACGAGCTCGCCTGCGGTCGGGTCGGGATCGGTGGTCAGCCGTCGCCGCAGTTCGGCGAGGAGGCACAGCGCCCACTCGGCGGCAGTGGCCTGCACGACGAAGTTCCGGGTGAAGCGGCCGCGGGCACGGACGTCGGGCCCGGACTGAAAACCCGGCGGTGCGGGCGGGCAGGCGCGCCCGAGCCACGAATGCACGACCTCCCCGCGTTCACCGGCCTTCGCTGCACGCTCGACGAATTCCACCGCGTCGGGAAAGCTCTTTCGAAGGACAGCGAGCAGCGACCGGGAGTCACCGGAGGTCGCGCCGTACAGCACTCCGAGCACCGCGACTTTCGCCTTCGCGCGGTCGCCGGCGAACGCGGTGGCGGCAACGGGTGCGTACAGGTCGTCCTCGCCCGCGGCGGCGACCATCCGGGGATCACCGGACATCGCCGCGAGGATCCGCGGCTCGAGTTGCCCCGCATCGGCGACGACGAACGTCCAACCGGGGTCGGCAACCACACTCGAGCGGAGCGCTTTCGGGATCTGAAGTGCACCGCCGCCGCGGCTTGCCCAGCGGCCCGAGACGACGGCGCCGGGGACATAGACCGGCCGGAACCTGTTGCCGTGCACCCAAGTATCGAGCCAGTGCCACCCGTTGGTGCTGAACAGTTTCGCCAGGTCGCGGTGCCGGAGAAGCAGCGGCACCGCAGGATGGTCGATCTCCTGCAGGATGTGCTTGCGCGTGGACTGCACTTCGATGCCTTCGCGCCGGAAGGCGTCGAGTACCTCGGTATGCGAGGCGGGATTGACCGGGCGGCCGAACGCCGACCCGATCTCCTCGGTCACGGCGACGATGCCGGCGGGCATCTCGTAGCCGGTGGGCCGTGGTCCGAGAGTGCGTTCGAGGTGTCGTCGATGGGATTCGGCCGAGAACGGCAGTCCGCCGAACCCCATCTCGGCAGCGGCCAACGTCCCCGCCGACTCCGCGGCCACGAGTAACTCCAGACGGGGATCACCGGTGATGCGGCGGCGCTGGTCGGCGAACCGGGAGATCACGGTGTCGAGGTCCACGGCCGGTGCTGCGTCGAACAAGCCTGGTCGCTCGTCGACCGGGTCGTCGGCGGGCGGAGGGGGTAGGCCCTCGCGCGTGCTCAGGATTGCGCCCGTCGTCGCCAGGTCGTGGCATCGCTGGACGCGCACGCCGGCACGAACGAGTTCGCCGTACACCGACGAAGTGGACGTCCACACCCATCGGGGACGATCGGTGGCTTCGATCTCGGCCACCGCGGCGGCGAGGTCGCGATGCTGTCGCACCGCTGCGTCGGGGGTTCCGTTCTCGTCGACGGTGACGGTACTGGCGCCGCGTACGGCACCGCTACCGGATGGATGAGGAACGACAACCGTGCGCACCGCTCAAGTGTGCCTCTCGAGGTGTGGCTCTTCTCCGCCGCCCGGCCTCCGGCCCGTCGGGCCCAAGATCGTCTTCACCCCCCGTTTCACCCAAGACCGGCGGCCCCGGGCTCCGCAGCGCGGCTACGGTGGTCGTGCGGAGCCCCGCCGCAACCCCGACATGCGGTGGGGTTCCGTTGTGCCGGGACTATCCGATCTTGACGCTCTCCAGGACGCGTGTGGTCGCAGGCGCATCCTCGAGACGGTGGAATCCGCGCCGATCGTAGATCCAGGTGACCACCACACCGATCAACAGGCCGACACCCAGACCCACGAGGGTCATCTTCGTGCCTTCGGCGAGGCCCGCGGAAAGGTTGCCGTCGAAGTAGAGGATGGCGCGCACCGCGAGGTAGATCTGATGCATCGGTTCGAAGGTGGCGAGCCACTCGAAGAGCGGCGGCGACGCCTCGATCGGAATCGTGCCGCCGGAGGACGGCAGTCCCAGCACGATGAACAGCATCAGGTTCACGATCAGTCCGGCGGGTCCGAACACGGACATCACCGAGAGCGAGGTGATGCCGACCGCGGAGATGGCGAGGGCGCCGTACTCCCAGAGCAACAGCGGGCGCGGCACGGGCATCCCGAGCGCCGTGCCGATCCCCAGGTACAGCGCGGACACGACCAGTGCGAGGACGACCAGGATGCCCCACTTGAGGAACAGCACCTGAAGTCGCGACATCCTGGTGGTTTCCTTGGTGATGTACAACGGTCCGTATTCGGTGGGCACGAACCCCAGCGCGGAATCGACGATGGAACTGACGATGGTCGCGCCGGTGAAGCCCGCCAGGATCAGAAGCAGCGTGTAGTAGAACGCGGACAGTCCGGAACCGGTGTGGGCAGGCAGGGGTTTGTGCTCGACGTCCAGGACGTTGATGGGCTCAGCAAGTGTGAGCGCGCTACCGCCCGAGAGCTGGAGATCGGGCGCGGTCTCCGCAAGTGTCGTACGGACGGTCTTCGTGAGTTCTTCACCCACCGATTTGTTGACTGCGGTCAGCGCCTCGTCACCGATGATCCCGACGATGGCTGACGCGAACGTTCCGGTGCGGGGGTTGCTGTAGAGGGTGATGACGGGTTTCTCGATGTCACCCGGGACGACGCTGGCTTGCGCGAGGATCGACGTTCGCTTCGTGAAATCGCTCGGAATCACGATCGCGCCGTACAGTTCGCCGGTGTCGAGGCCGCGGTGCGCTGCGGCTATCCCCATTTCCTGGAGAGCGATGCGCTCGGAATCGACGCCGTCGAGCACCGCGGCGGTGATCTCGGATCCGAGGTTGCGGCGCGCATCGGCTCCCGGCATGACGTCGCCGACATCCTGGTTGACGATCGCCATCGGGAACTCGCGGAGATTCTCGGACGGCTCGAGCATGCTGCCCAGGTAGAAATAGCCCAACGCAGCCATCACCGCAGTGACCACCACGAGTGGTGCCAGCCAGAACCGGGCGCCCCGCAGGGTGTGTCGATGTGGATCGACCGGGATGTCGGAAAAACTCACCCGTCGATTGTGCACACGTGTGTGCTGATTCGTAGAACCAAGTGGCGGAGTGCACATGGGGCGCGTGGAGAAAGCGTGGGTCACGCCGGGGTGAACCAACCCAGCAATGGATACAGGACTCCGGCTCTTCACAATAGTGTGTCTCACACAGTATGGTGAGCCGCATGAGTGATCTTGATGTGTATGCCGGGCACGACCAGGAGGTGCGACGAGGGTCCGTCGTCGTCGCGAGCCTCCTGATGCTGCGCGTTCCCGGCTACGGCTACGGATTGCTCGAGGCTCTCGCAGCCGCCGGAATCGCAGTCGACGCCGGCACGCTGTATCCGTTGCTGCGACGACTCGAAAAGCAAGGCCTGCTCGTCAGCGAGTGGAACACCGACGAGGCGAGACCACGCAAGTTCTACCGGACCTCCGAAGCCGGCGCGGAAGTTGCGCGGCGGCTCCTCGACGAGTGGTCGGGTCTCGCTCGCACCTTGCAGGCCATCGCATCCACCTCGGAAGAAGGCGCATCATGACGCTCACAGACCGCTACATCGCCGCAGCTTTGCGCAGCATTCCTGCCGACAAGCATCAGGACATCGGCCGTGAACTCCGCGGCTCGATCGCGGACGCCGTCGACGCCCGGATCGCGGCGGGCGAGTCACCGGTGGATGCGGAGGCCGCGGTACTCACCGACCTCGGCGATCCGGACCGACTCGCGGCAGGGCTCGCGGGACGCCCCATGTACCTGATCGGGCCCGAGTTCTTCCTCGACTGGTGGCGCCTGCTGAAGGCGCTGTTGTGGATTGCTCCTCTCGTCGGGGCGATCCTGCTCGTGGTCGACCTCATCGGGGGCAGTACCGGCGTCGAGGTGCTCGTCACGGGGTTGTCCAGCACCGTGGAAGTGGCCCTGCAGATCGTTTTCTGGGTCACGGTCGTCTTCGCCGTGTTGGAGCGCAACGGCACCCGTCGCAAGGATTTCGCCGCCGAGTGGACCGTCGACCGGCTACCGCAGTCCGTCACCAACGGACGCGTGTCGCTGGGGGATACCGTCTTTTCCGTCGGAATGCTCGTGTTCCTCATCGTGGTGTTCATCGCGCAGCGGACGTCCTCTTCCTTCGAAGACTCCGAGGGTGCCCCGATCCCGTTCATCGCACCGGACCTGTGGAACTTCTGGATGCCGGTGCTCCTCGCCGTACTGGCGCTCGAGGCCGTGTTCGAGATCGTCAAGTACACGGTCCGGCGCCGGACGATTCTGCTGGCCGGCGTCGACACCGTTCTCAACCTGCTTCTCGCGATTCCGCTGGTCTGGCTGCTGTCGAGCGACAGGTTTCTCAACCCTGCGTTCTTCGACGCCGTTTTTTCGGGTGTCACCTTCGCGGGCGGACCCGAACAGATGGCGCGCTTCTCTCAGGGGATCCTCGTCGTAGTCGTGGTGGTGGCGGCGTGGAGCATCGGTGAGGCGTGGTTCAAAGCACTGCGCCCGCTGTCCCGCTCGTCGGCGGCGGTGTCGCTGTAACGTCGTCACCGACCTGCGCGGCACCACCCCAGGAACCCCCGGGAGTCGAACCATGGCGTTCTACCGACAGCTCGGCGTCATCCCGCCCAAGCGTCACACCCAGCACCGGGACGACCGCGGCGCCCTCTACTACGAGGAATTGATGGGCGAGGAGGGATTCTCCTCGGACTCGTCGCTGCTCTACCACCGGTACATCCCGTCCGCGATCGCCGACGCCACCACATGGGAACTCGGCGACCAGAACACCGCGCCGAACCACCCGCTCGCACCACGGCACCTCGAACTCCACAAGCTCTTCCCCCCGGAGATCTGGTCGGAGACCGACGTGGTCACCGGACGTCGTCTGATCCTCGGGAACCCGGACGTGCGGATCTCATATGTCGTCTCGTCGAAGGAATCACCGCTCTACCGCACCGTGGTCGGCGACGAAATGGTGTATGTCGAGTCCGGAACCGCCGATGTCCACACAGTTTTCGGCACTCTCTCGGCGAAACCCGGCGACTACGTGCTGCTGCCGGCAGCCACCACGCATCGCTGGGTGCCGACCGGTGACGAACCGCTGCGTGCCTACATCATCGAGGCGAGCAGCCACATCGCTCCGCCGAAGCGTTACCTGTCGAAGTACGGGCAGTTCCTCGAGCACGCCCCCTTCTGCGAGCGCGACCTGCACGGTCCCGCGGAACCGGTACAGGTCGAGGAGGAGAACGTCGACGTCCTCGTCAAGCACCGCACGTCACGCGGGATTGTCGGCACGCGATACGTGCTGGCGCATCATCCCTTCGACGTCGTCGGGTGGGACGGCTGCCTGTACCCGTACACGTTCTCCGTTCACGACTTCGAGCCGATCACCGGCCGTGTCCATCAGCCGCCACCCACGCATCAAGCGTTCGAAGGCAACAACTTCGTGATCTGTAATTTCGTGCCCCGCAAGGTGGACTACCATCCGCTCGCGATTCCGGTGCCGTACTACCACTCCAATGTCGATTCGGACGAGGTGATGTTCTATTGCGGCGGAGACTACGAAGCCCGCAAGGGTTCGGGCATCGGGCAGGGGTCGGTTTCCGTCCACCCGGGCGGTCACGCGCACGGTCCGCAGCCCGGTGCCTACGAGCGCAGCATCGGTGTCGGGTACTTCGACGAACTGGCCGTCATGGTCGACACCTTCCGCCCGCTCGAACTCGGTGAAGGTGCACTCGCCTGCGAGGACCCGTCCTATGCGCGCAGTTGGAGTCGCACTCCGGGAGCAGGGGAATGACCCACCCACGACGCGCTGTCATCGCGATCCCCGAGGGCTCACTCTTCGGACCGGACAACCTGCCCTACGGGATCTTCTCCACTGCGGATACCGAACCGCGCGTCGGTGTGCGCGTGGGTGATTCGGTTCTCGACCTGAGTCGGCTGTTCGACGACATCGTCTTCGCCGAACCGTCGCTCAACGCATTCATGGCCCAGGGGCGCACGCGGTGGGCCGAGGTCCGTGCCGCGATCCAGGACGCGATCACCGGCAGCCTCGACGACGACGCGGTATTCCCGGTCGACGACGTCACGCTGCATCTTCCGATCGAGGTCGCGGATTACGTCGACTTCTACGCCTCCGAGAATCATGCCTCGAACCTGGGCCGGTTGTTCCGTCCCCAGAACCCCGACCCGCTCATGCCCAACTGGAAGCACCTGCCGGTGGGGTATCACGGCAGGTCCAGCACCGTCGTGACCTCGGGTGTGGATATCGTGCGCCCGTGCGGTCAGCGCAAGGGACCGAACGACGAGGTTCCGGTCTTCGGTCCGTCGATCCGGCTCGACATCGAAGCGGAAATGGGGTTCGTCGTGGGCGTCGGTTCGCCGATGGGCTCGCAGATCGCTCCCGACAAGTTCGCCGACCACTGCTTCGGCGCGGTGATCCTCAACGACTGGTCGGCCCGCGACATCCAGGCGTGGGAGTACGTCCCGCTCGGGCCCAATCTCGGAAAGTCGTTCGCGACGTCCATCTCTCCGTGGGTGGTGCCGCTTGCCGCTCTCGAGGCCGCGCGGATCGACACACCGGTGCAGGACCCGGAACCGCTGCCCTATCTGACGGGCAACGAGAAGTGGGGTCTGGACATCGATCTCGCCGTCGAATGGAACGGCCATGTCGTGTCGCGTCCCCCGTACGCGCAGATGTATTGGTCGCCGGCGCAGATGCTCGCCCACACGTCGGTGAACGGGGCGGCCACGAGGACCGGTGATCTGTTCGGTTCCGGGACCGTCTCCGGGCCGGAGAAGGACCAGCGCGGCGCGTTCATCGAACTCACGTGGGGTGGTGCCGAACCCGTGCGGGTGGGGGACGAGACACGCACGTTCCTCGAAGACGGTGACGAGATTGCCATCTCGGCTACAGCCCCGGGCCGGAACGACACCCGTATCGGATTCGGTGAGGTCCGCACGCGCATCCTGCCGGCCACGGGCGCGGTGAACTGACCGGCACTCATGCCCGTCGATCGTGGGCTTCGGGTTCTTCGTCGACCGAGAGGAGTTCCCCGACAGTGCAGTTCAGCGCCCGGCATACCGCGGTGAGGGTGGAGAATCTGATCGCGCGGGCGCGCCCGTTCTTGAGTACCGACAGGTTGACGACGCTCACACCGACCTGGTCGGCGAGGTGCGCCAGCGTCATGCCGCGTGCCTCGAGCAGCTCGTCGAGGTGGCACCGCACGGCGTGATCGTTGTCGGGCGGCATCAGACGAGTCCCTCGTTGTCACGGGCCATGCGACTGCCGATGCGAAGCGCCACCGCCACCGCGGAGAGGGCCATGCAGAAGACGTAGCCGTACCACCACTCGGGGCCGAGTTGCGCGTAGTCGAGGTCGACCTGCCAGGCCAGATCCCGGATGACCAGATTGGAGCCGAGCACGCGCGGGAAGGTGGGGGCGATGATCGTGACGATGGCAGCCATGGACGCAGCCCACACTCCGCGGACGGCGCCTCGGTCGAACAGTCTTCCGCGCAGGAACCGCACCATGACCCAGGTGAGAAGACCGAGAACCATGAGGTAGCCGATCGTTTCCAGCGCATCGGCGCTGCGGAGGAAGCCGACGGCCACCGGCGAGACGGTGTCGGTTCGGAGGACGATATCGGTGGTCGATGCGACCGAAACCTCGGTCCCGTTGGGAGAGAACATGGTCGGGGGCGGCACGTCGTCGAACGAGATCCGTGCGGTCACGGTCCCGCTCTTCAGGTCGTCGAGGAGCCCGACGAGATAGTTGACGACGACGACCACGGCGACCAACGCGAACACCGTGATCGACGCCCAGAGGTCTCTGCGGTCCTTCTTGGATGTCTCGATGGGCGTGACAGCTTCCGATTCGACGGTGTCCATGGCGCCTCCCGGCATAACGAATGTCGATAGCATCGATATTCGTTATATACATCGAAAAACGATATGTCTATCGGTCTCGGCGGGCCTACCGGATCTCGAGTGTGTCCCCGACCGCGATCAGGCCGCACCGGGTGACGGTCGCGTAGACCCCGACGTACGCACCCGGTTTATCGTCCGTGAGTCCCGGTGCGACGGGCCGCGCCATCACCGTGCGGAGCATGTCGCGCCGCGCGGGCACCTCCTGGTGTGCGAGCGTCACCATCACGCACCGTGAGGTGAGCTTGTTCGGTTCGACCGTCGCGGAGCCGATCCCGACCTGCTTCCCGACCCAGCCGTCTTCGAGGAATCCCGCATCCTCGTCCGCCGCCACGACGATCTGTGGCCGGAAACGACGCAGCGCGATCTCCGATGCGTCCCCGGTGCCGAGCGCGTCGACCGCGGACGTGGACACCAGATGGAGTGGCGCTTCGTCGTAGGTGCGCGGGCGGGTCTCCAACCGGACGGGCCGTCCGGTCGTGTCCGACAACAGATCCTCCACAGCGGGGTCGTTGCCGTGCACCACAGTGCCGTCGGGCAGGGTGATCTCCAGGGCGGCAGGGTCGCGCGGATCGACTTCGTCGAGCAGTCGCGCACGGCACGACAGCAAAGAACCCCAGCGGCGGAACCGCTTTGCGCTTGCGACATCGCCGGTCTCCGGATCGACGACCGCCCACACATGGTCTCCGCGCAGTCCGTCCGACTCGACGGTGGCTGTGTCCATGCGCTCTCCACCGAACGACTTCACCGGATAACGCCAGAGCTGACCGATTCGCACAACATGCCAGCATACGGCGCGGCCGTGTGACCGGGGAGGACAGCTCACCGGGTGACAGGGGCCACATGATGACTAGGGTGTCGCCCATGACGGACAACACGACACGGCGGTGGGGCCTCACCATTCCGCTCGACGGCATTCCCTTCTCCGAGCAACGACGGGTGATCGAGGAATTGCCGGATCTCGGTTACACCGACGTCTGGTCGTCGGAGGCGGGGGCTGCGGACGCCTTCACGCCCCTCGCGCTGGCGAGCACCTGGGCCCCGTCCCTCCGCCTGGGCACCGCGATCGTGCCGGTGTACACCCGCGGGCCGGCCACGCTCGCGATGTCTGCCGCGACTCTCGCGGCCGCGGCGCCCGGCAGGTTCGTGCTGGGGGTAGGTACGTCCTCCGACGTGATCGTCGGGAAGTGGAACGGGATCCCGTTCGAGGAACCGTTCAAGCGCGCCCGCGACACCCTGCGGTTCCTGCGGTCCGCCCTCGCCGGTGAGAAGGTGAGCCACGAGTACGACACCTTCTCGGTCCAGGGCTTCCGTGCGGGCCTCGTCCCGGACCCCGCGCCGCCGGTTCTGCTCGCTGCGTTGCGTCCGGGCATGCTCAGGCTGGCGGGTAGGGAAGCGGACGGTGCGATCGTGAACTGGTTGTCGGCCGACGACGTGCGCACCGTTGCCCCGTATGTCGACGAAGGCGGCGCCGGTAAGGAGATCGTGGCGCGGATCTTCGTGCTCCCCGGCATGGATGCAGAGACTTCCCGCGCGATCGGGCGCCGCATGATCGCCGCGTACATGAACGTTCCGGTCTACCGCGCCTTTCACGAATTCCTCGGACGGTCCGACGATTTCGCGGGAATGTGGCGGCTGTGGGCCGAAGGTGACCGCAAGGGGGCACTCGAGGCGATCCCGGACCGGGTCGTGGACGATCTCGTGGTGCACGGTCCTCCGGAAGCATGCCGTGAGCACGTGGAGCGCTACATGGACAACGGCGTGACGACGCCGGCGATCGCGCTTCTGCCCTCCGAGGATCCCGCGCCGATGATCCGCGCTCTCGCCCCGCGCTGAGTTCTCACCGAGTGTCGCGGTGGTGCGGGCCGGGCCGGTCCGGCAGGCTGGGAGCATGACCGACACCAGTACCGCGCCCGTGCTCGTCGCCGTCGACGAGGCCAGTGGAATCGGCGTGCTCACCCTGAACAACGCCCGGCAGCGCAATACGTTGTCCGTGAATACGATGCGCGAGGTGATCGCGGGGCTGATCGCACTGTCCGCGGATACGAAGGTGATCGTGATCCGTGCGGAGGGGCCGGCGTTCTCCGCGGGCCACAATCTGCGGGACATGATCGGGCGCACCCTCGAAGAAGAGCGCGCCATCTTCGACACCTGCAACGAGATGATGAAGACCGTGCAGGCGATCCCTCAGCCGGTGATCGCGTCGGTGCAGGGGCCCGCGTTGGCGGCGGGCTGTCAACTGGTCGCCGCATGTGACCTCGCGGTGGCTGCGGACAGTGCGGAGTTCGGAACACCCGGCGTACGGATCGGGTTGTTCTGCTCGACACCGATGGTCGCGGTCAGCCGGGCCGTCGGGCGGAAACGCGCACTGCAGATGCTGCTCACGGGCGACATGATCGATGCCCGGACGGCGGCGGACTGGGGCCTGGTCAACTTCGTCGTGGAGGCGGAGGCGCTGGACACCGAGACGACGGCACTCGCGGTGAAGATCGCGGCCGCGTCGCCGGTGACGGTGCGGATCGGCAAGGAGGCGTTCTACCGGCAGATCGAACTCCCTCAGGACGCCGCGTACGAGGCGATGGCGGAGACGATGGCGACCAACGCCGTCCTCGACGACGCGCAGGAGGGTATGTCCGCGTTCGTCGACAAGCGTGCGCCGGTGTGGACGGGACGCTGACCGCGGCGCTTATCGAGCGTTAGGTCTCGACCAATTGTTGGACGTCCTATAACGTTGCCCGCATGAGTTCCGATCCCCGTGCGAACACCGTCGACGCTGTAGTGCACCGCTCCGCTGCCAGGTTCCCCGACCGTGTCGCGCTGCGGTTCGCCGATCGCAGCCTCACCTACCGGGAACTCGACGCCGCCGTGTCCCGGACCGCCGCGCGTCTGCTGTCCCTCGGCCTCACCGCCGGCGATCGCGTGGCCGGGTACGGCACCAATTCCGACGCGTATGTGCTGGGTTACCTCGGGGCGGCGCGCGCTGGTCTCGTGCACGTGCCGATCAACTACGCGCTGCGCGGCGAAGAGTTGTCCTATCTCCTCGCGCAGTCCGGGGCCAAGGCTGTGCTCGTCGATCCGGCGCTGCGCGGCGAACTCGACCGCGTTCTGCCCGACGTTCCCGCCGAGCACGTGCTCGCACTGCGCGACGAGGACGCGTCGCTGCTGAGCGAGGCGACGGACGGTCCCCTGCCGGCACTCGACGCCGCGCCGTCCGCCGACGATCTCGTGCAACTGCTGTACACCTCGGGAACCACGTCGAAGCCCAAGGGCGCCATGATGACTCACGGCGCACTGGTACACGAGTACACGTCGTCGATCGTCGCCCTCGACTTGCGCGCCGACGACAACCCGCTGATCTGCATGCCGCTGTACCACTCGGCGGCCATGCACGTGTTCCTGCTGCCGTACCTCGCGGTCGGCGCGACGATCACCCTGCTGCCGGCCCCGGACATCCCGGAGATCCTGCGCCTGGTCGAATCCGAGCGGATCGGATCGCTGTTCCTCGCCCCCACCGTGTGGGTCCCCTTGGCCAACCATCCCGATCTGGACACGCGCGATCTCTCGTCGCTGCGCAAAGCGCAGTACGGCGCGTCGATCATGCCGGTCACGGTGCTCAACCGGTTGCGCGAGCGCTACCCCGACCTGGGCTTCTACAACTGCTTCGGCCAGTCCGAGATCGGCCCCCTGGCCTGCGTGCTCGGGCCCGACGAGCACGCCGACCGCCCCTCGTCGTGCGGGCGCGCGGTGCTGTTCGTCGAGACCCGCGTCGTCGACGCCGAAGGGAACGACGTTCCCGACGGCGAACCGGGTGAAGTGCTCTACCGGTCGCCGCAGTTGTGCCTCGGCTACTGGGAGAACCCGGATGCGACCGCGGAAGCCTTCCGCGACGGCTGGTTCCACTCCGGTGACCTCGTCACGCGCGATCCGGAGGGGTACATCACCGTCGTGGACCGGATCAAGGACGTGATCAACACCGGCGGCATCCTCGTCGCCTCCCGTGAGGTGGAGGACGCCCTCTACACGCACGGGTCCGTTGCGGAGGTCGCCGTCATCGGGACCCCCGACGAGAAGTGGATCGAGGCGGTCACCGCGGTGGTCGTGCTCAAGGACGGTCACACGGTCACCGAGCGCGAACTCGTCGACCACGTGCGGAACCGGCTCGCGGCATTCAAGGTGCCCAAGATCGTCCGTTTCGTCGATACTCTCCCGCGCAACCAGAGCGGCAAGCTGCTCAAGCGGGAACTGCGCGCGGTCTGACCGGAGGCCGCGTCGGGCACGCCGGGCGACACTGTGACATCCAGCCGTTCCGGCGGGTCATCAACGAAGGGGACACATGAGGAACAAGCACGTGCCGTCGTGGCACGACGACGAGGTGCGGGCACTGTCGGAACTGGCGGGCGATTTCTTCGAACGCGAGGTCATGGCGCACGCGGAGAAGTGGGACGAGCAGCGTTGCATCGACCGCCACGTATGGCTCGAGGCAGGCAAGCTGGGGCTGCTGCTGTGCTCGGTTCCGGAAGAGTACGGCGGTGGCGGCGGCACGTTCGCGCACGACCTCGCCGTGTTCGAAGCGCAGGGATACTCCGGCGACCTCGCGCTCGGCATCTCCGTGCACAGCGGCATCGTTGCGCACTACATCCTGGAGTACGGCACGGAGGAGCAGAAGCGAACCTGGTTGCCCGGGATGGCAACCGGCGAGATCCTCGGTGCGATCGGCATGACCGAGCCGGGAG
Source organism: Rhodococcus sp. 105337 (assembly GCF_012844225.1). Classification (GTDB taxonomy): domain Bacteria; phylum Actinomycetota; class Actinomycetes; order Mycobacteriales; family Mycobacteriaceae; genus Rhodococcus. The sequence goes on from NZ_JABAGQ010000017.1 coordinate 30,567, forward strand.
CCGGTTCGGATCTCAAGGCGATCAAGACCAGCGCGATCCGCGACGGCGACGAGTACATCGTCAACGGGTCGAAGACGTTCATCACCAACGGGTCGTCGGCCGACGTCATCGTCCTCGCCGTCAAGACCGACCCGAAGGCCGGTGCCAAGGGCGTCTCGCTGCTCATCGTCGATCTGCGCGACTGTGAGGGCTTCGCGGTCGGGCGCGTGCTCGACAAGGTGGGGCAGCATGCCGCCGACACGTCGGAACTGTCGTTCACGGACGTGCGGGTGCCGGTGTCGAACCTGCTCGGCGAAGAAGGACAGGGCTTCGCGCAGCTCATGGCGCAACTCGTGCAGGAACGTCTGATCATCGGCGCGCAGGCGGCCGGCGCCATGCAGCGCGCGGTCGACGAGACCGTTCGGTACACCAAGGCGCGACAAGCGTTCGGGCACAGCCTCTTCGAATTCCAGAACACGGCGTTCGAGCTTGCCGAGTGTCAGACCATCGCCCGCACCAGCCGCATCTTCCTCGACCACTGCATCGAGCAGCACCTGCGCGGCCGCCTCGACCCCGCCGATGCGGCGATGGTCAAGTACTGGCTCACCGACAAGCAGTGCGAGGTCGTCGACCGGTGTGTCCAGCTGCACGGCGGCTACGGCTACATGCGGGAGTACCTCATCGCCCGGATGTACGAAGACGCCCGGGTACAGCGCATCTACGCAGGTGCGAACGAAGTCATGAAGGTGCTCATCGCACGGTCGCTGTAGCAGCGGGCTGCGTGGTTGTCTCGATGGGCGAGTTACCTCACCACGGCCTTCTCGTGGTGAGGTACGCAGCCATTTCCTGACTCTGGCGACGGTGCGCCCGGCGATGTTCGGCGCGCGCCTCACCGGAGGCGTTGAGCTTTCGCTCCTCGTCGGATTCCGGGATCACCGGCGGCACCGCGGTGGGTCGCCCGTCGTCGTCGATCGCCACGAACGTCAAAAAGGCAGTCGCCGCGATGCGGCGGTCTCCGCTGCGCAGATTCTCGGCGGTCACCTTCACGAACACTTCCATCGAGCTGTGACCGGTCCAGGTGACGAACGACTCGAGGCACACCGAGTCGGTCTGGTGCACAGGTGCGAGGAACGCCACAGAGTCGGTCGAGGCCGTAACCACGGATGCGCGGCTGTGGCGGGTCGCCGAAATCGACGCGGTCATGTCGATATCACTCATCAACTTCCCGCCGAAGAGGGTGTTGTGATCGTTGACGTCGTTGGGAAAGACCCTATTGGTCTTGACAACTCGTGATTCGCTGCAGGTTTTTGCTTCCACCGGGATCCTTTCGAGCGCGGGACCTGCAGGATCTCTGCCGATCGCACCTATCCAGCGTACGACTGTCGCCGGTGTGCGCGCCTACGGCCGCCGCTCGGATGTGAGGTGGACGTGGTGGTCGATGATCTTCGTCAGCATGGCGACGAGTTGCTCGCGTTCGTCGGCGTCGAGCGGCGCGAAAGCTTCGTCCTGCACGGCGGTGAGCACGCGTTCGAGTTCTGCCAGGCGGTCGCGGCCTTTCCGCGTGAGACTGACGATGTTGCGCCGGCGATCCTTGGGGTCGGAGGCGCGCCGGACGTACATGCGGTCGGCCAGTGCGTCGATGCATGCAACGACGTCGCTCCGGTCGAGACCGCATCGGCGTCCGAGTTCGACCTGGCTGGACGGGCCGAATTCGTCGAGGGCGGAGAGCATCCGGTAGTGATGGCCGCGTGCGCCGGCCGCATCGAGACGGTCGAACACCACGCGGTGCACCCGCATGGCGGACTGCGTCAGCAGAAAGCTCGGGAGATGGTCGAGCCGGGTCGGCACGGGATAGTTGTCGGGGTCGGACATTCGTACACCTCCCTGAGGTCGGCAATCTGGCGGCGGGAATCGTGCCGATCGGTGACGGCTGTGGTCGTGGCGGCTGTGACAGCGCTGACGATCAGTGACGGCGGTGATCGGTGACCGCGGTACGCGGGCCTCGCCGCGGGACGCTCGAATATCCTCCGGATTCGACGAGCAGCCGCACGGCTCGATACCGATGCGGCCGAAGGGGTTCGAGGTACTCGACCATGCCGGCGTCGTCGAGCGGCGAACCGAGCAGTGCCCAGCCGACGACCGTGGCGAGGTGATAGTCGCCGACAGACAGGGCGTCGGCGTCGCCGAAGGCCCGCTGCGCGACTTCGGCGGCCGTCCAGACCCCGATGCCGGGCACCGAACGCAGCGCGCGACGCGCTCGCGCTGGATCGTCGTCGACGAGACGCTCGAGCGAGTCGGCCAGCTGGGCGCACCGCACGATCGTCTTGGCCCTTGCGGGGTCGACGTTCGCGCGATGGAACTCCCACGAGGGGATCCGCCGCCACGACTCCGCGCTCGGCGGCACCCGCATGCCCTGCGGTGCGGGACCGGGTGCGGGCTCCCCGAAGCGGGTGACCAGGTGACGCCAGGAGGCGAACGCCGCGATGCCGTGCACCCGCTGCTCGAGGACGGCGGGGACGAGTGCTTCGAGTACGCGGCCCGTGCGGGTGATACGCAGACCGGGCATGCGGCGGTGCGCCTCGGCGAGCGCGGGGTGAGCGGGAGCGAATCCGGACGGGTCGTCGTGGGCGCCGAGGAGAGCGGGAAGCCGATCGAGCAGTTCCCCGGAGCCGGGGCCCCACACGAGGCAGCGGACGGAATCGGTCCCGGCCTGCGTGATCCGGTAGGTCACAGGACCCGTCTCCATGCGCGACACACGCCAGAGGGCACTTCCGTCACGGCGGTGGCAGGGGTCGCGGGGTCCGTGCTGCAGCGGGCGTAGGGTTTGTGCGACGTCGACGGGCCCGGGCACCCTCACGAGAGTGTCGACAGGTGCGGCATCGTTGACGGACGCGGTCACCGACCTACCGTACCTCTGTAGCGGTCGGACTTCTGTGACGGCCGCGACGGTTTCCCGGTGTCGGACGGAAAGGCTATGGTCGGCGACATGATCATCGTGAGCACCGACGGATCCTGCCTGCGTAATCCAGGTGGCGCCATCGGATGGGCGTGGGTCAATCACGAAGGACCGAGTGCATCGGGGGGTGAACGCTCCGGTACCAACCAGATCGCCGAACTCCGTGCGGTGCTCGAGGCACTGCGTGCGCATCCCGGTACCGAACCCATGATCATCGAATCCGACTCGCAGTACGCCATCAAATGTGCGTCCGAGTGGCTGCCCGGATGGAAACGCAAGGGCTGGAAGACGTCCACGGGATCGCCGGTGAAGAACATCGAACTCGTGCGTGCCATCGACCGCGAACTCGTCGAACGCGCCGGACCGGTGCGGTTCCGCTGGGTACGCGGTCATGTCGGCAACCACTTCAACGAAGTCGCCGACACGCTCGCCGGCGAGGCGGCCCGGGAAGTCGCGGCCCGGCCCGGGCCCATCGAGGTACCCGATCCGCTGCCGCGCGCGGTGGCGCGGGCAGAGACGGCCAGAGCCGGAGACGTCGAACTCACGCTCTTCTGACGAGGTGTGCGGCCCGGCACGTCGCTCGAGGCCGCTCGGGTACGGTCGCGGCATGAGCGAGGTTGATCAGATCGCGCGGTTCCGGCGGGAACACGGCCTCGACGAACTCGTCGACGTGCACACCCACTTCATGCCCACCAGCGTCATGGACAAGGTGTGGGCATATTTCGACTCGGCCGGGCCGTTGGTGGGCCGGCATTGGCCGATTTCGTACCGGACCAGCGAAGAAGAGCGGGTCGAGCGACTGCGGGCGTTCGGGGTGCGGTGCTTCACCTCGATGGTGTACCCGCACAAGCCCGACATGGCGGCGTGGCTCAACTCGTGGGCAGCCGATTTCGCCGCCCGCACTCCCGGCTGCCTCCATACCTCGACCTTCTATCCCGAACCCGGGGCGGGCGCGTATGTCACCTCCGCGCTCGACGCGGGGACGAAGGTGTTCAAGTCGCACCTGCAGGTCGGCGACTACACACCCCTCGATCCGCTGCTGACCGAGGTGTGGGGCCTGCTCGAGGACGCCGAGGTGCCGATCGTGGTGCACTGCGGGTCGGGACCGGCGCCCGGCACCCATACGGGACCGGGGCCGATGGCTGAATTGTTGTGGCGGCACCCGAAACTCACGGTGATCGTGGCGCACATGGGGCTACCCGAATACGTCGACTTCCTCGATCTCGCGGAGAGGTACGAGCGGGTCCACCTGGACACCACGATGGCGTTCACCGACTTCGTCGAGGAGGACACGCCGTTTCCTCGGGAGGCTCTGCCGAGGCTCGACGTCCTGCGGTCGAAAATCCTTCTCGGAAGCGACTTCCCCAATATTCCCTACACGTATCTCCATCAACTGGAGGCACTCGCACGTGTCGCACCGGATTCGGACTGGCTTCGGGCGGTGTGCCACGACAACGCGGCCGCGCTGTTCGGAATCGAACAACGCGGCCGCTCGCCGGGGCAGGGTGACCGTGGCCGGCCGTCCCGTTCCTAGACGGTCACATCGCGTCTCCGGATCTTCCCGGTCGCGTTTCGGGGGAGTGCGTCGCCGGTGATCCGCCAGTGTGCGGGCACCTTGTAGTACGAGAGCCGTTCCGCGCAGAAGTCGCGCAGGTCCTGTTCACTGACGTCGGAGCCCGGACGGAGCACGACCACTGCCGCCACCTCCTGCCCCAGATCCTCGTGATCGACGCCGACCACCGCGCATTCCTGGACTGCGGGATGCTCGTCGAGCACCTGCTCGATCTCGGTGGGGTACACGTTCTCCCCGCCGCGAAGGATCAGATCCGAGCGTCGGCCGGTCAGCCTCAGTCGTCCCTGCTCGAGTACACCGAAGTCTCCGGTGCGCAACCAGCCGCCCTGCGTGATCGCCGCGGCGGTCGCCGCCTCGTCCTCCCAGTACCCCAGCATCACGAACGGGCTGCGAACGCAGACTTCGCCTTCGACGCCCTCGGGCACCACGTCACCGAGAGGATCGCGGATTTCCATCGCGACGGTGAGGATCGGTCGTCCGAGGGTCCCGGGGAACGCCTCGAGCTCACCCGCGGTGGCTACGGCGACCGCGGTGCTGCACTCGGTGAGGCCGTAGCTGTCCACCAGAGCCTGGTCCGCAAACGGGAACTTCTCGCGCAGCCGCTTCTTGAACGCCGGCGACGAGGGCGCGGAGGCCAGTGCGAACGCAGACAGCGACGACAGGTCGTAACGGTCGGTGTCCTTGTGCTCGAGCATGCGTGCGGCCATGGTCGGCACCGCACCCCAGTTGGTGACCTTCTCGCGCTCGATCAACCCGAAGACCTGATCGACGTCGAAGCGGCCCTCGGTCATCACGACGGCACTGCCCGTGGCCAGCCTGGGCACCGCGAGGTTGTGGAGGCTCGCGATGTGGAACAACGGCGAGGTCAGGAGATACCGGTTGTCGCTGGGCACGGAGTCGTCGTAGGTCCGGCCGTACATGTGCGCGACCATCGCGTCCGAGTAGCGGTGGTAGTCCACCACGGCCAGCAGGTTGCGCTGAGAATGCAGAGCTCCCTTGGGGCGTCCGCTCGTCCCGCTCGTGAACAGGATGACGGCGGGGTCGTCCTCGTCGACGTCGGACGTGGGAAGTTCTGCTCCGGTCCGCTCGGCGACCAGCCGTGGCAGGTCGTCTTCCACGGTGAGGACCGTGAACCCCGACAGGCCCGTCTGGGCGAGCACGTCGGCACGCTTGGCGTCCGTCACGACGACCTTCGGCCGCACGAGGTCGACACCGTAGGCGAGTTCGGACGCCGTCCACCAGGAGTTGAGGCCGACGGCGACGGCACCCAGGCATTGCGACGCCCAGAAGGCGACGATCCACTCGGGGGAGTTGGCGCCGAGGAGCGCGACCCGGTCGCCTTTGCCGACGCCGTACTCGTCGCGCATCGCGGTGGCCACCGCCGCCACAGCGTCGGCGTGCTCGGCGAACGACATCCGTCGATCGAGCGTGATCAGGTAGTCCCGGTCACCCCACGCCCTCGACGCGGCGACGAGATCGCCGACCTTCCGGTCCCGATTCCGGATCACCGGCATCCGGTTTCCGCGCACGTTCTCTTCGACGACCTCGAATCGTCCACCGGGCCCGGTGAGTTTCGAAGTGACTTGAATCAGCATCTGTTGGAGATCTGCGGGTGCTGTCATGGACGAGCCTTTCCGGTTGCCGACGACTACTCGTGTCACGTGACGCACAAGATGCCACGCCGCCCACCTTCCCGGAAGTGAGCCGTACCACTGAGTGGATGGACCTGTGGTGACGGTCACTATCAGGTCTCACTCACCGGGAGTGCCCGAGGTCGGGCACGATGCGCTGGCTACCTTCGCGTCACCCGACACGCCGATGTGATGCTTCGGCCCTCGCCGTCCACTGTATTCGAGCGGGGCTCGGTCGAGACCAAGGAGACCTCGCAGTGAAACGCAGTTCTACTACGAAACTGGTGGCGGCCTTGGCGGCCGCGATGGTGGTGACGTCCGCCTGTGCCTCCGACCGGGAAGGCGAGGCAGTCGTGTCCGCCGGATCGCCTACTGTCGCCGGCCAGTCGGCCGCGGCATCGGAGGCGACCTTCGGAACTCTCGAATCGCCCTGTGGTGCAGGTGATGCCGGCGGGTCCACCGACCAGGGTGTGAGCGATACCGAAATCCGTATCGGTTACGGAGACGACCGTGGGTTCGCGAAGAGCCCCGGCCTGAACAAGGAGATGGGCGACGCCGTCGCCGCCATGATCGACTGGTGCAACGAGCAGGGCGGCATCAACGGCCGCCGGATCGTGGGCACCCATTTCGATGCCGCGATGACGCAGGCCAACGCTGTCATGCAGAACGCATGCGCCTCCGAGTTCATGCTGGTGGGCCACGGGTTCGCGATGGATCAGACCTCGGAACAGACCCGGGTCGCCTGCAACCTCGCGGCCGTCCCGGCATTCACCGTCTCGCCCGACGCGGCGAACGGGCCGATGACCTATCAGGGTGTTCCGTTCCCCGTCGACTACGCGAACGGGTCGCAGTGGTTCCAGATCGCGGAGATGTACCCCGAACTCGTCGGTGAATTCGATGTCATCGACAGCACGATGCCCACGATCATCACCGCGAACACCAAGGCTCGCTCGATCGCCGCAGCGGCCGGATTCACGCTGAAGAACTGCGGTGTCACCCTCAACTACGACGGCGAATCGAGCTACGTCCCGTTCGCCGAGAAGATCAAGCAGTGCGGTGCCAAGGGCTTGTGGACCTCACGTTCGCCGGTGCCCGCCGAGTTCAACTTCGTCAAGGCGCTCGACCAGGTCGGCATCGATCCGATCCTCCTCGGCGAGGCCACCTGGTACGCCAATGCCGTTCCCACCTGGAACGGTGAGACCGGACTGCTCGACAACATGCATGCCGGCATGACGTTCCAGATGCTCGAGAACACGGACGCCGTCCCGGCGGTGAAGAAGTACACCGAACTCGTCGCCGAAGCCGGCGGCAAGACCGCACTCCTCGGTATGCAGGCCACCTCGTCGTTCCTGCTGTGGGCGACGGCCGCGAAGGAATGCGGATCGGACCTGACCCGCCAGTGCATGGTCGACCAACTCTCGCAGATCCACGAGTGGGACGGCGGCGGGCTGCACGCCGTCACCGATCCGGGCAACAACATGCCCGCCACGTGCGGTCTCGTCGTGTCCCTGAAGGGCGCTGAGTACTCACAGGCGTTCCCCGCGGAAGCCGCCGAATTCAAATGTGACGACCGGTATCTCGTCGCCACCGACGCGAAGACATGGGGCACCGACCTGGGCCCGGACCGCATCTCCACGAAATACCTGAACCCGAACGTCATCAGGCCGACCGCCTGATCCGTTCGACCGGTGCCGGCGGCGTGATTCGCGACCGCCGGTACCCTCGAGCAGAGGTACTTGCATGGATACCTTCCTGACCTTCACGATCGTGGGGTTGGTGCTCGGATCGGTGTACGCCATCGCCGCGTCGGGCCTCGTTCTCACCTACAACACGTCGGGCATCTTCAACTTCGCACACGGTGCGCAGGCCATGCTCGGGGCGTTCGCATACTGGCAATTCCGCTACGGCTGGGGACTGCCCACCCCGGTGGCGCTGCTTCTCGTGCTCGGAGTCCTCGGACCATTGATGGGGCTGGCGCTCTACGTCCTCATCATGCGCGGCATGCGCAACACGGCAGAGGTCACCAAGATCGTCGTCACGGTCTCGATTCTGCTCGGCATGCTGTCGGTGTCACATTGGTTCTGGCATCCCGAGCAAGCCCGGACGATGACGATGTTCTTCGGCGACCAAGCCAAGATCGACATCTTCGGGGTGGGAATCCGATACCACGAACTGATCTGCATCGCGGTCGCTGTCCTCATCGCGATCGGGTTGCGGGTCATGTTCACCCGCACCCGCTCCGGTGTGGCCATGCGCGGCGTGGTCGACGATCCGGATCTGTTGCGGCTCAACGGACACGACCCGGACCGGCTCGCCGCACTGTCGTGGATGCTGGGCTCGACGCTCGCCGTGCTCGCCGGCATCCTGGTGACCCCGATCAACGGCGGCACCCTCGAGGCGAACATGCTGACGCTGCTGGTGATCGATGCGTTCGCCGCCGCGATGTTCGGCCGGTTGCGGAGTATTCCGCGGACCTTCGCCGGTGCTCTGTTCCTCGGCCTGGCCGCGACCTACGTGCTCGCGTACTTCCCGACGGCGTGGACGTGGACGTCGAACCTGCGGGTGTCCCTGCCCATGATCGCGCTGTTCGTCGTGCTCATCGTGCTGCCGCAGGACCGTCTGCGCGGAGCGGTCACCCGAACCAGGGAGCGCTACCACGTGCCGTCGGTCCGCAAGGCTGTCGCGTGGGCGGTGGCTCTGGTGGTGATCGTCTACGCGATCCGGCTTCTGATGGTCACGTCGGCGATCACCACGCTCACGATCGGCATGACCTTCGCGATCATCGCGCTGTCGCTGACCCTGCTGACGGGCTACGCAGGCGAGATGAACCTGGCACCGGTGTCCTTCGGCGCGATCGCCACCATCGTCGCCTTCCACTTCGGGATTTCCGGCAGCGGGCTCGCCGCCCATCTGAACCTGTGGGGCATCGCCCTCGGTGTCGCGGCGACGGCGGTGGTCGGCGGCCTCATCGCCCTGCCGGCCCTGCGGCTCCGGGGACTCTATCTGGCATTGGCCACCATGGCGTTCGGGGTGTTCCTGTCCAACATGGTGCTGCGCGACACCACCGTGCACGAGCTGTTCGGTATCAAGTTCTCCATCTTCACGGACGGGAACATCGCTATTCCGCCGCTGAAGGTGGGGCCGCTCGACCTGCGCGACGACACCACCTTCCTGATGACGGTCACGGTGATCTTCGCGGTGCTCGGCGTCGGCGTCATCGCTCTGCGCAACAGCGGTTACGGTCGTCGGCTCGCCGCGATGAAGGACAGTCCCGCCGCGTCGGCGATGCTCGGCCAGAGTCTCGTGCGGCTCAAGCTCGGTGTGTTCACACTCTCGGCCGGTATCGCCGGCCTCGGCGGCCTGTTCATGGCGAGCGCGATGGGATCGGTGTCCAACGAGAGCTTCTCGATCATGGTGAGTCTGTCGTTGCTGATGCTCACCGTGGTGGCCGGTATCGGTTACGTGTCGGGCGCATTGTTCGGCGGTCTGATGTCCGGCGTCGGTTTCGCGGTCATCATGACCTCGTTCTCGAACCTCGCGTCCGCACAGCCCGACCTTGCAGGCATGTGGACGTTCCTCGGGCACGTCGCGGCGGTGAGCCCGGCACTGATCGGCATCGGCGTGGCGGCCAACCCCAGTGGCAGCGTCCACCAGGTCGTCGAGGGCTACCGTCACCTCGCGAACGCGAAGCCTGTTCTGGTGGGTGGCGCCGCGGTGGTGCTGGTGTCGTACCTGCTCGCCCTTGTGGGAGTGCTCGACAACTGGTGGTTCGCGTCGATCACGATTGCGACGGTGTTCATGCTCCCGGTGATGGGGCAGTGGTTGATGCCCGAAGCGGTGCTCGGCGAAGAAGAAGCCGCGCGACGCCGCCCGCTGATCCCGGAACGTATCGGGCTCGACGAGCCGTACAGCGCCGAGGCACGTGACGAGATCGATCGTGAACTCGGGATCTCGGATTACCTGTCGACCCCGCCTGTCCGGGCGGACAAGGAGCTGGTCACCAATGGCTGACACGCCGATTCTCGAAACCCGCGGTATCACTGTGCGTTTCGGCGGCCACGTCGCGGTCAAGGACGTGAGCATTCAAGTGGGACGTGGGACCGTCACCGGTCTGATCGGACCCAACGGTGCCGGCAAGACCACCCTGTTCAACACGATCACCGGATTGCAGAAACCCTCTGCGGGCAAGGTGTTCGTCGACGGCCGGGACGTGACGACGTTGCCGCCGTTCAAGCGGGCCCGGATGGGACTGGCACGCACCTTCCAGCGTCTCGAGTTGTTCGTGTCGCTGTCGGTGCGGGACAACCTCCGGGTGGCCGGCGACATCCACAATGCGAACTCGCGCAATCGCGTCGACGTCGAAGCGGAAACCGATCGGCTACTCGAGCTGACGGGCCTCGGCGACATCGCCGACCGGGACGTGTCCGACATCCCCACCGGGCGGGCGCGTGTGGTCGAGGTGGCGCGGGCACTGATGACCGATCCGCAGATTCTGCTGCTCGACGAACCGGCGTCCGGTCAGACGGAGCAGGAAACCGAGGAGTTCGCCGCGTTGCTCACCGGTCTGGCCGACGACGGGCTCGCGATCTGCTTGGTAGAACACGACATTCCGCTGGTGATGAAGATCTGCTCCACGATCCATGTGCTCGACTACGGTGCGGTGCTCGCGAGCGGGATCCCCGACGAGATCAAGAACGATCCCACCGTGATCAACGCCTACATCGGAACCGAGAAGGAGGCGATATGAGTCCCGAACCCTTGCTCGAACTGATCGGTGTACGTGCGGGATACGGTTCCATCGAGGTCCTGCACGGTGTGGACCTCGCCCTCGCACCGGGAGCGGTCGTCGCGCTGCTCGGACCCAACGGTGGCGGCAAGACGACGACGCTGAAGGTGTGCTCCGGCATCCACCCGGTGTCGTCCGGTGAGTTCCGGCTCGGCGGACATGTCGTGAACGGGGCATCGGCAGCCGAGTTGGCCCGCCTGGGGGTCTGCTCGATTCCGGAGGGGCGAGGGGTCTTCCCCAACCTGACGGTGCGAGAGAACCTGTGGATCGCCACCGGCACGGGTGTCACGCTCGCCGAACTCGAGGACGTGGCCTACGCACGGTTCCCCATTCTCGGTGAACGCCGGACTCAGCTGGCGGGATCGATGTCGGGCGGAGAACAGCAGATGCTTGCGTTGTCGCGGGCGCTCGGGACGAATCCCACGGTGTTGCTGCTCGACGAACTGTCCATGGGCCTAGCACCCCGGATCGTCTCGCAGATCTACGACATCGTGGGGGAGCTTGCGGCGGAAGGGGTCTCGATTCTCGTTGCGGAACAGTTCGCTCGGGCCGTCCTGCCCATCGCCACCAGCGCCGCGCTGATGCTGCAGGGACGCGTGGTGCGCGCGGGCGATCCGGCGGAGATCGAAGAAGAACTGTCTACCAGCTACCTAGGAGGATGACGATGACCACTGCGGTCGACGAACGACGTGAGCAATTCAAGCAGGATGTGGCTGCCCTGGGGCTGGGCACCACGAGCAACGGATCCGGCGGGAAGGGCCGGATTGCCGGCATTGTGCTGATGATCATCGGGGTGGCAGCCGCATTCGTCGTCTACATCGCGTCGCTGACGCTGTCGGACCTGCGAGACATCGCCTCGTATCAGCTGCTGAGCATGGGATTCATCGCGCTCACGCTGGTCGGCGCGGCCGTCTACGTGGCGTCGGTGGTTGCAAAGGTTCTGAGGTTGTGGCTCGTGCGTCAGCTCCTGGAGGGCAACGCGCAGACCGAGCGAATCGTCGAGGCCATGTCGCGCGACAAGATCTGACGCGGTGAGCCGGGCACACCCGGCGCCCGAAACGGCAGGCCCGGCCTCGGTTCGTCGAGGCCGGGCCTGCCGTGGGTTCGAGCGGAGGGTGTCAGGAACCCGCTGCCTCGAGGCCGGTGGTGATGTCGGCGAGGATGTCGTCGATGTTCTCGATGCCGACGGCCAGGCGGACCAGGCCGGGGGTGACGCCCGCTGCCAGCTGCTCTTCAGCGGTGAGCTGCGAGTGGGTGGTGGATGCCGGATGGATCACCAGCGAACGGACGTCGCCGATGTTGGCGACGTGGCTGTGCAAGGTCAGCGCGTTGACGAACTTCTTACCGGCGTCGATACCGCCCGCGAGTTCGAACACCACGATGGCGCCGGGCCCCTTCGGCGTGAGCTGCTCGGCCCGATCGTGCCAGGGCGAGGACTCCAGGCCCGCATATGCCACCGAGGTGACCTCGGGCCGGGCTTCGAGGAACTCGGCGACCTTCTGCGCGTTGGCGACGTGGCGTTCCATCCGCAGGCTCAGGGTTTCGATGCCCTGCGAGATGAGGAACGCGTTGAAGGGCGAGACCGCCGAGCCGAGGTCGCGCAGCAACTGCACGCGTGCCTTGAGGGCGTACGCGGGAGCGCCGAGATCGGCGAAGACCACACCGTGGTAGCTGGGGTCGGGCGTGGTGAAACCGGGGTGCCGGCCCTGCGTCCAGTCGAAGGTGCCGCCGTCGACGATGACGCCGGCGATTGCCGTGCCGTGACCGCCGAGGTACTTGGTCGCCGAGTGCACGACGATGTCGGCGCCGTGCTCGAGGGGACGCAGCAGGTACGGGGTCGCGACCGTGTTGTCCACGATCAGAGGCAGGCCGTTGTCGTGGGCGACGCCCGAGATGCCGGAGATATCGAGGATGTGGTTCTTCGGGTTGGCGATGGTTTCGCCGTAGAACGCCCGCGTGGTGGGACGCACGGCGTCGCGCCACTGGTCGAGATCGTCAGGATCCTCGACGAACGAGACCTCGATCCCGAGCTTGGGCAACGTGTAGTGGAAGAGGTTGTAGGTGCCGCCGTACAGGTACGGGCTCGAGACGATGTGGTCACCGGAGCCGGCGAGGTTGAGAATCGCGAACGTCTCGGCAGCCTGCCCGGAGGACAGGAGCAGCGCGGCGACGCCACCTTCCAGCGAGGCGATGCGCTGCTCGACCGCGTCCTGGGTCGGGTTCATGATGCGCGTGTAGATGTTGCCCGGCTCGGCGAGACCGAAGAGCGCTGCCGCGTGATCGGTGTTGTCGAAGGTGTAGCTGGTGGTCTGGTAGATCGGCAGCGCACGGGCCTTGGTGTCGCCCCCGGCAGGCTGACCGACGTGGATCTGTTTGGTCTCGAAGCTCCACGACGCGCTGGGATCGACTGCTTCGGGGGTGTTGTCACTCATGGGTCTACTGCTCCGGATTCGGTGAGGTGAACGGGTCGTCGTGACGCTGACCTTGCGGCTCCGCGCGCGACGCCGTCGAATGCGGTCCGCGGGGGCCGGGGTGGGTGCGGGCGGTCAGCCGGCCGGGCACCCGCACATACACAGGCGACAGGCATGACGGTGCGGTCGCTGTGCCGACCGCTCGTACGTCTTGCTCACGGCTTCGACAATAACGGCTGGCGACGATTCCGACCAGGCCCATAGGAAACCGGGGGCAGGTCAGGGGGTCTGGCCGGTGAACGCTACCTACAGCCTGTGTGTTGCCCTTTCGGAGCCGTGTGTGATCCTGCTAACGTGCTGGAACAGATTCTAGTTTCGTGGGGCGCGCAGGGTCGTGGCCAGTGCTTTTGGAGGTAAATTTGACCGCCGTCGACTTCTCGCTCGGGCATGCACCCACTCCCGCGAAGCGCGAACTACCACCTTCGATGATCGATCGGATGACGCTCATCCTCGAGAGTTTCGACAGCAGGGGAGCGCTCACGCTCGAAGAGGTCACCTGCCGTTCGGGGCTTCCCCGCTCGACGGTGCACCGCATCCTCGACCAGCTGGTCGGGCGCGGGTGGATCGACCATGCGTCGTTCGGATACTGCCTGGGAGCACGCGCGCTCGGACTCGGCGGTAGCGACACAGGGCATCGGCGTATCCGAGAGGCGGCAGCGCCGCATCTCCATGAACTCGCGCTGCAGACGGGCGCGGTCGTGCATCTGACCGTCCTCGACGGCAACGAGGTCCTCTACCTCGACAAGGTCGGGGGGCAATTCGCGTCGAGTGTCCCGTCGCGTGTCGGCGGACGTTTTCCCGCATATGCCACCGCATCCGGCAAAGCGATCCTCGCCTGGCTCGAGCCCGAGCGCGTCGACGCTCTCTACGGCAAGCGTCTGCCGCCGTGCACCGATCGCACCATCGGCGACAACGCGACGCTCCACCAGGAACTGAACCGCATCCGCAAGCGCCGGGGTGTCGCTTTCGAACGCGAGGAAGCCGCGTCCGGCATCGGATGTGTGGGCGTAGCGCTGCGCGGCGTCGACGGCCCTGTCGCGGCGCTGTCCCTGGCCGCAGACGCACGTTCGACCCGCCTCGAATGGGTGGCGCCGATCGTCGCCGACGCGGCCCGCAAGATCACCCGCACCCTCTTTCCGGATCACGACCGGGAAGAGACGCCCGGCACGGCACTGCCGGCGTCAGGCTCGCTCGACCGGGTCGTCGCCAAAGCTGCCGGAAGCCGGTAGGGCAGAGAACTCCGGGCGGAAGGGCGACTTCGCCGCGGAAGGCGGGCGGGCGACGTCAGCGTTCCGGGTGCAGCGCCATGTACCGCGCGGGCAGTTCTCCGCCGCCGTGCACGGCGAGGTCTGCTCCGTTCACGTACGACGCCAGCGGGCCGGCGAGAAACAGGCATGCACCCGCGATGTCGGAGGGCACGGCCATGCGCTGCATCGGCAGTGTCTTCGTCACGGCGGCACCGCCGTCTGCCCCGTACACCTCCGCTGCGGCTTCGGTCCGGATCAGGCCGGTGGTGATGTGGTTGACCCGCACTGCCGGAGCCCACTCGAGGGCGAGCGCCTTCGTCAGCGCGAGCAGTCCTGCCTTCGCGGCCGTGTACGCGGCGGTGCCGGGCTGCGGGTCGTGTGCCGACACGCTCCCGATGTTGATGATCGACCCGCCGTCGTCCTGCCGGCACATGACGGCATTCGCCGCCTGGGCGACGTAGAACGGGGCGAGCAGGTTGAGTGCGACGATCTTGTCGAAGAAGCGTGTCGAGACGGTCGCGGCGTCAGAATCGGGCGACCCACCGGCGTTGTTCACGAGAACGTCGAGACGGCCGAATTTTTCGACGGCCGTCTCGACGAGAGACTTCGCCTGCCCGGCATCGCGGATGTCGGCAGCGGTGAACGCGGCGGAACGGGAATCCACTGTGGGCAGCGTGTCGGGCGCGGTGCGACCGCATACGAGTACGTCCGCGCCGGCGGCCAGGAAGGTCTCGGCGATGACGTACCCGATGCCCTTGGTGCCGCCGGTGACGAGGACCGCGCGACCGGTGAAATCGGCAGGATTGTCGAAGAACATGCCGCGGAGACTATGACGAAATGTGCGCCGGTGCCCCGACGTTCCCGCTCAGCAGGTGCCTACAGCAGGTGCACCTTCTTGTAGAGGATCTTCGACGGTCCGCCGATCAGGCCCACGTTGTCGAGGAAGGTCATGAGCTTGGCGCCGGACTTGCGCACCCGGTCGTGGTGGTGCGTGTTGTTCCGGGCTTCTTCGAAGGCGCGCTCGGTGTCGAGGCCCGCGTTGGCGTAGACGTCCGGGTGGATCATGCTCTTGACGACGAAAAACACGACGACCGCGGTGTTGATCCGTTCGATTGCGAGCCGCAGGCGGCTCGCACCGTTCAGTCGGCGTCCCACTTCTTCACGGGCGAACCGGATGTGGCGCGCCTCCTCGAGGACGTGGATCTTCGAGACCGCACGTGTGACGGGCTGGACGCGTTCGTCGCGCATGAAGTCGCGTTGCATCATGTCGAGGATTTCTTCTGCGGCCATGACCGCGGCGTACGCGTTGGCGCCCTTGAAGAAGTGGCCCCACAGGCGGCCGAGGTGGTGGATGTAGCGGGGCGGCCCGTAGCTGGGCATGTTCAGCCGTTCGCCGGCCCGGGCGAACATCACGGAGTGGCGGCACTCGTCGGCGATCTCGGTGAGCGCGAACTGGACGTGCCGGCTGTGCTTGTCGCGATCGTAGACGTCGCGCAGAAGCATCTGCATGAGCAGGATTTCGAACCACAGGCCGGTGCTGGACACACTCGCGGCTTCGTTCTTGGTGAGTTCGATGCGCTGTTCGTCGGTGAGTTCGTCCCACAGGGCGGTGCCGTAGAGCGTGCTCCACTCGGGGGTCATGCCGAACTTGTCGTCGGGGACGGGGGCCTCCCAGTCCACTTCGACGACGGGGTCGTACGACTTGCGGGCGGACGAAGCGAGCAGGCGACCGGCAGTTTCCTCACGATCGGAAAGCCGGATGCCGGGTACGAAACCCTTGCTGGATTCGCGGGTGAGCGATGCGGTCATGTCTCCACCTTTTAGTGTGACGACGGGTAACTGGTAAGTGAGGTTAGCGTGATCGCGCGCACAGCACAACGTCTGCGTCCGACTCCGTGTCGGACGCAGGGAGGAGTTCCGCGACAGTTACGAGCGCGCGGGTGCCCAGAGTGCCGATGCGATCGCGCCGACCAGCAGAATCGCGGCCATCGCCCACAAGCCCTGCTGCATGCCTGCCAGGAACGCGTCCCGCGCGAACTCCGCGAGCACGTCGCCCTGGGGACCCGCCTGTTCGGCGACCTCGACTGCCGCGGCCAGCGAATCCTGCACTGCGCCTCGTGCCGGTTCGGGAATCGACGGTGCGATCGGATCGATCCGGTGCCCGTACGCGGCCGCGAGCACACTGCCCGCGAGGGCGACGCCGATAGCAGCGCCCACTTCGCGGGTCGCGTCGTTGACGGCCGACGCGACACCCAGTTGGTCCTCCGGCGTGGTGGTGACGATCGCGTGGGTCGCGGGCGCGGTGCAGACGCCGATTCCGATACCGGCGATCGACATCGCGATGGCGACGTCGGCGTACGACGAGTCCGCGTCCAGCAGACTCATGACGATCATCGACACCCCGATCAGGGCGAGCCCGACGCTCATGAGGACACGGAGTCCGAACCACCGCAACAACATCGGCACCCCGACCGAGAGCACCATCACCACCAGGAAGATCGGGGTGAGGGCCACGGCCGACATCAGCGGCGAATACCCGAGCACGAGTTGCAGGTATTGCACGATGAGATAGAAGACGCCGAATCCGGCGAGATACTGCAGTGTGAGGCCGCCTGCTCCGACCGCGAACGCGCGCTGGGAGAACAGCCGTACGTCGAGCAGGGGTGCTGGTGAGCGCCGCTCGACGAGCACGAACGCCACTCCGGCGGCCACTCCCGTGACCAGCGCGCCGACGGTGAGTGCGTCGATCCATCCGCGCTGCGGGCCCTCCATCACGCCGAGGACGAACAGCCCGACCGCCGCCACGACGAGCACGGCTCCGACGATGTCGAACCGCGCCGGTTCCGCCGCGCGGGAGGACATGATCGTGGCGCCCGCGACGACGAGCACGGCCGAGATCACGGCGAACGCGGCGAAGATGAGCTTCCACGACCCGTATTCGAGAATGACGCCCGACCCGAGCATGCCGATGACCGCGCCGGATCCGGCGACCCCCGCCCAGATCCCGATGCCCCGGGAACGATGCTCCTCGGTGAACGCCGCGGTGATGAGGGACAGCGTCGCAGGCATGACGAGCGCCGCACCGACCCCGGCCACGGCGCGCGCCGCGATCACCCAGTTCGGATCGGACAGGAGCAGGGGAAGCGCCGACCCGATCCCGAAGACGACCAGGCCCGCCAGCATGACTCCGCGCCGGCCGAACCTGTCTCCGAGCGCGCCCGCCGGGAGCAGCAGTGCCGCAAGGGCGAGCGTGTATCCGTCGACGATCCACGTGAGCTGGGCCTGGGTCGCCCCGGTCTCGACCGCGATATCCGGTAGTGCCGTGTTGAGCGACGCCATCGCCGCGATGACGGCGGCGACCGCTGCGCACGCGACGGTGAGCAGCCATAACTGAGACCCCGTCATGCGGGTCTTCTGCACGGCGAGCGAAGCTGATTCGGACACGGGCGCCTTCCGGACGAACGTGGTGCCGGAGTAGGAAAAAGACTGTCGGCATCGTAGCCGAACCGGCGGTGCGGGACCGGTCACGACGCGGCGCCCCCGGCCGTGTCATAGCGCGGCAGTGTCAGGCCGCGGAGTCGGGAGGGGCCGTGGGGTTCTCCGTGCGCGCATCCGTGTCCCGCCCTCGGCGCAGCACGTACGCGCGCGAGTGACGGAAGTCCTTGACCCGCAGGTTCCGCACGACATGAAGCCGGAATTCGGGGTGGTCCTCGAGTTCCGCGGCGAGCTGCTGGTCGATCAGGATCGAACCGGGGCGAGCGGCACCGGTCAACCGTGCGGCGATGTTGACCACCGATCCGAACAGGTCGCCGAAACGGGCCAGTGCCGGGCCCGAGGCCAGACCGATCCGCAGGGCGGGTGTGTCTTCGAACGCGGCGAACGCTTGCTGCAGTTCGAGCGCGATCCGCGCGGCGTCGACCGCATCCTCGGCGGCGAACATCACCTCGTCGCCGACGGTCTTGATCACCCAGCCGGCGTGGCGGGTGATCACGCCGGACACCGCGGCCTCGAAGTGATCGAGCAACACGTTGAGTTCGTCGGCGTCGATACGCCGGGTCAACTGGGTGTACCCCACCATGTCGGCGAATCCGACGACGAGCGGACGGGTCTGCGCGTCCCCTTGGACGCGGACGGCGGTGCGGTTGGTCGTGGCGACCAGGTGCCGACGCCACATGTAACCCTGGAGGCTCTCGGCACGGTTCGCCACGCGGCGGAGGATGTCGTCGACGAACTCGCGGATCTCCTCGTCTTCCGGGGGTGCCGATGCCGTGCCGTACGCGGTGGAGAGCTGGGAGACGACGTGGCTGCTCAAGAGGGCGAACTGCCATTCGCTCAGCCGCGACATCGACTGTCCCAGCGAACGCGCCGCGGATATCTCGGCGGAGGGGTCGATGGCGCCGCTGCCGAGGATCGCCGCGAGATTGCGCAGGGCGCCGAGATCCCCGTCGGTGAACATGACCGCGCCCGGGTCGGGGTCGACCGTGAATCCCAGGGCCTGCCACAACTGGCGGACACGGGTCGGCTCCAGCCCGGCGAGGTCCGCGACCTCGCGCAAGGTGTAGCGGCGAACGCCGAGCAGGGTGCGTTCGAGCTCGGCGCGGATCGTCGCAAGCACCTCGGGGGTGGCCTGCGACCGTTCATCGGGCGGGGTCACGAGACCATCCTTACCTGTACTTCGGTTGGCGAGGCTGTAGATTCCGCCACCGGCGCTCGGTGTCGTGTCGTACACATGTGCGACAGTGGGCGTCGAAAAAGCGCCGGACAATCCAGCGAGCCGAGAAAGGACATGGCATGCCGCCCCGCACACGCGCGGACCATCTGACGGAGGAGCAACTCGGCGAGCTGAGTAATGCACTCGCGGAGGGTCGTCGCGCGACTGTATATCTCATCGACGGCATTCCGAGCCTCGGCATCGAACCCGGCGCGTCGGCGCGGGTGGTGTCCGTTTCCGGCACCACCGTCATGGTGCGGCCGAAAGGGGTCGACGACGAGTTGCCCTTCGAGTCCGACGAACTGCGCCTGACCCGGCAACCCGCCGGGGCGCCTGCGAAGAAGACAGCGGCCACGAAGTCCGCTCCCGCGAAGGCGGCGGCGTCGACGTCCCCGGCTGTGACCCCTTCTGCCGGGAGGCCTGCTGCCACCAAGCCTGCTGCCCCCCAGCCTGTTGCCGCCGGTCCCGCTGCCGCCAAGCCCGCGTCGAGGCCTGCTCCTCCGGTGCGTGGTGCCCAGACCAAGAGCGTCGAGGAGACGAAACCCGTGAACGACACGACCCCCGGTTCCGCCGCACCCGCGTCGCCCGCCAAGCCGAAAGCCCCGGCGCGCAAGGGTAAGAAGGCGCCCACGATCAGCATCACCATCACCATCGACCCCGAGAGCGAATGGACCGTCGGAATCGCGCACGGCACACGGAAGGTCGGCAAGCCGGCAGCCGTGGCGCCCGACGCCGTCGAACGGGCCGTCAAAGAACTCGGTGATCCCGGTGCCGTCGAGGCGGTCCAGTCCGTGATCGACGCGGCCCGCAGCGCAGCCGAGGAACGTGTTGCGCAGCTCAGCCGCGAACTCGAGGAAGCCCGAAAAGCTCTCGAAAGTCTCGGCGCAACCCCGAAAACAGGCATCGACCTCTAGTACCCTCACGACGAAGGTCGCCCGCCGCGCGAGAGGGACACGATGCTCAAAAGGTTCGCTCTACTGGCCGCCGCAGTGATGGCGTTGGCGGGCGGTGGGATGGGGATAGCCACCGCAGCACCCCCTGTCACCCTCGGCGGTGGTTCGGGGATCACCCTCGGCGATGGTGGCCAGGACATCTACGACTGCACCCTCACCACCATCGGAAACGACGCCTCGGGTCGTCTCGTCGGCCTGACCGCGGCGCATTGCGTCTCCCCGGCATGACCGTGAAGGCCGAGTACGACACCGCGGCCGGTCCCGTCGGGCGGATCGTCTCCGCGAACACCGTGCTCGACTACGCGGTCATCGAGTTCGATCGCGGCAAGGTCGTGCCCGTCAACCGGGTAGGAAACACGTCCATCACCGGAGTAGGGGCTCCCGCCGGTTTCCCCGATATCGCGTGCAAAGAAGGCCGTACGACGGGCAACACGTGCGGTGTCGTGTGGGGCGACGTCTTCGGTTCGCAGGAAACCTGGACCCAGGTGTGCGTGATCGAAGGCGATTCGGGTGCGCCACTGGTCGTCGGTACGACGCTCGTCGCTATGGTCAACGCCTACCTGTTCGCGCCGTGTGCCGGCCCGCAGGTCGGAACGAACATCGACGTGATCTTCGGCGACATCGACGCTCGTGGCGGCGCGGGAGCGGGGTTCCGGCCGATCTAGCCGGAACGCCCACTCCCGCAAGACCGGTCGGCGGTCACCCGCACACCGCGCCGTGCGATGCCGAGCCGACGAGCTTGGTGTATTTGGCGAGCACACCACGTGTGTACCGCGGCGGCAACGGTTCCCACCCTTGCTGCCGCGCCGCCATCTCCTCGTCGCTCACCAGCACGTCGAGGACGCCGTTGGCCACGTCGAGCCGGATCCGGTCGCCGTCGCGGACGAAGGCGATGGGTCCGCCGTCGACTGCTTCGGGTGCGACATGCCCGACGCACAGGCCGGTCGTGCCACCGGAGAAGCGCCCATCGGTGAGCAACAGGACATCCTTTCCGAGACCCGCGCCCTTGATGGCGCCGGTGATCGCGAGCATCTCCCGCATCCCGGGCCCACCCTTCGGCCCTTCGTACCGGATCACGACGACGTCTCCCGCCGTGATGGTGCCGTCCTCGAGCGCGTCCATCGCCGAGCGTTCCCGCTCGAAGACTCGCGCGGTGCCCTCGAACACCGACTCGTCGAATCCCGCCGACTTCACGACCGCGCCGCCGGGAGCGAGGGTGCCGCGCAGGATGGTGATCCCACCGGTGGGATGAATCGGGTTGCTCAGAGCGCGCAGCACCTTGCCGTCGGGATCGGGCGGGGCGATGCCGGCGAGATTCTCCGACAGCGTGCGGCCGGTGACGGTGAGACAGTCGCCGTGGAGCAGTCCGGCGTCGAGCAACGCCTTCATGATCACCGGTACGCCGCCGATGTGGTCGACATCTTTCATGACGTGGGTGCCGAACGGTTTGACGTCGGCGAGGTGCGGCACCCGAGCGCCGACGCGCACGAAGTCGTCGAGGGTGAGTTCCACCTGCGCCTCGTGTGCGATGGCAAGCAGATGCAGGACCGCGTTGGTGGATCCACCGAACGCCATGACCACGGCAATCGCGTTCTCGAACGCTTCCTTCGTCAGGATGTCGGACGCGGTGATCCCGCGGCGCAGCATCTCCACGACCGCTTGGCCGCTGCGCCGCGCGAACCCGTCGCGCCTGCGGTCGGTGGCGGGTGGTGACGCGCTGCCGGGCAGCGACATGCCGAGGGCTTCGGCGGCACTGGCCATCGTGTTCGCGGTGTACATGCCTCCGCATGCGCCTTCTCCCGGGCAGATGGCCCGCTCGATGGCACCGAGGTCGGCTTCCGACATCAGGCCCCGCGCGCATGCGCCGACGGCTTCGAACGCATCGATGATCGTGACGTCGCGTTCGGTGCCGTCGGACAGTTTTGCGACACCCGGCAGGATCGATCCGGCATACAGGAACACCGACGCGAGGTCGAGGCGGGCGGCGGCCATGAGCATGCCCGGCAGCGACTTGTCACACCCTGCGAGCAGTACCGATCCGTCGAGGCGCTCGGCCTGCATCACCGTCTCCACGCTGTCGGCGATCACTTCCCGCGACACGAGCGAGAAGTGCATCCCCTCGTGCCCCATCGAGATGCCGTCGGACACGGAGATGGTGCCGAACTCGAGCGGGTAGCCCCCGGCCGCGTGCACACCCTCCTTGACGGCCTGCGCCAACCGATCGAGCGACAGATTGCACGGGGTGATCTCGTTCCACGACGACGCGACGCCGATCTGGGGTTTTTCCCAGTCGTCGTCGCCCATGCCCACCGCGCGGAGCATGCCGCGGGAGGCGGTCTTCTCGATTCCGTCGGTGACGTCGCGGCTTCGGGGTTTGAGGTCGGGCAGATGCTGCTCGGGCCGATCGGTCATGAGGCTCCGTGCCGGCGGGGGTCGCGCCCGGTGAGGGCGAGCAGGCGGTCCTGCACAGACGCATCGTCGCCGACGGGAACGGGATCGGCGAAGAGCCCGCTGCCCGCAAGCATGTCGCTCTGCGGCTCGAGGTCCTTCCAGACGGCGTCCACGAGAGCCGGATCGAGTTGCTCGTCCGATCCGGTGGCACGGGCGAGGTCCCACGCGTGCACGGTGATGTCGCCGACCTGTTGCCGCAGATAGTCGATGCACGGCACGGCGCCGTAGGACAGTTGGACTTCCTGGTCGGCCGGCGTCGCGGCCCACGCCTCGGTCGCCTGCTCGGAGAATGCGGACCAGTCGGCGGCAAGGTCGTCGCCGAGGGGTTCGAGAGCGGACTCGGCCTCTTCGAGTGTGCGTCCCGACAGCAACGGCGCCACCCAGCGTTGTTCGTCGACGACGTGCCGGACCAGAGTTGTGATGTCCCATTCGGTGTCGGGGGTGGGGGCGTGCCAGTCGGTGATCTGCGCGACGCGGCTGTCGAACTCGCGCCGAGCGGTGCGTTGTAGTGAAACCCAGTCGTTCGCCATGGTTCCCACCCTAGACACGGGCGGGCTGTGATCACGGCGATTTCAATCCGTGCGTCCGCGCTCGGCGTGCGTCAGGATCGACCGGGAGTCCGCCGTCCGCGGTGCTCGTCGCCGATCCGAGGAGAAATGCATGTCCGTCCCCATCGTCGAGCTCGCCCCCGGGCTGAACGTCAGTGCTCAGGGCTACGGCGCGATGTCGGTTTCCCCCGCATACGGACCGATCGATCCCGACGAGGCCCTCGCCACGCTGCACCATGCGGTGGACCTGGGAGTGACCTTCGTCGACACGGCGAACGTGTACGGCAACGGCACCAGTGAAACCGTGGTCGGGAAGCTGCTTCAATCTCGCCGCGACGAGGTGCAGATCGCGACGAAGTTCGGTCTGGTCGGTGCCATCGGTTCTGCCGGGACCGGCAACCGCCGCATCGACGGCCGTCCCGAATACGCGAAGCAGGCGATCGACGAATCACTCGCTCGGCTCGGGGTGGACAGCGTGGATCTGTATTACCTGCACCGTGTCGATCCGGAGGTGCCCATCGAGGAGACCGTCGGTGCGCTCGCCGAACTCGTGCTGGCCGGCAAGGTCCGCCACATCGGATTGTCCGAGGCAACCGGCGACGAGATCCGTCGCGCACACGCCGTCCACCCGATCGCAGCGGTGCAGTCCGAATGGAGCCTCGTGTCGCGAGATGTCGAACGACATGTGGTGCCGACGGCCGCCGAACTGGGCATCGGGTTCGTGCCGTACTCACCCGTGAGCAGGGGCCTGCTCACCGATTCGTTCGACCCGGAGCAGCTCGGGGAGGGAGATCTGCGGCGCAGATTCCCGCGATTCGCGTCCGGTGCCCTCCCAGGCAACCTCACTGTGCGAGACGAGGTCCGGGCGGTCGCCGACGAAGCCGGAGTGACGGTCGCGCAGGTCGCGCTGGCGTGGCTGGACGCGAAAGGCCGCGAGTTCGGTCTCCCGTCGGTGTCGATTCCCGGCACCCGGTACGCCGCGCGGGTCGCCGAGAACGTGGGCGCGCTCGACGTGACGCTGACACCGGACCAGATCGCGCGACTCGATCTGCTCGCCGACAAGGTCGCCGGACCGCGGTCCGCAGACCCACAGTGGGTGTCGCTCGGTCGCGAGTAGTCGGCGTCGCTCTCGAGCGTGGGAGTAACGTTCGTCCATCATGAGGGCGTGGCTGGTCTGGAGTGTCGGTGTTTTCGCCTACATCGTGGCGGTTCTGCACCGGACGGCGTTCGGCGTTTCCGGGCTCGCCGCGACCGAGCGTTTCGAGATCTCCCCGGCGGTGCTCTCGGGGTTCGTCGTCCTTCAGCTCGTCGTGTACGCGGGCATGCAGATCCCGGCCGGGGTGCTCCTCGACCGATTCGGTTCGCGCTGGGTCATCGCGATCGGTGCGGCGGTCATGGCGGTGGCTCAGTTGGTGCTCGCCACCACGGAGTCGTTGCCGATCGCCTATCTCGCCCGGGTGTTCGTCGGCGCGGGTGATGCGCTGACGTTCATCTCGGTTCTCCGGCTGGTGCCGGTATGGTTCGCGCCGCGACGGGTGCCCCTCGTCTCGCAGCTCACCGGGATTCTCGGCCAGATCGGCCAGGTGCTGTCCGCGGTTCCGTTCGTGCTGGTGCTGACCGGTGTGGGATGGACCGCGGCGTACGGCAGCGCGGCGTCGATCGGTGTGTTCGCCTGCATCCTGGTCATCGCCACGGTGCGTGACGCGCCGTACGGAGACGCGCCGGCCACGCGGCCGATGGGCCTTCGCGAGTTGGTCGCACAGATCGGTGTGGTGTGGCGCCGCCCGGGCACCAAACTGGGCTTCTTCACCCACATGGGCACCCAGTTCTCGGTGACGACCTTCGCGTTGATGTGGGGTGTTCCCTATCTGGTCTCCGCGCAGGGGCTGTCGGCGGCTACTGCCGGCACGATGCTGACGGTCTCGGTAGTTACCGCGATCGCGGCGGGCCCCGTCCTCGGCATCCTGTCCGGCCGCTTTCCTCTCCGCCGCTCCTGGATGGTGCTGGCGATCATGCTGGCGAACGCGACGATCTGGACCGTGGTGCTGGCGCTGCCCGGTCCGGCGCCGATCGCGTTGCTCGTGCTTCTCATCGTCGTCATCTCCGTAGGCGGCCCCGGCTCGATGATCGGGTTCGACTACGCCCGCACGTTCAATCCCGGCACCGCGCTGGGGACCGCGAACGGCATCGTCAACATCGGAGGGTTCCTCGCCACTCTGCTGGTCGTGCAGACGATGGGTCTCGTCCTCGAACGGCTCGGTGGGTACACCTTCGACGCGTTCCGTGTCGCGTGGCTTGCGCAGTATCCCGTCTGGGTGGTCGCGATCGTCGGTGTTCTTGTGACGCGCGGCCGTGCGCGCCGCGAGGCGGGTGTGCATCCGCGCAGCTCATGGCAGGTTCTACGGCAGCGGACCGCGCCGCGTCGCGGGGAACTGGCAGACTCGGAGGAGAACATCCAGAGGAGGACGAGCAGTGACACCGACGGTGGGCGACCCTGATCCGGGCGCCCCGATTCCGGAACCTCCTACGGACGGACAGAGCGCGACGTCGCTCTCACCGCGCGAACTCGCCAGGTTCTTGATGGTGTACAAGTTCGGCATCGACGAGATGATGACCAAGATCAACATCTTGCGGGACGAATTCACCTACGCCCACGACTACAACCCGATCGAGCACGTCAAGTCGCGACTCAAGACCCCCGAGTCGATTCTCGCGAAGGCCGCCCGCAAGGGCGTCGAACCCTCGCTGGACGGCATCCGAGCCAACGTCCGCGACATCGCGGGTATCCGCATCTCGTGCAGTTTCACGTCCGACGTGTACCGGATCTCGGACATGATCACCCGGCAGCGCGACGTACGGGTCGTCGACGTGGTGGACTACATCGCGCACCCGAAGCCGAACGGGTACAGCAGCCTGCACGTGATCGTCGAGGTCCCGGTGTTCATGTCGGACCGGGTGGAATCCGTTTACGTGGAACTCCAGATCCGCACGGTCGCGATGGACTTCTGGGCCAGCCTCGAGCACAAGATCTATTACAAACACGATCGTGCCGTGCCGAGCGATCTGCGCGAAGAACTACGGCTCGCCGCCGAAACGGCCCGTGCACTCGATGTACGGATGGAAGCGCTGCACGAGCGGGTACACGGCCGGTTCGACGACTGACGCTATCGGGTTCGTCCTCGAACGGCTCGGCGGGTGCGCCTTCGTGTCTTGTCAAGTAGGAGCACGTAATTCGCGGGGTCGCGGTGAGGCTTGTGGCTCAGGCACATGGGGGTTGCACACGTACCCGTCCACCCGGGGTCCGCTGATCGATCAGGAATCGAGAAGCCGCCGCCCACGGTGAGGACCTAATCTGGGAAACGCCGCACGTGACCGACACCGGGGAGGGACGCCATGACCACGAAAGCGACTGCGGACGAGAGCTTTTCTGTGCAAGAGCGTGCTGCCATGAAGGAACGTGCAGCAGAAATCAGGGCCGAGAACAAGCGCGCCAAGAGCGCCGAGAAGGCCGCTGCGGACGAGGCGGACGTGCTGGAGAAGATCGCCCGGATGCCGGACGGCGACCGTGAGATGGCGGAACGCGTCCACGCGATCGTCACAACCGTCGCTCCGGAGCTGGCCCCGAAGCTCTACTACGGACAGCCCGGGTACGCCCGCGGCGGCAAAGTGCTCTGCTTCTTCCGTAGCGGACAGATGGACAAGGAGCGCTACTCGACGTTCGGGTTCAGCGTTCAGGCCGAACTGGACTCCGACGACGGATTCTGGCCCACCGCGTACGCGCTACAGGAGCCGTCCGAGGACGCATGGGAACGCCTCGGCGAACTCGTCCGCCGGGCTGTCGGCGCACCCGGCAGCGACTGACTCTCGGGTCACCGGCTCTCGGGCGACCGGCGCGGTTCAGTCCTTTTCGGAATCGTCGGACGTAGCGTCCTTTCCGCCGCCGCCCGCAGTCACGGTGGCTTCCTCCGTCACCTCGCCGTTCCCGCCGACCGTCTCGATGACGAGGGCGTTCTCTCCAGCGTCGACGCGTACCGTGTCTCCGCTGGACAGCGTGCCCGCAAGCAGCAGATTCGAGAGTTTGTTGTCGAGTTCCTTCTGAATCGTGCGACGCAACGGACGCGCTCCGAACTCCGGCGCGAACCCCGTGTCGACCAGCCAGTCCACCGCGCTGTCGGTGATCTCGAACTCGACGTTCTGTGCCCGCAGCAACCGTTTGGTTCCGCCGAGCATCAATCCGACGATCTGGTGCAGTTGTTCCTTCGCGAGTCGATGGAACACCACGGTCTCGTCGATCCGGTTGAGGAACTCCGGCCGGAAATGCGCGTGCAGGCGTTCCATCAACCGCGGTGTGAGGGACTCGATGTCGTCACCGGAGTGGGCCAGGATCATGTCCGACCCGATATTGCTCGTGAGGATGACGATCGTGTTCTTGAAATCCACCGTGCGGCCCTGGGCATCGGTGACGCGCCCGTCGTCGAGCAGTTGCAGCAGCACGTTGAACACGTCCGGGTGCGCCTTTTCGATCTCGTCGAACAGGATCACCGAATACGGCTGACGACGAACCTTGTCGGTCAACTGCCCGGCCTCTTCGTACCCGACGTAACCGGGAGGAGCACCCACCAGTCGCGACACCGTGTGCTTCTCCTGGAACTCGCTCATGTCGAATCGGATCATCCGGTCTTCGTCACCGAACACCGCTTCTGCCAGTGCTTTTGCCAGTTCTGTCTTGCCGACACCGGTGGGCCCGAGGAACAGGAACGACCCGATCGGCCGATTCGGGTCGGCGAGTCCGGCACGTGCCCGGCGAACACCTTCGGCAACTGCGGTGACCGCTTGCTCCTGGCCGATCACCCGCGCGTGGAGCACGTCCTCGAGGTCCAGGAGCCGCTGCCGTTCCTCCGCCGTCAACTCGGACACGGGAATACCGGTCTGCCGGGAGATCACCTCGGCGATGTCGAGCACTTCGACCTGCGGGGTGGACTCGGTTTCTCCGACTCCGGTGCGCTCTTCCAGCGCGGTGATCGCCTTCTTCAGTTCCCCCGCCTTCGCATAGTCTTCGGCAGCGACGGCGGAGTCCTTCTCGCGTTCGAGGCGTGCCAGTTCCTCCTCGTGGGAACGGGTGTCCGCGTCGGGAGTCTTCGTACGCAAGCGGACTCGCGCGCCGGCCTGGTCGATCAGGTCGATCGCCTTGTCCGGCATGAACCGGTCGGTGATGTACCGGTCGGACAGTTCGGCCGCGGCGATCAGCGCCTCATCGGTGTAGTGGACCTGGTGGTGCTCCTCGTAGACGTCGGCGAGTCCGCGCAGGATTTCGATGGTGTCGTCGACCGATGGTTCGACCACCATGACCGGCTGGAACCTGCGTTCGAGCGCAGCATCCTTCTCGATGTACCGGCGATACTCGTCGATCGTGGTCGCGCCCACCGCGTGCAGTTCCCCGCGCGCGAGGGCGGGCTTGAGCAGGTTCCCGGCGTCCATCGATCCCTCACCGCCGCTGCCTGCGCCGACGATGGTGTGCAACTCGTCGATGAACAGCACCAATTCGTCGGAGTGGTCGCGCACCTCGTCGAGAATCTTCGTCAGTCGTTCCTCGAATTCGCCGCGGTATTTACTGCCCGCGACCAGCGACCCCACGTCGAGCGCGACGACTCGCCGGTCGGCGAGTGTGGAGGGCACATCTCCGTTGACGATGCGCTGGGCCAGGCCCTCGACGATCGCGGTTTTGCCCACGCCGGGATCCCCGATGAGCACGGGATTGTTCTTCCTGCGACGGGAGAGGATCTCCACTGTCTGCGCGATTTCGTCGGCGCGGCCCACCACCGGGTCCACATTTCCGGCGCGCGCTTCCGCGGTGAGGTCCCGTCCGTACTGGTCGAGCGTGGGCGTCGTGCTGGATGAGGCGTCGCGACGGCCACCGGTGTCGAGTTTCGCGCCGGCGAGCGCATGTGCGGCAGCGTTCTCGCTGTTCTCCGCGATCCCGTACAGGATGTGTTCGGGCCCGATGTAGCTTGTGCCCGATTGTCCTGCCTGCTGCTGGGCGACACGGAATACGCGCTTCGCCGCCGGACTCAACACCGGCGGCTCGCCTTCGCCCTCACTCTCACTCTTGCCCGCGAGCGAACGCATCTGCTCGGCGACGGCGTCGGGATCGAGTCCCAGGCTGCTGATCACGCCGCGGGTCGGGTCGTTGAGGGTGGCGGCATACAGCAGGTGTTCGGGAGTCAGTTCCGAATTACCCCATTCTGATGCGGCATTTCGGGCATCCGCGACAAGTCTCTTGGCGTCGTCGTTGAGCAGTCGGCTCAGATCGACGCGCTGGACCGGTGGTTGGCGCATTCCACCGGGGCCGAAGAATCGGTCGAAGATGTCTTCGAACGGATCACGCGAAATCCAGCTGTCGGTCATAGTCTCCTCCGAGACGGAGAGGATGTAACGCTATCCGGCACTCACCCAAAGCATTTCGTACCAGTCGCCTCCGGCGACGGCCTCGCTCGGTGATTCGGTGTCGGCTGCCGACATTGATCGTATACCGCTCCCGGTGTCCCCCGCGGCGGGTTGTGCGAGTTCCTCCGGAGGGGTAGCAGGCGTTATGTGGTCGTCCGCCCGCGTGCGCTGAACGTCCGGTGCCGACGACGCGGACGCGCTACGGTCCCTCATCGGCTATGGCCGTCGACTATTCCGGAATCGGACCGATCCCGAGACCCGCGTGGATGGTCTCCGCGCTCTCGGTCAGAGATGGAGGAGCATCGGCGCGCGTAGTCACCGTCAGTTGCGTCAGGAAGCGATCGTACTCGTGGTCGACTACGACGTAGCGCGTCGCTGCTCCGAACCGGATATCACCGGCTCGGTAGTATCCTCGAATCAACGTGGAGCGAAATATTCCGAAGTTGACAGTGCTGTAGTAGGTTTCGTACCACTCGGGCAGGCTGACCGCTTCGTTGCCCGCGACCTCCAGCAACTCGTCCGTCGACCGCGACTTCGACAGCCTGCCGTGGAGAAGTACCGCATTGGGCGCCCACCTGTTCTCGGTGTGCTCGGGAGCGATGAGGACCGTGTGGGCGTGGGGGAAGACTTCGGTGGGTACCGAAACCCAACCCTGCGGTACGGGGATCTCTACCAACGGATGCCGTGATTCGTCCCGCCTGCACGGGATGATCTCGACCTCGTGGGAGTCGAGGTACTCCGGAAGTGTTGTCGGAAGCCGACGATCGATCATCGAATTGCCTTCTTTGCGCGCGCCGCACGGAATCGTTCCCGCAACGGGGGAGGACACAAGAGGTCGATTGCGTCGGATTCCACGAGACGTTCACGACAAGCCGGATCTTCTGCCAATTTTTCCAGGAGAGCGAAAAGGGTGTTCGGCTCCACGACGAGTTGGTGGGCCATAACCGCAAGTCGATGTTCGGAATCGTGTCGTGTCCTGGAGTCGGACGGAAGAGGCTCGGCCGTATGGAGATCGATCACCGGGTGGGCCGTCGTTCCGCCCCGGACTCCGAGATCGCCCGCTCCGATGCGGGTGATGCTTCCCCAAGGGACGAAGGTATCGAGGACCTGCTTTTTCAAGAAGATTCGCCGGCAGACGTGTCGCCGCACACCCCCTCGATAGATGTACAGGGTCGTGTCGAAGCGGACGCACGCGATCAGGACCGCAATTGTGCCCAGGACGGCTGCACATAACGACACGAAGAGAGCGCCTTCGCGATTGTCTCGCCCGAACGGCAAAAGGGTTTCGCCGAGCCCGATATGCCAGGCGAACGCTGCTGTACCGCCGTATGCGGTCAAGCCCAACATCGCCACGACGGTAGTGAATACAGCGGTTCTTCCGGTCAGGATGCTGATACCCGCACCGTGGGTGGGATCGTGATGAAGTCCGAGCTTGCGGGATTGTCGAAGATTGCGAAACCCGGCGCTCCGAAACGAGGATATGGCGATGGTGAACAGGGCGACCGAGCCGCCGGCTCCACCGAGAGCGACCCGAGCATCACCGGTTCGGAAAACATCATGTGCGAAGACGAGACTCACGCATGCCGCAATAAGCATCGCGAGGGAGAGAACGAGCGATGTGATCCGAAGCGGTTGTGGCCATGGTGCTCGAAGTGGTGCCGGTTCGGGTGCGCTACCCGGTTCACCTGGATTTCGATTCTCATTCGGGTTCAACAAACACTTCTTTCATGTCAGGTCACTTCCACAGCCACTGTGCCGATTTGGATACGAGGTACGAGCCGAAGGCACCGGCCACGATTCCTGCGGAGAGTCCGACTGCCGTTCCGACTCCGGGTGCCACACCCGTTCCCAGTACAGCTCCCGCTTGTCCGAACGCCCAGGCGCTCGCGAGGTAGCCTGCTGCGGCGCCGGATCCTTCCGTCACCACCGCCCTCGTCGGATCCATTCCGCCTTCGATGTCGTTGACGATCGCGGGTATGACACCGAGTACCACGCCGGCAGGACCGAGACCTCGCGCTACCCCGCGGGCGAGGTCGTCCCCGGACGTTGCGGCTGCTGCTCCAAGCCCCACTTTCGTCCCGTCGGCCATCGAGCCGATTGTGGACGCTGCAGTCGTTGCTGCCCAGTCCGGTGTCCAGGAGAATTCCCCATTTTCCTGCTGCACCACCTTTCCCGGCATCGCGGCATCCCTGGCGACCTCGAGGGCATTGACCGCGGCATCGATGCGGTCGGTGGTTTCGGCTGCGGCTCGCGATGCCTGGTGGATCGCGTCGGAGATGGTGCGGGTCAGGTCGGCTGCGCAGCGTTCGACTTGTGATCGAGTGCCGGCGGCTGCTGTCGAGTCGGGCACGAGTATTGCGATCAGTGCTATCTGCTCGGACGGATCGACAGTGCCGTCATCGTGGACTGTGAAGCCGGATTGTTCGGCGCTGCTGAGGGTAGCGAGCAAATGCATGCGGGCACCTTCGACGATGCTTGCTCCGGTGCGGTAGGCCCCGCCGACCTCGAGAAGAGCGCCGGCGATGGCGCTGCCCAGTGAGCGTTCCCGGACTATTCGTTCGGCGGCCGAGCGCGCGGCGTCGCCGGTCCACCGCTCAGCGAGTACGTCCTGTTCGCTGAGGAGCCCCTTCATACGGTCGTCGAGTCGGTCGACGATTCGGTCGATTCGGTCGGCGGTGATACGTAGCGCATCGGGATTCCAGGATTGGACGGCGGAGACAGTGAGATTCATTCCGGCCGGTCCACGGCGGATAGTGCACCGACGAAATCTGCCTCGGCGACGACGTAGTCGTTCTCCGCGCCGTTGGTTACATCGACGACCTCGCGGAGCCGTCCGCACATATTGATCAAAGCCTGGTCGGTGACGTCGGCCGCTCGGGCGCAGACGCGGGCGAAGTCCGTTCCCGGGAGCGCCGATTCCGAAGTGGAGTACGGCTCGCCGACGTCCCAATCGCCCATTGCGTCGGCGGTGTCCGCCAAGAAGGCAGCGAAAGCACGCAGTGCTTCCGGATCGACATGCAAAGTCACGACTGCCCCCCGAGACACTATCCCCCGATATGTCCGGCTGGGGACGATAGCAGAAGGCGCCCCCACGGAACGGACCGTAGGGGCGCCTTCGAAGGCTGTGGCTGCCTACTTGTAGCTGTAGAAGCCTTCGCCGGTCTTGCGGCCGAGACGGCCGGCGTCGACCATGCGACGCAGCAGTGCCGGGGGAGCGTAATGCGGCTCGGCGAACTCTTCGTAGAGCGACTGCGCGGCGTTGAGGGTGATATCGAGGCCCACGGTGTCGATGAGGGTGAGCGGGCCCATCGGGTATCCGCAGCCACCCTTCATCGCGGCGTCGATGTCTTCCTTTGTGGCATAGCCCGATTCGAGCATGCGCACCGCCGAGCACAGGTACGGGATGAGCAGCGCGTTGACGATGAAGCCGGCGCGGTCGCCCGCACGCACGGCGGTCTTGCCGAGCGTGTTCTGCGCGTAATCGAACACGGTGTCGGCGGTGTCGGCATCGGTGGTGAGTGCGGAGATGATCTCCACCAGCGGCATCACGGGCACCGGGTTGAAGAAGTGCACGCCCACGACCTTGCCGGGCCGCTTCGTCGCCTGCGCCACCTTGATGACGGGGATGGACGACGTGTTGGTGGCGAGGATGCCTTCCGGCTTCACGATCCGGTCCAATTCGGCGAAGATTTCGACCTTGAGGGCCTCGATCTCCGGCGCCGCCTCGACCACGAGGTCGCGATCCGCGAACTCCTCGATGTCGGTGGTGACCCGGATCCGTGCGAGCACCGCGTCCGCGTCGTCCTGCGTGATCTTCCCCGACTTGACGCCGCGTCCGACCGACTTCGCGAGGCGCTCACGGGCAGCCGCAGCAAATTCCTCGGTGGTCTCCCGGACGAGGACGTCGCTTCCGGCCTTCGCGCAGACTTCGGCGATACCGGCACCCATGGTGCCGCCGCCGATCACGCCTACCTTTTCCACTGTCACTACGAGTTACTCCTGATCGGTGTGATGGTTCAGCGGTGTCAAACTACGCGGACTGCTCAGCGGAGCAGCGCGCGCGACATGACGACGCGCTGGATCTGGTTGGTGCCCTCGTAGATCTGGGTGATCTTGGCGTCGCGCATCATGCGCTCGACGGGGAAGTCGGTGGTGTAACCGGCACCGCCGAACAGCTGGACTGCGTCGGTGGTGACCTCCATCGCGACGTCCGAGGCGAAGCACTTCGCTGCCGCCGAGATGAAGCCGAGGTTCGGCTCGCCGCGCTCGGCGCGGGCCGCGGAGGTGTACACCATGAGGCGCGCGGCCTCGACCTTCATCGCCATGTCGGCGAGCATGAACTGCACCGACTGGAAGTTGGAGATCGAGGTACCGAACTGCTTGCGGTCCTTGGTGTATTCGATCGCGGCGTCGAGTGCGCCCTGCGCCAGGCCGACGGCCTGTGCGCCGATGGTGGGGCGGGTGTGGTCGAGCGTGGCAAGGGCGGTCTTGAAGCCGGTGCCGGGCTCGCCGATGATGCGGTCGCCGGGGATGCGGCAGTTTTCGAAGTACAGCTCGGCGGTGGGGGAGCCCTTGATGCCGAGCTTCTTTTCCTTGGGTCCGACGACGAAGCCTTCGTCGTCCTTGTGGACCATGAACGAGGAGATCCCGTTGGCACCCTTGTCGGGGTCCGTCACGGCCATCACCGTGTACCAGGTGGATTTCCCGCCGTTGGTGATCCAGCACTTGGAGCCGTTGAGGATCCAGTCGTCGCCGTCGGCCTTCGCGCGGGTGCGCATCGAGGCGGCGTCGGATCCTGCCTCACGCTCGGAGAGTGCGTACGAGGCCATGGCACCGTTGACGATGTCGGGCAGCACCTTGGCCTTGAGTTCGTCGGAGCCGCGGAGGATCAGGCCCATCGTGCCGAGCTTGTTGACGGCCGGGATCAGCGACGAGGAGCCGCAGACGCGGGCGACCTCTTCGATGACGATGCAGGTCGCGACGGAGTCGGCGCCCTGGCCTTCGAACTGCTCGGGGACGTGGATCGCGTTGAAGCCCGAACGGTTGAGGGCGTCGAGTGCTTCCTGCGGGAAGCGGGAGTTCTCGTCGACGTCCTTCGCGTGCGGCGCGATCTCCTTCTCGGCGAGGGCGCGGATCGCGGCGCGCAGTTCGTCGTGCTCGTCTCCGAGCTTGAAGAGATCGAAGTCGGGATTGAGGGCCACGGTGGCAAACTCCTAACGGCACTCGGTGCCATTAATCGGGTCGGATCCGCACCACCCTATCGACTGCAAGGGTGTGCGACGTCACGGAATTCTTCCATTTTACCTCGGGCACTGAGTGCCAGGTCAATGCCGGGGGACGTTCGTCACGAAGGCGGCGGGTTTTGTTCCAGCTCGCGGCGGACCTGCTCGGCCACATCGGCAGGCGACGCCCCGACTGGAAAGGTCACCACCGTGACGGCCCGCTGCGGCAGGTCGACGCCCGGGCGGGGGCCGGTGGCGGCCTGGGGTACCACGCCGAATGTCCGGCGAACCTCGTAGAGCGCTCGGTGCAGTTGCTCGGAGGTGGCCGTGTCGTCCCCCCGGATCATCGCCCGGAGCAGATAGTTGTGCGTCGCCGTCATCGCGGCCGTGAAACTCACGATGTGCACGGGCTTCGCCGAGGGCACCGCAGCCCGCAGGAAGTCGGTGAACAATCGTTCGTAGCGATACGTCGTGACCAGTTCGCGTTCGCGCAGCGCCGGTACCCGCTGCACCACGCGGTACCGCCAGACTGCCAGCTCACGCCGGTCGCGAAAATGCCCGAACACCAGTTCGGCGGCGTCGCAGGCCGCCAGCCACGGATCGGCGAAGTCACCCGAGAGGTACCCGGCGACCTGCTCGAGCAGCGACTCGTGGTCGGCGAAGATCACGTCTTCCTTCGACCGGAACTGACGGAAGAAGGTCCTGCGGGACACCCCGGCCGCCGCCGCGATCTGCTCGACCGTCGTGGACTCGTATCCGAATTCGGAGAACAGCCGAATCGCCTGGGTTACGACATGCACCCGGAACTGAGCCGGGTCGGGTCCTGCCGCGTCGGGACGGCGCGGGGTGCCGGTGCCTGATGTCATGACAGTCCAGTATTCAAGGTCGGCGCGTCGGGGATACACAGCCCCGCCGGTCTGCGCAGCACCACCGGCCTACGCCGCACCGCCGGCCTACGCCGCACCGCCGGTCTACGCCGCGCAGCGTCCGCGACGCCGCAAAAGCAATGGGCACAGGACTCGGCGGACACAGGCACCTCCGGATGGTCTCGCGACCGGCGTTGCCTGTGATCGTCCCAATCCCGAACGGTACAGAGGTGACGAATCGCTGAATTCTGCCTTCGGGCGAGGTCTCACCTCGTCGCGCGGCTGCCGGTGCCACGGAAGAACGCGCGCAACCGCTGCACGACGCGCCGGTGCCAGGCCACACGCCCGGTCTCGGTCGCCGGCCGTTCGAGAACCCCGGTGCTGCCGCTTTCGGGCCGGCGCACCGGCCAGTTGTCGTCGATGTCGGTCACGTCGCGGCCGAGGCCACGGAGATATTCCGCGAAGCTGCGCTGCCGCTCCGCGTGCCACGCGGCCTGGTCGGCCATGATGTCGAGGTCTGCCAGCTGCGGGTACCGGGCGATGAGCGCACGAGTGAGGTGACCGGCGGCGAGCGCGTCGGCCTCCGCTTCGTGGGGGCTGGCGAGCTGGACGCCGTACACCTCGCAGACCGCCTGGAGTGTGCGCCTGCCGCTGCGTGTGCGGTCCATCTCGCGATCGATGACGTACGGGTCCACGACCGTGCCGATGTCGAGTTCCGGTAACCCGAGTCGCCGGCCTTCGGCGTCGAGGATCGTCAGGTCGTAGCTGGCGTTGAACGCGACCACGATGTGTCCGCGCTCCCACGCGTCGCACACCGCCTGCCGGATCTGAAGATAGCCGGCGAGGTAGTCCATGCCCTCTGCGCGAGCGCGCTCGGTGCTGATGCCGTGAATGGCGGTGGTTTCGGGCGGTATCGCGATGCCTGGGTCGAGCAGCCACGAACGGGACTCGATCTTGTCACCGTCGAAGGTGGCGACGCAGGCAGCGACGATGCGTGCGGTGCGGGGATCGCGGTCGGTGGTCTCGAGGTCGAATGCGCAGATCGGTCTGTCTGGCCAGTGCGTCATTCGTGTGTCCTCGCGTTCTGTTCGATCGTGTTCTGCCTACAGCCCGCATTGTTGCCGGGGGTACCGACACGCCCGTGGTGCTGCGCGGTGGCGAGCGATGCCTCAGAACGAATCGGTGCACACCACGAAGTTGCGTTCGTCGTAGACGTATCCGGAGTCCGAGAACGAGCACTCGTTCACATCGGAGGTGCCGGTGAGGATCTCGCTGACCTTTTCTCCCAGGATCGCGGTCGCGGAGCAGTCGATCCGCTGGGGATCCTCTCCGCCCAGGTCCATGCACTCGCCGACCTTCCAGTCGATGTCGAGGCACAGGGCACCCGTCTCGACGCCCCAGAGCGTTTCGAAGTACGTCTGGTCGATGTCCTCGGAGCACTCGTCGCTCGATGTGACGACGTCCACGACCTTGTAGTTGGAGGTGCGACTACCGCAGTCGGCGTTGTCGATGGTGGCGGCGTCGACCGCGCCCCCCAGTGCGACACAGTCCCCGGGTTCGACGTCGACTTCCAGATCCAGGTCTGCGGCCGTCGTGCTCGCGGTGGTCGAACGCGAGGTCGCCGGAGCCGGGGTGGTGGTCGTGCTCGCCACGGCGTCGGCGCCGGGCAGCGCGCGGCCCTCGGTCTCGGAGGCGCATCCGCCGAGCACGGCCACCGCCACCACCGTCACGAGAGCGAGCCCCGCCCGCCGGAGAATGATCATGTGTGGAGGGTACGGAATGTCTGTTTCCGTCGATCCGTCCAGGTCGCGGATTTCATGCGATCCCGAACGCGGAATGCCCCCCGGAGTGCGACCATGTGCGGATGGACCTCCCCGTGGTTCCACCCCTGGCACCGATGCTGGCGAAGGCTGCCACCGCGGTTCCGGCACAGCCCGACGACGGAACGGCCGTGTGGTCGTACGAGCCCAAGTGGGACGGCTTCCGGGCGATCGTCTTTCGCGACGGTGAGGAGGTGGTGTTCTCGTCGCGCGGTGGCAAGGATCTGGCGAGGTACTTTCCCGAACTCGTCGCGGCCGTCCGCGCGGAACTTCCCGCGAGATGCGTCGTCGACGGAGAAATCGTCGTTCCGCGCGAGCGCGACGGGCTGACCCGGCTCGACTGGCAGTCGTTGTCCGAACGTATCCATCCCGCGGCGAGCCGGGTGGCGCTGCTCGCCGAACAGACACCGGCCCAGTTCGTGGGATTCGACCTGCTTGCACTCGGCGACGAGGACCTCATGACCAGTCCGTTCGCCGACCGTCGTGCACGGTTGCGCGACGCGCTCGGAGGAGGACCCAGCTGTCACGTCACGGCGTCCACCACGGACGCCGCGACCGCGCAGCGATGGTTCGAGGAATTCGAAGGCGCCGGCCTCGACGGTGTGGTCGCCAAGCGACTCGACGGAATCTACCGACCCGACAAGCGAGAGATGATCAAGCTCAAGCACGCTCGCACGGCGGACTGCGTTCTCATCGGATATCGCAAGCACAAGAGTGTCGACGGCGTCGGATCCCTTCTGCTCGGCCTGTACCACGACGGTGAACTCGCGATGGTCGGTGGCGCATCCGCTTTCACCACCGCGAGACGGAAGGAGTTGCTCGCGGAACTCGAGCCGCTGCGCGTCGGTGCGGACGTCGTCGCCGAGGGAGAAGCGACCCGCTGGCGGTCGGGAGTGGATCGCAGTTGGGTGCCGTTGCGACCGGAGCGCGTACTCGAAGTGGCGTACGACCAGATGGAAGGCACGGCCGGAGCAGGGATGCGGTTCCGGCACGCCGCGCGGTTTCAGCGGTGGAGACCCGACCGGGACCCGGCAAGCTGCACTTACGATCAGCTGGACGTGCCCGTGCGATACGACCTGGGCGACGTGCTGGACCGGACGGAGGACTGATCGTGGCTGCCGAACGCTCGCCCGCAGAGGAACTCGACGTCGACGGAGTTCCTGTCCGGCTGTCGAATCCGGACAAGATCTACTTCCCCCGACTGGGCTCGTCCGGCGGCACGAAACGGCACCTGGTGGAGTACTACCGGACGGTGACCACCGAACTCGGTGCGCCACTGCTCGGCGCGCTGCGTGAACGGCCCACCCACCTCCAGCGGTTTCCCGGCGGCATCGACTCCGAGGAGATCTACCAGAAGCGGGCACCTGCCAAGCGGCCCGATCATGTCGCCACGTGCGAGATCACGTTTCCCTCGGGCCGTACCGCGGATGCGCTTCGCGTGCGCACGGCCGCCGACATCGTCTGGGCGGCGAATCTCGGCACGGTCACCTTCCATCCGTGGGCGGTGCGCTGTGGCGACGTGGACCGGCCGGACGAACTCCGCATCGATCTCGATCCGCCCGACGGGACGGGATTCGGTGCGGCACGTGCCGTCGCACTCGACGTGGTGCGGCCCCTGCTCGATGAACTGGGGCTCACCGGATTCCCCAAGACGTCGGGGGGTCGCGGCCTGCATGTCTACCTGCGGATCGTGCCGGAGTGGGATTTCGTCGGTGTGCGACGCGCCGGTATCGCACTCATGCGCGAAATCGAGCGTCGCAGCGACGGGCGCGCGACCACCTCGTGGTGGAAGGAGGAGCGGGGTGACCGCTTGTTCCTCGACTACAACCAGAACGCCCGTGACAAGACCATCGCCTCGGCCTATTCGGTGCGGCGGACACCCATCGCCACCGTGTCGACCCCGCTGACCTGGGACGAACTCGCCGACGCCGAACCTGACGACTTCACCATCGCGACGGTGCCGGAATTGCTCGCGCGCCGCGGCGATCCGATGTCCACACTCGACGATCACGCTCACTCGCTCGATGTGCTGCTCGAGATGGCGGACCGGGATGCCGCCGACGGACTCGGCGATCTGCCGTATCCACCGACCCATCCGAAGATGCCCGGTGAACCCAAGCGGGTGCAGCCGTCGCGGGACACGGACCGGAAGACCACCGGCTGAGACGATCCGCGTCGTTCGCCCGGTCCGGACCGGCTGCTGAATCGGTCCCTGCTCGTTACCTCGTCGGAAGATCAGCTTCCCGGGATTTCCATAGACTGTGCGGGAACCTGTTCGCCGGAGTTTCGGGAGGATCGTGTCTGTGTCTCGCACGTGGATGTCGGGTCGGCTGTTCGGTGCCGGTGTGATCGGCGCCGCCGTCGTGGGGGCAGGTCTCCTCGTTCCGGGATCCGCGCTCGCCGCGACCACGTGCGCGGCACCGCCGGGAGGCCCGGCGGAGGTGACTCGGGTCGACGGCGCCGCGGCATGTGGCGCGACCACCGACGGGACGGGCGGTGCCTGGAGCCTCGGTGAGTCCGGCGTCGGATTCGCGGATGCCGGCGCCGGCGCGACGATCGGGGCCGCAGGGTTCGCCGGTGGAGTCGGCGCGGGCGAGAGCCGTGGCGGGCAGCTCCTGGCGGTCGGATACGGGTTCGAGTCCCTCGCGCTGGGGTTGCTGGACGAGCCCGGCACCGCCCTGGTCGTGACGGGTCCTCGATCCCAGGCTTTCGTCGGTGACGCCGACGATCCGGTGCTGTGTGAGGGTGAGCTGGCCGCGACGATCAACCTCGCGACCGGGTCGGGGTGCGTCGTGGCCGGTGCCTTTCGCTACGTGACCCCGGCCGCACCCTGATTCCGCGGGCACGGGTCGTATTGCCACGTCCGTAGTCCGCGCCTTCGGGGCGCGCGGCGACGACACCGGATTGGGAATACAAACAGCCTGTACGGAAAGCCTTCCGTTCATTGCCCTCCGCACGTAGCCTTTCGGCACATGTCGAGGGGAGGATGTCGATGACGACCGGAGCGGTGCTTGCCGCGGAGGGGCACGACGACCACCTGTCGCGGACCGAGATGCATGTCGATCCGCGGTTCCTCCCGCTGGCCGACAGGTTCTTCGCGCTGTACACACAGCCTCACCACGGCGGTGGAGCACTCACCGCCTACCTGCACGGCGAGAAGGTCCTCGACGTCTGGGCAGGCTGGGCCGACCGCACGCGCCGGTGGACGCAGGACACGATGGCGCTGTCCTTCTCGACGGGCAAAGGCGTCGCGTCCACCGTCGTGCACCGTCTCGCCGAACGCGGACTGATCGACTACTCCGCCCCGGTCGCCCAGTACTGGCCCGAGTTCGCGGCCGGCGGCAAGGGATCTCTCACCGTCGCAGACGTCATGACGCATCGGGCCGGATTGCACCGCGTCCGGGGGCTCGTCCCCGGAAAAAGGGGCATTCTCGACTACGACGCGACCGTCGCCGCGCTTGCTGCGGCCACCCCCGACCGTCGCAGAATGTCGGGTTCGGGTTACCACGCGGTGACCTACGGCTGGCTGGTCGCCGAAATCGTCCAGCGTGTAACCGGGTTGCCGTTCACCGAAGTCGTCGACCGTGAGATCGCGCAGCCCCTCGGGTGTCAGGACTTCTGGTACCGGGTCCCGCACGACGAGCGCGGCCGCATCGCGCGATTGTTCCCGCGGATCAATCCGGTGGGGCTCGACTGGGGTGTCAGTGCGTCCGTCCTGTCGCGGGTCGCGCCGACGCGGGGCCTGGTCGAAGCGGCGATGCCCGCGGGTTTCGACGAACTCGTTCGCGATCCGGCGGTGCACGATTCGGTGATGCCGGGCTGGAACGGCGTCTTCACCGCACGGTCGCTCGCTCGTATGTACGGCGCGATCGCGGGTGGCGGCACGATCGACGGAGTGAAGTTCCTCGATCCGTCGACCATTGCCGCGATGGACGAGGTGCGGTTGCGGAGCCGCGACTACGTGCTCGGCGTGCCGATGGCGTGGCGTCTCGGCTATCACCAGCCGATATTCGCCAGCCGCGAGCGCCCGCGCGGCGCGTTCGGTCACTACGGGGTCGGTGGTTCCGGAGCATTCGCCGATCTGGATTCGGGAATGTCGCTCGCATTCGTCACCAACCGCCTCGGCGTGGGCGCGATGCCCCTCGGCGACCTGCGCCTTGCCCGGCTCGGCGCCCTGGCGCGCGACTTGGCTCGCCTGGCCTGACGACGCAGCGGTCTCTCCGGCCGATGTCTTGCCATTTTCGCGGATTCCGGCACGCGGACCCAGCGTGAGCGGGAGTATCCGACCAGGACACGGACCGGTGTTCGGTGGCGATGCAAGGAGCGGTGGGAATGAACCACGTCTATCGAGTGATCGAAGTGGTCGGCTCGTCGACCACCGGGGTGGACGACGCGATCGCGAAAGCGGTGGCGCGGGCGGCGGAGAAGACGCGGCATCTCGAATGGTTCGAAATGGTCAATGTGCGCGGTCACATCGACGACGGAAAG
Organism: Rhodococcus sp. 105337; assembly: GCF_012844225.1. Classification (GTDB taxonomy): domain Bacteria; phylum Actinomycetota; class Actinomycetes; order Mycobacteriales; family Mycobacteriaceae; genus Rhodococcus. The sequence continues at coordinate 72,713 of NZ_JABAGQ010000017.1, forward strand.
GTCGCTCATACCCAAGTCACGCTCAAGATCGGATTCAGGATAGAGTCGGGAGACGAGTTGGCGCGTTGAGGTCATTCTCGAGCACTGAAATGCCCTGCTAGAGTGACGATAACGACGTTCTCGACCAGACTTGCAACGTGTTATAGTCTGGGGCCCCGATCGTCGTACCCCACCGGCACTTTCAGGCAGGTATCCACTGTGGCTTATGTGATCACCCAGGCATGTTGCAACGACGTCTCGTGCGTCGAAGTCTGCCCGGTCAACTGCATCCATCCCACGCCCGACGAAGCGCCGTTCGCTACGACGGAGATGCTCTACATCGATCCCGATACGTGCATCGACTGCGGGGCGTGCGTCGACGAGTGCCCGGTCGACGCCATCGCGGCCGACAACGAGCTCACGCCCGCCCAGGAGCCGTACCTCGAAATCAATGCCGAGTACTACCGGCGTTACCCGATCGGACCGGACTGGCCGGAGCTGCGGTCGCGCCGCAAGATCCCTGCCGACCTCGGAACGCTGCGGGTCGCGATCGTCGGATCCGGGCCCGCGGCCTGCTACGCCGCACAGGAACTGACTTCGCATTCGGCCGTGCAGGTCGACATCTTCGATCGGCTTCCGACGCCGTTCGGCCTGGTCCGGGCCGGCGTCGCGCCGGACCACCAGAGCACCAAAGGCATTGCCAACGTCTTCCGCAGTGCCATCGGCCACAAGAACACCCAGTGCTACTTCAACGTCGAGGTGGGTACGCACATCACCCACGAGGAACTGCTCGCGCACCACCACGCCGTGCTCTACGCCGTCGGCGCGTCCAGCGATCGGCGCCTCGGCGTTCCCGGTGAAGATCTGCCCGGCTCGTTCGCTGCCACCGAGTTCGTCGCTTGGTACAACGGCCATCCCGACTATGCCCACCGCACATTCGACCTTTCCGGCGAACGCGCGGTGATCATCGGCAACGGCAACGTGGCCCTCGACGTCGCGCGTGCTCTCGTGATGAACCCGGACGAACTCGCCCGCACCGACATGGCCGAGCACGCCGTCGAAGCGTTGCGCAACTCCGCAATCCAGGAAGTAGTGGTCGTGGGCCGGCGCGGTCCCGCCCAGGCGGCCTACACGAACCCGGAACTGCTCGCACTCGGCGGCCTCGACGGCGTCGACGTGATGGTCGATCCCGCCGAACTCGAACTCGATCCCGCGAGCCGCGCCCTCGTCGACGACCCCGATGTCGAACCCCGCATCGCACTCAAGGTCCGGCAGGTCGCCGAGTACGCGAAGACGAGCCCGACGCCCGGCAACAAGCGAATCGTCCTTCGCTACCTCGCGTCGCCTGTCGAGATCACCGGGGACGACGCCGTCACATCGATCACCCTCGAACGCAACGAACTGGTCGAGGTCGACGGACGCCTCGAAGCCCGGCCCACGGGCGACACCGACACGCTCGGCGCAGGACTGGTCCTGCGTTCGATCGGGTACCGGGGCACCCCCGTCAAGGGCGTGCCGTTCGACGAGCGCCGAGGAGTGCTCCCGAACCACCTCGGCCGCGTCCTCGACCCCGAGACCGATGAGCCGGTGCCGGGTGTCTATACCGCCGGATGGATCAAGCGTGGTCCGAGCGGCGTGATCGGCACCAACAAGCAGTGCTCCAACGAGACCGTCGAGCAGATCCTCGACGACTTCATCGCCGGAAAGCTGCCCGAACCCGTCGCGGATCGCGAGAAGCTTGCGACCCTCGTCGCCGAGCGGCGGCCCGAGTTCGTCGATTACCGCGGGTGGCAGCAGATCGACAAGCAGGAGAAGTCGCGCGGATCGGCGGCCGGCCGGTCTCGTCTCAAGTTCGTATCGGTGGAGGAATTGCTCGCGGCATCGCGAACCGGCTCCTGAATGCGTTAACGTTCCACAAGCGTCCGACCTGGGGCGATGCGGGTTTTATGGATACCCGAATTGCCCGGGTCGAGTTTGCGCGTGTCTAATAAGAAGTAACGAAAGCGTCGCGACGGGGAATTAGGGTCACGACGCACCGTCCAACGATGGGTTGTGGAATGGTCGAAAAGCATGTCTTGTCGAACCGTCGCCGCCGGGCTGGACGCCGGTCCGCACGCGTAGCGATCGCATTCGCCGGTGCCGCCGCAGTCGCCCTCACCGCCGCCGGCCCCGCCGCCGCAGTGCCGTTGTGGCCGGGTGGGCCGGAAGTACCGAGTGTCGAGGACGTCATCCGGAGCGTCGTCCCGCAGGGGCCGGGGGCGCCCCAGTTGCCGCCGCAGCTGCTTCCCGAGCAGCCCGCTCCGTTCTCGGCCCCGTCGGTGAACCCGTCGAACGGTGAGACGGTCGGTGTCGCGCAGCCGATCATCATCCGTTTCAACGAGGCCGTCGGCGACCGCGCCGCCGCCGAACGTGCCATCCGCATCACTTCCCAGCCGCCGGTCGACGGCCATTTCTACTGGGCATCCGACAGCCAGGTGCGCTGGAAGCCGTTCGAGTTCTGGCCGGCGAACACGTCGGTCACCGTCGCGGCCGGTGACTCCCGGTCGTCGTTCACGATCGGTGACGCCCTTGTCACGGTGGCGGACAACAACACCAAGACGATCACGGTCACCCGTAACGGTGAGGTCGTGCGGACGATGCCGACGTCGTTCGGCAAGCCCGGCCACGACACTCCGAACGGCACCTACATCGTCGGTGACAAGTTCCGCGACATGTACATGGACTCGTCGACCTACGGGGTGCCCGTCGACAGCCCGGAGGGTTACCGCACGTACGTCGAGTACGCGACCCGCATGTCCAACAGCGGCATCTTCCTGCACGCGGCGCCGTGGTCGGTGGACGCACAGGGCAACACGAACGTCAGTCACGGCTGCCTCAACGTGAGTACCGAGGACGGCAAGTGGTTCTTCGAGAATTCCAAGAAGGGTGACCCCGTAATCGTGCAGAACACCGCCGGCGGCACCCTCAACGGCTGGGACGGCCTCGGAGACTGGAACCTCTGAGTTTCGGCCCCACCGGGTTGTCGTCTGCACGTATCTCGCCCGACGCCTCCTCCTTCCGGCACCGTCTACGGTCCGGAAGTGCAGGGGGCGTCGGGCTTTCGTGTCGGTTCGGCGAGCACCGCGATCAGGTGGGCGAAAACGGTTCGGCGATCACGAGCGCGGGCCCGTAGGCATCGCGCTGTTCGGCGGCCAGTCCGGAATCCGACACGAGCGTGTCGATGTCCTCGACCGCGGCAACTTTCGCAAGCGCACGGTGCCCGAACTTCGAATGGTCGGCGACGAGCACTGTGCGCGCCGCAGCCTGGATCAAGGCCCTCTTGATCGGAACCTCGAGCGTGTTGGTGTTCGTGATGCCCGCCGTCGGATCGATCGCGTCGGCGCCGAGGAACGCCCAGTCCGCCGAGTACGACGACATGAACCGGACGGCGTGCTCGCCGACGAGTGTGAACACCGAACCGAGCAGTTCGCCGCCGGTGACGAGTAGCCGTACTTCGGGAAAGCTCGCCACGTACTTGGCGATCCGCAGATCGTTGGTGATGACGGTCAGCGACGTGCGACGACGCAACGCGACAGCCACTTCGTAGGTGGTCGATCCGCTGTCGAGAATCACGCTGTCCCCGTCGGAGACCATGGCCGCTGCGACGGCGGCGATCGCCGCCTTCTCGGCCCGGCGCACGTCCTTTTTCACCGCGTAGGGGACCTCGGGCCCGGCGCCCTCCACCGGGCGTGCGCCGCCGTGGGTGCGTTCGACCTTTCCTTCGCGGGCGAGCGCGTCGAGGTCCCGCCGGATCGTGGATGTGTCGACGCCCAGGTCGCCGGCGAGCGTTTTCGCGTCGACATAGCCGTCGGCCATCAGTCGGTGGAAGATCTCACGTCGCCGTGCACTCGCGGACACGAATACTCCTCCGGATTCTGCTGGGATGCTGCGCTGTTCGGGCTGCGCGTTCATGTTGTGCATCTGGGATGCCCGCGGGGAGATCACGCGGTTCGGTTGTGCGGAACGATCGCACGACGATAGCGCACCCACACTTGTATGTGCACAGATATTGACACAAACACTCGGAAATGTGCATTATTTCGTGCAGTATATGCGCGAATTTGCGTGATCATAATGAGCATCACCAGAGCCGCCGAGGCTCCGGGCGCCGGGTCGACGATGCCCTCCTCTGTGGCGAGGCGATGTCGACGTGGAGGCGGACGGACATGCTGAAGTTGGGATACAAGGCGTCGGCGGAGCAGTTCGGGCCGCGTGAGCTGGTCGAACTCGGGGTGCTCGCCGAGGCGCACGGGATGGATTCGGCGACGGTGTCGGATCATTTCCAGCCGTGGCGGCACAACGGTGGGCATGCCCCGTTCTCGCTGGCGTGGATGACCGCGGTGGGCGAGCGCACCGAGCGGTTGCAGTTGGGGACGTCGGTGCTGACTCCGACGTTCCGGTACAACCCGGCGGTGATCGCGCAGGTGTTCGCGACGATGGGGTGTCTGTATCCGGGGCGGGTGTTTCTGGGTGTGGGGACCGGTGAAGCACTCAACGAGATCGCCACCGGCTATGCCGGGCAGTGGCCGGAGTTCAAGGAACGGTTCGCGCGGCTTCGGGAGTCGGTGGCGTTGATGCGGCAGTTGTGGCTGGGAGATCGGGTCGATTTCGAGGGGGAGTTCTATTCGACGAAGGGGGCGTCGATCTACGACGTGCCCGAGGGTGGGGTTCCGGTGTATGTGGCGGCGGGTGGTCCGGTGGTCGCGCGCTATGCGGGCCGTGCGGGGGATGGGTTCATCTGCACGTCGGGTAAGGGCATGGAGTTGTATACGGAGAAGTTGTTGCCGGCGGTGGCGGAGGGTGCGGCGAGGGCCGGGCGTGATGTCGCGGGGATCGACAAGATGATCGAGATCAAGATTTCGTATGACACCGATCCGGAGTTGGCGTTGGAGAACACGCGGTTCTGGGCGCCGTTGTCGTTGACGCCGGAGCAGAAGCACAG
>NZ_JABAGQ010000018.1 GCF_012844225.1 Rhodococcus sp. 105337
GTGCCGTCCGGACGGAACACCGGCTCGAGCTGGCTGACCTTCTCGTACGTGGTGCCGGCGCGCGGGCCGTCGTCGGTGGAGACGACCGTGCCGTCGGCCAGCGTGACGGGCGTGATCTCCTTTGCGAAGAACCCCGACTTGATGGCTTCCTCGGCCCGGTTGTGCGAGCGGACGCCCCACCGGTCCTGGTCTTCGCGGGAAATCCCCGTGTAGGACGCGACGTTCTCGGCGGTCTGGCCCATCCCCAGGTACACGTCCGGGAGCAGACCGTCCTTGCGCGGGTCCGTCCAGGCGACGCCACCCTCGGCCAGCGTGGCACTGCGCGCCTGCGCGTCGTCGAACAGCGGGTTCTTGGTGTCGGGCAGGCCGTCGGCATTGCCGGTTACGAAGCTCGACACCGACTCGACACCGGCGGAGATGAACACGTCGCCCTCGCCGGCCTTGATCGCGTGCAGCGCCATGCGGGTGGTCTGCAGCGACGACGAGCAGTACCGGTTGACGGTCACGCCGGGAAGGAAGTCGTAGCCGAGCTGCACGGCGACCACGCGGGCGATGTTGAAGCCGGACTGGCCGGCGGGCTGGCCACAGCCGACCATCAGGTCGTCGATCTCCGCCGGATCCAGGTCCGGAATCTTCGCGAGTGCCGCGGCGACCATCTGTGTCGCCAGATCGTCGGGGCGGATCGACGCGAGCGAACCCTTGCGCGCGCGCCCGATGGGCGATCTCACGGCCGACACGATTACTGCTTCGGTCATCTTCTCTCCTCGTATTCGTTATGTAACAGGTTGGGGCCGAACGTAGTACGCCCTCAGATTTCGAGGAAATCGCGTTTCGGCGAGAGAGCTGTGGCGCGGGCGAGCGTTCCGGGCTCCTGTGCCCCACAGGGTTCGTGTGCTAACTTACCAAGCAATCGCTTGGTTTGGTACAGACGTTAGGAACATGCCATGGGCATCACCTCGACCTCCGACAGCGCCGGTATCACCACGGTCACCGTCGACTTCCCCCCTGTGAACGCCCTCCCCTCGCAGGCGTGGTTCGACCTGGCCGACGCGGTCCTCACCGCCGGTAAGGACCCGAAGACGCACGTCGTGATCCTCCGAGCCGAGGGCCGAGGCTTCAACGCGGGCGTCGACATCAAGGAAATGCAGGCCACCGAGGGTTACGAGGCCCTCATCGCCGCCAACCACGGTTGTGCCGCGGCCTTCGCAGCGGTCTACGACTGCGAGGTTCCCGTGATCGTCGCCGTGAACGGCTTCTGCGTCGGCGGCGGCGTCGGCCTCGTCGGAAACGCCGATGTCATCCTCGCGTCCGACGACGCGGTCTTCGGCCTCCCCGAGGTGGACCGGGGTGCACTCGGAGCGGCGACGCACCTCGCGCGTCTCGTGCCGCAGCACCTCATGCGCACGCTCTACTACACGGCACAGAACGTGACTGCCCAGCAACTCGAGCACTTCGGTTCCGTCTACAAGGTCGTCCCGCGTGACGAACTGGACGGGGCCGCACGCGAGGTCGCCGAGATGATCGCGGCCAAGGACACCCGCGTCATCCGCCGGGCGAAGGAAGCGATCAACCGCATCGACCCCGTCGATGTCAAGACCAGCTACCGCATCGAGCAGGGCTTCACGTTCGAGCTCAACCTCGCCGGGGTCGCCGACGAGCATCGCGACGAATTCGTCGCCACCGGAAAAGCCCGGACCAACAGCTGAAGTCCCCTCTCTCACAGGAGTTCGAAACCCATGCGTGACAAGAGAATGTCGCTCGACGATGTGGTCGGCGAGCTGCGCAGCGGAATGACCATCGGCATCGGTGGCTGGGGTTCGCGCCGCAAGCCGATGGCACTGGTCCGCGCGATCCTGCGATCGGACATCACCGACCTGACGGTCGTGACCTACGGCGGCCCGGACCTCGGCCTGCTGTGCTCGGCCGGGAAGGTCAAGAAGGCGTACTACGGTTTCGTCTCCCTCGACTCGGCACCGTTCTACGACCCGTGGTTCGCCAAGGCCCGCACAGGCGGCGAGATCATCGCGCGCGAAATGGACGAGGGAATGGTCAAATGCGGCCTCGAGGCCGCCGCCGCGCGCCTTCCCTTCCTTCCGATCCGCGCCGGACTCGGTTCGGACGTCGTCGAATTCTGGGAAGGCGAGCTGAAGACCGTCACCTCCCCCTACCCGGGGCCGGACGGCACCGAGACCTTGATCGCGATGCCCGCGCTGAACCTCGATGCGTCGCTGGTGCACCTCAATATCGGTGATGCACACGGCAACGCCGCGTACACGGGTGTCGATCCCTACTTCGACGACCTCTACTGCATGGCCGCCGAGAAGCGCTACGTCTCGGTCGAGCGGATCGTCGACACCGAAGAACTCGTCAAATCCGTTCCGCTGCAGTCCATCGTTCTCAACCGGATGATGGTCGACGGGGTTGTCGAAGCACCCGGCGGTGCGCACTTCACCCTCGCGGGCGACAGTTACGGGCGCGACGAGAAGTTCCAGCGTCATTACGCCGAGTCGGCCAAGGACCCCGAGTCCTGGCAGAAGTTCGTCGATCGCTTCCTGTCGGGCAGCGAGGACGACTACCAGGCCGCCGTCCAGAAATTCGCAGCCGAATCCAAGAGTGGGGAGCAGGCATGACCACCACCGAGACCGTCACGCGCGCCGAGTACTGCGCGATCGCGTGCGCCGAGATCTTCTCCGGCGCAGGCGAAATCATGGCCAGCCCGATGGCCACTCTCCCCCAGATCGGCGCCCGGCTCGCCAAGCTCACCACCGAGCCCGACCTGCTGATCACCGACGGGGAAGCACTCATCCTCGCCGAGGTTCCGCCGCTCGGCGCCAAGGCCCCGATCGAGGGATGGATGCCGTTCCGCAAGGTGTTCGACGTGGTCGCGTCCGGTCGGCGCCACGTGGTCATGGGTGCCAACCAGATCGATCGCCACGGTAACCAGAACCTCTCGGCCTTCGGTCCGCTCCAGCACCCCACCCGCCAGATGTTCGGCGTGCGCGGCGCCCCGGGCAACACCATCAACCACGCCACGAGTTACTGGGTCGGCCGGCACACCGCTCGGGTGTTCACCGACAAGGTCGACATCGTCTCGGGCGTCGGATACGACAAGATCGATCCCGAGAATCCGGCGTACCGGTTCCTGAGCATCCCCCGCGTCGTCACCAATCTCGGTGTCTTCGACTTCGGCGGCCCGGGCCACACGTTCCGGGCACTGTCGCTGCACCCCGGTGTCGAGGCCGCAACTGTCGCCGAGAACACCTCCTTCGAGGTTGCCGGGCTGAACGAGGCCGGCGTGACCCGCGAACCGACCGCCGAGGAACTGCGGCTCATCCGCGAGGTCCTCGACCCGAAGAGTCTGCGCGACCGCGAGGTCTCCCTGTGACAACCCTGCGCACGCCCCTCACGGAACTGGTGGGCATCGAACATCCCATCGTCCAGACGGGCATGGGATGGGTGTCCGGTCCCCGCTTGACCGCGGCAACGTCGAACGCGGGCGGCCTCGGCATCCTCGCCTCGGCAACGATGACGTACGCCGAACTCGAGGCCGCGGTTGCGAAAACCAAGTCCCTCACCGAGAAGCCGTTCGGCGTCAACATGCGCGCCGACGCCTCGGATGCGGCAGAGCGCATCGATCTGCTGATCCGGGAGAACGTCAAGGTCGCGTCGTTCGCGCTGGCCCCCAAGAAGGAACTGATCGCCAAGCTCAAGGACCACGGCATCGTCGTGATCCCGTCGATCGGCGCCGCCAAGCACGCGGTGAAGGTCGCGTCGTGGGGTGCGGACGCCGTGATCGTGCAGGGCGGTGAGGGCGGTGGGCACACCGGCCCGGTCGCCACGACACTGTTGCTGCCGAGCGTGCTCGACGCCGTCGACATCCCGGTGATCGCCGCGGGCGGTTTCTTCGACGGACGCGGGCTCGCCGCTGCCCTCTCGTACGGCGCCGCCGGCGTCGCGATGGGCACCCGGTTCCTCCTCACGAGCGACAGCGCGGTACCGGACTCCGTCAAGCAGCAGTATCTTGCGCGGGGGCTTCAGGACACGACCGTCTCGCTCAAGGTGGACGGCATGCCGCATCGCGTGCTCAACACCGATCTCGTGGACAGCCTCGAACGGTCCAGTTACGCGAAGGGTTTGGTCGCGGCGGCACGCAATGCGACCAAGTTCAAGTCCATGACCGGGATGAAATGGTCCACTCTCGTCCGGGACGGTCTCGCGATGAAGAAGGCGAGCGATCGCACCTGGCAGCAGATCATCATGGCCGCCAACACTCCGATGCTTCTGAAAGCCGGTCTGGTCGACGGTAATACGGAAGCCGGTGTCCTCGCCTCCGGCCAGGTCGTCGGCATGGTCGACGACCTGCCGAGTTGCCAGGAACTCATCGATCGGATCGTCGCCGAGGCGGTCGAGCGAATCGACGCTCTCGGCGCCCTGCGCGAGTCGGGACGACCCGCAGCCTGATCACGCCCTCGTAGCACAGCAGCACCCGGCCACCACGTGGCCGGGTGCTGCGGCGTTTCCCGGCAAGGGGGAGCGCCGGCACGGTACCGTGCCCCGAAAAGCTGTCACGGCAGGTCGGGGGTCCCGCGTGCGAAAAGCAATGTCCCGGGTGTCGGTCGCGGTGGCGATCACGACGATCGCGCTGGCCTCGGCCGTTCCGGCAGTGGCCGACCCGTCCGGTGGTTCCGATGCGGTGGCGTGGCAAGCAAGCGTGGACGTTCCCGACGCCTATCCCGGGACCGCAGTCGATTGGGACGTCCCCATCACGCTCAGCGACGGTACTGTGCTGCGGGCGAATGTGTTCCGGCCGGCGAATGCCGACGGCTCGCCCATTGCCGAGCCGACGCCGGTGGTACTCAACCTCACGCCCTACACAAAATTGCTGTCCACGCTCGCCTCAGTGGCCATGGAGGATCCGTCCGTCGGACCGGTCGTCGAGGATCTCGGCACCACCTTGAATCTGGGTGCCCCGCTCGACGGGATCACCGAACTCGCGGCCCCCGCATCGCAACTCGGTAAGGCGTTCGGACTCAACCGCGACCTGGTGCAGAACGGGTACACCCAGGTCGTCGTCGACGTTCGCGGCACCGGATTCTCCCCCGGTCAGTGGCAGATCCTGGGTCCTCGCGAACAACAGGACACCGTCGAGGTGATCGACTGGGCGGCTTCGCAACCGTGGTCCAACGGCCGCGTGGGGACGACGGGCGTGTCGTACTCGGCGATCAATCAAATCCAGGCTGCGGGGCTTCGGCCCCGTGCTCTCGACGCCGTGTTCGCGGTCGAACCCGGCAACGATCTTCTCCGCGACATCGTCGGAACGGGTGGCGCACTGGGCATCGGTTTCATGCCCGCCTGGCTCGGCCTCGTCAACGGGCTCAAGTGGTTGCCCGATGTGCAAGCGCTGATCGAGGGCCGGTTCGACGCGCAGTGGTTACGAGATCGGCTCGCCGATCCCGCCACGAAGATCCCGGAACTGCTGGAAGTCATCACAGCTCCGACTGTCGACGACGTGTCTCCCGGCGCTCTGGAGGTCGCACAGGACGGACCCTTCTACCAGGATCGGCAGGCGGACCTCGAGTCGATCACGGTGCCTACTTTCGTATTCGGGAACTGGCACGACATCTTCGCGAACAGCGAACCCGACATCTACAACCGGATTCCCGTCGAACCCGGCCGTAAGCAACTCGTCATGGGCGACGGGTACCACGCCGTGACGGGTACGAGTTTCGGCACGCCGGGGCATCCGCCGAACATCGCTGCACTGCAGCGCGCGTGGTTCGACCGGTGGCTCCGGGATATGGACAACGGAATCGAAGAGTACGGGCCCGTGACACTGTTGCAGCAGGGCGGCGGCTGGACCACCACCGAGCACTTTCCCCGCGCCGGAGTCCGCCACCAGAAGCTGTTTCTGGCGGCGGCGCCGAGCGGGAGTGCGGGGCATGCGGCACACGACGGGACACTCGTGTCCACTCCCCCGGTCGACGCGCGACGCCTCACCGTGACGCCGGGATTGCGCGGGTTCTGTTCGCGGGAAGGCGCGCAGGGCACGGCCGGCATCACGGTGTTGCTCGGCTCGGCGTGCAGCAAGGACTCCCGGTTCCACGAGGCCGAGGCACTGACGTTCACCACCGATGTGCTCACCGAGCCGATCGTGCTGTCGGGACCGATCAACGTGCACCTCAACACCACCCTCGACGCCACGGACGGATTCTGGTCGGTGTCGGTCAACGACGTTGCCCCGGACGGGCGCTCCACGGTCCTTTCCAGTGGTTCGCTGGTCGCCTCCCTGCGCGCGATCGACGATTCCCTGAGTGAGTTCACGGCCGACGGCGACTATGCCGAGGCACACCCGAGCCTCACTCTGGCGACGAGACAGCCCGTTTTTCCGGGCGAGCCGACATCGCTCGACATCACCACCATCCCCACGGATGCGGTGGTCGCACCGGGGCACCGACTGCGCATCGATGTGTATGCCGCGAACGTTCCGCGGTCACTTCCACTGGGACCGATGACAAGAGAGAGTGGACTGCGTCCGCAGCACCTCGAGCTCGACCCGACCGCACCGAGTTTCGTCACCCTGCCGACGGCGGGCTGACCCAACTGGGAGAATGAGTCGTCAGCACCGCCCGGGTGGTCGCGCAACCACGACGCGGTGTGAAGTGTGCAGCCACCACCGTGAAGGGTGCCTCGATGCCGAAACTGACGCCGTTCTATGAGAACGTCCAATCCCATTACGACCTGTCCGACGACTTCTTCGACCTGTTCCTGGACCCGACGCGCACCTACAGTTGTGCGTTCTTCGAGACCGACGACATGTCGCTCGAGGATGCCCAGAAGGCGAAGATCGACCTCTCCCTTGGTAAGTGCGACCTCCGGCCGGGCATGACGCTGCTCGACATCGGGTGCGGATGGGGGTCGACGATGCGGCGGGCGATCGAGCGGTACGACGTCAATGTCATCGGCCTGACCCTGAGCCGCAACCAGTACGAGCACGTCTCCGAGATGATTTCCGGGCTCGCGCTGGGGCGCCGCTCCGCGGAAGTCCGATTACAGGGCTGGGAGGATTTCGACGAGCCGGTGGACCGCATCGTGAGCATCGGTGCTTTCGAGCATTTCCGCCGGCGGCGCTACGACGCGTTCTTCGAGCGCACCTCGCGCATGCTGCCCCCGGACGGCCGGATGCTGCTGCACACCATCGTCGGCCACTCGCGGCAGTTGCTCGAGGACATGGATGTGGAGGTGAACCGGGACGACGCGCTGTTCCTGCGGTTCATCCTCAGAGAGATTTTTCCCGGTGGGCAGCTTCCGGAACGGGACATGATCATCACCGGCGCCCAGCGCCACGGCTACTGGGTGCAGAACATCGAATCGCTGCAACCGCACTACGCGCACACACTGGATCTGTGGGCGCGCGCACTGAAAGCGCGCCATGACAAGGCAGTCGAACTGGCCTCCGAAGAGGTCTATCAGCGGTACATGCGATACCTCACCGGCTGCGCGGAGAATTTCCGGCGGGGCCTGATCGATCTCCAACAGTTCACCCTCGTCAAGCACAACCGGAGCCGAGCGGGCAGCCACCGTTCAGGATGACGACGATCACAGAAATCTGCATTGGTCGCTGTAGACATTCCGGTTTGTCGGTTGTAGATTATGTGTTGTAAGTGAGAGCGAGTCCGAAAGAGGGCGAGAACGAACTGCCCGCTCAGGAGGCGAAAAGGCTTGGAGTAGGGCGCGTCGAGGCAGTGAGTTGAGTAGGTAAACCTCGAAGCGTCCGACTCCATCGGGGCCGGAGTTGGTGCGGCCCCAGGACATAAGGAATTACCCGGCTTGGAGGTGGTGCGCGGTCAGTTATCGAGATCAGGTTCCGTCCACCGAGGCGGGACACAGGTAGAAAGGCCGACCGACCAGTTGGCCCGTGCAAGTAGATATCTACGAACGTAAACCCCTGGACCCCGGCGCCGTAGGCGCCGGGGTCCCCGTCCATGTATACGAAGGGCGACACGCACACCTCGTGAAACAGAACAACGACGCCGAAGACAAGTTCGACGACGAGAACTTCCCTGCGTACAGCATGGGACGCGCCGCCGAGCTGCTCGGCGTCACCCAAGCCTTCCTCCGGAGTCTCGACACCGCGAACCTGGTCAATCCGATGCGGTCGGAAGGCGGGCACCGGCGGTATTCGCGATATCAGCTCCGCATCGCCGCCCGCGCGAGGGAACTCGTCGACCAGGGCACCGCACTCGATGCGGCGTGCCGGATCATCATCCTGGAGGATCAGCTCACCGAAGCCCTCCGCATCAACGACGAACTGCGCCGAAGCAAACACGACGAGTAACCGGCAACGCGGTCAGCAGCACCTCGCGCCGGGGTTCGCGTCCGCGTCCGCGTGACGCTCCCGCCAGTACTGACGCTCGCTCGGGACAGGACATCCCGGGTGGAGCCTGCGGTGCAGTTCCACGTAGCGCGCATAGTCGTGGTCACCCATCAACGCTCCGAGCCACCACCACACTCGGCGCAGTACCGCGGTCATGAGGTGCCCGTCTTCTCGTGAGCGTGCCGGCGCAACGGGCCGTCCCGAGTCACCGCCGCACCGGGAGGCCGGACCTTGCCCGACGCGATCAGTTCGTCCCACTGCTTCTGCAACTCCCGCTCGGCAGGGGTCGGAACGAACCCAGCGGGAGCGAAGATCTTGGACGGTACGTCCGGCGACTCCGTCGTCGGAAGCCCACCCGCACGTACGGCCTTGACGCACACGACGAGACCCGCCGCTACCACGACGAGCACGAGTCCCGCGAACACGATCGACAACGTGCCCTGGATGAACGTGTTCCGGATGACCGCGTCGATCTCGTCGAGGCTGTCCGCCGACCCGAACGCGGTCGCGCCCGAGTTCTTTGCGTCGACGAAGGCGCGGTGCTGTGCCCAGTACCCCACCGCCCGGTCCGAGGAGAAGATCTTCTGCCAGGACGCGGTCATCGTCACGATCAGGTCCCACACCAGCGGTACACCGGGAATCCACGCCCACTTCGTCATTCCCTTCTTCACCACGATGGTGAGAACGACGGTCAGCGCGATCGCCGCGAGCAACTGGTTGGCGATGCCGAACAGCGGGAAGAGGGTGTTGATGCCGCCGAGCGGATCGGTCACGCCCATCAGCAGGATCGCGCCCCACGCGGCGACCACGACCAGCGAGCAGAACCATGCGCCGGGCCGCCAGGACGGATCCTTGAAGCGGCGGGCCGGACCACCGAAGTTGCCGAGCGAGTCCGAGAGCATGAAGCGGGCGACGCGGGTTCCCGCATCCACGGTGGTGAGAATGAACAGCGCTTCGAACATGATCGCGAAGTGGTACCAGAACGACTTGAGAGCGTCGCCACCGAACAGGTCGCTGAGCACCTGGGACATACCGAACGCGAGCGTCGGCGCACCACCTGTGCGGGAGATGATCGATTCCTCCCCGACCGCTGCCGCGGCCCCGGCGATCTGCTCGGGAGTGATATCCGGCGACGACAGGCCGAGTCCGTTGACGTAGGTCGCCGCGGTCTCCGGGGTGCCTCCGGTGAGCACTGCGGGGGCATTGAGCGCGAAGTACAGGTGCTGATCGATGATGCAGGCCGTGACCAGCGCCATGATCGCGACGAACGACTCGGTGAGCATTCCGCCGTATCCGATCAGCCGGATCTGCTTCTCTTTCTCGAGCATCTTCGGGGTGGTGCCCGACGAGATCAGGGCGTGGAAACCGGACAGTGCGCCGCACGCGATGGTGATGAACAAGAACGGGAACAGCGAACCTGCGAACGCGGGTCCGTTCCCGGCGACCGCGAACGACGAGACGGCCGGCATCTCGATCACGGGACGGGCGACGAGGATGCCCACGGCGAGCAGGATAATCGTGCCGACCTTCATGAACGTCGAAAGGTAATCGCGCGGCGCGAGCAGCAGCCAGACCGGTAGTACCGACGCCGCGAACCCGTAGGCGATCATCAGCCATGCGATGGTGACCGGAGAAAGGGTGAACCATTCCGTGCCCCAGTTCGTTTCGGCGACCCACCCACCGGAGATGATCGCCAGCAGCAACAGGGCCACTCCGATGAGCGAGACCTCCGCGACTTTGCCGGGTCGCAGGAACCGCAGGTACACGCCCATGAACAGGGCGATCGGGATGGTCATCGCGATGGAGAACAGCCCCCACGGGCTCTCGGCCAGGGCATTGACCACGACGAGTGCGAGTACCGCGATGAGAATGACCATGATGACGAAAACCGCGATCAGGGCGGCGGTTCCGCCGACAACGCCGAGTTCTTCGCGCGCCATCTGTCCCAGGCTGCGCCCACGGCGCCGCGTCGAGATCCACAACACGAGGAAGTCCTGGACCGCTCCGGCGAAGACCACTCCGACGACGATCCAGATCGTGCCGGGCAGATAACCCATCTGCGCGGCGAGAACCGGACCGACGAGCGGTCCCGCGCCTGCGATCGCGGCGAAATGATGACCGAACAACACCCGCCGGTCGGTCGGCATGTAGTCCTTGCCGTTCTCGAGCACCTCGGCAGGAGTGGCACGATCGTCGCGCGGTTGCACGATCTTTCGCTCGATGAACTTGGCATAGAACCTGTACGCGATCAGATAGGTACAGACCGCCGCGATGACGAACCACACGGCGTTGACGTCCTCGCCGCGCACCAGCGCGATCACGGCCCAGGCGACGGCACCGGCGACCGCCAAGAGGACGAACACGATGCGCGCGGTCAGCGACATCGGAGTTCGATCGACGACGCCGACCGGCGGCAGATCCGGGTCCGTACGGAGATATTCGACGTACTCGCGGCTGTGCGGCGACTGCTCGACGGCCATTTCGGCTCCTCACCGGGTCGGCGCGGGACCGTGCGCGACGCCACGGTGGTCCGCGTCGTCGCGCACGATGCTGGCCTGCGTCACGCTACTCGCGCGAAGCCGGTGAGAACCGGGAAAATGGTCCGAATGCAGAGGTTCGGGTGCGTACTGCTGCGGGGCTCTACAGCGTCAGCCGCGCGCCGCCATCCGCGCCCGGACCTCGGGACGCCGCAACGGCGGAACGGTGCGGGGAGGCTGTCTCCGTTCGGGCAGCGACGCCAGCAGCCTGGTGGTCGTCGCGGCTACCTCGGCGACAGCCTGGTCGAACGGCTCCCGGGTCGCGTCGGACAAGGACTGGATTCCGGTGACCTTACGGACGTACTGCCGGGCGGCCGCCTCGATTTCCTCGGCGGTCGCTGCCGGCTCGAGTCCGCGCAGCTCTGTGATGTTCCGGCACATATCCCGAAGGGTAGTCCCGAACCACCGTTCCGACAGCGCCTAGCACGATACGGACGTATACCGGCAGCGCATCACCGAACCGTCGCGTCGGTAACACGCGCGCGGTGTCCGCCCCGGCCGGCAACCGGGGCGGACACCGAGGACGTCAGGAGTCGAGACGCTCGATGATCGTCACGTTGGCAGTGCCGCCGCCTTCACAGATGGTGAGCAGGCCGTAACGACCGCCGGTGCGCTCGAGTTCGTTCAGGAGCGTCGACATCAACTTGGTGCCGGTCGCGCCGAGGGGATGACCGAGCGCGATCGCGCCGCCGTTGACGTTGACCTTCGCCGGATCGGCGCCGATCTCCTTGATCCAGGCCAGCACCACCGGTGCGAACGCCTCGTTGATCTCGATCAGGTCGATGTCGTCGATCGTCAGGCCGGTCTTCTCGAGGGCGTACTGCGTCGCCGGGATCGGGGCGGTCAGCATGAAGATCGGGTCGTCGCCGCGGGCGCTGAGGTGGTGGATCCGGGCACGGGGCTTCAGGCCGTACTTCTTCACGGCCTCGTCCGACGCCAGGAGGACAGCGGAGGCACCGTCGGAGATCTGGCTCGCAACAGCCGCCGTGATCCGTCCGCCTTCGACGAGCGGCTGCAACGATGCCATCTTCTCGAGGCTGGTCTCGCGCGGCCCCTCGTCGACGGTCGCGTCACCGAGCGGCACGGTCTCGTTGTCGAAGCGGCCTGCCGCGATGGCGGCCTTGGCGCGCTCGTGGCTCTGCAGTGCCCACTGCTCGAGTTCCTCGCGGCTGATGTCCCACTTGTCGGCGATCATCTCGGCGCCCTTGAACTGGGACACCTCGTCGCTGCCGTAGCGCTCTGTCCAGCCCGTGGACCCGCCGAAGGGCGTGTCGAAGCCGTACTGCTGCCCGGCCGTCATCGCCGACGAGATCGGGATCTGCGACATGTTCTGCACGCCGCCCGCAATGATGAGGTCGGCGGTATTGCTCATGATCGCCTGAGCGCCGAAGTGCAGCGCCTGCTGGCTCGACCCGCACTGGCGGTCGACGGTCACCCCGGGCACGTGCTGCGGGTACCCGGCAGCGAGCCAGGCGGTGCGGGCGATGTTGCCGGCCTGACCGCCGATGGCGTCGACGCAGCCGAACACCACGTCGTCCACGTCGCCCGGGTCGATTCCGGTGCGCTCGACGACGGCCTTGATGACGTGCGCGCCGAGATCGGCCGGGTGCACGCCGGACAGTCCGCCCTTCTTCTTGCCGATCGGTGTGCGCACCGCGTCGACGATGTAGGCCTCGGTCATGATTGCTCCTTATGCAGATCCGGGTTCGACAGTCCGTCGAGAACGATGGAAAGGTATTGCTGCGCAACTTGTTCTACGGTGAGGGCGCCGCCGGGGCGATACCAGCGCACCGCGACCCACACGGTGTCGCGGACGAACCGGAAGACGAGTTCGACATCGAGATGCGGCCGGAACGTACCGTCGGCCACGCCACGCTCGAGGACACCTATCCACAACTCCCGGAATTCGGTGTTCCGTTCGGCGATGTACGCGAAGCGTTCGCCCTCGAGGTGCTTGGCCTCGTCCTGGTAGATCGCCACCGCCGAATGCGACCTGTCGATCGACTCGTACGAGGTGGTCACCAGGGCCTCGAGCGTCGCACGGGAGTCGAGCCCCGACGCGACGATCTTGTGATACCGGTCGAACAGGTCGTCGAGGAATCCGCGCAGGATCTCGTCGACCATCGATTCCTTCGAATCGAAATGGTGGTAGAGGCTTCCCGAGAGAATCCCGGCCGCGTCGGCGATGTCGCGCACGGTGGTCGCGCGGACGCCCCGCGAAGCGAAGAGATCGGCAGCAATGGCGAGCAGTTCGGCGCGGCGTCCCGACTTACCGTTGCTGTCGTCGCGAGATGGAGTCATGGAGACATCCTTTCAAGCTGCCGCGCGCGGTCCCGGTTGCGGGGAGCCGCGCGCGGGCGCATCAGGCGCGCTGCGAGGAGACGGAGACGACCTCGCCGGTCAGGTATGTGGTGTAGTCGCTCGCGAGCATCGCGATGGTGGCTGCGACTTCCCACACCTCCGCGGCCCGGCCGAAGGCTTCGCCCGCGGCAAGCTGGTCGAGCAGTTCCTCGCTGGTGACCTTCGCGAGGAAGGCGTGCCGGGCGATGGACGGGGCGACCGCGTTGATCCGCACTCCGTACTCCGCGGCCTCGATCGCCGAGCATCGGGTGAGCGCCATGACGCCGGCCTTCGCCGCGGCGTAATGCGCCTGCGAGTGCTGGGCACGCCAGCCGAGCACCGACGCGTTGTTGACGAGCACGCCGCCGTGATCGACCGAGCGGAAGTAGCGCAGCGCCGCGCGGGTCGCGCGGAAGGTGCTGGTGAGGGTGATGTCGAGGACGCGGTCCCACTGGTCGTCGGTCATGTCTACGATCGGGGTTTCCCCGCCGAGACCCGCGTTGTTGATGAGCACGTCGATGCGGCCGAGTTGTTCGGCGGCACCGGAGATCAGGGCATCGACCTGTTCGGTGGACGAGACGTCGCACACGATCGACGCGACCTGCTGCTCGGGAAACTCCGCCGCGAGCTTGTCGGCGGCCTCACCGAGACGACGCTCGTGGAAGTCGGAGACCAGCACGTCGGCGCCCTCGAGCAGTGCGCGCCGCGCCGAGGAGAACCCGATTCCGGTTCCCGCGGCGGCGGTGACGACGACCTTCTTCCCCGTCAGCAGACCGTGGCCCGGTGTTTCGACGGGCGCGGTGGCCAGGGGTGAAATGGCGCTGGGCGAAGTGGTCACGGACGTGCCTCCCGGGGAAGGCCGAGCACGCGCTCGGCGATGATGTTGCGCTGGATCTCGTTGGATCCGCCGTAGATGGTGTCGGCGCGGGTGAACAGGAACAGTCGCTGCCACTCCGCGAGTTCGAGGTGTTCGGGGTCCGTGAGGACGGACGGCGTGCCGGCGTGGTCGTGGTCGGGACCCACCAGCGAGGCCGCACCTTCCACGTCCATCGCCAGTGCGCCCAGGTCGCGGTGCCAGTTGGCCCAGAACAGCTTCGCGACGGATGCCTGTCCCGGATCTGCGTCGTCCAGGGTACGCACCGCGTGCGCCCGCATCACCCGTAGTCCGATGCGGGCACGGGCGATCTTCTCGCGGACGGCAGGATCGTCGAGCGCGCCGTTCGCCGCGGCGACATCGGTGATGGTCCGGAGTTCGCGCGCGAACCCGATCTGCTGGCCGAGGGTCGAGACACCACGCTCGAAGGTCAGCAGGCCCATGGCGACCTTCCAGCCGTCGCCGGGTGTGCCCACCACGAGGTCTGCGTCGGTCACGGCGTCGTCGAAGAAGACTTCGTTGAATTCGGACGTGCCGGTGAGTTGCTGAATGGGACGCACCGTCACGCCGGGCTGGTCGAGCGGTACGAGCAGGAAGCTCAGGCCGTGGTGCCGGGACGATCCCGGTTCGGTGCGGGCGACGACGAAAGCCCACTGCGCGACGTGCGCGAGGGAAGTCCACACCTTCTGCCCGTTGATGACCCACTTGTCGCCGTCGAGACGGGCGGTGGTGGAGACGTTCGCCAAATCGGAGCCGGCGCCGGGTTCGGAATAACCCTGCGCCCACAACTCGGTGACGTTGCGGATTCCGGGAAGGAAGCGCTGCTTCTGTTCCTCGGTTCCGAATGCGATGAGGGTGGGGCCTAGCAGCTCCTCGCCGAGGTGGTTGACGCGCGCGGGGGCGTCGGCTTTCGCGTATTCCTCGTGGAAGATGACGCGCTGTTCCATCGTCGCGCCCCGCCCGCCGTATTCGGTGGGCCAGCCGATGCAGGTCCAGCCCGACGCCGCGAGGTGGCGATCCCACGCGAGTCGTTGTTCGAAGAATTCGTGTTCGCTACCGGGTCCGCCTTTGCCTCTGAGCCCGGCGAACTCGCCGGTCAGATTCTCTTCGAGCCACTGTCGTACGGTGGCCGCGAACTCCGCATTGTCCAGGCTCTCGCTCTCGTGCACGTCTGTACGATAACCTACCAAGCAATTGCTAGGTAGGGAGCTACGTGAACACAACACCCGGAACCACGCCGGCCGCCCTCATCCGTGCCGTCGGCGACCACGCGAACGGACTCGCCGTCGTCGACGGCGATACCCGTCTGACCTTCTCTGAATTGCACGACCGTGTACGGGACTTCGCTGCCGCACTCGTGGCCCGCGGATTCCGGCCCGGTGACCGCGCCGCCATCTGGTCCCCCAACACTTTCCACTGGGAGATCGCCGCTTTGGGCGTGCACTGGGCGGGCGGAGTCGTCGTCCCCGTCAACACCCGCTACACGGGCAGCGAAGCCGCCGACATCGTCGAGCGAGTGCACGCCGCAGCCCTCGTCGTGGCCGGGGAATTCCTCGGCAGCGACCGTTTCACCCAGTTGCGCAACGCTGCACCCGAACTCGTCCTTCCGACCGTCGTGCGGGTCCCGCTGGGCGGGAACGACGCTCCCCGCGACGACGTATTCGAGTGGGACGACTTCCTGGCAACCGCGACCGAGGATCTGCGCACCGAGGCCGACGCTCGCGCGAACGCCGTGCAACCCGACGATGTGGCCGACATCCTTTTCACTTCCGGCACCACCGGCCGCAGTAAAGGCGTACTGAGCGCGCATCGCCAGACCATCGGTGTCGCCGACGCCTGGGGTGACTGCGCCGAACTGTCTCCCGACGACAACTATCTGATCATCAACCCGTTCTTCCACAGCTTCGGCTACAAGGCCGGCTTCATGGCGGCACTGCTCGAGGGTGCGACGGTGATCCCCATGGCGGTGTTCGACACCGAGAAGGTCATGGAGATCGTGTCACGGGAGAACATCAGCGTGCTTCCCGGAGCACCCACGATCTACCAGTCGATTCTCGATCACCCCCGGCGCGACGAGTACGACATGTCGACGCTCCGCATCGCCATCACGGGAGCCGCGCCGGTGCCCGTCTCCCTGGTCGAGCGGATGCAGCGGGAACTGAGCTTCGACGCGGTACTCACCGCGTACGGGCAGACCGAAGCCGTGGTCGCCACGATGTGCCGGGTCGACGACGATCCGGTGACCGTGTCCACCTCCTCGGGCCGCGCCACCGCCGGCTTCGAGGTACGCATCGGTGAGAAGGACGAGATCCTGCTCCGCGGACCCAACGTGATGCTCGGATACCTCGACGATCCCGAGGCGACCGCCGCCACCATCGACCCGGACGGCTGGCTGCACACGGGCGATGTCGGCGTGCTCGACGAGCGCGGTTACCTCGACATCACCGACCGGCTCAAGGACATGTACATCAGCGGCGGGTTCAACGTGTACCCGGCCGAAGTCGAAGCCGCGTTGCTCCGTGTTCCCGGGGTACACGAGGTGGCGGTCATCGGGGTGCCCGACCCGCGCATGGGCGAGGTCGGGCGGGCGTTCGTCGTCCCACTGGACGGGCAGCAGCCCACAGAGGACGACATCATCGCGTATGCCAAAGAGAAACTCGCCAACTTCAAGGTTCCGCGGTCGGTCCGGTTCGTGGACGCACTGCCCCGAAACCCGTCCGGCAAGGTACTGAAAAACGTTCTGCGTGAGGAGAAGTCATGACCGTCCCGTTCGAACCCGACGTCGTCACCTACGAGGTGCGCGACGGCGTCGCGATCGTCACTCTCAACCGTCCCGACTACCGCAACGCGCAGAACTCGGTCATGACCTACGCCTTGGACGCCGCATTCGAGCGGGCTGTCGAAGACGACGAGGTGAAGGTGATCGTGCTGGCCGGCAACGGTAAGCACTTCTCCGCCGGCCACGATCTCGGCACCCCGGGCCGCGACCACCACGTGCACTACGACAACAAGGCCGTCATGTGGTGGGACCACGTGGACAAGGCCGGCGGCGACCAGCGTTACGCCCGCGAGATGGAGGTGTATCTCGGGATGTGCCGCCGTTGGCGTGAGATCCCGAAGCCGACCATCGCGTCGGTGCAGGGAGCGTGCATCGCCGGCGGCCTCATGCTCGCGTGGGTGTGCGATCTGATCGTCGCCTCGGAGGACGCGTTCTTCTCCGATCCCGTGGTGCGCATGGGTATCCCGGGCGTCGAGTACTTCGCGCATCCGTGGATTCTGGGAACGCGGTTCGCGAAGGAGATCCTCTACACCGGTGATCGCTTCAGCGCGCAGCGCGCCTACGAGGTGGGCATGGTCAGCCGGGTCGTTCCGCGTGAAGAACTCGAATCCGAAACCCTCTCTCTCGCCTCGCGTATCGCCGAGATGCCGCGCTTCGGCCTGGCGCTGACCAAGCGCGCCGTGAACCAGTGCGAAGACCAGATGGGGATGCGCAACGGCATGGATTCCGTCTTCGGCCTGCACCACTTCGCGCACGCGCACAACGCCGAAGTGGGCGCCGACTCGCTCGGTGGCATGAACGCCAAGTCGATGGCCGCGAGCGCGCGGCCCACCCAGGAAGGGAAGTAGTGGACCTCGAACTCGACGACGACACCCTCGCGTTCCGCGACGAGGTGCGCGCGTTCCTGAAAGAGAACGTGCCGCAGACTCCGCTGAAGTCCATGGACACCGCGGAAGGTTTCGAAGAACACCGCCGGTGGGAGCAGCAACTCGCCGATGCGCGGATGTCGGTCGTGTCCTGGCCGGCCGAACTCGGTGGCCGCGATGCGAATTTGCAGCAGTGGGTCGTGTTCGAAGAGGAGTACTACCGTGCCGGTGCGCCCGGGC
The DNA here is from genome assembly GCF_012844225.1 of Rhodococcus sp. 105337. GTDB lineage: Bacteria > Actinomycetota > Actinomycetes > Mycobacteriales > Mycobacteriaceae > Rhodococcus. The sequence goes on from NZ_JABAGQ010000018.1 coordinate 18,011, forward strand.
GCGTGAGCCAGAACGGCATCTTCCTGCTCGCCCCCACGCTTTTCGAACACGCGCACCCCGACCAGCTCGCACGGATCATGCCGCGCATGGCACGCGCCGACGACATCTGGGCCCAGGCCTGGTCCGAACCCGAGTCGGGCAGCGACCTCGCGTCGTTGCGCTCCACCGCGACTCGGGTCGACGGCGGCTGGCTGCTCAACGGCCAGAAGACCTGGAGCTCGCGTGCCTCGTACGCGGACATGGGTTTCGGTCTCTTCCGGTCCGACCCGGATGCGCAGCGACACAAGGGCATCACGTACTACATGTTCGATCTGCGGGCCGAGGGCGTCACCGTCAGGCCCATTCCCCAGCTCGACGGTGAGCCGGGGTTCGCGGAGATCTTCCTCGAGAACGTCTTCGTGCCCGACGATCCGGCGAACCCCGGCGAGTCCGGAGTGATCGGCGCGGTCAACGAGGGCTGGCGGGTTGCGATGAGCACCGCGTCCAACGAGCGCGGGCTGTCGCTGCGCTCCCCTGGCCGGTTCCTCGCGGCCACCGACCGCCTGCTGCGCAGCTACCGCGACTCCGACCTGCACGGCGATACGGCGACACGCAACCGCGTGGCCGACGCGTGGATCGGCGCACGTGCCTACGAGCTGTCCACGTGGGCAACGGTCACCCGTCTGCAGAGTGGTGGCCAGCTGGGCGCGGAATCGTCGATCAACAAGGTGTTCTGGTCCGAGTGGGACATCGCGACCCACGAGACCGCTCTCGGCCTGCAGGGACCGGACGCCGAACTCGTCGACGGCTGGACCGACGGTTACCTGTTCTCACTGTCGGGCCCGATCTACGCCGGCACCAACGAAATCCAGAAGAACGTCATCGCCGAGCGGCTGCTCGGCCTTCCGAGGGGTGACCGATGAGATTCGCACTCGACGAGTCGCACGAAGACTTCGCGTCCAGCATCGACGCCCTGCTCACCAAGTCGGATATGCCCGCGGTGATCCGGGCCTGGAACACCGGCGACACCACCGCCGGTCTCGCAGTGTGGCAGCGGCTCGCCGACACCGGCGTCAACGGGTTGCTCGTCCCCGAGGAGCACGACGGTCTCGGTGCCGACGCGGTCGACCTCGTCGTTGCCCTCGAGCAACTGGGCCGCCACGCCGTTCCCGGACCGGTCGTCGAGACCGTCGCGGTGGCGCCGGCGTTGCTCTCCGCCGTGGCACCCGAGAAACTCGCCGCGCTCGCCGGCGGGTCGCTCGCCACCGTCGCTTTCGCACCGCATGTCCCCTATGCGGTGGACACCGACGTCGCGGCCCTGGTGCTGCACGTCGCCGACGGAACCGTGTCGGTGGGCACTGCCGGACCTGCGCGCGAGTCGGTCGATCGGTCACGCCGCCTGTCCGAAGTCTCGCCGTCCGAGACGCTCGGCACGACCGATACGGCCGCGGCGTTCGACATCGGCGTACTCGCGTCGGCCGCTCAGTTGCAGGGTCTCGGCCGGACGTTGCTCGAGACGACCGTCGAATACGCGCAGCAGCGCAAGCAGTTCGGACGGGCGATCGGCTCCTTCCAGGCGATCAAGCACCACCTCGCCGAGGTGGCCGTGGGTCTGGAGATGGCCCGCCCTCTCCTGCACGGCGCCGCACTCGCGATGCGCGACGGGCTTCCGACCGCGTCGCGCGACGTCTCGGCCGCCAAGGTGGCCTGCGGGGACGCCGCGTACCGGGCCGCTCGCACCGCACTGCAAGTGCACGGCGCGATCGGCTACACCCAGGAATACGACCTGTCGTTGTGGATCACCAAGGTCCGTGCCCTCGTCACCGCCTGGGGCACGCCGGACGCACACCGGGCGCGGATCGTCGACGCGCTGGAGAAGGCCGAGGTGGCGTCGTGACGTTCGAATCCGAAGACCGCGCTGCACTGCGCGAGTCGGTGCGGATGCTGCTCGCCAAGCACTCCGACTCCGCCGCGGTGCGCAAAGCGATCGCCTCGCCCGACGGGTACGACGCCGACCTGTGGACACGGCTCGTCGAGCAGGTGGGCGTGGCCGCGCTTGCGATCCCGGAAGAATACGACGGTGTCGGCGCGTCTCTCGCCGAAACCCACGTGGTCCTCGAAGAACTCGGCCGCACGCTCGCACCCACGCCGTTCCTCGGCTCCGCGGTTCTCGCCGCGCAGGCGCTGCTGCTGTCCGGTGACGCCGACGCCGCAGGGCGGCTGTTGCCCGGAATCGCCGCCGGCGAGATCGTGGCCGTGTGCTGGGCGTCGAAATCCGGCTGGGACACCCCCGGTGTCGTCGCCGACGGTGACGTCCTGACGGGCACCGCTCACTATGTGCTCGGTGGAGACGTGGCATCGGCACTGCTCGTGCTGGCCACCGACGGCGACACGACCGCGTTGTTCGAGGTGGACCCCGCCGCGGAGGGGGTGACGCGCCGCCGGGTACCCACAATGGATCCCACCCGCAGTCTGGCGGAGGTCTCGTTCTCCGGGGTCACCGGTACCCGTGTGCCGTGTCCTTCCGACCTCGTCGAGCGATTGCGGTCGGTCGCGGTGATCGCGGTGTCGGCCGAGCAGGTCGGGGCGGCGCAGGCAGCGCTCGATCTCACCGTCGAGTACACCAAGAACCGCAAGCAGTTCGGCCGGGTGATCGGGTCGTTCCAGGCACTCAAGCACCGCATGGCCGACATGTACGCGCTCGTCGAGACCGCGCGGTCGATGTCGTATGCCGCTGCACTGTCGCAGGACCCGCAGGACGCGTACGCCGCCAAGGTCTACTGTTCGGAGGCCTTCGAGCAGGTCGCGTCGGAAACGATCCAGTTGCACGGCGGCATCGCCATCACGTGGGAGCACGACGCGCAGTTGTACTTCAAGCGTGCCCACGGCACCGCCCAGTTGTTCGGTCCACCACGCGCGTACCTGCAGGCGATCGCGGGCTGACCGGGAATTCGTCTTTCGTCCGTGCCGTTTCTCCATGTCTGGACCGCGCCACCTCGTAGCCCTGCACCAGGGCTCGGGGTGGCGCACCCGGCATGCACGGATGATTGAGCCGGAGCCGCAGTGGTTAGCCTTGAGGGATGACGACTCCCGACATCACGCTGAATTCCGGAACCACGATCCCGCAGCTCGGCCTGGGAGTGTGGCAGGCCGACAACGAGGAAACCGAGAGCGCAGTCCGATTCGCGCTCGACGAGGCCGGATACCGGCACATCGACACGGCAGCCGCGTACGGCAACGAAGAAGGCGTCGGTCGGGGTCTCGCCTCGTCGTCCGTCCCGCGTGAGGACATCTTCCTCACGACGAAGCTCTGGAATTCCGACCAGGGCTACGACCGGGCGCTGGCAGCGTTCGACGAGAGCCTCACCCGTCTGGGCACCGACTACGTGGATCTGTACCTCATCCACTGGCCCCTGCAGGACAACGACCGGCTGCTGCGCACCTGGGAGGCGCTCGAGAAGATCGCCGAATCCGGTAAGGCGAAAGCAATCGGTGTGTGCAACTTCGAGCCGCATCATCTCCAGTTGCTCGTCGACCGCGGCGGCATGCTTCCCGCGGTCGATCAGGTGGAACTCCACCCGCATCTCCCCCAGCACGAAATCCGCACCTTCGCATCCGAGCACGACATCGCCGTCGAATCGTGGAGCCCTCTCGGCGGCACCAGCAACGCCGGCTGGGGCCCGCTCTCGAAGCCGAACACCCTTCTCACCGACCCGATCATCACGCGGATCGCGGACCGGCACAGCGTGTCGCCGGCACAGGTGCTCATCCGCTGGCACCTGCAGAACGGACTCATCGTGATCCCGAAGTCGGTCCACAACGATCGCATCGCCCAGAACATCGACGTGTTCGATTTCGAACTCGACGACCTCGATCTGAGCGAGATCGCGACGCTCGACGACGGTGTCCGGGTCGGGATGCATCCGGACGAGATGAACATGGGTGCCCCTGCCTGATCCCTTCCCTTCCGGGAGTAGAACGTGTTCTCATTGCTGCACGCGTTCCACGTCGGAGAGGCAGCGATGAGCGACACGACCACCCATTCGATCCTGGGAACTCCGGTCGAGATGCCGGTACAGGTCCGGACCGCGACCGCATTCATGGGCGTGTTCTCGGTTCCTGCGGCACGTGCGCAAGCCCTGATCGCCCCCACGGGCCTCGATATCCTCCGGTACCGGCCGGGTCGAGGACTGTGCACGCTGGTGTTCGTCGACTACGTCGACGGTGATCTCGGGCCGTACAACGAGTTCGGAGTCTGCTTTCTCGTCCGCGATCACGAGCGAGCCGGTGGGGGCGTGGTGCAGGACGTACGGCAGTTGGTGACCGGCGGTGCCGGCGCGCTGATCCATCGTCTGCCCGTGGACGGAGAGTTCACGCTCGCGGCCGGTCGCGGCATATGGGGTTTCCCGAAGACCTTGGCCGACTTCGACGCCGATCACCGGGGCAACATCAAGCGAGGTTCGGTGAGCGCCGACGGAGCGCTCATCGCGAAGCTGACCGTCGCGCCCGGGATCGGGCTTCCCGGCAAGGGGATCGCCGCCTCTCTCGCCGCCTACTCCCACCTCGACGGGACGACGCGACGCACCACCTGGTCGATGAATCCCAGTGGGGTGCGCACCCGGCCGGGAGGGGCCACACTCGAACTCGGATCGCATCCCATCGCGGACGAACTGCGGTCGCTCGGCCTGCCTCGTCGCGCGCTCGTCACCTCGTCCATTCCGGATCTGAAGATGACGTTCGGGGACGCCACCCGGGTGACTTCGTAGACCCCCGCCCTTCCGGGACCCCGCCCTTCCGGGACCCCGCCCTTCCGGGACCCCCGCCTTTCTGGAACCGCTGCCTTCCTAGAGCACGACTCCGTCCCCGGCGCCCTGGAGTCCGCGGAGACGGCGCACGGCGTCGTCGAGGTGCTCGTCGAGCATGCGGTGCACATGGTCGGCCGGCGCGGACCGGATGGCGGTGCGCAACACGACGTGCTCGTCGACCTGCTCGCCGAGGACGGGATAGGTGGTCTGCAGCGCACCCAGGCACATGCGGGTCTCGACCAGAAGGGTGCGCGCCGCCCGGATGAGCCGCGGGCTCGACGAACTCGCCACCAGAATTTCGTGGAAGCGCTGATCGCCGTCGGACACACCGGCCGGGTCGTCGCGCTCGGCGGCAGCGCGCATCGCGTCGACCGCGGGGCCGAGATCGTGCCACGCCTGCTCCCGGCGGCCTTCGAGGATCAGGTCGAGGGCGCCACCCTCGATGACCCGGCGGCTGCGGTAGATGTCGACGACGTCGTCGAAAGTCAGTTCCGTGACGAAGATTCCGCGATTCCGGATGCTGTAGAGCAGCCCCTCCGAGAGCAAGCGCTGCATCGCTTCGCGAAGCGGTCCGCGCGACACCGCGAAATGCGTCGCGAGTTCGGCTTCCCCCAATTGGGTGCCCGGTGCAAGTGCGCCCTTGACGATGGCGGACCGAAGCTGTTCCGCGATGAGTTCCGCTGTCGACGGTCGCGCGACAGGCCGGAGATCGTCGAGATCACCGAGCGCCATGATCGATACCTTCCTCGAACAAAGTGCCCAGTTCCGGGCGTATCACTGTACATCCGGCCAGTCGCAAGCCCTGCCACAGCGTCACCTGATTTGCGGTGAGAACCGGTTTCCCGACGTGCTTTTCGAGTTCTCGGAGAATGCGCAGGGTGTGCATCGCGGTATCGGGGACGAGGATCGCGTCGGCATCCGGATGGTCACCGGCCGCAGCGAGGTCCAGCACGTCGTCCGCGGAGAGCGTGCCCACCTCGGCGGCCGTGTCGATCCCCGCGACACCGAACGACACCACGTCGCTCCCTGTTGCGGTGAGAAACTCGACGAACAGTGCGCCGACATCGCGGGGATAGCTCGCGGCCACCGCGACGCGCGTCGAACCCAGAGCGGTCAATGCGTCGACGAACGCGAAGCTCGTACTCGATGCGGGCACGCCCCCGGCCGCGACAGACAGGTCGTCGACTTGCGTGCGCGCGCCCTCCAGCCCGTATACGAAACTGCCCGATGTGCACGCCCACATCACCGAATCCGGGTTTTCCGGTGCCAAGAGGGCTGCACCGGCCGCGAGTTTCCGCGGACCGCCCAGGTCGAGCAGCTCGGGTACCGCGTGCAGATCGGTGCCGTAGATATGCGCGACGGGCAAAGCGGCGCCTACGAGTTCCGCGGCGAACACGAAGTCGTCTTCTGCGGCATGGCCGGGATAGATGATCCCCACCTTCGAGGAACGGTCCTGCTGCATCAGAAAACTCCTCTCAGCCATTTCCCCGGTCCGGTCATCGGCAATCTCATCCGACCGAGACATGCCCAGATGGTGAGCTGGTTCGCTGTGAGCACGGGCTTGCCGAGTTCTTGCTCGAGCGGGGCGATGAGGTCATAGGTGGGCAGATTGGTGCAGCTGACGAAGATCGCTTCGGAATCGGGACTGTCCGCGGCGATGATTCGCTCGGCGATGGTGCGGTAGTTGACTTTCCAGATGCCGCCGCCGAGTCCCAGGTGGGTCGACCGGACCACCTCGGTCCCGGCTTCGGCGAGAAAGCTGTGCAGGAGTTTGGTCAGTTGCTCGTCGTACGGGGTGATCACCGAGATCCGCGTGAGCTCGAGGTCGTGCAGTGCTTCGAGTAGCGCCCCGGACGTGGTGACCGCGCAGGCGGCGCCGGCCTCGCAGATGGCGTCACACAAGGTCTTCTCGTAGCCGATACCTTTGATGAAGCTGCCGGAGGTGCACAGATAGGCGACCACTTCCGGTTCCACGTGCAGCACGTCGCGGGTAGCGGTGACGAGGTGTCTTCGCTCCGAAACCAATTCGGCCATCTCCAGACTGACCGGGACCGGTTCGTAGGGTGTCCGCGCCAGGTGCAGACTCACCTCGAGCGGTGCCCAGCGCCATAGTTCGCGCTCGAGAGCGAGATCGAAAGGCGCGATGATGCCCACTCCGCGCTGTGCCAGAGGCCCCTCGAATTCGGGGATGTCCAGTTCCATGCAGTCCCCCGAACGACGTCCATTCCGGCAATCCCCCGGCAGGTAGATTGTTGACAATCATACGATGCGCTCATACGGTGTCAACGTGAACGCGAACCCGGTCGTGGCAGTGCTTCATGCCGAAGCCCTGCCCTCCGCGGTGCGGATGGCTCCGGTCGCCGAGCATGCGACCCTTCGCTACACGAAGCGCGAAGGACTGGCAGGCGCTCTCGACGGCGCCGATGTCCTGTTCGTCTACGATTTCCAGTCCGACGCGCTCCCCGACGCGTGGTACGCGGCGAACGCACTCTCCTGGGTTCATGCGGCCTCGGCCGGTGTCGATCCGCTGATGTTTCCCGAGTTGGTCGACAGCGATGTCACGGTCACCAACTCACGCGGAATCTTCGACGTTCCGATCGCGGAATACGTTCTGGCTCAAATACTGTCGTTCACCAAAGACATCCCGGAATCGCTGCGCCTGCAACGAGACCACACCTGGAGACACCGCGACTCCGAGCGCATCGCCGGCCGCAGCGTCCTGGTTGTGGGCACCGGGCCGATCGGGCGGGCCATCGCGCGACTCCTCACCGCCGTGGGAATGAACGTCAGCGGGTCGGGCCGCCGCAGCAGGACCGGCGACCCGGACTTCGGCACCGTCACCGCAACCGAGGATCTTCCGTCGGCGCTGGCCGCAGCCGACTTCGTCGTACTCGCAGCCCCTCTCACCGACAGCACCCACGGACTGTTCGATGCCGAATTGTTCGGGTCCGTGAAGCGCGGTGCACGGCTGGTCAACGTCGGTCGCGGTGAACTCGTGCGCACCGACGACCTCGTCGACGCACTCCGCTCGGGCGTGCTCGCGGGCGCCGCGCTCGATGTCGTCGATCCCGAACCGCTACCGCGCGACCACCCCCTGTGGGATCTTCCCGGTGTAGTCGTCACCCCGCACAACGCGGGTGACTTCGTCGGGTGGCAGGACACGCTCGTCGACGCATTCGCCGACAATTTCCGCCGCTGGAGAGCAGGATTGCCACTCGAGAATGTCGTGGACAAGCGACTCGGTTACGTGCCGAGTTCGTGAGGGCCGGTGTGCCCGGGCAGAACCCGGCACACCACCCGGACAAGGAGAACACGATGAACCCGACCGACATGACCGCCGTCGAACTCGTCACCTCGTTCTCCTCCGGTGAGCTGTCGCCGGTCGAAGCCGCGCGGGCGGTGTTCGACGAGATCGCCGCACGCGACGGTGAGATCAACGCCTATTGCCTCGTCGACGAAGAGAAGGCCCTCGCTCAGGCGCGGCGTTCCGAGGAGCGCTGGCGCACCGGATATTCCAAGGGTCTCCTGGACGGTGTGCCGATCTCGATCAAAGATGTGTTCCTCACCGCGGGATGGCCGACGTTGCGGGGTTCCCAAGCCGTCGACGAACATCAGCCGTGGCACGTGGACAGCCCGGTGACCGCGAGGCTGCGTGAGGACGGCATGGTGTTCGTCGGCAAGACCACGACGCCCGAAATCGCCTGGAAGGCCGTCACCGATTCCGCGTTGTACGGGATCACCCGCAATCCGGCAGATACGACGAAGACCGCGGGTGGATCGTCGGGCGGGAGCGCCGCGGCGGTCGCAGCCGGATTCGGCCCGTGCTCCGTCGGCACCGACGGCGGCGGGAGCATTCGGATTCCCGCCGCGTTCTGCGGAGTCGTGGGATTCAAACCCACCCACGGACGGATCCCGCTGTTTCCGGCGAGCCCGTTCGGCCCACTCGCCCACGCCGGACCGATCACCCGGACGGTCGAGGACGCGGCGCTGCTCACCGACATCCTGTCGCTTCCCGATCACCGCGATCCCACGGCGCTCGCGCCCCCGATCATGACCTTCAGGGGCGCGCTCCAGCGGGAGGTACTGGGCATGGGCGTCGCGTATTCGAAGACCCTCGGATATGTGACGGTCGATCCGGAAGTCGGTGAGATCGTCGACGCGGCGGTGCGAACACTCGACGAGGCCGGACTCCCGGTGACCGAGGCCGATCCCGGTTTCGGCGACCCCCTCGAGGCCTTCGAGATCATGTGGGCCGCGGGCGCGGCCGCAATGCTGGCGTCCTTCCCCGAAGGCACCCGGAACAAGGTCGACCCGGGCCTGGGCGCCGTCTGGGAGCGCGGCGAGCACCTGCGCGCCGTGGACTATCTCGATGCGCGGGCGGTCGCAGCGAGCCTCGGAATCGCGATGGGCCACTTCCACCAGACGCACAACATGCTCCTCACCCCCACGGTGCCGATCACCGCGTTCGACGCGGGTCACGACGTTCCGCCGGGATCCTCGGCAAGCAGTTGGCCGCAATGGACGCCGTTCAGCTACCCCTTCAACCTCACCCAGCAACCGGCGATCAGCATTCCGGTCGGCACGACGGCCGCCGGCCTGCCGGTGGGCCTGCAGATCGTCGGACCGCGCCACTCCGACGACCTGCTGCTGGCGGTCGCCCGATTCGCCGAATACGCGCTGAGCTAGTGCGACGTCACGGCGCGAGCACGTAACGGCCGCGCACCCCGCCCGCAGCGACCGCGCGGTGGGCATCGGAGGCCGAATCGAGCGGCACGACGGAATGCACCCGCGCCGGCAGCCCACCCGACGCGGCGCGCACGAGCAGATCACTCAGCCTGGCACCGTCGGGGCGCGTTTCCACGGCCGATACCGAGATTCCGCGCTCGGTGGCCGGAACCGCGTTCGGCTTGACGCCGACGAATCTCCCCCCGTCACGGACCACCTCGAGCGCCCGTTCCTGCAGTGACGCAGCGTCGGCGACCGCGTCCCAGCCCGGCTCTGCGTGCGAAGCGAACCGGACACCCAGGCTCCGCACGAACTCCTCGTCCTCGAGCCGAGCAAGACCTGTTACCTCCCATCCCCGTTCGGGCGCGAGTGCGAGAAGATAGCCGCCCACCGCGCCCGCTGCCCCGGTCACGAGGAGTCGGTGCCCGTCCGCGGGTGCGTCACCGAGCAGGTCGAGCATCTGCACGGCCGCCAACCCGTTGACCGGCACTGTCGATGCCGTGATCAGATCCATTCCGTCCGGGACGACGGCCAGACCCGCGACCGGTACGACGACTTGTTCGGCATACGTGCCGTAGTCGCGATCGAAGCCGCCCACCATGCCGGCGACACGGGTGCCGATCTCCAGGTCCACCCCGGGGCCGGCATCGAGCACCGTGCCGGCGAACTCCCACCCCAGCCCTGTGTATTCGGGCTGGTCGATCAGGCCGATCGTGTGGAAGAACCCGTCCGCGACCCCGAGATCGACCGGGTTGACGGGCGCGCCGGCGATCCCGACGCGAACCTGCCCGGGTCCCGGTCGCACGACGGGAACGTCGATGATCTCGATCGAGCCGGGCCCGTTCGGAGTGCGCACCACGGCGGTGCGGAAAGTCGATGTGTTCATCGGTTGCTCCTCGGCACTTGTATCGAATGACCCTCCGCTTCATCATGGGTAGGTAGCTCTCCAACGGGAAGTACGCACTTCGAAGTGCGTAAGGCACCCGCCGGTAGGAAGGAGCACTCATGCCGACCATGACTGCGGCCCAGAAGCGAGCGCACGTACAGGCGGAGTACGACGCATTCCTGGCGGAGTGCCCCAGCCGTCAGCTGCTCGCGCGTATCTCGGACAAGTGGGTGGCGTTGATTCTCGCCGCGCTCGGGAGTGACGGGCCCTCCCGCCCCGGCAACGATCGCAGCGGTGAACCACGAGCGATGCGCTACTCGGAACTGTCCCGCAGGCTCGCGGGGGTCAGCCAGAAGATGCTCACGCAGACACTGCGCTCGCTCGAGCGCGACGGCCTGGTGACGCGCACCGTCACCCCGACCGTGCCGGTCACGGTCACATACGAACTCACCGAACTCGGGCTGTCGCTCCACCAGGTGATACGCGGGATCAAGGCGTGGGCCGAGGCACACATGGACGAGGTGCTCGCGCACCGCGAACGGTACGACGCGGAGTGACGAGTGACGGGGACCGATCAGTCGCGGGCGAACGTCAGCGTCTCCCCCGCTGCGCCCTCCATCCACAGGTCGTTGCACGCCACCGCGAGGTCGGTCAGGCCCTCCTCGATGGTCGCGAACACGTTGCCCGGCACCCACCCCACATCGCCGTTGAGGAGCAGGTTGTTCCGCCCGTAGAAGAGCGCCAGATCGGTAGCCCCCTGCGCCGCATGCGCTTCCGATCCCGGCTCGTATCCGTATGCGGAGTTCCCGATCTCCCACGGTTCGAAATCGAACAGGCACACGTCTCCGGGGATCGGGGTCACCGTCGGGTTCTCCCGATGCGGAGCACCCGTGATGCGGGGAACGAGGGTGTACACCTCGTTGCGCGCGTACTTGGCATGGAATGCGGATCCGTTCTGCGGCAGAGCGTTCCATACCGCTTCGCAGGTCAGCGGTGCCTCTGTGTCCAGCAGCCGTGCGCGACAGGAGACGCCGCGCTTGTCGAGGGAAATGGTGATGAACCGGGCCACAGGATCTCCTTCGTACGCGGGACAGTTCAGATCTCGGCGAGAACCTCCGACCAGATATCGAGTGCCTCCTCGACCTGTTCTCCGGTCACGACCAGCGGAGGGATCATGCGTACCACGTTCATATAGGCGCCGCAGGTCAACAGCAACAACCCTTTTCGTGCTGCTGCGCGCTGTGCTGCTGTGGCGCCGTCGCGGTCGGGCGCACCGTCGGCATCGGTGAATTCGGATCCCACCATGAGCCCGAGCCCACGAACGTCACCGACGGCGGGTGTCGCCCGCGACTGCGCACCCGCCAGCAACTCGTCTCCACGCAGCGCCGCGTTCGTCACGAGTCCTTCCTTCCGGATCACCTCGAGTGTGGCTACCGCCGCCGCACACGACACCGCGTTGGCACCGTAGGTTCCACCCTGCGATCCCGGCCGGGCACGAGACATGAGTTCCTCGGAGGCCGCGATACCGGACAACGGAAATCCGCTCGCGAGCCCCTTTGCCATCGTGATCACATCCGGGCGCACGTCGAAGTGCTGGTGCCCGAAGAACTTTCCGGTTCGCCCGAATCCCGTCTGGATCTCGTCGAACACGAGGAGGATGCCGTACCTGTCGGCACGCTCCCGCAGGCCCTGGAAGAAGCGAACGTTGCCCGGGACATAGCCGCCCTCGCCGAGCACGGGTTCGACGAAGAATGCCGCCGTTTCGTCGGGTGCGGTGACGGTGGCGAAGAGGTAATCCAATTCTCGGAGCGCGAAATCCGTTGCCTCGTCTTCGCTCCACCCGTACCGGTAGGCGGTGGGGAACGGCGCGACATGCACGCCTCCCATCAACGGGGAGAAGCCTGCGGAGAAGCGGGTGCCCGACGTCGTCATCGACGCGGCGGCGACCGTCCGGCCGTGGAATCCGCCGTGGAAGACGACCACGTTGGGACGGCCTGTCGCCTGCCGTACGAGACGCAGCGCTGCTTCGACAGCCTCGCTGCCGGAGTTCGCAAAGAACAGTGAATCGAGACCTTCGGGTAATACCGGACCCAGTGCCTCGACCAGTTCCAGGAGCGGTCGGTGCATCACGGTCGTGTACTGGCCGTGGATCAGGGTGGCGACCTGCCGCTGCGCCGCCTCGACCACATGCGGATGACAGTGCCCGGTGCCGGTGACACCGATACCGGCGGTGAAGTCGAGGTAGCGACGCCCGTCGCTGCCGTACAGATAGCAACCCGATGCGTGGTCCACGGTGACCGGGGTGGCTTGCAGGAGAAGTGGTGACAGTCGTGCCATGAGGGCCCTCCCGGGATGCACCTACCGAATTCGGGCACTTGCTCTTGTCGGATTGTTGACAATATGCATAACATGGGCCCACGCCGAAGGCAACGGCACGCGGGGAGAACCGCACCCGAAGCGAGCCGGCCAACTCGACCGGGATCGGGTCAGGCCGACCGTCCCGTCCGCGGCAGGCGGCTTCGCCGCGCCCGGGGAGTTTCATCGGTCCGCGAGCAGGGAATGCCCTCAGCGACAACAGCGCCGACCGATGAGGCAATGATGATTACGAACAACGAACTCGATACCCTCGCTCGTGCCACCGCGTACGGTCCGGACGGCACCAAATTAGGAAAAGTAGGCGAGGTATATCTCGACAACAGAACCGGGGAGCCGGGCTGGATCACGGTGGTGACCGGACTGTTCGGTACCCGCCGTCACTTCGTCCCCGTCGACGACGCCACCCTCGACGACTCGGGTGTGCATGTGCCGTTCGGCAAGGACACGGTGACAGGCGCGCCGAATGTCGAGGAGAACGGCGAACTCACGCCCCTCGAAGAAGACGAACTGTACCGCTACTACAGCCGCCGCGCTCACGAGAGCGATTCCGCGTCCACCGACGCACATCGGAACCCGGACGCCGGGCGATCCGGTGATACGGACCGAATCGGTGACACGGACCGGATCGGTCATTCCGATCGACCGGGTGACACCGGCGGCACGGGCACGCTGCCCCCCGACGCAGCACGCGAAGGCATTGCTGGGAACTACCGCCCGTCGCACGACACCCAGCGCGACGATCCGCTGCAGCACTCGGTCCCCGGTGACACCGCCTCCACCCCGTCGTCCCCCTCGGGCACGGCACGTGGGGTCTCCGAGTCCGGAGACCGGACCACCGGGTCGCCGTCGCAGGGCTTCGGCGATCCGGGATCGTCCGGGCACTCCCACAACCCGACTCCGGGCACCCTGTCCACCCCGACCCCCGGCACGCATTCCATCCCGTCCACGGCGAACACGCACACGGGGTCGGATACGCACACGGGGTCGGATACGCACACGAGTCACCGCGCCCCCGGCAATCTCCCGGGTAACGCGACCCCGGATGCCCGTATCGGCGAGAGTTCCGACACTCACCGTACCGGCACTCCGGACGTCCGCACCGGCGGTGACCGCGACCGGAACAAGGAAGACAAGGGTCACAGCGATGAGCCGCGCAAGCCGCGCCTGGTGAAGCGCGTGGTGACCACGGAGTACTACGAAGAGGATCCGGACGGCTCCACGCAGTCCTGATACCCGCCTGACCGTCGAAACTCCAGACGAAAAAGGGCGCCGGCTCCGGGGTTCGTCCCCGGGTCCGGCGCCCTCTTCTGTGCCCTACAGCCAGGTGTCCTCCGACGCGGTGGTGAGAAACGCTTCGAGATCATCACGCCACGGGGCGGGCACCGTCTTGTCGGGTTCGATGCCGGTGTACTGACCGCGGTAGAAGAGCAACGGACGCTCGGCCTCGTCGCGTACCTCGCTGAGCGACGCGACCCGGCCGAACACCACCCAGTGGTCACCGCCGTCGTGAACGGTCTCGACGGTGCAGTCGATATGAGCGAGTGAACCGGTCAGGATCGGCGAACCCAGATCTGAAGGGCTCCAGTCGATTCCAGCGAACTTGTCGGGTTCGCGAGAGCCGAAGCGCGCACACGTCTCCTGCTGTTCCTCGGCGAGCACATTGACACAGAAGCGGCCCGACCGCTCGATCGCTCCCCACGAGCGGGATTGCTTGGTGGGACAGAACAACACGAGCGGCGGATCGAGAGACAACGCCGCGAACGACTGGCACGCGAAGCCGACGGGCTCATCGCCGTCCATGGTGGTGATGATCGTGACTCCGGTGCAGAACTGACCTAGAACGGTACGGAACGACTTGGGATCGATCGCACCGCCGGTATCACCGACCGGCACGGTCACGGCTGCATCCCCACCGAGAAATCGTGACCCCAGAGGCTCACCGCGGTGGATTCACGAGCGATCCAGCCCTCGTCCTCCACTTGCAGTCCCTCACAACCGAATTCGATGTCGAAACCGCCCGGCGTCTTCATGTAGAACGACAACATCTTGTCGTTGACATGCCGGCCGAGTGTCGCCGACATCTTGACGTTCTTGCGCAGTGCGCGATCGAGTGCGAGTCCGACGTCGTCGGAGTTCTCCACCTCGAGCATGAGGTGGACGATGCCGCTCGGGGTCGGCATCGGCATGAAGGCGAGGCTGTGGTGGCGCGGGTTGCACCCGAAGAACCGGAGCCACGCCGGATCGCCGTCCGCAGGCCGGCCCACGATCTGCGGGGGCAGGCGCATGGAGTCGCGGAGACGGAATCCGAGCACATCGCGGTAGAAGCGCAGCGATTCCTCGTCGTCGCGGGTGGAGAGCACCACGTGACCGAGGCCCTGTTCTCCGGTGACGAACCGGTGACCGTACGGGCTGACGATTCGGCGGTGTTCGAGCGCCGCACCGTGGAACACCTCGAGGGTGTTGTCCGACGGATCCTGGAAGGTGATCAGTTCGACCACACGGCGATCCGCGAGTTGTTCGGCGGTACCTTCCTTGAACGGAACGCCCGCAGCCGAGAGGTTGTCGCGAACCTCCTGGAGTTCGGCAGCATTCGCGGTCTCCCAGCCGGATACGAGGAGTTGATCGGACTCGTGGGGCTCGATGACCAGACGCGCGGGGAAATCGTCCATCCTCAGATACAGCGCGTCGGTGACCGAACCCTTACCCTCGACCATGCCGAGGACCTTGAGTCCGTACTCGCGCCACGCGCCCATATCGGTCGCACCGATGCGAAGGTATGCCAGGGATCGGATACTCATGAATTGTCTCCGTCCGTCAGAAAGTCCACGGTCAGCTTGTTGAATTCGTCGAACTTCTCGAGTTGCGCCCAGTGGCCGCAGCCGCCGAACACGTGCAGTTGCGCGCGGGGAATCATCTTCAGTGCGACCAGCGCGCCGTCGAGCGGGTTGACCCGGTCTTCCCGGCCCCAGATGAGAAGGACGCGCTGGCGCAGCCTGTAGGCGTCGCGCCACAGCATGCCCTTCTCGAACTCTCCGCTGGAGAAGGACTTGCCCATGGCTTTCGCAGCGGCCAGCGATTCCGGTGTGCTCGCGGCAGCGAATCGCTCCTCGACGAGTTCGGGTGTGATCAACGACTGGTCGAACACCATGATCCGCAGGAAGGCTTCGAGGTTCTCGCGGGTGGGCTGGTAGCCGAACTTGCCGAGGTTCTTCACGCCCTCGGTGGGATCGGGCGCGAACAGGTTGACGCTCAGGCCCCCGGGGCCCATCAGCACGAGCCTCCCGGCGCGATCGGGATAGTCGAGTGCGAACCGCACCGCCGCGCCGCCGCCGAGCGAATTGCCCAGCAGGTGCACTCGACCGGTGATGCCGAGGGTGTCGAGCAGATCGGCCAGCGCCGACGCGCTGTGCACGAAGTACTGCGGATGCTCGGTGGGCTTGTCCGAACGTCCGTAACCCGGCTGGTCGACGGCGATTACGTGGAATCGCCGCGCGAGTACCGGAATGTTCTTGGCGAAGTTCGACCACGAGGACGCGCCCGGGCCACCACCGTGCAGCAACACGATCGTGGTGTCGTGACCGACGCCCGCCTCGTGATAGTGCAGGCGCAGATCGTCGCGCACCTGCGCGAAACGGGAGGTGGACTCGTAGGTGAGCTCTTCTGTTGCAGTCACAGGCGTTCCTAGACCATCGTGTCGGTGAGCGGGAGACCGAACTCGGCGGCGCCGAACATCACGTACGCGCGCTCGGCGTCGTTGGCGGCATGCACCCGGCCGGCGTGGGCGTCGCGCCAGAAACGCTGAATCGGCGTCCCGTTGGCGAGCGCGGTGGCGCCGGAGTTCTCGAAGAGCCGGTCGATAGAGGCGATGGCCCGGCCGGTCGCGCGGACCTGGTCGCGGCGTGCCCGCAGGCGGATCTCCATCGGAACGTCTTCGCCGCGCAGGAGGCACGCGTATTCGTCCGCGACGTTGCCCGAGAGCTGACGCCACGCGGCATCGATGTCGCTCGACGCCTCGGCGATACGGATCTTCGCGAACGGGTCGTCCTTCGCCTTCTCACCCGCGTAGGCGGCGCGCACACGCTTGCCCTGGTGCTCGACGTGCGCGCCGTACGCTCCGTACGCCATGCCGACGATCGGCGCCGAAATGGTTGTGGGATGAATTGTGCCCCAAGGCATCTTGTAGACGGGGGCCGTGTTCTGCCCGAGACCGGGTGAGGCGAGTTCGTTCATCGCCCTGAAGCTCAGGAATCGATGGCGGGGCACCACGACATCCTTGACGACGATGGTGTTCGAACCCGTGCCACGCAGGCCCACCACGTTCCACACGTCGTCGATCTCGTACTCGGATCGCGGGATCAGGAAGCTGCCGAAGTCGACGGGACGCCCGTCCTTGATCACGGGACCGCCGACGACCACCCAGCTCGCATGGTCGCAGCCGGACGACCAGGCCCACGCACCGTTGACCTTGTAACCGCCGTCGACCACTTCGCCCGCGCCCATCGGGGCGTAGGACGAGGAGATCCGGACGTCGGGATCGTCGCCCCATACCTCTTCCTGCGCCTCCTGGCCGAACAACGCCAGGTGCCAGTTGTGCACGCCGATGATGCCGGAAACCCACCCGGTGGAACCGCACGCACTCGCGATGTTGCGTACCGCGGTGTAGAAGGTCACCGGGTCTGCTTCGTACCCGCCCCACTGCGCCGGTTGCAGCAACCGGAAGAAGCCGGCTTCCTGAAGTGCCTTGACCGAATCATCCGGGACGCGGCGCAGATCTTCGGCCTCCTGCGCGCGTTCGCGCAGGGTGGGCAGCAGTGCGTCGATCCGCTGCAGTACCTCGTGACTGTCGTGGTCACCCACTGGACGCTCCCGTCTGTTCAGGAATTGATCGCTTGTACCGAGACTAGAACATGTTCCTATTCGTGTCGAGGATCGGGAGATCAGCGCATACACCCCCAAACACTCAGGACCAAAGTCCCGGTTCACTTCCCCTCGAGACCAGAATTCTATAACGTGTTCTAACAGGAGATTGCGGAAGGAAGTGAGCTGACATGGCGCAGATTCGCGAGATCGACATCGGAGAAGCCCGGACACGGTTCGCTCGGGGCTGGCATTGCCTCGGGCTCAGCAGGACGTTCGCCGACGGGCGTCCTCACGCCGTCGAAGCCTTCGGCACCAAACTGGTGGTCTGGGCCGACAGCAAGGGCGAACTGAACGTGCTCGACGGCTACTGCCGCCACATGGGCGGTGACCTCACCCAGGGCGAGATCAAGGGCGACTCGGTGGCGTGCCCGTTCCACGACTGGCGCTGGGGTGGCAACGGCAAGTGCACCGAGATCCCGTATTCGCGCCGAGTTCCCCCGCTGGCACGCACCCGCGCCTGGACCACGATGGTCAAGCACGGCCAGTTGTTCGTGTGGAACGACCCCGAGGGTAATCCGCCGCCCACCGAGGTCACGATTCCCGACATCGAGCACCACGGCACGGGCGAATGGACGGACTGGACCTGGAACCAGATCCTCATCGAGGGCGCCAACTGCCGGGAGATCATCGACAACGTCGTGGATATGGCGCACTTCTACTACATCCACTTCGCGTTCCCGACCTTCTTCAAGAACGTGTTCGAAGGCCATATCGCGGAGCAGTACCTCAACACGCGCGGCCGGCCCGACAAGGGGATGTCGACGCAATACGGGCTCGAATCGACCCTCGAATCGTACGCGGCGTACTACGGGCCCTCCTACATGATCAACCCGATGACCAACAGCTACGGCGGATACAACGTCGAGTCGGTACTGATCAACTGCCACTACCCCGTAACGCACGACTCGTTCATGCTGCAGTACGGCATCATCGTGAAGAAGCCGACCGGGATGTCCGACGAGCAGTCGGACAAACTGGCGGCAAAGTTCACCGAGGGGATCGGCGAAGGTTTCCTCCAGGACGTGGAGATCTGGAAGAACAAGACCAAGATCGAGAACCCCTTGCTGTGCGACGAGGACGGCCCCGTTTACCAGCTCCGTCGCTGGTATGAGCAGTTCTATGTCGACGTCGCCGATGTCACCGAAAAGATGACGGGCCGTTTCGAATTCGAGGTCGACACCGCCAAGGCCAACGAGTCCTGGGAAAAAGAGGTCGCCGAGAATCTGGCGCGCAAGTCGGCAGAAGAGAAGTCCGGCAAGCAGGAAGCCGAGGTCTGACGATGAGTTCCTCGACCCGGCAGAGAAGATGGGCGAAGTCACCGGATTTCGCCGATCGGCCCGATCGGGTCGAGGCCATCGCCACCCAGACCGCAATCGACAAGATCAACTATCTCGATTCCGGTCAGCACGAGGTGAGATGTCGCCGGTGCGGCACGTGTGTGCTGGTGCGTAAGAACAGCTACAAACACACCAGCGTGCAGTGGCAGGAGAATCCCGACGCGGTGTGCCCCACCTTCCGCGACTCCGGCGTAGTCCCCGGTGCGTCGATCAGCCCCCGCGAAGGGTGCCCGCAGTTGCAGGCTTCCATCGATCAGGCCGTGCTCGACGGAACGATCAACGTTCCCGACGCGTCGTAGAAGGCGTCACTCTCGCGCGACGGGCACGCACTCGTCGAGCAGGGCCACGATGTCGCGCCACGCCCGGTCCGCGTGGCGCGCATGGTAACCGACGCCGGGAAGTACGACCTGCCCGTCCGTCGGGTGGTGGAAGGCATGCAACGCACCGCCGTAGACCACCAGGCGCCAGTCGACGCGCGCGTCCTGCATCTCGGCCGCGAACGCATCCCGCTGCGCCGGCGGCATGATCGGATCCTCCGATCCCACCCCGGCCCACACCGGGCACCGAATGCGCGTGGCCCCGCCGAGCCTTCCGGTGGTCAGCGCGTTGATCGTTCCGATCGCGCGCAGGTCCGCGCCGTCACGCCCCAGTTCCAGCGCGATCGCACCGCCGGTGCCGTAGCCGACCGCCGCGATCCGCTCCGGATCGGTCCGTGGCTCCGCGCGCACCACATCCAGCGCCGCCCGGCCCATGGCCAGCATCCGGCCGGGGTCCGCGAGCAAGGGTGTCAGGTACGCGAGCATCTCCGCCGGGTCGGAGAACCAGCGCCCACCGTTGTGATCGAAAGCGAAAGCGACGTAGCCGAGTTCGGCGAGGGCGTCGGCCCGCCGCCGCTGGAAGTCGTTCAGCCCGGGCCCTTCCGGTCCGATCAGGACCACAGGCCGGAGGTCGGCACCGCTCGGCAGAGCCAGGTGTCCGACCATCGTCAGGCCGTCCGCCGGATACTCGACCGTACGCGTGGCGATCGTCATGAATTCGGACTGTAGCGAGCGCCCGGCCCGATCGTGCGGTATTCAGCCCGGCAAAGATAACGGGCCCCTCGCCGTCCCCCGCCCGCATCTTGTCCTGGGGCACAACCCAACGCACACATCCCCGGCGAAAGAGTTCGCCGGGGATGTGTCGGGATATCACTTCACAGTGGCCGTTCGGAACAGTGGACGGGGCAGAACACGTCGTTCGGTCGCCGTCCCCCACCGG
>NZ_JABAGQ010000019.1 GCF_012844225.1 Rhodococcus sp. 105337
ACCTCCACCAACCGCTCGAACGGCACATCCGCATGCGCGAACGCATCGAGATCCACCCGGCGGACCTCATCGAGGAAGTCCCCGAACGACACCCCACCATCAACCGACGTCCGCAATACGAGCGTGTTGACGAACATACCCACGAGATCATCGAGCGCAGCCTCACCACGACCCGCGACGGGCGTCCCGATCGCAATATCGGACTGGGCGCTCAACCGTGACAGCAGCACCGCTAGAGCTGCATGCACGACCATGAATTCCGTTGCACCACTGCGGCGTGCGAGATCAGTTAGATCGGAACGGACGCGCCGATCGATCGTGAATCCGTGCGAGGCACCCCGGTAACTCGACACCGCCGGGCGGGGCCGGTCGGACGGCAACGTCGACTCCTCCGGCAGGTCCGCCAAAGCAGTGCGCCAGAACTCGGTTTCCCGCGCGAGCAACGACTCCGGATCGGACTCGTCGCCGAGGACCTCACGCTGCCACAACGTGTAATCCGCGTACTGCACCTCGAGTTCGGCCCAAGCGGGTTCCTTGCCCTCCACCCGTGTCACGTACGCGGCGACCACATCCCGGGTCAGGGGCGCCATAGAGAACCCGTCGCCGGAGATGTGATGGACCACGACCACCAGCACATGCTCTTCCGGCGTGATTCGCAGCAGCCGCACCCTGATCGGAACCTGCTGCGTCACATCGAAACCGGCAGCCACAACCTCCGTGACACGTGCCGGGACCTCGTCGGCCGCGACAGTTTCCGGACGTACCTCGACGATCGAGTCCGATGCGGGCAGGACCTCTTGGAATCCGACCCCGTCGATCTCCGGATACACCGTCCGCAACGACTCGTGTCGCGCGACCACATCCGACACCGCCGCCTGCAACGCATCGACATCCAACGAGCCCGACAACCTGATCGCCACCGGAATATTGTTGACTGCAGATTCTGGATCCAGCCGGTTGAGGAACCACATCCGCTGCTGCGCCAACGACAGGGGAATCTGTGCCGGACGCACCCCCGCAACCAACGGAACCCCGGCACCCCCACCGGACACCTGCTCCACCCGCACCGCCAGTTCCCCGACGGTGGACGCCTCGAACAGCACCCGCACCGGCACCCGAGTATCGAGTGCCGCACCCAGGCGCGCGACCACCTGGGTCGCAATCAGCGAGTTACCACCCAAAGCGAAGAAATCATCATCGAGCCCGACCCGCTCGACACCGAGCACCTCGGAAAACACCGACGCCACGACCTGCTCGGCAGAGGTAGCCGGAGCCCGGAACTCCGTGACCTCGAACACCGGATCCGGCAACGCCCTACGATCCAGCTTGCCATTAGCGTTGAGAGGCAACCCCTCGAGCACCACAAAAGCCGACGGCACCATATAAGCCGGCACACTTCGGCCGAGTTCGAATGCAACCTCCCCGGTATCGAGGACCACATCAGGCCCAGGCACCAGATACGCAACCACACGAGTACCCACACGCTCACTGCCACGAGCAACCACAGCCACATCACGAATGCCATCCATCCGCCGCAGCGCCGACTCGATCTCACCGAGCTCGATCCGGAAACCACGAACCTTCACCTGGAAATCCGTACGACCCAAATACTCGAGCTCACCGTCACTCGTCCACGCCACCAGATCACCCGTACGGTACAACCTCTCACCATCACCCCACGGCGACGCCACAAACCGCTCCGCCGTCAGATCAGGCCGCGCGAAATACCCACGAGCAAGCTGCGCACCCGCAAGATACAACTCACCCGGAACACCCACCGGCACCGGCTGCAAGCGCGCATCGAGCACATACAACCGGGTATTCCACTGCGGCGACCCGATCGGCACAGACACCACATCGGACACATCGACAGTGTGATCGGTCACCGACACCGCAGCCTCGGTCGGACCGTAAAGATTGTCCAACCGGGCCTCATTGCCGGCAAGGAACCGCTGAGCCGTGGACGCAGGCAACGCCTCACCGATAGCGAGCACCCGGCGCAAAGAAGACGGCAGAACACCGTCCCTGTCCGTCATCAACGCAGACAGCATCGACGGCACCACATGCAAAGTCGTCACACCCTCCGACGCGACAAGATCGTTGAGATACGCCGGATCACGATGACCGTCCGGCCCCGCAACAACGACACGACCACCGGATACAAGCGCCGACCAGAACTCCCACACCGACAAGTCGAACGTCGCAGCAGTCTTGAGCAACAGCGCATCATCGGGCCCGAGATCGTATTCGTCCCGCATCCACAGCATTTGGTTGACAATCGCCGCATGGGACACCGCCACACCCTTCGGCCGCCCCGTCGAACCCGACGTGAAAATCACATACGCCGTATTCTCCGCCCGCAACGGTGCGAGCCGATCGAGGTCCGTGACCGGCGAGGCGGAGTACTCGTCGAGGTGTGCGGTATCGAGTCGAACGACGATCCCGGACTTCATATCCTCGGGAACATCGAACTCGTCACGCGCGGTGGTCAACACCACCGCAGGAGCCGCCACCGACACAATGTAATGCGTGCGCTCCGCCGGCTGATCCGGATCCAGCGGCACGTACGCACCACCGGCCTTGGCCACCGCATACATACCCACCAGCAGCTCCACCGACCGCCGCATCGCCAACGCCACAGTCGATTCCGGCCCAACCCCCACCGAAATCAAATGACGGGCAAGCCGGTTCACCCGAGCATCGAACTCCTGATAGGACAGCGACACGCCCTCGAAAACAATCGCCGTCGCCGCAGGATCACGCCGGACCTGAGTATCGAACAAGTCCACCAACGTCACCGGCGCCCCGAGCGGGCAGCTCGTGCGGTTGTGCTCCTCCAGCACCAGGTTCCGCTCCTCGACCCCGAGAATATCGAGATCTCCCACCGGAAGCCCCGGCTCGGCGACGATCTGCTCGAGCACTCGCACGAACCGCTCCGCGATCCCCACAACCGTCGACCTGTCGAACAGATCCGTCGCGAACGTCAACACGCTACCGATCCCCGCCGGAGACCCATCCTCGTGGTAACGATCCGCGGCGACCAGATGCAGGTCGAACTGCGAGGTCTGCACTTGCGCATCCAACCCCGACACCGTCAGACCCGGCAGCTCCAGGCTCGTCGCTGCCAAGTTCTGGAACGACAACCCCACCTGGAACAGCGGATGCCGCGCGGTGGACCGTTCAGGGTTGAGAACCTCGACGAGACGCTCGAACGGAACATCGGCATGCGCGAACGCCTGAAGATCCCGCTCGCGTGTCTGCTCCAACAGAGCATCGAACGAACCGCTCACATCCACGTGGGAACGCAGAACCAAAGTGTTGACGAACATGCCGATCAGATCGTCGAGCTCGCGACGTCCCCTACCCGCAATCGGCGTGCCGACCGTGATGTCCTCGGTGCCCGACAAACGCGCGAGCAACACAGCGAAAGCCGCATGCACCGCCATGAACAACGTCGAGTTCCGCGCTCGTGCGAGCTCGACCAGCTTACGATGCAGATCTGCGTCGATGTCGAACTCGACGTCGTCGCCGGCAAAGGACTGTTCCGCCGGCCGTGGCCGGTCGGTCGGAAGGTCCAGCTGATCGGGAAGGCCGTCCAAGGACTGTTTCCAGAACGCGATCTGCTTGGCTGCCAACGACTCCGGGTCCGACTCGTCGCCGAGTACCTCACGCTGCCACAACGAGTAATCCGCGTACTGCACCTCGAGCGCCGACCACCCTGGGGCCGCGCCCGCGGCCCGCGCCGCATACGCAGTGACCACATCCCGGGTCAACGGCCCCATCGAGAACCCGTCACCGGAAATATGATGAATCACTACCACCAGCAGATGCTCCTGCGGCGCGACCCGCAACAACCGCACCCGCACCGGAACCTGGAGCGTCACATCGAAACCGGTAGTCACAGCCTCAACGACCCGCCCCGGTGCATCGTCGGCACTCACGTCCTCGACCCGTACCTCCACGACCGCATCGCCGGCACCGAGCACCTTCTGGAAACCGACCCCGTCGACCTCCGGATACACCGTCCGCAACGACTCGTGCCGCGCGACCACATCCGACACCGCCGCCTGCAAAGCGTCGACATCCAGCGAGCCCGACAATCTGATCGCCACCGGGATGTTGTTCGCCGCCGACCCCGGATTCAACCGGTTGAGGAACCACATCCGTTGCTGCGCCAGCGACAACGGCACCAGCTCGGGACGGGTTTGCGCGACGAGAGGGGTCTCGTTCCCTACCGCGAGGGGTTCGATCAGGGCCGCGAGTTCTCCCACCGTGGAGTGCTCGAACAGCAGGCGCGCGGGTACGCGGGTGCCGAGGCGTTCACCGAGGCGCGCGGCGAGTCGGGTCGCCACGAGTGAATTGCCACCCAGTGCGAACAAGTCGTCATCGAGCCCGATGCACTCGACACCGAGGAGTGCGCCGAACTCTTCCGCCACGGCAACCTCGAGCGCAGTTGCGGGTGGACGAAACTGCACCGAAACCGACTCCGGCTCAGGCAACGCCGCACGATCGATTTTGCCCGACGGCGTCAACGGCACATCATCCAACACGACGATCGCCGACGGAACCATGTGCGCCGGAAGCATTTCCGACACCGTTGCGGATATCTCTCCGGCATCGATCTCGACACCTCCCGCGGAATGCACATACGACACCAGTCGCATCTCACCCGCCGGCGTCTCGCGGCCCACAGTGATCGCGAAATCGACTCCATCGGAGGTCGCAAGCGCGGCATCGATTTCACCGAGTTCGACCCGAAGGCCGCGGATTTTGATTTGGAAATCGTTGCGCCCCAGGTAGATCAGTTCGTCGTCGCCACTACGCGGCGCACGGACGAGATCACCGGTGCGGTAGAGCCTCGTTCCGTCGGGACCCGCAACGAAACGTTCGGCTGTCAGACCCGGTCTGCCCCGATAACCACGAGCAAGAGCGGGACCCGACACATACAGCTCACCCGCAACGCCGGGCGCGACCGGATTCAGGCGGCTGTCGAGTACGTACGCACCCAGATTTCGCACCGGTGTACCGATGGTCACCGGCCTCCCCGGCTCGAGAGCACCGCTGCAATGCGTCATGATCGTCGCTTCGGTCGGCCCGTAGGCGTTGAGGAACCGCCGTCCCGGTGCCCACCGCTCCACCACATCCGGCGGGCACGCCTCGCCGCCCGACACCACCATTTCGAGTCCGTCGAG
The DNA here is from genome assembly GCF_012844225.1 of Rhodococcus sp. 105337. Lineage (GTDB taxonomy): Bacteria > Actinomycetota > Actinomycetes > Mycobacteriales > Mycobacteriaceae > Rhodococcus. The sequence continues at coordinate 5,193 of NZ_JABAGQ010000019.1, forward strand.
TCCCTCGGAATCGAGCGACGCCAACACCGCGGGCGTAATCAGCGCGTGGGTCACCCGGTGACGACGAAGAAGCTCGGTCAGTTCGGCGCCGGCGAACGCATCGGGCGGGGCGACGACCATGGCAGCACTCACGGAAATCGCCATCAGCCATTCGAGCACCGACGCGTCGAAGCTGGGCGAGGCGACGTGAAGGGTGCGGGAGGATGCAGTGGCCCCGAAGCGGTCCACCATCTCTTGTACCAGGTCGGACAGACCGCTGTGCGTCACCGGAACGCCCTTCGGGCGGCCCGTGGACCCCGAGGTGTAGATGACGTACGCCGGGTTCTCGGGTCGCAGGACACTCACGCGCTCGTCGAAGGACACCGGAGCGGGCGACAGCGCTTCCACTTCGGCCCTCGATTGCGGGTCGTCGAGCGCGAGCCACTCCACGGTGTCCGGCAGCGACGACACCGTCGCCGCGAGCGTAAGCCCGATCGCCGCACCCGAATCCGCGAGCATGTACGCGACGCGATCGGGAGGGTAGTTCGGATCTACCGGAACGAAGGCCGCACCGGTCTTCGCCACCGCCCAGATGGCCAGCACGGACTCGAACGACCGAGCCAGGGAGACTGCGACAATGTCTTCGGGGCCGAGTCCACGGTCGATCAACGCTCGCGCGAGGCGCGAAGACTCCGCGTCGATTTCCGCGTACGTCCATGAGCGATCCTCGAACATCACCGCGGGAGCAGAAGGGTTACGTTCCACCGCGGTCCCAAGCAACTGCGGCAGAAGTATCGCGCGCGAACCCCGCCGACGTGCGGGACGTCGACGCTCCCGTCCACGTTCGGACACTGGCGGCCGTCCACTCTCGGGTTCGCCGACGTTTTCCCGTGCGACGCCGTCCCCCTGCTGCATGCCGGCCTTGCGCGAGGCTTCACTCACCACTGGTCTCGCTTCCCTCATATCTCCGTTTCGGCCGTCGCCGCCCGTTGGTTACCGGACAGTCGTCAGCTGCCCAAATAGAGCATCGTGGGCCGGAGGTCATGTTACGGCCACTGGTGGGTCGCACCCGTTGGGGCGACCTCGCGAGAGCCCCCGCAACACAAGGAAATTTGGCGTTCTTCCTGTTCAGGGTGCAAATCATGTCCTCCCGAGTGACCGCCGGCCCCGGCTCCCATGGCGTCCCTCACCGACCCGTGGCCCAGGGATCTCTGGACGGGCTGAGAACCCACGCCGCATCGGACGGCGCGCTCACGTCTTCACCGTCGGTCACGAACACCGTCTCGAGGTCGGCGCACGTTGCCAGGGCATCCACCGCATCGCGGGGCACGAACGCGTGGGTCACCCACTCTTCCTCCGCGAGATGGGCGACATCGGACGCGTTGTCCGCCATCACCACTACGGCACCCGCGAGGGCGGCAGCAAGTACGGCATGGAGCACCCACCGATTCGCGTCCGGACCGGCAACGAGAATCCTTGCGTCGTAGGTCAACTCCTTGCCGACGATACCGTTGCGGAGGAGCGCGACCGCCCTTCCCTGGGAGAGCGCGGTGTCCGGGAAGCGGATCCCCGCATCCCCGAGACTCGGTACGGCGGTCCGCTCGGTGTAGGCAATCGTCCGCGCCGAGAGGCCGGACACCTCCGAGACCAGGTCCGGTGCGTCCATAGCCAGTCGTCGGCCGGAGCCGTGAACGTCGCGGTCGGTGGTCGTCAGTACCCAGCGGGCAGCCTCCGACGACCCGACTGCCAGTGCCGCACCCGACTTGACCACTGCCCACGCAGCGATCACCAAGTCGATGCCTACAGGCAGATCGACGCAGACCGTCTCCCCCGGGCCGGCTCCGAGGGCGATCAGGTAGCGAGCCCACTGCGACGAGCGTTGTTCGACCTCGCCGTAGGTCGACTCGACGTCGCCCACCACCACTGCCGGCGCATCGGGATCGGACTCGACGGCGACGCGCAACTCCTGCGCGATGGTGACGTCGGCGTCCTGCACCGTCGTGGTGTCCTGACGCGGAGCGCTGCCTGTCACCGCTGTGATCTCGTCCTCCGTGCGGAGTTCGATGTCTCCGACGATCGCCGCGGGATCCGCAGCCACCTTGTCCAAGAGAGCCACGAAACGACGGGCGAACGCATCCACGGTGCCCTCGTCGAACAGATCGGTCGCGTAGGTCAGTGCTACCGACATGCCTGCCGGCGTTCCCTCCGGGGTGTCGTGAGGTTCGACGGTGACCTGCAGGTCGAACTTGGCCGCGAGTTCCCCTGTGCCGATCGTGTCGACCGTCAGACCGGGCAGTTCCATCCGTGCCTGCTCGAGGTTCTGGAACGACAGGACGGTCTGGAACGCGGGATGACGAGCGGACGACCGAGCGATCCCTAATTCGTCGACGACACGCTCGAACGGAATGTCCGCGTGCGTGAACGCTTCGAGGTCACCGGATCGCACTGCGTCGAGCAGCGACTCGAAGGCCGTGGCCGGATCGACGTCCGTGCGCAGCGCGAGCGTGTTGACGAACATGCCGACCACGTCGTCCAGTGCTCGGGCGCCACGGCCCGCCACCGCGGTACCGACGACCACATCGCGGGAGTTGCTCAGCCGGGAGAGGAGGACGGCGAGAGCGGCGTGCACCACCATGAACAGGGATGCCCGGCGCGACCCGGCGAGTGAGTCGAGACGGGCATGGGTCTGCGCCGACACCTCGATCGTCGTGGTTGCACCCCGGCCGCTCGCCTGGGCGGGACGCGGACGATCGGTGGGCAGGTCGAGCAGATCCGGTATGCCCGCGAGCCTCTCACGCCAGTAGGCCAGTTGAACCCCGGCGGGCGAGTCGGGATCGTCGGCGTCGCCCAGTACCTCCTGTTGCCAGAGCGCGAAGTCGGCGTACTGCACCTCGAGCGGAGGCAAGGCCGGGGCCGTTCCTGCCGCCCTGGCGATGTATGCGCCCATGAGGTCGCGGGCCAGCGCAGGCAGCGACGCACCGTCTGCCGAAATATGGTGCACGACAAGCACGAGCACGTGGTCGTCCGGACCGAGCGTTACGAGAAGACCTCGAACAGGCACCTCGGTGGTGACGTCGAATCCGCGCCCGGCGACCTCCGCCACGGTCTCGAATGCCTCTTGCTCCGAGGCTGCGGTCACCACCGTCAGGTCCTCCACCGTGGTGGCCGGAACGATCTGCTGCCGAGGGCCGTGTTCGTCGTGCGGGTACACGGTGCGCAGTGCCTCGTGACGTTCGACGACATCACGCACCGCCGCACCCAGGCCCGCGACATCGAGTTCGCCACGCAACCGGATGCCGAGCGGGATGTTGTAGGAGCCGGACGTGGGGTCGAGCTGGTTCAGCACCCATATTCGCTGCTGAGGAAGGGACAGCGGAATCCGTTCGGGGCGGGTTCTCGCCACGAGTTCCGGCCTCCCGGATGCGACGGGACCCGCGTCGATACGCGCTGCGAGGCCGGCGACGGTGGGCTCCTCGAACAATTCACGGATCGCCAGTGAAGAACCGAGGGCCTCGTTGACTCGGGCGATCACCCGGGTAGCGACCAGAGAGTTGCCACCGAGCGCGAAGAACGAATCCTCCGCACCGACTCGATCGATTCCGAGGACCTCGCCCCATACCTTCGCGATCGCGATCTCGGATTCGGTTGCGGGATCGCGGGATTCGCGATCTCCGAAGACAGGGGAAGGCAACGCCTTACGGTCCAGCTTGCCCGACGAACCCAACGGGAACTCGTCGAGCACCACAAACACCGACGGCACCATGTACGCCGGCAACAGCCCCGAGACGAACTCGGCCAACTCGTCACGATCCACCGTGGCCCCCGCGACGGGCACCACATATCCCACGAGCTGGTCCCCGAGACCGGCGGTCGACACCACGACCGCAGCCTGGGTGATCGATTCGTGCGCTGCCAGCGCCGCCTCGATCTCACCGAGCTCGATCCGCAGACCCCGCAACTTCACCTGGAAGTCGGTACGACCGATGTACTCCAGTTCGCCGTCACTGTTCCACCGGACAAGATCACCGGTGCGGTAGAGGCGCTCACCCGCAGCGAACGGCGACGCCACGAACCGCTCCGCCGTCATTCCTGTACGCCCGAAGTATCCCCTCGCGATCTGCGCACCCGAGAGGTACAGCTCTCCCACGACTCCGACCGGTACCGGTACGAGTCGCTGGTCCAGCACGTAGGTCCCGGTGTTCCATACAGGTGTCCCGATCGGGACGGCACCGGTGCCGACTCCGTCGACCGGCGACGCCGTGACATGCACTGTCGCTTCGGTCGGGCCGTAGAGGTTATGGAGCTGAGGTAGCCCGAGGGCAGCGCATTGATCGGCCAAAGCCGCAGGGAACGCTTCACCCGCAACAAGAACCACACGCAACGACGCGCACTCCTCGCGCGTGGCGACAGCAGCGAACACCGCAAGCATCGACGGCACGAACGACGTCGCAGTGATCCGCTCCCGATGGATCACGCGAGCAAGATACGCCGGATCCCGATGTCCGTCGGTGCTCGCGATCACCACACGCGCACCCGCTGCCAACCCGCCGAACAACTCCCACACCGACACATCGAACGTAAACGGCGTCTTCTGCAACACCACATCTTCCGGCGACAGCCCGTACTCGGCTACCAACCACGACACCTGATTGACCACCGAACCATGCGACACCGCCACACCCTTCGGCCGGCCCGTCGACCCCGACGTGAAAATCACATACGCCGTATTCGACGGCCGCACCGGCGCAATCCGCTCCGCATCCGACACCGGACCGGCCGCAACGCCCGAAAGATCCAGAGTGTCGATCGACACCACCGGAACCGACCCGGACCCGAACTCGGAACCGGGAAGCTCGAACCCGTCCCGCGACGTCGACACCACCAACACCGGCGACACCGACTCCACAATGAAACCATTCCGCTCGGCAGGCTGATCCGGATCGATCGGCACATAGGCGCCGCCCGCCCGCACGATCGCATACATCCCCACCAGCAGATCCAACGACCGGCGCACCGCCAGCCCCACCGTCGTCTCCGGACCCACACCCCGCGAGATCAGATACCGCGCAAGCCGATTGACCCGCGCATCGAACTGCGCATACGTCAACGACTCGTCTTCGAACACCACCGCAATCGCGTCGGGATTCGAAAGGACCTGCGCATCGAACCGGTCCAGCAACGTCGACTCCGGCACCGGATGCGACGTATCGTTCCACCGCTCGAGCACCGCAATACGCTCATCGGCGCCCAGCAAATCGATATCGCCGACCCGCAGCGCCGGATCGGCCACCACCGCCTCGAGGATCCGCACGAACCGATCCGCGAACGTCTCCACCGTCGAAGCATCGAACAGCTCGGTGGCATAGGTGAACTCCGCACGGAAACCGGCCGGCGAACCGTCCTCCGCAAACCCCTCCGACAACGTCAACTGCAGATCGAACTTGGCGATCTGCGCATCGAAGTCCACACCCGAGACACTCAGACCGGGCAGCTCGAGCTCCGCATCCGCCAAATTCTGGAAAGTCAGCATCACCTGGAACAGCGGATGACGCGCCTGCGAACGCGCAGGATCGAGCACCTCCACCAACCGCTCGAACGGCACATCCGCATGCGCGAACGCATCGAGATCCACCCGGCGGACCTCATCGAGGAACTCCCCGAACGACACCCCACCATCAACCGACGTCCGCAACACCAACGTATTGACGAACATACCCACCAGATCATCGAGCGCAGCCTCACCACGACCCGCAATCGGGGTGCCGATCGCAACATCGGAACTCGCACCCAACCGTGACAGCAACACCGCCAGAGCAGCATGGACGACCATGAATTCGGTTGCGCCACTGCGTCGGGCAAGATCGGTGATGCTCGCACGAACACGACCATCGATCACGAACCCATGCGAGGCGCCCCGGTAACTCGACACCACCGGACGAGGCCGATCCCCCGGCAACGTCGACTCCTCCGGCAGATCCGCCAAAGCACTGCGCCAGAACTCGGTTTGCCGCGCAAGCAGCGACTCCGGATCCGACTCGTCACCGAGAACCTCACGCTGCCACAACGTGTAATCCGCATACTGGACTTCCAAAACCGACCACCCCGGGACCGCGCCCGCAGCCCGCGCCGCATACGCCGTGACCACATCCCGGGTCAACGGCCCCATCGAGAACCCGTCGCCGGAAATATGATGAACCACCACAACCAGAATGTGCTCGTCCGGCGCGACCCGCAACAACCGCACCCGGATCGGAACCTGCTGCGTCACATCGAAACCGGTAGTCACAACCTCCGCGACACGTGCCGGGACCTCGTCGGCCGCAACAGTTTCCGGACGAACCTCGACCACGGCCTCCAATGGGGACAGGATCTCCTGGAAGCCGACCCCATCGACCTCCGGATACACCGTCCGCAACGACTCGTGCCGTGCGACCACATCCGACACCGCCGCCTGCAACGCATCCACATCCAACGATCCCGACAACCTGATCGCCACCGGAATGTTGTTCACCGCAGATTCTGGATCCAGCCGGTTGAGGAACCACATCCGCTGCTGCGCCAACGACAACGGAATCTGCGCCGGACGCTCCCGCGCCGACAGCACCACACCCGGCCCGCCACCGGCCTCCGACACCCGCGCCGCCAGCTCCTCCACGGACGACGTCTCGAACACCACCGGCACCGCGACCCGATGCCCCACCCGCGCCGAGAGCCTCGCCACCAAGCGCGTCGCCGCCAAGGAATTACCGCCCAGATCCACAAACGAGTCATCCAGCCCGACCCGCTCGAGACCCAGCACCTGCGCCACCTCCGACGCCACCAACTCCTCCACCGGCGTCCGAGGCGCGCGATACTCCCGCACTTCGAACACCGGCTCCGGCAACGCTGCTCGATCCACCTTCCCCACGGCCGTCAACGGCACCGAATCGAGCACCACTACCAACGTGGGCACCATGAACCCCGGCAACATCTCGGCCGCAGCCGCACGCACCCGATCCCCCTCGAGCACCGTCGCCGGCTCCGGCACCACATACGACACCAACGCCGACTCACCCGATGGCAACGATGTCCCCACCGTCACCGCAAACCCCACACCGGGCAACGACGACAGCACCGCGTCGATCTCCCCCAGCTCGACCCGGAATCCCCGAATCTTCACCTGGAAATCGCTGCGCCCCACATACTCCAACACGCCGTCGGCACCACGGCGTACCAGATCTCCGGTCCGGTACATCCGCCCACCCGCACCGAACGGATCCGCGACGAACCGCGCCGCGGTCAGCCCGACCCGACCGTGGTAGCCCCGCGCCACCTGGGCCCCCGCCACGTACAACTCCCCCACCACGCCCTCGGGAACCGGCCGCAGACGCTCATCGAGCACGAAACAGCCCACCCCCGCGATCGCCGACCCGATCGTCACCGGCGCACCCGGCACCAACTCCCCCGAGCTCGCCAGGATCGTCGTCTCCGTAGGTCCGTACGCATTGAAGAACCGGCGGCCCTCGACCGCCCACCGCCGCACCAACTCCGGCGCGAACGACTCACCCGCAACCACCACCACACGCAACGAATCCATACCGGCCGGATCCATCGACCCCAAAGCGCCCGGCGTCATCAACACATGCGACACCGCTTGCGTCACAATCACATCCGCCAGCTCGGCGCCACCACCGACACCTGCCGGCGCCACCACCACCGTCGCACCCGCCGAGAAAGCCACACCCAGCTCGAGCAACGACACATCGAAACTCGGCGAACACACATGCAACACCCGAGACGACGACTCCACCCCGAAATGCTCACGTTCAGCCGAAATCACGCCACCGACACCCGAATGCGATACCACCACGCCCTTCGGCCGTCCCGTCGAACCCGACGTGTAGATCATCCACGCCGCATCCGACGCCTCCAGCGAGCGCACCCGATCCGCATACGACACCGGCCGCGAGGACAACGCCTCCACCTGCGCGACCACCGACACATCGTCGACGGCAACCACAGGCACCGACCCCGCCACCGACGACACCGTCGGCACCGACGACCCCACCGACAGACACAGCACCGCGCCGGAGTCGGACACCATGAACTGCACGCGCTCAGCCGGATAACCCGGATCCACGGGCACGAAAGTCGCCCCCGACTTCGCCACCGCCCACAACACCACGACCGACAGCAGCGAACGCGGCACCGCAACCACCACCGCGTCGCCCGGTCCGACACCCCGACCGATCAGCCACCGCGCCCACCGCGACGACACCTCGTCCAGCTCGCGATACGACAACGATCCCTCGGCTGCGACCACCGCCACCGCGTCACCACGCGACTCCACCGCCGACACCAGCAACTGCGGCAACAGCACACCGCGCCGACCGTGCGCGCGGTTTCCTCGCGCCGGTCGCGGAGCACGTTCGGCACGTGGTGCCCGTTCGGGTCGCTGGCTATGTGCACCGGTACGGGCGCTTGCCGCGTCGCGGGACTCCGGACGTGCCGATCGAGATGCGTTCACCGGAGTGGCCTCGTTCGAACTGCCGTCGTGTCGTGACATGGAAAGCCCACACCCTTCGCTTCAGATAATTCAGTGGTCGCGCCCGTAATCGAACAAGCACTTCGCCGCCCCGAAACGGGCGACGCTAGTCGAAAGTAATCTTCCCGGTCCATCCCCGGAGCAAGCCCCGACGTTACCCGCAGTGCCTCCGGCAGTGCCGGATCCGGGCGACCGGTGGGGCCGAGGACGAATCGGCCCCACCGGAATCAGCCCAGGTCGGGAAGCTGGTACACGCGGTGCGCGGCACCCCACTCCTCCAGTGGTACCCCGGATACGTCGTCGAGCACGACGACGGCTGCGAGATCCTCGAGTGTCCCCGGTTCCAACGTGCCCAGCGACGCGCCCGGCAGATGGACGTGCGTCACCCACTGGCCGTACAGCACCCCGTCGAGGCCAGGACCCGATGTGGCGTCCGCGGGTACGACTACGACCACAGCACCTGTCGCGGTCACGACCAGGGGTTCGAGTGCCACGACCTCGATGTCGACACTGCCCACAACGGCGCTTCTGGACTCGTACGTCAGCCCGTACTTCTCACGCAGCGACCCGATACGGTCGATCAGTTCCTCGTTGGTGAACGTCTTCGATGCTGTGACGACTGCGGGGTCGTTCGCACCGACCGGCCGTATTCTGTCGCTGTACGTCACGGGATCCGACGGCAGAGCGGCCAGTTCGTCGCGCACATCCGGATCGTCGACGACGATCCGTTCACCATCGGGCGAGGAAACGCCGGTAACAGTGAGGGTCACCACGGTTCCCTCCGACTGGCGCGACATCTCTCCGCCGGGGTCGATCATGGCGAGGGCAGCGCCGGTCTTGACGACCGCCCATGCAGCGACCACCGACTGCACCGATCGAGGCATCGCGACCGCGACCACGTCGCCGGTGCCGACTCCGCGGGCGATGAGGAACCTGGCGAGACGCGACGAGCGCGCGTCGAGCTCCCGATACGGGATCTCGGTGCCCTCGCCTCCGACCGACGGATCTGCCGGCACCGCCAGAGCGGGAGCAGACGGATCCTCTTCGACCACCTCCGCCAGGACCGTGGCGAGTGTCCGCGCTCCGGTGTCGACGGCGCCTGCGGACGGTCCGGACTCGGCGACAAGACGTGCGCGGTCGTCCGCATCGACCAGGTCGATGTCGCCGACAACTCCTTCCGGCTCGGACACGAACGAATCCAGCACACGCACGAGTTGTTCCGAGATCCGTCCGATCCCTGCCTCGTCGAAGAACCTCTCCAGGTACTTGAACGTCAGCTCGAGTTGTCGATCCGCAACGGCCATCAGGGTGATCGGGTAGTGCGTGGCATCGTCGAGGACCACGTCGGTGATCGTCATACCGTCGAGGGATCCGGCCGCGTCGGTCAACGCCTCCCTGTCGATCGGATACGACTCGAACACCAGCAACGAATCGAACCCGATCGGAGTCCCGATCCGCTGTTCGATCTCCGACAGCCCGACGTAGTGGTGATCCAGCAGGTCGGCTTGTTCCGATTGCACGCGGCGCAGCATCTGCACTACGGGTTCGTCCGGGTGGATCCGGACCCGCACGGGCAGTGTGTTGATGAACAGGCCCACCATCGTCTCCACGCCCGGCAGGTCTGCGGGGCGACCCGAGACGGTCGCACCGAACACGACGTCGGCGCGCCCTGTGATCCTGCCCAGTAGAACGCCCCACGCAGCCTGGACGAGTGTGTTGACCGTGACGCCGCTTTCGGTGGCGAGCGCGGTCAGCCGCGCTGTTCGGTCGGTGTCGACGAGGACCGACATCTTCGACATCGTGTCGTTGTCCGCGTCCCGCTGGACCGGAGCGACAATCGTCGGTTCCGAGATGCCACCCATCGCCTCGGCCCACCTCTCCAGCGACGCGGCATGGTCCTGCTCCTCGAGCCACGCGAGGAAGTCCGCGTAGGAACGCGTGGGTGGCAGGGCCGCACGGTCGCCGCGCAGCACGTACAGAGCCATGAGGTCCTGCATGAGCAACGGCATCGACCAGCCGTCCAAAAGGATGTGGTGGGCGGTGACGGCCAGGTGATAACGGTCCTCGTGCGACTTCACGAGGAGGAACCGAATGAGAGGCGCACGCTCCATGTCGAAACGCCGAGCCTGTTCCTCGGCCAGCAGCGCCGGCACCCCGCTCTCACCGGCACGGCCGGAGAGATCGCTCGCTTCGATGACCTGCCAAGGCAACTCGACCTCGTCGAGAACGAGTTGCAACGATCGGCCTGCCTCGTCGGTGACGAACACGGCCCGCAGATTCCTGTGTCTGTCGAGCAGAGCTTGTCCCGCGCGTCGCAGACGATCGGGGTCGACGTCGCCGCCGAGATCGAGGACCGCCTGCATCGTATAGACATCGGTGCGTTCGTCGGCCGTCATCGAAGCGTGGAAGAGCAAACCTGATTGCAACGGCGACAGCGACCACACGTCAGTGAGCGACGGGTATCGCTGCTCCCAGATCTCGATGTCGCTCTGGTCGAGGTCGACGAGAGGGAGATCCGACGGTGTCAGCCCACCGGCACCGGGCGAAGACCCGTGCCGTGCAAGCGCATCGAGCGCTTGCAGCCAATGCTGCGACAGTTCGTCGATATCGTCACGGTCGAACAACCCGGCTGGGAACGCGATCGTCGTATCGAGGCGCGTGCCATCGGAGCCGTCCGAGAACACAGCCTCGATATCGACGCTGACGTCGGCCGGAATCGCGGTGGACAGATGCACTTCCAGTTCGCCGAGGGCACCTGTCGGTGTCCAGACGGACTCGGTCGCGCCCTGCCCTGCGTCCGGGCGCGACCGCCGGTCCAGGTAGCTGAAACGCACCTGCGGCGACCGCTCAACCGATGCCAGGCGATCCCGTGCCTCTGGATCGAGATGCCGCAACACGCCGAAGCCGGTCCCGCCGGCAGGAACGGCCCGCAACTGCTCCTTGACCGCCTTCATCGCCGCACCCATGGCCGGCCCACCCGCGAATGCCTCGTCGATATCCACACCGGCAAGTTCGACTCGCACCGGATACGCAGCGGTGAAGCAACCCACCGTTCGTTGCAGGTCGGCCCCGGCCACCGCGGTGTCCGCACGTCCGTCGGCCTCCAGCCGGACCAGCGCGGACGACGACTCCACACCACGATCGCGGCGCCAGCGCACCAATGCCAAACCGAGGGCCGTCATCAGGCCGTCGGTGACCGCGCCATTGAACAGCGCCGGCACCGAGGTCAGCAGCGCATCGGTGTCGGCGGCAGGAACGGACACCTCCAGCCGTTGCACCGTCGACGTCGTATCGACGGCCGGATCGAACGGTCTCATCCCCATTTCGGGATCCGGTCCGTCCAATGCGCGCTCCCACCAGGACAACTCGGATCTGTGTTCGGGTGCGACCTCGAGAACGCCGTGCGCCCACCGCCGCAGTGACGTGCCGACGGCGGGAAGTCGCGGTTCCTGTCCCGCGGCGATCTGCTCCCATGCCAGACCGAGGTCGTGAAGGATGATGCGCCACGAACCGTCGTCGACCACCAGACGGTGTGCGACAAGGAGCAGGATTCCCTTTCGCTCGCCCGGGCCGAAATCGAGCCAGACGAGACGCAGCATCGACCCGGCGTACGGATCGAGGGCCGTGAGAGCGGAGTCGAGGTGTGGTCGTGCGATCTCGGCAATCCGGGCATCGTCGGTATCGGCCGAAACCTCGACCCTGGCGAGCAGTTGCGCCGGATCGACGGTGCCTGCGCTGCGCACGCGCAGCATCGGTTCACCGTCGGCGCCACCTTCGAGGGCCGAACGCAGTGCATCGTGGTGATCCACCACGACGCCGATCGCGCGCTCGAGTGCATTCCGGTCGATATCCGACGGGATCTCCACGGCGACGGTCTGTGCGGCGTGGTCGAAGCCACCCGGCCGGCTCAGCACTTCGCGCATACCCGGCGTGAGCGGAACCTCGCCGATTCCACCGCCCGGCAACTCGTCGAGCGACGCGGGCCCGGTGCTCTCTTCCCACGTGGCCACTTCGGCGAGTCCCGCAACCGAACGGCGGCCGAACACGTCTCGCGGCGTGAAGTGCACACCTCGGGCCTTTGCCCGTGACACCAATTGGATCGAGACGATGCTGTCCCCACCGAGCGCGAAGAAATCGTCGGTCGCGCCGATCTTGTCGACATCCAGAACTTCGGCGAACACGTCCGCGATGACCTGTTCGATCCTGGACCCGGGCGCCCGGAACGCTGTCGCCTCGAACACCGGATCCGGCAACGCCTTACGGTCGAGCTTGCCGTTGATGTTGAGGGGCAATGCGTCGAGCACCACAAAAGCCGACGGCACCATATAAGCCGGCACACTCCGACCCAGCGCGAATGCAACCTCCCCGGTATCGAGATCGACACCCGGCCGAGACACCAGATACGCAACCACACGAGTACCCACACGCTCGCTGCCACGAGCAACCACCGCCACATCACGAATGCCATCCATCCGCCGCAGCGCCGACTCGATCTCACCGAGCTCGATCCGGAAACCACGAACCTTCACCTGGAAATCCGTACGACCCAAATACTCGAGCTCACCGTCACTCGTCCACGCCACCAAATCACCCGTGCGGTACAACCTCTCACCATCACCCCACGGCGACGCCACAAACCGCTCCGCCGTCAGATCAGGCCGCGCGAAATACCCACGAGCAAGCTGCGCACCCGCAAGATACAACTCACCCGGAACACCCACCGGCACCGGCTGCAAACGCGCATCGAGCACATACAACCGGGTATTCCACTGCGGCGACCCGATCGGCACAGACACCACATCGGACACCTCGACAGTGTGATCGGTCACCGACACCGCAGCCTCGGTCGGACCGTAAAGATTGTCCAACCGCGCATCATTGCCGGCAAGGAACCGCTGAGCCGTGGACGCAGGCAACGCCTCACCGATAGCGAGCACCCGGCGCAGAGAAGACGGCAGAACACCATCCGAGTCCGTCATCAACGCCGTCAGCATCGACGGCACCACATGCAGAGTCGTCACACCCTCCGACGCGACAAGACCGTTGAGATACGCCGGATCACGATGACCGTCCGGCGCCGCAACAACGACACGGCCACCGGATACAAGCGCCGACCAGAACTCCCACACCGACAAGTCGAACGTCGCAGCGGTCTTCAGCAACAGCGCATCATCGGGCCCGAGATCGTATTCGTCCCGCATCCACAGCATTTGGTTGACAATCGCCGCATGGGACACCGCCACACCCTTGGGCCGACCGGTCGAACCCGACGTGAAAATGACATACGCCGTGTTCTCCGGCCGCAACGGCGCAAGCCGATCGACGTCCCTCACCGGCAAACCCGAGTACCCATCGAGGCTAGCGGTATCGAGCCGAACGACGACGATCCCCGAACCCACGCCCTCGGGAACATCGAACTCGTCACGCGCGGTGGTCAAGACCACCGCAGGAGCCGCCACCGACACAATGTAATGCGTGCGCTCCTCCGGCTGATCCGGATCCAGCGGCACATACGCACCACCGGTCTTGGCCACCGCATACATACCCACCAGCAGCTCGACCGACCGCCGCATCGCCAGCGCCACAGTCGATTCCGGCCCAACCCCCACCGAAATCAAATGACGGGCAAGCCGGTTCACCCGAGCATCGAACTCCTGATACGACAGCGACAAGCCCTCGAACACAATCGCGGTCGCCGCAGGATCACGCCGGACCTGAGTGTCGAACAAGTCCACCAACGTCACCGGCGCCCCGAACGGGCGGCTCGTGCGGTTCCACTCCTCCAAAACCAGATTCCGCTCCTCGACCCCGAGAATATCGAGGTCTCCCACCGGAAGCTCCGGCTCGGCGACGATCTGCTCGAGCACTCGCACGAACCGCTCCGCGATCCCCGCCACCGTCGACCTGTCGAACAGATCCGTCGCGAACGTCAACACGCTACCGATCCCCGCCGGAGACCCGTCCTCGTGGTAACGGTCCGCGGCGACCAAATGCAGGTCGAACTGCGAGGTCTGCACTTGCGCATCCAACCCCGACACCGTCAGACCCGGCAGCTCCAGGCTCGTCGCTGCCAAGTTCTGGAACGACAACCCCACCTGGAACAGCGGATGCCGCGCGGTGGACCGTTCAGGGTTGAGTACCTCGACGAGACGCTCGAACGGAACGTCGGCATGCGCGAACGCCTGGAGATCCCGCTCGCGTGTCTGCTCCAACAGAGCATCGAACGAACCGCTCACATCCACGTGGGAACGCAGAACCAAAGTGTTGACGAACATGCCGATCAGATCGTCGAGCTCGCGACGTCCCCTACCCGCAATCGGAGTGCCGACCGTGATGTCCTCGGTGCCCGACAAACGCGCGAGCAACACAGCGAAAGCCGCATGCACCGCCATGAACAACGTCGAATTCCGCGCTCGCGCGAGCTCAACCAGCTTACGATGCAAATCAGCGTCGATGTCGAACTCGACCCTGTCGCCGGCAAAGGACTGTTCCGCCGGCCGTGGCCGGTCGGTCGGAAGGTCCAGCTGATCGGGAAGGCCGTCCAAGGACTGTTTCCAGAACGCGATCTGCTTGGCCGCCAACGACTCCGGGTCCGACTCGTCACCGAGTACCTCACGCTGCCACAACGAGTAGTCGGCGTATTGCACCGGAAGCGGTTCCCAGCCGGGCTCGTATCCGCCGGAACGCGCCACATAGGCCGCAACCAGGTCACGGGTCAGTGGTCCCATCGAAGAACCGTCGGCAGAGATGTGATGGACGACGAAGGCGACGATGATCTCGTCGTCCCCCACCGCGTACAGGCGAATTCGGATCGGAACCTCGGCGGTGACGTCGAAACTCGTATTCGCCAACTCACGAACGAGGCCGGGCAACTGATCCCAGTCCGTCCGGACGGGCTCCAGATCGGGCGCTACCGATGAGACCGGCAACACGATCTGAACGGCACCGTCGTCCGACTGCGGGTAGGAGGTGCGCAGCATTTCGTGTCGTTCGAGCACATCGCGGATGGCTGCCTGCAGTGCAGCGAGATCCAGTCGTCCGCTGAGTCTCAACGCGATCGGCAGGTTGTATGCCACGGAGTCGGGATCGAACCGGTTGAGGAACCACATCCGCTGCTGCGCCAGCGACAACGGAACCCGGTCCGGACGCGGCCCAGCAACGAGAGGCACCGTTCCCCCCGAGCCGGCATGTTGCCCGACGTGTGCGGCCAACGCCTCGACGGTCGGTGCGTCGAACAGGGCTCGCACCGGCACCCGAGTGTCGAGCGCCGAGCCCAGCCGTGCGACCACTTGCGTGGCGTTCAGCGAGTTGCCACCCATTGCAAAGAAATCGTCGTCGAGCCCGACCCGCTCGACACCCAGCACGCCGGCGAACGTCGACGCCACAATCTCTTCCACCGGGGTCCGTGGCGCCCGGAATTCGCGGGCTTCGAACTCCGGCGCCGGCAACGCCTTCCGATCCAGCTTGCCCGACGTATTGAGCGGGAACTCATCGAGAACCACCACAGCGCCCGGGACCATGTACGACGGCAACAACCCGGACACGAACTCGATCAACTCACCACGATCTACGGTGGCCCCGGGAACCGGAACCACATACCCCGCGAGTTGATCCCCGGCGCCCGACGACGAGACCACGACCGCAGCCTGACTGACCGAGCCGTGCGCCAGCAACGCACTCTCGATCTCACCCAACTCGATGCGCTGGCCCCGGAACTTCACCTGGAAATCAGTGCGCCCGATGTACTCCAGTTCACCGTCGCTACTCCACCGAACCAGATCACCGGTGCGATACATCCGGTCCCCGGCCGGCCCGAACGGGTTCGCCACGAACCGATCCGACGTCAGATCCGGCCGGCGCACATACCCGCGCGCCAACTGCA
This sequence comes from Rhodococcus sp. 105337, assembly GCF_012844225.1. Taxonomy (GTDB): domain Bacteria; phylum Actinomycetota; class Actinomycetes; order Mycobacteriales; family Mycobacteriaceae; genus Rhodococcus. Next base: position 21,578 of record NZ_JABAGQ010000019.1, read on the forward strand.
CGCCGGCGAGGTACAACTCACCCGGCACCCCGGCCGGCACCGGACGCAGGCGGCCGTCCAGCACGTACACCTGCACGTTCCATTCCGGCTCACCGATCGGCACAACATCGACCGATCCCTCCGACGGCGCCTGCCAGAACGTAGCCGACACCGCAGCTTCCGTCGGCCCGTACAAATTGTCGATCCCCGCCGCACTGATACGGCGCACCCCGTCGACCGTCTCCGGCGGCAGCGCTTCACCGATGACGAAGATCTCCCGCAACGTGCTGCACGATTCTGCAGCAGCGTGCGCCGCGAACACGGTCAGCATCGACGGCACGAAATCGGTGATCGTCACCTTCTCCCGCGCAATGACCTCCGACAGATATATCGGATCGCGGTGTCCGTCCGGAGTCGCGAGTACCAACTTCGCACCCACACTCAGCGGCATGAAGAACCCCCACAACGACACGTCGAACGTCGTGGCGGTCTTCTGGAAATACACATCCTCCGACGTCATCGCGAACTCGTGCAGCATCCAGTCGATCTGGTTGACGATCGCGCGGTGCGTCACGGCCACGCCCTTGGGCTTGCCCGTCGAACCGGACGTGAAGATGGCGTAGGCCGTGTTGTCCGGGCGGAGCGCGTCCCGTCGCTCCTCGTCACCGATCCGCTCGGCAGAGACTCCCGCCAGATCCAGCCGATCGATCTCCATCGTCTCGACATCTACCCCGGACGGCACCTCGAACCCATCGCGGGCCGTCGTCACCAGACACACCGGGTCAGCAATATCGAGCACATGCCGGATGCGATCGGCCGGATGGTCGGGATCGATCGGCACATACCCGCCGCCCGCCCGCACGATCGCATACATCCCCACCAGCAGATCCAACGACCGGCGCACCGCCAACCCCACCGTCGCCTCCGGACCCACACCCCGCGAGATCAGATACCGCGCAAGCCGATTGACCCGCGCATCGAACTGCGCATACGTCAACGACTCGCCCTCGAACACCACCGCCACCGCATCCGGCGACGCAGCGACCTGCGCATCGAACCGATCCAGCAACGTCGACTCCGGCACCGGACGCGCCGTATCGTTCCACCGCTCGAGCACCCTCACCCGCTCATCGGCGCCCAGCAGATCGATATCCCCCACCCGACACGACGGATCAGCCACCACCGCCTCGAGGATCCGCACGAACCGCTCCGCGAAGCCCTCCACCGTCGAAGCATCGAAGAGCTCGGTCGCATACGTGAACTCGATACCGAAGCCCTGGGACTGCTCATCCGCACCGGCCAGATCGGTGACGGTCACCTGCAGATCGAACTTGGCGATCTGCGCATCGAAGTCCACACCCGAGACACTCAGACCGGGCAGCTCGAGCTCCGCAGCCGCCATATTCTGGAAAGTCAGCATCACCTGGAACAGCGGATGACGCGCCTGCGAACGCGCAGGATCGAGCACCTCCACCAACCGCTCGAACGGCACATCCGCATGCGCAAAAGCATCGAGATCCACCCGGCGGACCTCATCGACGAACTCCCCGAACGACACCCCCGCATCGACCGACGTCCGCAATACGAGCGTATTGACGAACATGCCCACCAGATCATCGAGCGCAGCCTCACCACGCCCCGCGACGGGCGTCCCGATCGCAACATCGGAACTCGCACCCAACCGCGACAGCATCACCGCAAGAGCGGCATGCACCACCATGAATTCCGTTGCACCACTGCGACGGGCCACCTCGGTGATACCCGCACGAACACGACCATCGAT
>NZ_JABAGQ010000002.1 GCF_012844225.1 Rhodococcus sp. 105337
TCGGTGGCGCATTTTGTGCCGTCGATGTTGGCGGTGTTCGTAACCGAGGCCGGGGTCTCGGATCTGTCGGGTCTGCGCTACGTGTTTGCTTCGGGTGAGGCGTTGTCGCCGTCGTTGGCGGCGCGGACGCGTGCGATGCTTCCGAATGCTGCGGTGCACAATTTGTATGGTCCGACCGAGGCCGCGGTGGATGTGACGTTCCACGAGGTGACCTCGGCCGATACCGTGTCGGTTCCGATCGGTGCGCCGGTGTGGAATACGCAGGTGTTTGTGCTCGACAGCCGACTGGCGCCGGTGCCGGTGGGTGTGGCGGGTGAGTTGTATCTGTCGGGTGTGCAGTTGGCTCGTGGGTATGTGGGGCGGCCGGATTTGTCGGCGGAGCGTTTTGTGGCGTCGCCGTTCGGTGTGGGTGAGCGGTTGTATCGCACGGGTGATCTGGTGCGGTGGTCTGCTGATGGGGAGTTGGAGTACATCGGTCGTACCGATTTTCAGGTGAAGTTGCGGGGGTTGCGGATCGAGCTCGGTGAGATCGAGGCGGCGTTGGTGTCGCACGAGTCGATCAGCCAGGCTGCGGTGGTGGTGTCGGCCTCTGATCTCGGGGATCAGCTGGTGGGTTATGTGGTTCCTGTTGCGGGCGAGACTGTGGATCGTGACGAGTTGGCGGGGTTCGTCTCGGGGTTGTTGCCCGCGTATATGGTGCCGTCGGTCTTGATGGTGCTCGATGAGTTGCCGGTGGGTTCGTCGGGCAAGTTGGACCGCAAGGCGTTGCCTTCCCCTACCTTCGAAGCTCGCGAGTTCCGGGCGCCGCAGACAACCGTCGAACAGAGTGTGGCGTCGACGTTTGCGGATGTGTTGGGTCTCGAGCGGGTCGGTCTCGACGACAACTTCTTCGAGCTCGGTGGCAACTCCCTGGTCGCGACGCAGGTCGCCAGCCGGCTGCAGAAGGAGACGGGGGTCGAAGTTCGGGTCCAGTGGTTGTTCACCGACTCCTCGGTAGCTGCACTCGCGCACCGCATCGAAACCGATGCCGGGAGCGAGGAGGACTTCGATCCGCTCACGGACGGCGCCGTACAGGTTCTGCTGCCGTTCCGTACGCACGGTTCCGGAAACCCGTTGTTCTGCATCCATTCGATGTACGGACTCGCGTGGACCTACTCGGGCCTGACCGGATTCGTGGACGATCGGCCCCTGTACGGGATACAGACGCGCGCACTGTCGGACAACGACTACCTTCCCGGAACCATCGCGGAGATGGCGGACGACTATCTCCGGGAGATCAGGACGGCGCAGCCCGAGGGACCGTACAACCTGATGGGATGGTCGCTCGGAGGAGTGGTGGCACACGAAGTCGCCGTGAAGTTGCAGAAGCAGGGCGAGTTCGTGGAAAGCCTCGTGATGCTGGACAGCCACTGGGATCTCGAGGCAGCGGAGTTCCGCCGTGCCATTCGCGCCAACCTCGCACAGATCGGCGTGATGCTCGAGGACTCGGACGATGTGGCTGCCCTGTCCGACGAACACATCCGAAGACTCTGGGACACGATGGCACAGGACGTGACTGCGCTCAGCGCGCTCACCCTCGAGCGTTTCCGCAACTTGTACCGAAGCGCCGTCCGATCGGGACAACTGATCGCATCGCATCTCCCGGGAACGTTCGACGGTGACATCCTGTATTTCAGTGCAGCCAACCATCCGCCCGCCCGGCACGGAGCGGCGAAGCGGTGGGCTCACCTCGTGACCGGACATGTCACCGATGTACCGATCGACTTCAGCCACGACGACATGACCTCGACGGAGGCGCTCGCGGAGATCGGCCCCGTGCTCGACCACTACCTCAAACGGAATGTGGTGTAACAAGTTGCCGCTGGAATGCGACGCATGTAACTGTACGTAGGCTGCGATCGGGTACGTTCCGTTCGTACTCGCCTCGGACGAGGCGCCGTTGATGTCGACCACGCTGTCCAACCCGAAAAAGGTGAAAGAACCGTATGAAGCATCCGAGACGAGGATCCGGACGACTTCGCGTCCTGACTGCAGGCGCAGCATGCGCGTTGTTCTCTTCCGCTCTGCTGGTCTCCCCGGCAGCGGCTGATCCGGTCGCGGACACCCTGCAGCCGCTCGAGTCGGTGACGAGCGAGAACGGATCGCACATCAGCCGCATCGAAAAGTACGACGAGCAGCAGTTGCTGGTCTACGTTTACTCGGCCTCGATGGACAAGGAAATCCTGCTCGACGTATGGCGTCCGGCAGACATCAGTGAACCGCGCCCCACGCTGTACCTGCTCAACGGTGCCGGTGGCGGAGAAGACAGCGCGACGTGGCGTTACCGTACCGACGCCATCGACTTCTTCAAGGACAAGAATCTCAACGTCGTCTCGCCGGTCGGTGGTAAGTGGAGCTACTACACCGACTGGAATCAGGAGGACCCGGCCCTCGGCGTGAACAAATGGGAGACCTTCCTGACCAAGGAGGTTCCTCCGCTGATCGATGCGGCGCTGGGAACCAACGGTGTGAACGCGATCGCCGGTTTGTCCTCATCGGGTACCTCGGTGCTCCAGCTCGCGATCGCGGGCGGGGGTCTCTACAAGGGTGTGGCCGCCTACAGCGGATGTGCGCAGACCTCCGATCCGATCGGGCAGGAGTTCGTCAAGATCACCACCGAGGTGTGGGGCGGGGGCGACACTCGCAATATGTGGGGTGAAACCGACGATCCGACCTGGGTGGAGAAGGACCCGTACGTCAACGCCGAGAAACTTCGGGGTCTCGAGCTCTATATCTCCAACGGCAACGGACTGCCCGGACAGTACGACACCCTCTACGGCCCGGAGATCGACGGCAAGGTGGAGATTCTCGCCAATCAGGTGGTCGTGGGCGGTGTCATCGAAGCCGCGACGAATTACTGCACTCACAATCTTCGCGACCGGCTCGACGAGCTGGACATCCCCGCGACCTACAACTTCCGTGACTCCGGCACTCATTCGTGGAAGTACTGGCAGGACGACCTGAAGGATTCGTGGCCTGTGCTGCAGAAGGCCCTCGGCATCTGACATCGGCTGTGAACGCGTGAAGCCTCTCCCACCTGTGGGAGAGGCTTCACTGCTTTCTGCCGCCTGGACTGCCCGGTTCGTCAGCCGTTCTGCGCCGCGCGCCGGTACCCTCTGATCGCCGGAACGAGGAACACCGCCACGGTTCCGAGCGACCACGCAAGCGTTTTCACGAACGGTTCGGCCACCGGCCCGCCGATCGCCAGCGCGCGCATCGTGTCGATTGCGCACGACATCGGCTGGTTGGCCACGATCGGCTGGAGCCAGGTCGGGTATGCCATCACCGGCACGAATCCCGAGTTGAAGAACATGAGCATCGTGCAGACGATCGACACCAGTTCCACCAGGGGAATTCGTCCGGGAACGGTTGCCAGCACCGTCACCATCATCGCGAAGCCGATACCGAAGATCAGCGGCACCACGAAAAGCAGGACGGAAGCGCCGAGGCCCTGGGTGAACCGGAAACCCATCACCATCCCCGCGGCGACGATCACGAGCGAGGTCACGAAGACTCGTATCGTCTCTGCCATGAGGCGGCCCACGAGGCCGGCCGAACGATGGATCGGCAGGGTGTAGAAGCGTCCCAGCAGTCCGGAGTCGCGCTCGGCGCGCAGCCCGACCGCGCTCACCACCGACCCGAACATCGCGCCCACCAGCACGATCATGGGAACGGTACCGAAGATCGACGATTGCCCGGTCGCGGCGGTGATGCTGTCCCCGAGCACGATCCGGAACATCACCAGCGTCAGCGCCGGGTAGATCAACGCCTGGATCAGAGTTACCGGATCGCGCGCCCACCGCAGCAGGAGGCGCCCGCACTGCAACCGGCTGTGCTCCCACAACGCGGGGAGAGAGTTCTCGTCCCGCGCATGGTCGGCTGCCGGGTACACAACCGTGCCGTTCGGGCGTGATTCGACGGTGTCGCTCATCCGCTCACCCCCTCCTCGTCGTGGCCCAGAGAGCTGCCGGAAGACAGACCACAGCGAGCCCGATCATCCAGAACGCACTCGGCCTGAAGACTTCCCATGTCACGCCGTCCTGCGCCATGTCGCGCATCGCGAAGGAGAACTGCGAGATGGGCTGGTTGCGGACGAACGGCCTGATCCATTCGGGAAAGCCGCTCTCGGGCACGAATCCGCACGAGAGCATCCCGAGGATCAGTTGTGGGAGTGTCAGCGCCTGAGACGTCGCCTCCGGGCTCTTGGACAGGCTTCCGATCGCGTCGGCGCCCAGGCACAGCAGAACACTGATGGCGAGTGCGGTCGCGCAGAACAAGGCCGCCTGGCCGAATCCCGCCGAGAACCGGAAACCGATCGCATAGCCGAATCCGATGGCCGCAATCAGCGACACGATCGACCGGACCGTCCCGGCCGCCAATCTGGCCAGCATCGGTATCCCAGCCACCACCGGCATCGTCTGCATTCGTGTCGTCAGTCCGGTCGATGCCTCCGACGCAGCAAGCTGAGCCGCGGAGATCGCGGTGAACGCCATGGACTGCAACACGATGATCGGCATCAGGAACTGCGCGTAGTCGATGCCCTGGAGCTGCATCACGAACTTGAGAGGTAGGTAGAACCCGAGTCCGAAGACGACCGGCGCTATCACCGCGACCACGAGTTCGCCGTTGCGCGCCATCGTCCGCAGCGCGCGCGTGGTCAGCACCCACCATTGCTTCGAGGCGGCGGGCGCGATCCGGCGATGGTCTCCTCCGGGGCTGTCGCCCGAACCCGGAGTGGACGAGCCGGTCGACGGAGGGTCGGGGAGCGGCGCCCGATCGGTGCGTGTCGTCACGGTAGTTCCCCCGCCACCGCCGCCTCCGGTCGTTCTCCGGCGGACGGGTCCGCCGGCGACTCACCCGGTACGGGCGTCGCGGTGTGTCCGGTGAGACGCAGGAACACATCGTCGAGCGACGGCCTCCGAAGCCCGATATCTGCGAGGTCCACGTCGAGCGGTTCGAGGCGCCGAAGAGCCTCGGTGAGGGTCGCGGCGCCGTCGGGTGCCGGGATCGAGATCCTGTCCTCGTCTCCTTCGGTCCCGAGGGGGAACGCCGCGCGAGCGTCCGGCGGCACCATGTCACCGAGCGCCTGCGCGATGGCCGGGAGGGCGCGGGGCTCGACCGGCACGATCTCGCAGAAGCTGCCTCCTGCCGATGCCTTGAGCTGGTTGGCTGTGCCCTCGGCGATGACGGTGCCCTTGTCGATCACGATGATGTTGTCGCTCAGTACATCCGCCTCTTCGAGGTACTGGGTCGTCAGGAGCACCGTGATCCCCTGGTCCTTGAGCGCCGACACCAGCGCCCACACGCCCTGCCGGCTCCGCGGATCGAGTCCCGTGGTCGGCTCGTCGAGAAAGACCACCTCCGGGCGGACCACCAGTCCGCAGGCGATGTCGACGCGGCGTCGCATGCCGCCGGAGTAGCCTTTCACCGGGCGGCGAGCGGCTTCGACCAGATCGAACTGGCGGAGGAGGTCGTCGGCGCGCCGCTTCGCCGATGCGTTGTCGAGACCCATCAGCCGGCCGAAGAGCACGAGGTTCTCCCGGCCCGTGAGCGTGTCGTCGAGCGCCGCGAACTGGCCGGTCATCATGATGGATCGGCGCACCGCCGCAGCGTCGGTGACGACGTCGTGTCCCGCAACGACCGCTCGCCCGGAAGTGGGGCGCAACAACGTCGACAGGACCTTGACCATCGTGGTCTTTCCGGCTCCGTTGGGTCCCAGAATGGCGAGGACACGCCCCGCAGCGGCAGTGAAACCGATCCCGTCGAGGGCCTCGACATCGCCGAAAGACTTGTGCACGTCCTCCACGAGGACTGCCTGATCATGACTGTTCAGCATCACACTCCACCGTCGAACTCGGTCCCGCCCTGCATCGGGACTTCGTCTTCCCGCCGGCGGCGGTGCCGCCGACCATGACGGATGCGCTGCCGTCGAGAGGCGATGTTACCGGCGTCACTGCAACGAGGCGGGTCCAATGGTGTATCGGCGGGCCTCTGGCAACGGATGGTGGGAGGAATCGAGCCGCCGCGCCGTTTTCGAGACAAGATCACAACGGGACACCCCCGACCGGCGAATCCGGCCGATCCGTGGTCTTCTGGGGGCGTGGCAGTCCCAGTAACGCGTCGGCAGTTGATCGGGGGAGCGGCGGGCGGACTGGTCGCCTGGGGTTCGGTCTCGGCCGCTACCTCTCGGGCAGCTCGGCACAGACTGCCGGAGCCGGAGACGGTCACCGCCGGCGATCCGGCGCTGATGAGCGCCGTGGACGCCGCTGCACTTCTGCGCGCCGGCCTGTTGCATCCCCGCGAGTTGCTCGAGTCGTGCCTCAGCCGCACCCGCGCCTTCGACGGTGACGTCGGTGCCTGGGTGCGGCTCTATCCCGAACTCGCGTACGAGGCGGCCGATGCGGCGGGGGAGCGTCTCGCCCGCGCGCGACGCGAGCAGACGCACATCTCCCCGTTGTGCGGGCTGCCGATCGCGCTCAAGGACATCTTCGCGGTATCCGGTCTGCCGTTGACCGCGTCGAGCCGGGTGCTCGAGGGCAACATCGCAGCCGGTCACTCGGGGGTGTGGCGGAGGCTCGACGCGGCCGGCGCGGTACTCATGGGTCACACGCACACCGACGAGTTCGCGATGGGGGTCACGACCCCACAGGTCGGCAACCCCTGGAACACGAGATTCTCGCCCGGGGGCTCTTCGGGAGGCAGTGCAGCCGCTCTCGCGGCGCGCTTCGTGCCCCTCGCTCTGGGCAGTGACACCGGAGGCTCGGCACGACTGCCCGCCAGTGCCTGCGGAGTCTCGTCGATCAAACCCACCTACGGGGCGATCACGTCGTACGGCATGATCCCGCTCACCTGGACCCGAGACCATGTCGGGCCGATGGCGCGCAGTCTCGGAGACGCGGCCCTGCTCATGTCCGTGCTCGCGGGATCGGACGCCGACGATCCGATCACGTCCCTCGGGCGCCCGGTTCCGGAGGGCGGATACCCGCTCGCTGCTCGCGGCGGAGCGGCGCCTCTCTCCGGAATCAGGATCGGGGTACCGGTCGATTCCCGTCCCGCACCCGTGGCCGCGGTGCAGCGGGTCGTCGACGGATTCCTCGACGTCGTACGTTCGCTCGGCGCTGTGACCGTGCCGGTGACCATGCCGCCTCTGCCGTCGTCGCTCGCGACGGGCGATCAGGTGGAGATGGGCTCCTACCATCAGCAGTTCGCAGATCGGCTCGGGCTGTACCGGCCGGACAAGGCGGTGCTGGTGTCCGCGGCCGTCGCGTCGCTGGGGGTGCCCGTCGGTGACTACTTCCAGTTCGAACGCGACCGGCTTCGCTACCAATCGGAGTACAACCGGATGTTCGCCGATCAGGATCTCGATGCCATTGCGGTGGCGGGGTCGGCGGTCGACGGTGCGCGTCGCGACGAGTTCCTCGGCGTCAGCGTCACGGCGGGTGTGGTGGGCGACGTGCGGTGGGCGAACTACGCGGGCGCGCCCGTGGTGACGCTTCCGGCGGGGCGGTCGGGGGACACGGGGATGCCGGTGGGGGTGCAACTCGGCGCGCGCCCCTGGCAGGATGCCGAACTCATCGCGCTCGGCCTGGAAGTGCAAGCAGCACTGCCGGTTTGGCGTGACGAACCGGTACTCGTACCGGCGATCGCTCGTGTTCCCGAGGTGGGGAGGGTGCAGCCGGGGCGAGGGCCCGATCCCACCAACACCGTCGGCGCGGCGGCGCCGTTGCGCACGCCCGCGATGAATCCGGTGGGGTAGCCGGCACCGGTTGCCGGGTGAGCGAGACCACGAAGGGCGCCGAGTTGAACTCTCGCGTGGACTCCTGCATACTGGTCGGGTTGCCTTGACCGGGCCATGGGTTGTTTCGCGGCTCGGATCGGGAAATCGTGACAGTCGCTGATCGGCCCGAGGGTTGGTTGCGGCCACAATGCAAGACGGAAGCAGTACCAGCGTGCGCTCGTATGAGTGCATTCGGTCCCGTTCTTTGCGGTGTCGAAGCCCAGAGCTTCGTCGCCGGGGAATGAGCGACTGGGCGACACGCCCGACCGCGTGGACCGGAGAACAATGACAGATGAACAGCGGCAGCGGATCGGGTGACCCCGGCTCGCAATGTGTATTCCAGTGCTGTTCTCTGTCGCCGTTCCCCTGGGGAACTGTGCAGACGAGGTGGTTCCCGGCTTGATCGGGTGCTACGAAACGCGGCAAGAAAAGGACACTAAGCGTGGCGGGACAGAAGATCCGCATCAGGCTCAAGGCCTATGACCACGAGGCGATCGACGCATCTGCGCGCAAGATCGTCGAGACGGTCACCCGTACGGGTGCCCGCGTGGTCGGCCCGGTGCCGTTGCCTACAGAAAAGAACGTGTACTGCGTCATTCGTTCGCCGCACAAGTACAAGGACTCGCGCGAGCACTTCGAGATGCGTACCCACAAGCGGCTGATCGACATCCTCGACCCGACGCCGAAGACTGTCGACGCGCTCATGCGCATCGACCTTCCGGCGAGCGTCGATGTCAACATTCAGTGAGCTTCGGAAGACGCAGCGGAGATAACACATGACTAACCAGATCAAGGGAATCCTGGGCACCAAGCTCGGCATGACCCAGGTCTTCGACGAGAACAACCGGGTCGTTCCGGTGACCGTCGTCAAGGCCGGACCGAACGTGGTCACGCAGGTTCGCACCGAGGAGCGCGACGGTTACAACGCCGTGCAGCTCGCGTTCGGTGCCATCGCGCCTCGCAAGGTCAACAAGCCCGTCCGCGGCCAGTTCGACAAGGCCGGCGTGACCCCGCGCCGCCACCTCGTCGAGCTTCGCGTCGAGGACACCTCGGACTACGAGGTCGGCCAGGAGCTCACCGCAGAGGTTTTCGAGGACGGCGCATTCGTCGACGTCACCGGCACCTCCAAGGGCAAGGGCTTCGCCGGCACCATGAAGCGTCACGGCTTCGCGGGCCAGGGTGCCTCGCACGGTGCGCAGGCTGTGCACCGTCGTCCGGGTTCCATCGGTGGCTGCGCCACCCCGGGCCGCGTGTTCAAGGGCACGCGCATGTCCGGCCGGATGGGCTCCGACCGCATCACGACGCAGAACCTCTCGGTCCACAAGGTGGATGCCGAGAACGGTCTGCTCCTGATCAAGGGCGCGATCCCCGGCCGTAAGGGCGGCCTCGTGATCGTCAAGACTGCAGTGAAGGGTGGTGCACGGGCATGAGCACCGAGACCGCAACCAAGCTGACACTGGACGTCAAGGCGCCCGGTGGCCAGTCCAACGGCACCGTCGATCTCCCCTCGGAGATCTTCGACGCTCCCGCGAACATCGCGTTGCTGCACCAGGTCGTCGTCGCACAGCTTGCGGCGGCTCGCCAGGGCACGCACTCCACGAAGACTCGTGGCGAGGTCCGCGGCGGCGGCAAGAAGCCGTACCGCCAGAAGGGCACCGGCCGCGCCCGCCAGGGTTCGACCCGTGCACCGCAGTTCGTCGGTGGCGGCGTCGTCCACGGCCCGCAGCCGCGCGACTACTCGCAGCGCACCCCCAAGAAGATGAAGGCTGCCGCTCTCCGCGGTGCCCTCTCCGACCGGGCACGCAACGAGCGCATCCACGTGATCACCGAACTCGTCGCGGGTCAGACCCCGTCGACGAAGAGTGCTCGCACGTTCCTCGGCGAAATCAGCGACCGCAAGAAGGTCCTGCTCGTCGTCGGCCGTGAAGACGTGGCGGCGTGGAAGTCGGTGCAGAACCTTCCGAACGTCCACGCGCTCGCGCCGGATCAGCTGAACACCTACGACGTGCTCTACAGCGACGACGTCGTGTTCAGCGTCGAAGCGCTGAACGCGTTCATCCACGGCCCGGCAGAGTCCGGCCAGGAATTCAAGGAGGAGACCAAGTGAGCACGATCGCCGATCCGCGCGACATCCTGCTGGCTCCCGTCATCTCCGAGAAGTCCTATGGACTGATGGAAGACGGCACGTACACCTTCCTGGTTCACCCGGACTCGAACAAGACGCAGATCAAGATTGCCGTCGAGAAGGTCTTCGGCGTCAAGGTGACCAGCGTCAACACCGCGAACCGTCAGGGCAAGCGCAAGCGGACCCGCTCCGGTTACGGCAAGCGCAAGGACACCAAGCGCGCGCTCGTGACCCTGGCCGCCGACAGCAAGCCCATCGAGATCTTCGGAGGCCCGGTCGCGTAGCGATCGGAACTCTCGAGAGATAGAGGACGAGAAGACTCATGGCAATCCGTAAGTACAAGCCGACTACGCCGGGCCGTCGTGGCGCCAGCGTGTCGGACTTCGCCGAGATCACTCGGTCGACGCCCGAAAAGTCGCTGGTTCGCCCGCTTCACGGTCGTGGTGGACGTAATGCGCACGGTCGCATCACCACCCGGCACAAGGGTGGCGGCCACAAGCGCGCCTACCGCCTGATCGATTTCCGTCGCAACGACAAGGACGGAATCCCGGCGAAGGTCGCTCACATCGAGTACGACCCCAACCGCACCGCTCGCATCGCGCTGCTCCACTACGTGGACGGCGAGAAGCGCTACATCATCGCCCCCAAGGGCCTGATGCAGGGTGCTCCGGTCGAGTCCGGCCCCACGGCCGACATCAAGCCGGGTAACAACCTGCCGCTGCGCAACATCCCGACCGGTACCACCATCCACGCAGTCGAGCTGCGTCCGGGTGGCGGCGCCAAGATGGCACGTTCCGCCGGCGCGAGCATCCAGCTCCTCGGTAAGGAAGGCACCTACGCCACGCTGCGTATGCCGTCCGGTGAAATCCGTCGCGTCGACGTGCGCTGCCGCGCCACCGTCGGCGAGGTCGGCAACGCCGAGCAGTCGAACATCAACTGGGGTAAGGCCGGCCGTATGCGGTGGAAGGGCAAGCGCCCGACCGTCCGTGGTGTCGTGATGAACCCGGTCGACCACCCGCACGGTGGTGGCGAGGGCAAGACCTCGGGTGGTCGCCACCCGGTCAGCCCCTGGGGTAAGCCGGAAGGCCGTACCCGCAAGAACAAGGCGTCCGACAAGCTCATCGTCCGTCGCCGCCGTACCGGTAAAAAGCGCTAGTCAAGGAGGGAGTTAGAGAATGCCACGCAGCCTCAAGAAGGGCCCGTTCGTCGACGACCACCTCCTGGCGAAGGTCGACGTCCAGAACGAGAAGGGCACCAAGCAGGTCATCAAGACCTGGTCGCGCCGTTCCACGATTCTGCCGGACTTCATCGGTCACACGTTTGCCGTCCATGACGGACGCAAGCACGTGCCGGTGTTCATCTCGGATTCGATGGTCGGCCACAAGCTCGGTGAATTCGCACCGACCCGTACGTTCAAGGGCCACATCAAGGACGACCGGAAGAGCAAGCGTCGATGAGCACTGAAACCACAACCAACAGCGCTCGGGCTGTTGCGCGCCACGTGCGCGTAACCCCGATGAAGGCGCGCCGCGTCGTCGACATCGTTCGCGGTAAGTCCGTCGAGGAAGCCCTCGCAATCCTCAAGTTCGCGCCGCAGGCCGCGGCCGAGCCGGTCGCCAAGGTGATCGCCTCTGCTGCTGCGAACGCGCAGAACAATTACAACCTCGACCCCAGCACGCTCGTCGTCGCGACGGCGTATGTGGACGAGGGTGCGACCCTGAAGCGGTTCCAGCCGCGTGCCCAGGGCCGTGCGTTCCGAATCCGCAAGCGGTCGAGCCACATCACCGTGATCGTGGAAAGCGTCGCATCTCGGTCGGGTTCGACTCGCAACCGCCGGAAGGGAGCTCAGTAGTGGGCCAGAAGATCAACCCGCACGGCTTCCGTCTGGGCATCACCACCGACTGGAAGTCGCGTTGGTACGCAGACAAGCAGTACGCGGAATACGTCAAGGAAGACGTCGCGATCCGTAAGTTCCTGGCCTCCGGCCTCGAGCGTGCAGGCATCGCGAAGGTCGAAATCGAGCGCACCCGTGACCGTGTGCGTGTGGACATCCACACCGCACGCCCGGGCATCGTCATCGGTCGCCGCGGCGCCGAGGCCGATCGCATTCGCGCCGAGCTCGAGAAGCTGACCGGTAAGCAGGTTCAGCTGAACATCCTCGAGGTCAAGAACTCGGAGTCCGAGGCTCAGCTGGTGGCGCAGGGCGTCGCCGAGCAGCTCTCGAACCGTGTTGCCTTCCGTCGGGCGATGCGCAAGGCCATTCAGTCGGCCATGCGTCAGCCCAACGTCAAGGGCATCCGCGTGCAGTGCTCGGGCCGCCTCGGTGGCGCCGAGATGTCGCGCTCGGAGTTCTACCGTGAGGGTCGGGTTCCGCTGCACACGCTGCGTGCGGACATCGACTACGGCCTGTACGAGGCCAAGACCACCTTCGGTCGTATCGGCGTGAAGGTCTGGATCTACAAGGGCGACATCGTTGGTGGCCGTCGTGAGCTCGCTGCTGCTGCAGCTGCTCCCGCCGACCGTCCGCGTCGTGAGCGTCCCAGCCGCCCGCGTCGTTCCGGCGCGTCGGGCACCACGGCGACGAGCACCGACGCCGGCCGCGCAGCCTCGGCCGACGCCCCCGCTTCGACTGAGAACAAGGAGGGCTGACGCATGTTGATCCCACGGCGGGTCAAACACCGCAAGCAGCACCATCCGAGCCGTACGGGTGCCGCCAAGGGCGGAACCCAGGTGACCTTCGGTGAGTGGGGCATCCAGGCTCTCGAGCCGGCCTACATCACCAACCGGCAGATCGAGTCCGCTCGTATCGCCATGACCCGGCACATCAAGCGTGGCGGCAAGATCTGGATCAACATCTTCCCGGATCGCCCCCTCACGAAGAAGCCGGCCGAAACCCGCATGGGTTCCGGTAAGGGTTCCCCCGAGTGGTGGGTCGCGAACGTCAAGCCCGGTCGGGTCCTGTTCGAGATGAGCTACCCGAACGAGGAGATTGCTCGCGAGGCCCTGCGTCGCGCGATGCACAAGCTCCCCTGCAAGTGCCGCATCGTGACGAGGGAGGAGCAGTTCTGATGGCTACCGGTACCCCCGCCGCGGAACTCCGCGAGCTGAGCGACGCAGAGCTGGCCGACAAGGTCCGTGAGTTCAAGGAAGAGCTGTTCAACCTGCGCTTCCAGATGGCCACCGGACAGTTGGACAACAACCGTCGGCTGCGTGTCGTTCGCAACGAGATCGCACGTATCTACACGGTGCTGCGCGAGCGTGAGCTCGGACTGGCCACCGGCCCGAACACGGGTGATGTGGCATGAGTGAGGAAAAGACAGTGAGCACAAACGAAGACCGCGCGAGCCGCAAGGTTCGCATCGGCTATGTCGTCTCGGACAAGATGGAAAAGACCATCGTTGTCGAGCTCGAGGATCGTGTGAAGCACCCGCTGTACGGCAAGATCATCCGCCGTACCACCCGGGTGAAGGCACACGACGAGAACAGCCTCGCCGGCGTCGGCGACCGCGTGCAGCTGATGGAGACCCGTCCGCTGTCCGCGTCGAAGCGGTGGCGTCTGGTCGAGGTGCTCGAGAAGGCCAAGTAGGCTTCCGGCATCGTCGGTGAAGTACCTCGACAGCACCCCCGGCACCCGATCACTCGGGTGGTGGGGGTGCTGTTCTTCGCCGTAGTGACGTACGGAACGGGCCGGCACAGCCGGACCCGGGGCATGGGACCGAGCACACGGTTCGCTAATTTGCCCTGGGTACGGTATATGGCCTACTCTGGACGGGTTGCTCACGGGACCCGTGCGCCCAGCGTATGTGCGCCGCGAGCAAACGACGACCGCGTACGTCCAGGTCGGAAATCTGACGTACATACCAATCCAGGTCAAGGAGAAGTAAGTGATCCAGCAGGAGTCGCGACTGCGCGTCGCCGACAACACGGGTGCCAAGGAGATTCTCTGCATCCGCGTTCTCGGTGGCTCGTCCCGTCGCTACGCCGGTATCGGTGACATCATCGTCGGCACCGTCAAGGAGGCGATCCCCGGCGGCAACGTCAAGCGTGGTGAGGTCGTCAAGGCCGTTATCGTGCGCACCACCAAGGAGCGCCGCCGGCCGGACGGCTCGTACATCAAGTTCGACGAGAACGCTGCCGTCCTCATCAAGGGCGACAACGATCCTCGCGGAACCCGCATCTTCGGACCCGTCGGTCGCGAGCTTCGCGACAAGCGCTTCATGAAGATCGTCTCGCTTGCTCCGGAGGTGCTGTGATGAAGGTGCACAAGGGCGACACCGTTCTCGTCATCTCGGGTAAGGACAAGGGCGCCAAGGGCAAGGTCATCGAGGCCTACCCGAAGCAGAACCGTGTCCTCGTCGAGGGCGTGAACCGCATCAAGAAGCACACCGCAGTCTCGGCCAACGAGCGTGGTGCCTCCACCGGCGGCATCGTCACGCAAGAGGCCCCGATCCACGTTTCCAACGTTGCGGTCATCGACTCGGACGGCAACGCCACGCGCGTGGGCTACCGCGTCGACGAGGAGACCGGCAAGCGCGTTCGGATTTCCCGGAAGAACGGGAAGGACATCTGACATGACCACCACTGAGACCAAGACCATGCCGCGCCTGAAGGTGCGGTACCGCGAGGAGATCCGCGACGCGCTGCAGTCGGAATACGGCTACGCGAACGTCATGCAGATCCCCGGCGTCGTGAAGGTCGTCGTCAACATGGGTGTCGGCGACGCCGCCCGCGACGCGAAGCTGATCAACGGCGCGGTCAACGACCTCGCACTGATCACCGGCCAGAAGCCCGAGATCCGCAAGGCACGTAAGTCCATCGCACAGTTCAAGCTGCGCGAAGGCATGCCGATCGGTGCCCGCGTCACGCTTCGTGGCGACCGCATGTGGGAGTTCCTGGACCGTCTCGTGTCCATCGCGCTGCCCCGTATCCGGGACTTCCGCGGCCTCAACGGCAACCAGTTCGACGGAAACGGCAACTACACGTTCGGCCTGAACGAGCAGTCGATGTTCCACGAGATCGACGTGGACAAGATCGATCGCCCGCGCGGCATGGACATCACCGTCGTCACGACCGCCACCAACAACGAAGAAGGCCGTGCCCTGCTCAAGCACCTCGGCTTCCCGTTCAAGGAGAACTGAGCCCATGGCTAAGAAGGCACTGGTCAACAAGGCCAACAAGAAGCCGAAGTTCGCGGTGCGCGCCTACACCCGCTGCCAGCGCTGCGGGCGCCCGCACTCGGTCTTCCGCAAGTTCGGACTCTGCCGCATCTGCCTTCGCGAGATGGCACACCGCGGTGAGCTTCCGGGAGTTCACAAGAGCTCCTGGTGACGTGAACGGTGGGCGGAGCGCCGACGGCCTCCGCCCACCGCCACGCTGTCATGGGTTCGCGGCACCGCCGCGAACCCGCATCGAAACCGAGTTCGATGTAGGCCCACGGCCGGGATATCCCGGTGTTGCATGGGAACCGCACCGAGAAAGGTGTACAGGTCAGCCATGACCATGACCGACCCCATCGCAGACTTCTTGACGCGTCTGCGTAACGCCAATACGGCGTACCACGACGAGGTCAAGCTCCCGTCCTCGAAGATCAAGGTGAACATCGCCGAGATCCTCAAGCGCGAGGGCTACATCTCCGACTACCGCACCGAGGACGCCGAGGTGGGCACGACCCTCATCGTCGACCTCAAGTACGGCCCTTCCCGTGAGCGCAGCCTTGCAGGCGTGCGCCGCGTGTCGAAGCCCGGCCTGCGCGTGTACGCGAAATCCACCAACCTGCCCAAGGTCCTGGGCGGCCTCGGCGTGGCGATTATCTCCACGTCTTCCGGCCTGCTCACCGATCGCCAGGCGGCCAAGCAGAAGGTGGGCGGGGAAGTCCTCGCCTACGTCTGGTAAGGGAGGCCACCACAATGTCGCGAATCGGAAAACTCCCCGTAGTCGTCCCCTCGGGTGTCGAGGTGAACATCGATGGCCAGGCCGTCGCAGTGAAGGGCCCCAAGGGCAACCTCTCGCTGACGGTCGCCGAGCCCATCGTCGTCACCAAGGGTGATGACGGAGCAATCAACGTCACGCGTCCGAACGACGAGCGTCGCAGCCGTGCGCTGCACGGTCTGTCCCGGACCCTGGTGCAGAACCTCATCGTCGGCGTGACCGAGGGCTACACCACGAAGATGGAAATCTTCGGTGTCGGCTACCGCGTGGCCCTCAAGGGTAAGGACCTCGAGTTCTCCCTGGGCTACAGCCACCCGGTGCTGATCGAAGCGCCCGAGGGCATCACGTTTGCCGTCGAGACCCCGACGAAGTTCTCGATCACGGGGATCGACAAGCAGAAGGTCGGCCAGATCGCTGCCAACATCCGCCGGCTGCGCAAGTCCGACCCGTACAAGGGCAAGGGCATCCGCTACGAGGGTGAACAGGTCCGTCGCAAGGTCGGAAAGACGGGTAAGTGATCATGAGCCAGACCGAGAACCAGAAGGCAAAGCGCATTCCGCGCGGCAAGGACGTGTCCACCACGCGTCGCCTCTCGAAGACGCGTCGTCACTTCCGCCTCCGCAAGAAGATCTCCGGCACCACCGAGCGTCCGCGTCTCGTCGTGAACCGGTCGTCGCGTCACATGCATGTGCAGTTGATCGACGACCTGACGGGTACGACCCTCGCCGCAGCTTCGACCATCGAACCCGATGTGCGTGCTGTCGAGGGCGACAAGAAGGCTCGTGGCGCGAAGGTCGGTCAGCTGATCGCCGAGCGCGCCAAGGCTGCCGGCGTGGAGGCCGTGGTCTTCGACCGCGGTGGCCACACCTACAGCGGCCGCATCGCGGCCCTCGCGGACGCGGCTCGCGAAAGCGGGTTGAAGTTCTGATGATGACTTTTTCGAACGGAAGGAACGCCTGATGCCGGGACGTCAGCGGCGTGACGGCGGCAGCGGCCCTGCCGGCCAGAACCCCAACAGCAGCAGCAGCGGTGACAACCGCGGCGGTCGTGACCGCCGTGACCGCGACTCGCGTGGCGGCAACGCTGCCGAGAAGTCGAACTACATCGAGCGTGTCGTCTCGATCAACCGTGTGTCGAAGGTCGTCAAGGGCGGCCGTCGCTTCAGCTTCACCGCTCTGGTGATCGTGGGCGACGGTAACGGCTTGGTCGGCGTCGGCTACGGCAAGGCCAAGGAAGTTCCCGCGGCCATCCAGAAGGGCGTCGAAGAGGCTCGCAAGGGCTTCTTCCGCGTGCCGATGATCGCCACCACCATCACTCACCCGGTTCAGGGTGAGGCCGCAGCAGGCATCGTCATGCTGCGTCCGGCTTCGCCGGGTACCGGTGTTATCGCCGGTGGCGCGGTGCGTGCCGTGCTGGAGTGCGCGGGCATCTCCGACATCCTGTCGAAGTCCCTGGGCTCCGACAACGCCATCAATGTGGTGCACGCGACGGTTGCGGCTCTCAAGAGCCTGCAGCGTCCGGAAGAGGTTGCGGCTCGCCGTGGTCTCTCCCTCGAGGAAGTTGCCCCCGCCGGCATGCTTCGCGCCCGTGCACAGGCTGCTGGGAGCGTGAAGTAATGGCAGAGCTGAAGATCACCCAGATCAAGAGCACCATCGGCGCCAAGTCGAATCAGCGGGACAGCCTGCGCACCCTCGGTCTGCGGAAGATCCGTCAGTCCGTCGTCCGCGAGGACAATGCGCAGAACCGTGGCTTGATCAACGTGGTGCGTCACCTCGTGACCGTTGAGGAGGTCTGAAAATGACCATCAAGCTGCATCACCTGCGCCCGGCTCCGGGCGCGAAGACCGAAAAGACCCGCGTCGGACGTGGCGAGGGTTCCAAGGGCAAGACCGCTGGTCGCGGTACGAAGGGTACGAAGGCACGTAAGAACGTGTCGGCAGCCTTCGAAGGTGGCCAGATGCCGATTCACATGCGTCTCCCGAAGCTCAAGGGCTTCAAGAACGCATTCCGCACCGAGTACCAGATCGTCAATGTCGGCGACATCGCACGGGTGTTCCCCGAGGGTGGCCAGATCGGCATCGACGAGCTCGTCTCGAACGGACTGGTCCGCAAGAACCAGCTCGTGAAGGTGCTCGGCGAGGGCGAGCTGTCGGTGGCCGTGCAGGTCACCGCCAACAAGTTCTCGGGCTCCGCCAAGGAAAAGATCGCCGCTGCCGGCGGCACCACGACCGAACTGGTCTGACCTGTTCGATCATGTGAGCCAAGGCTCGCGAACGGCCGCGTTGCAGAACCCTGCATCGCGGCCGTTCGTGCTTTCACCGAGTTGAAGTACGCTACCGGCGTACTCGCCCGCTGAGGGCACACTGTTAGAGTTTTAGAGTTGTCTACTTTTCCGACGGGTCCGAAGTCGACCCGCCGTCCCCGATCGGCCTGCCAGGAGGATCTTTGCTTTCCGCCTTCGTTTCGGCCCTCAGGACACCGGACCTGAGGCGGAAGATTCTCATCGCCCTCGGTCTCGTGGCCCTGTATCGCCTCGGTGCGACCGTGCCGTCCCCGGGCGTCGACTACGGCAACGTCCAGGCCTGTGTCGATCAGCTTGCCGGTGGCGATCAAGCCGGCATCTACTCGTTGATCAATCTCTTCTCCGGTGGTGCGCTGCTGCAGCTGTCGGTGTTCGCGATCGGCATCATGCCGTTCATTACCGCGAGCATCATCGTCCAGTTGCTCACCGTCGTCATCCCTCGCTTCGAGGAGTTGCGCAAGGAAGGCCAGTCCGGCCAGGCCAAGATGACGCAGTACACGCGTTATCTGGCCGTCGCACTCGCTGTTCTCCAAGCCACCGGCATCGTGGCCCTCGCCGCCCGTGGGCAGCTGCTCCAGGGCTGTTCCGAGCCGATCCTCGCCGATGACAGCATCTTCGCGATGGTCATCATCGTCCTGGTCATGACCGCCGGTGCCGCCGTCGTCATGTGGTTCGGCGAACTCATCACCGAGCGCGGTGTCGGCAACGGTATGTCGCTGCTGATCTTCTCGGGTATCGCTGCGGCGCTCCCGACCGAGGGTCGCACCATCCTCGAGTCGCGCGGCGGTCTCGTCTTCGCGATCGTCTGCGTGGTGGCCCTGGTCATCATCACCGGCGTCGTGTTCGTCGAGCAGGGCCAGCGCCGTATCCCGGTCCAGTACGCCAAGCGCATGGTGGGCCGGCGCATGTACGGCGGTTCGTCGACGTACCTGCCGCTCAAGGTCAACCAGGCCGGCATCATCCCGGTCATCTTCGCGTCGTCGCTGCTGTACCTGCCGAACCTCATCGGGCAGCTCACCGGCGCGACATCGGCGGTCGAGCCGAACTGGTGGCAGCGCATCGTCAACACGTACCTGATCGATCCGAGCAACCCCGTCTACATCTCGATCTACTTCGCGTTGATCGTCTTCTTCGTGTTCTTCTACGTCGCGATCACCTTCAACCCGGAGGAACGCGCCGACGAGATGAAGAAGTACGGCGGCTTCATTCCGGGCATCCGTCCGGGCCGGCCCACCGCCGAGTACCTCAGCTTCGTGCTCAACCGCATCACGGTCCCGGGCTCGATCTACCTCGGTCTCATCGCAACCCTGCCGAACTTCTTCTTGTCCGGGGGCCAGACCGCCTCGAGCATTTTCGGTGGCGCCGCGGTGCTCATTCTTGTCAGTGTCGCGCTGGACACCGTCAAGCAGATCGAAAGTCAATTGATGCAGCGTAACTACGAAGGGTTCCTCAAGTGAGACTTGTACTCCTCGGTCCTCCCGGTGCCGGAAAGGGCACGCAGGCCGCGATCCTGTCCGACAAGCTCGGTGTCCCCGCGATCTCGACCGGCGATCTGTTCCGCGCCAACATCGGGCAGGGAACGCCGCTCGGCGTCGAGGCCAAGAAGTACATCGACGCGGGAGACCTCGTACCCGCGGAGATCACGAACAACATGGTGCGTGACCGTCTCGGCGAGCCCGACGCGGCACACGGCTTCCTTCTCGACGGCTTCCCGCGCAGCGTCGAGCAGGCCAAGGAACTCGAGAACATCCTGCAGGACCTGGGCGTGGCCCTCGACGGCGTGCTGTCCTTCGTCATCGACGAGGACGTCGTCGTCGGGCGCATGCTCGCCCGCGGCCGCGCCGACGACACCGAGGACGTCATCCGCAATCGCCTCCGGGTCTACCGCGAGGAGACAGCTCCGCTGCTCGACTACTACCGCGACGCGATCATCACGGTCGACGCCATCGGTGACGTCGAGGAGATCAACGCCCGGGCGCTCGCAGCGCTCGGCAAGTAACACGTAGGAAGTTTCGACATGGGTTTCGGGCGCAAGCGCAAGGTGGTTCCGTTCCGGACGGCCGGTGAACTCGACGCGATGGCGGCTGCCGGCGCGATCGTCGGTGCCGCACTCGTTGCGGTGAGGGATGCGGCGAAGCCGGGCGTGAGCACCCTGGAACTCGACCGGGTGGCGGAAGCGGTGATCCGTGATGCGGGCGCCGTTCCGTCCTTCCTGGGATACCACGGTTTCACCGGGTCGATCTGCTCGTCGGTCAACGACCGCGTGGTCCACGGCATCCCGTCGGCGGACGACATCCTCGCCGAAGGCGATCTGGTCTCCATCGACTGCGGCGCGATCCTCGACGGCTGGCACGGCGACTCGGCATGGACATTCGGGGTCGGTGAACTCGCACAGGACGACGCCGATCTGAGCGAGGCGACGCGGCTGTCGATGGAAGCCGGTATCGCGGCGATGCTTCCGGGCAACCGTCTCACCGACGTCTCGCACGCGATCGAGAACGGCACGCACGCCGCCGAGAAGCTGTTCGGCCGTTCCTTCGGGATCGTGGACGGCTACGGCGGCCACGGCATCGGCCGCGAAATGCACATGGAGCCCTTCCTGGCGAACGAAGGCGCGCCTGGCAAGGGACCGCAACTGGTGGTCGGATCGGTGCTCGCGATCGAGCCCATGCTCACTCTCGGCACGTACGAGACCGAGGTGCTCGAAGACGACTGGACCGTGGTCACGTCGGACGGCAGCCGCGCCGCGCATTGGGAGCACACCGTCGCGGTCACCGAGTCGGGCCCGCGCATCCTCACGCTGCGCCCCGAGTAGCGGCGTTCGTCACACCTCGACGATCAGGGTCACCGGCCCGTCGTTGACGAGGCTCACCTCCATGTGTGCGCCGAACACTCCCGTTTCGACGTGTGCGCCGAGCGCACGCAACGCGGACGTGAACTCCTCGACGAGAGGTTCCGCCACACTGCGCGGCGCCGCCGCCGACCAGGACGGCCGCCGGCTCTTCCGGGTGTCGGCCATCAGCGTGAACTGGCTGACGACCAGCACCGGAGCGCCCACATCGGACGCAGATCTCTCGTCGTCGAGGATGCGCATCGTCCACACCTTGCGGGCGAGTGTCGCCGCTGTCGCCGCGTCGTCGTCGTGGGTCACCCCCACGAGCACGAGCAGACCGTGCCCGCCGGGTGGGGGAGTGATCCGGGCAACCTCGTCGCCCTCCACCGCAACCGACGCGGTCGTCACCCGCTGAATCAGCGCCCGCAACTCGTGTCCTCCTCGTCCGTCTCCATTTGGCCTGGTGGGAAAACTCCCGTAGCATTGACCGGTGGTGCGCGCTGCGCTCCGGGTCGGTACGTGTCGAATCTCGATTCGCGCGACTTCCGGAGGCCGAGCGTCACGGTATCGGATGCCGATGCAACCACACATCGAACGACGGATCGCGGAGGATATGGCTAAGAAAGACGGGGCAATCGAGGTCGAGGGCCGGGTTGTCGAACCACTGCCCAATGCGATGTTCCGCATCGAGCTGGAGAACGGTCATAAAGTTCTGGCCCATATCAGCGGCAAGATGCGCCAGCACTACATTCGTATCCTTCCCGAGGACCGCGTGGTCGTGGAGCTTTCGCCCTACGACTTGACGCGTGGACGCATCGTCTACCGGTACAAGTAGAAGCTTCCCCGGCTATACGGTCGGGGGGAACCCTGTCTTCGGTCGCGGTCAGCCGTGTCCGGGGGCGCACATACAGGAGATCGGACGCACGTGAAGGTTCAGCCTAGCGTCAAGAAGATCTGCGAGAAGTGCAAGGTGATCCGTCGTAACGGACGGGTCATGGTGATCTGCGAGAACCTGCGTCACAAGCAGCGTCAGGGCTAGATCGGACCTTCGTCTCGAAGATCTGCTTGGCAACAAGCAAAGAAGACCTTCCAGCACCAGTCGCACGGTTACGATCCTCGATCAGTCGAGGAGCTGTGCGATCAACCCCCGGTTCGGAGGCCGGGGCCCCACTGTGTTTATCGACTTACACAGTTTTTCGACGCAGGGGACGGGCTGGGAGAAGACCTCCGCACACCGAATAGGAATGCCACATGGCACGTCTCGCAGGTGTCGATCTACCCCGTGAAAAGCGGATGGAGATCGCACTCACTTACATCTACGGCATCGGCCGTACGCGCTCCCAGGAAATCCTTGCGGCGACCGGCGTGAACCCGGATCTGCGCAGCAAGGATCTGTCCGACGAGGATCTCGCCAAGCTCCGCGAGCACATCGAGGAAAGCTACAAGGTCGAGGGTGACCTCCGCCGCGAGGTCCAGGCGGATATCCGCCGCAAGATCGAGATCGGCTGCTACCAGGGCCTGCGGCATCGTCGTGGTCTGCCCGTGCGTGGACAGCGCACCAAGACCAACGCCCGTACCCGCAAGGGTCCGAAGCGCACCGTCGCAGGAAAGAAGAAGTAATGCCTCCCAAGTCACGCACCGCCGGTCCGAAGAAGACCCAGAAGGCACGGCGCAGGGACAAGAAGAATGTTCCGCACGGCGCCGCTCACATCAAGAGCACCTTCAACAACACCATCGTGTCCATCACCGATCCCCAGGGCAACGTGATCTCCTGGGCGTCGTCGGGCCACGTCGGCTTCAAGGGTTCGCGCAAGTCGACCCCGTTCGCCGCCCAGCTCGCCGCCGAGAGCGCTGCCCGCAAGGCGCAGGAGCACGGTGTCAAGAAGGTCGACGTTTTCGTGAAGGGCCCCGGTTCGGGCCGCGAAACCGCGATCCGCTCCCTCCAGGCCGCAGGCCTCGAGGTCGGCACCATCTCCGACGTCACGCCCCAGCCGCACAATGGTTGCCGTCCGCCCAAGCGGCGTCGCGTCTAATACGGGAAAGGAAAAGGTTCTAAGTCATGGCACGTTATACCGGTCCCGTTACACGTAAGTCGCGTCGTCTCCGCGTCGACCTGGTCGGAGGCGATCAGGCCTTCGAGCGCCGCCCCTACCCGCCCGGCCAGCACGGCCGCGCGCGGATCAAGGAGAGCGAGTACCTGCTCCAGCTGCAGGAGAAGCAGAAGGCTCGCTTCTCCTACGGAATCATGGAGAAGCAGTTCCGTCGTTACTACGAGGAAGCCGCCAGCCGTCCCGGTAAGACCGGTGAGGTGCTGCTGACCATCCTCGAGTCGCGTCTGGACAACGTCGTCTACCGTGCCGGCCTCGCCCGCACGCGTCGTCAGGCTCGTCAGCTCGTCAGCCACGGCCACTTCCTGGTCAACGGCAAGAAGGTCGACGTTCCCAGCTACCGCGTCTCGCAGTACGACATCATCGATGTCCGCGAGAAGTCGCTGAGCACGCTGCCCTTCCAGGTGGCCCGTGAGACCCAGGGCGATCGCCCGATCCCGGGTTGGCTGCAGGTCGTCGGTTCGCGTCTGCGGGTGCTGGTTCACCAGCTGCCCGAGCGCGCACAGATCGACGTCCCGCTGCAGGAACAGCTCATCGTCGAGTACTACTCGAAGTAAGGCACTTCGTGCCGTGTGTTTCTCCGGTCCTTCGGGCCGGAGAAACACACACCCATCCACCAGGGCGTCAAATAGCGGACGCCCACAAGGAGGCAACAGATGCTCATTTCGCAGCGACCCACCCTGACCGAAGAGGTCATCGCTGACAACCGTTCGAAGTTCGTCATCGAACCCCTCGAGCCTGGCTTCGGGTACACACTCGGCAACTCGCTTCGTCGCACCCTGCTCTCCTCGATCCCGGGCGCAGCCGTCACCAGCATTCGCATCGACGGCGTGCTCCACGAGTTCACCACGGTTCCGGGGGTGAAGGAGGATGTCACCGACATCATCCTGAACCTCAAGGGCCTCGTGGTCGGCTCGGAAGAGGACGAGCCGGTCACCATGTACGTCCGCAAGCAGGGTCCCGGCACCGTTACGGCCGGCGACATCGTCCCCCCGGCCGGTGTCACCATCCATAACCCGGACCTGCACATCGCCACCCTGAACGACAAGGGAAAGCTGGAGATCGAGCTCGTCGTCGAGCGCGGTCGCGGCTACGTCCCCGCCGTCCAGAACAAGGCGTCCGGCGCCGAGATCGGCCGTATCCCGGTCGACTCGATCTACTCGCCGGTGCTCAAGGTGACGTACAAGGTGGAAGCGACCCGCGTCGAGCAGCGCACCGACTTCGATCGGCTGATTCTCGACGTGGAGACCAAGAACTCCATCACGGCGCGGGACGCGCTCGCTTCGGCGGGCAAGACCCTCGTGGAGCTCTTCGGTCTGGCTCGTGAGCTGAATGTCGAAGCAGAAGGTATCGAGATCGGTCCCTCGCCCGCCGAGGCCGACCACATCGCCTCCTTCGGACTTCCGATCGAGGACCTCGACCTCACGGTCCGGTCCTACAACTGCCTCAAGCGCGAAGGCGTTCACACCGTCGGTGAGCTCGTGGCACGCACGGAGTCCGATCTGCTCGACATCCGCAACTTCGGTCAGAAGTCCATCGATGAGGTCAAGGTCAAGCTGCACTCGCTCGGCCTGTCGCTCAAGGACAGCCCCGCTTCGTTCGACCCCAGCACCGTCGCCGGCTACGACGCCGCGACCGGTACCTGGAGCGATACCGAGCCCGGCTCCTTCAGTGAGCCCGACGGCAACGAGGACTACGCCGAGACCGAGCAGCTGTAGCAGCTCACGGTCCGTTACTAGGAGAAAATCATGCCCAAGCCCAAGAAGGGCGCCCGCTTCGGCGGGTCGGCCTCGCACCAGAAGGCGATCTTCGCCAACCTGGCCACCGCGCTCTTCGAGCACGGCCGCATCACCACCACCGAGTCCAAGGCCAAGGCCCTGCGCCCGTATGCCGAGAAGCTCGTCACGCACGCAAAGGCCAACACGTTGGCTTCGCGTCGTGAGGTGCTGAAGGTCCTCCGCAACAAGGACGTCGTCCACACGCTGTTCGCGGAGATCGGTCCTTCCTTCGAGGATCGCAACGGTGGCTACACCCGCATCATCAAGACGATGCCGCGCAAGGGCGACAACGCCCCCATGGCGGTCATCGAGCTCGTCCGTGAGAAGACGGTCAGCAACGAGGCGGATCGCGCTCGCCGCGTCGCCGCGTCGCAGTCTGCTCCGGCTGCCGAGGACAACGTGGTGGAGGCCGTCGAGGCCGACGCCACCGATGCCCAGGTCGAGAACGCGGATGCCGTCATCGAGTCGATCGAGGACGACACCGCTACGGCCGCCGATGCCGACGAGGCCAAGAAGGACTAGTTCCCTTGGTTTCGGCATCTGCTGAAGCACACGAGCCCGCCGACCCTTCCGAGGGCGGCGGGCTCGTCGCTTCCCACGACCCCGCTGTTGCGGACGGGCCCGAGCTCACCCGGCTCCGGCTCGACATCGCGTACGACGGCACCGACTTCTCCGGATGGGCACGACAGCCCGGCCGCCGCACCGTGTGCGGCGAGATCGAGGAGAAACTCGGCGCGATCGTGCGTACCCCTGTGCTGCTCACCGTCGCGGGCCGGACCGACGCCGGGGTGCACGCCTCCGGTCAGGTCGCGCACGTCGACGTTCCCACCGCGGCACTGCCCGATGACCCTTCGCGCTGGATCCGGCGACTGGCACGGTTCCTTCCGCGCGATATCCGGGTGACCGGAATCTCCGTGGCGCCGGAGCATTTCGATGCGCGGTTCTCCGCGATCCGCCGCCACTACGAATACCGATTGACGACGGCGCCGTACGGTGCGGAGCCGTTGCGTGCGCGCGACACCGTGGCGTGGCCGAAGACCGTCGACCTCGAGGCGATGCAGCGCGCATCCCGATCGCTTCTCGGATTGCACGATTTCGCCGCGTTCTGCAAACGCCGCGACGGTGCCACGACGGTCCGTGAACTCCAGCGCTACGACTGGTCGCGGGACGGTGACATTCTCACCGCCTATGTCAGCGCCGACGCGTTCTGCTGGTCGATGGTGCGAAGCCTCGTCGGTGCTGCCCTCGCCGTCGGTGAGGGCCGGCGCAGCGTCGAATGGATGACCGCGTTGCTGCAGGAGCGCGAGCGCGCCGCATCGGTGGCCGTCGCGCCCGCGCACGGACTCTCGCTCGTGCGCGTCGATTATCCGGCGGACGACGAACTCGCCGCACGCAACGTCGCGACCCGCGAAGTCCGCGGGCCCATCGTGCCGGGTTGCTGCTGACGGTCTCGTCCCGTCCCATGTCCTGTCGCGCCGGCCGGCGCAGCGGGAGTCCTGCCGTCTTCTGCTGCAGCGTTACCGGATTGTCGGCGCCGACCCATTGACACTGCTCACTTTGCGTTGCAAAGTGAACGGCATGAACCCTCCCTCGCACAGTGAACGCGACGCCGACCAGGCGCGGGATCTCATCACCGACATCGACCAGTGGTCGCGGCAGGGGAGAAGGCTGTCGTCGCCCGCGTGGTTCCCACTTCTCGTCGTGTCCGTCGCGGTGTTTGCGGCACTACCGGCCGCGCTTCTGCTCGGCGGCAACGCGACGGGTTACTGGGCTGTCGTGGCTCCGCTTTCCGCGGTGGTCACGGGGTGGTACTTCGCCACCCGTCGCGTGCAGTTACCGATGATGCGCGGCACGATCGTGTTCGCAACCGGCGTCGTGATGCTCCTCGTCGTCGCCGGCTTCCTGCTGTGGTTCGCCGGGGACAGCGCAGACTTCCTGCCCTGGCTCGTGATCGCCTGCGGTTTCGGGATATTCGCTCTGATGTGGCGATCGGCGCCGACCGGTTTCTTCGCCGCAGCGACCGCGGTGGCGATCGTGGTCGTCGCGCTCGGTGGCTGGGGGAACGTAGGGGTGATCATGACGCTCGTCGTCGGAACGGGAGCGGTCGCGGCGGCCATGGTCGAACTCGCGCAGGCGGATCCGGGACGTGCACATGCCTGACACGTCTTCTCCGGACGAGCATCCGACGCTCGGCCTCGACGACGTCGTCCACCAACGCACCCGCCTCGGAATTCTCTCGCTTCTCCGAGACGGTGCGTCGATGCAATTCGGGGTGCTCCGAGAAACGCTGCGCCTGACGGACGGAAATCTGAACCGTCATCTCAAAGTGCTCGTCGACGCGGGACTGCTCGAGAGCACGCGTGAAGAAGGCAAAGGACGCACACGTACCTGGGTCACGATCACCCCGTCCGGTCGCGCCGCGCTCGACGCGGAGATCGCCGCGCTCCGCGCGCTGATCGGCGCGCACGACTAGACGGAGACTCGCCCGGTGCCGGAGACCGCCGGTCGGCTCAGCCGGCGAGGGACCGTGCGATCACCAGACGCTGAATCTGATTGGTGCCCTCGAAGATCTGCGTGATCTTGGCGTCGCGCATGAACCGTTCGACGGGGAAGTCGCGCGTGTACCCGTAGCCGCCGAGCACCTGCACGGCATCGGTGGTGACCTTCATGGCGGCGTCCGTCGCGACGAGTTTCGCAACCGAGGCCTGGCGCGAGTAGGGGAGACCCGCGTCCTTGCGGCGCGCGGCGTCGAGGTAGGTGGCGCGGGCGGAGTCCACTGCCGCCGCCATGTCGGCGAGGACGAATCCGAGACCCTGGTGGTCGATGATGCGCTTGCCGAACGCCTTGCGTTCCTTGGCGTAGGCGGTGGCCTCGTCGAGCGCTGCCTGTGCGATACCGGTGGCAACGGCGGCGATGCCGAGGCGGCCCGAATCCAGCGCGCTGAACGCGATGGGCAACCCCTGGCCTTCGGCGCCGATACGGCGGTCGGCGGGGACGAACGCGTCGTCGTAATGTGCTGCGGTGGTGGGAATCGCGTGCAGGCCCATCTTCTCCTCGGGCTTGCCGAAGCTCAGGCCCTCGGTTCCGTCGGGCACGAGGAAACACGAGATGCCCTTCGAACCGGTGTCCGCGGTACGAGCGAACAGCGTGTAGAAATCGGCCTTGCCACCGTTGGTGATCCACGCCTTCGATCCGGTGATGCGGTATCCACCGTCGACCGCGGTCGCCCGGCACGCGAGGGCGGCGGCATCCGATCCGGCCTGCGGCTCGGACAGGCTGTATGCGCCGATGGTGTTGCCACCGAGCATGTCCGGAAGCCACGCGTTCTTCTGTTCGTCGGTGCCGTGGGTGGCCAGAGCGAAACAGGAGAGGCCGTGCACACTCACCGCGACCGCGACCGCAGCCCACCGGGCTCCGAGTTCTTCGAGGACCTGGAGGTAGACCTCGTACGGCTGGTCGCCGCCGCCGAACTCTTCGGGGTACGGCAGGCTCAGCAGTCCGGCCGCACCGAGTGCCGGGAACACACCCTCCGGGAACGTCTCGGCGCGCTCGTGCTCGTCGACGCGCGGGGCCAAGACCTTGTCGGCGACGTCGCGGGTCAGCTCGATCAGGTCGTAGGCCTCTTGGGTGGGCAGAAGACGCTCGACAGCCACAGGATTCCTCCCTCAGAAAACAGTACTGAGAACGATACTGCAGTACTGTCGTAAGTATGACAAGAGCGGAGACGCGCCGGACGACAGCGCGCCGGGCCCAACTGTTCGACCAGCTCGTCGCGATGTTTCTGGCCGAGGGCTTCACGCACCTCACCCTCGACGACATAGCCGCCCGCCTCCACTGCTCGAAGTCCACGCTCTACGCGCTCGCGGAGAACAAGGACCGGCTCGTCTACGCCGTCACGGTGCACTTCTTCCGGGGTGCCACCGAGCGCGTCGAAGCAGAACTCGCACGCAGTACAGGAGCGGAAGCGCGGATCCGCACCTACCTCGAGGCGGTCGGACGGCAACTCGAACCGGCATCCGCGCGCTTCATGGAGGACATCGCCCGAACTCCCGTCGCCCGCGAGGTGTACGAGCGCAACACCCGGATGGCGGCAGATCGGGTGCGCACGCTGATCTCCGAGGGTGTCGACGCGGGCGATCTCCGCGACGTGCACGCGGCCTTCGTCGCCGACGTCGTCGCGTCCGTCATGGTTCGAATCCAGCAACGGCAGGTCGCCGAGGCGACGGGACTGGCCGACGCCCAGGCCTACCGCGAACTGGCGGCGCTCCTGACGCACGGTCTCACCACCTGACCGAGCCTAGGATCGCAGGCATGGACCCACAGATCGGGACCGGGCCGGTCCGCCTCGAGATCGTCGTGGCCAGCGTGCGCGCCGGACGCGTCGCACCGGTGGTCGCCCACTGGTTCGCCGAGACCGCTCGGCGCCGAGCAGAATTCGATGTGGGAATCATCGACCTCGCGGACACTCCCTTACCGCAGGATCTGTCGGGAGGGCCCGAAGCCGACGCGTTCACCCGCCGGGTGGGCGCGGCCGAAGCGTTCGTCGTGGTCACCTCGGAGTACAACCACGGTTATCCGGCCGCGCTCAAGACCGCGATCGACACCGTGAAACACGAATGGCGCACCAAACCGATCGGATTCGTCTCCTACGGCGGGCTGTCCGGCGGTCTGCGCGCCGTCGAGCAACTCCGGCAGGTCGTCGTCGAGGTGCACATGGTACCGGTCCGCGAATCGGTGAGCTTCCACCGCGTCAAGCACGCGTTCGCGCAGGACGGCACCACCACCGACGGGGCGGCGATCGATGCGGCGGAGCGCATGCTCGACCAGATCGATTGGTGGGCGCGGACTGTGCGGGCGGGGCAGGCTCGCACGGAATATCCCGGCTGAGCGGGGCAGTCAGGACACCGGAACAGGTTCGGGACTCCGCGGCCGTCCGATGTGGGTGGTCTCGGCGGCAATGGTCACGAGCGTGAGGCGCACGCGGGTGCCGGCTGTCGTGAGCAGGATCCGGTCTCCCGATGCGCCCGGTTGGTGAAGCAAGACCGTGGGGCGTTCTCCGGGCAGGCTGTCCGGGTGCATCTGCACGTGAATCGCGCTGACCTGGGGCGGAACCGTCGTGGGCCGCACGCCGTCGTAGACCACGGTGTCGAACTTCCGGTCGTCGGCGTACTCACCTGCCACGCGAAGCCGATCCGGTCCGGCAGCACCGTCGAGCAGTGGTCGCCACGCACCGACCCGGTCGGTGTACAGGAGAACCCGCGCTCCCACGGCCACCGCTCTGAACACGACCTGCTGTGCCAGGTACAACTCACCCGCGACATGCACAGAGCGGATCCCGGGGCCGAAGAGTCGCACGGTGACCGCACGCCCGGCATCGTCCGAACCGATGAGCTGACCGCAACCGCCCGGTGGCAGTGCGAGCCCATCCAGTTCGCCGGCACTCACATCACGCAACGGCGCCACGTGCTCGAGCCGCGGAGCCGCGACCGGCAAGGCGGCGGTCAACGACTCCCGGTCGAGCCCGTACGGGCAGCGGAGTCCGGGCAGCGCGGGAACGACAGGTGATCTCGTGGTGAACCGAGCCGATCCCGCGACCCGGACGGCGCCATGATCTCCCGGCCGCAGCCGGACCACGAGTGTCGAGGAGAGGGCGGGATAGGTCCACACGCTGGTCGCTGCTCGCCGACCGAATCGGCGGGGGTCGAAGTAGCCACCGCTGTTGAAGCCCATCGGGAGGGGGACGTGATGTGGGTGCCGCGCGAATTCGGCGGGCGCGACACCGTGCGCGACGCGACGCGACGCGTTCTCGATGTCGGAGGCGCTGAGAATGATTCCCGCACAACCTCCTTCGTCGAGCACTCGCACGACGCGCCGCGCCGCCGCCGCGACGGTGCGTGCCGCCCCTTCCGCTCCGCCGCCGCGCCGGGCGATCGCCTCACCACAGGTCGACACGTCGAGACGGAGAGCGAGCCAGACCGTTCGCTCGGCTGCAGCGGGCAGCGGACCCAGCAGGTGTGCGTAGACCTGCCCTGCCGGGCTCGAATCGCGTACCCGCCATCCGTGCGTCACCACATCGATCCCGTCGAGGGTGACGTCGTGCCGGCGCAGGCACGATGCGATCGCGTCGAGCGGCAGCGTGACCTCGGCCTCGACGCTGTCGCGCCCCAGTCGCATGACCTGCCCGGGCCGCGACACGACTTCGACGACCGCCGTCACGTATGGAGCGTCCCAGCTCAGACCGATCGGGCGCCCGGCCGGCTGCGGGAAGTCGCGCAGGACCGCTTCGTGTCCGCGTCGTCCGAACCGGTAGCGCACCAGTGTGGAGGCGAACGTGATCGCATCGACTCCGCGAACGGGGATGATCAGGGCCGCCGCGACGAGCGCGCCCGCCGCTACCGCCGGCCACATCCGCCCGGTGGCACCGTGCACTGCGGCCCACACCGCCACCGCAGAGATCTGTGCGATCACCAGACGAGTGACGGCAACGGATTTCGTCCGTCCCGCCGCCGCCGAAGCCCCAGCCATGTCTCCCCCCGATCCCGCCCGGCCGCGCCCCCTGCGCTCCACCGGACTTCCCGGCGGAACTGTACTGTGTTGCGGCAGAGAGCGTGCCGCACAGGGGGAGATGCATGGCAGCACAGCCGACCACGCGATGGCAGGTCAGCGGATACAGATTTCTCATGCGGCGCATGGGACACGCATTGGTGCGACGCGATGTGCGGATGATCCACGACCCGCTTCGCTCCCAATCCCGCGCGCTCGCCGTGGGAACGGTCGTGGCCTGCCTCGGACTCGCCGGCTGCGCCGCGCTGGCGCTGTTCCGGCCTCAGGACCGGATCGGGGATGCCACCGTCGTCGTCGGACGCGAGTCCGGCGCGCTGTATGTCGCCATCGACGGGACCTTCCACCCCGCCCTCAACCTCGCGTCCGCACGCCTCGTGCTCGGCTCGCCTGTCGAACCGGTCGTTGTGGCCGACGACCAGCTGGCGGATCGCCCCCGTGGCCCTCTTGTGGGGATCCCGGGGGCGCCGTCGTCGCTGGCACACGGTGCGGACGATCGGCCGTGGACCGTGTGCGACACCGTCGAACCTCACGGAATGCTCGCCGTGACGACCGCCGTCGTCGTCGGCGAGCCGGAGAGTGGCAGAAATACACCCCTGCGCGACGACGAAGCGTTTCTCGTCTCGTCCGACGATCGTTTCTACTTGGTGTACCACGGGGTTCGAGCCGAGATCGATCCGGACGACCGTGCGTTGACGCGCGTGCTCGGTCTCGATGTGACGCGGGCTCGTCCGGTGAGTCCCGGCCTCCTGGGCGCGATTCCCGAAGTGCCTGCTCTCGCCGCTCCGGTGATTCCCGGTGCGGGCGGTGCTCCGAGCGTGCACGTTCGCGGGTTGCCCGTCGGATCTGTGGTGGCGCTGACCGAACCCGATGGGCAGAGTTTCCATGTCGTGCTGCGTGACGGCGTTCAAGAGGTGTCGCGCGCGACCGCGCAGATCCTGCACGCGTCGGATTCCCAGGGGGCGGCGGAGATCCCGGTCGTACCGCCGGACGTCCTCAAGGATGCGCCCGCCGTGCGGGAGCTTGCGGTGGCGACCTTCCCCGCCGTGATTCCCGACATCGTGGAGCCGGCTGACGCTCCCGTGGCGTGTCTGACCTGGGACCCGACGGGACCCGGGGACGACCGGAACCGCTCCACGCTGGGGTTGTCGGCCGGCACCGGGCTCCCCCTCGCCGAGGACGCCGTCCCGGTGGTACCGGCGCAAGCGGACGGCGCCGGCCCGAACGCCGACGCCGTGTACGTTCCGCCGGGGCGGGGCGTGTACCTCGGCACGACGGCCGTGACACCCGGTAGCGATCGCGCCGGCCCGTTGTTCTATGTCGCGGACACCGGGGTCCGGTACGGCATCGTGGACGGTGAATCCGCGGCAGCCCTGGGTCTGTCGGACCCGGTCCGCGCTCCGTGGCCGATGGTGGAACTCCTCGCACCCGGTCCCGCCCTCGGCAGGGCAGAGGCGCTGCTCGCACACGACGGTGTTGCACCGGACCCGAGCCCCGCACCCCTACGCGCGGGAGGCTGACAGCTCAGGTCCGCGCGCCGAGACGGCGCCGCGGGATCGACAGCAACACGACGGGCACCAGCGCGATACACACAGCGGCCGCAGCGATCAGCGCGATGGTGCGCGACCGGTTGTCCGGCGGGGGAGTGTCTGCGGGGGCAGCGAGCGGGTGCGGTTCGGGTGGACGCGCCTCTACCGGATATGAACGGTTCGCCGACAGTGGGGCAGTGACGGCTGCGTACGGATCCACGATCCCGTGGCCGACCCGCGGATTCCAGCCCTCGGCAGGGGCGTGCGCGGTCGCCTCGATCCGGGCCATCACCTCACGTGCGGTCAGGTGCGGGTGCCGGGCACGCACGAGAGCCGCAGTCGCCGCGACCAGTGGCGCTGCGAAACTGGTACCGGAAATCGATTGCGGCCCGTTCGATCCCCAGACCTGGTCCACGAGACCCGCCGTGCCGGGATTCAAGGAGACCAGTCCGCTGCCCGGTGCCGCGACATCCACCCACGGGCCGGGCAGGCTGTATTCGGACGGGGTGCCGTCGGGTTCGACAGCGCCGACGGCGAGCACGTAGTCGTCGTACCAAGCCGGCGACGCCAGAGTCGTTACAGAATTCCACGGATCGTCCTCGGGCGCAGCAGGATCGAGCGATCCAGGATTGCCGGGGCGGCAGGTATCGGTGTTCCCGGCCGCCACGACCACGACGACGTCTTCGACATCGGTGGCGTACTGCACCGCCGCACCCAAGGGGCCGTCGAACAGCCCTTC
Source organism: Rhodococcus sp. 105337 (assembly GCF_012844225.1). Lineage (GTDB taxonomy): Bacteria > Actinomycetota > Actinomycetes > Mycobacteriales > Mycobacteriaceae > Rhodococcus. The sequence continues at coordinate 33,719 of NZ_JABAGQ010000002.1, forward strand.
GGCAGTGGTCCGGCATGCCACCTCCGAGATGTTCACGACGGTCGCACCCAGATCCACCGCTCGACGGAGCGCGAGGGCGAGTGTGCGCACGTCGCCGTAACCGGTGGCATTGCGGGCGGTGTCGTCGTCTGCGCGTGCCCGATCAGAGTACCGTCCGCTCGACTGGCGAATCGTGATCAGCTGGACATCGGGCGCACCACCGGCGAACCCGGATCCGGGAACCTGGGCAGCCGCGATGAGACCTGCGACGAGTGTGCCGTGTGCGTCGCAGTCGTCCGTGCCGTCCCCTGTCGACACGTAATCGCCACCCGGTTGCAGTGCGGGTAGCCGGGGATGGGGTTGCACCCCGGTGTCGATGACCGCGACGACTTGCCCCGCGCCCCGGGTGAGCGGCCAGACGGACTCGAAATCGAGAATCCGCTGGGCAACGGGCATCTGGGGCCCGTCCGGTGCCTCCTCCGGTTCGGAGCACACGATGCGTTGTTCCGTGGCGTCCGGCGGCGCCGGAGTGCCACCGGACGGCAGAAGGGCGGGATCCGGAACGGGTGGTCTCGCCGCTGCCGGACTGCCGCCGCCTGCGATCACAGCCGCGATGACGACAACGCAGGCGGACGCCGCAGGCCGTCGCATCCCTTCACAGCCCCCGCACCGCGGAGTACAAGCCCGCGACCCAGCACGCGAGCGGAACGATGAGCGTGATCACGGTGTATTCGGTCAGTTCCGCGATCCGGCGCTGCACCGGCGTGAACTGACGGCGGGGCGCCACCACACCGAACACGATCGCGCCGGCGAACATTGCCAGGGCAGCGGCGGAGACGAACCACGGCGGAACCGGGGCGAGTACCGCCGCTCCGGTGATCAGCCCGATCAGGATGGTCGCGCCGCCCACCACCAGCGGCACCGCTTCGGTCACGGACGTGTAGGAGCGGCCCCGGAACATCAGCACGACCGCGGTGGTGACGGCCAGACCGACCCCCGGCCACGACACCGCCCCGGCCACCGGATAGGCCGCGCACCACGCGCCGCCGACAGCCAGGGCGGCCGCGGCGTAGACCAGCCCCGTCAGATGCGCGCGGGCGCGTCCTATCCGCGCCTCGAGTTCCCCGAACGACGGGAGCGGAGCGGCTGCCTCCGGATCGGGCGATACCGGGTCGAGTGACGTTCCGGGTACGGGTACCGGAGGTACGGGCAGGCGGCCGAGAACCGCTGCGAGACGTGGCGCGGAAGCCACGAGAAGCAAGGCTGCGATCACCGTGCCCGCCCCGACCGCGTGCGGCCCCGCACCGGCCGTCGACGCAAGGACCAGTGCGACCGCCGCACCTGCCGCAGCGGCGGCGACACCGGTGAACGTCGCAGTACCGACCATGGCCGTTCGTAAGGCGATCACCGCGGCCGCACCGACCAGCACTGCCCCGAGCAGTAGTTGTGGAGGCCCCACATTGCCCGGCACGAGCAGCACTCCCGCGGCGAACACCGGCGGTACCGCGCAGACGGCGGGCAGGAGCCCTGTCCGCGGGTCGCCGTAGCCGCGTGAGACGACCGCTGCCGCGACCAGGAGCAGAACGCCCAGCACCGCCGCGATCGCGCCCGCCACGAGTCGGTGAGGACCCGCCGGCAGTTGCAGCAGGGAAAAACAGCCCGCAGCGAGCGCCGCCGGAGCGAGCACCGTTGCCAGCACACCCGCGGGAGCGGCACCCCACCGGCGCAAGCTGTCCTTGCCCTCCACCGCCACCGCATACATCACGTCGTCGAACAGCGGGGGAGGTGCAGGAGATCCGGCATCGGCCAGGACGAGCAACTCGCCGTCGCGTACCCCGTGTTCGTCGAGGCTCAGCGCACCCGCAAGCGGCGCATGACCGATCCGGGCGAGCGTCCACGCCCCCGGCTCCACCTGCTCGGGCGTGAGATCGAACCGGTTCGCAGCCCGGTGCGATGCGACGAGGTCCACGATGCCGGGAATCAGCAGCGCCACAGGAACTCCGAGGGGAAGAGCGAGATCCACCTCGGTGTGCTGCGCGAGCACCGTGATCCGGCACAGGTCCGGAGCCTGGACAGCGCCGTGATGCTCGGATCCGGTCTGCGCGGACGTCATCGCTCTTCTTCCCCCGTCGTTCACTCGGTCGCCGGCCGCTGCGCGCGGCTCCCCTCGGATGTGCACCGCGCCGACCGGGACGACGCAGACCATACGACACGCGCCGGTCGGTGTCTCGTGACGGAGTCGCCGGCAGGACCCGATCACGAGGTGCCCTGTATGTCTGCGTCGTGCGCTACCCTTCCTCGGACCGTGGGGGTCGGCCGTCGGGGGACGGTTGTGGGATGCGGTGTTCCGGGGGTGGCGAACGTTGAGTACCGAGCGCTTCGTGCGCGCAGCGCGCAAGGAGGCTCCGCGGGCTCCGAGCGGCGAGTTGAGTGTGCAAGCGCCGCCCGATATTCCGCGTCCGACGCCAGGGAATCTGCTGGTGAGGTTACTGCCGCTCGTGATGGTGGCGGCCATGATCGGCATGATGGCGCTGATGTTCACCTCCGGCATGGCCCGGAGTCCGATGGCGATGATCTTCCCGATCATGATGGTCGTCTCGATGGTCGGCATGCTCGCGAACGGCGGGCGCGGAGGAACGAAGACCTCCGAGGTGGACGAAGACCGCAAAGACTATCTCCGGTATCTCGACCAGGTCCGGCGCGAGGTCACCGAAACCAGTGGCGAACAGCGCAAGTCGCTCGAATGGGCACACCCCGACCCCGCCCTGCTCTGGACTCTCGTCGGCACCGCGCGGATGTGGGAACGGCGGTGCACCGACGCGGATTTCTGCCACGTGCGGGTCGGACGGGGCGGGCAGCGACTCGCCACCCGCCTCGTCGCACCGGACACCGGTCCGCTCGAAGATCTCGAGCCGGTCGCGGCGGTCTCCCTCCGGCGATTTGTGCGCGCCCACTCGGTGGTACCCGCGCTGCCCACGGCGGTCGCACTGCGAGGCTTTGCGGCGATCGGACTCGCCGGAGACAGGCAGGCCGCCCGGTCTCTGGTGCGCGCGATGCTCATTCAGTTGTGCACCTTTCACGGGCCGGACGTCCTTCGGGTAGCGGTCGTCTGCGGACCGGACACCGCCGCGGAATGGGAGTGGGCCAAATGGCTCCCGCATGTTCAGCACCCCGACGCCCGCGACGGTGCGGGGAGCGCGCGAATGGTCTTCGGCTCGGTCCTCGAACTGGAGACGGACCTCGCTCCGGTCCTCTCGACCCGAGGACGCTTCACACGCAATGCCCCGGCCTTCGAGGGAGTTCCGCAGCTCGTCGTCGTGGTCGACGGTGGTGTGTCGGGGTCCGGGTCGGGACTGCTCGAGGACGGGCTGGATTCGCTGACGATCCTCGACCTGTCGGGTTTCGCGCCGCGACTCGCGTCGGCTCGCGGTCTCCAACTCGTGGTGGAGGACGGCTCTGTCGGCGCACGATCCGGCGTGGAGGTCGAATCGTTCGCCGACGCCGATTCCGTCAGCGCGCCACGGGCTCAGACGGTCGCGCGCCGTCTGGCTCCGTATCGCGTGGTCGCGCAGGCTTCGGCAGGCGACAACTTCGACGACAGTCCGGCCACCTGGCAGGACCTTGTGGGGGTCGGCGACGTGCTGCGCTTCGATCCCGGCCGAGCATGGGTTCCACGCCGGGGACGCGACCGTCTGCGGGTTCCCATCGGTGTCGATCCCGACGGCAGACCTGTGGAGATCGACCTGAAGGAAGCCGCCGAGAACGGGATGGGCCCACACGGTCTGTGCATCGGAGCGACGGGATCAGGGAAGTCGGAGTTACTGCGCACACTTGTCCTCGGGCTCGTCGCCACTCATTCGCCCGACGATCTCAATCTCGTCCTGGTCGACTTCAAAGGCGGTGCAACCTTTCTGGGGCTCGAAGGCCTTCCCCATGTAGCGGCGATCATTACCAATCTCGCGGATGAACTCGCAATGGTCGACCGGATGAAGGACGCACTCGAGGGTGAAATGAACCGGAGGCAGGAGTTGCTCCGGGCGTCCGGAAACTTCGCCAACGTCGGAGACTACGAAAAGGCACGTGCGGCGGGCGCTCCCCTGGATCCGCTCCCGGCGCTGTTCATCGTCGTGGACGAGTTCTCCGAACTTCTCTCGCAGCAACCGGAATTCGCCGACCTGTTCGCGGCGATCGGACGGCTGGGGCGCTCGCTGCACATGCATCTTCTGCTCGCCAGCCAGCGACTCGACGAGGGACGACTGCGAGGGCTCGACAGTCACCTGTCCTACCGCATCGGCCTCAAGACGTTCTCTGCGAACGAATCGCGCAGCGTCCTCGGCGTTCCCGATGCGTACCATCTGCCGTCGGCGCCGGGTGCGGGTTACCTCAAGTCGGATTCGGCGGAGATCGTCCGGTTCGCCGCGGCGTACGTTTCCGGGCCCTCGGTGTCCGGACGCCCGTCCCGGCGGACTGCGGTGCACGGAGTCACCGGTGCACTGCGGCCCCGGGTGTTCACCGCGCGCGCCGTTCCGCTCGACGATCCTGTTCCGCAGGCGGTCCCGGCACCGGACATTACGGACGACACGGCGGCCGCAGGAGGCCGTAGCCTCCTCGACCTCGTCGTGGACCGGATCCGCGGACACGGAACACCCGCGCACGAAGTGTGGCTTCCTCCCCTCGAGGAGTCTCCGACTCTCGATGCGCTGGTGCCGCGCTCGGTCCTCACGGGCGAGGTACCCCAGCTCGCCCCCCTGCGGACTCCTGTCGGCATCGTCGACCGGCCGTTCGATCAACGCCGCGACCTTCTCGTGGTGGATCTTGCGGGTGCGGCCGGCAACGTCGTGATCGTGGGCGGTCCCCAGGCGGGAAAGTCGACGCTGCTGCGCACTCTCGTCGTGTCGACGGCCCTGACGCATACCGCGGAGCAGGTGCAGTTCTACTGTCTCGACTTCGGAGGCGGTGCGCTCGCAGGTCTGGCAGCGCTGCCTCACGTCGGATCGGTCGCAACCCGTCTCGATGCCGATCGGGTGCGGCGTACCGTGGCGGAACTCGTGTCGTTGTTGCGGAGCCGAGAGCGACTGTTCGCCGAGCAGGGTATCGAGTCGATGGCGGAGTTTCGCCGCCGCCGGGCCGGCGGCGCACCCGGCACGTCCACCGATCCGTTCGGCGATGTCTTCCTCGTGATCGACGGATGGCCGAGTATCCGGCAGGACTTCGAGGCTCTCGAGCAGGTCGTGAGTGTTTTGGCGTCCCAGGGGCTTTCGTACGGTATCCACGTGGTGCTCAGTGCGCCCCGCTGGGGGGATGTCCGTCCGGCGATGCGGGATCAGTTCGGCACGCGACTCGAACTGCGCCTCGGGGATCCGTCCGATTCGGAGTACGGACGGAAGAAGGCGGCGACGGTGCCGGAGGGGAGACCGGGCCGTGGGATCGACCGCGACGGGCTGCACATCCTCGTGGCGCTGCCGCGCGTGGACGGTGTCACGGACACCACCGATCTCGGCGCCGGAGTGTCGGCAGCGGTCGCCGCGATCGCCGCCGCGACGCCCGGCGGACGCGCACCGAGGGTCCGGATGCTGCCCGACACCATCGATCGCGCCGATCTGCTCGCGGCGCTGCCCCGCGGATGGCCGAGTGGCCCGGATGCGCCGCCCGCGGTGCGTCTGACGATCCCGATCGGCATCGACGAGGCGGAACTCGCGCCGGTCGCCGTGGACTTCACCGACAGCCCGCATCTCCTCGTATTCGGTGATTCCGGCTGCGGGAAGACAGCCGTTCTGCGTGGGATCTGCCGAGGATTGATGGAGTCGAACACCTCCGACCAGGTGCGCATCATCGTCGGCGACTACCGCCGCACCCTGCTCGGCGTGGTCGAGGGCGACCACCTCGGCGGCTACGCACCGGCCGCGAGTGTGCTGGCCACGATGGCCCAGGAACTCGCCGGGATCTTCGAGCGGCGACTGCCCGGGCCGGGGACGACTCAACAGCAATTGCGCGACCGTTCGTGGTGGTCCGGGCCGGAGGTCTTCGTGATCGTCGACGACTACGACATGGTTGCGGCGAGCGGCCAGAATCCGTTGGCCCCGCTGCTCGAGTATCTGCCGCAAGCCAAGGACCTGGGTCTGCACCTCGTGGTGGCGCGCCGAGCCGGAGGCGCGGGCAGGGCACTGTTCGAACCGGTGCTGGCCCGATTGCGCGAACTCTCCAGTCCCGGGCTGGTGATGAGCGGCAATCGGGACGAAGGCGCGCTGGTGGGCTCGGCCCGCCCGTCGCCCATGCCGGCCGGAAGAGGACTGCTCGTGCGCCGCGACGGCGCGTCGCTCGTGCAGACCGCATGGTCACCGCTGCCGTGACGTCGCCGGAAGTGCTGATCCTGGCCGTGCTGCCGGGGTGGGTGCGGGGGAAATGGGGCGAGACGTCACGATCGGTACCCGCGGTCGCGGCTCGGTTCGGCGGCGGCTGGGTGTTCGGCGACTCGGCTCTCGACTCTCCGGACGCGATCGACGTCACCGACAGGGTCGACGACCCCGCTGCGGTTGGCTCGCCGCGAACGGACGGCCACGAGCCAGGACCCGTGCTGACCGGACTCGTGCGCTATGCCGCCGCGGCCGTGGGTGCGCCATCGATGGTCGCGACAGCCGTCGTGGTGCACCCGACCTGGTGGAACGAGCGTCGCCGCCGCCTACTGGACACGGCCGCGCGTCAGGTCGCGCACAACGTGCTGCTGGTTCCGGTTTCCGTTGCGGCATGTCGTGCCGCGCACCAAGGCGATGCCGAGCGGTACGTCGTGCTCGAGTTCGCCGAGCGAGGCGTCACCGCTGTCTCGGTCACGCCGGGGTCGCGCGATGACGGTCCGGCGGTCGACCGGGTCGCCCGGAATCCGGAGATCCTGGTCGACGACCTCGTGGCGGCGGATGCAGGAGACACCGTGTCTGCGGAAGGGGCGGTCAGGTCGCTGATCGCAGCGGTGAACGACGGCCGGGAAGACTCCTGTGTCCTGGTCGTGACCGGTGCACCGGGCGAACCGGCGGGAGGGCCGGCGTGCGAGCAGATAGCGAACCGGATCGCCGGCACCGTCCCGACCGTGCCGGTGGCTGCCGCGGAGATGGTGGCGGCAGTGTCCGGCCGCCGCGTCCAGGAGACCGCCCCCGCCGAGACCGCCTCGACGGTGCCGTGGCTACACGAGGTACGGACACCGGGAACTCCTGCCACCCGCAACGGGCGAACCGCCAAAGTGATCCTCGCGGTGGTGAGCGTCGGTCTGCTCGCCGCGGTATCCCTGTGGGTCGGCGCCCCCGCGCCCTCCGGATCCGTGGCGGGTGCCGGGACGACCGGCGACGGCGCCGGTGCCACCGACAGCCCGGCCTCGGCCGCAGACCCGGATCTCTCACAGCCCGGCACGGGTCGGCCGGCTCGCTTCGAGATCGGGCCGGTGCGCCTCGACCTGCCCGGTTCCTGGCGCCTGCGAACGCCGGAATCGGCGGACTCGGGGCGTGCGGAACTCGTCCCGGCGTCGGGCACCGACCGGAGAATCGTGATCGTGCACAGCGTCCTGGCCGACGGCATGGACGAGCATGCCGTGGCCGCGGTGCTCGGGACACGGGCGGAGGAACGCGGCCGGGTGATTCGAAATATGGACGCCGACACCACATTCGCGGACCGGAGTGTGATCGCCTACACCGAAGTGCCCGACGACTTCTCCGAGGTCCGGTGGTCGGTCGTGGTCTTCCCGGGGTTGCAGGTCGCGGTGGGTTGCCAGTTCCTCGACGGTGAGTGGGCAGGGATCCGGCGCGAGTGCGAGCAGGCGGTGCACACCCTCCGGACCGGGTGAAGACACGCTGGAAAACGAATTCCGGATCCGAGGGAACCGCTCGGCCGGTTGCGGCGTCCAACCTTGTGTAGGCGCAATCCGGCTCAGACCAACTGGGGGGCTGAGACAGCCGGTGCGCGGAACGATCGAAGGAGCACTCGTGACCGAACCGTCGGCCGGAGCAGGGTCCGGCCACTCGAATGGCTTGAGCACAGATGTCGCAACCATGGAGGTGGTCGCGGGGCAACTTCAGGATTCTCGCAACGAACTCGTGGGGATTCTCCGAGTGCTCGGCGACGTCGTGCAGTCCGCACCGTCCGTGTGGCGAGGTGTGTCCGCCACGCGCTTCGCCGGAATCATGGAGCGCTGGAATGTCAACAATACCAACCTGACCGCCGCGCTCGACGAACTCGCGGAAGCGGTGCGGACCAGCGGCCGGTCCTACGACGCGACCGAACAGGAGAACGCACGGGCGCTCGGTGCCGTCGACCCCGGTGCCGGTTCCCTTCTCCGCGGTTCGTTCTGATCCCCGGTCCCGAATCCAGCTGAAGGAGAACGAACAGTGACAGTCGACGGTGGATCCGAGATCTTCCAGAATTTCGCGGGCGTCGCAGATCTGCACGCGCGTCTCGTCTCGGGCGAGAAGGCGATCAGGGACACGCTCGACCGGATCGAATCGCAGGTAGCGCCGCTGGTGGCCACGTGGAGTGGTGAGGCGCAGGCCGACTACGTCGCGACGCAGCAGCGGTGGAACCGGGCCGAAGCGGGCCTGATCCAGGTGCTGCAGGACATCGGCCGGATCGTGTCGAGCGGCAACGACGACATGCTGGCAACCGAACGGAGGAACCAGGCACGCTTCCCGGGGTGATACCCGGTGCGTCCGGTGGGTGCAGGGGGAGAACCCACGGCACTGCGTCCCGGTGGTGGAGAGGCCGCCGGGACGTTGTGCCGTCCGGACGCGTTTTGACCTACCGGCCGCTACGCCGGTAAAGTGGTTCCTCGGCGTGTCGTCCGTCGTCGTTGCCTTGTGCGCGGCGAACATCTCATCCCGGGTCTCAACTGGCCGCCGGGTGTGACCATCGGCGGCACGCGGGCCAGCAGCGAAAACGATAGACGAGGAAATTCTGTGTCTACGTACACACCGAAGGCCAGCGAGCTGACCCACGAGTGGCACGTCATCGACGCCACCGACGTGGTCCTCGGCCGCCTCGCGGTGCAGGCGGCGAACCTGCTCCGTGGCAAGCACAAGCCCACCTTTGCTCCGCACATGGACGGCGGTGATTTCGTCGTCATCATCAACGCCGACAAGGTCGCCATCTCCGGCAACAAGCGGACCGACAAGTTCCTGTACCACCACTCCGGTTACCCGGGTGGCCTGCGGGGTCGTTCGGTCGGCGAGGTTCTCGACAAGAACCCCGATCGTCTCGTGGAGAAGGCCGTCACCGGCATGCTCCCGAAGAACAAGCTCGGCCGCGCCATCGCCAAGAAGCTGAAGGTCTACGCGGGCCCGAACCATCCCCACGCCGCGCAGCAGCCGGTGCCGTTCGAGATCAAGCAGGTGGCACAGTGACGACACCCGAGGAACAGAACGAGAACGTGACGAACGTCGAAGAGTTCGCCGACAACGTCGAGGTCGCTGCAGACGAGTACGTGGCCGAAGAGGCTGTTGCGGAGCCCGTGGCTCCGATCGTGCTCGACCGTCCGATCCAGACCGTCGGTCGCCGTAAGGAGGCCGTGGTCCGCGTGCGTCTGGTGCCCGGCTCCGGCAACTTCGTCCTCAACGGTCGCACCATCGAGGATTACTTCCCGAACAAGGTGCACCAGCAGCTCGTGAAGTCGCCGCTGGTGACCGTCGAGCGCCCCGAGGGCTTCGACATCCACGCTCGCCTGCATGGTGGCGGCCCGTCCGGCCAGGCCGGCGCGCTGCGTCTCGCCATCGCACGTGCACTCATCGAGGTCACTCCCGAGGATCGCCCCGCGCTCAAGCGCGCCGGCTTCCTCACGCGTGACCCGCGTGCCGTCGAGCGTAAGAAGTACGGCCTGAAGAAGGCCCGTAAGGCATCTCAGTACTCCAAGCGCTGATGTGTCGCCGACGCTGACCTGGTCAGTCTCGGCACTTGTTCGACCACGAGAGCAGGCGTCGGTAGAGATTCGCTACCGGCGCCTGCTTTCGTGCATTCTGTCTTCCGTCAGATTCCGGGGCCGGGTACGCCGTGCCGCGGAACAGGGGAGCATTGCGCGGTAGTGACCGCAGTGAATGGTGAGGGGCGTGTCTATGGGTCGGTTGTTCGGCACCGACGGAGTTCGAGGCTTGGCAAATGCCGAGCTGACGGTGGAGTTGGCATTGCGTCTGGCCGGTGGTGCTGCCGCGGTGCTGGCGCCGGTGGATTCCGGCCGACGACGGCCGGTGGCCGTCGTGGGCCGGGACCCACGCGCGAGCGGTGAGATGCTCGAGGCCGCCGTCACCGCCGGGCTCACCGCAGCCGGCGTCGATGTGCTGTCGGTGGGCGTGCAGCCTACTCCCGCAGTCGCGTACCTCACCGCCGCGTACGGCGCCGACCTCGGAGTGATGATCTCCGCGTCGCACAATCCCATGCCGGACAACGGCATCAAGATCTTCGCGGCGGGTGGGCACAAGCTCGAGGACTCGGTCGAAGACCGCATCGAAGCGGTACTCCAGGGCGAGAACGGATCACCGGCACGCCCCACCGGAGCAGGGATCGGACGCGTCCGGGTCGCCGAAGACGCCGTGGACCGTTATCTCGCGCACCTCGCGTCGACGATGCATCATCCCCTCACGGGTCTGACGGTTGTCGTCGACTGTGCGCACGGTGCGGCGTCACGCGTCGGCCCCGAAGCCTACGAGGCCGCCGGCGCGACGGTGATCGCAATCGGTGCGGAGCCCGACGGGCTCAACATCAATCTCGATTGCGGCTCGACACATCTCGAAGGCTTGCAGAAAGCTGTGCTGGAACACGGCGCGGATCTGGGTCTCGCTCACGACGGGGATGCCGACCGTTGCCTCGCGGTGGACGCGTCCGGTGCCGTCGTCGACGGCGACGCCATCATGGCGATCCTGGCGCTGAGCATGCACGAGTCGGGTGAACTGCGCGACGGCACGCTGGTCACGACGGTGATGAGCAACCTCGGCCTCCACCTCGCGATGAAGGACGCCGGAATTGCCGTCCGGACCGTCGGGGTCGGGGACCGCTACGTGCTCGAGGAACTGCGCCGCGGGGGATTCAGCCTCGGTGGCGAACAGTCCGGGCACATCGTTCTCCCCGCACACGGCACGACCGGCGACGGCGTGCTGACGGGACTGCGGCTCATGGAACGGATCGCCGCGACCGGACGCTCGCTCACCGAGCTGGCGTCGGTGATGACCATCCTCCCGCAGGTGCTCGTCAACGTCCGGGTGAGCGACAAGGCGGCGGTGGCGAACGATCCTGCTGTCGCGAGCGCCGTCGCCGAAGTGGAGCGTGAACTCGGCGAGACCGGACGCGTGCTGCTGCGGCCCTCCGGGACAGAGCAACTCGTCCGCGTCATGGTCGAGGCCGCCGACGACAGCCATGCCCGCGCTCTCGCCGACCGGCTGGCCGGAGTCGTGGCGGGCGTCTGACGCCAGGACAGCCCCTCATCCGGTCCCCGCTGGGACCGTATCGGCACCACGCCCCCTCCCGACCCCTCCACGATGAGGGAACCGGAGGGGGCGTCGCTGCGTCCAACCCTGCGAACGCAGTGCGGGGGAGGGGCGGGACATGGCAGCACCACGGGATCGTGTGCGATTCGACGAGCAGGGCGTCACGTCGATAGCGGGTCGATTGGCGAGATCCGCGGACGACACCGATCACGAATGCCGTCATGTGCTGGGAAACCTCGAGTTCGGTCCACGTACAGCCGGCGAGCACTACCGCAATTGTGGCGCCGTCGTCGACGACGGATACCGGCGAGTGCGCCGGGCCTGTGACGAGTGGGTGGCGACGGTGAACGCACACGTGGATGCGCTGCGCACCGCAGCCGACCATTACACCGAGCGCGATGCGGCGACAGCGGACGATCTGGCCCGTGTGCCGGGCCCGGATACCCTCCGGGGCGATCCCGGCCGCTGGTCACGATGACGGCGGCACCCGACCCGGCCCGCATCCTCGAGACGGGCGCCGGCGGTCTGACGTTCTTCGCCGACTACCTCCCCTGTGCGCATCAGCTGGGCATCGCGTCTTCCGTCACGGCCGAGTCGCTGCGGGAGAGGTACGACGAACAGCGCGGCCTCGATCTCGCCACGCTCGTCGCCGACGCCTCGGATCTTGCTCGGCTCGCCTGTCTGCTCGGCGGGCATGTCGAGGATCAGAGCGGTCACGTGCGTGGCCTGCCGGAAGTCTGGCAGGGACGTGCCGCCGACACCGCCCGGTCGCGCCTGGACGCCGTTGTCGCCCAGGGGTGGGCACTGCAGAGCGGGGTGGACGCGCTCTCGCGTGCTCTCGCCACCGCTGCGGCGGACATCGCTGTGATCGTCGGCGACAAGGCGCGCGTCGTCGGCGCGTTCGAGGGACGCCTCGTCGGCGGACGTACTGCCGACGAAGTCCGGGTGATTGTTGCCGGCGCGTCGGGTGGATCCGGCGGTCCCACTCCGGATCAGGTGGCGGGCTGGTTTCCTCCCGCCGATCACGGGTCCGGCAACCCGGCTGCCACGGCGGAGCAATGCTCGCGATGGCTACGCGAGACGTTCACCCCGGAGTTCGGCGCTGCGATCGACGGTGTGCTGCGAGTCTGTGACGACACCGATCGAACGATCAGATCTGTATTCGACTCTCTGGCAGCATCATTCGCCAGTATCGAAGACCTCGGTGGGGTGGGAGCCGCGTTCGGCGGGTCGGTGCCGGGCAGTATCCGATCGGGCTTCGCTCCGAACGTGCCGCCGTCGGGGGATGACGGGAGCGACCCGGTACGAGCAGGAGTAGATCTCGTCGTCGCGGCAGCGGGTCTCGCCGGTGCCGTACTCGACCTGGCCGGATCGGGAGTGCGGGCCGCGACCGCGATGCTCGACGCCGCCACGGATGCCGCGATGTCGCCCGGCGCCACACCCCCCGCCGCGCCTCCCGATGCGGAGCCGTCCGCGCCAGGCTCAGCAACGCCGACGACCCGATCCGACGGGGAAACAGAGCCGTCCGGCAAATCCGAGGAACCGTCGGCGTCGAACCTGGTGCCGGTGGAACCAGTGGTGGACAGGCCCCCCGATCGATTGCCGACCGAGAACCCGAGCGCGGTCGCCACACCTGTGGGCAGTTCGCCACCGGAGCCGGTGGGTGACGAGATCCATCCATCCGGGACGCCCGCAAGTGGCATCCCCCCGGTGGCCGTTCCGCGCGCGTCCGGCCGCCGCGACACCTCGACATCTCCCCCTGCGCCGGCCGTTGCCGAGACGGATCGGGCGAGCCGGCAACCCGGTGACCCCCACGGTGGGGTGGTACTTGCCGAAGCCGGGCCGCTCTGACACCCGGGGAAAGGCGCAGTCGCCGTGGGCGATCGCGCGTCGAGCAGGATCAGCGTCCGAGAAGAAGATTGATCTGGCTGCCGAGTTCGCGGTCGATGGAGTTGGGGTCGGTGAGCGCGATGGAGCCCGGAATCTCGGCGGTCGGGTCGGAGAAGGCCGCGTAGGTCTTGTCCCCGTTCAGCCGGTGGAGCAGGAAACCGGTGAGCAGCGAGCGGGTGTGCTGCTGTGTGCGTCGCTCGTTCCCACCGATGCCGAGAGCGGCGAGCATGCGACGGCCCTCGGCGAGACCGTTGTCGTCGGACTTCTCCACGACGCGCAGTTGCACGTCGCCGCCCCACGATGCGGCCACCGCTGCCGCGTCGCTGGTCATCGACCCGACGCTCTTCTCGCCGACGAGGACCAGACCGGGAGCGGTGACCTGCGCCGCGGCGTCCGACGCACGCGGTGAGGTCGGTGCCGGGTAGAGCGATGCGACCGCAGCCACCTCGCGGCGCGCGGCAGCCAGCACTGCGGCGCCCGCACCGAACCCGTGGCCGACGAACGCGAGACGGTCCGGATGGACGCTGATGCGTCCCGTGCCGAGTCGCACGCCGAGGCAGATGTCGAGTGTGGTGTGCAGGTCGGTGGCGAGCCCCACAGCCGACGGGACCGGGCCGCGTTCGGTGCTGGGAGCCCCGACGACGATGCCCCACGACGCGAGATGCTCGAACAGTGCTGTGTACTTGCCTACATTCGTGAGCCAGCCGTGCCCGAACGCCACTGCCGGAAGGTTGAACCCTTCGGCGGGGGTATAGACCACGCCGGGTTGTCCCGCGAGCGCCAGGTCGCCGCGCAGCACCGAGTGCGGACCGCGCTTGGACAGTTCCTTAGCCAGGGATTTCGGGTTCGCCGCCACGGCGTGAACGTTAGCGGATACGCCGCGGAGGCGGGTCCGGTGTGCCCGTGACGTGCGTGTCGCGCGAAGTCGGTGCGCGTCGTGCCCGGGTAGCTGCCCGCGGGCGGCCGAGTTCCCGATGAGTTGCGGTCGTCCAGCCCGCGACCAGTACCCTGCTAACCATGTGCGGAATCGTGGGGTATGTCGGGCACCGTCGTGCTCTCGACGTCGTAGTCGAAGCGCTGCGGCGGATGGAGTACCGGGGTTACGACTCGGCCGGAATCGCCATTCTCGACGGTCGAGGCGGATTGGCAGTGGAGAGAAAGGCCGGGCGTCTGGCCAACCTCGAGGCCGAACTCGCCGAGATCGGGGAGGACCACTTCGCAGGCACCGCCGGAATGGGCCACACCCGATGGGCGACACACGGCCGCCCCACCGACCGCAACGCGCACCCGCACCGGGACGTGACCGGCAAGGTCGCCGTCGTGCACAACGGCATCATCGAGAACTTCGCACCGCTGCGCGAAGAACTCGAGAAGGACGGCGTGGAGCTGGCCAGCGACACCGACACCGAGGTCACCGTGCACCTCGTGGCCCGTGCCTACGCCGAAGGCCCGACCGCCGGGGACTTCGTGGAAAGTGCGCGCAGCGTGCTGCGCCGCCTCGAAGGTGCGTTCACACTCGTCTTCACCCATGCCGACCATCCCGGCACGATCGTCGCCGCTCGACGCTCGACACCGCTGGTCGTCGGCGTCGGGGACGGCGAGATGTTCGTCGCCTCCGATGTCGCCGCGTTCATCGAGTTCACCCGCGACGCCGTCGAACTGGGCCAGGACCAGGTCGTCGTCATCACCGCGGACTCGTACGAGGTCACCGACTTCGACGGCAACACCGGTGTACGCACCCAGCCGTTCACCATCGACTGGGATCTCGCCGCCGCCGAGAAGGGCGGCCACGACTACTTCATGCTCAAGGAGATCGAGGAACAGCCCGGCGCGGTGGCCGACACCCTGCGCGGGCACTTCGTCGACAACCGCATCGTGCTCGACGAGCAGCGGCTCTCCGATCAGGAACTGCGCGACATCGACAAGGTGTTCGTCGTCGCGTGCGGCAGTTCCTACCATTCCGGTCTCGTCGCGAAGTATGCGATCGAGCACTGGACCCGCCTGCCCGTCGAGGTGGAACTGGCTTCCGAGTTCCGGTACCGCGACCCGGTGCTGGACCGTTCGACGCTGGTGGTCGCCATTTCGCAGTCCGGGGAGACCGCCGACACCCTCGAAGCGGTGCGGCACGCCAAGGACCAGAAGGCTCGTGTGCTCGCGGTGTGCAACACCAACGGCGCGCAGATCCCGCGTGAGGCCGACGCGGTGTTGTACACCCGTACCGGTCCGGAGATCGGGGTGGCGTCGACGAAGGCGTTCCTGGCGCAGATGGCCGCGAACTACCTGGTCGGCTTGGCTTTGGCGCAGGCCCGGGGCACGAAGTATCCCGACGAGGTGGCACGCGAGTACGAGGATCTGGCGGCGATGCCGGAGAAGATCGCACAGGTGCTCGAGGGTATGGATTCGGTCCGGCAACTCGCGCGGGACCTGTCGGCCTCGCCGGCGGTGCTGTTCCTGGGCCGGCACGTCGGGTATCCGGTGGCGCTCGAAGGCGCTCTCAAACTCAAGGAACTGGCGTACATGCACGCCGAGGGGTTCGCGGCCGGTGAACTCAAGCACGGTCCGATCGCGCTGATCGAGGACGGTCTGCCCGTGATCGTGGTGATGCCGTCGCCGAAGGGCCGCGCGGTGCTGCACAGCAAGTTGCTCAGCAACATCCGGGAGATCCAGGCGCGTGGCGCGGTGACCGTGGTGATCGCGGAGGAGGGCGACGAGACCGTGCGCCCGTTCGCCGACCATCTCGTCGAGATCCCGTCGGCGCCGTCGTTGCTGCAGCCGTTGTTGTCGACGGTGCCGTTGCAGGTGTTCGCGGCCGAGGTCGCGCAGGCACGCGGGTACGACGTCGACAAGCCCCGTAACCTCGCGAAATCCGTCACGGTCGAATAACCCGGACCACGCCGCCGGGCGGCACGAGGCTCCCAGGAGGGGCGATGCGCAGCTACTACCCGTGCGAGGCGGTGCGAGCCGCGGAGGCGCCGCTGCTGGCCTCGCTGCCGGAGGGCACGCTGATGCGCCGGGCGGCGCACGGTCTGGCGACCGTCGCCGCGGCGGAACTGCGTGCCGTCACCGGGGGAGTCGCCGGGAGACGGGTTGTTCTGCTCGTCGGGTCCGGCGACAACGGCGGGGACGCCCTGTGGGCCGGGTCGTTCCTCCGCCGGCGTGGCTGCGCGGTGACCGCACTGCTCCTCGATCCGGACCGTGCGCACCCCGCCGGTCTCGCCGCACTGAAGGCCGCCGGGGGTCGTGCCGTGCCGGCCCGGCCCGAGCATCTCGGTGACCCCGACCTGGTGCTCGACGGCATCGTCGGAATCTCCGGTCGCGGCCCACTGCGTCCCGCCGCCGCCGACATCGTCGACGCGATCACCGCGCCGATCGTCGCGGTGGACACGCCGAGCGGCGTCGACCCCGACACCGGCGCCGTGGACGGCCCGGCGGTGAGCGCAACCGTGACCGTCGCGTTCGGGGCCCTCAAACCGGTCCACGCACTCGCGTCACCCCGGTGCGGCCGGGTCGAACTCGTCGACATCGGACTCGAACTCCCCGAATCCCGCCTGATCGCTGCCGAGGCCGCCGAGGTGGGAGCCATCTGGCCGGTACCGGGCCCGGACGACGACAAGTACAGCCAGGGCGTAGTCGGTGTCTCCGCGGGCAGCGCGAAGTACCCCGGGGCAGCGGTCCTGTGTGCGGGGGCAGCCGTCGCCGCGACCTCCGGCATGGTCCGCTACGCCGGTTCCGCGTCGGCCGAAGTTCTTGCCCATCGCCCCGAAGTGGTGGCCGCACCCTCGGTCGCGGAGGCCGGTCGCGTGCAGGCCTGGGTCGTGGGCCCGGGCGGCGGCACGGGCACCGAGGCCGCCGAGACCCTCCGGGCAATTCTGGCCACCGATCTGCCGGTCCTGGTCGACGCCGACGGTCTGACCGTGCTCGCGCGCAACCCGGACCTGGTTCGGGGACGTGCCGCCCCGACCCTGCTCACTCCTCACGCGGGTGAGTTCGCACGGCTCACCGGGGCACGACCCGAACCGGACCGGGTCGCAGCGGTACGCACACTCGCCGCGGAGTGGGGCGTCCATGTCCTGCTCAAGGGGCACGTGACACTGATCGCACGGCCCGACGGCCTGGTGTTCGTCAACGACGCCGGAGGGTCCTGGGCCTCGACGGCGGGCGCCGGCGACGTGCTGTCCGGAACGATCGGCGCGCTGCTGTCGTCGGGGATGCCCGTCGATCTCGCCGCTGCCGCCGGTGCTCGGGCACATGCGTTGGCCGCCAACCTCGCTGCTTCCGGCGGCACGCCCGGGGAAGGCCTGCAAGCAGCGTCGGCGGCGCCGGTGTCGGCGAGTGCGATCCTCGCCTCGCTGCACGACGCCGTGCGGTTGCTCCGTACCTATATGCCCGAATCGTGACCGGACGCGCCGGACCACGGCGTCCGTACAAAAACGGGCAGTGGCAGGATCGAGAGACGTGACCACGACCCAGCACACCCTGCCTTCAGCCCGAAACGCCCGCCCTCAAGCCGAGGCGGTCATCGATCTGGACGCGGTCGCCGAGAACGTTCGGCGGCTCCGGGAGTTCGCCGGGGACGCTGCCGTCATGGCGGTGGTCAAGGCCGACGCCTACAACCACGGAGCCGTGCCCGTCGCGAAGGCTGCGCTCGCCGCCGGCGCCCGTGAACTCGGGGTCACCACACTCGGTGAAGCCATCGAACTGCGTGCCGCCGGAATCGAGGCGCCGGTGCTGTCCTGGCTCCACGCCTCCGACGCGGACTTCGCACCCGCCATCGTGGCGAACGTCGAACTCGGCGTCTCCTCGCCCCGCCACCTCGAGTCGATCGTCGCAGCGGCGCATTCCACCGGGACGACGGCGTCGATCGCGGTGAAGGTCGACACCGGACTCAACCGCAACGGCGTCGCCCCCGACGAGTGGGACGTGTTCGTCGACGATCTTGCGCGCGCCCAGGCCGAGGGGTCGGTGCGGCTGCGCGGTGTGTTCTCCCACCTCGCGCACGGGGACGAACCCGAGCACCGCGTCAACGACGAGCAGCGTGACCGTCTGAAGGAGGCGGTCGCAGATCTGCGACGCCGGTCGTTGTCTCCGGAGGTAGTGCACCTGGCGAACTCCGCTGCCACGCTCACCCGCCCTGACCTGCGATTCGATATGGTTCGGCCCGGAATTGCGATGTACGGTCTGACACCCATTCCGGAACGCGGCGACTTCGGGTTCCGTCCGGTGATGACAGTACGGACGAAGGTGATTCTGGTGAAGAAGGTTCGAGCAGGGACGGGCGTGTCGTACGGGCACAGCTGGATCGCTCCCACCGACACGACGGTGGCACTTCTGCCGATGGGATACGCCGACGGCATCCGCCGCAATCTCAGCGGGCGGATCGAGGTGCAGCTCGGCGGCCGGCGGCGGCCGCAGATCGGCCGGATCTGCATGGACCAGGTCGTCGTCGACCTCGGCCCGGACGGTGCCGGAGTAAACGAAGGCGACGAGGCGTTGTTCTTCGGAGACGGTCGTCACGGTGAGCCCGGAGCCCAGGATTGGGCAGAGAAGCTCGACACGATCAACTACGAGATCGTCACGGGCATCGGCGGTCGCACCGTGCGAACCTACGTCGGGGGCGAAGGGAGCGTGACGCCATGACGGTCTTGGGGCGAATGGGTATGCTCGGGTCCAGCCTGATCACGCTCGCCTCCTCGGCCGGCCTCTACGCGGTACGTACCGCGGGAATGCCCGCCCACGAACTCTACGAGGACGAAGATTTCGACGCGATCCTGCGGTTGCCGAAACGGGTGATCCACACCGAAGACGACGTCTCGCTCGTCGTCCGGGAGGCCGGATCGCCGTTCGCGCCGCTCACCGTGGTTTTCGTGCACGGCTACTGCCTGCGCATGCAGTCGTGGCACTTGCAGTACCGGCACATCGCCGAGCGCTGGGGCCGCGACGTGCGGATGGTCTTCGTCGACCAACGGGGGCACGGCGAGTCGGGTGCGTCGGGGGCGAAGGCATGCACCATCGCTCAACTGGGCCGCGACCTCGGACGCGTCATCGACGCCACAGCCCCGACCGGGCCCGTGGTCGTGGTGGGACATTCGATGGGTGGGATGACCACCATCGCGCTGGCGGCGCAGCGCCCCGAACTGTTCGGGCCGCGCGTCGTGGCAGTGGGATTGCTCGCCACCACCGCAGCCGGGCTCAACAAGACCGGGATCGGGCGCAACCTCGACAACCCGGTCATCGACGCCTTCCGGTACGCCGCACGCACGGCGCCGGGTTTCGTGCAGCAGGCGCGAGGCATGGCGCGGGCGATCGTGTCGCCGATCCTGCGGGCCGCCTCGTACGGCACCGTGGTCAGCCCGCGTCTGGTGAGGTTCTCCGATCGGATGCTCGACGAGACGCCCGTCCTCACCATCGTGAACTTTCTCCGGACACTCGAACTGCACGACGAATCCGCAGCGCTACCGGTGCTCGGCACCGTGCCGGTCCTGGTGTTGTCGGGGGACGCCGACATGGTGATTCCCTATGCGAGTTCCGAGGATCTCGCCGAGGCGCTGCCCGACGTCGAACTCAAGCGGGTACGCGGTGCGGGCCACCTCGTACAGCTCGAATTCCCCGAAGTTGTCAACCGGGCGGTGGACCGCCTCATCCAGCGCGGTCTCGCGCACGACGTATCGACCAGGCGGTCCGCAATTGTCTGACGACCAGACCCGGGAGACCGGGTCACGAAGCATCGAACTCGAGACCGTGGAGGACACGGAAGCGTTCGGCAGGCGGCTCGCTGCCGACCTGCACGCCGGGGATCTCGTGGTCCTCGACGGCCCTCTCGGCGCGGGGAAGACCGCGCTCACCCGCGGAATCGCCGCCGGTCTCGGGGTTCAGGGACGCGTGACGTCGCCGACCTTCGTGATCGCCCGCGAACACCGCCCCGGCAGCGCCGACGGCCGGCCGCCGGTCGGCCTGGTGCACGTCGACGCGTACCGGCTCGGCAACGGTCCCGGGGCACTCGACGAACTCGATGCGCTCGACCTGGACACCGATCTGGCGGATGCGGTGGTGGTCGTGGAATGGGGCGAGGGACTCGTCGAGAAGCTCACCGACCGGCATCTGCGTGTGCGTCTGCGCAGGGATCCCGACAGCGATGTCCGCCGGGCGGAGTGGGCCTGGGTGGGCTGACGGACTCGAACGGCGGGTACGCTGGTACATCGTGCTCGTGCTCGCCGTCGATACCGCAACCCCCGCCGTGACCTCCGGACTCGTCCGTCTCGGCGGCGGCGCCCGTCCCGAGACTCTGGCGTCGCGCGTCACGGACAACCCTCGCGCGCACGCGGAGGTACTCACTCCCCAGATTCTCGAATGCCTCGCCGACGCGGGACACACACCGGCAGAACTCGACGCGATCGTCGTCGGCGTCGGGCCCGGCCCGTTCACCGGGCTGCGCGTCGGCATGGTGACAGCCGCCGCGTTCGGCGACGCCCTGGGCATTCCCGTGTACGGAGTGTGCACACTCGACGCGATCGCCGCCGATGTCCGTCGTCTCGACGGTGACGTCGACGGCGGAGACCTGCTCGTCGTCACCGACGCCCGTCGCCGGGAGATCTATTGGGCGCGGTACAAGCAGGATCAGCGTGTCGAGGGCCCCGAAGTTCGTAAACCGGCCGAGGTCACCCCGGAGCCGTCGGTGCGAGTCGCCGGTTCGGCGCCGCACGCCGCGCTGTTCGACGTGCCCACGGTGGACGTGCAGACACCGTCCCCGGCCGGTCTGGTGGCAGTGGCCGCGGAGGCGATCGGCTCCGGCGCGACCCCCGATCCGCTGGTGCCGATGTATCTGCGCCGTCCCGACGCGGTGGAGACTGCGGACCGGCGAGCATTGACTCGCACGACGACCGACGCATTGCGGCCCGAGGACGCCGACCGTTGTGCGGAACTCGAAACGATCTTGTTTCCCGGTGACGGTCCGTGGAGTGCGGCCGCGTTCCGGTCCGCACTGGCGTCGCCGAACAATCATTACGTCGCCGCTCGGGACGCCGACGGACGGGTCCTGGGGTATGCCGGACTCGCCCGCCTGGGTCCGGCCGTCTTCCCCGAATCCGAAGTCCACACCATCGGCGTGGATCCCGCTGCGCGCCGGCAGGGCATCGGCGGCGCACTGCTCGCGAACCTGCTCGCGGCCGCCGATCGGTGGGGCGGCCCGGTGTTCCTCGAAGTGCGTACCGACAACGACGCCGCGATCGCCCTGTACCGGCGTGAGGGCTTCGAGATCGTCGGAACCCGAAAGAACTACTACCAGCCGAGCGGCGCCGACGCGTACACCATGAAGCGTCCGGATCCGCGAGAGGAGCGACAACCGTGACCACGGTGAGCGCACTGCCGAAGAATCCCATCGTGATGGGTATCGAGAGTTCGTGCGACGAGACCGGTGTCGGAATCGTGCGGTGGACCGGTGACGGCACCCTCGAACTTCTCGCCGACGAAGTCGCCTCGAGCGTGGACGAGCATGCCCGGTTCGGGGGAGTGGTTCCGGAGATCGCGTCCAGGGCGCATCTCGAAGCGATGGTGCCGACGATGCGACGTGCGCTCGCCGCGGCCGGGATCGACAGGCCCGACGCGGTGTGCGTCACCATCGGACCTGGTCTCGCCGGTGCGCTGCTCGTCGGAGTGGCCGCCGCCAAGGCATACGCGGCAGCGTGGGACGTGCCCTTCTACGCGATCAACCATCTCGGTGGCCACGTCGCGGTGGACACCCTCGAGCACGGACCGATGCCGCCGTGCATTGCTCTGCT
This sequence comes from Rhodococcus sp. 105337, assembly GCF_012844225.1. GTDB lineage: Bacteria > Actinomycetota > Actinomycetes > Mycobacteriales > Mycobacteriaceae > Rhodococcus. Next base: position 55,809 of record NZ_JABAGQ010000002.1, read on the forward strand.
CGTCTCGGGCGGGCACACGCACCTGCTCCATGTCGAGGACATCGGCAAGCCCATCGTGGAACTCGGCACGACTGTAGACGACGCAGCAGGTGAAGCGTTCGACAAGGTGGCCCGGTTGCTCGGTCTCGGTTATCCCGGCGGACCCGAAGTGGATCGGCTCGCCAGAGAAGGTGATCGCACGGCGGTGGTGTTCCCCCGCGGGATGACCGGGTCACGCGACTCCCGCCACGACTTCTCGTTCTCCGGGCTGAAGACGGCCGTCGCGCGCTTCGTCGAGGCGAAACAGCGTGCGGGTGAACCTGTTCCGGTCGCCGACGTCGCCGCGGGTTTCCAGGAGGCGGTGGCCGATGTGCTCACCATGAAGGCCGTCCGGGCCGCGAAGGATCTCGGTGTCGACACCCTCGTGCTCGGTGGCGGGGCGACAGCGAACAGCCGACTGCGGGAACTGGCCGAAGAGCGTTGCGCGGCAGCAGGTATGACGCTGCGGGTGCCCCGGCCGAAACTCTGCACGGACAACGGTGTGATGATCGCAGCGCTCGGCGCGCACTTGATCGCCGGCGGTGCGGCACCGTCCTCGCTGGGTGCGGCCACCGATCCCGGCCTGCCGGTATCCGTGTCGCAGGTCTCCGCCTGACCGTCCCCGCGCGGCGTCAGCCGCCGGTGTCGGCGTTCTCCGGAGGGATGACAACGGTGCCGGTCTCGCCCGAGAGCGGCGTCCCGGGCGCGACGGCCGGTGCGCCCTCTGTCGTCGTAGGCGCCGGCGACGGAGCGATCCCCGGGTCGGACGGTTCCGTACCCGGTTGATCGCTCGGTTCCGGTGACACCGGAATCGGACTCGTGGTGTCCGGAAGTGTGGTGTCGTCGGGCCCCGGTGTGGTCGACGGGTCCGGTGTGGTGCTCGACGGCGGCGCAGTGGTGGTGTCGCGATCGGGGAAGGTCTCGTCGGGCGAGACCTCGGGGGTGGGCACCTGGTCGATCGGGGTGGGGGTCACCGTGGTTCCACCGGACCGGGGATTCGACGTGCTCGATCCGGGGATGTCCGTGTCGAGGATGGCCGGAGGGAGCATGTCGGCGGTCGGTGCGGGCGGGAACTGTGCGTCCGAGGTGAGAGTCGAGATCGGCAGGGAATCCGGGTCCTGGGACGGGATCGCGGTCTCGGTGGGCGCCCGGGGTGCGTCCTCGTTCGCCGGGGGTACCGCTCCGCTCGTCATCAACGGCGAGACCGGCCCGCCGGCGGTGTCGCGGCCGGCGAAATGCTCGGTGGCGAAACCCGCGAGGATCGCGCTCAGCACGAGTACACCGGCAAGCGTGCCCGAGAGTCGTCCGCTCGTTTTGCCGCGACGCGTCCTCGACGACCCGACCAAGGGATAGGCCGCTGCCTCGGCCGACTCGCCGATCAGGGCGGCGCCCTGAGCCGCAGCGGATGCAGGCTCGGCCACGCGCATGGTGTCGCCGTCGAACGCGCCCGCAATTGCGTCGGCCAGGGCGGGAACGCCGGCCGCGCCACCGACCAGTGCGAGTGTCCGTGGGTGCGGTGTCGATCCGGTGCAGATGCGCCGCGTGAATGCGGCAGCCGTGTCGGCGAGGTCGGCGCTCAGTTCGTGGAGGTCGGCGCGGGTGAGGGTGACGGACGCGTCGGGTCCCGCTTCCGCGATGTCGATCCGCGCGACGTCGGCGGTGGTGAGTACCTCCTGGGCGCCCTGGCACCGGGCGGCGAGCAACTCGGAGTCGATCCGGCGGCGGGTGCGCATCGTGCTCGTGGAGCGGAGGACCCGTTCGTAGATCCGTGTTCCGAGCGCGTTGCCGCTGACTTCTTCGGTGCGTGCAGAGCGAAGGACGGTGCCGGTGGACTGGTCCAGGACGGACACCGTGGTGCCCGTGGCACCGAGATCGGCGATCGCGACCGTTCCCGCTTCGGAGCGAAGGCCCACGGTGCGGAGGAATGCGAGCGTCGCAGCGGTTTCGGGGACGAGTCGTACGTGTCGTCCCTCGCGTTCGGCAGCGAGACGTACGGTCTCGGCTTGTTCGTCGGTGCGGTAGGCGACGTTGACAACAGGACGATCCGCCAGGTGCGCGCACATCAGGGAGACGGCGTCGAACACAAGATCACCGAGTTCACGGCTTCGGTCGGAATCGGCAGCCAGTCGGCGGTACTCGGTGGTGGATCCGGTCTCCGTGTCGACCCGTAGGGCCGAACCGACACCTGACGTTCCCACGGAGATGCCTAGCGACGTGGGCATAAGTTCACCTCTCGTGCATGACCGGTGCTCGGGCGGGGTTCTTTTCCCTCTCTGGGGTCACCGTATGGTCACGCTCTCGATTTCGTTATGCAACCGTAACATAATTCTGTATGTGGTGACTCGGCTCGGCGCGTCGGCCCCGGCCCCTCTTGAGTGGCTGGCACTCTCATGTATAGAGTGCTAGTGACACCGAGCGTTGATCCGGCACCCGCGACGACGGGTCTGCGTACGGCGTCACCCGTGGTGACTGAACAACCCCGCGTCCGAGGACATCGAGAGCTTCGGACCCAAAAACCCCTGAAAGTGGAGGGCTCATCGTGGCGAGCGTGAACATCAAGCCGCTCGAGGACAAGATCCTCGTCCAGGCCAATGAGGCCGAGACGACGACTGCCTCCGGCCTCGTCATCCCGGATACGGCGAAGGAGAAGCCCCAGGAGGGCACCGTCGTCGCTGTAGGCCCCGGCCGCTGGGACGAAGATGGCGACAAGCGCATCCCGCTCGACGTCAAGGAAGGCGACGTCGTCATCTACAGCAAGTACGGCGGAACCGAGATCAAGTACGCCGGCGAGGAGTACCTGATCCTGTCTGCGCGCGACGTCCTGGCTGTCGTCGCCAAGTAGGCCGCACACATTCCGCCCCGGAGTTCCGTCATGGACCCGGGGCGGAATCCGTTGCGGATCACCCGAGTCCAGGAGTAGCCGGAGAACATGTCCAAACAAATCGAGTTCAACGAGACCGCGCGCCGAGCACTCGAACGCGGTGTCGACCAGCTCGCCGACGCCGTCAAGGTCACCCTCGGCCCGCGTGGGCGGCACGTCGTGCTCGCCAAGGCTTTCGGTGGCCCCACCGTCACCAATGACGGTGTCAGCATCGCCCGGGAGATCGAACTGGCAGACCCGTTCGAGAATCTCGGCGCTCAGCTCGTCAAGAGCGTTGCCACCAAGACCAACGACGTCGCGGGTGACGGCACCACCACCGCGACGGTTCTCGCGCAGGCGCTCGTCAAGGCCGGCCTGAGAAACATCGCCGCGGGAGCAAACCCGATGGCCATGGGTTCGGGCATCTCCAAGGGTGCCGACCGCGTCTGCGAAGCTCTGCTCGCGGCCGCCACCCCGGTCGAGGGCAAGAACGCCATCGCGCAGGTCGCCACGGTCTCGTGCCGTGACGCGGAAATCGGCGAGATGGTCGGCGAGGCCCTCACGCGGGTCGGCGAAAACGGTGTCGTCACGATCGAGGAATCCTCGACCATGCACACCGAACTCGTCGTCACCGAGGGTGTCCAGTTCGACAAGGGCTTCCTGTCCCCGTACTTCATCACCGACGTAGACACCCAGGAAGCCGTCCTCGAGGACGCGCTGATCCTGCTCTACCGCGAGAAGATCACCTCGCTTCCCGACTTCCTCCCGCTCCTCGAGAAGATCGCTGAATCGGGTAAGCCCGTTCTGCTCATCGCCGAGGACATCGAAGGCGAACCGCTGTCGACCCTCGTGGTCAACGCGATCCGCAAAACCCTCAAGGCTGTCGCGGTCAAGGCGCCGTACTTCGGCGATCGCCGCAAGGCGTTCCTCGACGACCTCGCGGTCGTCACCGCGGGTACGGTCATCAACTCCGATCTGGGCCTGTCCCTGAAGGAGGCCGGACTCGACCTGCTCGGCAAGGCACGTCGTGTCGTCGTCACGAAGGACAGCACCACGATCGTCGACGGCGCAGGCACGGCCGACGAGATCGAAGCACGCGCGGCGCAGTTGCGGCGTGAGATCGAGGCGACCGAGTCCGACTGGGACCGCGAGAAGCTCGAAGAGCGTCTGGCGAAGCTCGCGGGCGGCGTGGCGGTCATCAAGGTCGGCGCGGCCACCGAAACCGATCTCAAGGAACGCAAGTTCCGGGTCGAGGACGCCGTGAACGCGGCCAAGGCCGCCGTCGAAGAGGGCATCGTCCCCGGTGGCGGTTCGGCTCTGGTCCAGGCGTCGCTCTCGCTGCGTGAACTCGAAGACTCGCTCTCGGGCGACGAGGCGCTCGGTGTCGCGGTCCTGCGTACCGCGCTGACCGCGCCGTTGTACTGGATCGCCTCCAACGCCGGCCTGGACGGAGCCGTCGTGGTGAATAAGGTGACCGAAGCGGAGAAAGGCCACGGCTTCAACGCCGCGACCCTCACCTACGGCGACCTGCTCGCCGACGGTGTCGTCGATCCGGTGAAGGTGACGCGCTCGGCGGTTGTCAACGCGGCCTCGGTCGCGCGGATGATCCTCACCACCGAGAGTGCCATCGTCGAGAAGCCCGAAGAGGCTGCGGACGACAACCACGGTCACGGGCACGCTCACTAGGAGCGAACCGAGACACGAAACTCGAAGCCCCGCGCAGAGTTCCATGCGCGGGGCTTCGTCGTGTCGGAGAGCGGTGCCGGCTCGGGCCGTCGGGCGCTCGGCGGACGACGCTCGGACGTGCAGCCTGTAGGGCGGGGTCATCCGCACCGGGGCCGCATCACACGGCGACCTTGCGTCGGCGATGACGGGCGTACATCTCACGTTCGGTCTCCGACATTCCGCCCCAGATGCCGTACGGCTCGGCAACGGTGAGTGCGTGCTCGCGGCACTGCTCGAGCACGGGGCAACTACGGCACAGATCCTTCGCACGGCTCTCGCGCTGGGCGCGCGCACGTCCCCGTTCCCCGTCCGGATGGAAGAACATCGAGGAGTCCACTCCGCGACACTTGCCGTCCATCTGCCAATCCCACAGGTCCGCGTTGGGCCCGGGCAGGTGATTCGGTGCAGGCATGTGGCACTCCTTCGCAGCGTTGCTCGCATCAAGGACGAGCGGACCGTAGTTCGGTGATGGGGTACCCCCATGCAGCCGAGCGAATCTTTGTTTCGAGCGAACTCACCGTAAAAGCGTTATCGATTCACCGTCAAGGGTTTCGATCAGTGGCGAAGTCCATAACAACAACGTCAAGAATTAACCCCTGAAATATTTACATTGTGACCGGGTCATGATGCAACCCGGCAGCCGAATGTCTTTCGAAATCCGGCGTTGCGGACATGGCTGGGTTCGCTCATCGCCCTAACCAGTGCAAAGGCAGCGGTGTGCCGGTGTACGGGGGTTTCGCCCTCGTCGCGGAGCCTCTTGTGCGCCGCCTTCGTTGGGCATACAAATTGTATGTTCTTAACGCTACGTTAAAGGAAATGTTCGAATTCGGTTCCCTGGACGTTCGTCCTATTCCACTCTTCAAGACTATTTGCGCGCGCGGTGCGTATTTCTTGAAACATTCGGCCCGGATCGGGCGGGCCGAACGTCGGTGCGATGATTGTCCGATGTTCGCCAAAGGCCCCATGAAGGATGACATCGAATCGGCGGGTCCGCAGCGTTCGTTGCCGCCGAGTTCGCCCGGTGCGGCGGCCGCGCTGGCCGCTGCGGCATTCGGCGCCGCCCCGGGCATGCATCCGCTCCCGGCAGCGCACGATGTGGAACAGCGGTGGCACCGCGCCGTGGCCCTGGGCGGCCAGGGGCGCTATGCCGCGGCGCGAGCCGAACTCTCGCGGCTCCGCCGGGAGGTTGGACCGACAGGGGCCTGGGCGTCACTCGTCGCAAGTACCGAGGCATCGCTGCTCCGCCAACTCGGAGGCCATCGGGTGGCTGCGGCGTCGGACGGCCGGGCGCTGGCGGCAGTAGGGACGGAGGCTGCCTCGCACGGGGATCCGGAGAATCGCATCCGTTGTGTCCGAGCTCGATGCGACGCACTGACCGGTCTCGCCGCCGACTCGCTGGGGACCGGGGGGCTCGCGGCTTCCCGGGACCTGCTGACACGGTGCACCGCGGTGCTGGACGAGGCCGAGGACGCCGACGGCGACGCACCCTTTCTGCGCCAGCGGATACGCCTCGCATGGGTGAGTGCCGAAACGGCTCTGGCCGGAGGGGACTTCTCCACCGCTCGCGTGTTCGCGGATCGTGCTGCCGCCCTCGCGTCGCGGTACGGATCGGTGCGGCACACGATCAAATCCGACCTGATCAGGGCCGCGTCGCTGACCGGCGATGCCGATTCGGAGCCGGCGCGTGAGCTCGCGAGAGAAGTGTTCGACTGTTGCGCGGAACACGGCTTGATCCCGCTTCGGTGGGCGGCAGCGATGATGCTCGCGGGCGTCGGTGGCTCCCCCGAGGCGGTAGGAGCGGTGAACGCATGCGCCGCAACGATCGTCCGCCGCGGTGGGCGATTTGTCCCGATGGGCGTCTGACCGGTACTGCCGTACCCGAATTGTCGGCCACTATCGCTACGCTAGGTGGGTTCCACGTCTCCGTGGAAGCACGCCCGGGTGGGGGATCGTGTCTCTGTAACGCCAGGACTTGCGCAATCGATGACTGTTATGGGTGAGGAGTGGGACGCCGCCGTTGTTGCGGCTGCGCAGGGTGATCGTGCTGCTCTCTCCCGAGTTCTCGAAGGTGTTCGACCGCTCGTCGTGCGGTACTGCCGCGCACGAGTGGGATCCGCAGAGCGCGGCCAGCTCTCTGCAGACGACGTAGCGCAGGAGGTGTGCCTGGCTGTGATGACTGCGTTGCCGAGATATCAGGACCAGGGACGCCCCTTCATGGCGTTCGTCTACGGCATTGCGGCCCACAAGGTCGCCGACGCACACCGCAGCGCGGCGCGTAATCGCGCCGAACCCGTTGCGGATGTGCCGGAAGTGATGTCGCTCGACGACAGCCCGGAGGAATTTGCGCTCAACTCGGAAGCCGGCCGGGAGATGAAGAAGCTTTTGGAGATTCTTCCGGAGAAACAACGCGAGGTCTTGATCTTGCGTCTGGTGATGGGGTTGTCGGCCGAGGAAACGGCCGTGGCAGTCGGAAGCACAGCGGGAGCGATACGAGTGGCTCAGCACCGAGCCATCGCCAGACTCAAGAAAGAAGTCACGAGAGCAGGTGAAAGGAATGGGTAGGAGGCGCAACTCGGGCGGCAGCTTCTCCGAGGATCTGCCCGACGGCGACGCTACCGTGGACATCTCTGCAGTCCGGCGAGACGACGCCCTCATCGACGCGATCTCGGGAAACGGTCCCGTCGAGACGGAATCGACCGAGGAATACGAACTCGCCACTCTGCTGGCCGGCTGGCGAGCCGAGATCCTGTCCGACCCGGTACCCGCGGAGCCGGACCTCGATCAGGTCGTCGCCGCCGTCCACAGGGAACTCGGTGCTCGTGACGCCCTCGCCTCACGGCGTGCGCGGTCGAAGAGCCAACTTCGCGTGATCCGCCCGATTGCCGGGGCTGCCGCGCTGGTGATGATTGCTCTCGGCGGCGCCACTGCGGTGTCCTACAGCGCAGAGCCCGGCGACCCGCTGTGGAGCGTGAAGCAGGTCGTGTTCAGCGAGCAGGCGCAATCGACAGAAGCCCGCATCGATACCACGTCGACGCTCGAACGCGCCGAGCAATTGATCGCCGACGGAAAGACCGACGAAGCGGAGCAATTGTTGCAGTCCGCCGAAGCGCGGTCGGCGCGGGTCACCGACCAGGGCGACCGCGATGCCCTCGGAGACTGGCTACAAAGGTTGTCGGCCGAAATCGACAAACTGGCGCCCGCGCCGTCACCACTGCCACTGCCGCCGCCCTCGGACACTGCGGTGGTGCCCGCGCCCGACGTCGGGCAGATTCCGTCGGACACCCTCCTTCCCGTGGAGCCGGGGCCGCTTCCGACGACGCCCGGTCCCGTCGAGCCGTCGCAACCGGTACCGTCACCGTCCCCGCCGCCGATCGACCCCACCATTCTCGATGCGCCGCCGGCGTCCGACACTCCTTCGCCGACTCCGACGCCGTCACCGACCCAGCCCGGGACGACGGAACCGTCGAGCGGGACACCGGGGGATACGTCGCCGCTACCGCCCACCTCGCCTGCGTCTGCGTCGCATTCGCAGACGACGGCGAATTCGGAACCGGGTACTCCCTAGGGGGACGGTCTCGACCTGCTCACAGAAACGAGGGCCCAGCAGCGACGCTGCTGGGCCCTCGTTGTCGTCGAGTGTGGGGGAGTCAGGGCTCTCGTCCGTACGGGTCCACCGGCAACGCGTCGTTCATCGAGGCGTCGGCGTATCCGCGGCAGTAGTCCCACGTCACGTAGGCATCGGGCGCGGGATCGAACGCAGGCTCGTGCGGACGGACGGTGCCGTCGACAAGCAACTGCAGCAGGTTCGCCCGGAGCATGTCCCAGTCGTGGTAGTGGTCCTGGTGGCAATCCTCGCAGCACACAACGAGACCGCGGACTCCACGTGGAGCCAGCAATGCCTCGTAGACCGCGAGGTCGGCGAGGTCTTCTTCCACCGCGAGGCGTTCGGCAGGATCGAGTGGCTGACCCGGCTCGATCGCGTCCAAAGCTGCGGACGGATCGTCGGGATCTCCTGCGAACGGGTCCGGGGGAAGCCCGGGGGGCAACTGATCACGCACGACTCCACGGTACGCAGCCCGAGGGGTTCTGCGCCAGCGGAACGGCCCGGACACGCCGCAACCCGGCCGCATCCCGTGTCGAATCCGCACCGGAACGGCCACGGTGCCAGGGTTGAGCGAGGACAGTTCCGGCCAACGGATATCATGGACATGTGCGCGTAGTCCCGGCTCCGGCGGTGCCGGAACGGGAAGCGCAGGCGGCGGTTCTGCAGGTCGGCATCGCTGCACACCACAATTTTCCGATGCCGGACGGTTGCCGTCCGCACCCATCGATCGTCAACGGAGGGTCCGAACCGCATGAGTAGTACCGGAGGGCATGTGCACACCGGCGGTGACGACCCCGAGAAGGTCGCCATGTTGGGACTGACCTTCGACGACGTGCTGCTGCTGCCGGCGGCGTCCGACGTCGTCCCGAGCAAGGTCGACACCTCGAGTCAGCTGACCCGCGACATCCGCCTGCGTACACCGCTGGTGAGTTCCGCCATGGACACGGTCACCGAGTCGCGCATGGCCATCGCGATGGCCCGTGTCGGCGGTATGGGCGTGCTGCACCGCAATATGCCTGCGGACGTGCAGGCCGCTCAGGTCGAGACCGTGAAGCGGTCCGAGGCGGGCATGGTCACCGATCCCGTGACCTGCAAGCCGACCGACACGCTCGCCGAGGTCGACGCGAAGTGTGCGCGCTTCCGCATCTCGGGTCTTCCCGTCACCGACGACGAAGGCCAGCTCGTCGGCATCATCACGAACCGCGATATGCGGTTCGAGGTGGATCAGAACCGGCCGGTCTACGAGGTGATGACCAAGTCGCCTCTCGTCACCGCGCGCGAAGGCGTCACCGCCGAGGCCGCACTCGGGCTCCTGCGCCGTCACAAGATCGAGAAGCTGCCGATCGTCGACGGTCAGGGCAAGCTCACCGGGCTGATCACCGTCAAGGACTTCGTCAAGACCGAACAGCATCCCAACGCCACCAAGGACCGCGACGGCCGTCTGCTCGTCGGCGCGGCCGTCGGCGTCGGTGACGACGCGTGGACTCGTGCCATGACGCTGGCGGACGCCGGTGTCGACGTCTTCGTCGTGGACAGCGCGCACGGTCACTCGTCGAACGTGTTGTCGATGATCGCCAAGCTCAAGGCCGAGGTGGGCGAGCGCGTGCAGATCATCGGCGGCAACGTCGCGACCCGGCAGGGAACGGCGGCGCTCATCGAAGCGGGCGTCGACGCCGTCAAGGTCGGTATCGGTCCCGGCTCGATCTGCACGACGCGTGTCGTCGCCGGTGTGGGTGCGCCTCAGATCACCGCGATTCTCGAAGCGTCGACGGTGGCACGGGCACACGGTGTGCCGGTGATCGCCGACGGTGGCATGCAGTTCTCCGGAGACGTGGCGAAGGCCCTGGCGGCCGGCGCGTCCACTGCGATGCTCGGTTCGCTTCTCGCCGGCACGACCGAGTCGCCCGGCCAGCTGATCCTCGTCAACGGCAAGCAGTTCAAGAGCTACCGCGGCATGGGTTCGCTCGGCGCGATGCAGAGCCGGGGCGAAGCCAAGTCGTACTCGAAGGATCGCTACTTCCAGGACGACGTGCTGTCCGAGGACAAGCTCGTGCCGGAGGGGATCGAGGGACGTGTTCCGTTCCGCGGACCTCTGCAGCAGGTCACGCACCAGCTCATCGGTGGCCTTCGGGCGGCCATGGGCTACACGGGGGCGTCGACGATCGAGGAACTGCAGAACGCGCAGTTCGTCCAGATCACCGCGGCAGGTCTGAAAGAGAGCCATCCGCACGACATCACGATCACCGCGGAGGCACCGAACTACGCTGCCCGGTAGGGCCACGAGTCCGCAGCATGCCCCGTCTCAGGTGTGACGGGAGCACCGTCAATACAGGAGAAAGGGGCGCGCGTGCGCGACCTCGTTGAAATCGGCATGGGCCGCACGGCTCGCCGCACCTACGAACTGGACGACGTCGATATCGTTCCGTCCCGGCGGACGCGTTCGTCGAAGGAGGTGTCGACGGCGTGGCAGCTCGATGCGTACCGCTTCGACATTCCCGTCCTCGCGCACCCCACCGACGCCCTGGTGTCGCCGTCGTTCGCGGTGGAGCTGGGTAAGGCCGGTGGCCTCGGCGTCATCAACGGTGAGGGCCTGTGGGGTCGTCACGCCGACGTCGACGCGGTGATCACCCGGCTCGCCGAGATCGCCGACTCCGATCCGGACCCCAGTGCCGCGATCCGGTACCTGCAGGAGCTGCATGCGGCCCCGCTGAAGCCCGACCTGCTGGCCGCCGCGGTCGCACAGGTGCGTGACGAGGGTGTCACCACCGCGGTGCGCGTGAGTCCGCAGAACGCGCGCGCCCTCACTCCCGCGCTCGTGAAGGCCGGCATCGACCTGCTCGTCGTGCAGGGCACCATCATCTCCGCCGAGCACGTCGCGCACGGCGAGGACGAGCCGCTCAACCTGAAGACGTTCATCTCCGAGCTCGACGTGCCGGTGGTTGCCGGCGGCGTGAGCGACCATCGGACGGCCCTGCACCTGATGCGCACGGGTGCCGCGGGCGTCATCGTCGGTTTCGGATCGACTGCGGAGGCGACCACCACGAGTCCTTCGCTCGGGATCGGAATCCCGATGGCGACGGCGATCGCGGATGCGGCTGCCGCTCGCCGCGACTACCTCGACGAGACCGGTGGCCGGTACGTCCACGTGATCGCGGACGGAGATATCGAGACCGCCGGTGATCTGGCGAAGGCGATTGCCTGCGGCGCCGACGCCGCGGTGCTCGGCGCCCCGCTCGCGGTGGCGGCAGAGGCCGCCGGACACGGCTGGTACTGGCCCTCGGTGGCCGCGCACCCGTCGATGCCTCGCGGTGCGGTGCTCCAGGTCGCGTACGACGAGCGGCCCAGTCTGGCGCGCGTCCTGAACGGGCCGTCCGACGATCCGTACGGTTCGCTCAACCTCGTCGGCGGTCTGCGCCGTTCGATGGCCAAGGCCGGGTACTCGGATCTCAAGGAATTCCAGAAGGTGGGCTTGTCGGTGCGCGCCTGACGCAGCACCGCACGAATCTGCTCGGCTGTGGCCGAATGCTCCCCGCGTCGCTTCGGCGGCGTGAAGGCGGCATTCGGCCACAGCCGTATTCGCTGTTCGGGGTCTTGGTGCAACTCCCGGTAACGGTTAGGGTTGCCTCGTGCCGGTAATCACATCTTCGGTGTGCATACTGACCGGTAACAAATGCCGTTCGGTGGAGGTGCCATGGGTCAGCAGCAGCGGGTTACGGACTACGACGTTCTGATCGTCGGATCCGGGTTCGGTGGAAGCGTCACCGCGCTCCGCCTGGTGGAGAAGGGCTACAAGGTCGGAATCCTCGAAGCAGGACGTCGTTTTGCCGACGCCGACTTCGCGAAGACCAGCTGGGACCTCCGGCGTTTCCTGTGGGCACCCAAGCTCGGATGCTTCGGTATCCAGCGCGTCCACTTGCTGCGTGACTGCCTGATTCTCGCGGGCGCCGGGGTGGGCGGCGGATCGCTCAACTACGCGAACACCTTGTACAAGCCCCCGGCTCCGTTCTTCGAGGACGCACAGTGGGCCGGCATCACCGATTGGCACGACGAGCTGAGCCCCTTCTACGAGCAGGCACAGCGGATGCTCGGTGTCGTGCAGTACAGCCGGATGACCGCGGCGGACAAGGTCGTCAAGGAGGTCGCGGACGAGATGGGCGTCGGTGAGACGTTCGTCAAGACTCCGGTGGGGGTGTACTTCGGTGAAGCGGGGCGCACCGTGCCCGACCCGTACTTCGGCGGTGCCGGACCCGATCGCGCCGGCTGCATCGAATGTGGCGAGTGCATGACGGGTTGCCGTCACGGCGCGAAGAACACCCTCGTCAAGAACTATCTCGGGCTCGCGGAAACCGCAGGAGCCGAGATCATTCCGCTGACCACCGTCACCGATCTCCGTGAGGCCGGCGACGGCACATGGGACGTGATCACCGAGCGCACCGGCGCGTGGCTGCGCAAGGGCCGCCGTACCTACACGGCCTCGCACGTCGTGCTCGCCGCCGGTACGTGGGGCACCCAGCACCTGCTGCACCACCTCAAGGACACCGGTGCGCTGCCCGCGCTCTCCGATCGCGTGGGCGAACTGACCCGCACCAACTCCGAATCGATCGTCGGCGCGGGCATGTACGAGGTGCATCCCGATCTGGACATCACGCAGGGCGTCGCGATCACGTCGTCGTTCCATCCGACGCCCGACACCCACATCGAGCCCGTGCGTTACGGCAAGGGCTCGAACGCGATGGGGCTGCTGCAGACCCTGATGACCGACGGCGACGGACCCACCCCGCGCTGGATCAAGTTCCTCGGTCAGGTGGCGAAGAATCCGCGCAAGATGCTGCGGATGCTGTCGGTGCGGAACTGGAGCGAGCGGACGATCATCGCCCTCGTCATGCAGAACCTCGACAACTCGATCACCACCTACACGAAGAAGGGTCTCTTCGGCAGCCGGAAGGTCACCAGCAAGCAGGGCCACGGCCAGCCCAACCCCACGTGGATCCCCGCCGGAAACGAGGCGACCCGTCGCATCGCGGAGAAGATCGACGGCGTCGCCGGAGGTACGTGGGGTGAGATCTTCAACATTCCGCTCACCGCACACTTCCTCGGCGGCGCAGTCATCGGAACCGATCCCGAACACGGCGTGATCGACCCGTACCAGCGGGTGCACGGCTACCCCACCCTCAGTGTCGCGGACGGAGCGGCAGTATCGGCGAACCTCGGGGTGAACCCCTCGCTCACCATCGCAGCGCAGGCCGAACGTGCCGCGGCGCTCTGGCCCAACAAGGGCGAGCAGGACCAGCGGCCTGCCCAGGGCGAGGCCTACCGCAGGCTGCAGCCGATCGCACCGAAGAACCCCGTGGTCCCCGAGGGTGCCCCCGGGGCGCTGCACCTGCCCATCGTCGAGATCACAGGCTCGACCGGGGCCGCCTGATCCTCCACCGGTCCGGCCGCGTCGGGGGCACCCGGCGCGGCCGCTTAGACTGTTCTGGTGTCGCAAACCCAGCAGTCCAGGCCGGTCCTCGTCGTCGACTTCGGAGCCCAGTACGCGCAGCTGATCGCACGGCGCGTCCGTGAGGCGAACGTGTACTCGGAGGTCGTGCCTCACACCACCGCCGTAGACGAGATCGCAGCGAAGGATCCGCTCGCAGTGGTGCTCTCCGGTGGTCCCTCCAGCGTCTACGAAGACGGCGCGCCCACACTCGACCCGAAGCTGTTCGATCTCGGCGTCCCGGTGTTCGGCATCTGCTACGGCTTCCAGGCGATGGCCCAGGCACTCGGCGGCACCGTCGGGCACACCGGTGCCCGTGAATACGGCCGCACCGAACTCGAGGTCTCCGGCGGAGTTCTGCACGACGGTCTGCCCGCGACGCAGCCGGTATGGATGAGCCACGGGGACGGCGTCACCGCAGCTCCCGAGGGCTTCGAGGTCACCGCGACGAGCGCGGGTGCCCCGGTTGCCGCCTTCGAGGATCGCGCCCGGCGACTTGCGGGCGTCCAGTACCACCCCGAGGTCCTGCACTCACCGCACGGCCAGCAGGTCCTGAGCCGCTTCCTGCACGACATCGCGGGCATTCCCGGCAGCTGGACGGCAGCCAACATCGCCGAATCCCTCATCGAGCAGGTTCGGGCACAGGTCGGAGACGGACGCGCGATCTGCGGGCTGTCCGGTGGCGTGGACTCGGCAGTCGCGGCGGCGCTCGTGCAGCGCGCGATCGGTGACCGCCTCACCTGCGTTTTCGTCGACCACGGCCTGATGCGGGAGGGTGAGCGTCAGCAGGTGGAGAAGGACTTCGTCGCCGCCACCGGCGCCCGCCTCGTCACCGTGGACGCCTCGGACACTTTCCTCCGGGAGCTCTCCGGTGTCACCGACCCCGAGACCAAGCGCAAGATCATCGGCCGCGAATTCATCCGCAGTTTCGAAGGCGCGGTGTCCGAGGTGCTCGGCGAGGGCGCCGAGAAGGGCGAGACCGTCGAGTTCCTCGTGCAGGGCACGCTGTATCCCGATGTGGTCGAGTCGGGTGGCGGCTCCGGCACCGCCAACATCAAGAGCCACCACAACGTCGGTGGTCTCCCGGAAGATCTGCAGTTCGCACTCGTCGAACCGCTGCGCCTGCTGTTCAAGGACGAAGTGCGCGCCGTGGGACGTCAGCTCGGACTGCCCGAGGAGATCGTCGGCCGCCAGCCGTTCCCCGGCCCGGGCCTCGGTATCCGCATCATCGGCGAGGTCACCCGCGAGCGACTCGAGATTCTTCGTCGTGCCGACTCCATCGCGCGCGAGGAACTCACCTCTGCCGGGCTCGACGGCCAGATCTGGCAGTGCCCGGTCGTGCTGCTCGCCGACGTGCGGAGCGTGGGCGTGCAGGGTGACGGCCGCACCTACGGCCACCCCATCGTCCTGCGCCCGGTCTCGAGCGAAGATGCCATGACCGCGGACTGGACGCGACTGCCGTACGAGACGCTCGAGCGCATCTCCACGCGCATCACGAACGAGGTCCCCGAGGTGAACCGCGTCGTGCTCGACGTGACGAGCAAGCCGCCGGGAACCATCGAATGGGAGTGAGTTCCCCGAACTCGTAGGACGCCCCGGGCAGGTCGAGCACCCTCGACCTGCTCCGGGACGCCGCCCCCTCCGCCTAGACTGAGAGGTCACCGGCGAGGAGCGCGGAACATGGACCACGGCCTGAGCTCTCAGTCCCGCCGCACCGGCAGCAGGTTGCCGACGTGACCGGCGGCACGCTCGTCAACGTGGTGGCGGTCCTCGTTTTCGTTCTGGTGGGCGGGGTGTTCGCCGCTACCGAAATGGCTCTGGTGTCGTTGCGTGAGAGCCAGATTCGGGAGTTGGCGCGGCGTGGGGGCCGGGGTCGCCGCACTGCCGCACTCGCGCGTGACCCGAACCGGTTTCTGTCGGCCGTCCAGATCGGCGTTACGGTCGCCGGGTTCTTCTCTGCCGCCTTCGGAGCGTCGACCCTCGCGCCCGATCTGGCACCGGTACTGCGGGGATGGGGTCTCGGGCCTGCCGCAGCCGATGCTGTCGCCCTGATCGGCACCACCCTGGTGATCGCCTACCTGTCACTGGTTCTCGGCGAACTGGTACCCAAGCGCATCGCGCTGCAGCGGTCGACGGGGATGGCGCTGGCCACGGCACCGGCCCTCGACCGGTTCGCCACCGTCATGCGGCCGGTCATCCGGTTGCTCTCGGTCTCGACCGATGCGCTGGTGCGCCTTCTCGGTTCCGACCCGTCACTCAAGAACGAGCAGATCACGCACGAGGAACTGCGCGACATGCTCGTCGGTCTCGAGGCGCTGTCCGAGGACGAACGCAGCGTGTTCACCGAGGTGTTCGACGTAGGTTCCCGGCATTTGGGGGAGGTGATGCGGCCCCGCACGGAAGTCGATTTCCTGCGGGCCGACACCACGATTCCCGACGCTCGCGCCCTCGCTCTCGGGCTGGGTCATACGAGATATCCGGTCATCGCGGACACTGCCGATCATGTGATCGGGTTCGTGCACCTGCGCGATCTGTTGCTGATCGATCGGCCCGACGGCACGGTCGCGGACCTGTGCCGGCCGATTGTGGCGTTGCCGGGATCGAAGCCGGCTCTTGCCGCTCTGACGGTGATGCGACGGGGCAATGCGCAGATCGCGTTGGTCGTCGACGAATACGGCGGCACCGCAGGCATCGTCACGGTCGAGGACATCGTGGAGGAGATCGTCGGCGAGATCGGTGACGAGTTCGATCCCGTCGACGGTGCGCCCGGTCCGGACGCGTCGGGCACGGGACGCCCGGCGTTGCGCGAAGACATCGACGGATTACTGCACGTCGAGGACTTCGCTCGGCGGACCGGTATCGCGCTACCCGAGGGCCCGTACGACACGGTCGCCGGCTTTGTCCTCTACCGGCTGGAGCACCTGCCGCAGGTGGGCGAAAGCCTCGCTCTCGACGGAAACCGGTTGACCGTCACCGAACTCGACGGTCGCCGCATCGCGCGCCTGCGCCTGACTCGCCCCCGGCACTCCGACCCGGACGACGCATCCCGGTCTCGAGCCTGAGACCGGGATGCGTCGGTGTCGGTGCCGCGTCTACTTGGAGCGCCTGTTCGGCAGGAACACCAGCACGGCACCGATCACGACGGCTACCCCGACCAGAATCCATCCCCCGTCGAACGTGGTGAGGAAATCCACGGAGAACGGTCCGACGAGTGCCCACGCGCTGACCAGAAGCGCGACGACGCCGGAGAGCAGGAGCAGGATCGAGGGGCCGCGCCGGCACCGGCCTTCCTGCGCGGATCCGGTATCGAATGCGGTGTCGTACTCAGCCACGATGCACCTCCAGGTTTCCGAAGTCGACAGCCGCGTCCAAGGTCAGGACCGGCCCCTTTTCGCCGTCACGCCCTCCGTCGAGGCCGGGCTCGGGGCATTGCGTGATCTCGCCGGCGTCGACCGAACACGTCGTGCGGACATCGAGATTCTCGGGCAGCAGCACCTCGACGTTGCCGAAGCTGCCGTCGACGTCGACCGTGTAGTCCTCGGTGAGCTCGAGGTTTCGCAGATCGAGTGTCATCTCACCGAAATGGGACGCGTAGGCGGGCTGGAGTTCTGCCGCCGAGGTCGGCGCCCAGTGGCGATTGCCCCAATTCGAATGATCCATCGGACCGATGATCGAGGCCAGGACCACGAAGCCGAGCAGCGGTCCGGTGACGACCAGCAGTCCGTGCCCGCGATGCAGGAACGCACCCACGATCATGCCGGCGCCGATGACCGCGAGTGCGATCGCGCCGACCCGGGCCGGTGTCATCCACGCGACATCGCCGGCCACGGCGACCGCTCCTGCGGCTGCCGCAGCGAGCACCGCAAGTCCGAGAACGGTGGTGGTCAGGCGCGAGCGCCTCTTTCCGGTGGGAACGAGATCACGGGCAGGTGCCGGTGCGGGAAGATCCCACGCGAACGGCGCGACGCCGAGGGGATCCCATGCCGGCGGACCCGGCGCAGCCGGCGAGGAGTCCTTCGTCGGCGCTCCGGGGTCCGGTTCCTTACGAAGGTTCGGCGTGCCGGACGGCGTGCTCATCGGCGTGGTTCCCTCCTGCGTCGTGCCGGCCGTCGCCTCCGGCGTGCCTGTCAGATAGCCCGGGTCGCCGGGGGCCAATCCGCTGGGGGGCGGAGTCGAGGTGGTCGTCTGCCCGAACGCGTTCCGCGTGAACATCTGGTGCATGAACATTCCGTGCGAGAAGATGCCCTGCTGGAAGGGCTGCTCCGGAGATGCGGACGGGTCAGCGGTGAATCCTCCTTCCGGCGGGAGGAATCCCACCGGAGGTTCCGGCTGGCGCTGGTACAGCAACCACCAGCCGCCGAGCATCAGGAACGCACCGATGAATCCGGAACCTCCGAAGCCGGCTCCGACCGGGCCTACAGCGCTCGCCGCGATCGCGAGGGCCACCAGGATGACGATCACCTTGGTGGACGAATCCGAACTGTTCCCCCGTCCCATCAGGGATTCGAGTGGCGACACCTGATCGCCGCGGCGCGTGAACAACACCCACGCTGCCAGGTACAGCACGATTCCGGCGCCACCGAAGATCGCCGATACGGTGAAGGCGACGCGGATGAGCACCGGGTCGACGCCGTAGCGCATTCCGATCCCCGTGCACACACCGGCGACATGTCCCTGTTCCGGCAGGCGCACCGGGCGGGTGCGCCACATATCCGACAGTTGCTCGGGGAAGCTCCTCGTGGTCATGGCACCATCCTGTCGTGAAGCAGCATCGGGCACATCGGGGAGAAACCCTGATTTCCGGCGCCGCGGAACACCCTGACATCAGGGTCCGTCCCCGATGCCGTACCGGGTGCAACCGTGTCAGTATCGATATGTGCAGCCTGTAGCCGGATCACCCCTCCCCGTCCCGCGCCTCGAGCGACGGGTGGGCGGACGTGTCGTGGGCGGCGTCGCCGGTGGACTGGCGGATCACCTCGGAATCGACGTCACGAAGGTGCGGGTCGCGTTCACGATCCTGGCCGCCCTCGGCGGCGTCGGCATCGTCGCATACGGATTGTTGTGGATGTTCGTGCCGCCGGGATCGGACAGTACCCGCCCCGAGCCGGGGGAACGTCGCCGCGCGGTGGGGCTGGCGGTCATGGGAATTGCCCTCGCTGTGGGCCTGTCGTGGCTTTTCAGCGGGGGAGCGGCCTCGGTCATCACGCCGGTTCTGGTGGTCGCGGTGGGCGCGGCCCTGGTGTGGCGAGAATTCGACGCGGAAGGACCGAGATCGGTCTTCGGTCTGCCGGCCAGGCCGACGGTGCTCACGTGGGCCCGCGTCCTCGGTGGTCTCACGCTCGTGGTCACGGGACTGGGAGTGATAGTCCTCGCCCAGGTCGACGTGGCGGCATTGCGGTCCTCGCTCCTGGCGGTGGTGGTGACCCTGATCGGTGCCGCGTTGCTGTCCGTACCGTTGTGGATCCGGATGTGGCGGGCGCTCGAATCCGAGCGTGCTGCGCGCGTCCGGAACGAGGAGCGCGAAGAAATTGCGTCCCACCTGCACGATTCCGTATTGCAGACCCTCGCCCTCATCCAGAAGCAGGCTGCCGATCAGCAAGAAGTCCTTCGGCTCGCGCGCAGCCAGGAACGCGAACTACGACGCTGGCTGTTCGGTGGGGACGAGTCGCCGCGGACTTCCCTCGCAGAAGCACTGCGGACGATCGCGGGCGAGGTCGAGGATCAGCACGGAGTGTCGGTCGTGCCCGTCATCGTCGGCGACGTGGCACCGGACGACGACATGTCGCCCGAAGCTGTCACCGCCGTTCTCGGCGCCACGCGCGAAGCACTCGTCAACGCTGCCAAGCACGCGCAGGTCGACAACGTCGATCTGTTCGCGGAAGTCGAACCGGACCAGATCAGTGTGTTCGTCCGCGACCGCGGCGTGGGATTCGATCCCGATGCGGTGCCCGGAGATCGCCAGGGACTTGCTCGTTCGATCCGCACCCGTATCGAACGCCGCGGCGGACGGACGGTGGTGAAGTCGAATCCGGGCAAAGGCACCGAAATTCGCATCCACATGCCGCGCGCCGGACGCGAGCAGAGCGAGGAGACGACCTTAGAGTGGGAGGTGACCGACCCCCACCCCGAGGAGCAGACGCAGTGATTTCGACCCCGGTGACAGCGTCCGAGGTTTCCGAGCACGTCCGCCGTTTCCGCGTCTTCCTGGTCGACGACCACGCGGTGTTCCGGTCGGGTGTCCGCACCGAGCTGGGGCGCGAACACGACATGGACATCGTGGGGGAGGCCGGCGGTGTCGGTGAGGCCGTCGCCGGTATCGAGACTTCGCGGCCCGACGTCGTGCTCCTCGACGTGCACATGCCCGACGGTGGCGGAGTGGCCGTGCTCAACCGCATCACCGACGGTCCGGTGTGTCTCGCGCTGAGCGTGTCGGACGCAGCCGAAGATGTCATCGCCGTCATCCGTGCCGGCGCGCGCGGATACGTCACCAAGACCATCTCGGGACCCGACCTTGCCGACGCGGTACGCCGGGTGGCAGGGGGAGACGCGGTATTCAGCCCGCGGCTTGCGGGTTTCGTGCTCGACTCGTTCACCGGCAGGTCTTCCGCGCCGGAACCCCCGCTCGATCCCGAGTTGGACTCCCTGACGCCGCGGGAACTCGAAGTACTGCGATTGCTCGCCCGCGGTTACACCTACCGCGAGATCGCCGAAGAACTGGTGATCTCGGTGAAGACGGTCGAAACCCACGCGTCGAACGTGCTTCGCAAGACCCAGCAGTCCAATCGCAATGCGCTGACGCGATGGGCACACCGGCGCCGCATCGATTGACCGGCCCTCAGTGTGTCGCCAGGCGCTCCGTAGTCCTCGCGGCGATCGCTGCGGCCACGTTGTCGATTCCGCCTAGGACACCCGCTCCGTAGCCGTCGTCGGCGAGGGCATCGGCGCAGTCCCGGGCGGCCGCGAGATGACCGGCGGCCGAGTCGAAGTCGCCGAGGCGCCGGTAGTCGTCGGCGAGGTTGAGGTGCAGCGACGGGTAGAAGCCGCGGATGCGGAGGGACTCGTGGTGTTCTCGGACGCGTCGGTCGTCCATATCGTCGGCGGCGGCCAGTGCCCTGATGTCCCATTCCAGTGAGGCTGCCGCGTCGTCGTACAGGTCGGCCAGATAGTGGGCGAGGGTGCAGCGATGGAGCGGGTCGCCTCCGGGGCCGATCCCGGCCCACAGTTCTTCGAGCGCAACACGAGCGTCGGAGGCGCGTCCCGCGCGAGCCAGAGTCACGGCGTCGGTGATCGCTGTCATGGTCGGATCCGCTGGTGGAGTGCTCACGGTCTGCTCCCTCTGCTGTGGGGTGGGAGCCGGATCGTCACATACCCGTCCGACATTGCCGGGCGGACCGCAGATTTCGCCTACGCGGAATCGGGAAAGGTCAGGTCACGAGAAAGCTGATGACGAGGGCGGCCACGAGCGCTGCGACCAGCAGCGCGACCATGGCTGCCATCGCCAGCGGTGCGTAGGCGACAACCTTGTCCTGCAGTGAGTCGGGTACCGGGCCGTTCGGAAGGAGGCGGTCCAGCAGCCCGGAAGGAGGCGAACTTCTCCTGCTCGGCGACGGTCCCTGCGTCTTGTGCCCGGGCGGTATCTCGCCGAGCGGCCGGTCGACGAACGACCCCCGACCGCGGAGAGGCTCCGCGAGAGGGGTCGCGCGCTGCGCCCAGGAGGGAACGGTCCCGTCCTCCGACACGATGGGTCGTCCGCGGAGTTGTGCGGCCGTGCCCCCGGGACCGAGCGTGACCGCGGCGAGCAGGTCGCGGGCCTGGGCCATCGTCGGCCGACGGGCAGGGTCCGGCTCGAGCATCGACAGGAGGATGTCGGTGAGGGGGCCCGTGTTCGTGGGCATGATGATCTCGGCGCGGGCAACCCGGTGCAGCAGAGCGATCGAGTCGGCCTCGAAACCGAACGGCGGCTGCCCCTCGATGGCGGTGTAGAGAGTCGCGCCGAGTGAGAAGACGTCGCTGGCCTCGGTCGGGTCGTTGCCGCGTGCGACCTCTGGGGCAAAATACGCGGGCGTTCCGATGATCACGCCTGCCGGGTCGTTGTCGCCCTTGACCCGCGCGATGCCGAAGTCGCTGATCTTCACGACGCCGGAGATCTCGCCCCGCTCGGCGATCAGGATGTTGCCGGGTTTGACGTCGCGGTGAACGATGCCGGCAGCATGTGCGGCGGTGAGAGCGTCG
Source organism: Rhodococcus sp. 105337 (assembly GCF_012844225.1). Classification (GTDB taxonomy): domain Bacteria; phylum Actinomycetota; class Actinomycetes; order Mycobacteriales; family Mycobacteriaceae; genus Rhodococcus. The sequence goes on from NZ_JABAGQ010000002.1 coordinate 77,727, forward strand.
GCGACGTTCGCCCCGATCTGGGCCACGATGTACGGCGGCAGCGTGTCGACGGCGTTCATCACCTGCGCCAGGCTCCGAGAGGGCAGATGCTCCATGACGAGCCACGGCTCACCGTAATGCAGAGCGACGTCGTACATGGAGATGGCATGTTCGTGCGTGAGCTGGGCCGCGACCCGGCCTTCGCGTAGTGCCCGGCGGCGGATCTCCTCGGCTTCGGCGTGGTCGAGGTCGGCGGTGGAGATCACCTGCTTGACAGCTACGTTGCGGCCGAGTCTGGTGTCGCGGGCGAGCCAGACGGCTCCCATGCCGCCACCGCCGAGCTTGGAATCGAGTCGATACCGCCCGGCCACCAAGTGGTCCGGGCCGACGACTCGTCCTGCTCTGTCCTGATCGACCACCTTGCCAAGGGTAATCGATGGGGTCGGGGCCGCCGGAGGCGAGACTGCGAGGTGTGGCCGGTCGCTCACTTGACGGCGAGCGAGCGCATCGGGTCTACTGAAATGGTTCGAATGAATGTTCGAATACGAATTCGCGCTGGGCCACGTCTTCCCCGTGGTCGGCCGGTCGTGTGCAACGCGGCGGGCGGATGACAGGGGTGCAAGGTGGGCGAGGTAGCCGAATTTCCGATCGGTGACGAAGAAGCAGGCCTGGAGCGGGCGCAGCAGATAGAGGCGCTGCGACGACGGATCGCCGCTGTCCCCTCGCGCGGTGAGGTTTCCCGCCCGACACCGGTGGCGGAGCCTGCCGAGGTCCCGTCCCGTGGAGTGCTTCCGGTACCCGGGCCGCTCGCCGAGTTGCTGCCGCACGGTGGTCTCGTCCGCGGCACTGTCGTCTCGGTTTCCGGTGCGGCCTCCCTGTTGCTGGGGGTGCTGGCCTCCGTGACCTCCTCCGGGGGGCACGCCGCGGTGATCGGTCAGCGGCGGCTGGGATTGCTCGCTGCGGCGGAAATGGGAGCGCATCTGCAACGTCTCGCGATGGTTCCGGATCCCGGGCCCGATCCCGTCGAGGTTGCGGCGGTGCTTCTCGATGGGATGGATCTCGTCGTCCTCGGACTGGGCGGTGCCTCCGTCCCGCCGACCCGGGCACGTGCTGTCGCGGCCAGGGCCCGGAGCAAAGGGGCTGTCCTGATCGTCACCGACGGGAGATGGGAGGGGGCACAGGTCCGGCTCGAGGCGCAGGTCAGTGGTTATGACGGAGTGGACGGGCCCGGCCTCGGGAGGCTGTGCGGAACGCGACTGTCGGTACGGGCGCACGGGCGGGCTTTTCCTCCACGCACCACCCAGATCGATGTGTGTGCCGAGCGCAGCAGAGTGCTGTGGGAGCCCGGTGGACCCCGTCGCATCGGTGGCGGTGCCGGGCGGGTGGCGCAATGAACGTGCCCGCGCAAGCTCCGGCTCGGGTGGTCGCGGTGTGGTGCCCGGACTGGCCGGCGGTGGCGGCCGCGGCGTCCGCAGAACTGCCCGCGACCACCCCGATCGCGGTGGTCGCTGCCAATCGGGTGATTGCATGTTCTGCTACCGCACGCGCCGCGGGGGTACGACGCGGCCTGCGCCGTCGGGAAGCACAAGCACGATGCCCGGAACTGTATGTGGCACAGTCGGACCCCGACCGTGATGCAATCCGGTTCGAGTCGGTGGTGTCCGCGATCGATGCGGTCGCTCCGGGGGTGGAGGTGCTGCGCTCCGGTCTGGTGGCGCTGGCTGCTCGCGGTGTCGTCCGATGGTTCGGCTCGGAGGAGACGGCAGCGGAAAGCTTGGTCGACGCCGTTGCCGCAGTCGGAGTCGAGTGCCAGGTCGGCATCGCCGACGAGTTGTCCACCGCGGTGCTCGCGGCCCGGCGCGGCACCCTCGTTCCCGTCGGTGCCGGTGCCGGATTCCTGGCGCCCCTGCCCATTTCGGAACTGGCGGTGGAACCGGCACTGGCAGCTCCCGAGCGTACGGAAACGGTGGACCTGCTGCGTCGGCTGGGAATGCGCACGATCGGAACGTTCGCCGCACTGACCCCGGCCGAAGTGGCCTCCAGGTTCGGTTCCGATGCGGTCGCCGCGCACCGGAGTGCGCGAGGCTTGCCGGAACGCCCACCGTCGGGCCGGGCGATCCCTCCCGACCTGGTGGTGGAATATCCGTGCGATCCGCCGATCGATCGGGTGGACGCGGCCGCGTTCGCCGGTCGCACGCTGGCCGGGCTACTGCATGTCCGCCTTGCCGCGGCGGGGGTGGCATGCACGCGATTGCTTGTCGCCGCGCGCACCGGAAACGGCGAGGAGCACTCCCGGACCTGGCGCTGCGCCGAACCGTTGACTCCGGACGGGACCGCCGATCGGGTGCGCTGGCAACTCGACGGATGGCTCACCGGCCGCAGCGTTTCCCGCCCCACCGCGGGGATCGTGATGCTGCGTCTGGAACCGGTGGAAGTGGTGGCCTCGGGTGCGTTGCAATTGGGATTGTGGGGTGGGGTAGGAGACGAGGACGAACGGGCCAGACGAGCGCTGGTCCGCGTCCAAGGGCTTCTCGGCGGCGATGCGGTGCAGGTGGGAGTGCTCAGCGGCGGTCGCGGACCGGGCGAACGCGTCGTCCTCGTGCCCGTGGGGGACGAAGCGGTGCCGGCGTCCGACCCGAACGCTCCCTGGCCCGGTCGGCTCCCCCCGCCCGCGCCCGCCATGGTCCTGCACGAACCGCCCGTCGTGGCACTGGACGACGAGTCCGGTGCGCCGGTGACCGTCACGGAGCGGGGTGTGCTCGACGGGCGGCCGGTCCGGTTGCGATGGGGAAGTCGCAGCTGGACGGTGATCGGATGGGCGGGCCCGTGGCCGGTGGACGAGTACTGGTGGGATCCGGCGTCGGCTCGGCACGTCGCCAGGCTCCAGGTGCTGCTCGACGGCTCGCGTGCACTGCTCGTCATCTACGGCGCGGACGGCTGGCGGGTGGAGGGCGTCTACGACTGAGTAGGCTCGGCGGTCGTGGACAGTCTCGTGCGTACGGCCGAACCGAACGGTGTCGTGGTCTCGTATCGCGAGACCGCGCCGACCGGTCGCGCGCACCCGGTGCCGGTCGTGCTGGTGCACGGACTCGGCGGTGACGGTCGCACGTGGGCGCGTTTCTCCCGGATTCTGGCAAAGGCGGGGCGACGTGTCGTCGCCGTCGACCTGCGCGGCCACGGCCGTAGTGGTCGCGCCCAGTCGTATCGGTTCGACGATTTCGCCGCAGATGTCGCGGGTGTGTGTACCCACCTGGGATTCGACACGATCGATCTGGTCGGCCACTCACTCGGGGGGCACACCGGCTCGTTGATCGCACAGCGGCACCCGGAGCTCATCCGGCGGCTGGTACTCGAGGAAGCCCCGTTGCCCTCGAGAGCGGGTGATCCGGTTCCGCAGATTCCGGCCGGCCGTCCGACGCCCGCCGAACTGTGGCATGCCACCAGCAGCATGATCCTCAATCCGCGCGCCCTCTTCACTTTCGATCGGTCCATGACCGAGACCGTGGTGAGCCAATTCCATACCCCGAATCCTTTGTGGTGGGAACAACTTTCACACGTCCGGTCGTCGACCCTGTTGCTGCGTGGCGTCCGCCGCGGCAGTATGGTCGACCCGACGCTGCTCGCTGCGGCGCTGTCGTCGCTACCGGACGGAACGGTGCAGGAGATCGGGTGCGGCCACAGCATCCACCGCGATCGCGCCGGAGATTTCGCGGCCGCGGTCCTGCCGTTCCTCATGGACTGACCTTCGGTCCCTACACTGGTACTCCGTGCGTATCGCGACCTTCAACATCAACGGAATCCGTGCGGCGCAGCGACGCGGATTCGAAGAGTGGCTACGTGAGCGCCAGCCCGACGTGGTTGCACTGCAAGAGGTGCGTGCTCCTGCCGCGGCGGTTCCGCCCGGAGTATTCGGCAAGTACCACTTCAGTTACGAAGAGGGTGTGCTCCCGGGCCGCAACGGTGTGGGGATCCTGACGATGCATCCTCCCGCGGCGGTGCGCACATGGAGCGGTAGGGCTTTGGTGCGGGCACCCGGTGAAGATCACAGCGAGCCGATCGAACTCGAGCGAGTGCCGTTGGCGCGCGGACTGAAAGAATTCGCAGACGAAGGCCGCTATATCGAAGTCGATCTCGCAGATGCGCCGATCACTGTCGCGTCGCTGTATCTGCCGAAAGGTGGCGTCCCGGCGCACCTGCAGAAGCCTGGCCGCATGCGAGACGAACCCGACGGCGGGCTCCGGTACGCGCGCAAGATGCGTTTTCTGGACGCATTCGCACGACAACTGGGGAGGTCGCGTCGCGCGGCACGCGCGCAGGGCAGAGAACTGCTGCTGATGGGCGACCTCAACATCGCACACACCCGCTACGACGTCCGGAACTGGCGGCGCAGCAATCAGGCCGAGGGGTTCCTCCCCGAGGAACGTGAATGGCTCGATTCACTACTCTCGCCGCGCACCCTCGTCGACGTCGTCCGCCGGCACTACCCGGGTGTCGACGGACCGTACTCGTGGTGGTCGTGGATCCCCGGATCGTTCACGCGCGACGTCGGGTGGCGGATCGACTACCACCTTGCGACCCCGGGCCTCGCCCGAACCGCCGTCGCTGCGGGCACCGATCGGGAACCCGCGGAGGATCGACGGATGAGTGATCACGCACCGGTCGTCGTGGATTACGACATCTGATCTATCAATCCGTTTCACGGACCATCGACGCGCTGAGGCCAGCCGGGAGCGGAAAGCTGGACAGCGGGAGGAGCGTCGAGAATATCGCCGTAGCGGAAATCGTCGTTGGTGGACGGATGGCGAGGAGATATGGCGCTGCCTCGGCGAAGGTGAATTCACGGAACAGTTGGGATTCTCCGAACGCCCGTACAACGAGAAGTTCTGGGCCTCCAGGCGATGCCAGGAACGTCGTCCACAGGACCGGAACGTCCTCGGTTGCCATCCATTCGTAGGGTGGGGTGGGGTGGCTCGACCACAGACGCGCTGTCGAAGTGTTTTGTCGGCGTGGTGCCGTACCCTGCCGAAAGTACTTGGGGTCGCGGCGATTGTCGCTGTTGTCCGCCGCATCGTCTCGGTTCGAAGAAGCAAATGAAGAGCAGTGATCACCGATAGGCAAACGAAGAAAGTGAGCCGTCATGCTTTACACATGGGTCAGGTCCGCTGGAGGCCCCTTTCTGGTCGCCCCCGAATCAGAACTTGGTCACTGGGGCGGCGTAGACGACGACATGGAGGGACCCGTAGAGACATGGGGCGACTACGGCCGAGCCTGCTCGGTTGAGCGATCCATCGGCCTGGTCACAATCGGCTCCCAGCAGGCATTGGTCCTTGCAGACGAACCGGCTCGCACGACGTATCTCCCCGCCGAGCGGACGTTCCTGCGATGCTTAGCCGCAGACTCCGAAGACGAACTCGTCGCCGCAGCGCGGCAAGCGTTACAAGAACACATCACATGGGAGCCAGACGAAGACCTCGTCTGGGAAATACGTGAGCCTGTTTTGCTATTCGACTCGGCCTGGGCGGGAACTGAGATAGAACTCGACAACAGGCTCCACATCGCCCTCGATCCAGGGCTTTACCGAGTCCGGGCAACCTACATCGAAACCGGGGGCAACTGGATGATCCTCGTTCAACTCCAGCCGACCGGCGACAAGCACCGAACGGCGGCGAGTATCGCTGTCGTCTGACCCATCGTCTCAGTCCGAAGAGTGAAATGACTGGTGGGGCCCCGTTGTGGGCTTTGCTTGTCAGGGACCATCGACGCGCTGTGGCCATCCGGGAACGGAAGGCTGGGCAACGGGAGGAGCGTCGAGAATATCGCCGTAGCGGAAGTTTCCGTTGCTGGGTGGGTACCCGCGATGACAGTAATCGAGAAGCGCGCGATCCTCGGGTCGACTAGCGGAGAAGAAGTCATTGTCCTTGCTCGTACTGAGACGTAACTCCCAGCCCTCGAAGACATTCCAGGGCGGGTGCACAGTGCGGACCGCGAGGTTCACCTGAGGAGCCGGAACATTCCAACCGGTGCGGGTAATGGCCAGAACGCGGGGACGGCTGCTCGTGTAGTTGCTCGTTTTCCAAGTGTCGCCGATGGGCACCGCCGTACCGGACTCGTCGGCGCAGTAGATGACCCGGTAGGACGGGCGGCCAAGTTTATCCGGGAGTGCGCGCGCCTCGATGACGTGGTTGTTCACCGTCCCTGTGCGGGGATAGGTTCGCCAATTATCGGCAATGGGATACGGCACTGCCTCGGCGAAGCCTTCGTAGGTTGATTCGAATCGGCCGGTGATTTCGTAGAACAGTTCGGATTCTCCGAACGCTCGAGCGACGAGGAGTTCGGGAGCGTCGAGGTCGATGCCAGGAACTGCGGTCCAACGGACGGACACGTCGTCGACTGCGACCCACTCGTGGGGTGGTGGCGTTTCGGTCACGGGCGTGTTATCGACGTGTTCTGTCTGCTGTGTGCCGCACCCTGCCGAGAGAACCAGCATGGTCGCGGCGAGTATTGCTAGTGCTGGGCGCATCTTCTCAGTTCGTCGAAGTGAAGTGAACGGTAGGGGCGACGTCGTGATAACTCCGTCGGTATTCGTCGGTGTAGCCATACAAACGGTCAGATCCGAACTCGGTCTTCACGGCATTCCTTACGAGTTCGTGCACGCTCTGAGGGCTTCGGTTCGACAGCGGATCGGGTTCGGGTGAGAGCGTACTGTTTTCTGCCAGCACGCCCGCCGCTGTCAGATCATCTGTCGCGCTGGGACTCTGGGGCGTCCATCCCGTGCCGACCAGCAACCGTGCGATCCGAACATCGTTTTCTGCGGTTATCTGCGACTCGTTCATGGTGAACGCGAAATTTTCCGCCGGTGATTCCGGAATCGTGAAGGTGTCGCGAACACTCGGGTTGAGCATGTCCATGGTCATGCCGACCGTGAAGTTGGCGGGAACGAACGACGCGACCGCGTTGCGCATCATCGTGTAGTCGGTGTCGTAAGCCTGGTTGCGGCGTTCGGCAACCGTGTTCGCGATGTTCTCCTGGTCCCGCGACTGTTCGACGGCCGCGCCGTAGATGCCGGTATCGACCAGAGCCTGGATGTGGGCCGCATTTCCGGCGGCCGCCGTGTCGGGGGATATCTCACCCCACTTGTCGGGCTCGACGAGGCTGCGGACGAACGCGCGATCGTAGGTCTCGTGGAACGCGAGGGCACCTCCCATGAACGTGGTGTTCGCGTCGGTTCCCGTCGACATGAGGGCGAACACACGCTGAGCATGGGCGAAACGCTTGTCGCCGGCGTCACTGGATTCTGCTGCGCGGTAACCCCACTCGCGGCTATCGGTGTCGACGCCTGCGAGATGCGGGATGTACCCGACGAGGCCCTGGCTCGTCGCATGCAGCAGCGCAGGATTCACCTCGCCGAGGCTCGAGGTGTCGGGCCCGCTCATGTCCATGAAACGTGAGTAGTTCTCTCCGTGCGAAAGGTATTGCACGAGGCCGAGAGCCGCTCGATCCGCGCGGTCGCGGCCGGTGTCGAGAGAGCCGGCATCACCGGGTCCCTGCACGGCGAGGCTCTCCTCCGTCATCCACGATGTCAACCGGCCGAGCGACGCGCCGTCGTCCTCCCACTCGTGCACGAACAACGGGGTGAGGACGGCGTCGCGTCGTGTCTCGGGACTGCCGTCGCCGTCGAGGTCGCCGGTGAGGATCCGCGCGTTGGTTTCGTTGTTCCGGGTGCCGACGTCGAGCATGGCTTCGCCGAGCCCGTTCGGGAACGCGTACGACGCGGAGGCGATTGCGGAACGGCCGGTGGAGTCGGAGAGGCCCACCTGTGTCGCTGCGGATTCGACGAGTTCGATTCCGAGTCGAGTGCCGGGGATACCGTCGGAGTCGGCTACGCGTCCCCAGAACTCGTTTTGGACGCCGAGGCGCTGGGCGTAGTGGCTGCCCGGATCCCGCAGCATCTCGGCGTGCGCGCGGGCGGCCGCGCCCGGATCGGTTTCCAGCCGGGATCGCTCGAACGGCGAGAGGGAGCGCAGGTAGTCGTCGAGAGTCGCCGGTGCGGAGTCGGCCGGATTCAACTGCACGAGGGCGCGCACGTCCGGCGGAAGTCTGTCCCAGCCGCCGCTGTGTCCGCCGTCGTCGACGATGCTCTCGTTCGACAGGGTGAGGATCCCGGCGCTCAGCGCCCGCCCCGCTGCAACAGCCTGCGGGCTGCCGTCCTCATCGAGCGCGTTCTGTAAGCGAAGGAATTGTCCGACTCCGCCCCGGTGATACAACTCTTCGAGGTATCGGATGGCCCCGGCGGGCAGGTGTGTGACCTGTCTGCCCGCCGCGAGATCGGCGAGGGAGTTGGTGTCGAGGCCGGCAGCGGTCAGGTTGGCCAGCAATCGCCCGACCTCGTCGCGGTCGAGTTTTCCGTCGTCGAGTATGGAACGGTCGCGGACCGCCTCGTCAGGGGAGAGCGGCGCAGGTTTCGGAGTGCTCGCTGCGAGATCCGCAACGATCTCCCGGAGGATGTGTGCGTAGTGATCGTCCAGTTCTCCGAGAGTGGCCAGTGCGCGTCGGATCGACTCGGCGTGCTCGGCGGCAGCGTCCTGGGTTGCAGCGGCCGAGTCGTCCGCGTGGCGGCGGGGTTTCACGCCGCTGTCGTCGACAGTGAAACCTGCCCGTTCGGCGTTCGCGATTGCATTGCGCACCGCCAGAACCGACCAGGTGAGCGCGGTATCGGCGCGGCGGAGTTGGTCCCCGACATGTCGCAGATGCTCGACGACCGCCACGACGGAGCGACGTTCCCTGTCCAGGTGTTTCTCCGCCGCGTCTGCTGCACGTCCATGCCAGGACTGCCACAGCGTGAGTGCGGTGTCCGTCAGAGCGCCGCGCTCGCTGTCGAGGTGTGCGGCAACCGTGTCGACGGCTTGTGCTCTGTCGTGGAGGACGGCGGGCTTCCAGTTGCGAACATCGGTGATCGTGGGGATCACTCGGGAACTGCCCGCGCCAATCCGGCGGCGAAGTACTCGTCGGTGTTCTCGTAGTCCGCGGCGACCAGGTCGATGGTGTCGGACGTCGACCAGGCACGGTCGGCGAGGAGTGAGACCGAGCGTCGCGACGCGGACTCGACTGCTGCAAGTGCCTCGACGATCGCAGCACCGCCGGAAAATCCCTCGACGGACCCCGCCGAGATCGCGCGGGTGTCGATACGGGCGATACGCCCTGCAATTCCACGGAAAGCCGTTGACAAAGAGAATAATTCGTCGATATCGGCCCTGATCGTATCCGCCATCGTCCCCCCAGACGTTCGGTAGCGCGGACACCATAACGCACAAATCCGACACCCGGGAAGTGGGCGCTACCATCATGGGCATGGCACTGACCGAATCGGATCGTCGGCTCATCGGATCGTCGCTGTTGTTCCTGGCGTCCCAGGCAAACATGGGCCGCGTCCTCGGCCCCACCGCGCTTACCGTCGGCACGATTCAGGCCACCTTTTCGGCGGACAAGTATCGGAAGATCCTCGACAACCTGGGTCCGGACGAGATCAGCCGGTACCGGCAGCACTACTACTGGGACATGGTGCATCCGTTGACGTTCGCCATCGCGCTCCGGGACGGTGCCCGGGCCCTCGACCACCACCGCCCGCTGACACCCCGCACGCGCAGGCTTCTCGCTGCCGCGCCTGTGATCGCTGCGGCCGGGGATTACGCAGAGAACATCACCGGGCTGTACCTGCTCGACCATCGCAGTCGCATCGACGACACGACCGTTCGTGCCGCGACGACGATCAGCCTCACCAAATGGGTGCTGGCCCTCGGTTGCTTGGGCTACCTGACGCAAGGTTTCCTACGGGTGTGGGGGAGAGCCGGACTGCGGCGGATACGAGGAAAACGGCGCTGACCGGGGAAACTCGCGAGGGCGCCGATTCCGTGAATGATCCGAGCGGCGACAATGAACCGGTGACGATCGCTGCGACAACCTGCTCCGCGCTGTCCGCTCTCGACGAGCCGTTGCCCGGCACCGCCGCAACGGCGCCCGGGTACGTGTGCCTGGAGTTCCCCTCGGGCTGGGGGCGGGACGTTCTCGACGGCACGGCACTCGGCCCGGAACTCGCTGCCGAACTCTCGGCCCGCGCAGATGCGGCGGGGGTCCGGTTCATGTTCATCCGCCGCCCGGGGCGCGACGTGGTGCGTGCGACCCGGACGGTTCTGCTCGCACGCACCGAACCGGGCGCTACGTGGTGCGAGCGCCTCGAGATCACACACCCGGCAGAACTGCTCGACATCGTGCCGCAGGTGGTGGCCGGGCCCGCCCTCGGTCTCGGCACCCCGGTCGGCGAACCGGTCGTGCTCGTCTGCGCCCACGGCAAGCGGGACCAATGCTGCGCGGTGCTGGGCCGTCCGGTCGCTGCGGCGCTCGCCGCCGAATTCGGTGACGCGGTGTGGGAGTGCTCTCACACCGGAGGACATCGCTTCGCCCCGTCGATGATTCTCCTGCCGACCGGTTACACCTATGGGCGCCTCGATGCCGCACAGAGCGCAGACGCAGTGCGCGCCGCGACAGCCGGCCGGGTATATCTCCCGGGTCTTCGTGGACGCAGCACGTGGGATGCGTCGGGCCAGGTTGCAGAGATCGTGGTGCGCGCGCTCACCGGCGCCGACGAACTCGACGACTTCACCGTCGATGAGGCCGCTGTCCCGGTCGTGCGTCACCGCGACGGCCGGGCATGGCGAGTCGAGATGGACAAACGCGACCTACCGCCGCGGCCGGCGAGCTGCGGTGCCGCACCCAAACCGGTGTATCCGGTGGTGGCAACCCGGGTGACGCCGATCGTTGGAGGGTTCGACCGGAGCTGATCCCGGCCACGCGGGCGAGAACGTGCAGTCCGCGCCGGCATCTATCGAACTCACGCGAATGCGTAGCCAATCGGTTACGCTTTTCGGTGTGGAGGGAGCGCGAGCGATAGCGGACCCGGTACGCCGGGAGATTCTCGAGTTGCTTCGCGCTGCACCGCTGTCGGCCGGGGGGATCGCGCAGCGCTTTGCGATCAGCCGGCCCGCCGTCAGCAAACACCTCCGGGTCCTGATCGAGTGTGGCGTGGTCGAGGTGACCGTCGACGGTCGCCGGCGCATCTACACACTGCGTACGGAGCCGCTGGTGGAAGTTGCCGACTATCTCGACAGGCTCATCGGGCCTGCTCTGCCGCAACGGTTCGATGCCTTGGACACCGAGGTTGCGAGAACCCGGCGTGAACGAAAGGCGGCATCGAACATGCCGAAGTTCGAGAACGGAAGGAAGAGAGCATGACGACTCCGAAACCGACCGGAAAGCTCGTGAACGGTTCCGAAGGGCTCGACCTCGTAGTGACGCGCACACTGCCCGGCTCTGTCTACGACGCCTGGGCAAGCATCACCGAACCCGAGCGCACCGCGCGGTGGGTCGGACGATGGGAAGGTACCGGCGCCGTCGGCGAAACGATCAGGGTGCAGATGGGTTTCGAGGAAGGTGCGCCCTGGGAGGACGTCGAGATCACCGAATGCGATGCCCCACATCGACTCGGCCTCCGGACGATCTCCGAGCAGGGCGCGTGGGACGTCTCGTTCGAACTGTCCGAAGACGGGGAGCGATCCGAGATCCGCTTCGTGCACCACCGCGTCGCGGCGGCAGAAGTCGGTGATGTCGGTCCTGGCTGGGAGTACTACCTGGACCAACTTGTGGCGTCGGTCTCCGGGGCACCGTTGCGGTCCTTCGACGACTACTTCCCCGCTCAGCGCGAGTACTTCGAGGAACAGACGCGATAACGCACGGAGGAGTGTCGGCGGGAGGCGCGGTGGGCTCGTCGGCCGCTCGTCTCTACCAGTGCACGCCCGGCAGCAGTCGTCCGATCCGCCGCAAGGTTGCGCCTCCGGTCAGTGCCGGAAGCACGCCGAAAGGCGCGGGTGGAGTCGGTTTCCGTTCTTCGGTCTCACCAACGGGTGTACCGGAATCCGATGACGCGTGATGCAACCGGGATCGGACGAGATTCGCGATCGACGGGGCGAAGAGGCTACCGAACTCGGCGAGGGTCGAGACCGGGACGTCGATGCGCGTGGGTCTTTCGATCAGGGCGCGCACGATCATCGCCGCCGCAGCCTCCGGGCTGGCTGCCGGTGCGTCGGTGTACTCGTCGGTGGGTGCGATCATCGGTGTGCGCACGAGCGGCATCCGGACTGTGGTGAAGGTGATTCCGTCGCTCAGGGTTTCTCCTGCGGCGACCTCCGCGAATGCTTCGAGGGCTGATTTGGAGGCCAGGTAGGCCGCGAACCGAGGCGTGCGGGCGGGCACACCCGCGCTGGTGATGTTCACGATGTGCCCGAAGCGTCGCCGGCGCATCTGCGGAAGGAGCGCGAGCACCAGACGCACTGCGCCGAAATAGTTGACCGCCATGGTTCGTTCGAAATCGTGCATCCGGTCCGTCGAGTCGTACAGCCCGCGACGGATCGATCGACCGGCATTGTTGACGAGCATGTCCACGTGCCCGTGGTCCGTGAGGATGGCCGCGACGGTGTGTTCGACGGAGTCGGGGTCGGTGAGATCGCAGGGGTAGGCGTGGCCCCGCCCGCCTCCGGCACAGATCTGCGCGACGACGGCGGCGAGTTCCTCGTCGCGGCGAGCCAGGAGAATCACCCGCGCCCCCTCCTGTGCCACTGCGAGTGCGGCGGCTCGGCCGATCCCCGACGAGGCGCCGGTGATGACTACATTCCGGCCGGCAAGCGGTCCGGGCCCGTCCCCGCGTCGCGCGCGGTTCGGATCCAGATTCTCTTCCCAGTACCGCCAGAGCGCCGGTGCGTACGTCGAGAGATCCGGAACCGTGATACCGCTGTCGCGCAACACTTCCCGGGTTCGCGCGTCGTCGAACACGGTCGGCAGGGCGAGATGGTCGAGCATCACCGGTGGGATTCCGAGACGGTGCAGTGCGAAACGGCGAACAGCGTCGAGCCCGGGCAAAGCTGTCGACGACAAGAGCGTGCGCACGAAACCGCCGGGAACGGTGGCGACCGGAAGCGGGGCTCCCGCCGCGGAAGCGAACGCGGCGAAGACTTCACGCAGCGGTTGGGGCCGGGGAGCGACGAGGTGGAAGACCCGGCCGTCGAGGTGCGGGCGGTGCACGAGTTCGACGATCGCAGCGGCGACATAGTCCACGGGCACCAGGTTGGTGTCGCCCAGATCGGGTACGACGAGGGGCAACCCGGAGGGCAGCGCTCCGAGGCGCGCCACCGCGGGGAAGAAGAAGTACGGCCCGTCGATCTTGTCGATGGCACCGGTGACGGAATCGCCGACGATCGCGGACGGGCGGTAGGTTCGCCAGCGGATGTCGCTTCGGCGCACCGCCTTCTCGGCCTCGAACTTGGTGCGGTGGTATGGCGTCGGGAAGTGCTGCCCGAGGTCGAAATCGTTCTCGGTGAAGGTCCCGCGGTGGTCGCCGGCGACCGCGATCGACGAGACGTGGTGCAACGTCGCGTTGAGTTGCCGTGCCAGCGCGATGACGGCGTGGGTGCCGTCGATATTGGTGGCGGTCTGCTCGTCACCGGCGGTCAGGTCGTAGATGGCGCCGAGGTGCAGAATGTGCTCGGCCTGCGGGATCGTCCCCGGTTCGAGGCGAGCTCGCTTGCCGTCAGGTCTCCGATCAGGGCGTGCAGCCGCGCGCCACCCGGCAGGGAGTCGGCGAGCGCCTCGAGCTTGGTGACGAGCCCCGCCGCACCAGCACATGCACTTCGGCGTCGGGCCGGGTGGCGAGCAGTCGTGCGAGGACCTGCCGACCGAGAAATCCTGTTCCACCCGTGACCAGGTAGGTTGCCATGCCCGAGAACTTACTCTGAGGTAAGTATCGCGGGCCGGAAATCGGGGTCGCGCCCTAGTGGCCCAGCCCGACCTTCTCGTGAATTCGCTTCATCCATGCCGGCGCCCACCAGTTCGCCTCACCCATCAGCTTCACCAGCGACGGCACCAGAAGCATCCGGATGATCGTCGCGTCGATGATGAGCGCGATGATCATGCCGATGCCCAGGAACCGCATGATCGACAGACCGGAGATCGTGAACGCACCGGTCACCACGATCAGCAGCAGGGCAGCCGCAGTGACGACCCGGCCGGTCCGCGCGGTGCCGTATTCCACGGCTTCGACCGTGGTGGCGCCCGCTGCGCGGGCCTCGACCATCCGGGACATGAGGAACACCTCGTAGTCCGTGGAGAGGCCGAACACGACCGCCAGGATCAGGACGACGAATGTCGGCTCGAGCGCACTGGGTACGACACCGATCCACGATGCGCCGTGCCCGAGCTGGAACACCCAAGTCAGCACGCCGAACGTGGCTGCCAGGCTCAATCCGGCCATCAGGACCGCCTTGATCGGCAGCACCACGGAGCCGAACGCGAGGAACAACAGCACCAGCGTCGAGGCCACCATGATCGCGATCATCCACGGCAGAGCGTCGGCGATCGCGGCATTGGCGTCGTCGACGAGCGCGCGTCCGCCACCGACGAGCACCTCCGTTCCGGCGGGTTCGGGCACGGCACGCAGTTCGTCGGTGATGGCACTCGCCCGGGGTGTGCCGTCGACCCCCTGCCCGTACAGCGCTTGCAACACTGCGACGTCGCCCTGGGAACCGACGGTGACGGTCTGCTCGATGCCGTCGAGGGCGGTCGCCGCGCGCGACACCTCACGAACTGCCTCGGCCGACGGGGTCTGTCCGTTGTCGCCGCGCACCACCAGGGTGGCGCCGTTCCCGCTGCTGGAGAAGTCGTCGAGAAGTTTCTGCGTTGCGGCCCGTGCGGGACTGTCTTCCGGGAGTGCCGTGTACTCGATCTCGCCGAAACCGGCCTTGAAGACCGGTGTGGCAAGCACGAGCAACCCAGCGGTGATGACGATCGCGATGGTCGCGGGTCGCCGCATCACGTTCCGCACCACACGACCCCAGAAGCGCACGGCGCGGGCCTCGCTGCGAGCGGACGCCTCCCTGTCCCAGGTCCAGGCGTTGATTCGGTGACCGAGCAGTGCGAGCACGGCCGGCACGGCGGTCAGGGACAGCAGGGCAGCGCTGAACACGGACGCCATCGCGCCCAGGCCGAGCGACCGCAGCACCGACTGCGGGAAGACGAGCATGCCCGCGAATGCGCAGATCAGCAGGGCCGCGGAGAACATCACCGTGCGCCCCGCAGTGAACATGGTGCGTTTCGTGGCGGCGATGACCTCGGCTCCGGCGTTGAGTTCTTCGCGGAACCTACTGACGATGAACAGGCCGTAGTCGATCGCCAGGCCGAGCCCGATCAACGAGGTGATGTTCAGCGCGTACGAGGACACGTCGGTGAACATCGTGAGGAATCGCAGCGTCGCGAGCGAGGAGAAGATCGCAAGGACACCGACGAACACCGGCACCGCTGCGGCGACGACCCCACCGAAGATGAACACCAGCAGGAGGAGTGTCACCGGAATCGCGATCGCCTCCGAGACGATCAGGTCGTGTTCGAGGGTTCCGGTGAACTCCACTCCGACGACGGTCCCGCCGGCGAACTGCGAATCGACTCCGGGAACCTCGAGCATCTCGAGGACCGCCGGGAAAGTAGCGTTCGTGACCCCCGATTCCTCTCCGAGGATGATCGAGGCCGCGACACTGCGCTGGTCTGTGGAGACCAGCAGCTGGTTCATCGGCGGCGGTGCCGTCCAGTAGGTCGAAATGGACGTGACCGTCACCTCGTCGGAGAACTTCCCGAGGGTTTGCTCGACGTCGTCTCGGATGTCGTCGATGGTCTGGCCTTCGGGAGCGGTGTACATCGCGATGATGTCTGCCGTCTGCGGACCGAAGGTGTCGTAGATGATCTTCTGGGCCTGCACGGATTCGCTGCCCGCCACGTAGTAGCCGGTGCCGGAGAGTTTTCCGAACACCCCCACTCCCCAGATTCCGGCAGCCAGGACCACCAACAGGACCGCGGCGAGAACCCACCGACTTCTGGTCACCACGATGTCGGCCCAGCGGTTCATGCACACTCCCGTTTCGGTTGCCTCGGTTACCGAACGGCAACTGTACTGGCGGGAGAATCGAGCGCCACAGCGATACCGGTCATAACGGAAACGGGAGCGCAATCCACCCGGCAGTCACAGCACGGGAGGGCGAAGAGAGAGGCGGACCGACGCGCCCGATGCCTCACGGCGTCTCGCGCAACGTGGCTCCAGCCGGACGGTATTCCACGAAGGCCGTTCATACTGGCTCCGGGGCGTACTGACGCGCCGATCCATGCGGTTCCAACACGGCCACCCCGGGATGTATTCCCCGGATAATTCCGCTGGTCATCAGCCGTGCGCGCCGTGCCCACCGGTGGATGAGTGATCGGTGACGCCGTCCACCCGGGCCGCATCGTCCGGACCCACGACGACGAACTGTCCCATCATCCCGCTGTCCTCGTGCCACAACAGGTGGCAGTGATACATGTAGGGCATCGCGGGGTCGCTGTGCTCACCGAACCGCACGAGAAGGCGCACCGTCGAGTTCGGGGGTACGAACACCGTGTCCTTGCGTCCGGCGAGGAGGGGACGGTCGTTTCGGGTGCCCGTCGCATCGACAACCTTGAATTGAACGTCGTGAATATGGAAGTTGTGGTGGGTGGACGACGCGTTGCGGACCTCCCACATCTCGGTGGCGCCGGCGGGAACCACGTCGTCGATGCGGGTCATGTCCACGGTCCTGCCGTTGATCATGTTCGTCCCGTTCAGATCGATGCGGCGGGTGGTGCTCGGCTCACCGAGATCCTCGAACGTGATGAGGCGTTCCGGCAGCGCTGCGGAGCTTTCGAGGACGGTGGCCGTGCGTAGTTCCAGAATGTCGAAGCTGTCGTCGCCGCCGGAGAAGCGGCTCTGGAAGAAATCGGAACCGAGCGCCGGCGGGGTGCTGCGAAGGACATCCCGAGACCCGGGCACAGGACGCACGACGATCTCGGCGCGCTCGCCGGGAGAGAGCTGAACGTTGCGTACGGGGGTGGGACGTTCGAGCAGGCCGCCGTCGGTGCCTACGAGAGCGAACTCCTGACCGGACTCGAACGAGAAGTCGAAAACCCGTGCGTTCGACGCATTGAGCAGTCGCAACCGCACTACTTCGGTCGTGACATCGAGAAACGGCCCGGGCGTGCCGTTGACCAGGATCTCGTCTCCGACCGTCCCGGAGATCCCGAAAACGCCGGGGTTCTCGTCGAGCTGGTCACCGTCGAACTTCTTGTCCTGGACGATCAGCGGAATGTCGTCGACCCCATACGTCTGGGGCAGGGCCCGAGCGCCGGGGGTGGTCGGGTCGGCCGGATCATCCACCAGGAACATCCCCGCGAGGCCTCGGTACACGTGTTGCGCGGTGGCGCCGTGGAGGTGCGGGTGATACCAGAGCGAGGCAGCGGGCTGGTCGATGGTCCACGTCGGGGACCACGTGTCGCCGGCGTCCACAACCTGATGGGGGCCACCGTCCATCGCCGCGGGAAGACGCATGCCGTGCCAGTGCACGGTGCTGGTTTCGCCGAGCTGATTGGTGACATCGACGCGAACCTTGTCGCCGCGCGCGGCGCGGAGGGTCGGGCCGAGATAGGAGCCGTCGAAGCCCCACGTCCGAGTCGCCGGGCCGTGGCCGAAATCGCTCGTGCCACCCTGCAGCGTCAGATCGAATACGCGGGTGCCGTCGGCGGTCACGGTGCCGGTCTCCAGCGGAGGGATCTGCAGTGGCCGGTCGAAGTCGACCCGGCCGAGCGTGTCCACGTCGGCCGTCGTCCACGTGTAGGCCACCACGGAGGCGCCGGTCGCAGCCGCCACCAGGACGAGGGCGAGTGCCGCCACGACCAGCCGCACCAGAAGTTTCATACTCACCATGCTCGTCCGCGGCACGACGCGGTACCTCCGGTGTGATACCCGATCTTGCCCTCGGGGAGAACCCCGAAGATCACCCGCTGCGCAGGCGCAGCCGTCCGTTTTCCCGCGGCGGCACTAGGGTTTTCGTCATGCGAATTCATCTCGGCCCGGACCACGACGACTACCTCGCTGCGGCGATCACCGACGGTGGCGCCACGGTGTCGTCGCTCGAGGACGCCGACGCCGTCGTCTGGTACGGCAGTGCGGAGGACTTCCCCGCCCTGCCCGAACGGGTGCGCTGGGTGCAACTCGCCTACGCGGGCATCGAACCGTTCTGCCGTGCCGGCCTGGTAGACCGCACCAGGGTGTGGACGAACGCGTCCGGGGTCTATGCCGACAACGTGGCCGAGTACGCGGTCGGAGCCCTGCTGGTCGGCCTACGGCAATTCCACACCGCCGTCGCGGCGAACCGGTGGAGCAAAGATCACATCGATCCCCTCGTCCGCCCGCTGCACGGATCGATCGTGGCGATCGTGGGATGCGGGGGAATCGGCCGGGCGATGATTCCGAGACTCCGTGCCTTCGGGGTGGAGGCCGTCGCGGTCACCCGTTCCGGACGTCCGGTCGACGGAGCGTCGGTGACGTTGCCGGCACACCGCACCTCGGAGGTGTGGACGATGGCCGACCACTTCGTCGTTGCGGCGCCCGCGACCGCCGACACCGACCGGCTGGTCGGCGCTGCGGCGTTCGATGCCATGCCGGATACGGCGTGGCTGGTGAATGTGGCGCGCGGCAACCTGGTCGACACCGATGCGCTGGTCGATGCATTGCGCGCGGGCACGATCGCCGGGGCGGTGCTCGACGTGACCGAACCCGAACCGCTGCCGGACGGGCATCCGCTGTGGGCACTCGACAATTGCGTGATCACCCCGCACGTCGCGAACACTCGGAGCGGTCTGACCGCCACCTTTGCGCCGACGCTCCGTGAGAATGTGCGGCGGTTCATCGCGGGGGAGGACCTCGTCGCGCGCGTCGATCCGTCGGCAGGCTACTGAGCTCTCGTGTCGCGCAGGTCTTCGACGGTCTGACAGCATTCCGTTCTCACACGGAGCGTTCCGCAGCCTTCTTGATGGCGTCGAGCCGTCGGTCCCATCCCGAGCCCACCGCTTCCAGCGCCCTGCCCACCGCGCTCAGCCTGGAACCGGCTGCGGAGAAACGGAGTTCGCGGCCGACACGTTCGGACGTCACCAGCCCGCAGTCTTCCAGTATCGACAAATGCTTGGCGATCGCTTGACGCGAGACCGTGAATTCCCCCGCCAGACCCGACGCGGACGCCGGGGATCGGGCGAGTCGTTGCAGCAGTTGCCACCTCGTGTCGTCCGCGAGTGCCGCGAATACGCGAGTCGGGTCGGTTACTGTGCCCGCGTCGGAGCCGCCGTCGTCGAACGTTCCCGTTTTACTGTGCGGCAACGATTTTCCTGCCCTCCAGGTGCTGTCGTGCGAGATCGAGTTCGATGGTCCACCCTTCGACGTTCCCCTCGTACTTCGCGCGACGCTCGGCGGCGTCTCCGGGAAGCGACTCGAAGCCGGTTTCCGTCACATGCAGGACGGTGGAGGAGTCGGAGACGGCATCGACCCGGAATTCGACGAGCGTGGACGGGCTGTCGGGGTCGGTGCTGTCGGCCAACCAGCGGAACGCTGCGTAGTGCGGTTTATCCAGCGCCACCGTGCGGAACAGGAAGGCGCCGTGGACGGGATCGTGGACGACGGTGAGGTCGCCGTCGCGTTCGAGTCGGTGTTCGGTGATCGTGTGGTCGTTGATGTACCACCCGGGTTCGGCTACGAGTTCCCAGACCCGTGCGGCCGGTGCTTCGATGGCGATCTGTCGTTCGATGCGGTCGAGTTCGTCGGTCATGACGTCTCCTCGTTCGATGCGATCGGGGTGCAACCCCATGGTTGCACCCCGATCGTCTATCGGCAACCCCTTGGTTGCAGTTGAGCCGACGCACCCAGTTCAGGACGGGGGAAGTACGTCGATGGTGCCCTGGCACACGGCGTTCTGTGGATTGATGAACCACCACCCCGCGCCGGTCTGGAGCGTGACAGTGAAGTTGATCGTTCCGGACCCGGTGAGGGTGCGGTTCACCGGGACGCTCGGCTTCTGTTTCCACGCTTCCTGATCGCTGACGCTCCGTCCGGACTGACCGGTGCTGGTGTTGTGCCAGTCGACCAGCACCTGCGTGCCGTACCAATTCGGTCCGATACTCGGGATGAGACCACCAGGAGGAGTGGGCAAGTCGTTGTTGCCGCTGAGCAGGAGAGATGGCAAGAACTCGCCCTCGCCGCCGGGACGGGACGCCCCCGACGAGGCGGTGACGGTCCAGGTGAACGGCGGCGCCCAAAATAGCGGGTTGGCGCTTCCGCACGTCATGGTGGTGGAAGTCGGCGCGGCGTGTGCTGCCCCGACGTTTCCGACAGTCATCGCAACACCCAACCCCGCTGCCATGACTGCCGCCGCACCCACGCGGCGAAATGTTCGTTCGGCCATGTACATACTCCGTTCGATCGCAGGAAACAGAACACGCCATTCCTATCGAATATGCGAGGCGTCCGGTCGCATTCCGTACAAATCGACCTGCGCTGAACCGTGCGCGCGGGATTGTCGACGGGAGCGGCAGTCGCGTAACTTCGCGAAACCTGGCCCAGTTGTCCGGTGGGATCGGTCTTTTCGATCCGCACACTTTCTATGCCAGGATGGCCCCACCAATGCCACCGCAATCCTGCATGGGAGGGATCATCGCATGCCGACCATCGAAGAGCGCTTAGCGAGACTCGAAGCCCTCGAAGAGATCCGGATGCTGAAGCACCGCTACTTCCGCGCGAGTGATGCGAAGGATCCGGTGGCGATGCGTGCCTGTTTCGTCGCCGACGGCGCCGACATCTACTACGGGCCCGCGCTCGGGAGGTTCGACGACGCGGACGGACTGGTGGACGCGTATTCCCGGATCGCGCTTCGGCGCGTCGACGATCGCTACGTCATCCTCGATATGCATCACGGGATGCACCCCAGCATCCGACTCATCGGCCCGGGCGCGGCGACCGGCGCCTGGACACTGCGATTCCGGCAGGTGGACGTGCAGGCCCGGACCGAGCGGGTCACCGCGCTGGACTACGACGACGGCTATGTGGTCGAGGACGCCGAGTGGAAGATCGCGAAATGTCATGTGCGCGTCCTGTGGTCCATCGAACGCACCCTCGCCGACGACGTGAAAGTGATTGTGTGACATGACCGAAAGCGCACCGGAGCGGAAAGTAGCCCTTGTCACCGGCGGGAGTCGCAGCGTCGGTAAGGGGATCGCCTGCGCACTCGGTTCCGACGGGTGGACCGTCTATGTCACCGGTCGTGGGCCTGTCGGTGCCGGTGGACCGCTCGATCACACGGCCGACATCGTCACCGAGCGCGGCGGTCGCGGCATCGCGGTGCAGTGCGATCACCGTGACGACGGGCAGATCCACGACCTCTTCACCCGCATCACGGACGAGCAGAACGGCAGGCTCGACGCGCTCGTGAACAATGTGTGGGCGGCTCCGAAAGGCTTCGCAGGTTTCACCGAGCCGTTCTGGAAGCGACCCATCGACGACTGGGACAGCCTGATCGGTGTGGGTCTGCGCGCGCACTACGTTGCTACGGTGGAGGCCGCCCGGATGATGGTGCCGCGCAGCAGCGGCATGATCGTCAACATCTCGTCGTTCGGCACTCGTGCTCACCTGCATTCGGTGCTGTACGGCATGTCGAAAGCCGGCCTCGACAAGATGGCCGCCGACATGGCCGTGGAACTGCACGGCACCGGGGTCACCACGCTGTCGCTCTGGCCGGGCCTGGTCGAGAACGAGGCCATGCAGGCGCGCGGGCTCGACAACTTTCAAGGCTTCCCGTTGGCCAACGCCGAGACACCCGAATTCATCGGCCGTGTCGTCGTCGCCCTGGCGGGCGATCGCGAGGTGAACGGCCGGAGTGGATCGACCCTCATCACCGCAGAGGTGGCGCTGGAGTACGGGGTCGTGGATATCGAAGGAAACCAACCGGATTCACATCGCGCCGTGTTCGGTGGCGGACCGGTATTCGGCAGTTGAACACGAAGTGCGTCACCCCGGCGTGCACGTCGCTCAGCGCGGTCGGCTTCAGTCCAGAGTCCAGACGGCGAGGGGAGTGGAGGCGTCGGTGCCGACGAGCACGATTTCGGTGAGGTTCGTGCCGGAGGGGATCTCGAAGAGGAGACTTCCGTGGCGTCTCTCGCCCGAGGACAGGGTCCCTGAGCCGAGATCGTCCTCGAGTCCCACGGTGGAGGCAACGTAGATGTCTCCCCCAGGGGTCCGAACCGAGAAGTACACGGTGCTGTAGGAGAACTCGCCCGATCGAGTATCGATCTCGACCCACACGGTGTAGCCGGCGCCGTGGAGGGGCACGGGCGTTGCCGGATATTTCTCTATTCGGGGGTATGGGAGGGCTGCGAAGTTGGACACGGTGACCCCTGCGGTGCCCGTGACCCCTTCGGTGGGTCCGTTCATCTCTTGGGAGACCGTGACAGTGCCCCCGATCGATACGGTCGGAACGCCGGAGTCGGGGAGGGGCTTCCGGTCGGCGCGATCTTCGATCGAGGGGGAGGACTGGGCCGGTGCGGATGACTCGGACCGAGTGTTTGCGCAGGCTGTGAGGGGTAGAAGTGCAACGAGCGTGGCGGCGACGACGAGGAGGTGCTTTCTCATTGTTCGGACCTTCTTTCCGGTTTACCTCAGCGCACGAGGACCACTGACCCGCGACTCCAGCGAGGACCACAGGCGAAATCGATATCCCGGTGCTTCCCCCCCCCATTCTGGCCCTGATGTTCTCCGGACCGATAGGGGCTACGGCCGTAATTCTGGGCTTCGACGGTGGGCTCGCACCGTATCGATTGAGGAATTGCCCGCTCGACCCGGCGCCTTTCTGCGGGGCGGCTGGATAGTATCGCCGGGTGGCCGGATCGAAGAAAGCTGCCGTGCTGACCTCGCAGGACGAGGATTTCCCGCGCTGGTATCAGGACGTTCTGAACAAGGCCGAAATGGCCGACAACGGGCCGGTTCGCGGGACGATGGTGATCCGGCCGTATGCGTATGCCCTGTGGGAGCACATGCAGTCCGCAGTGGACGCGAGGATCAAGGCTGCCGATGCCGAGAACTGTCTATCTGCCGTTGCTGATTCCGCAGTCCTACCTCGAGCGAGAATCCGAGCACGTCGAAGCGTTCAGTCCGGAGCTTGCGGTGGTCACCCACGTGGGCGGTAAGGACCTCGCCGAACCCTTCAATTTGAGTCTGCGCCCGTCCGAGTGGGCGCCGAGGCACCGATCACTGCCATAATCGGGCGATGCCGAATCTCGAGAACTCCCCCGAGCTGGAGGCGGCCATCGCTGCCGGCTTCGACGCACGAGACCGCGCGAACATGGGCCCGACGATCGAGTATTTCGCGGCACTTCTCGAAGCCAACCCCGGAAATGCGGCAGTACTGTACGAACTCGCCGGGGCGTACGACACTGCGGGGCAAGAGGGTACAGCCGAGAAGTACTACCTGGAGGCCTTCGATGCAGGGCTCTCCGGGGATCGACACCGGAGAGCGTTGCTCCAGTACGGCAGCACATTGCGAAACCTGGGGCGGTTCGAGGAATCCCTGACCGTGTTCGCCGACGCTCGACAACAGTACCCGGAATCCGACTCGCTTCGGGTGTTCCAGATCATTTCACTTCACGCAGCCGGTCGTCCGAATGCTGCTTTGGCAGAGGCGCTATCGCTCATCGCGGACCGGGTGGACTCAGCCGAGATGAAACGTTACGAGGCGGCTGTGCACGGAAACGCGGAATACCTGGCGTCACTCGACGAGTGACGACACGCCGGTAGTCGGAGGGTGAGCGGCTCGGCGTTGTGTTCGTCCGGGCCGCCACCAAAATATTCGGCTTGAGGTTCGGGTCGGGCGATGGTCGGGGGGTGAGTCCGGACATCGACCGGGCGGTCGGTACTTGATGGGTTCACGGTACGAGCGGAGCATGACAGGAGTCGACCTTCACCCCGAATGACCTACGGGAAAGGACATGCGATGAGTGCAGCCGACAACATTTCGCTCACCGTGATCGGCATGGGGCCGATGGGCCAGGCGATGGCGCGCATCCTTCTCGGCGCCGGTCATCCGGTCACGGTCTGGAACCGGACGCCCGGACGTGCAGACACGCTGGTCGCGGCGGGAGCGACACGCGCCGCCGACCCGGACGACGCGGTCGCTGCTTCGGAGTTGATCATCCTCAGCCTGACCGACTACCGAGCGATGTACGACATCCTCGAACCGGTGGACGACCTGAGCGGTCGCACCCTCGTCAATCTCATCTCCGACACCCCGGGCAACACAGCCTCGGCGGCCGAATGGGTGGTTCGCCGCGGCGGCCGGTTCGTCGCGGGCGGAATCATGGTGCCCGCACCGATGCTGGGTACCGAGGCCGCCTACGGCTCGAAGGTCCGCACCGGCCATCTCGATACCCACGACGAGGCCGCCCGCTACCGACACGTAGGCACGAACAGCACCTGAACCACGCACGGGGTTGCACAAGTATCGAACATACGTGCGATAATTGTGGTGAATACGGGCAGTTGGAGGTGTGGAATGGGATGGGGAAACGGCCCGCCGACCTGGTCGGAGATGGAACGTGTCCTGTCCGGCAGGCCTCCGTCCGGCGCATCCCGCCGCGATCCCGTCCACCCCGGCGACGGCAACGACAGCCCGGCGTGGAGCCGCACCCGAGGCGAGTACGAAAGTCGGGCCCGGCCACCCGACGGCCCGGTGGTGCCGTATGCCGAGCTGCACACGCACTCGGCGTTCAGCTTCCTCGACGGTGCCTCGACCCCGGAGGAACTCGTCGAAGAAGCGGTGTGTCTCGGCCTCGAGGCTCTCGCGATCACCGACCACGACGGCCTGTACGGCGCCGTGCGTTTCGCCGAAGCCGCGCGGGGACTCGATATGCGGACGGTGTTCGGTGCGGAGTTGACGCTCGACGATGCACATCTGCTGGTGCTCGCCCGCGGACAGGAAGGGTACCGCCGGTTGTCTCGGCAGATCGCCGATGCACACCTGGTCGGAGGGGAGAAGAACGAACCTCGTTACGACTACGACGCGCTCACCGATGCGGCGGGCGGCCACTGGCAGATCCTCACCGGGTGCCGTAACGGACACGTGCGCCGTGCCCTCGACAGCGGGGGTCCGGGAGCCGCCGAAGCGGCTCTGCTCGATCTCGTCGACCGGTTCGGGTCCGACCGCGTCACCGTTGAGCTCACGTGGCAGGGAACTCCGGACGACTACGAACGCAATGTCGCACTGTTCGGGCTCGCGGAGCGCCACGGAATTTCGTCTGTCGCCGGTACCGCCGCACACTTCGCCCGGCCGGAGCGCCGGCGACTCGCCATGGCCATGGCGGCCATCTCCGATCGGCAGAGCCTCGACGACGCGGCGAGTCGCCTCCCTCCCGCCGGTGGCGGTCATCTCCGCTCCGGAGCCGAGATGGCCCGGTTGTTCACGGCCTTTCCCGGCGCCGTGCACACCGCGGCGGAACTCGGCCGCGAATGTGCTTTCGACCTGCGGCTCATCGCCCCGAAGTTGCCTCCGTTCGACGTGCCCGACGGGCACACGGAGTTCACGTGGCTGCGCGCCCTCACCTACGCGGGCGCACTCCGACGGTACGGACCGGTCGAGCACAACCGGGATGCGTACCGGCAGATCGAACACGAACTCGGCATCATCGGCAGTCTCGGCTTTCCCGGTTACTTCCTGGTCGTTCACGACATCGTCGAGTTCTGCAGGAGCAACGACATCCTCTGCCAGGGAAGAGGTTCGGCTGCCAACTCTGCTGTCTGCTACGCCATCGGCATCACCAACGTCGACCCCGTGCGCAACCGGCTGCTGTTCGAACGGTTCCTGTCACCGGAGCGCGACGGACCTCCCGATATCGACCTCGACATCGAATCCGATCGGCGCGAAGAAGCAATCCAGCACGTCTATGCGAAATACGGCCGGACCCACGCCGCGCAGGTCGCCAACGTCATCACCTACCGCGGGAGGTCGGCGGTTCGCGACATGGCACGCGCGCTCGGTTACTCGCAGGGGCAGCAGGATGCGTGGAGCAAACAGATCAGCAGATGGGGAGGAGTGAGCGTCGAAACCGACGCAGACATCCCCACTGCGGTTCTCGATCTCGCCGAGCAGATCGAAGGCCTGCCACGACATCTCGGAATCCATTCGGGCGGCATGGTGATCTGCGACCGGCCCGTCTCCGATGTGTGCCCTGTCGAATGGGCGCGAATGCCGGGCCGCACCGTCCTGCAATGGGACAAGGACGATTGTGCCGCCGCGGGACTCGTGAAATTCGACCTACTCGGACTGGGAATGCTCTCCGCGCTGCATTACATGATCGATCTCGTTGCCGAACATGAAGGTGTCCGGGTCGATCTCGCGCAACTCGACCTGACCGAGGACGGCGTGTACGAGATGCTGCGCCGCGCCGACTCGGTGGGTGTGTTCCAGGTGGAGTCGCGCGCGCAGATGGCAACCTTGCCGCGTCTGAAACCCCGGAACTTCTACGACCTCGTCATCGAAGTGGCGCTCATCCGGCCCGGACCCATCCAGGGCGGGTCCGTGCATCCGTACATCCGCCGTCGCAACGGACTCGAACCGGTCACCTACGACCATCCGTGTCTCGAGAAGTCGCTCGAACGCACCCTCGGTGTCCCGCTGTTCCAGGAACAGTTGATGCAGATGGCAGTCGATGCCGCCGGGTTCAGCGCAGCCGAGGCCGATCAGTTGCGACGGGCGATGGGATCGAAGCGATCGCCCGAGAAGATGGAGCGCCTGCGCGACCGCCTCTACGACGGGATGCGCGAGTTGCACGGCATCACCGGCGCCGTCGCCGACGGCATCTACGAGAAACTGCATGCGTTCGCGAATTTCGGTTTCCCCGAAAGCCATTCGCAGAGTTTCGCGTCGCTCGTCTTCTATTCCGCCTGGTTCAAACTGCATCATCCCGCCGCATTCTGTGCGGGTCTGCTCCGGGCGCAGCCGATGGGCTTCTACTCTCCGCAGTCGCTCGTCGCCGACGCACGCCGGCACGGGGTGATCGTGCACGGTCCCGACATCGGTGCGAGCCTCGCGCAGGCGACGGTGGAGAACGCGGGGAAGGAAGTGCGGCTCGGTCTTGCGTCGGTGCGGCACATCGGCGAGGACCTTGCCGAACGGATCGTCACCGAACGGCAGGAACACGGCCCGTACACCTCGTTCCTGGACCTCACCGCGCGTATCGAATTCACCACTGCGCAGGCCGAGGCACTCGCGACCGCCGGAGCGCTCGGCGGGTTCGGCGTCACCCGGCGTGAGGCGCTGTGGGCTGCTGCCCCCGCTGCCACTCAGCGCCCGGGGCGACTGCCCGGTGTGGGGGCGACCGCCGTGGCGCCGGCACTGCCGGGCATGAGCGCCCTCGAGCTGGCCGCCGCCGATGTCTGGGCCACGGGGGTGTCCCCGGACAGTTACCCGACGCAGTTCCTGCGTGCACGGCTCGACGCGCTCGGCGTGGTTCCGGCGTCGCGACTGCTCGACGTGCCGGACGGAACGAGGGTGCTCGTCGGAGGGGCGGTGACGCACCGGCAGCGACCCGCAACGGCCGCAGGCGTCACCTTCCTCAACCTGGAGGACGAAACCGGCATGGTGAACGTGGTGTGTTCGGTCGGGCTGTGGGCGCGGTACCGCACCCTCGCGCACACCGCCTCGGCGTTACTCGTCCGGGGACGGCTCCAGAACGCCGACGGGGTGGTGACGCTGCTCGCCGACCACCTGGAACCTCTGGACCTGCGGATGCCGGGCAAGTCGCGCGACTTTCACTGATACCCGCGACTGTCGGTGGTCTGCATCGGGTGCCTGGATGGTGGCGTGCGGGGTCGCGCTACCGTGGGACGTTCCCGATCGTGTGCCCCCGGAATCGTCAACCTGGTCGCGTGGCTCGTCATGCGCCTGCGATGCTCGTCCGGAGTACCCGACGAAACCCTTGATCGAGAGGACCCACACCGATGCGTGAGGTCGACCTGGTTGCCTTCGAGACCGCACTCGCCGACGGAGCACCCGTCATCGATGTACGCGAACGCGACGAATACGCCCAGGTGCGGGTGCCCGGCGTCACCAACATCCCGCTCAGTGAGTTCGTCGCCCGCATCGACGAGATTCCCACGACCGGGACCGTGTACGTGATCTGCGCCGTCGGCGGACGCAGCCTCCAGGCCGCCAACTATCTCGCGGGCCGGGGAATCGACGCGGTGTCCGTCGCCGCGGGCACCGACGGGTGGGCGCGTTCGGGCAGGCCCACCGAGAGCGGCGAGTAAGCGGCAGCGGCCGCGGGGCCGCAGCACTCAGTGAGCGGCAGCGGTGCCGAGCAGTGCTGCGGCTCCCGCGACCAACCCGTCGCGCCGTTGAACGTTGTCGTGACCGCCGCAGAATTCGCGGTAGTCGACGTCGAAATCCTTGTGCGTGCAGCAGGTACCGAACATCCCGATTCGAGAGGGAAGCGAATCAGACGGCGCCCTCGAAGCCGTTCTGGCGCCAGGCTTCGTAGCTGACCACCGCGGCGGCGTTCGACAGATTCAGCGAGCGCCGGCCCGGCAGCATCGGGATGCGGACCTGCGCGGTGACGTGCGGGTCGGACAAGACCTCTTCCGAGAGCCCTGTCGGCTCCGGTCCGAACAGTAGCACGTCGCCCGGCCGGTACTCGATCTCTGCGTAACCGGTGGTGCCGTGAGCGGTGAAGGCGTACACGCGCTCGGGGCGCAGAGCCTCCCACGCGGCAGCAAGGTCGGCGTGAACCGTGACCGACGCGAGGTCGTGGTAGTCGAGACCCGCCCGGCGCAGTTTCGGCTCCGAGAGGTCGAACCCGAGTGGTTCCACGAGGTGCAGTTCGGCACCCGTCGCGGCAACCATCCGAATGGCGTTGCCGGTGTTGGGCGGAATGCGTGGTTCGTGGAACATCACTCTGAACATAACCAGAGAAAGATAGCACCACGACGGTAAACGCCCTGGGCCTGGGAGGTCGCGCCCCGATGGTGGCCGGGGCGCGACCGGCTCCGAGTCGCCCGCAGAAGACGGATGTTTCCGGACGGCGAGCACATGCGCTACCGACTAGAAGGATCCCCCCAGCAGGAGGTGGATCACCGCGAACGGCATCCCGAGGAAAGCAATAGCGGTGAAGAGCGCGGACTGTATCGGCTCTCCTGCGACGTACCCGTCGCCGATCCATTGCAAGATTTCGACCGAGCCCATGGTGTGCCTCCTGTTTTCGGTTGTGTGTCAACGGGATTGTCGCGCGCACACGACAATCCGTTACTGATTGTGTATCGGGTGCGGCGAGGTTCGCGACGGCAGATGTGTCCCGGCGGTCTCGATGCCGCGGCAAGGTCGTGAAAGTTCTTCTACGTCAAAGGGTTCGAAGACAGACTGTCGAGCTGTGTCGGGGAGTGGTGGGCAGGTCGTGTCCATTTCGCGCACGCTCCGTCATCGAATGTTGTTGTGCGAAAGCAACATCTTGCGGTTTCGTTCCGATCCGTGTCGGCAGCGCAACAACCCCTTGGCGCGCACGCTGACAAGTGACACCGCGGTGGTGCCGGTGGATGTTCCGGAATGGAGTCGCCCGGGAGTATCCGGCCCGAGTTCTGCCGGGCCTGCTCACGCTGCAACAGCCCCGAGGCGGCAACACTAGGTAAGCCGGGCACCGCTCATGACATGACCCCGCCCCGGGCCCTACACGGCGGACGGCAACCGGAATCGGCAGACCGCGACCCGCGCACGCGGGCTGACGATCCGCGACGCGCAGTCGCCTGGAACAATGGAACCGTGACTGCGACGATCCTGGACGGCAAAGCAACCCGCGACGAGATTTTCGAGGACCTGAAGGCACGAGTGGCCGTGCTGAGGGAGCAGGGCATCACGCCCGGCCTCGGCACCATCCTCGTGGGCGACGACCCGGGATCGGCAGCGTACGTGCGGGGCAAGCACAACGACTGCGCGAAGGTCGGCATCACGTCGATCCGCAAGGACCTGCCCGCCGACATCACCCAGGAACAGCTCGAGCAGGCGATCGACGAGCTCAATGCGGATCCGGCCTGCACCGGATACATCGTGCAGTTGCCGTTGCCCCGGCACCTCGACGAGAACGCTGCCCTCGAGCGGATCGACGCAGACAAGGACGCCGACGGGCTGCATCCGATCAATCTCGGTCGTCTGGTGCTCGGCAAAGAGGCGGCACTGCCCTGCACGCCGCGAGGAATCCTGCACCTCCTGCGGCGCTACGACGTGCCGATCGCGGGATCGCACGTGACGGTCGTGGGCCGCGGTGTCACCGTCGGCCGCCCGATCGGGCTGCTGTTCACGCGCCGCAGCGAGAACGCCACCGTCACGCTGTGCCACACCGGCACCCGGGACCTCGCCGCGGAGGTGCGCCGGGCCGACATCGTGATTGCGGCGGCCGGCGTACCCGGACTCGTCACCGCCGACATGGTCAAGCCGGGCGCGGCAGTCCTGGATGTGGGCGTCTCGCGCACTCCGGACGGGCTGCGCGGCGACGTCGCCGACGATGTGCGCGAGGTCGCGGGTTTCGTCTCCCCGAACCCCGGCGGCGTCGGACCGCTCACCCGCGCCTTCCTGCTCACCAACGTGGTGGAGCGGGCAGAGCAACTCGCGGCGCGCTGACCGGGCACGGGCACACAGTCATGGGCCGGGCCTTGCGGTTCGCACGTCTGAATCTGCCGCTCATTGCCGTCACTCTGGTGATCGCGATCGCGGTGGCGCTCGTTCTCGCGGACCGGTGGCGGCGCGGCGCGTTCGTCTTCGGGGGTGCCACGATCCTTGCGGGGCTGCTGCGGTGGGTTCTCGACGACAGTCGGGTCGGTGTACTCGCGGTGCGCAGCAAGGGCTTCGACGTGGGGGCGCTCCTCGTCGTCGGAGGGGTCATCGTCGCGCTCGCGGCGTCCATCGATCCGCTCGGCACCGGATAGCCGGCTGCGGGTGGGCCGGGCGGTATCCCGCCCGCAGCCCCCGGTTCAGAGGTGCAGATCCTGCTTACGGATCAGGGCGGTCGCGATGACGCTGACCGCGGCTGTCCCGACGAGGTAGGCGCATGCGATCCAGGGGCTGCCGCCGCCGACGGCGATGAGCGCGGTCAGGATCATGGGGGTGACGCCCGACGCGTAGATGCCGGAGAACTGGTAGACCACCGACAATCCCGTGTACCGGATTTCCGCGGGGTACAGGCTCGCATACAGAGTTCCCTGCGCGCCGTAGAAGAGGGCGTGGACGATGCCGAAGACCACGACCATGGCGACCGCGAACCAGACGAGGCTGTTCGTTCCGAAAAGCCCGAACGCGGGGAACACGGCGACGCCGTAGGCCGCGATGCCGATGAGGTAGATCCGTTTCGCGCCGAACCTGTCCACCAGCAGGCCCGACAGCGGCAGCAGCGCAGCCATCACGAGCGCGGCCACGGTGACCACCAGCAGCACCGGCACCTTCTCGAAGTTCAGATCCTTGGTGGCGTAGGCGATCGCGAACACGCCCCACGTGTTGAAGGCGGCACCTTCGCCCCATCTCGAGAGCAGACCCAGAACCGTGCCGCGGCGGACCGCCGGCCGGAAGACGTCCAACAGTGGCGCCGCCGACCTCTTCGCGAGGTCTTGGACCTCACGGAACGCGGGGGTCTCGTCGACCTCGAGCCGGACGACGAACCCCACGACGACGAGAACAAGACTGAGAAGGAAGGCGATGCGCCATCCGTACGCCAGGAACTGCTCGTCGTCGAAGATCACCTGTAGTGCTGCGAAGACCCCGGTGCCCAGTGCGAGACCCAGGGCCAGACCGACCTGCGGAATGCTCCCGAACAGGCCCCGCTTCTTTTCCGGACTGTGCTCCACGGCGAGCAGCACCGCGCCGGCCCATTCGCCGCCCAGGGCGAAGCCCTGCAGGATGCGCAGCACCAGCAGCAGGACCGGTGCGAGAACTCCCACCTGCTCGTGGGTCGGCAGAATTCCCATCAGGGCCGTGGCGATGCCCATGATGAACATCGTGAGCGCGAGTGTCTTCTTGCGGCCGATGCGGTCGCCGATATGGCCGAAGACGACGCCGCCGATCGGTCGCACCAGGAAGCCCACCGCGAAGGTGGCGAACGCGAGCATCGTTCCGACGAAGGAACTCTGGTCGGGGAAGAAAAGCTGGTTGAACACCAGGCTCGCGGCGGTGGCGTAGAGGAAGAAGTCGTACCACTCCACGGTGGTGCCGAGCAGACTGGCCGCGACGACGGTGCGCAGGCGTTTGCGGCGCTCCGGATCCGATTCGATCCCGGGCGCGGGAGTGGGCTGGGACAGCGTGGTCATGGGCTCGATCCGTCTGTAGAGGTCTGCAACCCGGCGACGCTAACCACCACCGGAACTGCACCGCACCGGTTCTGCTCACGCTGATTCCAACTGTCGCTCCACACCGCGGAGCCCTGATGTACTGAGCTCCGTTTCATGCCTGCCGTCGACCCGAGGATGTCGCGTGTCTTTGCATCTGCACTGGTTTCTGCCCACCTACGGGGACTCCCGGAATCTCATGGCAGGAGGTCACGGAAGCTCGATGGCGGGAGATCGTCCCGCAACCCTGCGCTATCTGAACCAGATCGGAGCCGCTGCCGAGTCCAGCGGGTTCGAATCGGTGCTCACGCCGACCGGAGCGTGGTGCGAAGACGCGTGGCTGACCACGGCGATGATGATCGACACCACGGACACTCTCAAGTTCCTCGTCGCGTTACGTCCCGGGCTCATCTCCCCGACCCTCGCCGCCCAGATGGCCGCGACTTTCCAATGGCAATCACAGGGCCGGCTGCTCCTCAACGTGGTCACCGGCGGTGAAGATCACGAGCAGCGCACCTTCGGCGACTTTCTCGACAAGAACCAGCGCTATGCGCGGTGCGGCGAGTATCTCGACGTTCTCCGCCGGCTGTGGGCGGGCAACGGACCGGTCGACTTCGACGGCGACTACATCAAGGTCGAGAACGCACAGCTTCAGCGCATTCCCGACCCGGCACCGCCGTTGTTCTTCGGCGGGTCTTCTCCCGCCGCGGGAACCGTCGCGTCGAGGTACTGCGACACCTACCTCACCTGGGGTGAGCCGCCGAGCGCGGTCGCCGACAAGATCGCCTGGATCCGTGGGCTGGCCGACATCCAGGGACGCACCCTCGACTACGGCATCCGGCTGCACGTCATCAGCCGGGACACGTCGGAACAGGCGTGGGCGGAGGCCGACCGGCTGCTCTCGCAACTCGATCCCGCGACGATCGAGAAGGCGCAGCAGAGTCTGGCCCGCTCGGGATCGGAAGGGCAACGGCGGATGGTGGAACTGCACGGGGGAGGGGCCGCCTACTCCGCGGGCCGCGACGCGCGCAGTCTCGAGGTGTCGCCGAACCTGTGGACCGGTGTCGGCTTGGTTCGGGGTGGCGCGGGCACGGCGCTGGTCGGCTCACACGAGGAGGTCGCCGATCGGATCGCCGAGTACGCGGCGGTCGGGCTCGACCACTTCGTGTTCTCCGGGTATCCCCACCTCGAAGAGGCATATCGGTTCGGTGAGGGTGTGCGGCCGATCCTCGAGCGACGCGGCCTGGTGGCGCCGCGCGAGGATCGGCCGGGCGATCTGTCGGGTTCGACGGCGTTCCTGCCGTCCGCCCGGTAGGGCCGCGGTCAGCCCTGCGCCAGCACCATCAATTCGTCGAGCAGTTTCGCCACGGCTTCCGCTTCGGTGAGGAAGCCGTCGTGGCCGTTGCGGGAGACGAGAACGCGCAGCCTGTCGGCTCCCGGGAGCCCGTCCGCGATCTCCTGCTGTAACCGCAGCGGATACAGGCGGTCCGAGTCGACGCCGGCGACGATGGTCTTCACGGGAGTGGAAGCAAGCGCAGCGTCGACTCCACCGCGGCCGCGGCCTACGTCGTGCCGGTTCATCACTTCGGACAGCACGACGTAGGTGCCCGGATCGAACCGTGCCACGAGCTTGTCGGCCTGATGCTCGAGGTACCCCTCCACCGAGTACCGCCCCCCGCGCCACGGGTCCTCGCCGTCCTGCGGGTGGTTCGCGAACCGGGCATCGAGTTCGAGTTCGGTGCGGTAGGTCAGGTGCGCGATCCGGCGGGCGATGCCGAGACCGGTCGCGGGGATGCGGCCGGTGCCGTAGTAGTCGCCTCCCTGCCAGTCCGGATCCGCGGTGATCGCGGCGATCTGCGTGCTCTGCATGCCGATCTGGTCGGCGGTCGCGCGTGCGCCGGTCGCGAGCACGAGCGCAGCGCGTACCCGGTCGGGGTGGGTGACGATCCACTCGAGTGTGCGCATACCGCCCATGGAGCCGCCGGTCACAGCGGCGAGAGTGTCGATGCCGAGCGCGTCGAGCAGTGCGGCTTCGGCGGCGACCTGATCGCGCACGGTGATCTGGGGGAACCGTGAACCCCAGGCCGTGCCGTCGGGTGCGAGGCTTCCCGGGCCGGTGGTGCCGCGGCAGCCGCCGAGCACGTTGGTGGAGATCACGCACCACCGATCGGTGTCGAGCGGGGCTCCGGGACCGACCATTCCCGACCACCAGCCCGGCGACGGATGATCCGGACCGGCCTGGCCGGTCACATGCGAATCACCTGTCAGGGCGTGCTCGATGAGAACGACATTGTCGCGGGCAGCAGAGAGCGCACCCCATCGCTGAACCGCGATCGTGACGTCCGGAAGCGACTCGCCGCTCTCGAGCTTCAGGGAGCCGATGCGGATCTTTTGCAGGCGTCCGTCGGCGGGCGGCAGTTCGACGTGCGCCGGCTGCGTGTCCGTGTCTGTGGTCAAGGCGTGACCGCCTCGGCGTGGGGAGAGAACGAGGCGCCACGGGCAAGCGTGATCGACTCGACGGCCCGGCCGCTCGGGGGGAAGATGTACTGGGTGTCGCTCATCATGTCCTTCGAACCCTGGGGGAGGGCGCGGAGCAGGAGCTGTTCGCTCGTCATCTCACCCTCCCGAAACCGGCTTGCCGTCGGCCTTCCGACGACCGTGTCCTCACCCGGAGCACCCCACCCTGGCTGGAGGGTTGCCGGCCAGCAAGCCGGGGCTTCGCGCTGGCACTCATGACCTCGCCGAAAGTCTAGCGACTCTCGCGCGCGAAGGGGCATGGGGTCCCGCAGCGGCTGTGACCAGCGGCAAGGTTACCGGTCGGTAGTAGTCGAGGGCGGTATTGCCGCTTTGCGGACGCGTCGGATAGCAGTACGCTTGTCTTGTTTGGTCGCTGTCAGTACGCGGGACAGGGCCATGCTCGCTCGTACCGAGCCGATGGCGACTGCGCTCACAAAGCACAGTCGATTGGGGACCAAGTAAACGTCCTAGGAGGACAAGAAGCGCACATGTCCAAGATCAAAGTTGAGGGTAAAGTCGTCGAACTCGACGGCGACGAGATGACCCGCATTATCTGGCAGTTCATCAAAGACAAGCTGATCCATCCGTACCTGGACGTGGATCTCGAATATTACGACCTCGGTGTGGAGCACCGCGATGCCACCGACGATCAGGTGACCATCGACGCGGCCAACGCCATCAAGAAGCACAACGTCGGCGTCAAGTGCGCGACGATCACGCCGGACGAGGCGCGGGTCGAAGAATTCGGCCTGAAGAAGATGTGGCGTTCGCCCAACGGCACCATCCGTAACATCCTCGGCGGCACCATTTTCCGCGCGCCGATCATCATCTCGAACGTGCCGCGCCTGGTGCCGGGCTGGACCAAGCCCGTCATCGTCGGCCGCCACGCATTCGGTGATCAGTACCGCGCCACCGACTTCAAGGTCGACCGTCCGGGCACCGTGACGATCACCTTCACCCCGGAGGACGGCAGCGAGCCGATCCAGCACGAGGTGTGCCAGATCCCCGACGACGGCGGCGTCGTCATGGGTATGTACAACTACAAGAAGTCCATCCAGGACTTCGCGCGCGCATCACTGTCGTATGGTCTGCAGCGCAACTACCCCGTGTACCTGTCGACGAAGAACACGATCCTCAAGGCCTACGACGGCATGTTCAAGGACGAGTTCCAGCGCATCTACGAGGAAGAGTTCAAGGCAGAGTTCGACGCCGCGGGCCTGACCTACGAGCACCGCCTCATCGACGACATGGTCGCCTCCTCGCTCAAGTGGGAGGGTGGGTACGTCTGGGCCTGCAAGAACTACGACGGCGACGTCCAGTCCGACACCGTCGCGCAGGGCTACGGCTCGCTCGGCCTGATGACGTCGGTCCTGATGACCCCGGACGGCAAGACCGTCGAGGCGGAGGCCGCACACGGCACCGTGACCCGCCACTTCCGCCAGCATCAGCAGGGCAAGCCGACGTCGACCAACCCGATCGCGTCGATCTTCGCTTGGACCCGCGGTCTCGAGCACCGTGGCAAGCTCGACAACACCCCCGAGGTGATCGAGTTCGCACAGCAGCTCGAGGACGTCGTCATCAAGACCGTCGAGAACGGCCAGATGACCAAGGACCTCGCTCTGCTGGTCGGCCCCGAGCAGGCGTGGCTCACCACCGAGGAGTTCCTCGGCGCGCTCGACGAGAACCTGCAGAAGGCTCGCGCCTGACCCTGCTCTCCGGTTAGGCAGCACAGACACGGGACGCCCTTCGGGGCGTCCCGTTTCGTGTCGGGCAGGCTGTTCCTGCCGCCCGTGTGTTCGGGTCGTAGGGTTCGTCGGGGCGTGGCGGGAGCCACGAACGAGGACGCCGTGCGTCGGACTCGTCCGACATGTCGGATACGGTGACCGCCGTGTCGCTCATCATCACCACCGTGAATGTCAACGGCGTCCGCGCTGCCGCCGGCAAAGGCCTGCTGGACTGGCTTTCCGGGACGGTAGCCGACGTCGTGTGCCTGCAGGAGGTGCGCGCCACCGAGCAGCAGTTCCACGCCGCGATCGCGCCCGCGCTGGAATCCGGCTGGCACTGTGTCGGAGCCGAATCGTCGGCCAAGGGACGCGCGGGTGTGGCGATTCTGTCCCGCATCCCCGCCGACGCGGTGCGCGTGGGGTTCGACGCCGAGGAGTTCTCGGCGGCGGGCAGGTACATCGAAGCGGATTTCGGTGCCGTGACCGTGGGCAGCCTCTACCTGCCCACCGGGGAGGCGCAGACACCCAAGCAGGACGACAAGGAGCGCTTCATGAAGGGCTTCGGGGCGTACCTGGCGGAGCGGTCGGCTGCGGTGACGGCCCAGGGCAGGGACATGGTCGTGTGCGGCGACTGGAACATCGCCCCCACGGAGCGCGACATCAAGAACTGGAAGGGCAACGTCAAGAAATCGGGCTTCCTTCCGGGCGAGCGAGCCTGGGTGGCCGAGCTGCTCGATGCCGGGTGGCGGGATGTGGTCCGCGACGTGCACGGCGACGTGCCCGGGCCGTATTCGTGGTGGTCGTACCGCGGTAAAGCCTTCGACACCGACGCGGGGTGGCGGATCGACTATCACCTCGTGACCGCGGCCCTGGCCGCGCGCGTGACCGATGCCCGAGTGGAACGTGCCGCAACATACGCCGACCGCTGGTCGGATCACGCACCCGTGACGGTGACCTTCTCCTGACGCTCTCCGACGAACCCTCGACGCTCGGCTGACGCACCCCTGACGCATCGCAGAAGCGCAGGCGGACCTCGGTGGCATCACCGAAACCGATTCGTGAAATTATCGAGACATGTCCAGCACCGCAGTTTCGAACACCACGAAGCCGAAGGCACGCCCGCGCGTGCTGTCCGGCATCCAGCCCACCTCGGATTCGTTCCACCTCGGGAACTTTCTCGGTGCGCTGGCGCAGTGGGTTCCCGCGCAGGACGAGAACGACGCGTTCTACTTCATCCCGGATCTGCACGCGATCACCGTTCCCTACGAACCCAAGCTTCTCCGCAAGCGCGTCCTCGTCTCCGCCGCACAGTTGCTCGCCATCGGGATCGACCCGGAGAAGTCCGTGCTGTTCGTGCAGAGCCAGGTGCCCGAGCACGCCGAACTGTCGTGGGTTCTGAGCTGTATCACCGGGTTCGGTGAAGCCTCGCGAATGACGCAGTTCAAGGACAAGGCTGCCAAGCAGGGCACCGACCACGCGGGCGTCGGGTTGTTCACGTACCCGATCCTGATGGCCGCCGACATCCTGCTCTACCGCGCCAGCCACGTTCCGGTGGGCGAGGATCAGCGCCAGCACCTCGAACTCACCCGCGACCTCGCTCAGCGGTTCAACTCCCGTTTCGGCAAGACCTTCGTCGTACCCGAGCCGATGATCGTCAAGGAAACCGCCAAGATCTACGACCTGCAGGACCCGACCTCGAAGATGAGCAAGTCCGCCGCGACCGACGCCGGCCTGATCAATCTTCTCGACGATCCGAAGGTGTCCGCGAAGAAGATCCGCTCGGCGGTGACCGACAACGAGCGCGAAATCCGGTTCGATCGTGAGACCAAGCCGGGCGTCTCGAACCTGCTCACGATCCAATCGGCCCTGTCCGGGCGGAGCATCGACGACCTCGTCGCGGGTTACGAGGGCAAGGGTTACGGCGATCTCAAGGCCGACACCGCCGAGGTGCTCACCGAGTTCGTCACTCCCATTCGCGCGCGCGTGGACGAGTACCTGAGCGACGAGGCGGAACTGCTCCGCATCCTCGATCACGGCGCGGATCGTGCGCGCGAGGTTGCGTCCCGCACGCTGGCTCAGGTCTATGACAGGGTGGGATTCTTGCCCCGAAAGTAGATGAAGGAGTGCCCTGATGGCCGGCGAGCCGGACGGCGACAACAAGCCGAGTTTTCTCGAGCGCCAGCGCGCCGCACATCCTTCGTTCGACCGGCTGATGCGGGCAGCCGACCGTTATCAGAGCCAGAAGGGCGACTACTACGCCGCCGGACTGACGTACTTCACGGTGCTCGCGATCGTCCCGATCATCATGGTCGGGTTCTCTCTCGTCGGTTTCGTGCTCGCCGGGCGTCCCGAGTTGCTCGACGACGTTCGCGACATCATCGCTCAGAACATCCCGGGGGAACTCGGCGACACAGTCCAGAATCTGATCGACTCGGCGATCAACGCGCGCGGCACGGTGGGCGTGATCGGTTCGCTCACCGCGGTGTACGCCGGTCTCGCCTGGATGGCGAACCTCCGGGACGCGCTGACCGCGATGTGGGACTACGCGCGGGACAAACCGAACTTCGTGATCGTCAAGCTCAAGGACGGTGCGGCGCTTCTCGGTCTGGCCCTGGCGATGGTGGTGTCGCTGGGCTTGTCCGCGGTCAGCAGCGGCCCGATCATGCGCCGGGTGGTCGAGGTGCTCAACCTGCAGAACATCGTCGGTATCGGAGTGGCGCTGCGCATCGCGGCGCTGCTCTTCTCGATCGCCGCGACCGCCGCCGTGTTCACCTGGGTGATCGCGCGGCTCCCGCGCGAACCCGTTGCCTTCCGCAGCGCGATCTTCGCCGGAACCCTCGCCGGAATCGGATTCGAGATTCTCAAGCAGGCCGGTTCGCTGTATCTCGAGAGGGTGCTGGTCGGGCCGGCGGGCGTCGCGTTCGGCCCCATCCTCGGTCTGCTCGTGTTCGCCAACCTCACCGCGCGGCTGGTGTTGTTCTGTACGGCCCTCGCGGCATCGTCGCGCGCGAATCTCGCGCTGGCACACCGTCCCCCGCCCGAGTCCGCATTCATCTCGCCGCGACTCGAGGTCCGCGAGGGGCTCGATGCGCGACGCGGTGTGGCGATCTTCGGAGCCGGCGTCCTCGGTGGTGTTCTCGCGGCGGCGCGCCTGCGCCGCAAGTGATCCCGTAGACGCGCGTGCGTCGCACGTGAGGGTGCGGGCGCGTCTGTGACACATGGGCAGACGACAGCGCGGGCCCGTCCCCGAGGGGCCGGACCCGCGCTGCGCGGTGTGTGCGTGTCAGCGAGCGAACATCAGCGCGCGCTTGACTTCCTGGATCGCCTTCGTCACCTGGATGCCACGAGGGCAGGCGTCGGTGCAGTTGAAGGTGGTGCGGCAACGCCACACGCCTTCCTTGTCGTTGAGGATGTCCAGACGCTCGGCAGCACCTTCGTCACGCGAGTCGAAGATGAAGCGGTGAGCGTTGACGATGGCAGCGGGACCGAAGTAGCTGCCGTCGCTCCAGTACACCGGGCACGACGTGGTGCAGCAGGCGCAGAGGATGCACTTGGTGGTGTCGTCGAACCGCGCACGGTCGGCCTGCGACTGGATGCGCTCGCGGGTCGGCTCGTTGCCCGTCGTGATGAGGAACGGCTTCACGGCGCGGAACGCGTCGAAGAAGGGTTCCATGTCGACGATGAGATCCTTCTCGACCGGCAGGCCGCGGATGGGCTCGACGGTGATGGTGACCGGCTTGCCGTCCTTGGGGAGCATGTCCTTCATCAGGATCTTGCACGCCAGGCGGTTGACGCCGTTGATCCGCATCGCGTCGGAGCCGCAGACGCCGTGTGCGCAGCTACGACGGAACGTCAGGGTGCCGTCGAGGTAGCCCTTCACGTACAGCAGCAGGTTGAGCATCCGGTCCGTGGGGAGCGCAGGCACCTGGAACGAATCCCAGTGCTGGCCCTTGTCGTCCTCCGGGTTGAACCGTGCGATCTTGAGCGTGACCATCACGGCGCCCTCGGGAACGGGAGGCAGATCCGCGGCGGCGGTGTCGTTGATTCTTTCGACAGTTGTCATCAGTACTTCCGCTCCATCGGCTCGTACCGTGTCTGGACCACTGGCTTGTAGTCCAGGCGGATATCGGAGATAAGGTCCTCACCTACTTTGTACGCCATCGTGTGCTTCATGTAATTGGCGTCGTCGCGGTTCGGGTAGTCCTCGCGAGCGTGACCGCCGCGGGACTCCTTGCGGTTGAGAGCACCCACCACGGTGACCTCGGCCATTTCCAGAAGGAAGCCGAGTTCGACCGCCTCGAGCAGGTCGCTGTTGTAGCGCTTGCCCTTGTCGTGGACGGTGATTTCCTTGTAGCGCTTCTTCAGCTCGTGGATGTCGTCGAGCGCCCGCGTGAGGGTTTCCTCGGTGCGGAACACCGACGCGTTGTTGTCCATCGTCTGCTGCAGGTCGCTGCGGATGTCGACGACGCGTTCCTTGCCGCCGGCGTGCAGGATCCGGTCGAGCCACTCGTCGACGTACTTCGTCGGGGCCTCGGGCAGCTCGGCGAACTCGTGGCTGTTCGCGTACTCGGCAGCTGCGATACCGGCGCGACGGCCGAACACGTTGATGTCGAGCAGGGAGTTGGTGCCGAGACGGTTGGCGCCGTGGACGGACACGCAGGCGCATTCGCCGGCGGCGTAGAGGCCCTTGACGACGTCGGTGCTGTTGCGCAGAACCTCACCGTCGACGTTGGTGGGGATGCCGCCCATCACGTAGTGGCACGTCGGGTACACGGGGACCAGTTCGGTGACCGGGTCGACGCCGAGGTAGGTCCGCGCGAACTC
The DNA here is from genome assembly GCF_012844225.1 of Rhodococcus sp. 105337. Classification (GTDB taxonomy): domain Bacteria; phylum Actinomycetota; class Actinomycetes; order Mycobacteriales; family Mycobacteriaceae; genus Rhodococcus. The sequence continues at coordinate 119,094 of NZ_JABAGQ010000002.1, forward strand.
GGTGATGTCGGGGAGCTTCTCCTCGAGAACGTCCTCACCGAGGTGGGTCACGTCGATGTAGACGTAATCCTTGTTCGGTCCGGCACCGCGACCCTCGAGCACCTCGAGGACCATCGACCGGGCGACGATGTCGCGGGGCGCGAGGTCCTTGATGGTGGGCGCGTAGCGCTCCATGAACCGCTCACCGTCGGCGTTGCGGAGGATGCCGCCCTCGCCTCGGACTGCTTCCGAGATAAGGATGCCCAGGCCCGCGAGGCCCGTCGGATGGAACTGGTGGAACTCCATGTCCTCGAGCGGCAGGCCCTTGCGGAAGATGATGCCCATGCCGTCACCGGTGAGGGTGTGCGCGTTGGAGGTCGTCTTGTACATCCGGCCCGAGCCGCCCGTGGCGAACACGATCGACTTGGCGTGGAAAACGTGGATCTCGCCGGTGGACATCTCGTACGCGATCACGCCGGTCGCGACGGGGCCGTCCGGTGTCTCCGTGAGGGCGATGTCGAGCGCGTAGAACTCGTTGTAGAACTCGACGTCGTGCTTGACGCAGTTCTGGTAGAGCGTCTGGAGGATCATGTGGCCGGTGCGGTCGGCGGCGTAGCAGGCGCGGCGAACCGGAGCCTTGCCGTGATCGCGCGTGTGGCCACCGAACCGGCGCTGGTCGATCTTGCCTTCGGGGGTGCGGTTGAAGGGCAGACCCATCTTTTCCAGGTCGAGCACCGCGTCGATGGCTTCCTTCGCCATGATCTCGACCGCGTCCTGGTCGGCGAGGTAGTCGCCGCCCTTGACGGTGTCGAAGGTGTGCCATTCCCAGTTGTCTTCCTCGACGTTCGCGAGGGCTGCGCACATGCCGCCCTGGGCTGCGCCGGTGTGGCTGCGCGTCGGGTAGAGCTTGGTGAGTACCGCGGTGCGGGCGCGGGGACCGGCTTCGATGGCCGCGCGCATGCCGGCGCCGCCGGCGCCGACGATGACTACGTCGTAACGATGTTCCTGCATGGAGTTCTAGCTCCCCTAGCTCGCGGTGATGTTGGGGTCGAAGGTGAAGATCACGTAGGTACCCAGGCCCATGATCAGGATCATCGACACGAGCAGAATCGTGTTGAGCCAGAAACGGGTGGAGTCCTTGCGTGCGTAGTCCGCGATGACGGTGCGCAGGCCGTTACCGCCGTGCAACTGCGCAAGCCAGAGCATCGACAGATCCCAGATCTGCCAGAACGGGCTGGACCAGCGACCCGCGACGAACGCGAAGTTGATGCGGTGCACGCCGTCGTCGAGCATCAGCATGATGAACAGGTGACCGAGCACCAGAATGATCAGGGCGAGGCCGGAGAGGCGCATGAACAGCCACGCGTAGAGCTCGAAGTTGTTGTTCGAGACGCGACGCGGCGAGCGCGGATTGTCCAGGCTCGCGGGGCGGTCGTGCGAGGTGCCCAGGGTCTTTGCTTCGGTCATGTCAGTGCCCCGCAAACATGTTGTAGAAGATGCGTCCGGCCGCGGGGATCATCACCACGAACCAGATCGCGAGAATGGTCCAGAGCATCACTCGCTGGTACTTCGGGCCCTTGGACCAGAAGTCGATGAGCATGACCCGCAGACCGTTCAGCGCGTGGTAGAGCACCATCGCGACGAGACCGAGTTCCATGAGACCGACGATGGGGTTCTTGTAGGTCTCGATGACGCTGTCATAGGTCTCGGGATTGACCCGGACGAGTGCCGTGTCCAGGACGTGGACGAATAGGAAGAAGAAGGTCGCCACGCCGGTGATCCGGTGTAGAACCCAGGACCACATGCCGGGGTCCCCCCGGTAAAGCGACCGTGTGCGCCCCGCCTGTGCGGGGGCGGCTTCAGTCGTGCTGCTCATCGAGTGCTGTGCCTCCAACGTCAATGGTGGACGCGTCGAGCCGTTCATTACTGTCGGGGAATACCGCAGCACGGGCTCGACGAACCGGAACCGACTTGGTTCGACTCTAAACCCAACGCAAACCCGGGAACTAATCTCATCCCCGATTCGTACGGCCCCCAAATAACAAGTTAGGTATGCCTTTCCAACTGTGACGGCGACCGGTGGGGGTACCGCAACGTTGCCTGTACCACCGTGACAGGATGATCAACCATGCCGGACATCGACTGGAAAATGTTGCGCGCCAAAGCACATGACGTTATGACCCGTGCCTATGCGCCCTATTCGAACTTTCCCGTCGGGGCGGCGGGCCTTACGGTCGATGGTCGCATAGTCACCGGGTGCAATGTGGAAAATGTCTCACATGGGCTGGGACTTTGTGCCGAAACTGTACTCGTCGGTAACTTGTTTTCCGAAGGTGGCGGGCGTCTTCTCGCCGTGACCGTGTGCGACGCGCGAGGCGAAATTCTGGCGCCGTGCGGACGCTGTCGCCAACTCCTCCTCGAACACGGCGGACCCGGTCTCGTCGTCGACTCCGCTCCGCATCCGCGGACCATGTCCGAATTGCTTCCCGATGCCTTCGGTCCCGAGCAACTCGCGGCCGTGCGGGTCGAGCGAGGCCGCGATGCCTGACATCATCGGCATCATCCACCGCAAGCGTGACGGACACGAGCTTTCCGGCACCGAGATCGACTGGGTGATCGAAGCGTTCACCCACGGCATCGTCGAGGACGCGCAGATGTCCGCGCTCGCGATGGCGATCTGGTTCCGCGGGATGACCCGCGCGGAGATCGCCGGGTGGACCACCGCGATGACCGACTCCGGACGTCGGCTCGACTTCACCGGACTCGGCCTGCGCACCGTCGACAAGCATTCGACCGGCGGGGTCGGCGACAAGATCACCTTGCCGCTCGCTCCGCTTGTCGCCGCGTGCGGCGTCGCCGTTCCGCAGCTGTCCGGCCGGGGTCTCGGCCACACCGGCGGCACCCTCGACAAGCTCGAGGCGATTCCGGGGTGGCGCGCCGATCTGAGCACCGTCGAGATGGCCGAGATACTGACCGACCCCGCCGTCGGAGCGGTCGTGTGCGCCGCGGGCGCCGACCTCGCTCCCGCCGACCGCAAGCTCTACGCGCTGCGCGACGTCACCGGGACGGTCGAATCGATCCCGCTCATCGCCAGTTCGATCATGAGCAAGAAGATCGCGGAAGGCGCCGGCGCCCTCGTGCTCGACGTCAAGGTCGGCACCGGTGCCTTCATGACCGAACTCGGCGAGGCACGCGAACTCGCACGGATCATGGTCGAGCTCGGTAGCGACGCCGATCTCCCGACCACCGCGTTGATCACCCGGATGGACACTCCGCTCGGACGTACCGCGGGCAACGCCCTCGAAGTGCGCGAGGCGGTCGAGGTACTCGCCGGGGGAGGGCCCGGCGACGTCGTGGAACTCACCCTCGCCCTGGCTCGGGAGATGCTGGCAGCCGCAGGGATCGACGATGTGGACCCGGCCGAGCGGTTGCGCGACGGCAGCGCGATGGACCGGTGGCGGTCGATGATCGCGGCGCAAGGCGGCGATCCGGACGCACCCTTGCCGACCGCGACGCACACCGAGACGCTGTATGCCGACGCAGACGGTGTGCTCGCCGAGCTCGACGCTCTCGCCGTCGGGAAGGCGGCGTGGCGGCTCGGCGCCGGACGAGAACACCAGGGCCAGGCCGTGCAGCCGGGCGCGGGAGTCGAACTGCACGCCGTCGTCGGCGACACCGTCCGCAAGGGACAACCCGTCGCGACGCTCCACACCGACACGCCCGGGCGGTTTCCCGCCGCGCTGGGTGCGTTGCGTGGCGGGCTCAGCGTCTCCGAGACGGCGCCGCCGCCGCGCCCGCTGATCGTCGAGCGGATCACGCCGTAGCGGACTACCGTCCCGAAACATGAGTGACGAGTCGGTGGTTCCCGGAATGTTCGACGGCAGGGCCGAGTCGGTGAAGCTCGCGCCGAAAGTGCTCCTGCACGACCACCTGGACGGCGGGCTGCGTCCCGGGACGGTTCTCGAACTCGCCGACGCGTGCGGCTGGTCGCTTCCCGCCGACACCGAAGACGACCTTGCCCGCTGGTTCCGGGAGTCGGCCGACAGCGGCACCCTCGTCCGGTACCTCGAGACGTTCGAGCACACCGTCGCGGTGATGCAGACGCCGGAAGGTCTCGAGCGGGTGGCACGGGAATGCGTGATGGACCTGGCGGACGACGGGGTCGTGTACGCCGAGGTCAGGTTCGCGCCCGAACAACACCTCGAGCGCGGACTGACGCTCGACGAGGTGGTCGAGCATGTCCTCGAAGGCTTCCGCGCCGGCGAGTCGGAGGCGCGTGCCGCCGGGCGCCCCATCATCGTCGGGTGTCTGCTCACGGCGATGCGCCATGCCGCGCGATCCCGGGAGATCGCAGAACTCGCGGTCCGGTTCCGTGACCGGGGAGTGGTGGGTTTCGACATCGCCGGCGCGGAGGCCGGTAATCCGCCCAGCCGCCACCTCGATGCCTTCGAATACACGCGAGCAGCCAACGCGCACTTCACTATTCATGCGGGCGAGGCATTCGGTCTGCCGTCCATCCACGAGGCCGTAGCTTTCTGCGGTGCCGACCGGCTCGGTCACGGCGTCCGCATCCTCGACGACATCGTGCTGGGCGAGAACGGCGAGCCACGGCTCGGGCTGCTGGCGAGCTACGTCCGCGACAAGCGCATCCCGCTCGAGCTGTGCCCGAGTTCCAACGTGCAGACCGGGGCCGTGCTGACACTCGCGGAACATCCGTTCGACCTGCTCGCGCGGTTGCGTTTCCGCGTCACCGTCAACACCGACAATCGGTTGATGAGCGACACCACCATGACCAAGGAGATGGTGCAGCTCGCCGACACGTTCGGGTACGGCTGGGCCGACCTCGAGCGTTTCACGATCAACGCGATGAAGTCGGCGTTCCTGCCGTTCGATCAGCGGCTCGCCCTGATCGACGACGTCATCAAACCGGGTTACGCCGTCCTGATCGGCTGAGCGGGCCGAAGCGGTGCGAACGCGTCAGTTCTTGTTCAGCCGTGCTTCGAACTCGCGCTCGAGTTCACGCCACGCGAGAGCTTCGGCGTCGAACGGTGCGCTCGGAGCGAGGCGGCCCGGGTCGGGTTCGAGAACGTAGTTGACGAACCATCCCAGCTCCGTGGATGCCGCGAGGGCCGCTTCGGTGCTGTCGTCGTTCGCGTAACCGGCGGCGTCGGTGAACAACTCGACGGCGAGCTCGAGTTGTTCCGGGTCGACGGCGGCGATGCCCTCGGCGATGTCGTCGGCGATGCCCGTGAGCACGTAGACGTTGTCGTCGATGACAGCGACCTCGAGCGACCCGTCGACCGCAGCGATCCGGATCTCCTCGTACGTTTCGAGCTGGGACATGTCGTGGTCGTGGTTGTCGGCGAGATACCGCGCGAGAACGCGCTCGGACGGGAAGACGAAGATCCGTCCCTCCTGCCCGAGGAACACCGCGTCGTCGTCGAGGTAGCAACGCAGGGTGAACCACGTACCGTCCGACGTGATGATCTTGATGGGGTCGATGCCGACGGAGGCCCAGAAGTCGTCTTCGTCGTCGTCGAGGAACTCGTACTCGTCGTTGTCGACCTCGTCCTGGACCGTGTCGTCGGCTTCCAGTTCGTTCTCGTCCGAGGCCACCAGTTCCGACTCGATCTCGGCCACGACCGCCTCGTCCACCGCGGGCGTGGTCACCACGGCGTCGAGTGCGTCGATCACCGCGTCCCAGTCTTCGGCGATCGCGGTGCCGATGCTGTTCCACAGCTCGTGTCCCTCGCGGCCCGCGACGGCCGACGCGCCGTGGCGGAGCAGGGTATCGACTTCGGTCCGCTCGAAGAACTTGGTGACGACATCGAGTTCGCACACGTCGCCGAGGATGCTGACGATGTCGAACGTGTCCTGCAGTTCGGAGATCGACTCGGCGTCGGGATCGGCGGCCGCGAGTTCCGGTACGCCGATCAGGTCGTACGAGTGCGCGTCGTCGGGTTCGAACTCGACAGCGGCGAGCTTGGCGACCACGGGCCACGCGGGATGCTCCACGAGATCGTTGTCGCCACCGGAGCGGACGAACGCCACCATCGCGGCCACGCTCGGGAATCCGTACAGGTCGTCGCCGTGGCCGAGAAACGCCTCCCATTCGTCGTCGCCCTCACGCCAGCGCGGTGCCCACAGGGTCACGAGGTCGCCGTCGGTGAGACCGAGCTCTATCGGGACGATGTCTCCAGCCATGGCGCGAAGCCTAGCCATGTCGCCGCCGAGAATATAGCCGGGGTGGCAAGCAGCACGTCATCGAAGCGCACCCCGAAGGTCGTCGACGAGTGCGACCCGCTGTGCGGCGGCTGCCTCGGCCGCCGCATGGACTGTCGTGAGGATCGATGCCGCGAGCTCTCGCGCGTCCATGCGGCATGCTGCTTCCTCCAGCCGAAGATCCGCGAGGGCGCCCGTCCCGTCGACGCGCGCGGCGATCCGGCCGTCCGGACTCTGCGCGGTCGCCCGGATGCCGTGTATCCCTTCCAAGGTGCTCTCGAGAGCGTCGAGTTTCGTGCGGACGCGATCGACGATCGCCGTCACCTGCTGTTCACTCATCGGTGGTCCCCCTTGTTCTCGTCGGATTCGGGCGTGCGGCTTCCGGCTCGGTCACGACCGGTGGGCGGCCCGCGCGTCGCCGTACGAAAAATGCCGCATCCGGTCGAGCACTTCGCGTGGGACGCCCTGTTCGTGCAGTTCTCGGTGACGGAGCGTCGCGGCTTCCTGTGCGGCGACGCGATTCAGGGCGAGGATCTCGTCGGCGAGCGCACCCGCGCCGTAGCGAAGTTCGCGGGGATCGATGCGCAGCTCGACCGGGAGGCCGTCGTCGGTGGTCCGCACCGAGATCGTGCCCGCGCGATTGTGGGCGATCGCGGTGATCGGGGCGGTCGGCGGAACGGGAGTCGTGAGATCCATATCCGGTTGGACGCAGGGACTGCCCGGGTGGTTCCCGGCCCGGACGATTCCGGTCGGCCGGCGTACACCGTTCACGCAGTCGTCGGCCGGTAGAACCCCTGGAACGCCATGCCGCCGTTGCCGGTGCGGATCGGGGTGACCGCGACGGGATCGCCTGCTTCCACCATCATTCCGTTGCCGACCACCATCGCGACGTGCCCGTCCCAGACCGCGAGGTCGCCCGGCAGGACCGATCCCGGATCGACGCGTTGCCCGACGTCCTGCTCCTGCGCCAAGCGTGGGATCTCCACGCCCGCTTCGGCGTAGGCGTACTGCGTCAAACCGCTGCAGTCCAGTCCGCTGCCGGGCGACGTGCCGCCCCACAGGTACGGCGTGCCCTGCTGCTCGAGCGCGCGGCGGACGGCCGTCGCCGCGGCGGCATTGGGGGCGGTGCTGACGCTGCCGTCGGGAAGGACCACCTCGGTTCCGGTGTCCCCGGATCGGCTTCCCACCATCGCGTGCGCGGCGGGGTCGGCCGCGGACGGCGCGTCCACCGGGGTGTGCTCGGGGAGCAGCGCGGTCAGCCGGTCGGTGAGATCCGCGAGGGTCGACACGACCCGGGTGAGCACCCGCAGACCCTCGGCGATGTGCTCGACCGCGACGGTGAGCAGCATCAGCTGACCGTGCGGCAGACCCGCCACGGGTGCCGCCCGATTCGCGAACGCGAGGAACGAGTCGACGAGCCGTTGGAGTTCGGCGGTGCCGGTCGCGACGGTGACCGTCGCCTCCAGCGCGACGGCCGCGATGCCGAGTCCACGGTCGGCGGCCACCAGGACATCGGACACCACCCGTTCGGCGCCGGCGACGGCATTCTCCGCGGCGGGCCCTGTCCACGCCCACGCAAGCTCGGCGACGGCGTCCCGCCCGGCCGCATGAACCTCCTCCGCGAGTTGTGCTCCTACCCGTAGGAGGGCGCCCGGATCCGGTGCCGGGGCAGAAGCGGAACCGAAGGCGTCGAGCAACTCCCTCAGGGGCGCTGTCAGCAGGTCGCCGCCGACGGCCGCGATCACGCGTCGTCCTGCACGGCCAGCAGTCGACGCGCCACCGCGTCGACCGAACGCTCGTATGCCGCCGCCGACGCCGTTGCTGCCGCACTCATCCCGGCGAGGGCGCCGCCGAGGCGATCGAGGTCGCGTCCGTGGGCGTCGTGCGTCGCAACGAGCGCGGCGAAGAACGTCGCACCCACGGGGCCGAGCACCGGACCGAGCAGGGCGGGGTCACCGTCCCGGGTGTGTGCTGCCGCACTGTGCATGCGTTCGGCCAGTGCGGCAGCCCGGTGCCCGAACGCCGCGATCGTCGCGGTGTCGGCGCGGACCGCCACCACGGTTCCTTCGTGCGGTCCGCCGCCGAATTGCCGGTCCCTGTCGAGTTCTTCCGACACTCGTCCCCCCGTGGTCGATTGCGGTGTCCACCGTCACGTCGAGTGCGGCGCGAGGTGGACATTCCTCATCGGGGTTCGACGCATAGCGGACGGGTCCGGTTCCCTCGTACCTGCACGTGTCGTGAGCGCTCTATCCTTTTCTGCATGGACATGCTCGTTGTCGACCACCCGCTCGCTGCTTCTCTCCTCACCATTCTTCGCGACGAACGCAGCGACAACGCTGCATTCCGAGACGCGTTGAGCCGGCTCACCCAGATGCTCGTCTACGAGGCGGTGCGCGACGCGCCGGTCGAGAAGTTCGAGGTCAAGTCGCCGGTGGCGGTCACCGAGGGCGTGCGGTTGCAACAGCCGCCGTTGCTCGTCCCCGTCCTGCGCGCCGGACTCGGCATGGTCGACCAGGCCCACGCCCTGATCCCTCAGGCTCGGGTGGGATTCGTGGGTCTCGCCCGCGACGAGAAAACCTTCGAGCCGGTGCCGTATCTCGAGTCGCTGCCCGAGAACCTGTCCGGGTTGCCCGTGTTCGTGCTCGATCCGATGCTCGCGACGGGAGGTTCGATGGTGCACACCCTCGACCTGCTCGTGGCGCGCGGCGCCACCGACATCACCGCGGTGTGTGTCGTCGCGGCACCGCAGGGGGTCGAGGCGCTGGCAGCGTCCGGTCATCCGGTCCGCCTGGTGACCGCGTCGGTCGACGAGGGTCTCAACGACAACAAGTACATCGTGCCGGGTCTCGGCGATGCCGGAGATCGCCAGTACGGTCCCCGGTAGTCCGGGGAAGTCGCATCCCGAGCCGGTCGGTCAGAGCACCGAGTCGCCGAGCGCGGAGGCCCACTCGCGGAGGGCTCCGAGAGTTGTCTCCGCGGTGGAGCGGTCGATGTCGGTGACGACCTCGAGGTAGAACTTCAGCTTCGGTTCGGTGCCGGACGGCCGCACCACCACGCGCACGGTCGGGCCCTCGAACACGAGAGCGTCGGTGTTCAGCGGTCCGTCGGCCGCAGCCAGGTCGGTGACCGTCACCGCCTCGCCCGCGAGCGTGCGCGGTGGCGACGACCTCAGATGCGCCATGATCTCGTCGATGCGGCTCAGATCGTCGACGCGCAGCGAGACCTGGTCGCCCACGTGGATACCGAACTCGCGGTACAGGTCGTCGAGGGTATCGAGAAGCGTGCGCCCCGACGCTTTCAGAGCCGCAACGAAGTCCGCGACCACGACGGCGGTGGCGATGCCGTCCTTGTCGCGCACCGCGTCGGGGTCGACGCAGTGACCGATCGCCTCCTCGTATGCGTAGACCAATCCGTCTCCGGCGCGGGCGAGCCACTTGAAGCCGGTCAGGGTCTGGGCGAACCGGGCGCCGCGCGCCGCGGCGAGCTTGCCCAGCAGCGTCGAGGACACGATGGTCGTGGCGACGAGCGGGTCGGGCGGCGCCGAGCCCAGGATGCGCTCGCCGAGCAGCACCCCGGTCTCGTCACCGCGCAGCATCCGCCACCCGTCCGCGGTGGGTACTCCGACCGCACAGCGGTCGGCGTCGGGATCGAGGGCGAGGGCCACGTCGGCACCGACGGCGGAGGCGAGTGCCAGCAGCGCGTCGGACGCACCGGGCTCCTCGGGGTTGGGGAAGGCGACCGTGGGAAAGGCGGGGTCGGGGGCGAACTGGGACGCGACGACATGCACGTCGTCGAACCCCGCGGCGCGCAGCGCAGCGACGGCGGTCTCCCCGCCGACACCGTGCAGCGGGGTCAGGGCGATCCGCACATCACGCCGGGATGAGCGCGGCAACGTCGCCACTCGTGCGAGATACCGCTCGAGAAGTTCGTCACCCGAGGTGACGACGGTGGTGCGCGGAATCTGTGCCGCGTCCGGTGCTGCATCGATCGCGGCTTCGATCTCGCGGTCGGCGGGTGCGACCAACTGTGCGCCGCCCGAGAGATACACCTTGTAGCCGTTGTCGCCGGCGGGGTTGTGCGACGCCGTGATCTGAACTCCCGCAACGGCTCCGAGGTCGCGTACCGCGAACGCGGTGACGGGAGTGGGAAGCGGGCGGGGCAGTGCCACCACGTCGAACCCGGCCGCCGCGAGAACTTCCGCCGCTGCGGCGAAGAAGTCCGCCGAGCCGGTCCGGGCGTCGCGCCCGACGACGACGGTGCCGCCGCCGTGGCCACGGTCGGTGAGCCAGCGTGCGAGGCCCGCCGTGGCACGAACGACCACGGGCACGTTCATCCGGTCGGGCCCGTCGCCCACCGGGCCGCGCAGCCCGGCGGTGCCGAAACGCAGCGTCACAGCCGCGCTGCCAGGTCGCGGAGCAGATCGCCCATCCGGGTGGCTGCGTCGCGACCCGCCGCGAGGACTTCCGCGTGGTCGAGGTGCGCGCCGGTGATGCCGGCGGCGGCGTTGGTGACGAGGGAGACGCCGAGCACCCGCGCACCGGCGGCGCGCGCGGCGATCGTCTCGTGCACGGTGGACATGCCCACGAGATCCGCGCCGAGGGTGCGCAGCATCCGGATCTCCGCGGGCGTCTCGTAGTGGGGGCCGGGCAGTCCCGCGTAGACGCCCTCGGCGAGGCTGGGGTCGATCTCGCGGGCCAGTGCACGTAGATCTGCGGAATACGCGTCGACGAGGTCCACGAACTGGGCACCTCGCAACGGCGACCGGCCGGTGAGATTGAGGTGGTCGGAGATCAGAACCGGCTGACCTACCGCGAAATCGGGATCGATACCGCCGGCGGCGTTGGTGAGGATCACGGTGTGCGCGCCCGCAGCGACGGCCGTGCGGACGGGATGGACCACACGGGTGAGGTCGTGACCTTCGTAGGCGTGGCTGCGGCCCGCCAGAACGAGAACCGCGTTGTCGCCTGCCCGCACCGAGTGCACGGTGCCGGGATGTCCGGCTGCGGTGGGCGGTGCAAAGCCGGGGAGTTCGCTCATCGGCACGGTGGCGACGGGCGTGCCGAACCTCTCGACGGCCGCGCGCCACCCCGAGCCCAGGACGACGGCGACGCCGTGCGCAGGCACCGACGAACGTTCGGCGATGACGGCGGCGGCAGCGATCGCTTCGGCTGCGGGATCGAGAATGACGTCCGGGTGTCCCATGACACGGACCCTAACGTCCCGGCCGTGGTTACTTGCGAGTAACCACGGGCGTTATCCTGGCTCGCATGCCCTATCTCGAACGCGACGGCGACGTCTTCGTACTGCACCTCGGCGACCGCGACGCGGAAGCGACGGACAACCGTTTCCACCCGGATCGGCTCGCGGCGATCGGCGCGCTGCTCGACGAGGTCGAAGCGCACGACGGCCCCGCGGCCCTCGTCACCGCAGCGACGGGCAAGTTCTGGAGCAACGGACTCGACACCGACTGGGTGTTCGCGAACCTGACGGAACTGCCCGGGTACCTCGATACCGTGCACGACCTCTACGTGCGGATACTGACCTTCCCCGCCGCCACGGTCGCTGCCGTGCAGGGCCACGCGTTCGGTGCCGGAGCCATGCTTGCGCTGGCCCATGATTTCCGTGTCATGCGAGCGGACCGGGGATTCTGGTGCCTGCCCGAGGTGCAGCTGAACATGCCGTTCACGGTGGGGATGTCGGCGCTCGTGCGGTCCCGGCTGCCGATCCAGACCGCGGTGGAGGCCATCACGACCGGTCGCCGTTACGGGGGCACCGACGCCGTGGCGTCCGGCATCGTCGAGCAGACCGTCGACGGTGACGCGGTACTCGCCGCGGCCGTCGAACGCGCCGCCGCGCTCACCGGCACCCGGGGCAAGAACCTCACGACCATCAAGCGTGGTCTGCACGCCCCTCTGATCGCTGCTCTCGAGATACGGACGGACGCGTCGAACTTCGTGCTCGGCTGACGCTGCCGCCCGATCCGTCGGGTCGGTCCGGCATGACAGACTGGACAGCGTGACGACACTTGCCGACAGCGCGATCGAGGCTGCTTCAGACACCTTGATCGCGCTGTCGCATTCGATTCACGCCGAACCGGAACTCGCCTTCGAGGAGTACCGCAGCGCCGCGAAGATCATCGACGTGCTGCGCGGCTGCGGTTTCGAGGTGCGCACCGGCATCGCCGACCTGCCGACCGCCTTCGATGCCCGGTTCGGCAGCGGTGACCTGGTGCTCGCGTTCTGCGCCGAGTACGACGCGCTGCCCGGCATCGGACACGCGTGCGGGCACAACATCATTGCTGCGGCCGCGGTCGGCGCGGGCATCGGTCTGGCCGCGCTCGCGGACGAACTCGGCGTCACCGTCCGCGTGATCGGTACGCCCGCCGAGGAAACCGGTGGCGGCAAGGTCCTCATGCTCGAACGCGGAGTATTCGACGACGTCGGCGCGGCGATGATGGTGCATCCCGGACCGATCGACATCACCGGTGCGACCTCGCTCGCACTCTCCGACATCGCCGTCGATTATCTGGGCCGCGAGGCCCACGCCTCCGCGGCCCCGGAACACGGGCGCAACGCCGCGGACGCCGCCACCGTCGCGCAGGTCGCCGTCGGCCTGCTGCGGCAGCACCTGCACCCGGGCCAGCAGATCCACGGCATCGTCGGCTACGGCGGCGCCGCCCCCAACATCGTGCCCGGCCACACCGAGCTTCTCTACTACCTGCGCGCGACCTCGGCCGAACTGCTCGACGACCTCGGCCGGCGTGCGGAGGGCTGTTTCGCAGCCGGCGCGATCGCGACGGGCTGCACACACCGGATCAGGACGGTGTCGCCGCCCTACACGGAGCTCACACCCGACCCGTGGCTGGTGCAGGCATATCGTGAGGAGATCATCGGGCTCGGCCGCGCGCCGTTGCCCGCCGAAGAGGAAGGATCGCGCCCGCTGGGCAGCACCGACATGGGAAACGTGACGAACGTGGTGCCAGGAATTCATCCGGTCATCGGATTGGACTCCGGTGGTGCCGTGACGCATCAGGAAGCGTTCGCCGCGGCATGCGTCACCGACTCGGCCGACCGCGCAGTTCTCGACGGCGCGCGCGCTCTCGCAGCGACCGCTGCGCGCGCTGCCGCCGATCCCGTCCAGCGCGCCCGGTTGCTCGAGGGAGTCGAGCGCCGATGAATCCGTACGTGGAGAAGTGGCTCGGCGCGCACACCGAAGATCTCAGTGCCTGGCGCCGGCACCTGCATGCCAATCCGGAACTCGCACGTCAGGAGTACGCCACCACGGAGTTCGTCGCGCGGCACCTGACCGCCGCGGGACTCGCTCCGAAGGTGCTGCCTCGCGGAACAGGCCTCATCTGCGACCTGGGCCCCACCGGCGGTCCGCGTATCGCGCTACGTGCCGACATGGACGCGCTGCCGCTCCAGGAGATGACCGGTCTGCCGTTTTCGTCGACTGTGCCGGGTGTCTCTCACGCCTGCGGCCACGACGCACACACCACGGTGCTGCTCGGTACGGGTCTCGCGCTCGCGTCGATGCCCGAGTTGCCGGTCGGTGTGCGGCTGGTGTTCCAGCCCGCCGAGGAAGTGATGCCGGGCGGCGCTCTCGACGTGGTCGCCGCCGGTGGCCTGGACGGGGTGTCGCGGATCTTCGCGCTGCACTGCGACCCGCGGCTCGAGGCGGGCAAGGTCGGGATGCGGACCGGCGCGATCACGTCCGCGGCAGATACCGTCGAACTGGTCCTGGACTCTCCGGGCGGTCACACCTCGCGCCCGCACCTCACCGGCGACCTCGTGTACGGGCTGGGTGCGGTGATCACCGGCTTGCCGGGACTGCTGAGCCGGCGCATCGACCCCCGCACCGGAACCGTCATGGTGTGGGGCGCTGTCAGTGCGGGCAAGGCGCCCAACGCTATTCCCCGCACCGGCATGCTCGCCGGCACCGTACGCACCGGTGACCACGCGACCTGGCAACTGCTCGAGCCGATGGTGCGGGAAATCGTGCACGGACTCCTGGCACCGACGGGTGTGCGGTATCAACTGAACTATCTGCGTGGCGTGCCACCTGTCGTCAACGACACGGAGTCGGCCCGCATGTTCGAGGACGCGATCCGTCCGGTCGGACCGGACGCGTTGTCCGACACTCCGCAATCCGGTGGCGGAGAAGACTTCTCGTGGTATCTCGAGCATGTGCCGGGCGCGATGGGCCGCCTCGGCGTGTGGTCGGGCAGCGGGCCGCAGCTCGACATCCACCAGCCGGGCTTCGATCTCGACGAGAGAGCCCTTGCCGTCGGTGTCCGGGTGATGACGAATCTGGCGCTGGGCGTCGGGTAGTTCGCCCGGGGGCCGGGTCTAGAAGCTGTCGGGACGCCCCGGGCCCACGTTGCGGCTGTTACGAGTGCGCAGATCCCGCACGTACTCGGCGGGCGCTCCGGCGATCTCGGCGGCGTCGGCCATCACACCCAGGTAGCGCGCGGACGGGAGACCGCCCTCGTAGCCGTCGACCACATACAGCCACGCCAGCACGGGTCCGTCGGCGGTGTCGACGCGCACGCGGATCTTGCGATGGAACCCGAGTTCGGCACCTTCCCAGCTGTCGAGGCTGCGCTCGTCGTCTTCGGTGACGTCGTAGAGGACGATGAAGACCTTCGCCGCCGGATCCTCGACCACTGTGGCGAGAGCGCCTTCCCAGCCGATATCGGCGCCCGCGAATGTCAGCCGCCACCCGTGCAGCCAGCCCGTCCCCGCCATCGGGGAGTGCGGGCAGCGCTTCAGCATCTGCTCGGGATGCATGTTGGACCCGTAGGCGGCGTAGATCGGCACGGCATAAGGCTAACGGGTCGCCGCCCGCCGCAAGATCAGGGGCGCTCGTCGCCTGTGTTGCCAGGTCCGTATGCGAGTGGGCATGCCCGTGGCATAGCGTTGTCGGGGACGCCCGCACACCCCCGCGTGCGTTGCGCTCGTCCCCCGGCACCCTTCGGAATCGATACAGAGGAGAACCATGACCCGGATTGTCATCATCGGCGGCGGCCCCGCGGGATACGAGGCCGCGCTGGTCGCATCACAATACGGCGCATCGGTGTCACTGATCGATTCGGACGGAATCGGCGGTGCGTGTGTCCTGTTCGACTGCGTCCCGTCCAAGACGTTCATCGCGTCCACCGGGGTACGTACGGACATGCGGCGTGCCGGGGACCTGGGCATCGAGCTCGAGGGCGCGACCGTCGCCCTGCCGCAGGTGCACTCCCGCGTCAAGAGTCTCGCCCGCGCGCAGTCGTCCGACATCCGCACCAAGCTCGAGGCGGCCGGGGTGAAGCTGTACTCCGGGCGCGGCGAACTCATCGACAGCCAGCCGGGTATGGCCGCGCACAAGGTCCGCGCCAACCTCCACACCGGCGAGGAGAAGGTGTTCGACGCCGACGTGGTCCTGATCGCCACCGGCGCGAGTCCCCGGATCCTGCCGGGTGCAGAGCCGGACGGCGAACGCATCCTCACGTGGCGCCAGCTGTACGACCTCGACACCCTGCCCGAGGAGCTGGTCGTCGTGGGTTCCGGTGTCACCGGCGCCGAGTTCGTATCCGCGTACACCGAGGTCGGGGTGCACGTCACCCTCGTCTCGAGCCGCGACCGCGTGTTGCCGCACGAGGACGAGGACGCAGCGCTCGTACTCGAAGACGTCCTGGCCGAGCGGGGCGTGACCCTCGTCAAGCACGCCCGTGCCGACGCCGTCGAGCGCACCGAGAACGGTGTCCGGGTGCTGCTCGCCGACGGCAGGATCGTCGAGGGCAGCCACGCGCTCATGACCGTCGGTTCCGTCCCGAACACGCAGGGACTCGGGCTCGACAAGGTCGGGCTCGAACTCGACCGTGGTGGATTCCTGCCCGTCGACCGGGTCTCGCGCACCGCGGTTCCCGGGATCTACGCCGCAGGTGACTGCTCGGGACTGCTGCCGCTGGCATCGGTCGCCGCCATGCAGGGCCGCATCGCGATGTACCACGCGCTCGGCGAGGGCGTGAGCCCGATCAAGCTCAAGACCGTTGCGGCGGCGGTGTTCACCCGTCCCGAGATCGCGGCGGTCGGCGTGAGCCAGGCCACCATCGACGCCGGTGAGGTTCCCGCCCGGACGGTCATGCTGCCGCTCAACACCAACCCCCGCGCCAAGATGTCGGGAGTGCGTCGCGGTTTCGTGAAGATCTTCTGCCGGCCCGCGACGGGCGTCGTGATCGGCGGCGTGGTCGTCGCACCCACCGCATCCGAGTTGATCCTGCCGATCGCACTCGCGGTGCAGAACAATCTCAGCGTGGCGGACCTGGCGCAGACGTTCGCGGTCTACCCGTCGCTCAGCGGCTCGGTGACCGAGGCAGCCCGCCAGCTGATGCGTCACGACGACCTGGACTGACCCCGCACGACGCTGCGAGACCGCGTGGCGCGCCGGGGCTTGACTCTCCCCTCAGGGGAGGAACGAGGGTGGGTGTATGACGATCAACAGCATCTTTCCCGTGGTCCCGGCCGCCGACGTGGCCCGCAGCCGCGACTTCTACACCGGACTGCTCGACCTCGCCGTCGTATTCGACAGCGGGTGGTACGTGCAGTTGCAAGCCCCCGGTAGCGAGTCCGTGCAACTGGGACTCGTCGAACGAGGACACCACACCGTCCCCGAGGGATTCCGGGCGGCGCCGGCGGGTGTGCTCGTGTCCGTCGAGGTCGAGGACGTCGACCGCGTGCACGCCGCGGCGATCGCTGCGGAACTTCCGATCGTGTTGTCGCTCCGGGACGAGGATTTCGGGCAGCGGCACTTCATGACGACCGACCCCGACGGGTTGCTCGTGGACGTGATCACCGTGATCCCGTACGCCGGCGACCTCGCCGAGAGCGCCGCGGTCTCCGGCGGGCCGCAATGACAGAGGCGCGCTGGATGAGCATCGGTGAGTTCGCGCGCGCCGCACGACTGACGGTGAAGGCACTGCGGTATTACGACCGCGAGGGGCTGCTCACCCCGGACCGCGTGGACCCCGGCACCGGCTACCGTTTCTACGCGCCGTCACAACTGGCGACGGCGCTGCGGATCGGATTGCTTCGCCGTGCGGATGTGTCGGTCGCGGCGATCCGGGTGTTCCTGAGCGATCCGGCGCAGGGGAGCGAGGTGCTCGCGGCCGAGCGTGCCCGCATCGAACGGGACGCGGCGCGCGCGGCCCGGTCGTTCGCTCTCGTCGATTCTCTGGGGAGCGCGGTGGACGCGGATCTTCCCGTTGCCGTTCACCACATCGACGCGGCAACGGTGTTGTGGAGAGAATCCTGTGCCGCGGCGGAGACGCTCGACGAGTCCGCCTCGGAGGCGATCGGCACCCTGCTCGCGCATGCCCGGCGGTATGGTCTGGACGAGTCGGCGTCAGTCGTCGGCCGATACCCCGCCGCGCTCGACGGCGAGGTCTCGTTCGGGGTGGGTCTGGAAATCGGCTGCGGCGCCCGGCTGGACCAGGCAGTCGAGGCGCAGACCGTCACTCTGCCCGGCGGGGTC
Organism: Rhodococcus sp. 105337; assembly: GCF_012844225.1. Taxonomy (GTDB): domain Bacteria; phylum Actinomycetota; class Actinomycetes; order Mycobacteriales; family Mycobacteriaceae; genus Rhodococcus. The sequence goes on from NZ_JABAGQ010000002.1 coordinate 136,809, forward strand.
TTTGCGGGCGTGGACTTCACGGGCGCGCCGGCGCTGTTACCGGTCGCCTATCACGTGTTGTTCGCGCGTCTCGCCGACGACGGTGTGCCCGTGGAAGGCCCTGTGCGTGAGTACTACCTCACCGACCCAGCGGTGGTCGGCGAAGACGAGATGCGCACGCGCGTCGTGCATCCCGTGCCCGAGGACTATCGACCGGGGTGAGCTCGGTCGTAGGTGCGTTCGGTCGCCTCGGTCCGAGACGCGATCGGACCGTCGGTGTCGTCGAACGTCCGGTCGATCTCCCTGGTGATGAGGCGGTTCGCGACGTCGGCCTCCATCGCGCCGACGAGTACCGATTGCGTGGCGCCGTTGCTGAGAGCAACCAACCGCATCGCTGCGGCGTGCGCGTGTTCTGCCGAGAGCCCGGCGCTTCCGAGGAGCCGCTCCGCCTCACGGACCGTTCCTCGTGAGGCGTCCGTGATGAAGCCCCGGATCCACGGATCGCTCACGGCCCGAGCCAGATACGCGTACCAGACCGAGGCGCCGATGAGGGACGGGCCGGTCGTCGGAACAGGTTGCGTCAGGAGGGTGTCGAGCGCTGCGCGAGGGTCGGTGTGCGAGTCGCCGTCACGGTAGGACTGCTCGGCGCCGGCGACGATTTCCTCCGCACCGCACCGGATCAAGTGTTCTTTCGACTCGAAGTAGTGCTGGATTCGGCCGATCGAGACGCCCGCCTCGGCTGCGACCGCCCGAAAGGTCACGCCGTCGATGCCTCGTTCGTGAATGACGGCCCACAGAGCCCACACGATTTCCCTGCGACGTCGAGCGTGATCGACAACCTTCGGCATACCGAGAACTTTACAATATGCGTATACTGTAAAAGTTCGAACCGTCGGCCTCGGGATACCTCATGAGCGAACGCACGAACAGAGCGGACGTCCGGCCGGATGCTCCAGGACGCGACCGCGGCCCTCACCGATGGCTGCGCCGCACCGGCATGGCGCTGACTGTCGTTCTGTCCGCAGTGGGTGTGGTGGGGATCGGGCAGTTCTTCTTCGGCGCTCCGGGCGTCGGCCACTTTCGTGACGCCGAGGGGCGCGAAATCTATGTCGAGACCTACGACCGGGCGATGTCTGCTCTTCCCCCGCCGACCGCGACCCACGACCTCGCGACCCGATTCGGATCGGTACGCGTGTACGAATGGTTCTCGGGCGGGGCGGATGGTGCAGTTCCGGTCGTCCTGATCCCAGGCATGTCTTCGGGTGTTCCGATGTGGGCGGAGAACCTCGGCACGTTCCTGCCTCACCGCCGTGTGCTCGCGTTCGACGCGCTCGGCGATGCCGGTTTGTCGATCCAGAGTGTTCCGCTGTCCTCGACCGAGCAGCAGGCACTGTGGATTTCCGAGGTGCTCGGCGAACTCGCACCCGAGGGCGCTCACGTAGTCGGTCATTCGTTCGGCGGCGCGAGCGCGGCGGCCTACGCTCACCGGTTCCCCGAGCGCGTCCGGTCGTTGACGCTTCTCGAGCCCGTGTTCACCTTTGCCTACCCCCCGGTGCGCATGCTCGCTTGGACGATGATCTCGACCGTCCCGTTCCTGCCCGAGAGCTGGCACAACACCGCACTCGGAAAGGTGGGAGGCGCCGAGTTCGACCCGAACGACGACATGTCAAAGATGATCGCCGCCGCTTCGGAACACTTCTCGGCGCAACTTCCGACCCCGTCACCTTTGAACGACGCCGCGCTGAATTCGCTGGTGATGCCCACGTACGTCGCTATCGCAGAACGAGATTCGCTCGCCGGAGGCAGGTCTGCCGCCGAGCGCGCCCGCCGTCTCCCCGATGCGACGGTCGATATCGTGCCCGACACCACGCATTCGCTTCCTATGCAAGCGAAAGACTTTCTGGCCGTGAAACTCCCCGAGTTCTGGCGCGACGCCGAGCGGGGTTGACCGCACGCGAGGACGTGGTGTGGTCAGGCCCAGTCGTAGGTGCGCTCGACCGCCTTGTTCCATCCTGCGAACAGACGTTCGCGCTCGTCGGCGCGCATGGTCGGCTCCCACGTCTTCTGGGCTTCCCAGTTGTGCCGGATGTCGTCCTCACCGTTCCAGTAGCCCACGGCCAGTCCCGCCGCGTATGCCGCACCGAGAGCGGTGGTTTCGGCGACCACCGGCCGCACGACCGGCACGCCGAGGATGTCGGCCTGGAACTGCATGAGCAGGTCGTTCACGACCATTCCGCCGTCGACCTTCAACGTGTGGAGTTCGACGCCCGAATCGGCGTGCATCGCCTCGATGACCTCCCGGGTCTGATACGCGGTGGCTTCGAGTGCCGCCCGCGCGAGGTGCCGTTTGTCGACGAACCTGGTCAGGCCCGTGATCACGCCGCGCGCGTCGGGGCGCCAACGCGGCGCGAACAAGCCCGAGAAGGCCGGCACGATGTACGCCCCGCCGTTGTCCGGCACGGATGCGGCGAGTTGCTCGACTTCGGCGGCGGACCGCAGAATCCCCAGGTTGTCGCGCAGCCATTGGACGAGCGACCCCGTGACGGCGACCGAGCCCTCGAGCGCGTAGACGGCGGGCCGGTCCCCGATGCGGTAACACACGGTGGTGAGCAGTCCGTGTTCGCTGCGGACCGGTGTCGTGCCCGTATTGAGGAGCAGGAAGTTCCCTGTGCCGTAGGTGTTCTTGGCTTCGCCGGGGGACAGGCAGGCCTGACCGAACGTCGCGGCCTGCTGGTCGCCGAGGATCCCGGCGATGGGGACGCCCGCGTAGGGTCCGCGTTCGCGGGCGTGCCCGTAGACCTCGGACGAACTCCGGATCTCGGGAAGCATCGAGACCGGTATCCCGAAATCCGCGCAGATCTCCGGATCCCACTGCAAAGTGTCCAGATTCATCAGCATCGTGCGGGAGGCGTTGGTGACGTCGGTGATGTGGACTCCCGGTCCGTGCCCGTCTTCACCGGCACCGCCCGTCAGTTTCCATACGATCCAGCTGTCGATGGTGCCGAACACCAGTTCCCCGGCGTTTGCCCTCTCCTGGGCACCCTCGACGTTGTCGAGTATCCAGCGCACTTTGGGGCCCGCGAAGTAGGTCGAGAGTGGAAGGCCCGTGACGTCGCGGTAGCGGTCCACGCCTGCGTCATCCGCGAGTTCTTCGACGAGCCGGTCGGTTCGCGTGTCCTGCCAGACGATCGCGTTGTAGACCGCCTTGCCTGTCGTGCGGTCCCAGACGACCGTCGTCTCGCGCTGATTCGTGATGCCGATCGCGGCGATGTCCTGCCTGCGCACGTCCGCCTTGGCCAGTGCCACGGCAGCCACTTCGCGTGTGTTGAGCCACAGCTCCTCGGGGTCGTGCTCCACCCAGCCGGCGCGCGGAAAGAACTGCCGGTGTTCCTTCTGCGCGACGGACACGATACGGCCGTCGTGGTCGAAGATGATGCACCGGCTCGAGGTGGTGCCCTGGTCGATCGCGGCGATGTACTGGTTCACGGATGATCCTCGATAGGGCGGACGGGATGGCTCAGGGCAGCATCTACTGCGCGCTGCGCGGTCGAAACTACTAGCCTTGTCGGGGATACGTCGGCGACTCACGGGAGCGGTGCGGTGAATCAACCAGGTGTGCAACCCCTCGGACCGCAACAGCGCGCCGACGCATGGCGGCAACTCGCCACCGAACAATTCGACGTCATCGTCATCGGCGGGGGTGTCGTCGGAGCCGGTGCGGCGCTCGACGCGGCGACACGAGGACTGCGGGTCGCGCTCGTGGAGGCCCGCGATTACGCATCGGGGACGTCGAGCCGGTCGTCGAAAATGTTCCACGGCGGCTTGCGATACCTGGAACAACTCGAGTTCGGTCTGGTGAGAGAAGCGCTGCGCGAACGTGAACTTGCGCTGACCACCCTCGCTCCGCACCTGGTCAAGCCGTTGAAGTTCCTTTTTCCGCTTACCCATCGGGTATGGGAACGTCCGTACATCGGTGCGGGGATCTTCCTGTACGACCGGATGGGTGGCGCGAAGTCGGTGCCGGCGCAGAAGCACCTGACGAGGGCGGGCGCGTTGCGCATGGTCCCCGGTCTCAAGCGCTCCTCGCTCACCGGCGGAATCTCGTATTACGACACCGTGGTCGACGATGCGCGCCACACCATGACGGTCGCGAGGACGGCCGCGCACTACGGGGCGGTTGTCCGGACGTCGACGCAGGTCGTCGGATTCCTGCGGGAGGCCGACGGAGTCGCGGGAGTCCGTGTGCGCGACACGGAGGACGGCTCCGTCATCGACGTGCGCGGAAGCGCGGTCATCAACGCGACGGGTGTGTGGACCGACGAGATCCAGGCTTTGTCCCGCCAGCGGGGCAGATTCCGGGTGCGGGCGTCGAAAGGCGTCCACATCGTCGTTCCGCGTGATCGCATCGTGAGCGACTCGGCGATCATCCTGCGCACCGAGAAGTCCGTGCTGTTCGTCATCCCGTGGGGCAATCACTGGATCATCGGCACCACCGACACCGACTGGAACCTCGATCTCGCCCACCCGGCGGCCACGAAAGCGGACATCGACTACATCCTCGACCACGTCAACCGCGTGCTCGTCGTGCCACTCACCCACGACGACATCGACGGGGTGTACGCCGGGCTACGGCCGCTGCTGGCGGGGGAGAGCGACGAGACCTCGAAACTGTCGCGCGAACACGCGGTCGCGCGGGTTGCACCCGGCCTCATCGCCATCGCGGGCGGCAAATACACCACCTACCGCGTGATGGCGGAGGACGCCGTCGATCTCGCCGCCGAGGACATCCCGACACGGATCGCCCCCTCCATCACGCACAAGGTGCCGCTCGTGGGCGCCGACGGGTACTTCGCGCTGGTCAACCAGACCATGTCCCTCGCCGAGGAATACGGGTTGCATCCCTATCGGGTCAAGCACCTCCTCGACCGGTACGGCTCGATGATCGACCAGGTCCTCGAGCACGCGAAAAACAGGCCCGAATTGCTCGAGCCGCTGACCGATGCGCCGCGTTACCTTCAGGTGGAAGCGGTGTACGCGGTCGCTGCGGAGGGCGCCCTGCATCTCGAGGACATCCTGGCGCGGCGCACCCGGATCGCGATCGAGTACTCCCACCGCGGGGTGCACTGCGCGGAGCAGGTGGCGCGGCTCGTCGCACCGCTCCTGGGGTGGGACGAGGAGACGGTCGATCGCGAGGTCGACATCTACCGGGCCCGGGTGGAAGCCGAAATCCTGTCGCAGACCCAGCCGGACGACGAGTCGGCCGATGCCCTGCGGGTGGCGGCCCCCGAAGCACGCGGGGAGATCCTGGAGCCGGTACCGATCACCAGGTGACGTGAGTAGGGGCCCGCCACGCCGGACGTCCGTGATCGTCAGTGCGTGAGTGCGATTTTGACGACCACGACCACCGACGCGAGCAGGGCCAATCCCACCGCCGCGAAGACGGTCGTGGTCCCGGCGGGGCGGCCCTGCAGGCGTTGGACGACGAACACCGTCGAACCGATGCGAATCAGAATCGCGACCTCGGCGAGCACTTGTGCCGTACGAGGTTCGAGCCATCCGAGCCACGCCGTGAGAAGAATGAGGCACGGCAGCGACGCGGACGACAGGATCGGGACCGAGTTGCGGAGTTCCACCCAGCGCTCGGCGCCGGTGAGTGGGCGCGCCGACCGCACGCTCTGCGAGACCGACTCCGCGAACACATGCGCCAGAAACGTCGAGAGCGCGGTGCCCAGCACGATCGCGATGCCGATGTACTGCCTGGTGGTCGTGATCGGAACCAGGGCTGCGAGGACGAGCACGTTGCCGTAGACGTACGCACTTATCCGGCTTGCCGCCGCATTGCGTGACAGCGGAACACGACGGGACGCAACCGACCGGCGTGGTGCGTCGCGAGCCGGGGTGGGGGACACCCCGTCAGCGTGTCACACCGGGCCGGTGCCGTGATGTGACTTTCGGGCTGTAATGCACCGGCGAGTCGCGGCGGTCCACGGGCGGCAGATTACGGCCCGGGGTGTGCAGCACCGGGGCGTCCCGGGCGATGCGGCCGGCGGCGCGATCCAGGCCCGCTCGGGCGCGCGGGTGATAGCGGAAGCGCTTCGGCACGACCTTGCCGCCCAGACCGATGGCGCGGCCCACGAAGGCGTGGATCTTCTCGTCGCGAGCACTCCAGCGATACCCGAGCAGGTCGCGCACCGGGGGGTCGTAGAGGCCGACGGTGAGCCAGGAGAACCCGGCGACGACCGGCGGACGCAGCGCTTTCCAGACCGGTTCGGGGAACCACCGCAGGAACGGCGGTCGATCGAGGTTCGACAGGTCGAGGACGTCGCGGGTCGCCTTGTTGTCTTCGAGCACGTTGCGGCACATGTGATCCCAGTACTCCAGAAACGCCTCCCACGACTCGGGGACCGAATGCATGGGCATGCCGTAGAGGCGATACCACTGCACGTGCTCGTCGAAGAGGCGATGCTTTTCTTCGAGGGTGAGCGGGCCGTCGAACCACTCGATCGACACCATGAGGCTGTAGAAGAACGTCGCGTGCGCCCAGTAGAACGTGCCCGGGTCCAGCGCGTTGTACTTGCGTCCCTTCTTGTCGACGCCCTTGATGGTGTTGTGGTACCCCCGCACCTGCGCGGCGGTCTCCGGTGCCCGCGGGCCGTCGAAGACGACTCCGTAGATCGGGTACAGCGACCGGTAGAGGCGCTCCCAGCGCTCGTCGAAGAACTCCGAGTGTTCCTCGACTCCGGCACCGAGGCCGGGATGCATGTTCTGCATGGACCCGGCCCACGGCCCGAACAGCATGCCGCGCCATCCGCCGAAGTACTTCCAGGTCAGCGAGTCGGGGCCGAGAGGCTCGGGCGGTGCCGCAGCCGGACGGGCCGTCGTCTCGTCCGGTGCCGGCTCGTCGACGCCCTGACCGCCGGGATACTGACTACGCATGTTGTCAGAGTAGGATCTGTCCGGCACGTAGTCAACGACGGGAAACAGCAGTGGGCACCACGCGCCGCAGTTGGGCGGGGGTCGGCATCGAAGAACGCCGACGGGTACGCAGGGAACGGCTCCTCACCGCCGGTACCGACCTGATCGGCGCGCCCGGCGGTGCGATCGCGAACGTCCGTGCCGTGTGCCGCGCGGCCGAACTCACCGAGCGGTACTTCTACGAGAGCTTCACCGACCGGGACACCTTCGTCCGCGAGGTGTACGCACACGTCGCGAAACAGGCGCGCGAGGCGCTCGCGGCCGCGGTTGCCTCGGCGCCGCCGACGGGTGTCGCGGAGGCTGCGGTGCGGGCCTTCGTCGGTCTCGCCGTCGATGATCCGGCCAAGGGGCGCGTGCTGCTCCTGGCCCCGCTGCGCGAGCCCGCGCTCAGCAGCCGTGGTCTCGAACTCGCGCCGGCATTCGTCGCGCTCGTCGAGGGCCGGCTCACCGGCATCGAGGATCGAGCGTATCGGCACCTGGTGGCCGTGGGACTGGTCGGAGCGTTCACCAGCATGTTCATGGGCTACCTCGAAGGCGACGTCACGGTGTCCCGGGAAATGCTGGTGGCACAGTGCGTTTCGCTACTCGAACATGCCGGAGAGGCTTACGGTCCGGTACCGCCCGGCTGACAGCGGGGGCACCGGTACACCACCCGCTCCGGTTCGGCGGCCGTGCCCAGGTCCCAGGATTCGATGGGTGTCCCGCAACGTCGGCAGGGATCGCCGCGCCGCCCGTACACCCAGAGGTTCCGGCCGCGACGACGATCACCCGTGGTGACCCGCACCGCCCGCTCGCGGTTCGCGGTGAGGATGCGGTGTGCGAGGTCCACCCAGCCCCGAGGATCACCTGCCGTACCCACCGGCTCCCGCGGATCGACGCCGCGCAGGAAGCACAATTCGGACCGGTACACATTGCCCACGCCCGCCATGACCCGCTGATCGAGCACGGCAACCCCGATCGGGCGGAGCGGGTCGCGCGACAGATTCTCCGCGGCGCGCGCCGCGTCCCAGTCGGCTCCGAGCAGATCGGGCCCGAGGTGGCCCACCGCATCCTCTTCCCGGTCACGGGGGAGAACTTCGAGGATTCCCAGTTCGAACCCGACGGCCTGCGTCTGTTCCGTACCCAGTACCACGCGAGCCTTGAAACCGGGTTTACGCCACCGCGCGCCGCGCTGGTAGATGTGCCACTCGCCCTCCATCTTCAGATGCGAATGGATCGTGTGGCCGGGTAACCGGATCAAGATGTGCTTGCCCCGCGACACCACCTCGTCGACGACACAACCCGTGAAATCCGCTGTGGCGAAACGAGGTACGCGGAAATCGGTTTCGGTGAGCGTTCTCCCCGCCAGAGCGGCGTTCAGTTGCCGCGCCGCGCGGTGGACCGTATCGCCCTCGGGCATCGTCAGAACCTCAACCGGTATCCGCGCGGCGTCGCCGAGAAACCGGACTCGCCCAGGATGTCGGCGAACGCGTGCCCGTGGATGGAGGCACCGTCGACCTTCTCCACGACGATCTTGTCGACGCCCCCGCGCTTGACGGTCGCGGCGAGGGAAGCACACGCACTGCGCAGCAGTCCCGGATCGTCGTCGAAGGTGAGCATCGTGCGGCCACCGCGTTCGATGAACAGCACGAGGGCGCCGTCGACGAGAACCACCAGGCCACCGGCCTTGCGTCCCGGGCGGTGGCGGGGTGCGTCGTCGGGGGCCGAGGACTTCGGCCACGGGAGTGCGGCGCCGTACGGGTTGGCCGGGTCGCAGGCTGCGAGGGTGATCGCCGCGGTTTCGTCGTGCCGGCCTTCGATCGAGTCGGCGAACGAGCGCAGGCGGTCGACGACCGCGGGTGTGGAGAACTGGGCCCCTCCCAGCGAGTCGACGAAATACCCACGTCGGCAACGACCGCGCTCCTCGAACCGGCTGAGGACCTTGTACATCGTGGCGAACCCGCCGGGTACACCCTCGCTCACCACGACCCCCCGGGTGACGACTCCGTACCGTTCGAGCAACAGTTCCGCGATGCTGTGTGCACGGATCGTCGCGTCGGTCTCGCGTTCGGGGAGCAACGACCAGCGACCGGCGACGGTGGGCGGGCCGGTGCGCGACGGCATCGCCGGGCGGGCTCGGTACATCCGCGCCCGCGGCGCGCGCCGCGGGGTCCGGTGCGCGGGCGTCGCGCGGGAGGTATCGCCGATCAAGGCCCGCAGCGGCGCAAGCGTGTCTCCCGAGATGTATCCGCCCCAGACCAGGTCCCACAGTGCTGCAGCGACATTCGTGTCGGTGGCGGTCGGTTCCCGGGCGGACACGGCATCGGTGAGCTGACGGAAGAAGAACGCGCCACCACCGGCGAGCGAGTCGAGGATCGCGTGGTGGATCGGGGACATGTCGAGTTCCTCGGCGGGCGCGAGGGTCACCGGTGCCAGGTCGGCGGGGTGGAGCAGGACCCAGCCGTCCTTGCCGGAGATCGACCCGGCGCCCGACCACACCACCTCACCTGTCGCGGTGAGTTCGTCGAGCATCGTCGGTGAGTAGTCGCGCACCCGGGGTGCGAGGACCAGTGGCTCGAGTGCGCTTGCCGGAAGCGGAACCCCGGCGAGTTGTTCCACGACCGTGAGAACGCCGTCGAGCCCGTAGAGAGCACTGCCACCCGCACCCGTCCCGAGATGGTGCCAGTCGGGAAGGAACCGGCCGAGCGTGGCCGTGCTGACCGGTTCGACATCCTGGCGGGCCGCTGCGAGCGACCGCCGTCGCAGCCGCCGCAGCACCTCGGAATCGCACCATTCGGACCCGGTGGCACCCGGACGGAATTCCCCCGACGTAACGCGCCTGTCCGCGGCCATCCGCCGCAACACGGAGTCGACGACGGCCGTGCCGAGCCCGAACCGCGCCGCGACCTCGGCCGCGGTGAACGGACCGTGGGTGCGGGCATACCGGCCCACGAGATCACCGAGCGGATCTGCGACCGGCTCGACGAACGCGGTGGGCACCCCGATGGGCAACGGCACGCCGAGCGCATCGCGCAACCGGGACGCGTCTTCGATGGCGGCCCACCATTGTTCACCCGCGTACGACACGCGGAGTGCGCGTCGCCGGCGGGCGAGGTCGGCGACCCACTCGGTCGGATCGTCGGTGGTGCGTTCGTGCAACTCGGCATCGGTGAGCGGCCCGACCAGTCGCAACAGGTCGGCGACACCCTCGGCATCGCGCGCGCGCCGCTCCGGTGTCAGTCGCTGCAGTTCGTGTTCGGCGTCGGCGATGACGTCGGCGTCGAGCAGTTCGCGCAACTCCACGCGACCGAGCAGTTCGGCCAGCAACGTCGAATCGAGCGACAACGCGGCCGCGCGGCGCTCGGCGAGCGGGCTGTCTCCCTCGTAGAGGAACTCGCCGACGTAGTTGAACAGCAGTGACGAGGCGAACGGGGAGGCGGTGGGCGTTTCCACCTCGACGAGGCGGATCTGCCGGCGGGCGACGCGACCGAGGAGGTCGTGCAGGGCGGGCAGGTCGTAGACGTCCTGCAGGCACTCCCGGACGGTCTCGAGCAGAATCGGAAAGGTCGGGTAGCGCCGCGCGACATCGAGCAATTGGGCCGAGCGTTGCCGCTGCTGCCACAACGGCGCCCGCTTGCCGGGGTTGCGGCGCGGCAACAGCAGTGCGCGGGCTGCACACTCCCGGAACCGCGACGCGAACAGCGCCGATCCACCGACCTGCTCGGTGACGATCTCGTCGATGTCCTCGGGGTCGAAGACGAAGATCTCCGACCCCGGTGGCGCGTCGTCGGCGTCGGGCAGTCGCACGATGATGCCGTCGTCGGAGGCCGTCGGGTGGGATTCGACGCCGTACCGCTCGAGCAATCGGGCGCCCACCGCCAGTGCCCACGGTGCGTGTACCCGCAATCCGAACGGGGAGTGCAGCACCAGTCGCCAGTCGCCGAGTTCGTCGCGGAACCGTTCGACCACCAGGGTGCGGTCGGTGGGAAGCTGTCCTGTCGCGGTGCGCTGCTCGGTGAGCAGAGCGATCAGGTTGGTCGTCGCGTTCTCGTCGAGTCCGCCGTTGCGACAGCGTTTTTCGGCTTCCTCGGCGTCGGCGTGGCCCAGTTCGCGGATGAACGCGCCCAGAGCGGCTCCGAGTTCTGCGGGCCGGCCCTGGCTGTCTCCGTGCCAGAACGGCAAGCGGCCGGGACGACCGTAAGCGGGCGAGACCAGTACCCGGTCGAACGTGATCTCTTCGATCCTCCAACTGGTGGCACCGAGTGCGAACACATCGCCGACCCTCGATTCGTAGACCATCTCCTCGTCGAGTTCTCCGACACGGGTGTTCTTCTCGCCCACCATGAACACGGTGAACAATCCGCGGTCGGGGATGGTGCCGCCCGAGGTGACCGCGAGTCGCTGCGCGCCCGGGCGCCCGGTGAGCGTGCCCTCGGTGCGGTCCCACACCACACGCGGCCGTAGCTCGGCGAACTCGTCGGACGGATAGCGTCCCGCGATGAGGTCGAGCACCGACTCGAACACGGGTCGCGACAGGGACGCGAACGATCCGCTGCGCCGCACGGTGTCGAACCAGTCGTCGACGTCGAGCGGTTCGAGCGCGGTCGCCGCGACAGTCTGCTGGGCCAGCACGTCGAGGGGATTGGCGGGTACCTGCAACGCTTCGATCTGCCCGGCGACCATGCGCTCCACCGTGACGGCGCAATGGATGAGATCGGTGCGGTGCTTGGGGAAGAGCACACCGCGGGACGTCTCACCCACCTGGTGCCCGGCGCGGCCCACCCGTTGCAGGCCGCTCGCGACGGACGGCGGTGCCTCCACCTGGATGACCAGGTCGACCGCACCCATGTCGATGCCGAGTTCGAGGCTCGAGGTGGCCACCACGCACCGCAGGCGCCCGGTCTTGAGATCGTCCTCGATGAGGGCGCGCTGATCCTTGCTGACGGAGCCGTGGTGCGCGCGTGCGAGCACCGGTTCGGCGCCGTACGTGACTTCGGTGGGCGCCCCGATCTGGGCCGGGGGTCTGCCCACGCGGTCGACCTCGGTGCCGGTGCGTTCGGCGTAGATCTCGTTGAGCCGGGCGGTGAGCCGCTCGGAGAGCCGTCGCGAGTTCGCGAACACGATGGTCGACCTGTGTGCGGTGATGAGGTCGACGATCTGTTCCTCGACGTGCGGCCAGATCGACCCCGCCTGGGGAGTGGGCGACGCAGAGTCCTCGTCCGGCTCGGCGACACCGAGTTCCGTCATGTCCTCCACCGGGACCCGGACCGTGAGATCCCACGTCTTGGCCGCCGGGGGTGCGACGATCCGGATCGGCGCGCCACCGGCGAGGAACCGGCCGACCTCCTCGTGGGGCCGTACCGTCGCGGACAGTCCGATGCGCTGCGCGGGCGCGCGCAGCAGCAGGTCGAGCCGTTCGAGCGACAGCGCGAGATGGCTGCCCCGTTTGGTGCCGGCAACGGCATGCACCTCGTCCACGATCACGGTCTCCACGCCGGCGAGGTTCTCCCGCGCCGACGAGGTGAGCATGAGGAACAGCGACTCGGGAGTGGTGATCAGGATGTCGGGTGGGGTGCGGGCGAGCTTGCGCCGGTCGGCCTGCGAGGTGTCGCCGGAGCGGACCCCGACGCTGATGTCCGGTGGGGTGAGGCCGAGCCGTTTGGCGGTCTGGGTGATCCCGACCAGCGGCGATCGCAGGTTGCGTTCGACGTCGACCGCGAGAGCTTTGAGCGGCGAGACGTAGAGCACCCGCGTGCGCTGCTCGCGGGCGACCGTCTCGTCGGCCGGGGTGGCGGCGAGCCGGTCGAGCGACCACAGGAACGCGGAGAGCGTCTTGCCGGAACCGGTGGGTGCCACGACCAGGGTGTGCGCGCCGGACGAGATCGACTCCCACGCACCGAGCTGAGCGGGAGTCGGGGCGTCGAAAGCTCCGCCGAACCATTCACGGGTCGGTGCGGAGAATCGGTCGAGGACAGAGCTCACCTGTCTATCGTGCACCCGACCGCCGACAGGCTCAGTCCTCGAAGGCGAATTGAGCGATCTGAGGCGAGTGCAGGTCGGCCCACCGGTTGCGCCCGGTGCGGACCAGTTCGGTGACGAGGGCACGGGCCGGCGCCCGCCACGGCAGGGCGTCGAACTGCTCCCGGCTCTCGGGTGTTTCCGTCCATGCGATCGTGGCCATCGCACCGCTGTGCGTCACATTCAGCGCAGGGAAGGTTGCAGCGATCCGGTCGAGGGACGCGCCGCAGGCCTCTTCCAGACCTTCTCGCGTCACTGTGATCCAGCCCTGGACATTCCGCAGACCCGGTCCCGGGGTGTCGAGGTGGAGGCCGGCCACCTCGAGATCACCGGCATACACGCTCACGAGTCGGCGGCCCGTCGGCGACACCGAATTGTCGGGCAGGCACGCGACCGACCAGTACTCCCGCTCGCTCATCCGTGCGTTGGGCACGCTCGACCGGATGTAATCGCGCAACCATGCTGTGACGATGCCGAATTCGGGGTAGCGCGCGAGCTCCCTGTACTTGGTGTCGCGTAGGGGGAGTTCGGAGACGGAGTCGGGCGAAGGCATGTTCACGCGACGATTATGGCCGTTCACGGGCCGATCCGGGTGCAAGGCCGGAATCGACGCGTTCCCACGCCCGGGGGGCTGCGTCCGGGTCACAGCACCACCCCCGGGTTCAGGATCGACCGAGGGTCCAGCGCATTCTTGATTTGCCTGGTCAGAGCCATGACATCAGGGCCGACCTGGTCGGGAAGCCATGCCTTCTTCAAGCGGCCCACGCCGTGCTCCCCGGTGATCGTGCCGCCCAGTTCGATCGCGAGATCCATGATCTTTCCGAAAACCGCCTGTGCTCGCACGGCCATCTCGTCGTCGGCGGGGTCGTAGACGATCAGGGGATGGGTGTTGCCGTCCCCCGCGTGAGCGATGACCGCGACCGTCACATCGTGCTCCGCCGCGAGCGCGGCGATCCCCTCCACAAGCGCGGGAAGAGCCGGCAGGGGAACCCCGACGTCCTCGAGCAGCAGGCTGCCGGTGCGCTCCACCGCGGGGATCGCCATCCGGCGGGCGGCCGCAAACGCTTCCCCCTCCGCGGCGTCGTCGGTGGTGAACACCTCGTCGGCAACGGCGTCGCGACATGCCTGCGCCATCAGCGTGATCTCCGCGGCCGCGGCCGCGCCCGGTACGTCGGAACGCGCGATGAGCATCGCTTCCGTGGAGCGGTCCAGACCCATCCGGAGCATGTCCTCCACCGCTCCGATCGTGGTCCGGTCCATGAATTCGAGCATCGCGGGCCGCAGCATGCCGGTGATCGCGACGACCGCGTCGGCGGCGGCCTGGACCGACCCGAACGTGGCGACCATCGTCGACGCCGGTGGTTGCGGCGGAAGCAGTCGCAACGTCACCTCCGTGATGACGCCGAGGGTGCCTTCGCTGCCGACGAACAGTTTCGTCAAGGACAGGCCGGCGACGTCCTTGAGTCTCGGGCCGCCCAATCGCACCGCGGTACCGTCCGCCAGCACGACCTCGAGACCGAGGACGTAATCGGACGTGACCCCGTACTTCACACAGCACAGGCCGCCGGCGTTGGTCGCGGCGTTGCCGCCGATCGTGCAGATCTCGAACGACGACGGGTCCGTCGGGTACCACAGACCGTGCTCGGCCGCTGCCCGCTTGACCTCGGAATTGAGGAGCCCCGGCTGCGCAACTGCGGTTCGGGTGGTCGTGTCCACCGTGAGCGCACGCATCTTCTCGGTGCTCAGCACGATGCCCCCGGCGATGCCGCCGGATCCGCCCGACAGACTCGTGCCGGCTCCCCGGGGCACCACCGGGACGCGATGGGTGTTCGCCCACCGCAGCGTGGCCTGCACGTCCGTGGTCGACGTGGCGCGCACCAGGGCGGCGGGCACAACCGCGTCCGGGTCCTGCGCACGGTCGTGGCGGTATCCGGCGAGGATGTCAGGGTCGGTGACCAGTGCGCCCTGCGGCAACGCGGCGGCCAGTTCGGTCAGCGGCATCGCAGGCAGTCCGGTTTCCTGTTCGGTGGACATCTCGTCACCCCGCCGCCGGGACGTAGCGGGCACGCAACTTGTGTTTGACCAGCTTGCCGGTGGGTGTGCGCGGCAGGTCGTCGGAGAAGTCCACACTGCGCGGTGCCTTGAAGTGCGACACGCGGTCGCGGACGTACTCGAGCAGTTCCTGCTCGAGTTCGGGACTCGGCGTGACCCCGTCTGCGAGTTGCACGACGGCCTTGACCTCTTCGCCCATCTCCGTGTTCGGCACGCCGATGACCGCCACGTCGTAGACCTTCGGGTGCAGGGTGAGGACGTTCTCCGACTCCTGTGGGTAGATGTTGACGCCGCCGGAGATGATCATGAAGGCGGCGCGGTCGGTCAGGTAGAGGAAGCGGTCGTCGTCGAGGTACCCGATATCCCCGCTCGTCGTCCAGGTCGGGTGGTCGGGATGTGTTGCCGCTGCGGTCTTCTCGGGGTCGTTGTGGTATCGGAAAGGGTGTTCGTCGCGTTCCCACCACACTGTCCCGATCGCGCCGGCGGGGAGTTCGCTTCCCTCGTCGTCGCAGATGTGGACGATGCCCATGACGCCGTCGCGCCCCACGGACCCGGGCCGCGCGAGCGCCTGCCCGGAGTCGATGAAGGTCGCGCCCGCACCTTCGGTGGACGCGTAGTACTCGTGGATCACCGGGCCCCACCACTCGATCATCGCCCGCTTGATCTCCGGTGGGCACGGTGCGGCCGCGTGGATCGCGACCTTCATGCTCGAGACGTCGTATCTCGCCCGCGTCTCCTCCGGCAGTTTCAGCATCCGCACGAACATCGTCGGCACCCACTGGGAGGCCGTGACCGAGTACTTCTCGATCAGGGCGAGCGCTTCTTCGGCGTCGAAGCGGTCCATCAGGATCACGGTGCCGCCGACAGACTGAACGGTGCCGCAGAACCGGAGCGGCGCAGCGTGATACAGCGGGGCGGGGCACAGGTAGACCGTGGTGTCGTCGAACCCGTACATGGGCGCGAACACCGCGGTGTACGGGTCGGGGACGTCCTGCACCTGGCCCACGGACAGAGCCGGTTCGATTCCCTTCGGCCGCCCGGTGGTGCCGGAGGAATACAGCATGTCCCGGCCACGAGGCTGGTCGTCGAGCGGTGACGGATCGTGGCGGGCGAGCGCATCCTCGTAGTCGTCGAAGCCGGGAAGCGACCCGCCGAAGACGAGGCGGTGGGCCACTCCCGGGTACGCCCCGGGTGACGTATCGACCGCCGACAGGGCGTGTGCCGAGACGACCAGGGCTTGCGCGTCGCAGTCGTCGACGATGTAGGCCGCTTCGTCGGGAGTGAGGTGCCGATTGACCACGGTGATGTACAGGCCGGAACGCAGTGCTGCCCAGTACACCTCCATGACGCGCAGGTCGTTGTCGGATATCAACGCAAGATGGTCGCCGGGCGCCAGGCCGGCGGCGCGCAGATGCTTCGCCAGCCGGATAGAGAGTTCGTCCAGTTCCCGGTAGGTGAGCGATTCGCCCGTCGCGGGCCGGATGATGGCCGGCTTGTCGGGGGTGGTCGCGACGAAGTTCCCTGGGTACATGGTCCCCGGTCTACCACAAGATGTGTCGTACGCCACACGGTTGCTCCGCGTCGGGGCATTGCGCCGGGACGTGTGTAGGTGGGAACGGACGGGTATACCCCGCACACATCGAAAGGAGAGCACGATGCCGAACTCGTCGATCAAGAACGAAAAGATGTACGAAGAGTTGCGGGACGACGGCGCGTCGAAGGAGAAAGCTGCCCGGATCTCCAACGCTGCCGCTGCCGAGGGCAAGTCGAAGGTCGGGAAGCGAGGCGGAAAGTCCGGGTCGTACGACGACTGGACTGTCGACGACCTGAAGAAGCGGGCGAAAGAACTCGGCTTGAGCGGTTACTCGAGCATGCGCAAGAACGAACTCGTGGACGCGTTGCGCAACCACTGACGGGAAGGCAACCTGGACTCGCGTGGCCACCCCCGGCCCGCGAGAGGGGCAGGCATGGCATTGAGCGTGGACGGCGACACCCTGTACTTCGAGTTCCCCGAAGTACACGGGGAAGCCGAACTGGCCGTCTCGTTCCACCGCACCGTCCGGGTGCCGGACGACGGGAAGCGCTACCCGCTGCCACCGAGCCTGGGCACCTTTCCTCTACGTGTTTTGGACGAGCACATCGTCCTGCCCGTATGGCAGTCCGAAGCCTGCTGGATCAAGTTCGACACTCGTTATCCGTTTCTCGTCAAGGTCGGAACCGGCGACGTCGACGCGGTGACGGGCGGGCCCTGGACGCCGGAACCCGATTTCGATGCCGAGGACTATTTCGAGGTCCCGGAACAACCCTGGCTCGACGGGTTCTGTGTGGACGGCGGACTGGTCCGCCAGTTCGTGGCGATGCCGCTGGGTGCGGGGTACACCGTCGAGGAACAACTCGGTCGCGGGCCGGCCACCGGGGGAATCCGGATCGCCGCGTCCCCGATGAGGGCCGACGTGTACGAGCGGCGGCGCGCGCGAACCGACGACCGGCAGCACATGATGACCTTCGCGCCGCCTCCGCCGCCCGGCATGGGACTCGGCGCGGGCGGTTCGATCACCCAGCGCGTCGCGACGCCGGTGGAAGAACGCGGCGTATGGGACACGGGCCGTCGCTCGGCTGCGCACGTTGCGCTGGTCAACAGCGTGCAGTGGGAAACCCTGACGGGAACAGCGCCGCCGACCGAGCCGATCACCGCGCGCGAGTACACCGAGCGCGGGTATCCGTGGTTCGAGGTGTACGACGAGTCGGTCGCGCGGGAAGCGGCCACGGCACTGTCGGGTGTCGAGACCGTCTCGCGCGTGCTCGCCCGCCGAGGGGACGACCCGCTGGCCGGAAACGAGACCGTCGACGTGCCCGAACTCCTGAGGATCCGTCCGCGGAAGGGCCGGGACCGCGGTTGAGATCCGCCGTTGGGGCTCAGCCGAATTCGACACCCTGGGCAAGCGGGAGTTCGTTCGAGTAGTTCACCGTGTTGGTGGCGCGGCGCATGTACGCCTTCCATGAATCCGAACCCGATTCGCGGCCGCCGCCGGTCTCCTTCTCACCGCCGAACGCACCACCGATCTCCGCCCCGGAGGTACCGATGTTGACGTTCGCGATACCGCAGTCCGAGCGGGAGAGGAACTGCTCGGCCTCCCGTTGGTCGAGGGTGAAGATCGACGACGACAGCCCCTGGGGGACTGCGTTGTTCAGCGTGATCGCCTCGTCGAGGTCGTCGTAGGTGAGGACGTACAGGATCGGTGCGAACGTCTCCTCCCGTACGACCTCGGTCTGGCCCGGCATGCGGACGAGTGCGGGGGAGACGTAGACCCCCTTCCCGGACACGTCGACACGGTCGCCGCCGGCGACGACAACGCCGCCGTCGGCAGCGGCGCGATCGAGAGCAGAGCGCATCGCCTCGTACGATTTCTCCGAGACGAGCGGACCCACGAGGACTCCCTCGTCGAACGGATTTCCCACGCGCAAGCCGGAATACGCGGTTGCGAGCCGCTCGACGAGCGTGTCGGCGATCGACCGGTGCACGATGAGCCGCCGGAGTGTCGTGCACCGCTGCCCGGCGGTACCCGCGGCGGCGAACACGACGCCGCGCACCGTGAGGTCGAGGTCGGCCGACGGAGTGACGATCGCTGCGTTGTTGCCTCCGAGTTCGAGCAGGCACCGGCCGAATCGAGCGGCGACGCGGGGAGCAACCGCCCGCCCCATCCGCACGGACCCGGTTGCGCTGACGAGCGCGATCCGCGGATCGTCGGAAAGGGTTTCTCCGACGCGGGAGTCGCCGAGAAGCACGTGGTGCAGGCCGTCGGGCGCGCCCACATCGGCGGCAGCGCGCCGCAGGAGTGCGTCACACGCGAGCGCGGTGAGCGGCGTGGTCTCGGACGGCTTCCACACCACCGGGTCGCCGCACACGAGCGCGATCGCGGTGTTCCACGACCACACCGCGACCGGGAAGTTGAACGCCGAGATGACACCGACCACACCGAGGGGATGCCATGTCTCCATCAGGCGGTGACCCGGACGTTCGGACGGCATGGTCCGCCCGTACAACTGGCGGGACAGCCCGACGGCGAAGTCGCAGACGTCGATCATCTCCTGAACCTCACCGGCCGCCTCGGACGGGATCTTCCCGACCTCGAGTGTGACGAGTGCTGCCAGGTCGCTCTTGTGCTCGACGAGGAGTTCGCCGAGACGTCGGACGAGTTGTCCGCGAACCGGGGCGGGCACGTGTCGCCATTGCTCGAACGCGCTTGCGGCGGTCGAAATGGCGAGATCGACGTCTTCGGCCGAGTGGAGGGGAAGTCGAGCGAGTTCGGTGCCGTCGACCGGGCTCGTGACGCCGAGGACACCGTCCTGCGGAAGTTCGACTCCGCAACGGCTCAGGGCCGCCTCTGCTCGGGTGCGGAGGTCGGAGGTCGCATTCATCGGTGTGGTCCCTTCGTGCTCGGATAATCTGCGCGGGTGCCGGAATCCCCTAAAGACGCGCTGGACGAGATCGATCGATTGCTGTTGCGCGAATTGGAAGCCGACGGGCGGGCCACCTTGGCCGCGCTTGCCGACAAGGCGGGCCTGTCGGTGTCCGCCGTCCAATCCCGGGTACGACGCCTCGAGTCGCGCGACATCATTCGCGGGTACAGCGCCAGAATCGATCCCGAGGCGATCGGACTCGCGCTCTCGGCGTTCGTCGCCATCACCCCTCTTGATCCGTCTCAGCCGGACGATGCACCGGCGCGATTGCGCCATATCGACGCCATCGAATCCTGTCACTCGGTCGCCGGGGACGAAAGCTACATCCTCCTCGTGCGTGTCGCCTCGCCGCGCGCGCTCGAACATCTGCTTCAGCAAATTCGTGCGACCGCGAACGTGGCAACCCGGAGCACCGTCATTCTCCAAACATTTTACGAGCGGTGACGGTAAACGCCGGTAAATTTCTTGTAATGAAGACCCTTTACTGAATGTTCTGACGTATCGTTCCCGGTATGAGTACTGCACTCCGGCGCCCGGACAGTGACGGATCCCTCCTTCCCGACCGCGTTCACGACGTACTGCGGCAGCACCTGCTCACGGACGGAGCAGACCTCGTCCTCGACCTCGAACGCTCACGCGGCCTACGACTGGTCGACCAGCGCGACGGCACTGTCTACCTCGACATGTTCGGGTTTTTCGCGTCCTCGGCGCTGGGCATGAACCATCCTGCGCTCGCGGACGACCCCGGTGCCGCAGAGGAGTTCTGCACTGTCGCACCGAACAAGCCCAGCAACTCCGACATCTATACGGTGCCGATGGCCCGGTTCGTCGACACCTTCGCCCGGGTCCTCGGGGACCCGGCCCTGCCGCACCTGTTCTTCGTCGACGGCGGTGCGCTCGCCGTCGAGAACGCTCTCAAGGCCGCGTTCGACTGGAAGAGCCGCCTCAACGAGTCCCGCGGACTCGACCCCGGCCTCGGAGGCTCGGTACTTCATCTGACCGAGGCGTTCCACGGGCGGAGCGGCTACACGATGTCGCTCACCAACACCGATCCGGTGAAGACCGCACGCTTCCCGAAGTTCGACTGGCCGCGAATCGACGCGCCCTATCTGTGCGACGGCCGCGACATCGCCGCGGCGGAGGATCGCGCGCTCGACCAGGCGCGCGCCGCATTCGCCGAGCGCCCCCACGACATCGCGTGCTTCATCGCCGAACCCGTCCAAGGGGAGGGCGGCGACCACCACTTCCGTCCGGAGTTCTTCCGGGCCATGGCGGATCTGTGCCGCGCCAACGACGCGCTGTTCGTGTTCGACGAGGTGCAGACCGGTGTCGGACTCACCGGCACCACCTGGGCCTATCAGCAGTTCGGCGTGGCTCCCGACCTCGTGGCATTCGGAAAGAAGACGCAGGTGTGCGGGATCATGGCCGGCGGGCGGATCGACGAAGTGCCCGACAACGTCTTCACGGTGAGCTCTCGTCTCAACTCCACCTGGGGTGGCAATCTCACCGACATGGTGCGTGCCCGCCGCATCCTCGAGGTGATCGAACGGGACGGACTGATCGAGCGTGCCCGCACCCGTGGGGCGCATCTGCTGGCCGGAGTGCAGCAACTCGCCGCGCGCCGTCCTGCGGTGACGGAGCCGAGGGGCCGCGGGCTGATGTGTGCGCTGACCCTGCCGTCACCGGACATGCGCGACGCGGTGCTGCGCGACCTGTACCGCGACGAGCACGTCCTCATGATCGGCACCGGCACCCGCGGTATCCGATTCCGGCCCCCGCTGACGGTCACGACAGCCGAACTCGACGAGGCGCTCGCCGCCGTGGACCGGGTCCTCGGGCGCCACACCTGAGCCGTGCGGGGCTTTCCGGTTCCGAGCGCAACGCCGTAGGTTGTCGACATGACCGATGCACTGGGCAGCGAGGCCGCTGCGGACACCGCCTTCGCGATCCCGTCACTGGCGAACTTCCGCGACATCGGCGGGTGTGCGAGTTCCTACGGTGGCGTGGTTCGTACCGGGGTGGTGTACCGCTCGACCGACCTGAGCCGGGTCACCGAGACCGATCTCGACACACTCACGGCGCTGCACATCGCGAACGTCTTCGACCTCCGCACCGCGGCCGAGCAGGAGCTGCGTCCGGACAAGCTTCCGGCGCACGCCCGGCACTTCGCCCTCGACGTCCTCGCCGACCGGAACAACGGGTCCATCGCGGCAGCACTTCCCGACATCGTTGCCGATCCCGCACTGGCCGCCCAGGCGTTCGGTGACGGCCGCGCCGTCGAATATCTGCGGGGGAGCTACCGGGACTTCGTGACGTTGCCGAGCGCTCTCGCGTCGTATCGCGCTGTCGCGGAAGGTATGGCGCAGGGCGACGTTCCCGCGCTGGTCCACTGCAGCGCGGGGAAGGACCGGACGGGGTGGGCCGCAGCGTCCCTGCTCCTGTTCGCCGGCGCCGACGAGGATGCGGTGTTCGCCGAGTACCTGCGTACCAACGACATGCTGCTGCCCGCTTTCGACACGATGTTCGCCCGCTTCGCCGAACGGGGAGGTGACCCGGACATCCTCGTTCCGATTCTCGGTGTGCGGCGCGAGTACCTCGAAACCGCAATCGACGAGGCGCTGACCCGGTACGGCAGCATCGAAGGGTATTTCGCGGCCGGCCTCGGTCTCAGCGACACCGCGCTGCAGGCTCTGCGCGACCGCCTCGTGGCCCCGCAGGAGTGAGCGTTCGCCGGGCAGGCGGTACCTGACGAACAGGCCGGTGCCGCAAACGGTTTCAGCGTGCGCGCGCTGCGCGGGTGCGGCGGCGGAGCGCCTCGGCGACGGCGAGGCCGACAAGGATGCCGAAGAGGTCGGCGCACCAGTCCCAGACCGATCCCGAACGCCGCACGGCGACGGTCGCCTGCAACACCTCGGTGAGAGCTCCGTACGCGGCCAGCCCCACCAGCGTGATCGCGGGGGAGAAGCGCGCGAAGCGGGAGCAGTACGCCAGCACCGCGAACATGAGCGCGTGGGTCACCTTGTCGGAATGCGGTGGCCCCGAGGGAGTGGTGTCGCCGGGCAGGAGAAGCATCACCGTGACCGCGATGACGGCAACCACGAGTGGCAGCACTCGCTGCCAGGCGAAAGGGGGCATGGCGCCAACGTTAGTCGGCACCGCCGGGCGGCCGGTCCGAGGCTCGCCATTCCGTGACCA
Source organism: Rhodococcus sp. 105337 (assembly GCF_012844225.1). Taxonomy (GTDB): domain Bacteria; phylum Actinomycetota; class Actinomycetes; order Mycobacteriales; family Mycobacteriaceae; genus Rhodococcus. Next base: position 159,468 of record NZ_JABAGQ010000002.1, read on the forward strand.
GGCGGTACGCCCTGCGCCCCAGCATCCAGAGGGCGACGAGCGCGAGGAGAATCGCGATCGGGTGCCGGATCGCGACGAGGATCAGCAGCGCGACGAGCACCAGCGGGACCAGCGTCACGAGGTTCAGATAGAGATTCTCGCGGGCTGGTGGGGGCACCAGGGCTGCCGGCGCCGACGGCAGGTCGCGGAACAGCGGAACCAGGTCGCCGCGGGTCCGGGCTTCCGTCGCGCGAGTCACACGCTCGTCGAACTCGTCGAGCGTGAGCCGGCCGGCCGCGAAGTGGTCACCGAGCAGCTGCACGGCTTCTTCGCGTTCGGCCGTTCCGATACGTACTTCGGGACGCTCGCCCATGGGTCCAGACTAGTGGAGATCGGACGTGCGGGGCGTGCCCGAATCCCAGGCTGCGATCTCGGCCTCGGCGCGCAGATCATCGTGGCTCGGTGACGCCAGCAGCAGCAGCACGATCGCGCCGAGGACGACGAAACCTGCGATGAACCCCGGGAACATCAGCGACATCACGGTCATCCCGGTGGGTTCGGGCGCGTCCGGCAGCACGTGCACTGCCACCCCGGCCATGCCGGTGTAGTGCAGCGCGACCACCGCGGAGGCCATGACGGCCGCCGCCACGACGCGCATCGCCGCACTCTCCGCCGCACCCGACAGCCACAGCGCGGTGAGTGAGGCGACCACCCCGATCAGCACCGATCCAGCGATGTACGGACTCTGTTGTTCGAGTTCTCCCTGTACCCGCACCGCCGACATTCCGGCGTAGTGCATGGCCGCGACCGCGAGGCCCATCACCACGCCTCCCACGGCCAGTCGTTCACCCGGCGACCACGACCGCAACCGTCGCACATCCGCCTGCAGGATCCACAGTCCGAACCATGTCGCGCCGATCGCCAGAGCGACGGAGAGCAGGGTCGGCGCCAACGCGTACCTGACCGGCGATCCCGGAAGCGAGAAGCCCATCATTCCGATGAAGTGCATCAGCCAGATGCCGACGCCGCCGATCGCGACGCTCGCGAGGAAGGTCCAGCGTGCCCGGGACCGGGCGACCCGCGTGGCGTGGCGGGCGCAGGTCAAACCTGCGTAACACCCGACGGCTGAGGCGAACCAGCCGAGAGCGAAGAGCCACATTCCCATGGAGAAGTGGTGGAGTTCGTGCGACATACGTCCCCTTGACGGAGGGCGGCACGGGCCCCTCCACGGCATGCAGGGGCTGCGTGCCGCGCATGGATTGGACAGCGACAACGACCCCGACAGTCTCGAAGAGAATAGGTCACAATGCCCCACGCCGATAGGTCCGAAGTCCCACGGCGAGGTGTGGAACCGGTCACGTGCGCATATGACGGAGGCCCCCGCACCGACGATGCGGTGTGGGGGCCCCTCGAGACGTGCTGGTGCTACTTGAGTTCGGCGAGGACCGTGCCCTGCGTGATGGCGGAGCCCGGCTCGACCGTGAGGCCGGTGACGACGCCGGCCTTGTGCGCCGTGACGGGGTTCTCCATCTTCATGGCTTCGAGGACGGCGATGAGGTCGCCCTCGGCGACTTCCTGTCCTTCGGTCACGGCAACCTTGACCACGGTGCCCTGCATCGGCGCGGTGACCGCGTCGCCGGATGCCTTGCCACCCTGGCCGCCGCCGCGCTTGCGGGCCTTCGGCTTCTTGCGGACGACGCCGGGGGCGCCACCGCCGCTGCCGAGAGAGAACTGGCCGGGAAGCGACACCTCGACGCGACGTCCGCCGACCTCGACGACGACGTTCTGACGCGGCAGGACCTCGTCCTCGTCCTCGACCGCACCACCCGGGGTGAACGGCTCGATGGTGTTGTCCCAGTCGTTCTCGATCCACTTGGTGTAGACGTCGAACTTCTCGCCGTCGCCGACGAACGCGGGGTTCTCGACGATGTGGCGGTGGAACGGGATGACGGTGGCCAGACCGTCGACCTCGAACTCGGCGAGCGCGCGTGCCGCGCGCTGCAGCGCCTGCTCGCGGTTCTCGCCGGTGACGATCAGCTTCGCGAGCATCGAGTCGAACTGGCCGCCGATGACGTCGCCCTGGACGACACCGGAGTCGACGCGCACGCCGGGGCCCGTCGGCTCGCGGTAGACGGTGATGGGGCCGGGGGCGGGCATGAAGCCACGGCCGGCGTCCTCGCCGTTGATGCGGAACTCGAAGGAGTGGCCGCGCGGAGTCGGATCTTCCTTGATCTCGAGTTCCTCACCGTTGGCGATGCGGAACTGCTGGCGCACCAGGTCGATGCCTGCGGTTTCCTCGGTGACGGGGTGCTCGACCTGCAGTCGGGTGTTGACCTCGAGGAAGGAGACGGTGTCGCCCTGCACCAGGTATTCGACCGTGCCGGCGCCGTAGTAACCGGCCTCCTTGCAGATCGCCTTGGCCGAAGCGTGGATGCGGGCACGCTGGTCGTCGGTGAGGAACGGCGCGGGGGCCTCCTCGACAAGCTTCTGGAAGCGACGCTGCAGCGAGCAGTCGCGGGTGCCGGCGACGATGACGTTGCCGTGCTGATCGGCGAGGACCTGGGCCTCGACGTGGCGGGCCTTGTCGAGGTACTGCTCGACGAAGCACTCACCGCGGCCGAAGGCTGCGATGGCCTCGCGGGTAGCCGACTCGAACAGTTCGGGGATTTCCTCGATGGTCTGCGCGACCTTCATGCCGCGACCGCCGCCGCCGAAGGCTGCCTTGATCGCAACGGGCACGCCGTACTGCTTCGCGAACTCGACGACCTCGTCGGCGTTCTTGACGGGGTCCTTGGTGCCGGCCGCCATCGGGGCCTTCGCGCGCTCGGCGATGTGCCGGGCGGTGACCTTGTCGCCGAGGTCGCGGATGGACTGCGGGGAGGGGCCGATCCAGATCAGGCCCGCGTCGATGACAGCCTGGGCGAAGTCGGCGTTCTCCGACAGGAAGCCGTAGCCGGGGTGGATCGCGTCGGCGCCGGACTTGGCCGCAGCGTCGAGGATCTTGTCGAACACCAGGTAGGACTCGGCCGAAGTGGTGCCACCGAGCGCGAACGCCTCGTCTGCGAGCTTCACGAACTGTGCATCGGCGTCCGGCTCAGCGTAGACAGCGACACTGCCGTACCCCGCATCCTTCGCCGCGCGGATGACCCGCACAGCGATTTCGCCGCGGTTCGCGACGAGCACCTTCGTGATCTGCGCGCTGGCATGACTGGGCACGGAGCCTCCTGCTATCGATCGTTAGGTTATTTCCGTCAAGCGGCAGTCTAAGCACCAATCCGCTAGACGATGTAACCGGATGGCGTCTACACATTACGGTGCCCACCTGAGCGTGCAACGCTACTCGCCGGTAGGTGGGACGTCCCGATCAGGGGCTCCGGAGCTCGGTGCAGAGGAAGCCACCACGTCGTGCATCAGTTCGCGTGTCCGGTGCAGGAAGCGGAGAACGTTGGCGGCCGCGACCGGATTGTCGGGGAAGCGAGCGGACATGTTCAGGCCCTCGGGGGTCCGGTTGATCCAGATGTAGACGTCGTGGGCGAAGCTCCGGCTGCGCAGCGCGCGAGCGTTCCACTCCGGCCACTGGGCGGCCATCGGAACGAAGCGCACATCCATGTAGGACACGACGAACCGCGGGCGGATGGGCACGCCGAGCAGTTCGCCGACGCGGTCGAACGGCACGCGGGCGCTGGCGCGCGTGCGGCGCAATTCGCGCGCGGCGCGGGCGGTGAGCGTGTCGAAATCCGTTGTGCCCGTAAGGTCCAGGTCGATCGGGCTTACTCCGACGAACCAGCCGAGTGCGCCCGCCCACATCGGGCCCGTCCGGGTATGGGCGGGCGCGACGACACGGAAATTGTCGACGCCCGCCAATTCTCGGGTCGCCTGCCCGAGGCATGCGAGTACGCCCGCGAAGAAACCCGCGCCCGAGTCCTGACACCGCGCCGCGAACACGGACGCCTGCTTGTCGTCGAACCAGCGTTCCACCGCACCCTGCTGCGCGACGGTGTGCGGCGGGCGAGGGCCGATCGGGAGCGGGAACGACGGCGCGTGCCCGCCGCACACTTTCAGGGTGTGCTGCCAGATGCGCACGGCTTCGTGCTTGTCGTCGAGTCGCTCGGAACCGTCGCGTTCGGCGGCGCCGAAATCGATGTAGCTGCCGACGGGGAACAGTTCGGCGGGGCGGCCCGTCCGCTCCTCCTCGTACAGGGCGGTGATCTCGTGCGCCACCAACACGATCGAATACCCGTCGATGATGGAGTGGTCGGCTCCGAAGAAAACCGTGAAACACGGTGCAGTGCCGGAGAACCCGGACGAGTCGCCCGGGAGCCGTTCGAGCGTCGCGAAGACGTACGCGGGCCACAGATGAGGCGTCGTGTAGTCGTCGAACAACCCGTGGAGGTGATCGCGGATGGTGTCGGGATCGCTGGGGTCGTGGCGGATGGAACGGAGGGAGATCCTGCCCGGGGGTGCGGTACGCCGGATGATCGGACTCTCCGCACGATCGGATCCGGTCAGGCGGGTATGGCTGCGCAACGGCTCGTGCCGGTCGATCCACCGTTCCAGCGCGCGGCGGAACTTCTCGGTGTCGATCTCACCGTCGATCTCGAAAGCGGTGCCCAGCCAGGATTCCCGGCCCCCGCCGTAACGGGCGCCACTCGAACGCCGCAGGTGCGCCTCGTGGATGTAGGAGGCCGGACGCGAGTCCTGCTGCCAGGCGTCGTCTTCTGCGCACGGCAGCCATTCGGTCAGGACCCCCGCCGAGATCGGGTAGTCGGCCAACTCGGTGAATTGCATCGAACTCGCGGTTCCGCAGGACTCAGGAGCGGAGGTGACGTTTGATGCGCGACAGCATGGCGCTCATGCCGCGCAACCTCAACGGGCTCACGACGGCGGCCAAGCCGAGCGCGGAGTAGAAGTCGTCCGGCACGTCGAGGATCTCTTTCGCGCTGAGGCCGTCCAGCCCCTGGTGCAGGATCGACGCGAATCCGCGCGTGGTCGGAGCCTCGGCGGGAGCACTGAAATGCAGTGTCACGCTGGAGGGGTCCGCGGCGTCGACGGAGAGGAACAGCGGCGACTGGCACTCGGGCACAGGCTCCATCGCCGCCTCTTCGAGCTCCGGTGGGAGCGGCGGCAGTTCCCGGCTGAACTCGAGCAGGAGCTGTAGCTTGTCCTGACCCTCGACGGCGGCGAAGTCGTCGACGATCTCGGCGAGAGGTGCGGGAATACTCATGCGACCGGCGCTGTTCCCGGCTCGTCGCCCTGGACGATCGGCACGCGCACCGCGTTGCCCCATTCCGTCCACGAACCGTCGTAGTTGCGTACATGCGGGTAACCGAGCAGGTGCGTGAGCACGAACCAGGTGTGGCTGGACCGCTCGCCGATCCGGCAGTACGCGATGACATCGGCGTCCTTGTCGACACCCGAGTAGATCTCGTCGAGTTCGGCGCGGGAGCGGAAACGTCCGTCCGGAGCAGCGGCCTTCGCCCACGGAATGGAGACCGCGGTGGGGATGTGACCGCCGCGCAGGGCGCCTTCCTCCGGGTAGTCGGGCATGTGGGTGCGCTCGCCGGTGTACTCCTGCGGCGACCGGACATCCACGAGCGGAACGCGTCCGAGGTGGGAGAGGACGTCGTCCTTGAATGCGCGGATCGGGGTGTCGTTGCGTTCGACGACGGGGTAGCCGCTCGTCGTGGCCGACGGGATTTCGAGGGTGGTGTCGCGGTTCTCGGAGATCCACGCGTCGCGGCCACCGTCGAGCAGGCGGACGTCCTCGTGACCGAAGAGCGTGAACACCCACAGTGCGTAGGCGGCCCACCAGTTCGACTTGTCGCCGTAGATCACGACGGTGTCGGTGCGGCGGATGCCCTTGCGATCCATCAGCGCCGCGAACTGCTCGCCGTCGATGTAGTCGCGCGTCACCGGATCGTTGAGGTCGAGATGCCAGTCGATCTTCACGGCGCCCGGAATGTGCCCGACGTCGTAGAGCAGCACGTCTTCGTCGGATTCGACGACCTTCATCTCGGGATGCCCGAGGTGCGCCGAGAGCCACTCGGTCGACACGAGACGAGCGGGATCCGCGTAGGCGGCGAACGACGAGTTGCTATCGGGTGCGACGGGCACTAAGAGCTCCTGGGGCAGTGGTGGCAGGTGCGCAGTCGATTCTAGGCGGTAGCGTTCGAGCACGTGACTCGCAGTCGATCCCGCCACGCCGATCTCGGCTGCCGTGCCGACATCGACGTACTGGTGCGGCGGTTCTACGAGCGTGCGACGGCCGATCCGCTGCTCGCGCCGGTATTCGACGTTCTCGCCGTCGTCGGGCTCGACGAACACCTCGTCGTCGTCGGCGACTTCTGGGAACAGATCCTGTTCCGCACCACGCGTTACGACGGAGCGTTCATCCCCGTCCACCGCGCGCTGCACGGCCACCACGGCCTGACATCCGCCCGGTTCGAGCGCTGGCTCGCGTTGTGGATCGAGAACGTCGACGCGCTGTTCGCGGGGACGAATGCCGACCGTGCCAAGATCAAAGCCGAGGCGATGGCACGGTCGCTCGCCCGCTCGCTGAAGGTCGATATGTCGTAATATCCGCGCGGACGCCGTGACGAGCAGACACGGCAGGGACCAGCAGACGCGGTAGTGCTTAACAGACGAACCGATCCGGGGCGGCCGGCGGCGACATACAGGGGTGTGCGGGAATGCCGTATTTCGGGTTGATCGTGATGATCGTGTGGGTGGCGTGCCTGATAGACCTGATCCGTGCCGACGAGCACGAGGTGCGGCACCTGCCCAAGCCGCTGTGGCTGATGGTCGTGATCCTTCTGCCACTGGTCGGCTCGGTGCTGTGGTTGCTCGTCGGACGGCCGGACGGGGTCGACCGGTCGCGGACGCAAAGGCCTGCGTCGACGTTCCCCGAATACAACCGGCCCGGGCGGCAGGCGGGGCAGCAGCCCGAAACCGACGAGGAGTTCCTCCGGCGCTGCCGCGAACGCGCAGAACAGCAACGCCGCGTGGCCAGGGAGCAGGAGAAGCGCCGGCTGGAACGCGAGGGCGGCGCCGGGGCATGAGCGCCGCTCAGTGGGAGACGGGCGCCTTCAGTTGCATCCACGCGAGCACATCGAGCACCCGCAGGGCCGGCACCGCGTCCGGCAATCCGGCCCGCTCCCGCAGCCCGACGAGGCGTGCCTGTAGCTCACCGTCGTTGTGCCGCAACGCTTGCCGGATCGGCTCGAGATGCGCCTGCTTGGTGTCGAGCACCTCGCCCACGACGCGATCGTAGATCGGGTAGAGCCGGGGCCGCTTCCGGGCGATCAGCTTCGACGCGACCGTGCGTCCGATGCTCGGCACCGTCCACAACGCCGTCTCCAGTTGCCACGCAGGGGAACGGGGCGTCATCTCGTCTGCTTCCTCAGCGAGATCGCGGTCCGGACCGATCGCCGCCAGCAACTCGGCGAACTCGTCGCGGCGTTCCCGGAGCACGATGTCGGCGCCGTCGGGCGAGACCTCGACCGAGAGAAACGTGACGGCGACGAGGTCGTCGGCGGTGAAGACGTCGGCGTCGCGTTGCCGGGTGCCGGTCGAATCCCACTCGTCCCAGAGCGCGCCGCTCCGGAGCCGGCCGGTCTTCCGCAGCGGCACTCGGAAATAACGCTCCAGCACGTCGAGTGCCGGCGCGTCGTCCCGGCCGGCGAGCACCTTGGGCAGCCGGATCGGCACGTCAGGCTTCTTCGGTCATGACGCCGAGGACGTGCTGCGCGAACCACCGATTGTGATACTCCTCATACGGACCCGCGCCTTGGTCGGCCAGACGCTCGGCCAGAGGGCCGATGGTGGTCTCGTCGAGCGGAAGTGCGAAGAACTGTTCGTCGGCGCCGTCGTCGCTGAGAAACCAGTCGACGACCACCGCGTCGCCGTGCGCGGCGGCGTTGTCCGAGTCGTGGAACTTCAGCAGCGGATACCGCATCGACAACTGGTCCAGCGAGGAACCGGTCTGCTGGATCAACGCGGAAGTGGACGTCGTGAGCACCGTGCGGTAATCGACGGTCTCCCCGTCTTCCGTGTACCGCTCGACGTGCAGGACTTCCATCGGGCCGATCGCGAGCGTGAACAGCCGCTGGTGGTCTGCGGTTCTGCCCGCGGACGGAAGGCAGGTCAGCGTCCACCCGGACACTTCGTGGTCCGCCGGATCGTCGAACGCGGAGGCCAGGTACCCGGCCACCAGATCGACGACCACGTCGAAGAAGGGATCCTGGCTCAGCAGGACGAAGCTTTCTTGGGTCGCGGACCCCGCGATGTCGTTCATGACCGTCCTCGGATTCGGTGATGGGGATGGTCCGGAAATTCGCTCAGTTTTCGAGAGCCTCGATCGGGATGGCCGCGTTCTCGGTCCACAACTGCGCAACCGAGATGCCGACCCGGGCAAGAAGCGTGCGCACGAGGGGCAGTCCGATACCGACGACAGACGACGGATCGCCTTCGATGCTGTCGATGAACCAGCCGCCGAGACCGTCGAGGGTGAACGCTCCCGCCACCTCGAGCGGCTCTCCGCTCTCGAGGTAGGTCTCGAGTTCCTCTTCGGTCGGGGTGCCGAAATGGACAACGGTGCCGCTGTGGTCGGATGCCTCGGCAACGAGTTCACCGTCGTGGACCCGCAGCACGCTGTGTCCCGTGAGCAGTTCCGCGCTGCGACCCGCCATCATGTGCCAGCGTTCACGCGCCACATCGGTTGTACCGGGCTTGCCTTGCAGCACACCGTCGACGAGGAGCATCGAGTCGCAACCGATGACCACCGCGTCCTTGAGTCCGCTTTCCTCGAGGACCGGCAGGATCGCAGCGGCTTTCTCGCGAGCGAGTGCTGTGACGACGGCCGCCGGGGCCGTACCGGGCTCGAGTGCCGAGACGACGGCGTCCTCGTCCACACCGGAGACGTGGACGAGCGGCTTGACTCCGGCCGCGTGCAGCACCGACAGGCGGGCCGGGGAAGCCGACGCCAGCACCAAGCGCGGCACGTCAGAGCCGGTTCGGGTACGAGTACGGGGAGAACGGAGCCCGCTGGCGGTGCATGCGCGTCGGGTCGCCCCATGTCTCGGCCGGCGTGGTGTCTCCTGCGGGAGCCACGGACGCCGCAGCCGCCGCGAGCACGGAGACCAGGGCCGCGACCTCCTCGTCGGAGGGGTTGCCCTTGACGATGCGCAGAGCGACGGCCGGTTCTGCGGCAGGCTCCGGCGTTTCCGCCGGGGACTGCCGGCCGGCCGGTTCGGGAGCCTGCCCGTCGGTGGCTTCGCCGAGCGCGGCGTCGGTCGCTTCGTCGAACTCCGCGTCGGTGATGATCTTGTCCTCTGCCGTCGCGGTCACTGCGCGCCACCCGCGTGCGCTGCCGCGAACTGGGTCGCTGTCATGTGGGTCCTCTCGTTGAGGTCATCGCACGCCACCTGCGGCGTGCTACGCCGTTCGGGTCGTGGCGACGGGTGCGCGACCGCGTCCCGCCGGTGTCACCGGCGGGACGCGCACGCACTCCGTCGCGAACCGTCACAGGGGAATGTTTCCGTGCTTCTTCGGCGGGAGCGAAACCATCTTCCGCTCGAGCAGTCGCAGCGCGGAGACGATCTGCCCGCGAGTGTGCGACGGCGGGATGACCGCGTCGACATATCCGCGCTCGGCCGCGATGTACGGGTTGACGAGGGTGTCCTCGTATTCGTTCTGCAACTGCAGGCGCAACGCATCGACGTCCTCGCCGGCTGCGGCGGCGTCCTTGAGCTGCTTGCGGTAGACGAATCCCACGGCTCCGGATGCGCCCATCACGGCGATCTGCGCGGTCGGCCACGCGAGGTTGACGTCGGCGCCCATGTGCTTGGAGCCCATGACGTCGTACGCGCCGCCGTACGCCTTGCGGGTGATGACGGTGATCTTGCCGACCGTCGCCTCGCCGTACGCGTACAGCAGTTTCGCGCCGCGGCGAATAATGCCGTTGAACTCCTGCTCGGTGCCGGGCAGGAAGCCGGGGACGTCCACGAGCGTGATGATCGGGACGTTGAAGGCGTCGCACGTGCGCACGAAGCGGGCGGCCTTCTCGGAGGCGTCGATGTCCAGGCAGCCTGCGAACTGGGTCGGCTGGTTGGCGACGATGCCGACGCTGCGGCCGTCGATGCGGCCGAAGCCGATGATGATGTTCCGGGCGCGCTCCGCCTGGACCTCGAGGAACTCGTCGTCGTCGAGGAGACGGCGGATGACCTCGTGCATGTCGTACGGCTGGTTCGCCGAGTCGGGGATGATCGTGTCGAGCTCGAGGTCCTCGTCGGTGAGCGAATCCTCGATCGCGCCGTCGATCGGATCGGTCGGGGCGCTACGCGGGGCAGCAGCCTGGTTGTTGCTCGGCAGGTACGACAGCAGGTCGCGGACGTAGTCGAGCGCGTCCTGCTCACCCTCTGCGACGTAGTGCGCGACACCCGACTTGACCATGTGGGTGTGTGCGCCGCCGAGGTCTTCCATCGTGACGTCTTCGCCCGTGACGGTCTTGATGACGTCGGGGCCGGTGACGAACATCTGGCTGGTCTTGTCGACCATGACGACGAAGTCCGTCAGCGCGGGGGAGTACACGTGACCGCCCGCGGCGGGGCCCATGATGAGGGAGATCTGCGGGATGACGCCGGAGGCCTGCACGTTGCGGTGGAAGATCTCGCCGTACAGTCCGAGCGAGACGACACCTTCCTGGATGCGCGCGCCGGCACCTTCGTTGATACCGACCAGGGGACGACCGGTGCGGACCGCGAGATCCATGACCTTGACGATCTTCTCGCCGTAGACCTCACCGAGGCTGCCACCGAAGACCGTGGCGTCCTGAGAGAAGACGCAGACGTCGCGGCCGTCGATCGTGCCGTAGCCGGTGACGACACCGTCGCCGACGGGGCGGTTCTCGGCCAGGCCGAAGTTCGTGCTGCGATGGCGGGCGAGAGCATCGAGTTCGACGAACGAACCTTCGTCGAGCAACGCGGTGATGCGCTCGCGGGCGGTCAGCTTGCCCTTGGCGTGCACCTTCTCGATGGCGGCCTCACCGACGGGAGCCTGAGCCGTGGCCTGACGATTGCGCAGGTCGGCGAGCTTGCCGGCGGTGGTGTGAATATCGGGCGTACTCGCCGCCTCGGACGCGGAGGGCTCCTGGACAGTGGTCATGGGCAGTCAGCTTAGCGAGCGTCACATGCCTGTGCCGCGCCGGTCCCGGTTGTGTTGAATTATTGAACTGGACCTACCGGCGGGTAGGGAATTTCGACCCACCCTAGGCTGGGCGCATGGCCGGAAACCGCAAAACGCCAGATCTCGCTTCCCTGCGCGCACCCCTCGACGTGGCTCGTCTGCGCAGCGCCCTCACCTCGGCAGAGAGCGGCGCGTTCTACACCCGGCTCGACGTCGTGGACGAGACCGGCTCGACCAACGCGGACCTGCTCGCCGTGGCAGGAACGGGCGCCGACCGCCGCGCGCTGCTGGCGGAGTTCCAGAGCGGTGGACGCGGCCGGCACTCGCGTACCTGGAACGGTGTGCCGGGAGCCCAGGTCATCGTCTCGGTGCTCCTGCGCCTGCCCGGGTGCCCCCTGCGCGACCTCGGGTGGCTGCCGCTGATCGCCGGGATCGCCACCGTCGACGCCGTGCGCTCGGTCGGGGGGGTCCCGGCACAGCTCAAATGGCCGAACGACGTGCTGGTCGGCGGCCGGAAACTCGCGGGGATCCTCGTGGAGGTCGCGTCCACCTCACCCGAGCCGGTGGCCGTCGTCGGCGTCGGGGTCAACGTGACCCTCACGGCGGAGGAACTGCCCGTTCCGACCGCCACGTCGTTGTTGCTCGAGGACGCCGGCGATCTCGACCGGACGCTGCTCGCGGAGACGCTGCTGGCCGCGTTCGCCGACCGGATCCGTGCGTGGGCGCGCGCGGGCTGGAACACGGCGGGGCCCGCCGCTGCGTATCGCGAGCGCTGCGGCACGATCGGGCAGCAGGTACGGGCGGTGCTCCCGGGCGACACCGAACTACGCGGCCTCGCCGTGGACGTGGACGACCAGGGTCGTCTCGTGATCCGGCCCGACGGCGCCGGCGACACGGTGGCCGTGGCCGCGGGGGACATCACGCACCTGCGTCCCGCCTGACAACCACGCCGACGAGGCGGTCGGTCACCGGCATGTGCCATCGTGGGCGCCATGGGATATCCCGACGACGCGCTGGCACCAGGGGAAGAGCTGCTGCTCCACCGTCATCCGCACTGGAAGGCGTTGATCGTTCCGGCCGCAATCCTCCTCGTCGCGACGCCGCTCGCCGGCTTCCTGCTGGGCGTCGTCGCGGCTCGGCTCGACGGTGCCGCAGCGACCGTCCTGAGCGTGGCGGTCGTGCTGCTGTGGCTCGCGGTCGTGGTGTGGCGCTCCCTCGTTCCGCTCGTGAGCTGGCTCAGCACGCATTTCATCGTCACCGACCGGCGCGTGCTGGTTCGCACCGGTGTCCTCACGCACACGGGAATCGACATCCCCATGGGCCGGATCAGCAATGTCCAGTTCCGGCACGGCCTCGTCGACCGGATGCTCCGCACCGGAACCCTCGTGGTGGTCTCGGCTGCCGACGATCCGCTCGAGTTCGACGACATTCCCGAGGTGCGGCAGGTCCACGCCCTGCTCTACCAGCAGGCGTTCGACGCGCACGACCGCACGGCGGCGGAAAACCGCCCCGCGCGGCATCCGCACGAAGAGGACACCCACCGCAAAGCGTGGTAATCCCGACAACCGGGCCATCGATCCGTACGCTGAATTCCGTGACTGCCGTACTACTCGCCGAAGACGACGACGCCATCGCGGCACCGCTTTCGCGCGCGCTCGGCCGCGAGGGTTACGACGTGACAGTCGAACACAGCGGTCCGGTGGCACTCGAACGCGCACTCTCCGGCGACTACGACCTCCTCATCCTCGATCTGGGCCTACCCGGTATGGACGGTCTGGAAGTGTGCCGTCAGATCCGCGCGGACCGGTCCGAGCTGGCCGTCCTCATGCTCACCGCCCGGACCGACGAAGTCGACTTCGTCGTCGGGCTCGACGCGGGCGCCGACGACTACGTCGGCAAGCCGTTCCGGCTCGCCGAACTGATGGCGCGGGTCCGCGCATTGCTGCGGCGCCGGGGCTCGGGCGAGCAGGACGATATCGTCGACGTGTCGGGGATCCGGCTCGAACGAGCCGCCCGGCGGGTCCTCGTCGACGGGTCCGAGGTCGCACTCGCCAACAAGGAATACGAATTGCTGAGGGTCCTGCTCGAACACGCGGGGCAGGTGGTCTCGCGCGACATCATCCTCGAAGAGGTCTGGGGTGACACCGATCTCCGGGGGTCCAAGACCCTCGACATGCATATGTCGTGGCTGCGTCGCAAGATCGGCGACGAGGGACCCGCAGGTGAACGACGCATCGCGACGGTGCGCGGCGTCGGTTTCCGTTTGAATACCGACTAGCGGGCCCGCGCACGTGCGTAGTCGCATCCTCAATGCGGTGATGGCCACCGTTCTGCTCGTCGCCCTCCTGCTCGGTGTTCCGCTCGCCTATACGGCCTACCTCTTCGTGGAGGACACCGCACGGCGCGACCTACAGGACCGTCTCGGGCGGATGGCCGACGAGATCATCGCGCAGGAGGGCACCGGCGGCCTCGTGGTCGGCGGCCTCGACACCAGTTCCCTGCGCCTTCTCGTTCCCGCCGACGGCCGGGTCGTGGTGGTCTACCCCACCCCGGAGAACGTTGCGGCGCGCCTCGACATCGGGGCTCCCGTCGTGGAGTCCCCGATCGTGGAGTCGCTCTCGATGGGCACTTCGGGTTCGCTGCGCATCGAGGTTCCGTCGGAGAGCCTGCGCACCCTTCAGCAGCAGGTGCTCGCGGCCGTGACATTGCTCGTGCTGCTGTCCGTCGCCGTCGGCGCACTCGTAGCGGTGGCGACCGCCCGACGGCTCGCCGACCCCCTTCGGGACGCGGCACGTCGCGCGGCCCGGTTGGCCGAAGGTGATTTCCGGCCGGTCCCGCGGCGGCACGGAATTCCGGAACTCGATCGCGTGTCCGACGTGCTGGACGCCGCAGCCGTCGAGATCTCCAACCGCCTCCAGCGCGAGCACGGCCTGGTCGGCGACGTCTCCCACCAGTTGCGGTCGCGCATGACGGCGATCCGGCTGCGTCTCGACGAACTGTCCACCCACGACGACCCGGCGGTCGTCGAGGAGGCCGAGGCCGCGATGGCACAGGTGGACCGGCTGACCGCTGCGATCACCGATCTGGTCCGGCAGTCCCGTAACAGCGCCGCCGAACTCCGCACCGAGGTCTCGGTGGTGGGCGACCTCACCGGCGTGATCGCGGATTGGCGGGGCCCGTTCCAGGAGGCCGGCCGCGAACTGGTGCTGAGCGGCGATCCGTCGTTGCGCTCGTCGGTGACGGGATCGCGGTTGCGTGAAGCGGTCGCGGTGCTCGTCGACAACGCACTCGTCCACGGTGGCGGAACGTGCACGGTCTCGGTGCGCTACGTCGCCACGCGCGGTGATTCGACGGTGTGCGTCGAGGTCAGCGACGAAGGCGAGGGAGTGTCCGACGACCTGGTACCGCATATCTTCGACCGCGGCTTCTCCGGTGGCGGCTCGACCGGACTGGGTCTGGCACTGGCACGGGCGCTGGTCGAAGCGGACGGCGGGCGTCTCGAACTGCAACGTCGCAGACCCGCTCTGTTCGCGTTGTTCCTCGGTGCGAGCAAAGATCACGCAGTGCCGGAGAGCCGACTCCGGGAACCGAGATGATCCGGCCGGCCTGCCGCGCTCTGGATCGGATCAGCTCCGCGGCTCGTCGGTGAGTTCACCGGGCACGCTGTCGGGGGTCATCTCCTCGGGGAAGACGAACCGCCGGAAGCAGTAGAAACGGAACATCATCTGCAGCAGGTTGCCGATGATGTACGCGCTGACGAAGTCCGCGATGTTCTCGACCGTGAGGCTCACCTCGGGAACCCGCAGGTTGAACACGTAACTCGAGATGTACAGCGGGATGAAGGACAGGACCACCCCGATCCCGCTCACGAAGAAGAACAGGAACGCCTCGTGCGCACGCTCGCGGCCACCGCGATTCTTGAAGGACCATTCGCGGTTGAGGACGTACGAGCAGAGCACCGCGATCACACCGGCGATGATCTTGGCCGTGACGGGCTTTTCCGACAGAACCGTGAGCTTGAGGGTGTAGAAGATCGTGGAGTCGATGACGAACGTGGTGCCGCCCACGATCGCGAACTTGATGAGCTCGCGATGACGAACCAACAAGTCCCGAAGGGGCTGCGGAACTCTGTTCAGGGTTTCATCAACGAATGACACTCGGAGAAGTCTACGAAACGTTTGCGTGAATTCACGAACCTTGCGAGAAACTATCAGCCACGCCACAGGTTCGTATCGTGCGCGACGGCCGGGCGGCGCACACCCTTCCACGAGCGCCGCACGATGCCCGCGACGTGCGGTGACACCGCTGCGAGGCACCCGCGACGGCCTGTGACAACATGGTTACCCGTGACCGGCAGATCCGATTCGTCTCCTCGATCCGACACCCCACGTGCGCTCACCGGCGGTATGCCGGTCGTCACCATGATCGGTGGGGGCCAGCTCGCCCGGATGACCCACCAGGCCGCAATCGCGCTCGGCCAGACGCTGCGCGTCCTCTCCGGCAGCGCGGACGACCCCGCGGCGCAGGTCAGCCCGGATGTCGTGCTGGGGAGCCACAACGATCTCGACGCGCTCCGCCGCGCCGCCACCGGCGCACACGCACTGACCTTCGATCACGAGGGCGTGCCCACCGAGCACCTCGAGGTGCTGCAGCGCGAAGGCGTGAACGTCCTGCCGCCGCCCCAGGCACTGATCTTCGCGCAGGACAAGATCGCGATGCGGAACCGGCTCGGCGCCCTCGGCGCACCCATGCCGAAGTTTGCCGAGATCACCTCCGTCGACGATGCGATCGCCGCACTCGACACCCTGGGCCGGCCCTACGTGCTCAAGGCGGCACGTGGCGGATACGACGGGCGCGGCGTGTGGATCCTCGACGACCGCGCCGAACTCGAGCGTGTCGTCGCCGAGCAACTCGCCGCCGGTGTGCCGCTCCTCGCGGAAGAGAAGATCGAGTGGACGCGCGAGCTGTCCGCGATGGTCGCCCGTTCCCCGTTCGGGCAGGGCGCATCGTGGCCCGTGGTGGAAACCGTCCAGCGCGACGGGCAGTGCGCCGTCGTCATCGCGCCCGCACCGGACCTCCCCGCCGACGTCGCGGCCGCAGCCGAACAACTCGCCCTGCGCATCGCCGGTGAACTGGGCGTGGTGGGAGTCATGGCGGTCGAGCTCTTCGAGACCCGGTCCGGCGAGTTGATCGTCAACGAACTCGCGATGCGTCCGCACAACTCCGGCCACTGGGGTATGGACGGCGCACGCACCGGCCAATTCGAACAGCACCTGCGCGCGGTGCTCGACTACCCGCTCGGCGACACGACTCCGCTCGCCCCGGTGACGGTGATGGCGAACGTTCTCGGCGCTGCCGAAGCTCCCGAGATGAGCATGGACGAGCGCCTGCACCACCTGTTCGCCCGGATGCCCGACGCGCGGGTGCACCTGTACGGGAAGGGTGAGCGCAAGGACCGGAAGATCGGGCACGTCAATGTGCTCGGCGATCCGAGCGGGTCGATCGACGACCCCGCATACGTCGCCGCGGTGCGGGAGCGCGCCGAACGCGCGGCGCACTGGCTCTCGCACGCGGTCTGGACCGATGGTTGGAACGAACACACGGGAGACAACGGTGAGTGACGTGTCGCAGGGTGCGCAGGTCGGCCTGATCATGGGCAGCGACTCCGACTGGCCGACGATGGAGGCCGCCGCCGAGGCGCTCGCCGAGTTCGGAATCCGCTTCGAGGTGGGCGTCATCTCCGCGCACCGCACACCGCAACGGATGCTCGACTATGCCGCGAACGCGGCGGGCCGGGGAATCAAGGTGATCATCGCCGGAGCCGGTGGCGCCGCGCACCTGCCGGGCATGGTCGCGTCGGCGACGCCGCTGCCGGTGATCGGTGTGCCGGTCCCGCTCAAGTATCTCGACGGCATGGACTCGCTGCTGTCCATCGTCCAGATGCCCGCCGGAGTGCCCGTGGCAACCGTGTCCATCGGTGGCGCGCGCAACGCGGGCCTGCTGGCGGCGCGGATCCTCGGCGCGTCCGATCCGGCGCTGCGCGAGCAGATGGAGCGGTTCCAAGCGGGTCTCGAGAAGATGGTGCTCGAGAAGGACGACGCGCTGCGGCGCACGCTCCTCGGCTGACAGACCGCCGCCGTGCAGACGACGTCGCTGGTGGAACGATGGAACCGGTGGTCCCGGGCGCACGTCGGAACGGTCGACGCCGTCCTCGCGGGACCGATCGTGTTGTTCGCGGTGGCCGCTGCGCTTGCCGTCGACGAGAGCTCACCGGCGGTCGTCGTCGTGGCTCTCGCTCTGTCCGTCCCGCTCGTCTGGCGGCGCATGTATCCGGTGGCCGCGGGCGGAATCGTCGCTGTCGCCTCGTACGCGCATCTCGCGTTCCTGCCGGAACTCGGGCCCGGGACCGCGATCGCGGTTCCCGTCGCGGTGTACTCGCTTGCGGCCTACGCCCCGCGCTGGGCCGCGAACGTCGCTCTCGTCGCCGCGGTGGCGGGAGGCGCGGGTGCCGGGGCGCGGTATCTGTCCCCGCCGGGCAGCCGACCGTTCGACGTCGCGGTCATGGCGGTGCTGGTCGCCGTGTTCCTCGGCGGGATCTGGGCGTTCGGGCGAGTTCGGGGCCTGCGGTTGCGGGAGGTGACGTCGCTGACCGAACGGAACCGGCTGCTCGAACTCGAACGGCTCAAGGAAGCGGAACTCGCCGCCACCCAGGAACGCACCCGGATCGCGCGGGAGATGCACGATATCGTCGCGCATTCGCTCACCGCGATCATCGCGCAGGCGGACGGCGGACGGTATGCCGCCGCGCAGCACCCGGAGACAGCCACGGAGGTGCTCGCCACCATTTCCGAGACGGGCCGCGGCGCACTGACGGATATGCGGTCGCTGCTGTCGGTGTTGCGCGAGGACTCGCCACGGGAGTTCACCACGACACCCGGCCTCGGCGATCTCGGCGCCCTGATCGACCGGATGGGCGACAGCGGTCTCGACGTGACGTTCACCGAGACCGGAACGCCCCGCGAGGTCTCCGACGGGCTCGGCCTGTCCGTGTACCGCATCGTGCAGGAGTCGCTGACGAACGTTCTCAAGCACGCCGGACCGAGCGCACACGCCGAGGTGACCCTGGACTGGCGCCCGGACCGCCTCGTCGTGGAGACCGTCGACGACGGGCGGGGTGCGGCCGCGCTGGTGGAGGCGCGGCCGGGAGGCCAGGGCCTCACCGGCATCGACGAGCGGGCACGGTTGCACGGCGGCACCGCCGTGTCGGGGCCGCGCGCGCGAGACGGCGGTGGGTACCGTGTTCGCGTCACGGTCCCTGCCTAGGCTGACGGACGTGTCCGATCCCGAAGTTCCGATCCGCGTCGCGCTCGTCGACGACCAGCAACTCGTCCGCGCGGGTTTCCGCATGGTCCTCGAATCGCAGCCAGACATCGACGTGGTGGCGGAGGCGTCCGACGGAGCAGCGGCCGTGGCCGAACTCGCGCGTGTGCACGCCGATGTCGTCCTGATGGACGTGCAGATGCCGCGGGTCGACGGGATATCCGCGACCCGGATGCTGCTGGCGGAACCGGACGCGCCCAAGGTCGTGGTGCTGACGACCTTCGACAACGACGAGTATGTCGTGCAGGCCATTGCCGCCGGAGCCAGCGGATTCCTTCTCAAGGATGCGCCGCCCGAGGATCTGCTCGACGCGGTACGGACGGTGTACCGGGGAGACGCGATCATGGCGCCGCGCGCGACGCGGCGACTGCTCCGGCACATTTCACCGATGCTCGGAGCGTCCGCGCATCCGCCCGCCGCGCAGGTGGACGTGCCCGCCGAGTTGACGCCGCGTGAACTCGAAGTCCTGGTGGCGATGGCGCACGGGCTGACCAACGGCGAGATCGCGCAGCGGTTCGTGTTGTCGGAGGCGACCGTGAAAACCCATGTGGGCCGGGTGCTGGCGAAGACCGGTTCCCGCGACCGGGTGCAGGCGGTGTTGTTCGCGTTCCGGTCCGGTCTGGTGCGCCCCGACGAACTGCTCGGCGCGGGCGAGTAGGCCCACGGTCGGACCGGGACACGGCGATGTGTCCTACCGTGGGATGACACGGCCCCACGAGGATCGCTCCGCGCTCCGATGTGCCTCGGCCGCCGGATTTCTACGGTCGAACCATGACAAAACCTGGTTCTTTCCTGCCGGCGTGTTCGGCGCACGACGTCGTGCGTGTCTACGGTCGCGGCGACGCCGAAGTGCGCGCCCTCGACGGGGTGACCGTCGCCTTCGAACGCGGCCGGTTCACCGCGATCATGGGGCCGTCCGGCTCCGGAAAATCCACGCTCATGCACGCACTCGCCGGCTTGGACGGAATCGACGCGGGCCGCGTGGTTCTGCACGGAGACGCGCGGCGGAGCGACATCGACATCAGCTCCGCGTCCGACGCGGTCCTGACCGGATTACGACGCGACCGCATCGGGTTCGTGTTCCAGGCGTTCAATCTGCTGCCGGTGCTCACCGCCCGCGACAACGTGCTGCTGCCGATGCGTTTGGCCGGAACGCGTCCGGCCCCCGAGTGGTTCGACGAAGTGATCGGCCGGCTCGGTCTCACCGAGCGCCTGGACCACTTCCCGCACGAGATGTCGGGTGGGCAACAGCAGCGGGTCGCGGTCGCGCGCGCACTGCTGGCGCGACCGGACGTCATCTTCGCCGACGAACCCACCGGCAACCTCGACTCGCACTCCGGCGCCGAGGTGCTCTCGCTGCTGCGGTCCAGCGTGCGCGAAACCGGTCAGACCGTCGTCATGGTCACGCACGACCCGGTCGCCGCATCGTATTCCGACCGGGTCGTCCTGCTGTCGGACGGCCGGCTCGCCGGCGAAATCCGTGAGCCCACAGCAGATTCCGTGCTCGAAACGATGCGCGATCTGAGCGCGGGCCCGGTGTCGGTCGGATGAGACATCTCGTTCTCGCTCAGGCACGGGCACACCGCGGCCGATACGTCGCGTCGGCACTCGCAGTGGTCGTCGCGGTCGCCTTCGTCGTCGCGACGCTCGTTCTCGGCAGCACCGTCGACTCCGCGATCACCACGTCGACAGCGGCGCAGTACGACGGTGCCGCCGCCGTCATCACCGAGTCCGACTCCGACCTCGACCCCGACGGGGTTCTCACCGCGATCTCGGCTGTGCCGGGCGTGGAAGCCTCCGCCCTCGATGTGACGGGCCCGATAAAGGTCGCCGGAACCGATGGGTACAGCACCGCATCGACGGTGTCGGGCGACGTGTCGTTGCGGTGGCAGCGACTCGCCGACGGGCGCTGGCCGTCCGGCCCCGGCGAGGTGACGGTGGGCTCGTCGTCGCGCCACGCGATCGGTGATTCCCTGGCGATCACCGATATCGACGGGAAACCTGCGGCCGGCGACGTCACGGTGGTCGGTACGGTCGACCTTGCGGGGTCACCCCTCGCGCTGGATTCGCGCCTCGTGTTCGGCGACGTCGCGCAGGTCCGGGCCTGGGCGGGGGAGTACACCGAGTGGGAGATCAGGGTCGCGGGCCGGGGCGGGTCCGCGCTCACCGACGTACTCGCCGCCGCAGTTCCCGGCGCGCAGGTCACCACAGGTGCCGACCGGGCGACCGCGGTAGCGGGAAGCTATGTCGGCGACATCGGGGTACTCCGCAACGTGCTGCTGTGTTTCGCTGCCATCGCGGTCGTGGTCGCCGGATTGGTCATCTCCAACACCTTCGCGGTCCTGCTCGCGGCCCGGACGCGCGAGTTCGCGCTCATGCGCTGTGTGGGCGTCACATCCGCGCAGGTGCGACGCAGCGTACGTGCCGAATCCGTGATCGTCGGCTTCGTTTCGGCGGTCTTCGGCGTGCTCGCCGGATGTGGTCTCGCTGCCGCGGTCGTCGCGGTCGCCCGCGCCGCGGACGTGCCGATCCCGCTCACCTCGATCGCGGTGACCCCCGGCGCGATCGGCCTCGGTCTGCTCCTGGGCACCGTGGTCACCGTGATCGCCGCGAACGGCCCGGCCAGGGCTGCGACACGCGTGTCCGCACTGGCTGCGATGCATCCGCTCGAGACCCAGCCGGAACCGGTGCGGGACACGTGGGTGCGCAGGGTGTGCGCACTGCTGGCGATTGCCGGCGGTGCGGCACTGCTCGGGATCGGAGCGGCGGTGGGCAACGTCCTGATGGCGTGCCCCGGTGGGCTGATGCTGTTCGTCGGCGTCATCTTGGCGTCCCGCCGGATCGTGCCGGCCCTGGTGGGGGCGGTAGGACAAGTGCTGGCCCGGTTCGGTGGCCCCGTGGCCGCGCTCGCCGCCGGCAATGCCCGCCGCAATCCCCGTCGTACCGCGTCGACCGCGACCGCGCTGTTCATCGGCGTGACCCTGACCTCCACGATCGTGGTGGGCATCGGCACGCTCAAGGCCGGCGCACCCGCCTTGATCGACGAGAACTTTACCGTCGACGTCGCGGTGATGTCGGTTCCGGACGCATCCGACGGTGCCGTGGACCGGTTCACCGCACTCGACGGTCTCCGCGCGGGAACCGCGGTCGCGAATACGACCGTCGGGGTCGGGGAGACCGAATTCTTCGTCACCGGGGTGGATCCGGACTCTGCCGCACAGACACTGCGGGACGACGTTCGGTTGCCGCAGCCGGGAACGATCGCCCTCGAACCGGCGCTGGCCGAGACGCTGGGAGTCCGTGAGGGCGAGGCGGTCACCGTGCGTGGCGACACCGGGTCGCGCGAACTCACGGTCGTGACGGCGGGCCCCGGTGCGCCCGACCTGATCACGCTCGCCGACCTGCAGGCCATCGATTCCGAGACTGCCGACACCGTCTGGTTGCGGCTGGACGACGGTCTGACCGACGACCGGCTCGTCGCGGTCTCGGACGACATCGCGCGGGTGGCGGCCGACATCTCACCCGGCAGCGAGGTGGTGGGCGCGGTGGCGAACCGCCAGATGCTCGAGAAGGTGCTCGACACGATGTTGCTGGTCGTCGGGGGTCTGCTGTCGATCGCGATTCTCATCGCACTGATCGGCGTCGGAAACACGATGGCTCTGTCCGTGATCGAACGGCGTCGCGAGACCGGGATGCTGCGCGCGCTGGGCCTGTCCCGGTCCGGGGTGCGCAGTCTGCTGGTGCGGGAAGGCGTGATCATCGCCGGCGTCGCGTCGGTGCTCGGGGTCGCTCTGGGCCTGCTGCTCGGCACGGCCGGGACCGCGTCCGTGATCGGCGCCGGCTACGTCACGCCGGGCGCCGTCCCGTGGGCGCAGCTCGTCGCAATCGTCGTGGCGGGAAGTGTCGCGGGTGTGGTGGCCTCACTGATCCCGGCGTACCGCGCGGGCCGGACCAGCCCCGTGGCGGCGCTGACCGGCTGACGGTCTCTGCGCGGCGCCGCCGTCGTCCGTGACGGCGGCGCCGGATCGCTAGGCTCGGAACCGTGCCCCCCGAACGCAGGGTTCCGAGCCGAGCGGTCCGCGCATCGCGCGGTGTGCCGTCCGCGCGTGTCGCCACCGTGGCTGCATTGCTCTGGGCCAGGTTGTGGGGCGCCGCAGTGACCTTCGACGACGAGTGCGGCATCTACGTGTGCGCCGGTATGCGGGGCGGCTTCGCGCGCGGAGGGACGACAGTCGGCGGCGCGTTTCTCACCCGCGCCCAGCCGACCCGGCGGTTGCTGCGTCACGAGGCCGTCCACGCCGATCAGTGGGCACGATACGGTCTCGGGTTCGCCGTGCGGTATTGGTGGGAAGAGATCCGAAATCCAGGTTCTCGCAACCGGTTCGAGATCGAAGCAGGGCTGGAGGACGGTGGCTACCGGAAGATCACCCGTCCAGGCGCACGGTGACCTTCTCGCTCACGACGCGCCGTTCCTCGGCGGCCGGGTCGGGACGGGAGACCTGCACGAGCGACGCGCCTGCCGTCAGCACGGCGAGCAGGCCGCCGATCAGCGCGTCGGGCGTCTCCCAGGTCCGTGACGAGAGCACCCGGTCCGCGGCGGTGATCCCCGCGCTCTGTGCGGCGTCGCGCGCGGCGGCGAGTACGTCGCCGGCGGAGCGCCCGTCGAGCACCGAGCCACCGTCGCCCGCCGAGCGGAACTGGTCGCCGTGCACCCGGACGTTCGTCGCGTAGTCGGTGACACCGGGCGGCAGATCCGCGACGGGCGCACCGAAGGCGTCCAGCGAGAGCGCGGCCACCTCCGGAACCTGTTCGACGTCGGCGAGACGATCGGGCGTCACGAGAGCCACTTCCACGTCGTCGGAAGGCTCGAGGACGACTTCGGCGCCCGCCCACCACGTGCCGAGAAGCACAGCGGCAGTCTGCCAGTGCGCCGGAAGCAGGACCGCCACCTGCGCGCCGGGCAGCACACCGAACTCGTCACGCAGAAGGTTCGCCGTCTTCGCCGCCCAGTTGGCCAGCGTGACCGCCGACAGTTCGATCCGGGCTCCGGTCGCGTCGTCGTACCAGGTGATCCGCGGACCCGCCGGATCGGTGGTGAGGATCGGTTCGAGCAGGGTGTCGGTCAGTGTGGTCACATCTACCTCGTTCGTCGGGCGGTGGTTGGTTCGCGTGTCGATCGCGGGCGGTGCGGGGCCGGCGGTGCGGTCAGTTGACGCAGCGCGGGCCCTCCGACCCTGCGTCGATCGGAGGCGCGGCCGGGGCAGGTGTGGCGGTGCCGTCCGCGGGGGTCAGGCCGGACGAACTCGAGGTGGTGGTCGACTCCGAACCGGCGAAGGTCGAGGTGCCGGGACCGCTGTAGTCACCGGCGAGCACCACTCGCACCGTTCCCTCGGGCAGCGTCGGATCCGTCGCCGTGTCGAGCCCTCCGAGCGCAGCGGCCACCGCGCGCGTCTCGTCGGACTCCTCGTCGGCGCCGTACACGGTCGACGACGAGACCGCCGAGCCGGTGTAGTTGCCCACCTCGCCCTCGACGTACCCCTCGGACGAGAGCTCGGCCGAGACCACCGACGCGAGGCCGGCCACGTCGCCGGCGTTCGTGACGTCGACGGTCACTGTCGACGGCTCGATGTCCGGTGCCGGTGTGGCGGACGTGGTCCTGTCGTCGTCGGGCGCCCGATCGTCGGAGGTGCGTCCGACCAGACCCGCCACGAAGTCTCGTACCTCGTCGGGGTCGACCTGCACCACGGATTCGCCGTAGTCGGTCATCGCGTTGATGTCCTCCACGGGGATCGTCGAGAACGTCACGTCGCCTCCGGCGAGGCCTTGCAATTGGGTCGCCAGATCCATGATGTCCCAATCGGAGTCGAGCACGACCGACCGCTGCACAGCTGCCGTGAGCTGATTCACCTTCGACGGGTTGCTCAGGGTCTTGGCGCTGAGCACCTTCTGCGCGAGCGACGCCATGAACACCTGCTGGCGAACGATCCGATCGAGATCCCCGCGGGGCAGACCGTGTCGTTGCCGCACGAAGCTGAGCGCGTCGGGGCCTTCGAGCGTCTGTTGTCCGGCATCGAACCGTGCGCCGGAGAGAGGCTCGTCGACGGGAGCGTTGAGGCACACCTCCACACCGCCCACCGCGTCGGTCAACAGCACGAAGCCCAGCAAGCCGACTTCGGCGTAATGGTCGACGGTGACGCCGGTCAGGTCGCCCACGGACTCGATGAGCGCTTCCCGGCCCGCCTTCGTCGACTCGGTCTCTGCCTCGGCGGCGTCGGAGCCGGACTCCACCAGTTCCAGCCGTGTCGTTTCCTTCGTTGCGCCGTAGGCGGCGTTGATCTTCGACATGCCGATGCCGGGAACATCGACGTAGGTGTCGCGCGGGATGGACAGCGCGGTCGCGGAACGCCCGTCGTTCGGCACCCGGATCATGATGATGGTGTCGGTGTTGTTGGCGACCTCTTCGCCGGCGCGCAACGCGTCGAGTTCGCGCTGCGACAGCGGGTTGCCGTGCGCATCGGTGCGGCTGTCGGTGCCGACCAGCAGAATGTCGACCGCACCGTCCTCCCCGCCGCCGAGGCCGAGACCGCCGATCGATGCGAGCGACGACCGCAGCGAGTCGATGCGCTGCCAGGCGATGCCGGTGACCACGAGTGCGAGAGCCGCGGCGACCGCCGCGATCATCTGCAAGGGCCGTCCGGTGAAGACGCGGGGTGCCGCGGCGACCGCGGGGCGACCGGGATCGTCGCTCCGGCGGGGCCGGCGCGGTCGTCTGCCCGTGGCGGCGGCCGACCCGGGACCGTCGGCGATCGGTGTTCCTGCCGCGCGAGAGCGGCGGCCGCCCGTCGGGCGTCGCCCGCCGGTACGGCGGCGGGGCGGCTCTGGCGGCACCTGGTCCTCCTGTCGGGTGGATCGCTTCTGTCGTGTCGAGCACTGCTGTTGTATCGCGCACTGCTGTTGTATCGCGCACTGCTGTCGTGTCGAGCACTGCTGGGCAGGCTGATGTCGGGTGTCCGGACTTCCCCTGAAGGCTACTGGGGCGGGTGCTCCAGGGGCACGCACCACTCCGGCGTGCCAGACTTCACAGCGTGTCCACCCTCCTCGTCACCGGTTCCCACGGACAGCTGGGCCGTGCGCTCCTCGCCCGGGCTGCCGCATCCGGGATACCCGTTCGAGGCGTCGGTTCCACAGAGATGGACATCACCGATCCGGTAGCCACCGCCGCGACGATCGAGCCGGGTGCGGTGGTGATCAATTGCGCCGCGTACACCGCGGTCGACGCAGCGGAAAGCGACGAGGCCCGCGCGGCAGCCGTCAACGGAACGGGGCCCGGGGTGCTCGCCGCGACCTGTGCGGACAAAGGTGCCCACCTGATCCACGTTTCCACCGATTACGTGTTCGCGGGCGACGCGACCGAGCCGTACCGCACGGACGCCGCGACCGGCCCGCGCACCGCGTACGGACGGACGAAACTGGCCGGCGAGCGCGCGGTGCTGGGCACGTTGCCGTCGGCGCATGTCGTGCGCACCGCATGGGTGTACACGGGAGACGGCACGGATTTCGTGGCCACCATGCGGCGGCTCGAGCGTGAGCGGGACACCGTGCGGGTCGTCGACGACCAGCGTGGATCGCCGACCTATTCGCACGACCTCGCCGACGGACTGCTCGAGCTCGCCGCTCGGACGGATCTGCCCGGCGGCGTGCTGCATGCCACCAACGGCGGCGACGCCACCTGGTTCGACCTCGCGCAGGCCGTGTTCGCGGAGGTCGGCGCAGATCCGGTACGGGTGCAGCCGTGCGGGAGCGACGAGTTCGTGCGGCCCGCCCCGCGCCCGGCGTATTCGGTGCTCGACGGCGGGGGGTGGGCACGTGCCGGTCTCACGCCCTTGCGACCGTGGCGAGACGCGCTGCACGCGGCCATCGGATCGGTGGACACGCGCAGATGACCTGCGAGTGCGCAGCCTGTGTTTCACCGCACACCGAGAGGGTCGCTATGGTTGCCCGCGTGGATTCGACGCTGGCCGTGGTGACGGTGACGTACTCGCCCGGCGAGCACCTCGAGAACTTTCTGACTTCGCTCGCCGGAGCGACCGAGCGCCCGACGCGGGTGATCATGGCCGACAACGGGTCGACCGACGGTACGCCGGAGGCAGCTGCGGTCGCGCATCCGAACGTGGAGCTCCTGCGCACCGGCGGCAACATCGGTTACGGCGGCGCGGTCAACCGTGCCGTTGCCGAGATCGAGTCGTCGGTCGAGTTCGTGGTGGTCGCCAACCCGGACGTGCGATGGGAACCGGGGTCGCTCGACGCGCTGATCGAGGCGGCCGGCCGGTGGCCGCGAGCCGGCTCGCTCGGCCCGCTGATCCACGAGCCCGACGGAAGCATCTACCCGTCCGCTCGTTCGGTCCCGACCCTCGCATCCGGTGCCGGGCACGCGCTCCTCGGAACGGTGTGGCCCGCGAATCCGTGGACCCAGCGGTACCGCCAGGAGAACGAGGAGATCAGCGAACGGTCCGTCGGCTGGCTGTCCGGATCGTGCCTGCTGCTGCGCCGATCCGCATTCGACGCCATCGGCGGATTCGACTCGCGCTACTTCATGTACATGGAAGACGTCGACCTGGGCGACCGGCTGGGCCGCGCCGGGTGGCTCAACGTGTTCGTTCCGTCCGCGCACGTGACCCACGCCAAGGGCCACGCCGCCGGGCGACATCCCGAACTCATGCTTCCCGCACACCACGAGAGCGCGTACCGGTTCCAGGCCGACCGTCATCCGCACAGGTGGCAGGCGCCGCTGAGATGGGCACTGCGGGGCGGACTGCTCGTGCGATCGAAGCTTGCGGTCGCGGCCGCGGTGCGTGAGCGCGCCAGGGCAAGCGCCGAGCCGGACGTTCAATCCGGCAACGACACGAAACAGGGGAGACCATGACCAGTGCTGCAGCATCGCATACCGATGCGGTGATCCTGGTGGGCGGCAAGGGCACGCGGCTGCGACCGCTGACGTTGTCGGCACCGAAGCCCATGCTGCCGACCGCCGGGGTGCCGTTCCTGGTCCACCTTCTTGCACGGATCCGCGAGGCGGGGATCAAGCACGTGGTGCTCGGCACGTCGTTCAAGGCAGAGGTCTTCGAGGAGCACTTCGCCGACGGCTCGGACTTCGGCCTCGAGATCGAGTACGTGACCGAAACCGAGCCTCTCGGTACCGGAGGCGGTATCCGCAACGTGCTGCCCAAGCTGCGCGGCGACCACGTGATGGTGTTCAACGGCGACGTGCTCGGAGGCACCGATCTCGGCGCTGTGCTCGACACCCACGTGCGCAACGAAGCGGACGTGACGATGCATCTGGTGCGCGTCGGCGATCCGCGTGCCTTCGGGTGCGTGCCGACAGACGCCGACGGACGGGTGACGGCGTTCCTCGAGAAGACACAGGATCCGCCGACCGACCAGATCAACGCGGGCTGCTACGTCTTTCGGCGGGAGATCATCGAACAGATCCCGGAGGGCCGGCCGGTGTCGGTCGAGCGGGAGGTCTTCCCGACCTTGCTCACCGAGGGCAAACGCGTCTACGGCCACGTCGATGCCGCCTACTGGCGCGACATGGGGACGCCGGAGGACTTCGTGCGCGGTTCCGCCGACCTGGTCCGTGGAATTGCGCCGTCGCCCGCGCTGGACGGGCCCCGCGGCGAGTCGCTGGTGCACCCGAGTGCCTCGGTCGGTCCGGGCGCGCTGCTGATCGGCGGCACGGTCGTGGGGCGCGGAGCGGAGATCGGCGCCGGCGCGCGCCTCGACGGTGCGGTGATCTTCGACGGCGCCCGGATCGAGGCCGGGGCGGTGATCGAGCGGACCATCATCGGATTCGGTGTGCGCGTGGGTCCACGGGCGTTGATCCGGGACGGCGTGATCGGCGACGGCGCCGACATCGGAGCCCGGTGTGAATTGTTGCGCGGTGCGCGGGTGTGGCCGGGGGTGCAGCTCCCGGACGGGGGCATCCGGTTCAGCACGGATGTGTGAGAGGTTTCAGTGGGATTCGAACGTTATGTGGCATTGGGTGATTCGTTCACCGAGGGTGTAGGCGACCCGGATGCGTCCCGGCCCAACGGGTTACGCGGCTGGGCCGATCTCGTTGCGGAGCAGCTTGCGCTCGCGAGCGACGACTTCGCCTACGCCAATCTCGCGATCCGGGGGCGGTTGCTGCGTCCGATCATCGACGAGCAGGTCGACATCGCGGTGGCGATGAAGCCCGATCTGGTCACCATCTACGCCGGTGGCAACAATCTGATGCGGCCCAAGGTCCACTTCGACGATCTCGCCGCCGATTACGACGAAGCGATCGGCCGACTGGCCGCCACCGGCGCCCGGGTGCTGATGTGGACCGCGTACGACGGCAGCTGGGCGCCGGTGTTCGGCGCGCTGCGCGGACGCTGGGCCGTGTACAACGAACTGATCCGGGAGATCGCCGACCGGCACGACGCGACCATCGTCGACTTCTGGCGCTTCTCCGAATACCGCGATCTCCGGATGTGGGACCCCGACCGGTTGCATCTGTCACCGGCGGGCCATCACAACATGGCGCTCCGGGTACTCGATATCCTCGGCGTCTCCCACAGCCTGCCGCTCGTCCGGCTCGACGCGCCGGTGCCTCTGACGCCGACGGCGCAGCGCGCCGACGATCGCCGGTGGATGCGAGAATTCCTGTTCCCCTGGGTGGGGCGCCGGCTGCGCGGGCTCTCTTCCGGTGACGGAGTGACGCCGAAGTACCCGTCGCTCACCCCGATCGGGGTCTGACCCGCGAGTTCGTCAGCGTCGCGCGGACGCGAGCCGCACGAGGTGGTCGATCGTGTCGCGCTCGGCGCCGGGCGGAAGTGCGTCGACGGGCCACCACCGCAGATCGGTCGACTCGTGGCTGCGTACCGGTTCGGCGCCGGCGGGTGCCGTCACCAGGAACCGCAGGTCCAGGTGGCGGGTGGGAACGCCGAGCGAGCACGTGATCGGATGCGTGTGCGCCGAGAGCAGTTCGGGGTCGATCGTCAGACCTGCGATCCCGGATTCCTCGGTGGCTTCCCGCAGCGCTGCGTCGACCACGGTCTCGTCGGACTCCTCGCAGTGCCCCCCGAGCTGGATCCACCGGCCCACCCGCGGATGCAGTGTGAGGAGCACGTTCCGGTGGTCGGCGTCGATTACCAGCGACGACGCGGTGATGTGCCCGGGCACGTGCGCACGCAGGCATCCGTCCGGTGCGGAGTCGAGAAACGCGAGCATCGTGTGCCGCAACGAATCCGCGTCGGCGGAGTCGGGATGCCACGCGGTGAGGCGATCGACCGCGGACCAGTGCAGGGAACGTGACGACATCGCTACAGCTCCACGAAGGCGGGTCCGGGATCGGCGGGCTCCCGGGGCGACGGGTCGTCGAGGGGATATCCCACGGCGACAGCCCCGAGCGGTGACCAATCGGCCGGCAGCCCGAGTTCGTCGCGGACGACCTGGGGCGCGAAGATCGTCGAACCGATCCAGCAACTGCCGAGCCCGCGGGTCGCGAGGGCGACGAGAAGGCCCTGCACCGCGGCGCCCGCAGCGACGGTGAACATCGTCGCCTCGGCGGCGGTGCGTTCCGCGTCGGGATAGTGGTGGGCGCCGTCCGGAACCCAGAAGGGGACGACGATTTCGGGGGCGTCGTAGAGGATCGAGCCCCGCGAGAGCCGGCGCTCGATCGCGACCGGATCGAGACCGTCGCGTTCGAGGTCGGCGGCCCACTGCTCACGCATGCTGTCGAGCAGGCGTTGCCGGACCTGCTCGGTGCGTACCCAGACGAATCGCACCGGGCGAGTGTGGTGAGGCGCGGGTGCGGTGAGCGCGTCCGCGACGGCTTCGCGAAGATCCTCGGGATCGACAGGTTCCGAGGCGAATTCGCGCACCGAGCGACGCAACAGCAATGCTTCGCGGCGTCCGCGTTCGAGGGCTTCGGCGGTGCCGAGCCAGAACAGGTCCTCGTCGCCGCTGCGGATGAGTGCGCGTGCGTCGGATCCGTCGTCGGGCAGATCGAGTCCGCGGACCACCGCGACGGGCACGCCGCCGAGCTTGCCCTTGACGAGATCGCCTGCCGCGGCGATCTCGTCGGCGACGGCCACCGCCGTCACGAGCAGTTCGTTGCCCTGGGCGTCGCGCGAGCCGGCGTATTCGTGCAGTACCGGCAGACCGGCGGAACCGATCGCGGCGTCGGTCTGGCCGTTGCGCCAGGCGCGGCCCATGGTGTCGGTGACAACGACCGCGACGGTGACGCCGAGCAACGCGGAGAGACGGTCGCGCAGCGCGGCCGCGCTCGCGTCGGGATCTTCGGGCAGGAGCGCGAGTTCGGCGCCGTCGACGTTGGAGCCGTCGATCCCCGACGCGGCCTGCACGATGCCCAGCCGGTTCTCGGTGATGAGGGTCCGGCCCTTGCGGGCGAGCACACGTACTGCCTCCTGGTCGACCAGGCGGCGCCGCAGGGCATCGCGGGCGTCGGGATCGGTGGGCGCGGAGACGATCCGGCCTTCGACCTTGGAGATCACCTTGCTCGTGACGACGACGACGTCGCCGGTCGTCAGCCAGGGCGCCGCGGCGGCGATCGCGGCGGCGAGGTCGTCGCCGGGGCGGAATTCGGGGAGCCCGGGCACGGGCAGGATTTCGAGGGGCCCGCCGGGGGCGTGGTCACGCACCGAGGCGTGGGGCGCGGCGTCGGGGGACATCACAGGGTTACTCCAGCGAGTTCCAGAGCGGCGCGGGCCATATCGGCGGTCGCGTCGGGGTCGGTCATGAGCAGGGGGACGGAGCGGACCTCCACGCCCGGAACGTCGGCGCTGTCCGTGTCGTGCACGAGCCAGCCGTCGAGGATGCCCGTACCGTTGCGGCCGCCGTAGTAGCGGCCGACCGCTTCGGCCGTGGTGTCGACGCCGATGACGTCGAGGCACGCGTCGGCCATGCCGCGCAGCGGTTTGCCGCCGACGACGGGGGAGAGGCCGACGACTTTCGCGTTCGTCGTGCGCAGCGCGCCGCGCACACCCGGGATCGCGAGGATCGCACCGATGCTCACCACGGGGTTGGACGGTGCCAGCACTACCGCGTCGGCGTTCTCGATGGCGTCGAGGACTCCGGGGGCGGGCTTCGCCTCGTCGGCGCCGATATGCGCGAAACTGTGCGTCGGGACCCGAGCGCGGTGGCGGACCCACCACTCTTCGAAGTGGATCGCGCGCTGGAGGCCGTCGGCGGGATCGGTGATGACCACGTGGGTTTCGCTGCGGTCGTCGGACACCGGCAGAAGGGTGACGCCGGGCTTCCACCGGGCGCACAGTGCCTCGGTGACCGCCGAGAGCGGGTATCCGGTGCGCAGCATCTGGGTGCGGATGAGGTGGGTCGCGATGTCGCGGTCGCCGAGACCGAACCAGTCGGGAACGGCACCGTACGCGGCGAGTTCTTCCTTCGCGTTCCAGGTTTCGTCCACACGGCCCCAGCCGCGCTCCTCGTCGATTCCGCCGCCGAGGGTGTACATGCAGGTGTCGAGATCGGGGCAGATCCTCAGCCCGTGCATCCACACGTCGTCACCGACGTTGACGATGGCGGTGATCCGGTGGGGTGCGTCCGGATTCGTGTCGGCGCCGGGCGAGATGCCGAGAAGTTGGCGCAGACCTGTGAGAAAACGCGCCCCACCGACACCCCCGACCAATACAGTCACATTCACGGGGCAAGCCTAGGCGGTGCGCGCCGTACCCGGTTCAGCGACGTCCGAAACCGGAAGTGGCAAAGTCGTCGATAGTAAGCGACGGTTATCCCACAGCTTGACCGCGACACGCCCGACGTGTCTAATCACATACGTGTCATTCCGAGTTTTCGGATCGAGATCGATTGCGGGGACCCGCTTTCGAACGAAGGTTCGAGGGGTGGCCGCGGGGGAGATCCCCGGTCCAAAGATCGGCGCTGCAGTTGAGGAGGCGACCTATGGCCGACGAGCGCGAGGGATTCGAGATCGTTCGGATCGGAACTGCAGTCGAGAGTGTCTGTGACGAGCCGGATAGTGGGGCACCGATCCTGAATCTCGTTTCGGGATTCGACGACCTCATGGAGGGCGACGAACAGTGGCAGGAGCGCGCACTCTGTGCGCAGACCGACCCGGAAGCATTCTTCCCCGAGAAGGGTGGTTCCACACGGGAGGCCAAGCGCATCTGCCTGGGGTGTGAAGTTCGGGGCGAATGCCTCGAGTACGCCCTCGCTCACGACGAGCGGTTCGGTATCTGGGGTGGACTGTCGGAAAGGGAACGGCGGCGCCTCAAGCGCGGCATCATCTGACGGGACGCAGGGTCCGGTACGGGGAGTTCGGGCCCGGGTCCGGTATTCCAGGGAAGCCGCGTGGCGAAGGCCGGGTTGATCGACGGGGGTCGAGCAACCCGGCTTTCGTCTGTCTGCGTCGGTCTTCCCGAGTCGCCGTCGTGTTCGTCGGCGCCGACGGGGTGGAACCGAGGTCACTCCTCCTCGTCGAATCCTCCGAGTCCGGGGTCGACGACCTCCGGTTCGATGCCGAGATAGGTGGCGACCTGGTGCACCAGCACGTCGTGGACCAGATCGGCAAGATCCTCCGGGTCTTTCGCGCGGAGTTCGAGCGGCCGGCGGAAGAGCACGATGCGAGCGCGGGTGGCGGCACCTCGGCGATCGATGCCGGCGGGCACGAGACGCGACAGCGGGACCGGTCCGTCCGCAACCACCTCGTCCGGCCAGTTGACCGTATCGGGATCGCGAGCACGGATCTTGGGCACTTCGTCGACTGCGATGTCGAGTTTGGTGAGGCGCGCGTGCCAGCGCGAGTCGATGGGGGCGAACGCCGTCAGCACCAGAAGGTCGAACTTCTCGGCTCTCGACTTCCACACGGGGAGTTCGTGCGGAAACACCGGCCCCCGAATTCCCCGGCCGCGCCGCGTCACGGATCGGGACGAGAGCGGGCGGGAACGACGTGCACGGGCCATGTAGTGGACACTACGACACGAAAAATCCGTGGGCTCGAAACGGTGTGTCCGAATAGTCCCGGGGGCTCCGGCGCGCTACGCTCCCTCCCGTGAGAACACTGCGTCGATGCTGCCGGCCTGGGTGCAAGAACCCAGCTGTTGCGACGCTGACCTACGTGTACTCGGATTCCACCGCTGTCGTCGGTCCACTGGCCACCGTTGCCGAACCTCACTCGTGGGACCTGTGCGAAACGCACGGTTCGCGAATCACCGCCCCCAAGGGGTGGGAACTGGTGCGGTACGAGGGTGCTTTCTCGTCGGGTACGCCGGACGAGGACGACCTGACAGCGCTGGCCGAGGCCGTGCGGGAAGCCGGACTCGGTGAGCGTGTCCGTGGTGAAACCGACGCTGCGCAACCGGAGAGTTCGCCGCGCGTCGCAGTCGCTCCCGCGGGGCGTACAGGACGCCGCGGTCATCTGCGGGTCCTTCCCGACCCCACGTCCTGACGGCTTCGCACTAGGCTGACCACGGGCCGTGTCACGAAGGATGGCGCGGCTCGAGTCGAGTAGCAGGAGCGGAACAAGTGGCGAGATCTGCCGAGTCGGTGTCAGCCGTGATCAAGGCGTACGACGTCCGAGGTGTCGTGGGGGAGCAGATCGACGAGGACTTCGTCCGCGAGGTCGGAGCCTCGTTCGCGCGTCTGATCCGGAGTGAAGGCGCCTCCGACCGTGTGGTCGTCGGGCACGACATGCGTGAGTCGTCGCCGAAGCTGTCGCAGGCATTCGCCGACGGGGTCACCGCGCAGGGCCTCGACGTCGTGCTGATCGGGCTGGCCTCCACCGACCAGTTGTATTTCGCATCCGGGTTGCTCGACGCGCCCGGTGCGATGTTCACCGCGAGCCACAATCCGGCGGCCTACAACGGCATCAAGCTGTGCCGCGCGGGCGCGAAGCCGGTCGGGCAGGAGACGGGACTCGCGATCATCTCCGCCGAACTCGTCGACGGCGTCCCCGAGTACGACGGAACGCCCGGTGTCGTGAGCGAGCGCGACGTGCTCGCCGACTACGCGTCGTTCCTCCGCGGGCTGGTGGATCTGTCGCAGATGCGGCCGCTCAAGGTTGCGGCCGACGCGGGCAACGGAATGGGCGGGCACACGGTGCCCGCGGTCTTCGGTCCGCTGCCCATCGATCTGGTGCCGCTGTACTTCGAACTCGACGGCACGTTCCCCAACCACGAGGCCAACCCCCTCGATCCCGCCAATCTCGTGGACCTGCAGCGGCTCGTCGTGGAGTCCGGCGCCGACGTGGGCCTTGCCTTCGACGGCGACGCGGACCGGTGCTTCGTCGTCGACGAGCGCGGCGAACCCGTCACCCCGTCGGCGGTCACCGCCCTCGTCGCAGACCGGGAACTCGCGAAGGAGCCGGGAGCGACGATCATCCACAACCTGATCACCTCCCGCGTCGTGCCCGAACTCGTCCTGGAGCAGGGCGGCGTTCCGCTACGCACCCGGGTGGGGCACTCGTTCATCAAGCAGCAGATGGCCGAGACCGGCGCCGTGTTCGGCGGCGAGCACTCCGCGCACTACTACTTCCGCGACTTCTGGGGCGCCGACTCCGGCATGCTCGCAGCGCTGCACGTCCTCGCGGCTCTGGCAGCGCACGACGGCACGCTGTCCGACCTCATGTCGTCCTACGACCGGTACGCGGCATCGGGCGAGATCAATTCCACGGTCGCCGATGCGGCCGACCGCACCGAGGCCGTCATCGCCGCGTTCTCCGACCGCGCCACGTCCGTCGACCGCCTCGACGGCGTCACCGTGGACCTTCCGGATCATGCGTGGTTCAATCTGCGCGCCTCGAACACCGAACCGCTGCTCAGGCTCAACGTGGAGGCGCGGACCCAGGACGAGGTCGATGCCCTGGTCGAGGAGATTCTTGCTGTTGTGCGCGCGTGACGTAGGTAGTCGCGCGGGGAATAATCGAGGTGCTCGGCGTCGGGGTGGGGGCCCCAGGGCGGGCGGAAGGAAGGTGACGCGGTCGTGACGGCACCCTTGCCGCTGTTCGACTTCGACGACGTGGACGGAGTGATCGCAGCAGACGTCGACGGCGTCCTGCGCAGCGCCGCTCTCGGCGGAGCGCAGATCCGTGCGGTCGCCACCGCCGTCGACGAACGGCTTCTGGACGGCCTCGCCGATGTGCGACCGCGCAGCGTGGTCTTCGTCGGCACCGACGCACGGTCGAGCCGCGCCGCCGAACTGGTCGTGTCGTTGTTCGCCGAGCACGCCGCTGCCCCGTTGGTGTACGCCCCGGAGACACCGCCGTGGGTGGGTGCGCTGGACGTCGTGGTGGTGGCCGGAAACGATCCCGGCGATCCGCAACTCGCACGATCGATCGATGCGGCCCTGAGGCGCAGCGCCGAAGTGATCGTCGACGCCCCCGACGAAGGCCCCGTGCGGGCTGTCGCAGCCGGACGGGCGGTGCTCCTGGCTCCGCGCGTGCAGGTGCCGGCTCGCTACGCGCTGGCACGGCACGTCGCCGTGTTCTACGCCGTCCTCGCGGTCATGCGCGACGTGCTGCGGGGGGACGCCCTCCGGGTGGATCTCGCCCGGCTCGCGGACGCGGTCGATCAGGAGGCGCTCCGCGATCACCCCTCGAACGAGGTGTTCCACAATCCGGCGAAATCCCTCGCGGTACGCATGCAGTCGCGGCGGGTCATCGTCGCGGGGGACCGTCCGGTGACTGTCGCGCTGGCACGACACGCGTCGGAGTCGCTGCTCCAGGGCGCGGGTGTCGTCGCGTCCGCTGCGGCGCTGCCCGATGTCCTGACCGCTCGTGAGCGACTGATCGAGGTCCTCACGGCCGCCGGCGAGCGTTACGACCCCTTGTTCCACGACGAAGAACTGGACGGTCCGGCCCCGCTCGCGCCGGCACGCGTCTTCGTGTTCAGTACGGATTCCGACCGGCTCGCGGCGCAGCGCCGCGGTGCTGCGCTCCCCGACGCCGAGCTGGTATCGGTGGTAGGGGAATTCGAATCCGACACGGTCCCTCCCGTGCTCGAGCAGATTGCGGTATTGATGGTGCGAATCGACATGGCGGCGGCCTATCTGAGACTGGCCGGGGGACGATAGTGCACTCACTCGAGGGGGCGGTGCGGTCGTACGCATGGGGCTCGCGCACCGCGATCGCGACGCTGTGCGGCCGCAAGGTGCCGTCCGACCACCCGGAAGCCGAACTGTGGCTCGGGGCGCATCCCGCGGACCCGGCGCGGGTGATTCTTCCCACCGACGAGAAGCTTTCGCTGCTCGAGGTCCTCGATGCCGACCCGCACGGGCATCTCGGTCCGCACACTGTCGAGCGGTTCGGGACGCGGCTGCCGTTCTTGCTCAAGCTTCTCGCAGCGGAGGAACCGTTGTCGTTGCAGGCGCATCCGAGTGCGCGGCAGGCGGCCGAGGGTTTTGCCCGCGAGGACGCACTGGGATTGCCGATCGATTCGCCCATCCGCAACTACAAGGACGCCAGCCACAAACCCGAACTGGTGGTCGCGTTGACGCGGTTCGAGGCGCTCGCCGGATTCCGTGATGCGCATCGCACCGTTGCGCTGCTCGAGGCCCTGCACGTGCCCGAACTCGAACCGTATCTGGGGCTGCTTGCCGGGCAACCGGATTCCGACGGCTTACGGGCGCTGTTCACCACGTGGATCACTCTGCCTCCCACTGCGCTGCTGGCCTTGCTGCCTCGTGTGCTCGACGGGTGCGTCGGCTACCTCACGGGAACGGAGAACGGGCGGGAGTTTGTCGAGGAAGTACGGACCACGCTGCAACTCGCCGAGTTCTATCCCGGCGACGCCGGGGTCCTGGCGTCGCTGTTGCTCAACCGCATCACCCTCGAGCCCGGTGAGGGGCTCTACCTGGCAGCCGGCAATCTGCACGCCTACCTGCACGGCATGGGCGTCGAGATCATGGCGAACTCGGACAACGTCCTGCGCGGCGGTCTGACGCCCAAGCACGTGGACGTGCCGGAACTGCTGCGGGTGCTCGATTTCGGTTCTGCAGCGGTGCCGATTCTCGATGCCGAGCAGATCGGACCGTTCGAGTGGCGGTACCGGACCCCGGCACCGGAGTTCGCGCTCTCTCGCGTCGAACCCGGACCGGGCGACGAAGTCGTGATCGCTCCCGGCGGCCCGCAGATCCTCCTGTGCACCCATGGTGCGGTGAGCGTCGAGTGCGCCGGAACGACCGTGGACCTGGACTCGGGTGATTCGGTGTGGCTGTCGCATTCCGACCCGGAGACGGTCGTGCGGGGCCGCGCGGACGGCGCACAGGTGTTCCGTGCGCGCCTCGGTGAACTCCCGGCACTGTCTCGCGACTGACGGTTCTTCCGGTACGACCGTCGATCCGTCACCGTGCGGTGACGGGCATTCCCTGTACGGGGCTCCTCTGCCGCCCCGCTGCGCGTGTGGCAGTTTACAAATCCTCAAGAATGTCTAGACCTCGGACGCGATCCGTCCTATAGTCCAGATCACAGTGATGTGTGTCACGACGTCGGGATGTCCGGCCGGGTGACCCACACGGGTGACGAGGAGACAGACATGAGTACGGACTCGGCGGCGAGCCCGCTGGACATGCCGGATGTGCAATGGCGTGACCGCAAGAAGAAACTGTGGCTGCTCGGCCTCGTCCCGCCCACCGCGCTCTTCCTTGCCACCGCGCTCATCTGGGCCGGAAACGCACTGGGCTGGCAGGCGGTGACCCCGGCGCTGTGGTGGATCGGGCCGCTGCTCGTCTACGTGATGGTCCCGACGCTCGACCTGTTCGTCGGGCCCGACGGTGAGAACCCGCCGGACGAACTCGTCGAAGCGCTCGAGAACGACCGCTACTACCGGTACTGCACGTACATCTACCTGCCGTTCCAGTTCGCCAGCCTCGTGTTCGCCTGCTACCTCTGGTCGGCCGACAACCTGTCGTGGCTCGGCATCGACGGCGGCCTCGGTATCGCGTCGAAGATCGGCCTGGCGCTCTCCGTCGGTGTCGTCGCCGGTATCGGTATCAACACCGCGCACGAACTGGGCCACAAGAAGGTCGAGCTGGAACGGCGACTGTCCAGGATCGCCCTCGCACAATCGTTCTACGGCCACTTCTACATCGAGCACAACAGGGGACACCACGTCCGCGTCGCGACACCGGAGGACCCGGCATCCGCTCGCTTCGGCGAGAGCTTCTGGGCGTTCCTGCCGCGCACGGTCGTCGGCAGCGTGCGCTCCGCGTGGCGGCTCGAGCGGGCCCGCCTCGAGCGGCTCGGCAAGCCCGTGTGGAGCCTGCGCAACGACGTGCTCAGCGCGTGGGCACTCTCGGCTGTGCTCTTCGGCGGCCTCATCGCAGTCTTCGGGATCGGGATCGCGCCCTATCTGGTGATCCAGGCGGTCTTCGGCTTCGCGCTGCTCGAAGCGGTCAACTACCTCGAGCACTACGGTCTGCTCCGGCAGCGCACCGCCAACGGCCGGTACGAACGGTGCAGTCCCGCCCACAGCTGGAACAGCGATCACCTCGTGACCAACATCTTCCTCTACCACCTGCAGCGGCACAGCGACCATCACGCCAACCCCACCCGCCGCTACCAGACGCTGCGGAGCATGGAGATGTCGCCGAATCTGCCCGCCGGGTACGCCACGATGATCGGGCTCGCCTACATTCCGCCGCTGTGGCGCAAGGTCATGGACCCCCGGGTGCTCGATCACTACGACGGTGACATCACGCGGGTCAACATCCAGCCGAGCAAGCGCGAAGCGATCCTCGCCCGCTACGGCGCCGCTGCACAGGAAGGGAACTGATCCTCGGATGACTGCGTACCGCTGCCCGGTGTGCGACTTCGTCTACGACGAAGCGCTCGGTGCCCCGCGCGAAGGATTTCCCGCCGGCACCGCATGGGATGCCCTTCCCGACGACTGGTGCTGCCCCGACTGCGGGGTCCGGGAGAAGATCGATTTCGAGGAGTATGCGCGATGAGCACCGAATTCCGGCTGTTCCGCTGCCTGGTCTGCGGCTTCGAGTACGACGAGAAGCTCGGCTGGCCCGACGAGGGGATCGAGCCGGGGACGCGCTGGGAGGACATCGACGACGACTGGTCGTGCCCGGACTGCGGTGCGGCCAAGGCCGACTTCGAGATGATCGAGATCGTCCGGCGGTGAACAGCCGTCGACAGGACATCTCGTTCGGCTTTGACGCGCACGCGGAGCCGTGAGAGCGTCACGGCCATGGCGAGTGCGCAACCGGGTAGCGGCGGCAGCGACGGCAGGGGTGTGTCGCCGAACGGCAACGGTGTGACCACCTCGCCGGGTGACACCGCCGGTGCGTCGTCCGCGCGGGTGCTGTTCCACGAGGCGAGCCGGGTGCTCCTGCGCTCGACGATTCTCGACGCGATGCGGGACCTGCTCCTCGAGCGCGACTGGTCGGCCGTCACCATGAGCGACGTCGCGCGCGCCGCGGGAATCAGCCGGCAGACGTTGTACAAGGAGTTCTCGTCGCGGCAGGGGCTTGCCCAGGGCTACGCGCTGCGCCTGGTCGACGAATTCGTCGACGCCGTGGCCGACTCGGTATACGCGCACGTCGGCGACGCGCGTGCGGCCCTCGTCGGAGGATTCACGTCGTTCTTCACGGCGTCGGCGGCCGATCCGCTGGTGCGGTCGCTGCTCCACGGCGAGGCCAAACCCGATCTGCTGCGCCTGATCACCACCGATGTCGCGCCGATCCTCGAGCGGGGCTCGGTCCGGCTCGCCGACACCTTCGAGCACAGCTGGGTGTCGGCGTCCGGCACCGACGCCGGCATCCTGGCCCGCGCGATCGTGCGGGTCGCGCTGAGCTTCATCTCGATGCCGCCGGTCTCGGGCAACGACGTCGCCGCCGACCTCGCCGACCTGCTCGTTCCCTTCGTGGAGAAGGCCGCGGTGCCCGGCTGACCGCGACCCGCCCGTTCGTACCGGCCGTACCGTGACGCCGCAGGTTGTATAGCCTGGTTGCAACTGCTTTGTTCGAAGAATTGTCTGCCGACAGGAAGAGGCATTTGCACGTGTCTGACACCACGCTCGTCGCCGACCGGATCAACGGTCTCGATTTCAAGGTCGCCGATCTGTCCCTCGCCGAATTCGGGCGCAAGGAGATCCGCCTGGCCGAACACGAGATGCCGGGACTGATGTCGCTGCGTCGCGAATACGCCGAGGTGCAGCCGCTGAAGGGCGCACGGATCTCGGGCTCGCTGCATATGACCGTGCAGACCGCGGTACTGATCGAGACCCTCGTGTCGCTGGGCGCACAGGTCCGATGGGCCTCGTGCAACATCTTCTCCACCCAGGACCACGCTGCGGCCGCGATCGTCGTGGGCCCGCACGGCACGCCCGAAGAACCCAAGGGTGTGCCGGTGTTCGCATGGAAGGGCGAGTCCCTCGAGGAGTACTGGTGGGCGGCCGAGCAGATGCTCACCTGGCCCGGTGAACCCGCCAACATGATTCTCGACGACGGTGGCGACGCCACGATGCTCGTGCTCAAGGGCGCGCAGTTCGAGAAGGCCGGCGTGGTCCCGCCCGTCGACGAAGAGCACGATTCCGCCGAGTACAAGGTGTTCCTGCAGTTGCTGCGCAACTCGCTCGAGGCCGACGCCGGCAAGTGGTCGGCGATCGCCGCGTCGGTGCAGGGCGTCACCGAGGAGACCACCACCGGTGTGCTGCGCCTCTACCAGCTCGCGGCCGCCGGCGAACTGACGTTCCCGGCGATCAACGTCAACGACTCGGTCACCAAGAGCAAGTTCGACAACAAGTACGGCACCCGGCACTCGCTGCTCGACGGCATCAACCGCGGCACCGACGTGCTCATCGGCGGCAAGACCGCGCTGGTGTGCGGTTACGGCGACGTGGGCAAGGGCTGCGCCGAGGCGCTGCGCGGCCAGGGCGCACGTGTGTCGATCACCGAGATCGATCCGATCAACGCGCTGCAGGCCCTCATGGACGGCTACGACGTCGTGACGGTCGAAGACTTCATCGGCCAGGCCGACATCGTCATCACCTCGACGGGCAACAAGGACATCATCACCTTCGAGCACATGAAGGCGATGAAGCACCAGGCGATCCTCGGCAACATCGGTCACTTCGACAACGAGATCGACATGGCCGGCCTCGAGCGGTCCGCCGACGTCACGCGGATCAACATCAAGCCGCAGGTCGACGAGTTCACCTTCGCCGACGGACATTCGATCATCGTGCTGTCCGAGGGACGTCTGCTCAATCTCGGCAATGCGACCGGTCACCCGTCGTTCGTGATGAGCAACTCGTTCGCGAACCAGGTCATCGCGCAGATCGAACTGTGGACGAAGCCGGACGAGTACGACAACGAGGTCTACCGCCTGCCCAAGCACCTCGACGAGAAGGTCGCCAAGATCCACGTCGAGGCGCTCGGCGGCAAGCTGACGAAGCTGACCAAGGAGCAGGCCGAGTACATCGGCGTGGACGTCGAGGGCCCGTACAAGCCCGAGCACTACCGCTACTGATTCCGAGATCGGCGGCGAGAAGCGCAGCGTTATGGGTGGTCTGATTGTCGTCGAAGGTCTCGACGGGGCCGGAAAGCGGACATTGTCCGCCGGCCTCGTCGAGGCGTGGCGCGCCGCGGGGGCGCGCGTGGCCACACTGGCGTTTCCCCGCTACGGCCGATCGATCCACGCCGATCTGGGCGCCGAGGCGCTGCGGGGACAGCACGGCGACACCGCGTCGAGTGTCGAAGCGATGGCGTTGCTGTGGGCACTCGATCGGCGCGACGCCGCCGACGAACTGCGGAAACTCCTCGCTGCCAACGACATCGTGCTTCTCGACCGCTATGTCGCGTCCAACGCGGCGTACACCGCGGCCCGGCGCCACGAGGATGCCGCAGGGCCGTCGGTCGAGTGGATCCGGAACCTCGAATACGAACGCTTCGCGCTTCCCGTGCCCGATCTGCAAGTGCTGCTGCGTGTCCCTGT
The DNA here is from genome assembly GCF_012844225.1 of Rhodococcus sp. 105337. Classification (GTDB taxonomy): domain Bacteria; phylum Actinomycetota; class Actinomycetes; order Mycobacteriales; family Mycobacteriaceae; genus Rhodococcus. Next base: position 201,964 of record NZ_JABAGQ010000002.1, read on the forward strand.
CGCGCTCGCCGCAGAACGGGCCAGGAGTCGCGCGGAGTCGGACGCCGCGCGGGAACGCGACGCGTACGAACGCGACGGCGACCTCCAGTACCGGACCGGAGAGGTGTACGACGGCTTGGCGCAGCGGCACTGGATGTCACGGTGGATCGTGGCGGGCGCCGAGACCGATACGCAACAACTCGCCGTTCGCATCTCAAATCTGCTTCACGAAGGTGAAGGGGTGACACGATAGAGCTTATGAAGCCGAGGATTCTGGTAGTCGACGACGATGCAGCACTCGCCGAAATGCTCACAATCGTGCTGCGCGGCGAAGGATTCGAGCCGTTCGTGGTGGGCGACGGGACGCAGGCGCTCGGTGCCGTGCGCGAAATCCGCCCGGACCTCGTCCTGCTCGATCTCATGCTTCCGGGCATGAACGGCATCGACGTCTGCCGCGTGCTCCGCGCCGATTCCGGCGTGCCCATCGTGATGCTCACTGCCAAGTCCGACACCGTCGATGTGGTTCTCGGACTCGAGTCGGGCGCCGACGACTACATGGTCAAGCCCTTCAAGCCGAAGGAACTGGTGGCGCGCGTGCGCGCCCGGTTGCGCCGCACCGAGCAGGAACCCGCCGAAGTACTCTCCATCGGCGATATCACCATCGATGTTCCGGCACACAAGGTCACCCGCGGCGACGAACTGATCTCGCTCACCCCGCTGGAGTTCGACCTGCTGGTGGCGCTCGCGCGCAAGCCGCGTCAGGTGTTCACCCGTGAGGTGCTCCTGGAACAGGTCTGGGGTTACCGGCACGCAGCCGACACCCGTCTGGTGAACGTTCACGTCCAGCGCCTGCGGGCGAAGGTCGAGAAGGATCCCGAGAACCCGGAAGCGGTGCTCACGGTGCGGGGGGTCGGCTACAAGGCCGGACCGCCGTGATCCGTGGTCAACCTCTGCGGCGGCGGATCGCACGGAGAACGCTGCCGCTCGTAAGGTGGTCGCGGGCCATGAGCAGCAGGCTCGCGCACACCTGGCGACGATCGCTCCAGCTACGTGTGGTCGTCTCGACCCTCACGCTGTCGCTGATCGTGATGCTCGTGCTCGGCGTGGTGCTCATCAGCCAGATCACCGACCGGCTTCTGGAAGTCAAGATCGACGCCGCGACCGAGGAGATGGACCGCTCCCGCGCGCTGGTCGAAGGACAGCTCGCCGGAGCCGACGACTCCGGCTCGCTGGCGGTCCGGCTCGACGGCGCCGCCGCGACCCTGACCAGCCGCGGTAGCGACGGCGGTCAGGACACCGGCGTCGCCGGCACGTTCGACCCGGTTCTCATCGTTCCGGGCGACGGTCCGCGCGCGCCCACCGCGAGCGGGCCGGCCGAGCAGATCCCGCAGAATCTGCGCGCCTTCGTCCAGAACGGGCAGGTCGCATACCAATTCGCCACAGTCTCGAACCCCAACGGCTATACCGGCCCGGTACTGATCATCGGCAGCCCCACCGACTCGGCCATCTCGACGCTCGAGCTGTATCTGGTGTTCCCCCTCGGCGGTGAGGAACGCACCCTCGCGCTCGTTCGGGGCACGCTGGTGGTCGGCGCGGGTGTCCTGCTCGTGCTGCTCGCCGCGATCTCGATGATCGTCGCCCGCCAGGTGGTGCTGCCCATCCGCTCCGCCTCCCGCATCGCGGTGCGGTTCGCCGACGGCCGCCTCAAGGAACGCATGCCGGTGCGGGGCGAGGACGACATGGCGCGACTCGCCATGTCGTTCAACGAGATGGCCGAGAGCCTGTCGCGGCAGATCACCCAGATCGAGGAGTACGGCAACCTGCAGAAGCGGTTCACGTCCGATGTGAGCCACGAGCTTCGTACCCCGCTCACCACGGTGCGGATGGCCGCCGATCTGATCCACGACGGCAGCGACGAGCTGGATCCCTCGCTCAAACGCGCGTCCGAACTCCTCGTCGCCGAACTCGACCGGTTCGAGGGCTTGCTGGGCGACCTCCTCGAGATCAGCCGCCACGACGCGGGTGTCGCCGAGCTCGCCTCCGAACGGCTCGACGTCCGCATGTGCGCCCGGGCCGCGGTGTCCACGGTGCGCCACCTCGCCCGCGAAACGTCGACGGAGTTGATCGTCGACATGCCTTCCGAACCCGTCGAGGCCGACGTCGATCCACGTCGAGTCGAACGGATCCTGCGGAATCTTCTCGCCAACGCGATCGACCACGGTGAAGGAAAACCGATTCTGCTCCGCCTGCGGGCCGACGACAACGCGGTGGCGTTCGTCGTCCGCGACCAGGGCATCGGCCTGCGTCCGGGTGAGGAGAAGCTGGTGTTCAACCGCTTCTGGCGATCCGACCCGTCGCGGGTGCGCCGTTCCGGTGGTACCGGTCTCGGCCTCGCGATCAGCGTCGAAGACGCCAACCTGCACAACGGAAAACTCGAGGCGTGGGGCGAACCGGGCCGGGGCGCGAGCTTCCGGCTGACGTTGCCGCGCGAACGCGGCCGGAAGGTCGGACGCAGCCCCGTCCCCCTGGTGCCGGGCGCCGTCCACGCGGTGCAGGGCAAACCGCCGCAGTCTCCCGGACACGAACCGGCCGGTGGTTCCTCCGCGGAGGTCTCGGCCGACGGTGCCGGTGGGGTGGACAACTCGACGCCGTCACCCTCGGAAGGAGCGCCGACATGACCCGCGCCGCACGGATCCGTACCGCGCTCACCGTGGTGATGTGCGTGGCGGCGCTGGTCGTCTCCGGGTGCGCGACCCTGCCCGACTCGTCGTCTCCGCAGGCCATCGGCACCATCGATCCCGCACCCGCGACCACCGAGGTCAGCGCACCCGTCCCCGGCCGCGAACCGGATCTGTTGCTCCGCGATTTCCTGCAGGCCAGCACCGAACCCACGAACCGGCACGTCGCGGCCCGGCAATTCCTCACCCCGGAGATGTCCGGACGCTGGGACGACGCGGCGAGTGCGACGATCGTGGACAAGGTCGACGTTCTCGTCGAGAACCGCAACAGTGACCGGGCGACGTACGTCGTCCGCGCGAACATCGTCGGCTACCTGGAAGAAGGCGGTGTCTACCGGGCGGCCGGCGGCGAATTCGAAGCGAAGTTCACGCTCGTGCGGACCGACGGTGAGTGGCGGATCGACGCGATGCCCGACGGGGTCATCATGGATCGGCCACGCTTCCTCAACAGCTATCAGCGACGTTCGCTGTACTTCGTCGAACCGGCGGGCGAGACGGTCGTTCCCGACCCGCGGTGGATCACCGGCAGTCCGGAACAGACCGCCTCCCAGCTGATCGGCCTGCTCGTCGAGGGGCCGAAGGCATCGTTGGAACCTGCCGTGCGGAACCTGCTCGAGGACGTCACTGTGGTCGGTGCCGTCACCAAGGCCGACGGGCGCACCGGGCAGGTCGGTGTCGGGCTCGGTGGCATCCGCGTCGACTTCCAGGGCATCGGGGCGATGAGCAAGGAAGACCGGGAACTGCTCGCCGCGCAGGTGGTCTGGACGCTCGCCAACGCCGACATCTCGGGTCCGTACGTGTTGCTGGCGGATCACCAGCCACTCGACGAACGGTTCCCCAACGGGTGGACGACCGCCGATGTCGCGTCCATGAACCCCCTGGCCACCTCGAGTGCCACCATCGGTCTGCACGCGCTCCTGCGCGGTGGCCTGGTGGGGGTGGCCGAGACAGGTGTCACCCCGGTTCCCGGGTTCTTCGGCTCCGCCGCCAACCTGGAATCGATTGCGCTCTCGCGCGACGGCGAACTCGTGGCAGCGGTCGCGGAGACCGGGGGCGTCGCACCCGAGCCCGCCACGCAGCTGATCGTCGGCGCGTACGGCGACGACGTCGCCGAACCGGCGGTCGACGGTAATTCGATCACGCGCCCGACCTGGTCGCCGGACGACACCTCCGTCTGGGCGGTGGTCAACGGAATGGCGGTGGTGAGAGCCGTGCGGGAGCCGGGCACCGGCCGCGTCACCGTCGTGGGCGTCGAGGCGGGCGCCCTCCGGGCGGTAGGCGGACGGATCACCGAACTCCGGCTGTCGCGGGACGGGGTACGAGCCGCGCTCATCATCGACGGACGCGTATATGTCGCGACGGTCGTGCAGACGCCGAACGGCGAATTCTCCCTCACCAACCCCCGCGAGATCGGGTTCGGCCTCGGAGGGCCGGCGCTCTCGCTCGACTGGAGTACCCCCGATACCGTCGTGGTCTCGCGTGCGGCGTCCGACATGCCGGTCGTGCAGATCGCGGTCGACGGGTCCCGGACGGACGCGCTGCCCAGCCGGAACCTGACGCCGCCCGTCATCGCCGTCGAGGCGTCCACCACCGCCGAATTCGTCGCGGACTCGCGTGCGGTGTTCCAGCTCAACAACCGCGATCCCGCCGACGACCGCTATTGGCGCGAGGTCCCGGGGCTTGCCGGGCTGACTGCGATCCCGGTGTTGCCGGGCTGACACAGCCCCTCGAACCTGTCGGTGGTGGACGTCACACTGCCGGAATGCTGTCGTCCCTCTTCGACCTCGTGCTGCCCCTTGCGTGCGGTGGGTGCGGTGCGAGCGGGACCGCATGGTGTCGCGCGTGTGCGCGGGTGCTGAACGATCCACCGGCGCTGGTCCCGCTTCGGGGCGACCCGGGAGTACCGGTGTGGAGTCTGGGCCCGTACGCCGGCCCTCGGAGGCGCGCGGTGGTCGCCGCGAAAGAGCGCGGCCGCCGGGATCTCGCCGACCCCCTCGGACTCGCCTGGGCGGTGGCGGTGTCACGCCTGCGCCGATGGGGTGAACTGCCCCCGGGGCCGACGACCGTCGTACCGGCTCCCACTCGTGCGCGGGCCGCCCGAGCGCGCGGGGGCGACCCTGTCTCGCGCGCGGCGCAGGTTGCGGCGAGCCACGACCCGCATCTGTTCGTGCATCCGCTCCTCGTCTCGGCCCGGGGCGTACGGGACTCGGTGGGCTTGTCCGCCGCCGAGCGCCGCCGCAACCTCGCCGGCCGGATCCGGCTTCGGGAGGGAGGTGTTCCGCGGACGCGGCAGGTGCTCGTGGTGGACGACATCGTCACCACGGGAGCCACCGCTGCGGAGTCCGTGCGGGTGTTGCGCCGGGGCGGTTTCGACCCCGTCGGAATGCTCGTTACAGCACACGCATGAGGCCGCTGTGGTAACGGCGGGTGTCCAAAAAGTGAATTGGACCGCAACGATGGCATGCGTCCGGCAGACCGACTACCGTTGCCCTCAGACCCGGAAACGAACAGGTAGAAGGGTGTAACGCCCATTCTTCCGGTTCCGGGCGGGCGCTATCGCGCTCATCGAACATGCCGGTGCGCAGTTGGCACCGGCCGTACTCGGGAGGTACTTGTGACGACCCCTTCGAAGACCCAGGCTTCCGTTGCCGAGGCAGACGCCACCACGGAAGGCCCCCAGGCCGAGATCGTCGTGAAAGGCCGCAACGTAGAGGTGCCGGATCACTTCCGGATCTACGTGTCCGAGAAAATTGCTCGAATCGAACGATTCGATCCGACGATTTTCCACTTCGATGTCGAGTTGCAGCACGAGCGCAACCGCCGACAGAGGAAGAGCGCCCAGCGAGTCGAGATCACGGCGCGAGGCAAGGGACCGGTCGTTCGCGCGGAAGCTTCCGGCGACAGTTTCTACGCGGCATTCGAATCGGTGATCGCCAAGCTCGAATCCCGGCTGAGGCGGACGAAGGAACGCCGGAAGGTGTCGTACGGCGAGAAGACCCCCGTCTCCGTCGCGGAAGCCACCGCGGCGCTGGCTCAGGACGACGAACTCGCGATCTCGCCGGATCTGCCGCTCGACGGCCAGGAGCAGGAACCCGAAGGTCCCGGCAGGATCGTCCGCGTCAAGGAGCACAAGGCCGAGCCGATGACGGTCGACGACGCCCTCTACGAGATGGAACTCGTCGGTCACGACTTCTATCTGTTCCACGACAAGGAGACCGACAAGCCGTCCGTGGTGTATCGGCGCCACGCTTTCGACTACGGTCTCATCAAGCTCGTCTGAGCAGTGCCCGGAGCAGCTGCGGCGTGACGCCGTCGCAGTAACTCCGGGAGAACGCCTACCATGGAATCCGGCCGGGGTCCGCAAGGCCTCGGCCGGATTTCTTGTCCGTGCAGGTACCCGAGATTGAGGACGAACACACCAGTGCTGTCGCTGACGAAGCTGCTCCGGATCGGTGAAGGTCGCATGGTCAAGCGGCTCAAGCAGATCGCCGAGCATGTCGAATCCCTCTCCCCGGAGTTCGAAGCCCTGACCGACGCCGAACTGCGGGCCAAGACGGACGAGTTCCGTCACCGCTACCAGGATGGGGAATCGCTCGACGAGTTGCTTCCCGAGGCCTTCGCGACCGCCCGGGAGGCGTCGTTCCGCGTCCTCGGTCAGAAGCACTACGGCGTTCAGATCATGGGTGGCGCCGCCCTGCACTTCGGCAACATCGCCGAGATGAAGACCGGTGAGGGCAAGACCCTGACCTGCGTGTTGCCGGCATACCTCAACGCCATCTCGGGAGACGGCGTCCATGTCGTCACCGTCAACGACTACCTCGCCAAGCGCGACTCCGAGTGGATGGGCCGTGTGCACCGGTTCCTCGGACTCGAAACCGACGTGATCCTGTCCGGCATGACTCCGGCGCAGCGCCGTGCGGCCTACAACGCCGACATCACGTACGGCACGAACAACGAGTTCGGCTTCGACTACCTGCGCGACAACATGACGCACTCGCTCGACGACCTCGTCCAGCGCGGCCACAACTACGCGATCGTCGACGAGGTCGACTCGATCCTCATCGACGAAGCGCGCACCCCGCTCATCATCTCGGGCCCCGCCGACGCGTCGAGCAAGTGGTACGCCGAGTTCGCGCGCATCGCGCCGCTGCTCGAGAAAGACGTCCACTACGAGGTCGACATCCGTAAGCGCACGGTCGGTGTGCACGAGGCCGGTGTCGAATTCGTCGAGGATCAGCTCGGTATCGACAACCTGTACGAAGCGGCGAATTCGCCGCTCGTGAGCTACCTGAACAACGCCATCAAGGCCAAGGAGCTCTACGCCAAGGACAAGGACTACATCGTCCGCAACGGCGAGGTCGTCATCGTCGACGAGTTCACGGGCCGCGTGCTGTCGGGACGCCGCTACAACGAGGGCATGCACCAGTCGATCGAGGCCAAGGAACACGTCGAGATCAAGGCCGAGAACCAGACGCTCGCCACGATCACGCTGCAGAACTACTTCCGGCTCTACGACAAGCTTTCGGGCATGACCGGTACCGCCGAGACCGAGGCTGCCGAGCTGCACCAGATCTACGACCTGGGCGTCATCCCGATCCCGACGAACCGTCCGATGGTCCGGGTGGACCAGGGCGACCTGATCTACAAGACGGAAGAAGCGAAGTTCGCCGCCGTCGTCGACGACGTGGTCGAGCGCCACGAGAAGGGCCAGCCGGTCCTGATCGGTACCACGAGCGTCGAACGTTCGGAGTACCTGTCGAAGCAGTTCACCAAGCGCGGCGTTCCCCACAACGTCCTCAATGCGAAGTTCCACGAGCAGGAAGCGCAGATCATCGCGGAGGCCGGGCGGACCGGCGCGGTCACCGTCGCGACGAACATGGCCGGTCGTGGTACCGACGTCGTGCTCGGCGGCAACCCCGACATCATCACCGACACCCTGCTGCGCAAGCGGGGACTCGATCCGGTCGAGACCTCGGAGGAATACGAGGCCGCGTGGGACGAGACCCTTCCCGCGGTGCAGCGGCAGGTCAAGGAAGACGCGGACCGGGTGCGCGAGGCCGGCGGCCTGTATGTGCTCGGCACCGAGCGTCACGAGTCGCGCCGTATCGACAATCAGCTGCGTGGCCGCTCCGGCCGTCAGGGCGACCCGGGGGAGTCGCGCTTCTACCTCTCGCTCGGCGACGAGCTGATGCGACGCTTCAACGGCGCTGCGCTGGAGTCGATCATGACCCGGCTCAACCTGCCCGACGACGTCCCGATCGAGGCGAAGATGGTCTCCAAGGCCATCAAGAGCGCGCAGACCCAGGTCGAGCAGCAGAACTACGAGATCCGCAAGAACGTCCTCAAGTACGACGAGGTGATGAACCAGCAGCGCACCGTCATCTACGAGGAGCGTCGCCGCATCCTTCGTGGCGAGGATCTCGAGGGCCAGGTGCAGCACATGCTCACCGACGTGGTCTCGGCCTACGTCGACGGCGCCACCGCCGACGGTTACGTCGAGGACTGGGATCTCGAGCAGTTGTGGACCGCGCTCAAGACTCTCTACCCCGTCGGCATCGACTACAAGACGCTGCTCGCGGAGAACGAGGATCTCGACCGCAACGACCTGCGTGAGGCGCTTCTCGACGACGCCCGTGCCGCGTACGCGCGCCGGGAGGCGGAACTCCAGGCGCTGGCCGGGGAGAACGCGATGCGCGAACTCGAGCGGCGGGTCCTGCTCTCGGTCCTGGACCGCAAGTGGCGTGAGCACCTCTACGAGATGGACTACCTGAAGGAAGGCATCGGCCTGCGCGCGATGGCGCAGCGCGACCCGCTCGTCGAGTACCAGCGCGAGGGCTTCGACATGTTCACCGCCATGCTCGAGGGCCTCAAGGAAGAGTCGGTCGGCTTCCTGTTCAACCTCAAGGTCGAAGCGGCGCAGCCGCAGGCTGCCGCGGGCAACGGGGTGTCGGTGACACCGGCGTCCGCTGCCGCTGCGTCCCGGACGGCACCCCCGGTCGGGCAGCCCGTTCCGTCTCGGGCACCCGCCCAGCCGGCGCCCGCGCCCGCTCCCGCCGTGCTGCGCGCACAGGGTCTGGACGAGGGCGAACGTCGTCTCACCTACAGTGGCCCCGCCGAGGACGGTCGTGCGCACGTCGCACGTCGCAGTGGTGGCGACGGCGCCGCACCGGCCGCGCATGCCGGCACCCGCAAGGAACGTCGTGCGGCCGCGCGACGCGACGCGAAGTCCGGCCGCCGGCACTGACCGTCGGTGAACTCCTTCACGACCCTGTGGCTCATCCGAGCCACAGGGTCGTGATCGTCCAGGGGTGAGGCGACTTCGGCTTCGGCGTCCGGCGCGCGATCCGTCCCGCCAGCGCGTACACGCGGTCGCCCCGGGCGTAGGTGCCGAACACCTCCGCGGTGTCCGCGTCGACCGCGTGCACCCGGGTCCGGAGCAGCACCGCGGCTCCCGCAACCCCGGTCGGGGAGGTGCGCGACGCCGTGACCGCCTCGACGAGCGTCGGTTCGAGTACCGCCGCGAGCTGGGTGACGGCGCGTCGCCCGTCGACGACCTCGAGGATAAGCCGCAGGGCCACCTCCGCGAACCTGTGCGCGGTGGCATCGACCCGAGGTACTGCGTCGGCGTGCGCGACCGGGGCGCGAGCCGAACCGGCGGGACGGCCGGATCGCCCGTCGTGCGGCGTGGCGCGCGGCGCGGCGTGGGGCCGGCACCGGACGCACTGCCCGGGAGCCTGCGATTCCTGTGGTGGCGGCTCGAAGCGAGGGATGCGGCGTACGTAGCGGCCGGTGTGCAGATCCGTCATGTCATGTCTCCCGGGCGTGGACGGCGCCGGCTCGGCGGCCGGTGCAGGGATCGCGCCTGTGCGGCGCGATGAGGTCCGGGAGAGGACGGACCGCCGATATCGTGACATATCCGGCGGGTCCGCGCTCGCCGTACATCTCGCGGCCGACCCGGGTGATGTCGCCACCGCGACGCGGCCGGGTGCGATGTGCACTTTGCGTCAGCCGTCCACGAATACGCTCTGCTGGTTGTCGTGGACGCCGGTGAACATTTCGGTCGGGGTGAGGGGCCGTGACGCCACCGTAGGCATGATCCCTTCGCGATGACGGCGAAACATCTAGGGTGAGGCCGTGCTGCGTGGACTGGTGCTCGACTTCGGTGGCGTGCTCGCCGGCCCGGATACGGACCCCGAGGCACTCGCGGCGGTCGTCGCCGAGTTGCGCCGCCGCGGGGTGCGCACCGCGATCCTGAGCAACGATCCCGGTGGCCCGCACGCGCAATGGTTGCGGGATCTCGCCGGGACCTTCGTCGACGAGGTGGTGCTGTCGGGGGATGTGGGGGTCGCCAAGCCCGATGCCGAGAGCTTCCGGCTCGTCGCCGAACGCCTCGGGCTCGCACCTTCCGAATGCGTCTTCGTCGACGACCTGGCGGGCAACGTGCGGGGCGCCGTGGCTGCGGGGATGGTCGGCGTCCACCATGATGGTCCCCACACCGTGATGGCCGAATTGGCTGTTCTCTTCGGCATCGCCGCAGGACGATCCGGGCAACCCGGAAGTGAGGGGGACGTTCGGCAATGACGAGTCGGATGACGGCGCAGGACGCGTCGTACTACTACCTGGAGACGAGCAACACGCCGATGCACATCGGCTCGCTGGCGATTCTCGAGCCGCCCGACGGGGGAGTTCACTACGACCGGGTGCTCGAGTTGGTCGAGCAGCGGCTCGCGGAGGTTCCGCGTTACCGCCAGAAAGTGCGTGAGGTGGCCTTCGGGCTCTCCCGGCCGGTGTGGATCGACGACCGGGACTTCGACATCACGTACCACGTCCGCAGATCCGCGGTCCCGCGTCCGGGCACCGACGATCAGTTGCACGACCTCGTCGCCCGGCTGATCTCGAGACCCCTCGACCGGACCCGCCCGCTGTGGGAGATGTACGTCGTCGAGGGGCTTGCCGGCGACCGCTGCGCAGTGTTCACCAAGTCTCATTCGGCGCTGGTCGACGCCGAGCAGTCGCTCGAGATCGGCCAGGTGCTGTTCGACCGGGACGCGATTCCGCGCGAGGTGCCGGAAGAGTTGTGGATGCCGGAGCAGGAACCGTCGGAATCGGCGTTGCTCGTCGGAGCACTCGCCGAACTGGTCGCGCGGCCCGGTGAAGGCGTGGCCGCGGTGCGGTCGGCGGTGGGCAACCTTGCGTCCACGCTCACCGAAACCGTGGACGCGGTGAGCCGTATCGCCCGCACCGCGGCGCAGTCCGCCCCCGAATCGCCGCTGAACGCGTCGATTTCCCGCAGCAGGCGTTTCGCTGTCGTGGAGTCCGACCTCGAGCCGTACCGGAAGATTCGTTCCCGATACGGCTGCACGGTCAACGACGTGGTGCTCGCCGTCATCGCCGGGGCACTGCGGTACTGGCTGCTTTCCCGCGGCGAGCCGCTGACCGAGGCCACCGTCGTCCGCTCGATGGTTCCCATGTCGGTCTACGTGCGTGACGCCGGCGGCGAGGGTACGGACGGGACGACCACGGTGCATCCTCAGGGCGAGGTGTCGTCGTTCCTCGTAGACCTCCCGGTCGGGGAGCCGAACGCCGTCGTGCGGCTGTCGCACATCGCCCACGCCGGGGAGGCGTACGCGCGGGAGCGCAGGCGGGTCGCGGCGCAGTCCATGATCCGGCTGTCCGGGTTCGCGCCGGCGACCATGCACGCGGTCGGAGTGCGCGTCGCGTCGGGTTTCTCGCAGCGCGTGTTCAATCTCATGATCACCAACGCTCCGGGGCCGCAGTATCCGCTGTATCTGGGAGGGGCACGACTGCTCGGGATGTATCCGGTCTCGCCGTTGCTCAAGAATCAGGCCCTGAGTGTCGCGCTGACGTCGTACGACGGAAAGATCTACTACGGTTTGAATGCGGACCGCGATGCCATGCCCGACGTGCATGTGCTGACGTCGCTGCTGCACGAATCGCTCGAGGAGTTGTCGGATGCCAGTAGGTGAGAAGTGACGCGTGTCTATGTACCGGCGACGCTCGGGATGCTGCAGCGTCTCGTGGCCGAGAACGAGCTCGACGCGGTGGGGCGTACAGCGTTCGCGGTGACGCCCACCTTGCGTGAGGCCTACACCTCCGGCGACGACGACGAGCTCGCGGAGGTGGCCATGTCCGAGGCGGCGCGTGCCTCGGTGCGGCTGCTGGCCGCCGAGGACACCGGGGCGACCCCGGAGTTCGGGACGCGGCGTGTCGTGATCGCCGCGGATGTCGAGGGCGCAACCCCGCGCCCCGATCTCGACGACGCCGTGGTGCGCCTCGCCGGGCCGATCCCGATGAGCGCCGTCGCGTCCGTGCACGTGGATCTGAAGGCCGCGGAAGCGGACGTCGCGCGTGCGATGGAGGTTGTCGACGCGGCCGATCTGGGCGACGAGGAGGCCGAGTTCGTGCTCGGCGACGCCGAGGATCACGAACTGGCGTGGTACGCGGCGCAGGAGTTGCAGTTCCTGCTGGAATTGCTCTGACCGCTCGGAACGAGGATGCTTGTGAGTGGAGTCTCCACGTAACCTACGGAACCGTAACCTCTGATAACCTTCGCGGTCGTAGTTCCAGCGTGAGGAGAATCGGTCGATGGGTTTCAAGGAATGGATCGAAAGGCCCGCGGCCCATGTGGCACCGGGTGAGCGATCTCTGTCCAACGTGGTGCGAGGCGCGGTCGCGCGACTCACGACCCCACTGTTGCCCGATGATTATCTGCACTTGATCAACCCGTTGTGGTCGGCGCGTGAGCTTCGTGGGCGCATCGTCGAGGTCCGTTCCGAGACCCCCGACTCCGCAACCATCGTCATCAGGCCCGGCTGGGGCTTCGACTTCGGGTACTCGCCCGGTCAGTACATCGGCATCGGCCTGCACATCGACGGCAAGTGGCATTGGCGGTCGTACTCGCTGACCTCCACCCCGATCCGCACCGACAAGGTCATCTCGATCGCGGTGAAGGCGATGCCCGAGGGGTTCCTGTCGAGCCATCTCGTCGGTGGTGTGCCGGAAGGCACAATCGTGCGCCTCGCGGCTCCGCAGGGCGACTTCGTTCTTCCTGATCCGCCGCCCGAGAAGATCCTGTTCCTGACGGCCGGCAGCGGCGTCACACCGATCATGTCGATGCTCCGCACCCTCGATCGGCGTGCGGCCGACCGTGGCGTCGACATTGCCGACGTCGTGCATGTGCACTCGGCGCCCACCGCCGAGGACGTGATGTTCCGGTCCGAACTCGAGCAGTTCGACGCCAACCACGACCGCTACCGCTGCCACCTGCAATACACGCGTGAACAGGGCAAATTCGCCCTGTCGCAGCTCGACGAGGTATGTCCGGACTGGCGGGAGCGTCAGACCTGGGCGTGCGGACCGCAGCAGATGCTCGCCGATATCAGCGCTCACTGGGAGAAGGCGGGCCTCGAAGATCGCGTGCATCTCGAGCGCTTCGCGGTCACACGGGCCGATACCTCCGGAGCCGGGGGAACGATCACGTTCGCGAAATCCGGCAAGACGGTGACCGCCGACGGTGCCACCACCGTTCTCGAGGCGGGGGAGAGCGCAGGAGCGCTCATGCCCTTCGGTTGCCGGATGGGAATCTGTCAGACTTGTGTGGTGCCGCTCCAGAAGGGGTATGTGGTAGATCTCCGGTCGGGCGAGGAGCATGGAGAGGGCGAGCGAGTCCAGACCTGCATCTCCGTTGCGGCAGGCGACTGCACCATCGACGCCTGAGGCCTCGACCGCACAATCGATGCCCTGAGGGCACAACCATGAACGACGAGAGGGACCCGCTTGGCCATCACCGACATCCGCGAGTTCGCGCATCTGACCGACGCCGATATCGACGCTTTGGCAACAGAGTTCGATGCCATCCGGCGCGACGTCGAGAATTCGCGTGGGCCGCGTGACGCGCGGTACATCCACAACACGATTCGGCTGCAGCGAACGCTCGAGATCGTCGGCCGGATCGTGCTGCTCGGCTCGCGGCGGCGCTCACGCTGGCTGCTCGGCACGACCGCGTTGTCGCTCGCGAAGATCATCGAGAACATGGAGCTCGGGCACAACGTGATGCACGGGCAGTGGGACTGGATGAACGATCCGGAAATCCACTCCACGTCGTGGGAATGGGACCAGACCGGCCCGTCCGCTCATTGGAAGCGCGCCCACAACTACGAGCACCACACGTACACGAACATCGTGGGGATGGACGAGGACGTCGGATTCGGCATCCTGCGCATGACCCGCGACGAGAAGTGGCGCCCGATCAACCTGCTGCAGCCGGTCGCGAACGTGGTCCTCGCGCTGACATTCGAGTGGGGTATCGCGCTGCACGATCTGACGGCGCAGCGGATCGCGTGGGAGAAACAACTCGGTGACGGTCCGCGGCCCAGGATGTCCGGGCCCGACCGCGAGTTCGTGGCGAAGGCCGGCCGCCAGGTGTTCAAGGACCTGGTGCTGTTCCCCGCCGCGACCGGACCGGCATGGCGCAGCACGCTCACGGCGAACCTGACGGCCAATGTCGTGCGCAATATCTGGGCGTACCTGGTGATTTTCTGCGGACACTTCCCGGACGGCGCCGAAAAGTTCACGGTCGAGCAGTTCGAGGACGAGTCGCGCGGTCAGTGGTACCTGCGGCAGTTGCTCGGTAGCGCGAACATCACCGGTGGCCGGGTCATGGACTTCATGACCGGCAACCTCAGCTACCAGATCGAGCACCACCTCTTTCCGGACCTGCCGAGCAATCGCTACCGGGAGATCGCGGCCCGGGTCCGTGCGCTGTGCGGCAAGTACGACCTGCCGTACACGACCGGACCGATCGGACGGCAGTACATGCTGGCACTGCGCACCATCCACAAACTGGCGTTGCCGGACACCCTTCTGCGGGCGACGTCCGACGATGCGCCGGAGACGTCGTCGGAGCGTAAGTTCGAGCGACTCCGTGCTGCCGCAGCACTGCCGGCTCTCACCGAGGACCCCGTCACGGGACGTCGCCGTGGGTTGCTCACCGCGCTGCGCTCGCATGCCGAGCACACGGTGGCGATGCGACGTGCGCGTCGCCGGAATCGGCAGTAATCGACGCCGCCCGCCCGTAAGTGATTCCGATCACACGTCCGAAATCGCCTAACCTACGGAGCCGTAACCTACGGTAGGGTAGCCGCCATGGCGATATCGGACATCAAGGAATACGCGCACCTTACGGAGGCGGACGTCGAGGCCATCGGCCGCGAGCTCGATGCCATCCGGCGCGATATCGAGGAGTCGCGCGGTGAGCGCGACGCCCGATACGTCCGCAACACGATCCGGTTGCAGCGCGGCCTCGAGGTCGGTGGACGTCTGGTCCTGTTCGGTTCCAAGAAGCGCTCGCTGTGGTGGCTGGGCACCGGAATGCTCTCGTTGTCGAAGATCATCGAGAACATGGAGCTCGGGCACAACGTGATGCACGGGCAGTGGGACTGGATGAACGACCCAGAGGTCCACTCCGCCAACTGGGAGTGGGACAACGTCGATCCGTCGGCGCACTGGAAGATCACCCACAACCACCTGCACCACAAGTTCACGAACATCCTGGGTATGGACGACGATGTGGGCTACGGGTTGCTCCGCGTCACCCGCGACCAGCGTTGGAAGCCGTTCTACCTCGGCAACATCGCCTACAACGCGATCCTGGCGTCGCTGTTCCAGTACGGCATCGCGATCCAGTTGCTCGAACTCGGCAAGGTCATCCAGGGTCGCGACGACCGCGAGATCACCAAGAAGCACGGCGCCGAGGTGCTCGCGAAGATCGCGAAGCAGGACCTGCGCGACTACGTCGTCTATCCGGCGCTCACGGGCAAGTCGTGGAAGACCACGATCACCGCGAACGCCACGGCGAACTTCGTCCGCAACGTGTGGACCAACGCCGTGATCTTCTGCGGGCACTTCCCGGACGGTGCGGAGAAGTTCACGAAGCAGGACGTCGAGAACGAGACGCACGCCGAGTGGTACCTCCGGCAGATGCTCGGGTCCGCCAACATCTCCGGCGGCAAGATCATGGACTTCATGACCGGCAACCTGAGCTACCAGATCGAGCACCACATCTACCCGGACCTGCCGTCCAACCGGTACGCGGAGATCGCCGTGCGCGTGCGGCAGTTGTGCGACAAGTACGACCTGCCGTACACCACCGGTCCGCTGGCCGTGCAGTACTGGAAGTCCTGGCGCACCATCGCGAAGCTCTCGCTACCCGACAAGTTCCTCAAGGACGACCGCGACGCCGCCCCCGAGACCGCATCGGAGCGGGGCTTCGGTGGCCCGGCGGAGATCGATCCGGTCACCGGACGCCGGCGCGGTCTGGCCACCACGATCGAGACGACCCGCAAGCGCGGTCTCGTCCGCAGGATTCTCGGCATGCGCTGAGTTCGCGAGCGTGTGCTGCACGCCCCGAACGTTGATCGAACCCCGGCACCGGAACTGGTGCCGGGGTTCGATGCATTCGATCACCAGGAGTCGTTGGACGCCAGCGAGGCGAGCAGTTCGCGCACGGCCTGCGCCCGGCGCAGCGACTTGCCCTCGAGGCGGTCGAGCGCGCACTCGGGGTCGGCGGGCGGCCCGAGATGCGTACAGCCGCGGGGGCAGTCGGCGACCGCCGCGGCGAGATCGGTGAAGGCCGCGACGACGTCGTCGGGCTGGATGTGCGCGAGTCCGAACGACCGGATGCCCGGAGTGTCGACCACCCAGCCACCGGACGGAAGCGGAAGTGCGACGGACTGGGTCGACGTGTGCCGGCCCTTCCCGACACCGGAGACCACACCCGTGGCGCGGTCGGCGTCGGGGACGAGGCGATTGACGAGGGTCGATTTGCCGACGCCGGAGTGGCCGACCAATGCGGTGACCCGGCCGGTGAGACGCTCGGTGAGGTCGGAAAGATCGTTGTCCTGGCCGACGGCCAGCACGGGGATGTCCAGATCGGCGAACTGCGACGCGAATTCCTCCGGGTCGGCGAGATCGCTCTTGGTCAGCCCCAGCATCGGGGCGAGCCCGCCCGCGTACGCGGCGACCAGCGCGCGCTCCACGAGCCCGGTGCGCGGCGGCGGATCGGCGAGTGCGACGACGATGAGCAGTTGCGACGCGTTCGCCACCACGATCCGTTCGAACGGGTCCGTGTCGTCGGCTGTCCTGCGGAGCACGGTGGTGCGTTCCTCGACCCGCACGATGCGCGACAGGCTGTCGGGACGGCCGGAAAGGTCGCCGACCACCCCCACCCTGTCTCCGACGACGATCGGTGTACGGCCCAGTTCGCGTGCGCGCATCGCCACCACGGGTCGCTGCGGATCGCCACCCAGGACGACCCCCCAGCGCCCACGGTCCACCGAGAACACCATGCCCTCCACCGCATCGAGGTGGGCGGGCCGATCCTTGGTACGCGGTCGCGAACTCTTGCCCGGACGGACCCGGACGTCGGACTCGTCGTACTGCCGCCGGCTCAGGAGCGTGCTCCCGTCAACATCGCCGCCCACAGACCTTCGAATCCGGGGAGGGTCTTGGCGGTCGTGCCGATGTCCTCGACCTCGACGCCGTCGACGACGAGACCGAGGATCGCGCCGGCAGTCGCCATCCGGTGGTCGGCGTAGGAGTGCCAGACACCGCCTGTCAGGGTGGCCGGTTCGATCAGGAGGCCGTCCTCGGTTTCCGTGGCGATGCCGCCGAGCCGGCCGATCTCGGCTGCCAGCGCGGCGAGCCGGTCGGTCTCGTGGCCCCGCAGGTGTGCGATACCGCGAAGACGCGAGGGGGTCGATGCCAGCGTGGCCACCGCGGCCACCGTGGGCGTCAGTTCACCGACGTCGTGCAGGTCGATGTCGATGCCGGTGAGCGTGGCCGGCCCTCGCACCGTGAGCGTCCCGTCCGACAGCGACACAGCCGCTCCCATGCGCTCGAGGATGTCCCGGATGGCGTCGCCGGCCTGCGTGGTCTTCTCCGGCCAGCACGGGACCGACACCGTGCCTCCGGTGACCGCGGCGGCGGCGAGAAACGGGGTGGCATTCGAGAGGTCCGGTTCGACGACGACGTCGTGGGCGGCGATCGGGCCGGGCAGAACCCGCCACGTGTTCGCCTCCGAGGTGTCGACGTGCACGCCCGCGTCACGGAGCATGTCGACCGTCATATCGATGTGCGGGGTGGACGGGACGGGCTTGCCGTCGTGGTGCACGGTCACACCGTCGTCGAACCTCGCGGCGGAGAGCAACAGACCGGACACGAACTGCGACGACCCGGACGCATCGATCGTGACGGACCCGCCGCGCACGCCGGCGCGACCGTGGACCGTGAAGGGCAGCGTGTCGCCGTCGATGTGCGCGCCGAGTGCCCGGAGTGCGTCGAGCACCGTGCCCATCGGCCGGGATCGTGCCTGCTCGTCCCCGTCGAAGCGGACGTCCCCGTCGGCCAGGGCAGCCACCGGCGGAACGAAGCGCATCACGGTCCCCGCGAGGCCGCAGTCCACCGCGCCGGCTCGCAGGGGTCCCGGCGTCACATCCAGGGTGGTGCCGCCGTCGCGCTCGGTGATCGCGGCGCCGAGGGATCGCAGCGCAGCGATCATGAGGTCGGTGTCGCGGCTGCGCAGCGCTCCGGTGACCGTCGAGGGGCCGACCGCCAGGGCGGCCAGGACGAGGGCACGGTTGGTGATGGATTTGGATCCAGGCAGCGTCACGGACGCGTCGACGGGGGACACGGCTCGGGGTGCTTTCCACAGGCTCACCCGTCCATCTTCGCCCATCGTCCGCCCGGGCATCGACTCCCACCCGTCCGCGCGACCGGTGTGTGCCGTGTCGGCGGTCGCTGCCACACTCGTGGGCATGTGCGGCAGGTATGCATCGACGGCCGATCCGGCCACTCTCGCGATGGAACTCGACGCGATCGACGAGACGGGCGACGAGGAACTGCGGCCCGACTACAACGTCGCGCCCACCACGCAGGTGCTCACCGTGGTGGCGCGGCACGACCGCGACGATGCGGACGGCCCGGCGCGGCGCCGTATCCGGCGGATGCGCTGGGGACTGGTGCCTCCGTTCGCGAAGGAGGTGTCTTCGGGCGCTCCGCTGTTCAATGCGCGGTCCGAGTCGGTGGCAACCAAACCGTCGTTCGCGCATTCGCTGCGTTACCGACGGTGCCTCGTTCCGATGGACGGCTGGTACGAGTGGCAGGTGGAACCGGCGCCGGACGGCAAGACCCGCAAGGTGCCGTATTTCATGGCGCCCGCCGACGGTGCACGCGTCCACATGGCGGGTCTGTGGGCGGTGTGGCGCGATCCGCGTACCCCCGACGCGTCACCGCTCATGAGCACCACGATCCTCACCGCGGATTCCGTTGCGCAACTGGGCAATATGCACCACCGGATGCCCCTGATGCTCCCGCCCGAGCGGTGGGATGCCTGGCTCGATCCCGACAGCCTCGGACACCCCGACCTCATCGTGCCGAGCGAAGACGCCGTGGCGCGGATTCGGATCCGCAGGGTGTCGGACAAGGTCAACAGCGTGCGCAACAACGGCCCGGAACTGCTCGTGCCCGACGACGGCGCCGGCGACCAGATGGCGCTGCTGTAGCGGCTGCGCCGTCAGTGACCTGCTGTAGCGGCTGCGCCGTCAGTGACCTGCTGCGACCGGGGCGACCACGGCTCCGGTCAGGCGGATCAGGTCCGCGGGGGCGAGTTCGATTTCGAGGCCGCGCCGCCCCGCGCTGCACAACACCTTGTCCCAGTGGCCCGCCGACGCGTCGATCACCGTCGGGAGGCGTTTGCGCTGACCGAGCGGGGAGATGCCACCGAGTACGTAGCCGGTCGCGCGTTCCGCGGCGGCGCGCTCGGCCATCGTGGCCTTGCCGCCACCGAGCGCCGCCGACGCGGCCTTGAGCGACAGCGTCTCCGGGACGGGGACGACGGCGACGCCCAGCTTGCCGGACGGCAGGGCGATCACGAGTGTCTTGAAGATCTGGGCGGGCACCACGCCGAGGCGGTCGGCGAGCGCCTCGACCGCCTCGGATCCGAAAGAGCCGGACCGAGGGTCGTGGGGGTATTCGTGGACCACGTGGGGCACCTTCTCGCGGGTGAGAAGCGTGGTGGCGGGGGTCGACGTGGATGCCATGTGCTCACCTTAGGCAACAGCGTTCCCTCATTCTGTGGCAACGCGCTGCGGCGACCGGCGCGCATAGGCTCGCGCGGCCCGCACCCGGTCGCCGCACCGAGTGCAGCACCAGTACCGGCGTGCGTGAGTGCGCAGCAGGAAGCGATCGCACGGGGTCGCACCGCAGCGGGATATGAGCGATGCGCTCTCGCCGGTCAGCAACGCGGCGGCGTCCTCGGCGATCTGCATCATCGCGTGCTCGACGATCCGAGTCGTCGGATGGATCGAGGTCCGGCGTAATCCCGTCTTCTCCTCGTACCTGAGGACGACCGCGCTGGGCACGGTGGTGAGTGCTCGGTTGATGCCCTCCAGTGCCGCCGGATCGGGAGCGTTCCCGTTCACATGGGCGGCGAACACCGTGCGCAGGTCCGTCCGCAATCCGACGAGTTGGCTCCGGCAGTAGGCCAGAAGTTCGGTGTCGCGAGGCGCGAGACCGTGACCGATCAGCCATCCGGTGGCCTCCGTCGGCGTGCTCAATTCGTCTGCCTCGAGTCCGCCGGGGAGGCTCACGGTGCTGTTGACCAGCGCCAGACTCCAGTGAGTCTCGGCGCCGGGCGCCGGCGGGAGCGGAATCGTCACCATGCCTCTCATGGTAACCGTTGTGGTTTTCCGTGAGATCCCCGTACAGTGAACCTCACGTTGAATGGCAACTGTTTCCGTGAGAGTTGAGATCGCTTCATGCTCGAGCCGCGCACGTCCGGCACCGCCCCTTTTTCCCTTTCCGTGCTCGACAACGCACATACCGGCGTCGGGAGCACCGTTCAGGAGACCTTCCAGGAGATCATCGCGCTGGCGAAGCTGGCCGACCGGCGGGGATACCGACGTTTCTGGATGTCCGAACACCACGCGATGCCGGGCGCTGCCACGTCGTCACCCCAATTGATGGTGGCGCGATTGACCGGCGAAACCGAACGCATCCGGCTCGGTGCGGGCGGGGTCATGCTGCCCAACCATGCGCCCCTGGTGATTGCCGAACAGTTCGGCATGCTCGACACCCTGGCCCCCGGGCGGATCGATCTCGGCGTCGGCCGGGCACCCGGCACGGACGGCGCGACCGCGGCAGCGCTGCGGCGGCATCGTGGCGCCGGCGACGACTTTCCTCAGCAGGTTCTGGAACTGCTCGGGTTTCTCGACGACGAGTTTCCGCAGGGACATCCTTACCGCGACGTTCACGCGGTACCCGGTCCGTGGCAGGCCGAGCAGAACGAAGTACCCCGAGCCACGACCCGGCCCGGCGTGTGGATCCTGGGTTCCTCGCCGTACTCCGCGCAGTTGGCAGGGCAGCTAGGGCTGCCCTATGCCTTCGCCTTGCAATTCGGCAGCGCCGATGTCGTCACCGCTATGGCGCTGTACCGCAAGCATTTCCGGCCGTCCGCCGTGCTCGCGGAGCCGTACGGTCTGGTCAGCGTCGGAGTCGTTGCCGACGACGATCCCGTGGAGGCCCGGCGTCAATCCGCGTCCACCGCGATGGGCATGTTGCGGATGTTCCGGCGCGAGCCGTACCCCCTGCTTCGTCCGGAAGACGTCGAGGCATATCCCGCCACCGCCCAGGAGCGGCAGATCCTGGACGAATGGACGGACCGCACGCTGCACGGCACAGCGCCGACCGTGGCCCACCGCCTCGAGCAACTCCACGAGCACACCGGCGTCGACGAGGTGATGCTGGTTCTGGTGGGCCACTCCCGGCAGGCCCAGGCCAGAACAGTGGAACTCATGGCCGATCACTACGGTCTGCCCGGACTCTGACAAGCACAATCCCGGTACGACACGGACGCATCGAACAACTCGGCGCATCCGCACACTCGACCACTCGGTCGTCTCGAGAAGGAGAACACCATGACGTCCCCCCGCCGCGCGCTGCTCGTCGTCGACGTGCAGAACGAGTACTTCGACGGTCCCATGCAGATTCAATATCCTCCGCGCGAGGCGACCCTTGCGAACATCACGCGGGTCCTCGACCACGCCGACGCCGCCGGGCTTCCCGTCGCCGTCGTCCAGCACACACTCCCGGCCGAGGCTCCTGTCTACGCGGAAGGGTCGCACGGCTGGCAGCTGCATCCGGACGTGGCCGCCCGGGTCAAGCCGCACTGGAAGCAGGTCACCAAGAACTACGGGTCGGTGTTCGGCAACACCGACGTGGCGCAGTGGCTGCGTGAGCAGAACGTCGACACCATCACGATCGTCGGTTACATGACCAACAACTGCGATCTGGCCACTGCCGCAGAAGCCGAAGTGCACGGCCTCGTCGCGGAGATCATCTCCGACGCCACCGGCGCGATCCACCTCGCCAACGCAGCGGGCAAGGTTTCTGCCGAGCAGGTTCACACCACACTGATGACGCTGTTCCACTCCAACTTCGCCGCGGTCGCGAGCACCGAGATGTGGACCGACGCCGTGTCGTCGGGCACCGCCCTTCCCAAGGACAATCTCGTCGCGTCGGCACTCGAGGGACGAAACTCCTTCAGCTGACGCCGGGTCTTCCGCACGGAGGAGACCGAGACATCAGGACGGACGTTCAGGACGGACGTTCAGGACGGATGAGAGCGGGCGCCGCACCCTTCGGGGTTCGGCGCACGCTTCGCAAGCAAAGGACGCGTACTCGGCGCCACCGGCCGAAGCGGCAGAGTCAACGTCATGTAGACGCTGTGGGGATCGTCCCGGTAATCACCGAAGGGCCCACAGACGACGAAGCCCGCGCCGGCATACAGTGCCCGCGCCGGAGCGAAGAACTCCGTGCTTCCCGTCTCCAGCGAGATTTGCCGGACACCGCGTGAGACCGCGTCGGCGAGCAGGTGGCGCAGGATTTCCCGGCCCACCCCGTGTCCTCTCCGGCGAGGGTCCGTGCGCATCGACTTGAGCTCTTCGTGCTCGTGCCCGAGTGCGGCGAGGGCACCTGTCGCTGCGATTGCCTCACCCCACTCGCCGACCCAGAGCCGCACGCCCGGCTGCCGGAGACCGGACAGGTCCAGGGCGTGCCTGCTCTCCGGGGGCGCCGTCGGGGCGAGCTCGTCCAGATGAGCCTGGAGGAATGCGGCCAGGCGGGGGTCGGAGAAATCGGCGCGATGGATGTGGAGCGTCACGGCGCAAGGGTAGCCAGGAGACCCGACGGCCGAGTGCCGAGATCCGGTCTTCGCCGCGTCGCCGCCCGTCGGGAACAAGTCCGGTATGCGGTGTGTTGACCCCTTCGGACGTGCCCGCCGGCGCGACCGCTGTTGCTCGAGGATCGGAGACCCTGTTGGCAATCCTTTGCCCGCCCCGTCCGGCTACGGCAGGACCGGTAGCCTTCACGGAGAACGTCGGTGAAGGGATCGGTGTGGTCGAGGAGTCTGTCGAACAATTGGCCGAACGGTTCGAGCGTGAGGCACTGCCGCTGCTCGACCAGCTCTACGGTGCTGCGTTGCGGATGACCCGCAACCCGGCCGACGCCGAAGATCTCGTCCAGGAGACGTATATCAAGGCGTTTTCCGCGTTCGCGTCCTTCCGTGAAGGCACGAACATCAAAGCCTGGCTGTACCGCATCCTCACGAACACCTACATCAACTCCTACCGGAAGCGGCAGCGGCAGCCCGCGCAGTATCCGACGGACGAGATCACCGACTGGCAGCTCGCGGCGACCGCGGAGCACTCGTCGACGGGGCTCCGTTCGGCGGAGGTCGAGGCGCTCGACGCGCTGCCCGACGACGACATCAAGGCGGCGTTGCAGGAACTCCCCGAAGACTTCCGCATGGCGGTGTATTACGCCGACGTCGAGGGATTTCCGTACAAGGACATCGCCGAGATCATGGGAACCCCGATCGGGACGGTGATGTCGCGCCTGCACCGCGGCCGCAAGCAACTGCGTGGCCTGCTCGGCGACGTGGCTCGCGAACGCGGCTTCAATCGCGGCGGTGGAGTCGATGCGGCAGTGGATGTGGAACCGGGCGCGGGTGAACCGTCCGGGAACAGCGAGAACAGCAAGAACAGGAAGGGAGTCTCGCAGTGAGCGAGCCGACAGACTTCGAGCGGGTGGACTGCTCTGCGGTCATTGCGGACGTGTATCTGTTGCTGGATTCCGAGTGTGACGAAGATGCGCGAGCGAGACTCCAGGGGCACCTCGACGACTGTGGTGCCTGCCTCGAGGCCTACGGCATCGAGGAGAAGATCAAGTCCCTGCTGAGCCGCAAGTGTGGCGGAGAGCATGCGCCCGCGGGACTGCGGGAACGCCTGGTACTGGAGATCCGCCGGAATGTGGTGGTGCACCACCACCGCGACGCCCAGAACTGACCGACTCGGCCCCCCGAGCAAGAAGGACCGGAAAGCAACGCTTTCCGGTCCTTCCGTGTTTCCGAACGCCTCAGGCGTTGGGACGCTTGCCGTGGTTGGCGGCGTTCCCCTTGCGGCTACGCTTCTTGCGGCCTCGCTTACCCATGGTTGGATCTCCTTTCTCTTTCATTACAGTGTTTCACGTGCGGTCGAGTGGTCCTGTCGGCAGGTCCACCGTCCGGTTCGCGGAATGAGGTGTTCGATGGCAGAGGACGTACGGGCCGAGATGGTATCCACGGTCTTCGAGGTGGTGGTGAACGAGGGACAGGTCGTCGCGGAAGGCGACACCCTGGTCATCCTCGAGTCGATGAAGATGGAGATCCCGGTGCTCGCGGAGACCTCGGGCACGGTGACGTCGGTCGGCGTCGCCGTGGGAGATGTGATCCAGCAGGGCGATCTCATCGCGGTCATCTCCTGAACAAGAAGGCGGCCTCCGTGTCCACCCTCAGTGCCCTTCTCGCCACCCACACCGATCTTCCCGGTGCCGCTGTCGACCACCTGCAGCGCGTCGTCGGGGAGTGGCAACTGCTCGCCGACCTGTCGTTCGCGGACGTGTTGCTGTGGGTGGACGCCGCGCCCGACGGGATCGTGTGTGTGGCGCAGTGCCGTCCCACCACCGCCTCGACCGTCATCCCGGAGGATGCGGTGGGGACCGTCGTGTCCGACGACGAACATCCTTATGTCCGTAAGGCTTTCAAATCGGGCGAGATCGTCACGGTCCGTCGCGGATCCAGCGACTCGATCCATTTGCGTCAGGCCGTGCCGGTGCGGTGGGCCGGGCAGGTGGTCGCGGTACTGAGCCGGGACGCCGCGCGGGTGTCACGGCGCTCGGCGAGTGCGCTCGAGACGGCATATCTCGAATGTGCCGATGC
Source organism: Rhodococcus sp. 105337 (assembly GCF_012844225.1). GTDB lineage: Bacteria > Actinomycetota > Actinomycetes > Mycobacteriales > Mycobacteriaceae > Rhodococcus. The sequence continues at coordinate 227,011 of NZ_JABAGQ010000002.1, forward strand.
GCTCTACAGCATGATCAGCGAGGGAACGTTCCCCACTCCGGAAGCACGGTCGGACACGAAGTCCAGCCCCCGCGCCGGTGACGGTTTCATCCGTCTCGACCGTGAGGGCCGCGTCGTCTACGCCAGCCCGAATGCATTGTCCGCGTACCACCGCATGGGATTCAATTCCGACCTGCTGGGTCAGGACCTCGTCGAGACGACCCGCTCCCTCGTGACGGATCCGTTCGAAAGTGCGGACGTCTCCGAATATCTCAGCGGGGCCGTGCACGGACGGCTGGGACAGCGCATGGAGGTGGAGGCGCGCGGAGCGACGGTGCTCATCCGTGCTCTCGTCCTGTCGCCCGGCGGCCGCATCGAGGGCGCCGCTGTGGTCATCCGCGACGTCACCGAGGTCAAACGCCGTGACCGTGCCCTGCTCAGCAAGGACGCCACGATCCGGGAAATCCACCACCGGGTGAAGAACAACCTGCAGACGGTCGCGGCGCTGCTGCGGCTGCAAGCGAGGCGCACCGGCAATGTCGAGGCCAAAGAGGCGCTCGGCGAAGCGGTGCGCCGGGTCACGTCGATTGCGCTGGTGCACGAAGCCCTGTCGATGTCGGTCGACGAAGAGGTCGACCTCGACGGTGTTTTCGACCAGTTGATCCCGATCGTGGTGGATGTCTCGGCGGTGGGCAGCCAGATCCGGGTGCGCCGTGAGGGAAACCTCGGTGTGTTCCCCGCGGATCGCGCTACCCCGCTCGTGATGGTGCTCACCGAACTCGTGCAGAACGCCGTCGAGCACGCATTCGACCCCGGTGTTCACGGCACGGTGACGGTCCGGGCGAACCGGTCGGCCCGGTGGCTCGACGTCGTCGTGCGAGACGAGGGCAAAGGCCTGCCCGAGGGGTTCCGTCTCGAAGATTCCGACCGTCTCGGGCTGCAGATCGTGCGGACGCTGGTCGCTGCCGAACTCGGCGGCACGCTCGACCTGGCCGCGAACGAGACCGGCGGAACCGACGCGCGCCTGCGACTGGCACTCGGCAAGGTTGCCGGAACCTGATCCACGTTGTCGGCGAGACACCTACGACGTACGAAGGCCCGGTCCCCTCGGGGGCCGGGCCTTCGTACAAGTCGCGATCGTCAGACCGTGGTGCGAGCCCGGGTGCGGGCGTTGCGGCGCTTGAGTGCGCGTCGCTCGTCTTCGCTCATGCCGCCCCATACGCCGGCGTCCTGACCCGATTCGAGGGCCCACGAGAGGCACTCGGCGGTGACGGGGCAGCGGTTGCACACGAGCTTGGCATCGGCAATCTGCGCGAGAGCCGGTCCACTGTTGCCCACAGGGAAGAACAGTTCCGGATCCTCGTCGCGGCAGATGGCTTCGTGGCGCCAGTCCATGCTTCTACTCTCCTTCGATGGTGCTGTGCACCGGATGATTGTCTGTGCGTGTTCACGCTTGCGGCGCGAAGTATTTCCGCGCGGTTACTTGTGAATGCTTTCACGAACTTGCGTGAAGTCAAGAGAATCGACCGCGACCGTGTGGAAGCTCACGCCGACGAAGGGGCGAAGCATTCGTCAATCCTTCTTTCTACACCTGTTCGGCCGAAAAGTAAGCAGAATCACAACATTCGAGCACTCTGCTCACTGTGCAGGAGCGACGACTTCGAGTATCGAAGGCACGGATACGAACTCCACATCGGTGCGAAGCCCCAGGTAGTCGCCGTCCACCTGCAGGCCGATCGGTCGCGTCGACCGTGCGCGCACGTGCGTGACGTCGTCCGCGCGCAACAGATACGGAGACGACGGATCTCCCTGCTTCGCGAGCAACTGCCGCACGACGCGCAGGCTCGGCACGACCCGCATCGTCGCCATCGCGAAGACCCCCAGGCCCGTGCCGAACGACGTACCCGGGTTCGTGTGCACCGGGCGCCTGTCGAGAAAGGTCCACGGGCTCGAGTTGGACACGAAGGCGTAATACACCCCGGCCACCGGATCCTGCCCCGGCACTTCGAGCGTGAGTGCCGGTTCGATCCGCTTCGACGCGAAGAACTGCGTGATCGCATGTCGCACATACCGCGAACTCGTCGCCTTCTTGCCGCTGAGACGACTCAGATCGACCGCTTCGCACACCTGCGCGTCGAGACCGAGCCCCGCGTTGAATACGAACCACCGCCCGTCGCAGTGGCCGAGCCCGATGCGGCGGGCCGTGCGATCGGCGAGCAGGGCGAGCAGTTGTTCCGTCGCCTCCATCGGGTCCGGTGCGATCCCGAGAGAGCGAGCGAACACGTTCGCCGATCCGCCCGGCACCACGGCGAGGCGAGGCAGCGTCGGATCGGGACCACGGTCGGGGGAAGGCCCCAGCAGGCCGTTGACGATCTCGTTCACGGTGCCGTCGCCACCGTGAGCGATGACGACATCCATCCCGTCCGCGTGTGCGGAACGTGCCAGGTCCGCGGCATGCCCCCGGTGCGTCGTATGCGCCACGGTGAGCTGCGTTCTGCCCGACAGCGCGTGAGCCAGCCGGTCACGACCGGCCGGAGTGGTGGTCGTCGCGTTCGGGTTCACGATCAGCAGGGCACGCACGGAGCATCAGCCTAAGTGCTATCGCGCCGGTCCACTACGCTGGTCGGGTGCCCACTGAAACACCTCGTACCCGTACCCCGTCGACCGTCAAGGTTGCCGGGTCGCTCGTCGTGCTCGAAGGCGTCATCGCCATCGGGTTCGCGGTGTACTCGGTCATCCGGGCATGGTCGGGTAACTACGACCAGTCGGTGAGTAACGGCTACGGCCTCGCGCTGTGGCTGTCGATCCTCTTCGGCGGCGTCCTGGCCGCGGGCATCGCGCTCCTGCGCGGCGCGCACTGGGGACGTTCGATCGCTGTCGTCGCGCAGCTTCTGCTGTTGCCCGTGGTGTGGTCGCTCCTCACCGATTCCCATCAGGTGTTCCTCGGTGCGCTCATGGGGCTGATTGTGGTGCCGGCGCTCGTGCTCCTCTTCAGCCCCGCCACCACCCGGTGGCTCGCCCGCGACTACGTGCCCGAGGACGAGCACTGAACCGGGCCGCGTCGGAGGCCGGTCAGGCGCCGAGCTCGCGCAACGCGTCACCGCTGAGACGGAACGTCGTCCACTCGTCCTGAGGGACCGCACCCAGCGACCGGTAGAAACCGATGGACGGCTCGTTCCAGTTCAGCACAGACCAGCTCAGCCGGGTGTAACCGCGCTCCACACATTCGTGGGCCAGTGCGGCGAGCAGCGCGCGCCCGTGTCCCGCGCCGCGATGCTCCGGCCGGACGTAGAGGTCCTCCAGGTACACGCCGTGGACCCCGTCCCACGTGGAGAAGTTCCGGAACCACAGCGCGACCCCGACGACGGTGCCGTCCGCCTCTTCCGCCACATGGCCGAACACCGACGGTTCCGGACCGAACAGCGCGGCCCGGATCTGTTCCGTCGTCACGGTGCACTCGTGCCGGGCCTTCTCGTACTCCGCAAGGTCGTAGATCAGGCCGGTGACGGCGTCGACATCGTCGGGACGGACTCTGCGGATCACGGGCGGTACGCCTTTCGGGAGCGTCGGAGGGGTCTGCACGATGTGCCGGGAAGATGCCGCGTCGTTACCGCACACCGGAGCGCCGAATACGCGAGGATCGACCCGTGACAACCGTACTTGCAGTGGCAAACCAGAAGGGTGGCGTCGCCAAGACCACCACCGTCGCGTCGCTGGGGGCCGCCCTGTCCGCGCTGGGACAGCGGGTGCTCCTCGTCGACCTCGATCCCCAGGGATGTCTCACCTTCTCCCTGGGCCACAACCCGGACCGGCTCGACAAGTCGGTGCACGACGTCCTCGTGGGGGAGACCAAGGTGCAGGAGGTGCTGGTCGAGGCGGGAGAAGGCATCACGCTCATGCCCGCGACCATCGACCTGGCCGGTGCCGAGGCGATGCTGCTCATGAAACCGGGCCGGGAATACACCCTCAAACGCGCACTGGCGACGGTCGCGGACGACTTCGACGTGGTGATCGTCGACTGTCCTCCGTCCCTCGGGGTGCTCACCCTCAACGGGCTCACCGCGGCAGACTCCGTCCTCGTCCCGCTGCAGTGCGAAACGCTCGCACACCGCGGCGTCGGTCAGCTTCTGCGGACGGTCCAGGAGATCAAGCAGATCACCAACCCCGAACTCGAACTCCTCGGCGCACTTCCCACGCTGTACGACTCGCGGACCACACACAGTCGTGACGTGCTCGCCGACGTGTCGGACCGGTACGACCTGCCGGTGCTCTCGCCACCCATCCCGCGAACCGTGCGGTTCGCCGAGGCGTCTGCATCGGGTTCGACCGTGCTCGCCGGTCGGAAGAACAAGGGCGCGGACGCCTACCGGGAACTGGCCGAGAACCTGCTCGCGTCGTGGACGAAGGACACCGCACTGCCCACGCTGGACTGACCCCGGCGTCGTCAGCGCAGCGCGACGACCCGGTCTCCGCGTTGCTCGAGCACGAGTTCACCGGTGACCGCGACGTCCACGTCCGGTGCGTCGCCTCGTTCGACGGGAATCCGCCGCCGGACGTTGCCGGACGCGGGATCGACCGCCGCGACCGCGTCGTCGACCGGCAGGAGCAGTGAGCCGGCCATCGCCGCTCCGGTCCCGAGGGTGTCCTCGACGGTCCATGCCGGTGCGAAATCCTCGGGGGAGAGGGCGACCGTGTCGAGACCCGTCCACCAGACCAGGACCCCTTCCTGTTCGGTGGCGGGTGCGGTGCCGTTGCCGGCGACACGTCCGAGGTCGTGGGTGTCGACGAGTGCGCCCGAGCCGTCGTACACCGCGATGCGTGGGCCGCCGCCGGGTCCCGGCGGCATGTACACAGCGGTGCGTTCACCGAGCACGGCGACGATGCGGGCGCCTGCTCCGGTCTGCGCTTCCGGCAGCACCGACGACGCGTATTGCTCGGGTTTCTGACTGTCGTCGGGAGTGGGGTCCAGCAACGTGAGCCGATTGGCCGGCTCGTTGGGGCACTGCTCGAGTACCGCGAGACGGCTCGTCCCGGCGTCGGCGGAAAGTAGTTCGCAGCCGGACCGGGGCTGGGCGCGCGGGTTGACGGGGGCGTCGACGTACCCGTATTCGACGGTGCGCACGAGGTCGGACCGCCACATCTCGAGCCGGGTGTCGCCGAGTGCGATGACGTGGGAGCCGGCGTCGATGAGCCGGATCTCCTCGTCTGCGTCACCGGTCCGCTGTGCCCCGCGCGCTCCGCTGTCCGAGTCGAGCGCGGTGACCTGCCCGCAGCCGCGTGCGTCGCGGTAGACCGAGATCACCGAACCCCACGCACCCGTTGCGGCGCACAGCGGGCGGTTGCGCTCATACCGCCATCGTTCGTCGCCGGTGACCGGATCCCGGCCCACCACCGTGTTCGCGTCGGCCGTCGCGACGGTGCCTCCGAGCGCGACGGGCGCCGACGTGGCCCCGCTGGGCGCCTGCCACACCTCGGTGAGGGTGTCGGGCAGCGTGCCGGCGTGAGGGGGAGCGGACACCGGCTCGTCCCACGTGATCGAGGTGGTGCCGCGCGCATCGGACCGTAGCCAGACGACACTCGCCGCCACCAGGACGGTGACGACGAGTGTGGCGGCGACGAGCAGATCCGTGCGTGTGCGGCGCTCCGGCGCGAGCACGGGTCCTACTGAGCGGACGATGCCGCGACGGTGTCCGCGTTCGGGGCGTCCTGTGAGGCCGTGTCGTGGCCCGCGGCGCCGTTGCCGCGACGACGGCGACGACGCCGTGCCGGGGAAGCGGGTGCGTCGGAACCGGCGCGCTCGGATGCGCCGTCGGCCTGCGGGTCCTTCTGTTGGCCGTTCGACGCCTTCGGCTCCGTAGCGTCGGCGCCCGAGGCGGCAGCGGTGTCACCGTCGGCCGCCTTGCCGCGGACGGTGCGGCGGCGCACGCGGTTGCGCTTGGGCCGGGACGCCGTCTCCTCGCGATCCTCACGCGGTCGACGTTCGGCGGGCTCGCTCTCGGCGGACCGCGCCGGAGCCTGCTTGTGCACGCGCCCCGTGGTGCCGGCAGGAATGCCGAGTTCCTCGAAGAGGTGCGGCGAACTGGAGTAGGTCTCGACCGGATCGGGCATGTTGAGGCCGAGCGCCTTGTCGATCAGTTGCCAGCGGGGAATGTCGTCCCAGTCGACGAGGGTGATCGCGATGCCGGTGCGGCCCGCGCGACCCGTACGGCCGATGCGGTGCACGTACGTCTTCTCGTCTTCGGGGCACTGGTAGTTGATGACGTGGGTGACGTCGTCGATGTCGATGCCGCGTGCCGCGACATCGGTGGCGACCAGCACGTCGATCTTGCCGGCGCGGAACTTGTCGAGCGCTTTCTCTCGTGCGATCTGGCCCAGGTCGCCGTGCACGGCGCCGCAGGCGAAGCCACGCTCGACGAGATCGTCGGCGACCTTCTGTGCGGTGCGCTTGGTACGGGTGAAGATCATGGTCGCGCCGCGGCCCTCGGCCTGCAGCACGCGCGCGACGAGTTCGGCCTTGTCGAGCGCGTGCGCACGGTAGACGTGCTGCTGGGTGCGCTCGTGCACCGCCGACGACTCGGCTTCCTCCGCGCGGATGTGCGTCGGGCGGTTCAGGAAGGTGCGGGCGAGCGTGATGATCGGGCCCGGCATGGTGGCCGAGAACAGCATCGTCTGACGCTTGTCGGGCACCATCGTCAAAATGCGTTCGATGTCGGGCAGGAAGCCCAGGTCGAGCATCTCGTCGGCCTCGTCCATGACGAGCACGCCGATCTTGCCGAGGATCAGGTGACCCTGGTTGGCGAGGTCGAGGAGCCGGCCCGGGGTGCCGACGACGACGTCGACGCCCTTCTGCAACTGGGAGATCTGCTGCTCGTACGGGCGTCCGCCGTAGATCGAGAGGACTTCGAGGCCCTTCTTGCCGCTGCCGGGCAGGTACTTCGCGGCGCTCACCAGGTCGCCGGTCACCTGGACGCACAGTTCGCGCGTCGGGACGATGACGAGCGCACGCGGGGTGCCGTCGAGGGTCGTGGTGCCCGAACCGTCGGTGGTGATGCGGTTGAGCAGCGGAACCCCGAACCCGAAGGTCTTGCCCATGCCCGTGCGGGCCTGGCCGATGAGGTCGTCGCCTGCGAGGGCGAGGGGGAGCGTGAGCTCCTGGATTGCGAACGTACGTTCGATGCCGACCTCGGAGAGTGCCCGGACGATTTCGTCACGGACGCCGAGCTCTCCGAAGGTGGGGGGAACGTGGGTGGAGTCGAGCTGTGCGGAGACGGTCGTTTCGGTCGCGTCGTCTTCGTGGTCGATTGTGATCTTGCTCAGGGGTCCGGCCTTCCTGGTCTCGGCACGCACGCACGAGGTCGGGCAGGGGACCGGCCTGCGCCTCAGCACGAGCGTTGTCAGAAGCTCGGCGAAGCGCGGCGATCCGCGGTCGGGTGCGCGCACATTATCGGTGAAGCTCGCGGGCTGCGTTCAGCGGCTCGAAGCGCGAACTTCAAGGACCATTGTACCGGTTCCGGCGGATTCGCCGAGGTAGTACTACGCTTTGTCGTCATGGGAGCCGAATCGTCGCCGTCCACAGCATCATCCAGCCCGACCCTCGTCCCCGCCGACCATCCCGGCGTCGCCGAGTTGTTCGCGGTGATCGCCTACGGCGAGATCGCCGCGTTCTACCGTCTCGCGGACGATGCCAAGTTCTCCCCGTCGGTGCGGGGGCGTGTGGCCCTTGCGAGCATGGCAGCGGCGGAGATGAGTCACTTCGAGACGCTGCACGCGGCGCTCGCCGACCGCGGTGTGGAGATCTATGCCGCGATGGAGCCGTACCGGCAGGCTCTCGACGCCTATCACGCGTCCACCACCCCGTCGACGTGGCTCGAATCCCTCGTCAAGGCGTACGTGGGGGACGGGATCGCCGCCGACTTCTACTGTGAGATCGCCGACCGGCTCGCCCCGGAGGTCGCCGCGGTGGTGCGCGACGTGCTCGCCGCGACCGGGCACTCCGAGTTCGTGGTGCGCGAAGTCCGTGAAGTCGTGGAACGAAGCCCACTCCAGAAGGACCGCCTGATGTTGTGGGGGCGCCGGTTGCTGGGCGAAGCGATCACGCAGGCCCAGTACGTGCTCGCCCAGAACGAGGAGCTTGCCGAACTGGTGATTCTCACCTCGGGCGACCTCGCCGGCATTGCCGCCCTGTTCGACCGGATGCAGGTCGAGCACACCAAGCGGATGGCAGTGCTCGGACTGCATTAGCCTGGCGGTGACAAGCAGTACAGCCTGAGATTTCGGAGGTCCCCAGTGGAGGTCAAGATCGGCGTTGCGGACAGCCCGCGTGAACTCGTCCTCGTCAGCGACCAGACGCACGACGAGGTGGAAAAGCTTGTGACCGACGCACTGAGCGGCAACGGCAGCGGCGTGCTCGCTCTCATCGACGAGAAGGGCCGCAAGGTTCTGGTGCAGGCGGCGAAGATCGCGTACGTGGAGATCGGCCCCTCCACCATCGGGAAGGTCGGCTTCGCAGCCATCTGACCACCGGACCGATACGGCGAGAGGCCGGGGCGACATCGCCCCGGCCTCTCGCCGTATCGCTGTTCTCCCGGCTGCGTCCGCGACGTGCGGCCGGCCGGGACGGCCTCCTCAGCGCAGCCGTAGTTCGGGCTGGAGCGGGACGTGCTTGAGTCCGCCCCATGCGAGCGCGACCGTCGTATCGACGGCATCGTCCTTCGGGATGGGCCGCGCGGCGTCGAGCCAGTAACGCGCCGTGAACTGGCTGGTGCCCACCAGCCCGACGGCGAGGATCCGCGCACGGTAGGGGTCGAGACCGGAATCGTGACTGACCAGGTCGAACACGGCGTCCACACACGCTTCCGTGGCCTGTTCCACGCGGCGCGACACTTCCGGCTCACCCATCAGGTCCGATTCGAAGACCAGCCGGAAACCCTGGCTGTCGTTGTCCACGAAGTCGAAGAACGCCTGGACGGCGGCGCGGACGCGCTGGCGGTTGTCGGTGGTGGACCGAAGCGCCTGCCGGACCCCGTTGATGAGGACGTCCACATAGTTCTGGAGGACGGCGCAATACAGCTCGAGCTTCCCGGGGAAATGCTGGTAGAGCACCGGCTTGCTCACACCCGCGCACTCGGCGATCTCGTCCATGCCGGCGGAGTGGTAACCGCGGGTGACGAACACTTCACTCGCAGCCTCGAGCAGCTGGGCACGCCGTTCGTCCCTCGGCATCCGGGCACCACGCTTGTTGCCGTTGTTGCCGCGGCCGGATGCCCGGTCGGCCAGTTCGGTCATGCTTGCTCCAGTCTGCGCACTTTCGCCGACAGTGAGCAGCGCCACTTCGGCTTCGATCGTCCTTGCAGGTTACAGGCCGCCGCGCTTTTCTCCTGGTCGGCCCCACGCCCAGTATCCGCTTTTCCCCGCCCGCTCCGCAGGACTGCCGGGACCGCCCGTCGGATTCTCGTGGATGTGACATTCTGTCAACCGTGATCGACCGAGGAGGAGTGCGACCGAACGGGTCCGCGGAGGACTCCACCCGGACCCCGCCATCCGGTTCCCCGGCACAGCGACCGCCGTCCGGCTCCCGGCAACCTCCCGAACCGCGACACCCGTCCGAACCGCGCCGCACTTCCGGTGCGTCGCGGGTATCCAGGCGCGATGCGTACCAGCCGCTGCGAGCCCAGTGGGACCCGGTGGGTGGAGACGACCCGGCGCGGGAACCGCGCAGGCCCCGGCCCGTCCGAGAGGTCCGGAAGCAGAGCCGGCTCGGCAAGTTCGTCGCAACATACGGATGGCGCGCGTACGTGGTGCCCGTGCTCGTCGTGGTGACCGTCGTGGTGCTGTGGGATGCGTTCAGAGGAACCGGCGACGACGGCGCAGCCGAAGAACAGAGCATGGTGGACGCGGGCGAGATCGTCGCGGAAGCGCCGCGGGCGGACGGGCTGTTCCCGGCGGATCTCGCGTCCGGCACCCTTCCCGACGGCGGACCGTTCACCGAGCGGGGTGCGCAGAGGTGGCGAGTGCTGCCCGGCACGACCGCACGAGTGGGCTCGGAGGCGGCACGCACCTTCACCTACACGGTCGAGGTCGAGGACGGGATCGACACCGCGGGCTACGGCGGTGACGACGCCTTCGGACTCCTGGTCGACCAGACGCTCGCCGACCCTCGGAGCTGGGTCGGTGATCCCCAGTTCGCTTTCCGCCGGATCGACGTCGGCACCCCCGACTTCCGTATCTCGCTCACCTCGCAGATGACCATCCGGGAGGGATGCGGGTACGACATCCGGCTCGAAGGGTCGTGCTTCAATCCGTCGCTCGGGCGGGTCCTGCTCAACGAAGCGCGCTGGGTTCGAGGAGCGGTCGCCTTCCAGGGCGACCTCGGCTCCTACCGCCAGTACCTGGTCAATCATGAGGTCGGGCACGCGATCGGCTTCGCTCAGCACGAGCGGTGCGGGGTGCAGGACGGTCTCGCGCCGATCATGATGCAGCAGACCTTCGGCACGAACAACGACGACATCGCCCGGCTCGATCCCGGCGGGGTGGTGCCGGCCGACGGGCTGCGGTGCCGCTTCAACCCGTGGCCGTACCCGAGGGCGTGACGCCGCCGCGACTGTGAGCGGTGGAACAATGGACCACGACCGTCCCGCCGGCCGAGGAGTATCCGTGACCGTATCGACGCCCTCGGTGGATCCGAGCGCCTTGCAACCGCTGGTGGAACCGGCTGCCGACCTCGATCGTGACGAGGTCGCCCGATACAGCCGGCACCTGATCGTTCCGGACGTCGGTGTGACCGGACAGAAGCGGCTCAAGAACGCGAAGGTGCTGTGCATCGGTGCGGGCGGCCTCGGTTCACCGGTGTTGCTGTATCTGGCCGCGGCGGGTGTCGGCACCCTGGGCATCGTCGAGTTCGACGAAGTCGACATGTCGAATCTGCAGCGGCAGGTGATCCACGGCCGCTCCGATGTGGGCAGGGCGAAGGGCGAGAGTGCCCGCGACAGCATCAACGCCATCAACGAGCACGTCGACGTGCGGTTGCATCCGACCCGCCTCGATTCCGGCAACGCGGTGGCTCTGTTCGAGCAGTACGACCTGATCGTGGACGGCACCGACAATTTCGCGACCCGCTACCTCGTGAACGACGCCGCGGTGCTCGCCGGCAAGCCGTACGTGTGGGGATCGATCTTCCGTTTCGAAGGCCAGGTGTCCGTGTTCTGGGAGAACGCTCCCGGCGGGCGCGGCCTGAACTACCGCGATCTGTATCCCGAGGCGCCGCCGCCGGGCATGGTGCCGTCCTGCGCCGAAGGCGGTGTCCTCGGTGTCCTGCCCGGCACCGTCGGCACGATCATGGCGACCGAGGCCATCAAGCTGATCACCGGGATCGGTGAGCCGCTGCTGGGACGGCTGATGATCTACGACGCGCTCGCGATGTCGTTCCGCACCGTGACGTTGCGCCGGGACCCCTGCCGCGTACCGGTCACCGAACTGATCGATTACGACGTGTTCTGCGGCGTCGTCCCGGACAACGCGGCGGCAGCCGCCGATGCGGCGATCACGCCGGGCGAGTTGCGCAGGATGCTCGACGAGGGCCGCGACGTCGAAGTGATCGACGTCCGCGAACCGGTGGAGTGGGACATCGTCCGCATCGACGGTGCCCGGCTGGTTCCCAAGGGCCGCATCCTGTCGGGCGAGGCCCTGGCCGAACTGCCGCAGAACCGGCCGATCGTCCTCTACTGCAAGACGGGCGTGCGGTCGGCGGAGGCGCTCGCCGTGCTCACGCGCGCGGGGTTCTCCGATGCCACCCACCTTCGCGGCGGTGTACTCGCCTGGGCGCAGCAGATCGATCCCTCCCTGCCCGTCTACTGACCGCCGGCGCCGGGCCGTTGCCGCATCCTCCGGCCCGTTGTCGCCGAGCTGTGACCGGAAAACAGCGGAGTGCCTCCCGGGACCCGGCAGGGTACGCCGGTACCGTGTGGGCGTGAGCTCACTCGAACCACCGCAGCACGTGTGCTCTACGTTCGGCCTTCGCGACGTCGAGCCGGTCGCCCTCGGCGCCGACTGGGACGGCGGTTTCCGGTGTGGAGACGTGGTGCTGTCCCGGGTCGCCGACCACGCCCGCGCGGCGTGGTCCGCGAAGATCAGGGAGACGCTGACCGTCGACGGAGTACGGCTCGCCCGGCCCGTCCGCTCGACCGACGGGCGTTACGTGGTGTCCGGATGGCGCGCCGACACGTACATCGTCGGGACTTCCGAACCCCGGCACGACGAGGTGGTCTCGCTGTCGCTGCGGCTGCACGTCGCGACCTCACAACTCGAGCGCCCGCGCTTCCTCATGCAGCCACCGGTGGCACCGTGGCAGGACGTCGACGTGTTCGTCGCGGCCGACCGCGCGGCGTGGGAAACGGTGCCGCTGCGGACCGCGCGCGCTGCGGGTGCCCCCGAGACGGTCACCCCCGACGGACTCAAGAGCCTCGACCTCATCGGGCAGCTCGCCACGTTCCGGAAGCCGGTGCACCTGCCCGATCAACTCGTACACGGCGATCTCTTCGGCACCGTCTTGTTCGCGGGACGAGCCGCGCCGGGCCTCACCGACATCACGCCCTACTGGCGTCCCGCGTCGTGGGCGGCCGCGGTGACCGTCGTCGACGCGTTGTCGTGGGGCGGCGCCGACGACGGTCTCATCGCACGGTGGGAAGACCTTCCGGAGTGGCCGCAGATGCTGTTGCGCGCCGTGATGTTCCGGCTCGCGGTCCATGCGCTGCACCCCCGATCCACCGAAGAAGCGTTCCCCGGGCTGGCGCACACCGCCGACCTGGTCCGATTCCTTCTCTGATATCGGTTACCGCCACCTCACACCGTCGCCCGTCACCGGGTGAGCATCTCTTGACGCGACGGTCATCGCGGGCAGCACCGCGGCAACACCCGTTGCCTACCTTGGGTTCATCACACACCTGAGAAGGGCGGCCGGCATGGCGGATTCGGTCCGGAACGAGACTCTCCGAGAGAGATTCGCGCGCAAGCACTACATCGAGAGCTGGGACGCCGAAGACGTCGAGGCGTGGGAGTCCGGCGGCAAGCAGATAGCCAAGAGAAACCTGATCTGGTCTGTCATCGCCGAACACGTCGGATTCTCGGTGTGGTCCGTGTGGTCGGTCATGGTGCTGTTCATGCCCACCGACATCTACGGCATCGACGCCGCGGGCAAGTTCTTCCTCGTCGCGGTGCCCACGCTCGTCGGTGCCGTGCTCCGCATTCCCTACACCGTGGCGACCGCACGATTCGGTGGCCGTAACTGGACCGTCTTCAGTGCGCTCGTGCTGTTCGTCCCGCTCATGGGCGCGCTGTATCTGATGCTGAACCCGGGGCACTCGTACAGCACGTTCATGCTGGTCGCGGCGCTTGCCGGCGTCGGCGGCGGTAACTTCGCCTCGTCGATGACGAACATCAACGCGTTCTACCCCCAGCGACTCAAGGGCTGGGCACTCGGGCTCAACGCGGGTGGCGGCAACATCGGGGTGCCGGCGATTCAGCTTATCGGCCTGCTGGTCATCGCGACCGTCGGCAATACCGAACCGTGGATCGTCTGCGCCGTCTACCTGGTGCTGTGCGGTGCGGCCGCGATCGGTGCGGCACTGTTCATGGACAACCTCGGCGACCAGAAAGCGGACCTGCGCGCCATGGGCCGCGCGCTGAAGTTCAGCGACTCGTGGGTCATCTCCTTCCTGTACATCGGCACGTTCGGTTCCTTCATCGGCTTCAGTTTCGCGTTCGGCCAGGTGCTTCAGATCAACTTCCTCGCCGGCGGCGACACACCCGCCCAGGCTGCTCTGCACGCCGCCCAGATCGCCTTCATCGGCCCGTTGCTCGGCTCGCTCTCGCGTCCGATCGGCGGGAAACTGGCCGACCGTATCGGCGGCGGCCGCATCACGATGTACACATTCGTCGGTATGGCGCTCGCCGCCGCGGTACTGATCGTGGCGGGAACCCTCGACGACGCGAGCGCCGGCGCAGCGTCCGGCGGCGTCCTGACGGCCATGGTGCTCGGGTTCATCGCACTGTTCCTGTTGTCCGGCTTGGGCAACGGCTCGGTGTACAAGATGATCCCCTCGATCTTCGAAGCGAAGGCCCAGGGCCTTGCCGGTGCCGATCGTGCCGAGAAGGCGGCGTGGTCGCGCAGCATGTCCGGCGCCCTCATCGGATTCGCCGGTGCCATCGGCGGACTCGGCGGCGTCGGTATCAACCTCGTCTTCCGCGGTTCGTACGGCGGCGAGGCACAGTCCGCCACCATGGCGTTCTGGGTCTTCGCGATCTTTTACCTCGTCTGCATCGCGGTGACGTGGGTCGTCTTCCTTCGCCGCCCGCAGCAACCCGTCGAGTCGTCCGCACCCACATCGACCGCACCGGTGACCCCGGCGACGCGACTGTCCGACGCCACCGTCTGACACCGATCCGCCTGCACGAACAGAGAGAGACTTCCCATGAGCCGCAAGAACGTCGTCGTCGTCGGACACGGAATGGTCGGGCACCGCTTCGTGGAGGCATTGCGTTCCCGCGACGAGCACGACGCGTGGAAGATCACGGTCCTCTGCGAGGAACCGGACCCCGCCTACGATCGCGTCGGATTGTCCTCGTACGTCGGAACCTGGGATCGCAGAGAACTCGCGCTCGCCGGAAACGACTATGCGGCAGACCCTCTCGTCGATCTTCGGGTTTCTTCCCGCGTCGTGTCGGTCGATCGGGCGGCGCGTACGGTGACCACCGATGCCGGTGACGTGCTGGCCTACGACGCGCTCGTCCTCGCGACCGGTTCCTACCCGTTCGTGCCGCCGATCCCCGGCAACGCACTGCCGGGGTGTTTCGTCTACCGCACGCTCGACGATCTCGACGGCATCCGGGCGGCGGCCGACGCCGCGTCCGTGCACGGTGACGCCCCGGTCGGTGTGGTGGTCGGCGGCGGCCTGCTCGGGCTCGAGGCCGCGAACGCTCTCCGCCGGCTGGGAATGTCTCCGCACGTGGTGGAGTTCGCGCCGCGTCTGATGCCGCTGCAGGTCGACGAGGGCGGCGGACGGGTCCTCGAACGGCTCGTGACCGAGCTCGGGCTCACGGTGCACACCGGGGTGGGCACGGCCGGAATCACCGAGGGGCCTTCCGGTCTCGTCGTCGAACTGTCCGACGGATCGACGATCGACGCCGCGGTGCTGGTGTTCTCCGCCGGAGTGCGCCCGCAGGACGCGCTCGCTCGCGACGCCGGTCTCGACCTGGGCGCGCGCGGCGGTGTTCTCACCGACCTCGGGTGCCGCAGCACCACGGACGACGCGATCTATGCCATCGGAGAGTGCGCGGCCGTCGAGGGCACCTGCTACGGGCTCGTGGCTCCCGGGTACAGCACCGCAGAGGTGGTCGCCGACCGACTGCTCGGCGGCGCCGCCGAATTCCCCGGCGCGGATCTGTCGACCAAACTCAAGTTGCTCGGTGTGGACGTCGCCAGCTTCGGCGACGCGCACGGGGTCACGCCCGGTGCGCTCGAGGTGGTGCTGTCCGACTCGGCGAAGGGAACCTACGCGAAGCTGGTCGTCTCGGACGACGCGAAAACGCTGCTCGGCGGAATTCTCGTCGGCGACGCGTCGGCGTACGGCACGTTGCGTCCACTCGTCGGCCGCGAACTTCCGGGCGACCCGGCGACGCTCATCTCCCCGGCAGGTGAAAAGCCCGGCGCCGGAGCGCTTCCCGACGATGCCGAGGTGTGTTCGTGCAACGGCGTCACCAAGGGCGCGATCTGCGGGGCGATTGCGGACGGGGCGTGCGACATCGCGCAGGTCAAAGCGTGCACCAACGCCGGCACCACGTGCGGCGGGTGCCTGCCCACCGTCAAACAACTTCTCAGCAGTTCCGGTGTGCCGATGTCGAAGGCACTGTGCGAGCACTTCGAGCAGTCGCGCGCCGAGCTGTTCGAGATCGTGCGAGCCACGCAGATCCGCACCTTCTCGGCACTGATCTCGCGCTACGGCACCGGCCGGGGCTGCGACATCTGCAAGCCCGTCGTCGCGTCGATCCTCGCGTCCACCGACTCCGACCACATCCTGCATCGTCAGCAGGCAGGGCTCCAGGACACCAACGACCACTTCCTCGCCAACATTCAGAAGAACGGTACCTACTCGGTGGTGCCGCGGATGCCCGGTGGCGAGTGCACCCCCGAACAGCTCATCGTCATCGGGGAGGTCGCGCGCGATTTCGGGCTGTACGTCAAGATGACCGGCGGCCAGCGTATCGACATGTTCGGTGCCCGGGTGGAGCAACTGCCGGCGATCTGGAAACGGCTCGTCGACGCCGGGATGGAGTCCGGGCAGGCCTACGGTAAATCGCTGCGCACGGTGAAGAGCTGTGTCGGCTCGACCTGGTGCCGGTACGGCGTGCAGGATTCGGTCGGGATGGCGGTGGATCTCGAAATGCGATATCGCGGTTTGCGAGCGCCGCACAAGTTCAAGTTCGGCGTCTCCGGTTGCGCGCGCGAATGCGCCGAAGCGCGCGGCAAGGACGTCGGGGTGATCGCCACGGAAAACGGCTGGAACCTCTACGTGTGCGGTAACGGCGGGCAGTCCCCGAAGCACGCGCAGTTGCTCGCCGGTGGGCTCGACGACGAGACCCTGGTCCGGTACATCGACCGGTTCCTGATGTTCTACATCCGCACCGCCGACCGGTTGCAGCGCACGGCGCCCTGGCTCGACGCGCTCGACGGCGGGCTCGAGCACCTGAAGGACGTCGTGTGCGGCGACAGCCTCGGCATCGCCGCCGAACTCGAAGCCGCGATGGCAAAGCATGTCGCCGGGTACAAGGACGAATGGGCGGGAGTGCTCGAGGATCCCGAACTGCTGGCGCGTTTCGTCTCCTTCGTCAATGCCCCGGAGCAGCCGGACCCAACCATCCGATTCGACGACTCCGGCAAGCGGAAGGTACCCGTCCTGGTCGGCATGCCGAAGATCGGGCGGGATGCGTCCGCGTGACGTGCCTGCTTACGTGGAGGGAATCGGTGGGTAACGCGCGTGAAACACCGGGGCCACAGAATGCCAGGACGGAAGTTTCGAGGAGGGACCATCCCATGACCGTCATCGAGTCGCATACCGCTGGGGGTTCGACGCGTGAGAGCGTGTTCGACGGGCGCCTGGAATGGACGTCGGCCTGTCCGCTCAGCCACCTGATTCCCGGCCGCGGAGTGGCCGTCCTGCTGCGCGGGGGCGAACAGGTCGCGGTGTTCCTGCTCGACGACGGCACGCTGCGCGCGGTCGGGAACTTCGATCCGTTCGGCCGCGCCGCCGTGATGTCCCGCGGCATCGTCGGGGACCGCGCCGGCGAACCCACCCTTGCCTCACCCCTTCTCAAGCAGGTGTTCTCGCTCGACGACGGTCGCTACCTCGACGACCCGTCGGTGCGGTTGCCGGTCTACGACGTGCGAGTGTGGGCGGGTGTCGTGCAGGTCCACAGCCACCTCACCAGCGCGCGCTCCGACGACGGTCCGGCGACCGGCGCAGAGCTTTCGTGAACCAGGACAACACGCCGCTGCGCGGTTTCACCGTCGGAGTCACGGCGGCGCGACGTGCGGACGAGTTCGCGACGTTGCTCACGCGGCGCGGCGCCGACGTGGTGCACGCACCGGCGATCCGCATCATCCCGCTCTCGGACGACACCGAACTCGAGCGGGTGACCCGCAGCATCGTCGCCGGCCCACCGGACATCACGGTCGCGACGACCGCGATCGGATTCCGCGGCTGGATGGGAGCAGCGGACGGGTGGGGGCTTTCCGACGATCTGGCGCGCTCTCTTGCGGGTAGCCGCATCCTGGCCCGGGGACCGAAAGTCACCGGGGCGATCCGCGCCGCGGAATTGCGCGAGGAATGGTCACCGGCGTCGGAGTCGTCCGCCGAGGTGCTCGAACACCTGCTCGCCGAAGGTGTCCGGGGCCGCCGGATCGCGGTCCAGCTGCACGGTGAGCGCACCGAGTGGGAGCCGGGAACGGATGTGTGCGAAGCGCTTCGGGCCGCGGGTGCGGATGTCGTCGCGGTCCCCGTCTACCGGTGGACTCCGCCCGACGATCCCGCGACGCTGGACCGCATGATCGAGCAGGTCGCCGATTACGGGCTCGACGCGGTGAGCTTCACGAGTGCACCGGCGGTGGCCTCGATGCTCATGCGCGCCAAGGACACCGGAATGCTCGAACTGATGTTGCGAGGGTTTCGCACCGGTGTCGCCGCGGTGTGCGTCGGCCCGGTCACCGCGGCGCCGTTCGTCGCTCTCGAGGTGCCGGTGACGATGCCCTCGCGTGCACGGCTCGGCTCGCTGGCGCGGCACCTCGCCGAGGAACTTCCGCGCCGCGCCGTGCGGATCGAAGCCGGAGGGCATGTCCTCGGAATGCGCGGGCGGTGCGTGATGGTCGACGACACCACCCGGTGCCTGGCCCCGGCGGGGATGGCGCTGATCCGGACGCTCGCGTCGCGGCCGGGACGCGTCGTCTCCCGCGAAGAACTGCTCGCCGCGCTTCCCGGAGGCGGCGGAGACACCCATGCGGTGGAGACGGCGGTCGCGAGGTTGCGGTCGGCCCTCGGAGCGCCGTCGATCGTTCAAACCGTGGTCAAGCGCGGCTACCGCTTGGCGGTCGATCCGGAAGGACCCTGAGCCATGACCGATCCCGCTCTGCTGCTCGTCGCCCACGGCACCCGCAACCCGCGCGGAGTCGAGATGATCGCCCGCCTCGCCGACGCGGTGTCCGGCCGGGTCGGCGCGACCCGGGTGGCATTCGTCGACGTACTCGGTCCGTCGCCGTCCGAGGTGCTGCGCGAGGTCGCGGGGCCGGTGGTGCTGGTGCCGGCGTTCCTCGCCTCCGGATATCACGTGCACGCCGACGTGCCACGGGAGGTCGCCGACAGCGGTCACGGCAGAGTGCTGGTCACTCCGGCTCTCGGCCCCGACCCGGTCCTGGCGCGTGTGCTCGTCCAGAGGTTGCGCGAGGCCGGGTGGCGTCCCGGGGATGCCGTGGTGCTCGCGGCGGCCGGGTCGTCCGACCCGAGGGCACTGCACGACGTGCACCGCGCAGCCGACATGCTGTCGGCCCTGACGCACCGGACCGTGTCCATCGGCTACGTCGCGACCGGAGAACCGCGCGTGCCGCAGGTGGTCGAGGAGCTGCGCGAGCGAGGAGCCCGGCGGGTGTTCGTCGCGTCGTATCTGTTGGCCGAAGGACTGTTCCACTCCCGTCTGTCCGGCGCCGGCGCCGACGGGGTCACCGCCCCGCTCGGCGTGACGGCGCCTGTGGTCGATCTGGTCGCCCGCCGGTACTACGCCGCCGTTCCTGCGCTGAGGGCAAGCGCGGGGGTGCGCCCGGCGCGGTGATACGGCCGTACGCCGGACGCGTCAGCGGGGGAGCGGCAGCAACTCCACGACATCTCCGTCGGAGCACCGGGGCGGCACCAGCGCTATCGCGGTGCGGCCGATCAGGCCGGCGAGGTGGGCGGTGCGGATCGCGTTGTCGCACAACCACTGTCCATCCTCACGCTGGCGAGCGGGTAACAGGCGTGTGCGATCGCCCTCCACCTCCGACGCGTTCGCCAGAGGGCCGACCAGGCGTGACGGCGGCGTGCGGCCGGTACGGCCGTCGACGACGGCCGGAAGCATCACCAGCAGCGTCGACAACGCCGCAACCGGGTTTCCCGGCAGGCCCAGCACCGCGCGGCCGTCGGGCAGCACGGCGGCGACCTGGGAACCGCCGGGCTTGCACCGCACACGTTCGACGACGATGTGCGCACCTGCCCGGTCCAGAGCGCCGCGCAGCTGATCCGCGGCGCCGCCGCCCGTAGCCCCCACGATCACGAGCACGTCGACGTCCTGTGTGCCTGCGAAGAGGGCCTCGAACCCGCCGGGGCTGTCGTGCAACAGCGTCTCACCGACCGGTTCGGCGCCACACCACCGGACGAAACGGGGGAGCACAGGGCCCAGAGAATCCCGGGTCCGGCCCTCGAGCAGCGGACCGTGGCGCACGATCTCGTCGCCACTGATGACGAGGTGCACCCGGAGCGGGCCCCGGACGTCGATCTCGGCGACCTCGCCGCTCAGTGCCGCGGACAGGACGGCGGGGGTGACGGTCTCGCCGCTTTCGGCGAGCACGAACCCGGGGTCCCAGTCTTCGCCCCGTCGGCGGGTGTCGTCACGCACCGGGCACTCCGGAAGCCGGTGCACCACACCGTTGTCCACGCGGACGAACTCGTCGCGGACGGCCGCGGTGGCACCGGCCGGGAGATGGGCGCCGGTCGCGATGCGGGCAGCCTCGCCGTCGGCGAGCGTGAACACCACGGGATCACCCGCGCGGCGGACCTCGGGCCGCAGTGCCCACGGTCCGTCACCTGCAACGGCGTAGCCGTCCATCGCGGACGTCGGCAGGGGAGGCAGGGCCGCTTCGGCGACGAGTGGGGCGGCGAGTGTCGCGCCCTCCGCCGCGGCGACGGGTATCCGCCGAGCGTCCAGCGGGAGCAAGGCCTGACGCACCAGCGATCGTGCGTCGTCCGGGCCGGATGCGACGCGTCCCGGGGCGTGGGCGACGCGCGCACGGTGCAGATCTGCCGGAGTGTCGCAGTCGGCGGTGCCCGTCACGGTGACCGAGGCGTACCGGTCGGGGAGCAGAGCCTTCATCGGCCGGTCGGCCACCTCCTCGCCGAGATGCGCGAGGCGTGCAGAGAGCGCGGGGCCTCGCCACACCGCGAGCAGGTACTGCGTCCTGCCCTCGTCGTCCACCGCAAAGGCGGCATCCGCGGACAGATCGGCGTCGAGGGCCGCGATCAGTGTTGCCACGGTGGCGGCGGTGACGAAGGGCAGGTCCGCCGCCAGCGTCACCACGACGTCGGCCACAGGGCTTGCGGCGGCGAGCGCCGCGACGGGCCCGGCGCCGGCCGGGTGTTCCTGGACCTGGATGATCGCGGGGTCGAGGTCGTCGCGCCGGGGGCCCACCACCGTGATCCGCGCACACCCGGTGACGGAGGCGAGGGCGGTGTCGAGGAGGCGCCGCCCCCCGACCGCCAGGGCGGGTTTGTCGACGCCTCCCATCCGGGTCGCGCGGCCGCCCGCGACGATCACTGCCTCCACGTCGGTCAGTGCACTCATATCCTCATGCTGCCCCATGACGCCGCAGTTTTCGCAGGGGCCGGTGTCCTGCCGAATGTCGATCAGTAGTTCTTGGGCATCGAGCCGAGCCGGGCGAGCAGAGGCGCGGCCTCGATCAGGGTGTGCGCTTCTTCGGGGCTCAGCGTGGTGAGCAGATCGCGTATGCCCCGTGCCCACATGGCGTCGATCAGCGCGTTGTTGCGCCGGGCCAGGTCGGTCTGGTGAATCCGGTGCGATCGCCCGTCGTTCGGATCGGCGCGTCGCTCGAGCAGTCCCCGATCGACGAGGCGGCTGACGGTGGTGCTGACGTTGCTGTTCTGCAGGTCGAGCGCGCGCGCGATCTCCGAAATCGAACTGCCCGGGCGCTCGGCAACCGCGCGCAGGACCTCGATCTCGGAGTTCGGCATGGCCGACAGGCCCGCCTCGCGCTCGCCGAATCTCCGGAGCGCCCACACCAGCGAACGAGAGGTCCGGGCGAGGCTGTCGACGTCGCTGTCGCTTACGTCCCGTGGATTCACCATGCTACGATACTAGCTCTTAAATGTATATATACATTTAAATATACATCGGCAATGAAAGGCACGTATGCCCCAGCATGACTCCGCGACCACCCAGGCGCCGGATATCCCCGAGAGCACCGAGACCGGTGACGACACCGGCGGCACGCCGTTCTCGGCGAAGTTGATCGCGGTCCTGGCTCTCCTCGCGGCAGTGGCGCCGCTGGCGATCGACATGTACCTCCCGGCCTTTCCGGAAATGGCCGAGGAATTCGACACGAGCGCGTCGGCGATTCAGCTGACCCTCACGACATTCCTGCTCGGAATGGCCATCGGCCAGCTCGTCTTCGGCCCCTTGTCCGACCGGTTCGGCCGCCGCCCGCTCCTGCTCGTCGGCACCCTCGCGTGCGCGGTGTTCAGTGCCGCGAGTGCGCTCGCGCCCACCATCGAATTGCTCGCGGGCGCGCGGTTCGTGCAGGGCTTCGCCGGTGCGGCGGGCATCGTGCTCGGCCGCGCCGTCATCGCCGACCGGGCCGAGGGCGTCGCGGCTGCCAAGCTGTTCAGCCTGCTCGTCGTCATCAACGCGGTAGCTCCGATCATCGCGCCTCTCGTCGGCGGTGTGATCGTCACGAACGTCGGCTGGCGTGCCGTCTACTGGGTGCTCGCCGGCTTGTCCGTCCTCATGTTCCTGGCCGTGCTGCTTCTGGTGGCCGAGACCCATCCCGTCGAGCGCCGCACCCAAGGCGGCGCCACCGCGATGCTGCGGGATGCCCGGGAAGTACTCCGGAACCGCCGGTACGTCGGATACACACTCGCGTACGCCTTCGCCTTCGGTGTGATGTTCGCGTACATCTCCGCGTCGCCGTTCGTGCTGCAGAACGTCCACGGCATGTCCACCGGCTGGTACACGGTGGCGTTCACCGCCAACGCGATAGGTCTCGTGATCGGCAGTATCGCGAACGACAACATCGTCCGCCGGATCGGCTCCGGCCGAACGTTGCGGATCGGCCTCACGATCCTGGCGTCCATGTCTGTCCTGATGCTCATCAACAGCCTTGCCGGACCGGCGATGTGGGTGACGCTGATCCTGCTGTGGTGCACGATGAGCAGCCTCGGACTCATCATCGCGAACGCCACCACCTTGGCCCTGGGCCAGGCGCAGCGCGCGGCGGGCACCGGCTCGGCGTTGCTCGGTGCGCTCCAGTTCCTGCTCGCGGCAGCGATCGCCCCGCTCGTCGGAATCGGCGGAGAGGACACCGCGGTGCCCATGGCGGTGGCGATGGTCGTCAGCGGCGTCATCGCGTTGGGTGCGATGGCGTTGGCCAGGCCCGAACGCGCCTGAGCACCAGCGAATCACGCACCTCGCCGGTGGGTCCGGATGGCCGGACCGACCGGCGAGGTCGTTGTCACGGGGCGGGGAAGAGGTGGCGTGCCTGCGCCAGATCCACTCGGTCTCCGCGGATCGGTGTGCCTTCGAGCGCCAGCCGGGCCAGTTGCCGGTAGGCGAGGTGCGCGGCAGGTCTGCCGGACGCCGGCACCACGCGATGCCACGGCAGGTCGGCGGTATCGGTACGCATGATCCAGCCGACCGTACGCGGGCTGGAAAGCTCTGCGGCATCGGCGATGTCGCCGTAGGTGGCCACGCGCCCCTCCGGGATGGACGCGACGAGCGCGCGCACCTTTTCGATCTGGTCGTCGGTGGTCGCGGCCATCTACAGCACCCGGGAGATGAGGTCGGCGGTCTCGGCGGGGCGGGCCTGCTCGATCATGTGATCGCAGTCCACCTCCACCTCCGTCAGGTTCGATCCCAGCCGGTCGGCGAGTGCGGCGCGGAACTCGGGCGAGGTGTATCCGGGCTGGACCTTTCCGGCCCGCGCGAACACGGTCCGGATGTGAGCGGGGGGCAACACGTAGTCCCGGGCGAGTTCGCTCCACGACGTCACCGTCGCGGCCACGCACACGCGCCAGGCGACGCGCCCCGAATCGAGCGCCACCAGATGCTCTTCGACCTCCGCGTCGAGCAGTTCCGGATCGACTTCGGCCCAGTCGGCGCCGACTTTCTCGGCACGCGCCTCCGCCTCGTCGGTGTAGTCCGGGTAGCGGGCCGTCGAGTCGGCGACCTCGAGCATCCGCTCCGGTGGCAACGCGATCGCCGGATCGAGCAGGACGAGCGCTCGCACGCGTTCCGGTGCCGCGGCGGCGAGATGCAGCGCCAAAGCGCCCCCGAAGGAATGACCCACCACCGTCACCGGACCGGAGGCATGCGTGTCCAGCACGCGGAGCAGGTCGTCGACGTGGCGCTCGAACGTCCAGGGCGGTGTCCACGGCGATCGGCCGTGGCCGCGAAGGTCGGGTGCGAGGAACCGGGCGTGGGGGAGATGAGTCTCCGCGAGGTGCCGCCAGCGCCGGCCGTGACCCGTGAGCCCGTGCAGAGCAAGGATCTGCGGCCCGTCGGCGGGGCCGAACAGGTGGGTGCGGAGGGTCTCGGCAGCGTTCACGCGACCACTATCGCAGCACGGCTACCGGTAGTAGACGGCCAGCGGGCCGTTGGGGCCGTCCACGCAGGTCACCGGGGTGTCGAACACGCGGGTGAGCGTGTCGTCGACCACGATCTCCTGCGGGGTCCCGAACTCGACGACGCGCCCGTTCTTCACCGCGCAGATCCGGTCCGCGTAGTGCGCGGCAAAGTTGATGTCGTGCAGGACGATGACCACCGTCCTCCCGAGTTCGTCGGCGGCACGGCGCAGGTGCTGCATCATCAGGACCGAATGCCGCATGTCGAGATTGTTGAGCGGCTCGTCGAGAAGGACGTAGTCGGTGTCCTGGCACAGCACCATCGCGACGTAGGCGCGCTGGCGCTGCCCGCCGGAGAGCTGATCGAGATAGCGGTTCTCGAGCGGGCCGAGGTCGAAGAACTCGATCGCGCGGCTGATGATCTCCTGATCCTGCCGGGTGATGCGGCCCTTCGAATGCGGGAACCGACCGAAGCCCACGAGCTGACGCACCGTCAGCCGGGTGACGAAGTGGTTCTCCTGACGCAGGATCGAGACGATCTTCGCGAGGTCTTTCGACGGGGTGCGGGCGATGTCGTATCCGGCGATCTCGATCGAACCGGAATCGGCACCGAGCAGCCGGCCGATGATCGTCAGCAGCGTCGACTTGCCGGCTCCGTTGGGCCCGACCAGTGCGGTGATACCGCCCGCCGGAATCTGGAGATCGACGGGGCCGATCGACACCCCGTCACCGTAGTCCTTGCGGACGCCCTTGAGCTCGATCACAGTCTGCCCTTTCGGAGGAGGACGTAGAGGAACACCGATCCGCCGACGGCTTCGATGATGATCGACACCGCGCCCTCGGCGTAGAAGATGTTCTTGAGAACGAAGTAGGCCCCCGTGAGGACGACGAACCCGGTCAGCACCGCGACGGGAAACACGTATCGGTGGTCGTAGGTGTTCGCGAACTGGTACGCGAGGGTGGCCACGAGAAAGCCCAGGAAGGTCATCGGTCCGATGAGGGCGGTGGAGACGGCCATCAGGACCGACACGAGGAACAGCACGATCATGATCTCGCGGCGGTGATTCAGGCCGAGGTTGGTGGTGATGTCGCGTCCCAGCGCCACCAGGTTGAGTTTCCGTGCACGCCACCACAGTGCGGCGGCAGCGGCTAGACACAGGGGAATCGCGACGGGGAGGTAGGAGGCGTCCGCGTTGGACACGGACCCGAACAACCGCGCGGTGAGGATGTCGAATTCGCTCGGGGTGAGCAGTCGCTGCATGAAGGTCGAGACGGAGCCGAGCCCACCGCCGAGGATGATCCCGACGAGCAGCATCACCTGCAGGTTGCCGTACTTACCCGACAGCAGCCATCCGTAGAGCACGAGCGAGAAGAAGACCATCAGCGCGATCTGCAGGAGGAACTGCGGAGTTCCTTGCAGTGCAACGACTCCGACGGCACCCAGAAAGTACACCGCGGCGGTGGAGATCGCGACGTACAGTGCCTCGAATCCCATGATCGACGGTGTGATGATCCGATTGTTCGTGGCCGTCTGGAACGCGACGGTGGCGGTGGCCTGGCACACCACGACGATTGCGATGACGACAAGGCTGGTCGCCCGCATCTCTGTGATCCGCCAGAATCCGGAACTCCCGAACGGCATCGGGTTGTTCCACACCAGCGTTCCCACCGCGAAGAAGCACGCGAGCAGCGACAGGCCGGCGAGCAGAATCCAGTAGCGCCGGCGCGCCTTCGGGTTCGGAAAGACGTCCGACGCAGGAAGTTCCGCCGGCGGTGCCGCGACCGCCGATTCCGCGCTGACGGGCATGGTTTCAGGCATGACGACGGCTCCGCAGCAGTAGAGCGATGAACACGACGGCGCCGACCACGCCGAGGATGAGCGAGACGGGGACCTCGAACGGGGCGATGATCGTCCGCCCGATGAGGTCGCACACCGTCACGATCGCGATGCCCAGCAAGCAGACCCAGGGCAGATTGCTGCGCAGGTCGTCGCCGCGGAACATGGAGACGATGTTCGGGACGATGAGGCCGATGAACGGCAGATTTCCCACGACGACGGTCACGACGCCGGTGGCCACAGCGATGAGGCCGGTGCCCAGGAAGATGATCCGGGTGTAGTTGAGCCCGACGTTCGTCGCCACGTCTTCGCCCAGGCCGGCCACCGTGAGGCGGTCCGCGACCAGGAACACCGCGACCGCAACCGCGGCGACGATCCACAGCACCTCGTACTGTCCCCGCAGGACGGAGGTGAAGCTTCCGGCGAACCACACGCCCAAGCTCTGGAGCATGTCGGTGGCCAGGGCGAGGTACGTCGTGATCGAGCCGACCACGGCGCCGAGCATGATGCCGACGATCGGCACGATGAGGGACGAGGACAGCGAGACGCGGCGGAGGAACAGGAAGAAGATCATCGTGCCGACGAAGGCGGCGGCGATCGCCCCGATCATCCGCGGTACGAGTCCGGATCCGGGCAGGAGGATCATCATCAGGATGAGGCCGAGGCCCGCCCACTCCGTCGTGCCGGCGGTGGTCGGCTCGACGAACCGGTTCTGGGTGAGCAACTGCATCACCAGCCCCGACATCGCCATTGCCGCGCCCGCCAGAACCAGCGCGATCGTCCGGGGGATGCGGGTGATCTCGAACATCTCCCAGCCCTGTTCGCCGCCGAAGATGTCGTACACCCCGGTGAACAGCGACATGGTCAGCAGGACACAGACTCCGAGGATTCCCAGGAGGAGTTTCCAGTCGAACAACCGGCCCTTGCGGGTCGGGGAAACCGTCGTTGTGCTCATCGATGCTGCTGTCTTCCGTGAGGCATTCATGCCTGGGCCCGCGGGACGAACCCGCGGGCGCCAGGAGTGACGAAGATCAGGACTTCTGCTGCTCGAGCAGGTCCGCGAGGGAGTTGAAGAACTCCGTGTACGTCTGGATGCTCTCGTTGGTGTAGGTATCGGTCGGCAGGAAGATCACCTTGCCGTCCTTGACGGCGGTGACGGACTTCAGCGCTTCGGTGTTCTCGATGATGTTCGCCGCGGGGACGAATCCCTCGCCGCCACCGTTGGCGGTTCCCGCGTCACGGTCCATCACGATGATCAGGTCGGGGTTGGAGGCTGCGACGGCCTCGACCGAGATGTCGTCGCCCTGGTGGTTGTCCGAGCTCTCGGGCACCTCGAGCGACGGGGTGAAACCGAAGATGTCGAACATGGGGCCGATCGTGCGGCCGGTGCTCGGCGCGACGTAGCCGATTTCGCCGCCGGAGGTGATCAAGCCCATCACGGACGTGTCGGGGGAGTAGGCGGCTTTCACGCGCGCGATCGAGGCGTCGAATGCGTCGTTGAGGGCCTGGGCTTCGGCCTGCTTGCCGAAGATCTCGCCGAGAACGGTGGTGCCGCGCTTGAGCTCGGCGTCGAACGGCTGGTCGTCGCGCGGAGTGACCTCGACGATGGCGGCGTCGGGCGCGAGGCGCTCGAAGTCCCCGCGGAACTGCGCGAACCGGCCGCCGTTGATGATGAGGTCGGGCTCGGCCGCGACAACCGCCTCGAGGTTCGGCTCGCGGTGGGTGCCGAGGTCGACGACGTCGCTGTCCTGCTTGTACCCGATCGTGCTCGGCATCAGGCTCACGGCGCCGGCCGACAGGTCCACGCCCCACGAGTCGAGCGTCTCGAACGTGCTGTTGTCCGTCGCCACCACGGACTTCGGCGGAGTCGTCACGGTCTGCTCGCCGAAGTTGTCCTCGATCGCGACCGTCTGGGCTGCCGCGGTGGTGTCGGCGTCGTCGGTCGTGGAAGTGGAGCACCCGGCCAGGGCGATGACGGCCAGGGCGCCGATTGCGGCGCGCCGGTAGTTACGGATGGCGTTCATAGCTGTGATCCTCGTTCTGCGTCGACAGTCGGCGGCGTGGTGCCGCAGCCGAGGCAGAGCTTAACCTAGCCTTACCTACCCGTTGCTTCCGGGCGTTAACGATTCTCCGGGCAGGGAGACGGCAGATGCCACCGGCCGGTTGTCGGGGGGTTCTGGTGGGATGTCGATATGCCCGACCTCGACCTCCGTGCGCCCGACCGCTCGCGACGACCTGCCGCGCGACTGGTCCGGCGACCGGATGTCGCACCGGCCGCCAGGACGTGGCCCGACGATGTGCGGGCAGTGTTCGCCGACGCACCGCCCGCCCCGCGATGGCGCCCCTGGCAGGTGCTCGGCGGGCCCGGTACCGGCAAAACGTCGCTGCTGGTCGACCTGGTGGTACATCGCATCTCCTCCGGGGTCGATCCCGAGTCCGTCCTCGTACTCACCCACTCCCGCCGCGCCGCGACAGCGCTGCGCGAGGCGATCACCGCCGGGCTGCTGGGTGCCGGTGCACGCGCCACCCGGGAGCCGCTGGTCCGCACCGTCCACTCGTACGCGTTCGCGGTATTGCGCTTACAGGCAACTGCGCACGGCAACCCGCCGCCGCGACTGATCACCGGCGCCGAACAGGACGCGGTCCTACGCGAACTGCTCCGTGGCGACATCGACGACGGTGCCACCGGGTGGCCCGAGCGACTCCGCCCCGCCCTCGGTATGACCGGATTCGCCGTCGAACTCCGCGATCTGATGCTGCGTGCCAGCGAGCGCGGGCTCGGTCCCGAAGACCTCGTCGCACTGGGCGAGCGGCGTGATCGCCCCGAGTGGGTCGCGGCCGGGCGATTCGCGCAGCGGTACGAGCAGGTCATGCTGCTGCGCGGCGCCGTCGGTCTCGAAGCACCCGAAGCGACCGCGCCCGCGCTCGACGCGGCAGAACTCGTCGGGGCGGCGCTTGCCGCCTTCGCGACCGACCCCGACCTGCTCGCGTCCGAGCGCAACCGGATCCGTCACCTGCTCGTCGACGATGCGCAGCACCTCGACCCGCAGGCGGCTCACCTCGTGCGGGTGATCGGCACCGGTACCCGGACGAGCACCGTCGCGGGCGACCCCGACCAGAGCGTGTTCGGTTTCCGTGGCGCCGATCCCACCTTTCTCGAACGGTTGGCCGACGACGATCCGTCCCGCCGCATCGTGCTCGGTACCAATTACCGGGCCGCGCCCGCGGTAGCGGCGGTGACCCACCGCATCGCGCGCAGAGTGCCCGGGCTGCCTCCGCATCGCGGCGCCGCCTCACCCGATGGCACCTCGCCCGATGGCATCTCACCCGAGGCCGCAACCGAACCCGGCTCGGTGCGGGTGGTGGTGCAGCCGTCGCAGGCGAAGGAAGCCGCGCTCGTCGCCGACACCCTGCGCCGCGCCCACCTCGTCGACGGAGTGCCCTGGTCCCGCATGGCGATCGTCGTCCGATCGGTGCCGCGAGTCCTCGCACCGCTGCGACGCGCGCTGCTCGCCGCCGGCGTCCCCATGACCACCGCGGCCTCCGAGTTGCCTCTCGCCCGGCAGCACAGCGTGGCAGGTCTGCTGCTCGTGCTGCGGGCAGTGTCCGGTCGCCGGTTCGGCGGCGAGGAGGCGCTGGCGCTGCTGTCGGGTCCGGTCGGCGGTGCCGAACCCGTCGCCCTGCGTCGTCTGCGGCGAGGTCTGCGCCGCGTCGAATTGGCGTCCGGGCGCGACCGCGACTCTGCGGAACTGCTGCGTCTGCTGCTCACCGACGGCGACGGCGGTGACCACGGTGACAAGGGCGGCGAGACCGCTCACCTCGTCCGCGGCCTGACCGAGGTGGAGTCCGCGCCGCTGCGAAAGGTTCTCGGCGTGCTGCGCAAAGCCCGCTCCGCGGCCCTGCGGGGCGGCGGACTCGAGGACGTGCTGTGGGAGGCCTGGCAAGCCACCGGTCTCGAACGACGCTGGGCCGCCGCGTCGGCCCGCGGCGGACCGGTCGGCGCGCAGGCCGACCGCGACCTCGACGCTGTCGTGGCATTGTTCGACGCCGCCGCCGACTACGTCGACCGCCTACCCCGCGCGCAGATCGCAGGATTCGTGGATTACCTGACCGAGCAGGAGATTCCCGGCACCGTGCGCACGCGGTTGGTCGCCGAGACCGAAGCGGTGACGGTGGTCAGCGCGCATTCCGCCGCCGGGCGCGAATGGGATGTCGTCGTGGTCGCCGGTGTGCAGGAAGGCTTGTGGCCGAGTCTGCGGGCGCGGGGCACCCTGCTCGGCATCGAATCGCTCATCGATGCGGTGTCGGGTGCCGACGGTGGCGAGCATGCGTCGGTGCGGTTGTCGCGCATGGCACCACTGCTCGCCGACGAGCGCAGGCTGTTCCTCGTCGCCTGCAGCCGAGCCCGCACACACCTGCTGGTCACCGCGGTCGACTCGGTGAGCGGCGATACCGAACTCGTACGTTCGCGGTTCGTCGACGAACTGCTCGGCGGCGACGATCCCGACGCCGTGCCCGACTCCGAGATGCCCGAAGAGGTGCGCATCCGGGTGCTCGCGTTGCCCGCGCTCGTCGCCGAGCTGCGCAGCGTGGTGTGCGATCCGCTGGTTGCCGAACACGAACCGGAGCGGCAGCGCACGGCGGCCGCGCAACTGGCCCGGCTCGCCCGCGCGGGCGTGCGCGGTGCCCACCCCGACGAGTGGTACGGCACTTCCGATCCCAGCACCGCGGCGCCGTTGTGGGATCCCGGCGACGACGCGGTCCGGTTGTCGCCGTCCACCGTCGAACAACTCGTCACCTGCCCGCTGCGATGGATGTTCGAGCGGCACGGAGGTGCCGACGGCGAGAACAGTCACGCCGTCACCGGCACGCTCGTCCACACGCTCGTGCAGGCCCTCGCCGGCCGTATCCCACCCGAGCGCATCGATCAGGCTCTCGAAAAAGCCTGGGATTCAGTCGATTTGGGGTCCGAGTGGTATGCGAAACGTGAACTCGAACGCACCCGCCGCATGCTCGACACGTTCTCGACCTGGCTGCAGGGCACGCGCAACGACCTCACCGAGATCGGCGTCGAGGTCAGTGTCGACGGAATACTCGAACCCCCCTCCGACGACCTGCCGCGCGTGCGGCTGAAAGGTCGCATCGACCGGCTCGAACGCGACCCCGACGGCCGGCCCGTCGTCGTCGACGTCAAGACCGCGAAGAATCCCGTGTCCAAGGACGCCGCGCGCGACCACGCACAGCTCGCCGCGTACCAGGTGGCGGCTGCTGCCGGAGCGATCGACGGGGAACCGGCGTCGTCGCCCGGCGGTGCCCGGCTGGTGTTCGTGGCCAAACCTCACAACAAGGAAGGCGCGACCCAGCGTTTACAGCCGCCCCTCGACGAAGAGGGCCTCGCCCACTGGCGCGAGGTGATCCACGAGGCGGCCGCGGCGACGCAGGGACCGCAGTTCCTCGCGCAGGTCAACGACGGCTGCCGGCATTGCCCGGTGCTGTCCAGTTGCCCTGCCCACGACGAAGGAAGGCAGGTGACGGACGGATGACCACCCCCGCAGTGAGTGCCGCCCGGCTGGCCGAGGCGCTCGGACAACATCCACCGACCGCCGAGCAGGCCGCCGTCATCGAAGCGCCCATGGGGCCCGTGCTCGTCGTGGCGGGTGCCGGAGCAGGCAAGACGGAGACGATGGCCGCACGGGTGGTGTGGCTCGTCGCCAACGGGCTTGTCGAACCGGAACAGGTGCTGGGCCTCACCTTCACGCGCAAGGCCGCCCAACAGCTCACCGCCCGCATCCGAACCCGTCTCGCGAAACTCGCAGGCTCGGCCCTGATCCGGGATCTGGACCCGGAGGGAGGCCTGCGCGCCCGCATCCTCGCCGGTGAGCCCGAGGTGGGTACCTACCACGCGTACGCCGGCCGGTTGCTCGGCGAGCACGGCTTGCTGCTGCCGATCGAACCGACGGCAACGCTCCTGTCGGAAACGGAATTGTGGCAGGTCGCCCACCGGGTCGTCAGTGCGTGGGACGGCGAACTCGATACCGACCGCAGCCCGGCGTCGGTGACGGAGGCGGTGCTCGCGCTGTCCGGCCAGCTCGCCGAACATCTCGTCGAGCCGGAAGACCTTCGCGAGGCGCACACCGAACTCGACAAGCTGATCCATACGCTGCCGGCAGGGCCGGGCCAGCGCGGCGGACCGTCGAAAACGCTTCTCGGATACCTGGAGACACAGCACGACCGGTTGCAGTTGCTCCCGCTCGTCCAGCGACTGTCCGACACCCTCCGCAGGGAAGGCGCCCTGGACTTCGGCAGTCAGATGTCGCTCGCCGCGCGGGTCGCCCGCGATCATTACGAAGTGGGCGCCGGGGAACGCGAACGGTTCCGGGCCGTGCTGCTCGACGAATACCAGGACACCGGTCACTCGCAGCGCGTGCTGCTCGGATCGCTGTTCGGAGGTGCTCAGGACCCGAATCTCGCGGTCACCGCCGTGGGCGACCCGATGCAGTCGATCTACGGCTGGCGCGGCGCCTCGGCGGCGAACCTCCCGCGATTCGCCACCGACTTCGCGTTGCCGGGCGGGCGTCCCGCGCCCACCCTCGAACTGCTGACCAGCTGGCGCAATCCTCCCGAAGCCCTGGACCTCGCGAACGTCTCGTCCGAACCCCTGCGCGATCGTGGCGTGGCGGTCAGCCGCCTGCGGCCCCGGCCCGACGCCGTGCCCGGCGACGTGCGGTTGGCGCTGCACACCGACATCGACGCCGAGCGCAACTGGGTCGCCGACCGCATCGCCGCGGAGTACGCAGCCGCGCGCGAGGCCGGAAAACCACCGCCGAGTGCGGCGGTGCTGGTGCGGCGCAACGCCGACGCCGCCCCGATCGCCGAAGCCCTGCGTGCCCGCGACCTGCCGGTGGAGGTCGTCGGCATCGGGGGCTTGTTGCACACGCCCGAGGTCGCCGACCTGCTCGCCATGTTGCGGCTCGCGGCCGACCCGCTGGCCGGCAGTGCGGCCGTGCGTGTGCTGACCGGTGCCCGGTGGCAGATCGGCGCGGCCGATCTGAAGGCACTGTGGCGACGCGCCCAGACACTCGCCATCGCCGGTCGCTACGGAGTGGCCGGTGCCGTCACCGACCCCGATGCGCTCGACGAGGCACTCGATTCCTCGCTGCCCGGCGAATACGCCGACCAGGCGGGCCTGGCAGACGCCATCTCCGATCCGGGTGATCCGGGCCAGTACTCGGAATTCGGGTTCGCGCGCATCACCGCGCTGGCCCGCGAACTCGCCTCGCTGCGTGAGCGTCTCGGCCAGCCGCTCACCGAACTCGTTGCCGAGGTCGAACGGGTCCTCGGAATCGGTATCGAAGCGGAAGCGCGAGTCGGTGGTCGCGGCGGTATCGCCGGCCGTGAGCACCTCGACGCGTTCGCCGATGTGGTGGCGTCGTATGCGGCGCGCACCCACGCGACCCTCGGTGGACTGCTCGGCTACCTCGCGGCCGCGGAGGAGATCGAAAAGGGGCTCGCGCCGGGTGAGGTCGAAGTCGACCCCGAACGGGTGCAGATACTCACCGTCCATTCGGCGAAGGGGCTCGAATGGGAGGTCGTGGCGGTTCCGCACGTCACCGCGGGCGTCTTTCCGTCCTCGTCTGCCGCCGCGACGTGGCTGGGGTCCGTCACCGAATTGCCCCCGCAGCTGCGTGGCGACCGCGCGATGCCGGGCGACGATCCGGGGTCGAGCACCGACGGGGTGCCGGTGCTCGAACTCGACGACATCTTCGATCGCAAGATGCTCGAGAACGCCATCGACCGCCACAAGGGTGCCCTCAAGAGTCGCAAGCTCGACGAGGATCGCCGGTTGTTCTATGTCGCGCTCACCCGCACCGAGCGTGCCCTGTTCGTGTCGGGTCACCACTGGGGCGATACGGGGGCCGAACCGAAGGGCCCGTCCGAGTTCCTCGAGGAGATGCACGAATTGGTCTCGGCGCGAAGCGAACTGGGGACGATCGAGGTGTGGGAGCCGGCACCGGAACCCGGTGCTCGTAACCCCATGACGGAGTCGCCCCGCAGTGCCACCTGGCCTCGCGACCCGCTCGGTTCGCGTCGTGCCGACGTCCAGCGGGGAGCTGCGCTCGTGCTCTCGGCACTCGACGCCGGCGAACCGAATCCGCCCGGCAGCAGCGAGGACGATCCGGACGACTGGGCAGCCGACGTCGATGCGTTGCTCGCCGAACGGGAACAGCGGTTCGAACGGGCCGCCGAGGTGATGCTCCCGGCCCAGCTGTCGGTCAGCCAACTGGTCGACCTCGCGACCGACCCGGAGGCGCTGGCAGCACGTCTGCGTCGTCCGCTGCCGTTCCGGCCGAACCCACTGGCGCGCCGGGGTACCGCCTTCCACGCGTGGCTCGAACGCCGTTTCGGCGCAACGCGTCTGCTCGACCTCGACGAACTTCCCGGCGCCGACGACGAAGGCGGCGACGAATCCCACTTCGAGCGGCTGCAGGAGGCGTTCCTGCGGTCGCCGTGGGCTGCCCGCAACCCGGTCGAGGTGGAAGTCCCGTTCGAGACGTCGCTGGGCGGCACCGTCATCCGTGGTCGCATCGATGCGGTGTTCGAGGATCCCGACGGAGGCTGGACGGTCATCGACTGGAAGACCGGTGCCGAGCCCGACGCGGACGCACTGGCGTCGGTCGGTCTGCAGCTGGCCGCATATCGGCTGGCGTGGGCGCAGCTCATGGCGGCCCGCATCACACGCATCACCGGGCGACCGGCCGAGCCTCCATTGAACAAGGTGCGTGCGGCATTCCATTACGTCCGTACGGGCCGCACCGTCGCACCCGGAGATCTCCCCGGCGCGGCCGCGATGGAACAGCTCGTGCGGGGTGCCGGGGACGACTCTGCCCGGGACGATTCTGCCGGGGATGCCGGACAGCCGGGGGAGCCCGCCTCCTAGCCGGTGTGGGGCGGCGGCGCGCTGTCGGAAGGTGCAGCAGCGCCGGAGGAGGCCGCGGCGTGGTCGAGGAGGGACAGGTAGGCGTCGAGTGTCCCCGCGCCGGCAAGGAGGTCCCGGCTGCGCACAGCCAGCCGCGCCTGCCAGGAGCCGAGGAACCGGCTCAGTGCGTCCGCACCGCCCGCGTCGCGCAGCGATGCGAGGAACCGGGCGACCTGGCGCAGCGGGTAGCCGCCCCGGCGCAACTGTCGTGCGATCTCGGCGTCGTGCACGGACTCGGCACCGAACATGCGGTAACCGGTCGCGCGATCACGTTCGGGCCGGAGGATTCCCTGGGACTCCCACGCCCGCAGCGTCGCCGCGTGAACTCCGAGCCTTCGTGCCAGTTCGCCCACCGTGAGGGGCCGGCCCGGGACGGAAGCAGGTGCCGTCGCGGTGAGACCACCGAGAACCGTCGCGACCTCTGTTCGGGTGTCGCGTTCGGCGAGCACCTCGACGTGTGTCGCGTCGATCAGCCGGTAGGCGGACTCGGTGTCGTGCCGATTGACCGCACGCATGATGTCCGTCGCTCGCCGGTGCCCGTGTCCGCGCCGCAACGTGAGGAAGGTCCGCAGAGCCTGCGCGTGAAGAGGGGTGTAATACCGGTAGCCGGCCTCGGTGCGCCCGGTCGGCGGGAAGATGCCCGCATCGTCGTAATTGCGGATCGCCTGTGCGGACAACCCGTGTTCGCGGGCGAGGTCGACGGGCCGCATCGTATTTCCTTTGTTTGAGGCTTGGATCTCCCTGTCGTGGGCCGATAGGAGACAACCTTCACCCGATTCTTCAACGATAGCGTCGAAGGCAGGTTTTCCCGGAAGGAGAATTCATGTCTACGACCACGTCGCCGACCGAGATCTGCCGGCAATTGGACACGCCCGGAGATCTGGGAAGCGCGTTCGACGAGTTGCTTGCCACGCGGCAGGAACCCCCGAGCCTGCTCGCCCTCGGCGAGCCGACCCACGGAATCGCCGCATTCCCGTTGCTGCGCAACGAACTTCTCTGTCACCTCGTCGAACGCGGATACCGCTCGATCGTGCTGGAGACCGATGTCCTCGCCGCTTCTGTCGTCGACAACTACGTCGGGGGCGGGGCAACGGAGATCGACGATGTCCTCGAGCGCGGCTTCAGTCATGGTTTCGGCCGCGTCCCCGGCAACCGCGAACTCGTCGAATGGCTCCGCGGTTACAACACCGGTCGTCCCGCGCGGGATCGGGTGCGCTTCTACGGATTCGACGCCCCGGTGGAATTCTCCGGCGCACCCAGCCCACGACACGCACTGTCCGTCGTTCTGGAGTACCTGCCCGCTGCGCTGCATCCGGACTCGGCCGGGGACGTCGACGGACTGCTCGGCGACGACGCGGACTGGACGAACCCGGACGCGATGCGGGACCCGGCTGCGTCCATCGGGGACTCCGAGCGTGCTCGCGCCCTGCGCCTGGTCGCGGACGACCTCATCAGCGTGCTGCGCCGCGCAGCGCCCGTCCTCGCTCCCACCGATCCGGTGGCGTACGACGATGCCCTCGCGTACGCGCACACCGCGCGGGGTCTGCTTCGCTACCACGCGGCCATGGCGCACACCGCGTCGGACCGCATCGCCACCCTGCTCAGCCTGCGCGCCGCCATGATGGCCGAGAACCTTCTCGCGATCGTGTCCAAGGAGAAGGGCCGTGGGCCGAGCCTGGTGTTTGCGCACAACGCCCACCTCCAGCGAACGCAGTCGTCCATGCCGGTCGACAACGAGGGAGCGATAGGGCCAAGTGCCGGTGCGCTCGTCGGCTTTGCTCTCGGAGAGCGCTACATGTTCGTTGCCGCGGACGCCGGGCTGCACCCCCGTCCAGGCACCCTTCAGGGCACACTCGCCGAGGCGACCGCACGGCGCGCCCTGTTCCCTGCGAAGCCCTTGCACGCTGCCCTTCCGCGCTCGCTCGGCACGGGCGAACCCATTGTCCGAGGACATATTCCGCTGAGTCCGGCCGACGTGGAGCGCGCCGACGCGATCGTCTTCGTTGCCGACACCGACGGGCACCAGCACCAGTACTGGTAACGCGCCACATCGATGACGCGCAGACCAGAGGCACATCCGCGGTCTGCATCAGGTGGAAGCGAGGCTCAGGCCCGTGAAAACCCGCCGGCCTGTGAAAACCCGCTGTGCGGGCCCCCCGCGCGCCGTTACGCTCGTAGGCACCGTTCGACGGAAAGGGGCGGCCGTGTCGACCTTTGTGCTGTTGCCGGGAGCAGGGTCGGACTCGTGGTACTGGCACCGGGTGGTGCCGATGCTCGAGGGACGCGGGCACGCCGCGCTCGCCGTCGATCTCCCGTACGCCGACGACAACGAGAACCAGGACTCGTACGCAGACTTCGTGGTTGCGGCGCTCGGCGATGCTCCCGGACCCCTCGTGGTGGTGGCCCAATCGATGTCGGCGTTCACCGCCGTTCGTATCGCAGAGCGGTGTGCTGTGGACGAACTCGTGCTGGTGGCACCGATGATCCCTGCGCCCGGCGAATCACCGGCGCAGTGGTCGGGCGACGTCGGGCACGAGGATGCTCAGCGGGAGCAGGCCGTCGCGGACGGACGGGACCCCGATGCACCGCTCGACATACGGGAGTTGTTCTTCCACGACATCCCGGACGCCGTCACCGAGGAAGCGTTCGCCCACGAGGAGACGCGCCTGTCGGACGCGGCGTTCGAACCCGCCTGGGATGCCGAGCGCTGGCCCGACGTTCCGGTGCGGGTTGTCGCAGGCCGGCGCGACCGGTTGTTCCCGCTCCCGTTCCTGACGGCACTGTCCCGTGCGCGCGCCGGTGTCGAGCCGGTGGTCGTCGACTCGGGACACCTTGTGGCACTTGCGCGCCCGTCCGAACTCGTCGACATTCTCCTCGGTGCGTAGACGCACGGGGTCAGCGGCGGTGCGCCCCCGGGGCGAGGCGACGCACCTCGAGGGCCGCGGTGACGAGAGGGATCTGCAGCGGCAGCCGTGCCACCGCGACGGCCTTTGCCACCGGTGAGATCCGGTCGCTGCGCAGCCACGTGACGGCCATCTGCGCGTTCGCAGGGAACACCGCGAGAAACAGCGCAGCAGCCAGCGCGCCACCCGTCCGGCGGGTACGCGGCACCACGAGCGCGAGCCCGACCCCGATCTCGGCGACTCCCGAGACGTGGGTGTAGGTGCGGGCGGAACCGGGCAGCGCGCGGGGGACGATGCCGTCGAAGGGTTGCGGTCGGACGAAGTGCATCGTGCCTGCGCCGAGGAGCAATGCGGCGAGCCGCAACGCCGGTCGTCGGGACGGTTGGGTGGACATGGGCGCCACAGTAGCGGGCGGCGCGTAGGCTGCGATCCGGAATCGATGGCCGTCCGGCATCGCTACGGTGTAAGTGAGGTCCCCCCTGGGGACCGAGACGAGGTGGAGTAGGCACGATGCCCGGTAGATTGCGTGCGAGGTTCAGTCGCTCCGATCAGCTCACCGAGCGTCCGGACTTCGCGTTGGTGGGCGTCCTCCGGGTGCCGGAAGAGCAGACGAGTCCCGGAATCGCGATTGCGCGTCGCATCGGTTACGCCTTCGCGGCGCTGCTGTTCGCGGTGCTGGTCGTCTACCTCGACCGCGACGGGTACCGCGACGCCCAGGGCAACGCGTTGTCGTTGCTGGACTGTCTCTATTACGCGACCGTGTCGCTGTCGACCACCGGGTACGGCGACATCACTCCCTTCACACCCGAAGCGCGCCTGATCAACGTTCTCGTGATCACCCCGCTGCGGGTGTTCTTCCTGATCGTGCTGGTCGGAACGACGTTGTCGGCTCTGACCGCGAGTTCACGACAAGCATTCAAGATCCAACGATGGAGGCGCCGCGTGCGTAATCACACCGTCGTCATCGGCTACGGCACCAAGGGCCGTACCGCCGTCGACGCCATGCTGGGCGACGGTGTCGCCCCATCCGACATCGTGGTGGTGGACACCGATCCCGTCGTCCTGGAATCCGCGGCCGGGCAGGGACTGGTGACGGTCCAGGGTTCGGCAACCAAGTCGGACGTTCTCCGCCTCGCGGGTGTGCAGCACGCCGCCGCTGTCATCGTCGCCGCGAACCGCGACGACACCGCGGTGCTGGTGACTCTGAGTGCCCGCGAGATCGCCCCCAAGGCCAAGATCGTCGCCGCGATCCGCGAGTCCGAGAACACGCACCTGCTGCGGCAGTCCGGTGCCGACTCGGTGGTCATCTCCTCCGAGACCGCGGGCCGCCTGCTGGGTATCGCTACGACGACACCCAACGTGGTCGAGATGATCGAGGACCTGCTCACCCCCGAAGCCGGATTCGCCATCGCCGAACGTGACGTGGAACCGTCGGAGATCGGCGGTTCGCCGCGACACCTCAAGGACATCGTCCTTGCCGTGGTGCGCGACGGCCGGATGTGGCGGATCGGCTCGCCCGAGGTGGATGCGGTGGAGGCCGGCGACAAGCTGCTCTACATCCGGCTCGTGGGCACGCAGCCGGGCGCGATGCGCGGCTAGTGTGCTCGAAGTGACCAGTTTCTCTCTGTCCGGTACCCCACTCCTGTCGCGCACCGTCGTCGAGCGCGCCGAAGAGCTTCGCTCCGACGAGGACGCGCTGCGGGCGGGGTGGGCGGACGCGAAACTCCTGAAGGTGGACCGACGGGGACAGGTGCCCGTGGCGGACGGGGCACTGGTGTTCCGTGCCGCCGCGGAACTCGGCCCCGAGCCGGCCCCCGGGGCGGTGTTTCTCGGTGTGCGCGACGAGCGGCACGTGTGGGCCGTCCGCGTACTCGCACAGACGGGAGAGGTTGCGGACCTGCGCAAGGTCGGCGACGCACTCGACGACGCGGACGCGGACCTGATGGTGAGTGCGGTGGCCTTGCTCAACTGGCACGACCGGGCAGGGTTCAGCGCGGTCGACGGTTCCGTCACCGAACCCACCATGTCCGGATGGTCGCGGATCAGTTCCGAGACCGGGCACGAGGAATTCCCGCGCACGGACCCGGCGGTCATCTGCCTGGTGCACGACGGCGGCGACAGGGTGCTGCTCGGGCGTCAACCCGTGTGGCCGGAGCGGCGCTTCTCCGTCCTGGCAGGATTCGTGGAGGCGGGCGAATCGCTGGAATCGTGTGTGGTGCGGGAGATCCGCGAAGAAGTCGGCGTCGACGTGCGTGACATCCGCTACCTCGGAAGCCAGCCGTGGCCGTTTCCGCGGTCGTTGATGCTCGGGTTCGCGGCCGTCGCCGACCCCGCTCAGCCCCTGGAATTCCGGGACGGCGAGATCGGCGAGGCGCGATGGTTCACTCGCGACGAGGTGCGGAACGCACTCGAGGCCGGCGACTGGGCGTCGGCCGACGAGGTGCCTCTGCTGCTGCCGGGCTCGATCTCCATTGCCCGGGGCATGCTCGAAGGATGGGCCCGGGGCTGATCCGGGCTGTTACAGACCGAGCGCGCGCTTGACCGCCGACAGCGGCGGGTTGGTGGCGGTGGTGCCGTCTGCGTACTTGACGGTCGGCACGATGTGGTTGCCGTCGTTGACACTGCCGACGAATTCCGCTGCCGAGGGATCGGCCTCGATGTCGATCTCGGTGTAGGCGATGCCGTTCTCGTCGAGCTGCTTCTTCAGACGCTTGCAGTAGCCGCACCACGTGGTGGAGTAGACGGTCAAGGCGGGTGCATCGGTGGTGGTCATGACTTGGAGAACATCACAGCCGCCGCGATCTGTTCCGACCGGTCCCCGAATGTGGTCGCGGACACAGCGGATATGCCTGCACAGGATGTGCGGCGTCGCGTTGTCGGTTCGCACTGTCATGATGGAGGCCATGCGTGTGGATGCGGTTGCGGACGGCCTGGACCCTCAACAGGCGGCGGCTGTGCGGGCGCCGCGTGGCCCCGTGTGTGTGCTGGCCGGCGCCGGGACGGGCAAGACCCGCACCATCACCCGCCGCATCGCGCACCTCGTCTCCGACGGGCACGTCGCCGCCGGCCAGGTTCTGGCAGTCACCTTCACCGCGCGGGCTGCGGGGGAGATGCGCTCGCGGCTCCGTGAACTGGGGGTCGGTGCACCGGGACCGTCGGTGCAGGCCCGCACCTTCCACGCCGCGGCGCTGCGGCAGTTGCGGTATTTCTGGCCGCAGGTCGTCGGCGACACTCCGTGGCAGTTGCTCGATCGCAAGTTTTCCGTCGTCTCGCAGGCAGCACATCGGTGCGGCTTCCCGACCGACACCGACACCGTGCGCGACCTGCTCTCGGAGATCGAGTGGTCCAAGGGGTCGCTGATCGCGCCGGAAGACTATCCGGCCACGGTCGCGCGGGTCCGCCGCGAGCCGCCGGCCGCCGCCGAGCGCGTCGCAGCGGTGTACGAGATGTACGAATCGCTGAAGTTCCGCGGCGACGAAGGGTTCTACCTGGACTTCGACGATCTGTTGTTGCACACGGCCGCCGCGCTCGAGGACAACACCGCTGTCGCCGACGAGTTCCGCGACCGCTACCGCTGTTTCGTCGTCGACGAATACCAGGACGTGACGCCGCTGCAACAGCGCGTGCTCGACGCATGGCTCGGGGACCGCGACGATCTCACCGTGGTCGGCGACGCCAACCAGACCATCTACTCGTTCACGGGCGCGTCGCCCAAGTACCTGCTCGATTTCTCGCGCCGGTTCCCCGACGCCACCGTCGTCCGGCTCGAGCGCGACTACCGCTCGACCCCGCAGGTGGTGGAACTGGCCAACCGCGTCATCGGCGAAGCCCGCGGGCGGATCGCCGGCACCCGGCTGAAACTGATCGGGCAGCGGCCGCCCGGCCCGGAACCCACGTTCGCCGAGTACGACGACGAACCCGCGGAGGCGAAGGCGACCGCGAAGGCCATCGCAAAACTGCTGCGCGACGGCGTGCCGGCGTCGGAAATCGCGGTGCTGTACCGGATCAACGCGCAATCGGAAGTGTACGAGCAAGCCTTCACCGAGACCGGCATCCCGTATCAGGTGCGCGGCGGCGAGGGGTTCTTCAACCGCGCCGAGGTGCGGCAGGCGATCAACGCGCTTCGGCAGGTCGACGCGCGCAACGACCTGCCCGACGGAGCCGATCGCGGCAGCCATCTCGTCACGCTGGTCCGGGCCACGTTGGTGCCGCTCGGCCTGACCGACACCGAACCCACCGGTGCGCAGGCCCGGGAACGGTGGTCGTCGCTGGTGGCGCTGGTCCAGCTCACGGAAGAACTGCTCGAGCACGAACCCGAGCTGACCCTCACCGGTCTGCTGCGCGACCTCGCGGCCCGCGCCGAATCGCGGCAGCCCCCGACGGTGCAGGGCGTGACTCTGGCATCGCTGCACGCCGCGAAGGGCCTCGAGTGGGACGCGGTGTTCCTCGTCGGGCTCACCGACGGCACCCTGCCGATCACCCACGTCACCGGAGACAAGGACACCCCTCCGGACGAAGCGGGTATCGAGGAGGAACGCCGTCTGCTCTACGTCGGCGTCACCCGCGCCCGGGTGCACCTGTCGCTGTCGTGGGCGTTGGCGCGCACCGAAGGCGGGCGCCGCTCACGGCGGCGGTCCCGCTTCCTGAACGGGTTGATCCCCGACAGTTCTCCGGCGTCGAAGATCGTCGAGCCGGCCTCACCGAAGAAGAAGCGTCCGCAGTGCCGGATCTGCGGTAAGCCGCTCCTGGGCACCACCTCGACGATGCTCGGGCGTTGCGAGGGCTGTCCGTCCGACCTCGACGAGGAACTGCTCGTCGCGCTGAAGGAATGGCGCCGCGAGCGATCGAAGGAGCTCAAGGTCCCCGCCTACGTCGTGTTCAGCGACAACACCCTGGTGGCGATCGCGGAACAACAGCCACGCGACGACCGCGCGCTCGTCTCGATTCCGGGCATCGGCGCGAAGAAGCTCGAGCAGTACGGCGCCGACGTGCTCGCGCTCGTGCGGGGCGAACGTACCGCGGCAACGCTAGATATCTAGGCCTACCGGCTCCACGCAGAGGCAGAAGTGGTGGCCTGCGGGGTCGCGGTACACCCGGAAGTTCTTTGTGCTCGACGGATCGTCGACGCGGGTCGCGCCGAGGTCGAGCGCGAGACGTTCGGCGTCCTCGAATTCGGGGACGTAGAAGTCGAGGTGGACGTGCACACTTTCGGAAGGCCAGCGCGCGGGCGTGAAATCGGGTGCGCGTTGGAATGCGAGCGAATTCGCGTCGTCGCGCGCGAGTTCGACCCAATCGTCGTCGTCCCGCGCGGTGGTCCAGCCGAGCAGGTCCCGGTAGAAGCCCGCGAGCGCGCGCGGATCGGGACAATCGAGAACCGATACACATTTCGTTGTCGACAGTGGCATGGCCGGGACTCTAGTCCCGCGTGAGGGTGCGAGCGGCGAATCGAACCACGCTCGACAAAAATTGGACAAAACCGCAGGTAGAAAATAACTTGTGCTGATCGCACCAGCATTACTATTGTGTATTGCATTGCCACGGGAGAAGCCCGTGCGTGACGACGAAAGCGAGGTGGCCCGTGATGATCAGCATCAATTATGCGGCCGTCGCTCCCGTCGTGGCGCGCGCCGCATCCGCCGCCGCCCCGCGCACATGGCGTCGGCGCGCAGTAGCCTTCTCGTCCGTGGCCGGACGACTCGTCGGGACACCTACGCGGTAGTCCCTTCCGACTCCAGGCCACGGACAACCGCCCAGCGGACCGTGGCCTTTGTCTTTTCGGCCGGAGTTCGCATCGCATCTCTTTCGATCGAACCTCTAGGAGTCCTCGTGCCGAGCGAAAACCCTTCGACCGCATCAGGTGTCGGCGAAAACACCCTCCGTGCGGGCGATCCTCTGCCCTGTCACGGTGACGATCCCGATCTGTGGTTTGCCGAGGCCCCGGCAGATCTGGAACTGGCGAAATCGCTGTGCGCCGGATGCCCCGTACGCGCGCGCTGTCTCGCCGCAGCGCTCGACCGCGAAGAACCGTGGGGAGTGTGGGGCGGCGAAATCATCCACCAGGGCGCGGTGGTCGCCCGGAAACGCCCCCGCGGGCGACCCCGGAAGACGGTCGTCGCCGAACCGCGAAAAGAACTGGTGTACGCCTGAATCGGCTGCCCGGCCCCGACTACTCCTCGGTGAAGCCGGGCAGCCATTCGGAGAGAATCGCCATATAGGGAGCCTGCGCGTCGAGTTGCGCGCAGATACCCACCGACCCGAGCAGAACGCGGAAGATGCTTGCGTATTCCGGTGGCAGGTTCAACGTCCGTGCAGTCCGGAACTGTGCACTCGAGAAATCCGTCGCGGTGCCCGCCACCTTCTGCAGCCACGCCCGCGTAAAATGGAACGACTCGGTCTGAATCGGGTCGGTGAAGGGCCGTAGGTAGTCGGCGATCTCCTGATCGGTGACAGTGCGGCCGGGGAGTACGAACTTCTCGTCGTAGAGCAGGGCGGTCAGCTCGTCGAAACGTTCCTCGAGGGCGAGTCGCACCATGCGCCCGAGCACCGGGGGGAATCCGTCCGGCATCGCGGCGGTGGCACCGAAGTCGATCACGCCGAGTCGTCCGTCCTCGAGCAACATGAAGTTGCCGGGATGCGGATCACAGTGCAGCAGACCGGCTCTGGCCGGACTGCAGAAGTGGAATTCGGCGAGGAGCGCCCCCGCGCGGTCACGTTGCTCGCGGGTGCCCTCGTTGATGATCACCGACAGCGGCGTGGCGGAAAGCCATTCCGTCACCATCACTTTCGGCGCACTGGCCACCACGCGGGGGATGAGAAACTTCTCGTCGCCGTCGAAGGCCCGCGCGAATGCCCGCTGGCTGTCGGCTTCGGTGCGATAGTCGAGTTCTTCCTCGGTGCGGGCGGTCAGTTCGTCGAGGAGCGCCCTGACGTCCGCGCCCGGCATCATGGTCGCGAATACTCCCGCGAACCGCGACAACGTCCGCAAGTCCGCGCGCAGTGCTTCGTCGGCCCCGGGGTACTGCACCTTCACGGCGACGTCGCGTCCGTCGGACCAC
The DNA here is from genome assembly GCF_012844225.1 of Rhodococcus sp. 105337. GTDB lineage: Bacteria > Actinomycetota > Actinomycetes > Mycobacteriales > Mycobacteriaceae > Rhodococcus. Next base: position 271,902 of record NZ_JABAGQ010000002.1, read on the forward strand.
ACCGCGCGGTGCACCTGCCCGATGCTCGCCGAGGCCGTGGGCACGTCGTCGAAGGATTGGAATCGCTCGCGCCACTTCGTGCCGAGTTGCTGATCGAGCACACGGTGCACGGACTTGGCCGGAAGGGGAGGTGCTGCCGCCTGCAGCTTGGTCAGTGCCTCGCGATACGGCTCCGCGAATTCCTCCGGGACAGCGGCCTCCATGACACTGAGAGCCTGCCCGAACTTCATGGCGCCGCCCTTGAGCTCACCGAGCACCGTGAACAACTGCTCGGCGGCCTTCGCAGTCATCTCGGCGTCGATCTCGCCGCGATCACCACCTGCGAGGCGCCGGCCGAAACCTACAGCGGCGCGTCCGGCGATGCCCAGCGGGATGCTCGCGAGTTTGGCGGTACGCGAAGAGCTTCTGCGAGGGATGTCTGACACGCTCCCCATCATGCCTGAACGGGGACGGGGATAGTCGGGCAGTCGCAGTCGGGATGGCGGTGCCACCTGCGGGTGATGAGCTGTGTCCTGCGGATATCCCACTCGATCGTGCGGTCGAGGGCGAGCGCACCGGCGCCCGCGATCCGCGTGGGCGACGCAGTGTCGGCGAAGAACAGATCGAGTTGCGCCAGCGCGGCCGCGACGGTGGCGCCGATCACGGAGCGCTCGGCTCGTCCCTCCCGCCCGGACAACTGTGCCGCGAGCCGCGGCCACGACGGGTCGGCGTCGGTGCGAGCCAGGTCGGCGCAGCGCAGGCAGCTGGTACGGCCGGGAACAACGAACGGGCCGATGACGCCGCGGCCGTCACGTACGCGGACCGCCAGATGAGGGACCCGGTGGCGCATCAGGATCTGCACGAGACGCGGATCTGGCACCTGGGTGTCGGCGAGCACGACGCAGTCCGGTAGCCGGGTGGTGAGACCGGCGTCGTCGGTACGTGGAACCGACCGGAACCACCTCGTGTCCCACAGCGACAGATGCGGGGCGAGCGCGTGTGCGAGGGGCCCCGCCCCGTACAACCGCACGCACGGCGGAGACGACGCGGCCGCGGTTGCGGGTCGCGCCGGCCGCACGGATCCGGCGCCGACCAGTTCGTCGAGGAGCGCCCGGACAGCGGGTGCCGGCAGGCCGCGCGCTGCGGCCGCCTCGACGAGAGCCTCGTACGGCAGGCTCCCGTCCAGCAGTACGAGCAGGGCGCGGACATCGAACGCGTCCATACCGTCGGGCGGCACGACGACTGCGGCAGTGTCGGGGCCCCACCCGAGCTGCACCGAACCGTCGGCTCGGTGCAGCACCAGCACATCGGGATCGAGGACGAGACCTGTGGCCGCCCGCACGGGGGATGTCATACGGGCAGCATCACAGGCATCCGGCCCGCCGCGGTCGCCCCCGACGCGGTTGTCCACAGGGCGATCGCGGCTTCTATCAGCGACGACGTGGTGTCAGGAGTTCTTTCCGGAATCGTCGTCCGGCTCGCGGTCGGCGGTGTCGTCCCCGCCGTCCTGATCCTTCTCGGCACGCTCGCGTTCCATCGTTTCGCGGAGCTGTGCGATCGGATCCTCGAAGGCACTGGTGCCTCCACCGATGACGCGGTCGACGAACGCGGCGGGATTGTCCAGATCCGACGAATCCGGCAACAGGTCCGGGTGCTCCCACACCTTGTCGCGCGCGTCCGCTCCGGCGTCGGTGGTGAGCCGACGCCACAGCGCGGCGGCTTCCCGCAGCTTGCGGGGACGGAGTTCGAGACCGACGAGGGTCGCGAAGGTCTGCTCGGCGGGTCCGCCGGTGGCCCTGCGGCGACGCAGCGTCTCGCTCAGCGCCGCCACACCGGGGAGCCGGTCGCCGAGGGCATCGATCACGACTGTCTCGACCCAGCCCTCGACCAGCGCGAGCATCGTCTCGAGTCGCTCGAGCGCTGCCAGTTGTTCGGGCGTGGTCTGCGGCTCGAAGGCACCCTGCTTGAGGATTTCCTCGATCTTGGACGGATCGCTCAGCGCGGACGGGTCGAGGCCTTGGGCCAGATCTTCGATCGACGACATGTCCATGCGAATTCCGCGGGCGTATTCCTCGACGATCGCGAGGAGCCGTTGGCGCAGCCACGGCACGTGGCTGTAGAGCCGCTGATGCGCGGCTTCCCGCGCGGCGATGAACACGAGGATTTCCTGGGCGGGTTGTTCGAGGCCCTCACCGAACTCCTCGATGGCGGCGGGCAGCAGGGCGGCGGTGCCGGCCGGGCCCAGCGGCAGGCCGATATCGGTGGAGGTCATGACCTCCTTGGACAGCTGGCCCAGTGCCTGACCGAGCTGGGAACCGAACGCGACCCCGCCCATCTGGGAGAACATGCCCATCATCGGTCCGGCCATCGCGCGGGCCTCCTCGGGCAGGCCCTGCAGCATCATGCCGTTGACCTGCTCGGCAATGGGGTCGCACAGGCGCTTCCAGGTGTCGAGGGTGTTCTCGAGCCACTCGACGGGCGTCCAGGCGACGGTCTTGGTGGCGCCGGCGGGCAGCGTCGTCGCCGCGTCGAGCCACAATTCCGCGAGCCGCGACGCGTCGCGCACTGCGTCGGCCGTCCCCGCGGAGACGGGAGTGACCGAACCGATCTGCTGGCGCGCGAGCTTCGAGGCGATCTCGTAGTTCACGGGGCCGGCCCCGCCTGTGCCCATCGCGCTGCCCATCCCGGCGAGCATCTGGCCGAACTGGCTGAGCATCTGCCCGAACTGGGCGGGATCGAAGCCCTGCGCACCGAACGGGTTGTCGCCACCACCGCCGGGAAGGCCGAAGCCGAACGGCGACCCACCCCCGCTTCCTGAACCCTCGTCCTTTTTGCGGTCGGGGTCGTCGTCGGGATTCGAGAATCCGAAGGGCGTGTCACTCATGTTCTCAACGGTACAAGGCGCGCCGTCGGAGCACGGGCATCGTGGTCACGCTGACCGCGAACACGATCGGCCCGATACTCTGGCCGGGTGAATCGACGCTTCGTGATGCCTCTCGCCGTGCTGCTCCCGGTTCTCACCCTCGTCCTGATCGCATTCAATCTGACCGTTCCCTATGTCGCACTCGGTCCCGGGCCCACGTTCGACACGCTCGGCGACGTGGACGACAAGCCGGTCATCGAGATCGAGGGCGTCGAGACGGACGAGACGACGGGCAGCCTGGTGATGACGACCGTCGGCGTCACCGACAACCTCAACCTCGCGCAAACGGTGACGGCGTGGCTCAGCGGCCGGTACGGACTGGCACCACGTGAGCAGGTGTATCCGCCCAACCGCAGCAAGGACGAGGTGCGAGCAGTCGATCAAGCCCAGTTCGCGCAGTCGGAGCGCAGTGCCGAACTTGCTGCTCTGCACTACCTGGATCTGCCCGTCATACTCCGGGTTGCCGAGATCGCGGACGACGCCCCCGCGTCGGGACATCTGCAGGTGGACGACCGGATCGTGGCGATCGCGGGTGAACCGGTGGAAACGGCCGGACAGGTACAGCGCGCCGTCGGAGCGGTCACTCCCGGCGAGAGCGTCGCGATCACCGTCCTGCGCGGCGACGCCGAGGAAACGATCGACGTCGTGGTGGGGGAGCGACCCGGAGGGGAGGGCGCGGGATTCCTCGGTATCGCAACCGAGGAGATTCCCGACGTGCCGTTCGAGGTGGTCTTCAACCTCGCCGACATCGGCGGGCCGTCGGCCGGGTTGATGTTCAGTCTCGCACTCGTCGACAAGCTCAGTCCCGGCGAGATCAACGGCGGGCTGAACGTCGCGGGGACCGGAACCATCGACTCCGACGGCATCGTCGGCCCCATCGGCGGCATCACCCACAAGCTCACCGCTGCGGACGAGGAAGGTGCCGAGGTCTTCCTCGTGCCCGCCGACAACTGCGCCGAGGCGCTCACCAACGAGCCGGACGATGTCCGGCTCGTCAGGGTCGAGACGCTGGAGGGCGCGGCCGCCGCGCTGGAGTCGATCGCGGCAGGCGGCGACGCGCCCACCTGCTGAGTCCGTCAGTCGTCGTCTTCTTCTGCTTCCAGGGTCGCGTACAGCGCTCCGACCACCTCGGGAGCGAGGTTCTCGTAGGTCCGCAATTCCGCCCCGGCGAACGGATCGTCGTCGTCGAGGGGACGGAGTTGCAGCAACGTCATCGCCGGCCCGTCCCGCAGCACCGCGGCGATGAGCCGCGCTCGTCTGCTGTCGGGGTGCGCGTGCGCCGCGAAGCGGGCCGCCTCGTCCACCGAGTGCGAGTCGGTGACGAGCGGAACCACCGCGTCGTCGAGGTCGGCTTCGGCGTTGGGCGGCAGGACCACGATCTCCTGAACGAGTGCGCAGCCCGCGACCGAGGAAGGCCAGCTCGTGGTCGCGAGGAACTCGCCGAGGGCCGGGCTTCCGCCCTGCACGTCCTCGGGAAACGCTTCCTGCGCGATCGGCGTGTACTCGTGTCCCTCGTCGAGCTGGTCGCCGAGGCTCGGCTCCGACGCCGCGAGCAGCACGGTCGGTACCAGCGCAAACATGACGGGCGGCTGGTCCCATCCCTCGGCGTCGACGTAGTCGATGATCTCGTGGACCGTACGCGACAGGGCGGCTTCGGAAGGGACGGGAAGGTGCTGATTCACACGCCTATCCTGTCATTGGTGGGCCGGATCGGTGTCGGCTGTGGGTCCGATGCCGCCGGCCACGGATCGAGGACCGCGTACCTGTCCTGCGACTAGTCCGTAGAGTGGGGCGAAACGGTCACGCGGTGTGACGCACGAGGTATACATTCGCGGCGTTCTTCTCGCCGCCGGACGATTGGGAGCGTGGCACGTGGGCATGAGGCCCCCGACCGGAGTACCGACGTTGTCGAGACGGAGCAAAGTGCTGCTGGTTCTCGCATTGGTGGCCGCTGTGCTGCTGTTGCTGGGGCCGCGCCTGGTGGATACCTACACCAACTGGCTCTGGTTCGGGGAAGTCGATTTCCGCGACGTCTACATCAAGGTTCTTCTGACCCGAGTCCTGCTGTTCTTCGCGGTGGGTCTCTTCGTCGGCGTCGCCGTATGGCTGGCGATGCTGCTCGCGTACCGGTCACGGCCGGTATTCGTCCCCACCACCGGACCCAACGATCCGGTGGCGCGCTACCGCACGAGCGTGCTGACCCGGATGCGTGCGTTCGGGCTCGGTATCCCGATCGTGCTGGGCGTGCTGTCCGGACTCGTCGCACAGGCGAGCTGGGTGACCGTGCAGATGTTCTTCAACGGCGGAGAGTTCGGCACCACCGACCCGCAGTTCGGGCTCGATGTCGGGTTCTACGCATTCGACCTCCCGTTCTACCGCTTCATCCTGAACTGGCTGTTCGTCGCGGTCGTGCTGGCGTTCTTCGCCAACCTCGTGACGCAGTACATCTTCGGCGGCATCCGCCTCGCCGGGCGTGGCGGCAGCATGTCCACCGCCGCGCGTGTCCAGCTCGCCGTGCTGGCCGGCGTCTTCGTCGCACTCAAGGCTGTCGCGTACTGGCTCGACCGGTACGAGCTGCTCTGGAGCGGACGCAAGGAGCCCACGTTCACCGGAATGGGCTTCACCGACACCAACGCCGTGCTCCCTGCGAAGCTGATCCTGCTCGCGATCGCCGTCATCTGCGCGCTCGCGTTCTTCGCCGCGATCTTCCTGCGCGACCTGCGCATTCCTGCGCTCGCGACGGCGTTGCTGGTGCTCTCGTCGATCCTGGTCGGCGCTGTCTACCCGCTGATGGTCGAGCAGTTCTCCGTCCGTCCGAACGCGGCAGACAAGGAGAGCGAGTACATCGAGCGGAATATCGCCGCCACGAGGGTGGCGTACGGGATCACCGACGACAAGGTCGAGTACAAGGACTACCCGGGGGTGGGCACCACATCCCCCGAGGACGTTCCGGCCGACATCACGACGATCGCGAACGCCCGCCTGCTCGATCCCAACGTCCTGCCCCGAACGTTCACGCAGCAGACCCAGCTGAAGAACTTCTACGGATACCCGGAGTCGCTCGACATCGACCGGTACGAGGTCGACGGCAAGGTCGAGGACTACATCGTTGCGGCTCGTGAGCTCTCGCCGACCAGCCTGACGGGCAACCAGACCGACTGGATCAACCGCCACACCGTGTACACCCACGGCAACGGCCTGGTCACCGCTCCGGCGAACCGGGTCAACGCTGCGGCGAGCACATCGGCGGAAGAAGCCGCGAACAGCAACAGCGGCTACCCGGTCTACCAGATCAGCGACCTCGCGTCGCTCGCCGCCGAGAACCAGGTGATCCCGGTCGAGCAGCCGCGTATCTACTTCGGTGAGGTCATCGCCGAGGCAGACCCGGACTACTCGATCGTGGGTAACAGCGCCGACGCGTCCGGCCCGCGTGAGTACGACACCGACACCGAGAAGTACACGTACACCGGCAGCGGTGGCGTCGGGATCGGCAACTGGTTCAACCGTCTCGCCTTCGCGGCGAAGTACGCCGAACGCAACATCCTCTTCTCGAGCGCCATCGGCGAAAACTCGAAGATCCTGTTCAACCGCGATCCGCGCGAGCGCGTCACCAAGGTCGCTCCGTGGCTCACCGCGGACGGCGACGCCTACCCGGCCGCTGTCGACGGTCGCATCGTGTGGATCGTCGACGCGTACACCACGCTCGACAACTACCCGTACGCGCAGCGCGCGTCGCTCGAGGGCTTGGTCGAGGACAGCATCGACCAGAACACCGGCCGGCTGATCCCGCGCAAGGAGGTCTCCTACATCCGCAACTCGGTGAAGGCGACCGTCGATGCCTACGACGGCACCGTCACCCTGTACCAGGTCGACGAGGAAGACCCCGTTCTGGATGCGTGGATGGGTGTGTTCCCGGATGCGGTGACCCCGCAGGATCAGATCTCCGACGAACTGCGCTCGCATTTCCGGTACCCGGAGGATCTGTTCAAGGTCCAGCGGGAGATGCTCGCGAAGTACCACGTGGACGACCCGCGTGAGTTCTTCACCAACAACGCGTTCTGGTCGGTGCCCGCGGATCCCACCGTGGACACCAGCGCCAACCAGCCGCCGTACTACCTGCTCACGGGTAACCAGGAGAATGCCGAGCCGGCATTCAGGTTGACGTCTGCGATGGTCGGCTACAACCGGCAGTTCCTCTCGGCGTACATCTCGGTGGAGGCCGACCCGGAGAACTACGGCAAGTTCACGATTCTGCAATTACCCACCGATACGCAGACTTTCGGTCCGGAACAAACGCAGAACGCGATGATCTCCGACACGCGTGTCGCCTCCGAACGCACGCTGCTCGAGAGATCGAACCGGATCCAGTACGGCAACTTGCTCACGTTGCCGATCGCCGAAGGCGGGATCCTCTACGTGCAGCCGATGTACACCGAACGCAACCCGACGGCGGGTAGTACCTCGACGTTCCCGCAGCTTTCGCGGGTGCTCGTGAGCTACCGGGAGCCGGGTACCGGTGGTGGCGTGCGGATCGGCTACGCGCCGACTCTCGCGGCAGCGCTCGACCAGGTGTTCGGTGCAGGCGTGGGCGATGCCGCCACCGCTCCGGGCGGGGTGGCTCTCCCGACCGCCGAAGTCGAGGACGAGGCGCGTGAGGAAGCCGTGCAAGGCGCTGCCGAGCCGGCGCCCGGCGAGCAGCCGTCCCCGGCTGCGCCGATCCCGGCGGGCCGCGACGCCGCGGTTGCCGAACTGGATGCCGCACTCAGCGAGCTGGCCGAGGCGCAGAGCAGCGGTGACTTCGCTGCGTACGGCCGGGCGCTGGAACGGTTGCAGCGCGCGACGGACGCCTACGAGTCCAGCGGAGGCTGATCTCCGCGTCCGGTTGAACCGCCCGCCGAGTGAGTGCGGACGACGAACGAAGCGGGGCCCCGCGGTTTCTACCGCGGGGCCCCGCTTCGTTTCGTGACGGCGGATGCCGAGGGTCGGCCGGATCAGACGCCGGGCAGGGCGTCGAGGACCTGGTCGAACTGCTCGCCGTAGCCCAGCTCCACGGCCACGCCGCGCGCGACGTCGATGTACTGATGGACCTCGGCGGGAACGGCGGGGACCGCGATGTCGACGTACGGCTGCACCTCGGCCGGGAGGGCCGGTGCTTCCTGGACGGGAGCCGGTGCCGGTGCCGGTGCAACCTCAGGTGCCGGTGCCGGCGCGGGTGCCGGCTCTTCGACCGTCGTCAGATACTGACCGCACACGGGCCATGCGCCCGGCCCCTGCGTCTGCAGCGTGTTCTCCGCGACGCGGATCTGCTCTTCCTTCGTGGCCTGGTGCGGCATGCCGGTGCCGCCGTTGGCCTCCCAGGTGCTCTGCGAGAACTGCAGGCCGCCGTAGTAACCGTTGCCCGTGTTGATGGACCAGTTACCACCGGACTCGCACTGCGCCACCGCATCCCAGTTGTGGGTGGCGGCAGACGCGGTACCGGTTGTCAGAGCGAGCGGAACGGTCGCCAGGACTCCGGTGACGAGCACGGTGCCGACAGTACGTTTGCTGAAGAATTTGGTCATCGGTTTTGTGATCCTCTCGCGCTCGCGGACTGCGGTGGCCACGAAGACCGGCGCACTCGAGGTGCTCGAGGTCTGGGCGCGTGTCCGCGCTCTCCGCCCCTCGGACGTGTCGTAGCCACCGGATCCCGCGGGGCAGAGTGGAAGGCGGCGGGCCGGCGGAGGTTCGGTTGTGTCGAACCGGCACCGAAGGTACAAGTCCCTTTCGGCCGGTTCATCCCGCGAATTGTTACGACGCTCGTCCGATATATGGGAAAGAAAAAACATGTCGTCGCAGGTCACGGCGGCGTGTTGCGCTGGTAGAGACAAGATCGTTACCGCAACGTTATGTGTTGGGGATCATGCGATGGCCGTGGCGGCCCTCACTCGTCGGAGGGGCCGCATCTGTGCATTCGGGGTGGCCGACCGAGCGATTTGCTTTCCGATTCCGCGCTCCTGTAGGTTCGATCATGCAACGCGGGGTGGAGCAGCTCGGTAGCTCGCTGGGCTCATAACCCAGAGGTCGCAGGTTCAAATCCTGTCCCCGCTACCACGACAAGGCCCGGGAATCACATGTGATTCCCGGGCCTTGCACGTTGTGTACTGCGGATCAGCCTGTGGGCGCGGCAGACTCGCCCTCGTCGGCCCCGCTGTGTGGCGGCTCCATCTCGACGAGAACCCGCCGCAGCAGTTTCCCGGTCGCGTTGCGCGGCAGTTCGTCGAGGAAGATCACGTCGCGGGGGACCTTGTACCGCGCGAGGTTGGAGCGTACGAAGACCTTGATGTCCTCGCCGTCGCGGGCGGAGGTCGAGGACGGCACGACGAACGCGCGGAGCCGATGCCCGAAATCCGCATCCGAAATGCCCACCACCGCCACGTCGAGCACGTCGTCGCGCTCGGCGAGCAGGTTCTCGACCTCGAGCGGATAGACATTCTCTCCGCCGGAGACGATCATGTCGTCGTCGCGGCCGTCGACGAAGAGCCGTCCCTCCTCGTCCCAGTGCCCGAGGTCGCCGATCGAGAGCATCCCGTCGATGCGCTCCTTGTCGCGGCCGTCGGTGTACCCGGCGAAACTCAGTCCGCTGGAGACGAAGATGCGGCCCACGACGCCGGGTTCGGTGATGCGGCGACCGTCCGGATCGAACAACGCGACCCGGCAGGTCACGGGAGGGCGCCCCGCGGTACCCGGGGCGAGGCGGATGTCTTCCGGTGTCGCGACGGTCGCCACGGCGCACTCGGTGGACCCGTACAGGTTGTGCAGCACATCTCCGAACGACTCGCGCGTGCGGCGGCACAGATCGGGGGAGAGCGCCGAACCCGCCGAGAAGATGATCTTCAAGCTCGACGTGTCGTACTCCGCGATCTTCTCCGGACCGAGGTCGAGAATTCGCTGGAGCATCGTCGGCACCACGACCAGCACGTTCGCGTGGTGCCGATCGATCAGGCTCAGCGTGTCCGTCGGCGTGAAGCGACGCATCATCACGATCGTCTGCCCCAAGGCGAGGGCGATCGCGAACTGCGACACCCCGGTGCCGTGGAACGCGGGAGCGGCCATCAGCATGGTCTGACCCGGACGCAGCGGCACCCGGTCGAGGAACTGGGCAGAGGCGAGCGGAGAGGTGCGACCGCGCGGTGCGCCCTTCGGCGTTCCGGTCGTGCCGCTGGTCAGAAGCACGAATCCTCCGAAGGCCGGCGGTGCCGGAGGCGCGGAGACGTCGACTCCTTCGATCGCTTCCTCGAGCGTGGGAACACCGGGGACCTCGTCGTCCTTCCACGACACGTAACGACGTACGCTCTCGGGGAGCGCGGCGGCGACATCGGCGAACTCGGAGTCGAACACGAACGTCGTGACCGCCTCCCGCTCCGCTACTTCCGCGAGCTGGCGCGGGGCGAACCCGGTGTTCATCATCACCAGCCGCGCACCGAGCTTGGCGGCTGCGAGCATCGTGACGACGAGCCCACGGTGGTTGCGGGCCATGATCCCCATCGACGAGCCGGGAGTGACGCCGGCGTTCTTCCAGGCGTGCACGAGTCCGTTCGACCAGTCTTCGAGTTCCCGGTAGGTGACCTCGCCCCGTTCGTCGATGATGGCGGCTACGTCCGACCCGCGGGCGGCGTGAGCGTGCACGGGCCCCGCGAAGGGCCCGTACTTACGTGCGGCGGCCATGGTGGCGACGCTTTGGTCGACCCGGGGGAAGTGGAGGAGGCCCGCCCGCCGCATCACGGCGAGAGCACCGACCGCGTCAGTGACGCTGTCGAGGGCACCGCGGACTTTTTTGGCGAGGTCGAGCACCGGCATCGGGAGGCCCTTTCGGCGGCATACATGGATGGAGGTAACGGCGTGCGCTCCTCACCCTAGTAGTGATACACGTCACATGGGGCGGAATGTCCGTATTTTCGGGAGCGCCGACCGCCCAGCAGTCTGCGCATGGTGGGACATGTCACTGAAGAACGCCGGCGACCAGGCGATTCGCGCCGAGCGGAGGTCGGTCGGGGTAATACGGACGCACCGGGCGTCGATGAAATCGGAGAACACTCGATCGACGTCCGTGGGTGACATGCCCACAGAAAGGGTGCAGGTGCTACGCGTGACCCGCTCCGACAACCCCTCACTCAACAGGCGAACGATGCTCAAGACAGCGTTCGCGGGCGCAGCCGGACTCGCCGGCGCCGCGGCCCTGGCCACCTCCGCACCGGGCGTTGCGAGGGCAGTACCCCGGGGAGGGTACGAAGAGATCTGGGTGCCCTCGGAGATGGGCCCGATCAAGTGCCAGGTGCAGTGGGCCAAGCGGGGCGGCAGTGCGTCGCTGTACCTGCTCGACGGGATGCGTGCCCGCCCGGATGCCAACGCGTGGTCGTTCGAGACGAACGCCTTCGAGCAGTTCGCACTCGACGACGTCACCCTCGTGATGCCGGTGGGCGGTGAGTCCAGTTGGTATAGCGACTGGTACAACGCGAGCAATTTCAACCAGCAGGGCGTGACGTACAAGTGGGAGACGTTCCTGACCCGTCACCTGCCCGCCGCGCTCGCCGCACGCGGAGTGGACCGCACCCGCACCGGCATCGCCGGGTTGTCGATGGGCGGCACGGCGGCGCTGAACCTCGCGGCGCACCATCGCGATCAGTTCAAGTTCGCCGCATCCTTCTCGGGATACCTCTGGCTCAATGCTCCGGGCATGCGCTCGGCGATCCGGATCGCGATGCTCGACGCCGGTCTGTACAACGTCGATGCGATGTACGGTCCGCCGTGGGACGAGTCGTGGGCGCGCAACGACCCGTTCACTCAGGCCGAGAGCCTGCGCGGGTTGCCGATGTACGTCTCGGCGGGCAGCGGAATCCCCGGATATGCGAACCGGGTCGAGAACATGGTGGATGTGGTCAACACCGCCAACGGCATGGGACTCGAAGCGTTGTCCCTCGCGACGACCCGCGCGTTCCAAGCGCGGCTGGACAGCCTGGGCATCGGTGCGACGTACAACTTCCCGAACGTCGGCACCCACAGTTGGCCGTATTGGTCCGAGGAACTGTGGCGGGCCCGGCCGCACATCCTCAGCGCTCTGCGGGCGGGGTAGGAGCTTTCGAAGAGCGATGGGCGGCACCCGAAGGTGCCGCCCATCGCGTCTGTCGGCTTGTGGCGCAGTTGCTGTGCGGCCGGTCTACTTCAACTCGGCCGACGACTTTCCGAGTACGCGTCGCGCGACGATGAGCTGCTGAATCTGCTGGGTGCCTTCGAAGATGTCGAGAATCTTCGAGTCGCGTGACCACTTCTCGAGCAGCGGACGCTCCGAATACCCGTACGTGCCGGCCAGTTCGACCGCCTTGAGCGACACTGCCGTGCCGGTCCGGCCCGCCTTGGCCTTGGAGATCGACGCCTCGAGGGAATTGGGCTTCTTGTTGTCGGCCATCCACGTCGCCCGGAGGGCGAGCAGATACGCCGCTTCCCAATCTGCCTCGAGCGCCAGGAACTCGGCCGCCGCAGCGTGCTGATTGTTGGCGGGAACGTCGTACGACACCTCGACGCCGGCGTCCTTCAGGATCACCCGCAACTCCTCGAGCACCGCGCGGCCGAGACCGACGGCCATGCCTGCCACGATCGGACGGGTGTTGTCGAAGGTCTGCATGACCCCGGCGAAACCCTTTTCGGCATTCACCTCGGGTGAGCCGAGGATGTTGTCCTTGGGGATGCGGCAGTTGTCGAGCAGCAGGACCGCAGTGTCGGACGCCTTGATGCCGAGTTTGTGCTCGAGCCGGGCGACGCTGAGACCCGGCGCTTCCCGCGGCACGACGAACGACTTGATCGCGGCCCGGCCCTGGGACTTGTCCACGGTCGCCCACACGACGACGTGCGTCGAGCGCTCGCCCGCGGTGACGAAGATCTTCTCGCCGTTGAGAACCCACTCGTCGCCGTCGAGCACGGCGGTGGTGGTCACCGCTGCGGAGTCGGACCCGAATCCGGGCTCGGTGATCGCCATCGAGGCCCACACCTTGCCGAAGCGCTCGAGTTGCTCATCGGTGGCGACGGCTGCGATGGCGGAGTTGCCCAGGCCCTGATAGGGGATCGACAACGTGAGGCCGACGTCGCCCCAGCAGGTTTCGATCACATTGAGGAGGCCGGCCATGTTGCCGCCGTTGAGATTTCCGGACGCTTCCGTCTTGGCCTTCGCGTCGCGTCCGAGGGTTGCGCCCGCGGTGCCTTGACCCGAGTCGTTGAGGCCCTCGACCATGGCCGCCATCGTGTCGAGCTCGACGGGGTATTCGTGCTCGGCGAGATCGTATTTGCGGGAGATCGGACGGAAGATCTGCGCGGCGACCTGGTGGGCCTGGTTCGCGGAAGCCTTGAGCTTCTTGGGAAGTTCGAGATTGATCATCACAGGTTCCTTGTTCGGATCGGGCCGCTCAGATGAGGACGACGCCTTCGGCGACACCGATGGCACGCAGGTCGCGGTACCAGCGCTCGACGGGATGTTCCTTCGTGAAACCGTGGCCACCGAGCAGCTGCACGCCGTCGAGGCCGATCTTCATGCCCTTGTCCGTCGCGAGCTTGCGGGCGAGCGCGGCCTCGCGGGCGAACGACAGGCCCTGCTCCGCGCGCGATGCGCCGCGCAGGGTCACCAGACGCATGCCGTCCAATTCGATCTTGATGTCGGCGACCATGAATGCGACGGCCTGACGATTGCTGACCGGTTCGCCGAACGCGTGCCGCTCGTTGACGTAGGGGATCACGTAGTCGAGCACCGCCTGGGAGGTGCCGAGTGCGAGCGACGCCCAGCCGAGGCGCGAGAGCCGCACGGCGTCGGCGTACTGCTCGGCGCGCACGTCCGGGTTCTCGTCGCCGAGCAGGGCGGACTGCGGAACCGCGACGTCCTCGAGCAGGAGACGTCCGAGTCCGGCGGCGCGCAGGCCCATGCTGGGGTCCGCCTCGATGACGACGCCCTTGCTCTTCGCCTCCACGATGAAGAACGACGGCTTTCCGTCGAGTTCCGCTGCGACGATGAAAAGTTCGGCGCTACCCGCGGCCGGTACGAGCGCCTTGACTCCGTTGAGGCGGTAACCGCTGGGGGAGCGGACCGCCTTGGTCTGCAGGGCGAACGGGTCGAACAGAGCACGCGGTTCCGCGACCACCACCGACGCCTGGGGGACGTCCTCGCTCGCGAATGCGGGAAGGTAGGTCTGCTGCTGCTCGTCGGTGCCCCACTGGGTCAGCGCGACGGCGACACCGCTCGGGGCGAGGATCGGAAGTGCGAGACCCATGTCGCCGTGCGCAAGCGCTTCGGCGACCAGGGAGTTGGTGACGACGCCGCGTTCGGTGGCGACACCGTCGAACGCCTCGGGGACGTTGACCATGGTGATGCCGAGTTCGGCGGCGCGTGCGAGCAGGTCCGCGGGGGCGGCCGCGGCGGCGTCGGCGTCGTAGGCGGCCGGGCGAATGATCTCCGCGGCGAACTCGCGCACCGTTTCCGTGATCATCTGCTGATCGTCGGTGGGCGTGAGGTCGAAGAAGTCGGCGTTCTTCGCCGTCGTCAGGCGCTGCGGCGAACTGCCGCCCGAGACCTTCTTGAAGGTGCGGGTCGCGGCGCCGAGCGTCTTGAATCCGGTCTTCGTGGATTGGTACGTGACCCGGTCGATGGTCTGCCGGATGTTGTACCGATCGGCGAGTTCGGACCCGGTGATCCGCGTGAGAACGCGCATCGCGGCACCCATGGCGTCGCGTTTGAACGGGTTCAGACCCACGGCGGACGTGTCGCGAGGTGTGTTCCGGGGCACGCTGTCTTGCTTGCTCATGATCACCAGAGGTTTCTCGATGCGGGAGCGGACGGTGACCTATCTTACTTCTGAGTAAGGTCCGGTGTCTACTTTTCGGTAAGTTCTTTCCCGTTCCCGCATCGCCACCCGGTCACCTCACGGCCGCAGGCGCCCGACCACCTCGTCCTGCAGGTGCCCGTTCGTCGCGACCGCGCTGCCGCCGTGTGGTCCGTCGGCGCCCTCGAGATCGGTGAACCGGCCGCCGGCCTCGCGCACCAGCACGTCCAGCGCGGCAAGATCCCACAGCGACACCTCCGGCTCGAGCGCGATCTCGAGCGCGCCTTCCGCCAGCAGGCAATACGAGAAGAAGTCGCCGTAGGCGCGCACCCGCCACACGTCGTCGGTGAGGCCGATGAACTGCTCGCGCATGCCCCGCTCCCGCCAGCCCGTCAGGCTCGAGAAACTCAGTGACGACGCCTCGAGTGCGCGTACCTGCGACACCGTGATGCGCCGAGGTTCTCCCGAGTCGTACGAGACGAAAGCGCCCGCGCCCGCTGCCGCCCACCACCTCCGGTTCAGGGCCGGCGCGCTCACCACGCCGACCACGGGCACTCCGTCGTCGAGCAGAGAGATCAGTGTGGCCCACACCGGCACGCGCCGAACGAAGTTCTTGGTGCCGTCGATGGGATCGACGACCCACTGGCGGCCGGAGAACACCGCGTCGCCGCCGAACTCCTCGCCGAGCACCGCATCGCCGGGCCGCTCGGCCCCGAGAACCTCCCGCATCAGCCGTTCGACGGCGAGGTCGGCGTCCGACACCGGGGTCAGATCGGGCTTGTCGTCGACCTCGAGGTCGAGTGCGCCGAAGCGGTTGCGGGTGATCGCATCCGCTTCGTCGGCGAGGCGGAGAGCAAGGTCCAGATCTGCGGTGTAGTCGGTGGGCATGCAGCAAACGCTAGCGGCTACCCTTGAAAATCGTGCACCCCGATGTTTCTGCAGACCTGGCCGAGCTCGATACGACCCTCCGCACCGTGGAGTCCGTCCTCGATGTCGAGGAGTTGCGCCGCCGGATCGACGAACTCGAGCACCAGGCCGCGGATCCCGAGTTGTGGAACAACCAGGAGCACGCGCAGAAGGTGACCAGCGAGCTGTCCCACGCGCAGGGCGAGTTGCGGCGTGTCGAGAATCTGCGCGAGCGCCTCGACGATCTGCCCGTGCTCTACGAACTCGCCGAAGGCGAAGAAGGTGACGCCGCCGTCGCGGCACACGCCGACGCCGACGCCGAGCGTGCGAGCCTGCGTGTCGACATCCAGGCGATGGAGGTGCGCACGCTGCTGTCGGGCGAGTACGACCAGCGCGACGCCCTCGTCAACATCCGTGCGGGTGCCGGTGGCATCGACGCGGCGGATTGGGCCGAGATGCTCATGCGTATGTACGTCCGGTGGGCGGACAAGCACGGCTACGGCGTCGAGGTCTACGACACCTCGTACGCGGAGGAAGCAGGCATCAAGTCGGCGACCTTCGCCGTCAAGGCGCCGTACACCTACGGGACGCTCTCGGTCGAGATGGGAACGCACCGGCTCGTGCGCATCAGCCCGTTCGACAACCAGGGCCGTCGTCAGACGTCCTTCGCGGAGGTCGAGGTGCTTCCCGTGGTGGAGACCACCGACCACATCGAGGTCGACGAGAACGACGTCCGCGTCGACGTCTACCGCTCGTCCGGCCCGGGTGGCCAGTCGGTCAACACCACCGACTCCGCCGTGCGACTGACCCACATCCCGACCGGCATCGTCGTCACCTGCCAGAACGAGAAGTCGCAGTTGCAGAACAAGGTTGCCGCGATGCGCGTGCTGCAGGCCAAGCTGCTCGAGCGCAAGCGCAAGGAAGAGCGCGCCGAGATGGACGCGCTCAAGGGCGACGGCGGCAGCTCGTGGGGCAACCAGATGCGGTCGTACGTGCTGCACCCGTACCAGATGGTCAAGGACCTGCGCACCGAGTACGAGGTCAACAACCCGTCCGCTGTGCTCGACGGAGATATCGACGGTTTCCTCGAAGCCGGAATCCGCTGGCGGATGCGGGAGGAACAGAAGTCGTGAGTGGGGGCGAGAGGCGGTCGCATGGTGTTTCCCGGGAGTAGTCTTCTCGACTGGCTCTCGAGCAACGGGCTGCTGATCGTCCTGACCGTGCTGGGTGCGACCTTGATCGCCCGGTTCGTGTCGTGGGGCGGCGGGCGGATCACCCGGCGTATCGACGAGAGCTACGAGCAGTCCGACGACCTCGTCCGGTCGGAGGCCACCAAGCATCGCCACTCGATGGCGCAGGTCATCACGTGGATGCTGATCTCGTTCATCTACATCGTCGCGACGCTGAAGGTGTTCGACCATCTCGAATTGCCGCTCGGCACCCTGGTGGCGCCGGCGACCGTGATCGGTGCCGCGCTCGGTTTCGGTGCCCAGCGCATCGTCCAGGACATCCTCGCGGGATTCTTCATCATCACCGAACGGCAGTACGGGTTCGGCGACACCGTCCAGATCTCCGTGACCGGCGCCTCCGAGGACGCGGTGGGCACCGTCGAAGACGTGACGCTGCGAGTCACGCGCGTCCGGAGCACCGCCGGCGAAGTGATCATCGTGCCGAACGGGCAGATCAACAAGGCGGTCAACCTGTCGAAGGACTGGGCGCGGGCCGTGGTCGACGTACCCATTCCCGTCAGCGCCGACATCTCCGATGTCACCGACATCCTGCGAGAGGTGGGAGTCGCGGCCTACAACGACGCCCGCGTGCGCGAACTGCTTCTCGACGAACCGAGCGTGATGGGTGTCGAGAGCCTCGAGGTCGATCAGCTGAGCGTGCGGATGGTGGCGCGCACCCTCCCCGGCAAGCAATTCCAGGTGGGGCGCCTGCTGCGTGCACGGATCGCACGTGCTCTGCGAGTCCAGGGGATTACCGTTACACCGCAACTCGGTACCGCAAGCGTCGTCGACCGGTCGGAGGCCGCCCCATGAGCGACGAGAAGCGGTTCTGGTCGCGCATCCCGTCTCACCTGTTCGGTGGAAAGGTCCGCACCGCAACGCTCGGGCTGTGTGTGCTGTGGCTCGCGCTGTGGATGCTCTACCTGTTCCTCAACCAGCCCGACAAGCCTGCCGAAGTTCCCCCGTCGGCGGTGATCATCTCCGAGACGCCCTACGTTCCGTATGTGCCTCCGGCGTCGACCGCACCGACGGCGACGACACTGCCTCCGACGGCGACCACCTATCCGTCCGGGACCGGCACCCCGCCGTCCGTGACGACGACGGTGCCGCCGAACCCGGGCGTGCCGACCGCCACGAGGACCGAACCTGCTCCGCCGGCACCCACGACCGGCACGACCACGACGACCAGGCAGATGCCCTTCGATCTGCAGATTCCGGGACTCCCGAGCGTGGACGAGCAGAGCGACACCTCGGAGACCGGTGGGCCGGAGCAGTAGATCACCGTCCGGTAACGGCTAGCATGGCGTCGTGATCCGGCTGGAGAATGTGTCCAAGTCCTACAAGACGTCCACGCGTCCTGCCCTCGACAACGTGTCCGTCGAAGTGGAGAAGGGCGAGTTCGTGTTCCTCATCGGGCCGTCCGGCTCCGGTAAGTCGACGTTTCTGCGTCTGCTGCTGCGGGAGGACCGGCCGACGAGCGGAGAAATCCACGTCGCGGACTTCCACGTCAATCGGCTGTCCGGTCGCCGGGTGCCGAAACTGCGGCAGAACCTCGGCTGCGTCTTCCAGGACTTCCGGCTGCTGCAACGCAAGACCGTCGCCGAGAACATCTCCTTCGCTCTCGAGGTGATCGGCAAACCCCGCACGGTGATCGAGCGCACCGTCCCCGAGGTTCTCGACCTCGTCGGGCTCTCGGGTAAAGCCGACAGGCTTCCCGCGGAACTGTCCGGCGGCGAGCAACAGCGCGTCGCGATCGCGCGGGCGTTCGTCAACCGTCCGCTCGTGCTGATGGCCGACGAGCCCACCGGCAACCTCGACCCGGAAACCAGCCAGGACATCATGCTGCTGCTCGAGCGCATCAACCGCACCGGCACCACGGTCCTGATGGCGACGCACGATCACCACATCGTCGACTCGATGCGGCGACGGGTCGTCGAACTCGATCTCGGGCGGCTCGTCCGCGATGAGGCACGCGGCGTGTACGGCGTCGGCCGCTAGCACCAGTCCCGCTCCCGCCTTCCACCCGGCAACCGAAGGATCCCCCACCCGATGCGTGCCAGTTTCCTGTTCAGCGAGGTCACCACCGGCCTGCGCCGAAACCTCACCATGACGATCGCGATGATCCTCACCACCGCGATCTCTCTCGCGTTGTTCGGAGCCGGCCTGCTGGTGGTCCAGATGGCGGGCAAGACGCAGCAGATCTTCCTCGACCGCGTGGAAGTGCAGGTGTTCCTCACCGAAGACGTCTCCTCACTCGACCCGGAGTGCGAGCAGGAGATCTGCAGCACGCTGCGCAGCGACATCGAGAACACCGACGACGTCGTCTCGGTGCAGTACCTCAGCCGCGACGACGCGGTGGCCGACGCGACGGATCGCGTGTTCGCGGACCAGCCCGAGCTCGCCGAACTCGTGAGCGCCGACAGCTTCCCCGCATCGTTCAAGATCAAGATGTCGGACCCGGACCGGTTCGCCATGATCCAGGACGAATTCGGGACGCGACCCGGAGTCGACAGCGTCCTCAACCAGCAGGACCTCGTCGAGCGGCTGTTCGGCGTGCTCGGCGGTATCCGCAACGCCGCCTTCGCCATCGCGACCATCCAGGCGATCGCGGCGGTGCTGCTCATCGCCAACATGGTGCAGATCGCGGCGTTCACCCGCCGGACCGAGGTGGGCATCATGCGGCTGGTCGGCGCGACCCGCTGGTACACCCAGCTGCCGTTCCTGCTCGAAGCCGTGGTTGCCGCGGTGGTCGGTGCCGCGCTGGCCATCGGAGGGCTCTTCGCGGCCAAGAGCATGTTCGTCGACGACATGCTCTCCGAGGTATACGACGCGAACATCGTCGCCCGCATCACCGACAGCGACGTCGTGTTCATCGCGCCGTTCCTCGTTCTCGTCGGCGTGGGAATGGCGGCGTTGACCTCGTACGTGACCCTTCGCCTGTACGTGCGTGAATAACGAGTTGCCGCGGTTCCTATGCTGGACTGTGTTCTGTATCGACCGTTCGAGGACCGGAAGGGCCTGTAAGTGAAGGAAAAGGGCCGGAAGGTCATCGCGACCAACCGCAAGGCACGTCACAACTACGCCATCATCGACACCTTCGAGACGGGGATCGCTCTCGTCGGGACCGAGGTGAAGAGCCTCCGGGAAGGCAAGGCATCGCTCGTCGACGCATTCGCCACCGTCGACGACGGTGAGGTGTGGCTGCGCGGATTGCACATCCCGGAATACGGGCACGGCACATGGACCAACCATGCTCCGCGCCGCACCCGCAAGCTGCTACTGCACCGCCGCGAAATCGACACCCTCGTCGGCAAGACCCGCGAGGGCAACCAGACTCTCGTGCCGCTGTCGATGTACTTCTCCGACGGCAAGGTCAAGGTCGAGCTCGCGCTCGCGCGCGGCAAGCAGGACTACGACAAGCGCCAGGATCTCGCGCGCCGGACCGCCGAACGCGAGGTGACCCGCGAACTGGGACGACGCGTGAAGGGTATGCGCCGCTGATCGCGGTCGCCCTCGCGCTGGTCGCGGCCCTCGCATACGGGCTCAGCGACTTCGCGGGTGGAGCATCGTCGCGTCGTGCCAGCGCCCTCGGCGTCATCGCCGTCACGTACCCGGTCTCGCTCGTAGTGTCACTCCTTGTCGCGCCGTTCGTCGGGGGAGGGCCGACGGCCGCGTCGCTCGGGTGGGGAGCGGTCTCGGGGATCGCCGGCGGCATCGCGATCTGGTGGTTCTATCTGGCGCTCGCCTCCGGACCGATGTCGGTAGTGTCCCCGCTCACCGCGATCCTTGTCGCGGGCATCCCTGTGCTCGTGGGCATTTCGCTCGGTGAACGTCCGGGACTGCTGTCGTATGTGGGCATCGTCATCGCGGTCGTCGCGGTGGCACTGGTCAGCCGCGAATCCGACGAGACCGTCGTCGGCAACGAACATCCCCGCTTCACCGTGAAGGTGGCGTGGCTGACGGTGGGGTCGGGCATCGCGTTCGCTTTGTCGTTCATCACGCTGGGCCAGATCGACGAAGGCACCGGGCTGTGGGGGCTCGTCGCCTCGCGTCTGACCGCGACACTCGTCGTGTGGTCCGTCATCGCGGTGGTCTGGCGCAAGGTGGTGTGGCCGACCCGGGACATGGTGCCGATCCTGCTCGGGATCGGTGCGCTCGACGTCCTCGCCAACGGTGCCCTCATCTTCGCCTACCAGCAGGGCATGTTGTCGCTCGTCAGTGTCGTCGCAGCCCTGTACCCCGCCGCGACGGTCCTCCTCGCGATGATCGTGCTGGGGGAACGCGTGGGCCGGCTCCGGCTGCTCGGCATGCTCGCGGCAGGTGTTGCGGTAGCGCTCATCAGTGTCGCGGCGTGAGTCTGCTCGAAGCCCGGCCGGAACCTGCGCGCCGACCGTAGCCTGAAGGTTGTTCGGGACAGCGACCTGCGAGCTCGTCTCTGCTTGCCGCGAGTCCGTGTGAGCTGCCGGGAGGCGACCGATGACCGATACTCTCGACCTGTCCGTCACCGTCGCGCGGAGGCTCGCCGACGAATCGGTGATCTGGCTGACCACGGTGGACGCGAAGTCCACGCCGGTGCCGACCCCCGTGTGGTTTCTGTGGAGGGATGGCAGCTTCCTGTTGTTCTCGCAGCCGGGCACACGCAAACTCGCAAACATCGCCGCCGATCCCCGCGTGGCGCTCAACCTCAACTCGGATGCCCACGGCGGCGACGTCGCGGTGTTCACGGGCCACGCCGTCCTCGACGCCGACGTTCCGGACGACGACTGGAACCGATACGTGGAGAAGTACGAGCAGCAGATGGCCTCCCTCGACTACACGCCCGCCCGCTTTCGCGACGACTACTCGGTGCCGGTCCGAGTGATTCCGGTCCGCGTCCGCCAGTGGTAGCGGATGCGGTGTGAGCAGGCTCATTCTCTCTCGTCGGCCCGCTGTGACAATGAGAATGACAACGGGCGGATTCGTCGCTACAGTGGGTAGTCCTGCGGGGTTACACGACCTCGCAGGGACGTGCGGGGCTGAACGGTTTCGACTGCGTACGTTGAGCTAGGGGAAGCGTGTCGGTGCAGGCAAGAGACCACCGTAAGCGTCGCTGCAACCAATTAAGCGCCGAGACCACTCAGCGCGAGTACGCCCTCGCTGCCTAAGTAGCGATTGCGTCTCTGTCAGACCGGGTTTGCTCTCGACCCGGATCCTGGCATCGACTAGAGAGCTTTACCGTTCGGCTCGGTCGCGGAGTCGGATGGGACATCAAACAGCGACTGGGATCGTCATCTCGTCTTGTTCGCGGGAACGGGAGATCCAAGTAGAGACATAGCGAACTGCACACGGAGAAGCCCTGGCGAGGCGGCGGAGGACCCGGGTTCGATTCCCGGCAGCTCCACCGAAACCCCGGGTGGGAGACCTTTCGAGGTATCCCACCCGGGGTCCTTTTTTTGACGAGGGAAGGCTAGCTAGCTCGTCGGCAGATCCGTCATCTTGTCGAGGCATTGCTCGAGCCCTGCCTTCGACAGGTCGCGTGCCTGTTCATCCGCGTACCCGAACTCCGTGACGGTCAGCATTGTCCGGCCGTCGCTGCCCGGCACGAACGTGATGACGTGCCGCACGTCTTCGGGGACCCCGGGCGGGGATGCGACCCGCGTGCCCGACGCATCGGTGAAGGCGAGGTCGAACTCGAGGAGACTGGTCGGCTCGATCCTGCGGTAGGTCCAGGTGTTGAACATGTCCTGTCCGCCGTACTCGGCCGGAGCGCGCATGCCGACCAGTGACGTGCCACCGACTCGGAAGTCGAGGTCCGCGACCGGAACGGTGAAACCGTGAGGTCCCCACCACCTCTTGACATGTTCCGGGTCCTGCCACGCGCGCCACACCTCCTCGGCGGGTGCACTGAACGTGCGGGTGCTGACGACATCGAAGGAATCGGCACGGTGCCCTCCTGTCGGGGTGGATCGGACGCGGTCGTCGGGTATGACCTGCGGGTCGGGAAGAAATCATCGGATCCCGCGGCTGTGAGAACCGAATACGTGTGACCGCCGACGTCGACGGATGTTCCGCCGGCGGGTCGCTCGATGGATACAGTCGGCAGGCATGAGGACCGCCCCCGCTCCGCTGCCCCGTCTGCGCCTGGCGTCGGCCGTGTACCGATTCCGGGAAAGCCTGTTCGCGTTGCCCGCGCTCATCGTCGTCGCAGGCGTGGTCGCCGCGGAGGTGACCGCGGTGCTCGACCGAACCGTCGAGGACGCGGACTCGGCGCCGTGGACCGTGGACATGCAGACCAACGCGGCGACGTGGTTGCTCAGCACCGTCGCCGGCGCCACCATCACCACCGCGGGAGTGGTTTTCTCGCTGACGGTCGTGAGCCTGCAACTGGCGAGCAGTCAGTTCTCTCCTCGCGTGATGCGCTCGTTCATCCGGGATCGCTTCAGCCAGACCGTAATAGGCATGCTCGTCGCGACGTTCGTATTCTGCGTCCTCACCCTGCGTCACGTCGGTGGTGACGCCACGTCGCCCGCACCGAGCATCGCGATGACGGTGTCACTTGTCCTGACCGTCGCGACGGTGATGCTGATCGTCGCGTACCTCGACCGGCTTGCACACCGGCTACAGGTCGGCGAGGTGGTCCGGTCCATCAGCAACGAAGCGGACCTGGTGATCGAGGCGATGACCCGTGCGGCAGAACGGGAAGTCCCGGCCGGGCCGGTGCGGTTCGACGAGTCCGCAGACGACGTCACAGTGCTGGCCCATGCGGACGGGTGGGTCTCGCAGGCGCCGACCGAGTACATCCTCCACGCGATCCCGCCGTCGACGGTCGTGCGACTCGAGACGCGACCGGGCGCGTATATCCACCGCGGGGAAGTTCTCATGCGCATTCATCCCGCACCGCAGGACGCCGAACGTGTACGCGCCCGCCTCCTCGCCACGGTCACGATCGGCGACGCCCGAACCATGCAGCAGGATTTCGACTTCGGACTGCGGCAACTCGTCGACATCGCGTTGCGCGCGCTCAGTCCCGCGATCAACGACCCCACGACGGCAATCGAGGTCGTTCTGCGACTGGGCAGTCTGCTGCGAATCGTCCTCGTTGCACCGGAGCAGGAAGTGTCGGTGGGTGGCCCCGACGGGCGGGTGCTGGTGCGACCGTGGCTGCTCTCGCCCGACGAATACATCGGGCATGCGTTCGACGAGATCCGTCGCACCAGTGCCGGTCAGGTGCATGTGACGCTGGCGCTGATCCGGGTGTTGCGGATGCTGGTCGAGCACGTCCGTGACGCGGGCCGGCCCGAGCATGTGCCCGCCCTCGAGCGGCAGATCCGGATGGTTCTCGAAACCGCCTCCGACCGCACCGACATTCACCCGGAAGATCTGGCGCTGCTCGAGGCGGTGGCCCGGTCCGCGGTCGATCCGGCCGAGCACCGTCTCGACTGATCGCCCAGCTTACGTCGGTGGGTACTCCGCGCATGCGTAGCTGATCTTGTGGGCAAGAACAGATTTCGACGGCACTGGTCGGTTGTCCGAGTGGCGCCGACGACCGAACAGAGGTAGAAAGAATAGGTCTTCTCCCGGCGCGATCGCGCCGGGAGACCCGGGTACAGCCAGTTGCCCGCCTGTCTGGGGTTCTCTCCCGGAGCGGGCTTACCCGTCCTCATCGAGGCGGTTCTCCGGTCAGGCACAGAGGTCGTATCGAGCTATTGCCCTGAAAGGACCACCCGGTCGAGATGAGTGATTCCACGTTTTCAGCTATCGGCACGTCGTCTGGTTCGTCCTCGGACCCTGTTCGCCATACCAGCCGAAGCGGATCGATGAGTACAGCAGAGATCAAAGCGCGCCTCGCGGTCATGTTCGGCGACGCCGACGAGGCCTCGTCCTCCGCAGAGGATGGGGATTCCCGGTAAGTACGAAGTGGATCGGGACGTCCGGTCGCCTCACGGCGAAAGGCATATCGCAGCTCCAGCCCAACGGAACTCTGCGACGGCAACGGGATTGAGCCCGGGGGACACGGTGCCGTCCCGATCCGCCCCGTTCAACACACTCTCGTTCCGCGGTATTCCGGGTACGCGGGTGTGATCGCGATCAACAGGGACCGGCGACATCGTGTGCCGCCGACCGGTCTACTGCCACGAACACACCGGAAGGGCCCGGCATCGAGCGGGGCCCTTCCGCGCGCCGGCGACGAGTTACCGCCGCCGTTGTTCTCGCCTCCGCGGGCCTAGTGGACGCCGTGCATGGGTTGCGGACAGTGTTTCGCATACACGCCACCGGCTATGCCTTCGGTATGCACTGTTTCGACACGCGCTGTGTAGAAGGAGGCCGACGATGACAGAAGAAGATCTGTTCGGGCGAATCGAACAGCTGGTCCAGCGTGAGCAGGAGTTGCGCAGGCAATCAGGAAGCGACGGGGTCTCCGACGAGGACCGCGAGGAACTGCGCATGGTGGAGGAGCGCCTCGATCAGTGCTGGGATCTGCTACGGCAGCGGCGGGCAAGGGCGGAGTTCGGTGGCGACCCCGACGATGCGGAGCCGCGCCCGGTGGGAGAGGTCGAATCGTATCGGCAGTAGGCGCGATTGTTCGCCCCGAAGATATTGGGGCACCGGGGTTTACGGGACAGTGGCGCCGCAGGTGGCGATATGAGCCGACCGGTACCTCGGGTGAGCGGTGCTGCACCGAGATCAATCGAACGCGGGAGGGCTCGGCATTTCTGCCGAGCCCTCCCGTCCCTGCATGCGTGGTACGAGTTTCCGCTCTTCTTGCCGCCGCGAGCCTTGGCTTCGGTGGGTTGCGCCTGCGTGCCCTTGCTGCCGGCCTCCCTGGGGATCGGCACTTTCTTGTCGCCGAGGCTTGCGGTGCCGGCTTCACCTCCGCGATGGGCCAGTTCTTCGGTGTCCTCACGGTTGCCGAACTGTCCGGGTTGTTCGAATCAGCCATCGGTACTTCTCATTTCGGATGATCGTCGTGCAGTGCGAGAGCCCCCTCTCACGGCGTCTCGTCCGCTGCAGACCCGGCACGTGAGGGGCTACACCCGTCGTTCGAATCGTGTTCTGTTCGCCCGCGATCAGGGGTGTACCTCGCGCATGCCCTGGCGCACACGGGCAAGATGAGACCTATACCGTCGACGAGGAGGTCACATGGCGCACGAACGAGCGGGGCAGCGGGCGACTGCGGAGGATCTGGAAGACCTCGCACACTTGGTCACCGCGTACTACACCGTGAAACCGGACCCGGAAGACCCACTGCAGCAGGTGGCATTCGGAACGTCCGGGCATCGCGGTTCGAGCCTCGCCGGTGCGTTCAACGAAGACCACATTCTCGCCACCACGCAGGCGATCGTCGAATACCGGGCGGGGCAGGGCACCGGGGGGCCGCTGTTCCTCGGCCGCGACACGCATGCACTGTCCGAACCGGCATGGGCTACCGCGCTCGAGGTGCTCGTCGCCAACGACGTCGAAGTCATCATCGATTCCCGCGATCGCTACACCCCGACGCCTGCGGTCAGCCATGCGATCCTGCGGCACAACGCAGGGGCAGGTCACCGTGCCGACGGGATCGTGGTGACCCCCTCCCACAACCCTCCGCGCGACGGCGGCTTCAAGTACAACCCGCCTTCGGGTGGTCCTGCCGACAGTGACGCGACCTCGGCGATCGCGGCACGCGCCAACGAACTGCTCGCCGCCGGACTCGCCGGTGTGAAAAGGGTTTCGGTGGCTTCCGCCCTGGGCGGGGCAGGGCGATACGACTTCCTCGCGACCTATATCGACGACCTGCCGAACGTCGTCGACCTCGGTGCGATCCGCGCCGCAGGACTGCGCATCGGTGCCGATCCCATGGGCGGCGCGAGCGTCGACTACTGGGGCGAAATCGCCGAACGGCACGATCTGGACCTGACGGTCGTGAACCCCCTCGTCGACGGAACCTGGCGTTTCATGACACTCGACACCGACGGCAAGATCCGCATGGACTGCTCGTCGCCCAATGCGATGGCGTCCATGATCGAGGCGCGTCACGATTTCGACCTGGCGACCGGCAACGACGCCGACGCCGATCGGCACGGCATCGTCACTCCGGACGCCGGTCTGCTCAATCCGAATCACTACCTCGCGGTGGCCATCGACTACCTGTTCCGGAACCGGCCCGGGTGGTCTGCCGAAAGTAAGGTCGGCAAGACCCTGGTCAGCTCGTCGATGATCGACCGGGTCGCCTCGGGTCTCGGCCGGTCCCTGCTCGAGGTACCGGTCGGTTTCAAGTGGTTCGTGCCCGGCCTGCTCGACGGCTCGCTGGGTTTCGGAGGTGAGGAGAGTGCGGGTGCGTCGTTCCTCCGGCACGACGGCTCGGTCTGGACCACCGACAAGGACGGCATCGTCCTGGCTCTGCTCGCTGCCGAGATCACGGCCGTCG
This sequence comes from Rhodococcus sp. 105337, assembly GCF_012844225.1. Lineage (GTDB taxonomy): Bacteria > Actinomycetota > Actinomycetes > Mycobacteriales > Mycobacteriaceae > Rhodococcus. Next base: position 299,163 of record NZ_JABAGQ010000002.1, read on the forward strand.
CGGGCAAGAGCCCCTCGCAGTACTACGGAGACCTCGCGGCCCGGTACGGCAGTCCGTCGTACGCCCGGGTCGACGCACCGGCGACGCGCGACCAGAAGGCGGTGCTCGCGAAACTGTCTCCCGACCAGGTCGACGCCACCGAACTCGCCGGCGAGCCGATCACCGCGACGCTCACCACCGCCCCGGGCAACGGGGCCCCTATCGGTGGCCTGAAGGTGACCACGGAGAACGCATGGTTCGCCGCCCGGCCCTCCGGGACCGAGGACGTGTACAAGATCTATGCGGAGTCCTTCCGGGGCCCGGAGCATCTCGCGGAGGTGCAGCAGGCGGCCCGGGACCTCGTGTCGTCGGTCCTGTCCTGATCGGTCCCGTCCCGGCCGGCGTGCGGCGCGGAGATCCGCAGCGCCGGCCGGGTCGTGCGCGTAGCTAACATCGTGGGCATCATGCGTACACGTGAGGCGGCGTTGCCGCGGGAGATCTGGGTTCTGGTCGCGGCGAGTTTCGTCATCGCGCTCGGCTTCGGGCTCGTCGCCCCGGCACTCCCGCAATTCGCGCGCAGCTTCGACGTGGGAGTGACTGCCGCATCCGTCGTGATCTCGGCGTTCGCCGCGATGCGCCTGATATTCGCCCCGTTCAGCGGACGGCTCGTCCAGAAGCTGGGGGAGCGGCCCATCTACATCACGGGGCTGCTCATCGTGGCCGTCTCGACCGGCGCGTGTGCCTTTGCGGAAACCTACTGGCAGCTGCTCGTCTTCCGGGGGCTCGGCGGTATCGGCTCCACGATGTTCACGGTGTCGGCACTGGGCCTGCTGGTGCGTATCGCGCCGCCCGATGCCCGTGGTCGCGTCTCGGGCCTGTACGCCACCAGCTTCCTGCTCGGAAATATCTTCGGCCCCCTCGTGGGCGGCGCGCTGACAGGCCTCGGCCTGCGGGCACCGTTCCTGATCTACGCCGTGGCCCTGCTGATCGCCGCCGCTGTGGTGGGCGTGATGTTGCGCTCGTCGCACCTGGCGCAGCCCACCACGGGTGAAGGGCTTCGGATCATGGGGTTGCGGGAAGCGCTGGGCTCCCCGATCTATCGCGCCGCTCTCGGTTCGAACTTCGCCAACGGCTGGGCGGTCTTCGGGGTGCGCGTCGCGATGGTGCCGCTCTTCGTCGTCGAAGCCCTGGGGCAGGGAGAGGCGTTCGCAGGCATCGCTCTCACCGCATTCGCCGTGGGCAATGCTGTCGTGCTCATCCGCGCGGGCAGGTGGTCGGACCGGTACGGACGGCGACCGTTCGTCCTCGCCGGGCTCATGATCTGCGGTGTCGGCACCATCGTGATGGGGCTGACCGAGAGCGTGGCGCTCTTCCTCATCACGTCGTTCGTGGCAGGACTCGGGTCAGGTCTGTCGAACCCGTCGCAGCAGGCCGCGGTCGCCGACGTCGTCGGCAGCAAGGCGCGCGGTGGACCCGTCCTCGCCACCTTCCAGATGACGGCAGACGTCGGCACGGTGATCGGGCCGGTCGTGGCGGGACTGCTCGCCCAGTACCTGTCGTTCTCGACGGCGTTCGCCGTGACAGGCGTCATCATGCTGGTCGCCGCGGTTCCGTGGTTTCTCGCCGGCCGCCGCACCCGCGACAGCATCACCCCAGCGGACGAGGTGATCAAGGACACTGGCAGCTGAGCACGGGATCGGTACTGTCGAACGTGTGTGGATTCGCATCGTCTCGACGGCTGCGCGCGTGGGTTTGGCAGCCGTGTGGCTGGTGTCGGGGTGGAGCAAGTTCTCCGACCCCACCCAGACCGTAGTTGCGGTACGGGCGTACCAACTGATTCCCGCGGACCTGGTGCGGCCGTTCGCCGCGGTCTTCCCGGTGGTCGAACTCATCCTGGGACTGTTGCTGCTCATCGGGTTGGCGGTACGCCCGGCGGCGGTGGCGACTGCGATGGGCCTGGTAGTGCTCATCGCGGCGATTGCCTCGGCTTGGGCGCGCGGCCTGTCGATCGACTGCGGATGCTTCGGTGGTGGTGGTGTCGTCGCCGACGTCGGCGCCTGGGATTACGCCTCCGAGATCCTGCGAGACCTGGGATTCCTCGCGGCAGCCGTCTGGCTCATGGTGTTCCCGCGCACACCCGCCGCGCTGGGCCCCGGATCGCGGACGCTCTCAGTGCGTCCTCAGCCCACAGTGGCAGAGTGAACCCGGACATTCTCCGACGAACAAAGGGCAGAAGTCGTGAATGCGAAGAAGGTCAAACCGGTGAAGTACACGCCGGAACCGACGTCGAACAAGTTCACCTACATCCTCGGCGGCGTCGCTGTCGTGGTGATCGCGGCGCTCGTCATCGGCGGCGTGCTGTGGACCTCGGGCGGTAGTGACGCCCGGAACGACGGATACGGGACGGTGCAGAACGCCGCGGTGGAGGTGAGCCTCGACGACGGAGCGATTCTCCTCGGTCGGCCCGACGCCGCGGCCACCATCGATCTGTACGAAGACCCGATGTGCCCGTACTGCGCCGAACTCGAGCACAAGCACTCGCAGGAACTCGCCCAGGCGATCGACAACGGCGAGGTTGCTGTCCGGTACCACATTCTTGCGTTCCTCGACCGGCTGTCCAGCAGCGGCGATTACTCGACACGTTCTGTGGCCGCAGCGCAATGCGTCGCGGAGAGCGGTGACGCGGTGGTCTTCTCCAAGTTCCACGACACGCTCCTCTCGCCCGATACGCAGCCGGCGGAGGGCGGGGACAGCGACCTCGACAACGCTGCACTCGCGCAACTGGCACGCGATGCGGGCGCATCCGACGAAACCGTGCAGTGCATCGCCGACGGAGCCCGCGTGGAGCAGGCGGCCGTCGACGCGGAGGCCGGTAGGCAGAAGCTTGCGACGACCGGCGCGACCGGCACGCCTGCCGTGATCTACAACGGCACCGTCATCGATGCCCTCGGCAACGAGAACTGGATCGCCGAACTGTCCGGATAGCAGCGCGGTGGGAGGCCCCGGCAGGGCGCCTCCCACCGTTCCCCCGCCGACCAGGCGATTTGTTGGCGGCGAGCGCAATGGTGTAACTTTCTTTCAGCGCACGGGGTTGCCCCCGACGCGCAGAAAATGGATACGGGGCTATGGCGCAGCTGGTAGCGCACCACACTGGCAGTGTGGGGGTCAGGGGTTCGAGTCCCCTTAGCTCCACGTAACCCGAACACAAACTTGCCCCGCCTGATGGCGGGGCAAGTTTCGTTTGTGGGTGGGTCGATGAGGTCGACTCGTTCATCGCTCACCGTGCACCCCGTAGTCAGCTTCGCGGAGTCGCCGCCACTTCAGAGATACCGGCCCGTGATGCTGTCAGCGTCCGCGGCGATCTCGTCCGGCGTTCCCGTGGCGGTGATGCGTCCCCCTGAGGTGCCCCCTCCCGGACCGAGGTCGATCACGTAGTCCGCGTTGCGGATCATGTCGAGATCGTGCTCGATGATGACGACGGTGGCGCCGCGGACGATGAGACGGTCGAGCACACGGAGAAGCGTCCGCACGTCGAGGGGATGCAGTCCGATCGAGGGCTCGTCCAGCACGAACAGGGTGTCGTGCTGATCTCGGTCGATGTCGGCGGAGAGCTTGAGCCTTTGTGCCTCACCACCGGAAAGGGTCGTGGTCGCTTCACCGAGGGTGAGATACCCGAGGCCGAGGTCCGCGAGCACCCGGAGCCGGCTGTGCACCTTTCTGAGGTCGGCGAGTTCGGGAAGGGCCTGTTCGATGGTGAGCCGGAGCACCGCGGGTAGCGAGAGTGCTTCTCGTTGCTCTCCGTCGGCATGGGGCACGGTGCGGACGATGTCGTGGGCGGCGGCGTTGTAGCGGGCCCCCTCGCATCCGGGACAGACGATGTCGACGTCGGGGAGGAACTGCACGTCGAGAGAGATCTGCCCGGTGCCGTCGCAGTCCGGGCACCGCAACGACCCGGTGTTGTAGGAGAAATCGCCGGCTTTCAGGCCGCGTTCCTTCGCGTCGGGGGTGGCGGCGTACGCGCGCCGCAACTCGTCGAGGACGCCGCTGTAGGTGGCCACGGTCGAACGGACGTTCAGTCCGATGGGGGCGGCGTCGACAACTGCGACGCTGCCGATGCCGGCGGGATCGACGCTCGTCACGTGTGGGGGAAGCCTGTTCCCCGCGGCGACCGCGGTGAGCGCCGGGACGAGGCTCTCGAGGATCACGGTCGTCTTACCCGAACCGGACACGCCCGTGACAGCGGTGAGTCGTCCTTTGGGCAGGTCGACGTCGAGGGCATGGACCGTGTGGATCGGGGTGGTGGACATCCGGATATGCCCGTGATCGAACACCGCACCGGCCTCGGCCAGTGAACGGACACGCTCGTGCACCGTGTCCGTGAGGAACGGCGCGATACGGGACCGTGGGTTGCCCTCGAGTTCCGGCAGCGTGCTGGATGCGATGACGGTGCCGCCCTCTGCGCCGGAGCCGGGACCGATCTCGATGAGCCAGTCCGCTTCCCGGAGGACCTGGGTGTCGTGGTCTACGATCACGACGGAGTTCCCGTCCGCGAGCAGCTTCCTGATGACCGCGATGAGCCCGTCGATGTTGGACGGGTGCATCCCGATGGAGGGCTCGTCGAGCACGTACAGAACGCCGGTGGTGCGATTGCGGACGGCGCGCGAGAGCTGCACGCGCTGACGTTCCCCCGTGGAGAGAGTCGACGACGCGCGGTCGAGGGTGAGGTAGCCCAGCCCGAGGCCGAGCAGCATCCGGGCGGTCTCGACCATCTGGGTGACGATGCTGTCCGCCATCGCGGTCATGTCCGCGGGCACGAGAGCCGGGAGAGTCCGAACCCAGGCCGTGACGTCTTCCAGGGTTTTCGCTGTCGCGTCGGCGAGGGATATTCCGTCGACGAGAGTCGAGCGGGCCCGGGTGCTGAGTCTCGTGCCCTCGCAGGCCGGGCAGGTCTGCACGCTCAGGAACCGCTCGATCCGTCCCAGACCCTTCTCCGTCTCCGCCTTCTTCAACGCTTCGACGACGGACTGGTGGGCATTGCGGTAGGTGACGTTGAGGTCGAACAGCTTCCCGTTCTTCGACGGGTACAGGATCGAGCGCTTCTCCTCCGGGCCGGCGAACACGATCTTCCGTTCCTGCTCGGTGAGTTCGGCGAACGGCACCGTGGTGCGGACACCCATCTCGGCGACAACTTTCGGGTTCGCCACGAGTCCGAACATGCCCCACGGCGCGACCGCGCCCTCGTCGATGGTCAGCGACTCGTCCGGGACCAGGGTGGTGTCGTCGACGTCGCGCACGATGCCGGTACCGCCACAACGCTCGCACGCGCCTTCGCTGTTGAACGCGAAGGACTCGGCGCTCGGCGGGCCGAACACGACCCCGCACACCGGGCAGGTCAGTGGCAGATCGCGGGCGACATCGATCGTGGGTTCCATCAGGTGCCCGTTGGGACACCGATGGTGGCCGAGGCGGGAGAAGATCAACCGGAGGCTGTTCAGCAGCTCTGTGGAGGTTCCGAACGTGGATCGCACGCCGGGGACCGCGGGCCGCTGGCGGAGTGCGAGCGCGGCGGGGACGTGCTCGACGCTGTCGACTGCCGCGCGCGTTGCCTGCGTCAGCCGCCGACGCGTGTACGTGGACAGCGCCTCGAGATAGCGTCGCGATCCTTCCGCGTAGAGCACCCCTAGAGCGAACGACGATTTTCCGGATCCGGAGACGCCCGCGATGGAGACGAGCGTGTTCAGCGGTAGATCTACGTCGATGTGCCGCAGGTTGTTCACGTGCGCGCCACGCACGCGAATCGAGGTGGGGAGGGAACTCTGCGGTTCGTCGTGCTCGGCCATGCTGTGAGTCCCTCCGCGCAGGCGGTGAAGAAGCAGCCGCCTCGCCGACCCTTCTGGTCAGGGGAGCGCGCTGTCGAGACTGCCGGTAAGGGATTCCGTCCGGAACACCTACCGGTGTCAGGATTCGGACCGGTCTGTCCTCACGGTACTGGAGCAGAAGAAAAAACTCGGCGCCAGGACTCGCGGTACGGCCGCGGCGCTCGGGGAGGCCGGGGTCGAAGCTGCGAGTACTGGCGCCGAGTTACCTGGTGGTCAGGAAACGGGCTGCGGCGACGGGGTCGTCGTAGGCACCGTCGTGGTGGCCGGGGCGGTGGTGCCCGTCGGCTGCTCCGTCGTCGGCTCACCGGTGGTCGGCTGACCGGCGGTGGTCTCGCCCGTCGCCGGCGCCGGCGCGCCGGCACCTTCGGGAGCGGGAACTGTGCCCGGAGCCGGTGCGACGACGGGCGGCGTGCCCGACGGTGCGGCCGGTGCGGGGGCGACGCTCGGTGCGGGAGCACCCGGTGCCGGAGCGGAGGGTGCCGGTACAACGCCGTCCTGTGTCGGCGAGGTGTCCGTCTGCTCGCTGGGAGCGGGCGCGGGTGTCGTCTCGGAGGTCTCCGGGGTCTCGGAGCCTTCCGCAGCCTCGGCGGCGGCCATCATCCGCATCGCCTTGGCTTCGGCGTCCCTGGACACGGGCTTGCCCTGCTTGGCCTGCTCGGCAAGGTGGTTGAGCCATGCGGCCGCATAGTCGACGGTGCTGGTGCCCTTGCCGTCGATGTCGTCGTCCCAGTAGTCGAAGTGGTGACCGTAATGGTCGTCCGTCTCCTTGTTGTAACCGAAGGTCTGGTCGTACGGATCGCTCATGATCACCGCGAGGGTGTTCTGGTTGCTCCGCACAAATCCGACGACTTCCTTGAGGAGCTTCTCCGGGAGGTACGCGAGGTTGGCCAGGCGGTCCGCGGGGATGGGCTGGGCGCCGTCGGCGACCGGCGTGGTCTTGGGAGCCGCCGGGACGTAATCGGGGTCGGACACCTTGATCAGAACGTCGAGGAACGTCTCATCCGACTGCATCCAGTCCTCGTTGGCGGAGACATCGGCGAGGGCCAGCAGCGCGACCCGGCCCACGACCTGCGCGAGATCGGCACCCGTGGCAGGGGACAGCCCCTCCCGCTCGAACGCATCACCGTTGACCTGACGGCCGAGGTTGACCAGCAGTTCGATCAGGGCGATGTTGTCGGGCGTCGAGCATGCGAAGTCTCCCTCGGAGCAGAAGGAGGCAACCTTGCCGTCCAGATGGCCGAACCCGCCGCCCGTTCCGGGCAGCACTCCGCCACCGGGAGCGGGGCCCGCGCCCGGCTCGTAGGGACGGTCGAAGCCGTTGGGGTTGCTGGGATCGTCGGCGCCCGGGAAGAATCCTCCGTCGACGCCGCGGCCGGCGTCGGACAGAATGACGACTCCCGTGACCGCAGAAGGATCGCCGTTCGGCCAGGTGCCGTCCGGGTTCTGCTCCTGGTTGCCGATCTGCATCGCCGCACGCCGGGCGACATCCGCGCCTTCGCTGAAGCCGACGATGGCGAACTGCGTATCGGGGCACGAGGCCTGGATCGCCTTCATGACCTTGATGGTGTTGTCGGCGCCCGTGTTCACGGCGTCTTCGTAGCTCGACAGGTCGGCGGGGTACTCGACGTAGATCGCCGCGTACCCGTTCTCGCCCTCGTGGTCCTTCATCGGCGCGTTGATCACCGGATCCACCCAGTGGCTCCGGTACGCGCCCTGCTGCGCCGCGGGCAACCTGTTGCCGTTCTCATCGACGAGCATCTTGGTCTGGTCGCGGGGGGTGTCTCCACGTCCGCCGACGCCGATGCTGACCATGTCATGGCATTCGGTCGTCGAGGCCATACCCGCCAGAGCGGGGTCGGCGACGGTGGGCGGGGTCGGTTGCGGCCACGCGATGGCGACTGCCGCCGCGACCCCGAGCGCGAGAGGCGCGAGCACGCCCGCGAAAATCTTGCCGCGTGACGGCGACGTTCCATTAGCCATGGGCTTTTCCAATCCGTTTCACCTGTCGAACATCCGGTGCGAGGATGCGGGCGGGTCACATCACACGTCGTACAAACCCGTCCCTGTGTTACATCGAAGCCCGCGGCGGAGGAGAGACGCATGGACACATCCGACGGCTCGTCCGGGACCGAGCTCCCGGCCGCGATGGGAAAGGTGTCTCGGCGTGCCCTGTCCAAGCACGGATACACGCGGTTCGACGACCTGACCTCGGTGACGTCGAAAGAACTGCTGACCATCCACGGCGTCGGCCCGAAGGCGATCCGCATTCTGGGTGAGGAACTCGCCGGACGGGGCCTGCGCTTCCGGGACGAGTGATCCAAATCCAGCGTTCGCCCGCCGGGCTGCCCGTTCTGATCTTTCCCCCGGCCGGGCTCCTCCTCGACGACGCGTTGGGGCCTGCCGGGAGGCGATAGGGTCGATATCACCGATCGGCGCGAGCCACAGTACGAAGGAGACATCACCATGTCGCAGACAGTCCGCGGAGTTATCGCACGCGCGAAGGGAGTCCCCGTCGAGGTCGTCCCCATCGTGATACCCGATCCCGGGCCGGGCGAAGTCGTCGTCGCGATCGCTGCGTGCGGTGTGTGCCACACGGATCTGCACTACCGCGAGGGTGGAATCAACGACGAGTTCCCGTTCCTGCTCGGACACGAAGCGGCAGGTGTCGTCGAATCGGTCGGCGAAGGTGTCGAGTCGGTCGCCGTGGGCGATTTCGTGGTCCTGAACTGGCGTGCCGTGTGCGGGCAGTGCCGCGCGTGTAAGCGTGGTCAGCCCCAGTACTGCTTCTCGACGTTCAACGCCACCCAGAAGATGACCCTCGAGGACGGCACGGAACTGAGCCCTGCGCTGGGTATCGGCGCGTTTGCCGACAAGACCCTCGTGCACGCCGGCCAGTGCACCAAGGTCGATCCGAGCGCGGATCCCGCCGTGGTGGGCCTGCTCGGCTGCGGCGTGATGGCGGGCCTCGGTGCCGCCGTGAATACGGGCGGCGTGACGCGCGGCCAGTCGGTCGCGGTCATCGGATGCGGCGGCGTCGGCGACGCCGCGATCATGGGTGCCCGGCTCGCCGGCGCCGGCAAGATCATCGCCGTCGACCGCGACGACAAGAAGCTCGAGTGGGCCACCGACTTGGGAGCGACCCACACGATCAACTCCACCTCGACCGACGCGGTCGAGGCGATCAAGGAGATCACCGGCGGCTTCGGTGCCGACGTCGTGATCGACGCCGTCGGTCGCCCGGAGACTTACAAGCAGGCCTTCTACGCCCGCGACCTGGCGGGCACCGTCGTTCTGGTGGGTGTTCCGACTCCGGACATGACCCTCGAGATGCCGCTCATCGACTTCTTCTCCCACGGCGGCTCCCTCAAGAGTTCGTGGTACGGGGATTGCCTGCCCGAACGTGACTTCCCGACGTACGTCGACCTGTACCAGCAGGGACGTCTGCCCCTCGAGAAGTTCGTCACCGAACGGATCGGCATCGACGATGTCGAGAAGGCGTTCGAGACGATGCACCGCGGTGAGGTCCTCCGATCGGTGGTGGTCTTGTGAGCACCGTGTCGCCGATCCGGGTGGATCGGGTCGTCACCCGCGGGATCTTCGCCCTCGACGGCGGGGAGTGGGAAGTCGACAACAACATCTGGCTGGTCGGCAACGACGACGAGGTGGTGGTGATCGACGCCGCGCACACAGCGCAGCCGATCATCGATGCCGTCGGCGGCCGCAACGTGGTGGCGATCGTCTGCACCCACGCGCACAACGATCACATCACCGTCGCACCCGAGCTGTCGGACAAGCTCGACGCGCCGATCCTCCTCAACCCCGCAGACGACATGCTCTGGGAGATGACCCACCCGGGCGTCGCCCACGGCACAATCGAAGACGGGCAACGGATCTCGGTGGCGGGCACCGACATTCAGACGATCGCGACACCGGGTCACTCACCGGGTTCGGTCTGCCTGTACCTGCCCGAAGCCGGCGAATTGTTCACCGGCGACACGTTGTTCTCGGGCGGCCCGGGTGCGACCGGACGCTCCTTCTCGGATTTCCCGACGATCATCGGGTCGATCCGCGACAAGCTGTTCGCGCTGCCCGCCGAGACCACGGTGCACACCGGGCACGGTGACGGAACCACGATCGGCACGGAGTCTCCGCACCTCGAAGAGTGGATCAAGCGGGGTAGCTGACACCCGTCGCAGGTGGTTCCGGGGCCGGACGCCGCCGGAACCACCCGCGTGGGCGGCGTAGTGCTCGCCGCTACCCTCACCGTATGGCGAAGAAGCAGATACCGGTGGTGGTGGTCGCCGGGTTCCTCGGCTCGGGAAAGACGACCCTCCTCAACCATCTCCTGCGCAACACGCGCGGCGCGCGGATCGGTGTGATCGTCAACGATTTCGGCTCGGTCAACATCGACTCGATGATGGTGGCCGGCCAGGTCGACTCGATGGTCTCGCTCAGCAACGGATGCCTGTGCTGCGCAGTCGATGTCAGCGACATGGATGCGATGCTCGACCGGCTCGCCTATCGGTCGTCGGATCTCGATGTCATCGTCGTCGAAGCCAGTGGTCTCGCCGAACCCCGGAACATGATCCGTCTCGTCGTCGGGTCGGAGAATCCGTTCGTCACCTACGGCGGCCTCGTACTCGTTGTCGACGCCGTGGAATTCGACGGGGTCCGGGCAGCACATCCCGAGATCGAACAGCACGTCGCGCTCGCAGACCTGGTGCTGCTCAACAAAACCGACCGTATCGACAGCGACGCGCACGACGACCTGCTCGGCGTAGTGTGCGGCCTCAACTCCCGCGCCGCCGTCGTCTCGACCGAGCACGCGCGGATCGATCCGGCTCTGCTGTTCGACATACCCGACCGGCCCGAACCGCAGCCGGGCGAACAACTCACCCTCGACCGGTTGCTCTACCCGGAAGACGAACACGACCACGTGCATCTGCACGACGGGTACAACGCCGTCACGTTCGAGACCCGGGACGCACTACACCCCCGCGCGCTGGTCGATTTTCTCGAGAACCAGCCCGCAGGGGTGTTTCGTATCAAAGGCTATGTGCGCGTCGCCGCCGGACTACGAGTGAGCACGTACCTGGTGCACACGGTGGGCGATCACATCGGGTTCGAACCCGTCGGCCGCGGCGAGAGCGTCCCCGACTGCACCACGTTGGTGGTGATCGGTGCCGATCTCGACACGGACGCTGTCCGCGAACGATTGACGGGATGCATTGCGACCGAACCGGTGTCGGGCGACGCACTGTACGCCGTCCACCGGTTCACGCCACGCTGAACCCGGCTGGGGATCAGCGCGGGGTAGCAGTCGGGCGCGTCGAACGACGACGACCGGTGGCAGCGACTCCGCCGTGTCCGGTCGAGGAACGCTGTCCGGCCGGCGCACCCTGGCGGGTGGCGGAACCGGCGCCCTGACGGGACGAGGAACCCTGACGGGACGAGGAACCCGAGCCCGAGCCCTGACGTGCTGCGCCGCCCTGGGACGGGGTGCGGCGGCGTCCGCCGGCGGACCCACCGGACCGCTGCGGACGCGACGTACCGGCGGCCTGAGCCTGGACCGGCTTCGGCGCGACATACGGAGCGATTTCACCGACGAGCGCGAGAACGTGCTCGGAGTTCGCCGTCGACTTGATCGGCGTGACGTTGATCGCGGCCTTCCGCATGATGACGGCGAGATCCCTGCGCTGGTCCGGAAGGACGAGCGTGACGACGTCGCCGGCGCTTCCGGCGCGCGCGGTGCGACCCGAACGGTGCAGGTATGCCTTGTGCTCGGCCGGCGGATCCACGTGGACGACGAGTTCGACGTCGTCGACGTGCACGCCGCGGGCCGCGACGTCGGTGGCCACGAGAACCCGTGCCTCACCCGACGAGAACGCTGCAAGGTTCCGGTCGCGAGCGTTCTGCGACAGGTTGCCGTGCAGATCGACCGCCGGGATTCCCGAGTCGGTGAGCTGCTTGGCCAGCTTGCGGGCCTGATGCTTGGTGCGCATGAACAGGATTCGGCGTCCGTTGCCCGAGGCAAGGGTGCGAATGAGATCCTTCTTGGCGTCGACGCCGGCCACATCGAAGATGTGGTGCGTCATCGCCGCGACGGGGGAGTTCGCCTCGTCGACCGAGTGCATCACCTGGTTGTGGAGGAAGCGCTTGACGAGCTTGTCGACTCCGTTGTCCAGGGTCGCCGAAAACAGAAGGCGCTGGCCGTTGCTCGGCGTTGCGTTCATGATGCGCGTGACGCCCGGGAGGAAGCCGAGATCGGCCATGTGGTCGGCCTCGTCGAGCACCGTGATCTCGATCGCGTCGAGCGAGACGAACTTCTGGCGCATGAGATCTTCGAGGCGTCCCGGGCAGGCGATGACGATGTCGACGCCGCGGCGCAGGGCCTCGACCTGGCGGCTCTGCGACACGCCACCGAAGATCGTGGTCACCCGAAGGCCGGACGCATGCGCGAGAGGCTCGACGACCGCTGCAATCTGCGTTGCGAGTTCGCGGGTGGGCGCAAGTACGAGGCCGCGGGGACGGCCCGCAGCGCGGGTGGAGCCACCGGCGAGACGCGCGGTGAGGGGGATCGAGAAAGCAAGGGTCTTACCGCTACCCGTACGGCCGCGGCCGAGCACGTCGCGTCCCGCGAGCGTGTCGGGGAGGGTGTCGACCTGGATCGGGAAGGGGCTGGTGATTCCGGAGTCACTCAACGTAGCGACGAGAGGACGGGGAACACCGAGATCGGAAAAAGATGTGGTCATAGAACAGCGCTGCCTTTCACTGCGGCGTGTGTGCACTCGACGGGAAGTGTTCCCGTGGTGCTGACGTGATCGCCGCAAGGAAAGCCGGTGCGTGTGCAGAGAGCTGCAGTATGCATGCGGGTCGGGCACGATCCCGATCCCGCCGGTATCCCACGACGGTGGGTGTCTTCGTGACACCCGAACCACATCACCCTACCGCACACCCGGACGGGTACGGCCCGCTCGGTTACAGGCCGACCCACTCGGTGACACCGTGGGCGAAGTGCTGGCGCTTCCAGATCGGGACTTCGTGTTTGATGCGTTCCACCAGGTCGGCGCAGGTGGAGAAGGCTTCGGCGCGATGCGGCGCGGCGACGGCGGCGACGAGGGCGAGATCGCCGATGGTGAGATGTCCCACTCGGTGGACGGCGGCCACGGGAAGTCCCGACGCCGCGGCGGCCTCCTCGCAGCAGCGGCGCAGGAAGGCTTCCGCGTCGGGATGTGCCTGGTACTCGAGCGCGGTCACGGCCTGGCCGCCGTCGTGGTTGCGCACGACACCGGTGAACACCACCACCGCTCCGTGTTCGGGGCCGGCGACCGCGGCGTCCACTACCGCAGGGTCGAGCGGCTCCGCCGAAATCCTGGCCAGCACTTGGCTCTTGCCGCCGGTCTCGTCGGTCCGTCCCGTCGTGCCGACGCCGTCTGCTTCACTCATGTGCTCCGCCTCCTGCCACTTGCGCCAGTAGATGATCGAGGATCGGTTCCAGCGCGGCGAGTCCGTCCTTCACGCCACCGGGCGATCCCGGCAGATTCACGACGACCGTGCGGCCCGCGAGCCCGGCGACCCCACGTGAGAGGACCGCGTGAGGGGTGACCTCGAGTCCGCGTCTGCGGATCGAGTCCGCAACCCCCGGTAGTTCGCGATCGAGCACCGCGCGGGTCGCTTCGGGGGTGGCGTCGGTCGGCGACGCGCCGGTGCCACCGGTGGTCACGATCAACGCCGGTGCACCTCGGAGCGCATCTGCAAGGCCCGCGGCGATCTGCGCATCGGCATACACGAGCGGGCCGCGGACGCTGAATCCGTGCTCGCCCAGCCACTTCTCGATCACCGGGCCGGTGCGATCCTCGCGGGTTCCCGCGGCGACGCCGGTGGACGCCACCACGACGACCGCCGAACGCTCTGCCGAATCGCCACCGTCCGGCGCGGTATCGGCCTGCGGTTCGGCGCGCTGGGTGTCGGAGTCGCCGCGACGCCAGCGACCGTGCTTGCCGCCTTCCTTCGAAACGAGTCGGACCCCGTCCAGGGTCGCGGCGGGGTCGACGGCTTTGACCATGTCGTGCAACGTGAGTCCTGCGACGGCAACGGCGGTGAGTGCTTCCATCTCGACGCCGGTAGGGCCCTTCGTCTTGGCGGTCGCCTCGATGGTGATCGCGGTGTCGGTGAATCCGAACGTCACCTTCACCGACGACAATGCGAGCTGGTGGCACAAGGGAATCAGTTCCCAGGTCCGCTTCGCCGCGGCGATACCGGCGATGCGGGCGGTGGCGAGGACGTCGGCCTTGGGCATGTCGTCGGCCCGCACGAGCGCGACGACTTCCGGCGTGGTGACGAGGTGGCCGGCGGCGAGTGCTGTCCGCGTGGTGTCGGCCTTTGCGGACACGTCGACCATGCGGGCGCGGCCCTGGTCGTCGAGATGGCTCAATTCGCTCACAGTGTCAGCACTTTCACGAGGTCTCCGGCTTCGAGTGAGACGGTGTCGGCGGGGATGTCGAGAAGGACGTCGGCAGCGGCCAGACCGGCCACCTGGTGCGATCCGCGCCCGGCGGCGGGTCTCACGGTGCGACCGTCGAGGACACCGCGCAGGAACTGGCGTTTGCCCGCGATCGAGGTCAGATCGGTGGCAAGGGGAAGCATTTCGGTTACGGGCGGTGGGTATCCCGCTGCGGCTCGGAGTGCTGGGCGCGCGAACACCTCGAAGGAAACCAGTGCGCTGACGGGGTTGCCGGGAAAGGTCAGCACCGGAACGCCGTCGATCACCGCGGAACCTTGGGGGCCACCGGGCTGCATCGCGACCGAGACGAACCTGCCGCCCCTGGGCTGAAGAGTGTCTTTGACGACTTCGAAGTCGCCTTTCGACACCCCTCCCGAGGTGAACACGACATCGGCCACGCGCACGGCGTAGGAGAGCATCGTGGCGAACTCGTCGGGGTCGTCGTGGCAATGGTCGACCGAGACGACATCGGCGCCGTTGGCGGCGGCACTCGCGGCCAGGGCCGGGCCGTTGGAGTTGTAGATGCGGCCGGGGCCGAGCACCTCGCCCGCGGTGACGAGTTCGCTTCCGGTGGAGATCACCGCGACGCGCGGTCGTGCCCGGACCGGGATATCCGTCAGTCCGACTGCGGCGAGCGCAGCGATGTGGCGGGCCGCGAGCACCGTGCCCGCGGTGAGCAGGCAGTCGCCCACCCGGACATCGCTGCCGGCTTCCCGGACGTAGGTGCCCGGCGTCGTCCCGCGGCCGATCGTCACCGTGCCGGCGGCTTCGTCAGCGGTGGTGTCCTCGACGGGAACGACGGCGTCGGCCCCCTCGGGCATCGGCGCACCGGTCATGATTTTCAGTGCGTGTCCCGGTTCGAGGACTCCCGCGGTGTCCCCCGCCGCCACGACGCCCTGCACCGGCAGGGTCACCGGCGCGTCGGCCACGGTGCCGGATGCGACCGCGTAGCCGTCCATCTGCGAGTTCCGGAACGACGGAAGGTCGAGCGGGGAACTGATCGTCTCCGCGAGCGTGCGGTGCAGAGCCCGGGAAAGCGGGACGGTCGCGGTGGACCCCGCCCGCAGCACCGCGAGTAGTTCACCCACGTACTGCTCGTGTTCTTCCACGGACCGCCTGCCGCTCGTCATGCGGCCAATCCTAGGCATATCGCCGTCCGCATCCGGCCGCGTACTCGGTTAGAGCGGACTCGTCGGGTGCTTCGGTGTTCACGTTCGCGGGCAATGGGCATACTGGGCGTATGGCGATGGTGATCGGATGACGGCGGTGAACGTGGGGATTCCGTCGGTGCGTCGACGCGCAGACGACACCTCCGACCGGCCCGACGTACCGGATCTTCTCGACCGCTTCGGTCGGGTGGCCCGCGACCTGCGTGTCTCCATCACCGAGAAGTGCTCGCTGCGCTGCACCTATTGCATGCCGGAAGAGGGGCTTCCACCCATCCCTCGTGAGCAACTCCTCACGGTCGACGAGATCGTGCGCCTGGTCGGTATCGCGACCGGCAGGCTCGGCATCCGCGAGGTGCGCTTCACCGGCGGCGAACCCCTGGTACGCCGCGACCTCGAGGCGATCATCCAAGGCTGCTCCCGTGTCGCGCCCGGAATCCCGCTCGCGGTCACCACCAACGCGGTCGGTCTGGAGCATCGGGCGCACGCGCTCGCGCAGGCCGGACTCACCCGCGTCAACATCTCCCTGGACACGATCGACCGCGATCACTTTGCCCAGCTCACCCGCCGCGATCGCCTCGGGTCGGTGCTCGCCGGCATCCGCGCCGCGAAGGACGCGGGCTTTGCCCGGGTGAAGGTCAACGCCGTCCTCATGCCCGAAACCCTGCACGGCGCCGCAGACCTCCTCGGATGGTGTCTCGAGGAGCAGGTGGAGTTGCGGTTCATCGAGCAGATGCCGCTCGACGCCGACCACGAATGGGCGCGGTCGCGGATGGTGACCGCACAGGGCCTGCTCGATGCCCTCGGGGAGCGCTTCACCCTTACCGAGACCGAACGTGAGGATCCTTCGGCACCGGCCGAGCGCTGGCTCGTCGACGGGGGTCCCGCGACCGTCGGCATCATCGCCTCGGTGACCCGCTCGTTCTGCTCGGACTGCGACCGCACCAGGCTCACGGCGGAAGGTACGGTCCGGTCCTGCCTGTTCAGCGACCAGGAGACGGACCTGAGGGCTGCGCTGCGCGGCGGCGCGACCGACGACGAGCTGGTGGATCTCTGGCGGGGTGCGATGTGGAACAAGTGGGCCGGGCACGGTATCGACGCGGCGGACTTCGCGCCGCCGCAACGCAGTATGGGAGCGATCGGTGGCTGACGTGGTGAACGGAATCGAGGTCCGGTATTTCGCGGCCGCGACCGACGCGTCCGGGTGCGAGAAGGAGACCGTGGCATTGCCCGCCGGCTCCGATCTCGGTGCTCTACGGACGGTGCTCGTGGAGCGGTACGGCCCCGCCATGGAGCGGGTTCTGTCGGTCGCGGCGTATCTCGTCGAGCCGGGAGACGGTGGCGCCGGGGAACTCACCCGCGATCTGTCCCGTCCGGCGGGTGCCCGGGTCGACGTGCTGCCCCCGTTCGCCGGCGGCTGAGCACCCTCCCGGGCGTCTGCCCTACCTCCACCAGGTGTCGGACGGTGCCACCGGCATCACGCGCTTGTGGTACGTGTCGAGGAATTTGCCTTCGAGTCGTTTCGCGAGATCATCGGTGACGTCCTTGCCCTCGAGGTAGTCGTCGATCTCGCTGTACGTCATGCCGAGTGCTTCTTCGTCGGGCAGAGCCGGACGGTCGTCCTCGAGGTCTGCGGTGGGGACCTTGCTCCAGGTGCTCTCCGGTGCCCCGAGTTCCCGGAGCAACGCCGCCCCCTGCCGCTTGGTGAGCCCGGCCAGCGGCGTGATGTCGACACCGCCGTCTCCGTACTTGGTGTAGAAACCCGTGACGGCCTCGGCGGCGTGATCGGTGCCGACCACGAGGTGTCCCAGTTCGCCGGCGATCGCGTACTGGAGCATCATGCGCTCGCGTGCCTTGATGTTTCCCCGGACGAAATCGCGAATGGTGCTTCCGTGGCCGGGGATTTCGCCCAGCGCTCGTCCCGCTTCGGCCGCGGTGGCGTCGGTTCCGGGTTTGATGTCCGCCCGCACCGTGCGGTCGGGCTGGATGAAGTCGAGCGCGATCTGTGCGTCGTGCTCGTCGGCCTGCTGCCCGTAGGGGAGGCGCACGGCGACGAATTCCGCGTCGTGCCCGCCGTGTCGAAGCTTCTCGACGGCGAGCTGAGCGAGGCGTCCGGCGAGCGTGCTGTCCTGACCGCCGCTGATGCCGAGCACCAGACCTTTCGCCGGCGTAGCGGCAAGATAGTCGGCGAGAAACTGTACTCGCGAATCGATCTCGCTCCGCGGATCGATGGAGGGCTTGACGCCGAGTTCTTCGATGATCCGATCGCGCAGGTTCGTCATTGCCGCCACATTAGCGTCACCGGAGCCGTGCTGCGAGACGACCGCGCGATACGGTGCGGGACGAGGCCACGCGCATGCACACGGCAGTGTCGTCGGCCGTCGAACACGGAGGCAGCAGGTGAACGGGATCCTCGTCGTATCCGCAACGAAGTCGGAGGCACTGCACGTTCCGGAACGGTACGACACGCTGATCACGGGCATAGGGAAGGTCACCGCGGCCGTTGCGGTGACGGCCGCGCTCGCGCGCTATCCGGAGGGCCGCAGACCGCTGGTCGTCAACATCGGAACCGCCGGCGCCCTGCGGAGTGCGCACGGCGGGCTCTATCTTCCTTCCACCGTCATCAACCACGACATCAGCAGCGAGGTGTTGCGCAGTCTCGGGCACCCGGTGGCCGACACGCTCACCTTCGAGGACGGAGACGGAACGATCCTCGCGACGGGGGATTCGTTCGTTTCCGACGCCGAGGTCCGCGATGCGCTGGCCGCCCGCGCGGACCTCGTCGACATGGAGGGCTTCGCGATCGCCTCCGCGTCGGCACACATGGGAGCGTCCTGCAGGCTCGTCAAGCACGTGAGCGATCACGCGGACGAAACGGCGATGGACTGGCCGAAGCAGATCGACAACAGCGCGCGGGTGCTCGCGGAATGGCTCGTGGACATGTACTGACGGCACCGCTGCCGTCGCGGGTCAGCGGTCGGCGGACTGCTCGACGAGAGTGACCCGGAGGTTGTCCGTCGCGAGCGTGAGCACATCTCCGTCCAGATGCCACCGCGGCCGAGCGGCGAAGAGTTTCTGCACCCACCGGTCGGCCTCGTCGAGCGGGGGCGGGCACGCCATCATCGTGGTGGCGAGGCCATCGGCTTGCACCACCCCGCCGGAGAAGTCCGCAGTGCCCATCATCCGGTTGCACCCTGCGTACGCGGCCACGCGTTCGCGAGCCGGGAAGGCGAGGGTGAACGGGCCCCCGCCCGGGATGGGAGCGCCGACGACCTCGGTGGATACGAAGTCGCGGCCCACGAGATCGGACGCCGAGGGCGCCGTTGCGCCGGTGTCGCACGCACAGAGCAGTCCGCCGAGGGTGAGGACGACGAACGCGCGGAGGGCACCGGTCATGGGGCTCACCGTACCCGGCGGGAACTACCGGTCGACGGGACGCGCGACGCGTCGCGCGAGGTCGGACCAGGCCTGGGCGAGACGCTCGAGGGGATAACCGAGGTCGCGCCACTGATGGAGTACGAGAGACGCATCGAGCGGTGCCAGCAGGGCCTGGGCGAGGACCGGGAGGTCGCCGCCTGTTCCCGCCGCCCGTAGGAGGGTCTGCACGTGGGTGAGCGACACGGTGCGCGCCGGTGCCGAGAACCGCACGCCGCCGCCTGCGGCCTCGGCGGCCCGGAGCAGTTCACCCTGCACGTCGACGAGTGCGATGCGCGCTCGGCCGAAGGCGATGAGCCGTTCGACCGGATCCGCGCCCGGTCCGAGCGGCGGGGGACCGAAGAGAAATGCCTGCTGTAGTTCGCGCTCGCTGTGGTCGAGCAGCGCCTGCATGAGACCGGCGCGGGATCCGAAGCGCCGGAAGACCGTTCCCTTACCGACACCCGCTTTCGCTGCGACGGCGTCCATCGTGATCGCGTCGGCGCCGTGCTCGGCGACGAGCACGGACGCGGCGTCGAGCAGGCGCTTCCGGTTGCGCGCCGCGTCGCCGCGTTCTGCGGGGCCGTCGTCGACCAGCCACAGCGGGTGAGTGTTCACAAGGTCACATTCTACCGTCGCGGGAATGAAAGTGGACCGCGGTCCGTTTATGATTGCGGAATCAACCAACTCGATCGAAGGATGTACCTCATGGCTCAGACTCGAGTCCTCGCCCTCGTCGGAAGCCTCCGCTCCGCCGCTGTCACCCGCCAGCTCGCCGAGACCGCTGCCACTGTGGCCCCCGAGGGCGTCGAGGTGAGCATCCACGAAGGCCTCGCCGACGTGCCGTTCTACAACGAAGACCTCGACGGCGAGACCGTGCCCGCCGCTGCTGTCGCCCTCCGTGAGGCTGTCGCCGGCGTCGACGCGGTCCTGTTCCTGACCCCGGAATACAACGGATCGACCTCGGGCGTCCTCAAGAATGCGATCGACTGGCTCTCGCGCCCCTACGGCGCCGGTGCGCTGTCGGGCAAGCCGGTGGCCGTCGTCAGCGCGTCGCCGAGCGGCAACGCCGCGAAGTGGGCACTCGAGGACACTGTCAAGGCTGTCGGGATCGCCGGCGGCACGGTCGCCGAAGGGGCTTCCCTCTCGGTCGGCGGCACCTTCGGAAAGTTCGGCGACGCACACGCCAAGGAGCATGCCGAGACGGCCACCGAGATCGCCGGCGTCGTCGACGCGCTCGTGAATGCCACCAAGGAACTCGTCGAGGCCTGACGGACCCGAGGTCCGACAGACGTTCGCGTCGCCGCCCGCCGTCCACCCGGGTGCGACGCGACGACCGGCCCCGGTCCCGCATCAGCGGGACCGGGGCTGTTGCGTCTCCGGTAGCTGCCGAGACCGGATTCGAAAGACCCCGGCATCGAGAGACCTCCGACGGCGGGATTGGAGTCGCGGCGGACGGGGAATGCCCGGACGACAGCCCACCGTCGGGAGGACGACCCATGGCATCCGAGACCGCCGACGCGGGCACGGCTCCGCCCGGCCTGCACGAACACTCCGTCACCTTCAGGGTCGACGGCACCGAACGACACTGCACCGTCGATGCCGGCACCACCGTGCTCGACGCCCTCCGCGACCGCCTCGGCGTCACCTCGCCCAAGAAGGGATGTGACCTCGGCCAGTGTGGCTCGTGCACCGTCCTTCTCGACGGACGGCGCAGGGTCACGTGCCTTGCGCTCGCCGTCGCACACGACGGTGCCGAGATCGTCACCGCGGCGGGCTTGGCCGCCGACGGACCGCACCCCCTGCAAGAGCGCTTCCTCGAGCGGGACGCCTTCCAGTGCGGGTACTGCACGCCCGGCCAGATCTGCTCGGCGATCGGCATGCTCGACGAATACGCCCAGGGCGACCCGAGCCACGTCACCGAAGAACTCGGCGTCACGCCCGACCTCGACGACGACGAGATCCGGGAGCGCATGAGCGGCAACCTGTGCCGTTGTGCCGCGTATCCCAACATCGTCGACGCGATCAGGGATGTCGCAGGGCAGGATGTCGCAGGGCAGGGGGCGACCGAATGAGGCCCCTTCGCTACGAACGACCGGCCGACGCCGCGACGGCGGTCGCGACCGTGCACGACAACCCGGACGCGGTGTTCCTCGCATCCGGCACCAATCTCGTCGACCACCTCAAGATCGGCGTCGCGACTCCGGGAATGCTGGTCGACATCTCGCACCTGCCGCTCGACTCGGTGGAGAGCGCCGCGGACGGAGGCCTCCGGATCGGCGCGAACGTGCGCAACAGCACGCTTGCCGTGCACCCCGACGTGCGCCGCAACTATCCGATGCTCACGCGTGCACTCCTGTCGGGAGCGTCTCCGCAACTGCGGAATGCAGCTACCACCGGCGGGAACCTCCTGCAGCGCACCCGGTGCGTGTACTTCCGCGACGTATCCACACCGTGCAACAAGCGTGAACCGGGCAGCGGGTGCTCGGCGCTGGGCGGATACACCCGCTACCACGCGGTGCTCGGCGCCTCGGAGGACTGCGTTGCGACACACCCGTCGGATATGGCGGTGGCCATGCTCGCCCTCGATGCGGAGGTTCTCGTTCTGGGCCCGGACGGGGAGCGCACCGTTCCGCTCGAAGAGTTCTATCGCCTGCCGGGCGACCGGCCCGACCTCGATACCACCCTCGACCGCGACGAACTCGTTGTCGGCGTGCATCTTCCGCCGCCGCAGACCACCGTGGCGACGTATCGCAAGGTCCGCGACCGCGCGTCCTACGCGTTCGCCCTGGTCTCGGTCGCTGCCGAACTGACCGTTTCGGGCGGCACGATCACCGGGTGCCGCATCGCCTTCGGCGGGGTCGCGCACCGGCCGTGGCGCGCACACCGCACCGAAGCCGCTCTTCTCGGAGAGCGCCCGGGGGAGGACCTGTTCGCGCGGGCGGCCGATGCGGAACTGGTCGATGCCCGGGCACTCGACGGCAACGCTTTCAAGATCCCCCTGCTCCGCCGCACGCTCGCCGCCGTGCTCCGCGACCTCGCCGGACTCCACGACGAAGGGGTATCCGCATGACACACAGCGCCACCCGTGCCGTGGGCACATCCACCACCCGGGTCGACGGGCCGCAGAAGGTCGCCGGCACCGCGCCCTACTCCTACGAGCACCCCGTACCCGATCCCGCCTATCTTGTGCCTCTGGTGTCGACGATCGCGCGGGGGACGGTGGACCGCATCGACACCGCTGCCGCCGAGGCGGTCCCCGGTGTCATCACGGTGCTCACCCCATGGAACGCACCCCGCCTCACCGACGAGGCCGAGGGTGAATACGTCGTGCTGCAGAACCCCGACGTGCTTTTCCGGGGTCAGCTCATCGGTGCGGTCGTGGCCGAGAGTCCGGAAGCCGCGCGGTACGCGTGCGAGCTGCTGTCGGTGGAGTACACGAGCACCGATCACGACGCCCGCTTCCGGCCCGACCACCCCGACGCCTACAAGCCGGAGACGGCCAACGGGGGATATCCGCCCGACTCCGAGCGGGGTGACGCGGACGGGGCGATCGCCGCTGCCGACGTGGTGATCGACGAGTGGTACTCCACCCCCGAAGAGCACAACAACCCGCTCGAACCTCATACGGTCGTCGCGCTCTGGGACGGGGAAACCCTCACCCTCTATACCTCCACGCAGCATCCGCACGGGGTCGTCTCGGCACTCGCACCTGCCCTCGGCCTCGACTCCTCGACCATGCGGGTGGTCTGCCCGTACATCGGGGGCGGCTTCGGATCGAAGGGCGGACCCCACGCGCACGACGTGCTCGGTGCGCTCGCCGCCAAGGCGGTGCCCGGCCGCGCGGTGAAGTTCGCCGTCTCCCGGCACGACATGTTCGGGTATGTCGGGTACCGCTCGCCGACGGCCTCGCGCGTCCGGCTCGCAGCCCGCAGCGACGGCCGGCTCACCGGCATCGTGCACGAGGCCTACGTCCAGAGTTCCCATGTCACCGAGTTCGTCGAACAGGCCGCCGTGCCGCTGCGGAATCTGTACGACGCGGCGAACGTGCGCACGTCCCATCGGGCCATCCCCCTCGATGTGCCGGCACCGTTCTGGATGCGGGCGCCCGGTGAAGCACCCGGCATGTTCGCCGGCGAGGTGGCGATGGACGAACTCGCGGTGGCATGCGGGATCGACCCCGTCGAACTGCGCATTCGCAACGAACCGGAGTCCGACCCCGAGACCGGGAAACCCTGGTCGTCGCGCCGGCTCGTCGAATGCCTCCGCGAAGGCGCGGAGCGATTCGGCTGGGATCCGTCCGATCGGTCGCCGGGAACACGCAGCGACGGGCGGTGGCTCACCGGCACCGGCGTCGCGGTCGCGACCTACCCCCACATGGTCAAGCCCGGTTCGACAGCCTCGATCGGGTACCGCGGAAACGGACGGTTCCAGGTCCGGATCGGGGCGGCGGACCTCGGCACGGGTGCGTGGACCGCGCTGACCCTCATCGCGGCGGACGCGCTGGATGTGGCCGCGGAACAGATCGATCTCGAACTCGGCGACAGCGCGCTGCCCTTCGGGACCGTCGCGGGCGGTTCCTCGGGCACGTCGTCGTGGGGCAACGCCATCGTGGCGGCGGCCGGAACGTTCCGGACCCGATTCGGGGACTCTCCGGAGCCGGGAGACGAGGCGTCCGCGACAGCGGGCGAGAACGCCGACCTCGAGAGCTACACCGCCGCCTCGTTCGGCGCGCACTTCGTCGAAGTCCGAGTCGATCGCGACACCGGCGAGATCCGGGTGCCGCGCATGTTCGGCATGTTCTCGGTCGGACGCGTCGTCAATCCGCGCACCGCCCGTTCGCAGTTCATCGGCGGCATGTCGTTCGGTATCTCCATGGCACTGTTCGAGGAGAGCATTCGCGACCCGCGGTTCGGGCACGTGCTCAACCACGATCTCGCGGAATACCACGTACCGACGCACTCGGACATCCGCAACGTGGACGCCGCATGGCTCGACGAAGACGACTTCCACGCCACGGCCGTGGGATCACGAGGCATCGGAGAGATCGGCATCGTCGGCAGCGCGGCAGCGGTCGTGAACGCGCTGTGGCATGCGACCGGGGTGCGGGTGCGGAGCCTGCCCGCCCGGCTCGACGACCTGCTGCCCGCACTGCCGTAACGGGCGCGCCACCGGCACCCCGCGAGGGTGTCGGTGGGTGGCGTCACACTGTGCTCGGGGCCATGGTCGGCGCGCCCCGCCGCGACACGCCGTACGGGCCCCTGAACGTGCATGTCGGCGAGGTGCGACCTGGGAATATCACACCTGTAACTCACAAGATCCTGGGTTCTGTGTATCTGTCGGACACAAGGTGTAGTGTCTAGACCGCTGGAGGGCCCAAGGGTCGCCGGTCTCTCGGGGAAGTGAGATCGGGCGGATTCGGTGGGCATTCGAGCACCGCGCAGCAGTCAGTCGTCAGGCCGTCACGGCCATCGTGAACTAAGGGGCACCCATGAACATCACCGTCTACACAAAGCCTGCCTGCGTCCAGTGCAATGCCACCTACCGTGCCCTCGACAAGGCCGGCATCGAGTACGACGTCGTCGACATCACCGAGAACCCGGAAGCCCGCGACTACGTGATGGCGCTGGGCTACCTCCAGGCTCCCGTCGTCGTCGCCGGTGACGATCACTGGGCCGGTTTCCGTCCCGATCGCATCAAGGCGCTCACGGTCGCAGCCTGAGTGTTCGTGTCGTCCGCTTCCGCGGACCGGTCGCAGTCCGCTGCGGCAGTAGTTCTTTGCCCGACCGAGCCGGTCTTCGCAATCGATTGAAGAGTGGTGAACACCGATGACCTCGCAGGGTCCGTCCCCGGGTACGTCGCTGGTGTACTTCTCGAGTACATCGGAGAACACCCACCGGTTCGTGCAGAAGCTCGGGATCCCGGCGACGCGGATCCCGCTGCACGACCGTGAGGGCACCTTCGAAGTGCAGGAGCCGTACGTGCTGGTGGTGCCCACCTACGGGGGCGGCACCACCGCCACCGGGCGCGACACGCATTACGTTCCCAAGCAGGTCATCCGGTTCCTCAACAACGAGCACAACCGCGGCCTGATCCGGGGCGTGATCGCGGCGGGGAACACCAACTTCGGAGAGTCGTACTGTTTCGCGGGCGACATCATCTCGCGGAAGTGTCAGGTGCCCTATCTGTATCGATTCGAGCTGATGGGCACGACAGACGATGTCGAGCGTGTCCGAGCCGGGCTCGCCCACTTCTGGGAATCGGAGCTGCAAACCGCATAGGCCGCACCGCCGCGCCCCGAAATCTATGGGGCACACCGTCATTCGTATCCATTTCGACGCGCGTCGCACACGTGACAGCGCGGCCACGTTCCTTTATTCGATAGGTGGGGACAGCACTGTGACCATTACCGATCCCGATCCCGTCAAGAGCCCGAAGCTCGACGAGTCGCTCAAGGGTCTCGACTACCACGCGCTCAACGCCATGCTGAACCTGTACGGCCCGAACGGCGAGATCCAGTTCGACAAGGATGTCGCCGCGGCGCGCCAGTACTTCCTTCAGCACGTCAACCAGAACACCGTCTTCTTCCACAACCTCGACGAGAAGCTCGACTACCTCGTGGAGGAGAACTATTACGAGCCCGAGGTCCTCGACAAGTACTCGCGGCCGTTCGTCAAGACGCTGTTCCAGCACGCGTACGCGCAGAAGTTCCGCTTCCCGACCTTCCTCGGCGCGTTCAAGTACTACACGTCGTACACGCTCAAGACGTTCGACGGAAAGCGCTACCTCGAGCGCTTCGAAGATCGCGTGTGCATGGTGGCGCTGACGCTCGCCGACGGTGACGAGATCCTCGCGACGCACCTCGTCGACGAGATCATCTCCGGGCGTTTCCAGCCCGCCACCCCCACGTTCCTCAACTCCGGCAAGAAGCAGCGCGGCGAACCGGTCTCCTGCTTCCTGCTCCGCATCGAGGACAACATGGAGTCGATCGGCCGCGCGATCAACTCGGCGCTGCAGCTGTCGAAGCGCGGCGGCGGAGTTGCCCTGCTGCTGACCAACATTCGTGAGCACGGCGCGCCGATCAAGAAGATCGAGAACCAGTCCTCCGGCGTCATCCCCATCATGAAGCTGCTCGAGGACTCCTTCTCGTACGCGAATCAGCTCGGTGCCCGTCAGGGCGCGGGCGCGGTGTACCTGCACGCCCACCACCCCGACATCTACCGCTTCCTCGACACCAAGCGTGAGAACGCCGACGAGAAGATCCGCATCAAGACGCTCTCCCTCGGCGTCGTGATCCCGGACATCACGTTCGAGCTGGCGAAGCGGAACGAGGACATGTACCTGTTCTCGCCGTACGACGTCGAGCGCATCTACGGCAAGCCGTTCGCCGACATCGACGTCACCGAGAAGTACTACGAGATGGTCGACGACAAGCGGATCCGCAAGTCAAAGATCAAGGCGCGCGAGTTCTTCCAGACGGTCGCCGAGCTGCAGTTCGAGTCCGGCTACCCGTACGTCATGTTCGAGGACACGGTGAACCGCGCGAACCCGATCGCCGGCAAGATCACCCACTCGAACCTGTGCTCGGAGATTCTGCAGGTGTCCACGCCGTCGACCTACAACGACGACCTGTCCTACAGCCATGTCGGCAAGGACATCTCCTGCAACCTCGGTTCGCTCAACATCGCCAAGACCATGGATTCGCCGGACTTCGCGCGCACCATCGAGGTCGCGATCCGCGGGCTCACGGCGGTGTCCGACCAGACGCACATCAATTCGGTCCCGTCGATCGAGCAGGGAAACAACGATTCCCACGCGATCGGCCTCGGGCAGATGAACCTGCACGGCTACCTCGCCCGCGAGCGGATCTACTACGGCTCCGACGAGGGCATCGACTTCACGAACATCTACTTCTACACGGTGTTGTTCCACGCACTGCGTGCCTCGAACAAGCTCGCCATCGAGCGGGGCTCGTACTTCAAGGGCTTCCCCGAGTCGAAGTACGCGTCGGGTGAGTTCTTCGACAAGTACACCGACCAGACGTGGGAGCCGGCCACCGAGCGGGTGCGTCAGCTGTTCACCGAGTCGGGTGTGGAGATCCCCACGCAGGACGACTGGCGGCAGCTGAAGGCGTCGGTGCAGCAGCACGGTATCTACAACCAGAACCTGCAGGCCGTGCCGCCGACCGGCTCGATCTCGTACATCAACAACTCCACGAGTTCGATCCACCCCGTCGCCTCGAAGATCGAGATCCGCAAAGAGGGCAAGATCGGCCGCGTCTACTACCCGGCTCCCTACCTGACCAACGACAACCTGGAGTACTTCCAGGACGCGTACGAAATCGGGTACGAGAAGATCGTCGACACCTACGCCGCGGCGACGCAGCACGTCGACCAGGGTCTGTCGCTCACCTTGTTCTTCAAGGACACCGCGACCACCCGCGATGTGAACAAGGCGCAGATCTACGCGTGGCGCAAGGGCATCAAGACGCTGTACTACATCCGCCTGCGGCAGATGGCGCTCGAGGGCACCGAGGTCGAGGGTTGCGTCTCCTGCATGCTGTGATCCGACTTCCCCGACACCCGTTGCACAAGAACACCGATCAGGTAGGTAACCGATGACCTCAGCACCGCACGCGCACTCGCCGGCGGACGGCCTGCGCGTCAAGCTCATCGATCGCGTCTCCGCGATCAACTGGAACCGCGTCCCCGACGAGAAGGACGCCGAGGTGTGGGATCGCCTCACCGGCAACTTCTGGCTTCCGGAGAAGGTGCCGGTGTCCAACGACATCCCGTCGTGGGGAACGCTCAACGCATACGAGCAGCAGCTCACGATGCGGGTGTTCACGGGACTGACCCTGCTCGACACCATCCAGGGCACGGTGGGCGCTGTCTCGCTGATTCCCGACGCGGTCACTCCCCACGAGGAAGCTGTCCTCACGAACATCGCGTTCATGGAGTCGGTACACGCGAAGTCGTACTCGAACATCTTCTCGACCCTGTGCTCGACGCGTGAGATCGACGACGCGTTCCGGTGGTCGGAGGACAACGTGAACCTTCAGCGCAAGGCGCAGATCGTCCTGGACTACTACAAGGGCGACAACCCGCTCAAGCGCAAGGCCGCCTCGACGCTGCTCGAGTCGTTCCTCTTCTACTCGGGCTTCTACCTGCCGATGTACTGGTCGTCGCGGGCGAAGCTGACCAACACGGCCGACATGATCCGCCTGATCATCCGTGACGAGGCCGTGCACGGCTACTACATCGGCTACAAGTACCAGAAGGGCCTCGAGAAGATCACTCAGGCCGAGCGCGACGACCTCAAGGATTGGGTCTTCGAGCTGCTCTTCGAGCTCTACGACAACGAAACCCAGTACACCGCAGACCTGTACGACGAGGCAGGCCTGACCGAGGACGTCAAGAAGTTCCTCCGGTACAACGCCAACAAGGCGCTGATGAACCTCGGGTACGAGGCGCTGTTCCCGAAGGACGAGACCGACGTGAACCCGGCTATCCTGTCGGCGCTCTCGCCGAATGCCGACGAGAACCACGACTTCTTCTCGGGTTCGGGTAGCTCCTACGTCATCGGCAAGGCTGTCGTCACCGAGGACGACGACTGGGACTTCTGACCGGATCCCTCACAGTCGGTCCCGGCGGCCGGGTGCCACGCACACAGTGCGGCGGCACCCGGCCGCCGGGCTTTCGTGGCGTCAGGGGCGGCGGAACCATGCTTCGGGGCGGCCCGCGAGAGCTTTGCCGAGCCGTAGCCGCGAGGTGTCGGTCAGCGGTTCGGGGAGAGAGTCGGGGGAGAACCACCCGACCTCGAGATTCTCGTCGTCGGCCACCCGGGCACTGCCACCCACGGCGCGCATGAGAAATGCCACATCGAGATACTGCGCTTCGTCACCGTTCGGATAGACGATCGGAGCGGTGACGTCGACGCTCGTGAGCCGGACGACTTCCGCGTCGACGCCCGTTTCCTCGTGCACTTCCCGGATCGCCGCTGCCGCAGGTTCTTCGCCTGGCTCGAGGATGCCCGAGACGACGGCCCATTTTCCGTTGTCCGCGCGGCGGGTGAGCAACACCCGGTGATCGTCGTCGACGACGACGGCGCTCACTCCGGGCAGCCACAGCGGTGCTGTGCCGACCTGGGCGCGGAGTCGGAGAACGAAGTCGGGGACCGGCATCGCGTATTCCTCTTCTATCCGGAGTAACCGTTGAGACCCACGCCGAGGTCCTCGAGGATCGCGCGCGCTGCGACGGGACCGGGTGTGGACCACACCTCGTCGGCTACGGAGAACAACCGGTTGTCGGTGACCGCGCCGAGGTCGAGCCACGGATCGGTGCGCATGATCTCGGTGCCGCGCTCGAGTCCGTCTTCGCCGTCGAATCGGACGAAGATCACATCGCCGTCCGCTGCCGCCGGATCGTCCGCGGCGAAAGCTTCGGTCGGGCGGTTGTCGACGACCCCGAACCGCTGTGCCGGCGGCCGTGCGGCGCCGAGATCTCCGACGACCTGTCCGGCGAACGACGCCGTGCCCTCTATCTCTCCACCGTCGGCGGTGAACCGCACGATCGAGGCCTGAGTCTGGGACGACACCAGTTCGCGTCCGAGGGCGGCAGCCTCGGCGGCGTAGGTGTCGAGTACCGCCTGCGCGGCGGCGTTGCGTCCCAGGGCTTCGCCGACGCGGAGGAACTGATCCCGCCAGAACACGGGATCGGAACCGACCAGCACGGTGGGGGCCACCGCGGACACCGATCGGTAGACGCTCTCGTCGGCCGCCGACCCCAGGATCAGATCGGGGCGGGCCTGCTCGATCGCGGCGACATCGGGCGCGCCCTCCGGCCCGACGGTGGGCAACTCGGAGATGCCGGTGCCGAGATACTCCGGCCTTCCGTCGGCGTCGACGGTGGCGCCCACGACACGCTCCCACAAGCCGAGTGCGCACACGGCGTCGAGCGCTGCCTCGTCGAGCACGACGATGCGCTGCGCGTCGGCCGGAACCTCGGTGACCCCGGCGGTGTGGACCATCCGCCGTGTGCCGGTCGGCGGAACGCCCGCATCCAGAGGAGACGGAAGGGCGCACGCGGTGCTGGTGTCACGGTCGATGCCGACCACGGATGCGCCGGCGATGCGGGTGGTCGTGCGCACGATGGTCGAGGCGTCGTCGTCGGCGGGGGTGGAACAACTCGCCAGTACGGTCGACGTCGCGGCAGCGATCGCGAGGGACGCGACGACTGCGCGGGACCGGTGCACAGCTAACACTTCAGACCACTCCTGACGGACGGGCTCGAACCAGGGGACGGCTCAGGCTATCTCGTGTGGCACACGCCGCCGACAGTGTCCCGCAAGCTCGTTGGGACCCGTTCCTGTGATCCGCAGCACAGGCTCTGCGGTGAGTCCCGGGCTCCATGCCAGGTAGCGTGGCGGCGAATACGACAGCGAGTAGGACCCGGCGGGCGACCGGTTTGCGGAGGGTCTACGATTCGATGAGCGCAAGCCAGAGAACGTTCGCCTCCAGCCCGAGGCCGAGCGCGCATTCAGGAGGATTAGTGACTGCCGTAGCGCCCCAGCCAGTCCCAGAGTTAGCGGTAGCGAGGCCATACCCGCCGCGGCAGGGACCCAAGGGTTCGTTCATCTACAAGATGATCACGACAACAGACCCCAAGATGCTTGGGCTCATGTACCTGGTCACCTCGTTCGCGTACTTCCTCATCGGTGGCCTGATGGCCCTGCTGATGCGTACAGAGCTCGCGGTTCCCGGTCTTCAGTTCTTGTCGAACGAACAGTTCAACCAGCTGTTCACCATGCACGGCACGATCATGCTGCTGATGTATGCGACGCCCGTGGTGTTCGCCTTCGCGAACTACATCCTGCCGTTGCAGATCGGCGCGCCCGACGTGGCGTTCCCGCGTCTGAACGCGTTCAGCTACTGGCTGTACCTGTTCGGCGCGACGATCGTCATGCTCGGCTTCGTGACCCCCGGTGGTGCCGCCGACTTCGGCTGGACCGCGTACACCCCGCTCACCAGTGAGCTGCATTCCCCGGGTGTCGGCGCGGACTTCTGGATTCTCGGTCTCGGTGTCATGGGCCTGGGCACCATCCTCGGCGCGGTCAACTTCATCACCACCGTCGTGTGCATGCGCGCTCCCGGTATGACGATGTTCCGGATGCCGATCTTCACGTGGAACATCCTGATCACCGCCCTGCTGATCCTGCTCGTGTTCCCGCTGCTGACCGCTGCGTTCTTCGGGCTGTTCGTCGACCGTCATCTCGGTGGCCACATCTACGACCCGGCTACCGGCGGTGTGCTCCTCTGGCAGCACCTGTTCTGGTTCTTCGGTCACCCCGAGGTGTACGTCATCGCGCTGCCGTTCTTCGGCATCGTCTCGGAGATCTTCCCGGTCTTCAGCCGCAAGCCGATCTTCGGTTACACCGGCCTGGTCTACGCGACGATCGCCATCGCGGCGCTGTCGATCGCGGTGTGGGCGCACCACATGTACGCCACCGGCGCCGTGCTGCTTCCGTACTTCTCGTTCATGACGTTCCTGATCGCCG
This sequence comes from Rhodococcus sp. 105337, assembly GCF_012844225.1. Taxonomy (GTDB): domain Bacteria; phylum Actinomycetota; class Actinomycetes; order Mycobacteriales; family Mycobacteriaceae; genus Rhodococcus. Next base: position 330,659 of record NZ_JABAGQ010000002.1, read on the forward strand.
TCCCGACGGGCGTGAAGTTCTTCAACTGGATCGGCACGCTGTGGAAGGGGCAATTGACCTTCGAGACACCGATGTTGTTCTCGGTCGGCTTCATCATCACGTTCCTCTTCGGTGGCCTGACCGGCGTCATCCTCGCGAGCCCGCCGCTCGACTTCCACCTGCACGACTCGTACTTCGTCGTGGCGCACTTCCACTACGTGCTCTTCGGCACCATCGTGTTCGCCACGTACGCCGGCATCTACTTCTGGTTCCCGAAGATGACGGGCCGCATGCTCGACGAGGGTCTCGGCAAGTGGCACTTCTGGCTGACCTTCGTGGGCTTCCACACCACCTTCCTGGTGCAGCACTGGCTCGGTAACGAGGGCATGCCGCGTCGCTACGCGGACTACCTGCCGTCGGACGGGTTCACCACGCTCAACACGATCTCGACCATCGGTGCGTTCGTGCTCGGTGCTTCGACCCTGCCGTTCCTGTGGAACGTGTTCAAGAGCTACCGCTACGGCCAGGTCGTCACGGTCGACGACCCGTGGGGCTTCGGTAACTCGCTCGAGTGGGCCACCTCCTGCCCGCCGCCGCGGCACAACTTCACCGAGTTGCCGCGCATCCGGTCGGAGCGCCCCGCGTTCGAACTGCACTACCCGCACATGGTCGAGAAGATGCGCGCCGAGGCGCACGTCGGACCGGGTAGCCACAAGCACAGCGTGAACGTGCTCGAAGGCGCCGACCGTACCCCCGGCGACGTCCCGCGCTCCTGATCGACCCGCTCTACGCACCGAAGCCCCGCCCGTCTCCACGGGCGGGGCTTCCGCCGTTCCGGGCCCGTACCCCGACGCGGAGCCGACCGCTCGGACTGCGACAATGGATGGGCACGTGCTGCGTCCGCACGTGCCTCGACGACAATGATCGGAGACGTTGTGGCGTCTGACAGCACGGTGCTCGTGACCGTGACCGGACCGGACCATCCTGGCGTGACCTCGGAGCTGTTCGCAGCGCTGACGAGGTATGACGTCGACCTGCTCGACGTCGAGCAGGTCGTGATCCGCGGGCAGTTGACGCTCGGCGTCCTCGTGGTCTGCCCCCGCGATGTCGAGGCGTTGCAGGACGAGGTCTCGTCGGCCATGGCCGCCATCGGCATGCGCGCCGAAGTGCAGATCGGCGTGGCGCCCGGCAGCGGCCACCCGGTGTCCACCCACGCCGTCGTCGTGCTGGGCAGTCCGTTGAGTGCGCGCGCGTTGCGGTCGGTGGGACGCACGCTCGCCGCGCAGGGCGCCAACATCGATTCCATCCGCGGCATCGCCGACTATCCCGTCACCGGACTGGAACTGATGGTCACCGCACCGGACACCGATTCGGATGCCGACTCCCGTTTGCGCAAGGCCCTCGCGGAACTCGCCGCCGGTATCGACGTGGACATCGCGGTGGAACGCGCCGGTCTCGCCCGTCGCGCGAAGCGTCTGATCGTCTTCGACGTGGACTCGACTCTGGTGCAGGGCGAGGTCATCGAGATGCTCGCTGCGCACGCGGGCGTCGAGGACAAGGTCCGCGAAGTCACCGAAGCCGCGATGCGGGGCGAGATCGATTTCGCGCAGTCGCTCGAACAACGCGTCGCCACACTCGCCGGCCTGCCCGCCAGTGTCATCGACGAAGTCGCCGATCAGATCGAACTCACCCCCGGCGCGCGCACCACCATCCGGACGCTGCGTCGGCTCGGGTTCCGCTGCGGCGTCGTCTCGGGCGGTTTCCGCCAGGTCATCGAAGGCCTCGCTCACGACCTCGAACTCGACTTCGTGCGCGCGAACACTCTCGAAATCGTCGACGGAAGGCTCACGGGCCGCGTTGTCGGCGACATCGTCGACCGTGCCGCAAAGGCGCACGCGCTCCGGGAATTCGCCGCCGAGGCGGGTGTGCCCATCGAGCAGACCGTGGCCGTCGGCGACGGTGCCAACGACATCGACATGCTCGGTGCCGCAGGGCTGGGTATCGCGTTCAACGCGAAGCCCGCGCTGCGCGAGGTCGCCGACACCGCGTTGTCCTACCCGTATCTGGACGCCGTGCTCTTCGTCCTCGGTGTCACGCGGGACGAGGTGGAAGCCGCCGACCGGGTCGACGGAACGTTGCGACGGGTACCGCTCGATCGTGGTGCCTGAACCCCATCCGATCTTCACCGACCCCGGGTTCGCGCAGCGGCACGCCGTGCTCGCCCGGGGTTACGGAGACCGGCCCGACCCGGACGACCCGGCGTCGGTGCTGGCGATGCCGATCGTTCTCCACATCCCGAAATCCGATCCGCCCGACCGGAGTTCGCTGCTCGAGGCCGCCGCAATCGCCACCGTCACACTGTGCCTGGATCCGCGGGTCGGGCCGGGCCCGGACGGAGAGCCCGGACCGTGGCAGGAACCGTTCCTCGCGTGGAACGACGCCCGGATCCGCAAGGTCAGCCGTCGTGCCCGCGGCGCGCAATGGCGTGCCGCGCAGGAGGTCCCCGGTGTCACCGTCGACCACGCCGGCGCCCAGGCGCGGGCACTGGTCCCCGGCCCGGTAGGAGCCCTCGACCCGAGGATCTCCCGGTTGCAGATCGGCGGCACCGATGTCCCGCCCGACAGTCCGCCCTCCCCGCCCGCCGGTGTTCCGGTGCTGTGGGTCGACGGAACTCTCGGTATGACGGTGGGCAAGGCCGCCGCACAGGTCGGTCACGCCTCGATGCTGCTCGCCGGCGCGATGCCGCTCGAGTCCGCGCGCCAGTGGGCGGCCGCGGGTTATCCCTGTGCCGTCCGTGAGGCGACCCCCGCGCGATGGCGCGAACTGCTCGCGCACGTCGAGAACGGATCTGCCGTCGCGGTGAAGGACGCCGGGTTCACCGAAGTCGCGCCCGGGTCGGTCACCGTCGTCGCACTGGCAGAGTGACCGTCGCGACGACAGCGACGCCGCACCGCGTCATCCCGGCGTGGACCCGTGGTGGTCGGAGCCGGAGTGCGTTGGGTCCGTGGGTATTTCGTCTCGCAGTGCGGTTCGGAACACCAGTACGGCCGGACCGGGCAGCGTAAACTCGGTGCCCACCGGGTGAGGCGCATCGTCGACGGGTGAGCCGTCGACAGTGCTCGAGTCGAAGACACACATGATGTCGCCGCGATACCACTCCGGCCCACCCAGCGTCAGGGTCGCGGCGCCCCCGGCGTGCAGAACGAACAGACCACTGCTGTCGGGGAGCCGTATCCCCGCGCGGGTGGTGGTGCCCAGCCCCGATCCGTCGACCCACCCTTGAAGGGTGCGGCGGCTCTCGTCGTGCCAGCCCGCGTAGTCGAGTTCGGTGCCGTCGATCCCGAACCACACCAGGTCGGGGTGGCCGTCGGTCCTCGCCCGCCCGTCGAAGAACCGTCGCCGCCGTAGCACCGGCACGACGTTCCGGAGCCGGAGAAGCCCGCGCACGTACGCGAGCCGGTCGAGGTCGGCGTCTTCCCAGTCCAACGGCCACGCGTCGGGTACCGGTACATCCTCCGGAACGCAGTACGCGTTGTTGTTGCCGTGCTGGGTGTGACCGAGTTCGTCCCCGGCGAGCAGCATCGGTGTCCCGGTCGAGAGCAGCAGCGTCGCGAGCAGCGCGCGGACGTGCCGGTCGCGCGCGGCGACGATCTCCACGTCGTCGGTGGGACCTTCCACCCCGTGGTCGACCGATTCGTTGTGGTCGGAGCCGTCGCGGCCGTCCTCACCGTTCGCCTCGTTGCGCTTGTGCCGGTACGACACGAGGTCGGTGAGCGTGAATCCGTCGTGCGCGGTGATGTAGTTGACCGACATCGCGGGCTGCCGCTGATCCCGCCGGAACAGATCCTCCGAGCCGGTGAGCCTCGAGGCGAGTTCGCGCACACCCGAGTGCCCCGCCCAGAAGCGGCGCGCCGTGTCGCGGTACTTGTCGTTCCATTCGGCCCACTGCACACCGAAGCGTCCCAACTGGTAACCGTGCCCGGTCGCGTCCCACGGCTCGGCGATGAGTTTGAGGTCGGTGAGCACCGGGTCGGTGGTGATCGCGGTGAGCAGAGCCCCGCGCGGGTCGAACGCACCACCGCGCGGCCGCGCCAGCGCGCTCGCGAGGTCGAACCGGAACCCGTCCACACCCATCTCCTGCGCCCAGTACCGCAGGCTGTCGCACACCATCCGGACGGCGATGGGGGAGGAACCGTCGATCGTGTTGCCGCAGCCGGTGAGGTCGATGTCGTGACCGTGGTGGTCGAGCAGGTAGTAACCGGGCGCGTCGAGGCCGCGCCACGACAGGTTCGGTCCCGCCACCGACCATTCGCACGTGTGGTTGTAGACGACATCGAGAACGACTTCGAGTCCGGCGCTGTGCAGCGCGCGGACCATCGTGCGGAACTCGGCGATCTCCTCACCCGGTGTCGCGGCGTAGGCGGGGTGCGGAGCGAAGTACGACGCGGTCGAATACCCCCAGTGATTGCGCATCCCGCGCGCCCGGACCGGGGGTTCGGTGAGAAAAGCCTGGACCGGCAGGAGTTCGACGGTGGTCACTCCGAGCTGCACGAGATGGTCGATCACCGCCGGGTGGCAGAGCCCGAGGTAGGTGCCGCGCAGATGCGGGGGTACCTGCGGATGGTGCGCGGTGTACGAACCCACGTGCAGTTCGTAGACGACGGTGTTCTCCCACGGTATGTCCGGCCGCTGCGGGGTGTCGGCGTCGGAGGCCGTCACCACCGACAGCGGCGTGTGCCCGAGTGAGTCCACAGTCGACATCGCGTCGAACGGTCCGCCGTCGTACGCGAGCAGCCTGGCTGCGTCACCCATCTCGCCCGTGATCTGTCGTCCCCACGGATCGAGAAGGATCTTGTGCGGATTGGTGCGCAGGCCGTGGCGCGGATCCCACCGCCCGTGCGCGCGATAGCCGTACCGTTGCCCCGCGCCGACACCGGGGACCACGCCGTGCCACACGCCGTAGGTGAAATCGGGGAGGTCGATGCGCTGTTCGTGCCCGTCCTCGCCGACGAGACACACCTGGACGCGGTCGCTGTGCGGGGCGTGCACGGCGAACCGGGTACCGGAACCGACAACCGTCGCGCCGAGGGGGAACGGCGACCGGTCGTGCAGGGCGGCGGACGGGACGGATTCCGAGGAGGGTGACGACACAGGGATGATCCTGCCGCGTGTCGCGCCCGGACGTAAGACAAGATGGACGCGTGGCACAACCTGATCCCGATTTGCTCATCGAATTCGAAGACGTTCTGGTGCGGCGTGGAGGCAACGTCCTCGTCGGACCCGTGACCTGGAAGGTGGAACTCGACGAACGCTGGGTGGTGCTCGGCCCCAACGGCGCAGGCAAGACGACGCTGCTGCGCATCGCGGCGGCCGAGACGTTCCCCACGTCCGGAACGGCACACGTGCTCGGCGAAACGTTCGGCCGGACCGACCTGTCCGAACTGCGGACCCGCATCGGCCTGTCGTCGGCGGCGCTCGCGAACCGCGTGCCGTTCGACGAGAAAGTCCTCGATCTGGTGATCTCCGCCGGATACGGCGTACTCGGCCGATGGCGCGAGCGCTACGACGACATGGACACCGAGCGCGCGATCGAGATGCTCGAGAGCCTCGGCGCCGAACACCTCGCCGACCGCTCGTACGGAACGCTGTCGGAGGGCGAGCGCAAACGCGTGCTCATCGCCCGCGCGCTCATGACCGATCCCGAACTGCTGCTGCTCGACGAACCCGCGGCCGGCCTGGACCTGGGTGGCCGCGAGGAACTCGTCGCGCGGCTCGGCGTGCTGGCCGCCGACCCGGATGCCCCGGCCACCGTCCTCATCACGCACCACGTCGAGGAGATCCCGCCCGGTTTCACCCACGCGCTGCTCCTCAAGGAGGGCACGGTCGTCGCGCAGGGTCTGCTCGACGACGTCATCACCGGGGAGAACCTCAGCGAAGCGTTCAGCCAGGCCATCACGCTGGAACAGGCGGACGGCCGGTTCTTCGCACGCCGAACCCGGGAGCCGGGACGCCACCGTCGCGGGTGACACGACGGGCGCCCGGCATGGCGTGCGTCACGTGATCCGATAGTTTGAGGCCATGTCCCACGATCGCTCGGTGAGCTCCTTCGACCCCGCCGCGGTGCCGATCCGCGGTGCTTCCACGGTGATGCTGGTACGCGACTCCGCACGGGGAGTGGAGGTGTTCCTCCAACAGCGCGTGGTCGGCATGGACTTCGCCGGAGGGATGACCGTGTTCCCCGGCGGCGGGGTCGATCCGTCCGATACCGACGCGTCGGTGCGGTGGTCCGGTCCGGACGTCGCATGGTGGGCGGAGCGGTTCGCCACCGACGAGGCGACAGCGCGCGCACTGGTACTGGCGGCCGTGCGGGAAACGTTCGAGGAATGCGGTGTCCTGCTGGCCGGACCGGACCCCGACACGCTCGTCGCCGACACTGCCGTCTACGCCGGTGCGCGCCGCAAGCTCGAGGCCCGCGACCTGTCCTTCGGCGATTTTCTCGCGCGGGAAGGACTCGTGCTGCGCGCCGACCTGCTGCGCCCCTGGGCCAACTGGATCACGCCCCTGGGCGAGCGACGCCGGTACGACACCCGCTTCTTCGTCGCCGCCGCACCCGACGGACAAGGCGCGGACGGGGAGACGAGCGAGGCCGACGAGGTGCGCTGGCGGACCGCCGCGGAAGAACTCGAGTACTGGCGGTCGGGACGGTGCGTGCTGCTTCCCCCGACCTGGACTCAGTTGACGGACCTGGCGCGATACCGGACGGTCGCGGAGATCATAGCCGCGGAAGTGACCGTCGAACCGGTCCTTCCCGTCATGAGCAAGCGGGACGGAATGATCCACATCTCGTTCGACGGCGAGGACGGCTACTACGCGGTCGGGTCGCATCCGTGGGCCCAGCGCGCCGACCTCTAGGCTTCGTGCATGCCTGAATTCGTGACGCTCGAGGTTTCCGACGGTATCGGCACCATCCGACTCGACCGGCCGCCGATGAACGCGCTCAACCGGCAGCTCCAGGAGGAGCTTCGGGAGGCCGCGCGGGAAGCGTCGGTGCGGGACGACGTGAAGTCGGTGATCGTGTACGGCGGGGAGAAGGTGTTCGCCGCCGGCGCCGACATCAAGGAACTCGCCGAGATCGACTTCGTCCGGATGAGCCGGATCGTGGGCGATCTGCAATCCGCGCTGGGCTCGATCGCCGACATTCCGAAGCCGACCGTCGCCGCGATCACCGGCTACGCGCTCGGCGGTGGCCTCGAACTCGCCCTCGGCGCCGACAGGCGCATCATCGGGGACAACGTGAAGCTGGGCACGCCCGAGGTCCTGCTCGGCGTGATCCCCGGTGGTGGCGGCACACAGCGCCTCGCCCGCCTGGTGGGGCCGTCGAAAGCCAAGGACATCGTGTACACCGGCCGGTTCGTCGGGGCGGACGAGGCTCTGGCGATGGGTCTCGTGGACGAGGTCGTGGCACCGGACGACGTGTACGAGGCGGCCCGCCGGTGGGCCGCGCAGTTCACCACGGCGGCGTCGCGTGCGCTTGCGGCAGCCAAGGCTGCGATCGACCGGGGCCTCGAGACCGATCTCGTGACCGGCCTCGCCATCGAACAGCACCTGTTCGCGTCGCTGTTCGCCACGAAGGATCGCACCATCGGCATGGAGTCGTTCCTCGCCGACGGACCCGGAAAAGCCGATTTCGTCGGCGAATAGTTCGCCCAACCGCAAAATTGCCCCCGACTTACCGATGGGTAGGATCACCGCCATGACTGCAAGCAGGCCCGACGGGGTCGACCCCGCGCCGAACCCGCACGCCACTGCCGAACAGGTCGCGGCAGCGATGGAAGACACCAAGCTCGCTCAGGTGCTCTACCACGACTGGGAAGCCGAGACGTACGACGACAAGTGGTCGATCTCGTACGACGAACGCTGCATCGACTACGCGAAGGGACGGTTCGTCGCCGCCGCCGGAGAGCAGCCCCTGCCCTACGATCGGGCGCTCGAGTTGGGCTGCGGAACCGGCTTCTTCCTGCTCAACCTCATGCAGGGTGGAGTGGCGAAGAGGGGTTCGGTCACCGACCTGTCGCCGGGCATGGTCAAGGTGGCGCTGCGCAACGCCGAGCATCTCGGTCTCGATGTCGACGGCCGCGTCGCCGACGCCGAAACCATCCCGTACGAGGACGACACGTTCGACCTCGTCGTCGGACACGCAGTGCTGCACCACATTCCCGATGTCGAGCAGTCCCTGCGTGAGGTGCTGCGCATCCTCAAGCCGGGTGGCCGATTCGTGTTCGCCGGTGAGCCGAGCACAGTCGGCAACTTCTACGCGCGCTGGCTCGGGCGCATCACGTGGGAGGCCACGACCACCGTCACGAAGCTGCCGTTCCTCAGCGACTGGCGCCGCCCGCAGACCGAACTCGACGAGTCGTCGCGCGCCGCGGCACTCGAGGCCGTCGTCGATCTGCACACCTTCGACCCCTCCGATCTCGAGAAGATCGCCCGGTCGGCCGGCGCGGTGAACGTCAAGGCCTCGAGCGAGGAGTTCGCCGCCGCACTGCTCGGCTGGCCCGTTCGCACGTTCGAAGCCGCAGTTCCGCCCGAGAAGCTGGGCTGGAACTGGGCCAAGTTCGCCTTCGGCGGCTGGAAGTCGCTCAGCTGGGTCGACGAGAATGTGCTCAAGCACGTTGTCCCGCGCAGCTTCTTCTACAACGTGATGATCACCGGTGTGAAGCCGGGCAAGTAATTGGGATACGAGTTCACGCTCGACGACGTCCGGTACCTGACCTCCGATACCGGCGCGGCAGCGCTCGCACGTGTCGGCGAGCGTGAACTGTCGACGCGTACGCGCCTTGCCGATATCGGCTGGGTGCGTACGCACTTCGGCGACCGTACCGCGGTGCTCGTGGAGACGGTGTTGTTGCGCCGCAAGGCGGACGCGAAGATTCCCGGTGCCGCGCGCTGGATCCTCACCGACGATGCAGTGCAGCAGTCGACGCCCGCAACCGTGGCGGCGCATCGTGCGCGACGGCTTGCCGGCCGCCGGGTCCACGACGTCACCTGCTCGATCGGCACCGAACTCGCCGAACTCGTCGGTGTCGCGGAGACGGTGGTGGGCAGCGACCTCGACGAAGTGCGCCTCGCCATGGCCGCGCACAACGTCCCCGAGGCATATCTCCTCCGTGCGGACGCGCTGACGCCGGTGACACGCGGCACGACCGTCGTCGCGGACCCTGCGCGTCGCGCCGGCGGCCGCAGGACCCACGACCCGGCGGCGCTGCAACCGCCGTTGCCCGACCTTCTCGGGGTGTATGCAGGACGCGATCTGGCCGTGAAGTGCGCGCCGGGTCTGGACTTCGACTCCCTCGACTGGGACGGCGAGGTCGAGGTGGTGTCGCTGGACGGCGGCGTGCGTGAAGCATGCCTGTACTCCCCGGGACTCACCCACGGCGGTGTTCGACGCCGCGCGTCGGTACTCCGTTCGGACGGAACCGGTTTCGAGGTCACCGACACGATGCCGGACGAGATTCCCGAGCGTGCACCGGGGGAATGGATCGTCGATCCGGACGGTGCGATCGTGCGGTCCGGACTGGTGCGTCACTACGCGGCCGCACACGGGCTGTGGCAACTCGATCCACGTATCGCCTACCTCACCGGCGATACGTTGCCCGACGGGGTGCGTGGATTCCGCGTCCTCGAACAGTTCAAATACACGGAGAAGGCGCTGAAACAGGCACTGTCCCGGTTCGATTGCGGGATCGCCGAGATCCTGGTGCGCGGGCTCGACATCGATCCCGCGGTGCTGCGTCCCCGGCTCAAATTGAAGGGCTCACGCTCGCTGAGCGTGGTGCTGACCCGCATCGGCCGCACGCCCGAGGCCTTCGTGTGCGCAGCGTCCCGTTAGCCTGCACGGACCGTGTGGGGCAGCGCTCCGAGAATCGCCGCGGGGCTGCCCGCCGGCAGGAGGGGTAGCCGGACGTTCGGAGTCGAAATCCTGCCCTGGGCGTGGAGCACGGCCTTGATGACGGTGGGGTTCGGCCCTGCGGTCAGCGCGCACGCGGTCTCCACGAGTCGGTTCCCGAGGGCCCTCGCCTGCGACAGGAATCCGCCGTCCCACAACCGGAACAGTTCGACGAACTCGCGCGTGCAGACGTTCGCGGTCGCCAGGATCGCTCCCGCGGCACCCATCGCGAGGAGCGGGGAAACCAGCGCGTCGTCTCCTGCGAGGACCGAGAACGACGTGGGGGCCACTGCGACCAGTCGCGCGGTGTCGGTGTCCACCGAGCCGACTGCCTGTTTGATGCCGGCAATCTGCGGATGCTGCGACAGTCGCTCGACGGACTCCCAGCCCAGGTGCTGACCGGTGCGGTACGGAACGTTGTAGAGAATCAGGGGGAGCGGACTGCGTGCGGCGATGTATTCGAAGTGCGCCACCACCCCTGCCTCGGACGGGCGTGTGTAGTACGGGACCACCACCATTGCGGCTGTGGCGTCGCCCTCCGCATGCAGTTCCTCGAGGGTGCGCGCGGTGCCGGCCGTGTCGTTCGAACCTGCGCCGACGATCAGGGGCACGCCGTGCTCGCGGCACGCCGTGCTGCAGATCCGCACGACCTCTCGACGTTCCAGAGGGGTCAGGGTGGCCGCCTCCGCGGTTGTTCCCAACGCCACGATGCCGGCTGCGCCTTCTTCGATCACGCCGTGGGCGAGACGTTCGAGGTCGGTCGCGGCGATCTCGCCGGTGTCTGTGAACGGGGTGACGAGCGGGACGAAGATGCCCGACGGATGGAATGTCATGCACCCACTTTTACCGTCGCAATTCACAAGATCCAGTTACTCTTCGTGACGGAACTCGTAAGCTGAACCGATGCTCGACGTTCGCAAGCTCAGGCTTCTCCGTGAACTCGCCCATCGAGGCACGATCGCTGCCGTCGCCGAGGCGCTTTCGTACACGCCGTCGGCGGTGTCGCAACAGATCTCGGCGCTCGAACGCGAGGCCGGCCGCCCCCTCCTGGTGCGCACGGGTCGTCGGGTGAGGCTGACCCCGGCGGCTCTCATCCTCGTCGAGCACACCGAGGCGGTTCTGGCGGAACTGGAACGAGCAGAAACCGCGCTCGCGACGAGTGGGCCGGGGCCGTCGGGGTCGGTTCGCCTCGGGGCCTTTCCGACCGCGCTACGGACGGTTGTGCTCCCCGCCCTGTCGGAACTCCGCCGTGCGGAGCAGGGCCCGGAAGTGACGGTGACGGAGGTCGATCCCGCCGATGCGCCGGATCTGCTTCGGGGAGGTCACCTCGACATGGCGCTCGTCCACGAATACGACAACGTGCCGTCCTCCGTCGGGTCGGGCATCGAACTCGAACCGCTGCTCGACGAGGTCATCTATCTGGCCGCGTCCGCAGCGCCGGACGCGGAGGGTTTGGCGGTCGTCCGCAGTCACGCAGACAGCCCTTGGATTGTCGGGAACTCCGGCACGTTGTGTCACACCATGGCGGTGCGCACCTGTCGCTCCCAAGGGTTCGAACCGTGGGTCACCCATCGGGTCGACGACTTCGCCACGGTCCTGCGACTGGTTGCAGCGGGAGCCGGCGTGGCACTGGTGCCACAGCTCGGGGCGATCGATGTTCCGGCAGGGGTGGTGCTCACCGCGCTTCCGGTCGGGAGACGAACCCGAATTGCGTACCGCCGGGGCAGTGGGCACCGGCCGGCGCAGGCTGTCGTGAGCGCCGAATTACGCAGGGCAGCACGATCTTTCGACTGTACCTCGACTGTCGGCTGAGGGAACTGCTTCAGCGGAGTACGACGATGTCACCGTCGTGCGTCGTGGTGACGAACTCGCCGTCGGGGCCCACCGCGGTGCCGACCGGGAATCCTGTTGCCTCCGTGATCGGTTCCTCGTCGATCGAGTGGCCGTCCGAGGTGTCGAACACGAGTGCGGCAAGGCCGTCGGCGCCGCCCACGATCGAGTAACCCAGCCCGTTCGAGGTCACCGCCGGTACGGCGTGCTGCGTGACATCCGTTCGCTGCCACACCATTTCGGCGCCGTCGCCATTGTCCCGCAGTGCGGTCAGGGCGCCCTCGTCTCCGCCGGCGGCAAGCAGCAGCAATCCGTCACCGGTCACTGCCGGGCCGGTCGCGGGGGAGTAGTCGAGTCGATGGCTCCATCGGGGTGTCCCCGTCGTGGAGTCGACGGCCCAGAGGGTGCCGTCGCCGTCGTGGACGTAGACGGTCGCGCCGTCGGCGGACAGCACCGGACTCGTCACGGCGCCGCCCGGCAGGTCGTCGGTGGACCATTCTTCGACCACGGACGCGTTGTCGCCGCTGGTGTACCGCATGGCGACGAGAGACGCGCGGTCGGCACCGGGACGCCACAGGGTCACGAAGATCCGGTCCGTGGCCAGGTCGACTGCGGGAGTGGTGGCGACGGGGCAATCGGGTGATCCGCCGAAGCATGCGGGCAACCCGTGGTCGCTCGCGAGCCTCGGAACGTTCTGGCCGTCGCCGACGGCGGGAATGGGCACGAGGTCGAACAGCGGTGCGACGAGTTGGCCGGTCTGCGGGTTGATGATGTTGACCTGGCCGAAATGCGTGACGACGACCAGTTTTCCGTCGGACGCGAACTGGGCGCTGCGCGGTGTGCCGCTCACCGGGATGCGCCAGCGTCGCTGCCCGTGTTCGTTGAACGAGAACATGCCACCGTCCTCGCCGACGTAGATGTTCGCGTTGCCGTCGGACACGGGGGTCACGGTCGTGGCGCCCGGAGCGAGCCGCGTGCACCACCGTTTGCGGCCGTTGTCGATCTGGAAGGAGAAGAGGTTGCATCCCGCGTCCGTCGAGGCGGTGACTGCGATCTGGCCGTTGCGGGCAACCCCGGCGGGAGAGCCCACCCGGCCTCCCAGCGGGCGGGCCCACGCGGCCGAGAGGTCGTCGAGACCGTCTGCGGTGGCGGTGCTGCTGTTGCGGGCATCCGAATAACGGCCCGGCCAGCCTCCTTCGGAGAGCACATCGCTGGTACCGCCTCCGCCTGCGCACCCGCTCAGTGCGACCGCTGCCGTCGATGCCAGCACTGCGGCCCGCAGGACACCCCGCATCACCCAACTCCTCCCGGGACGAACGTTTCGAGCCGTCAGCGTATCGGGCCGGTGGTTGTACCCCGCGCAGGAGGCGGACCGTAGGCTGCCCCCTATGACGAGCATGTGGGGCGCACCGCTGCGCACGAGGTGGCGCGGTTCCCGTCGCCGGGATCAGGACCAGGCACGATTCCTGACACTGTCATCTCTGCGATGGGTGCTGGCAAACAAGGCATACACGCCGTGGTACCTGGTCCGGTACTACCGCCTGGCGAAGTTCAAGCTGGCGAATCCGCACGTCGTGCTGCGCGGAATGGTGTTTCTCGGGAAGAACGTCGAGATCCACGCGACGCCCGACCTGGCGCGGCTCGAGATCGGCAAGTGGGTGCATATCGGTGACGGCAACGCCATCCGCTGCCACGAAGGTTCGCTGCGAATCGGCGACAAGGTCGTGTTCGGCAAGGACAACGTCGTCAACACCTACCTCGACATCGAGATCGGCGCCTCGACCCTCGTTGCGGACTGGTGCTATATCTGCGATTTCGACCATCGCACGGAGGACATCACCTATCCGATCAAGGACCAGGGCATCATCAAGGGTCCGGTGCGCATCGGGCCGGACACCTGGATCGCCGCCAAGGTGACGGTGTTGCGCAATACCAAGGTGGGTCGCGGCTGTGTGCTCGGCGCGCACGCCGTGGTCAAGGGTGAGATCCCCGATTACAGCATTGCCGTCGGCTCGCCGGCGAAGGTCGTGAAGAATCGGAAGCTGTCGTGGGAGACCGCCGCCGCCGAACGTGCCGCACGGGCCGCAGCGCTCGAGGACATCGCGCGGAAGAAGGCGGGAGAAAAGCCGGCCGACGCACAACCCGGCGTCTGACGACAGCCACAGGAAGATCGGCAGGGGAGGGCTCGAGTGGATTTCGACGAATACCGGCGTCACGACGCCGTGGGGCTCGCAGAACTGGTGGCGGGCGGGCAGGTGACGCCGCACGAACTGCTCGAGACGGCGATCGCCAGGCTCGACGCCGTCGAGCCGACTCTCAATACGGTCGTCTACCGGCTCGACCGAGAGGCTCGTGTGCGGGCCGGCCACCCGTTGGACGGCCCGTTCGCGGGCGTGCCCTTCCTCGTGAAGGACCTCGGGCAGGACATCGCGGGGATCCCCACCGGCAGTGGGTCCCGCGCCCTCGCCCAAGTTCCCGCCGAACGCAACTCGGTGGTCGTCGACCGCTGGCTCGAGGCGGGTCTCGTCGTCTTCGGGAAGACCAACACCCCGGAATTCGGGCTCAAGGGCATCACCGAACCGGAAGCGAACGGTCCCACACGCAACCCGTGGAACCCGGCGTTGACCCCCGGGGGTTCGTCCGGTGGTTCCGCCGCGGCTGTCGCAGCGGGCGTGGTGCCCGTGGCGGGCGCGAGCGACGGCGGCGGCTCGATCCGGATCCCGGCCGCATGCTGCGGTCTCGTCGGTCTCAAGCCCGGGCGCGGAGTCGTGCCGACCGGCCCGCTCGGCAGCGAACCGCTGCACGGGGCGGCAACGAACGGGGCGATCACCCGGAGCATCCGTGACTCCGCGGCTCTCCTGGACGTCATGGCCGGTGCCTATGGGGCGGCGCCCTTCCTGAGCGCGGCTCCACCGCAGTCGTATTCGGCCGCCGCCCGCACCGCCCCCCGGCGCCTGCGGATCGGGTACGCGACCGCGTCCCCGCTCGGGACCGGGGTCGACCCCGAAGCGGTCGCAGCGGTCGACGCCACGGTTGCCCTGCTCGACGGCCTCGGTCACCACGTCGAGCCCGCGACGACCGGCGTCGACGAGCGGCAACTGGCCACGGACTTCCTCACGATGTGGTTCGCGTCGTTGACGGCGGAGGTCGACGAGGTACGGCAACGCACGGGGTCGGGCCCGGACGGATTCGAGTTCGACACCCGCATTCTCGCCGAACTGGGCCGCACCGTGCCCGCTCCGGAGTATCTCGCGGCGCTGGCGCGCTGGGGCGAACACACCACCCGGCTCGCTGCGTTCCACGAGCGTTACGACCTACTGCTCACGCCGACCCTGGCTTATCCTCCGGCGCGGATCGGGGAACTGGCGACTCCGCGCTGGATGAGCACCCTCGGGAACGTGCTCATCGCGACGCGAATGGGCAGGGTGGCCCGCTGGACCGGGCTGGTGGACCGGATGATCGACGAGAACCTCGGACGCACGCCGTACACCCAGCTGGCGAACATCACCGGGCGCCCGGCGATCTCGCTGCCGCTGCACTGGACCGCGGACGACGTACCCCTCGGCGTGCAGTTCGTCGCGCCGCTCGGCGGGGAAGGCCTGCTGCTCGCTCTCGGGGCCGAACTGGAACAGGCTCGCCCGTGGTTCGACCGCGTGCCGGCGCTCGGAGTCGGCTGACTCAGTCCCGGCCGGGCAGCGGGCGCTGCGGGATCACGGGCCGTCCGAGCGGATGCCGTACCCGCCGCTTCGCGCCGATGTAGACCTGGGCCGTCTCCTCGGCGACCTGTCCCCAGTCGAAGTCGTCGGTGAGCCGGGCCCTGGCGGCCCGGGCGCGTTCCTGCGCGGCGGCCGGATCGTCGAGCGTCCTGCGCACCGCCGACGTGAGCGCTGCGACGTCGCCGGGAGGAAACGACAACCCGGTCGTGCCGTCGACGACGGCCTCGCCGAGCCCGCCGGCGGTCGAGGTGACCAACGGTGTTCCCGCAGCGGCAGCTTCGAGCGCGATGATGCCGAACGGTTCGTACCGGCTGGGCAGGACGATGGCGTCGGCGGTGTGCAGTCGATCGAGCAGTTCGGTGTGGTCGAGGTTGCCGAGGAAGGTCACCGAGCGTGCGACACGATGGACGCGCGCCTGTTCGCGCAACCACTCGGACTGGGTGCCGTCGCCGGCGACCATGAGCGTGGTGCCGGGGTGGAAACGCCGAATCCGCGGGAGGGCGGCGATCGCGTCCTGCACGCCCTTTTCGTACTCGAGCCGTCCCACATAGAGAAGCCGGGCCGGCCCGGATCGGGGTGCGCGCTCGCGGTACGACCACGTCGTGATGTCGATACCGTTGCGGATCACCGAGATTCGCGGCAGATCGGGGCCGTACAGTGCTGTCACTTCGTCGTACATCGACGCCGAACACGTGATGAGCGCGTCGGATTCGTGGGCGAGCCACCACTCGACCGAGTGCACCTGGCGGTTGATTCTGCCCGAGAGCCACCCGCTGTGGCGGCCCGCTTCGGTTGCGTGGAGCGTGGAGACAAGCGGCACGTCGAAGTGCTCGGCAAGGGCGATGGCGGGATGCGCGACCAGCCAGTCGTGTGCATGCACGACATCGGGTTGCCACCCCTCGCCGATACCGCCGCGGCTCAGGCCGATCCCCGCGCGCACCATCGCGTGCCCCATCGCGAGTGTCCAGGCGAGCATGTCCTCGCCGAATACGAAGTGGGGGGCGTCCTCCGCGACCGCGACGACGAGCACGCCCTCGGCGATATGGCTGAGTGTGGGATGCGTCGAAGCATCGGTTCCCGTGGGGCGCCGGGACAGCACCACGACTTCGTTCCCCGCTGCGGCAAGTTCCGTGGCGAGATGGTGAACGTGCCGACCGAGCCCACCGACGACGACCGGCGGGTACTCCCACGACACGATCAGGATCTTCATCACTTGCCTCCGTGGCGTCCGGGCAGGCGCCGCGCGTCGAGCCCGGGGAACAGGTTGTCGGCTCGGTTCCAGCCGTCGGCCAACCGTACTGCCGTCGAGTCCCGACCGGAAGCGACCGCCTCGGCGATCTCCCGGAGGGCGTGCGCGTGGGTGTGCGCGCGATCGCGGGCGTAGGCGGCCGCGGTGTCCTTGCTGACCATGAACGCCCAGTCGCTCGAGACGGTGAGCAGTGCTTCGCGCAACATCTGGTCGTGCACGCGGTTGCGCAGGACCGGTGCTCCGGGTGCGTGCCCGTCACGGGCTTTGTCGAGTGTGTCGAGCGTGGTCCGGACCACCTCGTCGTTGAGCTGGACGAGGTCGGAGACCTGGTCGCCGGCCCACACCCGCCAGTCCTTGCCCGATCCCCACGAGGAGTTCGCGAGATCGACGGGGCCACCGACGTATCCGCGATCACGGGCGTCGGTGAGCGTGCCCACCTCGATGCCCGCCTCCGGCAGCGCCCGCAGAAGCCGCTCGAGGAACAGCGGGCCCTCGAACCACCAGTGCCCGAACAGTTCGGTGTCGAATGCCGCGACGACGAGTGCGTCCCTGCCGATACGCGCGGACTCGCTCCGGAGGCGGCGGCGGATCGTGTCGACGAAGTCGGCGACGTGGCGGTCGACGGCGAGGGACGCGAGTTCGGGGTCGTAGGGCGCCTTGTCCTCCGACGGCACCGCGCGTCCGGTCACCCGGGAGGGTTTGAGACCCGTGTCGTGACAGTAGGTGTGGAAGTCGCGGTAGGCGGCGTGCCCGGGGTATCCGGACTTCGGCGACCACACGCGGTACGAGACCTGAAGGTCACGTCCGAAACACACGACGTCCGAGTCGAGCACGGTGCGGCCGAGAGTGGTCTCGCCGTGCAGCGCCGGCCCGTCGACCATGAAATGTTCGACACCTGCTGCCGCGTACCCGATTTCCATGCCCGGCGTGAATCCGCACTCGGGGCCCCAGATGCCACGGGGTCGGTGTTGCCAACGGGCGTGCGCGTCGTGCAGGCCTTCGGCGAGGGAGAACTCCCGCATCCGGGGGTCGAGCAGTGGCTGGAACGGGTGCGCGAGCGGACCACCGAGCAGTTCGATCGCGTCGGAGTCGACGAGGTTGCGGAGCACGGGGGAACCGCCGTGGCGCCATCGGGTTTCGAACATCTCGAGCGCGGCTCCTGCCGCACGGTGTTCGCGTGCCCCGAGTGCCCGGTAGGACTCCTCGGCCATGCCGGCGGCCTCGTGGGCGCGCAGTTGCCAGTTGCCGAGCCAGTGGTGCATTCCGGCAAGACAGTGCGGATCGTCGAGCTGGGCGGCCAGGACGGGCGTGATCCCGAGCGTGACCATCCGGCTGTGTCCTTCGTGGGCGAGGCGCGCAAGAACGTCGGTGACCGGGAGATATGTTGCGGCCCAGGACTGATAGAGCCATTCCTCACCGACCGGCCAGCGGCCGTGATGGGCGAGCCACGGCAGGTGGGAGTGCAGGACGAGGGAGAACATTCCCGGTTCCCCGGTCTTCTTCGTACTCACCGCGCGGGATCCTTTACTGCGACGGCAACCAGATCGAGGCTGCTGTCGATGTTTTCGGGGTCGAGGACGAAGTCGTCGACGGTGATGCCCGCGACGTCCTCGGTGAGTTCCGCCGGCCACGGTTCTCCGGCCAGTGCACGCTCGATCTGCGCGTCGATGAACGAGCCGCCGTGCTTGGCGTCGAGCGCGCGGAGTGTCGGGCCGTGGTGCACTCCGGTCATCAGTTCCACTCGGAAACCGGCGCTGTCGAGCAGTTCCGAGAGTTCGGCCGCATCGAGTTCGCGGGTGTGGAACGGATTGAGCGGGGTGTCGCGCCCCGGCGAGAAGGTGATGCGGTTCGGTGTGCTGATCAGCAGCGCGCCGCCCGGGGAGAGCACGCGGTGGCATTCGCGGAGGAACTGTCCCTGGTCCCACAGGTGTTCGATGACCTGGAAGTTCACGACGACGTCGACGGTCTCGTCCGCGAGGGGGAGTTCGGCGAGGTTGCCGTGCCGCATGTCGACGCGCGGGTAGCGGGCGCGGATGTGGGCAACTGCGCTCTCGTCGTAGTCGAGGCCGATGACCCGCGTCGCCACGTCGGCGATCATGTCCGCGCCGTAGCCTTCGCCCGCTCCCGCTTCGAGGACGGTGCGGTGTCGGCAGCGGTCGAGCAGTTGCCGGTAGACCACTTCGTGGCGCCGGAACCAGTAGTTCTCCTCGGCGATGCCGGGTACCGTCCGTTCGCCGGTGAGGGGGAGAGTCTGGGCGTCGTCGGTGCGGCTGTTGGTATCGCTCACCGAGCAGACATTAGTGCCACTGCACTCCGGCTCCGTTCCGGTGGTCCAGATCACAGGTTTGCGCGTCCTTTCGTGCGGCTATGGTGAACCAGGAATCCCGCTAAGTTACCCACGGGTAACTTAGCGTTTGATAATCTATCGCACACGCCGTGCGACAGACACGAGTGCTCGGTTCAGGCAGCGCCTTGCCGACCAAAGGCAGCTACACACAGGAGGTCGACGCAGACCCATGACGAACATCGTCGTTTTGATCAAGCAGGTCCCCGACACGTGGTCCGAGCGCAAGCTCACCGACGGCGACTACACGCTCGACCGTGAAGCCGCCGACGCGGTTCTCGACGAGATCAACGAGCGGGCGGTCGAAGAGGCCCTGCTCATCAAGGAGCGCGACGGCGGCGAGGTGACCGTGCTGACCGCAGGTCCCGACCGCGCGACCGACGCCATCCGCAAGGCGCTGTCGATGGGTGCCGACAAGGCCATCCACCTCAACGATCCCGCGCTGCACGGCTCGGACTCCATCCAGACCGCCTACGCGCTCGCCGCGGCGCTCGGCCAGATCGAGGGCGTCGAGCTCGTCATCGCCGGCAACGAGGCCACCGACGGTCGCGTCGGTGCCGTGCCCGCGATCATCGCGGAGTACCTGGGCCTGCCGCACCTCACGCACCTGCGCAAGCTGACCCTGGCCGACGGCAAGGCCACCGGCGAGCGTGAGACCGACGAGGGCGTCTTCGGCCTCGAGGCACCGCTCCCCGCGATCGTCTCGGTCACCGAGAAGATCAACGAGCCGCGCTTCCCGTCCTTCAAGGGCATCATGGCCGCGAAGAAGAAGGAAGTTCAGACCCTCACCCTGGCGGACATCGGTCTCGATCCCGAGATCTTCGGTGTCGCGAACGCCGCGTCCACCGTCACCGGCGTCACCCCGAAGCCTGCGCGTACCGCCGGCGAGCGTGTCGCCGACGAGGGCGACGGTGGCGACAAGGTCGCTCAGTACCTGGTCGGCAACAAGATCATCTGATCGCGCCCCCGCGACAACACCAGACCTATCTAGGGAGAGAAGCAAGCAATGGCAGAAGTACTCGTGCTCGTCGAGCATGCCGAGGGCGCGCTCAAGAAGATCAGCACCGAACTCATCACCGCCGCTCGCGCGCTGGGTGAGCCGTCGGCAGTCGTGACCGGTCCCGCCGGCACCGCCGACAAGCTCCAGGAGGCGCTCGCCGCCGCCGGTGCCGCGAAGGTCTACGCCGCCGAGTCGGACATCATCGACGGCTACCTCGTGACGCCGAAGGTCGACGTTCTCGCCGCGCTCGTCGAATCCACCAGCCCCGCAGCGGTTCTCACCGCAGCGTCGGTCGAGGGCAAGGAGGTGTCCGGCCGCCTCGCTGCGCGCCTGGGCTCCGGTCTGCTCGTCGACGTCGTCGACGTCAAGAGCGACGGCTCGGCCGTCCACTCGATCTTCGGTGGCGCGTTCACCGTCGATGCCAAGGCCAACGGCGACGTTCCGGTCATCTCGGTTCGCCCGGGTGCGATCGAGGCCAAGCCGGAGGCTGCCGCCGCCACTCGCGTCGACGTCGAGGTTCCGGCCCAGGAAGAGAACGCGGTCAAGATCACCTCGCGTGAGCCCGTCGCCGGTGGCGACCGTCCCGAGCTCACCGAGGCGTCGATCGTCGTCTCCGGTGGTCGTGGTGTCGGCTCGGCCGACAAGTTCTCCGTGGTCGAAGAACTCGCCGATTCGCTCGGCGCAGCGGTGGGCGCATCGCGCGCCGCTGTCGACTCGGGCTACTACCCGGGTCAGTTCCAGGTCGGCCAGACCGGTAAGACGGTCTCGCCGCAGCTGTACATCGCGCTCGGTATCTCCGGAGCGATCCAGCACCGCGCGGGTATGCAGACCTCGAAGACCATCGTCGCGGTCAACAAGGACGAAGAGGCACCGATCTTCGAGATCGCCGACTTCGGCGTCGTGGGCGACCTGTTCAACGTCGCTCCGCAGCTGACCGAGGCTGTCAAGAAGCACAAGGGCTGATTCTCACCCTCAGCAAGAGCGCGGCCCCGTTCCGGAATCCGGAGCGGGGCCGCGCTCGCGCGTGGTCGGTCCCGGTGGGCGAGATGTCCGGCTCGTCCGCACGCCGGAACGTGACCCTTGCCGCATGTGCTCCCGTGGAAGCGGTGAGCGCGACGGGCACCCCGAGCCACCCGCTATCCTGGATCGGTCATGACCTCGCCCGCCACCGGATCCTCCGGTACCCCGAAAACTGTCTACCTCGATCACGCCGCGACCACGCCGATGCTGACCGCGGCGATCGACGCGATGACCGGGGTGTTCGCAACCACCGGCAATGCCTCGTCCCTGCACGGTTCGGGACGCGCGGCACGCCGCAGGATAGAAGAAGCCCGCGAATCGATCGCCGCCGAACTCGGTGCGCGACCCTCCGAAGTGATCTTCGTCTCCGGCGGCACCGAAGGCGACAACCTCGCGGTCAAGGGCATCTACTGGGGCCGGCGCGCCCAGGACCCGCGGCGCCGCCGGATCATCGCGAGCGCCGTGGAACACCACGCCGTGCTCGACGCCGTCGAGTGGCTGGCCGACCACGAGGGTGCCGTGGTGACCTGGCTGCCGGTGGACGCGGTCGGGCGGGTCGAGCCGGCAGTTCTGCGCGAGGCGCTCGCCGCTCATCCGGACGAGGTCGCCCTCGTCACGATCATGTGGGCCAACAACGAAGTCGGCACCGTGATGCCGATCGCCGAACTCGCTGCCGTCGCGGCCGAGTTCGGTGTGCCGATGCACAGCGACGCGGTGCAAGCCGTCGCGCATCTGCCCGTCGATTTCGCGGCGAGCGGGCTGTCGGCGCTCACCCTCGCCGCTCACAAGTTCGGCGGCCCCCAGGGTGTCGGTGCGCTCCTGCTCGGACGCCAGGTGCCCTGCGTTCCGCTCGCGCACGGCGGTGGACACGAACGGGACATCCGGTCGGGGACCCAGGACACCGCGTCGATCGTCGGCATGGCCGCTGCGCTCCGGGAGGTCACCCGCGACCTTCCGGCCCGGACCGCCGAACTCGCCGTCCTGCGCGATCGTCTGGTCGACGGTGTCGAAGCGGTGATCCCCGATGTGATCCTCAACGGACCCCGCGGCGCGGGGCGGCTTCCCAACAATGCGCACATGACGTTCCCCGGCTGTGAGGGGGATTCGCTGCTGATGCTGCTCGATGCGGCCGGGATCGAATGCTCTACCGGGTCGGCGTGCACGGCAGGCGTGGCGCGGCCCAGCCACGTGCTGGTCGCGATGGGATCCGACCCCGCGACCGCCCGCGGGTCGTTGCGATTCTCGTTGGGGCACACCACGACCCGAGACGACATCGATGTACTGATCGACGCTCTGCCGCGCGTGGTGGAGCGGGCACGTGCCGCCGGTATGGCGAGCGCTGGTGGACGAGGAGGTGACCGGAGATGAGGATTCTTGCGGCTATGAGCGGCGGTGTGGACTCGGCGGTTGCCGCGGCCCGCGCTGTCGATGCCGGACACGACGTGGTGGGGGTGCATCTGGCGTTGTCGTCTGCTCCCGGCACCCTGCGCACCGGTTCGCGTGGTTGTTGTTCGAAAGAGGATGCCGGCGATGCCCGCCGCGCCGCCGACATGCTCGGAATCCCTTTCTACATATGGGATTTCGCCGACCGCTTCAAAGAAGACGTGATCGACGACTTCGTGGAGGCCTACGCGGCGGGTCAGACCCCCAATCCGTGCCTGCGGTGCAACGAGAAGATCAAGTTCTCCGCGCTGGCCGACCGCGCGGTGGCCCTGGGCTTCGACGCGGTCGCGACCGGCCACTACGCGCGCTTGCAGGACGGGGTGCTGCGGCGCGCGGTCGACGCCGACAAGGACCAGTCCTACGTATTGGCAGTGCTGACTGCGGAACAGTTGTCGCGGGCGATGTTCCCGATCGGGGACACACCCAAGGACCTGATCCGCGCCGAAGCCGCCGAGCGCGGTCTCGCGGTGGCGAACAAGCCGGACAGCCACGACATCTGCTTCATTCCCTCCGGTGACACCCGGGCCTTCCTCGGCGCGCGCATCGGGGTGCGGCCCGGTGCGGTCGTCGACGACGATTCGGGGGAGGTCCTCGCCGAGCACGAGGGCGTCCACGGCTTCACGATCGGTCAGCGCAAGGGACTCGGGATCTCCGGTCCGGGCGCCGACGGCGGTCCGCGGTACGTCACCGCGATCGAACCCGAGACGGGCACCGTCCGTGTCGGCAGCGCCGAACGCCTCAAGGTCGACTTCATCCATGCGGAGCGTGCGGTATGGACCTCGGGTAGCGCACCCGACGGCCCCGTCGAATGCGTCGTGCAGGTCCGCGCGCACGGCGGGATCGCCCCGGCGGTCGCCGAGGCGGCCGGTTCGGGCATCGAGATCTCTCTGCGGGAACCGCTCACGGGCGTCGCCGCCGGTCAGGCCGCGGTGCTGTACCGGCCGGACCCGGCCGGAGACATCGTTCTCGGCAGCGGCACGATCGCGGTCGCACGGCCCGTAGCCGAGGGCATGTGACGACCCGAGACCCGGCTCGGGGGATCTGGTCCGGGATCGCCACCGGAGTGGGTTCGTGGCCGGGCACCGACGCGCGCGAAGCGGCGGCTGTGGTGGTCGGGGAACTCGCCGAGCTTCCGCATCTCGTGGAACTTCCGGACAGAGGTCTGGGTTCGGACACGATCGGGCGGGCGAGCGCGCTGCTCGTCGACCTCCATCTCGACGCATCGACGACCGGTTACCGATTGGTCTCCCGGCGCGGCACGATCGCCGCGCGCGCCGAAGATCTGCTCCGGCAGGACCTCGACGCGCTCGAGGAAGCGTGGGAACGCGCCGGTGCGGGGCCGGATCGCACGGTCAAGGTGCAGTCGGCCGGTCCGCTGACGCTGGCTGCTCATCTGGAACTCGCCACGGGCCGTCGCGTCCTGCTCGACCGCGGGGCGGTGCGCGAACTGTCCGAGTCGCTGGCGGAGGGAATTGCGCGGCACGCCGCCGAACTGCACCGCAGACTCGGCGTGCAGGTCGTCGTGCAACTCGACGAACCCGCGCTTCCCGATGTCCTCGCCGGGACATTGGAGGGCAGGACGATCCTCGAGACGGTTCCGGCATGGCCCGAACCCGAGGCGCTCGACGTCCTGGATACGACGATCCGCGGCACCGGACTGTCCGTCGCGGTGCACTGCTGCGTCGGCAGCCTGCCCGCCGACCTGTTGCGCCGCAGCGCCGCAGAGGCCGTCGCGTTCGATCTCACGAGGGTGTCGCGGGCCGATCTGGACGGCATCGGTGAACTGTTCGATTCCGGTACCGCGCTCGTCCTCGGGCTGGTTCCGACCACCGCTCCCAACCCCGTGCCCAGCTGGCGGGAGCAGGCGGCACCTGCCGTGGAACTCTTCGACCGTCTCGGCTTCCCCCGTACCGCGTTGCGGTCGGTGTCCGTGGCCCCGACGTGCGGGCTCGCCTCGGCGGACCCGCACTGGGCGCGGCAGGCACTGAAGTCGGCGCGCGACATCTCGGCAGCGCTCTCGGAGGACCCCGAGACGCTGTGACGAAAGGGGTCCGGCCGACGCCGCCGGACCCGGTCCGGTGCGATCGGATCGCTGCGGAGTTGTCGGGGTCCTCGACTAGTCTTGTGACCTGTGAGTGAACCGACGGACGCGCCTGCCACCGCTCCTCCCGAGGCGCGCGAGCGCTGGCAGGATCTTGCCGAGCAGGTACGGGAGCACCAGTTCCGCTACTACGTGCGCGACGCGCCGATCATCTCCGACGGTCAGTTCGACGCACTGCTCGGCGAACTCCAGGCGCTCGAGGAGCAGTACACGGAGCTGCGCACCCCGGACTCACCGACCCAGCTCGTCGGCGGAGGGTTCGCCACCGATTTCACCGCTGTCAGCCACCTCGAGCCCATGCTCAGCCTCGACAACGTTTTCGACGAGGACGAGCTGCGGGCATGGCTCGCGCGCGCGGAGACCGAGACCGGGACACACCCGGATTACCTGTGCGAGGTGAAGATCGACGGTGTGGCGCTGAGCCTGGTGTACGAGAACGGCCGACTCGTGCGCGCCGCGACCCGCGGCGACGGCCGTACCGGTGAAGACGTCACGCTCAACGCGCGCACGATCGACGAGGTGCCCGAAAAGCTCACCGCCACCGAGGAATACCCGATCCCGACGCTGCTCGAGGTACGGGGCGAGGTGTTCTTCCGTCTCGAAGACTTCCAGAACCTCAACGCCGGTCTCGTCGCCGCCGGAAAACCGCCGTTCGCGAATCCGCGGAACTCGGCGGCAGGGTCGCTGCGACAGAAGAATCCCGCGGTCACCGCGCAGCGCCGGCTGCGCATGTACTGCCACGGGTACGGCCGCATCGAGGGGTTCTCGCCGCGATCGCAGTCGCAGGCGTACGACGCGTTCGCCGCGTGGGGTCTGCCGGTCTCGCCGCACACCCTCCGCGTCCGGGGAGCGGACGCCGTCGTCGAGCGCATGCGGTACTGGGGCGAACACCGTCACGACATCGAGCACGAACTCGACGGCCTGGTCGTGAAGATCGACGACATGGGCCTGCACCGCCGGCTCGGTGCCACCTCGCGTGCCCCGCGCTGGGCGATCGCCTACAAGTACCCGCCCGAGGAAGTGACCACCAGACTGCTCGACATCCGGGTGAGTGTCGGACGCACCGGCCGGGTCACGCCGTTCGCGTACATGGAACCGGTCACCGTCGCCGGATCCACCGTCTCGCTCGCGACGCTGCACAACGCGTCCGAAGTGGTGCGTAAGGGCGTGCTCATCGGCGACACCGTGGTGATCCGGAAAGCCGGCGACGTCATCCCCGAGGTCCTCGGACCCGTCGTCGACCTGCGCGACGGCACGGAACGTGAATTCGTGATGCCGAACGTATGCCCCGAGTGCGGGACCCCACTCGCGCCCGCGAAGGAAGCCGACGTCGACCTGCGTTGCCCGAATTCGCGGAACTGCCCGGCACAGTTGCGCGAACGGGTCTTCCACGTCGCCGGACGCGGTGCGTTCGACATCGAGGCACTGGGATACGAGGCGGCGACGGCCCTGCTCGAAGCGAACGTGATCTCCGACGAGGGCGATCTGTTCTCGCTGACCGAGGACGACCTCCGGAAGGCGCCGTTCTTTCTCACGTCGAAAGGCGCGCTGTCGAAGAACAGCGAGCGTTTGCTGCAGAACCTGGACAATGCGAAAGAACAGCCGCTGTGGCGCGTCCTGGTCGCGCTGTCGATCCGGCACGTCGGTCCCACGGCGGCACGCGCTCTCGCGACGGAGTTCGGCAGCCTGGACCGGATCCGGGCGGCGTCCCTCGAGGAACTCGCCGCCGTCGAAGGCGTGGGTCCCACGATCGCCGCCGCCGTGGTCGAGTGGTTCACGGTGGACTGGCACGCCGCCATCGTCGACAAGTGGGCCGCTGCCGGGGTGCGTATGGAGGACGAACGCGACGAGTCGATCGCACGCACACTCGAGGGTCTGTCCATCGTGGTCACCGGCACGCTCGCGGGGTTCTCGCGCGATCAGGCGAAGGAAGCCATTCTGGCGCGAGGCGGCAAGGCCGCCGGTTCGGTATCGAAGAAGACCGCGTTCGTGGTGGTGGGCGACAACCCCGGCACCAAGGCCGACAAGGCGACCGATCTCGGCGTGCCCGTGATAGACGAGGACGCGTTCAGAATCCTGCTCGACCAGGGCCCCGACGCCGTGCGCGAGGTGGGGTAACGCCCCCGACGGGCATCCACCCGGCGGCGCGCCCGCGTTCGCCTCGTCGGTGCCGGGTGCTCGCTCCTATCTCCTGACACATCTCGGAAAGCGCCTCTCGGTCGCCGTGAACAACGGCATGATCGGAAGAACGTGCTGTGAACGTGTCCTTCGGTGGTCGTCCTGTTGCGAGTCGGATCGGTCCGCGCGACGGGCTCCGAGGCGAAGGCGTTGATGTTCCGACGCCGGAGACGTGGGGTGGAGATGGTCGAAATGTCTGTGACGGACCCCAGGGCGTCGTGGGCGCCGGTTCCGGGAACGCTCGTTTCGGCACGGAGCATCGAACTGGACGGGCCGTGGGGACACGTGTTCGGTCCGCTCGACCTCGATATCGACGAGGGCGGAGTCTCCGTGCTGGCGGCACCGGCCGGGGCGGCACGCACCGCGTTGATGATGGCGTTGTGCGGACGGATGCGCCTGACCGGCGGTTCGCTCACCGTCCTCGGATACGAGGACCAGCCGAGAAAGGTGTTCGCTCATTCCGCGATCGCGTGCATGAACGAACTCGACGAGGTGCCGCCCTCGGTCACCGTGCGCGATCTCGTCACCGAACAGAAGCGGTGGGATTCGCCCTGGTACCGGCTCGTGCCACGGGTCGACGAACGCGGAGTCGCGGACATGTGCGAGGAGGTGTTCGGCGACGTCGAACTCCCGCACCTGCGGGCTTTCATCGACGACCTGCCGGAACTTCAGCAGATGCTGTTGCGTATCGCGGTCGCGAACACCCGGCGCCCGCCGCTGCTGGTGGTCGGGCGGCTCGACCGGATCGCCGACGACGCCGAGCGCGCGGTTCTTCTCGAGAGGCTGATCGCACTGGGCGAGACGCAATCGGTGATCACCGCCGACGTGAATCCGATTCCTCCCGGGGCCGCGGTGCGGACCCTGGTGGACTTGCACGATCTTCTGGGGCCGGGCGACATCGGCGTCATGACCGAGACGGGGTAGCGATGCTGGCTGCGTTTTCGCTGGGGAGCGACATCACACGGTACTTTCGCGGCACGATGCCGCGTGTCGCGCTCGTCACCATCATTCTGATGCCGTTGCTCTACGGCGCGATGTACCTGTGGGCGTTCTGGAATCCGTTCGGTGCGGTCGACAAGATCCCCGCGGCGATCGTCAACAACGACACCGGACGTTCCTCGACCGGCCAACAGGTCGATGCCGGCGATCAAGTCGTCAAATCGCTGCTCGACTCGGGAAAGCTGGATCTGATCGAGGTGCCGGAGAGCGAGGCGACTGCCGGTCTCGCGAGCGGTAAGTACTACTACACCGTGACCATCCCCGAGAACTTCACGGAGGCAGTGGAATCCCCCAGCGGGGACAATCCGGAGAAGGCGAACCTGGTGTTCACCTTCAACGACGCCAACAACTATCTCGCCACGATCATCGCGCAGGACGCCTCCGAACAGGTGCTCAACCAGATCAACGCCACCATCGGCGCGGAGGGCGTCGGACAGATACTCACCGGGCTCGAAAGCGCGGGTTCGGGGCTGAAGAAGGCAGCGGACGGCGCCGGCACACTCGCGAACGGGATCGACACGGCCAAGAGCGGAGCAGACCAGCTCACCTCGGGGTCGCGCGAACTCGCCGACAACCTCGTCACCGCCCGTGACGGATCGGCCCGGCTGGCCACCGGCGCGAACGAACTCGCCACCGCCGTGGACGGCGTCGCCGATCCGCTGCTGGGCTTCCTCAACAGCGGCGCACCGACCGATATTGCCGACCGGGTGACGCAACTGAGGCAATCGCTCATCGCACTGGAAAGCCGGGTGCCCCAGCCGGTGGAGGCCGCGGCGGGGTCGGCGCTGCAAACGGTCGTCGACGTGCTGGGGCAGAGCAACGATCCGCTTGCCCAGCAGGCCCTTGCCGTGCTGGGCCCGCTCGCAGCGCAGCAGGTGCAGACAGACGCAGAGGCGTTGCGCGCGGAGATCGTGCGCTTGCAGGGCGAAGCCCAGGCCGTCGAGTACGAACTGCTCGACCCGAACAGTCCCCTCCAGAGCGGGCTGGCGTTGCTGCAGAGCGGCGATCTGGCGTCGGATGTGGAGCAGTTGCGCAACGGGGTGGACGAATTGAGTTCGGGCGCGGGGACGCTGAATTCCGGGCTGATCGAGCTGACGGACGGGAGTTTCCGGCTCGCCGACGGTGCCGGACAGTTGTCGTCGGGAATGGAGCAGTTGCAGTCGGGCTCGGACGAACTGGCCCAGCAGCTGTCACAGGGCGCTGGCGAGGTGCCGAGCTGGACGGATCAGCAGCGCACCGCGACTGCCGACACCCTGGCCTCGCCGGTGGCGTTGAAGCAGGACTACAACAACCTCGCGTCGACGTTCGGCACCGGGTTCGCTCCCTTCTTCCTCTCATTGGCACTGTTCGTCGGCGGCATCATCACGTGGATGCTCTTGACACCGTTGCAATCCCGTCCGACGGTCGGTGGAGTCGGGCTGTACCGCACCGTCTTCGCGTCGTACTGGCCGGCGCTGCTCGTCGGTATCCTGCAGGCGCTGGTCATGTACGCGGTGGTGCATTTCGGCGTGGGTCTCGACGTCAAGCACCTCGCCGGGACGATCTTGTTCCTGATGCTCATCGCGGCGACCTATCTCGCCATGATCCAAGCGTTCAATGCGGTCTTCGGGACGGCGGTCGGGCGGGTCGTCACCCTCGCATTCCTGATGCTGCAACTGGTCTCGGCAGGCGGCATCTATCCGGTACCCACGACTGCGAAACCGTTCCAGTACATCCATCCCTTCGACCCGATGACCTACACCGTCGAGGGGTTGCGGCAGCTCACGGTCGCCGAACAGGTCGACTCGCGCCTGTGGGTGGCCGTGGCAGTCCTGGTCGGGCTCCTGCTGGTGTCCCTCACCGCAAGCGCCCTGGCGGTGAGGCGAAACCGGCGGTACACCATGCAGCGGCTCTATCCGCCGGTGGAGGTCTGACACTTCGGGCTGTGGGCGCAGGGCCCGGCAACGGAGGGGTCTGGGTAACGCCGGCGAAGGCTAGGCGAGAACGGTACCGATGATGCCCGCGAGATAGCCGATCCGCGCGATCTCCGACGGGCGGAACTCCGGTCCACCGGGCCGGCCCAGCACGAGCACTCGGTCGGGCGCTCCCAGCGGCGCGGCGGCCAGCATCGTGTTCATGTCGCGCCACAGGCCGGGAACCCAGTCCGCTTCGTGGTCGAGCAGCGTCGATTTCGCCAGTGGCATCCACGGAACGTCGGCAAGGTGTGTCTCGGGGGCTCCGGCGCTGCCGGCGATGCGGTAGATGCCGTGTGTACCGATTCCGAGCACCGTCGCCCATCCGACCCGCAGCACACGCGGGGCACCGTCGACGAGAACCTGGAGCCGGTCGTCCCGGGCCGCGGCGACGTGATCGATCAACTCGAGTTCCCGGTGGGTGTCCAGAATGCCCGCGTACGGCCGGATGGAATCGACCGTCACACCGTCGAGCGACTCCGCGGCGGTCAGGAGGGTGTCGGGCAGTTTGCCCGGATCGACATCGACCACGAGATCGTCGATCGCGTAGTCCGTGCCGCGTTCCACGACATCGAGCGAGAGGATGTCCGCTCCGACAGAACCGAGAGCCAAGGCGAGCGCGCCGAGGCTACCGGGACGATCGGGTAGCCGGACACGCAAGAGATATGACACGTACGTCCCTTCCCAGAGGATGCCGGCGCCCCGTACGCCGGCCCGGGATCGCAGTGCACCCCGGTGGGGCACATCTTTCCACCCGCCGCACGCCGATTGTGACCGCCCATCACCGGTTTCGGCGATCCTCACCCGAAAATGCCCGGTCGCGGCCATCCGATTCACAAGAACGCAACAATTCCTTTGTACGAACGAAACAGCGCGACGGCGAACGGGGCGCACGGGGGGTGATCGAACCGACTGCACGACCGTATCGGGCACGCACTACCCTGGACAGGAAGTTCAATTCCCATCGGAAAGGGGCCACCTACGGTGCCTGACATCTCCCGTGACGAGGTCGCGCACCTCGCCCGGTTGTCCCGGCTCGCGCTGACCGACGCCGAACTCGACGAGTTCTCCGGCCAGCTTGATTCGATCCTCAACCATGTCAAGGCGGTGTCGGAGGTGGCCGCGGACGATGTCGCGCCGATGGCGAACCCGAACGCCGTCACCAACGTGACACGGCCGGACGAGGTGATTCCCGGACTGTCGCCCGAGCAGGCGCTGTCGGGTGCACCCCTCGTCGAGGAAGGACGGTTCTCCGTCCCGCAGATCTTGGGGGAGGGCGAATGAGCACCGATTTGACACGGCTCGACGCCGCGACGCTCGCCTCGCGGATCCACGCCGGTGACCTGTCGTCCGTCGAGGTGACCCAGGCGCACCTGGACCGCATCGGAGCGGTCGACGGCGGCTACAACGCGTTTCTGCACGTGGCCGGAGAGCAGGCGCTCGACGCTGCGCGTGAGGTCGACCGCGCCGTGGCCGCAGGCGAGACGCCGGCGTCCTCGCTCGCGGGCGTGCCGATCGCGCTGAAGGACGTGTTCACGACCACCGACATGCCGACGACGTGCGGGTCGAAGATCCTCGAGGGCTGGGTGTCGCCGTACGACGCGACGCTGACCACCAAGCTGCGGCAGGCGGGCGTCCCGATCCTCGGCAAGACGAACATGGACGAGTTCGCCATGGGCTCGTCGACCGAGAACTCCGCGTACGGCCCCACCCGCAACCCGTGGGACACCGATCGCATCCCGGGCGGATCGGGCGGCGGCTCCGCGGCCGCGCTCGCGTCCTACCAGGCGCCCCTCGCGATCGGCACGGACACAGGTGGATCCATCCGCCAGCCCGCCGCGGTGACGGCAACGGTCGGCACCAAGCCCACGTACGGCACCGTGTCCCGGTACGGACTGGTGGCGTGCGCATCGTCGCTCGACCAGGGTGGGCCGTGTGGCCGCACAGTCCTCGATACCGCCTTGCTGCACGAGGTGATCGCCGGTTACGACCCGCGCGACTCCACCTCCGTGAACGCCCCGGTGCGCCCGGTGGTGGACGCTGCCCGTCAGGGTGCATCCGGCGACCTGACCGGTCTGCGGGTGGGTGTGGTCAAGGAACTCCATTCCGACAGCTACAACCCCGGCGTGATCGCCTCGTTCGACGCGGCAGTCGAGACTCTGACCAAGCTCGGCGCCGAGGTGGTCGAGGTCTCGTGCCCGCACTTCGAGTACGCGCTCGCGTCCTACTACCTCATCCTCCCGTCCGAGGTGTCGTCCAACCTCGCTCGCTTCGACGCGATGCGTTACGGCATGCGGGTCGACGACGGCACGATGAGCGCCGATCAGGTGATGGCGGCCACCCGCGCCGCGGGCTTCGGCAAAGAAGTCAAGCGCCGCATCATGATCGGTACCTACGCTCTCTCGTCCGGCTACTACGAGGCCTACTACGGCCAGGCCCTGAAGGTGCGTCGTCTCATCGCGCAGGACTTCGACAAGGCGTACGAGCAGGTCGACGTGCTGGTCTCCCCGACGAGCCCGTTCACTCCGTGGAAGCTGGGCGAGAAGGTCGACGATCCGCTCGCGATGTACCTGTCCGATCTGTGCACGCTGCCGACGAACCTCGCCGGTCACTGCGCGATGTCGGTGCCGTCGGGCTTGTCCGCGGACGACGGGCTTCCGGTCGGCCTGCAGATCATGGCTCCGGCGATGGCAGACGAGCGCCTCTACCGCGTGGGTGCGGCATACGAGGCTGCCCGGGGCCCGATCGTGGCCTGAGCGTCCCCGCGTCGCCGTCGACGACCCGCAGGCTCCCTCCCGGAGCCTGCGGGTCGTTCCGTGTCGCCGCTCGATCACGGAGTGCACTGCGCCTGATCCTGTCCGTACCGGTGACCGTGGCCGGGCGCAGCGTCGAGGGAGGTGAGCAGGTCCACGGTCGTCTGCGCGAAGGTGATCACCGGTAACCACGGCGGGACGGGGGCATCCACCCGCGCATGGGACAGGTCCGGAGGCGACCAGAGCAGCGAAGGCTGCCACCACACCACCGGATCCGAACTGTTCGCCAGGACGGTTCCTCCCGGAGGGCTCATCCCGGCGGGTGGACCCGACAGCACCGTGTCGCACGACCCCGGTTCGGCATCGGGGAGCGCCGCGGCGGCACCGGACGCGCCGAGACTCTGCCCGTACACGTGCACCTCGGGGCGGTGGGACGCCGGCATGCCGTCGACGTGGGCGCGCACGGCAGAGGTCAGTGTGCGGGCCGATTCGGCGGCTGCGTCACGATCGGTGAGGAAGGTCATCCAACTCGGGGCGTCCGAGTACTGCTGAGCGACGATCGCGACATCGGTTCCCCAGCGTGCTTCGAAGCCTTCGACGGCGTGCGCGTCCACCCACCCCGACCCCGTGGGTACCGCGAGCACGAGATGCGCGCGGTCGAATCCGCCGGCCCGTTCCAGTTCCCGGACGGCCAGTGCCGCACGCTCCGGGACGTCCGGGGCGGACTCCAGACCCACGTAGGTGCGGACAGCGGATCCGGCGGAGGCGAGGGACACGAAACGCTGCCCCTCACGTCCGAGAGTGTCCCATCCGACGAGGGAATCCTTCGATCCCGCGAGCCCCGCGGCGGACGGAAGAGGCGACAGGGAAGTGGGGTCCGGGGCGCCGGGGGCAGGGGAGAGCAGTGCCGATCCGGCAGCGAACCATGTTGCAAGACAAGCTGTACCGATCGTCACCGCAATTCGTCGTCCTCGCCGGTTCCGCAGGATCGTGCGTACCGCCCGTGCCGAGAAGACGAGGAGCGCGGCGACGATCGATGCCGTGACGAACACGTCGAGCCAATAACGCGGCCCGATCTGTGCCTGTCCCATCGCCTCTCGCAGCGCGTTCTGCCAGTGGTGTGCGCCGGTCCCGGCGATCACGACGGACGCGGCGGCAACGGACGCGGCGAGGTACCGCACCTCGGTCTCGCCGGATACGCGTGCCGGGCGCGGGGCGCGCATTCGCGCGATACCCGCCCGGACCGCCAGTGCCAGCACGACCACCAGTCCGGACACCAGCCCTTGCGTCGACGACGTGCGGGGAAGCAGCGACGGCGCGAGTGAAAACCAGAGTGCGACAGCGATTGTGACACTGGTACCGATCGTCGGTCCCGACGATGCCAGGACGGACCGGACGCGCCCGGCGGTGCCCGGGTGCAACGGCGGGGACCCGGCAGTGTGGTCGCGAGCGAGGATGCTCATCGGCGGGCCGCCCTTCGCACTGCCCACGCGCCCAAGACGACCGGGAGTGCGCCGAGACCTGCCACCATCAGGAACGACGCGGGGGATTCGGAGATCGGGATGCGGTAGCCCTGGCGCCAGGAGTTGAGACGCACGAAGGTCGTGGCGAGATGGGCCGCGGGCATACAGGACGGATCGCTCTGGGCTGCATCGGATTCGCACGTGGCACGCAGGTGACGTGCGAGCATCGCATCCAGCTCGCGGCGTGCGTCGGGACCCAGTTCCTGTCCGCTGTCCCGGGCGAAACGCAACATGTCGTACCCGAGATCGTGGACACGGCACGCGGCGTCGAACGAGCTGGGGAGCGGGACCGGAGACGAGCAGTCCCCGTCGGGGTCCGCGAGGACCTCTGTGGATGTGAACCCGGGCTCGGTCACCGGCGAGTAACCCATCGTGGCGGCGAAGTCCGCAGGAAACGCCGCCATCGCAGCGGCGGTGTCGTCGGTCGCGAGAGCGTGGACGGCCGCAGCGGTGGCCGTGATATCCACGGGGGCGGTGGCCGCGAGCGCGTGCGGCGCTCCGGCCGATGGGGATGGGATACCGGTGGCCGCGGAGGGCGTCGCGCTTACGCACAGCGCCGCCCCTGCGCCCACAATGAGGGCGGCCGCACCCCGGCGGACCAGCAATCGCAATGTCATGGCGGCGACGCTAGGAACGGAACACACCCGCACGGATCACGCGACGGAGCGGTCCGGAGCGAGCGGCCCGTACCGGAGGGTCGCCCGGATCTCACTCTCAGGTATGAGGACAGGCGAGGGGCGCAAAACCTAGCGTGAACGTGTGAAGAAGCGGGAATCGTCGGGAATGCGGTCCACGGGGCGGTTCGTCCGCCGGCACTGGGCATCGATGTGCGTCGTCGCGGTGACGCTCATTCTGTACGCCGTCGCCTGGCCCACCCTGCGCCTGACCCACGAGGTGTCGCCCCAGGTGATGCCGCTGCTGTCCGCGGCGGCGGTGTTCCCGATGTTGCTCGTCTGGGTCCGGCCGCTTCTCGGCTGGGCCCTCACCGCGGCGACGGCGCTCGTCGTCCCGGTCGTCGTCGACCGCGTCGACGGGTTCGACTATCCGTGGCAGGTCGTGCACATCATCGTGATGCTTGTGCTGGTCGCAGCGGTGAGCGTCCGTGAAGACATCCGCGTCGTCCTCGCGGTGTGGCTTGCGACGGTACTGCTCTTCTTCGGATTCGTGCCGGGCAACGACGGCTGGGGCTGGGCCATCGGGATCACCGCCGTCGTCGTGTTCGGATTACTCGTGCGCTGGCTCGTGATCTCCCGTCGGCAACTCGCACACGAGGAGGAGGTCAGCGAACTCGAGCGTGCACGGCGCGCGATCCTCGAAGAGAAGGCGCACATCGCGCGCGACCTGCACGACATCGTCGCCCACCACATGTCGATGATCGTCGTGCAGGCGCAGAGCGCACCGTATCGGCTCCCCACGATGCCAGACGAGGTGCGCGCGGAATTCGACACGATCGGCGCCGCCGCTCGCGAAGCGCTCAACGATGTGCGCGGCCTCCTCGGCGTGCTCCGCAGCGACGGACAACTGCCGGAGAGCGCGCCGCAACCCGGCCTGGACCGGATTGCCGATCTGTTCGAGGCCTCACGGCGTGCCGGGATCCGGCTCGACGCCCGGACGACGGGGGTGCCGGTGGGCGTGACCGACGCCGTGGCGCTGACGATGTACCGAATCCTGCAGGAATCTCTCACCAACAGCGCACGGCACGCGCCCGGCGCGGAAGTAGCGACCTGCCTCGAGTGGGGAAAAGGAACCGTGACGATCTCGGTGACCAACGGCCCCGGAGAACCGGGTGATTCGGCACCGGACCACGGCGGCGGTACCGGCATCCGCGGGATGGCCGAACGCGCTGCGGCCGTCGGGGGAAACCTTGTCGCACACCCGCGACCCGACGGGGGGTTCGAGGTGCGGGCACTGCTTCCGACGCTCGCGGCCTAGGCTGGCGGCCGATGATCGAGTTCGAGAGACCCGTCACCGTATTCATCGCCGACGACCAGGCGATGGTGCGACAAGGCTTCGGCGCGTTGCTTGCCGCGCAGCCGGACATCAGTGTTCTCGGCGACGCGCCCGATGGGCGGGCCGCCGTCACCGAGGTGGCGCGGCTGCGACCGGATGTCGTCCTCATGGATGTGCGGATGCCCGAGATGAACGGCCTCGACGCGGCCCGGCTCATCCTGTCCGACACGCGCGAACCCCGTTCACGCGTGCTGATGCTGACCACGTTCGATCTCGACGACTACGTGTACGAGGCGCTCGGGATGGGGGCGAGCGGGTTCCTGCTCAAGGACGCACCGGCCGACGAGTTGGTCCGTGCCGTGCGGGTCGTGGCGAAGGGGGAGGCACTGCTCGCGCCGACCGTCACGCGCCGGCTGATCGCCGACGTCACCCGGCGTCGCCCCTCACGGCGTCGGCGTGACGACACACTCGGCGTCCTGACCCCTCGCGAACTCGAAGTCCTCGAACTGATCGCGCACGGATTGTCGAACACCGAGATCGCCGAGCGCTTGTTCGTCGCCGAGCAGACCGTCAAAACCCACGTCGGCAAGGTTCTGGGCAAGCTTCACCTGCGCGACCGTGCGCAGGCGGTGGTGATCGCCTACGAATCGGGGCTGGTGACTCCGGGTTAGGGCTGCCCTGTCGCGGCGTAACGGGCAGGATGGCAGGGCGGAACGAAGTCCATTCGACGGAGGTATGCATGACGACGATCGGGATTCTTACGAGCGGCGGGGACTGCCCGGGCCTCAACGCTGTCATCCGCGGCGCGGTCCTGAAAGGCACGGAAGTCCACGGCCAGGAGTTCGTCGGTTTCCTCGACGGTTGGCGCGGACTCGTCGAAGGCGACGCGATTCCGTTGGATCGCAGCAGAGTTCGTGGTCTGGCCCAGCAGGGCGGCACCATTCTGGGTACCAGCCGGTTCGGTCCCTATCAGGGCCCGCAGGGCGGTGCGCAGAACATTCAGGCCACTCTCGACCGGCTCGGGGTGGACGCAGTCGTCGCCATCGGGGGTGAGGGCACGGCGGCGGCGTCGAAACGCCTGTTCGAGGACGGGATCAAGATCGTCGGTGTTCCCAAGACGATCGACAACGACCTCAGCCACACCGACTACACCTTCGGGTTCGATACCGCCGTGGAGATTGCCACCGTGGCGATCGACCGGCTGCGTACGACCGGCAATTCCCACAAACGGTGCATGGTCCTCGAGGTGATGGGCCGGCATGCAGGATGGATTGCGCTGCATTCGGGTACCGCCGGTGGCGCCCACGCCATCCTGATCCCGGAACACCCCGAGAGCCTCGAGCAGATCTGCGAATGGGTGCTCAGCGTCCGCAACCGCGGACGTGCGCCGATGGTGGTCGTCGCGGAGGGATTCAAGTTCCCGGATATGGACGAGGCGTATTCGACCAAGGGACTGGACGGGTTCGATCGCCCCCGGCTCGGCGGTATCGGCGAGGTGCTCGCGCCCCTGATCGAGGAGCGCACCGGCATCGAAACCCGCGCCACCGTGCTCGGACACATCCAGCGCGGTGGTGTTCCGACCGCGTTCGACCGGGTGCTCGCAACCCGCCTCGGTATGGCGGTGACCGATCTCGTCGCCGACGAGGAATGGGGACACATGGTCGCGCTGCACGGCACCGAGATCGCCCGGGTCGGGTTCGACGAATCGCTTGCCGACCCCAAGTTCGTGCCCGAGTCGCGCTATCAGGAAATGCGCGTTCTCTTCGGCTGAGGCCGCGCGGGGTGGCCGGGTACGAGCCCGCGCCGCCCCGTTCGGGGGGCGGTCTAAAATCAGGTGCATGACTGCCTCTGTGTCTGCCGACCTGCTCGCCTACGACGACGTGCTCGCGAAGTTCGAGCCCGTGATGGGCATGGAGGTGCACGTCGAATTGCACACCGCCACCAAGATGTTCTGCGGGTGCCCGACGGGGTTCGGCGCCGAGCCCAATACCCAGGTGTGCCCCGTGTGCCTCGGTCTCCCGGGCGCACTGCCGGTGGTGAACCAGGCGGCGGTCGAGTCGGCGATCCGGATCGGTCTGGCCCTGAACTGCTCGATCACCCCGTGGGGCCGGTTCGCGCGCAAGAACTACTTCTACCCGGATCAGCCGAAGAACTACCAGATCTCGCAGTACGACGAGCCCATCGCCACCGACGGCTACCTCGACGTGGTGCTCGACGACGGCAGCACCTGGCGCGTGGACATCGAACGCGCGCACATGGAGGAGGACACCGGCAAGTCGTTGCACGTGGGCGGCGCCACCGGCCGGATCCACGGTGCGAGCCACTCGCTGCTCGACTACAACCGTGCGGGAGTGCCCCTCGTCGAGATCGTCACCAAGCCGATCGTCGGTGCCGGAGAACGCGCGCCCGAGGTGGCACGCGCCTACGTGACCGCCCTGCGCGACCTGCTCCGCGCGCTCGACGTGTCGGATGTGCGCATGGACCAGGGATCGATGCGGTGCGACGCGAACATCTCGCTCATGCCGATCGGCGCGAAGGAGTTCGGTACCCGTACCGAGACGAAGAACGTCAACTCGCTCAAGTCGGTCGAGGTGGCCGTGCGCTACGAGATGCGCCGTCAAGCCGCAGTGCTCCTCTCCGGCGGTGAGGTGATCCAGGAAACCCGGCACTTCCAGGAGGCCGACGGCACCACATCCCCGGGTCGCCGCAAGGAAACCGCGGAGGACTACCGGTACTTCCCGGAGCCGGACCTCGAACCGGTCGCACCCGACGCCGCGTGGGTCGAAGAACTGCGCGGCACGCTCCCGGAGCTGCCGTGGTTGCG
This sequence comes from Rhodococcus sp. 105337, assembly GCF_012844225.1. Taxonomy (GTDB): domain Bacteria; phylum Actinomycetota; class Actinomycetes; order Mycobacteriales; family Mycobacteriaceae; genus Rhodococcus. Next base: position 369,466 of record NZ_JABAGQ010000002.1, read on the forward strand.
TCGGGCCCGCATCCAAGCCGAATGGGGTGTCTCGGACGAGGTGATGCGCGACCTGGTCAACGCCGGCGCCCTCGACCTGGTCATCGCCACCACCGAGGCGGGTGCGCCCGCCGACGCGGCGCGATCCTGGTGGGTGTCGTACCTGACGCAGCAGGCCAACACGCGCGGAGTCGAACTGGCCGATCTTCCGATCAGTCCGAAGCAGGTCGCGCAGGTCATTGCGCTCATCGACAGCGGCAAGCTCAACAACAAGGTCGCCCGCCAGGTCGTCGATCACGTGCTCGCGGGTGAAGGCGATCCCGAGCAGATCCTCGAGGCGCATCCCGAACTCGTCGTGGTGCGTGACGACAGCAAGCTGCAGGCTGCCGTCGACGAGGCGCTCGCCGCGAACCCGGATATCGCCGAGAAGATCCGCTCCGGCAAGGTCCAGGCCGCGGGCAAGATCGTCGGCGACGTCATGAAGGCGACACGCGGACAGGCCGACCCCGCCCGCGTCAAGGAACTCGTTATCGCTGCCTGTAGCTGACGTCCTGCTGAACACCACCGCGGCCGAGCCCGTTCCGGGCCGGCCGCGGTGGTGTCTGCACGAACGTTTCCCGGACCGCAGTCTCTGCCCGGGCGGGCCGGACCTCAGTCGAAGCCGCCGCCGCCCGCGGGGAACTGGATGCGCACGACGCGGTCGTCGTTCGGTCCGGGTTCACCGCCGGACTTGTTGACCGTCGAGATCCAGAGCAGACCGTCCGGGGACGACGCCGCCCCGCGAAGCAGGCCGTAGCGATCCTGAACGGTGAGGACCGGCGCGGCGGTGACCGCACCCGATCCCGGATCGATCGCCACCACGGCGACCGCTTTCCCGCCGGTCAGCGCTACCGCGATACCGTCCGGCGACGCGGCGCATCCCGCCACGCCGGGCCGCTCGGGCCAAGTCCATGCCGGGCCCGCACCGACGGAGCCGTCCGCGCCGATGCGCTGGAGACGATCTTCGAGTTCGGTCCGGTCCGTCACCCACAGATTGCCGCCCGGGTCGCGGCACACGTCACCGGCCGTGCCGATGCCCGAGAGCACCACGGTGGGCACCGGTGCGGTGCCCGGCGCCGGAAGCGGAAACTCGAGCAGTTTCCCGGCCAGAGAAGCGGGATCGGTTGCCGCGGAGCCGTTTCCCGCATTTCCGGTGAGGACGACCATCTCCGTGGCGGACGTGAATTCGATGGCGCCACCGTTTCCCGTCGCGCCGCGGGGTATGCCGGTCAGCACATCCTTCGGGGTGTCGCCGGCCGCGACCCGCACGACCCGGTTGTCGGTGGGGGTGGTGATGTAGGCGTAGAGCAACCGGTCTTCGTCGAAGGTGGGGGACAGCGCCACATCGAGCAGGCCGCCGTCACCCGAAGCGTCGACGGGGACGGTGGCGATTTCCACGGGCTCGGTGTCGGGCGCGACCTGGAGGATTCGTCCGGTCCGTCGTTCCGTCACGAGTGCGGCACCACCGCCGGGCAGGGTCACCAGCCCGCCGGTCGTGTCGAGACAGGTCGCGACCACTGCCGGATCGGGATCTTCACACGGCCCCGGGGGCACGGCGGAGGCGTTCGGCGTCGTCGTGGTCGTCGTGGGGTCCTGCGGCCCGAAACCGGGACCGGAATCGAAGGTCGGTTCGGGGGTGAACGGTGTCGATGCCGCATCGTCGAACCTCGCGCAGGACGACAGCGCGAGAACCCCGACGGCCAGTGCCACCGCCGCCGTCCGAACACCGCGCGAACCTGTCGACTGCCTGCCCCACGTCATAGCGCAAACGTTACCGGCACGCCGCGTGTCGCCTCCGGATGCCGGGTGCTCGGGCGCCCGGAGTCCTACCCTGGTGGCGTGACCGACAAGGAAACCGGCCGATCGCCGGAAACAGGATCGAGTCCTTTCGACGAGCCGACACTCCAGATGCGGCGCACTCGTGCCTCCCGGCTGGAGTCCGAGGACGACCTCGACCTCGACGGATCGTCGTTCGGTAGCGGTGCCCACGCGGCGCCCACCGAGCAGATGTACCGGCCCGGCACCGCCGGTGGCTACGTGGCGGATCCCGCGTCCACGACCGTCGAGCAGCATCCGGTCAAGGTTCGACGCGGCACCCTCGATCTCGGGTTGCTGATTCTGCGACTCGCGGTCGGTGGAACCCTGATCGCCCACGGCCTGCAGAAACTGGTCGGGTTGTGGGGCGGGCCCGGACTCGACGGTTTCGAGGAACTGCTGCGCGAGGCCGGATATCAGCAGCCCCGGGTGCTTGCGATCGTCGGCGCGGTCGGCGAGACGGCGGCCGGTGCGCTGCTCGTGCTCGGTCTGCTGACACCTCTTGCCGCGGCGGCGGTGGTCGCGATCATGATCAACGCCGTGTTGTTCAAGCACGACCTCGAGCCGGGCGTGCAGTACTTCGCGTCCGACCGCTCCGGCTTCGAGTACGAGGTTCTCCTCGCCGCAGCGGCGGTGGCGCTCACGCTCACCGGTCCCGGCAGGATCGCGGCCGACGGCCCGCGCAAGTGGGCGACACGTCCCTTCCTCGGATCGTTCGTCGCGTTGCTGCTCGGCGTCGCGGCGGGTGTCTGTCTGTGGCTGTTCGGCCGCTGAGACCACGGAAAACGGCGGGGGCCGCACACATGTGTGCGGCCCCCGCCGTCGTCTCGTTCGTGCCCGTGATCAGGGCACGTAGCGAACCGCGCCCTTGTCGGCGGAGGTGGCCAGCGCGGCATACGCGCGCAGCGCGGTGGTGACTGTGCGCTGACGATCGACCGGCTGCCAGGGCTTCTCCGACGCCTCCATCTTGGCGCGACGGGTGGCGAGTTCCTCGTCGGACACCAGCACCTCGAGCGTGCGGGTCGCGACGTCGATGCGGATCTGGTCACCGGTCTCGACCAGACCGATCGTGCCGCCGGCGGCCGCTTCGGGGGAGATGTGCCCGATCGACAGCCCCGACGTGCCACCGGAGAACCGGCCGTCGGTGATCAGTGCACACACCTTGCCCAGGCCGGCGCCCTTGAGGAAGGCGGTGGGATGCAGCATCTCCTGCATTCCGGGTCCGCCCTTGGGGCCTTCGTAGCGGACGACCATCACGTCGCCGGGCTTGATCCGCTTCTGCAGGATCGCCGAGACCGCTTCCTCCTGGGACTCGACCACGAGCGCAGGCCCCTGGAAGGAGAACAGGTCCTCCTCGATACCCGCGGTCTTGAGGATCGCGCCGTCGAGGGCGACGTTGCCGCGCAGCACGACGAGTCCGCCTTCGACGGTGTACGCATGTTCGACGTCGCGGATGCATCCGCCGGCCGCGTCGGTGTCGAGCGAGGACCACCTGTTGTCGGTGGAGAAGGGCTCGGTGGTGCGCACACCGCCCGGGGCGGCGTGGAACAACTCGAGTGCTTCGTCGGATGCTTTTCCGGAGCGGATGTCCCAGGTGTCGAGCCACTCGTCGAAGCTCTTGGTGTGCACCGTCGACACATCGGTTTCCAGCAGTCCGCCGCGTCGCAATTCGCCGAGCAGTGCGGGGATGCCACCGGCCCGGTGCACGTCCTCCATGTGGTAGTCGGAGTTCGGGGAGACCTTCGACAGGCACGGCACCTTGCGGCTGATGGCGTCGATCGTCTCGAGGTCGAAGTCGACCTCGCCTTCCTGGGCGGCGGCAAGCGTGTGCAGCACCGTGTTGGTCGACCCGCCCATCGCGACGTCGAGCGCCATCGCGTTACGGAAGGCGGCGGGAGTGGCGATGTTTCGCGGCAGCACGGACTCGTCGCCGTCGCGGTAGTAGCGCAGCGCCGCCTCGACGACGGTGGTTCCGGCCCGCTCGAACAGTGCGCGTCGTGCGGAGTGCGTCGCCAGGGTCGAGCCGTTGCCCGGGAGGGCAAGGCCCAGTGCTTCGGTGAGGCAGTTCATCGAGTTGGCGGTGAACATGCCCGAGCACGATCCGCAGGTCGGGCACGCGCTGCGCTCGACCTCGTCGAGACCTTCCTCGCTCACCGAGTCGTTGGCCGACGCGGAGATCGCGGTGATGAGGTCGGTGGGTGCCTGTGCGACGCCCCCGACGACGACCGCCTTGCCTGCTTCCATCGGCCCACCGGAGACGAACACGGTCGGGATGTTCAGGCGCATCGCGGCATTGAGCATGCCCGGCGTGATCTTGTCGCAGTTCGAGATGCACACCAGCGCGTCGGCGGTATGTGCGTTGACCATGTATTCCACGGAGTCCGCGATGATTTCGCGGCTCGGCAGCGAGTACAGCATTCCGCCGTGGCCCATCGCGATACCGTCGTCGACCGCGATGGTGTGGAACTCGCGTGCCACGCCGCCGGCTGCCTTGACGGCCTTGGCGACGATCTCGCCGACATCCTTGAGGTGGACGTGGCCGGGAACGAATTGCGTGTACGAGTTCGCGATGGCGACGATCGGCTTGCCGAAGTCGGAATCGGTCAATCCGGTGGCGCGCCACAGTGAGCGCGCGCCGGCTGCATTACGTCCGACGGTGGTGGTGCGTGACCTCAACGGGGGCATGGCTGACTTCCTTGACGGGTTGTGCGCAAGCGGCGGACCGCATCCGGTCGCCGTGGCTGGGGCCTGTTCCGGGTGGCGGCACAGTCGAATTTACTCGTGTGCTATTTCGTCTCGGTATCCGAGTCGGGTTCGCTCACCTCGTCGCGTGTGCCGGATGTCGTGTCGTCCTTCGCCGGTGAGCGTTCGGCAGCGGCCGCTTCGGCTGCGCGCGCGTCGTCGGCGGCTGCGTACGGGTCGGTGATGCGGCCTCCGCTGGCTTCGGCGAGTTGCGGCAGGCGTCCGAAGGTGACGACCGGCAACGGAACCTCGGAGTCGTCGGTGAGCGTCGCGCGGGCCCAGCCGCGCTTGGGGAAGCGGATGCCCTTCAGGGACTCCCACGGGATCGTCGTGGTGGAGAAGGTCGAGCGAGCGACAACTCCGTCGGGGCCGACGACGGTGCGCACGCGGACCACCCACGCGGCGACGAGGAACGGGATCACGAGGGTCCACGCGAAAGCTTCGGGCCACGCGAGGGCGGGAGAGGCCAGCGCAAGGAACAGAAGCCCGCACGCGAGGAACGACAGGCGCGAAATCTGGATGACCTGCGTCGTCGAATCCGGCATGTGGGATGATGGGGGAGGTGGCACGGGCTGCTGTGAAGATGACACCTCTACATCTTGTCACTGCAGCCGCGGCATCTCACATTCTGGGACAGTAACCACACCAAGTTGACTGTCTCCCCACCACGCGCCTACCGTCAAGCGCGTGAATCAGAATGGGTTGCTCGTAATCGGCCGGCGCGTCGTCGCCTGAGCCGCATTCTGCAACTCGCCCACGACGCGCCACCCTCGTACAGCACAACGCTGACGAGGGTTTTTTGTTGCCCGGAGCCAGAATCAGAGGAATTGCAGTGAGCGCACCAACCGCACGGCCTCATCCCTCGCCGCGGAAGCCGGGGGCCGGAACCCCAGCCGCCGCCGCTGCCGCGGCGCAGCCCGCCACCCGACGCCAGGTCGCGCCCGAGCGCGTCACCGGCGCACAGTCGGTAGTCCGAGCCCTCGAAGAGCTCGACGTGGATACGGTCTTCGGCATTCCCGGCGGCGCGATCCTCCCTGTCTACGACCCCATTTTCGATTCGAAGCGGGTGCGGCACGTCCTCGTCCGGCACGAGCAGGGCGCGGGCCACGCTGCCACCGGATACGCGCAGGCGACCGGCAAGGTCGGCGTGTGCATGGCGACGTCCGGACCCGGCGCGACCAACCTCGTCACACCGCTCGCGGACGCGCAGATGGACTCCGTGCCGCTCGTCGCGATCACCGGGCAGGTCGGGCGCCCCCTCATCGGTACGGATGCATTCCAGGAAGCCGACATCTCCGGCATCACGATGCCCATCACCAAGCACAACTTCCTGGTCACCGACGGCGCCGACATCCCTCGCGTGCTCGCGGAGGCGTTCTACCTCGCGTCGTCGGGTCGACCCGGTGCGGTCCTCGTCGACATCCCGAAGGACATCCTGCAGGCCCAGACCACCTTCAGCTGGCCACCGGAGATGCACCTGCCCGGCTACCGGCCCGTCACCAAGCCGCACGGCAAGCAGGTCCGCGAGGCGGCACGTCTGATCGCCGATTCGCGTAAGCCGGTGCTCTACGTCGGTGGCGGCGTCATCAAGGCAGAGGCTTCGGCCGAACTGCTCGAACTCGCCGAACTGACCGGGATTCCGGTCGTCACGACGCTCATGGCGCGCGGTGCGTTCCCCGACACCCACACGCTGCACTGCGGAATGCCCGGCATGCACGGCAATGTCGCGGCCGTGGCGGCGCTGCAGAAGAGCGACCTGCTCATCACTCTCGGCGCCCGCTTCGACGACCGTGTCACCGGTCAGCTCGACTCCTTCGCGCCCGACGCGAAGGTGATCCACGCCGACATCGATCCCGCCGAGATCGGCAAGAACCGTCACGCGCACGTCCCGATCGTCGGTGACTGCAAAGAGGTTCTCGTCGAGCTCATCGAGGCGATGCGCGCGCATCTCGCCACCAACACCACGCTCGACTACACGGCATGGTGGGCGTACCTGGACGACATCCGTCGCACCTACCCGCTGAGCTACGACCGCCCGTCCGACGACTCCCTGTCGCCGCAGTTCGTGATCCAGGCTGTCGGCAAGCTCGCCGGACCGGACGCGATCTACTGCGCGGGCGTGGGGCAGCACCAGATGTGGGCGGCGCAGTTCATCGACTACGAGAAGCCGCGGACGTGGCTCAACTCCGGTGGACTCGGCACGATGGGCTACGCGGTGCCCGCTGCGATGGGCGCCAAGATGGGCCGCCCGGACACCGAGGTGTGGGCCATCGACGGCGACGGCTGCTTCCAGATGACCAACCAGGAACTGGCGACGTGCGCCGTCGAGGGTGTTCCGATCAAGGTTGCCCTGATCAACAACGGCAACCTCGGCATGGTCCGCCAGTGGCAGACGCTGTTCTACGAGCAGCGGTACTCGAACACCGATCTGTCCACGCATTCGCTGCGTATCCCGGACTTCGTGAAGCTCGCCGAGGCGCTCGGTTGCGTCGGTATCCGGGTCGAACGGGAAGAGGACGTCGAGCCTGCGATCCGTCGCGCCCAGGAGATCAACGATCGCCCGGTCGTCATCGACTTCATCGTCGGCAAGGACGCCCAGGTGTGGCCGATGGTCGCCGCCGGTACCGGTAACGACGAGATCATGGCTGCCCGGGACATCCGTCCCTTGTTCGACGAGGACACTGCCGCGGACGACGCCACCGTCGTCGACGCGGTCATCGAACGTGATCAAGCACGCGGCCGTCAGGCTGCAGCCGAGGAGGAAGCCAAGTGAGCACGAGCCACACCCTCAGTGTCCTCGTCGAGGACAAGCCGGGCGTGCTGGCCCGAGTCGCATCGCTGTTCTCGCGGCGCGGCTTCAACATCGAATCGCTTGCGGTCGGTGGCACCGAGATTCCGGAGATCTCGCGTATGACCATCGTCGTCACCGTCGATGCGTTTCCTCTCGAGCAGGTCACCAAGCAGCTCAACAAGCTCGTCAACGTCATCAAGATCGTCGAGCAGGAGGACGAGGCGTCCGTCGCCCGCGAACTTCTGCTCATCAAGGTGCGCGCGGACGCGAGCGTTCGCACCCAGGTCATCGAAACCGTGAATCTCTTCCGCGCCAAGGTGATCGACGTGTCGCCGGAGTCGCTCACGATCGAGGCCACCGGCACCCGGTCCAAGCTGGATGCGCTTCTTCGCATGCTCGAGCCGTACGGGATCCGAGAGATCGTTCAGTCCGGCGTCGTTGCCGTCGGACGCGGTCCCAAGTCCATCACGGCCACCCGTTAGCCTGAACACACCCATTTGCTGAAAGAGGTAGGAACTGTGGCAGTCGAGCTTTTCTACGACGACAATGCCGATCTGTCGATCATCCAGGGCCGCAAGGTCGCTGTGATCGGTTACGGCAGCCAGGGGCACGCACACTCCCTGAGCCTGCGTGATTCCGGTGTCGACGTGCGCATCGGGCTGAAGGAAGGCTCGAAGTCGCGGGCCAAGGCAGAAGAGGCCGGCCTGACCGTCGGTACCCCGGCCGAGGTTTCCGCATGGGCCGACGTCATCATGCTGCTCGCCCCCGACACCGCCCAGGCGTCGATCTTCACGAACGACATCGAGCCCAACCTCGAGGACGGCAACGCGCTGTTCTTCGGCCACGGTCTGAACATCCACTTCGGGCTCATCAAGGCTCCGGAGAACGTCACCGTCGGCATGGTCGCCCCCAAGGGCCCCGGCCACCTGGTGCGTCGTCAGTTCGTCGACGGCAAGGGCGTCCCGGCACTCATCGCGGTCCACCAGGATCCCAAGGGTGAGGGCGAGAGCCTGGCCCTGTCCTACGCGAAGGCCATCGGTGGCACCCGCGCGGGCGTCATCAAGACGACCTTCAAAGAAGAGACCGAGACCGACCTCTTCGGCGAGCAGGCCGTGCTGTGCGGCGGCACCGAAGAACTGGTCAAGACCGGTTTCGACGTCCTCGTAGAGGCGGGCTACTCGCCCGAGATGGCCTACTTCGAGTGCCTCCACGAGCTCAAGCTCATCGTCGACCTCATGTACGAGGGTGGCATCGCCCGCATGAACTACTCGGTGTCCGACACCGCCGAGTTCGGCGGCTACCTCTCGGGTCCGCGCGTCATCGACGCCGGCACCAAGGAGCGCATGAAGGACATCCTCAAGGACATCCAGGACGGCACCTTCGTCAAGCGACTCGTCGCCAACGTCGAGAACGGCAACAAGGAGCTCGAGGGTCTCCGCAAGGAGAACGCCGAGCACGGCATCGAGGTCGTCGGCAAGCAACTGCGCGACCTGATGAGCTGGGTCGATCGTCCGATCACCGAGACTGCATAGTCGTTTCCATTTCGCCACGACGGCAGCCCGCCACCCCGAAAGGGTGGCGGGCTGCCGTCGTTCCGGTGCGGCCCCCGGCGGTCGGTGCGTGCCGAGACGAATATCGTCACGCGCCGGACGCGGACCGCACCGGCGGACCATACTTGCCCAATGTCGCTCTCGGCCGCCGCCAGCCGGATTCCCGGCATCGCCACGGCACGCAGGTACCAGCGCGGATGGCTGCGGACCGACATCACTGCGGGTTTGGTGGTCAGCGCACTGCTCGTGCCCACCGGCATGGGATATGCGGCAGCTGCGGGACTGCCTGCCCACATGGGCATGTACGCCACGATCGTGCCGATGCTGGTGTACGCGCTCGTCGGTCCGTCGCGCATCCTCGTGGTCGTTCCGTCTTCCGCCCTGGCACCGCTGATCGCGGCGGCGGTCGTTCCCCTCGCCGCGGCAGGAGATCCCTCCCGCGCCGTGGCGCTAGCCGGTCTGCTCGCCCTGATAGTCGGAATTCTGCTGTTGTTCAGCGGGATTCTGCGCCTCGGATTCATCACAGAACTGCTGTCCAACCCCATCAGGGTCGGATTTCTCAACGCTATCGCTCTGATCGTGATCGCGAGCGAGGTCCCGCACCTACTCGGTGCGAATACCCGGCCGGCCGACCTTTTCACGAACCTCAGGAATGCTGCGGACGCGGTGCGCGGGGGTGCGCTCGGATCGCTCGCCTTCCTCCTCGGCGGCGCTACCCTGATCCTGATCGTGGTGATGCAGGTGCTGTGGCCACGAGCTCCGGGCATCCTCGTCGGGGTCGTCGTGGCCACCGGGGTGACAGCCGCTTTCGGGCTGGGCGACAAACTCGAGACGGTGGGCGCGCTCCCGTCGGGGCTCCCGGGCCCGGCCCTCGGCGGGCTCGCGTGGAGCGACGTCGCGACCCTGCTCGGCCCCGCTGTCGCGATCGCCATCATCGGTTTCGCCGACACCTCCGTCGTGTCCCGCGCTTTCTCGTCCGAGCGCGGTGAGGACGTGAACGGAAGCTCCGAGATGCGGGCGCTCGGCGTCGCGAACCTCGCGGCCGGTGTCACAGGCGGGTTCCCGGTGTGCGGTAGCGGAAGCCGCACGCCTGTCGTCCAACGCGCGGGCGCGCACACACAACTCGCCGGAGTGGTGGGAGCACTGACGGTCCTTGCCTTCCTCCTGCTCGCACCCGGCGCGACGGGCAACCTTCCGCGTTCTGCGCTCAGCGCCGTCGTCATCGTCGCTGCGAGCGCGCAGTTCAAACTCGCCAAGGTCAGGCATCTGTGGCAGGTGGCCAAGATCGAATTCGGTTTGTGTATAGCGGCATCCGTCGCTGTCATCCTCGCGGGCGTGCTGCGAGGCGTACTGATCGCGATCGCGCTGTCGCTGATGGCGTTGGTGATCCAGGCCTGGCGGCCTCACCGCGCCGAACTCGTCGAAGTCCCCGGAATCGCCGGATATCACGACAGGGAGCGCCATCCCGAAGGCCACCGGATCAGAGGGCTCCTCCTGGCACGGTTCGACGCACCGCTGTTCTTCGCGAACGGCTCGATTCTCACGGGATATGTGCGCGCACTCGTACAGGAGCGATCGGATCGGGTGGAGTGGGTGATCCTCGTGGCGCAGCCGATCACCGATCTCGACACGACGTCGGTCGAAGAGATCGAGCGGCTCGATGAATACTTGTCCCACAACGGAATTCGACTCGTTTTCGCGGGATTGGAGGGCCAGGAGAGGGACAAGCTGCTGCGCATGCAATCGGCGAACCGTTTCCACCGGGAACGGTTCTATCCCACGACTCGTGCCGCCGTGATCGCCTTCCGGCACCGGCACGACACCGGTATCACGCAGCGGACAATTCGTGCGCGTCCGGACATTTCGCCGACGGGAACCACCGGACGGAGTGCACGGCGGAGGCCGCGCCCGGTGCCGGGCGCCAGGCATCTGCGGCGGCGGCACTGAGGTATCCGCGACCTCTTTCGACCGGCTATCGGTCGGGCTCAGGATCGCGTGGGGGGACTCCACCCCGCTCCGGTGTACCCCGGTGGGCGATCCCGGTGGGTCCGTAGTGGGGGCAGGGGCACTAAACTGTGTGCGGTCGCGGGTGAACGCGCCTTCCGACAGGCGTCGGCGCCGCCGACCACCCACACATTCACGACACAGGGAGTCCACACGTGAGCCAGAATGGCCGTCCAGTAGTCCTGATCGCCGACAAGCTTGCGCAATCGACCGTCGATGCGCTCGGTGACGGTGTCGAGGTGCGCTGGGTGGACGGCCCGGACCGCCCGGCGCTGCTCGCCGCCGTGCCCGACGCGCATGCGCTGCTCGTCCGGTCCGCAACGACTGTCGACGCAGAGGTGCTCGCCGCCGCGACCAACCTGAAGATCGTCGGCCGCGCAGGTGTGGGTCTCGACAACGTCGACATCGCCGCCGCCACCGAGCGCGGCGTGATGGTCGTCAACGCTCCGACGTCCAACATCCACTCGGCCGCTGAGCACGCTGTCGCGCTGCTGCTCTCGACCGCGCGCCAGATCCCGGCCGCCGACCGCACGCTGCGCGAGAAGACCTGGAAGCGCTCGAGCTTCAACGGCACCGAGATCCTCGGCAAGACCGTCGGCGTCGTCGGCCTCGGCCGGATCGGTCAGCTCTTCGCGCAGCGCCTCGCCGCGTTCGAGACCGACATCATCGCGTACGACCCGTACCTGCCCGCAGCGCGTGCGGCACAGCTGGGGATCGAACTGGTCGACATCGACGAACTCGTCGCGCGGGCCGACTTCATCTCCGTGCACCTGCCCAAGACCAAGGAAACCGCCGGTCTGCTCAACGCGGAGCGTCTTGCCAAGACCAAGGACGGCGTGATCATCGTCAACGCCGCTCGCGGCGGTCTCATCGACGAAGGCGCACTGTACGACGCGCTCGTCTCCGGCAAGGTCCGCGCCGCGGGGCTCGACGTCTTCAACTCCGAGCCGTGCACCGATTCGCCGCTGTTCGATCTCGACAACGTGGTCGTCACCCCCCACCTCGGGGCATCCACCTCCGAGGCCCAGGACCGGGCGGGCACCGACGTCGCGAAGAGCGTGCTGCTCGCACTCGCCGGCGAGTTCGTGCCGGACGCCGTGAACGTCTCCGGTGGCCCGGTCGGCGAAGAGGTCGCGCCGTGGCTGGAACTGGTCCGCAAGCTCGGCCTGCTCGCCGGCACCCTCTCGCCCGAGGCAGTCCAGAACGTGCAGGTCGTCGCGAGCGGCGAACTCTCGTCCGAGAACGTCGAGATCCTCGGACTCGCTGCGCTGCGGGGCCTGTTCTCGGCCAGCAGCGACGAGCCCGTCACCTTCGTCAACGCACCGCAGCTCGCCGAGCAGCGCGGCGTGACCGTCGAGGTCGAGAAGGTCAGCGAGGCGCAGACCCACCGCAGTGCCGTCGAGGTGCGCGCCGTGGCCGCCGACGGTCACGTCACGCAGGTCGCGGGTGCGCTCACCGGCCTGCAGCAGGTCGAGAAGATCGTCAACATCAACGGACGCAGCTTCGACCTGCGTGCCGAGGGCCACAACTTCATCGTGCACTACCAGGATCGCCCGGGTGTCCTCGGAACACTCGGCACCGTTCTCGGTAACGCCGGTATCGACATTCAGGCCGCCGCACTGAGCCAGGATGCCGAAGGCCCGGGCGCGACCGTCATCCTGCGCGTGAACCGCGTCGTGGGTGACGCCGAGGTCGCGCAGATCGTCGAGCAGCTCGACGCACGCGTCGCGCAGGTCGACCTGTCCTGATCGTTTCCGGGGCGTCTACGGGCGCCCTCGGGCCCAGCATCGTCCGGTGGCCGCGACCGTCTCAGCACGGTCGCGGCCACCGTCGCACAGGAAGTGAGCACCAACCCAATGAAACTCGCAGTCATCCCCGGTGACGGAATCGGTGTCGAGGTCACAGCCGAGGCGCTGAAGGTGTTGCGCGCCTTGGTCCCGGACCTCGAGACCACCGAATACGACCTGGGCGCAAAGCGATACAACGCCACCGGTGAACTGCTGCCGGACGCGGATCTCGAGGCGATCCGTGAACACGACGCAATCCTGCTCGGCGCCATCGGGGATCCGTCGGTCAAGCCCGGCGTGCTCGAGCGTGGCCTGTTGCTCAACATGCGGTTCGCTCTCGACCACCACGTGAACCTGCGTCCTTCGCGGCTGCATCCGGGTTCGGTGTCGCCGCTGGCGAAGAACCCCGACATCGACTTCGTGGTCGTGCGTGAAGGCACCGAGGGCCCGTACACGGGCAACGGCGGAGCGATCCGGGTCGGCACACCGCACGAGATCGCCACCGAGGTGTCGATCAACACCTGGTTCGGCGCGGAGCGCGTCGTGCGGTACGCGTTCGCGCTGGCGCAGACCCGTCGTAAGCACCTCACGCTCATCCACAAGACCAACGTGCTGTCGAACGCGGGCGCGATCTGGACCCGCGCGATCGAGACCGTGGGCCGCGAGTACCCCGACGTCGAGACCGCCTACTGCCACATCGACGCGGCGACGATCTACATGGTCGACGATCCGTCGCGGTTCGATGTGATCGTCACCGACAATCTGTTCGGCGACATCATCACGGACCTGGCGGGTGCGGTCACCGGCGGTATCGGTTTGGCGGCCAGCGGCAACATCGACGCCTCCGGCACGAATCCGTCGATGTTCGAACCGGTACACGGCTCGGCTCCCGACATCGCGGGCAAGGGCATCGCGGACCCGACGGCGGCGATCTTGTCGACTGCGTTGCTGCTGCGTCATCTCGGGCGCGACGAGGATGCCGCCCGCGTGGAGCAGGCCGTGGAAGCGGATCTCGCGTCGCGGGGATCGGGACCGATCGTCACGACCGAAGTCGGCGACCGTATCGCCGCAGCACTCTGACGCGGTGCTGGTTCCGGTTGCCTCGGTAGCCGGAACCAGCACGCCGGTCAGCTTTTCGGAATCACCGGTGCGGCGGCTGCCGGTGCGACCGCTGCGATCGCGAATGCCGCCGGGAACCCGACCACGGCGATGAGCGCGCCGAACACCGGCCCCACCGCAGCCGCCGCGACGAATTGCCCGGTGTTCTGGACGCCGAGCGCTCGTCCTCCCCAGTACGGCCCCGCGATCTCCGCAACGGCCGTGAACGCCAGCCCGTTCGGGGCCGAGGTCAGCACGGAGGCGACGAGCAGGACGACGACCGCTGCCACCGACCCGGACAGGGATGTCGCGGCCAGTGCGACCATCGCCAGGACCACCGATACGGCGACGAGTCGCATCGGACCCAGTCTGCTGCCCACCCGGTCGGACCAGCTCCCGGCGGCGACACGGCCGAGAGCGGCAAGGATCTGGGCCACCGTGATCAGCAGACCGGCACCGGTTTCGTCCCATGCTCGATCGGTGATCAGCCACACGAGTGAATAGGTCCACACGACGTACTGCGGCACCACCAGCAGGATCGAAGCCGCGTGGATGCGCGCGAGAGTCCACGAACTCCGGTACGGATTCGCGAGCATTCCCGTGCGTTGCGCCTCCGCTCGGTCGGGCCGGGGCGGGTCCAGGATCCCGAGCACGCATGCGAGTGCCGCGATTCCGCAGGCGAGGGCCGGAAAGGCCAGTGCCCAGGCAACGCCGTGGTGCGCCGCGACAGGGGGAATGACGAGTGCTCCCGCTGCGACGCCGAGCGGCACCGACATCTGACGGATTCCCATTGCCAGTCCGCGTTGGCGGGGCGCGAACCACCCGACGACGACGCGCCCGCTCGCGGCGTTCGCGCTGACGGCGCCGGCGCCGGCGAGCACGAGCAGTATGCCCAGCGCGGGAATCGAGGTGGTGAGCGTAGCTGCGGCCGTTGCCGCCGACGCGAGTCCCAGTCCGGCCGTCAACGCGAACCGCTCGCCGAATCGATCCGAGATCGCGCCCCACATCACGAGAGTGAAGACGCCGCCGAACAGTGGTGCGCCCGCAAGGGTTCCGGCCTGCGCGAGCGACAGCCCCGCCTCGGTATGGAGCGAGGGGATGAGGAACGCCACTCCGTTGACGATCGTGGCTTGCGCCGCCTGTGCCAGCACGCCGACGGCCAGGATGAGCCAGCGCCGTGCCCCGATTTCTCCCGCGTCCATCGTTTCCCACTATCTAGGATAATGATCCCGTATCTTGAAATTGTGGGCTCACTTTATACGGCGGCCGACGCCGCGTCGATCGGAGGTGGCGACCGCCCCGTTAGACTTCCCGCATGCGCCTTGGTCGAATTGCCAGTCCGGACGGTGTCGCTTTCGTCAGCATCGAGGGGGAGGGCGAGTCCGCGACCGCGAAGGAGATCGCCGAGCACCCCTTCGGTACACCCACCTTCACCGGGCGTAGCTGGCCGCTCGCCGATGTCCGGTTGCTCGCTCCCATCCTCGCCAGCAAGGTGATTGCCGTCGGCCGCAATTACGCTGCGCACGCCGCGGAATCGGGGAACGAGGTCCCCGAGGAGCCGGTGATCTTCCTCAAGCCGAACACCTCGATCGTCGGGCCGGGTGCCCCGATCGTCATTCCTCGCAATGCTTCTGTCGTGCACCACGAGGCCGAGCTGGCCGTCGTGATCGGCAGGCCGTGCAAGGACGTACCGGCAGCGAAGGCGCGTGAGGCGATCCTCGGATACACCGTCGCGAACGACGTCTCGGCCCGCGACCACCAGGCGGCCGACGGACAGTGGACGCGAGCCAAGGGGCACGACACGTTCTGCCCGCTGGGGCCGTGGATCGAGACCGACCTCGACCCCTCGGATCTCGAGATCACGGCGGAGGTCGACGGGCAGCAGCGTCAGCGGAGCCGGACTTCTCTGATGGTCCACGACATTCCGAAGCTCATCGAATGGGTGTCGGCGGTCATGACCCTGCTTCCGGGCGACGTCATTCTCACCGGCACCCCCGAGGGCGTCGGACCGATCGTCCCGGGCGACACCGTTTCCGTCACCGTCGAGAAGATCGGAACACTGACCAATCCGGTCGTCGCCAAGGGTGCCTGACCGGGCGGTCTCCGCTTCCCGGGCGGCGGTCAGGGGATAGCCTGGGAGGGTCTCCCCGTCGATCCTCAACCCTGAGCGAGTCATGACCAGCAGCGAAGTACGTGTCCGTTTCTGTCCGTCCCCGACCGGAACCCCGCACGTGGGTCTCGTGCGTACCGCCCTGTTCAACTGGGCCTTCGCGCGTCACCACGGCGGCACGTTCGTGTTCCGCATCGAAGACACCGACGCTGCCCGGGACAGCGAGGAGTCGTACCAGGCGATCCTCGACGCGTTGCGCTGGCTGGGCCTCGAATGGGACGAGGGCCCGGAGGTGGGCGGACCGTACAAGCCGTACCGCCAGTCGGAGCGTCGTGGACTCCACATCGGAGTCGTGGAGAAACTGCTCGAGGCCGGCGAGGCCTACGAGTCGTTCTCGACCGCGGAGGAAGTCGAGGAGCGCCACAAGGCGGCGGGACGCGACCCCAAGCTCGGCTACGACAATTACGACCGTGACCTGACACCCGAGCAGCGGCAGGCTTTCCTCGACGAGGGACGCAAGGCCGTCGTGCGGCTGCGGATGCCCGACGAGGACCTCACATGGCACGATCTCGTCCGCGGTGAGACGACGTTCAAGGCAGGTAGCGTTCCCGATTTCGCGCTCACCCGAGGTAACGGCATCCCGCTGTACACGCTCGTCAATCCCGTGGACGACGCGCTCATGAAGATCACCCACGTTCTGCGCGGCGAGGACCTGTTGTCGTCCACGCCTCGTCAGCTCGCCCTGTACGCCGCGCTGCAGCGCATCGGGGTAGCCGACTTCACGCCCGAGTTCGGGCACCTTCCGTTCGTCATGGGCCAGGGAAACAAGAAGCTCTCCAAGCGCGATCCCGAGTCCAACCTCTTCCTCCATCGCGACCGCGGTTTCATCCCGGAGGGATTGCTGAACTACCTCGCGCTGCTCGGCTGGGGACTGGCCGACGACCGCGACATCTTCTCTCTCGACGAGATGGTCGCGGCCTTCGATATCGGCAAGGTCAATTCGAACCCGGCGCGGTTCGACCAGAAGAAGGCCGACGCGATCAATGCCGAGCACATCCGGATGCTCGAGCCGGCGGACTTCTCGAACCGTCTGAAGTCGTTCCTCGTCGAGCACGGTCATCTCGCGGCCGACGTGGACGACACGGTGTTCAGGAAGGCCGCCGATCTCGTCCAGACGCGCATCGTGGTGCTCTCCGACGCGTGGGATCTGCTGAAGTTCCTCTTCGTCGACGAATCGGACTTCGTTCTGGACGAGGCGGCTGCCGCGAAGAACCTCAAGGAGGAGGCGGCACCGGTCCTCGACGCCGCGCTCACCGCGTTGGACGGTCTGGGCGACTGGTCCACCGAGGCGATCGAGGAGGCCCTCAAAACGGCCCTCATCGACGATCTCGGACTCAAGCCGCGCAAGGCGTTCGCGCCCGTGCGGGTGGCCGTCACGGGCTCGCACATCAGCCCGCCGCTCTACGAGTCGATGGAGTTGCTCGGACGCGAGCGCACCCTGGACCGCATGCGCGCGGCTCGGGCTGTCGTCGGCTGATCGGCGCCACCACCGATCGGCCGGCACTGACGGGCGCCCCCGTAGCTTCCGCTACGGGGGCGCTTCCGGTTCGAGGCCGATTTACCTACTTTGACCAGGCGATTTGTAGTTGTGCACGGTGATGGTGCTAATCTTTCTCTCGGTTCGGGAACGGAGGCCGGAGCGCAGTGCGCAGGCCGAAGGGACAGTCCATTGGGGTATGGTGTAATTGGCAACACAGCTGATTCTGGTTCAGCCATTCTAGGTTCGAGTCCTGGTACCCCAGCTGCGATGTGGTGGTTTGCCCGCCACGTCTCGGCCAGCTAAGCTGGCTGAGCTTCCCCCGGGAAGCGTAACGAGAAGAAGTTCTCAGGCCCCCGTCGTCTAGCGGCCTAGGACGCCGCCCTCTCACGGCGGTAGCGTGGGTTCGAATCCCATCGGGGGTACCATGAACGGCCCATCGATCTCCGGATCGGTGGGTGTTCTTCTCTGAAAGCAGGCATGCCTTCCGGGGTGTGTCGAAGGAAAGTCCAGGCCCCCGTCGTCTAGCGGCCTAGGACGCCGCCCTCTCACGGCGGTAGCGTGGGTTCGAATCCCATCGGGGGTACAGGAAGAAGACCCTCCGAGCATCGCTCGGAGGGTCTTTTTCGTGCCGGGACCGTCTCATACGCTCTTGCGCCGGAACTCGCGGTGATGGTCCGCAGTCGCCTTCGGTCCGCGAGCCTTGGATTGAGCGTCGAGGTGCGCGGTGCCGTGCCCGTCGCGCTGATTCTTGTTCTTGCGCTCGAGCGCGTCACGGAATTCCTGTTTGAGGCGTTCCTTCTCCGGGTCGGTCATGGTGTCCCCTTCCTTCGCCGATGCCCTCGAAATGTAGCGCCGGGGGAACGGCGCTGTCGCCCCATTTATCGGGGGCCGAGGTTCAGCGTGCGAGCGAGGAGAGGTACGCAGCTGTGGTCCCGCCGATCTCCATCGCGGGCAGACCCAGCTTGCGGTGATCCCAGGATCGGACCCGCCCGGGCACGACGCGCACGGCGACCCGCTTGGCCATCATCTGCTCCACTGCGGGCCGCGCCTCCTCGGTGTAGGGAGCGGTGTACCGATTCCACACGTCGCGGCAGACGGCGAACACGGTGTCGTGGTCGTCGGTGATCTCGGCGTGGCCCTCGAGTGCGACGCCCCGCAACTGGTCGTACGTGTCGCCCGCCTCGACCAGTGCGGTGACGCGGTTGTCGCGCCGGAGATTGACGACCTTCTGGGACTTCGCCTTCGTCTCGAACCAGATCTCGCCGTCCAGTACCGCGTACCACATCGCGACGAGGTGGGGCATGCCCGTGGGACCGAGCGATGCGAGGGTCGCCACACGGCTGTGGTGGAGAAAATCGGAGATTTCCGAGTCGGTCATAGCGATTTCGGCGCGACGGTTGGTTCCCATGACGAGAACTGTGACATACCACGCACATCCGCCACCAGGGGTCGTCAGAGTCTTTTCTGCAACGCCTCGGCGGCGGCGAGAAGGTCTGCGGCCCACCGGGCACCCGGCCGGCGTCCCATGCGGTCGATCGGTCCGGACACCGAGACCGCCGCGACGACAGCACCGCCACCGTCCCGGACGGGTGCGGCCACGGACGCAACGCCGGGTTCGCGTTCGGCCGCGCTCTGCGCCCATCCGCGACGGCGGACTTCGGTGAGGACGCGTTCCCCGAACGCGGCGTCGGGCAGGATCGCGCGCTGTACGGCCGTATCGGCCCACGCGAGCAGAACTTTGGCGCCTGATCCGGCGGTCATCGGCAGACGCGAACCGACAAGGACTGTGTCGCGCAGTCCCGTCGGCGGCTCGAGTGCTGCGACGCACACCCGGTGGGTGCCTTCGCGACGGTACAACTGCACGCTCTCGCCGGTGATTTCGCGCAACCGGGGCAGGACGAGGGAGGCGGCCTCGGCGAGCGAGTCGCCGGCGCCGGTGGAGAGTTCGGCCAGACCCGGGCCCGGACGCCACTGACCGTCACCGTCGCGCATGAGGAGGCGGTGTACTTCGAGACCGACTGCGAGACGGTGCGCGGTGGCCCGCGGCAAACCTGTGCGGGTGCACAACTCGTTGAGATTGCACGGTTGTTCGGCCACCGCGTGTAGGACAGTCATCGCTTTGTCCAACACTCCGATCCCGCTATGCTGTCTCATAGGTCGATACCTCCGTCTCGCATGCTGGGAAGCATAACGCATGCGGAACGAGGCGGGGACGACACCATACGCGGGCCGGACAGCCCTGAATCGGTCTCGCGTTCGTCACGTACGACAGGTGGAGAAGATGGCTGGAAAGACTCTGGCGGAGAAAGTGTGGGATCAGCACGTCATCGTGCGTGGTGGAGGAGAAGGTTCGGCGCGAGAGCCGGATCTGATCTACATCGACCTGCACCTCGTGCACGAGGTGACGAGTCCGCAGGCCTTCGACGGCCTGCGGCTGGCGGGGCGTTCGCTGCGCCGTCCCGATCTCACCATTGCGACCGAGGACCACAACGTTCCGACGATCGACATCGACAAGCCGATCGCCGATCCCATCTCGCGCACGCAGGTCGAGACGCTGCGTCGCAACTGCGAGGAGTTCGGCGTCCGGCTGCATCCGATGGGAGACCTCGACCAGGGCATCGTCCATGTGGTCGGGCCCCAGCTCGGACTCACCCAGCCCGGCATGACGGTGGTGTGCGGCGACAGCCACACCTCCACCCACGGGGCATTCGGTGCGCTCGCAATG
Organism: Rhodococcus sp. 105337; assembly: GCF_012844225.1. Taxonomy (GTDB): domain Bacteria; phylum Actinomycetota; class Actinomycetes; order Mycobacteriales; family Mycobacteriaceae; genus Rhodococcus. Next base: position 389,646 of record NZ_JABAGQ010000002.1, read on the forward strand.
GGTATCGGCACCAGCGAGGTCGAGCACGTCATGGCGACGCAGTCGCTGTCGCTGCGGCCTTTCAAGACCATGGCGATCACCGTCGACGGCGAACTGCAGCCCGGCGTCACCTCCAAAGACCTCATTCTCGCGATCATCGCCGAGATCGGTACCGGCGGTGGGCAGGGTTACGTCCTGGAATACCGCGGCGAGGCGATCCGCAAGCTGTCCATGGAATCGCGGATGACGATCTGCAACATGTCGATCGAGGCAGGCGCGCGCGCCGGCATGATCGCTCCCGACGCCACCACCTACGAGTTCATCAAGGGTCGTCCGCACGCGCCGAAGGGCGCGGATTGGGACGCGGCCGTGGAAGCGTGGGAACAGCTGAAGACCGACGACGACGCGGTTTTCGACGCAGAGGTCCGCATCGACGGCAGTGCGCTCACCCCGTTCGTGACGTGGGGAACCAACCCGGGCCAGGGTGCACCGCTCGGCTCCACGGTGCCGGTGCCCGAGGAGATCGCGGAGGAGACCGCACGGTCTGCTGCCGAGAAGGCCCTTCGGTACATGGACCTCGAACCCGGTATGCCGCTGCGCGACATCAAGATCGACACCGTGTTCGTCGGTTCCTGCACCAACGGACGGATCGAGGATCTGCGCGCCGTCGCCGAAGTGCTCGACGGACGAAAAGTCGCCGACGGTGTGCGAATGCTGGTCGTGCCCGGTTCGATGCGTGTTCGTGTCCAGGCGGAGGAAGAAGGTCTCGGTGAGATCTTCACGGCCGCAGGGGCGGAATGGCGTCAGGCCGGCTGCTCGATGTGCCTGGGCATGAACCCGGATCAGCTTGCGCCGGGTGAGCGGTCGGCATCCACGTCGAACCGTAACTTCGAGGGGCGTCAGGGCAAGGGCAGTCGCACGCACCTCGTCTCCCCGGCAGTCGCGGCCGCAACAGCGGTGCGCGGCACCCTCTCCGCGCCGGCGGATCTGGACTAGAGCACAGGACCGAGGAGATATTTCGATGGAAGCCTTCACTACTCACAAGGGCATCGGCGTTCCCCTGCGCCGGTCCAACGTCGACACCGACCAGATCATCCCGGCGGTGTATCTGAAACGCGTCACCCGCACCGGATTCGAAGACGGACTGTTCGCCGCGTGGCGTAACGATCCGGCATTCGTTCTCAACACCCCGCCGTTCGACCGTGGCAGCGTTCTCGTCGCCGGTCCGGATTTCGGCACCGGTTCCTCGCGTGAACACGCGGTGTGGGCCTTGTCCGATTACGGATTCCGGGTTGTGATTTCGTCCCGCTTCGCCGACATCTTCCGCGGCAATGCCGGAAAGGCCGGACTTCTGGCCGCTCAGGTCGAGCAGGACGACGTCGAATTGCTCTGGAAACTCATCGAACAGCAGCCCGGGCTCGAACTCGATGTGAATTTGGAAACTCGGACAGTGACCGCCGGAACGACCGTGGTGCCGTTCGTTATTGACGACTACACACGGTGGCGTCTGCTGGAGGGTCTCGACGACATCGGGTTGACGTTGCGCCAGGTAGAAGCCATTTCCGAGTACGAAAAGTCAAGGCCTTCTTGGAAACCACGGACTCTTCCGGCCCCGTGATCCGAGCCTGAAAAGGCCCCTGCAGGTCTCGGTTCGACCCCTCGGTCGAGCCGGGACCTGCGACTTATTTGCATGAGAATCCGCGTGGCACATAGACTCTAGTCCGTTTGCGGGTCTACCGTGGACTGGAGTCGGTCTGACGGTGGACCGTAGATGTGCGGAGGAAATCATGAACAAGGCAGAGCTGATCGACGTTCTGACCGACAAGCTCGGTTCGGACAGGCGCACCGCCACGGCGGCCGTCGAGCACATTGTGGACGCGATCGTGCGCGCGGTGCACGACGGGAAGAGCGTCACCATCACCGGATTCGGTGTCTTCGAGCAGCGTCGCCGTGCGGCGCGCGTCGCCCGCAACCCGCGCACCGGTGAGACTGTCAAGGTCAAGCCGACGTCGGTGCCGGCTTTCCGTCCGGGTGCGCAGTTCAAGGCAGTCATCGCCGGTACCCAGAAGCTCCCCGCCACGGGACCGGCCGTCAAACGCGGTGCGGCTGCTGCAGTGAAGAAGTCCGCTGCCGCCAAGAAGGCTGCGAAGAAGACCGCTGCCGCCAAGTCGACCGCGGCCAAGAAGACGACCGCAGCCAAGTCCACTGCAGCCAAGAGCACCGCAGCGAAGAAGACCACTGCGGCAAAGTCGGCTCCGGCCAAGAAGACCACCGCGGCGAAGAAGACCACTGCGGCAAAGTCGGCTCCGGCCAAGAAGACCACCACCGCGACCAAGAGCACCGCGGCGAAGAAGACCACGACCGCGGCAAAGAAGGCCCCGGCCAAGAAGACCACCACCGCGACCAAGAGCACCGCGGCGAAGAAGACCACCACCGCAGCGAAGAAGGCCCCGGCCAAGAAGACCACCACCGCGGCCAAGAAGACCACTGCGGCGGCGAAGAAGGCTCCGGCCAAGAAGACCACGGCCCGCAGGACCGCCAAGAAGTAATTCGGCACCGAGAAGTAATTCGGCGCCCGAGCAACAGTTCGGCGCCCACCACCGGTTCGCGTGTGCGCGGGACGGGTGGCACTCGGCGGCTACCGGATATCTCCGGTAGCCGCCGTTGGCGTCTGGATGCCATGCTGCGACCGTCGCTCACCCGGATGCGTACCCGGGTGAGCGAAGCGGTCAGGACTGCTTCGAAGGCAGCGGACTGTCGAGGTGGTCGGCCGCGAGGAGACGGTCGCCCTTCAGCGAGAGCACCCACATGCTCGCCTTGCGATTCCGGGCGGGTGGGAGCGTGATCCCGTCCCGGGCAGCCCACCACGAGACAAGATCGGGAATGACCTTTCCCTGGCTGCAGATCACCGGGGTGCCACCGCGCGCGACGATGTCGAGTGCGCGCTTGCGGCCCAGTTGGGGATCTGCGTTGTATTCCTCTTCCGACAGCGAGGGTTCGAGCGCAACCTCGACGCCGATGTCCGCGGCGAACGGTGCCACGGTGTCGACGCACCGCGTGCGGTCGGCCGACGTGACGCTGTCTCCGCCGAACGCGCGCAACTGGGGGACAAGTGCGGCCGCTTGTGTCTTGCCGGCCGCATCCAGAGGCCGGGTTCGGTCGTCGCCCCGATGTTTCTTGCGGCTTCCCGCCTTCGCGTGCCGGACGATCACTACCGTCCCGGTGTCGGCGGGCAGCAACCTGAAACGCCGGAGCACGCTGCGGTCCATCGGATACGACAGCTGGTCGAACGCGGCTTCGGGTGTCACCCAACGCAATTCGTCGACTTCGTCGTTCGGGACGAACTCGCCGTCGGCCGGCTTCGCTGCCCAGTAGTCCACCCGTTTGAGTTTCCGGTGTCCGGGCACCGGATAAGTCACCCGGCCGAGGTGCCGGCCGAGGACGGGCCGAAATCCGGTTTCTTCCCGGATTTCACGGACCGCGGCAACGACTGCGGTCTCCCCGGGGTCGAGTTTCCCTTTCGGAAACGACCAGTCGTCGTATCGGGGCCGGTGGACAACTGCGACTTCGACGTCGCCACCGGCGAGCCGGGTGGGGTCGCCACCGGCGGGACGCCACAGCACTGCACCTGCGGCAAAGATGTTGGCCTTCATCGGCTTATCGGACGAATCGGTCACCGGTGCCTCCGCTTACGATGCGCGGCTGCGCATGAGTTCCATCTGGTGGTCGCGCGCTGCCGTGCCCGGCGCGGGGGAAGCCGTCCATGTGCCGTCGGCCTCGAGGGTCCAGCACCGCGTGGCCGGATCGAGCGCGGAATCGAAGATGTCCTGCAACTGATGCGCCAGCCGAGGGTTTTTCACCTGCACCATGACCTCGACCCGGCGGTCGAGGTTGCGGTGCATCATGTCGGCGCTGCCGATCCAGCACTCGTCGCTGCCGAGGAAGTGAAAGATGCGCGAATGCTCGAGGAACCGGCCGAGGATGGAGCGCACGGTGATGTTCTCGCTCAGGCCCGGAACGCCCGGTTTGAGAGCACAGATGCCGCGTACGACTATTTCGACGGGGACGCCGGCACAGGACGCCCGATAGAGGGCGTCGATGACCTGCTCGTCGACGAGGGCATTGGCTTTGAGGCGAACCCGCGTCGGCCGACCCGCCGCATGGTGTTCGATCTCCCGGTCGATGCGCTCGATGATGCCTCTGCGGACTCCGTGGGGCGCGACGAGCAGGTTGCGGTACTGCGCCTTCCGCGAGTAACCCGTGAGGGTGTTGAACAGGTCGGTCAGGTCGGCGCCGATCTCCGGCGACGAGGTGAGTAGACCCACGTCCTCGTAGAGCCGAGCAGTCTTCGGGTTGTAGTTGCCCGTGCCGATGTGGCAGTAGCGGCGGATGGTGGACCCTTCACGACGGACCACCAGGCAGGTCTTGCAGTGGGTCTTGAGTCCCACCAGGCCGTACACCACGTGCACGCCCGCCTGCTCGAGTTTTCGCGCCCACTTGATGTTCGCCTGCTCGTCGAAACGCGCCTTGATCTCGACGAGGGCAACGACCTGCTTGCCGGCCTCCGCGGCCGTCACCAGTGCGTCGACGATGGGGGAGTCACCGGAGGTGCGGTACAGCGTCTGCTTGATCGCCAGGACCTGGCTGTCCGCGGCGGCTTGCTCGATGAACCGCTGAACGCTCGTCGAGAACGAGTCGTACGGATGGTGGACGAGGACGTCCCCCTCGCGCAGCGTCGAAAACACGCTCTTCGGTGTCTCCCTCTCCCCGAAGGCGAAATGCGTTGCGGGAACGAACGGCACATCCTTCAGATCCGGGCGGTCGACGGCGTGGACCTGCCACAGGCACGACAGGTCGAGGAGGCCGGGGAGCTGGACGACGTCCGCAGGGTCTACATCCAGCTCGCGGAGCAACAGGTCGAGCATGTGCTCGGTCATGTCGTCGGACACCTCGAGGCGGACGGGCGAACCGAACCGTCGTCGTGCCAGTTCCCGTTCGAGCGCCTTGAGAAGGTCTTCGTCGCGGTCCTCTTCGACCTCGAAATCGGCGTTGCGTGTCACCCGGAACGCGTGGTGCTCCACGATTTCCATGCCCGGGAACAGCACGTCCAGGTGAGCCGCGATGAGCTCTTCGAGCGGCAGGAATGCCGCGAGGCCGTGCAGCGACCCGGCGCGGTCGACCCGGACGAAACGATCGACGTTGTCGGGCACCTTGACTCGCGCGAAATGCTCGCCCGACGATTCACAATCCTTCACCGTCACAGCGAGATTCAGGCTCAAACCGCTGATGTAGGGGAACGGGTGGGCGGGGTCGACGGCGAGCGGCGTGAGGACGGGGAACACCTGTTCCGCGAAGTACCGCGTGAGCCGTCCACGTTCGCCGGCGGTCAGATCCGCCCATTTGATGATCGAGATACCCTCGGTTTCGAGAGCCGGCAGGACCGAGTCGAGGAAGACCTGCGCGTGCCGTCCCGCGAGTTCCTGCGTGCTCGACGCGATGAGCGCGAGCTGCGCCCGGGGAGAGAGGCCGTCGGCGGACCGGACGGACAGTCCGGTCTCCGCGCGGCGCTTGAGCCCCGCGACCCGCACCATGTAGAACTCGTCGAGGTTCGACGCGAAGATCGCGAGGAACTTGGCGCGCTCGAGCAACGGCTGAGAAGTGTCTTCCGCCAAGGCGAGTACCCGGGCATTGAAGTCGAGCCAGCTCAACTCGCGGTTGAGGTACCGATCGCGGGGCAGGCCGTCGTTGCGGTTCGTCTTCAGCTGGGAGTCGATGGCCGCTGGTGGGGCGCTGGTGGCGGTGGCCACGCGTCCCTGCGGTCGGGTGATGCCGGAGAGGGCACCTTGCTCGGTTCCGGCACTCTGTTCGATGCCGACGCTCTGCTCGGGGGTGTCGCCGTTGGTCACCGTCCCATTGTGTCAGGAACCGGTGAAGTATGAGGCTCCCGGCGGGAGGTCGGATACGGGAAGGGAAGCGCGGAGCCGATCCGGTCGAGCAACGCGGCGGTGGCCGCACCGACTCCCAGACGCACCGCGGCCCCCAGATCGTCGATCGTGTCGACGTCGAGTCGCAGGCCGGGCAGGTGCGCCTCCACGGCGAGGGCACCGGCCTCGAGGTGCCGGTGCGCGGAGTCCGGACCGAACCGGGGGTGCAGCGGACGCTGCGACGTGCAGTGGAGAAGTGCGGTGGTACCCGAGCCGGTGTGGTCGGCGACGATCATGGTCCCCGTCGCGCGGGCCGCCTCGAGTGCCTCGGCCAGTTCGTGGGGGCGCAAGGAGGGAAGGTCTGCCTGCAACGCGACGAGATCGACACCGGGCGAGTCGTCCCGGGCGTGTTCGGCAGCAGATCGCAGGGCCGCGTTCAGCGAATCCTGCCGGTCCTGACCGCTCGCGGCCGGGGGATCTGCGAGCACCGCTGCGCCCGACCGTCGGGCAACGGCCGCAACCCGGTGGTCGGAGGTGATCACGGTGACCACGGCGTCGTCGGTGTTCCGGGCTGCGGCGAGGGTGTCCTCGAGCATCGCGAGCACCAGTTCGGCGCGTGCGTCCGGTTCGAGGGCATGCGCCAGTCTCGACTTGGCCAGGCCGAGGGCCTTGACCGGGACGAGAATGTGCACCGCGGGCATGGGCGTGATTGTGCCAGCCGGTCGCGGGCGAGGGCGGGTCGCGGTGCCGTCCGTCCACCTGGGCGATACTGAAAGCAACAGCGTGCAGTGACGCGCGTGCCGGAAGCGCGTCGGAACGAATGAGGGAACAGAGGGGGATTTGTGACCAAAGCGGCAGTTCTGGGAGCAGGGTCGTGGGGGACTGCCTTCGCGAAGGTGCTCGCAGAAGCAGGCACCGACGTGACGATCTGGGCGCGCCGGGCGGAGGTGGCGCAGGCCATCGGTGAGCGCCACGAAAACCCGGCCTATCTGCCGGGCGTCGCGCTCCCCGCGTCTTTGAGGGCGACGACCGATCATCGTGTGGCGCTCGACGGCGTCGACTTCGCGGTGCTCGCGGTGCCGAGCCAGTCCCTGCGCGCCAACCTGGGGGCGTGGCGCGACGACATCGGGTCCGGCGCCACCCTGCTCAGCCTCGCGAAGGGGATCGAGAGCGGCACCCTCATGCGCATGAGCCAGGTCATCGGCCAGGTCACGGGAGCCGACCCGCACCGCATCGCCGTCCTCTCCGGCCCGAACCTGGCTCCGGAGATCGCGGAGGGGCAGCCTGCCGCAACGGTGATCGCGTGCCCCGATTCGACGCGTGCGCTGGAAATCCAGAAATCGTGCGCCACAGGCTATTTCCGCCCCTACACCAACTCCGACGTCATCGGCTGTGAGATCGGTGGCGCGTGCAAGAACGTGATCGCACTGGCGTGCGGCATGGCGGCCGGGGTCGGCCTCGGCGAGAACACCGTTGCGAGCATCATCACCCGGGGCCTCGCCGAGATCATCAGGCTCGGAGTCGCGCTCGGCGCCATGCCCACCACCCTCGCCGGCCTCGCGGGAGTCGGCGATCTCGTCGCGACATGCAGTTCGCCGTTGTCCCGCAACCGTTCTTTCGGTGAACGCCTCGGCAGAGGAGAGTCGCTCGAGAGTGCGCAGGAGGCCACCCACGGCCAGGTCGCCGAAGGCGTCAAGTCCTGCACATCGGTGCGGGCGCTCGCAGCGAGCTACGACGTGGAGATGCCCCTCACCGACGCGGTGCACCGGGTGTGCCACGAGGGGATGTCGGTGCACGACGCGATCGGTCTGCTGCTCGGCCGGCGAATCAAGCCGGAATAAGCACATGACCGGAGATTCCACACGTTGTGTGAAAGCTGTTGCCGCCGAAGGCACGCCGGGTTCGCCGCTCCAGCAGGGACCGGTATTCGCCGCGCCCTATCTTCTCGGCGAAGACGAAAGCGCGGAGGTGGACACCTACGCACGCGCGTCCAACCCCGGCTGGCGTGCCCTCGAAACAGCCCTCGCGACGCTCGAAGGCGCTGTCGCCGCGCGGGTCGTCGGATCCGGAATGTCGGCGATCACCGTCGCGCTGAGAGCGTTCAGCCGTCCCGGTGCGACCGTCGTGGTGCCCGCCGACGGTTATTACCAGGTGCGTGCCTATGCGCAGGACTTCCTCGCCGGCCACGGCGCAGTGGTTCGTGAACTCTCCGTTGCCGAGTTCGGCGACGGAACGCTGCGCAGCATCCTCGCCGGTGCCGGAGACAAGGCGGTGGTGCTCGCCGAAACCCCGTCGAACCCCGGCCTCGACATCGTCGATCTACGGGCCACCGCCGAGTTGTGCAGCGCGGCGGGGGCGCTGCTGCTGGTCGACAACACCACCGCCACTCCGCTCGGGCAGACCCCACTCGCTCTCGGGGCGGACATCGTCGTCGCCAGCGGTACGAAATCCCTCAGCGGGCACAGCGATCTTCTGTTCGGATACGTGGCGGTCTCGGACGCCGCGCTGCTCCCGCGGCTCGATCGCGAGCGCTTGCACTCGGGCACCGTGCTCGGGCCGTTCGAAACGTGGCTGGCCCACCGCAGTCTCGGAACGGCGGGGCTGCGGATCGAACGGCAGTGCGCGAACGCCCTCGCCGTCGCCCGGATGCTCAGCGAGCACCCCGCCGTGACCGGAGTGCGATACCCGGGACTGGACTCGGACCCCGCTCACCCGGTGGCGGCCGCGCAGATGCAGAAATTCGGGCCCTTGGTCACGTTCGTGCTGCCCAGCGCACCCGACGTCCATCGGTTCGTGAACGCTGCCGAACTCGTTCTCCCGGCGACGAGTTTCGGCGGTATCCACACCACTGCGGATCGTCGGGCTCGCTGGGGCGATCCCGTGCCGGACGGCTTCATCCGGTTGTCGTGCGGAATCGAAGACACCGCCGATCTTCTGAGCGACCTGCACGCGGCCCTCGGCTCGTTGTGACATCCCGGGCGGCGGGCCGGGCGTGCGGGCGGATCGGGACGCGGCTGGGGAGACAGCGCGGCTTACCGGTACGGTTTGTGCCGTGAGTACGCCCCGAACCCGGGTGGCCGTCGTCTTCGGCGGTCGCAGCAACGAACACTCCGTCTCCTGTCTGTCGGCGGGCAGTATTCTGAGCAACCTCGACCCCGAGCAGTACGACGTCGTCCCGATCGGGATCACGACCGACGGGTCCTGGGTGCTCGGCGACACCGACCCGGCGCGGCTCGCCAAGGCGGGGCGCGAACTGCCCGTCGTGGACGCGAACGGTTCGTCGCTGGTCCTCACCGCAGACCCCACCCGCAGCGGCGACATCGTCGCCCTCGACGCGCGGGAATTCGGCAAGGTGCTCGCGTCGGTCGACGTGGTCTTCCCGGTGCTGCACGGCCACTACGGGGAGGACGGCACCATCCAGGGACTGCTCGAACTCGCCGACGTGCCCTACGTCGGTCCCGGGGTGCTCGCGAGCGCAGCCGGAATGGACAAGGAGTTCACCAAGAAACTGCTGGCCGCGGAGGGGCTGCCGGTCGGCTTCCAGATCGTGATGCGGCCGGGTACGGCCACCCTCACCGAGGAACAGAAGCAGCAACTGGGACTTCCCGTCTTCGTCAAGCCGGCCCGCGGCGGATCGTCGATCGGCGTCAGCCGCGTCACCGACTGGGCGGCGTTCGACGCTGCCGTCGGCAGAGCCCGAGCGCACGATCCGAAGGTCATCGTCGAATCCGCCATCGTGGGACGCGAAGTCGAGTGCGGCGTCCTCGAGTTCCCCGACGGAGACGTGCGGGCCAGCGTGGTCGCGGAGATCCGCATGCCCGACACCTCCGGCGACCACGAGGCGTTCTACGACTTCGACACCAAGTACCTCGACGACGTGTGCGAGTTCGACGTACCGGCGAAGTTCGACCCCGCCGTCTCCGACGAAATCCGCGACATGGCCGTCCGCGCGTTCCGCGCCCTCGATTGCCAGGGCCTGTCGCGGGTCGACTTCTTCGTCACGGACAACGGGCCGGTGATCAACGAGATCAACACGATGCCCGGATTCACGTCGATCTCGATGTATCCGAAGATGTGGGAAGCCACCGGGATCGGGTACCGCGAACTCGTCGACACGCTCGTACGGACCGCGCTCGCACGAGGCACCGGTCTTCGCTGACCCGGACGGGCGCCGCGCTTGTCGGAGCCCCCGTATCCACGACTAGGCTGTGGACATGACTGCCGTGACTCCCGACTCAGTGGTGACCGACGCCGGAGACACCCGTGAAGCCGTGCATGCCGCGGCCCGCCGCGCCCGCGTCGCGTCCCGCCGTCTTGCGTTGCTGACCACTGCCGAGAAGGACGCCGCGCTCCACGCGGCCGCCGACGCCGTGCTCGCCGCGACCGACGCCGTGCTCGCCGCCAACGCCGAAGACATCGACGCCGCCCGCGCGGCCGGTACGGAAGAGTCTCTCCTCGACCGGCTGCGGCTCACGGCCGCACGCGTCGACGGCATCGCGTCGGGGCTGCGGCAGGTCGCCGGATTGCCGGACCCGATCGGCGAAGTCGTCCGCGGTTCGACGCTGCCCAACGGACTCGAATTGCGGCAGGTGCGGGTGCCGCTCGGCGTCGTCGGGATGGTCTACGAGGCCCGCCCCAACGTCACCGTCGACGCGTTCGGTCTTGCGCTGAAGTCGGGCAACGCGGCGTTGTTGCGCGGTTCCTCCTCGGCGGCACGTTCCAATGCCGCGCTCGTCGCCGCGCTGCGCCCCGCGCTCGAAGCACAGGGACTGCCGGCCGACGCGGTGCAACTGCTGCCCAGCGCCGACCGTTCGTCGGTCACCCATCTCATCCAGGCCCGCGGGCTCGTCGACGTGGTCATCCCGCGCGGCGGTGCCGGTCTGATCGCCGCGGTCGTCAGGGATGCCACCGTGCCGACCATCGAGACCGGTGTCGGTAACTGCCACGTATACGTCCACGCCGCCGCCGACCTCGAGATGGCCGAGAGGATCGTGGTGAACGCGAAGACCCGCCGGCCCAGCGTGTGCAACACGGCGGAGACGATCCTGGTCGACAAGGCCGTCGCCGACACCGCCGTCCCGCAGTTGCTGGAGGCACTGCAGTCGCACGGCGTGACCGTGCACGGCGACCTGCCCGGTCTGATCCCGGCCACCGAAGAGGACTGGGCGCAGGAATACCTCACGCTCGACGTTGCGCTCGCGGTGGTCGACGACCTGAATGCGGCCGTGGAGCACATCGATCGGTACGGAACCGGTCACACCGAAGCCATCGTCACGTCCGATCTCGCGGCGGCCCGGGAGTTCACCGCCCGTGTCGATGCAGCAGCCGTTATGGTCAACGCGTCGACGGCCTTCACGGACGGTGAGCAGTTCGGGTTCGGAGCCGAGATCGGAATCTCCACGCAGAAACTGCACGCCCGGGGTCCCATGGGCCTGCCGGAGCTGACCTCCACCAAATGGGTGGTGTGGGGCGCCGGCCACACCCGCCCGGCCTGAACCCGGCCGGCCCGACGAAAGGACTCAGCGTGGATCGTGCGCTGCCCATCACCCCGCCGATCTTCGCGGATGTCCAGGAAGTGATCGATCGCCTGGCGGAGACCGGTTACCTCGCGGACAAGGCCACGGCCACCGCGGTGTTCCTCGCCGACAGGCTCGACAAGCCGCTGCTCATCGAGGGGCCCGCCGGTGTCGGCAAGACCGAACTCGCGCGGGCCGTCGCCCAGACGTCCGGCGCGGAACTGGTTCGCTTGCAGTGCTACGAGGGTGTCGACGAATCCCGCGCGCTCTACGAGTGGAACCACGCGAAGCAGATTCTGCGGATCCAGTCCGCCGGCGCGAACGCCGCGGCCGGCGAATCGTGGGACGAGACCAAGGCAGACGTGTTCTCGGAAGAGTTCCTCCTCTCCCGCCCGCTGCTGACGGCCATCCGCCGCGAGGATCCGACGGTGCTGCTCATCGACGAGGTCGACAAGGCGGACGTGGAGATCGAGGGTCTGCTGCTCGAGGTGCTGAGCGACTTCGCCGTCACCGTCCCCGAACTCGGCACGATCGTCGCGACGCGTAAGCCCTTCGCCGTGCTGACCTCCAACGCCACCCGCGAACTGTCCGAAGCACTCAAGCGGCGCTGTCTGTTCCTGCATTTGGATTTCCCCGACGCCGACCTCGAACGCCGGATCCTCGCGAGCCGCGTACCGGAACTTCCGGACGCGATCGCCGAGCAACTCGTGCGCACGGTGCGGGTGCTGCGCGGCATGCAACTCAAGAAGGTGCCGTCGGTGGCCGAAACCATCGACTGGGGCCGGACGTTGCTCGCACTCGGGCTCGACACACTCGACGACGCGGCCGTGCGCACCACCCTCGGGGTCGTGCTCAAGCACCAATCCGACCAACTGCGCGCCGCAGCCGAGCTTCGGCTGAACTGACATGGCCGGCGCGTTTCAGACCGGTGCGGGGACGCCGATCGCACCACACGGTCTGCCCGGGCACCTCGTGGGATTCGTCGAGTCGCTGCGCCGCCGAGGCATCGCCGTCGGCCCGTCGGAAACGGTCGACGCGGGCCGGGTCATGACCGTGATCGACCTGCTCGACCGCGAAGCCCTGCGCGAAGGACTCGCCTGCACGGTGCTGCGCCGCACCACTCACCGGCCGACCTTCGACGCGCTCTTCGACCTATGGTTCCCACCGGCCATCGGGCACCGCACCGCCGACGCACCCGACGCCGACCTTCCGCGTACTCCCGACGGCGATATCGACCTCGACGCGCTCCGCGAACTGCTCGCCGAACTGCTCGCCGACGACTCCGCCGAAGCGCAGGCCGCCGTCGAGGCGCTCACCGCGCAGATGGTGGAGGAACTCGGGCAGTACAAGTCGTCCAACGGACCCTCCTTCTCGGCGTATCAGGCTCTGCGCGAGGTGGCTCCGGAGACGCTGCTCACCAGGATCCTCGAAGGCCTGCTCGGAAACAGCGCACCGGATGCACGCGCGGACGGCGACTACGAAACCGAGGTCGCCCGGCGGACCGCGGCGCGGAGAATCGCGGACTTCCGGGCAATGGTCGAACGGGAGACGCGGCGGCGCACCGCGGAACACCTCGGCCGCGAACGCGTCGAGAAGTACGGTGTGCCCAAGTTGGCAGAGGAAGTCGACTTCCTCCGTGCCTCCGATGCCGACATGGTCGCGCTCCGCCGCAGCGTGATGCCCCTCGCGCGTCTGCTCGCCAGCCGCCTCGCGGCCCGTCGTCGCCGGTCTCGTGCCGGCGCGATCGACCTGCGCCGCACACTGCGAAAGTCCATGTCCACCGGCGGCGTGCCGATCGACCTGATCAACCGCAAGCCACGACCGGCCCGGCCGGAACTGGTCGTGCTGTGCGACGTCTCCGGTTCGGTGTCCGGTTTCTCGCACTTCACGCTGCTCCTCGTGCACGCGCTGCGCGAACAGTTCTCCCGGGTGCGGGTGTTCGCCTTCATCGACACGACCGACGAAGTGACCCATTACTTTTCGTCGGGCGCCGACCTCGGTGACGCGATGTCGAGGATGCTGCGCGAGGCAGACCTGATCACTTACGACGGACACTCCGACTACGGCAACGCGCTGGCGACCTTCGCCGAGCGGCATGCCCACAGCCTCACCGGGCGGAGTTCGCTGCTCATCCTCGGCGACGCACGGACGAACTACCGCAATCCCAACCTGGATGTGCTCGAACATCTCGTCGGTGTCGCGCGGCACGCTCACTGGCTCAATCCCGAGCCGCGCGGCCAATGGGGCTCCGGAGATTCGGCGGCCCGCGCGTACGCGGAGGTCATCACGATGCACGAGTGCCGGTCGGCGCAACAGCTGGCCGCGGTGGTGGCGGGCCTGCTCCCGGTGTGACCCCGTAAGCTGAACCATCGTGCATCAGCCATCGGAGCGGCCCGTAGTGCCTCAGCGACGTCTGGGCGTGATGGGCGGCACCTTCGACCCGATCCACCACGGCCACCTCGTTGCCGCCAGCGAGGTCGCGGCACGCTTCGGTCTCGACGAGGTGATCTTCGTCCCCACCGGGCAGCCGTGGCAGAAATCGAAACGGGACGTCAGCCCCGCGGAGGACCGGTACCTGATGACGGTGGTCGCGACGGCATCGAACCCGCGATTCACCGTGAGCCGGGTGGACATCGACCGGGGGACGCCCACGTACACCGTCGACACGCTGCGCGACCTCCGCGACCGGTATCCGGGTGCGGAGCTGTACTTCATCACCGGTGCGGACGCGCTCGGGTCGATCCTGTCGTGGCAGAATTGGCAGACTCTGTTCGGTCTCGCCCGCTTCGTCGGGGTCTCGCGACCCGGGTACGACCTGCACACCGAACATCTGGCGCCGCACCTCGTCGACCTACCGGACGAGGCCGTGAGCCTCATCGAGATCCCTGCCCTGGCGATCTCGTCGACCGAATGCCGGGAGCGGGTCCGGGCGAACCGGCCGGTCTGGTACCTCGTGCCGGACGGGGTGGTGCAGTACATCAGCAAACGCCGCCTCTACAGCGAGAGCACGACCGCCGACGCGAGCACCGGCACCGACGACCATTACATCGACAGCAGTACCGAGAGAAAGAGCACGCAGTGAGCGCATCGACAGAAGCAATCGAGATGGCCCGTGTCGCGGCCCTGGCGGCCGACGAGAAACTGGCAACCGATGTCGTGGTGCTCGACGTGTCGGAGCAGTTGGTGATCACCGACTGCTTCGTCATCGCGTCCGCGCCGAACGAACGCCAGGTCAACGCGATCGTGGACAACATCGAGGACAAGCTCCGCGAAGCCGGTCACAAGCCGGTCCGCCGCGAGGGAACCCGCGAAGGCCGCTGGACGCTTCTCGACTACGTCGACGTGGTGGTGCATGTCCAGCACGAGGAGGAACGCAACTTCTACGCGCTCGAGCGCCTGTGGAAGGACTGCCCGACGGTGCCCGTCGAGGGCGTCGGAACCCCGCGTTCGGCAGTCGAGGCCGGCTCGGACGAGACGGCGCCCGGTGAGACCGGTACCGCGACCGAAGACGTCGATCCCACGGGCAACGCGTGAGCGAGCCGCGGGTGCGCCGGCTGATTCTGCTGCGCCACGGACAGACCGGGTACAACGCGACCCGGAGAATGCAAGGCCAACTCGACACGGAACTGTCCGACCTCGGCCGGAAACAGGCCGCCGCCGTCGCCGACGCGATGGCTGCGCTGAACCCGTTCGCGGTCGTCTCGTCGGACCTGCGGCGTGCGTACGACACCGCAGTCGCCGTCGCCGACCGCGCGGGCCTTCCCGTCGAGATCGACGCGCGGCTGCGTGAGACCCACCTCGGGCAGTGGCAAGGCCTCACCCACAGTGACGTCGACGCGATCGGTCCGGGCGCACGCAGTGCCTGGCGGGCCGACGCGACCTGGGCGCCGCCGGAGGGCGAAAGCCGCGTGGATGTCGCCCGTCGCAGCGTCCCCCTGGTGGAGGAACTGCTCGACAAGCACGAGCAGTGGGGTCACGAGCCGATCGTCCTGGTGGCGCACGGAGGGCTGATCGCGGCGCTCACCGCAGCGCTGCTGGACCTGCCCGTGGACCGCTGGCCGGTGCTCGGAGGGCTCGGCAACACCGGCTGGGTGCAGTTGAGCGGTTACGGTGACACGCCGTCCTGGCGACTCGACGTGTGGAACGCGTCGGCTGTGGTGGCACCCGATGACGTCCTCTGAGCCGGTGTCCGGTGAGGACACCGACGCAGGTGCCGCGACTCGGCGGCCGACGCTGCTGGTGCTCGCCGACTCCCTGAGCTATTACGGCCCCAAGGGCGGACTACCGGCCGACGATCCGCGAATCTGGCCGAATCTCGTCGCCGCCGAACTGGGCTGGGATGTGGAACTCGTGGCGCGTATCGGGTGGACCTCCCGCGACGCGTGGTGGGCGCTGACGCAGGACCCCCGCGTCTGGGCGACCATTCCGCGTGCGGGCGCCGTGGTGCTCGGCGTGGGAGGAATGGACACACTCCCGTCGCCGCTGCCCACCGCCCTGCGGGAAGGACTGCGGTACGTGCGTCCGCCGGCGTTGCGCCGCGTCGCCCGCACCGCGTACGGGTGGCTTCAGCCCCGGCTCTCCCCGCTGGGATGGCCTGTCGCCCTGCCGCCGCGCATCAGCGTCGAATACCTCGAGATGATCCGGGAGTCGCTGGCGTACGTGCGCCCGGACCTGCCGGTCATCGGCACACTTCCGTCGGTGCACCGCAGCGAGCAGTACCGCTCGGTCCACCGCGGCCGGCGTCCCGCGGTGCACGCGATCACCGGTTGGGCATCGCAGAATGCCGTTCCGCTCGTCGACCTCGGTGAGGCGGTCCACGACGACATCCATTCCGGCGACGCGAATCCGGACGGTATCCACTGGGGCTGGGAAGCGCATCGCCGCGTCGCCGCCGCTGTCGTGGACGCTGTCCGGATGGCGCACCGGGATGCGCAACCCGCCGCGGACGGCTTACGGTAGTCGTCGTGGCTGTCGTGGTGGTGACCGATTCGTCGTGTTGTCTCGATCCGGAACTGGTGGATCGGTACGACATCCGCGTGGTGCCGTTGCACGTCATCGCGGACGGACAGGATCTTCGCGAGGGCGTCGACGCACTTCCCGACGACCTCGCGACGGTGACCACCTCGGGCCCCTCGCCCGCGGAACTGACCGAGGCGTACGCGTCGGCGCTCGCCGACAGCGACGGCGACGGTGTGGTGGCAGTCCATCTCTCACGATTGCTGTCCGGAACCTGGGACGCCGCGCGCTCCGCCGCCGACGAGCTGGGCGAGCGGATTCGGCTCGTCGATTCCCGCAACACGGCAATGGGTTTGGGTTTCGCGGCGCTCGACGCGGCGAAGGCTGCGCGGGCAGGCGAGCACCTCGACCAGGTGTTCTACCGGGCCGAGAAGGTCGCCGCGTCCGCCAGGACCCTTCTCGTCGTCGACCGTCTCGATCATCTGCGCCGCGGCGGCCGTATCGGCACCGCGACCGCGCTGCTGGGCACCGCCCTCGCGATGAAACCGGTGCTGCACCTCGTCGAAGGAAAATTGGTTCTGCGGGAGAAGACCCGCACCATGACCAAAGCGATGGCCAAACTCGTGGACGGTGTCGTCGCGGAGGCCGGGCCGGGCGCACTCGTCGCGGTGCACCACCGTGACGCACCCGAGCGAGCCGGTCAGCTCGTCGAGCAACTGTCCGAGCGGCTTCCGGAGGCGGAGGTCACGGTCACCGAACTCGACGCGGTCCTCGGCGCGCACGTGGGGCCGGGTGCGGTGGGCGTCGTCGTCGCGCACGCCTGACCCCGCGGGTCCGAGCGCACGGGGGTTCGTCCCCAGGTGCCCGGTTCATCCCCAGCCCTGATCATCCTGCTGCCGGCCGGATTTTCCGGGTCCGCCGCGGCGTTACCGTCGCGCCATGGCGAGCACTGACGGCGGCGACCTGGCGAGAAACAGGCTGGGCGCGATCGCGCGAACGGCGGGTCGCGTCGGCGCCGAGATGCGCGAGGCGGACGAGGTCGCCGGCACGGCCGGAGAATACGACGAACCGGAGCCGTATCCGTCGCGGCTGACCGAGCGGATCGCTGCCGCGAGGTGGGCAACCGGGCACCGCGGAAGCGTTGCTCTCGCCGGCGTCGCTGTGCTCGCGGTGGTCATCGCCCTCGGGGTCGTGTGGCGCGACCGGCCCGTCCCGGAGCCGGTGCCGCCGTTGCCTTCGGTGGACAGTGTGGTTGCGACCGCGACCGCGACCGCGCCCGCCCCGCCGCCCGTGCCGGAGCCCGAGAACGTACCGGCCGACCTTGTCGTGAGTGTGGTCGGTCTTGTCCACCGGCCCGGGCTCGTGACGACCGCGCCCGGCGCGCGGGTCGCCGACGCGCTCGACGCCGCAGGCGGTGTCGCACCGGGAGCCGACCTCGTAGGTCTCAACCTCGCGCGGCGCATAGCCGACGGAGATCAGATCGTCGTGGGTCTGTCTCCGCCGCAGCCGATCCCGCACGGTAGCGGCGTGTCGGGTGCGGCCCCTCAGGGTGGGGACGGCCCGGACGGCGACGCCGGAGGGGTGCCGGGGCAGGGGAAGATCGACCTCAACGCAGCGGACGAGGCGACCCTGGATTCGCTTCCGGGCGTGGGTCCGGTGACGGCTGCGTCGATTGTCGCGTTCAGGCAGGCGAACGGACCGTTCGCCGACGTCGAGCAACTCGGAGAGGTCGACGGGATCGGCCCCGCCCGGCTCGCGCGGTTGCGCGAACTGGTCACCGTATGACCGACACTCCGCGTCTGGACGCGCGCCTCGTGCCGTGCGCCGCGGCCGCGTGGGTGGCGACCGCGACCGGATTGCATCTCGGTTCGTCGGCGACCGTTGTGCTGGTGACGGGTGCGATCGCCGTTGTCGTTCTTGTTGTGGGTGTTCGTCTCCGGGGCCCGGGCAGGTGGCGTAACCACGCGGTGGTGCCGGTCGTGCTCGCGGTCTGCGCCGTCGTCGTGGGTTTCGGTGCGGCTGCAGGGGTGCGGATGTGGTTCGCCGAAACACACCCGGTGGCGCAGGCGGCGGCGGACGGGCGATGGGTGAGCGCGACCTTCGAACCGACCGACGATCCGAAGATCGTGCGGCGCGCCACCTTCGGCGGCGAGCCGCAGGTTCGTCTGCCGGCGGTTCTGCGGCACACCACGATCGCAGGTGGCACGCAGGCGACGGGCGGCGCCGTCGTGGTGTTCGCGCCCGCGGACGGGTGGTCGGATCTGCTTCCCGGACAACGAGTTACCGCGCGTGTCCGGGTGTCGGAATTCGAGGGGGCGGGGACGAGCGTTGCCGTCCTCCGCGCCGACGGGCACCCGCGCGCCGTCGCGCCCCCGCCGGCCTGGCACACGTGGGCCGGTGGGGTGCGGGACCGACTTGCCGAAGCGTGCCGACGCGCGCTGTCGCCCGAACAGGCCGGATTGCTGCCGGGCCTCGTCGTCGGCGATACGTCGGCGCTGCCGGACGAGGCGCGTGCCGACTTCCGCGTTGCCGGACTGACCCACCTGACTGCTGTGTCCGGGGCCAATGTGAGCATCGTGCTCGGTGCGGTTCTGCTTCTCGTGCGTGCGGCGGGACTCGGTCCACGCACCGGGACGGCCTTGGCGGCGGTGGCTCTCGTCGCGTTCGTGATCGTGGTCCGGCCGTCGCCCAGCGTGGTGCGGGCGGCAGCGATGGGCGCGATCGCATTGCTCGCGCTCGTCTCGGGCCGCGAACGCCGAGCACTTCCCGCCTTGTGTGCGGCGGTGGGTGTGTTGCTCCTGGTGGTGCCCGATCTCGCCGTCGATATCGGTTTCGCGCTGTCGGTCTCGGCGACCGGGGGCCTCGTCGTGCTCGCGCCCGTCGCGGTCGAGCGGCTGTGTGCACACGGGTGGCCGCGGGCGATGGCCGAGGTCACGGCGGTGTCGACGACCGCGTTCGCGGTCACCGCTCCGATCGTCGCCGCCGCGACCGGCACCGTCAGTCTCGTCGCCGTCGCGGCGAACATCCTGGTCACTCCGGTCGTGGCGCCACTGACGGTGCTCGGATCGGGAGTCGCCGTGGCCGCGACGGTTCATCCTGCGGCCGGGGAGTTGCTCGCGCGCGGCGCTGCGCCGTTGCTGTGGTGGATGCTCGGTGTCGCAGATCGATCCTCCGCGGTGCCGTCCGCCGAGGTAGCCGTTCCGGACGGGATGGCAGGAGCCGTGACCGCCGGTGCCGTCGCAGTTCTGGCCTGGACGGCGGCGCGGAACCGGCGGGTCCGGCTCGCCACCGGAGTGGCGCTGCTGTCCGTGGCGGCGGTGTGGATACCGGTCCGGTTGCTCGAACCCGCGTGGCCGGGCGCGGGGTGGGTGTTCGTTGCCTGCGATGTGGGCCAGGGCGATGCGCTGATCGTCGCGACGGACGGGGGAGGGGCGGTGGTCGTCGACGCGGGGACCGAGCCCGGACCCGTGGACCGCTGTCTGCGCAAACTCCGGATCCGCACGGTGTCGATGCTCGTCGTGTCGCACCTGCACGCGGACCACACCGGGGGTGTGACCGGTGTCCTCCGGGGACGCGACGTGGGCGCGGTGGTGGTGGGTCCGGGCGCCGCAGCCCGTGACGGGGGCGCCGAGCTGGGTCATCTCCTCGCACAGCACGCAGTCCCGATGCGGGAGGCCGATCCCGGCGAGGTCCTCGTCTCGGGTGCGACGACAATCCGGGTCGTCGCTCCCGCGGGACCGGGTTACGCATCGGAGAACGACCTCTCGCTCGTGCTGGTCGCCGACACCCCGGTCGGGCGGATTCTGCTGCCGGGCGACGCGGAGGAGGCGGCCCTCGACGCGCTGGTGCGCGCCGGTGTCGACGTGCGGGCCGACGTGCTCAAGGTGCCGCACCACGGCTCGCGTACCACTCCGGCCCGGTTCTTCACGGCGGTGCGTCCCCGTGTCGCGGTGATCAGCGCCGGCCGCGACAACACGTTCGGCCATCCGCATCCACAGACGGTCGACGTGCTGCGCAGGCTCGGTACCCGGGTGCTCAGCACCGACCGGCACGGCGATGTCGCGGTGGTGCGCGCGGGGTCGGGGGCCTTGGCCGTGGTGTCGGACCGCCGTGACACCATCGAGCCGTGAGCGATTCTCCTTTGCATCTGCTCCTCGGCGACGAGGAACTCCTGATCGATCGTGCAATTGCGAAGATCGTCGCCGCCGTGCGTGCCCGGAGCGGGGCCGGCACCGATCTTCCGGTGACGCGGTTGCGTGCCGGCGACGCGTCACCTCCCGAACTTGCCGAGTTGCTGAGCCCGTCGCTGTTCGCCGAGGACCGGGTCGTGATCCTCGAGTCCGCGGGCGAGGCCGGCAAGGATGCCGCAGCGCTGATCCTCGACGCCGCGGGCGCCGTGCCCGACGGCGTCACACTCGTCGTCGTTCACAACGGCGGGGGACGCGCCAAGGCGATGGTCGGTGGTCTGCGTTCGTGCGGTGCGGTGGAGCACGACTGTGCGGCGCCCGCGAAGGCCGGAGACCGCGCGGCGTGGGTACGCGCCTTCGTCCACAAGGAGTTCCAGGCGGTCGACGTACGGGTCGCGTCCGACGTCGAGCAGTTGGTCATCGAATCCGTCGGATCCGATCTGCGGGAATTGGCCGCAGCGTGCAGTCAGCTGGTGGCGGACACGGGCGGCAAGATCGACGCCGCGGCGGTGCGGCGCTACTACTCCGGCAAGGCGGAGATCACGGGTTTCGATGTCGCCGAGAAGGCTGTCACGGGCGATACGGCCGGTGCTCTCGAGGCGCTGCGGTGGGCGATGCACCGTGGGGTTGCGCATGTCCTGCTCGCCGACGCGCTCGCCGACGCGGTGCATACCATCGCGCGGGTCGGTTCGGCCGGTCGCGGCGACCCGTTCGCCCTCGCGTCCGGTCTCGGAATGCCCCCGTGGAAGGTCAAGAAGGCGCAGGCACAGGCCCGAGCCTGGGCGCCCGCCTCGATCGGCACGGCGCTCGGCGTGGTGGCCGCGCTCAACGCCGACGTCAAGGGTGCGGCCGCCGACCCCGACTACGCACTCGAGTACGCCGTACGTACCGTGGCCCAGCTCGCCGGCTGATACCGGGCGAGCCCGGTTCCGGCCGGGCCGCCACCGGTGCGGGATCCTCGGAAGACAACGAAGGCCGCTCCCCGGTGTGGGGAGCGGCCTTCGGAAGCAGAGCTCGCGTCTACTACCTCGGAACTACGTTCAGAGCGAGTTGGCGAGCTTGGCCAGTGCAGACTTCTTGTTTGCAGCCTGGTTGGGGTGGATGACACCCGCGCTGGCTGCCTTGTCGAGCTTGCGGCTGGTGGCGACGAGAAGCTCGGTGGCCTTGTCCTTGTCGCCAGCGGCCGCGGCCTCGCGGAAGGAGCGGATCGCGGTACGGAGCGCCGACTTCACCGACTGGTTCCGGAGCCGGTTGCGCTCGTTGGTGCGAATTCGCTTCACCTGGGACTTGATGTTGGCCACGCGTAGAATCCTGTCGTGTTGCTGGTAGCTGGTTGGAAAGCTCTGGATGCACTAGGCACCGACAGGCAACGATACCAAGAAGGCAGGCAAAGCCCAAACCGGCGCGAGCGTGATGTCCGCTGTGTTTCCCCGGCGAGACAGTTCGATGTCGGATTGTGCACAACCCCTTCCCATATAGAACGATTCCGGCATGAGTCGCCGTACCCCTACTGCGCCGGGCGCGTCCCCGGCCAGGCACCGCAGGAAAAACCCCGACGTTTTCGACGGTTACGCGAGAAATCCCGATCGCCTGGCGTACGACGAGATGTTCGACGCGGACGGCAAGGTCCGGGCGCCGTATCGCCGCCTGCATCAGATCCTCGAGTCGAAGGGACCCGAGGATCTCGCCGCGCGCACCGACGCGGTCGGCCGGGCGTTCACCGACCAGGGTGTGACCTTCTCGCTGTCGGGCCAGGAGCGGCCCTTTCCGCTGGACATGGTGCCGCGCCTGATCGCCGCCGCCGAGTGGAACCGGCTCGAGAAAGGCATCCGGCAGCGGGTGCGGGCGCTCGAGTTGTTCCTCGCCGACATCTACGGCGAGCAGAGCATCCTGCGGGACCGCGTCATTCCGAAGCGGCTCGTCACCTCGTGTGACCACTTCCACCGGCAGGCCGCGGGCATCGTCCCGCCGAACGGAGTGCGCATCCACGTTGCCGGAATCGACCTGATCCGCGACGAGAAAGGCACCTTCCGGGTACTCGAGGACAACCTCCGCTCACCGTCCGGTGTGTCGTACGTCATGGAGAACCGGCGGGTCATGGCTCGCGTCGCTCCCGACCTGTTCGTCCAGCACAAGGTGCGTCCCGTCGGTGACTACGCACTGCACCTGTTGCGAGCGCTCCGAGCGGCGGCTGCGCCGAACGCTGCCGACCCCACGGTGGTCGTTCTCACTCCGGGTCTGGCGAACGCGGCGTACTTCGAGCACTCGCTTCTGGCGCGGCAGATGGGCGTCGAACTCGTCGAGGGGCGTGACCTGTTCTGCCGGGACAACATCGTCTACATGCGCACCACGGAAGGTGAGCAGCAGGTCGATGTCATCTACCGCCGCATCGACGACGATTTCCTCGATCCGCTCCAGTTCCGCCCCGATTCGGTGCTCGGTGTCGCCGGCCTGCTCAATGCGGCACGAGCCGGCAACGTGGTCATCTCGAGCGCGGTCGGCAACGGCGTCGGAGACGACAAACTCGTCTACACGTACGTACCGGACATCATCGACTACTACCTCGGTGAAAAGCCCCTCCTGCCCAACGTCGACACCCTGCGTTGCTGGCTCGACGAAGAACGGGAAGAGGTTCTCGACCGGATCGACGAACTCGTCATCAAGCCGGTGGAAGGCTCGGGTGGATACGGCATCGTGTTCGGGCCCGACGCCTCGGCCACCGAACTGAAGACCATGGCCCGCAAGATCCGGGCGAACCCCCGCGCCTGGATCGCTCAGCCGGTCGTGCAGTTGTCCACCGTCCCGACCAGGGCCGGTGACACATTGGCTCCCCGCCACGCCGACCTGCGTCCGTTCGCGGTCAACGATGGTGAGGACATCTGGATTCTTCCGGGCGGATTGACGCGTGTCGCGCTGCCCGAGGGGTCGCTGGTGGTCAACTCCAGCCAAGGCGGTGGAAGCAAGGACACCTGGGTTCTCGCCAGCCGGAGTTCGGATACCGAGAGCGAACTGGGCGGGGAGGGGTTCGTCGAGGAGCGGGCCGAGGTCAAACAACCCGACCGGGGGCCGGAATTGACCACCGAGCAGCAGCAACAACAGCAACAGCAACCGCAACAGCAACAGCAACAGCAACAGCAACAGCAACACAATGAGGGGGACTGCTGATGCTCGCACGAAATGCGGAGTCGCTGTTCTGGATCGGACGTTACGTCGAGCGAGCCGACGACACGGCGCGCATCATGGATGTCGCGGTCCACCAACTGCTCGAAGATTCGACGGTGGACCCCGACCGCACGTGCCGTCAGCTGTTGCGGGTGCTCGGGTTCAGCGCGCCCGACGGTGAACTCGACGTGCAGACCGTCATCGATATCGTCGCGTTCGGGCGGGACGGCGCGGGATCGATCCTCGACACCATCTCGCACGCGCGTGAGAATGCGCGCGGCGCGCGCGAAGTCACCTCCACCGAGATGTGGGAGTGCCTCAACACCACCTACAACGCCCTCGCCGAGCGGGAACGGGCGGCGAAACGACTGGGGCCCCACGAGTTCTTCCGATACGTCGAAGACCGCGGCGCGATGTTCGCGGGCCTGGCCGACAGCACGCTGTGCCGTGACGACGGGTACCGGTTCCTGTTGCTCGGCCGCTCCATCGAACGCGTGGACATGATCGTGCGACTGCTGCTGTCCCGCGCCGGCGACCGTCCCACGTCGCCGACCTGGGCGACGGTGTTGCGGTCGGCGGGCGGTTACGACACCTACCTGCGCACCTATCGCGGTGCACTCGACGCGGGGCGCATCGTCGAATTCATGATGCTGGACAGGCTTTTTCCGCGTTCGGTGTTTTCTGCCATCCGGCAGGCCGAGCAGTGCCTCACCGAACTCGACGACCAGACCGACTACCGGTTCGGTGCGCGCAACGAAGCGCAGCGGTTGCTCGGACGTGCCCGCAGCGAACTCGAGTTCATCCGCCCCGGGGTACTTCTCGAGGAACTCGCCGAACGGCTTGTCGCGCTGCAGGAGATGTGCCGGCAGGTCGGTGAGGCGATCGCACTCCAGTACTTCCATGCGGCGCCCTGGGTGGCGTGGAGTTCCGCTCGCAACGACGGTGAAGACGACATGCTTCTGGAGGGAGAACTGTGAGCTGGCGTATGCGCGTGGTCCACAAGACCGGCTACGAGTACGCGGGGCCGGTCACGGCGTCGTACAACGAGGCGCGTCTGACGCCGCGGTCCGACAACCGTCAGACGGTGATTCTCAGCCGCGTCGAGACGACTCCCGCGACGCGGTCCTATCGGTACACGGACTACTGGGGAAGCGGCGTGACTGCGTTCGATCTCCATGCGCCGCACACTTCGCTCGAAGTGACCGGTTTGTCTGTTGTGGAAACGGATTCGCTCGATCCGCTGGAGGAACCCGCGGGGTGGGACGTGATCCGCGAACCCGACACCAGAGACCGATACGACGAATTGCTGTTGCCGAGCCGCTACGTTCCCGCGGACAAGTCGCTCGCCAAAACGGCGCGTGACCTCGCAAAGGGGCTCGATCCTGTCGACGCGGTGGTCGCGGCGGCGCAATGGGTGCACGAACAGATGGATTACGTCCCGGGAACGACCGGCGTGCACACCTCCGCAATCCAGGCGTACGAGGAACGGCAGGGTGTTTGTCAGGATTACGCCCATTTGACCCTTTTGCTGTTGCGGGCCATGGGGATTCCCGCACAGTACGTCTCCGGGTATCTCCATCCGGTTGCGGACGCGGAGATCGGCAAGACCGTCGAAGGTCAATCCCACGCGTGGATTCAGGCCTGGACCGGAGGATGGTGGGGATACGACCCGACCAACGCGAGATTCGTGGGCGAGCAACACGTATCGGTGGGAATCGGCCGCGATTACGGAGACGTCCCGCCACTCAAAGGTATTTACATGGGCGGAAGCGCCGCGGCGCAGGAAGTCGTTGTGGAGGTGACGCGACTTGCGTAGTGTGCTCACGAGCGAACGACGCTGCGGCAAGACGATTCGATGGTGTCCGGTGTAGGTAGGTCCGGCGGATGTGCGGGACCACGACCTCCGAGGGGAACTCATGGAACCCGAACGCGACCCTGCCCGTGAACCGTTACCCGATCCCGCGCAGAGAACTGCCGGAGAACCGGATTATGGGGTCCGTGAACCGGATCGCCCGGTCGGCAGAGCCGAACACGAAACGGCGCAGGAAGTCGCGGACCCCACGGACTATTCCGATCTCCGACGGTGCGCGGCCGAGGCCATCGGCACGTTCGTGCTGGTGTTCTCGGCGGTCGGAACCGCTGTCTTCGCGGGTGATTACGTGGGGCAACTCGGCGTCGCGCTGGCCTTCGGCCTGACGCTGCTGTTCCTCGTCTACACCATCGGCCCGATTTCGGGCTGTCACGTGAACCCGGCGGTGACACTCGGCCATCTCATCGTCGGCCAGGTCACTGCCGTACGCGCGGTGGGCTACTGGATTGCCCAGATCATCGGTGGTCTGGTGGCGGGTGTGACGATCTACGCGATCGCCTCGTCGCTCCCGTCGTACAACCGTGCGGCGGACGGTCTCGGTGCGAACGGCTGGGGCGCCCACAGTCCGTCCGCGATCCGGGGGCCGCTCGGCGGCGTCCTCGAAAACGGGTACGGGATCGGGGCCGCGATGGCCGTCGAGATACTCCTGACCGCGCTGCTCGTGTTCGTGGTGCTCTCGAGCACCGACCGAATCGCCGACGTGCCGATCGCCGGAATCGCCATCGGGTTCACGCTCGCGGTGATCCACCTGATCTCGATCCCGATCGACAACACGTCGGTGAATCCCGCCCGCAGCCTTGCCGTCGCGTTCTATCAGAACGGCGCGCTGGGGCAACTGTGGTTGTTCATCGTCTTCCCGCTGATCGGCGGTGCGCTCGGCGCACTCGTCTACGCGTTCCTGTTCGGCCGACGGCAGGGACTGCGTCCCTCCTGACAAGACGACGCCTGACGAGACGACGCCTGACGAGACGACGCCCGGCGGGGTTCGGGGCCGCCGGGCGTCGTCTCGTGCCGGTATCGCCGGTTGTGGGCGGTTACTGCCAGCTGTAGTCGGACCGGAGCCGGCTCGCGACCTGCTCGAACCGCGACCGCTCGAGGATCGCGCCCTCCCGGCGGATGCCGTCCTCGGGCACGTCGATCACGCGATCGAGCCGGATCCAGCTCGGCCGGCCCTCCGGGTCCCAGCGTCCCTTACCGATCCCGACCCAGTCCGGATGTCCGTCGCGGTCGCTGTTCGACGACAGCATCAGGCCCAGCAGCGTGTGGCCGTCGCGGCCCACGACGAGGACCGGCCGGTCCTTGCCCTGGCTCGCGTCCTCCTCGTAGGCAACCCAGGTCCAGACGATCTCACCGGGATCGGCACGGCCGTCCAGATCCGGGGAGTACGCGACTCGCCGGGCGCGCTGTGCCGTGGGAGCGCTGTGCGACGCCACCGGCCGTCCCGGTACCGGACCGCGGGTAGCCGCTGCCGTGCCGCCCGCGGCCGTTCCGGCGGCCGCGTTACCGATAGCGGTCCGAGCCTTGTCCAGCGCTCCGGATTGCTGCAGTTGCTTGTACAGTTTCGGGCCCTGCTGGGCCGCGAGGCGGCCCAGTTGCATGCCTAGTTTCTTCCATGTGCCAGCCACGAGGACCGAGCTTAGCGAGCCGGTGAGCACCGGGCTCGGTGAGCCGAGCCCCGGCCGGGGTCCCGAGCACGCGCAGGCTTGGATATTCTGCTGGTGTGACCGCGGTCTGCACGACCGTTGCCATCCCGAGTCAGGAGCACGACATCAGCACCTTCGCCGACACCACCTTCACGGACCCCGGGAAGATTCGGAACTTCTGCATCATCGCGCACATCGACCACGGCAAGTCGACGCTCGCGGACCGGATGCTGCAGCTCACCGGCGTCGTCGAGGAAAGGCAGATGCGCGCGCAGTACCTCGACCGCATGGACATCGAGCGCGAACGTGGCATCACGATCAAGGCGCAGAACGTCCGGCTTCCCTGGAAGTACGACGGCGAAGAGTACGTGATGCACCTGATCGACACGCCCGGCCACGTCGACTTCACCTACGAGGTGTCGCGAGCACTCGAGGCCTGTGAGGGTGCGGTGCTGCTGGTCGACGCGGCGCAGGGCATCGAAGCGCAGACGCTCGCGAACCTGTACCTCGCGCTCGACAAGGACCTGACGATCATTCCGGTCCTCAACAAGATCGATCTGCCCGCCGCCGATCCCGATCGCTACGCCGCCGAGATCGCGAACATCATCGGATGCGAGCCGTCGGACGTTCTCCGCGTGTCGGGCAAGACGGGCGAAGGCGTCCCGGCTCTGATCGACGAGGTGATCCGGAAGGTGCCGCCTCCCGTCGGTGATGCCGACGCGCCGGCGCGCGCCATGATCTTCGACTCCGTGTACGACACCTACCGCGGTGTCGTCACGTACGTGCGCGTGGTGGACGGCAGGATCGTGCCGCGCGAGAAGGTCAAGATGATGTCCACCGGCAGCACGCACGAACTGCTCGAGGTCGGCATCGTCTCGCCCGAGCCCAAGCCCACCCAGGGCCTCGGCGTCGGCGAGGTCGGGTACCTCATCACCGGCGTGAAGGACGTGCGTCAGTCGAAGGTCGGCGACACGGTGACGCTCGCGCGCAACGGCGCCACCGAACCGCTCACGGGATACCGCGAGCCGCGGCCCATGGTGTACTCGGGTCTCTACCCCGTCGACGGCTCGGACTACCCGGACCTGCGCGATGCGCTCGACAAGCTGCAACTCAACGACGCAGCGCTGACCTACGAGCCCGAGACGTCGGTCGCGCTCGGGTTCGGTTTCCGGTGTGGCTTCCTCGGTCTGCTGCACATGGAGATCACGAGAGAACGTCTCGAGCGCGAGTTCGGCCTCGATCTCATCTCCACCGCGCCGAACGTCGTCTACCGCGTGGTGCTCGAGGGCGGTCAGGAAACCATCGTCACCAACCCGTCGTACTGGCCCGAGGGCAAGGCCAGGGCGATCTACGAGCCGATCGTCAAGTGCACGATCATCTCGCCCAGCGAATTCATCGGCTCGATCATGGAGTTGTGCCAGTCCCGCCGCGGCGAGCTCGGTGGCATGGACTACCTCTCCGAGACCCGCGTCGAGTTGCGGTACACGCTGCCGATGGCGGAGATCATCTTCGACTTCTTCGATTCCCTGAAGTCGCGCACCCGCGGCTACGCCAGCCTCGATTACGAGGAGTCCGGCGAGCAGGAATCGGCGTTGGTGAAAGTGGACATCTTGTTGCAGGGCGAAGCCGTCGATGCCTTCAGTGCGATCGTGCACAAGGACGCCGCGGCCGCGTACGGCAACAAGATGACCACCAAGCTGCGTGAGCTGATTCCGCGTCAGCAGTTCGAGGTGCCGATCCAGGCGGCGATCGGATCGAAAATCATTGCGCGCGAGAATATCCGGGCCATCCGTAAGGACGTGCTCGCGAAGTGCTACGGCGGTGACATCAGCCGTAAGCGCAAGCTGCTCGAGAAGCAGAAGGAAGGCAAGAAGCGCATGAAGACGATCGGTCGTGTCGAGGTGCCGCAGGAGGCATTCGTCGCGGCGCTCTCGTCCGACGCCGCGTCCGACAAGCCGAAGAAGTAGTTCCCGGAGTAGTTCTCGCGCGGCCCCACGAAGGAGAACCAGTGCTCGACACCTGGCTGACCCGGACACTCGGAATCTCCGTCCCGCTCGTGGGGGCGCCGATGGGCGGCCGCGCCGGGGGTGTGCTGGCGGGAGAGGTGACCAAAGCCGGCGGCCTCGGACTCATCGGAGCGGCCCGGTACAACACCCCCGAGTGGCTCGACACCGAAGTGCGCGTCGCCCGCGACATCGGGGACGGGCCGGTCGGGTTCGGGCTGATGACGTGGTCGCTGGCCGACGACGATTCACTGCTCGCTGCTGTTCTCGCGCACCGCCCACAGGTGGTCGCGTTGTCGTTCGGCGATCCGGCCCCGTACGTCGACCGGGTCCGCGAGGCCGGTGCGCTGGTCCTCTCGCAGATCAACACGCTCGACGACTTGCGGGTCGTCGAGGCGGCGGGCGTGGACGCCGTCGTCGCCCAGGGACACGAGGCCGGCGGGCACACGGGCAGGGTCGGCACTCTGCCGCTGCTCCAGGAGGTTCTCGAGTCCACGTCGCTGCCGGTGCTCGCCGCGGGCGGAATCGCCACCGGACGGGGACTCGCCGCGGTTCTGGCAGCCGGGGCGCAGGGCGCGTTCGTCGGGACCGCGCTGCTGGCGAGCCCGGAAACGGTCGGCCCCGAGTACGCGCGCACGAAGGTCGTCGACGCCGGGAGCGCGGATACCGTCTACACCGACATCTTCGACAAGGCCCGGCATCAACCGTGGCCGTCACGGTGGGGTGGGCGCGCGCTGACGAATGCGTTCACCGACCGCTTCCACGGCACAGTCGCCGACGAGGACGTCCTCGCCGAGGCGTACACCGGCGACGATCCCGATATCGGTGTGGTCTACGCGGGGGAGGCTGTCGGCTCGGTGCGGGAGGAGCGACCCGCGGGACAGGTCATCCGCGAGATCGCGGCGTCAGCGGAAGCGCTTCTGGCCCGTTTCCGCTGACGCGGGGCGGCGGGAACGACACCGGTCAGGTGATCGGGTGTCCCGGGCGGAATTCCCCCGTGTGGACTCTGCTCTCGGCGCGGATGACGTGCACCACCGCGTTGATCTGCGCCAGGTGCGTGAACGCCTGCGGGAAGTTGCCGAGATGTCGACCGGATTCGGGATCGATCTCCTCCGCGTACAACTTCAAGGGACTGGCGAACTCGAGCAGGCGATGGCAGAGCGCTGCGGCACGTTCGACCTCCCCGATCTCCACGAGTGCCGACACCAGCCAGAACGAACAGATCGTGAAGGTTCCCTCTTTGCCCGAGAGTCCGTCGTCGGTGGTCTCGACGCGATAGCGCAGCACCAGTCCGTCTTCGGTCAGCTCGTCGGCCACGGCCAGTACCGTCGCGCGCACCCGGGGGTCGTCGGCGGGAAGGAAGCGCAACAACGGGATCAGCAGGGTAGAGGCGTCGAGTGACGGGTCTCCGTATCGCTGTGTGAACACGCCTCTTTCGTCGACGCCGTGCTCGAGAATGTCCGCCTTGATCTCGTCGGCGGTCGCCGCCCACCGCCGCGCGTGGCTGTCCCGGCCGTGCAGGTCGGCAAGCTTCGCGCCGCGATCGAGAGCTACCCAGCACATCACCTTCGACGACGTGAAATGCTGCGGGTCGCCGCGCACTTCCCATATGCCCCGGTCCGGTTCGCGCCAATGAGCGGCAGCTTCCTCGACCTGCTGACGCAAGATCGGCCACAGCGATTCGGGGATCTGCCGCCGAGAACGCACGTGCAGGTACACCGAGTCGAGAAGAGTTCCCCAGATATCGTGCTGGCGTTGCTGATACGCGTCGTTTCCGATCCTGACCGGCTTGGCGCCGTCGTATCCGCTGAGATGGTCGAGTGTCGACTCGGGAAGTGAGCTCTCGCCGCCCACCCCGTACATCACCTGCAATGTGCGGTCGCTCCCGTCGGCGTTCTGCGAGACGTCGAGGATGAACGAGAAGAAGTCGTCGGCTTCGCGGTCCAGCCCGAGTGTGTGCAGGCCCCACAGTGCGAACGTCGAGTCGCGAACCCAGGCGTAGCGGTAGTCCCAGTTCCGTTCTCCGCCAGGTGTTTCCGGAAGGGAAGTGGTCGGTGCCGCAAGCAGTGCGCCGGTGGGGGCGTAGGTCAGACCCTTGAGGATCACGGCGCTGCTCTGCAGATAGGTACGCCAGGGATGATCCGGGAAGCGCCCGGTGGTGATCCATTCCCGCCAGAAATCCTGCGTGCTGGTCATCTTCGCGACCGCGTCGGCGAACGTCCGCGGCGGCGTCAGTTCCGACCACGACAGTGCGACGAACACCGAGTCACCCTTGTCGAGCCGGGTACGGGCGCGCGCTTCACCACCCTCGATGCCGATCCGGAGGTTGGTGGTCAACCGCAACTGGGGTTGTTCGTCGGGTGCGCCGGCCCGCATCGCCGTCGCTTCCTCGTATACCTTTCCGGTGTACCGCCACTCGGCGCCGCACCGGTGGTAGTCGAAGGCGGGCTCGCACGACATGTCCAGTTCGACCGTGCCGTTGACGCAGCGAACGGTACGGAGCAGAACGTGCTCGGCCTGCCAGTCCGACGGGGTGCGCCGATGGGTACGGGAGCGTTCGTCGACGTCGTACCAGGGCCCCATCACCAGCGCGTCGCGCACCACCATCCAGCCCGTGTCGGTCTGCCACGTCGTCTCGAGGACGAGCCCGCCGGGCAGATAACGGCGCGCCGCCGGAACGCTGCGGTTGTGCGGTGCGAGACGGAACCGGCCGGCACTGCGGTCGAGGACCGCGCCGAACACGCTGGGGGAGTCCGGGCGCGGCAGGCACATCCATTCCACCGATCCGTCGCGCGCCATCAGGCACGTCGTCTCACAGTCGGACAGGAACGCATAATCGTCGATCGGCGGATGCGGGCTGTCGTGCAGTGCGGCGACCCGGAGGCGGTGTGACGAAGCCATCCCCCCATGATCCCGCGAAGGGAGCTGTCCGGGGCGGCATTGCCGGGCTGCGTACGGACGAGTTCCGGCAGCCACTAAGGTGAGGAGAGTGGATCGACTGGCATCGTGGTGGGACGGTTTCGAGCTGTGGCTCGCGGGACTGTCCTTTGTGCCGCAGTCGGCACTCGTACTCGTTGTGCTGGTGCCGCTGTGCGGAGGCGTCGCCTGGCTGCTGGACCGCGTGATCGCCGGAGCGTTCGCGATGGTCGGACGCCGCGAACCCGTATCGCCCGCCCCGGACCCGGAGGATTGCTGACATGCCGCGCTCGCGTGTGACCCTGGCGCTGATCGCCCTGCTGCTGCTCGTCGTCATCGCCTGGTTACTGACCCGCTGACACCTGCTTCGTCGCCCGAAACGTCGGTTTCGGGAGCCCCACAGCCTCTGCTAGAGTCTGCCGAGTGACCGCGACCGCGCTACCTCGAATCCGCCATGAACTGGCGTTGATCGCTGTAGGTATGCCCTCGGTTGCCGATATCGACTGTTGTCGCTGACCCTGTTTCTCGACCCGGTCCCTCTTTTCGGCGGGGAGTGTTCTCGCTCCTGTCCGCCGCGCTCCCCTCACGGATGATTCCGTCGCCCTGACTCACCCCGGTTCGTGGTGTGCCGGGTGGCGTTGCCGTCGTCCGTTCGATCACCTCACCGAACAGCCCCTCAGGAGGCTTGTGTCATGAAGAAGCGCACCAGAGTTCTCGTTGCCGCAGTGGCGGCGGCCACCGTGACGGCACTGACCGCGTGCAGCGGCGGGTCGAGCGACACCGCAGGCGCCGAGGGTGGCGGCGACGGCTCCGCCGGCACGATCAACCTCTACGCCTACGCCGTGCCGAAGGTCGGATACGACCTGCTCATCCCTGCCTTCGAGGAAACCGAAGCGGGCACGGACGTCGCTTTCCAGCAGTCCTACGGAGCGTCGGGGGACCAGTCGCGGAAGGTGCGTGACGGGGCCGCGGCCGACTTCGTGAATTTCTCCGTCGAGCCCGATGTCACCCGCCTCGTCGAGGCCGGGCTCGTCAACGAAGCGTGGAACGAAAACGCTTACGGGGGTGTGCCGTTCGGCTCGGTCGTCACCATCGTGGTGCGTGAGGGAAACCCCAAGAACATCCGGGACTGGAACGATCTCCTGCGTCCCGACGTCGAGGTGGTCACCCCCAATCCGTTCAGTTCGGGCTCCGCGAAATGGAATCTGCTGGCACCGTACGCGGCCCTCAGCAACGGTGGTGAAGACCCGCAGGCCGGGATCGACTACGTCACCGCCCTGGTCAACGATCACGTCAAGGTCCAGCCGAAGTCGGGGCGCGAGGCAACCGAGACGTTCCTGCAGGGGACCGGCGACGTTCTCCTGAGCTACGAGAACGAAGCCTTGTTCATCGAGCGCAACGGTGACCCCGTCGAACACGTCACTCCGCCTGTCACATTCAAGATCGAGAATCCTGCCGCGGTCCTGAAGAACTCGCCGAACGCCGAGAAGGCACAGGCGTTCAACGACTTCCTCTACACCCCCGAAGGCCAGCGTCTGTGGGCCGAGGCCGGGTTCCGGCCCGTCGATCCTGCCGTGGCGGCAGAGTTCGCCGCGGACTTCCCGGAGCCGGAGAAGCTGTGGACCGTCGCCGATCTCGGCGGCTGGGACACGGTCAACGAAGAACTGTTCGCGGACGGTTCCGGCTCGATCGCGATCGTCTACGACAACGCCACGAAGTAGAGCGTCGTCTTGAGCATTTCCGAGCAGACTGCCGGTGCGGGAGCAACGCCTCCCGCGCCGGCGGCTCGTCGTCGCACACGCAGAGCACGGATCACCGGCACCGTCGGACCTCTCGGGATCGGCGTGGCCACGCTGTGGCTGAGCCTGATCGTCCTGTTGCCCCTCGCTGCGCTTGCCGCCCATTCGCTGTCGGACGGATTCGGTGGGTTCTGGAACGCGGTCACCGCTCCCGCTGCCCTCGCAACCCTGCGCGTGACCGTCGGCGTCTCGATCGTGGTCGCCGCGATCAACGCGGTGATGGGCACGATCGTCGCCTGGGTCCTCGTCCGCGACGAGTTTCCCGGTAAGAAGGTCGTCAACGCGCTGATCGACCTGCCGTTCGCCCTGCCGACGATCGTCGCGAGCATCGTGCTGCTCTCGCTGTACGGGCCGCAGAGTCCCATCGGGCTGCAACTGAACGCGACCCAGCCCGGCCTGGTGATCGCCCTGGCGTTCGTCACGCTGCCGTTCGTCGTCCGGGCCGTGCAGCCGGTACTCATCGAGGTGGACCGGGAGGTGGAGGAGGCTGCCGCGTCGCTCGGGGCGAACAACTTCACGATCTTCCGCACCGTGGTCCTGCCGGTGCTCGCGCCGGCAATTCTCGGCGGCACCGGCCTGGCATTCGCGCGTGCCATCGGTGAATACGGCTCGATCGTGCTCATCGGCGGCAACATTCCGTATCAGACCCAGGTCGCTTCCCAGTACATCCAGCAGCAGATCGAGATCGATCGGCCCGTCAATGCCGCGGCCGTGTCGGTGGTGCTGCTGCTCATCGCCTTCGTCGCCCTCTTCGTGCTCCGCTGGGTCGCGAGCCGTGGCCTCCGCAGACAGGAGAACGACCGGTGAACGTGTCGCTTCCCGTCAAGATCTCGCTGCGCACGATCGCGCTCGGGTATCTGTTCGTCCTGTTGCTCGTGCCCATCGGCGTGATCCTGTACCGCACGTTCGAGAACGGAATCGGCGCCTTCGCCGAGTCGATCAGCACCCCGGCGGCGATCTCCGCCCTGAATCTTTCGCTGCTGATCGTCGCGATCGTCGTACCCGTCAACGTGGTGTTCGGCATCGTCGTGGCGCTCGCACTCGTCCGTGGCCGGTTTCCCGGCCGCCGCCTCCTGCAAGCCGTCGTCGACCTGCCGTTCGCCGTGTCGCCGATCGTGGTCGGTGTCGCGCTGATCATGCTGTGGGGTGCCAACGGCTGGTTCGGTGCCGTCGAATCCCTCGGATTCAAGGTGATCTTCGGGCTCCCCGGCATGGTGATCGCCACGATCTTCGTGACCCTGCCGTTCGTGGTCCGCGAGGTCGAACCGGTCCTGTACGAGATCGGTGAGGAACAGGAACAGGCAGCCGCGACCCTCGGGGCCGATACCTGGCAGACGTTCTGGCGGATCACGCTGCCGGCCATCCGCTGGGGACTGACCTACGGAGTGGTGCTGACCGTTGCCCGCGCGCTCGGTGAGTTCGGTGCCGTCATCATGGTCTCGTCGGGCTTCCCCGGTGTTTCCCAGACCTTGACTCTGCTCGTGCATGCCCGCTACATCGACGACCACAACACCTTCGGCGCCTACAGCGCCGCGACCCTGCTCATGGCCATCGCGGTGATCGTCCTGCTGCTGATGACCCTGCTCGACCGCAAGAGGAGCACCGAAGAATGATCACCGTCACCGGGGCACGCAAGAATTACGGCAGCTTCGCGGCACTCGACGATGTCAGCCTCGACATCCCGTCGGGGTCGCTCACCGCGCTGCTCGGGCCGTCCGGGTCCGGGAAGTCGACGTTGCTGCGGTCCATCGCGGGTCTCGAGTCGCTGGACGGCGGCACCGTCCACATCGCGGGCGAGGACGTGACCACCGTGACGCCGCAGAAGCGCGATATCGGATTCGTCTTCCAGCACTACGCCGCGTTCAAGCACATGACGGTGCGGGAGAACGTCGCGTTCGGGCTGAAGATCCGCAAGCGGCCCAAGCCGGAGATCGAGAAGAAGGTCAACGAACTCCTCGAGATCGTGGGCCTGGGCGGTTTCCAGTCCCGCTACCCCGCGCAACTCTCGGGTGGTCAGCGCCAGCGCATGGCCCTGGCGCGAGCACTCGCGGTCGATCCCCGTGTGCTGCTTCTCGACGAGCCGTTCGGCGCACTCGACGCCAAGGTCCGCACCGACCTGCGGACCTGGTTGCGCCGTCTGCACGACGAAGTTCACGTCACCACGGTGCTGGTGACTCACGACCAGGAAGAAGCGCTCGACGTCGCCGACCGCATCGCGGTGATGAACCAGGGCCGCATCGAGCAGGTCGGAACCCCGGAAGAGTTGTACGACCGGCCGTCCAACACCTTCGTGATGTCGTTCCTCGGCACCGTGTCCAAGCTCAACGGCCAACTCGTACGACCTCACGACATCCGGCTCGGACGGCAGCCGGAACTCGCGCTGGCGCAGCACGAGGGAACGGCCGAGACACTGGGCATCACCCGCGCCACCGTCGAACGCGTCGTGCACCTCGGTTTCGAGGTGCGAGTGGAGTTGCGCAACGAGGCGACGGGCGAGCCGTTCTCGGCCCAGGTCACCCGCGGAGACGCGCACGCCCTCGGGTTGGCTGCGGGCGAGACCGTCTACGCCCGCGCCACGAGGGCGCCGCAACTGGACGCGGTCCCCGTCACCTAGTGCGGCAGATCGCCACCGGGCAGTAGCTGTGGTGGATGAGTCCCTGGCTGGTCGAGCCGAGTATCGCGGACGACTTCGCGCTGCGGCCGTGGCTGCCGACGACGAGCAGCTGTGCATCGGCCGAGTGCTGGAGCAGGACGATGTCGGGCTTGCCGCGCTCGACCCGGTGCTCGACCTGCACATCGGGAAATCGGGAAGCCCAGCCGGACATGGACTCCACCATTCCGGCCCTCTCGAACGTCGCGAAATCCGTCCAGTCCGTGAAGCGAGAATCTTCGCCGTACGTGATCGTGGACTGTTCCACCCAGGTGTGCACGGCGACGAGCGGTGCCTCCAGCGCCGCCGCGAGGATGTAGCTCTCCGCGATCGCGGAGGAGCTGAGTTCGGTGCCGTCGACCCCGACCACGATCGGACGTCCGTCCGGGGGCTGGAAACCGTTCTCACTCCGCCACGACACCACCGGACAGACCGCGTGGTTGGCGACGTACACGACGTCGGACCTGC
The DNA here is from genome assembly GCF_012844225.1 of Rhodococcus sp. 105337. Lineage (GTDB taxonomy): Bacteria > Actinomycetota > Actinomycetes > Mycobacteriales > Mycobacteriaceae > Rhodococcus. The sequence goes on from NZ_JABAGQ010000002.1 coordinate 426,719, forward strand.
GGAACATGGACTGTAGTTCGCTGGTGGTGGTGTGCCCGAGCACGATCATCCGCGCCGACGCCGACAGGTCGGACAACGCGTTGGCGGGCCGGCCCGCCACCGGAATCTTCTCGATCGCCAACTCACCCACGGGGATGCGCTCGCCTGTCGCCTGGCGTGCCGTCTCCGTGTCGAGGACCGCGGCCTCGGCGTCGTCGAGCACGGCGCGCGTGGGTTCGTCGTCGTCGCCGGGGCCCCCGGGATGGGCGTGGACGAGCCGGAGCGGTTCACCGAGCTTGCGTGCGATCGCGGCGGCCCACCTGGCCGCGTACATCGCGCTGTCGGACCCGTCGATCCCCACCACGATTCCCCCGGCCGGTGTTCCTGTGCTCATGGATCCTCGCTCCCTGTCTTCTTCAGTCTGGGGTAGGCCGCACGGTCGAGCAACGAATCTGCCGTATCGCGTCGGAACGGATACTCAGTCGCCGACGGCGTCCTTGCCTCGCTGCACGATGTTCGGATCGGCCGGAAAGACCACCTGGGTGTCCTTGTCGTCGTAATCGAACTGGTTCAGGAAAAAGCGCATCGCGTTGATCCGCGCGCGCTTCTTGTCGTTGGACTTGATCGTGGTCCACGGGGTGAGGTCGGTGTCGGTACGCAGGAACATCTCTTCCTTCGCCGCGGTGTACTCCTCCCAGCGTTCGAGCGACTCGAGGTCCATTTCGGAGAGCTTCCAGCGCCGCACCGGGTCGAGCTGACGAATCGCGAACCGCGTGCGCTGCTCGTCCCGCGTGACGGAGAACCAGAACTTCGTCAGCGAGATCCCGGAGTCGACGACCAATTGTTCGAACATCGGGACCTGCGTGACGAACTGTTCGTACTCCTCGTCGGTGCAGAATCCCATGACCCGTTCGACACCGGCGCGGTTGTACCAGGAGCGGTCGAACATCACGAGTTCTCCCGCGGTGGGGAAGTGCCTGACGTAGCGCTGGAAGTACCACTGCCCTTGCTCGCGGTCGGACGGCTTGTTCAGCGCGACCACCCGGGCGTGCCGGACATTGATGTATTCCTGGAAACGTTTGATCGTGCCGCCCTTGCCGGCGGCGTCACGGCCCTCGAAGACGATGACGTGCTTCGAGCCGTTCTCCTTCGACCATGCCTGGAACTTGAGCAGTTCGATCTGCAGCAGGTATTTCTCGACTTCGTAGGTCGCCCGATCCATACGCTCGTCGTACGGGTAGTTCTTGCGCCACGTGTTGACGGCTTTGCCCTCGATGTCGATCAGGTCGGGGTCTTCGCCGTGATCGTCGCGCACGGAGAATCCCTCGGTGCGGAGACGGTCGATGTAGCGGCGTAACTCGTTCTGCACGTGCGCTCCCTGAAGTGATCCGAGCCCGAGGTCGTTCGTGTTCGATGGAACACCTACTTGTATAGGACAAAAGTGAACGCGAGGACATCGAACGAGGTCGGGCAGCCGTGTTCAGGGCAGCCGTGTTCTGGGCAGCAGGGCTCTCGGTAGCCGGATCCCCGGCAGCGGGCGGCCGTGTCAGGCGGCGGCGCGAACGGTGGCGCGCCGAACCGCCGCGAGATAACGCTCCGCGACGACGTGCCCGACGGCGGCATGCGTGGTGAGGGTCGGGGCGATACGTACGCCGGGATGCGCCTCGACGGCAGCGGCACACGCCCGGTCCCACAAAAGCCCCGGAGCGAGCATCCAGGGTGCGACCACGAGGGTGCGGCACCCGGACCGGGCCAGCAGTCCCAGCGCCGAGGCGGCAGTCGGCTCGGCAGCCGTGGCGTAGCACGGGACGGCCGCCCATGTGGTGCCGTCGGTGACCCGCGGAACGACGCGCGCCGTGGCGGTATTCGCCTCGTCTCGGCGCGAGCCGACGGCACAGAACGCAACCCCGACGGACGGGTCGTCCAGCGCGACACCCGTCGACGCGATGCTGTCGCGGGCGGCGGCGACGAGGAGCGCGTCGTCGCCGAGAATGTCGGCGCGCATCACCTCGAGCGGGGGGGTGCGGGTGCGTGCGTCGGCGAGGATCGCGGGCAGGTCGACGCGGGCGTGGAACGCGCTGCCGAGCAGCAACGGTACGACGACCGCGCGGCGGTACCCGTCGGCGGCGACGGCGTCGAGAACCTGCGGTACCGACGGCGTGTTCAGATCGAGGAATGCGAGGCGCACATCCCATTCGGGGTGCTCTGTCCGCAGCACCGCGAGCGCGGCAGCCACGGCCCGCGCAGAGCGGGGGTCGCGGCTGCCGTGCGCGACGGCGATCAGCGGGATCATGCGGGGACGCGATCTCCGAGTTCGATGTCCGCGAGGCCGTTGCCCACCAGTCCGGCGGCGAGCGTGTTGCCGCCGGCCGGGTCGATCAGCAGGAAACTGCCGGTACGCCGGTTGACCTTGTAGTCGTCCGCCGCGATCGGCTCCGCGACACGCACCGTGATACGCGCGATCTCGTTGAGCTCCAAGGACTCCGGGTGATCTTCCGAGGTGAGGGTCTGCTCGTCGAATCGTTCCTCGAGCGTGCCGACGATCGCCTGGGTGGTGCGAGTGCCGTGCTTGAGGAGCAGACGCGCGCCGGGCCGCAGAGGCTTCTCGGCGAGCCAGCACACGGTGGCCTCGAACTCCGAGAGCGGTTCGGGTGCATCCCCGGGCGAGGCGAGCAGGTCGCCGCGGGAGATGTCGACGTCGTCGGTGAGAACGAGAGTGACCGAGCGACCGGCGTGTGCGATGTCGAGTTCACCGTCGGCGGTGTCGATGCGCTGCACCGTGGACCGGACCCCCGAAGGCAGGACGACGATCTCGTCGCCGGGCCGGACCGATCCGGCGGCGATCTGACCGGCGTACCCGCGGTAGTCCGGGAACTCCGCGGTACGGGGCCGGATCACGTACTGGACCGCGAAGCGCAGACCCACCTCGTGCCGTCCGTGCACGTCGGCGTCGACGGGCACCGACTCGAGGTGCTCGATCAGCGTCGGGCCGTCGTAGTAGGGCGTGTTCTCGCTCCGGATCGCGATGTTGTCGCCGTGCAGCGCCGAGACCGGAATCTCCTGCACGTCGTCGGGAGACCAGCCCAGCGAACCCGTCAGTTCGTTGAACTCCGCACTGATCCGGCCGAAGACCTCGGCGGGGTCGTCGACGAGGTCGATCTTGTTGACCGCGAGTACCAGCTTCGGCACACCGAGCAGCGCGAGCACCGCGGCGTGCTTACGGGTCTGAGAGATGACCCCCTTGCGCGCATCGACGAGCAGCACCACGAGCTGGGCGGTCGAGGCGCCGGAGACGGTGTTGCGGGTGTACTGGACGTGCCCCGGGGTGTCGGCGAGCACGAAGCTGCGCTTCGGGGTCGCGAAGTACCGGTAGGCGACGTCGATGGTGATGCCCTGTTCGCGTTCGGCACGCAGACCGTCGACGAGCAGCGAGAGGTCCGGGGTGTCGAGGCCTTTGTCGACCGAAGCTCGTGTCACAGCGTCGATCTGATCGGCGAGCACCGACTTGGTGTCGTACAGGAGCCGGCCGACGAGGGTGGACTTACCGTCGTCGACGCTGCCCGCGGTGGCGAGGCGCAGCAGTTGCGTCTCGCTCTGCAGGCCGGGCTCGTGGAGGTCGCTCATGATCAGAAGTAGCCCTCTCGCTTGCGGTCTTCCATGGCCGCTTCGGAAACACGGTCGTCGCCCCGGGTGGCGCCCCGTTCGGTCAGCCGCGACGCGGCGACCTCGTCGAGGATGTCTTCGTTGGTGACCGCCTCGGACAGGATCGCGCCGGTCGTCGAGCCGTCACCGACGGTGCGGTAGCGCACCGAGCGGGTTTCGAGGGTCTCGCCGTCGGCGGGGCCGCCCCAGACGCCGGGCGTCATCCACATGCCGTCGCGCCGGTAGACCGGGCGCTGGTGCGCGTAGTAGATGCTCGCGAGTTCGACGTCCTCGCGGGCGATGTAGCGCCAGATGTCGAGTTCGGTGAAGTTGCTCAGCGGGAACACCCGGACGTGCTCTCCGGGGGAGTGGCGGCCGTTGTAGAGGTTCCACAACTCGGGGCGCTGCCGCTTCGGATCCCACTGGCCGAATGCGTTGCGCAGCGAGAAGATCCGCTCCTTGGCGCGCGAGCGTTCCTCGTCGCGCCGGCCACCGCCGAAGACCGCGTCGAAACGGTTCTCGGTGATCGCGTCGAGCAGCGGGACGGTCTGCAGCGGGTTGCGGATACCGTCGGGCCGCTCGGTGAGCCGCCCGTCGGCGATGTAGTCCTCGACACTCGCGACGTGCAGACGCAAGTTGTACTTCTCGACGATGTGGTCGCGGAAGTCGAGAACCTCGGGCAGATTGTGCCCGGTGTCGACGTGCAGCAGCGCGAACGGCAGCGGTGCGGGCCAGAACGCCTTGATCGCCAGGTGCAGCAGGACGGTGGAGTCCTTGCCGCCGGAGAACAGGATCACCGGCCGCTCGAACTCCCCGGCGACCTCACGGAAGACGTGGATCGCTTCGGACTCGAGTGCGTCGAGAGTGTCGAACTTGGTGCCGTCCAGCGTGGCGCGGGCAGTGGTGGGAGTCGGATCGGTGAGTGTCATGAGGCGTGCAACCCGCATTCGGTCTTGGCTCGGCCGGCCCAGCGTCCGCTGCGCGGATCGGCCCCGGGAAGTGGTTTGGAAGTGCACGGGGCACACCCGATGGACGGGTAACCCTCGTCGACGAGCGGGTTGACCAGAATTCCGTGCTCGTCGATGTAGTTCTGCATGTCCTCGTCGGACCACGCGGCGATCGGGTTGATCTTCACGAGGCCGAACGCATCGTCGAAGGAGATCAGCGGCGCATTCGCGCGAGTGGGTGCCTCCACCCGGCGGATACCGGTGACCCATGCGCGATAGCCCCGGAGGGACTCGGTCAGCGGCACCACTTTGCGCAGGCGGCAGCACTCGTTGGGATCGCGGGCGAACAGATCCTTGCCGAGCAGTGCGTCCTGCTCGGCGACGGTGGCCGCGGCGCGGGCGTTCACGATATTGACGCCGTACACCTGTTCCACGGCGTCGCGGGTCCCGAGGGTCTCGGCGAAGTGGTAGCCGGTGTCGAGGAACAGCACGTCCACGCCGGGGCGCTGCTGCGCCGCGAGATGGACCAGGACGCCGTCCTGCATGTTGGAGGCGACGATGTATCCGCTGCGTGCGCCCTCGACGGGCGCCCCGAATGTCTCGTCGGTCCACCGCAGAAGTTCCTGAGTGGACGCGCCTTCCAGTTCTTCCGCACCTCGCGCGGCTATCGCTCGCAGCTCGTCGGCTGTCGCGGTGTCGATCGTCATCTGCCCCGTCCGCTCGTCGGTTGTCTCGGTCATCGCAGGTCGGCTTCTTCCGCGCGTACGGCCCACTGCGCGAAACGTTCGCCCTCGGTGCGGTGCTTCATGAAATTGCGCACGACGCGCTCGATGTAGTCACCGAGCTCGTCGCTGGTCACCTTGTGCTGCCGCAGCTTCCGGCCGAATGCGGAGTCCAGGCCGAGGCTGCCGCCGAGATGGACCTGGAAGCCTTCGACCTGTTTCCCGTCGCCGTCGTCGACGAGCTGGCCTTTGAATCCGATGTCCGCGATCTGCGACCGGCCACAGGAGTTCGGGCAACCGTTGATGTTGATCGTGATCGGCACGTCGAGGTCGGCGTTGATGTCGGCGAGTCGCTGCTCGAGCTCCGGCGCGAGTGCCTGCGAGCGCTTGCGGGTCTCGACGAACGACAACTTGCAGAATTCGATTCCGCTGCACGCCAGCAGGTTGCGCCGCCAGTGCGACGGCCGGGCACGCAGCCCGAGCGGCTCGAGTTCGGCGATCAGCTCCTCGACCTTGTCGTCGGCGACGTCGAGGATCACCAGCTTCTGGTACGGGGTGAACCGGATACGGTCGGAACCGATTCGTTCGGCGGCGTCCGCGACCTTCGTCAGGACCGTGCCCGACACCCGTCCCGCGATCGGGGAGAAGCCGACGGCGTTGAGGCCGTTGCGAATCTTCTGCACGCCGATGTGGTCGATCGGCCGGGCCGGTTTCTCGGGCGCGGGACCGTCGATCAGCGGACGCTTCAGGTACTCCTGTTCGAGCACCTCGCGGAACTTCTCGATGCCCCAGTCCTTGATGAGGAACTTCAGGCGCGCCTTCGCCCGCAGGCGGCGGTAGCCGTAGTCGCGGAAGACGGAGACGACCGCTTCCCACACGTCCGGAACCTCGTCGCGCGGGATCCAGGCGCCGACGCGCTGGGCGAGCATCGGGTTGGTGGACAGGCCACCGCCCACCCACAGATCGAACCCGGGCCCGTGCTCGGGATGTTCGACGCCGACGAACGCGACATCGTTGATCTCGTGCACGACGTCCTGCTGACCGGAGATCGCGGTCTTGAACTTGCGCGGCAGGTTGGAGTATTTCGGGTCGCCGATGTAGCGGCGGACGATCTCGTCGATGGCCGGGGTGCCGTCGATGACCTCGTCGAGGGACTCTCCGGCGAGCGGCGACCCGAGCACGACGCGGGGGCAGTCGCCGCACGCCTCGGTGGTCTGCAATCCGACCGCTTCGAGACGGCGCCAGATCTCGGGAACGTTCTCGACCTCGATCCAGTGGTACTGCACGTTCTCGCGGTCGGACAGGTCGGCGGTGTCGCGGGCGAACTCGGTGGAGAGTTCGCCGACGGTGCGCAGTTGCGCGGCGCTGAGCGCGCCTCCGTCGCATCGCACCCGCATCATGAAGTACTTGGCCTCGAGCAGGTCGAGGTTCTCGTCACCGGTGTACGTACCGTCGTAGCCCTGTTCGCGCTGCGTGTAGAGGCCCCACCAGCGGAAGCGGCCGCGCAGGTCGGACTTGTCGATGCTGTCGAAGCCCTGGTGCGCGTAGATCTCTTCGATCCGCCGGCGGACGTTGAGAGGGTTGTCGTCCTTCTTCGTCTGCTCGTTGGCGTTGAGCGGCTCGCGGTAGCCGAGAGCCCACTGGCCTTCGGCGCGAGTCTTGGTGGGCCGCCCCGCACGCCGGGTTGGGGCTGCCGAACCGTCGGTGGGAGTGGCGTCGGTGGACGACGTCATGCGGGGTCTCCTGGAGTGTGCGTTGACGGGCCGAGTGCGCAGGAGGGAGCTGTACCTCGTTGCGAGCACGCCTCGACCCGGCGGGATCTGGGGATTGCCGGGTGGTGCCGACTACAGACAGTCGGCGCAGAAACAGGCGGCGCAAGGCAGACAGCATGACGCACAGACGCGCTTGAGGTCGACGTGGCGGCGAGCCACGAGTCGCACTCCGGGTCCGGTCATGTCGCCAATTGTGCCATGTCATCGGCGCGATTCCGAAACTCGGCGGCTATTTCCACCGAATTCGGGGGAAATGTCGAGGTAGGCGCCCCGGCCGTGGTCGCGGGCCCGCGCGTGTCTGGGACACTGGGGGTGTGAGTACGACGGAAATCGGTGAACGCACCGCGGGAAAATCAGGTGTCGCCGATGCCGAGGACGGCTTCGCGCTGTCCGAGCACGCCCTCGAGGGAGTGGGCACCCGGCCGTTCGGGGTGTACGTCCACGTCCCCTTCTGCGCGACGCGCTGCGGCTACTGCGACTTCAACACTTACACGGCGGGTGAACTCGGCAGCGCTGCCTCGCCGGCATCGTGGCTCGAGGGCCTGCGCAGGGAACTCGCCGCCGGCGCGGAGATGCTCGGCGGCACCGGCCGGGGCGCGCCGGCCGCGCAGACGGTGTTCGTCGGGGGTGGCACACCGTCGCTCCTCGGTGCGGACGGGCTGGCAGATGTCCTCGGCGCCGTCCGGGAGTCGTTCGGTCTCGCTCCCGGTGCGGAAGTGACCACCGAATCGAATCCGGAGTCGACCTCGCCCGAATTCTTCGACCGCATCCGCGCCGCGGGATACACCCGGGTCTCGCTGGGCATGCAGTCCGCCGCGCCGCACGTGCTGGCCGTACTCGACCGCACCCACACTCCGGGACGCCCGGTCGCGGCGGCGCGGGAGGCCCGCGCAGCGGGCTTCGACCACGTGAATCTCGACATCATCTACGGCACACCGGGGGAGCGTGACTCGGACCTCGAGGCATCTCTCGACGCGGTGCTCGACGCCGGCGTCGATCATGTGTCCGCGTACGCGCTCATCGTCGAGGACGGCACCGCGCTCGCCCGGCGGGTGCGCCGGGGAGAGCTTCCCGCCCCCGACGACGACGTGCTCGCCACACGGTACGAGCGGATCGACGCACGTCTCCGGGATGCAGGCATGACCTGGTACGAGGTATCGAACTGGGCTGCCGCGCAAGACCCTTCGGCGCGCTGTGCCCACAACCTCGGCTACTGGGACGGCGGCGACTGGTGGGGAGCGGGTCCCGGCGCGCACAGTCACGTCGGCGGAACCCGGTGGTGGAACGTCAAGCATCCCGCGCGGTACGCAGGCATCCTCGCGGACGGACGTCTGCCGGTCGGCGGAAGCGAGCGCCTGAGCGCCGAGGACGTGCACACCGAAGTCGTGATGCTCGCGGTCCGGTTGAGGACCGGGTTGCCCCTCGGCGTCCTCGACGCCGGGGAGCGCGTCGCCGCCGACTCGGTGGTCGCCGACGGTCTCGCGGAGATCTCCGACGAACATCTCGTCCTCACCGACCGCGGGCGGCTCCTCGCCGACGCGGTGGTCCGGACGATCCTGCTCGGCGCCGAGGGCTGATCCCGCCCGGCGCCGAGCGCGGCGCTATTCGTCGCCGGCGTCGTCGCTCCGGTGGCGCCCGACCCCGGGCGGATTCGGCGGCGAGTCCGGCTCGCCGCCCAACGCCTCACCCGGCGCGGGGAACGGCTCCGACGGCGGGAGTTCGGCCGGCGCGTCCGGCGCGGGTGCGAGCGCGTCGTAGTCGAAGACGCGGGCGTGCAGCACCGGGCGGTTGCGCAGCGCCGACCGCACCGCGCGGTGCAACCCGTCCTCGAGATACAGCACGCCCTGCCACTGCACCGCGTGCGGGAACAGGTCGCCGTAGAAGGTCGAGTCCTCGGACAGCAACCGGTCGAGTTCGAGAACCTTGGTTGTGGTGACGATTTCGTCGAGACGCACCTGCCGCGGTGGGATTCGCGACCAGTCACGCAGCGACAACCCGTGATCGGGGTACGGCTTCCCGTCCCGGACGCCCTTGAAAATCATGCGCACACAGTACGGGTGACCCCCGCCCGGCCCTCACGGCGGTAGGCGCTGTGCTCCGGGCGAACGGCCGGCCCGGTGTGGCACGTGCCTGCACATTTCGGACACGATTAGACTGGTCCGGTACGGGACATGTAGCACGCACATGTGGAAACGGAGGTGGGCGGGTTGTCGAGCACCGAGGAACGACGATTTCAGGTCTTGCGCGCGATCGTGGCGGATTACGTGTCCACCAAGGAGCCCATCGGCTCGAAGACGCTTGTCGATCGCCACAATCTCGGTGTGTCCAGCGCGACGGTGCGCAACGACATGGCGGCGTTGGAGGCGGAGGGGTACATCACCCAGACGCACACGAGTTCGGGCCGGGTTCCCACGGACAAGGGATACCGCCAGTTCGTCGACCGCATCGCGGAGGTCAAACCGCTGTCGGCGGCCGAACGACGGGCGATCCTGCAATTCCTCGAATCCGGAGTCGACCTCGACGACGTGCTGCGACGCGGCGTACGGCTGCTGGCACAGCTGACCCGGCAGGTCGCGATCGTGCAGTACCCGACGCTGTCGGCGTCGTCGGTGCGTCACCTCGAGGTGGTCGCACTCACGCCGGCGCGGTTGCTGCTCGTGCTCATCACCGACTCCGGCCGGGTCGATCAGCGCATCGTGGAACTCGGGGATGTCATCGGCGACGAGGATCTCGCGCGACTGCGCGATCTGCTCGGTGCCGCACTCGCGGGCAAGCGCCTCGCGGCGGCGTCGATCGCCGTCACCGAACTGGCCGACGATGCGCCCGAGGACCTGCGCGACGCCGTCATCCGGTGCGCCACGATTCTCGTGGAGACCCTGGTCGAACATCCCGAGGAACGCCTCGTGCTGGGCGGCACCGTCAACCTCACCCGCAACGCCGCAGACTTCGAGGGTCACGGTCACGGGGTGCCGGGATCGCTGCGCGCGGTCCTCGAAGCCCTCGAGGAGCAGGTGGTGGTGCTCAAGTTGCTCGCCGCCAGCCAGGACGCGGGCCGGGTGACCGTCCGCATCGGGGAAGAAACGCAGGTCGAGGAGATGCGCACCGCCTCGGTCGTCTCCACCGGATACGGTGCGGCAGGCACGGTCTTCGGCGGGCTCGGGGTGCTCGGCCCCACCCGGATGGACTATCCGGGAACCATCGCGTCGGTCGCGACCGTCGCGAGATATATCGGCGAAGTACTCGGCGAGCGCTGAGCACGGTTCGACGCCGGACATTGTTCATCTGTGTAGAGAAGTAAGGACGAGAACTCAACGTGGCACGGGATTACTACGGGACGCTCGGCGTGTCCAAAGGCGCGACCGACCAGGAGATCAAACGGGCGTACCGCAAGTTGGCGCGGGAACATCACCCCGACGTGAACCCCGACGAATCCGCCCAGGTGCGGTTCCAGGAGATCTCAGCGGCGTACGAGGTGCTGTCCGACCCCGACAAACGCCGGATCGTGGATCTCGGCGGCGACCCCCTCGAGACGAGTGGCGGCGGTGGCGGCGGCTTCGGAGGCGCCGGCTTCGGTGGTGGCCTGGGCGACGTGTTCGAGGCGTTCTTCGGTGGCGGGGCCGGCGGCAGCCGTGGACCCCGCGGCCGCGTGCAGCCCGGCGCCGACTCCCTGCTGCGTACGCGTCTGACCCTCGAGGAATGCGCGCGCGGTGTCACCAAGAGCGTCACGGTCGACACGGCCATCCTGTGTGACGAGTGCACCGGTTCCGGCACCCACGGCGATTCGAAGCCCGTGCGATGCGAGACGTGTGGTGGCGCCGGCGAGGTCCAGTCGGTGCAACGGTCCTTCCTCGGGCAGGTCATGACCTCGCGCCCGTGCCCGACCTGCCGCGGAGCGGGTGAGACCATCCCAGATCCGTGCCGCAAGTGCGGTGGCGACGGCCGGGTCCGGGCTCGTCGCGAGATCACGGTCAAGGTGCCGGCGGGCGTCGGCAACGGAATGCGCATCCGCCTCGCGGCGCAGGGCGAGGTCGGCCCGGGCGGCGGCCCCGCGGGTGACCTGTACGTCGAGGTCATCGAGCAGCAGCACGAGGTGTTCGTGCGCGACGGCGACGATCTGCACTGCACCGTTCGTGTGCCGATGGTCGACGCGGCACTCGGCACGTCGGTGACTCTCGAGACCATTCTCGACGGGCCCACCGAGATCGCGGTCGCCCCGGGAACCCAGCCCGGCTCCGTCACGGTGCTGCGCGGGCACGGCATGCCGAAACTCCGGTCCGGCACACGCGGTGACCTGCACGCTCACCTCGAGGTGGTCGTACCGTCGCGGCTCGACAGCAAGCAGACCAAGCTGCTCGAAGAACTGCGCCGGAACAACGAGCGTGACCACGCCGAAGTGGTGACCAACGGTTCGCAGCACTCCGGTGGGTTGTTCTCCCGCCTGCGCGACGCGTTCAGCGCCCGCTAGCCGCCGTGGCCGCCACCCTGTTCTATCTCGATCCGTTGCCCGAGCCCGGTGAGATCGCCGTGCTCGACGGCAAGGAGGGTCGGCATGCCGCGACGGTTCGCCGCATCTCCGTCGGGGAGCCACTCGTGTTCTCCGACGGGCGGGGCGGCGTCGCCGAGGTAGAAGTCACCGCCGCGGCGAAGGACAGGCTCGAAGCGGTTGTGCGCGCACGGCGCACGGTTCCCGCGTCGCGGCCCGCTGTGACCGTCGTCCAGGCGCTGCCGAAATCGGACCGTTCCGAACTTGCTGTCGAACTCGCGACGGAAGCCGGTGTCGACGCGATCGTGCCGTGGCAATCGGCGCGCTGTGTCGCTCGGTGGGATGCCAAGGCGGACAAGGGTGTTGCCCGGTGGCAGGCTGTCGCGGTGGCGGCTGCGAAACAGTCCCGTCGTGCTTACGTGCCGCAGGTGGCGGCTCTGCACCGGACCGCGGACGTGCTCGAGCGGGTGCGGGAGACCGTCGCGAGCGGGGGTGTGGTGGCCGTTCTCCACGAGTCGGCGACCACCCCGTTCGCGGACCTGCCCCTGCGCGATGCCGGCGATGTGATCCTGGTGGTCGGTCCGGAAGGCGGACTCGACGACACGGAAGTGCGGGCACTGGTCGAGGCAGGTGCGGTCGCGGTGTCGCTCGGCCCGACTGTGCTGCGCACCTCGACGGCCGCGGCGGTCGCGCTCGGCGCCATCGGGGTCCTCACCGGCCGCTGGCACGATCAACCGCTGCACTAGCGTTTTCGCCATGTCCCGCACGCGAATCCCTTACGGTCCCGGCCCCGAACAGTTCGGTCATCTCTATCTCCCCGAGGCCGCGAACGGCCCCGTGCCCGTGGTGATGGTCGTGCACGGCGGGTACTGGAGCGGTCGGTACGGGCTCAATCTCGGTACCCCGATCGCACTGGAGCTGTCCCGCCACGGGGTGGTCGCGTGGAACGTGGAGTACCGCAGGATCGGGGCGGGCGGCCGCTGGCCGGAGATGTCCGCCGACATCCTTGCCGCGTACCACGCCATACCCACCCTGGTCGCGGAGTGTGCCGAAAAGTCGGGTGTCGCAGTCGACTTGGACCGCGTGCGTATCGTCGGACACTCGGCCGGCGGTCAACTCGCCGTCTGGCTCGCGGCCCAGCCCGTCACCCCGCGACCGCAACTGGTGGTCGCGCAGGCAGGTGCGCTCGACCTGGCGTCGGCGGGGGAACGCGGGCGCAGGATCGACTACATCGAGGACCTCTTCGGGATGCAGTACGACGAGGATCCCGCGCTGTACCGGTCGGCGTCGCCGATGCACTGCGTTCCGATCGGTGTGCCGGTCGCCGTCGTGCACGGAAGCGAGGACGCCCAGGTTCCCGTTTCCGTTGCGACTCGCTACGAGAAGGCTGCCCGTGCCGCCGGAGACGACGTGACCTTGCACGTCGTCGACGGCGAGGATCATTACGCGTTTCTGGACAAGACCTCGCGATCCTGGGCGTTGTCGCGGGAACTGCTCACGGCCTGATCCGGTCCGGCCGGTTCTGCTCGGCGGGGAAGAAGCGCGATCACCAGAGCCGCCCCGATCGCGAGGACGACACCGCTGACCAGGCTGCCCACCCCGACCGCATGGGAGAACGCCGCTCCCGACGCCTCGAGCAGCGGCTCGGTGTACGACGACGTGATCGGGTTCTTCGCCAGTTCCTCCGCGACAATCGCAGCGCCACCGACGGAATCGCCCGCGGCCTCGACGGCCTCGGCGGCGCGCGCGGCCATCGGGCCCGTGACCTCGCTCAGCGGCAGACCGTCGAGGAACTCGGAGATGCCGCGGTGGTACGAGGCGGCGAGCACGGATCCGAGCAGCGCGATACCCAGCGAGCCGCCGAACTCGACGGCCGTGTCGTTCAGGCCTCCCGCCGCACCGAGTTCCGACTCCGGGAAGCCGCCCATGATGAGGTCGGTGGCCGGCGGCGTGGCAACTCCGATGCCCACGCCGAGCAACAGCAGCGAGGCAAGGAACGGGCCGTATCCGGACGCCGGGTCGAAGACGGCCAGGACGAGAACACCTGCCGCGGCCAGGAGCAGGCCGCCGCCCACGGCGACACGTTCTCCGCAGCGGGGAGCCACCCGGCTGCTCAGCGCGGCGCCCAGCGATACCGCCACGGCGAGGGGAAGCAGCCGAAGCCCCGTCTCGAGTGGTCCGTATCCGAAGACGAACTGGAATTGCTGCGCCACGAAGTAGATCGCACCGAACGTGGCGAAGAAGAGCAGCAGCACGGAGATACTCGCGCCTCCGACTGCGCGGTCGGCGACCCGTCGCAGGTCGAGCAGCGGCTGGGGGTGCCGGAGTTCCCAGGCGACGAACACCGCGGCGGCGATGGATGCAGCGAAGAACGCGACCAGCACCGTGGGGTGCAGACCGGCGTGGGCGCCCTCGATGATGGCGTAGACGAGACCGCCCACCGTGACGATGGACAGGGCGCCACCGACCCAGTCGGTGCGCTCGAGATCCGCCGCTCTGGACGCCGGGACGAGCGCAACCGCGGCAATCGCTGCGGCGGCGGCGATCGGGACGTTGATGAGGAACGTCGAGCCCCATCCGTGCGATTCGAGCAGCCAGCCCGCCAGCAGGGGGCCGAGGGCGATGGCGAGCCCGGACGTCGCGGCCCACACGGCGATCGCGCGGGCGCGTTCGTGGCCGGGGAACATGGCGACCAGGAGAGACAGCGTGGCGGGCATGATCACCGCCGCGCCGACGCCCATCACGATCCGCGCGGCGATCACGTCGAAGGCCGAGCCGGCGAGACTGCCGTACACGGCACCTGCGGCGAAGACCGCCAAGCCGGCGAGCAGGGCGCGTCGCCGGCCGAACCGGTCGCCGAGCACGCCGCACAGCAGCATGAGCGCGGCGTACGGGACGGTGTACCCGTCGATGATCCACTGCATGTCGGCGCTGGTGAGGTGCAGATCTCGCAGCATGCTCGGTGCTGCGACGATCAGGGCCGTGTTGGCCATGACCACGATGAGCAGGCTCAGGCACAGCACTCCGAGACCCGCCCACCGCAGGCGATAGGGAGCCTCGGCTCCGAGAGTGCGGCCGGTCCCGGCAACGGGTGCGGACATGGTTCCTCCTGCGTCGGCGTCGCGGGACGCTCTATTTGCACAGCCGTGTGCAACCTAGTTATTTGTACACGGCTGTGCAAGTAGACTGGAAGCTCGAGTGGGAGCCGGGGAAAGAGGTTGAACAGCGTGGAGGATTCGGCCGGACGGCCGCGGACGCGAGCGAATGCCAACCGGGGCCGCATCCTCGACGCCGCGATGACGTGCTTCGCCGCGGACCCCGACGCCAGCATGGACGACGTCGCGCGTGCCGCCGGCGTGGTGCGCCGGACGGTGTACGCCCACTTTCCCAACCGCGAAGCGCTCGTCGACGGTCTCTCCGACGAAGCGTCGGCCGCGCTCGCGGACGCTCTCGACCACCCCGAACCCGACGATCCCGCGGTCGCCCTCGCGGTCGGGGCCCTGCGCACGTGGCCGGTCGGCGACCGCTTCCGGATGCTGCTGTCGTTCGCCCGCAAAGAAGTCGGCGACCACCGGATCGCCGAACTCATCGCTCCGGTGCGAACCCGGACGGTCGACGTCGTCGAACGCGGACGTGACTCCGGCCTCTTTCCCGCCTACCTGCCCACGGCGGTACTCGTCGGGATGATGGAGGGGCTGACCATGTCCGTGCTGGAGCAAGCCAACTTCGGGTTGGTCCGCGACGACGGCGAGAGCATGGCTCTCGGCGTTCTCGTGCTGGCAGGAGTGCCCGTCGACCGGTCGCCGGACGTGCTCGACGACGCGCGCCGGTGGGTGGTGAGCGCTCACGGGAGAGACGATCGGCGCGGTGACCCGCGCGGCACGGAAATCAATGCCGTGAAGGGTGCCAACGCACAGCGCTAGACTGGTGCGGACACGACGACCGTCGTGCCGGAGCTGAACGGAAAGCAGGCCGTACCGTCCACGTGAGTCAACCAGACCGCACCCGCGACCCTGAGAACATCGAACCCACTCCGGTTCGGTCCAGCCTGGACCTTCCGCCGGACGTAGCTGCGCCTCTTCTCGGCGCGACGGACGAGAACCTCATCGCCCTCGAAAGTGCCCTGGCCGCGGATATCCATGTGCGCGGCAACACTGTCACCCTGAGCGGCAGCCCCGCCGACGTCGCCCTCGCCGAACGCGTATTCGGCGAACTCGTGACGATCGTGCGCCGCGGCCAGACCCTCGGCCCCGATGCCGTCCGCCGCACCGTCGGCATGCTCACCCAGGGGCTGTCGGAGTCACCGGCCGACGTCCTGAGCCTCGACATCCTGTCCCGGCGGGGTAAGACGATCAGGCCCAAGACGCTCAACCAGAAGCGCTACGTCGACGCAATCGACTCCCACACCATCGTGTTCGGGATCGGTCCTGCCGGCACCGGCAAGACGTACCTGGCCATGGCCAAAGCCGTGCAGGCGCTGCAGACAAAGCAGGTCAACCGCATCATTCTCACCCGGCCTGCGGTGGAAGCCGGGGAGCGCCTCGGATTCCTGCCGGGCACCCTGCACGAAAAGATCGACCCGTATCTGCGGCCCCTGCACGACGCGCTGCACGACATGATGGACCCCGAGGCCATCCCGAAGCTCATGCAAGCCGGAGTGATCGAGGTCGCGCCGCTCGCCTACATGCGAGGACGCACGCTCAACGACGCGTTCATCATTCTCGACGAGGCGCAGAACACCACCGCCGAGCAGATGAAGATGTTCCTCACCCGGCTCGGATTCGGGGCCAAGATCGTCGTGACCGGCGACGTCACCCAGATCGATCTGCCGGGCGGTGCCCGGTCCGGTCTCGCGGCCGCGACCGAGATCCTCGAGGGCATCGACGACATCCACTTCGCGCGACTCGACAGCAGCGACGTGGTGCGCCACCGTCTCGTCTCCGACATCGTCGACGCCTACGGGCGTTTCGAGGCGGCCCGAGAGGACGGCTCCGGCCAGGGCAACCGCGCCCAGCGCCGCGCCGCATCGCAGCAGCGGGTGCCGCGCCGGTGACGGCCGCCCCACCCCCCGTCCAGTCCGCAGTGCAG
This sequence comes from Rhodococcus sp. 105337, assembly GCF_012844225.1. Classification (GTDB taxonomy): domain Bacteria; phylum Actinomycetota; class Actinomycetes; order Mycobacteriales; family Mycobacteriaceae; genus Rhodococcus. The sequence continues at coordinate 443,352 of NZ_JABAGQ010000002.1, forward strand.
AAGGCCGTCGTGCAGAAGGCCGTAGTGAAGAAGGATCGACACCGATGAGCATCGAGATCTCGAACGAATCAGGGATGGAGGTCTCCGAGGAAGACCTCCTCGACGTAGCCCGTTTCGTGATCGCCCGGATGGATGTCCATCCCGCGGCGGAACTGTCGATGGTCCTCGTCGATTCCGACACGATGGCCGACCTCCACATGCGCTGGATGGATCTGCCCGGCCCGACCGACGTGATGTCGTTCCCCATGGACGAACTCGAGCCCGGCGGTCGGCCCGACGCGCCCGAGCCCGGGCCGGCGATGCTCGGCGATATCGTGCTGTGCCCGCCGTTCGCGGCCGAGCAGGCCGAGAAGGCGGGCCACCCGGTCGCGCACGAACTCGCGCTGCTCACCGTGCACGGAATGCTCCATCTCCTCGGATACGACCACGCCGAACCGGACGAGGAGAAGGAGATGTTCGCACTGCAGAACCAGCTCCTCACCGAGTGGTACGAGGAACTGCGCCGAGCCGAGGAGCAGGCGCGCCTCGCGGAACGGGACCGGAGCCTGCTGGGCAAGGCCGGCTTCGTCGACACTCCCGAATCATGACGGGGGACGATAGACCCGGCGGCAGCCGACGTCGTCGACGTGTAGGGATCGAGTCCGTTCGGGGAGGTCGGACCGCGTGAGCACACTGACACTCGTCGTTCTCGCCGTCGTACTCGTGATCCTCGGCGGGTTGTTCGCCGGACTCGACTCCGCCCTCAACACCGTCTCGCACGCGCGCGTCGAAGAACTCGCCAAGGACGGCCGAGGCGGCGCGCAGCGCCTGCTCGGAATCCTCGACGACCGGCCCCGCTATGTGAATCTTTCGGTGCTGCTCCGCATCCTGTGCGAGATCGCCGCGACCGTCGTCCTCGCGGGCGCGCTGCTCGACGTCTTCGACAGGACGTGGGCGCTGGTCGTTGCCGCTGCCGTCATGGTGATCGTGGACTACGTCGTGATCGGCGTCGGCCCCCGCACGCTCGGGCGACAGCACGCGTACCCACTCGCTCTGGCCGCCACCGTCCCGTTGCGGATGCTCGGTGTCCTGCTCGGACCCGTCAGCCGCATCCTCATTCTCGTGGGTAACGCGGTCACCCCGGGCCGGGGATTCCGCAACGGCCCGTTCGCGAACGAGATCGAACTGCGCGAACTCGTCGATCTCGCGCAGGCGCGCGGTGTGGTCGCCGACGAAGAGCGCCGGATGATCCAGTCGGTCTTCGATTTCGGCGACACCACGGCCCGCGAAATCATGGTGCCCCGGCCCGAGATGGTGTGGATCGAGGAGACCAAGTCGGCCGGTCAAGCCACGTCCCTCGCCGTCCGCAGCGGACACTCCCGCATCCCGGTGATCGGTGAGAACGTCGACGACATCCGCGGCGTCGTGTACCTCAAGGACCTGGTCAAGCGGACGTACTACTCCAACGACGGCGGCCACAGCGTCTCGGTCGCCGACGTCATGCGTCCGGCCGTGTTCGTTCCGGACTCCAAGCGCCTCGACGACCTGCTGTCGGACATGCAGCGCGACCGCAACCACATGGCGGTGCTCGTGGACGAATACGGCGGCATCGCCGGTCTCGTCACGATCGAAGACGTCATCGAGGAGATCGTCGGTGAGATCGCCGACGAGTACGACACCGCGGAGATTCCCGACGTGGAGGATCTCGGCGACGGGACCTTCCGCGTGTCCCCGCGGCTTCCCGTCGAAGATCTCGGGGAACTGTTCGACACCGAGATCGACGACGACGAGGTCGACACCGTCGGCGGGTTGCTCGGCTACGAACTGGGCCGCGTCCCGCTGCCCGGGTCCGAGGTCACCACGCACGGGCTCATCCTGCGCGGTGAGGGCGGCCCGGACGTGCGCGGGCGGGTGCGGGTGAGCACCGTCTTCGTACAGCGGGCGCCCGAACCCGAGAGCAACGACACCAGCACGGACACCACCGAGGAGCACGCATGACCGACCCCGACTTCCGTTCCGGCTTCATCTGTTTCGTCGGCCGGCCGAACACCGGAAAGTCGACGCTGACCAATGCGCTCGTCGGCAGCAAGATCGCCATCACGTCGTCGCGGCCGCAGACCACGCGGCACACGATTCGCGGGATCGTGCACCGCGACCACGCGCAGTTGATCCTCGTGGACACTCCGGGCCTGCACCGTCCGCGGACCCTGCTCGGCCAGCGGCTCAACGACCTTGTGCGCGATACGTATTCCGAAGTCGACGCCATCGGCATGTGCTTCCCGGCGGACGAGAAGATCGGCCCCGGCGACCGGTGGATCCTCGAGCAGGTGCGGCACGTCGCGCCGAAGACCCCGCTGATCGGGATCGTCACCAAGATCGACAAGGTCGGTAAGCAGCAGGTCGCCGCACAGCTCCTGGCCGTGTCGAAACTGCTCGGCGACAACGCCGACGTGGTGCCGGTGTCGGCGACCTCCGGTGAGCAGGTGGAGGTGCTCGTCGACGTGATCGCGTCGAACATGGAGAAGGGTCCCGCCTTCTACCCGGACGGCGAACTCACCGACGAACCCGAAGAAACCCTCATGGCCGAGCTCATTCGCGAAGCTGCCCTCGAGGGTCTCGGCGACGAACTGCCGCACTCGCTCGCCGTGGTGATCGACGAGGTCGTCGAACGCGAGGGTCGCACCGAGAAGCAGGGCCCGATGCTCGACGTGCACGCTGTGCTCTACGTCGAACGTCCCAGCCAGAAGGGCATCGTGATCGGTAAGGGCGGTGCGCGCCTCCGTGAGGTGGGGACCGCAGCCCGCACACAGATCGAGAAACTGCTCGGTGTGAAGGTCTACCTCGACCTCCACGTCAAAGTCGCCAAGGACTGGCAGCGAGACCCGAAACAGCTGGGCCGCCTCGGTTTCTAGCCCGTACCGGGGTCCGGATCCCGGTGCTCTGGCGTACCGGACTGCCGGAGAAGGAGCAGCACCGCGCCGGCCAGATCGGAACCCCCACCCGTCGACAAGCGCCGGAGTTGCAGCCCCGCAATCGTCGCGACGAGCGTGGGGGTGAGGGTCTCGGCGCGGGGTATGCCCAGTTCGGTCAAGATGGTGAAGGTCAGCGCGTCGTAGGCGCGCCAGCACTCGTCGGCGGCGGCGCGCAGATTCGGGTCGCGGCCGGCCTGGACGTACAACTCGAACGGTGCGATCCGTTCTGCGGAGAAGGCCAGACTCTCGGCCACCTGCTCGGTCAGGGTCGCCGCATCCTGCACCGAAATCTCCTTGCCGCGATACGAATCCGCGATCTCCCGCAACCTCGTGGTCTCTTCGCGGGCGAAGTGAGTCAGTGCGGCGCGCAGCAGGTCTTCCTGGGTGGGGAAGTGGTACGTGATCGAGCCCAGCGACACCTGGGCACGAGACGCGATGCGGCGGTTCGTGACTCCGGCGATCCCGTCGGTGCCCACGAGGTGGAGGGTCGCATCGATGATGCGTGACCGCACGGAGGAAGACTCGGTCACCACCACGGCTCCGGGGTGCGCTCGTGCCAGCGCAGAACCGACTCGAGTTGCGACGCAAGGGAAACCAGCAGCGGCTCGGAGTCCTCGGAACCGAGGAGCTGAGCGCCCACGGGAAGACCCTCGTCGGTGAATCCGGCCGGGACACTGATCCCCGGCCAGCCCAGTACGTTCCACGGCCACGCGCACGGGCACGCGGCCGTGATGACCTTGTCGGTGGCCCACCCGCCGATGTCGTCGATCGCGTTCACCGGCAGCGGAGGTGTCGCCGTCGTCGGAGTGACGACGACATCGAACCGGTCGAAGATCCGGCCGACTCGCCGGCGGAGGTGAGGCTCCGCGCCCCGTGCCGCGCGCAGGGGCGCACCGTGGAGCATCCGCCCGGTACGTGCGTTGGCGCGGGTCCGCACATCGGCCAGGGCCGGGTCCGGCAGTCGGTGGAGCCAGTCCTCGATCCCGGCCATCGAGCGGGGCAGGAAGCTGAGGCCGAACAGGATCCCGTAGTCGGGATCGGCGAGAGTGACGTCGTGACCGAGGTCGCGCAGGGTGGCGGCGAACGCGGCGAGCCGGATACGCACCCGCGGATCGAGGCGGGTCGGTGTCGCCGTGAACGGAAGCTTCAGCGACAGAGCGATCTTCAGTCTGCCGGGGTCGCGCCCCACCGCATCGGACACGGTGATCTTCTCCCGAGTGTGGCGGTCGCCGGGGTGGTTTCCCGAGACGACGTCCAGCAACAGCGCCGCGTCGGCGACCGTCCGGGCCAGCGGGCCGTGGGTGGTCAGGCCCTGGAAGGCCTCCGCGTCGGGCCACATGGAGATCCGGCCGCGCTGCGGTTTGATGCCCACCAGATTCGACCACGACGCGGGGATACGGACCGATCCGGCGCCGTCGGAGCCCAGTGCTGCGGGAACGAGTCCTGCGGCGACGGCAGCGGCGCTGCCACCCGACGAACCACCGGGGGTGTGGTCACGCGACCACGGGCTGCGGGTGTGACCGAACGCGTCGCCGCCGGTGAGGGGCCACTGACCGAGTTCGGGGGAGTGCGTCTTGCCGACGATGACCGCTCCGGCGTCGCGCAGACGGCGCACCACCTCCGCGTCGTGTTCCTTGACGGCGAACGTGCCCGCGCATCCGAACATCGTCGTCTCACCCGCGATGTCGGTGTCGTCCTTGATCGCGACGGGCACTCCGAGCAGCGCGCGACGGTCGCCGGCCGCAAGGCGGCGGTCCGCGTCTGCGGCTTCGGACAGCGCACTGTCGTGCCGGACGACCCGGAAGGCGTTCAACTCTGCCTGCGACGCGTCTATCCGGTCCAGGGCGGTGCGCACCAGGTCGTGCGAGGTGACGGTGCCGTTCGCGAGGTCGTTCGCGGTATCGGCGAGACCCCGGGGGCGGGCAGGCGCGCTCATCGTTCTCCCTCACTGTTCGTTCGAACGAACGATAACGTGTTCTCGTTTCGACGTCGAGGGTTTTCCCGTGGCCGGAGTCGGCGGTGCAGTGCCGCGTGTCGTGGCGACGTGAAACACTCGGGTGGTGAGGCTGTATCGGGACAACGCGGTGGTGCTGCGCCAGCACAAGCTGGGCGAAGCCGACCGCATCGTCACACTGCTCACCCGCCGCTACGGCCTCGTCCGCGCCGTCGCGAAGGGAGTGCGCCGAACCCGGTCGAAGTTCGGGGCCCGGCTCGAGCCCTTCGCGCACGTCGATGTGCAACTCCACCCCGGACGCAGTCTCGACATCGTCACCCAGGTGCAGACCCTCGACGCCTTCGCGGTCGGCATCGTCGACGACTACTCCCGCTACACCACCGCGTGCGCCATTCTCGAGACCGCCGAGCGGCTCGCCGGCGAAGAGCGGGCACCTGCCCCGCGCCTGCATGCCTTGACCGTCGGGGCGCTGCGCGCGGTGTGCGACCACACCCGCCCACCCGAATTGATTCTCGACGCGTACCTCCTGCGCGCGATGGCCTACGCCGGATGGGCGCCCGCGATCACGCACTGCGCGCGATGCGACCGGCCCGGTCCGCACACCGCCTTCCATGTCGCTGCCGGCGGCGCCGTGTGCGTGCACTGCCGTCCCCCCGGCGCGGCGACGCCCGCTCCCGCCGTCTTCGCCTTGCTCGACGCGCTCGCCCACGGCCGGTGGGCCGAGACGGAAGCAACCGAGGCCGGAGTCCGGAGCCAGGCCAGCGGGCTCGTCGCCGCGCACCTGCAATGGCATCTCGAGCGTCAACTGCGATCCTTGCCCCTGGTCGAACGCGGCGGCACCTACGTGGCCGAACGGGGCGGTTCGGGCGTCAGGCAGGATGGGACCCGTGATTCGACGACGCGCCCCACACCCATCGCCTGATCGCGCGATCCGGCCGCCCGACCCGCACCCGTCGGGGGCCACGCCGCCCATCCTCCAACCCGAGTTGATTCCGCGGCACGTCGCGCTGGTGATGGACGGAAACGGGCGCTGGGCGCAGGAACGTGGACTGCCGCGCACCGCGGGTCACGAACGCGGTGAAGAAGTCCTGATGGACACCGTGTGCGGGTGCATCGAGATGGGCATCACGTGGCTGTCGGCCTACGCGTTCTCCACCGAGAACTGGAAGCGCAGCCCCGACGAGGTTCGCTTCCTCATGGGCTTCAACCGCGACGTGATCCGTCGTCGCCGCGACGAGATGCACGAGATGGGTGTCCGCGTGCGGTGGGCCGGGCGTCGTCCGCGGTTGTGGCGCAGCGTCATCAAGGAACTCGAGGCCGCGGAGGAACTGACCCGCGACAACACTGTGATGACTCTCACGATGTGCGTCAATTACGGTGGTCGCGCCGAGATCGCCGACGCGGCCAGGGAAATCGGACGGCGGGTCGCGGCGGGGGACCTCGATCCGGAACGCATCACCGAGGCCACCATCGCGCGATACCTCGACGAACCCGACATGCCCGATGTCGACCTGTTTCTCCGGCCGTCGGGGGAGCAGCGCACGTCGAACTTCCTGCTGTGGCAGTCCGCGTACGCAGAACTGGTCTTCCAGGACAAGATGTTCCCCGACTTCGACCGTCGCGACCTGTGGGCCGCCTGTGTCGAGTACGCCTCGCGCGACCGCCGGTTCGGAGGTGTGAAATGACCGCGCTGAGAGACCGGATTGCCGCGGCGCTGACGCCGTTCGTCCAGTTGCGGACTCCCGGTGCCGAGGACAACGGAGACGGGTCGTTCGGATTCGACTACGGCGCCGTCCCGTTCGCACTGCAGGTCGTCACCCTCACCGAGGGACTGGACGTGGTGTCGCTGACCGGCGTGCTCGCGTGGGATCTCCCACTCGGCGACGAGGTGCGCAACCGCGTCGCCACCGCCGCCGAGGCGCTGCAGTTCGGTTCCATCCACGTCATCGAACGGGAGTCCGTCGCGGACGTGATCGTCCGCTACTCGTTCCCCGCCACCGGGCTCGAGGATTCTCCGCTGACCACCATGCTGCTGCTCGTCCTCGACGGAGTGGCCGAAGCCCGCGAGAACGTCGCGGGCACATCCGGAACGGGGAACGCATGACCGGCGACGCGGGTACCGGCGAGGAACAGTGGGACCTCGCGGTGGCGACCACCGGCGACGACGCGCTGCGCGACCTGGTGATCCGCACGCTGGCGCAGGCGATGGACGACGCACCCGAACCCGACGAGGACGGTGACGTTCCGATCTGGATCGAGGACGTGCCGACGTTCGCGACCGCCGATGCGGAAGGGGGTGTCGTGCACCTGGCGACGTTCCTGGCCGAGAACATCGCGGACCGGGCGCGCGCCGCCGAGGTGCTCACCGACCTGCAACTCGAGTTCCCCGAGTTCAAGTTCGTTCTGCACCACGACCGGGTCACTGCCGAGCAGCGTGTCGCTGCGTGCCCGCTCGTGCCGCTGCACCTGTTGCGCGCCGTGGGCGCCGTGGTTCCGCTCGTCGGGCAGGTGCGTGCGCTGGCCGACAGGCTCGGCGGCGATGCATGCGTGTTCGACGGGCCCGCGGACACCGTGGCCGGTGAGAACCTGCTCGGCGGGGACTGCGGGTGCGGTAACTGCACCTGCGGCTGACCTACCCGCTCGTCACGCCCTCGCCAGTGCGCAGTCGCGGCAGGTTCCGAAGATCTCGACCGTGTGGCTGACGTCGTCGAACCCGTGCGTGTCGGCGACCTCGTGCGACCAGCGCTCGACTTCGGGCCCGTCGACCTCGACGGTGAACCCGCAGTGGCGGCACACGAGGTGATGGTGGTGTCCGGAGGAACAGCGGCGGAACAGCGATTCGCCCGAGTCGGTGCGGAGCACGTCGACGCTGCCCGTCTCGGCGAGGGACTGCAGGGTTCGATAGACGGTGGTCAGACCGATCCCGTGCCCGCGCTTGCGCAGTTCGTCGTGCAGGTCCTGTGCGGAACGGAACTCTTCGGTGTTGTCGAGCAGATCCACGATCGCGCTGCGTTGTCTGGTCGAGCGCACCCCCACCAGGGGCTTGCGTGCGGAGGTCACTACGGTCGTCATCCTTCCTGAGCGTGCGCGACAGCGTCGATGACGATGTGAGCGAGGTGGTCGTCGGCCAGGCGGTAGAGAACTTCGCGGCCGGTGCGGTCGCCCCGCACCACGCCTGCGGTCTTGAGAACGCGCAGGTGCTGGCTGATCAGAGGCTGGGTCACGCCGAGTGCGCCGACGAGTTCGTGGACGCACCGCGCGGATTCGCGCAGTTCGAGCACGATGGCGATGCGGACCGGTGCCGAGAGTGCGCGGAGCAGTTCGCCCGCGGCGACGAGCGTGTCGTGCGAGACCGGCGGGTGCGCCGGCGTTGCGCGGGGGGTCTCGTTGTCCGTGCGGCACTCGTCGTGACCGGCGTCGACACTCACGGGACTCCTCGCGCTCTCGGGGCTTATTGCAAACCGATACCATTTTGATATGCATGGATGTGCATGTCAACCGCCAGGAATTCGTCGCCGTGGCGGGGAGCGATAGTCTAAGTAGTCGACGCAAGCTGCGAAAACCCGCATCGAAGATGGAGAGAATCCGAGTGGCACCCAAATCCAAGATCGATACCGTCGCCAACCTCGCCAAGCGCCGAGGACTGGTCTACCCCTGTGGTGAGATCTACGGCGGCACCAGGTCGGCCTGGGACTACGGGCCGCTCGGTGTCGAGCTCAAGGAAAACATCAAGAAGCAGTGGTGGCGGAACATGGTCACCAGCCGCGACGACGTCGTCGGCCTCGACTCGTCGGTGATCCTCCCGCGCCAGGTGTGGGTCGCATCCGGCCACGTCGGCGTGTTCAACGACCCGCTCGTCGAATGCCTGAGCTGTCACAAGCGCCACCGCCAGGACCACCTGCAGGAGGCGTACGCCGAGAAGCACAAGCTCGACGACCCCGACGCCGTTGCGATGTCGGAGATCGTGTGCCCGGACTGCGGCACCAAGGGCCAGTGGACCGAGCCGCGCGACTTCAACATGATGCTCAAGACCTACCTCGGTCCGATCGAGAGCGAAGAGGGCCTGCACTACCTGCGCCCGGAGACCGCTCAGGGCATCTTCGTGAACTTCGCGAACGTGCTCACCACGTCGCGCAAGAAGCCGCCGTTCGGCATCGGCCAGATCGGCAAGAGCTTCCGCAACGAGATCACCCCCGGCAACTTCATCTTCCGCACCCGCGAGTTCGAGCAGATGGAGATGGAATTCTTCGTCAAGCCCGGCGAGGACGAGGAATGGCACCAGTACTGGATCGACTACCGGATGGACTGGTACACCGGGCTGGGCATCAACAAGGACAACCTGCGCCTGTACGAGCATGCGCAGGAGAAGCTGTCGCACTACTCGAAGCGCACCGTCGACATCGAGTACCGCTTCCACTTCCAGGGCAGCGAATGGGGTGAGCTCGAGGGCGTCGCCAACCGCACCGACTTCGACCTGTCGACGCACTCGCAGCATTCGGGCACCGACCTGAGCTACTTCGACCAGACGACGAACGAGCGCTACACGCCGTACGTCATCGAACCCGCAGCCGGCCTCACCCGTTCGCTCATGGCGTTCCTCGTCGACGCCTACACCGAGGACGAGGCACCCAACGCCAAGGGCGGGGTCGACAAGCGCACGGTGTTGCGGCTGGACCGCCGCCTCGCGCCCGTCAAGGCCGCCGTGCTGCCGCTGAGCCGCAACTCCGATCTGAGCCCCAAGGCCAAGGATCTCGCCGCCCAGTTGCGCCAGCACTGGAACATCGAGTTCGACGACGCCGGCGCCATCGGCCGCCGTTACCGTCGTCAGGACGAGATCGGCACGCCGTTCTGCATCACCGTCGACTTCGACACCCTCGAGGACCACGCGGTCACCATCCGCGAGCGCGACTCGATGGCGCAGGAGCGCGTCGCACTCGACCAGGTCGAGGGTTACCTCGCGCAGCGCCTGATCGGCTGCTGATCGGTCGATCCGACTCTCACTCGACTCGCCGGCCCTCCCGTATCACGGGAGGGCCGGCGAGTCTTTGTGAACTCGGGTGAGTTGTTGCCCGCTGAGCGGGCATTTTCCCACCAGGGTTTTACCTGTGCGGCGTCAGAACCTGCCGCCGCTCGACCCGCCGAATCCGCCTCCGCCGCCCCCGAAGCCGCCGCCTCCGAAGCCGCCGCCGTGCCCGCCGCCCCCGAGCACGCTGTTGATGAGGATGCCGCCCAGCACGGCACCGGCGATGTTGCCTCCCGACGAACCGCCACCGCGCGGCGGGTTGCGACGTTCCCACGACTCGACATCCCGGCGTGCGGCGCTCAAGGCGCGGGACGCGAGAGCCGACGCCGTCTGGGCGTGCTGCAGCGCCTGGGCTGCGTCCGCCGACGCCAGCTGCCGGGCCGCGTCCAGATGGCGCTGCGCCTCCGACAGCCTCGTGCGTGCCTCCGCGCCGACGACGCCGCGTCGCGTGCCGATGAAATCGGATGCGGCGGTGACCTGTGCCTGGGCGGCGGTCAGATCCTGCTCGAGCCGCCGGCGGGCCCGCGCTTCCTCCTCTCGAGCCGCGCGGGTCTGCGCCCGCAGGGCATCGAGGCGCGCGTCGGTTTCCACGACCCGCGTGAAACTTCCCAGCGGGTCGGTGTGCTGCGCGGCCCGTGCATGCTCGAGTGCCTCCTGGGCGGCTCGGCGCGCTTCGGCGAGTTCCGGGCCACCTGCGGCAACGAGCCCTTCGGCGTCGGCAATGCCTTGCGCCGCATCTTCCATGGCAGCCGGAAGAGTCGCGATCGCGTGGCGGATGTCCTCCGCGGCGTGCTCGACACCGTCGAGGAGCGTTGCCGCGTGTCCGAGTGCGCGTTCGGACTCGCGGATCGCGCGGACCGCGTCACCTTGCTCACCCGCCGGACGCGACACCGCGACCCGGCCTTCATCGATGGCCTTCTCGGCGTACTCGATCTCCTCGACCGCGAGCGACACGTTGTCCTTGACGGGCGCGAGCGCCTCCGCCGGGAATTCTTCGGTCAGCTGCGCGAGAGCGGCCTCGCCCTGCGGGATACGTGCCCGCAGGCCGATGGCGCGCTGTGTCAGTGCGTCGAGCCGGTCGGGAGCGTCGAGCAACAGGTCCCGCATCCGGTCGAACGCCTCCACCTGCGCGTCGAGCTCGCGGTCGGCCTGCCCGCACGACGAGACGAGCTGCACCAGCATCTCGCGCTGTTGCTCCGGGGTCTCCGGGATGTCGTCGTCGAGACGCTGCCGGATCTCGAACGCGTTCGCGAGCGCGGCCTGCGCCTGCCGGTACGCCCGGTCGAACGGCTGAACTGCCGTGTCGCCGAATTCGCCGCGCGCCAGCTCGAGTGCTTCCGAACTCGAGCGCACTGCGTTGTCCGTCTCCACCAGTACCTTCTGGGCATGCAGCTCGAGACCCTCGAGCGGGAGCGCGGCCAGTGCGCCGGTATCGGCGGGATCGATCGCCGCTGCACGCGCGGCGGCCGTCTCGGCACGCTTGCGCTTGGACCGCCGCGAATATGCGTAGACGCCGCCGGCACCCGCGGCGATCACGCCGCCACCGACGAGCAGTGTCGTGGTGGGCGCGCTCGAGGGCGTCAACGCGGCATCGAGGCCGTCCGCCGCGGCCACGGCGGCGCCCGCCCAGTCACCGGTGCGCAGCGCGGGCGTGATGTCGTTCGAGCTGATGCGGTTGCGTTCCGACTGGGAAATATCCGATCCGTTCGGGGTCCACAACGCGAACTCGCGGTCGTCGGTGGCGACGGCGAGCAGGGCGGTGTCCGGACCGAAGTTGCTGGCCCGCGCGGTCGCCTGCGCCCAGGCGTCGTAGTTCTGGCCGTCGAAGGTCGACACATACGTGACCCACAGTTGCAGGCGGTGCTCGTCGTACAACGTGTCCACCGCCTGCTGGATGCGTGCGACGTCGTCGGCATCGAGGACTCCGGCGCTGTCGCTGATCGGTGACTGGAGTCGTGACGGGGGCTCGGCCGACGCCGCGACGGGCATCAGCAGCCACGCGGTCGCGGCGAGCAGGAGGGGTAGCAGCGCGGGCACGATCCGGGCGGGACGTCGGCGCGGGGACGATGCGTGGGGCATGACAACGAATCTAGTGGTTCGCGGGAACGAAGCACGGTCGGCGCGTCGCCCTGCTTCGTTCCCCGCGTCCACTGGCAGACTTGAGGGGTGAGTACCGCATCCCACCCCAGGGTCCCCGCGCCAGGCCGCGCCGAGGACGATCTCGGCACGGGCGCCCGCATCACCCGGTGGCTGAGGCGACTGGTGGTCGGTGCGCTGCTCGCCGCGATCCTCGTCGTCGGCGGAACGGCGATACGGGTGTGGCAGGTCGCCCGCATCGACGACAGGACGCCCGCCGACGCCATCGTCGTGCTCGGCGCCGCCCAGTACTCCGGCACACCGTCGTCGGTGTTCGAAGCACGACTCGAGCAGGCACTCAAGCTGTACGAGGCAGGGGTGTCGCCGATGATCGTCACCGTCGGTGGCAAGCAGGAAGGCGATCTGTTCACCGAAGCGGCCGCGGGCAAGAACTATCTCGTCTCCCGGGGCGTGCCCGCGGAGGCGATCATGGCGGTGGAAGAGGGATCCGACACGCTGCGCAGCGTAGAAGCCGTGAGCAGGGACATGGGCGAGCTGGGGTTGTCGTCGTCGGTGCTGGTGAGCGATCCGTGGCATTCGCTGCGCACCCGGACCATGGCCCGCGACTCGGGTCTCGACGCATGGACCGCGCCGACCCGTCAGGGCCCGGCAGTGTTCACCCGCAACTCGCAGTTTCACGCGATCGCCCGCGAAACGGGCGCGTTGATCTGGTACCAGATCACCCATTTCTCCGCGGACTTCCCGTACACAGCAGAGCAGTGACCGCGGGTGGGAGGCCGAGATGGTGAAGGACGAAGATATGGGTAGGCGTACATGTGAGTAGGGGCCGGGGGACGTACGGCCGGTGCGACGAAGGACGGATCTGATGCAGGGCTACAGCGAACACGATCTGGAGCGGCGTGTCGCCGAACCGCCGAAGCGCTCGGCGTTGATCGGTGCTGAACGGGCCGCCGCCGACCGCACCGCATTCGCGCGCGACCGCGCGCGGGTCCAGCACTCCGCTGCCCTGCGCAGGCTGGCCGACAAGACTCAGGTCGTCGGCCCTCGCGACGGTGACACTCCGCGCACCCGGCTCACGCACTCGATGGAGGTCGCGCAGATCGGCCGCAGCATCGCGGAGGGAATCGGCGCCGACGCCGATGTCGTGGACCTCGCGGGACTCGCCCACGACATCGGGCACCCGCCGTACGGGCACAACGGAGAGCGCGCCCTGGACGCGGTGGCGGCGCCGTGCGGAGGATTCGAAGGGAACGCGCAGAACCTGCGCATCCTGACGTGCCTGGAGCCCAAGGTTCTCTATCCGGACGGCACGAGCGCCGGCCTGAACCTCACCCGCGCCGCCCTCGACGCGACGCTCAAATATCCGTGGACGCGGCCGTCTCCGGGCGCGAAGTTCGGCGCGTACGACGACGACGTCGAAGTGCTGACGTGGGTGCGGGAGGGCGCGCCGGATCGCCGCAAATGCCTCGAGGCGCAGATCATGGACTGGTCCGACGACGTCGCGTACTCGGTGCACGACGTCGAGGACGGCGTCATCGACGGCCGAATCGACCTGCGGGTGCTCGGCGACGCGGACGCAGTGTCCGCGCTCATCGAACTGGGCATGCGCGAATTCTCCGATCTCGTCCCCGACGAACTCACCGAAGCAGCGAAACGATTGTCGGAGATGCCCGTCGTGATCGACGTCGGAACCTTCGACGGCACCCTGGCCAGTTCCGTCGCTCTCAAACGGCTCACCAGCGAACTCGTCGGCCGATACGCCACCGCCGCGATCCTGGGAACGCGGGAGGTCACCGGTGACCAACCCGTCACGAGATACGACGCCGACCTGGTGATTCCGCCCGTGGTCGCCGCCGAGGTGGCCTTGCTCAAGACGATGGCGCTGCAGTTCGTCATGTCCGACCGCGTGCACCGCACCCGGCAGGAGGCGCAGCGCGAGCGGATCCACCGCGTCGCGGAATGGCTGCTGCGGACGGCGCCGGTGGGCCTCGATCCGTTCTTCGCCGCGGCGTGGAAAGACGCACCCGACGACGCGGCGCGGGTGCGCGTGGTGGTCGATCAGATCGCGTCGTGCACCGAATCCCGGCTCGAGCGCATCGACCGGGACAGCCTCGCCGCGCAGGCCAGCTGGGGGTAGCACCGCGACGCGGGACCACCGCTGCGGGCGGCGGCGGCCGAGCGGCTTAGAATCGACGTCGTGGCCGGCCGAATTTCAGACAGAGACATCGCGGCCATTCGCGACCGCGCCCGCATCGAAGACATCGTCGGTGAATACGTCGCACTCAAGCGAGGCGGCGCCGACTCCCTGAAGGGGCTGTGCCCGTTCCACGACGAGAAGTCGCCGTCGTTCCACGTGCGGCCCAACCACGGGCACTTCCATTGCTTCGGGTGCGGGGAGGGTGGCGACGTCTACTCGTTCCTGCAGAAGATCGAACACGTCAGTTTCGTCGAAGCCGTCGAGCAACTCGCGGAGCGCGTGGGCTACACCCTCAACTACGAAGGCGGCGGGCCGTCGGTCCAGCGCGACCGCGGTACCCGTGCCCGCCTCGTCGCCGCGAATGCCGCCGCCCAGGAGTTCTACGCCGAGCAACTGCGCACCCCGGGTGCCCAGGCGGCGCGCGACTACCTCACCGAGCGCAACTTCGACAGCGCCGCCGCCGAGACGTTCGGCTGCGGCTTCGCGCCCGCCGGATGGGACCTGCTCACCAAGCATCTTCTCGGTCGGGGGTTCGAGTTCGCAGAACTCGAGGCGGCCGGACTGTCGCGGGAGGGGCGCCGCGGACCCATCGACCGGTTCCACCGGCGACTGTTGTGGCCGATCCGCAATCTCTCCGGTGACGTCATCGGGTTCGGGGCGCGACGGCTGTACGACGACGACCAGATCACCGCGAAGTACATGAACACGCCGGAGACGCAGCTGTACAAGAAGTCTCAGGTGCTGTTCGGGTTGGACCTCGCGAAGCGCGAGATCGCCAAATCACACCAGGCGGTGATCGTCGAGGGTTACACCGACGTCATGGCCATGCATCTCGCCGGCGTGAAGACCGCCGTGGCCGCGTGCGGAACCGCCTTCGGCGACGAGCACCTGGCCATGCTGCGCCGCCTGCTCATGGACGACAGCTATTTCCGCGGCGAGGTCATCTACACCTTCGACGGTGACGACGCCGGCCGAGCCGCCGCGATGAAAGCATTCGAGGGCGACCAGAAGACGGCGGCGAAAACCTACGTCGCGATCGCCCCCAAGGGCATGGATCCCTGCGAACTCCGGCAGGAGTCCGGTGACGGCGCCGTGCGCGATCTCGTCGCCCGCAGGACTCCGATGTTCGAGTTCGTGGTGAAATCTATTCTCTCCGAACACAATCTGGACAACGCGGAGGGAAGGGTCGAGGCACTGCGCCGCTGCGTTCCGGTGGTCGCGCAGATCAAGGACCGCACCTTGCGCGACAACTACTCGGTGCAACTCGCGCACTGGGTGGGCTGGGACGACATTCCCGCGGTGCGACGCCGGGTGCAGGACGAAGCGCGGCGAGGTGCCCGCGCACCGGAAACGAAGTCCCGGGCCGGAGTCACCGTGGCGCCCCAGGCGCCCGCGTCGGCGTTGCGCCGCCCCCGCCCGAACGACCCGTCCCTGTGGCCGCAACGTGATGCGCTCAAGGCCGCCCTCCAGTACCCGGGCATTGCCGGAACCGTATTCGATTCGCTGCCCAAGGAGACCTTCACCGATCCGGCGTACGCAGCGGTCCGTACAGCGGTCGCTGCCGCGGGCGGCACCGGTTCGGGTATGGGTGGCGGCGAGTGGGTCGACGCGGTCGGCCGGGCAGCGAAGGACCCCGTCGCGCATTCGCTGGTGATGGAACTCGCAGTCGAGCCGATACCGGCCGAGGAAGACCGCATTCCGCGCTACATCGGCGGCGTGCTGGCACGCCTGCAAGAAGTGTGGGTGGGGGAGCAGGTCGCGGAACTGAAGTCGAAGTTGCAGCGCATCTCGCCCGCCACCGAATCGGACGAGTTCCACGCGCTGCTCGGCGACCTCATGGCACTCGAGCAGTACCGGCGGAGCTTGCTCGACCAGGCCATCGGCGATACGAGCGGCGACGGCCTGGCCGGCTGAGCAGCTACTTCTTGAGCTGATCCCGCGGGATCATGATCGTCGTGTGCTCGTCGATCGGCTTCATCGGCTCGAGCTTCGGCTGAGGGCTCAGCGAGTCGGCGAGCTTCTGTCGTCCCACCTCGATCGCCTTCTTGGTGACCGGGCTCCCCGCCACCGCCCTCGCGGTCTTGCTGATCTGCTCGTATCGGGCACGACCCGCTTTGGTGCCGAGCACATAGCCCGCTGCGACTCCGACCAACAAACCCATCAATGTGCTGTCCTTCCACCCGTGGCTGCGCGTCTGTTCCATCCTGCCTGATCTTGGCCCGGACGCGCACTGTGCAGGCGATTTGGCACCGCGGCGGGTTGAGCGCTATGGTTTTCCACGCACCGGGGGAAACCGCGGAGCACCGCAGGACAATCCCCTGTAGCTCAATTGGCAGAGCATTCGACTGTTAATCGAACGGTTGCTGGTTCGAGTCCAGCCGGGGGAGCGCTTGAAATCCTCCCACCCGTCACAGGGTGGGAGGATTTTTCGTTTGTGGCCTGGGGCACCGGTCGGTGTGACGGTCGTGACACAACTGCGTCACCCCGTCTCGATTCGGCGGTGCCGCCCCAGGTACCATTCCGGAGCGCTGTCCGATGCGGCAGTGTTCTGCGGCGACCCGTCGCCGCGGAGGGGCGGTAGCTCAGTCGGTTAGAGCCGTGGACTCATAATCCATTGGTCGCGGGTTCGAGCCCCGCCCGCCCCACCTCAGACCGCGTCGAGGGCCGGTTGCTCGACGGCTTCGAAACCGTTCCCGTCCTGATCGCGGAACGTGAACATCGGTGGTACGCCGTCCCAGAGGAGCAGTTCACCGACGACGACGTCGCGCTCCCGTAGTTGCGTGTGCAGCGCTGCGGCATCGGACGTGGTGAGCCTGATTCCGGTCTCGATGCCCGCAGGAGTGCCGTCGCCGGCAGGAACCAGTGCGATCGTTGTGCGAGCATCCGGTGGCGCGACGATGATCCAGCGACCCCCGAGTTGTTCGAGCGGTACGTCCATTCGTGTCTCGAAGCCGAGTGTGTCGACGTAGAACGCGAGTGCGCGGTCTTGGTCGGTGACCGGTACCCCGATCGTCATCACGTCGATGAATGCGCTCCCGGTGTCTTCCATGATCAGGTCCTTCATCTCGGAAACGTTGTCGAGTGGGTCGACTCGTCGCCACGGTGGAACTCATCGCGAGACGAGCCCGGCGCACCGAGAAGCGACTACCGGCGCTGTTCCCACTCGGCTCGGCTGAGGGAGTACTCGACGTCACCGTGTTCGGATCCTTCGATCGCCTCCGCCCAGTCCCCGGTGAAGCTTCGTACGAACAGCAGACCTGCCTTTTCCAGCACGCGGCGGGAGCGCGTGTTGACCGCCATCGTGTTCGCGGTGACCCGCTCCACTCCGAGGTCGGTGAACCCCTTGTCGATCAGAGCGCGCGATCCCTCCGTGGCCAGGCCCTTGCCCCAGGCGGCCCTGTTCAGTCGGTAGCCGAGTTCGACTACGGCGGAGCGATGGTCATCCAGGGGGCGGAACTCGAACCAGCCCAGGAAGATTCCGGTGTCCCTGTCTTCCGCTGCCCAGTAGCCGCGGGTGCCGAAGCACGGGTACTCGTGCAAGAGCCGTGGCAGCGTCTGCGTTCGGACAACTTCGAGGCTCGCGGCGCGGCCGCCGTTGATGAAGCGCATGACGTCGGGGTCGTTGTCGAGTGCTACGAGGTTGCCGGCATCGGTGCCGGTGAAGGGACGCAGCACCAGCCGCCCGGATTTCAGGAAGACATCCATGTCCGCGATCCTCACACGAGCGGCCGTGCCGGTTGGCGGATCAACTGTCCGTGGACTCCGGGCACTCGGCCGGACCCGCCGTGAGTGCCGCGTTGATGGTCCGGGCGGCATCGCCGAGCGCGGCGAACTGGCCGGGAGTGAGAACGTCGACGACGAGACGACGCGCCTCCCGGACGTGGCCCGGCGCGGTCTTTTCGAGCTTCGCAAGTCCGGCATCGGTGAGCCACGCTTCGGCTCGCCGACCGCCACGGACGGTGCAGCTGCGCCGCTCGACCCATCCCGACCGCTCGAGTCTGGTGATCGCGTGGGACAGGCGGGACAGGGAGCCCTGTGCCAACGGGGCCAGCTCGCTGAGAATCAGGGTGCGGTCCGGCGCCTCGGCCAGCACGGCGAGGATGTGGTACTCGAACGAATTCATCCCCGCGTCTCGCTTGAGCTGCGCGTCCATGGCGGGGGGAAGCGTCGACAGCAGTTCGACGAGGGATACCCAATCGCGCAGTTGGTCCGGTGACAGCCAGAGAGTCTCGTCATCGCCGGAGGAAGCGGATGCGCGGGTGTTTTCGACGCTCACAAGAACACCGTACCCGACGTGTTGAACATTCAAGTCGTCGCGTGTAGCGTCCGACTTGAACATTCAAGTCCGTAACTCTCGGGAGACAATCATGCACCTACTCCGTATCGACGCCAGCATTCAAGGCGACCGCTCCGCAAGCAGCGCGCTCGCCGATCTCGTTCTCGATCGGGTCACCGCTGCGCACCCGGCGGTTCCCGTCGTCCGGCGGCACCTCGGTCAGGACCCCCTGCCGTCCGACGCCTGGGGAAATGCCCTCTCCGGAAGTGCCACGCCGGAACAGGATCGCAACGAGCCGCAGCGCCATGCACTCGCCCTCGCAGAGCGACTCGCGACCGAGTTGCAGCAGGCTACGGCAGTCGTTCTGGCGTTTCCGCTCTACAACTACGGCGTCTCACAGCACGTGAAAGCATGGATCGATCTCACCGTGGTCGGCGCCGAGCACGGCGTTCGGCTTCTCGACGGCACGCCCACCGTCCTGGTCGTCACACGCGGCGGTGCGTACGGACCCGGGACTCCGCGCGACGGCTGGGACCACAGCACCGGCTACGCACGTCGGATTCTCGTCGACCACTGGGGTGCGGACCTCACGATCGTCGAGCGCGACTTCACCCTCGTCGGCGTGAACCCCGCCCTCGACGAGTTCACCGAGACAGCGGTGACGATGCGCAAAACCGCGGAGGAGTCGGCGATCTCGGCCGGCGAGTCCCTCGCCGCCCGGCACGCCGCCTAGCCGGTACGCCTCCGGGTCCGAGGCCCCGCATGGCCCGTGACTTGTGCACGACCGTCAATCGAGGCAGAACTCGTTACCTTCGGGATCGGTCATCACGATGTGTCCGGCGTCGAGTGGGGGAGCGGGCTCGTGGCGTCGAACCCGCTCGGCTCCGCGGGTCACGAGCCGCTCGGCTTCCTTCTCCAACAGCTCCATTCGGGCGTCGCCGTCCGTTTCGGGTGCCGCTCGAACGTCGAGATGCACTCGGTTCTTGACCTGCTTTCCTTCCGGAACTCGCTGGAAGAACAGTCGTGGTCCGGCTCCGTCGGGATCGACGACAGCGGACGCGTCGTTGTGGTGTTCCGGTGGCACTCCCATTGCTTCGAGTGCTTCCTCCCAGGACGCGAAACCCGGGGGCGGGGCCTGCACCTCGTAGCCGAGGACGTCGGCCCAGAACTGGGCGAGTTTTGCGGGATCACCGCAGTCGAAGGTGATCTGGATGTCGCGGGCCATGTCAGCCCACCTCCTGTCGAGTCGAACGGCGGGTGTGCAGATAGAGGTCGCGGAGCAGGCACACCTCCGAGAGGTGATGGATCAGCTCGCGGTTGATGTGCAGAACCAGGGTCGCCATCGGGTAGTCGGCGTACGGACCCTCCGCCTCCCCGCAGGGGCGGAACAATCCCTCTTCCCCGAGCGATTCGACACCGGCGGCCCAGGTCGCGTATTCCGCGTCGAGTTGGGCGAGCGCCTCGTCCGCGGTCGCGGCGTACTCGAACGAGGCGTAGTCGGTGGGTGCCCGTCCGAAGTGCGACGCGTTGCGCATCGCGAGTACTCCGACGATGACGTGGCCGAGGCGCCACGCGATCGTCGTGAACGGCGGCGCGTCCGGCTCCGGAAATGCGAAGTCGATCGTCATGGCGCCGCTGCCGGCCTGCACGGGTGCGGTGCCGGTGCCTCGCGGGCGCACGTTCCAGCAATCGGGAGCGGGTTCCCAGAAGTACTCCTCGTCGGTGAGTCCGTCGAGGCGACTGCGCACCGGGGTGGCGAGCTGGTCTCGCAGGAGAGAATTCCAGTGTCGGTCCGTCATGGGTACAAGCGTCCCCCACATTCCGGACAGGATCGTTCCGTGATCGTGCGACGATGGAAATCGTGACCGTCGAGGCGACGACCGAACGGGTGCTGCGGTTGCTGGCGCTGCTGCAGAGCCGGCCGTCCTGGACTGCCGCGGACCTCGCGGTGGAACTGAGGGTCACCGACCGGTCGGTGCGCCGCGACGTGGAGCGGTTGCGGTCACTGGGGTATCCCGTCCGTGCCACCGCGGGCGTCGGCGGCGGCTATCAGCTCGGCGCCGGAACACGATTGCCTCCGTTGCTCTTTCACGACGAAGAGGCGATTGCGACAGCGGTCTCGTTGCGGCTGGCGTCGGGAAGCACGATCACCGGATCGGCCGAGGCGTCGCTGCGGGCGCTCGCGAAACTGGACCAGGTCATGCCGCCGCGACTGCGGGCGGAGGTGCGGGCGGTGTACGGGGCGATGGAGACCTTGGTGGGACCCGACATCGAGATCGACGCCGACACGCTGATGGTTCTGGCCCGGGCCTGCCGCGACGCGGTGCGCGTGCGGTTCCGGTACACCGACCGTGACGGGGAGGACCGGGAACGCACGACCGAACCGGTGCGCTTGGTCGTCGCCGGCCACCGCTGGTATCTGATGGCCTGGGACATCGACCGCGACGACTGGCGTACCTTCCGGCTCGACCGGATGGGCGACGTGACGGCGACGACCTGGCGGTTCCGCCCGAGGGACTACCCGGACCCGATTTCCTACGTGCAACGCGCCGTCACCGAGGCGCCCTACCGATATCTTGCGCGGGTGCGGGTGCATGCCCCCGCCCACCGGGTCCGGGAATTGGTGCCGCCCCAGGTCGGCCGCGTCGACGACGAGCACGACGGTTGGTGTGTGCTCGTCGTCGGCGGGCAGGACCTGGATTGGCTCGCCATGCACGTCGCGCGACTGGGTTTCGACGCCGTGGTCCTGGAGCCTCCCGAATTACGGGAGGCGGCACGGACTCTCGCGCAGCGACTCTCGGCGATGGCGACTGCTCCGGAGTGAACCCGACCGGCGGAGTCGGTGGGCTCGGTGGTTCGACACCTCAGTCGACACCACCGCGGATCCAGTTCTGGATCCGCCAGATCACGTTGTACAGATTCCACGGGGCGACGTGGTAGGTGTCCCACTCCTGGCCCACATAGGCGGTCCACTCGGGGATCCGGCCACAGCAGATCCGGTGACCGAACCCGGTGAACAGGGTGTTGCAGAGTGCAGCGCGCATCAGGTTTCTCCTGACTCGGGGCGGCCCCGGGCCGGGGCTAGCCTTGGTGCTGCGCGTTGTGCATGGACGCGACAGTACGCGGTGCTACCGACATGAAAGGGCGTCGGCCGGGCATCCTCGTACGCTGCCCGGCCGACGCCGTCTGGGGGGGTGTCGGCAGCCGCGGCTCGACTGCCGGTGTTCGCTATTCCGCTCGGTACTCCACGACCGGATCGCCGAGAGCGTCGGTGGTGGTGTACGCGGGGCCGAAGTACTCCTGGACACCGTTGGTGACCTGGTTGACCCGTGCGCCCCCGGCACCGGAGTGATCGTCCTCGGAGAACCGGAACGGCACGAGGTTCGGGCCCGTGAAGTCGCTCGACCGGACGGCCTCGACGATCGATTCGCGGGTGGGATTCTCACCCGCAGCTTCGAGCGCCTGAACGAAGGTGTGCGCCATCGACATCCCGTAGACGACGTTGCCGTCGAACTCGGCGTCGTTGTTGTACTTGGTGTTGATCTCCCGGAACTTGGTGGTCCACTCGTCGTCTTGGCTGAAGTGCGACGGCAGGTAATTGGTGCTGAGCAATCCTTCCGCGAGCGGGGCTGCGTCACCGAGGGTCTTGGACAGGGTCAGGTAATCGCCACCGACCGAGGCGGTGGTCCACTGCGGCCGGAATCCGAGTCGGCCCGCGGTGCCGATCGCGAGGGCGGTGAAGCCGGGAATCGTTGCGAGCATGACGACCTCGCAACCCGCGGCCTGGAGCGCACCGATCTGCGGAGCGACGTTGGTATTGCTGGTGGCGTAGAACTGCTTCTCGACCACCGCGTCGGCACCGACGATCTGCTCGACTCCCGCCAGGTAGTCGCCACCCAGGTCGTCGTCCTGCCCGAGGGTGCACACCTTCTTGCCGGGGAGGTTGTCCTTCACGTACTGAGCCATGATCTTGGCTTCGACGGTGTAGTCGGCGTTGAATCCGAACGTGTTCGGGTATTTGTCGGGCTGGTTCCAGATCCGCGAACCGGACGCGACGAACAGGTCGGGAACATTATTGGTGTTGAGGAAGTCGAGCACACCGGAATGGGTGGGTGTCCCGAGACCACCGAGCAGCGCGAACACGCGGTCCTGCAGCACCAGTTCGCGCACGACCTGCTGGGTGTTGGACGGGTTGTAGCCGTCGTCGAGTGCCTTGTACTCGATGGTGCGGCCGTTGACGCCGCCTTGTTCGTTGACGTAGTCGAAGTACGCCTGGGTGGCGGGAGGGATCTTCGAGTAACCGGCGGCGGCCGGCCCGGTCAGTGGCATGTGGGTGCCGACCAGCACCGAGGTGTCGGTGACACCGGTGGTGTCTCCTTCACCGGAGGACCCTGTCGACGCGGTGCTGCCGCTGCCGCACGCGGCAAGCGTCACGGCCGTCGTCGCAACGAGAGCGACGAGGGAAAGTTTTTGTCGCCGACCTGTTTTCATATGCTGGCCTCTGCTTTCGGTGGGGTGGAGACGGAAGTGGAATCGGGACCGCGCCCGTGTCGTGGCTTACCGGTGCGCGGCCGGAGACGGCGGACTGCTGCGCTGAACAGACCTTGGAGGCCGGCGGGCGCGAGCATCACGATGAGGATGACGGCGACGCCGAAGACCGCGATCGCGAGGTTGCCGTCCAGACGTTCGGCGAGGGACGGGGACAGTTCGAGCGTGTCGGTGAGGGCGGCTACGAGTGCGGGGAGCACGACCAGAAGCACCGCGCCCCATACGGCGCCGAGAAGAGAGCCGAGCCCGCCGATCACCACGCCCATCAGCAGGAACAGGGAGAAGGTGACACCGAACGCGCCCGGGGACGCGCTCTGGGAGACCATGGCGAGGACACCGCCGCCGAGGCCGGCGGCACCGGCACTCACCACGAATGTGGTGATCTTGGTGCGGGCGACGTCGATACCCGCGAGGCGAGCGGCGATCTCGTCGTCGCGCACGGCCTGCATGCGGCGGCCGAAGTCTCCGGCAATGAGATTCGACAGCGCGAGCACAGTGAGGGCCGCGGCGACCACGGCGATCATGGCCTGCCACTGTTCGACGGTGAACGCCGCTGCGATGCTGCTCGGCGGTCCCTCCACATACGCCCACAGTCCTTGGTCGCCGCCGAGCACACTCGAGAACGTGGTGGTGATCGACGGGATCACGACGACCAGCGCGAGCGTCAAGCCCGCCAGGTAGGGGCCGTGAAGCCGTGCGGCGGCAGCCCCGACGACGATCCCGACGACGGAGGTCACGAGCACGGCAGCGACGAGCGGCACGAGCAGCACCGAAATCCCGGTGACCCCGGCGTCGCCCATCGCGTTGGAGGTCAGCGCGAACGAGTATGCCCCGCACGCCATCAGCGCTCCGTGCCCCAGCGAGAGCTGACCGTTGCGGCCGATGAGCACTGTCAGCCCGGCTGTCGCGCACAGATAGGCCGCGATGGTCGCCAACTGGTAGTTCCGGAAGGGGGGCAGTACGAAGATGATCGCGATGACGGCGACGGCGATACCGGCCACCACCGCGGCGCGCACGGCAAACGAATCGAAGCGGGAAGTGTGCATGGTCAGACCTGCCTGGCGGCGACGCCGGAGAAAATGCCTTGGGGCCGCAGCAGAAGCACCGCCAGCAGCATCAGAAGTACCGCGATCGGCGCGATGCTTCCACTGAGGTAGCCGCTGACGAAACTCAGCAGCAACCCTGTCGCGAGCCCGCCGAGCACCGCGCCCACGGGGCTGTCCAAACCGCCGATCACCGCTGCGGTGAAGGCGAAGATGAACACGAGATCCACTGCGTGCGGGTTGAGCCCGAGTTCGGTGGGTACGACGAGCAGGGCCGCGAGCCCGCCGACTGCGCCGGCCAGAGCCCACCCGAGGGTGAGCATCGCCGAGACCTTCACCCCGAGCAGTCGCGAGACGTCCGGAGCGAACGCCGAGGCCCGCATCTTCAGGCCGAGATCGGTACGGGTGAACAGCAGGGCGAGGCCGATGACCACGACACCCACCGCAGCGAAGACGAACACGTCGTACGGAGACAGCAGCGGAACCGTCCCGACCCGCAGCGGGTCGCGGCTGAACGGCAACTGCATGGGACGGAAGTCGTTGCCGTAGATCATGCCGAGTACGGCGTGGATCACCATCACGAGGCCCAGCGCGACGATCACCGCGGCTAGTGGGCGGCTGTGGTCGAGGCGGCGGATCAGCACTCGCTCGACGAGGGCACCCAGGAGGAAGCCGCTCACGACGGCGGCGAGCAGTCCGTACCAGTACGAACCGGTCGCCGACGTCACCGAATAGGCGATGTAGGTGGTGGCCGCAGCCATCGCGCCCTGCGCGAAGTTGATCACGCGGGTACCGCGCCAGATCAGCACGAGCGCGAGTGCGAACG
Organism: Rhodococcus sp. 105337; assembly: GCF_012844225.1. Lineage (GTDB taxonomy): Bacteria > Actinomycetota > Actinomycetes > Mycobacteriales > Mycobacteriaceae > Rhodococcus. The sequence continues at coordinate 468,267 of NZ_JABAGQ010000002.1, forward strand.
CTGCGAAGACGGCACCGCGCGCGAGACCGTCCACGGTGAGAAACAGGAATCTGTCCATCGGTTGCTCCTCAGAAGCCCAGGTACGCGGTGCGGAAGTCGCTGTCCATGACGAGTTCCGCGGCCGAGGTGGCGACGACGACGCGGCCCAGTGCCAGCACGATCGCCTGGTCGGCGATCGGAAGCGCACTGTGAACGTTCTGCTCGACGAGGACCACCGTCAGGCCGGTGCGGTCCCGCAGGTCGCGCAGGACCGACATGATCAGGTCGACGATGCGCGGCGCAAGACCGAGCGAAGGTTCGTCGAGCAGGAGCAGCGAAGGCCGCGCGACCAGTGCCCGGCCGATCGCGAGCATCTGCCGCTCGCCGCCGGAGAGTTGATGGCCGCTGCTGGTCCGGCGCCGGGCGAGAGGCTCGAACATCTCGTACATCTCGGCAATGGCGCGAGTGGTGTCGGCGCGGTCCTTGCGCCACAGTCCGCCGAGACGCAGATTTTCCTCGACGGTCAGTTCGCCGATCACGCCGCGACCTTCGGGCACGTGGGCAACCCCGTGGTGCACGAGTTTCTCCGTCGGGACACCGAGCACGGACGTCCCCGACACGCTGATCGAACCCTGGACCGCCGGCAGCATTCCCGACAGTGCCCGCAGCAAGGTTGTTTTCCCGGCGCCGTTGGCGCCGACGACAGCGGCGATGGTGCCGGACGGGACGTCGAAGCTCACCTCGTGCAGGACCGGTACGGGACCGTATCCGCCCGTGAGGTTTTCGATCCGGAGCAACGGAGAGGTCACGCTGCCTCTTTTCCGCCGAGGTAGGCCGCCGCGACCAGCGGATCGGCACGGATCTCGTCGGGGGTCCCCGCGGCGATCACCTTGCCGAAGTCGAGCACGACGATGTGGTCGCACACCGACATGATCAGGTCGACGTTGTGTTCGACGAGCATCACCGAACGCGATCCGTCGCCGCGCGAAGGCAGTTGGCGGATCAGAGTCCCCAACTCTTCGATGTCGCTGCTGTCGAGACCGCCTGCCGGTTCGTCGAGAAGAAGCAATGTGGGATCGGAGATCAGAGCGCGCGCGAGCGCGACCTTCTTGGCGACCGCGTAGGGGAGTGCCGGCGGGAGTGCCTGTGCGTACTCTCCGATCCCGAACTCGTCGAGCAGTGTCGCGGCGGAACTGCGGGCGGCGAGCTGGGTGCGGGCGCCGTACGGCAACCCGAGCAGGCCGGTGACGAACGACGCGCGGTGCGACACCGACGCTCCTGCGGCGACATTTTCGAGAACGGTGAGCCCACCGAAGAGCCCGAGTCCCTGCAGGGTGCGCGCCACTCCATGCCGGACGAGGCGGTGCGGGGCGGGGCGTACCGGCCGGCCGTCGAGGGTCAGTGTCCCGGCGTGCGGGCGCAGGAACCCGCAGACGACGTTGAACAACGTCGTCTTGCCTGCGCCGTTCGGTCCCATGACGCCGACGACCGAGCCGGCCGGCACCTGGAGCGACACGTTCTCGAGTGCGACGAGGCCACCGAAACGGACTTCGATGCCCTCGAGACGGAGGCGGTCCGGAGGTTCACTCGGGGTAACGATTGATTGCACAGCGGGTGCACTTTCTCTCGGGCCTTCTCCGGCCTTTCGGGCGTTCTGCCGGGTCTCGGTGAGATCGACGTCACTTTTCAGCGACAGGTTACAACACTCCGAGTGTATGTTCCTACTGTCCGGAGGGATCGTTTTCGAGAGAGGAGTCGTGACGGTGGTCGTACCCATCGCCGGGACCCCGGGCCGGCTCGAGGGCCGGGTCGCGGTAGTGACCGGGAGCAGCCGGGGAATCGGATTCGGAATTGCCGAACGTCTCGTGGCGGAGGGCGCACGGGTGGTGCTCACGGCGCGCTCGCCGGAGCCTCTCGCCGAGGCGGTCACAGCACTGGGAACCGATGTCGCGTGCGGCGTGGCCGGCAAGGTGCACGATTCCGCGCATAGGGACGACACGATCGCCACGGCCGTCGACCGCTTCGGCAGAGTCGACATCCTCGTCAACAACGCCGGCACCAACCCCGTCTACGGGCCCCTGTCCGATCTCGACCTCGACGCTGCCCGCAAGATCCTCGAGGTGAACGTGCTCGGTGCCCTCTCGTGGACGCAGCGCTTCGCCAAGGCGGCCACCGAAGGTGGTGCGGTCGTGAATATCTCGTCGGTGTCCTCGTTCTCCCACGCGCCGGGAATCGCGTTCTACGGCGTCAGCAAGGCGGCGCTCAACCAGCTCACCCGGTCTCTCGCCGCCGAACTCGGACCGACCATCCGCGTCAACGCCGTCGCACCCGCCGTCGTGAAGACGCGGTTCGCGGCCGCGCTCTACGAGGGACGGGAAGAGCAGGTTGCGGCGCGATATCCGATGCGACGGCTCGGTGTGCCGTCGGATGTGGCGTCGGCGGTCGCGTACCTCGTGTCGGACGATGCCTCCTGGGTCACCGGCCAGGTCTTGTCGGTGGACGGTGGCGGGCTCACGGTCCCGTCCGCATGAGAGTCGGTGCGCACCGCTTCGTGCGGCCGGCAAGCACCCTCGTAGGCACTGGCAGAATGCAGCACAGCAGTACACGAACGACGCAAGTGAGGAATCGGTAGTGACCAGCACCTCGGACGGGCGGACCGCACGCGGGGAGCGCACCCGGCGCGCCGTGATCGACGCGCATATCGCCCTGATCGAGGCGGGAGAACTCAAGCCCACCGGCGCGCAGATCGCGGAGCACGCGGGTATTTCCCTGCGCTCGCTGTGGGCCAACTTCAGCGATCTGGAAACGCTGTTCGGAACCACCGGTGCCGAACTGCTCAGTCGCCAGGACGCGATGTTCGTACCGGTGCCGCCCGACCTCGATCTTCCGCAGCGGGTGGACAAATTCTGCGCGCAGCGCGCGAGACTGCTCGAGTTCATTGCTCCGTACGCGCGGGCGGCAGGGTTGCGGGAGCCGTACTCGCGGGAACTCCGGACCAATCGGCTGCGGCACATCGGGCGCGTGACGGACGAAATCGAGGCGCTGTTCGCCCGAGAACTGTCGCCTCTTCCGTCGGCGCGTCGTACGCAGGCGGTCCAGGCGCTCGGAATCGCCAGTACGTGGGCGTCGTGGTCGGTGCTGCGCGACGAATACGGCCTCGCCGTTCCCGACGCCACAGCCGTGATGCGCCAGACGGTCGCCGCTCTTCTGGCCGCTGCCGTGCACGCCTCTCTCGGCTAGTGCGGCACACGCGGGCGGCGCGTCGGTGTCACTTCAGCAGAGACGCCACAACCTGATCCGCCGCATTGCGATGCCCGGCGGCGTTGGGATGCAGCGGGATCGCTTCGGCGACGGGCGACAAGCCTTCCATCCACCTGGTGTCGGGATCGGCGCACACATCGTGCCCGACCGTCGATCCGGTCAGATCGACGAACTCGGCACCCGATTCCTGCACCTGCTGACGCATGGCACTGTTCAACCGGTCCAGCTTGTTCTGGAGATAGGTCGCGTCCTCGGGCCACAACCGCTGCTCCGGGAAACACCCGCCGTCGCGGACAGCCGTGGGATAGCCGACGAAGACGATCTTCGCATCCGGTGAGCGTTGCCGGATCTCCGCGGTGATCGTTTTGTAGCGGGGGACGAAGGCGTCGATCGCGGCGTCGACGCGGTCGGCGCCACCGGCGGTGTTCGTCGCCGCGCAGGACTGCCCATTGGGGGGTGGCAGCAGATTGATGCAGCCCGCGGCGAGTTGGACGAGTCCGATGTCGTTGCCGCCGATGCCCACGGTCACCAGGTCGGTGTCCGGCGTCAGCGCCTCGTACTGGGGTGGGACACCCACGCCGCGGAACGTCGCCTGGGATTCCGTCAGATGGCCGCTGACCGCACCTCCGCACGAGACGTCGACGAAACGAGAGACATTGAGTACCTCTGCGACCAGGGTCGGATAGTTGCTGGCCGACCGTCCGCACTCCTCCGACACCGTGGGCGGAATACCGGGACCGGAGGTGAACGAATCCCCGAGCGCAACATACGAATCGTAGAGCGGGGTGGCCGACGCGGGCTGGGATGCGGGTATCCAGGTGACCAAAACGGCTGTGGTGGCGATGGATCCGAGGATTCCAGCGAGAGCGATGCCTGTGCGCACGGGACGACTCCGGTGTTGTCGGCTGTCGCTGGTATCGGCGACGTGTCTCGATGATGATCCGGCGGGGTCGCGGCGCTGTCAAGAGATTCCCGTCCGGCAGCCGAGCACAACCCGGCATCACGGCACGAACACCGTCGTGCTTGTCTGTCGGATGTGACGACGACGTGGGTGCGCGCGGCAATCGGAGTGGGTGCATGGGTCGCAACCTCGATCGGTGCGACCGGGATCGCGTTGCATGTCAGCCCGTCGTCGGCGCGAGTTCTCGTCCTCGCCGCGTCGGGCGCGCCCTATCTGATGGTGTGCGCGCTGTTCGGTGTCCTGGCGTTCTCGGCTCTCGGGAACCGGGCCGGAGTGGCGGTCGCGGGCCTGGTCGTCGTGGGTGCGGCGGCGACCCAAGCGCCGCTCTACATCGGTGACGCGGACCCCGCTGAAGGCCCTGTGGTGCACGTGATGCAGACGAACATCCTCTTCGGAGGGGTGGACGCCGCTGCCGTGGTGACCGAGGTACGCGACCGGAACATCGGACTGCTCACGGCCGACGAACTCTCGCCGGAGGCACTGGAGGCACTGGAGGCAGCGGGTCTCGGCACAGTGCTGCCTCACCGGCATCTCTCGCCCGGGCCGGCCGCGAACGGAACGGGGATCTGGAGCGCCTACCCGCTGTCCGACACCGTCGAGTACGACGGGTTCGTGATGAGCCAGGTCTCCGCGACGGCGGAGATTCCGGGCGCCGGGCCGGTCGGCGTCTACGCCTTCCATCCCGTGCCGCCCGTCGTCGGCACGGACGTGTGGGCCGACGAACTGTCCAGTCTGCACGACATTCTCGAGCAGGAACCCGGGACACGCCCGGCTGTCGTCGGCGCCGATTTCAATGCGACATACGATCATTCGCAATTCCGGGTATTACTGTCGGGCCGCTTCGGCGATGCCGCCGATCAGGTGGGTGCGGGGCATCTGCGCACCTACCCCACCGACAAAGGGATCCCGCCCGTGGTCGGCATCGACCACATTCTCGTCGCAGGTGGATCAGCGACCGAGGTGGAGACGGTAAGCGTGCCGGGATCGGACCATCGTGCGGTGGTCGCGCAACTGCGTCTCGACGGCGTGCCCGAATAAGCCGCACGGGCTTCGAGGGAACGAAAAAAGAGGCGGCGCCGCTGTGGCGGCGTCGCCTCCTTTCCGGCTGCGAACAGCAGTTACGTAGCGCGCACGATCAGAGGGACAGGATCGACGCGGCGGCCGTTCCGGGGGCTCCGTAGACCTGGGCCAGTCCGACCTTCGGCTCTCCGGGCACCTGGCGATCGCCCGCCTGGCCGCGGAGCTGCACGACGAGCTCGTGCACCTGGCGAATGCCGGACGCGCCGATCGGCTCACCGTTTGCGATGAGACCACCGTCGGTGTTCACGGGCAGCGAGCCGCCGATCTCGGTGGCGCCCTCCGCGACCAGCTTTTCCTGGTCACCGTCGGCGCACAGCCCGGTCTCGGCCATGTGGATGACCTCCGCACCGGCGTCGGTGTCCTGCAACTGCGCGATGTCGACGTCCTCGGGCCCGATGCCGGCCGCCTCGTAGGCTGCCTTCGCGGCGTACACGGTCGGAGAGACGTCCTCGTCCACTGCTGCCCACGTCGCGTGCACCTCGTAGGCGCCGTACGTGCGGGTACGAATCGCGGTGGAACGCAGGTACACCGGCTTGTTCTCCGTGTACTTCGATGCCAGATCGCCGCGGCACATGATGACTGCCGCAGCGCCTTCGTCGGGAGCACAGAACATCTTGGCGGTGAGCGGGTAGTTCAGCATGGGTGATTCGAGGATCTCCTCGACGCTGAATTCGGTGCGCCGGAATGCCTTCGGGTTCAGTCCGCCGTTGCGGTAGTTCTTGGCGGCGACCCGGGCGAGCGTCTCGTGGGAGATGTTGTGCTCGAGGGTGTAGCGGTTGGCCTTCATGCCGAAGAACTTCGTGGTGACGAACTGGCCGTTCTCGGCGTACCACGCCGGCAGGCCGAGCATGGCGGGGTCGGCGGTGAACGCACCGCGCGGGTGCTTGTCGGTGCCGACGGCGATGCCGATGTCGTACTTCCCGGACCGGATGCCGTCCGCGGTCTGTTCGATCGCACTCGCGGAGGTGGCGCACGCGTTGAACACGTTGGTGAAGGGGATGCCGGTCAGGCCCACCAGCCGGGTCACGGCGTCGGTGTTGTCGACCTCGTAGCTACCGCCGATACCGAACTGGATGTCTCGCCACGCCACACCCGAATCTTCGAGTGCGAGCTGGATTGCGTCGGCCGCCATCTCGATGGCCGACTTGGTGCCGAATCTGCCGAACGGGTGAAGGCCCACACCGATGATGGCAACGTCGTTCATAGTTTCAAGGACTCCTCGATCGGGTGTGTGCTGGTCAGATCGGCTCGAACGCCCACGTGACGATTTCGGTCCCGTCCTCGTCGACGTAGAACGGCACGAACGTGAGTTCGAGCTCCATGCCGGGCCGCAGCTCGGCGGGATCCGACTCGGTCAGCCGCGCCTCGACCCGCACGACATCGCCGAGCTGGACGAGGCCGAACGTGAACGGTGTGAAGGTGGCGGCGGTTTCGTTGCCGGCGTACGGCTGCTTCGGGACGAATCCCTGTGTCGTCCAGGCGACCAGGGTTCCGCGCCGGGGGAGCAGCAGTTCCGACACGTTCGCTCCGCTGCACCGCGGGCACCGCGGTTGCTGCGGCCAGGTGGTGGCGGCGCAGTCGGCGCAGTGGCTGCCGACGAGTTGGGTGTCCTCCGCCGGCCAGGTCGAAACGTCGGGCGCGAGCGCCTTCGTCGTCATAGGTCATCCTCCGTTGTTCGGTGCCGCCGCCCCGTGTCCCGAGGACTGCGGCCATGACAATCACGCTAGACGGAAATTGCATTCTCCACAATGAGAGCACCATATCCGACGCCGGGTCGCGGGCGGAGCGCGCCATGCGCGCGGAAAGCTTTATAGAACCTGTTCCAATTACGGAGGAATGTGGTTATCGTCACGTGCACAACTTGCAATGCGATGGAGGGCGTCAGATGAAGACCAAGGGTGCAGTGCTGTGGGGGCTCGACGAAGCGTGGTCGGTCGAGGACATCGAGCTCGGCGATCCCGTGGCGGGTGAAGTCCAGATCCGCATGGAAGCCGCCGGCATGTGCCACTCCGACCACCACATCGTCACCGGCGCGACGCCCATGCCGTCCTTCCCGGTCATGGGCGGGCACGAGGGATCCGGCGTCATCACGAAGGTCGGCGACGGTGTCGTCGGTTTCGAGGTCGGCGACCACGTCGTGCTGTCCTTCATTCCCGCGTGTGGACGATGCCCGTCGTGTGCGAGCGGACACTCGAACCTGTGCGATCTGGGCGCCGGACTCCTCAGCGGTCAGGCGATCTCCGACGGCAGCTACCGGATCCAGGCGCGCGGCCAGAACGTCATCCCGATGTGCCTGCTCGGGACGTTCTCCCCGTACATGACCGTGAATCAGAGCCAGGTCGTCAAGATCGACAAGGATGTGCCGTTCGAGCTCGCCGCCCTGGTGGGTTGCGGCGTTCCGACGGGCTGGGGTTCGGCTACGCACATCGCCGACGTCAAGCCGGGCGATTCGGTCGCGATCATCGGTGTCGGCGGCGTAGGTATGAGCGCGCTGCAGGGCGCGGTCGCGTCCGGTGCCCGCTACGTCTTCGCGATCGATCCGGTGCCGTGGAAGCGTGAGCAGGCCATGAAGTTCGGTGCCACCCACACCTACGCGTCGATCGAGGAAGCGATCGTGCCGATCATGGAGGTCACCTGGGGACGTATGTGCCAGGAGACGATCATCACCGTCGGTGAGATGAAGGGTGACCTGGTCGACCCGGCGCTGACGCTCACCGCGAAGGGCGGCAAGTGTGTCGTCACGGCCATGGGCTTCATGTCGGACATGGACGTCAAGCTGAACTCGTTCCTGTTCTCCATGCTGCAGAAGGATCTCAAGGGCAACATCTTCGGTGGCTGCAACGCCCGCGTCGACATCCCCCAGTTGCTGGACCTCTACAAGTCCGGTCAGCTCAACCTCGCGGACATGGTGACCCGCACGTACACGCTCGAACAGATCAACGACGGATACCGGGACATGCTCGACGGCAAGAACATCCGTGGCGTGATCCGCTACACAGAAGCCGACTGGTGACCTTGCTGCGCCCACCATCTCGTACCCTGGGTCGGTGCGCAGTCTCGAAGTGATATCCGAATGGCCCGTCGACCATGCCGCCGCCGCTGTCGTCACTCGCGACGGCGGCGTGGTTGCGTCCACCGGAGATCAGCGGGCGGTGTACTCGCTGGCCTCGGTGACCAAACCCCTCGTCGCATACGCGGCTCTCGTGGCGATCGAGGAAGGGGCCATCGAACTCGATCAGCCCGCAGGCCCGCCCGGATCGACGGTGCGGCACCTGCTCGCCCACGCGTCGGGGCTGGCGTTCGGAGAGCGCACCGTCGCAGCCGAACCCGGGCGCAAGCGCATCTACTCGAGTGCGGGCTTCGAGGTTCTCGGTGAGTTGATCGCCACCGAGAGCGATATCGCGTTCCCGGACTACGTGACCCAGGCGGTGTTCGAGCCTCTCGGGATGGGCGACTCGAGCCTGCCCGGTCCGGCGGGCCACGGAGGCCGTTCGTCGGCCGCGGACCTTGCCGTGTTCGCGGGGGAGTTGCTGGCCCCGACACTCGTCTCCGACGTGCTGTTCGGTGAGGCGACCGACGTGCAGTTTCCGGGGCTGAACGGATTGGTGCCCGGATACGGAATGTTCAAGCCCAACGATTGGGGGTTGGGTTTCGAAATCCGCGGCGAGAAGAATCCGCACTGGACCGGCACAAAGAATTCTTCCCGTACATTCGGGCATTTCGGCCAATCGGGGACATTTCTCTGGGTAGATCCCGAATTCGGCGCGGCATCTGTGGTACTTACCGATAGGGACTTCGGAGACTGGGCAAAACCGCTCTGGCCTGCACTGAGTGACTCGGTAATCGCTGAACTCACATAAACCTCTTTCGTTTCCTGGCGAAACACTGGCAACAGGAGCACACTTGTTCCCAGTCGCATGGAGAAACCTTCGCGCAGAGGCCGTTGGGGAAGACGTCCTCGTCGAACCGGAGGTGTATCTATGCGCGTATCCAATCAGTTCGCGGATGTGACGACCGGGGTGATCTATATCCACTCTTCGCCCGCCGCGGTCTGTCCACATATCGAATGGGCGCTGGCTGCCACGCTGAGCAGTCGCCCGGAACTGACCTGGATCGGTCAGCCCGCCGACGTGGGCGTGCTGCGGACCTCCATCGACTGGGTCGGTCCGGTCGGCACCGCCGGCCGCCTCGCGGAGGCTCTGAGTGTGTGGCCGATGCTGCGCTTCGAGATCACCGAGAATCCCAGCGAGGGTGTCGACGGCGAGCGCTACAGCTACGTTCCCCGGCTGGGACTGTGGCGGGGGTGCGCCAGCGCGAACGGCGACGTCGTCGTCGGAGAGATGCGTCTGCGCGCCATCCTGGCCTCGTCCGACGCCGCCGCCGAAATCCACCGGGCGCTGGGGACGGCATGGGACGACGAACTCGAGCCCTATCGCAGCGGTGCCGAGGGCGCCGAGGTGACGTGGCTCCGGCGCGACGTCGGCTGAGCGGTACCGTGCCTTCGACCTGACACCTCCTGCACCTCTCCGCTACGACGCCGGCGCCGCCACCTCGGTTCGAAGGTGGCGGCGCCGGCGTCGGCGTTCGGTGCTTACAGCCGGTTCGGTGCTTACAGCGGAATGTTCTTGTGCCGCCCGCGGGTTGCAGGCGCTGCTGCCAGCGCCGCAGCCAGGGTGCTCCGCGTCTTTGCCGGGTCGATCATCTCGTCGACCACGCCGATCGAGATGGCGCGACCGACGCCTCCCGCGATGGCTTCGTGCTCGGATGCGAGACGGTCGTGCAGGGCCTCGCGTTCCTCTTCGGGAGCGGCAGCGAGGGCCCGCTTGTGGAGGATCCCCACCGCGGCCTTCGCGCCCATCACGGCGACCTCGGACTCCGGCCACGCGAACACTGCTGTCGCACCGAGGGCGCGCGAGTTCATCGCGATGTACGCGCCGCCGTAGATCTTGCGGGTCACCAGGGTCACGCGGGGCACACGGGCTTCGGCGAACGCGTGCAGCAACTTCGCTCCACGGCGCACGACGCCCTCCCATTCCTGGCTGACGCCGGGAAGGTAGCCCGGCACGTCGACCAGCACCACCAGGGGAACGCCGAAGGCGTTGCACATGCGTACGAAACGCGCCGATTTCTCGGCACTCTCGGAGTTCAGGCACCCGCCGAGGCGGAGCGGATTGTTGGCGATGACGCCCACGGTGCGGCCGCCGAGCCGACCGAAGCCGGTGACGATACTGCGAGCCCAGCCACCCTGCAGTTCTTCGAAACTCGATTCGCCTTCGACGTTGTCGAGGAGTTCGTGGACGATCGGGCGCACGTCGTAGGCGCGGCGCGGTGACTCGGGCATGAGCGCGCGCAGATCGGTGTCTCCGAGGGCTGCGGCAGCGACGTCGAATTCGCCCTGTTCGGCGAGCATCGACACGAGACGCCGTGCCCGGTGCAGTGCGTCGGACTCGTCGTGGGCCGCGATATGGGCGACACCCGACTTCTTGGTGTGGGTGTCGGGGCCGCCGAGGGACTCCATGTCGACCTGCTCGCCGGTGACACTGCGTACGACGTCGGGTCCGGTGACGAACACACGTCCTTCGGGCGCCATGATCACGATGTCGGTGAGCGCCGGGCCGTATGCCGCGCCACCTGCGGCGAAACCGAGGACGACGGAAATCTGGGGGATGGAACCGGATGCGCGCACCATCGCCTCGAAGACGAGGCCGACGGCGTGCAGCGCTTCGACGCCCTCCGCGAGGCGCGCCCCGCCGGAGTGGAAGAGCCCGATGACAGGCGCTTCGAGTTCGAGGGCGGTGTCGATCGCCGCGACGATGTGCTTACACCCCTCGACGCCCATCGCTCCGCCCATGACGGTCGCGTCGGAGCAGTACGCCACTGTCCGGACGCCGTCGATGCATCCGATCGCGGCGAGGACGCCGGACTTGTCCCGGGCGTGGAGCAGCTCCGTGCTGCCCGAGTCGAAGAGTGCCTCGAGCCGGCGCAGAGGATCGCGTGGATCCGTCGAATGGGCGCGTTGTTTAGCCGGATCCAGGATGGTCATCGAGTGCTCCTCGGTCGAGCGCGGTGGTGGTGGGCCGCGGTGGAGGCTCCGGGGAGCCTCCACCGCAACGGTGGGACGAGCGTGTCGGGTCAGGCCCGACCGAACGCGAGTGCCACGTTGTGCCCACCGAAACCGAACGAGTTGTTCAGCGCGAAGTCGATCTGTCCGTAGCGGGCTTCACCCTTGACCACGTCCAGGTCGATTTCTGGATCCTGGTTTTCGAGATTCAGCGTGGGCGGAATGACTCCGTCACGCAGACTCAGGACCGTAAGTACTGCTTCGAGTGCACCGACCGCGCCGATCGAATGTCCGAGTGCGGACTTCGGGGCATAGATCGCTGCATGATTGCCCACTGCGGCGTTGATGGCCTTCGCCTCGGCGATGTCGCCGATCGGAGTGGCCGTCGCGTGTGCGTTGACGTGCCCGATGTCGGCCTTGGTGAGGCCGGCGCTTTCGATGGCCCGCGTCATCGCACGGGCCGCTCCGGTGCCCTCGGGATGCGGTGCCACGATGTGGTACCCGTCCGAGGTGATACCCGCGCCGAGGATCCGGGCATGGATCGTCGCCCCGCGCGCTTTCGCGTGTTCTTCGGATTCGAGCACCATCAAGGCGCCCGCCTCACCGAAGACGAAGCCGTCGCGGTCCTTGTCGAAGGGCCGCGAGGCGCCCTGCGGGTTGTCGTTGCGAGTGCTCAACGCCCGCATCATGGCGAAGCTGGCGAGACCCACCGCATCGAGCTGACTTTCGACACCACCGGCGACGGCGATGTCGGCATCACCGTTCGAGATCATGCGGAACGCGTTCGCGATCGCTTCGGAACCCGAGGAGCACGCCGAGACCGGTGTGATGACACCGGCGCGGGCACCGAGTTCGAGACCGACCGTGGCGGCCGGTCCGTTGGGCATGATCATCTGCACCGCGAACGGCGACACCTTGCGGTAGCCGCCGTCCCGCAGCTTGTCGACAGCGTCGATCAGCGACTCACCACCACCGAGACCGGTGCCGATCACGACCGCGAGCCGGTCCTTGTCGACGTCCGGGCTTCCGGCGTTCTCCCAGACCGTCCGGCCGAGAGTGAGGGCCAGCCGTTCGACGAAGCTCATCCGCCGGACCTCGACCCGGCTGAGCGACTCGTCGGGGCTCACCTTCAGCCGGCCGCCGATGCGGACCGGGAGGTTGTACTCGTCGACGAAGCCGTCGAGTACACCGATCCCGCTCTCACCGGCCAGGAGTGCCTTCCAGCTGGCATCCACATCGCCGGCGATCGACGTCGAAGCCGCGAGGCTCGTGACGACGACGTTGCGCAATGTCCGAGGAGAAGGGGAAGTCACGGTTGGGCTCACTCGTTGTCGTTCGTGGCCTGAACGCCCTCGGCCTCGAGCTTCTGGATGTAGTTCACGGCGTCACCGACGGTGCGGAGGCTGGCGAGGTCCTCGTCGGGGATCTTGACGCCGTACTTGTCTTCGGTCTGCACGGCGATCTCGACCATGGACAGCGAGTCGATGTCGAGGTCGTCGACGAAGGACTTGTCGACGGTCACCTCGGAGGGCTCGATGCCGGTAACTTCTTCGATGATCTCCGCGAGGCCGGCGATGATTTCTTCCTGAGTGGCCACGTCGTGGCTCCCTTCGTGATGTACCGACTATGTCGTGTGAAACCGGCCGAATGTTTCCGGCCGGACCCGGAAATTTCCCGGATGTGCCCGTGCTGCGCGACGGTGCGCAGCAACCTAACCGAGTTCGAGTGTTTCGGCCAGAGCGGAGATGTCCGCGGGTGTTTTGAGGGCAGCAGTGGGTGTGCCGCGCATTTCGCGCTTGGCGATGCCCACGAGCGTGCCGGCGGGGGGAAGCTCCACCACCGTGGAAACCTGGGCGGAACGCAGGTGTGCTGTGCACAGGTCCCAGCGCACGGGGCGGGTGACCTGCGCCGCGAGTCGTTCGAGCGCTTCGGCGCCGGAGGTGACCGGTGCGCCGTCGAAGTTGGACAACAGGGTGCGGGTCGGATCGCTCGGGGCGATCTTCGCCGCGGCAGCGGCAACCGCATCCTGCGCGGGTGCCATGAACCGGGTGTGGAAAGCGCCCGCGACCGGCAGGGCACGGACGCGTGCTTTCGCGGGCGCGTCCGCGGCGAGTGCCGCAAGTGCTTCGAGGCGTCCGGCCGCGACGATCTGACCGGCGGCGTTCATGTTGGCGGGCGTGAGGTCGAGTTCTTCCAGGCGTGCGAGCACCTCGTCCTCTGCGCCGCCGAGTACGGCGGACATACCGGTGGGCTCGAGCGCGCACGCCTTCGCCATCTCGCGTCCGCGGATCGCGGCGAGTCCGACGGCCTCGTCGGTGCTGATGACGCCGGCCATCGCCGCAGCGGCCAACTCGCCCACTGAATGGCCGGCAACGATCACGTCGCCGGGTACCAGACCCAGGCGTTCGAGTTCCTCGAAGGCGAGCAGGGCGGTCGCCACGACCAGTGGCTGAGTCACGGAAGTGTCGGTGATCTCGTCTGCTGTTGCAACGGTGCCGAGGCGCTCGAGGTCGAGACCGGATGCCTTCGACCACAGCGCAATGCGGTCACGGGCACCGGCCTGCTCCAGCCACGGAGCAAGCATGCCGGGTGTTTGGGACCCCTGGCCGGGGGCAAGCAGCGCAATCACGAGCACCAGCGAACACCCTCAGCGCACTGTTGCGAGATGTCGGTGGGAATGAAAGCTTGTGCCCGGATTTGTAGGGATCTTACAAATTCCCACGTGGGCGTCGGCTATCGGCCGACTCTCCCGCCGTGTTACATGTCCGATTCGCGGATTGTGAACCGTGTGACTGGTGGTGCTGGAGATCTCAATTCGTTATGGCTTCGAGCCAGACGACCCACCGTTGCCGCGATTCGCAACACGTACGCATCGCGTGGATTTGTGGGATCCCGCCCAGTGACTTCTGTGATCCGCTTGAGTCGGTACCGGACGGTATTTGGATGAACAAACAGCTTTCTGGCGCACGACTCGACAGCGCCGCCGCTGTCGAGGTAGGCGTCCAGCGTGTCGGAGAGCGACGACCCCGCCGCGGCCAGAGGGGCCACGATGTGATCGTCCAGCGCGGCGATCGCCGCCGGATCGCCCAGCAGTGCCCGCTCGGGCAGAAGTTCGGCCGCGTGGACCGGTCGGGGTGCGCCGGGCCAGCCTCCGACCGCCTCCATCCCCGCGAGCGCCTCGAGGGCGGAGACGTGCGCGGCGCCCAGGGTTGCGGTCGTCGGCCCGATCACCACCGGATCGTCGGAGAATGCCTGCATCAGTTCGCCGAGGAAACTCGCTGCCTCGGTCGTTCCGTGCAGATCGCCGCTGACGACCATCACCAGTCGCTCGCCCTGGACCACCGCGAGAGCGGCACGACCGTGCCGCTGGGCGATCGCGTGCACCGTGGTCACCACCGACACGCCCTCCTCGGGCGGGGGTGTGCCGACCACGACCGTCGCGGGCGCCGTCGCGTCCCAGTTGAGCGTTGCCGCACGCGACTGCATGTCGGCACCGGTGTCACCGCGGACCACGGCATCGACCACCAGCGCCTCGAGGCGGGTGTCCCACGCGCCGCGCGACTCGGCGGCGGTCGCGTACACCGCCGCGGCCGCGAAGCCCAGTTCGCGGCCGTATCGCAGGATCGCCTCGGTCAGCGCGACGAGTTGCTCCTCGTTGCGGGCCAGCGCCGGCAGCCACTGCTCGAAGAACTCCATCGCCGCCCGCACCATGTCCACGGTCTGCAGGAGGGTCAGGCGGTTCGCCAGATCCTGAGGGATCATCTGGAACGCGTCGAGGCTGAACCGTGGATCGTTCTCCGGGTTGCGCACCCACTCCAGGAAGTCCACCACCGACGTCTGGATCACCAACTGCACCGTCGCGCGCTGCGAGGCATCCAGATCGGAGAAGAACGGCAGTTGCTCCTGCAGCACGTGCACGGCCTCGGTGGACATGCGCCCCGAGAACTGCTTGACCCGACGCAGCAGCGCGTCGGGCAGGGGAGCGCGGTCGGGTCGCGCAGGCGGTACCGGACGCCCGGTTGGGACGCCCGGTACCCGCGCTCTGCGACCTGATGCGGGCTCGTCGACCATGCAACGAACCTACCCGGGTGTCACCCGGTCACCGTGGCCGAACCGCACGTGACGGCGTGATTCAGGCGACGCCCGGGTCCGAGGTCTGCTCGGGGGCTGCCGTCACGTCGTCGATCCGGTACTTCTTCGCCGCCTCGACTGCCCGCGCACGATCGATCGTGCCCTCACGGCCGAGAGCCTCGAGCACCGCGACCACCGTGGATTCGGCGTCGATGTTGAACACGCGCCGTGCGGCCGGGCGGGTGTCGGAGAAGCCGAACCCGTCCGCGCCGAGCACGGTGTAGTCACCCGGCACCCACTTGCGGATCTGATCGGGCACCGCACGCATCCAGTCGGACACCGCGACGAACGGTCCGGCGGCGTCGTTGAGCACGGACGCCACGTACGGAACCTGCGGTTCCCGGCCCGGATCGAGCAGCGCCTGGCGGTCGCACTCGACACCGTCGCGGCGAAGCTCGCCCCACGAGGTGACCGACCAGACGTCGGCGGACACGCCCCACTCCTCTTCGAGCATCTGCTGAGCGCGCAACGCCTCGGGCATGATCACGCCGGAGACGAGGATCTGCGCCTTCGGGCCCGACTCGGCACCCCGCTTGTACAGATACACGCCCTTGAGCAGACCCTCGACATCGAGGTTTTCGGGTTCGGCAGGCTGTGCGTACGGCTCGTTGTACACGGTGATGTAGTAAAAGATGTTCTCACCGCCGAACCCGTCGACACCGTCGGTCCCGCCGTACATCCGGCGCAGACCGTCGCGGAAGATGTGCGCGATCTCGTACGAGAACGCCGGGTCGTACGTCACTGCGGCCGGGTTGCTCGAGGCGAGCAACAGCGAATGCCCGTCGGCGTGCTGCAGGCCCTCACCGGTGAGGGTGGTGCGGCCGGCGGTCGCGCCGAGCAGGAATCCGCGTGCCATCTGGTCGGCCGCGGCCCACAGGCCGTCGCCGGTGCGCTGGAACCCGAACATCGAATAGAAGATGTAGACGGGGATCATCGGCTCGCCCTGCGTGGCATAGGACGTACCCACAGCCGTGAACGACGCAACCGATCCGGCCTCGTTGATGCCCTCGTGCAGGATCTGGCCGGCGGCGCTCTCCTTGTAGGCGAGCATCAGTTCGGCGTCGACGGAGGTGTAGAGCTGGCCGTTGCGGTTGTAGATCTTCAGCGACGGGAACCACGAATCCATGCCGAACGTGCGGGCCTCGTCCGGGATGATCGGCACGATGCGCTTACCGATCTCCTTGTCGCGCAACAGTTCCTTCAGGACACGGACCGTGGCCATGGTGGTCGCGACTTCCTGCTTGCCCGAGCCCTTACGCACGACGTCGTACGTCTTCTCCGGCGGCAGCGCGAGAGGCTTGGCGGCGGTGCGACGTTCCGGAACGAAGCCGCCCAGAGCGCGCCGGCGCTCGAGCATGTACTCGATTTCGGGAGCGTCGAAACCGGGGTGGTAGTACGGCGGCATCTTCGGGTTCTTCTCGAGCTCGGCGTCCGAGATCGGGATGCGCTGGATGTCGCGGAAGTACTTGAGATCCTCGAGCGTGAGCTTCTTCATCTGGTGGGTCGCGTTGCGGCCCTCGAAGTGCTTACCCAGGGTGTAGCCCTTGATGGTGTGGGCAAGGATCACCGTGGGCTGGCCCTTGTGGTCCAACGCGGCGCGGTAGGCGGCGTGGATCTTGCGGTAGTCGTGGCCACCGCGCTTGAGGTTCCAGATCTCCTGGTCGCTGAGATTCTTGACCAGTTCCTTGGTGCGGGGGTCGCGGCCGAAGAAGTGTTCGCGCACGAACGCGCCGTCGTTTGCCTTGTACGTCTGGTAGTCGCCGTCCGGCGTGACGTTCATGAGGTTGACGAGCGCGCCGTCCTTGTCGGCGTGCAGCAGCGCATCCCACTCGCGGCCCCACACGACCTTGATGACGTTCCAACCGGCTCCGCGGAAGAACGACTCGAGTTCCTGGATGATCTTGCCGTTGCCGCGGACCGGTCCGTCGAGACGCTGCAGGTTGCAGTTGATGACGAACGTCAGGTTGTCGAGACCTTCGGTGGCCGCCACGTGTGCGAGACCCCGCGACTCCGGCTCGTCCATCTCGCCGTCACCGAGGAACGCCCACACGTGCTGGTCTGAGGTGTCCTTGATTCCGCGGTCGTGCAGGTAGTGGTTGAACCGGGCCTGGTAGATGGCGTTCATGGGCCCGAGACCCATCGACACCGTCGGAAATTCCCAGAAGTTCGGGAGCAGACGTGGATGCGGGTACGACGGCAGGCCGCCGCCCTGCGCGGCGTGGCTGTGTTCCTGGCGGAACCCGTCGAGCTGTTCCGCGGGAATCCGGCCTTCGAGATACGCGCGGGCGTAGATGCCGGGGGAGGCGTGACCCTGGATGAAAACCTGATCGCCGCCGCCCGGGTGATCCTTGCCACGGAAGAAGTGGTTGAAACCGACCTCGTAGAGGGCCGCGGAGGACGCGTACGTCGAGATGTGCCCGCCGACGCCGACGCCGGGACGCTGCGCGCGGGTGACCATGATCGCCGCGTTCCAGCGGATGTAGGCGCGGAAGCGGCGCTCGACCTCTTCGTCACCGGGGAACCACGGCTCGTTTTCCGTGGGAATGGTGTTGACGTAATCGGTGGACGTCAACGCCGGAAGCGACACCTTGCGCTCGTTCGCGCGCTCGAGCATGCGGAGCAGCAGGTAACGGGCGCGGGTCGGGCCCGCAGCCTCGAGCATGCCGTCGAACGATTCGAGCCATTCGTCGGTTTCTGCCGGATCGATGTCGGGCAGGTAGGAAGCCACGCCCTCGCGGATGACCCGGACACGGTTGTCCTTGGTCGAAGCCGTCTCGTTCGAGGGGCCCGTTCCCGCGGCGCCCGGTGTGGCGTCCTTCTGCGAGTCGGGTCCGTGGATCAGGTCTGTCAACGTCTGCTCCTCATCGTGGTAGGACGCGCAGGTGGGGCGCCCATTCAGAAGGCCGGCTCTTGTGGGGGCCGACCCAATCGACATCTGAACATGATGCTGATCTCATTCTCCCCCATCCCGCGGCGGAAGATGCGAGATGCCCTCTGATCGGGACACGAGAGTGCTCGGGCGGTCCCGCAGCCGAGCTTCTCGACGGTGACGGCGTAGCGTCCGGGGAAAGATTCTTGGTCTTTCCCAGCGATTCGGGTTGCGTTGAGCCTTCCGACCATGTTCGCTTTGACCATTGATCGTCACACACCGGTACGCCGAAGCGATTCGCGCACCACTACTTTTAGGAGGAGCCACCGTGGTCGCCGCGGCGGATGCCAAGAACTACGTTTCCAAGCTCGGTATCACTCACGACCATGTGGTGCAGGAACTCGGGTGGGACGAGGACACCGACGACGAGCTGAGGTCGGCGATCGAAGAGGTCACCGGAACCGAGCTCCTCGACGAGGAGTCCGACGAAGTCGTCGATGTCGTGCTGCTGTGGTGGCGCGAGAGCGACGGCGACCTGGTGGACACCTTGATGGATGCCGTCAGCCCACTCGCCGACGACGGTGTCGTCTGGGTTCTCACCCCGAAGAACGGTCGCGTCGACCACGTGGAGCCCAGTGAGATCGCCGAATCCGCCACCACCGCCGGTTTGACCCAGACCTCGGCGGCCAACCTCGGGGACTGGATCGGCAGCCGTCTCGTGCAGCCGAAGACCGGCCGTCCGCGTCGCTGAACCGGCCTTTCCCCCGAACGAAGGACCAGCACCACATGGCGATCGCAGTGGGCACCGAGGCGCCCGACTTCACCCTCAAGGATCAGAACAACCAGGAAGTCTCCCTCGCGGATTACCGGGGCAAGAAGAACGTCCTGCTGATCTTCTACCCCCTCGCGTTCACCGGGGTGTGCCAGGGCGAGTTGTGCGCCGTGCGCGACGACCTGCCGACCTTCGACAACGACGACACCGCGATCCTCGCGGTGTCGGTCGGGCCGTCGCCCACACACAAGATCTGGGCGGCCGAGCAGGGATATCTCTTCCCCTTGCTGTCAGACTTCTGGCCGCACGGTGAAGTCGCTCAGGCGTACGGGGTGTTCAACGAGAAGTTCGGTTTCGCGAATCGCGGCACGTTCGTCATCGATAAGGACGGCATCGTGCAATTCGCGGAAGAGAACCAGCCCGGGGAGCCCCGTGACCAGGGAGCTTGGGTGAGAGCGCTGGCCGCGCTAGAGTCCTGATGCGACGTCGGCGGCTTCGGCCGCCGACGATGCGGGCGTGTAGCTCAGTGGTAGAGCTCTGGTTTTACACACCAGCGGTCGGGGGTTCGAAACCCTCCGCGCCCACCAAAGGTACGGCTCGGCGTCGTGCCGGCGCTACGTGCTCGCGAACGGTCACCGCTCACGGATCCCGCACTTCCGTTGCCGGGTCCGTCGCCTCGCTGCTCCGACGGCCGCCTGCGACGGGCGTGGCGTCGGCACCTGCGTCGATTCTTCTCGAAGCGCGTGTGCCTGCGGAGGTGCGCCGTAGTCTCGGGTGAGTAGCTCAGTCGCCGTGATGAGGCGTCCAGGAACCACCCACAGGAGCGCGCGTGTCCGAGCAACCGACCGTGCTGACCGACCCTCTCACCAATCGCGGAACCGCGTTCACCCGCGAGGAACGCGCAGCGCTCGGCTTGGTCGGCCGGTTGCCGGCCGCGGTCGAGACACTCGACCAGCAGGCCGTCCGCGCGTACGGCCAGTTGGAGGAGTACACGGACGATCTCGACAAATACATCTTCTTGGACCAGTTGCACAACCGCAACGAGGTGCTCTACTACCGACTTCTGGTGGATCACCTGAGTGAATTACTGCCCATCGTCTACGACCCCACGGTCGGGGAGGCGATCAAGATGTGGTCCCGGGACTACCGCCTGTCCCGTGCCGTGTATCTCTCGGTGGATCACCCCGAAGAGGTGCGAGCATCGTTCGAGACCCTGGGGCTCGGTGCCGACGACATCGACTTGATCGTGGTGTCGGACGCCGAGGAAATCCTCGGAATCGGGGACTGGGGAGTCAACGGCACGGACATTTCCGTGGGGAAGGTGGCAGTCTACTGCGCCGCTGCCGGGATCGACCCGGCCCGCACCCTCGCGGTCAACCTCGACTGCGGCACCGACAACGAAGCCTTGCTCAATGATCCTCGGTACCTGGGGAATCGGCACGCACGGGTGCGTGGAGAGAAGTACGACCAGCTCATCGCGGAGTACCTCGAGGTCGCCTCGGACGTGTTCGGCAAGGCGCTGTTGCATTTCGAGGACTTCGGGCCGGCCAACGCCCGTCGCATCCTGGTCGAAAACGCCGACAGATACCGCATCTTCAACGACGACATGCAGGGCACCGGTGCGATCGTCACCGCAGCCATCGTCTCCGGACTGAAAGTGACCGAACAGACTTTCGCGGACATGCGGCTGGTCGTCTACGGGGCGGGTACCGCCGGGACCGGGATGGCCGATCAAATCTCCGCCGGGATGGTTCGTGCGGGATTGACGCCGGAGGAGGCCAAGGACCGTGTGTGGCTCATCGACATCCACGGTCTCGTCACCGACGACATGACGGATCTGCCCAATTACCAGCAGGCCTATGCCCGCGCTGCAGCGGACGTGAAGGACTGGAAGCGGGTCGACGGAAAGATCGGGCTGCTCGAGGTGGTGACCCGAGTCGAGCCGACCATCCTGATCGGCACCTCCACCGACCACAACGCTTTCACTCGCGAGGTGATCGAAGCGGTCGGTGCCGGCGTCGATCGTCCGATCATCCTGCCCTTGTCGAACCCGACCGAGCGCATCGAGGCGATGCCCGAGGACGTCATCACATGGTCGAATGGCAAGGCGCTGGTCGCGACCGGCATTCCGGTTGCTCCGGTCGAGTACGGGGGCACCACATACACCATCGGCCAGGGGAACAACGCGCTGCTGTACCCGGGTCTGGGCCTCGGCGTCATCGTCTCGGGTGCGAAGCATGTCACCGACGGGATGTTGCTCGCGGCGGCCGACGCCGTCGCGAGTCAGGTCGATCCGACGCCGCCGGGGGCGTCCCTCCTGCCACCGGTGGAGAACCTCCGCGCGTCCTCGGCGACGGTCGCGGTGGCCGTCGCGGGGCAAGCCGTGCAGGACGGGGCGGCCACGATCGAGCACGACAACCTGATACAGGCTGTGCAGGACGCGATGTGGCAGCCGGTGTACCGCCCGCTGGACGCGCGCTGAGCGGTGCCGGCAGGGGACAACGACGATGGGATGACCCGCACGAATTCCGGAGCTATTGGTTAATGTAGGCTTGCCTTACTAACGACCTCTCGCCGAGCGCCCTGTGCGCTCTTCGACCCGGAAGAGTCCTGTGCCAGAAGCCGATTGCTCACCCGCCACCCTGCCTCCCGACGGGCACGCGCCCGCCACCGCACCCGTCCTGCACGTCACCATGGGTGCCGAGGGCCCCAGCGACGACCCGCGCATGGCCCGTGTGGATATCTATCGCCTACCCGAGATCGACCTGTCCGCGGTGCGCGGTCTCATCCTCGGCGGAGGTGTCGACCAGATCTTCCTCGCGCGCAACAAGGATCTGCTCACGGATTTCGTCACCTCCGGCGGCCGCATCGCGGTGATGGGCCACGCGCTCACGGACTTCCTTCCGGGACTTGGGGTATGGCGCAAGCTCGACTACACCGGGCCGAAAGATCTGGCAATCACGCTCGGCGAGCCGCATCCCGTGTGGGCGGGCGTCGAACCCGTCGATCTGAGCACCCGTAAGGGCGTGACCGGATTCTACGGCCGTGGATACATCGACAAGATCCCGGACGACGCCCTCGTCACGACCCGCATCGGACGACACGCTCTTCCGTTCGACTACGTCTACCCGCTCGGGAAAGGCCAGGTTCTCGCCCACGGCGGCAACGACCTCCTCGGATGGAAGAACGACCCGAACAGTTCCGCACGGCTGGCCGTCCAGCTCGTAGATTGGCTGGTGCAGCGATGACGATCGTCGAACCCTTCACTCGTACCGACCGCGCACCCAAGCGCGTCCGCAGGCTCGCCATCATCCACGGGGGCACGTACTTTCACCTCCAGACGATGAAGGATCCCGCAGTGCTCGCTCACCAGCCGGACTTCCTCTACCTTCCCGAACTGCTGCCCGGCGATCTGGACTGCTACGACACCGTCGTCGTGGGCGACCGGCTGCACCCGGACCTGGTCGCCAAGAACGCGGCACAGTTCTATTCCGTGGCCGAACGTGGTGGCACCGTGGTCGCGCTCGGTGAAAGCGGCGCCCACACGTGGCTTCCCGGTGTGACGTGGGAACCGCGACCCACGAACTTCTGGTGGTGGCTGACCAAAGAGGATCCGATGATCCGGACCCGCAGTCACGACCACGAGTCCTGGCAGTACCTCACGACCAAAGCCGTCATCTGGCATCACCACGGCATCTACAACACCGACGCCGACGTGGTGCCCCTGCTGGTGTCGGAAGAGCCTGACTCCGAAGGTGTTCCGCGTGACGCGGGCATGATGCTGTACGAGGACACCGTCACCACTCCCGGCCGGATCATCGCGACCACGCTGGACCCGATGTACCACCACGGCAGCAATTTCATGCCGGGCGCGACCCGCTTCCTGTACGCGTTGCTGCGCTGGGTCGACAACACCTGAACGGGGTCACCGGCGAGTTCAGGTCGCGGCGTCTTCTTTCCGGGTATGCGCCACAAGAGCGTTGGCGTGGCCGTGACCGAGACCGTGTTCGGCCTTCAGCCAATTCACCAACTCGGAGTGTTTGCTCAGATCCGACGCGCGGATGAGTTCTTTCCACTCCGCGATCGGCCGGCCGTACTTCTTCTCGATCGACGGAAAGTACGACTCCGGACCCTGCACCTTCTCACCCATGTCCGAAAGCTAGCAGTCCGGTCGGACACCCACGTGGTGTTCACTCACCTGCGGTGCGGGACCGGTTGCGGAGCAGGCGTCTCCGGACCAGCAGAGTGAGGAACGCGACCACGGACAAACCCGCCGTCATTCCGAGCACCAGCAGGGCCAGCCCCACGACCCACAGTCCACTGGTGTCGTCGGACGACGCGTCCAGTGCCCACATCACCGCGAAGGCGCCCGTCGCAGTGAGGACCACTGCGGCAGCGCCGCCTCGTGAGCCACGGAGAGCCAGGCATCCGGCGACGACGACGGCCGCGACCGTCACCGCGCATGCGATCACCTGCACGGCCGAATAGGGTCCCTCCACGCTGCCGTCGGGCAGTTCGCGGTAGCCGGTCTCCCAGCCGAGCCACGCGAACCAGGACAACGCCGAGGCCACGGCCACCGCGATCAGGACCGGAGCCGTGCGTGAGAAACGGGACATGAGTGCACCGTACGGGTCGCGCGCTACATGAGCGTGCCCGCCACCGACGAAGGATGGCGGGCACGCTCATGCTTGGTTACGTGTGTGGTTACCCGACGATGTCGTAGACCTCGTCCGCCGGCGCGGAGAGCAGTCGGTCTGCCATCTCCTGCTTGAGCACCGTGAGCCGTTCGTCCTCGGCCTCGGTGCGGTCAGCCTTGCGGCCGAGGGAGATGAACTCGTCGGTGACGAACCCTTCACGGATCTCGAGCCTGACGGTCTTTCCCCGGTAGGTGAGTTCGAATACGTACCGCTCGAGGGTCGCTCCGCGCTCGGGACGTTCGAGTGCCGGGTCCACGGTGAAGCGGCCCTCGGTGACGCCACGGGTGACGACCTCGAACGTGTCGCGCACTCCGGGACCGCGGTGTGCGGTGACGGCCGAGATCTCGCGGCGCTCGGCCGGTGCATCAGGGCTCAGAACCGGCAGGGCACGCTCGAGTACCTTGACGGCGTGCGCGACGCCACCGGGAAAACCCGGGCCGTGGTATTTCATGATGTCGTCGACACCGAAACCGATGACGGTTCCGTTGTCGATGACCTCGAGCACTGCAGACATGGTCGATCCTCCTGTGTTGACACTGTTTTCGATGTTCGGTCAGCGGGCGCCGGACGCCGCGGCGACGAGTGCTGCGGTGTAGGCATGTCGGGGACGGGCGAGAACCTCGCTCGCGCGGCCGGTCTCGACGACACGGCCGCCCTGCATGACGACGATGTTCTCGCAGCTACGTTCGGCGAGCGCGAGATCGTGTGTGATGTGCACGACGGCGAGACCGGTGCCGGCGGCGAGTTCGGCCATCAGGTCCACGATCCCGATGCGTAACGACGCGTCGAGGCCGCTGGTCGGTTCATCGGCGAGCAGGAGGCGCGGGCGCGTCACCAGTGCCCGCGCGAAGGCCACGCGTTGTCGCTGGCCGCCGGACAGTTCATGAGGGAAACGGTCCAGATAACGGGTCGTCGGGGTGAGGTGCACGGCGTCGAGAGCGGCGACTGCCGCTTCTCGTCGCTCGGTCCGGTCACCGAGTCCGTGGATCACCATGGGTTCGGCGACGATGTCCCGGACCCGCAATCCGGGTGGCAGCGACGCGTACGGGTCCTGGAAGACCATGTGCATGTCGCGGCGCACCTGTCGCCGTTGCCGTCCGCGAGCAGTCGTCACGTCGGTACCGTCGAAGACGATGCTGCCGGCGGTCGGAGTGACCAGTCCGGCGATCGCCCGCGCAACCGTGGACTTCCCGGCGCCGGAACCGCCCACCAGGGCGACGGATTCGCCCGCCGCGACCCGCAGGGACACATCGGATACGGCGGGGACACCGTCGAACACCACGGACAGTGACCGGATGTCGAGCAGCGGGCTCACCGTGCGGCCTCGAGCAGCGCGGGGCGGAGCCGGGGAGCGGATTCGACGAGGTGCCGGGTGTAGGGATGTTCGGGTGCTCCCGTGATCTGCGAGACCGGGCCGATCTCCACCAGGTCTCCGTCCTTCATCACGGCGATGCGGTCGGCGATCCGCTCGATGACCGGGAGGTTGTGGGTGACCACCAGTAGCGCCAGCGAGTGCCGGGTCCGCAGGTCGTCGAGCAGTGCGAGCACTTCGGCTTCGCGGAGCACGTCGAGGCCGCTGGTGGGCTCGTCGGCGATGAGAACGTCCGGATCGTTCGCCAATGCCATCGCGATGACGACACGCTGGCGCATGCCCCCGGACAGTTGATGCGGGTAGGCGTCGGCCCGATCGGCACCGAGACCCACCTGGGCCAGCAAGTCGAGCGAGCGTGCCCGCGCGTCGGCGCGGCTGCAGGAACGGTGTGCCCTGACGGCTTCATCCAGTTGAGAGCCGATGGTCATCACCGGGTTCAGGGCGCTCAGCGCCTCCTGCGGAACGAGACCGATTCGGTTGCCGCGCATGGCGCGCAATTCCGCGGGCGTCATGGCCGCGACGTCCCGGCCGGACACCAGCACGCGCCCGGACACGATGTGTGCCGCGGGCGGCAGCAAACCCACCGCGGCGGCAGCGACGGTGGACTTCCCGCTGCCGGATTCGCCGACCAGGCCGAGCAGTTCGCCGGGTGCGATCGAGAACGACACGGCGGTGGCGCCGCGTCCGTCCGCGCCGTAGCGGACGGTGAGGTTGTCGACGACCAGGGGGTGCTGCACGTCGTCGGCGACGGTCTCGGGGGTCGCCGCGCGGAGACGCGATCGGCGAGAGGCTTTGCGCGGTAGAAGGATCGGCCGTGCCCGCTCTTCGATGGCATTGCCGAGCAACGCGAACCCGAGCACCGTGACCGCGATCGCGATGCCGGGCGGCAGGACCCACCACAGCCACGCATCGGTCAGGAACGCGTTGCGGGAGTGGGCCATCGACAGCATCGACCCCCAACTGGCCGCCGAGATGTCGCCGAGCCCGAGGAACGACAGTGAGGCTTCGAGCAGGATCGCCGTCTTGACGGCGAGGACGAACTGCGGAACGACGAGCGGGACCACCGCGGGTGTGATGTGGCGGCGGAGCACATAGCCCGCGCTCGCGCCCATCGCTCGCTGGGCCTGGATGTGATCGCGCTCGCGCAGGGTGAGGACCTGTGCGCGTAGTTCACGGGCCATGCCGGCCCAGAGAACGGCGGAGATGACCATGATCTGGGTGCGCAGTCCCGGACCGGCGAACACGCCGATCACGATCGTCAGTGGCAGTACCGGGAGGGACAGCACGACATCCACGGCGCGCATGAGAACGGTGTCGAGGACGCCGCGCGCGTAACCGGCGACGACACCGACGAGTGTGCCGATCGCGGTGGCGACGGTTGCGGCGACGACACCGACGAACAGGGAGACACGAGCGCCGTGAAGCAGCATCGACAGCAGGTCGTGCCCGACGTCGTCGGCGCCGAGCCAGTGCTGCCAGGACGGCGACGCGAACGGCCGTGTCGCGCGCTCCGCCGGGTCGAAGGGGGAGAGCCACGGTGCGGCCAGCGCGCACAGCAGCAGGATTCCGAGGATTACCGTGCCGGCCGTTGCGAGTCGCTGCGACCGTGTCTTCGTGCCGATGATGCTCACACGGTCACCTCTTCGTGAATCGTGGCGGAGGTCCGGTCGCGACGGACCCGGGGATCGAGCAGGGGATACGTGAGGTCGGCGACGATGTTCGCGGCGACGATGCCGACCGTGGCGAGCAGGAATGCGCCCTGGAGCAGGGGATAGTCCCGCGCGGTGACCGCGTCGAAGGTGAGTTTGCCTAGACCGGGATACGCGAAGACGGATTCGACGACGACCGCACCGGACAGCAGGACGCCCACGGTGAGCGTGAGGGTGGTGTAGACGGGCAGCAACGCGTTGCGCAGGGCGTGTCCGACCGCGACGCGGAACTCGCTCGCCCCTTTCGCGCGGGCGAGACGTACGAACGGCTCGTCGAGGACCCCGACCATCGACGCCCGGGTCATGAGGAAGAACCCGCCGATACCGGCGATCGTGAGCGTGGCGACGGGAAGCGCCATGCGTGAGGCGACTTCGAGCAACCATTCCCCGCCGGTGGAGGTGATGGCCGCTGCCCCGTAGGACGGGAACCAGCCGAGGGTCACGGAGAACACCGCGATGAGGATCATTCCGATGAAGAAACCGGGCATCGAATCGAGAACGAGAATGCCGACGACGGTTCCGGTTTCCTTGCCGGTGCCGCGGCGCCAGGCCGCCCATGCACCGAGCAGGGTGCCGATGAGGAACGCCAGGAGGGTGCCGATACCGACCAGCGCGACCGTCCAGGGCAGCTTGTCCCACAGAACGTCGACCACGGGCCGGTTGTGCTGCACGGAGATTCCGAGATCTCCGTGCAGCAGACCGGACCAGAAGGAGAGGTACTGCTCGAGGATCGGCCGGTCGAGCCCGTACTCGGCGCGCATCTGCGCGATGTATCTCGGATCGAGGGCCTGCTGGTCGCCTCCGTAGAGGTATTCGACGGGATCGCCGGGCGCCAAGTAGGGCAACGCGAAGTTCAGCGTTACCGCCGCCCACAATACGAGGGCATATTGCCCCGCTCGCCGCACGACGGTCATGGGTCAGTCCTGCGGTGCTTCTGCGTTGGCCGCCTCGACGACGTCCGCGGGCAGGAACGACCACTTGTGGACGATGCCGTAACCCGGGGTTTCGATCCATCCGCCGAACGTGTCGGCGCGGAAGGCCCAGTACTCGTCCGGGTAGTACAGGGCGATGGCGGTCGGCTGGCGGTTGAACAGCTTCTGCATGTCCTGCATGGCGGCGATGCGCGCGTCGTTGGTCTCGGTGGCCTTCCACGCGTCGTACAGGGCGTCGAACTCGGGGTAGGCGATGTCCGGGTGCTTCCACAGGTTGCCTGAGCGGTGCGACATGATGAACTGCGTCGAATCCGCCACGGCGTGTGGGCTGTTGGTGGTGACCATCATGTCGTAGGTCTTCTTGGACGACGCGTCGGAGAACGATCCGGAGTCGAGCGGGCTGACGGTGACGGCGATGCCGACCTCGGCGAAGTCCTCGACGAGCAGTTCGGCGGCGCGGACCTGCGGTGCGTTACCACCGTTGACGATCATGTCGAAGGTGGCCGGCTCGCCGGCGGGGCTCTCGCGGGTGCCGTCGCCGTCACGGTCGGTCCAGCCGAGCTCGTCGAGCATCGAGGTGGCCTGCGCGGCGTCGTACGGGGTCGACGCGTCGGGATCGGCGAACGGCGCGTCCGGATGGACGTAGCCCTGTGTGCCGGGACGGCCCTGACCGAGGCCGACGACCTCGAGCAGCTGGTCGCGATCGACCGCGAGGTTCAGTGCCGCGCGGAAGTCGGCCTGGGCGAACGGTTCCCGAGTGAAGTTCAGCTTCAGTTCGGGGTAGCTCAGCGGCGCGACGGTGATCACGCCGATGTCGTTCGAGGCGCTGAACCGGTCCACCAGTTCGGGTGTGAGCGCACGGTCGGCGGCGTCGATCTGCCCGGAGCCGAGTGCGGTGAACGCTGCGGCGTTGTCTTCGATCACCGGCATGACGAGTTCGTCGACCGTCGGGGTTCCGGCGAAGTAGTCCGCGTACGCCTCGAAGCGGTATCCGCTGGTGGGGCTGTAGTCGACGAGCACGAACGGGCCGGTGCCGATCGGAAGGTCCGTGACGGCTTTGGCCTCGGCAGGGTCGACCTTCGACCACACGTGCTCGGGGATGATCGGCAGGTCCGCGAGTGTGACGGGGCCCAGTTCGGGGCACGAGTAGTCGCACACGAAGCGAACCGAGTCCTCGTCCACGGCGTCGACCGTGGAGATGGACGGCGTGTCGTTGACGTGGTGGGTGTAGCGGCCGGTGGGGGCAGCGTGCATGTAGTGGAAGCTGAAGACGACATCGTCTGCCGTGAACGCCTCACCGTCGTGCCAGGTGACGTCGTCGCGGAGGTCGACCTCCCAGGTGGTCGCGTCGACCTGGCGGACGTCGGTGGCCAGCCACGGCTGGGGGTCGGCGACGTAGGGGGACGGCGACAGAAGCTTGTCGTAGATCAGCTCGGTCATCTGGTCCGTCTGGCCGGCGAAGATGTTGAGGGGCCCGGAGTCCTCGGAGGCGGCGATGGTGAGCGATCGGGCCGAGGACGGTCCCGGAGCCGACTCTGCCGCCGTGCTCGACCCGCCGCATGCTGCAACGAGAAGTGCCGGCGCAAGAACGAGGGGCAGGGCGTGAGAACGCCGGAGTGTGCGCGTCAACTGAGTTCACATTCTGCTGAAGGGAAGTACACGGCCCGCACCACCAGAGGTAAGGCAATCCTTAGTGCGGTAAGGCTACCTTAATCCAGATCCGGGCATAAAAGGCAACCGCCCCCTCGTGTGAGGGGGCGGTTGTGTTGTCTCCGGAGAACGGACGGTTCGGCTACGGGCCGGGCTCCGCAGCCGTGTCGTAGGCCTCGCGCAGGAGTTCGGCCAGATGGTCGTCGAACCCGGCGGCGTCCGCGAGACTCAAACGGTGGGTGGTGATCGGGCCGGTCGGGAACGCCTCACGGAGAGCCGCGTGGTGCACCCGCCGCGGAAGATCGAGGGCGACTTCGAGCTTGGAGGCGTACACGAATGCGGCAGCGAATGTGCGGCCGCGGGACCACGAGATCTCCGACGCGTGCACGCGCTCCTCGATGTCGTCACCGAGGTCGAGAACCATCGTGCGGAATCGCAGGAACGCCTCGATTGCGGCCGGGTCCTTGTCCGCCAGGTAGTCCTCGACCGTGGCGTACATCAGGGCTCCTCGGAAAGTCGGTCGGCGGAAATGCGGTCGGCAGACGTGCGGTCGGCCCAGCCTGTCACCGGGACCGTCCGTAACGCTCGGCGAGCTTGTCTTCACGGGACGGCGGCGCTGCAGGAGCCGGCGCGTCGGCCGGTGCGGTGCCGGCGGGCACGGTGTCGTCAGCATCGTCGGTGAGCGCAGTGCTCTCCGACTTACGGAGGTCCGAACCGCGGCTGTCCGACTTCGCGGTGTCCGAGGCGTCGGCATCCGGCCCGGCGATCGTCGCGGCCTTCGCCTTCCGGCGTTCGCGGAGTTCTGCCCACACGAAGTAGCCGAGACCGAGCGGCGCCATGATGCCGAACGCGAGCCACTGGAGACCGTAGGAGAGGTAGGGGCCGGCGTCGAGCTGTGGCAAGGGGATGGTGCCGAGTCCGCCGGGCTGACCGTCGTCGAGCTGGAGGTAGACGTCCTCGAGCGGAAGCCCGGTGACCTGCGCGACCTGCGGGGCGTCGATGAAGTAGACCTGCTGATATCCCGCGTCGGTGAACGGGTCCTTGCCGGCCACGGTGCCCTCCGACATCCGGATCCGAGCGTCGAGGGAGACGTCTCCGGCCGGTGCGGGCGGGACCTCGGGTACCGCGGTGCCCTGCACCGGGCGGACGAAACCGCGGTTGACGAGGATCATCCGCCCGTCGTCGAACTCGAACGGAGTGAGGACTTCGTAGGCGGGACGGCCGTCGATGTTGCGCAGCCGCACGAGTACGTCGGAGTCGGGGAGATACGAACCCTGGGCCACGACCCGTCGCCACTCGTCGTCCACCGTGGGGCCGGGGCCGGCGAGAAGGTCACCGACCGGCACCGGATCCTCGGACATGGACGCGGCGAGACGATCGTTACGTTCCTCGGTGCTGGTGTTCTTACCCAGCTGCCACGGGGCGAGGACGGTGAAGCACGCGTAGGCGAAGCCGCCGACCACCAGGGCCAGGACCAGCCAGCTGGGACGGAGGAGAAACGTCAATCGGCGCACGTGTCCACGGTAGACGGTGAGGTAGGTCTCACTGCTGCCGCACCCAGTCGAGCAGCGCGGGAATCGCACCCTCGATCTGGTCGCGGACCTGCTCGAACTCGGGGAGCCCGCCGTAGTACGGATCGGGCACCGAATCGCCGTCGGCATCCGGGTCCAGCGATCGCAGCAGGACGCGCCGCTCCGCCGGGACACCCAGGTGCGCCACCGCCCGATCGTGGTGGGTGGTCATCGACACCACCAGGTCTGCGGAAAGATGCGACGGTCCGAGTTCGGCCGCGACATGCCCGGTCGGGTACCCGTGCCGCTGCAGCACCGCGTTCGTCCGCGGGTCGGCCTCGGCGCCGACATGCCAGCCGTGCGTGCCGGCGCTACTCACCCGCACCCGGTCGCCGAGTCCTTCGCGGCGCACGTGCTCGGCGAAGATCTTCTCGGCCATCGGAGACCGGCAGATGTTGCCGGTGCACACGAACGTCACGTGGAGCACGTCGTCGTCAGCGGCCACCCGTGAGCACCTCGCGAAGTTCGTCGACACTGGTCGCGATGCGGGCGGCGGCCTGCCCCTCGGTGGCGTCGCCGTAACCCCATTCGACGAAGACCGTCGGTATGCCCCAGCGTCCCGCGCCGTGGATGTCGTGCTCGCGGTCACCGACCATCACGACGCCGGTGGTCCCTGCTTCGACCGGCCGGATACCGAGGGCTTCGAGGCTGTGCGCGACGACATCGGATTTCGCGCGCCGCGTTCCGTCGTCACTCGCCCCGCCGATGAACTCGAAGTACGGCGCGAGCCCGAAGTGGTCCAGGATGCGTTCGGCGAAGGACTCCGACTTCGATGTCGCGACCGCGAGGCGGCTCCCTGCGGCGCGCACGGCGTCGAGCAGGGGTTCGACGCCGTCGAACACCGCGTTCTCGGCCCAGCCTGTCGCCGAGTAGTACTCCCGGTACGCCTCGATCCCTGCGGCGATCCGGTCCTCGTCGAGCCCGAGTGCGAGCAGGCTGTCGCGCATGGGCGGACCCAGCAGTCGGTGGAGGTTGCCCGTGGGTGGAGCGAATCCGACGGTGTCGGCCGCGTGGAGAAATCCGTTGATCACGCCGGTCGCCGAGTCCGTGAGCGTTCCGTCGAGGTCGAACAGGACAACCGGGGCGGGCAGGAGCAGTGGCTGTGGTTCGACGAGAAGGGTCACGCATCCATTGTCCTCGGTTCGGGCACACCGCGCCGCGTAGGGTCGTCGGGACAGCCGAGACAACCCAGGAGGACACGTGACTGCGCCGTCGCTGCGTGAGGTGATCGACGTACTCGATACCGCGTATCCACCGTCGCTGGCCGAAGGGTGGGACTCCGTCGGACTGGTAGCGGGCGACCCCGCCGACCCGGTCCACAAGGTGCTCCTCGCAGTCGACGCCACCGCCGATGTCGTCGACGAGGCACTCGAGTGGGGTGCGCAGTTGCTCTTCGTCCACCACCCGCTGCTGCTGCGCGGCGTCGACACGGTGGGCGCGCACACCCCGAAAGGCGCGTTGATCCACCGGCTCATCCGCGGGGGCTGCGCGTTGTTCACCGCGCACACCAATGCCGATCGTGCGAATCCCGGCGTGTCCGACGCCCTCGCCGAGGCACTCGGGCTGACCGGACTGCGACCGCTCGAGGCCAAGCCCGAACCGGCCACGGACAAATGGGTGGTGATGGTGCCGTCCGGTTCCGCCGACAGCGTCCGGCAGACGTTGTTCGATGCCGGTGCGGGAGCGCTCGGCAACTACACGGAGTGCTGCTGGACCACTTCCGGCACCGGCCAGTTCCGTCCCGTCGGCGCAGCCGATCCCGCACTCGGCGTCCTCGGGGAACTCGAGCACGTCGAGGAAGCTCGTATCGAGGTGATCGCTCCGCGACGTTCCCGCTCCCGGGTGCTCGCCGCCCTGCGCGCCGCCCATCCCTACGAGGAACCGGCGTTCGACGTGCTCGAACTCGCCGAACTCCCGAGTGCTCGCGGGCTGGGGCGGGTCGGGGAGCTACCCGAGACGATGACGCTCGCCGAGTTCACCGAGTCGGTGGCCGCGGCCCTGCCCGCCACCGTGTGGGGAGTACGCGCCGCAGGCGACCCGGAGCGGCCGATCCGGAGCGTCGCGGTATGCGGGGGATCGGGCGATTCGTTCCTCGGCGCGGTCGCGGCGCTCGACGTGGATGCCTACGTCACAGCGGACCTCCGGCACCACCCCGCCGACGAGCACCTGCGCGCCGGGGGTCCCGCACTCGTCGATGTCGCACACTGGGCGAGCGAGTATCCGTGGTGCGCTCAGGCACGTGACGTTCTCGACGCGGCATTCGCCGGCCGGGACGGCTGGCAGGCGCGGGTGAGCCGGTTGCGAACCGATCCGTGGACGACCGCCGCGGTGCGCGCGGTACCGTAATCAGCTACGACCCGTCTCCGGGGCTGTCCGTCATCCCCGCCCATCGAGGCCCCACCGAAAGCAGGAACCACCCGAGTGAACGTCGAATCCGCAGTGCAGTCCAAGCTTCTGTCTCTCGCCGCCGTGGACGCGGAGCTGAATCGCCTTGCGCACCGCCGTCGCACCCTGCCGGAACAGCAGACGGTGGACCGGCTCCAGTCCGACCGCAACGCGCGTAAGGATGCGGCCGTGGCCGTCGAGATCATCCTCGACGATCTCGATCGCGACATCCGCAAGCTCGAAGGGGAGATCGAAGCGGTGCGCATGCGTGCACAGCGCGATCGGACGATGCTCGAGAGCGGGTCGGTCGGCTCGAAGCAGCTCACGGAACTGCAGCACGAACTCGGAAGCCTCGAACGCCGTCAGGGGGCGCTCGAGGACGACCTCCTCGAGGTGATGGAACGTCGCGAGGCGTCGAAGGGCGACCACGATCACGCCGGGGCGCAGGTCTCGCAGATCGACGATCAGCTCGCCGACGCGACCCGCGCTCGTGACGAAGCCCTCGCCGACATCGACGTCGCCGAGCAGCGGTGCCGCAGCGACCGCGCGGCCCTGATCGGTGCGCTGCCCGAGGACCTGGTGGCGTTGTACGAGAAGCAGCGCGAACAGGCCGGCATCGGCGCGGCACTGCTGCAGGGACGCCGCTGCGGTGCCTGCCGCCTCGAGCTCGACCGGGGCGAGATCGCCCGGATCGCGGCCGCACCTGCCGACGCGCTCGTGCGATGCCCGGAGTGCAACTCGATCTTGGTGCGCACCAAGGAATCCGGACTGTGACCCGGGTCGTCGTCGAAGCGGACGGCGGCTCGAGAGGAAATCCGGGACCGGCGGGCTACGGTGCCGTGGTGTTCGACGCCGACCATCGGACCGTCCTCGCCGAGCGGCACGCGAGCATCGGGCGGGCCACCAACAACGTCGCCGAATACCGGGGACTGCTCGCGGGGCTGACCGCCGCCGCGGAACTCGGGGCGGACGAGGTGGACGTCCGTATGGATTCCAAGCTCGTCGTGGAGCAGATGTCGGGCCGCTGGAAGATCAAGCATCCCGACATGATTCCGCTCGCCGCGGCGGCGCGGGAGACGGCGGCGAAGTTCCGCCGTGTCGACTACACGTGGATTCCGCGCGCCGAGAACGCGTACGCCGACCGTCTTGCGAATGTGGCCATGGACGCCGCTGCCGAGGCACTCGTCTCCGGCGAGGAGACGCTCGTCCTCGCAGAGTCGTCCTCGTCGCCTTCGGTCGCGGCGACGACTCCGCCGGCCGCGACGACTCCGGCACCCACGGCGCCGGGCTGGACGGGCGCGACCGGTTCGCCGACACGGCTCCTGCTGTTGCGGCACGGCCAGACACCGCTGTCGGTGGAACGCCGCTACTCGGGGCGGGGCAACCCGCCGCTCACCGAACTCGGTCGTGAACAGGCCGTTGCCGCCGCGCGCCGGATCGCGGCACGAGGAGGCGTCGCCGCCGTGGTGTCGTCACCGCTCGGCCGCGCCCGCGAAACCGCCACCGTGGCCGCGGACGCCCTGGATCTGCCCGTGACGGTGCACAACGGCCTGATCGAGACGGATTTCGGCGAGTGGGAGGGCCTCACGTTCGGTGAGGCCGCCCAGCGCGACCCGGACATTCACCGCGCGTGGCTCGGCGACACCTCGGTGCGTCCGCCCGGTGGCGAGAGTTTCGACGAGGTCCACACGCGGATCGCCGCGGCGCGAGACGATCTGGTGTCGGAGTTCGGGGGAGTGACCGTACTCGTCGTCTCCCACGTCACTCCGATCAAGACCTTCCTGCGGCTCGCGCTGGATTCGGGTCCGTCCCTGCTGTACCGGCTGCACCTGGACCTGGCGTCGCTCAGCACCGCGGAGTTCTATCCGGACGGCGGATCCTCGGTGCGTCTGGTCAACGACACGTCGCATCTGTAACACGCGATATCCCGGTTCACGGGAGCAGCGATGAAAAGAGTGGCCGCGCAGGCATGTCGGGGGGTGCCTGCGTGGCCACTCACATCATGTATCGCTGCGATCGGTGAGGCGTTACCGGCCGCCGAGCTTTTTTCGAACTTTCCTTACGGGCCGCAGGTCGTTGTCGCGGGGACGCCGGCGAATCGCTGGTCCAGCCAGTCCATGCCCTCCACCAGAGCGGGGAAAAGCCCGACGACGTGCCCGAATCCTGTCTTGGTGAACGCCGGGGGGACGTCGTATCGCTGATAGGTGACGGTCGCTCCGGTGAGGCACCACTTGCCGACCATCGTGTCGACGCCCGACACGAGCACGAAGTCGTCCCCGGTGGCCTGCGCCACGAACACCGGAGCGGACGGGGTCCGGTTGCCGAGTTCCTGTTCGGCCACGAGCGAGGCCCACGGCTCCTCCGAGAGATGCTCGACGATCGGCCGGCCGTCGACGGTGTACCGGGTGGTCGAGGAGAACGGGTCGAGCAACGGTGCGTCGAACACGCACGCATCTTCGGCGCGGCCGAGAATATCGAGGCCCGCGGGATTGAACACCTTCAACATTTCGTCGGCGTGCTGCGGGTATGCGGAGATGAACCCGTTGACGACCCAGCCGATGCCACCCGACAAGAACGAACCGTCGCCGGCGACCGCCAGATCCCTCAGCGACGCGGGCGGTGATCCCGCGACCGCACCGGCGACCGGCAGTTCCGGGGCGTAGGTCGAGGCGAGTTCGGCCGCGGACGCCGCAGCCATACCGCCCTGCGAATAGCCCCAGAAGGCGATCGGGCCGTCCTGATCCACACCGAGAGTTCCCAGCGACCGGGTGGCGCGGGCGAGGTCGAGCATCGCGTGCCCCTGAGAGGCACGGTTGAGATAGGGATGGACTCCGGCGGTGCCGAGCCCTTCGTAGTCGGTGACCGCGACCGCGTACCCGCGCGCGAGGAGCGGACCGATCTGGAGGTGCTCGTACTCCTGGCCGAAGGTCATGAGCTTGGACGGGGCACACTGATCGCCCATGCCCTGAGTGCCGGGCCCGACCACGACGGTGGGCCGGGGGCCGTCGCCGGCCCACGGCAGTGCCGGGACCATCACGGTGCCGACGACGGCGACAGGCGTGTCGGTGGCGCTGGTGCTGCGATACATCACGCGGGTGACCGAGGCGTCGAGCACGGCGGGGGTGCCGGGGATGATTGCGGCGACCGACGGGGCAGTGCGCAGTACCTCTCCCGGCGAACCGGAACTCAGGTCGGGCGTGGCGTAGAAGTCGTCCGACTGCGCGGCGGGGCCGGGCACCGCCGGCTGGGCTGCTGCGGTGGTCGTCGCGCCGAGGGAGAGTCCTGCTAGAGCTGCTGCGGCAAGCAGTCGTGCGGCAATCCGCATGTGTGTCCTTCGAGTCCGGATTGATGTGCCGCGACTGCGGCCCCCGGGGAGGCTAACTGCACTTACGAGGACGTCCGAGGATTTGCTTACTTGTGGTGACAAGTCACAGTAACTTGCGGAGTGTTTTCAGATTTCGAGAGGTGGTGACCGCCTTGTACCGACCGGACCCGGTCTTCTTCCCGAGTGCGCTGTCGAGAGTGTTCCCCTTCTCGACCTGCCAGTAGAGGACACCCGCACCCGGTGCGGCGCACTCGACGTCACCGTCGAGACGGTTCGCATCCGCAGCCAGGGCGTCGAGAACATCGGGGTCGGACACGAACACCACATAGGAATGCCGATCCTCGCGGTCTCCGAAGGGGTAGGCCGCCACGATGTCCGCCACCCGGGACTGCTCGACGACGAAGGTGTAGGCGTCGTACCCGAAGCGATCGGTCAGCGCGCGTTCGAGGGCGGGTTTCAGCGACGAGGCATCGTCGTCGGAGTCGAACAGCACGTTGCCCGACGCGAGCACGGTGCGGACGTCGCGATGTCCGGCCGCGGAGAACAACTCCGCCAGATCGGCCATCTTGATCCGGATACCGCCGACGTTGATCCCGCGCAGGAAAGCGACGTACCGAGTCATGCGGTTCACGGTAGTTCTCACGCGGCGGGTCGGGAGTCCGATACGCAGTGGTCGCACGGTGGCAGACGGCACGGGGTCCGTGCGTCGCATCCCCGCGGGGGCGCTACGCTGTCCGGGCGGACGAGTTGGCCGGGCGACCGCGGAACAGGGAACCGGCACCGGACGGTGTCAGGCCCTGCGTCGAGGAAAGTCCGGACTCCACAGAGCAGGGCGGTTGTTAACGGCAACCCGAGGTGACTCGCGGGACAGTGCCACAGAAAACAGACCGCCTGCCCCTCGCGGGCAGGTAAGGGTGAAACGGTGCGGTAAGAGCGCACCAGCACCCCGGGTGACCGGGGTGGCTAGGTAAACCCCGCCCGGAGCAAGGTTGAAGGTCGCATCGCTGCGCGGTGCGTCTGCGCAGGTGCTCGAGGGCTGCTCGCCCGAGCCTGCGGGTGAACCGCTCGAGGTACCCGGCAACGGTGTGCCCAGATGGATGGTCGCCACCCCGCTTCGGCGGGGGACAGGATCCGGCTTACAGGCCGACTCGTCCGCCCTGCATTCCTGTCCCACCCCGCCGACGCGCGTGCCCGCCCCGGTCGGTCGACGGCATCGCCGCCGCCGGGAGTCGGTCAGAGTGGTCCGACGACCAGCAGGTGCGCCCAGTACGAGGCGGACTCGGGGCCTACATAGGGCAGCAGTGCATCGAAAAGGATGTACGACACGTGTGATCTCCTTCGGTCGGTAACGATCTTGCGGTCCGGCCGACGCTACCAGCTGCGCCGGTAGCCGAGTTTCGCCGAAACCGCGCCCGATATACCGGGTATCGCGCCGCTGTTCGGGCACACTGGGGCCATGAGTGACGACGGTTGGTATTTCGATGTGAAGACCGGCAAGGTGACCCAGGGCAAAGATCCCAGCGCCCTCAACCGCATGGGTCCGTACCCCGACCGGGAGACCGCCATGCGGGCCCTCGACATCGCTGCCGCCCGCAACAAGGCAGCCGACGACGCGGACGACGAATGGAACAAGTGATCGCGCGACGAGGAGCCCCGCCGCTTTGGTGACCACACCCATCGTCGTCGCACCGGAGATCGATTTCACCGGTGTCCGCGCCGAGTTCGGCCTCGTCGACGAATTCCCCGACGAGGCGCTCGCAGAGGCCCGGACGGCGACCGACAGATTCGCTTCGGAGCGCGACGATCGCACAGATCTGCCCGTGGTGACGATCGATCCACCCGGTTCGATGGACCTCGACCAGGCACTCCACCTCGAGCGCACCGACACCGGATTCGTGCTCCACTACGCGATCGCCGACGTGTACGCGGTCGTCGAACCCGGCGGTGCGCTGGATCTCGAGACGCACCGCCGCGCGCAGACCTTCTACCTTCCCGACGGGTCGGTGCCGCTGCACCCGCGGGTGTTGTCGGAGAACGCGGCCAGTCTGCTCCCGGGCGCGGTGCGACCGGCCGTGTTGTGGCGCATCGAGATGGACGAGTACGCAGAGCCCGTCGCAATCTCCGTGTCGCGGGCACGCGTCCGTTCGGTGGCGCGACTCGACTATGCCGGTGTGCAGCGCGATGCCGATGCCGGCACCCTCCATCCGTCGATCGCGGCGCTACCCGAGTTCGGGCGGTTGCGCGAAGTCGCGGCGCGGGCACGGGGTGCGATCGAACTGAGACTGCCCGAACAGGACGTGGTCGAAGACGGTGACGGCTGGCGACTCGACATCGAACCGCGCACCGAGGCCGACGACTGGAACTCGCATGTGTCGCTGCTGACCGGAATGTGCGCGGCGCGCATCATGATCGACGCGAAGACCGGGCTGCTGCGCACATTGCCGCCCGCCGATCCCGACGCTGTCGCCTCTCTCCGCCGAACCGCCTGTTTGCTGGGCGTCGAGTGGCCCGGCGACATGTCGGTGGGCGCGTTCCTCGCCGGTCTCGACGCGAATCTGCCCACCACGCTCGTTCTCATGAGCGAGGCGCCGACGCTGCTGCGCGGCGCGTCCTACGTCGCATTCGACGGAGAACTGCCGGAACTGACGGTGCACGGCGCGATCGGCGCCGCCTACGCGCACGTCACCGCGCCGCTGCGCCGGCTGTCCGACCGTTACGCCACCGAGGTGTGCCTTGCGGTGTCCTCGGGCACCGAGTTGCCCGGCGACGTGCGCGACACCCTGGGTCTGCTGCCGAAGATCATGTCCTCGTCCGATTCGCTCGCCGGCAAGGTCGGGCGCGCGTGCATCGACCTCGCCGAGGCGGTCGTGTTGTCGTCGCGGGTGGGGGAGACCTTCGAAGCCACGGTTCTCAAAGACGCCACCGAGCGACGCGACGCCGAGATCTTCATCCCGTCGGAGACGGTGATCGCGCAGTGCACCGGGACGCCCGCGGAGGGACAGCGCGTCACGGTCCGCCTGGTACTCGCCGACCCGGCGACCCGGAGAGTGCAGTTCGCCTGTGAACCCTGAACGGACCGTCGGGCGCCGACCGTTCGCGACGATCGTGGCGGTCGTGGTGGTCGCCGTCGCTCTTGTCGCCGCAACCGTGTGGTGGAGTGCCCCCAACCGGTTGTTCCCCTGGGACAGTGCATCGTTCCCGGACGTGGACACGTCGGCGTTGTCACCGACGCAGGTGCAGATCGTCGAGCTGCTCGAGGATCAGCACGACGCGCAGCGGCCCGGGACGTTCTACTCCGAGGGCGTCCGGGAGCCGTGGTGTGCGGACTTCGTCAGCTGGATCATGCGGGAAGCCGGTGTGCCCCTGGCTAATCCGCATTCCGGTCACTGGCGTATCCCGGGGGTGTACACGCTCGGGGAGTACTACGAGCAGACCGGCCGCTTCGAACCCTCCGGATCGGGCTACCGCCCCGCCGTCGGCGACGTGGTGCTGTACCACAGCTCCCTCGGTTTCGGGCAGCGCGAACACACCAACATCGTGATCTCGGTGGAGGGCAGCACCGCAACCACTGTGGGTGGCAACGAGTTCGGCAAGATTCGCGTGCACACCCTCGACTGGGAGGACGACGGCGCCGTGGTCGGTTTCGGGCGGTTGCCCGCCTGAACCGGCGGCGGATTACCGGAACCGGTCTGTGGCCTCCAGGAGTTCATGGGTGATACCGGGTTCGGTTGCCGCGTGACCGGCATCGTCGACGATGCGCAGATCGGACTGTGGCCAGGCCCGATGCAGATCCCATGCGCTGCGCGCCGGACACACGACGTCGTAGCGGCCCTGCACGATCACCCCGGGAATGCGGTGCAGCAGATGCGCGTCGCGCAGGATCTGACCGTCCTCGAGAAAACCCCGGTGGTAGAAGTAATGGTTCTCGATCCGCGCGAACGCGAGGGCGAACCGGGGTTCGGAGGTCTCCGCGACGCGGTCGGGATGGGGTAGCAGCGTGCTCGTGGCGCCTTCCCACGTCGACCATGCGATCGCAGCGTCCAGAGCCACGTCCGGGTCGGGGGAGTGCAGCAGGCGATGATAGGTGTCGACGGGATGCTCCCCGGGTTCCGCCGCGGCGAGCGGTGCGGTGAATCCCTCCCACAGGTCTGGGAACACCTCTCCCGCACCGCCGTTGTAGTACCAGTCGATCTCGCTGCGCCGCAGCAGGAAGATTCCGCGCAACACCAGTTCGGTGACGCGGTCGGGGTGTCGCTGGCTGTAGGTGAGCGCGAGGGTCGATCCCCACGAGCCGCCGAAGACGAGCCACTGCTCCACGCCCAGGTGGGTGCGCAGTCGTTCGATGTCGGCGACCAGATGGTCGGTCGTGTTGACCGACAGGTCTGCCCCGTCTGCGACGTGCGGGAGCGATCGGCCGCAACCGCGCTGATCGAACAACACGATGCGGTAGGCATCGGGGTCGAAGAACCGGCGCTGCATCGGCGACACGCCGCCGCCGGGCCCGCCGTGCAGGAACACCGCCGGCTTGCCCGCGGGGTTGCCGCTGACCTCCCAGTACAGTTGCTGACCGTCACCGACGTCGAGCATGCCCTGCTCGTACGGTTCCAGCGGCGGATACAGCTCGCGGCGCTCGTTCATCAGAAACCGACGAGACCGGATGCGAGATCGGGGATTTCGAGTGCGGTGACCGCTTCCTCCCGCACCTCGGGGCACTGCTCGGACGTGATCGTGTCGATCCGTGCCCGATCACCGGCAAGTGCGAGGAGGTCGACGCCGTTTGCCCCTGCCCATTCGCCGATGAGGATGTTGAGCCCACCGCGGCCGACCGACGGGGTGTACGTGCGCCACGGCGACAGTTGCGCCTCCAGCCGGGTGCACAGGTCTTCCGCCTGAGCATCGGTGACGCCGGCATCACCGGACTGCGGAGACCGCGTCGCCGAGGAGGTCGCCTGGGTGGACGACGACAGTTCTGTGCTGGAACCGGTCTGCCCGGACTCGGGCGCCGGAGCGCATGCCCCGAGAACGCCGATCATGGCGGCTGCGACGGCGGCCGCAGCCGGCACCTGTCGGAATCGGTTCATGGATGTACACCTCGTCTGTCGGGGCTCGCGTCGTGGTCGCCGTCGAGTGTGCCACCGAATCCTGAGGGGGTGGTGAGGCCGCCCCGCCGGAACCGGGGGACGAACGTCACACAACGGCAAGCCCTTCCGCGGCGCACCGCAGGAAGGGCTTGTCGTTTGCGCCGAGGGCGTCTGCTCAGAACGAATGCTCGGGACCGGGGAAGGTACCTTCGGCGACCTCGTGCGCGTACTGGGACGCTGCGCGACGCAGTTCGTCGCCGACAGCACCGAACTTCTTGACGAACTTCGCGGTCTTGCCGCTGGTGTAGCCCGCCATGTCCTGCCACACGAGAACCTGCGCGTCGCATTCGCTTCCGGCGCCGATGCCGACCGTCGGGATGGTGAGCTTGCCCGTGACCTGACCGGCCAGTTCGGCAGGCACCATCTCCATCACGACGGAGAATGCGCCGGCTTCCTGAACCGCCATCGCGTCGGCGACGAGCTGCTCGGCACCGTCACCGCGGCCCTGGACGCGGAACCCGCCGAGCGTATTGACCGACTGTGGGGTGAAACCGATGTGCGCCTGCACGGGGATGCCGGCCGCGGTGATCGCCGCGATCTGCGGGGCGACCCGTTCGCCGCCTTCGAGCTTGACGGCGTGGGCGCCGCCTTCCTTCATGAACCGGATGGACGTCGCGAGAGCCTGTTCGGGAGACGCTTCGTAGCTACCGAACGGCAGGTCCGCGATGACGAGAGCGTGCGGCGCGCCCCGCACGACGCCGCGGACCAGGGGGAGCAGTTCGTCGACGGTGACCGGAACGGTGGTGTCGTAGCCGTAGACGACGTTCGCTGCGGAGTCGCCCACGAGGAGGACCAGGATCCCGGCTTCTTCGAAGATTCGGGCCGAGGAGTAGTCGTAGGCGGTCAGTTCCGCCCAGCGGCGGCCTTCGGCCTTCATCGCCTGCAGGTGATGGACTCGAGTCTTGCGCTTGGGGGTATCGGCGGGAGCGGCGCCGCCGTATACGGACGTCATGTTGTCGGACATCGCTGTCCCTTTCTGCCTCGAGGCCCTAGGGGTCCCCGGGTTGGGTGATGACCGTCTCAGTGTGCCACCGCAGGTCGCTGCACAAACACCACGTGGCGGTGCGATTGGTCACAGCGTCGGCGCTCTGTCGGCTCATGGGACGATCGTCGGGTGTCGATGTCCCCCCGTATGCACGTTCTCCGCCTCATGTCGCTCGCCGTTGTCGCAGGTCTCGCCGTCCTGGGCTGCTCGGCGCCGGGCAACAGCACGCAGCCGCCGTCGGATGTCGCGGTGCCGGGCGAACTCGAGAAGTTCTACCGCCAGGCGGTGCGGTGGGAGTCGTGCGCGGGATACGGAACCGACGGTCGCTACCTTGCCCTCAACGGTGTGGAGTGCGCCCGGATCACGGTGCCGCTCGAGTACGACGATCCCGACGGACAGACCGTCTCGCTCGCGTTGTCGCGGTCCCGGGCCGGCGGGGACCGGATCGGTTCACTGCTGACGAACCCCGGCGGGCCGGGCGCGTCGGGGTTGTCGCTCGCGCTGGCCGGAGAAGGCACCCCGCTCGCCGAGCGCTTCGACGTCATCGGGATGGATCCGCGGGGAATCGGCGCCTCGGAACCGCAGATCGTGTGCCGCACGGACGCCGAGACCGACGCCGATCGCGCCCTCGACCCCGGCGACACCACCAGTGAGGGCATCGCGCGAGCCGAGAAACTCAATCGGGAGTACGCGGATCTGTGCGCCGAGCGCACCGGGCCGGAGGTGCTGGCGCACGTCGGCACCCGCGAGGTGGTGCGCGACATGGATGTCGTGCGCGGGGTGCTCGGCGACGATCAGCTCACCTACCTCGGCTACTCGTACGGCACCAGGCTCGGCGCGGAGTACGCCGCAGCGTTTCCCGACCGGGTGCGGGCGATGGTGCTCGACGGTGCCATCGACCCGGACCAGGATCCCGTCGAGGAGATCGTGTTGCAGGCGGAGGGCTTCCAGCGCGCGTTCGAGGAGTTCGCGCGCTACTGCGCCGACTACGACGGATGCCCGCTCGGCGACGATCCTGCGGCGGCAGTGGACCGGTTCCGCGCCCTCGTCGGCCCGCTGCTCGACACACCCGCGCCCACCACCGACCCCCGCGGCCTGAGCTACGGCGACGCGATCACCGGGGTCCAGCAGGGGCTGTACTCACCGTCCTTGTGGGGCTCGTTGCGCGGCGGACTGGACTCGCTTGCGAGCAGCGGTACCGGCGACACGCTCCTGCGGCTCGCCGACCTGTACGAGGGTCGCGGCGACGACGGCACCTACAGCAACATCACCGCCGCGTTCGACGCGGTGCGATGCGTCGACGACGTACCCGTCACCGACCGGGTGCTCGCCGGAGAACTCGACACCCGGTTCCGTGAGGCGGCGCCGTTCCTCGACGACGGGCGCGGCAACGGTTCCGCCGCTCTCGACACGTGTGCTTTCTGGCGCGTCCCGCCCACCGTGGACGGCGAGGATGCGGACCTGTCCGGTCTGGCTCCCGTGCTCGTGGTGTCCACTACCGCCGATCCCGCGACCCCGTATCTCGCGGGAGTCGAGCTCGCGGGTCATCTCGGCGGTGCGCTGCTGAGTTTCGACGGGACCCAGCACACGGTCGTGCTCGACGGCGAGAAATGCGTCGACGACGCTGTGACCAGGTATTTGATCGATCTCGAGGTCCCCGAAACCGATCCTCACTGCTGAATCCGGCACGATGTGAGCGACACGCCACTGTCCCAACGCGCGTATGTAACACGGAATTAACGGATGATGCCTACTCTCGCGGATATGGATCGCCAGAAGGAGTTCGTGCTCCGCACCCTCGAAGAGCGCGACATTCGGTTCGTTCGTCTCTGGTTCACCGACGTCGTCGGCACCCTGAAATCCGTGGCGATCGCCCCGGCCGAACTCGAGGGAGCCTTCGAAGAGGGCATCGGGTTCGACGGTTCGGCGATCGAGGGATTCTCCCGGATCTCGGAAGCCGACATGGTCGCCCGCCCCGACGCGACAACCTTCCAGGTGCTGCCGTGGACCGACGACCGGGGCCACCAGTACTCCGCGCGCATGTTCTGCGACATCACCATGCCGGGTGGAACGCCCAGCTGGGCCGATCCGCGGCACGTGCTGCGGCGTCAGCTC
Source organism: Rhodococcus sp. 105337 (assembly GCF_012844225.1). Classification (GTDB taxonomy): domain Bacteria; phylum Actinomycetota; class Actinomycetes; order Mycobacteriales; family Mycobacteriaceae; genus Rhodococcus. The sequence continues at coordinate 513,263 of NZ_JABAGQ010000002.1, forward strand.
AACAAGGCGTCCGACCTCGGCTTCAGTTGCTACGTGCATCCCGAGATCGAGTTCTTCCTCGTGGAGAACGGTGAAGAGGGTGCCGCGCCGGTGCCCGCCGATACGGGCGGTTACTTCGACCAGTCCGTCCACCGGTCCGCCCCGCACTTCCGGCGCCACGCCATCGACGCGCTCGAGTCGATGGGCATCTCGGTGGAGTTCAGCCACCACGAGACGGCTCCCGGCCAGCAGGAGATCGACCTGCGATACGCCGACGCGCTGTCCATGGCGGACAACGTCATGACCTTCCGCTACGTGGTCAAGGAGATCGCGATGCAGGAGGGCGTGCGCGCCACCTTCATGCCGAAGCCGTTCCGCGAGCACGCGGGCTCGGCCATGCACACCCACATGTCGCTGTTCGAGGGCGAGACCAACGCCTTCCACGACCCCGACGACCCGCTGCAGCTCTCGGCGACCGGCAAGGCGTTCATCGCCGGCATCCTCGAGCATTCCGGCGAGATCAGCGCCGTCACCAACCAGTGGGTCAATTCCTACAAGCGTCTCGTGCACGGCGGCGAAGCGCCGACCGCGGCGTGCTGGGGACCGTCGAACCGCTCGGCTCTGGTCCGTGTCCCGATGTACACGCCCAACAAGGCGTCGTCGCGCCGGGTGGAGATCCGCACCCCGGACTCCGCGTGCAACCCGTACCTGTCGTTCGCGTTGCTCCTCGCGGCGGGCATGCGCGGCATCGAGAAGGGATACGAACTCCCTCCCGAGGCCGAAGACGACGTGTGGTCGCTGACGTCGGCGGAGCGTCGCGCGATGGGGTACCGCGAGCTGCCCACCGATCTCGACATCGCACTTCGCGAGATGGAAAAGTCCGAGCTGGTCGCCGAAACGCTCGGCGAGCACGTGTTCAACTATTTCCTGCGGAACAAGTGGCGCGAGTGGGAGAACTACCGTAGCCAGGTCACGCCTTTCGAGCTCGAGCAGTACCTGGGGCTGTAATCGGCCGGCGATGGCGGATGATGTGGTGGTGAAACCGCCGACTTCTCGTTCCACTGTCCCGGCTCCCGGTCGGCTCGGCCTCGTCGAGCCGACCGCGCCAGAAGAGCTGCAACGGCTCGGCTGGAACGACGCCGACAGCGTCGAACTGCTGTGGGCGCTGTCCCGCGCCGCCAATGCGGATCTGGCGCTGCGGACCCTGGCGCGCCTCGCAGACAGTCTCGGTGACGACGGCTGGGCCGAACTCGATGCCGCGCTGCGTGCCGACAAGGGCCTTCGCGGCCGGCTGTTCGGCCTGTTCGGGGCGTCGTCCGCGTTCGGTGACCACGTGGTCGCGAATCCTGCCTGCTGGCGGCTGCTCGAAGGTTCCCTGGATCTGCCCGACAAGCACACCTTCACCGCGAGGATGCTCGACAGCGTCGGCGGGTATCCCGAGCCGGGCGGTCGCGTCGGCCGCCTGCTCTACCGCGCAGAGAAAACCGGGCCCGCGGCGGTCGCAGCCTTGCGGACCGCCTATCGCGACCAGCTCATGATCATCGCGGCGGCCGACCTCGCCGCGACCGTCGAGAACGAGCCGGTCCTTCCGTACCTCGAGGTCGGGGCGCTGCTCGCCGACCTCGCCGACGCCGCCCTCACCGCGGCCCTCGCGGTCGCCGTGACGACGGTGGTTCCCGACGAGCCGTGCCCGATCCACCTGGCGGTCATCGCCATGGGCAAATGCGGAGCGCGGGAACTGAACTACGTGAGCGATGTCGACGTGGTCTTCGTCGCCGAACCCGCGGATGCGCGCGCAAGCCGGATCGCGGGCGAAATGATGCGTATCGGCACCTCCGCCTTCTTCGAGGTCGATGCCGCGCTGCGCCCGGAAGGCAAGAGCGGTGAGCTGGTGCGCACCCTCGAGTCGCACATCGCGTATTACAACCGGTGGGCCAAGACGTGGGAGTTCCAGGCGCTCCTCAAGGCCCGGCCGATGGCCGGCGACTTCGATCTCGGCCGCCGGTACGTCGAAGCGCTGAGCCCGATGGTGTGGACAGCCTCCGAGCGCGAGGACTTCGTCCCGGAAGTCCAGGCGATGCGCCGGCGCGTCGAGGACCTGGTGCCCGCAGAACTGCAGGAACGCGAACTCAAGCTCGGCCGCGGCAGCATCCGCGACGTCGAATTCGCCGTCCAGCTGCTCCAACTCGTACACGGCCGCGTCGACGAGTCGCTGCGGGTCCCCAACACGGTCGAGGCGCTCGGTGCGCTCGCCGACGGTGGCTACATCGGCCGCGACGACGCCGCGAACCTCCGCGCGTCGTACGAGTTCCTCCGGTTGCTCGAGCACCGCCTCCAGCTCCAGCGACTCAAGCGCACCCACACGCTGCCGCCCGCGGACGACCGGGAGGCGCTGCGCTGGCTCGCCCGTGCGTCGCACATGCGTGCGGACGGGCGGAAGGATGCGCTCGGCGTGCTCGAATCCGAGATCAAGCGCAACTCGTCGCGGGTACGGAAACTGCACGCGAAACTGTTCTACCGGCCGTTGCTCGAGTCGGTGAGCAAGCTCGACAAGGAGGCCGTACGGCTCTCGCCCGACGCGGCCGTCCGTCAGCTCGCCGCCCTCGGGTACAGCGCGCCCTCGCACGCGCTCGACCATCTGACAGCCTTGTCCGGCGGCGCGTCCCGTAAGGCGCGGATCCAGGCGATGCTGCTTCCGCAACTGCTCGAATACCTCGCCGACACAGTCGATCCCGATGCCGGACTGCTGGCCTACCGCCGTTTGTCCGACGCGCTGTACGACACCGTGTGGTTCCTGCGGGTGCTCCGCGACGAGCCGGCGGTGGCGGAACGCCTCATGACGGTGCTCGGATCGTCGGCGTACGTGTCGGACCTGCTCGTGAAGTCGCCCGAGGTGCTGCGCTTGTACGCCGACGGCCCGAACGGTCCGAGGTTGCTCGAACCGAAGCCTCCGGAAGTCGCCCGCGCGCTGGTCGCGTCGTCGTCCCGCTACGGCGACCCGGCGCGTGCGATCCTCGCCGCCCGCTCGTTGCGCCGCGCCGAACTGGCCCGGATCGCGAGTGCGGACATCCTCGGGATGCTCGACGTCCCCCAGGTGTGCGAAGCACTGTCGACGGTGTGGTCCGGGGTGCTCGAGGCCGCACTCACCGCCGTCATTCGCGCGTCGGAAAGCTCACGGGGACCGGCCCCCGCGCGCATCGCCGTGATCGGGATGGGTCGTCTCGGAGGTGCCGAACTGGGCTACGGCTCCGACGCCGATGTGCTGTTCGTCTGTGAACCGCACGCGGACGCCGACGACACCGACGCCGTGAAATGGGCGACGACCGTTGCCGAACAGGTCCGCAAGTTCCTCGGCGCGCCGAGCACCGATCCGCCGCTCGAGGTCGACCTGAACCTGCGGCCGGAAGGCCGTAGCGGACCGCTGGTGCGCACGCTCACCTCCTATGAGGCGTACTACACCCAGTGGGCCGAGGTGTGGGAGGTGCAGGCGCTCCTGCGGGCGCACGCTGTCGCCGGCGACCCAGACCTGGGCACGCGCTTTCTGCGCATGATCGACAAGGTCCGCTACCCGGAGGGTGGGCTGTCTCAGGAGGCGGTCCGCGAGATCCGCCGGATCAAGGCACGCGTCGATTCGGAGCGTCTCCCCCGCGGAGCCGACCCCGCCACCCACACGAAGCTGGGCCGCGGGGGACTTGCCGATATCGAATGGACGGTGCAGTTGCTGCAGTTGCAGCACGCGCACCACATCGGGGCGCTGCACAACACGTCGACGCTCGAGACCTTGGACGCGATCGGTGCGGCCGAGTTGATCAGCGCCGGGGATGTGGAGTTGCTGCGCGACGCGTGGATCACCGCCACCAGTGCACGCAACGCATTGGTGCTCGTGCGGGGTAAGCGCGCCGACCAATTGCCCGGCCCGGGAAGGCTTCTCACAGCGGTCGCGAGAGTGACAGGGTGGCAGGGCGAAGACGCCTCGGAGTATCTCGACCACTATCTGCGCGTGACCCGTCGTGCGCGAGCAGTGGTCGAGCGGGTGTTCGGTGCCTGACGGCGGCGGGGGTCAGTCGCAGAAGACGACCAGGGCAACCCCGCGCCAGACCTCCGTCTCGGTCTTGTCCCACTCTTCGGCGTCGGCGTCCCACGAGTATTCGACTTCGGTGTCGTAGCCGCGGTCGCGCTGCTCGGTCACGTTGCAGTTCCGCAGGGTGCTGCCCGCGCGGCTGAGGATGATGTATTCGACGCCGGCCTCGGACAGTGTTGCTTCGGCTTGCTCCTGGGACATTCCGACGGTCGAGATATCTGTCTGGGCACCGGCCACACCGGCGCCGATAGTGCTTATGAGCAGGGCGGCAGAGCATGCCGCAGCCCTGAGGATGTTTCTGCGCATCACGATCTCCTCCGGGAGACATGTCGTGCGGAGGTACTCGGCCGGGCACGAGCCCGGGTTCGACAGGGCCGAACGCGCAGGACGGTCTCGCACGACGACCGGATACGCAACGACAGGCGTCGCGTCGGCAACGGACGCGGCGACCGGAGAATCCGGTGCCGTGACGCAGGCGGCGTATCCCTGTCTTTGCCCCGACGCAAAGAAAACGTTCTCCATCACCTGAGGCGTGATCGAAGTCACCCTCACGGCACTACAAGGGTACGCCGGTGCGGCGGGTCCCCGCGCCGCTTCGCCTCGGCACCGGCCACACGGCCCCCACACGACGAAGCCACCCGCCGAAGTGCGACGGGTGGCTTCGGTGTCGCGGTGCCGTCCGGCGGCACCGTTCCCGGACGGCTCAGGCCAGATCGAACCGATCGAGATTCATCACCTTGGTCCACGCCTTCACGAAGTCCTGCACGAACTGCGGCTGCGCGTCGTCGGTGGCGTACGCCTGGGACAGCGCCCGCAGTTGGGAGTTCGCGCCGAACACCAGATCGACGGCGGTCGCCGTCCACTTGACCTCGTCGGTTCCGCGCGCGCGGCCCTCGTAAATCCCCTCCGACGACTCCGACACCTTCCACTCCGTGCCCATGTCGAGCAGATTACGGAAGAAGTCGGTGGTGAGCACCTGAGGCCGATCGGTGAGCACGCCGTGGTTGCTGCCGCCGTGATTGGTTCCGAGGGCACGGAGCCCGCCGACGAGCACCGTCATCTCGGGGGCGGTCAGTGTCAGGAAATTCGCACGTTCGAGGAGCAGCTTTTCCGGAGGAAGCTTCTCCCCGCCCTGCAGGAAATTGCGGAACCCGTCGCTCTTCGGCTCGAGCACCGAGAACGACTCGACGTCGGTCATCTCCTGGGACGCGTCCGTCCGGCCCGGAGCGAACGGCACCGTGATGTCGTGTCCGGCCGCCTTGGCTGCCTTCTCGACCGCAGCACTACCCGCGAGCACGATCAGGTCCGCGAGCGAGACCTTCTTGTTTCCCGTCGCCGAGCTGTTGAAGTCGTCACGGATGCGTTCGAGCACCGGCAACACCGCGTTCAGCTGGGCAGGTTCGTTGGTCTCCCAGTTCTTCTGCGGCTCGAGGCGGACACGTGCGCCGTTCGCGCCGCCGCGCATATCGGTGCCGCGGAAACTTGCCGCCGACGCCCACGCGGTGGCCACCAACTGCGGGATGGTCAGCCCGGAGTCGAGGACCGTGCTCTTGAGCGACGCGATCTCGTCGTCGCCGATCAGCTCGTGATCGACGTCGGGCACCGGGTCCTGCCAGAGCTGCGGCTCCGGGATCCACGGCCCGAGGTACCGCGAGAGCGGTCCCATGTCGCGGTGCAGCAGCTTGTACCAGGCCTTGGCGAACTCGGCTTCGAGTTCCTCGGGGTGGTCGAGCCAGCGCCGGGTGATCTCGCCGTAGATCGGGTCGTATCGCAGCGCGAGGTCGCTAGTAAGCATGCCGGGCGCATGCTTTTTCGCCGAATCGAACGGATCGGGCACGATATCCGACCCGGCGTTGTCCTTCGGTGTCCACTGCCATGCCCCGGCAGGACTCTTGGTCTTTTCCCACTCGAACCCGTACAGCATTTCGAGGAAGGTGTTGTCCCACTTCGTCGGGGTGGGTGTCCAGATGACCTCGAGTCCGCTGGTGATCGTGTCGGGTCCCTTGCCCGTGCCGTACGAGTTCTTCCAGCCGAGACCTTGTTGTTCCAGCGGCGCAGCTTCGGGTTCGGGACCGAGATTGTCGGCGGGCGCAGCACCGTGCGTCTTGCCGACGGTGTGGCCGCCGACGATCAACGCGGCGGTCTCTACGTCGTTCATCGCCATACGGGCGAACGTCTCTCGAATGTCGCGGCCCGACGCGAGGATCTCCGGATTACCGTTCGGGCCTTCCGGATTGACGTAGATCAGCCCCATCTGGACCGCGCCCAGCGGGCCCTGCAGTTCGCGCTCGCCGGCGTAACGCTCGTCGCCCAACCAGGTGTCCTCCGGGCCCCAGAACACCTCGTCGGCTTCCCAGATGTCTTCGCGGCCGAATGCGAACCCGAACGTCTTGAATCCCATCGACTCGTAGGCGCAGTTGCCGGCGAAGACGATGAGGTCGGCCCACGAGAGGCTGCGTCCGTACTTCTGTTTGATAGGCCACAGCAGCCGACGCGCCTTGTCGAGACTGACGTTGTCGGGCCAGCTGTTCAGCGGAGCGAAGCGCTGCGCGCCCTTGCCTCCGCCGCCCCGGCCGTCGGCGATGCGGTACGTGCCCGCGGAGTGCCAGCTCATGCGGATGAAGAGGCCGCCGTAGTGCCCGAAGTCTGCGGGCCACCAGTCCTGGGAGTCGGTCATCAGCGCGATGAGGTCCTGGCGGAGCGCGTCGACGTCGAGGTTCTCGAACTCCTTCCGGTAGTCGAAGTCGGGTGGCATGGGGTTGGCCATAGGGGAGTGCTGGTGCAGGACTTGGAGGTCCAGCTGATCCGGCCACCAGTCCAGGGCGGTCCTGGGGCGATGGGGCTGCGGCTTGGGGGAGGGGACTGCCGGGTTTTCGCTTTCGGACACTGCGGGTTCCTTCCGGATCTGGGTGGATCGGACAGATTCAGGGCTGTGGTCGCGAAGCTGCCGATGAGGAGCAGCCGGGGCACAGACCCCAGAAGACGACCTCGGTTTCGTCAACGGCGAAATCGCCGTCGTCGTACCCGGTGAGACAGGGTGTGTCACCGGTCGCGCTGTTCACGTCTGCAATGACTCCGCACGCCCGGCAGACGAGATGGTGATGGTTGTCGCCGACGCGGGCCTCGTACCGCGCATGGGATCCCGACGGCTCGATCCGCCGGAGCATCCCCCGTGACGTCATCGCGTGGAGTACGTCGTAGACGGTCTGGCGAGAAATGCCGGGAAGCGCGGTGCGCACCGTGTCGAAGATCGTCTCGGCGTCGGCGTGCGGGTGTGTACCGGCGGCGTCGAGGACAGCGACTCGCTGGCGCGTCACGCGGAGACCTGCTGCGCGCAACTGCTGTGCTGCTTCCCTCGAGGTGGGCACCAGACCACTATGACCCACGTTTCTGGAATGAGTCGCGATTTCGGCCGATCCGTCGCGCAAGCAGCCCGCGCGGTCGCGGTCAGCCCTGGCTGTGGACCCGGACTGCCGCAGCGGCCAGTCGGCGTCCGGTCTCGATCGGCGCCGCCGGCCGGCCGCGGAGGAACGCTACGAGGGTGCCGTTGTAGGCCATGAGCACCTCGTCGGCGAGATCCTGGGCACGTGCCCCGGCCAGAGGACTGGAGAAGTGCAGAAGCCGGGTGGTGAGCAGTTCGGTGTCCGCGGAAAGGATCCGGCGGATGTCGTCCGTCGCGTCGGGAAGTTCGGTGGCGGTGGCCAGGAAGGCGCACCAGCGCCCGGGAGCGCCGCGTGTGTCGCGGTAGTCGGCAAGGGCGTCGAACAGTGCCAGCAACCGCGACGTGTCGTCGTCGGCCGCGATGATGTGCTGGTCCCATACGGCCTGCCAGTCCGCCAGCCGAAGCCGCAATACCTCGGCGACGAGTGCGTCCTTGCTGCCGAACTGCGCATACAACGTCGCTGCCGAGACTTCGGCGCGTCGCAGCAACTCGTCCACGGACGTGGCGCGGATGCCGCGGTCGAACAGCATGCTCTCGGCCGCGTCGAGCAGTCGGGTGCGTGCGGGGGATCGCTGGGCTACGGACACCATCCCACTGTAACGCTCGTTCTGACAGAGGCTCCGTTTCGGAGTACTGTAACGAGCGTTCTGGTTCTGGCTCGGTCGGAGGTGCGATGCGAACCCTCGTGGTCAGCGGCATGGCTCTGATCGCGGCGACCTACGGGTTGGCGCGCTTCGGCTACGGACTCTTCCTCCCACGCTTCACCGAGACCTTCCAGATGGGCTCCACCCTCGCCGGAGCCGTTCAGGCGGGAAGCTTCCTCTCCTATTGCTGTGCGGCTCTGACTGCCACGCGTCTCGGTGCGCGCCCCCGCCTGGTCGTGGTCTGCGCCGGATCGACGGCAACCGTGGGAGCCGCAGGCGTTGCGCTGGCACCGCACGTCGGCCTCTTTGCGCTGGGCGTGATCGTCGCCGGGGCAGGTGCCGGGTTCGCGACTCCGGGGCTCGTCACTCTCATCGAACGCAACGTCGCCGCCGCGCGGCAAGAGAACGCGCAGACCGTCGTCAACGCCGGCACCGGCGCCGGAATCGTCGTCGCGGGCATCCTTCTGATCCTGACCGCTGGGCACTGGCGTGTCGGATGGCTGGTCATCGCGCTCGCGGCCGGGCTCGCAACGGTCGCAACTCTGCGCGCCGACCGGTCGACGCCGCGTCGCCGTCGGTCCGCTCGTCCGTCCCGGGTGAAAGCCGACGACGTGGCGGCCCTCGCCCGTCCGCTCGTGGGCGCGACGCTGGCCGGTGCGTCGAGCGCCGCGATCTGGACCTTCGGGCGCTCGGTGATGGCCGATTCCGGAGCAGGCGACGAGACCTTGTCCATCGCGGCCTGGATGGTCCTCGGGGCATTCGGGATACTCGGCGCCGCCGCGGGGAAGATCGTGCAGACCTGGAGCCTGCGAGTTGCCTAGGTCGCCACGACCGCGGTCATGGCGACAGCGACCGTCCTGCTCGGGGTGGCTCCCGGCACACCACCCGCGGCGTACGTCTCGGTGGCAGCGTTCGGGGCGGGCTACACCGCGATGAGCGGGGTCCTCATCGTCTGGGCGGTGCGGGTGGTGCCGGATCTCGCCGCCGAGGGGACTGTCGTGCTGTTCATCGCCCTGGCTGTCGGGCAGGCGGCCGGTTCGGTAGCGCTCGGAGTGCTGCTGGGAGCATCACCGGTCCTCGCCTTCGTAGTTGCCGGCGCGCTCGGGATCCTCGCCGTGCTGCCGGCCGTCCGTGACCCCGCCGCAGCAGGGTCGAGGCGCGCGACGCGGTGAGTGTCGGGGTCCCCCCGTCGGTGCCGGGATTACAAGACTTGCCTATGCAGGCAGGAGCAGATACGCCGACCCATCACCGATGATGGCGGTATGGAGAACGCGAGCACACCCGTCGTCGACACCATCCGCGAGTCGTACTCGGCCAGGTCCCAGGAGTATGGGGATCTCTTCGGCTCCGTGGCGTCGGCGCATCCGTTGGACCGGGCGCTCATCGGGAGCTGGGCCGACACCGTGTCCGGCCCCGTGCTCGACGCCGGATGCGGCCCGGGTCAGTGGACGGACTTCATGGCCGGGCGCGGACTGGCCGTGAGCGGCGTCGATCTCGTTCCCGAGTTCGTCGAGCGCGCTCGTAAGCACTATCCGGATCTCTCGTTCGAGGTCGGCACCTTGGACGCAGTGGACGTTGCGGCGAAGTCGCTGGGAGGGGTGTTGTCCTGGTACTCGCTGATCCATCACAGTCCGGAGGACATCCGGACTCCGGTCGCCGAGTTCGCACGCATATTACGTTCGGGCGGAGGATTATTGCTCGGATTCTTCGAAGGACCAACCGTCGAGGCGTTCGATCACGCGGTGACTACCGCGTATCGATGGCCGGTAGCCGCACTCGCCCAGGAACTGATTGACGCCGGCTTCGAAGTGATCGAGACACATACGCGGACGGGGAGTGGCTACCGGCCGCTCGGCGCAATCACCGCCGTCCGGTCGCCCGCACGGTGAGACGCGCGAGTATCGCCGCAGCACTCTGATGCGATCCGAATCGCCGGGATGCGCTCCTTGTTCCGGATGGTGATCATCGAGTGACGAACGCGAAGATGTCGGTGTTGAGCCGGTCGCGCTCGGTGTCCGGTAAGCCGTGAGCTCCGCCTTCGTAGGCGATCAGCTTCGCGTCCGGGACGAGTTGCGCGGAGAGCTTTCCGCTGATGTCGAAGGAACGATCTGGTCGTCTTCTCCGTGGATCACCAGGGTCGGCACATCGATCTTCGCCAGATCGGGCCTGAAGTCGGTGGCGCTGAAAGCGGCGATGGATTCATAGGCGTTGTGTGTGCCCGACTCGAGCCCCTGTCGCCAGAAGGCGTCGCGGGTGCCCTGTGGTACCTCACCGGTGCGGTTGTGACCGAAGAAGGGGCCGTCGGCGAGATCCCGGTACAACTGGGACCGGTTGGCGGACTCGCCGTCTCGCAGGGCGTCGAAGGTTTCGACGGGAAGACCGTCGGGGTTGTCCTCTGTGCGCACCATGAGTGGGGGCACCGCCGACACCAGAATGAGCCCCGCGACCCGAGATCTGCCGTGGCGGCCCACGTAACGGGTGACCTCACCGCCACCGGTGGAGTGCCCGACGAGTGTGACACCCGTCAGCTCCAGCGTACTGAGCAGTGCCGCGAGATCATCGGCGTAGGTGTTCATTTCGTTCCCGTCCCAGGTCTGGGTGGAGTTGCCGTGCCCCCGCCGGTCGTGAGCGATGACGCGACACCCCCGCACGGCGAGATACCGTGCGGTGGCTTCCCAGGCGTCGCTGTTGAGTGGCCAGCCGTGGCTGAGGACCACCGGTACCCCGTCTGCCGGCCCCCAGTCCTTGTAGAAGATTGCGGTTCCGTCTTCGGTCTCGATGAAGGTCATCGTGTGCTCCTCGCTTGCGCATCGGTTCCACAAGCCTGCACGGCGTCACCACCCACCGGACCACGCGATCTACGTAGTCCCCAGAGACCGGACCCGTATTTTCCGTGGGCTCGTAGCCTTCCACCTCCGACCAGAGCCGCCGCTTGTTAGCATCCCGGGTAACGGCAACCCTCGGTCTCGGAAACAGGGCGCGATGGACAATCGGGCGCCCTCGGAAAGGCTCGTCGGGAGAGCCGTCGAGAAGGCCCGGCTCAGCGGCCTTCTCCAGTCCGCCGTCGAAGGGCGCGGAGTCGTCGGCGTCCTACGTGGTGACGCCGGCATGGGCAAGACGTATCTTGTCTGCTCGGTGCTGTCGGAACACCCGCGATTGGGATCCACCTGCATAGTCGGTGTGGAGTCCGAAGCCGACCTTCCCTATGCCGCGCTGCAGAGAATGATGCTGAGTCACCGGCCTGTGTTCGAGAGTCTTCCGGTGGAGCAGCGATCAGCTGTCGGCGTGGCCTGCGGGATAGCGGCGGGTCCGTCGCCGCCGCGATCGCTGGTAGGACTCGGGCTGCTCACCTTCCTGGCGCGCCTTTCCGACGACACGCCCTTCGTCTGTTTCATCGACGACGCACAGTGGATAGATCCCGAGTCGTTGCAGGCGCTGGCATTCGTCGGTAGGCGCCTTCTCGCCGAACGTGTTGCGTTGCTCTTCGCCGTTCGCACCGAGGGGTTCGTCTCGTCCGTGCTGGACGACCTCCCCGGCCGGACGCTCGAGGGACTGGACCGTGCCGACGCGCGGCGACTCCTCCGCGCTTCTTCGTGCGGACCGTTGGACCGCCGCGTGGTCGACCGCATTGTCGATGCGACGGGAGGCAACCCGCTCGCGTTGGTGGATCTCTCCGGGGAGCTCACTTCGAAACAGCTTCGGGGCGAAGACTTCCTGCACGAGCCGGTGCCCCTGGGAAAACATCTGGAAGCGCACTACCTGAAGCAGATTCGCGGGCTACCCCCGGAGACTCGGACCTGGCTCCTCGCTGCCGCCGCAGAGCCAGAAGGGGATCTGGACGCCATCACCGCGGCCGGCGAGGCTCTCGGGCTTTCCGAGGCGGCCTCCCATCGGGCCGAGCTGGCCGGTCTCGTCCGTGTGGATTCGACGGTGACATTTCGTCATCCGTTGGTGCGCTCAGCTGTTTACAACGGTGCTCCCAGCCCAGAGCTCCGCAGGGTGCATTCTCATCTCGCCTGCGTGGCGCACGAGCGAGGTGATGTCCACAGGTCGGTGACACACCGCGCCGCAGCAACGGTCGGAATGGACGACGAGGTGGCCGAAGAACTGGAGCGGTCCGCCGATATCGTCACTCAGCGCGGCGGATACATGACTCGGGCCACTCTTCTGGTCCGTGCAGCGGCATTGACCTCGGACGCCGCACGCAAAGAGTTGCGCATCCTCGCAGCGGGAGAATCGGCGCTGGTCGCGGGTGCGGGGCCGCAGGCCGGTGCTCTGCTGGCAAGCCTCGACCCAGCCAGGCTGGACGACGCGGCGCGTGGGCGACTGTTTCTTGCGCTGTGCGAGCTGGAGGCCCTCACACCCGTCAGGGGTTCCGTCTTCGCCCACCGCCCCCAACGGTTGCTCGCCACAGCGAGGTATCTCCATTCCCTCGATTCGGCACATGCCAAACAGGCGGTTGCCAATGCGTTCGGGGCTCTGATCCAGGCCGACGAGCTGGTGCAGGGGACCACGTCTCGGGAGGTTGCCGACGCGGCGAGACATATCTGCCGGACCGATCCGGGATCGGATCTGACAACGCAGGCGCTCGTTGCTCTGAGCACCCTCGTCCTCGACGGGCGAGCGGCGGCGTCCCAGCTGGTAAAGGAAGCAGTAGTCCGGGCGACAACGGATGACACCGCAGATGAGGAAATCCTGCAGTCCTACATGTGTATTGCACACGCCGCCTGTCTGTTCCGAGAACCGGACGCGGTCGAGGCCGTACTCCGATATGCCGAGCGCGCGGCGCAGAGGCAGGGCGCGGCGCTGGCCCTTGCCCGGGTGCTCTCTCTCCGCGCGTACTCCAGCATGCAGCAAGGCAGAACCGGCGAAGGCACCGACCACCTCACCCGGGCCGGTGAAATCATCGCCTTCATAGGGCTGCCGCAACTCTGGACAGACATAGCACTCTCGCTCCCCATCGTTCGCGGATGGCGGGGCGACGAGACTGTCACCGACGAGGATGAGGTGATGGTCGAAGCGCGCAACGTCGGCTACGGACGCACCGGCGCATCACGCCTCGTAGGTGCGATGCTGCTCCGGGCGGCAGAAGGTAGATACGCCGAAGCGTGGAACTGTCAACGGCAATCGAAGACTGACCCCTAGCGGCAGATGAAATCTGACCCGTTGCGTATGGGGTCAGGAATCACCGGGTCCGCGATTCTCGGGGTCACTTGTGGTGTGGTCGCCGAAGAAGTCGCTGCGGGCATGTGCGAACAACTCGGGATAGTCCATCCCGTAGGTCTGCGCGGCGTGCCGCAGCGCTTCGATCGCCGACTCGAGCGGTGTCGCCTCGGAATACATGCTCCGTGCGTACGTCAGCAACGCCTCGTACTGCTGAACGAGCTCCGCACTCGCAGGTAGCCCGGATACAAGGGTGAGCCGGATCCGCGGGTCGGTGTCGAGTCGGTTGCGGGCGTTGGTGCTGGCGATGAAGTCCGGGTGGACGGGTTGTCCTGCATCCATGTCGGCGAGCCGTTGGCGGAACCACTGGGACTGCACGAGTCCGGCGCGTTCCCATGCTTGGTGCACGCACCAGCGCGCGAAGGCGCGTTGCCGGTCGGCGTCGAGTGCTTCGACGCGGTCAATGAGGTCGCGGTCCAGTCCGGCGACGTGCCGGGCGGCATAGATCGCCTCGAGAGCCGGCGTGAGCGGTTTTCCGCCGAAGGTGTGCAGGACGGCGCGCACGGCCAGGGCTTCGCGGCTCTGCGGCGCCACGGTGATCACCTTCCCGGATTCGTCCCGGACGTAGACATACTCCCGGGACGGTTCCGGGCGGTCGACCTGCGGCTGCGGTGACCATGCGCTGTCGGTTTTGTGGAGTGTTCGTACCTGCGCATCCGTGGTACGGGTGGTGATGGGCCACAGGCAGATCAGATAGTCCTCGACGATCTCGTCGACGTCGAGACCGTACTTGCTGTCGCGGCCACGAGCGTGTGCTCGCAGCTGATAGGTGCCCGCCGGTACCGGATCGATGGTGGTGCAGACGGTGCCGTCGAGAGCGGAGACGACCATCGCCTGTGTCGCCGAGAGGGTGGTTTCCTCGATGACCTCCCAGTCCTCCTGCGGAGGATCGGTCGGAGGTTGATCGAGTAGCTCGACACCGACGCGGACCGGGCCGTAGGCGATGCCGGTGTAGAACGAGACGGCCCCGTCACCGACATCGATCAAGGTGCCCTGCGCGATCGGATCGAGGGTGTCGACCGTGGGGTCGCCGAAGCTGAACTGGTGATGGTCGACCTGGACCACGCCGTTGGACTGCACCGGATGATCATCGCGTATCGGATCCTGCTGCGCCGGGTCTCATGCTTCGTCCGGCGTGGCGGTGGGGACGCGGCCGAGGTCGCGGTCCTTGAGCCGGTAGGAGTCGCCTTTGAGGGCGACGACCTCGGCGTGGTGGACGAGCCGGTCGATCATCGCGGCGGCGACGATGTCGTCACCGAAGACTTCACCCCACCGACCGAACGGCTTGTTGGAGGTGACTACCAGCGAGGCCCGCTCGTAGCGCGAGGACACGAGCTGGAAGAACAGATTCGCCGCCTCCGGCTCGAACGGGATGTAGCCGACCTCGTCGACGATCACCAGCGGATAGCGGCCCAGACGCACCAGTTCCTGCTGCAGCCGGTCCTGGTGGTGTGCTTCGGCCAACCGCGCGACCCATTCGGCGGCGGTGGCGAACAAGGTGCGGTAGCCGGCCTGGCACGCCCGAATCCCCAGCCCGATCGCCAGATGCGTCTTGCCGGTCCCCGGTGGCCCGAGGAAGACCACATTGTCCTTGGCCGCGACGAAATCCAAGGTGCCCAGATGCGCAAGCACCTCCCGGCGCAGACCACGGGCATAGTCGAAGTCGAACTCCTCGAGGCTCTTGCGGGCCGGGAACCGGGCACTGCGAATACGTCCTTCCCCGCCGTGGGCTTCGCGGGCGGCGACCTCGCGTTGCAGGCACGCGACGAGAAACTCGACGTGACTCCACGATTCGGTACGGGCACGATCGGCGAGCCGATCAACCGAGTCCCGCAGCGTCGGCGCCTTCAACGCTCGGGTGAGATAGGCGATCTCGGCGGTCAGCTCCGCCGCCGTGCGATGGGTGCTCATCCCGATGCCTCGTCGTCGAGTCCGAACAGCGTGTCGTAGTCGCGGAGCCGGCGTTGCTCGACCTCCACCGAGGTCGGGTCCGGGACGATCGACAGTCGGCTGCGGCGCAGCGCCCGGGCGGCGTCCGCATGGTCGGGATCGGTGATCGACTGGTGGGTGGCCCAGCAGCGGGAATGGTCGGCCACGATCCGGCCGTCGCAGAATGCCTGCACCCGGTCGAGTCCGGCGACGAGCTCGATGCGTCGGCCGATCGCGGCCGGATGCACCGAATAGTCGTTGGCGTCGAGCCGGATGTAATGATCGCGTGGGAGCCGCAACGATCGGCGCCATCCGACCGTCGGGGCGATCGGCGGCAACGGCAGCATCGCCGCCCGATCGGCGGCGATCCGGTCGGCGGGAGCGCAGCCGAGCACCCGCATCCGCCTCCGATTCGCCGTCTCCAACCATCGCTGCAGTTGGGTGTTGAAGTCCTGCGGGCCGGTGAAGGTGCGGCCGGGCAGAAACGAGGTTTCGAGGTAGCCGTTGGCGCGTTCAACCAGCCCTTTGGTTTCGGGGTCGGCGGGTTTGCAGATCACCACCTGGGCGCCGAGGGTGCCGCGGAACGCCTGGCACTCACCGGTCAGCTCGGCGCCACCGCGCCGCCATCGCCCGATCGCGCCTTCCCCGTCCCACACCAGCGTCCGGGGCACTGCTCCGAGCCCACGGCATAACTGCCACCAGCCGGCGAACAGGTCCTCGGCGCGCCGGGACGGCAGCAGCCGGGCCGAGAGGGTACGGGAGTAGCCGGTGACCATCACCAGCACCGGCAGCCGGGGAGCGGTGCGGTGCTGGCCGTAACCCACCGGCACGGTGATGTCGGGGAACCACAGATCACACTGCCCGATCTCGCCGGGCTGATAGGTGGTACGCGAGACCGGATCCGGCGGCAAATACGCCGGACGCAGTTCACGGACGCGATCGCGCAGGATGCGGATCGAATGCTGCCAGCCGAGGCGTTCGGCGATGACCGTGGCCGGCATCGTCGGCCACACCGTCAGCAGTTCCCGGATTCGGGGTTCGACCTCGTCGACGAGAGAGCCTTTCGGGGCCCGCCGATATCTCGGGGGTCCTGCCGATCGCAGAGCCTGCTTGACGGTGTTCTTCGAGCATCCCATCGTCCGGGCGATCGCTTTGATCGGCATTGCTTCGGCTCGGTGCAGTCGCCGGATCTCGGCCCAGTCCTCCACAGACAACACCCGCTTCCTCCTGACCTCGACTGAGGTCAGCATCTCCGAGGGGATCAGTTTTCGATTGCCGTCTGGGGGTCAGTCTTCACCCGCCGTCGACAGGAACTACGGACGTCGGCTCGGACACGAGGATCCCTTCTTCACAGGAACCCTCTATCTGGCCGATCTGATCGAGTGTGCGGCCCGCGCCGGTGACCTCGACTCGGCGGAAAAGCTGATACGACAGTTGACGATCGAGTGCCGGGACACACAGAGCCGGTGGGCGGCCGGGCTTCTGGAGCGAAGCATGACGCACCTCGAAGGAGAAGACACAGCGTCGCGTTGTGAGCGTGCTTTGGAACTGCTCACCGGACCAGCTCTCGAGATGGATGCTGGCCGCACTCATCTGCTCTACGGCGAATGGCTGAGGCGACGACGTCGACGAACGGATGCCGCGCTGCATCTGGCCGCTGCGCTGGAGACGTTTCTCCGTCTCGGTGCGGCAGGCTGGGCCGGACGTGCCCAGCGGGAACTCGACGCAACAGGTAAGTGCCGCGAGCCGAATGCGTCTCGCGGCCCGTCGCCACTGACCCCGCAGGAAGCATCTGTGGCCAGACTGGCGGCGGCGGGCAACACGAACACCGATATCGCGTCGCAACTCTTCGTCAGTCCGAACACCGTCGACTACCACCTGCGAAAGGTCTTCCGAAAACTCGGAGTGACCTCGCGACGCCAACTCCGAGATCTGCGGCTGGACTGAGAGGCCCGGCACTCCCGGCGAACCGGGAAAACTCCGTGCCCTCGACCCCGAAAGTCGTCGGCCCGGGCGGCGAAGGGTTGTTCCGAATGGCCCTCGGGCTCGGAACCGAAACTGGTCCGCTCGCCCGACGTGGGGCAAGCGGACCAGTTTTCGAAACTACTGCGGAAGTCCTGCTGACGACCCGCTCCCGGGGGAGTGTTCGGCCTTCAGCGCATCAGGAGACTCAGCAGTCGAAGTACAGCTGGAACTCGTACGGGTGCGGGCGCAGGTTGACTGGAGCGATTTCCTGCTCGCGCTTGAGCGAGATCCAGGTCTCGATCAGGTCGGTGGTGAACACGCCACCCTCGGTGAGGTACTCGTGGTCGGCCTCGAGGCGGTCGATGACCGCGTTGAGCGACGTCGGAGCCTGCGGGATGTTCTTGGCCTCCTCCGGCGGAAGCTCGTAGAGATCCTTGTCGACCGGAGCCATCGGCTCGATCTTCTTCTTGATGCCGTCCAGGCCGGCCATCATCTGCGCGGCGAAGTTCAGGTACGGGTTACCCGAGGAGTCGGGCGCGCGGAACTCGAGGCGCTTGGCCTTCGGGTTGTTGCCCGTGATCGGGATACGGACCGCGGCCGAACGGTTGCGCTGGCTGTAGACGAGGTTGATCGGCGCCTCGTAGCCCGGCACCAGACGGTGGTACGAGTTGATCGTCGGGTTGGTGAACGCGAGCAGCGACGGCGCGTGGTGCAGGATGCCGCCGATGTACCAGCGGGCGAGGTCGGACAGACCCGCGTAGCCGGACTCGTCGTGGAACAGCGGCTTGCCGTCCTTCCACAGCGACTGGTGCACGTGCATGCCCGAGCCGTTGTCGCCGAAGAGGGGCTTCGGCATGAAGGTGGCGGTCTTGCCGTTCTTCCACGCGGTGTTCTTGACGATGTACTTGAACAGCTGCAGGTCGTCGGCAGCCGAGAGCAGCGTGTTGAACTTGTAGTTGATCTCCGCCTGTCCGCCGGTGCCGACCTCGTGGTGGGCGCGCTCGAGCTCGAAGCCCGCGAGCTGCAGGTTGGTGGAGATCTCGTCGCGCAGGTCCACGTAGTGGTCGTACGGCGCAACGGGGAAGTAGCCGCCCTTCGGGCGAACCTTGTAGCCACGGTTCGGGGTGCCGTCGGCGTTGTAGTCCACACCGGTGTTCCAGGCGCCGGAGATGGAATCGACCTCGTAGAACGAGCCGTTCATCTTGGAGTCGTAGGACACGGAGTCGAAGATGTAGAACTCGGCCTCGGCGCCGAAGTACGCGGTGTCGGCGATGCCGGTGCTGACCAAGTACTCCTCGGCCTTGCGCGCGACGTTGCGGGGGTCGCGGGAGTACGACTCGCGAGTGAAGGGGTCGTGGACGAAGAAGCTCACGTTGAGCGTCTTGGCGGCACGGAAGGGATCGATGCGCGCAGTGGTCACGTCCGGAAGCAGGAGCATGTCCGACTCGTGGATGGACTGGAAGCCACGCACGGACGAGCCGTCGAAGGCCAGGCCGTCCTCGAAGACGTCCTGATTGAACGCCTTCGCCGGGATCGAGAAGTGCTGCTCGATGCCGGGCAGGTCGGTGAAGCGGATATCCACGTACTCGACGTTTTCGTCCGCGATGTACTTGATGACCTCTTCGGCCGTGGTGAACGCCACGCTTGTGCTCCTTCAGTCGGTGCGCGCCATGGTGCTGGGGCGCCTGCGTCGGATCAGACGGTATGGACCTGGTGTTGCCCGCCCATCAAACCTATGTTTCGACGGTGTTACGGCTCGCATTGCCCCTGCTGTCAGGGCAGAAACGTGGTAGAGGTCACCGCCGGTGCATGGGATCATGGTGATCCGCAGCGACCAGCCTATCCTGGACGTATGGCACGTATGACGGGCAGTTGGCTTTCCGGACCTTCCGCGGCGCTCCCGAAGGGGCAGCAGGAAGAGCAGGCGTACTCCGGCGAACTGCTCGGCCTTCCCCAGCACGGACCCGGGTCTCTCGTGTCGACGGCGCGCCGCGTGCTGGCACTGTCGCTCGACTGGTTCCTGTCGATGGCGATCGCGGCGAGCCTGGTCGGCGAGAACCCGCTCGAAAGCTCCCGCCTCTCGGGATACACGTTGATCATCTGGTTCGTCGTCGGCGTCGTGACCGTCGCGCTGTTCTCGTTCACCCCCGGCCAGTTCCTCGCCGGCGTGCGCGTCGCTCGCGTGGACGCGCCCGTCCGGGTCGGTATCGTCCGGGCGCTCGCACGCCAGATGCTGATCGTGTTCGTCGTCCCCGCGACCGTCACCGACGTCGACGGCCGCGGCCTGCACGACCGCGCGACCGGTACCGCGATCGTCCGCGCCCGCTAGACGTCCCTGACCGCACCGAAAAGCCGCCCCGATCCGTGGATCGAGGCGGCCTTTGCGTGGAACGGAGGGAATGCGGGGTCAGCGGCGACGGATCGTGCGCTGCACGCTGCGCATCTTCGCGCCGGCGGGCAGCGGACCCTTCGGCATGGCCGGTCCGGTCTTCTTGGTGCTCAGCGCCGAGAGACGACCCTCGATGGTGTCCATGCGCTTGGTGTCGATGTTGCGGGGAAGCTTCGACAGGTGCTTCTGGAGCTGCGAGAGCTTGACCTGTCCTTCGTCGTTTCCGACGATCACTTCGTAGATCGGCGTGTCGCCGACGAGGCGGGAGACGCGCTTCTTCTCCTGAGCCATGAGGCCCCGGACCCGGCCGGGGTTGCCTTCACCGACGAGAATCACGCCGGGGCGGCCGATGACGCGATGGACCGCGTCGAGCTGCGTCGTCCCGGCGACCGCCTGCGTGACGCGCCAGGCGCCCTGAAGGTTGTCCAGTGCCCAGGCTGCTGCGCCGGCCTGTCCGTCGGCCTTCGTGTACACCGACTTCTGGACGCGGCGCCCGAAGATGATGAACGCGAGAAGCACGCCCACGAGAATTCCGATGGGCAACAGGAACCACTGGATCCCGAAGATCAAACCGATGAGGAAGAACACGACGATCGATGCGACGAGCGTCCCGATCATCCACGGAAGGAGAAGCTTGTCTTCCTTGCGCTGAATCTGGAACGCCTGCCACAACTGGCCGCGACGCTCCTTCGACGCCTGCTTCCGTGCGGCTTTCGCCGCAGCCTTCGCTTCCTTGTCGCTGCTACTGCCCTTGGCCATACCCACAAGGATACGGCCCCGGTGGTGGCGCATTCGCCACCACGGGGGCCGACCGGACAGCGTCGCCGATCCGGAGCGTCAGCTACCGAATCGGGCGAGGACCGCGCCCGCCTCTTGCGATGCGGTGCCTTCCTCGGCGAGGTGCGCCTGTGCTGCGGGCAGTTCGCGGCCGTGATGGGCCATGGCCTGCGCGTAGAGACGGCCGGCGCGGTACGACGAGCGCACCAGCGGACCGGCCATCACGCCGGCGAACCCGATGGAGCGGGCGGTGTCGGAGTGCGCTACGAACTCTTCGGGCTTGACCCACCGCTCGACGGGATGGTGCCGCGGCGACGGCCGCAGGTACTGCGTGATGGTGATGATGTCGCACCCGGCGTCGTGCAGGTCGTGCAGCGCCTGGGTGACCTCCTCGGGCGTCTCGCCCATTCCGAGGATGAGGTTCGACTTGGTGACGAGACCGAATTCGCGGGCCGCGGTGATCACGTCGAGCGACCGCTGGTAGCGGAAAGCCGGGCGGATGCGCTTGAAGATCCGCGGCACCGTCTCGACGTTGTGAGCGAGCACCTCGGGACGGGACTCGAACACCTCGCGCAGGAGGTCGGGCTTGCCGTTGAAGTCGGGGATGAGGTTCTCGACACCGGTGCCGGGGTTGAGTTCGTGGATCTGCCGCACGGTCTCGGCGTACAGCCACGCGCCGCCGTCGGGGAGGTCGTCGCGGGCAACGCCGGTGATCGTCGAGTATCGAAGGCCCATCGCCTGAACGGATTCGGCGACACGGCGCGGTTCGTCACGGTCGAGTGCCGCGGGCTTGCCGGTGTCGATCTGGCAGAAGTCGCAGCGCCGCGTGCACTGTTCACCACCGATCAGGAACGTCGCCTCACGGTCTTCCCAGCATTCGTAGATGTTGGGGCACCCGGCCTCTTCGCAGACCGTGTGCAGGCCCTCGCGTCGTACAAGGCCTTTGAGCTCGGTGTATTCCGGGCCCATCTTCGCCCGGGTCTTGATCCAGTTCGGTTTACGTTCGATCGGCGTCTGAGCGTTTCGGGTCTCGATCCGCAGCAGTTTGCGTCCTTCTGGGGCCACAGTCACGTCCTCGATCGTACGCCCGCGCTCACACCGTGACCCTGTCGGGGAGCGCCGCCGGTCAGAACTGCACAGTGGTGAATTCCGGGGCGCGTGAGGAGCCTTCGGCCGCGGCGGCGGCTTCCTCGAAGGTGACCCGGTCGATGTCGGATGTGGTGACGGGAATCCGTCCGTCGAGCGCATCGAGCACGGCCTCGGTCACCGCCGGGGTGACGTCGTCGATCGTGATCTCCCTGCCGAGTTCCCCGGTCAGTGATGCGACACCGGCGTCGCGGATTCCGCACGGCACGATCGAGTCGAACGCATCGAGTGTGGAATTGCAGTTGAGCGAGAAGCCGTGCATCGTGACGCCGCGCTGCACGCGGATCCCGATCGCAGCGATCTTCCGCTCGGGCACCCACTGCCCGTCGCGCAGTCCCCCGGGCAGCCATACCCCGGAGCGTCCCTCGATGCGGCCACACGTCAGTCCCAGGTCGGTGCACACCGTGATGAGTGCCTGCTCGATCCGGCGTACGTACCCGACGACGTCGATGGGCTCAGCGAGTTTGATGATCGGATATCCGACAAGCTGGCCGGGACCGTGCCAGGTGATCTTTCCGCCCCGGTCGACATCGATGACGGGGGTGCCGTCGGTGGGACGGTCGCCGTCCTCGGTGCGCCGGCCCGCGGTGTAGACCGCGGGGTGTTCGAGCAGCAGCAGGGTGTCGGACCCGGTGCCGTCGGCGCGGGCGTTGAGGATCTCCCGCTGCCGCTCCCACGCCTCGAGGTACCCGATCGACCCGAGATGCACCACGGTGACCGGCGCGGTATCGGAACGGGCGGACGCGGTGGGGTTGCTCATGTATCCGGACTTTACGCCGGTCGGGTCGAAGCGGAACGGCCCGTACCGCCACCGCACGACGAAAAACGGGGGCGCCGTCGCGATGACGGCGCCCCCGCTATCGGTGGAGCACGAACGTGATCTTCAGCCGATCACAGACCGAGGATCACAGACCGAGGTCGGCCTCGAACGCGGCTTCCTCGAGACGATGCTTGATCGTCGTCAGGAACCGGCCGGCATCGGCACCGTCGATGAGACGGTGATCGTAGGTGAGCGGCAGGTAGCACATCGACCGCACGCCGATCGACTCGTTGCCGGTCTCGTCGGTCACCACCACGGGGCGCTTGACGATCGCGCCCGTACCGAGCATCGCGGCCTGCGGCGGCACCAGGATCGGGGTGTCGAACAACGCGCCCTGGCTTCCGATGTTGGTGATCGTGAACGTGCCACCGGCCAGCTCGTCGGGCTTGAGACCGCCGCTGCGCGTGCGCTTGGCGAGGTCGGCGATGGCCCGTGCGAGCCCTGCCAGCGACAGGTCGCCGGCGTTGTGGATCACCGGGGAGAGCAGACCCTGCTCGGTGTCCACGGCGATGCCGAGGTGTTCCGCCGCGTGGTACGTGATCTCCTTCTTGCCCTCGTCGAACGACGCGTTGACGTTCGGGTGCGCACGCAGGGCCTCGACGACAGCCTTCGCGAAGAACGGCAGGAACGTGAGGTTCACGCCCTCACGCTCGGCGAACGACTTCTTCGCCTGGGCCCGCAGCTGGGCGATCTTGGTCATGTCGACCTCGAAGGTCTGCGTGAGCTGCGCCGTGGTCTGCAGCGACTCGACAGTCTTCTTCGCGGTGATCTGACGGATCCGGTTGACCTTCTGCGTGGTACCGCGCAGATCGGCCAGTTCGGGACGCACACCCGGTGCGGCACCGGACGGTGCGGACGGAGCGGACTTCGCGGGAGCCTTCTCCTCGGTGGCCGGAGCCTTCTTCGCCTCCGCGGCGGCAAGCACGTCCTGCTTGCGGATTCGGCCACCGACACCGGTGCCCTTGACCGTGGCCAGGTCCACATCGTTCTCCGCGGCGAGCTTGCGCACGAGGGGAGTGACGTACGGGCTGGACCCGTTCGACGAGTCGCCGGACGAGGACGCGACAGCCTGCGGAGCCGGAGCCGACGCGGCCTGCTCGGCCTTCGGGGCGGCCGGCGCGGGCTTGCTCTCGGCAGGCTTCTCGGCGGCCTTGGGAGCCTCCTGCTTGGGAGCCTCCTGCTTGGGAGCCTCTTGCTTGGGCGCGGGCTTCGCCTCGGGTTCGGCGGGCTTCTCGGCGGGGGCTTCGGTGCCGATGACGGCGAGCTGTCCGCCGACCTCGACGGTGTCGTCCTCCTGCGCGGTGATCTCGGTGAGGATACCGGCGACGGGGGACGGGATCTCGGTGTCGACCTTGTCGGTGGAGACCTCGAGGAGGGGTTCGTCGGCGGCCACTTCGTCGCCGACAGCCTTGAGCCACCGGGTGACGGTGCCTTCGGTGACGGACTCGCCCAGTGCGGGCATGGTGACCGGGGTGCCTTCGCCGCTGCCACCGGAAGCAGCCGGAGCGGACTGCTCGGGCTCGGACGGCTCCGACTCGGACGGCTCGGGTGCCGCTTCCTCGGACGGAGGCGTGGAGGCAGGCGCGGCGGCGGGCTCTTCCGCCGGCTTCTCCTTCTCGGCGGGGGCCTCGGTGCCGATGACGGCGAGCTGCCCGCCGACCTCGACGGTGTCGTCCTCCTGCGCGGTGATCTCGGTGAGGATACCGGCGACGGGGGACGGGATCTCGGTGTCGACCTTGTCGGTGGAGACCTCGAGGAGGGGTTCGTCGGCGGCCACTTCGTCGCCGACAGCCTTGAGCCACCGGGTGACGGTGCCTTCGGTGACGGACTCGCCCAGTGCGGGCATGGTGACCGGGGTGCCTTCGCCGCTGCCACCGGACGACGCGGGAGCGGATTCCGCGGGAGCTTCCTCGGCGGCCGGTTCCTCGGCTGCGGGTTCCTCTGCGGGCTCTTCGGCGGCGGACTCTTCGGCAGGAGCGGCGTCGTCGGCCGACTCGCCGGCGTCACCGATTACAGCGAGTTCGCCGCCGATCTCGACTGTGTCGTCTTCCTGAGCGACGATCTTGACCAGGACGCCTGCAGCGGGCGAGGGGATCTCGGTGTCCACCTTGTCAGTGGAGACTTCGAGCAAGGGCTCGTCGACATCGACCGTGTCTCCTTCCTGCTTGAGCCATCGCGTGACAGTTCCCTCGGTGACGCTTTCACCAAGCGCTGGCATCTGGACGGAGAAGGCCATGTCTGTTGACTCCTCGACGGTTGTGTTCGTGTGTGTTGAGTTGTACCGACTCGTGGTCGACAACCATTGTGTGGTCGTCACCATTGTGCTCGAGGCCGGAGACTCGTGCGGGTGCTTCAGGGGTAGACGGACCGCTGCCCAAGCGAGGCATGGCCGTAACCATCCTTGCACTCATCGTCTCGGCGCGGTTGCAGAGGGGCAGCACCGTCTCACACCGCGGACAGTGCGCGCCCTGCTCGCAGCGCACGGTGGCGCTGGGAGCAGGACGCGCCCGCAGTGCGGTCAGCCGTGCTCGGCAGTGTGGTCAGCCGTGCTCGGCGATGTCCTCGATGACGGTGATCATCGTGCGTACCGGCACTCCGGTCCCGCCCTTGCCGACGTACCCGAAGGGGCCACCGGTGTTGAACGCCGGACCCGCCACGTCGATGTGCGCCCACTGGACACCCTCGGCGACGAATTCCTTCAGGAACAGGCCTGCGGCGAGCATGCCGCCCCACCGGTGCGGAGTGACGTTCGCGAGATCCGCGACCCGCGAGTCGAGGTCACGGCGCAGTTCCTCCGGCAACGGCATCGGCCAGCCGTTCTCGCCGACCTCCTGGGACAGCGCGGCAACCCGATCGCGGAACTCCTCGGTGCCCATCACACCGGGGGTGCGATTGCCGAGGGCGACCATCTGCGCGCCGGTCAGCGTTGCGGTATCGATGAGGTAGTCGGGCCCGTCCTCACACGCACGCACGATCGCGTCGGCGAGCACGAGACGACCCTCCGCGTCGGTGTTGATGACTTCCACCGTCGTTCCGCCGTACTGGGTCAGCACGTCGCCCGGACGCTGCGCCGTCGAGGACGGCATGTTCTCGGCCATCGGAACGGTGGCGACGACGTCGGCAGCGACACCGAGCTTCGCGGCGAGCACCACGGTGGCGACGACGGCGGCGGCACCGGCCATGTCGGAGGTCATCGCTTCCATGCCGGCAGCGGGCTTGATGGAGATGCCGCCGGTGTCGAATGTGATGCCCTTGCCCACGAGGGCGATCTTCGGCGCCTTCCGCTTCTTCGCCGAGTACGACAACCGCACCAGTCGCGGCGGCCGCGACGAGCCCTTGCCGACGCCGACGATTCCGCCGTAGCCCTGCTTCTCGAGGGCCTTCTCGTCGAGCACCTCCACCTTCAGCCCGGCAGCTTCACCCAGTGCCTTCGCGCGCTCGGCGAACTCGGCGGGGTAGAGGTGGCTCGGCGGGGTGTTCACGAATTCGCGGGCAGTTGCCACCGCCTCCGCGATTGCGGTCGCCCGGGCGAGAACGGCCTTGGCCGCCCGGTCGCGCACGGACGGAACGAGCAGTTCGATGCGGGTCGCGGGCCGCGCGTCGTCCTTCGGCGCCGACTTCGCGGAACGGAACTCGGTGAACGTGTAGGAACCCAGCGCGAAACCTTCGGCGGCGGCACCGAGATCGACCGACGACAGGGTGGTCGCGACGGTGGTGACACCGGTCAGCGCACGCGCTGCTGCACCGGCGGAACGACGGACCTGTTCGGCATCGATACGGTCCGCGGCTCCGAGGCCGACGGCGAGCACGCTCGCGACGGGAAGTCCGGCCGGCGCGGGCACCCGGGTGAGTTCTTCGCTTCGGCCCGTGGCGCCCACCGCCTGCAGGGTGTCGAGCAGTTCGCCGAGCACTGCTTCGTCGACAGGACCGTCGCCGAAGAGGATTTCGGGACCGTTGTCGGACGAGGTGAGTCCGATGACGAGAACGTCGGCTCGCTTGGATACCGAACCGGCGAGTGCGAGTTCGGGAAGTGCGGGGGTCGGTGTGCTCACAGGCAACTCCTAGGAAGCGGGGGTGATGGCTTCGATGCTAGTGACCACCGTCCGAACGGTCGCAGCGGTGGGATAGCGTCGTGCGACATGAGTGACGAGGAACTCCAGCAGGGGCCCATCCACGCCGTCCATGTCGAACTCGGCGCCACCTTCGCACCGTTCGGTGGCTGGGAGATGCCCGTCTCCTATGCCGGGACGGTCGCCGAGCACACCGCGGTCCGTGAGGCCGTGGGCCTGTTCGATGTCAGCCACCTGGGTAAAGCCCTGGTCCACGGCCCGGGCGCTGCCGCATTCGTGAACGCCGCGCTCACCAACGACCTCGCCAAGATCGGCCCCGGCAAGGCGCAGTACACCCTGTGCTGCACCGAGACCGGCGGTGTCACCGACGACCTCATCGTCTACTACGTCTCCGACGACGAACTGTTCCTCGTTCCCAATGCGGCGAACACCGCCGCGGTCGTCGATGCGCTGTCCGCCGCGGCACCGGACGGGGTGACCGTCTCGAACCAGCATCGCGACTACGCGGTGTTCGCCGTGCAGGGACCGCGGGCCGAGGACGTGCTTGCCGGCCTCGGGCTGCCCACCGACATCGCCTACATGGGTTTCGTCGACGCCGACTACCAGGGCATGCCGGTGCGGGTGTGCCGCAGCGGCTACACCGGTGAGCGCGGATTCGAGGTGCTGCCCCGCTGGGACGACGCCGAGACGGTGTTTCGCGCGCTCGCGGCGTCGGTCCGCGACGCCGGTGGGCAGGTGGCAGGCCTCGGCGCTCGCGACACGCTGCGGACCGAGATGGGTTACGCACTGCACGGGCACGAGTTGTCCGTCGACATCTCGCCCGTCCAGGCACGGGTGGGCTGGGCCGTCGGCTGGAAGAAGCCGCAGTTCTGGGGTCGCGAGGCGCTCCTCGCCGAGAAGGAATCCGGACCGGCACGGCGCCTGTGGGGTCTGCGGGCCGTCGACCGCGGGGTGTTGCGCCAGGGGCTGACCGTCTCC
Source organism: Rhodococcus sp. 105337 (assembly GCF_012844225.1). Lineage (GTDB taxonomy): Bacteria > Actinomycetota > Actinomycetes > Mycobacteriales > Mycobacteriaceae > Rhodococcus. Next base: position 540,706 of record NZ_JABAGQ010000002.1, read on the forward strand.
CGTGACGGCGTGCCCGTCGGGCAGACCACGTCCGGAACGTTCTCCCCCACCCTCAAGATCGGTATCGCGCTCGCGCTTCTCGACACCGCCCCGGGAATCGCCGCCGGTGACGAGGTCACGGTGGACGTGCGGGGCCGGTCGTTGCGGGCCGAGGTCGTGAACCCGCCGTTCGTCGAGGACCACACGAAGTAGATCCGTTTCCGCTGATTGTTAGGATTGTCGTTCATGACAGGTGTCCTCGAATTCGTCCGCGTCCCGCATTCCTCACCCAGCTCTGCGGAGCGGCGACAGGAGATTCTGTCCGAGCCCGGATTCGGGCAGTACTTCACCGACCACATGGTGTCGATCACCTACACCGAAGGTGTGGGCTGGCACGACGCGAAGGTCGAGCCGTACGCCCCGATCCAGATCGATCCCGCTGCCATGGTGCTGCACTACGGCCAGGCGATCTTCGAAGGACTCAAGGCGTACCGGCAGGCGGACGGCAGCATCTCGTCGTTCCGGTTGAGTGAGAATGCGGCGCGGATGAACCGGTCCGCCGAGCGCCTGGCCATGCCGTACCTGCCGCCGGAGTTGTTCGAGAAGTCGGTCCGCGAACTGCTCGACGTCGACCACGAGTGGGTTCCCGCGGCGGGCGGGGAGGAGTCGCTGTATCTGCGGCCCTTCATGTTCGCGACCGAGCCTGCACTCGGCGTGCGGCCCGCCCACGAGTACCGATACCTCCTCATCGCCTCTCCCGCCGGCGCCTACTTCCCGCGCGGCGTGCGCCCGGTGAGCGTGTGGCTCTCGCGTGAATACGTGCGCGCCTCGCCCGGCGGCACGGGTGCCGCGAAGTTCGCCGGCAACTATGCGGCGTCGCTCGTCGCGCAGGCCCACGCCGCCGAGCAGGGTTGTGACCAGGTGGTGTGGCTCGACGCGATCGAACGCAAGTACGTCGAGGAGATGGGCGGGATGAACCTGTACTTCGTGTACGGGTCCGGCGCGGATGCGCGTCTCGTCACCCCGGAACTGTCGGGGTCGTTGCTGCCCGGCATCACCCGCGACTCGCTGCTGACTCTCGCCACGGATTCCGGTCTGGTCGTGGACGAACAGCGGATCAGCACCGACGAGTGGCGTGAGAAGGCCGCAAGCGGGGAGATCACCGAGGTGTTCGCGTGTGGAACCGCAGCCGTGATCACCCCGGTCGGCAGAATCAAGGACAAGGACGGCGAGTTCATCATCGGAGACGGCGAGCCGGGACCGGTGACGATGGCGCTGCGCGACACGCTGACCGGTATCCAGCGCGGCACGTTCGCCGACACGCACGGCTGGATGACGACGCTGCGCGCGTAGATCAGCCCGCAGAGATCTGCACCCGGAGAGGGTCGCGACCGTACCGACGGTCGCGGCCTTCTCTGTTTCGGCCGGTCGGCTCTGTCAGAGCGCGGTCGCAGCCACCAGTGCGACCGCCGCGACCGTGCCTTCCAGCGCCGCGCCGAGCACGTCGCCGTTGAGTCCGCCGAACCGGCGGGCGCAGTGCCGCACGAACAGAGCCGACAACACCAGCGCCACGAGTACGGCAAGCGGGCCGAGCCACGGCGTTGCGGGCGTGGTCAGGACGGCAGCGGCTGTCGCCGCGACCAGCCACAGCGCGATCGGAAGCGGACCCTGCGTTCCGGCCACCAGGGTGCCGAAGCCGCTTCCCGGCGCCGCGGGCACTCCTCGGCGGCACGCGAGCACCACGGCGACCCGGCCCACGGCTACCGCAACGAGGATCGCCGCCCATCCACCGGCGTCCGCGAGCGCGCCGAACGACGCCGCCTGAATGCCGAGTACGACGATCGACGCGACGACACCGAACGGCCCCGCTCCGCCGCTGTGCATCACTTCCCGGGCACGTTCGGGCGGTCCGTAACAACCGAGACCGTCGGCCGTGTCGCTCAGCCCGTCGACGTGCATCCCACGGGTCCCGACGGCGAGCACACCGACACAGAGCAGTCCCGTGGCGAAGACCGGCGCACCGGCGGTGCTCGCTACCCAGGACACCGCGGCCGCTGCTGCACCCAGTACCAGGCCGGCGACGGGAGCGGCGGTGATCGCCCGGCCTGCGACCGTTCTGTCGATGTCGTGCGGGCCCCGCGCGGGAAGGACGGTCAGCCACGAGAGCGACAGCGACACGCCGTCGATCCACCGGCGCAGCATCACCCGGCGGTCTTGGTGGGAGCCTCGTCGCGGGTACTGACTCCGGCCTCCGAGAACGTCGCCATGCTCGCCAGGATCTCCACCGCACCCTGCACGACGGGGAGTGCGGCCACCGCGCCCGATCCTTCGCCCAGCCGCATGTCGAGATCCAGAATCGGTTCGAGTCGCAGGTGGCGCAGCGCGATCGTGTGGGCCGGTTCGGCGGACCGATGCCCGGCGACCCACCATCGTGCTGCGCCCGGGGTCAGTTCTTCGGCCACCATCGCCGCAGCGGTGACCACGACGCCGTCGAGGATCACGGGCGTGCGGCGTACCGCAGCCTGCGACAGATATCCCGCCATGGCGGCGAAATCGGCACCGCCCGCTGTGCGCAGCAGGGCGATCGGATCTCGGGTGTGCGGACGTGCACGCCGCATCGCGTCGCGGATGGCGGTGACCTTGCGCATCCAGCCGGCGTCGTCGACTCCGGTGCCGCGGCCGACGGCGGCGACAGGTTCGGTGCTCGTCAGCGTCGCGATGAGGACGGTGGCGGGGGTGGTGTTGCCGATCCCCATGTCACCGGCGATCAGGAGATCCGCTCCTTCGTCGACTTCTCGGTCGGCGAGTGCGCGACCGGCCTCGACCGCCCGTACCGTCTCGTCGTGGGTCAGCGCGTCTTCGCGGTCGATGCTCCCGCTCGAGCGCCGGATCTTGAAGGTGGACACCTCGGCGGGGGTGTCGCCGTCCACCGCCATATCGACGACGCGGACGCCTGCTCCGGCAACGCCGGCAAGGACGTTCACTGCTGCTCCGCCTGCTACGAGGTTGGCGACCATCTGGGCCGTCACCTCCGGCGGGTATGCGGAGACACCGTTGCGTGCGACTCCGTGGTCACCGGCGAAGACCACGACGCGGGGCCGCCGGAACGGGTGCGGGGGAACTTCGCCCTGGCATGCGGCGACCCAGCAACCGAGGACCTCGAGACGGCCCAGTGAGCCGGCAGGCTTGGTCAGGTCCCGCTGTCGTTCCTCGGCGACGAGTCGCACCTCCCTGTCCGGTGCGGTCAGCTGGGGGAACTCGATACCGGCGGGTGAGCCGGGGGTGCTGGTCACATGTCACCTCTCGCGTGGGGAATCACCGACTGACGCTATCAATTCGCCCTGTGGCACAAATCCGACGATGGATGTCTTTTCTGCCACTTTCGCTCGGAGATCATCACCCGCAGGCTGGCACTATGGCGGACATCATAGTGATCATGGGCTTTCTCCTGGCACTCGCGGCCGCGCCGGAGATCGGCCGGTTCCTCCCGGCTGCGCGGCCCCGGTGGGTGGCGCGGGCCTGGTGGCGGACCAACGCCTTCCGGCCCGGAGAGACGAATCGGCCGCAGCCCGAATTGTCCGAGGACGAGCGGGCCGCGGCCGAAAACCACGATGTGTGCCGAGCGGGCGAAGATTCCTAGACGGCGTCGCCGGGCTTGACCCGGGGGAGCGGCGCGCGGAGCTTGCGGATCTGCGACGCGCGGACGAACGCGTACCAGCCCAGCCCGAATCCGCCCTGGGCGGAGTCGGGATAACGCTCGCGGACCTTCCTGTTCACGAGACGGCCGAGGTAGATCCCCTCGATCACCATCAGCAGCATCAGGAGGAACATCGCCAGCGTGACGTACTGCTGCACGACGGGGCCGAGGAACATCGACATGATGAGCACCAGCGCGAGCGGCATGAAGAGGCCGACGAGGTTGCGGCGGCTGTCGACGAGATCGCGCACGTACGCGCGCTCCGGGCCCCGGTCGCGGGGAAGCAGGAACTTCTCTTCGCCGGCGAGCATCCGGTTACGGCGCTCGGATGCGGCCGCGCGACGCTCGGCTGCAGCGGCTTTGCGCTGGTCTTTCGACTGCGACTTGCGTGCGGCTTTGCGCCGCTCGCGCGCTTCCTTCGCCGTCATCGGGGCCGGGGCGACCGGGCCGCGACGGCGACTTTCGGCGTCTCGGCGCTTGGGCGTCGGGCGGCCCTTGCCGGTGGTGACCTTCGGGGCGGCGGCGACAGCCTCCCCGTCGGGCAGGGCCTCGGGCACGGGAACCTCGTGGTCGGCGGACTCGTCGGAACCGCCGCGGCGTAGCAACTTCACCCTTCCAGGCTATGGGATATTCGCGAGAACGGGTAAACCAGGCTGCAATACCACTGTGTTGCGCGACTCGTTCACGGGGAATACATCCGGGCGCGGTACCGTTGAGGCATCCGGGTCCGACACGAACCACAGGTCCGACACGAAATACAGGGAGCGCCCATGACTGTGCAGCAAGAAACCGACACTCACGGCGTCGTCCTGACCGAGGCCGCCGCCTCCAAGGCGAAGGCACTTCTCGATCAGGAGGGCCGTGACGACCTCGCACTGCGTATCGCCGTGCAGCCCGGCGGCTGCGCCGGTCTTCGATACCAGTTGTTCTTCGACGATCGCAGTCTCGACGGCGACCTGATCAAGGACTTCGCCGGCGTCAAGCTCGCTGTGGACCGTATGAGCGCTCCGTACGTCGAAGGTGCGGCGATCGATTTCGTCGACACCATCGAGAAGCAGGGCTTCACGATCGACAACCCGAACGCCACGGGTTCGTGCGCGTGCGGTGATTCGTTCAACTGAGTCGGTCTCGAGAGGGCCTCGGTGCGAGAGCACCGGGGCCCTCTCGTGTCTCCGGGTACCGTGAGGGCGCTACGGCCTCGTCCCGAGTGCCTCATCGTCCCGATTCCTGCGGAAAGGTACAGCCACGTGACCATCGCTGTGACCGGCTCCATTGCCACCGATCACCTCATGCGCTTCCCCGGCCGGTTCGCCGAACAGTTGCTCGCCGACCAGCTCGCACACATCTCGCTGAGCTTCCTGGTGGACGACCTCGTCGTCCGGCGAGGTGGTGTCGGCGGCAACATCGCGTTCGCGATGGGTGTGCTCGGCGGTTCTCCGGTGCTCGTCGGCGCGGTCGGCGCGGACTTCGCCGAGTACCGCGGCTGGCTGGAGAACCACGGCGTGAACTGCGCGTCCGTGCATGTCTCCGAGACCGCGCACACGGCTCGGTTCGTGTGCACGACCGATGAGGACATGGCGCAGATCGCGTCGTTCTATCCGGGTGCGATGTCGGAGGCCCGCGAGATCTCGATCGCGGATGTCGTGGCACAACACGGAGTCGACCTCGTGCTGATCGGCGCCAACGACCCCGACGCCATGATCCGCCACACCGAGGAGTGCCGCCGGCTCGGCGTCCCGTTCGTCGCGGACCCCTCCCAGCAGCTCGCGCGCCTCGACGGCAAGCAGGCCGCCGAGCTCATCGAGGGCGCGGAGTACCTGTTCACCAACGAATACGAGTGGGGACTGCTCCAGCAGAAGACAGGTCTGACCGAGGACGAGATCGGCGCCAAGGTCGGCATGCGGATCACCACGCTCGGCGGCAACGGCGCGAACATCGTCGACCGTGACGGCAACTGGGTGCACGTCGGCGTGGTCCCGGACCGCGCGAAGGTGGACCCGACCGGCGTCGGCGACGCCTTCCGTGCGGGCTTCCTCGTCGCCCACCGCGCAGGACTGGGTGTCGAACGTGCCGCGCAACTCGGCTCGCTGGTCGCGGTGCACGTCCTCGAGACCACCGGGACGCAGGAGTGGACCTTCGACCGGGCCGATGCGCTCAAGCGTCTCGCCGACGCCTACGGTGCGGCTGCCGCGGACGACATCGCCGCCATCCTCTAGTTCACCGGGCTCCGGCCCTCGGAACGACAACAGACGGTCGTGGCCACTTCCGCTCGGCGGAGTGGCCACGACCGTCTGTCTTGGTGCGTGTGGTGCCTAGACCTCGACGGGGTACGCCGGTTCCTGGATCTGCGGAACGATGCGCTCCTCGACGAAGATGCCGTGCCAGATCATGAACACCAGCACGGTCCACAGCCGGCGGCTGTGGTCGACCGTGCCGACGCGATGGTCGTCGAGCATCTTCGTCACCGCGGCCTTGTCGATCAGGTGGTCGGTGCCGGACTCGGCGATCACCTGATGCGCCCAGTCGAACAGCTCGGTGCCGGCGAGCCAGTGCCGCAGCGGCACCGGGAACCCGAGCTTCGCGCGGTGCAGGACATGGGACGGGACGATGCCCTCGAGCGATTTACGCAGCGCGTACTTGGTGGTGTCCTTGGTGATCTTCTGGTCCAGCGGGACCTGCGACGCCACGCGGTACACCTCGGGATCGAGGAACGGGACGCGCAGCTCGAGGGAATTCGCCATGGTCATCTTGTCGGCCTTGACGAGGATGTCGCCGCGCAGCCACGTGAACAGGTCCAGGTGCTGCATGCGGGCGACGGGATCCCAGCCCACCGACCGCGCATAGATGGGCGCGGTGACGTCCTGGTGCGTCCACTCGGGCCGGAACTCGCGCAGCACCGACCGCAGTTGCGCGTCGCTGAAGCTCCGCGCGTTGCCGTAGTAGCGCTCCTCGAGCGGCATCGACCCGCGATGCAGCAGGCTCTTGCCCCGGGTTCCCTCGGGAATACGGTCGGACAGTCTGCCTGCGGCGCGGCGCAGCGCCGGAGGCAGGAACTCGAACGGTCGCAGCGACAGCGGCTCCCGGTAGATCGTGTAACCGCCGAACAGTTCGTCGGCGCCCTCGCCCGAGAGCACCACCTTGACGTGCTTGCGGGCCTCCTTGGCGATGAACCAGAGCGGCACCAGCGCCGGGTCGGCGACAGGGTCGTCGAGGTACCAGACGATCTCGGGAATGGCCGCGGCGAACTCGGCGGGGGAGACGACCCGCACCACGTGGCGCGCACCGATCGCGGCGGCGGACTCGGCGGCCACGTCGACCTCCGAATATCCCTCCCGCTCGAAGCCGGCCGTGAACGTGATGAGGTTCGGATTGTGGCGCATCGCCAGAGCCGCAATGGCGGTGGAGTCGATGCCACCGGACAGGAACGAACCCACCGTCACGTCCGCGCGCATGTGCTTGGCGACAGAATCCTCGAGCGCGTCGGCGATCTCGCGGTAGCGATCCTGCTCGCGGCCTGCCGCGAAGGGCCGCACCGGGAAGGTCGGTTCGAAGTACCGCGTGATCTCGGGCTCCGCTCCCGGGGTCAGTCGCGCGTAGCAACCCGACTCGAGCCGGCGGATCTCCTTGTGGAGCGATTCGGGCTCGGGCACGTACTGCAGGACCGTGTAGTGCTCCACTGCCCGCGGATCGAGTTCGGTACCGATGCCGATCAGGTCGGCCAGTTCGAGAAGGCTCTTCTTCTCGCTGCCGAACGCGGTGCCGGCGGTGCCGGTCGCGAGGAACAGCGGCTTGATGCCGAACGGGTCGCGTGCCAGGAACAGCTCACGGTTCACGGTGTCCCAGATCGCGAACGCGAACATTCCGCGCAGGCGGCGCACGGCCTCGGCGCCCCAGTGGTGGTACGCCGCGACGATGGTCTCGCTGTCGCCTTCGGTCTCGAACGTCGCCCCGAACTCGTCGGCGAGTTCCTTGCGCAGTTCGAGATAGTTGTAGATCTCGCCGTTGAAGGTCAGGGCATACCGGTCGGGCTGCTCCGGAGGCCCCCAGCGCAGAGGCTGATGCGAATGGGCGATGTCGATGATCGACAGTCGGTTGAACCCGAAGACGAGATCGGCATCATTCCAGGTGCCGTGTTCGTCCGGGCCGCGATGCCGGAGGCAGTGCATTGCGGACGCCACCTGGGCGACGGCCTCGTCGCTGGTGCCGTCGGTGGTCAGAAACCCGAGCAAGCCGCACACGCGTTCGGTACCTCATTCCGTTCGGGGTGTCAGAAGCGAACCAGCCGGCGACCACCGCTCAGGGCCGTGGGAACTGTTCGCCGACGTTCGTCGTTGTTCCCTTGGAGTATGCCGCAGACAGCCGGGAGGGCGAGCGGGCGGCACCGCGCAAAAACCGTCGTCACGTCGGTACGTTCCGGGCGAATCCCCAGGCGCGACACTTTCTTCGTGCCCCGAGGATGGATAGCGGCCGGGTTTGGTCTACGCTGCGTAGTAATTGGGCTGGCCCTCTTGGTGTGCCCTACTGAAATTGCAGCGATCAGGAAGGCGTGAACGTGGCGCAAGGTCGGATCCTTCGGCGGTTCGGGCTCGCAGCATCACTCGGCATTGCAGCCTTGGTGCTGACCGGGTGTTCGAGCGAAGAAGTCCTTCGTTTCGGCTGGCCGGAGGGCGTGACCCCCCAAGCCGAGCGTATGCGTGACCTGTGGACGTGGTCGGTTGTCGCCGCCCTCGTCATGGGAATTCTCGTGTGGGCCCTCACCTTCTGGGTGATCATCGCCTACCGGCGACGGAAGGACTCCCCGGAGTTCCCGCGGCAGACGGCATACAACGTGCCGCTCGAGCTCGCGTACACGGCGGCGCCGTTCGTTGCTGTGTGTGTCCTCTTCTACTTCACGGTCGTGGTGCAGAACTACGTCCTGGAGAAGGAAGACAACCCCAACGTCGTCGTCGACGTCACCGGTTTCCAGTGGAACTGGAAGTTCGGTTACCGCTCGATCGACCTCCAGGACGGAAGTCAGCCGTACAACGGCATCGACGAGGCCGCCGAGGAAGCAGTGCAGATCGACATCCCCAATGCGGAGGATGCGCACGCCGAACTCGGCCCGATCCACGGTGCCCCGGTCGAAGACCTGTCCTACCTGCACTACGACAAGATCGAGACGATCGGCACCAGCAACGAGGTTCCCGTCCTGGTCCTCCCGACCGGCAAGCGGATCGAGTTCTACCTCGCGTCGTCGGACGTCATCCACTCGTTCTGGGTCCCCGAGTTCCTGTTCAAGCGTGACGTGAACCCGAACCCGATCCAGAACAACTCCGACCCGGTCTTCCAGATCTCGGAGATCGAGCGTGAGGGCGCCTTCGTCGGTCGCTGCGCGGAGATGTGCGGCACCTACCACGCGATGATGAACTTCGAGGTCCGCGCGGTGAGCCCCGAGGACTTCGCACGCTTCATCGACCTTCGTAAGCCTGTCGAGGACGGCGGACAGGGTCTGTCCAACGCCGCCGCACTCGAGGCCATCGGCCAGAGCCCCGTCGCCACGTCGACGGTCCCGTTCAAGACCGATCGCACCGACCGTTCCGCATCCGGCGCCAGCGAGTGACCCGTCTCTTCGCCTTTCATCGACAAGGACAAGTGCTGATATGAAAATCGAAGCCAAGCTCTTCGAAGTGACGACGGTGTTCTTCGTGCTCGTCGCGATCGTGTACGGAACCTTCACAGGATTGTCCCGTACGGGCATCGAGTGGGCGGGTCTCACCGGCATCGTGCTCTCCGCCGGACTGACCCTCATCATCGGAACGTACTTCCGGTTCGTGGCTCGGCGTCTCGACACTCGCCCCGAGGACTACGAGGATGCCGAGATCAGCGATGGCGCCGGCGACCTCGGATTCTTCAGCGCGGGCAGCTTCTGGCCCATCCTGCTGGCCGCGTCGGCATCCTTCGCCGCCATCTCGCTGGCGTTCTTCCAGCCCTGGATGATCGCGGGTGCCGTGGTGCTGATCCTCGCGGCGTCGGCCGGCCTGGTGTTCGAGTACCACATCGGTCCCGAGAAGCACTGAGCGAGTTCATAGTCCACAGCGGGCGCCACACCTTCGGGTGTGGCGCCCGCTGTCGTCGGCGCCGTTCCGGTTCTTCTCGAGGTGGAGCGGTTGTCACTCGTCCGGCTACGTACCGACGGGCTGTCGGGCCGGGCGGGCGATCGGCTACCGTTTGAAGGTCGACCCGCGACCGCGCGTCGCTCGATCGACCGAACTGTGGAGGTTTCCCGTGGCTGGTGGTCTCGTCGCCCTGCTGGACGACGTCGCGGCGCTCGCGAAAGCAGCAGCGGCGTCCATCGACGACGTCGGCGCAGCGGCCGGTCGCGCGAGCGTCAAGGCCGCGGGAGTGGTCGTCGACGACACCGCGGTCACTCCCCGCTACGTGCACGGATTCAGCCCGGATCGCGAACTGCCGATCATTCGCAAGATCGCGATCGGTTCCATCCGCAACAAGCTCCTGATCATCCTCCCGGTGGCGATGATCCTCAGCCAGTTCCTGCCGCAAGCGCTGCCGTACCTGCTCATCGCCGGCGGCCTGTTCCTGTGCTACGAGGGAGCGGAGAAGGTCTACGAGGCCCTCACCGGGGGCCATCACGAGGACGAGGCCGCGGACGCACCCAAGTCCGGACCGGAACTCGAAAAGACCATGGTCAACGGAGCCATCCGGACCGATCTGATCCTGTCCGCCGAGATCATGGTGATTTCGCTGTCGTCGGTCGAGTCCGAACCGTTCCTCACCAGGCTGATGGTTCTGATCGTCGTGGCGCTCCTCATCACCGCGCTGGTGTACGGCGTGGTCGCGCTGATCGTGAAGATGGACGACGTGGGACTGTCGCTCGCCCAGCGGCAGTCGTCGTTCGCTCGCCGGGTCGGCCGGGGACTCGTCGCCGCGATGCCGAAGGTGATGGCCGTGCTCACCGTCGTGGGGATCGCCGCGATGCTGTGGGTCGGCGGGCACATCCTGATCATCAATGTCGGCGAGGCCGGATTCCATTGGCCCGCCGACCGGCTTCACGATCTCGAGCACTGGTTCGGTGAACTCGTCCACGGCGGGTTCGGCGGTGTCCTGTCCTGGACTTCCGGGACCGTGGTCTCGGCCCTCGTCGGACTCGTTCTCGGGGCACTGGTGGTCCTGGTGATGCACCTGATTCCGAAGCGGAAGAAGACGTCCTCGGTGCACTGAAACTTCGGGCACTGAAACTTCGGGCACTGAAACTTCGGGCACTGAGACTTCGGTGCAGTGAAAGTTCGACGCTCCGCGTTGTGACTGTTTGAGTCCGTGCCGTCCGGTTATCCGGGGTTGGCCACGAAAGTGGTCACCGTGCCCGGTTCGCAGTCGGCCACGTGTTGCGAACCTTCCGGGAGGACCCCGTCGGCGCCTGCGTCGGCGGGGTCTTCACATGCCTGCCTTCACATGTGGGGAGCGTTCCGACAACGGCGCGCCCGCGTCCCGGAGGACGCGGGCCCGCGCGCAGGTCAACAGATCAGGGCGTTTCGGGATCGAGGGCGTCCTTCATCTTGCCCATCAGCCCCTTCTCCGTGCCCAGCGCAGCCGAACGCGGCTCACCCTGCGACCCGTCATAGGTCGCATACAGCTTCGGATCCGGCGGCGGCGCACTGGCCACATCACCGAGCGGAACCGGATCGGCCAGGAACGACATCGGCGTCGACCCGTCGGGACCGGTACCGTGCGCCCACCGGCCCTGATCCGACGCGACACCGTCCGACAGATGCCACAAGCTCGTGGCATGTTCGGAATGCTCCTCGTCGAACAACGCGTTCGGTGCGATCGGGGACGGCTCGATCCCGTCGGCCTGCAGTTCCTCGATCGCCGCGAGCCACAGATTCTGGTGGTACGTATCGCGCGCCAGGTTGAACTTCAGCATGTCCTTGACACCCGGATCGTCGGTCATGTGATACAAACGCGCGGTTTGTACCCGGCCCTGCGCTTCGGCAGCGACGTTGGCCCGGAAGTCGGCGAGCAGGTTGCCGCTCGCGACGATGAACCGTCCGTTCCAGGGCACACCGTTGCTGTCCGACAGCGTCGGTCCGCCGCCGGAGACGATGGCCTGTTGCGGGTCCATTCCGCCGAGCACGGCCGCGACGACGGGGTCGGCGGCGGCGTTCTTGGTCGATTCGGTGGCCGGTGCGCCTTCGAGGAACCGGGCGACCATGGTGGCGATCATTTCGACGTGGCCGATTTCTTCGGTGGCGACGTCCATGATCATGTCCTTGTACTTGCCGGGCATCCGGCAGTTCCATCCCTGGAACAGGTACTGCATGGTGACGGTCATTTCGCCGTATGCGCCGCCGATGAGTTCTTGGAGTTTGCGGGCGTAGACGGGATCGGGCTTCTCGGGTTTGACGTCGAACTGGAGGTGATCTGTGTGACGGAACAATTCTCTCCCTTTCGTGTCGGGACTTCTGAGTCCTGGGGTGGGGAGGTACCACCGCGAAACGCGACCAAACCTCCGAGATCGTGAGATCTCCCCGGAACTGATCGGCCCGGTCGTGCATCGGACGTATCCGAGGGGGTACCCGCGTGCCACGAACCACGAGGAGACCCGGGAGGCGACTTGAAAGCGATGGTGTACCGAGGGCCCTACAAGATCCGGGTGGAAGAGAAGGACATCCCGCGTATCGAGCACCCGAACGATGCGATCGTGCGCGTGCAGAGAGCGGCTATCTGCGGTTCGGACCTGCACCTGTACCACGGCATGATGCCCGACACGCGTGTCGGGATGACCTTCGGTCACGAGTTCATCGGCGTGGTGCACGAGGTCGGGCCGTCGGTCCGCAATCTGACGCCCGGAGACCGGGTGATGGTGCCGTTCAACGTGTACTGCGGATCCTGCTACTTCTGTGCACGCGGGCTGTATTCCAACTGCCACAACGTCAATCCGAATGCCACGGCAGTGGGCGGCATCTACGGCTACTCGCACACCTGCGGCGGATACGACGGAGGCCAGGCGGAATTCGTGCGAGTGCCGTTCGCCGACGTCGGGCCCGAACCGATCCCGGAATGGATGGACGACGAAGACGCGCTGATGTGCACCGACGCGCTGGCGACAGGCTATTTCGGTGCCCAGTTGGGTGACATCACCGAGGGCGACACCGTCGTGGTCTTCGGGGCCGGCCCGGTAGGGCTGTACGCCGCGAAGAGTTCGTGGTTCATGGGCGCCGGCCGAGTCATCGTGATCGACCACCTCGAGTATCGACTCGAGAAAGCACGCACCTTCGCTCACGCCGAGACCTACAACTTCGCGGAATACGACGACATCGTCGTGCAGATGAAGAAGGCCACCGACTATCTCGGGGCCGATGTGGTCATCGATGCGGTAGGCGCGGAAGCCGACGGCAACTTCCTCCAGCACGTGACGTCGGCGAAGTTCAAGTTGCAGGGTGGATCACCTATCGCATTGAACTGGGCGATCGACTCGGTCCGCAAGGGCGGAACGGTCTCGGTCATGGGGGCGTACGGGCCGATGTTCAGTGCCGTCAAATTCGGCGACGCGATGAACAAGGGTTTGACGCTGCGGATGAATCAGTGCCCGGTCAAACGCCAGTGGCCGCGTTTGTTCGAACATATTCGCAACGGTTACATCAAGCCCAACGAGCTTGTCACGCACAGGATTCCGCTGGAACACATCGCCGAGGGATTCCACATCTTCTCCGCGAAACTCGACGAGTGCATCAAGCCGGTCATCGTGCCGGATGCCGGATGAGAGGGCTGCGTGATGGCAGAACACGAACTTCCGACCGCCTACGTCCCGAGCGCGCCACAGCCGCCGGACGCCGATGCGTTGCGCGCACGTATTCCCGGATGGGGTGTGGACATCGATCCCGCGGACCGTCCGTCGGTACCGAAAGAGCGCTTCGACCCCGAGGCATCGGGTGCGCGATGGACCTTCCCCGAGCGACAGGAGGAGAGGTGGCCACGGGAACGATCCGTCGAGCATGCCTTCGTCACCCCGGTCTTCGGCACGGCGTGCCCGCCCAAGGGCCTGTCCGGAATGATCCGCAAGTACGCCTACCGCCGTTTCAGTGAAGGCCGTGCCGCGCACTGGCTCCTGCTGCTCGGTGCCGATCGTGTCGACGCGGTCGAGTCGCATCTGCGTTCCTTCGTTTCCGGGCGACCGGACAACCCGGTGACGGAAACGGGAGTCCGGGCGGAGTTCACCCATAACGGACCGGCGGAGCGTGCGAAGAGCACGCGAGTCGACAAGTCCCACCAGTGGCTCGATCCGATCCTCGTCGGCGCGCCGTGGCTCCTGGCTCTCGGTGCGGGACTCGGGTAAGTCCCGGGAAGTGGTGGGAATCGGCTGAGCGCATCCGGCCAGGTCCGCGGCGTGTCGCTCCCTCGCCG